>NZ_CP077378.1:2320000-2395000 GCF_019048565.1 Aeromonas sp. FDAARGOS 1406
CCAGTACCTCCATCACACCGCTGATGACGATGACATGTTCGGTCACTCCGGGTTCATGGGGTTCTGATTCCCGCTGGTAGCCAGGTAGCAGGGTCAGTTCGAACAACTCGAAACCAAAGCGGGCCTCATAGGGGAAAAGCGGGGCAACCTGCATCCCCTCTCCCGCCGGCTGCTGTCGAATATCATCGGCAATACGGTATACCGTCTCTCCCTGTGCCGCTGGTGTCAGCTCAATGAAACTGGAGAAAGAGATCCGAAAACCGGTGGCAATCTTCCACAATGTTGCCACCGTCGGACTGGATTCACCTCGCTCGATCTGTCCCAGCATGGCCTTGCTCACCCCCGTTTCACGGGCGGCCATATCCAGGCTCCATCCTCTTTCAGTGCGCAGCCCTTTCAATCGCTGGGCCAGATAGCGACTCATCTCCTGCATCTGTTCTCCGATTTCTTCGAGCCATATTGTGCGCTATAACGCACAGCGTTATAGTCGAAACCACATTGTACGCAATAGCGCACAAGCTACCAGCATCCACAAGGAAGTTTCCCATGCCCCTAGCCCTCCCCCACATGGTCGCGGGACTCATCGCCGTATTGGTGGGTTACACGAGTTCTGTCGTCTTGATCATCCAGGCCGCCACGGCCGCCGGTGCCGATACAGCCCAGGTCTCTTCCTGGCTATGGACACTGGGTATCGGCATGGGGGTCAGCTGCATCGGCCTCTCCCTCTATTACCGGGTGCCTGTCTTGACGGCCTGGTCTACCCCGGGTGCCGCCCTGCTCATCACCAGCCTGGGGAACTTCAGTCTGGCTGAAGCCATCGGCGCCTTCATCATCTCTTCACTGCTGATCACCCTCTGCGGTATCAGCGGCTGGTTCGACAGGCTGATGCGTCACATTCCCGCCCCCCTGGCGGCCGCCATGCTGGCCGGAGTCTTGCTCAGGTTCGGGCTGGATCTCTTCAAGGTGGCACCGCAAGATCCTCTGCTGCTTGGCACCTTGCTACTGGCTTTCTTGCTGGGTCGCCACCTCTGGCCCCGCTACACCATGGTGCTGGTCCTGGCTGCCGGCATGCTGCTCTGCACCCTGAGGGGCGAGCTGCAACTCAACGAGGTTCACTGGCAACTTTCCACCCCGGTCTGGATCTCGCCAGCCTTTTCCATCGACGCCCTGCTCGGCATCGCACTCCCGCTCTTTCTCGTTACCATGACCTCGCAAAACATGCCGGGCATTGCCATCCTGCGCGCCCACGGCTATCAACCGGCCACTTCTTCCCTGATCACCTGGACCGGCCTGACCGGCTTGCTGCTGGCCCCGTTCGGCGGTTACGCCTTCAATCTGGCCGCCATCACAGCCGCCATCTGCATGGGCAAGGAAGTGGATCACGATGTCACTCGACGCTGGCCTGCTGCCGTGTGGGCTGGATGTTTCTACCTGCTCACAGGCTGTTTCGGTGCCACCGTGGTTGCCCTGTTCAGCGCATTCCCTGCGGTGCTGGTCACCTGCGTGGCCGGGCTGGCGCTGCTCGGCACCATAGGCAGCAGCTTGCACAGCGCCTTGCAGCAGGACAAGGAGCGGGAAGCCGCGCTACTGACTTTCCTCGTGACTGCCTCGGGGATCACCCTGCTCGGGGTCGGGTCTGCCTGCTGGGGATTGCTGATCGGAGTGACATTGCATCAAGTCAACCGGCTCCGCGCCTGACCTGACCATCTGGGGAGACTCCAGTGAGACGCAGCACATAATCCTGAGAAGAGCGTTCACATATGAACCTTATTCCTTTCTAGTGACAAAACGGCGCAGATCCTTCCCGACAAGCGCCGTTGTCAGACTCAATACTGGAGAACGAAGATGAGGAATCAGGCTTTCATTTTGTTACTGGCACTGCTGGGCGCCACCACGACCCAGGCTGCCGACACCGATCGGGAGCTGGCACGCCAGCTCGCGCTGCAGCAGAAGAACCTGCTGCCACTCCTGAACAATCAGGAATACCAGAGTCCACTGCCCAACCTGCTGCAAAAGGCCAGCCCGCGCCTGAAGCGCCAGGCTCGGGATGCCAACCAGGCGGCCATCAGTCGGCAAGGGCTGGATGGCGAGGTCAGGGAACTGATGCAACTGCGGCTGGCCAATCCGGACCAGGCGGATGCACTGCAACAAGGGGTTGAGCCACTGGTTGCCTACATACCAAGTGATGACGAAAAGAGCTGGAGCGCCATCGAGGCGTTCGACAGCGCCGGCAGCCCGATCTATCTCGATGTGAACCAGCCGCCGGCGCGACCGGTACTGGTGGTGGAGGCCGATCCGGTCAAAGCCAAGAATGCCGGCCTGAAGGTGATGCGAAAGGCGCTGGCTGCCGCCGACATGCAGGTGACGCCCCGTGCCACCAGCAACACCACGCCTCTCAAGACCAGCATTCTCAAGAAGATCAGGCTCAACGATGATCAGGAGCCCTGGCTGCTGGGCGCCGCCGAGGTCTATGCCGTCGTGGCCGGGGTCAACCCTGGCAGGGACGAGCCCGTGGTGGATATCGTCGACATGCCCTATCTCGACTACGACAACACCGACTACACCCCCAACCAGATCCTGGTCTATTGGGATCGCTACCGCTGGGGAGCCGTCGACGTGGTCATGATGGAGCAGGATGACAACGTCAATTACAAGGAGCTGAGTGCCCTCCTGATTGACGCACTCAAACTCGGCTTCACTGCGGGTGGCGTACCCGAGGCCCTGCCCTTCCTCGACCTTGGCGGTCGTATCGTCAAGGCACTCCCGGACTCCTGGATGACCAACAACGACGACTACCTCGACACCTTCTATACCCTGGAGCAGGACCAGAGCTATCACCAGTATCCCGGTGCCGCCGGCAATGCAGTCATCGATCTCGAGCCCAGGGAGATCCAGCCAACCCGGCCCTGACTGTCGCCCAAAACAAAAAGCCAATGAGAAGACTCATTGGCTTTTCTGTATCAGAGCCGCGGATCAGGCCTGACCTTTCGGCCTCACACCCAGTGTGTGACAGATGGCGTAGGTCAGCTCTGAGCGGTTCAGGGTATAGAAGTGGAAATCCTTCACCCCTTCCTGACTCAGCACACGCACCTGGTCGATGGCAATGCTGGCTCCCACCATGTTGCGCGTCATCTGATCGTTTTCCAGCCCTTCGAAACGCTGGTGCATCCAGCGCGGGATCTTCACGTTGGTGAAACCGGCAAACTTGGCCAGGGTCTGGTAGTTGGAGACCGGCAGTATCCCCGGCACGATCTCCGCATCGATACCGATGGCGGCGCAGCGATCCCGAAAACGCAGATAGGTCTCCACATCGAAGAAGAACTGGGTAATGGCCCGGTTGGCACCGGCATCTATCTTGCGCTTGAGGTTGAGCAGGTCGGATTGCGCACTGCGAGCCTCGGGGTGGCCTTCCGGATAGGCGGCGACCGAGATGTCGAAATCGGCTTCGGACTTGAGCAGGGCAACCAGGTCGGTGGCATACATGTCAGGCTTGTCGAGGCCGGGGGGCAAGTCTCCGCGCAGGGCCACGATGTGGCGAATGCCGCTGTTCCAGTAGTCACGGGCAATGGTGCGCAGCTCGTCACGGCTGGCATCGATACAGGTCAGGTGCGGGGCGGCGATGAGGCCGGTACGCTCCTTGATGTCCTTGATCACCTTGTGAGTGCGATCCCGGGTGCCCGAATTGGCGCCATAGGTCACAGAGACGAATTTGGGCTCCAGCACCTGCAGGCGCTCGATGGACTGCCAGAGGGTGTTCTCCATCCCTTCGCTGTTGGGCGGGAAAAACTCGAAACTGACCGATATATCGCCACCCAGATCCGCCAAACTCTGGTTGAGTGCCTCAACCTGACGCGCGCTGTGAAATCCCATCTGCTCTCTCCCTGTCCTGCAACCCATTCCTTCACGCCAAAACGGATGTTTGGACGTCTAAACGTCTTTCTATCTTTATGAGAAAATGGATCAAAGTCAATACCGATTTGTCAGCGACAAGGGGGATTGCCGATTTTTTTATTTTGCAATTCAACCTAAGTAATGAGCGACCCCATCCCAAAATGCTGTCAGGCACGCTATGATGCGGGCGGATCGTCCTGGACGTTCTGAATCTGCGTGTGATTGTTTGGCCGGGTTTCCCGGCCTTTTTTTAACTTCTTTCCCCGCCTGCCGATAAGCAATTCAAGCGTTTGCAGGAGCCCCATCATGGAAGATCACCCCGGTTTTGCCACCGATCTGCTGTTCGATCGCTATCAGGGCGAGGTGACGGATCATGATGCGTTCTGGACCGTGCGCACCCCGGGCTCTCCAGACTACTACTTCGGCAACTACCTGTTGCTGCCCACCCCCCCAAGCGATCGTGACAAGGGCTGGCTCGAGGCCAGTTTCGACAGGCTGATTGGCTGGGATCCCCGTATCCGCCACCGTACCTTCCAGTGGCCCCTCGCCGCAGGCCAGAACAGCCGGATCGCCGGGTTCGTGGCGGCTGGATACCAATACATGGAGTGCGTAGTACTGGCGCTGGGTGCAATGGAGTGGCAAGCCCCCACCGGCAGCGACCTGGCTCCGGCTCGCCCGTTCACCGCGGCGGACTGGGATCAATGGCTCGCCTTCGAGCTGGCAGAGCGGGATCCTGCCCATTCGGAGGAGCGCTATCTTCCCTATCTCTTGTCACGCCGCCAGCTCTATCAGGCCATGATCGATGACGGGCTCGGACAGTGGTGGGGGTTATGGCACCAGGATCAACTGGTTGCCAGCTGCGGACTCTTCTTCACCGGCCCCCTGGGACGCTTTCAACTGGTGCGCACGCACGCAGAGTGGCGAAACCGGGGGCTCTGTCGTCTGTTGCTGAGCCAGGTCGCACGCCAGGGACTGGCACAGGCCAGTTCGCTCATCATAGTGGCAGACGAGCACTATCACGCCCAGCGGGTCTATCGCGCTCTGGGTTTCGTGCCGGTGGCCCGTATCGGCAGCCTGTGCCGCTTGCCACGGGAATGACAGGTCATCACGCAGATGCAAAACGGGAGGCCAAGGCCTCCCGTTTTGCATGGTGAACCATCAGGGCTGTGCCCCCTCCAGTTCACTGGCGAGCGCCTCCTCCACTTCGGCAGGAGGCGCTGGAGCGACGGCTCCGGACACCGGTTCTGACGGAGGCTGGGTCGCGCTTGCTCCGGAGGGCGCTTGTCCATCCGGCACTACAGGTGCAGCCGGCTCGGTCCCGATGGCACCCGACACAGGGACGGCAGGCACGCTCGCCTCACACTGACACTCCTGTCCCTTGCCCTGGTTGCCCTGATGGGGGGCATACCACCCTTTCAACCCCTGTTCCAGGCGATCGGCCGCCGCCTTGGGTGCCACGGTTCCCAGCAATACCTGCTGGCTCACCTCGGCCAGTTCATCCCCGAGCTTGGGGGTGCCGCGGGAGAGGATCTGGGTGGCAACCCGGATGGTGGAATCGCACTGATCCCGCCACTCCATCATCTCTCTGGCCGCCGGATTGGTGGCTTCAAAGAAGTGGTTGGATAGCGAGAAGAAGCCGGGCTGCGAGTTGGTATAGAGCTCGGCAAACTGGGGAGTGGTCAGCCACTGCAGGAAGGTCATGGCGGCCTCCTTGTTCTTGCTGGCCGGATTCATCCCCATACCGATGTCGGTGTGATCGGTGAAGAAACAGCCATCCCCCTGCTTTGCCACGGGCGGGCGCATGACACCGAAGTCCACCTTGCCGGTGAAGGGGGCAATCTCCCAGGATCCCGCCGCATAGAAGGCAGCCTTGCCCGAGGTGAACAGCTCGTTGGTGGTGGCGTAGTCGCGGCTCTCGCCCCCCTCCCCCAGGTAGTCACGCCAGCGGGCCAGCTCCTCGAACACCTTGACGTATTGCGGGTTGTTGAAGCGCTCCTGGCCCCCGATCAGCGCCAATCGACCATCCTCCCCCTTCCAGTAGTTGGGGCCTATGTTCTGGAAACCGAGCTCGGAGGCAACCCAGCTCTCCGAGCCGCTCACGGCGAGGGGAACATAGCGACCATCCGCCTTCACCTTGTCCAGGGCTGCGAAGAATGCCTCGCGGGTCTGGGGTACCGTCAGCCCCAGCTCACTGAATATCTTCTTGTTGTAGAAGAAGCCGTGAATCACCGATGCCATGGGTACGCAGAAAGTCTGGGCGCCGCTGTCGGTCTGCCAGGGGGATTGGGCAAAGCTCGGGAAGTTCTCCATCCCCGCCATCTCGCTCAGCTCCACCAGATGGCCCGCCTTGAACAGGGCCAGGGAGTCGTCAAACGGGCGGCAGGTGATGAGATCCCCCGCCTTGCCCGCCTTGAGGCTGGCCCAGAGGGTCGGCATGTACTCGACGTTCTGCACCCCGTTGAATTTCACCTGAATACCCGGGTGGGCGGCCTCGAATGCAGGAATGATCTTCTGTTCCCACAAGGCCTTGTCATCTATGCGCCAGCTCTCTATCACCAGCTCGCTGGCCATCAGCTGGCCACACAACAGGAGACTCAGGGCCCCGATCCACTTGTTAGCCATAAGTCCTCCTACACCTTGAAATGGGCGATCAATTGCTGCTGCTTGGCGACCAGATCTGCCAGCACCTCACTGCTGCTGGCTGATTCCCGCGCCTCCCGTTCGGTCTCGTAAGCCACATCCGCAATGCCGGCGACATGACGGGCAACCCCCTGACTCACGGAGATCTGTTCCTGGGCGGCATGAGCCACCTGATCCGCCATCGCCTTGATGGCACTCATCCGCTCGGCAATGGATTGCAACGCCTCGTCCATCACCCGGGTCTGGGCCACGCAATCCTGGGTCTGCTCCTGGCTGCGTGCCATCACGGCCACCACGTGTTTGCTGGAACTTTGCAGGTTCTCGATCATGGCCTGGATCTCCTCGGTCGAGGTCTGGGTCCGGTTCGCCAGTGCCCGCACCTCGTCCGCCACCACCGCGAAGCCGCGACCGGCGTCCCCCGCGCGGGCCGCCTCGATGGCCGCGTTCAGCGCCAGCAGGTTGGTCTGCTCGGCGATGCTGCGGATCACGTCGAGGATACTGCCGATGTTGTCGCTGAATTCCCCCAGCTTGTGGGTGATGCCGACCGCCTCTTCCATGGCACCCGCCAGTTGTTCGGTGATCTGGCGAGTAGTCGCCACCTGTTTGCGTCCGGCGCGGGCCTCTTCGTCCGCCAGGTCCACCTCGCGCTTGGTGCCATCGGTGGAACGCGCCACCTCGGTGGCACTCACCTCCAGCTCGGTGATGGCGGCAGCCACCTGATCGGTCTGGCTCTTCTGATCCTGCACCCGTGACATGGCCCGCTCGCTTATCTCGGCGGCGCGGCTCGCCTCGTCCACCAGATGGCGCGAGCCGGCATTGATCTGGGCGAGCAGTTCGCCAGTCTTGTCTGCCAGGGTATTGATGGAGCGGGTCAGGCTGCCGAACTCGCAGCGGCTCTGGTAGTCGATGCGCCGGGTCATGTCACCCGTGGCCATGCGATCCAGCTCCCGATCGATGAGTTGCAGCGGACGCTGGATGCTGCGGGCCGTGGTGTAACCGATGAGGAGCGCGGCGGCTGCGGAGATGGCCGACACGATCAGGATCCAGGCGCTGGCGCTGCTGACGGCGTCATCCGCCCCGACCCGGCTCGCGCTGGCAATGCTGCCCGCCGATTTGGCCATCTCGTCCAGCAGCGCCAGGCTGTTGACCAGACTGGTGTCGAGCTGCTGGTTCAGGGACTGCAGCGAGGCCGCCAGTTGCTGGCCATTGCGCATGGTCGCCAGCAACCCTTTCGGGCCGAGGGCCAGCTCCTGCATCCGATCGAGGTTGACGATGAAACGCTGCCTCACGTCATCGGGCACCTGCACCCGTTCGAGCCGTTTGCGTGCCATCTCGATATCCTTGCCGAGCACCTTCTCCAATTCATTGAGATCGGTCTTGGCATCGGCCCGGCGGATGTTTTTCAGATCCCGGGCAATGCCGGAGGTGATGAGTTCGGCCTTGTTGCGCATGGAGCGTTTGCTCGCGGTCTGCTGCAGCAACAGATCGGCGGCCCACTGGTAGGTATCTTCCAGCCGGATGAACGCCAGCTCCAGTTCATGGCGCCGATCGAGTGCGGCCACCCACTGACCGTGCTGGGTCAGCACCTGATCCGCCAACCCGTAGAACTCGCGGGTCGCCCCGTCGACCTGGCGGAACCGCTCGCTCGCCTCCGCCACCCCGTCAAACCGGGCCATCTCCTTGCTCTGGGCCAGGAAATGCTCCTGCTGCGCCTTGAACTGGCTGGCCAGTTGCGGCAACTGGGCCGCCTCCTCGCTGGTTCTGTAGGTGAGCACCCAGCGGTTGCTGTCCTGCAGTGCGCCCTTGAGCCCGGCGACCGCGATCACCAGGGGGGTGGCACGATCAGAAACCTGGGAGAGCCCCTCGTTGATCCCCCGGATCTTCAAGATACTGATGAAGCCGAGCAGAACCAGCAACAACAGCATCAGCACGAAGCCGGCGATGATCCGCTGCACAATAGATAAACCCATGGAGGCATCCTCACTCGTTGGGGAAAGGGGTGAATGCCGAGGTTATCGGCAGCGGGATGCAATGGAATAGCGGTTCGTGACGCGATGGCGGGCCAGATCACAGTTGGCGTGACATGGCAGGCAGAAAAGGGTCCGAACAGAGCCGGGCCAAAGAGACATGCTTGTTGTCATGGCCGTGCACCGGCCACGTTTGTCATCAGAAGCGGTAACCGACGCCGAACATGAAGGCCACCGGATCGATGGAGGTGTTGATGGTGCCCACGGCGGTATGCACATCGGTATCGATGTCGATGAGCCAGGCAGAGGCGTTGACGAACCAGCGGTCATTGATCGCCATGTCCAGGCCCACCTGACCCGCCATCCCCCAGGAGGAGTCCACGCTCACATCCGTCCCGGCCAGGGCACCGCGCCCTTCCTCGTCGAAGAAGGTGGTGTAGTTGATACCGGCCCCCAAATAGGGGCGCACCTTGCTGTTGGCATCACCGAAGTAGTACTGCGCCATCAGGGTCGGCGGCAGGTGTTTGACCTTGGCGACCTCACCCAGGCCGGCAGTCGACACCGAGTGGGAGAAGGGGGTCGCGGCCAGCAGCTCGACACCCCAGTTGTCCGTCAACATGTAGGAGAGGGTCAGGCCAAGCTGCATGTTGCTGTCGATCTCCAGCTCGCCCGTCCCCAGCACGTTGTCACTGCTGGTCTGGGGAGAGACGAACGCCAGGCCACCACGGACCAGGATGTCACCGGCCTGATGTGCCATGGCGACGGGGGAAGCAAAAGCGGCTGCGATTAACAGAGGAAGGAGCTTTTTCATCACATTATTCCTTTTTTGTTTTCTTTCTATGTTGCAAGCCCGAAAACTATAAAAGGATGTGAATGGCCGGTTATTGATTTAGGGAAGGTGAGAATAAGTCATATGGCACGAGAGCATTTACTGGTAACCCATTGATATTAAATGACTAAAATTTTCATTTTTTGTTCGTGGGATACTTGTTCGCACTTTCCCTTTCAATTGTTGTTTAATTATGCCCCGGGGCGTATTTTATTAATGCGATGTAACCACGCTGTAATTTGAATTTTATGAAACCACAGACACGCAAAGACAAAATTCTCGGCATTCTTGCCGCCATCTGGGGGATAGGTTCCTTCCTCTTCATTCTGCTGGGTTTCCTGTTCGCCCTCGCCTTCCTGATGCTGACACACTGAGTCTGCCGGACGAGTCCCTCTTTTCTCCCTCTCATCCCTGGCCGGGCGCCAGACCGGCGCACCTCGCCCACCGGCCAACAAAAAAGGGGCCTTGGCCCCTTTTTCTCGAGTGACGCTTATTTCTCCAGTAGAGGAGCGAGGAAGCGCGCCGTGTGGGACTCCTTGCAACGGCTCATCTCCTCAGGCGTACCCGTCACCAGAATACGGCCACCACCAGCGCCCCCTTCCGGGCCCAGATCAACGATCCAGTCCGCGGTTTTGATGACGTCCAGGTTGTGCTCGATGATGACGATGGTGTTGCCCCGATCCCGCAGTTGGTGCAGTACCTTGAGCAACTGCTGGATATCGTGGAAGTGCAGCCCCGTGGTCGGTTCGTCCAGGATGTAGAGGGTCTGGCCGGTGTCCCGCTTGGAGAGCTCCCGCGCCAGCTTGACCCGCTGCGCCTCGCCGCCAGAGAGCGTGGTAGCGGACTGACCGAGCCGGATGTAGGAGAGGCCCACGTCCATCAGGGTCTGCAGCTTGCGCGCCACCGCCGGCACCGGATCGAAGAAGGCACGGGCATCTTCCACCGTCATCTCGAGGATTTCGTGGATGTTCTTGCCCTTGTACTTCACCTCCAGGGTCTCGCGGTTGTAGCGCTTGCCCTTGCAGACGTCGCACGGCACGTAAACATCCGGCAGGAAGTGCATCTCCACCTTGATGACCCCGTCCCCCTGGCACGCCTCGCAGCGTCCCCCCTTCACGTTGAAGGAGAAGCGGCCCGGCTGGTAGCCACGGGAACGCGCCTCCTGGGTGCCGGAGAGCAGCTCGCGGATCGGGGTGAACAGGCCGGTGTAGGTGGCCGGGTTGGAGCGCGGGGTGCGGCCGATGGGGCTCTGGTCGATATCCACCACCTTGTCCAGATGCTCCAGCCCCTCGACGCTGCGATAGGGCGCAGGCGTGGACTCGGTGGCCTTGTTCAGCTCGCGGTGGGCGATGCGGAACAGGGTGTCGTTGATCAGGGTCGACTTGCCGGAACCGGAGACGCCGGTGACGCAGGTCATCACTCCGATGGGCAGATCCAGGTTGACGTTGCGCAGGTTGTTGCCGCTCGCCCCTTTCAATTTCAGCCACTTGCCAGTGAGCGGGGTGCGCTCGGCCGGGATGGCGATCTGCTTGCGCCCGGAGAGGTAGTCACCGGTCAGGGACTCGGGGTTCGCGATGATCTCCTCCGGCGTCCCCTGGGCGACGATGGCCCCGCCGTGCACGCCAGCCCCCGGACCGATGTCGAGCACATGGTCGGCGAGGCGAATGGCATCCTCATCGTGCTCCACCACGATCACGGTGTTGCCGAGATCACGCAGGTGAGTCAGGGTCTTGAGCAGCCGCTCGTTGTCACGCTGATGCAGACCGATGGAGGGCTCGTCCAGCACGTACATGACCCCCACCAGGCCAGCCCCGATCTGGCTGGCCAGCCGGATCCGCTGCGCCTCGCCACCGGAGAGAGTCTCGGCGCTGCGCGACAGGCTCAGATAGTTGAGGCCGACGTTCACCAGGAAGCCGAGCCGCTCGACGATCTCCTTGAGGATCTTGTCCGCTATCTGGGCACGCTGACCGGACAGGTTCAACCCTTCGAAGAAGGCCAGGGCATCGCCGATGGACTGCTCGGCGATGGCGGGCAGGTTGCGATTGTCCACGAAGACGTGGCGGGCTTCTTCCCGCAGTCGGCTGCCACCGCAACTGGTGCAGGACTTGTTGGCGATGTATTTGGCCAGCTCTTCCCGCACCGCGTTGGATTCGGTCTCCCGGTAGCGGCGCTCCATGTTGTGCAGGATCCCCTCGAACGGGTGCTTGCGCACCACCACATCGCCGCGGTCATTCATGTAGCGGAACTCGATCTCGGTGCGCCCGGAACCACGCAGGATCACCTCCTGGGTCTTGAGCGGCAGATCCTCCCAGGGGGTCTCCAGGTCGAACTTGTAGTGATCGGCCAGGGATTTGAGCATCTGGAAGTAGTAGAAGCTGCGCTTGTCCCAACCACGGATGGCGCCACCGGCCAGGCTCTGGCCCGGATCATGGATGAGCTTGGCGGGATCGAAATACTGCTGCACCCCGAGACCGTCACAGGTGGGGCAGGCCCCCGCCGGGTTGTTGAAGGAGAAGATCCGGGGCTCCAGCTCCGACATGGAGTAACCGCACTCGGGGCAGGCGAAGTTGGCGGAGAAGGTCATGGGGGCAACCCCATCCTCCCCGTCCATCGGCACCACCAGCACGATGCCGCCGGAGAGAGTCAGCGCCGTTTCGAACGATTCGGCCAGGCGCAGGGCCAGGTCATCGCGCACCTTGAAGCGATCCACCACCACCTCGATGGTGTGCTTCTTGTGCAGCTCCAGCGCGGGAGGATCCGACAGATCGCATACCTCGCCGTCGATGCGGGCGCGGATGTAACCCTGGGCCGCCAGGTTCTCCAGCAGCTTGGTGTGCTCCCCCTTGCGGTTGCGCACCACGGGGGCCAGCAGCATCAGCTTGGCGCCTTCGGGCTGGGCCAGCACCTGATCCACCATCTGGCTGATGGTCTGGGCCGCGAGCGGAATGGCGTGGGTCGGGCAGCGTGGCTCGCCGACCCGGGCGAACAGCAGCCGCAGGTAGTCGTAAATCTCGGTGATGGTGCCGACGGTCGAGCGCGGGTTGTGGGAGGTGGACTTCTGCTCGATGGAGATGGCAGGCGACAGCCCCTCGATGTGGTCCACGTCCGGCTTCTCCATCAGGGAGAGGAACTGGCGGGCATAGGCGGAAAGCGATTCCACATAGCGGCGCTGCCCCTCGGCATAGAGGGTATCGAACGCCAGGGAGGATTTGCCCGAACCGGACAGGCCGGTCACCACGATCAGCTTGTCACGTGGCAGGATCAGGTTGATGTTCTTGAGGTTGTGGGTGCGGGCACCCCGGATCACGATTTTTTCCATCTTGTTGCGCGCTCGATACGGGAACCAGAGCGGGCCAGTATGGCATAGAGACTACTGGATGAATAGACAGTCTTTCCTTCCGTGCCCCTTCCTCAGAGATACTCCTTGGCCCAGCTCACCGCCTGCAACCGGTTCTTGACGTTCAGCTTCTTGAAGACGTTGTAGAGATGGGATTTGACGGTGTGTTCGCTCACGAACAGGCTGTCGGCGATCTCGGTGTTTGAGGCCCCCGTCATCAGGTGACGCACGATCTCCTGCTCGCGGGCGGTCAGCAGCGTCTGCTGACGCTGAGGTTGCCCGCTCCCCTTGCGGTAGTAGTCCACCAGGTCGCACAGCAGGTGGCGCGGGATCCAGTACTCCCCCTGCAACACCTTGCGGATGCCGAAGACCAACCTGTCCAACGTGTCCTGACGAAAGAAGAGCCCGCTGGTATGGGGCCACATCAGCAGCAGCTCTTTGTTGGTGCTGGTCGGGGCATTGAGCAACACGGCACTGGCCTCGCCAAAGCGCTGGCAGATGGCATTGCTCCACAGCTCCTGCTGGGTCGACTTGAGGTAGTCCAGATCGATCAGCAGCAAGGTTTTGGGGGCGCCCTCTGCAACGTCTGGCAGGTCATTCAGCTCCCCCACCAGCAAGATGGGCAGACCAAGCTCTTCACTGAGGTGACGCTGGAAACGGGAGGCTTGTGCGTTATTTTCGGTGATCAGCACCAGGAGGGAGTCGGGCGTCATCAAGAGAACTTCCTTGCACATTCGAGTCGGGGCTTTTTGGCAAGGAAGAGTACCAATCCCCCTCCTGGCTGCAGCATTAAAAAAGTATTAGACGCATCGGTGGCTCCTTTGAAGCCCAGCAATTTTCCAGCCAATACAATTGGCTAGCACGCCCCCCCCATTTGGGGGGTCAAGTAGTGCCGGTGCGCACCATAACAGCTCCGCCCTCTTCACGCAGCCTGCCCCAGCCGCCTCCCCTTGCTGGTGACACCTTACCTCGGGTAAGTTACTCAGGCTGTGGCGATCCATTGACGCCACAGTGGCAGGGAAGATGTGCGCTCATGCCCGCCAACTGGTACTATGGCGGCCAAACGCTGCGGCCGATCCATGACGCCTCTGCCGGCAAGCTCCGGCGCAGCCAGGACACTGAAGAGAGATGACACCCAGCCAGGGCGCGCATCTCGTTGCAAACAAACGCATTATTGAATGGGCCCAGGCATCTGGCCTGGCCGGTATACATAAGGGTGGAAGAGAGATTATGGCCAGTCGAGGCATCAACAAAGTCATTCTGATCGGTAACCTGGGGCAAGACCCGGAAGTGCGCTACATGCCGAGCGGCGGTGCCGTGACTAACATCACCCTGGCCACCTCCGATACCTGGCGCGACAAGCAGACCGGTGAGCAGAAAGAGCGCACCGAATGGCACCGTGTCGTCTTCATGGGCAAGCTGGCCGAAGTGGCCGGCGAGTACCTGAAGAAGGGCTCCCAGGTCTATGTGGAAGGCAAGCTCCAGACCCGCAAATGGCAGGATCAGAGCGGCCAGGAGCGCTACACCACCGAGGTGCTGGTCGACAGCTTCACCGGTGTGATGCAGATGCTGGGTGGCCGTCCGCAGGGCGGTGGCCAGGGCATGGGCGGCCAGTCATCCCAGGGCAACTGGGGCCAGCCGCAACAGGCTGCACCGCAACAGAACATGCAACGTCCTGCTGCCCCGCAGCAGAACATGCAACCGCAAGGCGGTTACGGCCGTCCGGCCCAGCAGCCGCAATCCGCCCCGCCGGTCTACAACGAACCGCCGATGGATTTCGACGACGATATTCCGTTCTGATCCCCTGCGGCAGGCCCTGATTCATCAGGGCCTTTTTTTACCTGTTTCTGACGCATTCACCTCCCCCGACGACCATGTTGCTGCCACTTTCCCGCGCTTTACGTCCTCTTCGTCCAGGCTTGTGG
The DNA here is from genome assembly GCF_019048565.1 of Aeromonas sp. FDAARGOS 1406. NCBI lineage: Bacteria > Pseudomonadati > Pseudomonadota > Gammaproteobacteria > Aeromonadales > Aeromonadaceae > Aeromonas > Aeromonas sp. FDAARGOS 1406. Next base: position 2,334,590 of record NZ_CP077378.1, read on the forward strand.
CTATCATCGAGACGATTTCTCCCTTCGGGAACCTGCATGAACCACTTGAGTCGTCTGCTGTGCCTCGCCCTGCTGATGTTCGGCGGCCACCTTGCCGCGGAGCCGCTGCGGGTCGGCGTCAGCTTTGCCATTCCTCCCTATGTCATCAGCCACGAAGACAGGGGCATCGAACTCGATCTCATGCGAGAGGCCTTCGCAGGCAGCCCTCATGAGCTGCAGGTCGTCTATCTTCCCCTGGAGCGCACCTTCAGGATGCTGGAGGAAGGCAAGCTGGACGCCATCATCAACGTCAAACCCGGCATGCTGGAAAGCGCCTACCTCTCACAGCCGGTGATCACCTTCCACAACCGGGTCTTTACCCTGGCGCCGACGGCAGTCCACACCATGAAGGATTTGCAGACCCTGCGAGTCAGTGCCTTCCAGCGTGCACGGCAGATTCTGGGAACGACCTTCTCCGACATCGTCGACCAGAATCCCCGTTATGAAGAGGTGGCGAGGCAGGAGGGACAGGTACAGCGGCTCCTGCTCGGGCGCACCGATGCCGTGATCCTGGAACAACGGGTGTTCTACTACTATCTGGTGCAGTTGCTCGGGGATGACCAGGAGGGCGACCGCTATCCCAAGGACAAGGTCAGACAGCACGACCTCTTCCCCCCGACTCACTACCACTTCGCCTTTCGCGAGGCGGGCCACCGACAATGGTTCGACAGACAGCTCGCCAAGATGAAGGCGGACGGGCGCTATGAGCGGATCTTTGCCGCCTATGGCACCACCTCTACTGCCGGAGACAAAAAAGCCAGCCCATGATGGACTGGCTTGATACCGGCTCCAGGGAGCCGCAGTGGATGGAGCGTTACTTCATCGCGCTGCCGTTTTTCAGCTCTGCTTTCTGACGTTTGGCTTCGCGTTTCTCTTTCAGTGACATCTGCGGTTTTTTCTTGGCATCTTTGCCGTGATGCTGTTCTTTGTTGCTCATCATCAGACTCCAAAAAGGTTACCTGGACAGTTGGAACGGGTGTTCCAGCATGTCAGCCGAATCGTGGATTTCAGTACGCCAACAGTGACGATCGGGGATCGCACTGGCCTCAGCATACTCCCAATCTTCCGCCGGGATCCAGCCTCCCGGCAGCGCCTGTCAGCCAGGCGTTCCCGTAGCGTCCCCCCCCGGGAATGACGACCGGGCGACACTTTTGGCATCCGAGGACGGATGGTCAGCCTGTCTCCGGTGGATGTGTGTTAGAGTGGGCATTCAACGATCGCAGGAGCGCGTCATGAAGAAGCTGGAAATGAAGGATCTGACCGAGGCCGAGAAAGCCGAGATTGCCCTGCTGGTGCAAAAGGCCCAGGCCAATGCCGATCACACCCTGACCAACGGGGAGCGCAACAAGATCCGCGAAGCAGGACGCCAGAAGATCGCCGCCGATCGCGCCCAGGCCGCCAAGGCGGCTTCCGCACTGGCACGGGAGAAAGCCAAGGAGCGAGCCAGCGCCCAAGTGCTGCCTGACACCTTCAGCTGGTCCGATTCCGTCAGCAACAAATACCGTGGCAGACGGTAACGGCAGCATGAATGCTCGCAGATGACGCTGCTGCAAAAAAGGGGGCTGGCAGAGCGTCATGTCATCTCCCTGAAAAGGGCAGCAGGAGGCGCCTGGCAGCTGATGCACACCCGGATAAAACGCCTATCCAGCCATCACTGACTGAAACGAATACCAAGATAAAGATTGCCATGACAGGGTGTGCGTGTTCTAATCGTTTTCGATGGTTCGGTAGTTCAGACCTGATTATGTTAGGCAGTCATCTTAAAGCAGTGATTTGTGCAGGCAGTTATCCCCGATAATTCTTGCCAGATAATTCTCCTTCTTTAGTGCTCCCCATACGTATTTCTGACGAAAAATCATGGATTGCCGCTCCGGTGGCGTTTCACTAATCACTACTCAAGGAAATTATCATGTCCAAAATGACTGGTACCGTAAAATTCTTCAACGCCGAGAAAGGCTTCGGTTTCATCTCCCCGGCTGACGGCAGCAAAGACGTGTTCGTTCACTTCTCCGCCATCCAGTCCAACGGTTTCAAAACCCTGGAAGAAGGTCAGCGCGTTGAGTTCACCATCGAGCAAGGCCAGAAAGGCCCGGCTGCTGCGAACGTCGTTCCGCAGTAATTCAAGCCGGAGCACCTTCCCCTCTTTGGGCAAGGGCCTCAGCAAGAATTGAAAAAACCCGCTTCGGCGGGTTTTTTGTTGCCCGTTTCCGGGTGACCGGCGTGTTGCCCTGCTTCCCTCTCGCCACGGCCAGCAAAAAGGGCACCCTGGTGGTGCCCCATTTCCTGGTCAGGTTCCTTACAGGGGCAGGCTGATCCGCGCCTCCAGCCCCCCCTCCTGGCGATTGTGAAGGCTGAGCTCACCGCCGTGCTGGTGCACCAGGGTGCGGGCGATGGCGAGCCCCAGTCCCACGCTGCCAGACTCGGTGTTGCGGGCTTCATCCAGGCGCACGAAGGGCTTGAACACCTCCTCCAGCTGGCTCTCCGCAATCCCCGGCCCCTGATCGCGAACCAGGATCAGCAACTCGCCGTCACCGCGCACCAGCGAGACCTCGGCCCCCCCTGCGTACTTGATGGCGTTGCCGATGAGGTTTTGCAGCACCCGGCGCAGGGTGTTGGCGCGGCAGGCGTAAACCTGCTTGCCCTCGGCCAGGCAGGTGACGGGCTGGCCCATGTCGGCATAGTCGTCACACAGGCTCTCCAGCAGGCTGACCAGATCCAGCTCCCGGGTCGCCTCCTGCTGCCCCTCCTCCCGGGCAAAGCTCAGGGTCGCCGCCAGCATCTGCTCCATCTGCTGCAGGGTCTGCTGGAAGCGCTCCTTGTCTTCCCCGTCCGCCAGAAACTCGCTGCGCAGCCGCAGGCTGGTGATGGGGGTGCGCAGGTCGTGGGAGATGGCGGCCAGCATCCGGGTTCTGTCCTGCACGAAGCGATCGAGCCGGGTGTGCATCCGGTTGAAGGCCTGGATGGACTCGCGGATCTCGGTGGGCCCCTCCTCACGCAGGGGCTCGATGTCCTCACCACGCCCCAGCCTGTCGGCGTTGGCGGCCAGTTGCTTGAGGGGACGGGTCGCCCGGCGGAACAGCCAGATCATCAGGCCGATCACCAGGCTCGCCACCAGCAGCAGGTTGAGGGTAGTCTGCCAGGACCAGCTCGCCGTCTCCTTGTCCACCAGGGAGCTGAACTGGAGCCAGCCGCCGTTGGGCAGTTCGATGGAGCCGTAGAGCCGCATGTCCTGGGGCGGCGGCATGCCGTTGCGATCCTTCATCATGCGGTTGTGGTGCTGCCAGGCCCGGCTGCGCTGGATGTCCTGCTTCAGCTCGGCGCTGATCTCCACCGCCAGGGAGGATGGATAGCCGAGCTTGGCCCGCACCAGCTTCTCGAAGCGGGGGCTGCGGTTGTCCGGCTGCAACGGCTCGTCGGCCAGACGAAGCAGCAGGGTCTCGCTGCGGCTCGCCTTGAGGATCTCGTGATAGAGGGAAGGAGGAGAGAGGGAGAGCAGGCGCACCACGGAGATGATCCGCTGCATGGCGTTGCGGCTGTTGACGTAACCGAGGGCCTCCTCCCTGTCCGAACGGTAGATCTGGATACTGAGCAGCTGGATCAGCACCAGCCCCGCCAGGGCCACCAGCACTATCTGGCCGGTCAACCCCTTGGGCAGCAGCCTGGCGAAGACGCGCTTGATCATGTCGGCCTCACTCCTGGGTCACGTCGGCGGCGAACAGGTAACCGCCACCCCAGATGGTCTTGATGAGCTCGGGATTCTTGGGATCCCGCTCCAGCTTGCGCCGCAGTCGGCTCACCAGGGTATCGATGGCGCGATCGAAGGCCACCGCCTCCCGGCCACGGGCCAGATCCAGCAACTGATCCCGGCTCAACACCCGCTGGGGCCGCTCCAGAAACACCTTGAGCAGATCGAACTCGGCGGTGGAGAGGCTCATCCCCACCCCCTCCTCGTCCACCAGCTCCCGGCGATTGACGTCGAGCAGCCAGCGATCGAAGCGCAGATCCCGGGTCAGGGTCTCCGGCACGGGCAGGCTCTCCGCCTGGGTGCGGCGCATCACCGCCTTGATGCGGGCCAGCAGCTCCCGAGGGTTGAACGGCTTGGAGAGGTAGTCGTCCGCCCCCATCTCCAGGCCGATGATGCGGTCCGTCTCCTCCCCCATGGCGGTCAGCATGATGATCGGCAGGCGGGATTTGACCCTGAGCTCGCGGCACAGGGTGAGGCCATCCTCCCCCGGCATCATCAGATCCAGCACCAGCAGGTCGAACTCCCGCTCATCCAGCAGCCGCTTCATCTCCTTGCCATCGCGGGCGCAACTGACGCGCATGCCATGCTGCTCCAGAAAGCGCTTGAGCAGATCGCGGATCTCGCTGTGGTCATCGACCACCAGAATATGAGGGCTGCCTTGGTTCATCATCATCTCTCCGTTATCGGGCTGGGGCGATTATACGAAAATCAACCGGGCGGGTTGTGTCAAAGTGTGCCAGCACGCCCCTGTGCCACACTCTGCTACAAAATAGGCCTCTACTGGCAAATTTCAGACACTTCCACGGTGTTTACTGGATACCAAGGCGAAAGAGCCTCTACCCGTACACATCCGACAGGAGTTACCCATGAAAAAGCTGACCAAGACCCTGCTGACCGCCATCTTGATCCTCGGCCTGCCCCTCGGTGCCTATGCCGCCAGCGAGGCCGTCTCCACCGCCCAGCCGACCCAGGCCACGGCGACCGGTTGCCCCATGGACGGTACCGGCATGATGGGCGGCAAGCATCATGGCGGCCGCCACGACAAGATGGCCCGCATGAAGAACATGACCCCGGAACAGATCCAGGCCCATCTGCAACAGCGCTACGACAAGATTGAAGATCCGGCCAAGAAGGCTGAGTTCGTGAAGAACCTTGGTCTGCGTGCCGACGGCATGATCAAGCACGCCGAGGTGATGAAGCAGTTCGCAGAAGCAAACCAGTAAATCGAAGTGATGAAGCCGTTTGCCGAAGCAGACCAGTAAGTCGAGATGATCAAGCTGTTCGCAGAAGCAAACCAGTAAATCGACGTAATGAAGCCGTTTGCCGAAGCAGACCAGTAAGTCGAGATGATCAAGCTGTTCGCAGAAGCAAACCAGTAAGGCGACGTAATGAAGCGGTTTGCCGAAGCAGACCCGTGATCCGGCGGGGCCCTGCCCCGACACCGGCGAAAACGACAGGGTGGCGCAAGCCACCCTTTTTTTGTCTCCACCCCCAGTTTTTCACCTTTTCCTGTCTGCCCGCATCATGTTATGTGAGCGATAACAAACGTTTCACTTTCGAAATAAATCATAATGGTCCCTCACACAACAGATGCGGGCACGATCCCGGACACAGTGGACAGGAGTCGTTATGGGATGGAATCTGGGCACAATCAAGGGGCGCTATACCGCCGTTTTTCTGGGCTTCATGGCGCTGGTGTGCGCCCTGACGGTGATCGGCATCCAGATCTGGATCACCCCCGCCCTGCAAAAGGCGGGGGAGGAGAACGTGGCGCTGCGAGTCGGCGAGATAGCGACCGATATCCGTGACCAGCTCAACGGGGTGCAGACCCAGTCGCGCAGCATCACCCAGCTGGTGGCACAACTGCCGAGCGAGCAGATAGATGCCCAGCTCCCGGCCCTCATCGACCAGTACGGCAACGGCATGGTCTTCGGTGGCGGCATCTGGCCCCTGCCGGACAAGCGGGAGGCGGGGCGCGCCAAGTTCAGCACCTTCTTCCACAGGGATGCGTCCAACGCCCTCATTCCCAACACCTACTGGAACTCGGCAGAGGCGCCCAACTATTTCGATCAGCCCTGGCACAAGGCTGGCTAGCAGGCGCCCCGTGGCATCTGTGCCTGGGCCGCCGCCTACAAGGATGGCGCGAGCCAGCAGCCGAGAACCAACTGCGCCATGGGGATCTACCAGGATGGCGCCCTCTACGGGGTGTCGACCATAGACGTCACCCTGGGCTTCTTCAACGACCTGGTGGCCAAGAAAGAGCAGGAGATCGGCGGTCAGGTGATGATCATCGAGGCTGACGGCAAGATCCTGAGCCGCAACGCCCGTCTGACCGGGGATGTGGTGCTCGGCAACCTCTCCGCCCACGCCGACTATCCCTTCGCCCTCGCCATCAGCGGCCTGCTGGGCCAGGATGCGAGCAAGGGGCAGCTGCGCACCACCTTCCAGGATCAGGGTGAAGAACAGACCCTGCTGATGGAGGCCATCGAAGGGACCCCCTGGCTGCTGGCCGCCGCCCTGCCGACCCGCACCCTGACCCAGGACAGCCGGGATGTGCTCGCCACCCTGGCGAGCATCCAGCTCCCCCTGGCGGGGCTGCTGTTCGTGCTCATGGTGCTGGCCATCAGCCAGCTTGGCAGCCGCCTGCAGACCCTCAAGCTCAACATCGACGCCCTCAGCGCCGGCGACGCCGATCTGACCGCCCGCATCCAGGTCAAAGGGCATGACGAGCTGGACAACATCGCCCTGTCGGTCAACCGCTTCATCGCCTTCCTGCAACAGATGATGGTGCAGGTGACCGCCGCCACCGATCTCATCACCCGCGAGCTGGCCCAGCTCGATCAGCAGACCGGGCAGGCCAGGCGGATCCTGGGAGAACACGCCAGCGAAACCGATCAGGTCGTCACCGCCCTCAACGAACTCAGCTCCACCGCCGACAGCGTTGCCCGCCACGCCAACGACTCCGCCAGCTTCACCGAGGCCGCCAACGGTCAGGCGGCCAGCTCCCGCAAGGTGGTGGGATCGGCCTCCGCCAGCGTGGTGGCCCTCATCGACGAGGTGCGTGCCCTCGCGGCACGCACCCAGAACAGCACCGCCGAAGTGGGCAGCATGTTGTCACGGCTCACCCAGGGGGTCGCCGAGGCCGTGGTCGCCATGGAGCAGACCAAGCGCAGTTGCCAGGCGGCGGCCGACACCACGGGGCAGGTCACCGGCGGCCTCGACACCATGGCCGACGCCGTGGTGCAGATCCACGATCTCAGCAGCCAGATCGCCACCGCTGCCGAGGAGCAGAGCCGGGTGACCGAGGAGATCAACCGCAACATGGTGAGCATTCGCGACATGCTGAACCTCCTGGTGGAGAACGGCGGCAACACGGAGCAGAGCGCCGCCACCCTGCTGGGGTCCAACCGCCAGTTGCTGGCTCTGGTACACCGCTTCAAGGTGTGAGCCTGAACACCAGACAGCAAAAAGGGGCCCGCGGGCCCCTTTTTCATTCACTTTGCCAGGACTCAGGCCTTGTTGGCCAGGTTCAGGGTCTTCACGGTCTCGCCTTCGAACTTGATGACCACATTCTTCTGGGCCACTTCGGAGTCTTTCAGCAGGGACTTGGTGGTCTCGGCCAGCAGCGGGGAGGCCTTGTTCAGAGCGTCCAGGTCATAGGTCCATACTTCCAGACCGGCGTCGGTCTTGGTGCTGGCCGGGGCGCCCAGCTTGTCCTTGATGGCCTGCTTGTTGGAGCCGCCTTCCTTGATGTCCAGAGCCTTCTTGATCGCTTCGTTGGAAGCGGTGTCCATGGCGTTGCCAGCCATCTCTTTGGCGGTGCTGGTGACGCTGCTGGTCACGGTGTCGGTCAGGGAATCCATCAGGCCGGCGTGGGCAACCAGAGGCAGGGCGGTCAGGGCAATCAGCAAGGACTTTTTCATGAAGATACATCTCGCAAGAATGAAAAGAGCGCGCATGAAACCAGCGGGATGAATTGGAGTCAAGAGAATCCCTTGGTCAAGCCGTATTCGGGGGGGAAAAGCCCCGTAGCGGCTCCGACCAGTGCCCTTGTCAGCCGCTGAGCTGGTCCTTGCCCGCCAGCTTGGCCCGGTAGAGCGCCCTGTCGACCCTCGCCATCAGGTGGGACACCTGCTCGTCGGGGTCGGACTCCACCAACCCGAAACTCAAGGTCACGGGCTCGATCCCCTTGACCCTGGCATGGCTCAGGCGCTGCCTCAGCTTCTCGGCCACCACCCGGGCGTCGGGCAACCGGGTATTGGGAAGCACCAGCATGAACTCGTCACCCCCCCAGCGGGCCAGCAGATCGATCTCGCGGATGCAGCCCCGGGTCAGCTGCACGATATCGATCAGGGTCTGGTCCCCCACCCCGTGGCCATGGCGATCGTTGATCTGCTTGAAGTCGTCCACGTCCATGGCGATCACGGCAAAGGGCTCCTTGAAGCGCTTGGCGCGCTCATGCTCCAGCCGCACCGCCTGCTCCAGCCGATAGCGGCTGGCCGCGCCGGTCAGGGAGTCCGTCTCCGCCAGGCGGCGGTTCTCCTCCACCTGGAACTGCAATGCCTGGTTGAGCCGCTCCAGTTCGGCGGTACGCTGCGCCACCTGCTGCTCCAGGGTGCGGTTTTGCAGCTCCAGCCTGGCGTAGAGTTCCCGCTGGGCGTGGATGTTGCGGTGTGCCCCCACCATCCTGGCGACACTGCCGTCCGGGTTGCGTGCGACGATGCGGCCACAATCCGCCACCCAGAGGTAGTCACCGTTACGGCAACGGCAGCGGTATTCGGCCCGGTAGTCCGCCGCCCGCCCACTCAGGCAGGCATCGAAGCTCTCCATGACCTGCGCCAGATCGTCCGGGTGGATCAGGTTCTCCCAGGTAAAGACGGTGTTGTCGAGGGAGTGGGGCTCATACCCCAGCATCTGATACCAGCCGGGATAGCGATGGACATAGCCGGTGTTGGCATTCCAGTCCCAGAGACCGTCGCTCACGACCTCCAGCATGCCGCTCATCACGGCCTCGTCGAGGGCCGGTAGCCTTGTCATCTCATTGTCATGCAGCATGAAAACCTTCCTTGTTCTGCTACTCGGCGCTACGGATCCGCTTGTTGACCTGGCGGGAAAACCGGGCCTGCCGGTCGAGCCTTCAAGGGGGCGACTGGCCTCGACACCCCGTCATGACGGGTTATCGGCCAGGTTGTCCTCTTGTTGAACAACAGTAGCAGCCCGCACACTTTCTAGTCTTGCGCGCCGTCACGCTCCCTTCCGTTCTTCTGCCGGCCAGATTGCACCACGGCGGTGCACACCTTTGGCGCAGCCCTGCCCATATTGGGCAAGCCTCGCTGACCAGGGCTGCGATTAATAAGCAAGTGTATGAATAAAAAGAAAAATACTTTTCTGGCGCAATATTTGCCTTTATCTGGGTGAACCACAAGGATTGGGGATATTGCATGAAATTAATCACCGCCATCATCAAGCCGTTCAAACTCGACGACGTGCGCGAAGCCATCGCCAACCTCGGCGTCGAGGGGTTGACGGTTTCCGAGGTCAAGGGGTTTGGCCGCCAGAAGGGGCACACCGAGCTGTACCGGGGTGCCGAATACCAGGTGGATTTCCTGCCCAAGGTAAAGCTGGAGATCGCCACCCTGGCCGACAACGTCGAGCAGATCATCGAAGCCATCAGCAAGGCCGCCCACACCGGCAAGATAGGTGACGGCAAGATCTTCGTTTATGACCTGCAGGCCGCCGTGCGCATCCGCACCGGCGAGACCGACGCAGACGCCCTTTGATACGACTGGAACTGAGGAATACGACATGGAAGAGTTGATCACATCCGTCAGCGAGCTGCGCTATGCACTCGACACCTTCTACCTGCTGATCTCCGGCGTGCTGGTCATGTGGATGGCCGCCGGGTTCGCCATGCTCGAAGCCGGCCTGGTCCGCGCCAAGAACACCACCGAGATCCTGACCAAGAACATCCTGCTCTATGCCATCGCCTGCATCATGTTCCTGCTGGTCGGCTACAACATCATGTACGTGGACAACAGCGCCGGCGGCTGGCTGCCGAGCTTTGGCAGCCTGATGGGCAGCCAGGCGGACGACGCGGGCCACTCCCTGCACTCCGACTTCTTCTTCCAGGTGGTGTTCGTCGCCACCGCCACCTCCATCATCTCAGGTGCGGTGGCAGAGCGGATGAAGCTCTGGTCCTTCCTGCTGTTCTGCGTGGTGATGACCGGCTTCATCTACCCCGTGGAAGGCTACTGGAGCTGGGGCGGCGGCTTCCTGAAAGAGGCGGGCTTCTCCGACTTCGCAGGCTCCGGCATCGTCCACATGGCGGGCGCTGCCGCTGCCCTGGCCGCCGTGCTGCTGCTCGGCCCCCGTCGCGGCAAATATGGCAAGCAAGGGGAGATCTACCCCATCCCCGGCTCCAACCTGCCGCTCGCGACCCTGGGCACCCTGATCCTCTGGATGGGCTGGTTCGGCTTCAACGGTGGCTCCCAACTGGCGCTCTCCAGCGCCGCTGACGCCACCGCCATCGGCACCGTGTTCGTCAACACCAACGCCGCCGCAGCCGCCGGTGTGGTCGGCGCCCTGCTGGTCAGCAAGCTCACCTGGGGCAAGGCGGATCTCACCATGATCCTCAACGGCGCCCTCGGCGGTCTGGTCGCCATCACCGCCGACCCGGCCTCCCCCAGCCCGCTGTTCGCCAGCCTGATCGGCGCCCTGGCCGGTGCCCTGGTGGTCTACGCCATCGTCGCCTTCGATCGCCTGAAGATCGATGATCCGGTCGGTGCCATCTCGGTACACGGCGTCTGCGGCCTGTTCGGCCTGATGGTGGTGCCCTTCTCCAACACGAGCGCCACCTTCGGTGCCCAGTTGCTGGGTGCTGCCACCATCTTCGGCTGGGTCTTTGTCGTCTCCCTCGTGGTCTGGAGCCTGCTCAAGGCCACCATGGGCCTGCGGGTCAGCGAAGAGGAAGAACTGATGGGTGTGGATGTCCACGAGTGCGGCATCGATGCCTACCCCGAGTTCGTCAGCGTCAAATCCAGCATCTAAGCACGCCATCTGCTTGCGGGGCCCGGGGGACACCTCGGGCCCCGTTTTTTTGGCGGCTCGGCGCCCCTGGCTGGACGAATCAAATAATCGAGGTGGCAGCCACGTAGGTTCGATCAGCGAAGCGTAATCGGACAGCGGTAACGGCATTGATCCCTTCTCCCATTTATTAAAGAAGGCGGAGAAGGGCTGGAGATAAGGGGCAGGAAAAAGAGAGTTCGCGGTAAACGTTGGGCTTCACTACGCTCAGCCACAACCTACACAATCTGTAGATTGGTGCTGAGCCTGCGAAGCCCAACATACAATATTAAGCTGACTGTTTCTACTTCTTCGGTATTTACAGACGCTCTTCTAAAAATTCATTTAATTTATCTTTTAGACGCTCATCATTCACCCAGTCCTCGGGTTCCAAGCTTCTTATTGTCGCCTTATTAGATGACTCAATAAAGTCATAGCAGTCCTCAAAGACCTCGTTAGCATAACTTAAGGAAGGTGCGAATAAGCGGGGAAATTCTTCTCGGCTGACTCAGTCATTTCATTTTTTCAGTTTGAGCCGATCTTTTCTCCCGTAAATGCCTTGAATCAGCCTATTTAGACCGTTTCTTCGCCATTTAAGGCGTTATTCCCAGTTTTTAGTGAGATCTCTCCCACTGACGTATCATTTGGTCCGCCCGAAACAGGTTGGCCAGCGTGAATAACATCGCCAGTTGGTTATCGTTTTTCAGCAACCCCTTGTATCTGGCTTTCACGAAGCCGAACTGTCGCTTGATGATGCGAAACGGGTGCTCCACCTTGGCCCGGATGCTGGCTTTCATGTATTCGATGTTGATGGCCGTTTTGTTCTTGCGTGGATGCTGTTTCAAGGTTCTTACCTTGCCGGGGCGCTCGGCGATCAGCCAGTCCACATCCACCTCGGCCAGCTCCTCGCGCTGTGGCGCCCCTTGGTAGCCGGCATCGGCTGAGACAAATTGCTCCTCTCCATGCAGCAGATTACCCAGCTGATTGAGGTCATGCTCGTTGGCCGCGGTGGTGACTAGGCTGTGGGTCAGGCCACTCTTGGCATCGACACCAATGTGGGCCTTCATGCCAAAGTGCCACTGATTGCCTTTCTTGGTCTGATGCATCTGCGGATCGCGTTGCTGCTCTTTGTTCTTGGTCGAGCTGGGTGCCTCAATGATGGTGGCATCGACCAAGGTGCCTTGAGTCATCATGACGCCTGCTTCGGCCAGCCAGCGATTGATGGTCTTGAACAATTGGCGGGCCAGTTGATGCTGCTCCAGCAGGTGGCGGAAATTCATGATGGTGGTGCGGTCCGGCAAGGCGCTATCCAGGGATAACCGGGCAAACAGACGGATGGAGGCGATTTCGTACAGAGCATCTTCCATCGCGCCATCGCTCAGGTTGTACCAATGCTGCATGCAGTGAATGCGTAGCATGGTTTCCAGCGGATAAGGTCGCCGGCCATTACCAGCCTTGGGATAAAACGGCTCGATGACTTCCACCATGTTTTGCCATGGCAGAATCTGCTCCATGCGGGACAAGAAAATCTCTTTTCTGGTCTGACGGCGCTTACTGCTGAATTCACTGTCGGCGAAGGTGAGCTGATGACTCATGATGAACCCTTTTTCATGGCTCCAGATGACAAACATGATCTCATATCAGGGACTTGTTCGCACCTTCCCTAACATTTCACTCCCCCAACCTCTCCGCCAATCCGGAATAACGCTCGGTCTTTTTCCGCACCGCTTGTGCCAGCAGGGCGCGATCGCCGTAGAGGTCGAGGCGGGCCTTGGCACGGGTGATGCCGGTATAGACCAGCTCGCGAGTCAGGAGCGGGCTGGGGCTGTCGGGCAACACCAGCACGGTATGGGCAAACTCCGACCCCTGGGATTTGTGGATGGTCATGGCGTAGACCGTCTCATGGGGGGGCAACCGGCTGGGCAGCAGGGCCCGCAGGGTGCCGTCCGGCTGCTCGAACCACACCTTGAGGCGCCCGGTGTCATCGGGCAGGCAGAGCCCCATGTCGCCGTTGTAGAGGCCGACCCCGTGGTCGTTGCGCACCACCATCACCGGGCGGCCCGCATACCAGTCGCCGTCACGCTGGATCAGCCCTGCCTTGGCGAGGGCCAGTTCGAGCCGCTCGTTGAGCCCCGTCACCCCGAAGGGGCCGTCCCGCAGGGCGCAGAGGATCTGGAAGCCGTTGAACGCCTTGAACACCGCCGCCGGGTCCTCGCCGGCCCGGGCCGCCTTGAGGTAGCTGCCATAACCGGCCACCCCCTCGGCAATCAGGGCGTTGTAAGCCTCCCCCGCCCAGGGGTGCAGGCGGATGTCGCCAAATCCTGCGCTCCAGACCGCCTCCACCGCCGCCCCGTCGCCGCTGTTGCAGGCCCGCGCCAACTGGCCGATGCCCGAATGCTGGTCAAAGCGCCAGCTCTTGGAGAGCAAACAGAGGCTGTCGCGCACGCTGGCCCCCGCTGGCGTGCCTTGCAGGCGATAGCCGGTCTGGCGGGAGAGCCAGTGTGCCTGCGCGGGGCTGATGCCCTGTTCGATAAAGCTGCAGATATCGCCGAGCACGGCCCCTGCCTCCACCGAGGCGAGCTGATCCTTGTCGCCGAGCAGGATGAGGCGGGCGTGGCGGGGCAGCGCATCCAGCAGGCGCGCCATCATGGGCAGGTCCACCATGGAGGCCTCGTCCACCACCAGCAAGTCCAGGTGCAGCGGGTTGCCTCTGTGATGGCGGAACTGGCTGCGCCCGGGGATCACCCCGAGCAGCCGGTGCAGGGTGCCCGCCTCGGTGGGGATGGCCTCCACCCACTCGGGGGGCAGATCCAGGGCCTGCAAGGCAGCACCGATACTCTCGGTCAGACGCGCCGCCGCCTTGCCAGTGGGCGCCACCAGCCGGATCGCCGGGGCCTTGCCCCCTTGCAGGCCGGTCTCCACCAGGATGGCGAGGAGCTTGGCCACCGTGGTGGTCTTGCCGGTGCCGGGGCCGCCGGAGATGACCGCGAAGGGGCGCGCCGCCGCCGTGGCCGCCGCCAGCTTCTGGCCGTTGCAGCAGAGCGCCTCGGGCACCAGGGTATCCAGCCGCTCCAGCTCGCTGGCCGCCTGGGCACTTTTTAGCAGGGTCTCCACGGCGGGCCACTCCACCTCATGGGGGAAGACCAGATCCAGGTACTTCTCCACAAAGTGGCGGACGGAGAAGTCCGTCGCGAGGCGGGCCTTGAGCAGGGCCCCGAACACCAAGCCGTAGTCGCGGGCAAAGAGGCGTGACAGGGCCGGGGCAATCTCCGGCCATTCGGCCCGTTCACTCAAGGCGCTAAGGTGGCGGGCCACCCCCAGCTCAAAGTCGTGGTAGCGGGTGAGGTAGAGGCGATCCCCCCAGAGTCGCAGGGGCCAGCGGGGGGCCTCTCCCTCCTCCTGTTCGCTCCCCACCAGGGGGCTGGCCGCAAAGAGGGCGGGCCAGCTCGCGGGATCCGCGAGATCCGCCAGCAGATCCCGGCTCTGATCCGGATCCAGCCCGAAGGGACGCGAGGATCCCTGCCCGTCACCGCCCTGAGCGAGCATCGCCAGCGGCAGGCAGACATGGCCGCGCCCCAGCTCATGGCAGGCGAGCGCGGCCCCCAGCACCAGCTCGGGGCTGCCGCCCAGGTCGGCCACCAGCCTGGCAAATTGCAGGTCAAGCTGGCGGATGCGCCCCGCCAGCGCCAAGGCTTTCAGCCGCTCTATCATGGTTTCGCCCTTCATCTCGCCCCTCATGCCTCTGCCTTGTTCGATTTCTCTAAACGATGATCGTCAGATGTCACACCTTTACTAAACAACTCGTCCAGCCCCAGCACCAGTTCCCGGCTGGGCCTGGCATGGAAAATGCCCCCCTGGGGCATGCCGCGCAGGAAGAGATAGAAGACCCCGCCAAAATGCCGGTCGAAATCGTAGCCCGGCAGCCGCAAGGCGAGCAGCCGATGCAGGGCCAGCGAATAGAGCTGGTATTGCAGATCGTAGCGATGCTCGACCATGGCCCGCTCCAGGGCCGGGCGGCCGTAATCGGCGAGGCTCATGCCAAGGTGGTTCGATTTGTAGTCGAGCAGATACCAGCGCCCCTGCCACTCGAACACCAGGTCGATGAAGCCCTTGAGCATCCCCTGCACGGTGGCAAAACCGAGCGGCTTGCCGCCCCGCGACAGGGGGTCGTGCTGCTGGCAGAGTGCGGTGAGCGCCGGTGCCGTCACCCGCCCCATGGGCAGGAAGAACTCCAGCTCCACCTGTTTGCGCTCGGGGGCCAGATCCCGCAGCCGCACCGGGTCCCCAAGGCCGGTCTCAAGGGGGGTATCCAGCACCGCCTCCACCTGCTGTTGCAGCACGGGGGCCCAGCCTTCGTCGAACCCCTCCTGGGTCAGCAGGGCGGCGATGTGCTGTGCCAGCGACTCGCCCTTCGCGTGCTCGAAGTCGATGGTCTCGAACAGGCTGTGGAGCAGGGTGCCGGGACGCGCCCCCTTGGGGAAGGTGAAGATGGAAGGGGCGGGCGCCTCCTCTTCCTGCACGGTGACGGCAGCCTCGGTGGCCACCTCGTCGTCGAAGCCGGGGTTGGCCAGCACCCCCTTGCCGTGGCCGTTGCCCTGGGCCGCGAGCCCGGAGTAGGAGCTGATCCACCAGTCCCGCTCAAGCTGCCCCTGGAACGCGCGCACGGTGGGCTCCCCCGGCGTCTCCGCTTCGGCGGGCAGCGGGGCCGGGCGGGTGAGCGAGGGCTCACCGACGGCCACCCCCGGCAGCGCCTGGGCCAGGTCGGTGAGGGCGGTCGCCAGTGTCCCGGCGTCCCCCTCCTCCCCCTTTTGCAGCAGGTAGCCGATGGCGGTGCGGTGCAGGTCGGTCTTCTCCGACTTGCCCGCCCCGGAGCGCACCGGCGCCAGCCCGAGCCAGGTGGCATAGACCCCCCGGGTCAGGGCCACGTAGAGCAGGCGCAGGTCTTCGGCGAGGCGCTCCTTGTCGGCCTCGGCCAGGGACTCTTCGGCGCCGGTGAGATCGAGCACGGTACGATTGCCCGCCTCCCCCGTTTCGTGGAACAGGGGGGTGTCGGCGGCGCGGTGGCTGCAAATGAACGGCAGGAAGACCAGCGGGTACTCCAGCCCCTTGGATTTGTGGATGGTGACGATCTGCACCAATTTCCGCTCGGACTCCAGGCGAAGTATCTGCTCCCCGTCCTGGCCGTTGGGCTGGCTCACCGCCTCCCCGAGCCAGCGCAGCAGGGCGTACTCCCCGTCCAGCTCGCCGCTCGCCTGTTGCAGCAGCTCGCCGAGATGGAGGAAGTTGGTCAGCCGCCGCTCTCCGTAGGGGCTCGCCAGCAAGGAGGCGGCGAGGTTGCGCCCATGCATCAGGGCCCGCAGCATGGCCAGCACCCCGTGGCGATGCCAGACTGCGCGGTATCCCATGAACTCCTGCACCGCGCTCTCCCAGGCCCGCTCGTCCGAGGCCAGCGCGTCCAGGGCCCTGGCATCGAGATCGAACAGGCCGGTGGCGAGCGCCGCCCGCAGGCTTCGTTCATCGCTCGGGTTCTGGCAGGCGTGCAGGATCAGCAGGATCTCCCGCGCCTCCACCTGGGCCAGCACGCTCTCGCGGTTCGACAGATAGACGGAGGCGATGGCAAGGCGCGCCAGCTCCTGCTGCACCAGCTTGCCCTCGGCGCCGGTGCGCACCAGCACGGCGATATCCCCGGCCCTGACCGGCTCGCTGCCGAGCATCGCCTTGCCCTCCCGGGCCAGCGTGAGCAGGCGATGGATCTCCGCCGCCGTGGCGCGGGCCATCCTGCTCTGGTACTCCCCCTTGTTGAAGGTGGGCTGACCGGTGAGCTGCCAGCAGTGCAGCACGGGGGCGGTCTGCCCCTCGATCAGCAGTGCCCGGCTCTTGCCCTGCGCCTCCACCGGCAGGAAGGGGATGTCCGCCTCGTAGATGAAGGGATCCTTCGCCCGCTCGAACAGGCCGTTGACCGCCGCCACCAGGGCGCGGCTTGAGCGCCAGTTGCGCCCCAGGGTGTAGTGGGCGCTCACATTTCGCCGCGCCTGGATGTAGGTAAAGATGTCCGCGCCACGAAAGCCGTAGATGGCCTGCTTGGGGTCGCCGATCATCAGGAGCGCCGTGTCCTGGTGACCGCCGTAAAGGCGATGGAAGATGCGGTACTGCTGGGGGTCGGTATCCTGGAATTCATCGATCATGGCGACCCGGTAGGTGGCGCGGATGCGCTCGCACAGCCGCTCCCCCAGGCCCGAGCCGAGCGCCCCGTCGAGATCCCGCAGAAGATCGTCGAAGGAGAGCTGATGGGCCTGGCGCTTGCTCTCCTGCATTCGGCTGCGCACCACCCTGGCCGCCCGCTGCAAGACGAGATCCCGGATGCCGGGTCGGCTCGCCAGCAGGGCGTCTATCTCGCCAAAGAGCGGCAAGGTGGGCACCGTTCCCCCCTTCTTGAGGTTCTCCTCCAGCGCCTGCTGGCCGAAGCGCTCCAGCTCCTTGGGCAGGACGTAGCCGCTGGTCTCGTCCTGCGCCCAGTCGCCAATCTTGGCAAGCCAGCCCTCATAGTTCTTGCCGGTGTAACGGCTGATCTGCCCCTCGGTCTGGCGGCGGATCTCATCCGTCTGCGCCAGCCACCCGGCTTTCACCGCCCCGATGCGGGCCATGGCGACGCTGTGCCGCGCCGCCAGGGTCTCGTCCCCCGCCACCGGGCGGATCTCCAGCTCGTCGTTGTCGAGCCAGCTCCCCATCTCCCACAGCAGGGCGGCGGGGCTCGGCCAGAGCCTTCGCACCGCCCGGGCCAGGGGCTGATCCACCGGATAGAACTCGGCGCGCCAGTAGTCACTCACCGCCTGCAGCCGGAGCCGGCTGTCGTCGGTCAAAAATTCGGTTTCAAAGAGGGCGCCCGACTCGAAGGCGTTCTGCCTGAGCATCCGCTGGCAGAAGCCGTGGATGGTGAAAACCGCCGCCTCGTCCATCTGCCGCTCGGCGGCCAGCAGGCGACGGGCCGCCAGATCGTGATCCTCCACCTCCACCAGCAGTTGGGCCAGCAGGGTATCCGTGCTGTGACCGCGCATAAAGGCGAGACGCGCCTCGTGGATGCGGGCGCGGATCCGCCCCCTCAGTTCGGCGGTGGCCGCCTCGGTAAAGGTCACCACCAGGATCTCGGTCACCGACAGGGGCCGCTCGTGGGCACAGGGCTGACCGGCGTCTCCCCCCTCCTCGCCTGTTTGTTCGATAACCGGGCCGTGGCCCAGCAAGAGGCGCAGATAGAGGCCCGCGATGGTATAGGTCTTGCCGGTCCCGGCGGAGGCCTCGATCAGCCGCTCGCCATAGAGGGGAAAACGCAGGGGATTGAGCGGGTTAGCCATTATTGCAACTCCTCCAGCGCCTGATGGAGCGGGGTCAGGTGTTCACGGGCCAGCCCCTGCAACTGGGCCAGCACCTCGTCATCGAGTTCCGGGAAGCAGCGGGCGACATAGACGTCCTGCCCCTCTCCCGTCACCATGTAGCCGCCGTTGAAGCGGGCAAGTGCCGCCTTGTCGGCCTCCTCCGGCTTTGCCGGATCCTTCTCGATCGCCTTGAGCCACTCCCAGGCGGTGCTCGGAAAGAACGGCAGCGGCCGCTTCATCCCCTGGGTCCAGAGGGCCACCAGGGCCGCCAACCTGGGCCGCGCCTCGTCCGCCGCAAGCCTTGGCAGCCGCAGACTCTGTTTGGCATCGAACAGCAGGGTGTCGCCGGGGGCGCTGCTCAATGAGAGGCAAAGGTGCTGGATCCAGGCCAGCAGCAGATCCTTGCCGTTGAAGCTGCCGGGTTTGACCACCAGCGCTCGTCCCTTCTGGGTGTCTATCCAGCCCTGAAGCTGCCCCTGGGCCAGGGCGATATCGATCTCCACCGCCTGTTTGTCCCCCGTCCAGGGACGCAGCCGCGCCGCCAGCTTGCCCATCTCGCCGTCGATCTCCTCCAGCAGCAGGCTGCCGAACCACCCTTGCGGTAACAGGCCGGAGAGTTGCAGCCGGTGGCGACGGGCCTCGCTCTCCCCTTCGGTCAGATGGGCATCCAGCAGCAGCGCCTTGAGCTGATAATGCTGCAGGCCGTCCAGCTCGAAGGGCTCGCTGTCTTCGATGGTCGCCTCCTCCAGCTCGAACCACACCTTGAGGCGGCGGTTGAGGAAGTACCTGGCTGGCTGGCGATAGAAACGCAGCAGCTCCGCCAGCTCCAGCCCCTGCTCCCTGCCCCACTCCGCGGGCAGGGGCAGATCGCCGCTCTGGAAGTTGGCGGCCCCCCGCTCCGGGCTCAGTGCCGGCAGCCAGTCGGCGGCATAGGTGAAGAGACCGGAGCCGGGTTCGGGGTAAAAGTAGGCCGGGCTGTAGGGGGTGAGGGGGTGCGCCACGATCAGGTGTTCGAGCAGCCGCCGGCCCGAGGTGTCGTCGTCGAGATCTTCATCCCCCGCCAACACGAAGCCCTGGCGCACGTAGTCGATGAGCTCCGCCAGCAGCACGGAGGGTACCTTCTCGCTGTTGTCCTGGGCGCTGAACCCCTGATAGCTGATGTAGAGCCCCTGCTGGGCACTGAGGAGCGCCTCGAGGAAGAGGTAGCGGTCGTCATCCCGGCGGGATCGGTCCCCGCGCCGCGAGGCCACCGCCATCAGATCGAAGCCCATGGGAGGCAGGGTGCGCGGGTAGACGCCGTCGTTCATGCCGAGCAGGCAGACTTGGCGGAAGGGAATGGAGCGCATCGGCATCAGGGTGCAAAAGTTGACCTGACCGGCGAGGAAGCGCTGGCTGGAGCGGGACTCCCCCAGCACGCTGCCGAGGTAGTCCTGCAACAGGTCGGCACTGATGGCCTGCTCGAAGCGGGCCTCGCCGAGCTGGGCCTGCCAGTCGGTGAGCTGGCTGCGGATGAGCTGGAGCTGGCGCTCTTCATCCTCGTCGGCGAGATAGAAGCGCTCCAGCAGCGCCAGCAGGCAGGCGTGCCATTCGGCCAGCGGCTGCGCCTGTTGCAGCCGGGGCAGAAACTCCGCCAGGGAGTCGACGAACCAGGCGAGCTTGCCGAGGATCAGCCCCTGCTGCCCCTCGATGTCCGCATAGGGCAGGATCCCCGCCACCGGCTCCCCGTCCCCCATGGCAAAGCCCAGCAGCATGCGCCGCAGGCCGAACAGCCAACTGTTGCCGGACAGACGCGGCAGCGCGAAGCGCTCGGGATAGTCGTCATCCAGCCCCCAGCGGATGCCGGTCTCCTGCACCCAGCGCCGAAGCACGTTGAACTCGTCGTCGTCCAGCTCGAAGCGGCGCAGCACGGCGGGCACCTCCAGGATGGCGAGCAGCTCCCCCGCCCCGAAGCGGGCGTTCGGCAGCCTGAGCAGGGCGAGGAAACTTTGCAGCAGCGGGCTCTCCTGGCTCGCCGCCCGATCGGAGATCGCAAAGGGGATCTGGCCGCGGGCCCCGCCCCGCCCCTTGCCGCCCTCCTTGCCAAAGACGGCCTGGATGTAGGGGCCGTAGCTGTTGACGTCCGGCATCATCACCACCACGTCTTTGGGGGTGAGGGTGGGATCCTGCTCGAACAGGGCCAGCAGCCGGTCGTGCAGCACCTCGAGCTCCCGCATGGGGCCGTGGCAGGCGTGGATCTGCAGGGTGCCGTCATCCAGGCTGACAGGGCTCTTGTGGTGGCTGACATCGAGACTGAACTCGCCGGCCCCCCGTTCCGCCAGCTCCAGCACGTCTTTCTGGATGGCCCGCAGCAAGGTGACCTTGCCCTCATCGTCGCGATCCTCGATGTCGACGAATGCCTCGATCTGCGGCACCTCCAGCTCCATCAGCTGGTGCAGGTAGTCGCGCCCCAGCTTGCCCATGGAGGCGAGCAAGGGGTTGGCGGGACCCTGCAGGGTCTCGAGATCCGTGCCGGGCTTGAGCTTGTTTTCGAGGCGAGCCAGGGTCTTGCGATCGAGCAAGTCCCCCCAGTAGTAGCGGCAGGGGTTGGTCACAAACAGGTGCACCTCCACCTCGGGGCGGCTGCCGAGGGCCAGCAGGGCCTCCACATAGCGGGGCGGCAGGGCCGAGATGCCGAACACGAAGACCCGTTGCGGCAGCCTGCCCGGCAGATCCCGGGTGCGCTCCAGCTCGTGGATGAAGGCCTCGTAGAGGTTGGCGCGGTGGTAGCCGCTGGGGCTGAGGGCCAGGGTGCGGGCCACCAGCTCGCGCCAGAGCTCGGGCTGCCAATCCTGACCGCTCACTCCGGCCAGCTCCTGGCTCAATCCTTCCCCCTCTTCCCAGCGGGCGATCCAGTCCGGCCGGTAGACCAGATACTGGTCGAACAGATCCGCCACCTTCTGGCAGAGCTGCCAGAGCCGCACCTGCTCCGGCGCCGCCCCGTCACTGCCCCCCAGATAGGCCGCGAGGGGCGCAAAGGCGGGTCTGCCGAGCAGAGTGGGCAGAATGGTCATCAGGTGCCAGCTCATGGCCCCCTTGTTGTAGGGGCTCTGGCGGGGCACGTCCGCCAGCACCCGGGTGAACATCTCCCAGATGAAACTCGCGGGCAGGGGAAAGTCGATGTTGGCGGCGATGCCGAACGCCTTGGCCAGCTCCAGCTTGAGCCACTGGGCCATGCCGGGACTCTGCACCAGGATCTGCTCCCGATCGAAGGGGTGGGAGAGCGGAGCCTGCCGGATGCGGCTCACCAGCAGCTCCTTGAGCAGATCCAGCTGATTGGAGTGGTAGAGGGTAAACATGGACGACTCCCGCCAATTTCATGAAGAGGGGGTGCGCGGGGGGGACACTCTCTGGCATTCCCGTCACGGCACGCGAATCGGGATTGTCGGGGATCGGGGGATAAGATGCAAAAGGCACTTGTGGCGTCCGGACTGCGCGCCGTCACACAGATGGCATCCCCGGGAAGCGGGCACAAAAAAGCCGGTGCAGGGCACCGGCCAAAAGGCGTTGGAAAACTTGAAACGTCAGGGTATTACCAGTGCTTGCCGAGGCGGGCATCCAGGCTGAAAGCCCCTGCACCGGCCGCCGCCAGGGCCAGGAAACCACCGGCCACGGAGACGTTCTTCATGAACATCAGCATCTGCATCTGCTCGGCAGGCTGATAGTGGAAGATGAAGGCAGCCATCAGGGTGAAACCGGCCAGCAGCACGGAGAGGCTGCGGGTAAACAGGCCCAGCATGATGGCAAGACCGCCACCCAGCTCCAGCAGGATCACCAGGGGCAGCATGAACCCGGGCACGCCCATGGCTTCCATGTAACCCTGGGTACCGGCGTAACCGCCGATCTTGCCCCAGCCAGCCATCACGAACATCAGCGCCAGCAGTACACGACCCACCAGCAGTGCCACATCTTTCATCTTGTCCATCGTCATATTCCTTTGCTTACCATCATGGTATTTACAGTGTAAAAGCTAATTGTTAACTCATTCATTTCGCCAAGATTTTTCTATCAAGGCAGGTCAAACAGCAGGGCTTCACTCCCCCTGGAGGCGGTGAGCACCCAGCTCGACTCGTCGCGGCTGAGCAGCCCGTCGCCGGGTCGGGCAGCCAGACCGTTGCCGGTCAGCTCCCCTGAAATCATGTGCAGGTAACCATGACGCCCTTGCAGTGCCCACTCCAGGGTCTCCCCTTCTGCGAGCTGCAGACGCCACACTCTGGCCTGCTGGCGGATCCTGAAGGATCCCGCCTCGCCGTCCGGTGACGCCACCAGCGTCATCCCGGGCTTGTTTTCAATCTTCTTCTGCTGATAACCCGGGGTCGTGCCGTGTTCATTCGGCTCGATCCAGATTTGCAGCAGGGAGAGCGCCTCGGTCTGCGAGGGGTTGTACTCGCTGTGCCGGATGCCGGACCCTGCGCTCATCAGCTGGAAATCCCCCGCCGGGATCTGCTCGGCGTGGCCGAGGCTGTCCTTGTGCTCTATGGTGCCTTGCAGCACGCAGGTGAGGATTTCCATGTTGGCGTGAGGGTGGGTCGCGAAACCGCCACCCGGCGCCACCCGATCCTGATTGATGACCCGCAGGGCAGAGTGTCCCATCCATTCCGGGTCATAGTAGTGACCGAAGGAGAAGCTGTGACGGGCATCCAGCCAGCCAAAGTTGGCCTTGCCCCGTGCTTCTGCGGCTCTCAATTTCATCATGGTGTGCTCCTCACTGACCAAGTTGGTTCATTAACGCTGGCGACCGTCACCCAGACCGAAGGGGATGCGGTAGCTGCTGCTTTCGTTGCCCAGGCTCACCGTCAGCTTGCCCTGGGTACGGCTCGGGATGGCGACCTGCTGGGTGCCCATCAGGTTAGCGTGGACGGAAGCCAGCAGATCACCGGACTCGTCGCGCACCTCCAGCATGGGGTTGGCCTTGCCGTCCATCGCGGCGGTGGCGCTCCAGTTGACGAACAGCACGCCCGGGGCGGCATTGAAGTCAGCGGGAACGGAAGCCTGGGCGGCACCTGCGGTCATCAGGCCTGCAACGGCCAGCATCTTGATTACGTTTTTCATGTTCATTCACTCTCTTGGGTTTTATGTCATTGCCAAGGCCCCTTGGGCCCGAATCAATGCATCCATGCAAGAGATCATTCAAATACTATGTTGTTCTTTTGCTGACATCAGACATCGTGTTTGGGGATGTCTCAGCCCGGAACTACCTTTTATTTGGCTGCCAGGCGTTCCTGCCTAAGCGTTGATTGAATATTAAAGTGACTTCCCCTAAGTTGTTAGCGAGATAATCTGGCAAACACATTCAAAAAAATTGAAGGTTGGATATGGCCAAGGAATCGAACAAGGAGCGGGCGCTGACCCTGGAGGCGATCCGGGTGCTGGACGCCATCGACCGTCGTGGCAGCTTCGCGGCGGCGGCCGACGAGCTGGGCAAGGTGCCTTCGGCGCTGAGCTACACGGTACAAAAGCTGGAAGACGAGCTGGACGCCATGCTGTTCGACCGCAGCGGCCACAGGACCAAGTTCACCCCGGCGGGCCGCATGCTGCTGGAGCGGGGCCGGGTGCTGCTGGAGGCGGCCGAGCACCTGGTGGGGGAGACCCGGGCCCTCTCCCGTGGCTGGGAGACCGACATCACCATCGCCGTCGATGCCTTGATGCCGGTACAGGCTCTCTACCCCCTGGTGGATCGGCTGGCCGAACAGACCGATACCCGGCTGAGGTTTCGCGCCGAGGTGCTGGCGGGCAGTTGGGAGTGCCTGGAAGATGGCCGCGCCGACCTGCTTATCTCCTCTCTCAATGCCGATATCGCCATGACCGGCATCAAGCACCAGGTACTCAGGGAGGAGGTGATGCTCTACGTCGCCCACCCCGATCACCCCCTGCATCAGGAACCCGAGCCCCTGGCGGACGAGACCCTGCGCCGCTATCGCGCCATCGCGGTAGCCGACACGGCACTGCGCAAGCCGGTGCTCACCTACCGCCTGCTCGACAAGCAGCCGCGCCTGACCGTCAGCACCATGGGGGAGAAGCGGGACGCCCTGCTGGCGGGGCTCGGCATCGGCACCATGCCGCAACGCTGGATTGAAGAGGACATCAAGGCGGGCAGACTCAAGGTGATCAGTCCCGAATATCGCCACCAGATCCAGGTCGTGCTGGCCTGGCGGCGGGACACCATGGGCAAGGCCAAGAGCTGGCTGGTGCGGGAGATCCCCAAGCTGTTTGCCGGTCAGGGGGAATAAAGGACTGCCTTCCGGGGTCGGTGGCGCAGGAAGTACCAAAACTGCGCCCCATTCTTGACGACGGGCTCAGATTCGGAGAAAAGAAAAAAAGCGGACCTCTTGCGAGTTCCGCTCAATGCCAGGAAAGAATAAAACCTTGCGGTTAAAAAAACCCTTAAATTGGAAGCAAACAATCGTTTTCTCAACCAGGAAGGTATTGAATCCGATTCGTGTTGAATTATGTGCGATGTAATATGCATCACCAGCAAAATGTTGAAAGGTTGAAGGATATGCACCACCGAGTGTCACTTTCTGCCACCTTGCACCACAACTGGTCAGGCCATTTCCGCCATTATCACCGGGTTACCCTCCTCTGGTTTTTCTAGGTGTCAAAATTTGAGCCCGATACAGACAAACCACTCAATTTCTGACACGACTAAAAATGCAGATAAAGGAATAGTTGCATGACCTACAGCCAGACACTGGCCAATCACATCCTCGACACCCTGAAGAAAACCCTGACCGACAAGGGGATCCGCTATCAGACCCTGGCAGAAGCCATGGGGGTTTCCATCGCCACCGTGAAGCGCATGATGAACAAGCCCTCCCTGCCGTTCGACACCCTGCTGGAGATCTGCCATCTGGTGGGACTCTCCTTCGAAGAGCTGCTGGACCGGACCCAGGATGCCCAGAGCCGCCGGGCCGTCTTTACCCAGGAGCAGGATGAGGCGTTTCACAAGGAGCCGGGGCTTTATGCCTTTCTCGCCAACATCTTCTGGCGCGACAAGACCCTTATCGATCTCAAGCGGGAGTACGGCCTGACCGATGCCTCCTGCTACCTCTATCTGCGCAAGCTGGAGAAGCTCGGCATCCTGCAGCTTGGCATCGACAACAGCTACCACTTCCTCATCAGCGAGCGCATCAGCTTCGAGCAGCACAGCCGCTTCGCCCGCCAGCAGGCGCGCCAGGCCATGTCGGTGCTGGGGGACTATCTGGTGGAGAACATGCACAGGCCCAACAACTACATGGCGCTGTGCCAGCTCCATCTGGGGGAGAGCGAGGCCATGGCGCTGATCGATCGCATGAAGGAGTACTGGCATCAGGAGCTCAAGCTCAACCGCCCCGCCATCGGCCAGCGGGAGGGCAGCAAGACCTACACCATGTCACTGCAACTGGCGGACTGCGGCTACCAGAGCTTCGACGATCTGATCCCCAACATCGACAACTGATCCCGGTGGATCCTGCGGGATCCGCCATGTCAGTCCCAGAACGCCGCTACTCTGCCAGTTGCACCTGCCGCGCGCCGGTGGCGAGCGGTTGCAGTGCCCGGGTATCCAGGCAGATGCGGATGGCGTCCGGTCGCCAGTGCTCGATGTCGCAATCCACCAGCTTCCCCTCCTCGTCATGATTGACCCGCACCAACCGCAGCACGGCGCTCCCCTGGGCCAGGTTGAGGGCGCGGGCTATCTCTCCCCGTGCCGCCGACGGGGTGATCTCAAGGCTCGCCCAGCCCTGGCCTATGCCATAGCGCTGTCGGTAAAGCTCGGTGAGGGAGCTGGCCAGGGGAGCGCTGGCGATGCCGGGGAAGCGGCTCGCCAGCAGGTGATGGCTGACGTGCAGCACCGGGCGACCGTCGATCAGCCGCTGGCGGCGGATCTCGTAGAGCGGCGTAAAGGGTTCCAGACCCATCCAGCGGCACAACTCGCTGCTGGCAAGCTGGTTGCCATGGGCCAGCACCCGGGTCTCGGCGGTGCGCTGCTGCTCGCCAATCCACTGGTGAAAGTGGGTGTGGATGGCGGGATCGTAGGTGAGGCGAGGCGGCGCCACGAACCAGCCACGCCGCTCGGCCCGGTAGATGAGGCCGTCCGCCTCGAGGCTGGAGAGCGCCTCCTTGATGGTGATGCGGGTGGTGGCGAATCGCTCGCTCAGGGCCCGTTCGGCGGGCAGCTGCTGCCCCGCCGCCAGGTGTCCGCTGCCGATATAGCGGCGCAGGGTCCAGCAAATCTGTTCGCACTTGGAGGGTATGCGGCCATCAGTCATCCCCTGTTCACTCAATCGCTCTGTCACTGTCACATCCCTGTCGGTCATTCGGGTTTGCACACCACTGGAGTAGACCAGAGGTTGTCGACCCCGAGTTGTAACCGCCCCTGATGACAGCGCCATGACAGGGCGATTGTCACGAAACTGCCATCAAAGCGCCCCGCCACCGTCATATTTCCCCTCTAGCATCCCTCTCGAACCTTAACTGACCTAGTCCAGAGGGATGGGATGATGAAAAGCGTGATCGCAAGTGCACTGGCCCTGGTGGCCATCAGTCAACCGCTGTTTGCCGCCGAGAACATCGCGGATCTCGAAAAAGCCGCCCGCGGTGAGGGCCAGCTCCAGAGCGTCGGTATGCCGGACAGCTGGGCCAACTGGAAGGACACCTGGCAGCAGCTCGGCAGCCTCTACGGCATCAAGCATCAGGATACCGACATGAGCTCGGCCCAGGAGATCGCCAAGTTCGCCGCCGAGAAGGCCAACGCCACCGCCGACATCGGCGACGTGGGCGGTGCCTTCGGTCCGGTGGCGGTCCAGCAGGGGGTCACCCAGCCCTACAAGCCCTCCACCTGGGCCGACATTCCGAACTGGGCCAAGGACGCCGACGGCCACTGGATGCTGGCCTATACCGGCACCATCGCCTTCCTGATCAACAAGGATCTGGTCAAGGCCGCCCCCACCAGCTGGCAATCCCTGCTGGGCGGCGACTACAAGGTGACCCTGGGTGACGTGGGCGTGGCCTCCCAGGCCAACAACGGCGTGCTGGCGGCGGCCTATGCCACCGGCGGCAGCGAGAAGAACCTCAAGCCCGCGCTGGAGCTGTTCGGTCAGCTGGCCAAGCAGGGTCGCCTGTCGCTGAACGACCCGACCATCGCCAACATCGAGAAGGGCGAGGTGGAAGTGGGCGTGCTGTGGGACTTCAACGCCCTGAACTACCGCGACCAGATCGACCCCAAGAAGTTTGATGTGGTGATCCCGAGCGACGGATCCGTCATCGCCGGCTACACCACCATCATCAACAAGTGGGCCAAGAACCCCAACGCCGCCAAGCTGGCCCGTGAATACATCCTCTCCGATGCGGGGCAAATCAACCTGGCCCGTGGCTACGCCCGCCCGATCCGCAGCAACGTGACCCTGCCGGATGACGTCAAGGCCAAGCTGCTGCCGGCCGAGCAGTATGCCAAGGCCAAGCCGGTGCAGGATCACGCCGCCTGGGAGCAGAGCTCCAAGGCCCTGCCGCGCCAGTGGCAGGAAACCGTCATGATCAACATGCAGTAAGGGAATCCAGTGCAACACAAGGTGATAGTGGTACTTGTGGATGGTCTGGCAGCCGAGGTAGCCCACTGCATGGGCTACCTCGGTGGCATGGTGGAGGCGGGGCGGGGCCTGCATACGACCCTGAGTGCCGCCCTGCCGTCTCTCTCCCGGCCCCTCTACGAGTGCATCCTGACCGGCGTGCCACCGGTGGCGAGCGGCATCACCCACAACGGGGTGACGCGCCTGAGCCAACACGAATCCATCTTCCATCTCGCCCGCGCCGCGGGCAAACGCACCGCGGCCGCGGCCTACTACTGGGTGAGCGAGCTCTACAACCAGAGCCCCTGGCTGGCGGCCCGCGATCGCTTTACCCACGACGAGCAGCTGCCGATCCAGCACGGCTGCTTCTACTGGGATGACGCCTACCCCGACAGCCATCTGCTGATGGACGGCGAGTGGCTGCGCAGCCAGTACGACCCCGATTTTCTGCTGATCCACCCGATGGGGGTGGACGATGCCGGCCACAAGTGTGGCCTCGATTCCCGCCAGTACCGCAATCAGGCGCGCCGCATGGACAGCCTGCTGGCCGACCTGCTGCCCCAGTGGCTGGCAGAGGGGTATCAGGTGGTGATCACCTCGGACCACGGCATGAACAACGACCTGAGCCACGGCGGCACCCTGCCCGAAGAGCGCGCGGTGCCGCTCTGGCTGTTTGGCGATGCCTTCGTCGAGCGCTGGCCGGATGGGGTGGCGATTGCCCAGACCCAGCTCTGCGCCCTGATGGCGGATCTGCTGGGCATTTCCCACGACAAGCCGGCAGCGCCACCGCTGCTCAAGGCCGCCTTTATGCGCGAGGTGCACTGATGATGCCTGCCACCACCGAGATCCTCGTGGATCAACCCGTGGCAACCAAGCAGAAGGTGCGCCGCCACTGGCTGCCCGCGCTGGTGCTGCTGCCGTTTATCCTCTTGATGATCCTGTTCCAGCTCGCCCCCATGGTGTGGGTGCTGGTGGGCAGTTTCCAGACCCCGGATGGCTGGGGCATCACCTACTACCGGGAGATTTTGAGCTCCCCCTTCTATCTGCAATCGTTCGGCAACTCCTTGCGCATCGCCGGTATCGCCAGTCTGGCGGGGCTTGCCATCGGCACCCTCGGGGCGGCGGCGCTGCGCCATAGCGGCGAGCGGGTCAAGCGGGTGCTGCTGGCCTTCGTCACCATGACCGGCAACTTCAGCGGGGTGCCGCTGGCATTCGCCTTTATCATCATTCTCGGCATCAACGGCGCGGTGACCCTGCTGCTGAAATCCTGGGGCCTTATCGACGGCTTCAACCTCTACTCGGGCAGCGGTCTTATCCTGATTTACACCTACTTCCAGATCCCCCTCGCCCTGCTGCTGCTCTACCCGGCGTTCGACGCCCTGCAGGATGAGTGGCCGCAAGCGGCCGCGTTGCTCGGCGCGAGCAAGGGGCAGTATGTGTGGCACGTGGCACTGCCGGTGCTCACCCCTGCCCTGCTCGGCACCCTGATCATCCTGTTTGCCAACGCGGTGGGGGCCTATGCCTCTGCCTACGCTCTCACCACCGGCAACTTCAACCTGGTGACCATCCGGGTGGCCAGTCTGGTCTCCGGCGACATCTTCCTCGAGCCGAATCTCGCGGCGGCGCTGGCGGTGATCCTGATGGTGCTGCTGGGGGTGGTGACAGCCGCCAACCAGTGGCTGCTGAAAAAGAGCTATGTGAACAAGGGGCAATCCCATGCATGATTTAACGCCGCGCTGGCCCAGATGGGTGCTGGGGGCGCTGGTCGCCACCCTGCTGCTGCCGCTGCTGGCCACCTTTCTCTACTCCATCTCCACCCGCTGGGGGGCGACCCTGCTGCCGGACGGCTTCACCCTCGACTGGTATCTCAAACTCTGGGGTGACCCGCGCTTTCTGGCGGCCTTTGGCCGCAGCCTCCTGGTCTGTTTCGCCACCCTGCTGCTGGGGACCCTGGTGCTGGTGCCCACCGTGCTGGTGGTGGCCTACTACTTCCCCAGGCTGGATCCCTGGATGAACCTCTTGATCCTGCTCCCCTTCGCGGTGCCGCCCGTGGTCTCCTCGGTGGGCTTGCTGCAGATCTACGCTGACGGCGTGCTGCCGATTATCGGCACGCCCTGGATCCTGATCGGGACCTGGTTCACCGTGGTGCTCCCCTTCATGTACCGGGCGCTGGCCAACAGCCTGCAAGGGGTGCCGCTCAAGGATCTGATGGATGCCGCTCACCTGCTGGGGGCGAGCAGCGCCCGCGCCTTCCTGCTGGTGGTGATCCCCTGCCTGCGCAAGGGGCTGCTGGCGGCGCTGTTTCTCTCGCTGTCCTTCCTGCTCGGGGAGTTCGTGTTTGCCAACATGCTGGTGGGCACCCGTTACGAGACCCTGCAGGTCTACCTCTACAACATGCGTGCCACCTCGGGCCACTTCACCAGCGCACTGGTGATGAGCTACTTCCTGCTGACCCTGCTGCTCACCTGGGCGGCCAACAGATTTCATCGGTGAATCAACATGTTCCATCTAGAAGTGAATCAACTGCACAAATCCTACGGCGACACCAAGGTGTTCGAGGGAATTGAATTCGGCATTCGCAAGGGGGAGTTGGTGACCCTGCTCGGCCCCTCCGGCTGCGGCAAATCCACCCTGCTGCGGGCGCTGGCCGGGCTCACCCCGGTGGATGGCGGTCAGGTGCGGGTGGCCGGTGAGGACATCACCTGGCAGGAGCCCCAGAAGCGGGGCATCGGCATGGTGTTCCAGAGCTATGCGCTGTTTCCCAACATGACGGTGTGGGACAACGTCGCCTTCGGCCTCAAGATGAAACCCCAGCCGGGGCGGGATCTCGCCGCCAGCGTGCAGGAGGCGCTAGAGCTGGTGGAGCTGACCGGCTTCGAGCGCCGCTATCCGGCCGAGCTCTCCGGCGGCCAGCGCCAGCGAGTGGCGCTGGCCCGGGCTCTGGTGGTGCAACCGCGGATCCTGCTGCTGGATGAGCCGCTCTCGGCGCTGGATGCCCGCATCCGCCGCAGCCTGCGCCAGCAGATCCGCGAGATCCAGCAGCGCCTCGAGCTCACCACCATCTTCGTGACCCACGATCAGGAGGAGGCGCTGACCCTGTCGGATCGGATCTTCCTGATGAACAAGGGGTCCATCGTCCAGAGCGGCACACCGGAGCAGATCTACACCCGCCCCGCCAGCGAGTTCGTGGCGGGCTTTATCGGCAACTACAACCTGCTGGGTGGCGAGCAGGCCAAATCCCTGTTCGGCCCGCGCTTTCGCGGCAAGCTGGCGCTGCGGCCAGAGTCCATCACCCTGCTGCCCGCCGGGGCGGTCAGCCACGAGCCCAGCCTGCCCGGCATCGTTCGCCAGCAGCAGCTGCTCGGCAACGTCATCCGCTATCAGGTGGAGTGCGAGGCAGGGCTGTTGACGGTGGATTGCCTCAACCGCCGTGCCGGCGATCTGCTGCCGGTGGGCAGCGCCGTGACCCTGGTGGTGGCCCGAGATCAACTCTGTGAGGTAGCATAACGCCATGAATCCCATTCATTTTTCAGCCAGTACTCCGATGCTGGCAGCCAACCCGAGGAGCAGCCATGGCCCTGGCACTGTTTGATCTGGACGAGACCCTTATTGCCGGGGATTCCGCCAGCCTCTGGCTGGAGTACATGGTGGCCCAGGAGCTGGCCCCGGCGGGCATGGTGGCCGAGGAGCAGGCCATGATGTCCCTCTACCATCAGGGCAAGATGGACATGCACCAGTACATGGCCTTCACCCTGCAACCGCTGGCAGGCAAGACGCGCCAGTGGCTCGACTCCCTCTGCACCCGCTTTGCCGAACAGGTGCTGCGGGAGCGCCTCTACCCCGAGGGGCTGGCCCGCATCGAGTGGCACCGCCAGCGTGGCGACGAGCTGGTGCTCATCTCCGCCTCCGGCGAGCATCTGGTGGCCCCCATGGCGCAGATGCTGGGGATGGATCACTGCGTGGCCATCCTGCTCGACGAGGAAGCCGGCATGCTGACCGGCCAGACCCGCGGCACCCTGAGTTTTCGCGAAGGCAAGGTGGCCCGCATCAACCAGCTCTTTGCCGGAAAGGAACACCTCTGGCAGGAGAGCTTCGGCTACAGCGATTCCCACAACGATCTGCCCATGCTGCAGGCGGTGAGCCATCCTCATGCGGTCAATCCGGCCCCCGCCCTGCGCCAGTGCGCCGAGGAGCTGGGATGGCCCCTCTGGACCTGGCAGTTGCACCCTTGATCCGCGCAATGAAGAAGAGGCCCTCAGGCCTCTTCTTTGCTCAACATGCCATCCCCTGAGGGCGAGTCGTCCCGGGGAGCCAGGGGATCCACCATGTAGATGCGATTCTTGCCGTCACCCTTGGCGCGATAGACCTCGGCATCGACCATGATCAGCAGGCTCCTGGCCCCAAGCCCGGGGGCACTCGCCACCAGGCCGCCGCTGAAGGTGATCCCAAGACCGGGTTCACGCCAGTGCAGGGAGGCCACCCCAATCCTGTACTGCTCCAGCAGCATTTGGCAGAAGTGGATATCGGGATTGGCAAACAGCACCACCAGCTCTTCCCCGCCATAGCGGCATACCCAGCCATGATCCCCCAGCAGCTTGGCGCCAAAGCTGGCCACCCGCTTGAGCACCACGTCCCCGGTCTGGTGACCATAGGTGTCATTGATCCGCTTGAAACCGTCCAGATCGATCATGGCCAGGCAGAAGCGGTCCTGATCGAGCAGCAGCCGATTCAACCGCTCGTCGAAGAAGCGCCGGTTGTAAAGGCCGGTCAGCTTGTCGAGGTTCGCCTGCTGGCGCACCTCGTGATAATCCTTGCTCACCTCCGCCAGCTCGGCATAGACGTGCCTGAGCTCGCGCATCCCCCCCTGGTGCACCTCGTCAGGCTGGGTCCGGCTGGCCCGGATCACGGTGGCGATCTCGTCCAGCATCCGCCTGAAATAACGGGACCAGATCAGTGCCAGCACCATGTAGAGCACGCTGGCCAGCACGATGATCCCGAGCACGTTGAGGGAGGCGCTCGCCACCACCGCTTGGATGCTGGAGGCAGGCAACACGCTGATCAGCACCCAGTTGTGGTCCGGCAGACGGCTGTAGGCCACGAACTGGCGAGACGCCTGATCCAGGAAGATGCCGTCCTCTCCGCTGAAGCGGGAAAGCCAGGTCGGGTTGGTCATGGGCTTGAGCAGTTGTGAGGGATCGGGGTGGGCCAGCACCTTGCCCGACTGGTTGACGATCATCTGGTAGCCGCTGTTCCACTGCCGGTTCAGCTGGGCGGAGAAGGGGGCCAGGATGGCATCCACCGCGAAGACCCCCCGCACCTTGCCCTCCTTGTCGGTGATGGCCCGCGCCAGGGCGATCACCAGCGTGCCGTTGGTGTAGTCGTAGTAGGGTTCGGTCCAGACCATCTTGCCCACATGCTGGCTGGCCAGCTGATACCAGGGGCGCACCCTGGGATCGAAGTCCGCATCCGCCTGCCATTCGGGGTAGATCAGCATCTGGCGCTCGGCGGTGCCCACATAGATGTAGATGAGATCAGCCATCACCCCCTTGTAGAGACGCCACTCCCTGAGATAGGAGTCGGTGTTGCGCAGACGGGGGCCGCTGATGTCCTCCACCTTGACCTGGTCGTAGATGAGGGAGAACTGACGCTCCATCTCGTTCAGGTAGGGTTCGATGAAGACGTGGCGCAACTGGTGATTGGTGGCGAGCAGGCGCTGTTGCAGCTCTCGCTGCAGGCTGCGCTCCATGTGCAGGTAGTAGATGGCGCCCAGCATCAGGACGGGAATGAAGAGCAGAAGCAGGCCCAGGCGCATCCGTGCCACCAGGGACCAAGTCTTTTTGGAGACTGCTCGCTTATCCAACCCTGACTCCATGCTATCCCCTGACATCGTGTAGTGTCAGAATATCAGCCCCACCTGATGGCGTCCAAAGGGAAGCGCATCGGGTGGCCAACGAGAAGGAACTGGCCTGGATGTTGAAACCGGAACTGCTGACTGCCCTCCATTACTGCGCCGTGATCACCCTGACCGGTGCCATCACCTCGGAGTATTTCCTGTTCCGGCGCGGCATGTCCATCGAGCAGGTGCGCAAGCTGCTGCTGGCTGACAGCCTGGCCGCCCTGGCCCTGCTGCTCATCTTCATCACGGGCGTGCTGCTGGTGGTCGCCCATCCCCAGCCACCGGCCATCCTGTTTGCCAATCCGGGTTACCGCACCAAGCTGCTGATGTTCTTCGCCATGGCCATCAGCTTTGGCTATCCCAGCCGGCTGTTCCACCACTGGCGCCGATCCTTGCGCCAGGGACGGGCTCCCCTTGTCTCCACCCAGCAGCAGTTCTGGGTGATCTGGATCCTTAGGGGCAACCTGCTGCTGCTCGCCCTGCTGCCCCTGCTCGCCAAGCTGGCCAGCCGCTGATCCTGCCCTCGCCCGGCAACAAATGGCTGACGACAAACGCCCCTTCTCGCAGGTATCGTAATGGCGGGGCCCGAGTGCCGCCGAGACTCTTTCTCAGGGATGATTCCGTATGCGTTCAAACATGATGTTATTGATGGCCGCCGCCATCTGGGGGCTGGGCTTCGTTGCCCAGCGTCTGGGGATGGATCACATGGGGCCCTTCACCTTCAACGGCCTGCGCTTCCTGCTGGGCGCCCTCTCCCTGCTGCCGCTCTTGTGGTGGCTCAAGTCACGCCAGCCGCCCCAGCCTGCCGGTGATCACCGCCTGCTGCTGACTGGGGGCCTCATCGCCGGCACCGTGCTCTTTTCCGCCGCCTCCCTGCAACAGGTGGGGCTGCTCTACACCACGGCCGCCAAGGCGGGCTTCATCACCGGCCTCTACATCATCCTGGTCCCCGTCATCGGCCTGGCCCTGCGCCACAAGACCGGGGCCAACACCTGGGTAGGCGCCCTCATCGCCATGGCCGGGCTCTACTACCTCAGCGTCACCGAGGAGTTCACCATCGGCTACGGCGATCTGCTGCAAGTGATCGGGGCCCTGTTCTGGGCCGTGCATCTGCTGGTGCTGGATCACTACTCGAATCGGGTCGCCCCCATTCGTCTTGCCGGGGTGCAGTTCGTGGTGTGCGGCCTGCTCAGCCTGGCCACGGCCTTCGTCATCGAGACCCCGACGGCGAGTGGTGCCGTGGCGGGCTGGCAGGCGCTGCTCTACGCAGGTCTGGTCTCGGTCGGCATCGGCTATACCCTGCAGGTGGTGGGGCAGCGCGGTGCCCATCCGGCCCATGCCGCCATCATCCTCAGCCTAGAGACGGTGTTCGCCGCCATCGGCGGTGTCTTGCTGCTGGGGGAACATCTGGACGAACGGGCTGTGGTCGGCTGTGCCCTGATGCTGGCGGGGATGCTCATCTCCCAGATCCGCCTGCGCTGGTGGTGGAAGTCCCGCCGCAACAAGGTGCCCAGCCAGCCCTGATATCTGCGGTGGTCATGGACCCCAAATTGAACGAGGCGCCCTTGGGCGCCTCGTTTTATTGCCGCCTGCCTAGCGCACGCTGGAGCAGAAGCTCACGTCATCCCGCAGCGGGTCATTGCTCACGCTGTGATAGAGCTCGAAGCAGGGGCCGTCCCCAAAGGCGAGCCCGGCCGCGACGATATCGCCGATGTGCTCCTGCCAGCGCTCCCCGTACTGGCTGCGATCCGTGATGAGGTAGCGGGACTGGGCGTAGCGCCCGGCGGGGATGTGCTGAATTTCCACCTCCCCCGTCCCCAGGGTGCCCACCGGCACGCTGATGCCGATGTCGGTGCGGCACTGGGCCGGCGGCGTCACCTCGGGGTTGTCGTGGTAGATGAAGATCCACTCTCCTCCTTCCAGGCCACGGGGCGCGGCCCACTGGTGAAGGCGATGGCAGACGGCGTCATACCCTTCGCCATAGGGGCCGGTCACGCGGATATAGGCCAGGGTGCGGGCGTCCATCTCGACGGTGTTCATGGTGTTGCTCCTTGCTGATGAGTGGCCTTCAGCATAAGGGAGTGCCCCTTGCCATGCGTGTCCTTCCTTGCGATCCAGGTGTCCGTTCTTGCCCTTGTCGCGGCGAAACGCCCCTGGGGTGCAGCCATAGTGGCGGCGAAACGCCTTTGCGAAGGCCTGGGAGCTGCCAAGTCCCGCCCCCAGGGCGATGGCGGTAACGCTGGCATCGGTGTAGCAGAGCTGCCAGGCCGCCCGCTGCATCCGCAGGCGGCGGCACATCTCGCCGGGGGCCTCCCCCACCACGGCGGTGAACACCCGGTGGAAATGGTAGAGGGAGAGGCAAGCGCGACTCGCCAGCGCCTCGATGGAGAGATCCGGATCCTGCTCCAGTGCCCGCAGCACCGGCGTCAGGCGCTCGCGATAGTCGATCATCGGCGCACCCTGGCCATGTAGAGGGCATCCACCAGCACCCCATGACGCAGGCCGTAATCCCGGGCAACGCCCTCCTCCACAAAGCCCGCCTTGCGATAGAGGGCCAGGGCTGCCTGATTGTCGGCCCAGACCGTCAGCTCCACCCGCGTCAAGCCGAGCCAGTTGTCCGCCAGATCCAGCGCTGCCTGCATCAGGGCGGTGCCCACCCCGTGCCCGGCCCAGTCATCGTGTACCGCCATGCCGATGCTCGCCACGTGGCGGCGACGGGGGGCAGGCTCCACCATCAGGACCAGCGCGCCCGCCACCTCCCCATCGCACTCCGCCAGCAGGCTGTAGATGCCATCCCGCGGGGTCAGCTTCTGCTCCCACTGCTGCAGGGAGGGGAAGGGAAGTTGCAGGGTGCCCGCCTGGGCATGGGGCATGGCGTGAAGATCCCGCAGGGCGGCGGCATCTTCCGGCCCGGCGCGGCGAATGGTGATGGACATGAGACCTCCTGATTGGCTGAATCCCATCTTGCCGCAAGGCTGGCGTCTGTTTCCACCCCCATCAGCGAAACCAATCAAAGGGTTAGGCACACTCCATTGGCGCCGCTCCCCCACTTCCCCTAGTCTGGCGACTCATCACAAGGAGACCCGCCATGACCGACAAGACCCTGCGCAGCGCCAACGGCGCCCCCGTCGTCGACAACAACAACAGCCTCACCGCCGGCCCCCGCGGCCCCGTCCTGATGCAAGACATCTGGTTGATGGAGAAACTCGCCCACTTCGACCGCGAGCGCATTCCCGAGCGGGTGGTGCACGCCAAGGGCTCGGGCGCCTACGGCACCTTCACCGTGACCCACGACATCAGCGCCTTCAGCAAGGCCGACCTGTTCAACGCCGTCGGCAAGCAGACCCCGGTGTTCCTGCGCTTCTCCACCGTGGCCGGCGAGAAGGGGGCCGCCGATGCCGAGCGGGACGTGCGCGGCTTCGCCCTCAAGTTCTACACCGAGCAGGGCAACTGGGATCTGGTGGGCAACAACACCCCGGTGTTCTTCATTCGCGATCCCCTGAAATTCCCTGACTTCATCCACACCCAGAAGCGGGATCCCCGCACCAACCTGCGCAGCGCCACCGCCGCCTGGGACTTCTGGTCCCGCCACCCGGAATCCCTGCACCAGGTCACCATCCTCTTCAGCGATCGCGGCATCCCCAGGAGCCTGCGGGAGATGAACGGCTACGGCAGCCACACCTTCAGCTTCATCAACTCGGCCAACGAGCGCTTCTGGGTCAAGTTCCACTTCAAGACCGAGCAGGGCCACCGCTTCTACACCGATGAAGAGGCGGCCACCGTCGTCGGTCAGGACAGAGAGACCAGCCAGGCGGATCTGTTCAACGCCATCGAGCGGGGGGACTTCCCGCGCTGGAAGGTCTATGTGCAGGTGATGCCAGAGGCCGAGGCCCAGACCTACTCGATCCACCCGTTCGACCTCACCAAGGTATGGCCCCACAAGGACTACCCGCTCATCCCGGTGGGCGTGCTGGAGCTCAACCAGAACCCGGACAACTACTTCGCCCACGTGGAGCAGGCCGCCTTCACCCCGGCCAACGTGGTGCCCGGCATCGGCTTCTCGCCGGATCGCATGTTGCAGGGGAGGCTCTTCTCCTACGGTGACACCCAGCGCTACCGCCTCGGCGTCAACCACGGCCTGCTGCCGGTCAACGCCCCGCGCTGCCCGTTCCACCACGGCGCCCACCGCGACGGCGCCATGCGGGCGGACAGCAATGGCGGCGCCAGCCCCAACTACCAGCCAAACCGCTTCGGCACCCAGCAGCCGAGCGAGCAGCACGAACCGGCCCTGAGTCTGGAAGGGGCTGCCCTGCACTACGATTTTCGCGACTACGACAGCGACTACTACAGCCAGCCGGGGGATCTCTTCCGCCTGATGGACGAGGGGCAGCGTGCCCGCCTCGCCGCCAACCTGGCCCGCTCCCTCATCAATGTGGAGGATGACGCCATCGTCGCGGCCCAGCTCAGGCACTTCGAGCAGGCCGACCCCGAGTACGCCAAGCGGGTCGAGCTGGCCCTGGCCGCCCTGCAACGCTGAGTCGCAGGCAGCCAACCTCTGCAAAAGCAAAACGGGGGCCTGATGGCCCCCGTTCTCGCATGACGGTCTTTGATGAATGAAAAACGCAGCCAGAGGCTCCGTTTTTCCATGCCGCATCCATCCCGGACGCAGCGCCCTCGCGCGCTTCCCGTCCCCTTGCCAACAAGGGTTTGTACCGCCAGCTCACGACGGCAACGACGTTGTGCACTGGCAGAGCGGCACCATTATCCACCTGTGGTAATAAACCTGTCTGTGGTAATGCACTTTTAGTCACCCATAAAAACGGAGCCAGAGGCTCCGTTTTTCCATGCCGTATCCATCCCGGACGAAGTGCCCTCGCGCGCTTCCCGACCCTTGCCAACAAGGGTTTGTACCACCAGCTCACGACGGCAACGACGTTGTGCACTGGCAGAACGGCATCATTATCCACCTGTGGTAATAAACCTGCCTGCGGTAATGCACGTTTAGTCACCAATAAAAACGGAGCCCGAGGCTCCGTTTTTCAATGCAGTATCCATCCCGGGCGCAGCGCCCTCGCGCGCTTCCCGCTCCCTTGCCAACAAGGGTTGGTACCGCCAGCTCACGGCGGCAACGACGTTGTGCATTGGCAGAGCGGCACCATTGTCCACCTGTGGTAATAAACCTGCCTGCGGTAATACACGTTTAGTCACCAATAAAAACGGAGCCCGAGGCTCCGTTGTTCAATGCGGTATCAATCCCGGACGGAACGCGCTTCGCGCTCTTCCCGCTCCCTTGCCAACAAGCGTTTGTACCACCAGCTACTGCGACGACGTTGTGCATTGGAAGAGCGACGAGCCATTGCTTAGATCCCAGTCAAGAGAAGAAAGAGCCGCATTATGCGATAGAGATCACGCCCGTGTCTGTAGCTGGATCAAGAAAAGGCTCACTGGCCCACCCGGATCGTCCGCTGGTTGCCCTCCGGTTCACCACTCTGTGACGGCGTCGTCACCTCTCGCCAGATCAGGGGACCATTGGTCTCCATCGCCTGTTGCGGCGCGCACTCCAGCCAGAGCCCCCCCTGCTGGATACGGGCCCCCTGGGAGTATTTCTGATCCTGATACCAGCACACCCGCTCGGGCAGCGAACCAAGGGGCAGCACCAGCTCGGTGCCCACCGAGTGGCTGAGGGTGTTGGACGCCGGGGCGGCCAACGCGGGGAAGAGCCAGCCAAGGGCCAGCAGACAACCTGCACAACGGATCATGGGAATTCCTGTCACGGGGGAGTGAAAGTGTAAAGCGACCAGCAGAGCCCTCGACTTGACCAATAAATGTCGGCTCATCTGGCATTCCGGAAGCAATATGATAGCCTGCCTGCGCCCGCCAAGGCCTGTCAGGGCGCTGCCGTGGGCCCCCACCGGCATCGCCGGGATGTGGTAATGAGTAACCCTTAATAATCAGGTAATTAACTGGATATGTTGTCAATGCGTATCATGCCGTTGCTCAAGGCTGCCTGCCTGAGCCTGATGTTGTCCGCCTGTGTCGCCCCCCTGCTGATGATGAGCCCCACCAGCCAGCTGATGTGGGCCCTGCTCAAGCCGCTGGTCGGTTTCGATCCGAACGAGGCCAACCTGTTCGAGCAGCCGCTGATCAAGGACAGAATGACCGCCATGCTGGGGCCCAACTACGAGAGCACCATGCAGCTGCTCAAGACCGCCGACGAGCTGCAACAGGAGGGGCCGCTCTTTTACGTGGTCTCCCGCTACGCCCCGGTGCCGGACGTGGCCAAGCAGGCCGGCATGGTCTGGAACGCCGACACCAACCAGCTCGCCGTCATGGTGCAAAAAGGTGACGGGGCGACCCAGGTCTTCGGGGAAAACCTGACGGCCGCCACCCCGACCTGGCCCAGCGCCATGCAGGGCTGGCAGTCCCAGGCCACCCCGGCCGCCACGGCCCTGACCGGTGCCGGTCAGGGGCTCACGGGCGCGGGCAGTTCTCTGCTGGGCACCATGATGGGGGGCCTGCAACAGAGCGCCAGCAAGGCCCTGTCCGACTCCACCAGACAGGTGATCGGTAGTGCCGCCACCACGGCGCAGCAACAAGCGACCAAGGCGGCGAGCGACTCGGCCAAACAGGCCGCCAGCAGCGCAGCGACCATCAGTGCCGCCACCGCGGCGCAGCAGCAAACCGCCAAGGCGGTGAGCGACAGCGCCAAGCAGGCCGCCAGCAGTGCCGCCGCCATCAGTGCCGCAACCACGGCGCAGCAGCAAGCCGAAAAGGCGGTGAGCGACACCGCCAAACAGGCCGCCAGCAGCGCAGCGACCATCAGTGCCACCACCGCGCAGCAGCAAGCGACCAAGGCGGCGAGCGACAGCGCCAAGCAGGCTGCCAGCAGTGCCGCCGCCATCAGTGCCGCCACCACGGCGCAGCAGCAAGCCGCCAAGGCGGTGAGCGACAGCGCCAAACAGGCCGCCAGCAGTGCCGCAACCACGGCGCAGCAACAAGCCGTCAAGGCGGTGAGCGACAGCGCCAAGCAGGCCGTCAGCAGTGCAGCGGCCATCAGTGCCGCGACCAGTACGCAGCAGCAAACCACCAAGGCTGTGAGCGACAGCGCCAAGCAGGGCGCCAGCAGCGCCGCAACCATCAGTACCGCGACCACAGCGCAGCAGCAAGCGGCCAAGGCGGTGAGCGACAGCGCCAAGCAGGCCGCCAGCAGCGCCGCCGCCATCAGTGCCGCGACCAGTGCACAGCAGCAAGCGGCCAAGGCGGTGCAGCAACAGGGCGAGAAGCGGGAAGCGACTTCCGGCGCCCTGAGCGATCAGGCCAGGGCGGATGCCGAAGCGGAGCTGGAAAAACTGCTTAACTGACTTTTTTAAGCGTCATGCCACCATAAAAACAGGCCATCACATGATGGCCTGTTGGTTATCTGACCCGTAGCAGGGGAAGATCAGAAATGGCGGTCCTGCTCGGTGGGCTTGGCACCCTTCTCTTCGCTGTGCTCGATGGCGGTGCGGATAAGGTCGACGCCGGCCCGGATGATCAGCACCCCCATGTTGACCAGCTTGACACAGACCCACATGAAGGTGATGAGCAGGATCAGCTTGAGCACCGTCTGGAAGGCCTCCAGGAAGTTCTGCTCCAGCTGGGCGGTGAGCCCGTTGGCGCTGCTCATCAGCCAGGTGTACACCTCGCGCACGAAGGGGATCCGGCTCGGCATCTCCAGCACGTCCAGCGCCGCAGGCAGGGCCTGGAAGATGACGATGCTGCCAAACAGTATCAGGATGACGCCGATGGCAATCCCCAGAAAGAAACCGAACTGTCGCATGAAGAGCCCCACAATGTAGTGAATGAGAAGAACAATAGCCGCCAATACTAGGGACTGCCCGCGCAGACGGCAATCCTTGCGTCCCCGACAGGGTCGGTGCCCCCTGCAAGCCATTGCCCGGCCGTCTGATTTCTGTGACCCTTGTCCCCACTCCTTGCCCCTGGGTGTCATCATGTTTCGAGTCGTCTTCTGCCTGCTGCTGTTGCTGGGCGGTGCCCTGCCCGCCTCCCGCGCCGAATCCCCTCCCTCTGCGGCCGCCTGCGTGATCCGCCACCAGCAAGGGATCCTGCTGGTGCAGGACAGGCTCTCCTCGCGCTACAGCCTGAGCGGCGGTTACATCGACAGGGGGGAGACCCCGGAGCAGGCGGCCCTGCGCGAGCTGTTCGAGGAGACCGGCCTCCAGGGTCGCGTCACCGGCGAGCTGGGGCGCTGGCAACGGGCCAGGGTGTTCGCCTGCCAGACCCTGGAGCCCCTGCGGGTCCAGCGGGGGACGGGGTTTGTCTCCTTGCTCCAGGCCCCGGATCTCGGTGGCGAGATCCTGAACGCCAGGCTGATCGCGGCCGCCGACCTGCCCCCTGACCAGCGTCGCTTCCCGGCGCAGCTCGACTGGATAGCCCCGAGGCTGGCCGAGGTGCCCGAAAGCCAGGTGCTGTGGGTGACGGATTTCAGCGACGCGGCCAGTGAGCTGCACCGCGCCGAGTTGCCGCTGATCCAGCGCCTGCAACAATGGCTAGGGCCGGATGCGCTCTGGCCAAGGGCGTGCAATCTGCTGGGCTCGGCCCCCTTCCAGCTGGCGCTGCTGCCCTTGCTGCTGCCCCTGCTCGGCTGGTCCAGGCTGCGCCATCTGCTGTTTGCCATGGTGCTGCTCACCCTGGTGGTGAACCTGCTCAAGGCGGGCATCGGCTGGCCCAGGCCCTTCCACCTGCAACCCGAGCTGGCCCGCCAGAGTGCCCAGGGCTTCGGCATGCCGAGCGGCCACGCCGCCTCGACCCTGCTCTACTGGGGCCTGCTGCTTGGCTGGCTGCCGGCGCTGCGGGCATGGCAGGGGGCCCTGCTGGCCCTGTTGCTGGCTGGCGTGGCCGGGCTGGCCCGGGTCTGGCTGGGGGTCCACTTCCTCTCGGATGTGGTGGCCGGCCTTGCTCTGGGGGCCCTGCTGCTGGCACTGCGCGCCCCGCTGACGAAGCTGGCGGCACGCCCGCTCCCCTGGGCCGGGGTGCTCATCGCCAGCGCCCTCTCGGCCTGGCTCACCCAGTCCACCGCCCTGGCCGGGCTTGCCATGTTCACCCTGGGGCTGGTATCGGGTAATCTGCTATCACTCGAACGGAGCCCCACCCCCGCCCTGCCCGCCGCGCTGCTGACCCTGGCAGGGGGACTGGTCGTGGCAGGGCTCCTGTTCCTGGTGCCCGCGCTCACCAGCAGCTCTCTGCTGATCCTCGCGGGACAAGGGTGGCTCTTTGGCTGCCTGGGGTTCTGGCTCAGCGCCGGGCTCTGGTGGTCGTTGTCCGCTATCCGTCACGGTGCCCGAACCGGGCGCTCAACCCCTCGTTAAGGGAATGCCATGAATATGAAAAAAGTGGATTTGGCCAAGATCACCCTGGGCTTGCTGTTCCTCAGCCTGCTCATCATCTCGTGCTTCATGGTCTTGCGCCCCTTCCTGCCCGCCCTGGTGTGGTCGACCATGATCACCATCGCCACCTGGCCCCTGATGCAGATGGCCCAGCGCCTGCTGTGGGGCAAGCGCACCCTGGCGGCCTTGCTGATGACCAGCATCTTGCTGCTCATCTTCGTCATTCCCCTCTTCATGACGCTGGCCAACGTGGCGGAGAAGGCCCCCATGCTCATCGAGCTGGGCACCGAGCTCAGCCAATCCCCGCCCCCCGAGCTGCTCTGGTTGCAGCAAGTGCCCCTGGTGGGCGACAAGCTCTATGAGTTCTGGCAGCAGATCCTCGCGAGCGGCGGCCAGGTGCTGTTCACCAAGCTGGCCCCCTACTTCGGCCAGACCGCCCGCTGGCTGGCGGCCCAGGCGGGCAACCTCGGCCTGCTGTTCGTCCACTTCCTGCTGACCGTGGCCATCTGCGGCCTGCTCTACCACTCGGGAGAGAAGGCGGCAGAAGGCATTCGCCGCTTCGCCCACCGTCTGGCGGGCCAGCGCGGTGACAATGCGGTGGTGCTCGCCTCCCAGGCCATCCGCGCCGTCGCCATGGGGGTGGTGGTGACCGCCCTGGTGCAATCCTCGGTGGCGGGCCTGGGCCTGCTCATCGCCGGCATTCCCTATGTCATGGTGCTGGTGGTGCTGATGTTCCTGCTGATCGTCGCCCAGATAGGCCCCTTCCCGGTGCTGCTGGCCAGCGTCGGCTACCTCTACTGGAGCGGGGACACCACCTGGGGCACCTTCCTGCTGGTCTGGTCCCTGCTGGCGGGCACCATGGACAACTTCCTGCGCCCCTTCCTCATCAAGCGCGGGGCCGACCTGCCGCTGATCCTCATTCTGGTGGGGGTCATCGGCGGCCTGCTGGCCATGGGGATCATCGGTCTCTTCATCGGCCCCGTGGTGCTGGCGGTGGGCTACACCCTGCTGGATGCCTGGATCAAGGAAGATGACCAACCGGCGAGCGCTCTGGTGGAGCCGCCCAAGGCGCCGTGACGATTCATTCATCCCCGATGCAAAGAGCCGCCCCAGGGCGGCTCTTTTGTTTATTACCGTCCCATGCAGGTTCGATTAGCGAAGCGTAATCGGACGATCGAGATGCCGCTGTCCGGTGTGTCCATGAATCAGCGGCATCTGCAGCAGGGAAATATGGATGGCTGTTATAGCGGGAGAATTGATTTACGCGAACGTCCGATTACCCCTTACGGCTAATCGAACCGACGGCTGGTCGCGGCGTTTAGAACCAAAGTTCGAACCGGAACGCCAAAACACGAACCAGGGTTCGAATCACTCATTCCCCTCCCCTGTTCCCTGCCGAAGGTGCCCGCCACAATGCCTGCACCATTGGAGGAGAACACAAGATGAACGAACTGAGAGCAACACGGGCCC
Source organism: Aeromonas sp. FDAARGOS 1406 (assembly GCF_019048565.1). NCBI lineage: Bacteria > Pseudomonadati > Pseudomonadota > Gammaproteobacteria > Aeromonadales > Aeromonadaceae > Aeromonas > Aeromonas sp. FDAARGOS 1406. Next base: position 2,379,139 of record NZ_CP077378.1, read on the forward strand.
TCATCAGCGGCGGCGCCAGCGGCATCGGACTGGCCATCGCTGAGGCCCTGGCCAGCCAGGGGGTGGAGCTGATCCTGGCTTCCCGCCGTCTGGGGCTGCTGGAGCAGGAAGCGGCCAGACTGGAGGCGCGATACGGAGTGCGAGTCATGGCTCTGGCGCTGGATGTGTGCGACGGCGATCAGGTGCGGGACGGCCATGCCCGGATCCGGGAGCGGCTCGGCCCCGTCGATCTGCTCATCAACAACAGCGGGGTCGGCAGCGACCACCTGGTGCAGGATCTGCCGGAATCGGAGTGGGACAGGGTGATGGATACCTGTGCCAAGGGCACCTTCCTGCTGACCCGGGCCTGCCTGCCGGACATGCTGGCGAGCCGCCACGGCACCGTCATCAACATCGCCTCCCAGGCCGCCAGGCACGGCTATGCCAGGGCCAGCGTCTACTGCGCCGCCAAGTTTGCGGTGCTGGGGTTCGCCCGGGCACTGCGGGAAGAGGTGCAACACCAGGGCGTCCGGGTCCACACCCTCTGTCCCGGACTGGTGCAGGTGCCGCCCCCGGCCTGCCCGGGCGATCGCAAGCCCGGCTGGCTGCAGGTGGAGGATCTGGCCGAGGCCGTGCTCTATACCCTGCGCCAACCCCCTCACGTCCAGCTCGACGAGATCGGCATGACGGGGATCTGAGCGAGGCGCCATGGAACGCCAGCAAGAACAAGGGGCGCCGAGGCGCCCCTTGTTCTGCGTCACACCGCCAGAGGCGGCCTGCGCGTAAGATCAGGCAGGTTGATGGAGGGTGATGCAGTGGATGCCGCCGCCACCGGCCGCCACCGGGTCTATGTCTATCTGCACTATCTTGCGCCCCGGATAGAGGCGGGCCAGCAGATCCCGGCAATGGCGGTCGGCCCTGGCATCCCCGAACTGGGGAGCGATGACGGTGCCGTTGATGGGCAGGTAGTTGATGTAACCGGCGGCAAAGTCCGGGCTGCGGCTGAACTTGTTGTCCCGCCCGCCCAGAGGCGGCGGCAGCTGATGCAGCTCCAGCTTGTTGCCGTCGGCGTCCGTCGCCTGCTGCAGGATGGCGAGGTGCTGGCGGGTCACCTTGTAGTCGTAGGAGTCGGGATCGTTGTCCATGTTGATCACCACCACCCCGGGGCGCACGAAGCGGGCGTAGAAGTCCACGTGGGCATCCGTGATGTCCTTGCCCTTGATCCCCGGCAGCCAGATGATCTTGCGCAGCCCCAGGTTGGCCTTGAGCTCCGCCTCCACCTGCGCCTTGGTGAGGCCGGGGTTGCGGTTGCTGTTGATCCAGCTGCTCTCGGTCATGATGGCGGTGCCGTTGCCGTCCACCTCGATGCCGACCCCTCACCGATGAGCTCGCTCTGCAGGTAATAGGCCTCCGTCTGCCGACCCACCAGGGCGGCGACCCTGGCGTCATGGCTGTGCTCCTGCTTGTCACCCCAGCCGTTGAAGTTGAAGTCCACCAGCCCGAGCCCTCCCTGCTCGTCCTGCACGAAGACACCGCCGGTATCCCGCAGCCAGATGTCATCCATCTCGGCGTGGACGAAGTGGGTGTTGCGCTCGCCGCACAACTGGCGCGCCAGCGCCTCGTCATCCTCGTGGCAGAGCACGTTGACCCGGGTGTGGGGCACCATGGCCTGCACCAGCCGCCCTATGGTGGCCTGCACCTCCTTGTAGTGGCGACCCCAGATCTCGCTGGTGGCCCCGAAGGCCACCCACACCAGGGCCTGGGGGGAGGACTCCTCCGGCATGTGGTAGCAAGCGGCGGCGCCGGGTTCGCCGGCGGCGAAGGCCGCGCGGGCACCGGGCAGGCTGCCAAACCCGGCAATGGCGCCAAGGGCAACCAGCTGTTTCAATACGTGGCGTCGGGAAAACATCGTTCTACTCCTGGGTTCAGAGGCTGCTCTTGAAGCGAGTCCAGGCTCGCATGCGGGCACGCATCTGGGATTGTGCTATATCCTGACCCGGAATGAGCCGCTGGTAGCTGGCCTCGTCCAGGTAGATATCCGGGTTGGCCGTCATGGTGGCATCCACCATGGGTCTGGCCTTGGCACTGGCAGTCGGATAGCCGGTGCTGTTGGTGATGGCCGCCATGTTGGCCGGGCGCATCACGAAGTTGATAAAGGCATAGGCATAGTCAGGATGGGGGGCATCCGCCGGGATCGCCATGGTGTCCATCCAGATGGTGCTCCCCTCCTTCGGCAATCGGTATTCGAAGTCGACCCGCTTGCCCGCCTCGGCGGCGGCGCGCCTGGCCTGGGTCATGTCGCCGCTGTAGCCCAGGGAGAGGCAGAGATCCCCGTTCACCAGCTGGGTTACCGGCTGGGACTGGAACTTGCGGATATAGGGCTTGATCCCCTTGAGCAGGGCCAGGGCCGCCTCCAGATCGTCCGCCTTGCCGCTGCGGGGATCCCGCCCAAGATAGTGCAGCACCACCGCCAGCACCTCGTCCGGGGAGTCGATGACCGAGATGCCGCAATCTGCAAATTTCGCCGCCAGCTCGGGCTTGAACAGCATGTCCAGGCTGCTGACCGGGGCATCCGGCATCCTCTGCCGGATGGCGTCCGCGTTGTAGGTGAGCCCTATGGTGCCCCAGGTGTAGGGCACCACCGCCTCCTTCGCATGGGGATAGGCCTGCTGCAACCGCGCCAGGCCGGGGTCTATGTCCCCCAGGTGTTGCAGCTTGCCCTTGTCGAGTGACTGCAGGCTGCCCGCCCGCATCAGCCGCTCCGCCACCGTGTCCCCCGGGAAGATGAGGTCATACCCGCTGCGACCCGCCATCAGCTTGGCCTCCAGGGTCTCGCTGCTGTCCATCACGTCGTAGATGACCCGGATCCCGGTCTCCCTGGTGAATTCGCTCAAGGTATCGGGGGCGAAATAATCGGACCAGTTGTAGAGGCGCAGCACCTTCTCCTCTGTCGCCTCCCCCATCCCTTCTGCGGCCTGGGCCCCCAGGCTCAGCAGCAGGGCCAGTGCCGTGGCTATCTTGGTGAGGGGGCTCATGATGGACGCCCTCCCCGCTGGCCCTGCCCATCCAGGCTCAGCAAGGCGCCATACATCTCGGGGCGACGATCCCGGTAGATGCCCCAGGTCAGCCGCTCCTCGGCCATGGCGGCGAGATCCAGCTCCCGCACCAGCACACCCGGGGTATCCCTGTCCGCCTCGGCCAGCAGAGCCCCCTTGTGATCCGTGATGAAGGAGGAGCCATAGAAGCGCATCTGCAACGCGGGATCCCGGGTCGCCACCTCCCGGCCCACCCGGTTGGCGGCGATCACCGGCATGATGTTGGCGGCGGCGTGGCCGCGCTGGGTCAGTTGCCAGTGATCCCGCGAATCGAGCCCCTCTGCTCCCGGCTCCGAGCCGATGGCGGTGGGATAGAGCAGCAGCTCGGCCCCCTGCAGCGCCATGGCGCGGGCCGCCTCCGGGAACCACTGATCCCAGCAGATGCCGACCCCGATGCGGCCAGCGGCCGTGTCCCAGACCCGAAACCCCGTATCCCCCGGGCTGAAATACTCCTTCTCCTGATAACCGATGGCGTTCGGGATATGGGTCTTGCGATAGACCCCGAGCAGGCGACCATCCGCATCCGCCATCGCCAGGGAGTTGAAGCAGGCGTTGCCCGCGCGCTCAAACCAGCTGATGGGCAGCACCACCCCCAGTTCCCGCGCCAGGGCCGAGAAGCGGCGCAACACCCGGCTCTGCTCGAACGACTCCGCCAGCGCCAGATGGCCGTGGTATTGCTCGATGCAGAAATAGGGGGTGGCGAAGAGCTCCTGCAACAGCACCAGGTTGGCCCCCCTGGCGGCGGCGTCCCGTACCAGGCTCTCCGCTGTGTCCAGATTGCGCTCCAGCTCCCAGCTGCAAGCGAATTGTGTGGTGGCGACAACGATCTTGCTCATCCGGATACCCTCCCTGACACGCGTTCCCGCTGACAGGCGAACTGCATGGTTGCGACGACCTTGTTCATGAATCTCTTCTCCCTGATCCCGTCATGAGGCCTCGCAGACGCCCGACGAGGCCGCTCCAAACGCTTACCCCTGCACCGGCCAGGCCGGCTGCTGCTGGGTGATGCAGTGAATGCCGCCCCCGCCGTGGGCCAACTGGTTGATGCGCACCGGCACCAGCTGCCTGTTCGGGAAGGCGCGCCTCAGCACCTCCCCCGCCGCCTCGTCCGCGCTTACGCCGTAGGCGGGCATGATGATGGCGCCGTTGGCGAGGTAGAAGTTGGTGTAGGAGGCGCAGAACACCTCCGCCTCGGCGTCCACCGCCTCGCTCGCCTCGAACAGCTCGAGGCACTCGAAGGATCGACCTCTCGCATCGGTGGCCAGGGCCAGGGCTCGGCGATTCTCCCGCACCACGCGGCCATAGGTGGAGTGCCCGTCCAGGGTGGCGTCCACCAGCAGGTGACCGGGGCGGCTGAAGGCGCAGACCCCGTCCACATGACCGTCCGTCATGTCGCCGGTGACGTGGTCCGGATCCCCCGGCAGCCAGATAGTCTTCTCGATGCCGAGCAGGCGGCTGAAGATCCGTTCGATCTCCACTTTGGTCATGCCGGGGTTGCGGTTGCTGTTGAGCAGCACCGACTCCGTGGTGATCAGGGTGCCCTCCCCATCCACATGGATGGCGCCCCCTTCGTTGGCGAGGAAGCTGCCGATGCACTCCAGCTCCAGGCTGTTGAGAACGCGCCGCGCCAGCCCCTCATCCAGACCGTGGGCCGACTTGCCGCCCCAGGCGTTGAAACGCCAGCTGATCCCGGCGGTGCCAAGCTCGGGATGGCAGATGAAGGTGGGGCCGGAGTCACGGCACCAGCTGTCATCCACCGGCAGGGGAATGAAGCGCCCCCCGTCGCCGCACAGGACGCGAGCCTCGGCCTGTGCGGCGGGATCCACCACCAGGTTCACCGGTTCGAAGCGGGCGATGGCATTGACCACCCGGGCGAAGTCCTGCTGGACCTGGGGCAGGGTTACGCCCCAGCCGTTTTCCCACAGCGCCTTGTTGTGCGGCCAGACCATCCAGGTCGCCGCGTGCCGGCACCACTCCGCTGGCATGAACCAGCCCACAGCCCTCATTCCCTGCTCGCGCATCTCAGCCTCTCTGATTAGGTACTATTAAGGTTATTGACGATGGGAATAGACTATTCTCCCCGTTGATGGGTAAAAAACGATCGATTTTCGATAAAAGTGATAAGTGGAGCTAATCAATGATGTTCAAACACTGGCCCCCTCTCAACGTGCTGCGCGGCTTCGAGGCGGCGGCCAGGCTCGGCAGCTTTCATCAGGCGGCCCAGGAGCTGCACCTCACCCAGTCTGCCATCAGTCAGCAGATCCGCTCGCTGGAGGAGCTGCTTGGCCAGCCTCTGTTTCACCGCCAGGGACGTTCCGTCGCCCTGACCGACGCGGGCCAGGATCTGCTGGAGACGACCCAGCAGGTGCTGCTGCAACTGGCGGTGGGAATACAGCGCCTCGAGCAGTACCGCAAGCCGAACCAGCTGGTGCTCAACACCAGCACCGCCATCGCCCGCCTCTGGCTGCTGCCCCGGCTGGCCGACCTTCACCGCCAGCATCCGGGCATCGATCTCTGGCTGTTCACCAGCGACGACACGCCGAACATGGCCGAGCAGACCATCGACATTTCGCTGCGCTGGGGGCTGGCTCCCCAGGCGGAATGCCGCCATCAGCCGCTGCTGGCGGATCGGCTGCTGCCGGTGGCGAGCCCGGCCGTGCTGGCACAGCCCGCGCAGGAGCGCACCACCCTGCACGGGGAGCGGGAGATGGACTGGCACCACTGGACCCTCAAGGGCGGCGACGATCTGCACCTGCAGACCCAGGGGCTCAACTTCTCCGATCCCGGCTTGTTGCAGGATGCGGCCAGCTCCGGGCTCGGGGTGGCGCTGGCGAGCGAGCTGCTCTCTCGCGACGCACGCCGACAGGGGTGGCTGCTGCCCCTCTCATCCCACCGGGTGGCCGGGCCGAACTGGAACATGCTGATCCATCAGGAGAGCGAAGGCAGCCCCCAGTGCCGGGCGGTGAGCCAATGGCTCCAGCAGCAGTTTGCCGCAGAGGCTGCCACCCGGGACCAGGACGCGACACTCTGAGAGCGGTCACTGAATCGGGGCGGCAAGGGTGATTAAATGGCCCCTTCCCTCTTGCCGGATATCGCCGTGACCATGCCATCCGTTCCCCAGCCCCTCTCGTCCTGGCCCGAGCACCTGCAGGCCTCCTGGCTGCGCTGTGCCCACCAGACCAGCGCGTCCCTCTGGCATCCTCCCCACTGCGCCAGAGGGCAGACCCTGGAGAGCCTGCGCCAGCGCAAGCGGGACCTGCTCACCACCGGCGAGATGGCGCTGGAGGATCTCTACGAGTTCATGGAGGGGCGCCCCTGCGCCCTGCTGCTCACCGACGAGAGCGGTTGCCTGCTGGCCCGGACCGGCCACCCCGATACCCTGCAGGCGCTGGCGGCACTCGGTTTTGGCCCAGGCGCGTTTTTCAGCGAGGGACGCATCGGCACCAATGCCGTCAACCTGGCGGCCCTGGAGGGGGTGCCGCTCTGCGTCAGCGGCCCCCAGCACTTCAACCAGCGTCTCCACCCCTGGCACTGCTGTGCCAGCCCTGTCTACAACAGCACCGGTCGCCAGGTGGCGATCGTGGCCCTGATCTGCCGGGTGGAAGAGGCCGCGCCGGGGGATCTCGCGCTCACCGTCAGCGCCGGCCGTGAGCTGGCCAATCTGCTGCAGATGGAGCGCCTGATGCAGGAGTCCCAGCACCACTTGAGCGAGCTCTATGCCCTGTTGGATGGCATGGAAGACGGCGTGCTGGCCTGGGATCCCCAGGGGCGGCTGCGCTACCTCAACGCCCTGGCGGCCAGTCGGCTGCAACTCGACCCGGCTGTCTGCCTGGGCCACCCCCTCGCTCACCATCTGCTGTTGCCCCAGCGCCTGCGTCTGGCCATCGCGGAGATGACCCCTCTGAGCCATGTGGAGGTGACGCTGGAGCGGCGAGAGACCCGGGGCGAGGCCTTCATCGACGCCCTGGTGAGCCTCAAGCCCCTCCCGGGGCCGGACGGGGTCAGCTTCATCGTCCTGCTCCATCCCACCGATCGATTGCGCGCCATTCATCAACTGCGCCAGACGGTGCCCGAGCTCTCCGCCCTGGTGGGAGAGTCAAGCGCCATGCGCAAACTGCTGCGCCACGCCCGCCAGGCGGCCAGGGGACAGGGCCCCGTCCTGCTGCGAGGGGAAGAGGAGGTGGGCAAGGCCCAACTGGCGGAGGCCATCCACTTTGGCAGCGAGCGAGCCGCCGGCCCCCTGGTCATCTTCAACTGCCAGGCATGGCCGAGTGAGCGGATGGCGCTGGAACTCATGGGGTCCGACGAGGCGGGGCAGGAGCGGGCAGGCAAGTTCGAGCTGGCTCACGGTGGCACCCTGGTACTGGAGCAGGTGGAGTGCCTGCCCGCCCCCATGCAAGCCGCCCTGCTGCAACTGCTCAAGACGGGGCGCATCCAGCGCTTCGACTCCGCCCGCATCCTCCCCCTCAGGGTGAGGATCATCGCGACCAGCAGCGCCCCGCTGGAGCAGCGGGTGCAGGAGGGGGGATTCGGACGCCAGCTGCTCTATGCGCTGCAAGGGTGCGAACTCTGGCTGCCGAGCCTGCGGGAGCGCAGCGCCGATCTGCCTGGCCTCATCCGCCAGCACCTTACGGTGCAGGGGGGCGAATCGGGGCGCCAGTTCACCCCTGACGCCCTCGACTGCCTGCTGGCCTACCCCTGGCCCGGCAACCTGGGGGAGCTGCGCAGCGCCATCGAGTACGCCCTGCTGCATTGCAGTGAGGCACAGATCCCGCCCCGGGCGCTCCCGGCCGCCATCCGCCAGGGTCATTGCCTGCTGGCGGACGAGGTGGTGGGACAGCCGCTGCTCACCCTGGCGGAGCTGGAGCATCAGGCAATCCTGCGGGCCGCCCGTGCCAGCAAGGGCCAGGTCAGCCAGATGGCGCGCCAGCTCGGGATCAGCCGCACCACCCTCTGGCGGCGGCTCAAACTGCTCGACATCGATCCCGCCGACTACCACCACTGACCAGAACGCCCCTCAAAAAAAGCGGGCCCCGTCGTGACGGGGCCCGGATGGGGAAATGTTTCAGTCGCCGAAGCGATCCTGCGCCAGTTGCTGGAAGCAGCTCAGCGCCGCCCCGGCATCCTCACCTCGCGCCAGCAGGATGAGCCTGTCCCCCTGGCGTACATCGAGCATCGCGAGCCGGCTCAGGCTGCGGGGATTCGCCTCTTTCTCCCCCTTTTGCAGCCTGAGTTCAGCGGCAAAGGGCTTGAGTGCCGCGACCAGTCGGGCGGCGGGGCGCACATGCAGGCCGTGGGGATTCTCCACCACCACCTCACAGCGCAGCCAGCCGTCGTCGGCAACGGGGGCTGCCTCCGTGGTAGCCTGCGCCGCACTGGCAGGCAGCATTCCCTGTTTCGGGCCCAGGGCGCCAAGCGCCTCGGCGGCTACCTCGTCCAGCGTCAGGCCTGCGCCAGCGGCCACCACGGCGGCCAGAGTGCCCTCGACCAGCGGGGCGGGGCTGAGCCGCACCCGGGCGCTCAGCTCGGGGGGCAGCAGCTCGAGGGCGGTCTCGGCGCTCAGGAGGGCGCTGCCCAAGTCCATCAGCACCAGCACCCCGCTGCCGTCATCCGCCTCTTCCATCGCACTCATCACGGCGATGGCGTCGGTGCCGATGGGATGGGCGGGGTCATCGACCCCGGCCGCCAGCAACAGTTTCGCCGGGCTGCCCAGCTGATCGGCCAGGGCTTTCAAACCGGCCGCAAGCATGGCGCTGTGAGAGACCACTACGATGCCGATCATGTCACAACCTCGCTCTGTCACGCAGGGCGGTCAGCAGCAGCAGGGTCGAGGTGGCCCCCGCATCCTGATGGCCGATGCTGCGCTCACCAAGATAGCTGGCGCGCCCCTTGTGGGCCTGCATCTGGATGGTGGCCTCGGTGCCGGCTGCCGCGGCAGCCACCGCCTTGTCCAGCGCCTCGGGGAGCGGCAGGCCCTGTTGTTCCGCCTGTTACAGGGCGGCCAGAGCGGGCCACCAGGCGTCACACATGGTCTTGTCACCCGGCTCGGCGCGGCCGCGGGAGACGATCCCCTCCACCCCGTCGCTCAGCATCTTGCCGAGCTGGCCGAGGGTCAGGCTCTGGCAGGCATCGCTGCTGGCCGCGGCCCGGATGAAGAAGGTGCCGTAGAGGGGTCCGCTGGCGCCGCCGACCGAGGAAAGCAACGTCATGCCGGTGGTTTTGAGCACCTGGCCGATGTCCTTGTCCGCCACTGCGGGCAGCTTCTCCGCCACCTTGGCAAAGCCGCGCTGCATGTTGAGGCCGTGGTCGCCGTCGCCGATGTCGGTATCCAGCGCCGTGAGGTAGTCACGCTGCTCGGTGAAGATGTGCTCGCAGTCGAGCAGCCAGTTGACGATCTGATGCTTGCTTAACATGAATATTCCTCAGCAGCCGCGCCGCAGGGCGGGGGTGTGAACGGGGGCATCCCACAGGGTCATCAGCTCGTCATCCACCTTGAGCAGGGTGATGGAGATGCCGGTCATGTCGAGAGAGGTGCAGTAGGGGCCGATGAGGTTGCGCACCAGGTGGATGCCCGCCTCTTCACACAGGGCCGCGAGGCGGCCGTAGACGCCGTAGAGCTCGGAGATGGGGGTGCCGCCGAGGCTGTTGACCAGGACGATGACCCTGTCACCCCCATTGAGCGGCTCGATAAAGGTGTGCTCTTCCTGCCAGCTGCCGGTGCCTCTGTCCCAGTGGCGCAGAGTGCGGCCATAGGGGCTGTTGTCGGTCAGCTCCTTGAACATGTCGTCCACCAGGGCGTTGAGGTCGGTGAAGGGACGGCGCTCGATGCCCGGCTCGCCGTGGATGCCCACGCCGAACTCCACCTCGTTGTCAGCCAGGGTGAAGGAGGGCTTGCCGGCAGCAGGCACGGTGCAGGCGTGCATGGCCACGCCTATGGTGCGGCTCTGGTTGTTGATGCGACGGGCCAACGCCTCGCAGCGCGCCAGATCGTAGCCCGCCTCGGCGGCGGCACCGACCAGCTTCTCGCACAGCACTGTCGTGGCAACCCCGCGGCGGCCCGCGGTGTAGAGGCTGTCCTTGACCGCCACGTCGTCATCGATGAGGGCGAAGCCCACCTTGACCCCGTCACCGTGCAGCAGCTCGACCGCGGTCTCGAAGTTGAGCACGTCGCCGGTGTAGTTCTTCACCAGAAACAGCACGCCGGCGCCGCCGTCGACGGCCTGACCGCACTCGTACATCTGATCCGGGGTCGGGGACGTGAAGATCTCGCCGGGGCAGGCACCATCCAGCATTCCTTTGCCCACCAGGCCACCGTGCATGGGCTCGTGGCCGCTGCCGCCACCGGAGACCAGCGCCACCTTGCCCGTCACGGGGGCGTCGGCGCGGGTGATGTAGTGGGGTTCGATTCGCACCTTGAGCTCGGGGTGGGCAGCGGCCATCCCCATTAGTTGTTCACGGACCACGGCATCGACAGCGTTGATCAGCTTCTTCATGGCTCACTCCTTGGCTTGCCACCACACGGGTGGACAGATGGTTGATGCAGCCAGTCTAGCGAGCCATAGGAGGATAAAAATGACAGGGGTTTCGGTTCGGATCTGAAACAGCAAACAAAGCCTGACGTTTCAATCTGAAACAAGCGGATGGGGAGACCCGGGAAAGTGTTAGCCGCCTCACAGCCATGAAAAAGGGCCCCGCAGGGCCCTTCTCGATAGCGTGAAGATTAGATGGCCCAGCCACCGGCGTAGAAGATCACCAGGGCCACGGCGATGATGACGGTGCCGATGTTGAGCTTCTTCCACTCGGCGGCAAACAGGCGGCCGACCACCAGGGCCACGAAGCCTAACATGATGCCGGTGACGATGTTGCAGGTGAGCACGATGAAGACGGCGCACAGCATGCCGGAGAGGGCATCGACCGAGTCGTTGAAGTCCAGCTTGGTGACGTTGCCCAGCATCAGCAGGCCCACATACATCAGGGCCGGTGCGGTGGCGTAGGCCGGTACCAGATAGCTCAGCGGGGAGAGGAAGATCATCAGCAGGAAGAGCACGCCGACCAGGGTGGCGGTCAGACCTGTCTTGCCGCCGGCAGCGGTCCCTGCGGCGGATTCGATGTAGACGGCTGCCGGAGCACCACCTACCACGCCCGCCACCATACTGCTGACGGAGTCCGCAGTCAGGGCCTTGCCACCGCTGATGATGTGGCCACGCTCGTTGATGAGGCCAGCCTGACCGGCCACGGCACGGATGGTGCCGGTGGCGTCAAACACGGCGGTCATCACCAGGGCCAACACGGTCGGAATCACCACCGGATTGAGGGCGCCCAGCAGATCCATGCTGCCCACCAAGGAGCCATTCTCGCCACTCAGGCTCGGCATGGCGAAGAAGCCCTGCCAGGTCACTTTCGGATCGAAGATGAGGCCGAGGATGGAGATGGCGATGATCACCATCAGGATGCCGCCCGGCACCTTGCGGCGCTCCAGGCCGAAGATGGCAGCCAGACCCAGCACCGTCATGATGACCGGGAAGGCAGTGATCTCGCCGAGCTGCACCGGCAGGCCCGCTCCTTCATTCTTGATCACCATGCCGACCCCGTTGGTGGCGATCAGCAGCAGGAACAGGCCGATACCGATGCCGGTACCGTGGGCGATGCCGGAGGGAAGGTTGTCCAGGATCCACTGGCGCACGCCGGTGACGCTGATCAGGGTGAACAGCACCCCCATCAGGAAGATGGCGCCCAGCGCGACCGGGATGCTCAGCCCCTGACCCAGCACCAGGCTGAAGGCTGTAAAGGCGGTGAGAGAGATGGCACAACCGATGGCCATCGGCAGCTTGGCCCAGAGCCCCATCAGCAGGGAGCCGAAGGCGGCGATCAGACAGGTCGCCACAAACACCGGGCCCTGCTCAAAACCGGCTGCGCCCAGCATGTTCGGCACGACGATGATGCTGTAGACCATCGCCAGGAAGGTGGTCAACCCGGCCAGCAGCTCCTGTCGCACCGTGCTGCCACGCTGGCTGATGGAGAAATAGGAATCCAGAAACCCGCCATTGCTGGCGCGGGCCGTCGTTTGTTGCGTTGCCATAGTTCATCCTGAAAGTGTGAAGGAAATCGTTTGCTTGCTGGCGCGCAAAATAGCAAGAATTTGGCGAGATTGCAGCGGATAAGCCTCCATTTCCCCGAAGTTTTTCATAAAAGGGCTCGTTGGAAGCCTCATTTCCATGAGAGCGGCCCATCCCAAGCTTCTACACTCTTAGCTAGCCACGTTCCCATCTACCGGAGAGAAGCCCATGCACACAGGCAACCTGCTTGGCCAGATCCCCTCCCCCCTGCCCAGTGAAGTGTTCGCGGATCTGGTCAGTACCAACAATGTTCGTATCGAGCGCATTCTCTCCCAGGGACAACAGACCCCTACCGGAGAGTGGTTCGATCAGGATGAACACGAATGGGTATTGCTGGCGCAGGGAGAGGCCATCCTGGTCTTCATCACACCGGATGCCGGGGTACAGGAACGCGTCCATCTGGGGCCGGGGGATTACATCAACATCCCGGCGCACCTTCAGCACAGGGTGGAGTGGACCCATCCGACCGAGACAACCATCTGGCTCTGCGTCTATTACTAGCAAGCTTACGGCTCAAGAAGGCAATGCTTCTGCTGCGAAGATCGAAGAGGAGAGCGTGGAGACGAAAAAAAGCCCAGTCTGTCGACTGGGCTTCTTGTTAGTGGCATAACGGACGCAGAGACGGACAAAGTCCGGCTCAAGCACAAGGGACAACAGAGCGGGACAAAGTTGCCAGTGGCAAGTCACAGCCCTGGTGGTTGCTTCTTGTGCTCTGAGCTCTTATCCAGACGCCAGAAAGCAAAAAGGCCTTCCCGATAGGGAAGGCCTTTCAATTTAGTGGCGGAGCGGACGGGACTCGAACCCGCGACCCCCGGCGTGACAGGCCGGTATTCTAACCGACTGAACTACCGCTCCGCATTCGGTTAGCTTTCGCTAAATCATGTGCCGCTTCTATGAGGTGTCATCCTCGCAGCCAGTGACGTGATTCTTCACATCGCTGTTTAATTGGGTGCCTGGCAGTGTCCTACTCTCGCATGGCGAATGCCACACTACCATCGGCGCTACAGCGTTTCACTTCTGAGTTCGGCATGGGGTCAGGTGGTTCCACTGCGCTATTGCCGCCAGGCAAAAATCTTCAATCTGAAAAAGCTGATTTAGTTATTCGTTCTCGGTATCTGCTACAAGTCTCAGAACACTTCTTGGGTGTTGTATGGTTAAGCCTCACGGGTAATTAGTATGGGTTAGCTCAACGTATCGCTACGCTTACACACCCCACCTATCAACGTTGTGGTCTCCAACGGCCCTTTAGGACCCTCAAGGGGTCAGGGATGACTCATCTCAGGGCTCGCTTCCCGCTTAGATGCTTTCAGCGGTTATCGATTCCGAACTTAGCTACCGGGCAGTGCCACTGGCGTGACAACCCGAACACCAGAGGTTCGTTCACTCCGGTCCTCTCGTACTAGGAGCAACTCCCTTCAATCATCCAACGCCCACGGCAGATAGGGACCGAACTGTCTCACGACGTTCTGAACCCAGCTCGCGTACCACTTTAAATGGCGAACAGCCATACCCTTGGGACCGACTTCAGCCCCAGGATGTGATGAGCCGACATCGAGGTGCCAAACACCGCCGTCGATATGAACTCTTGGGCGGTATCAGCCTGTTATCCCCGGAGTACCTTTTATCCGTTGAGCGATGGCCCTTCCATTCAGAACCACCGGATCACTATGACCTACTTTCGTACCTGCTCGACCTGTCCGTCTCGCAGTTAAGCTGGCTTATGCCATTGCACTAACCTCCTGATGTCCGACCAGGATTAGCCAACCTTCGTGCTCCTCCGTTACTCTTTGGGAGGAGACCGCCCCAGTCAAACTACCCACCAGGCACTGTCCGCGAGCCCGATTCAGGGCCCTGCGTTAGAACATCAAACATACAAGGGTGGTATTTCAAGGACGGCTCCAGCGCAACTGGCGTCACGCCTTCAAAGCCTCCCACCTATCCTACACATGTAGGTTCAATGTTCAGTGCCAAGCTGTAGTAAAGGTTCACGGGGTCTTTCCGTCTAGCCGCGGGTACACCGCATCTTCACGGCGAATTCGATTTCACTGAGTCTCGGGTGGAGACAGCATGGCCATGGTTACACCATTCGTGCAGGTCGGAACTTACCCGACAAGGAATTTCGCTACCTTAGGACCGTTATAGTTACGGCCGCCGTTTACCGGGGCTTCGATCAAGAGCTTCGCTTGCGCTAACCCCATCAATTAACCTTCCGGCACCGGGCAGGTGTCACACCCTATACGTCCACTTTCGTGTTTGCAGAGTGCTGTGTTTTTGATAAACAGTCCCAGCCATCTGGTCACTGCGACTCCCGACAGCTCCATCCGCAAGGGACTTCACCATCAAGAGCGAACCTTCTCCCGAAGTTACGGTTCTATTTTGCCTAGTTCCTTCACCCGAGTTCTCTCAAGCGCCTTGGTATTCTCTACCCGACCACCTGTGTCGGTTTGGGGTACGATGACTTGTAATCTGAAGCTTAGAGGCTTTTCCTGGAAGCAGGGCATCAATGGCTTCCGCACCGTAGTGCGTTCGTCTCGTGTCTCAGTGTTGTGTCTCCGGATTTGCCTAGAAACACCACCTACGCACTTTCACCAGGACAACCGTCGCCTGGCCCACCTAGCCTTCTCCGTCCCCCCATCGCAATTACAAGTCGTGCAGGAATATTAACCTGCTTCCCATCGATTACGCCTTTCGGCCTCACCTTAGGGGTCGACTCACCCTGCCCCGATTAACGTTGGACAGGAACCCTTGGTCTTCCGGCGAGGAGGCTTTTCACCCCCTTTATCGTTACTTACGTCAGCATTCGCACTTCTGATATCTCCAGCATACCTCTCGATACACCTTCGCAGACTTACAGAACGCTCCCCTACCACTCACACATAAGTGTGAATCCGCGGCTTCGGTGCCTGGTTTGAGCCCCGTTACATCTTCCGCGCAGGCCGACTCGACTAGTGAGCTATTACGCTTTCTTTAAATGATGGCTGCTTCTAAGCCAACATCCTAGCTGTCTGAGCCTTCCCACATCGTTTCCCACTTAACCAGAACTTTGGGACCTTAGCCGGCGGTCTGGGTTGTTTCCCTCTTCACGACGGACGTTAGCACCCGCCGTGTGTCTCCCGGATAGTACTTACTGGTATTCGGAGTTTGCATGGGGTTGGTAAGTCGGGATGACCCCCTAGCCCAAACAGTGCTCTACCCCCACTAGTATTCGTCCGAGGCGCTACCTAAATAGCTTTCGGGGAGAACCAGCTATCTCCGAGTTTGATTGGCCTTTCACCCCCAGCCACAGGTCATCCCCTAACTTTGCAACGTTAGTGGGTTCGGTCCTCCAGTTGATGTTACTCAACCTTCAACCTGCCCATGGCTAGATCACCCGGTTTCGGGTCTACACCTTGCAACTAGACGCCCAGTTAAGACTCGGTTTCCCTACGGCTCCCCTATACGGTTAACCTCGCTACAAAATGTAAGTCGCTGACCCATTATACAAAAGGTACGCAGTCACCCCGAAGGGCTCCCACTGCTTGTACGTACACGGTTTCAGGTTCTATTTCACTCCCCTCACAGGGGTTCTTTTCGCCTTTCCCTCACGGTACTGGTTCACTATCGGTCAGTCAGGAGTATTTAGCCTTGGAGGATGGTCCCCCCATATTCAGACAGGATGTCACGTGTCCCGCC
>NZ_CP077378.1:2400000-2617500 GCF_019048565.1 Aeromonas sp. FDAARGOS 1406
CGCCAGAGAAGCAGCGATCTTGAACGCCAGTTCGGAAGAGTCGACATCATGGTAGGAACCGAAGTGCAGACGCACACCCAGATCCATTACCGGATAGCCTGCCAGCGGGCCGGACTTCAGCTGCTCGCGGATACCCTTGTCAACACCCGGGATGAATTCGCCCGGAATCACGCCACCCTTGATGTCGTTGACGAATTCGTAGGCTTTGCCTTCTTCCAGCGGGTACATGTCGATAACGACGTGACCGTACTGACCACGACCACCGGACTGCTTGGCATGCTTGCCTTCGATGTCCTTGACGGTGTTGCGGATGGTTTCACGGTAGGCAACCTGCGGCTTACCTACGTTGGCTTCTACCTTGAACTCGCGACGCATACGGTCAACGATGATGTCCAGGTGCAGCTCACCCATACCGGCGATGATGGTTTGGCCAGATTCTTCGTCGGTCCATACGCGGAAGGACGGATCTTCCTGAGCCAGACGGCCCAGAGCCAGGCCCATCTTCTCTTGGTCAGCCTTGGATTTCGGCTCAACGGCGATGGAGATTACCGGTTCCGGGAATTCCATACGCTCCAGGATGATCGGTGCGCTTTCGTCACACAGGGTGTCACCGGTGGTGACGTCCTTCAGGCCGATGGCAGCAGCGATGTCGCCTGCGCGAACTTCTTTGATCTCTTCACGCTTGTTGGCGTGCATCTGAACGATACGGCCGAAACGCTCGCGCTTCTCTTTAACGGAGTTCAGCACGGAGTCACCGGAGTTGACCACACCGGAGTAAACACGGAAGAAGGTCAGGTTGCCCACGAACGGGTCGGTAGCAATCTTGAATGCCAGAGCAGAGAACGGCTCGTCATCGGAAGCGTGACGCTCGTCCTTGGTCTCGCCATCCAGCTTCAGACCGTCGATAGCAGCAACGTCGGTCGGAGCCGGCAGGTACTCGACCACGGCATCCAGCATGGCCTGTACGCCCTTGTTCTTGAACGCGGAGCCACAGGTAACCAGGATGATTTCGTTGTTCAGAACACGCTGACGCAGAGCTTTCTTGATCTCTTCTTCAGTCAGTTCTTCACCACCCAGGTATTTTTCCATCAGGTCTTCAGACGCTTCAGCAGCGGCTTCAACCAGGTTCATGCGCATTTCTTGCGCCTGTTCCAGCAGCTCAGCCGGGACGTCTTCGTAGTCGAAGGATACGCCCTGGTCAGCTTCGCTCCAGTTGATGGCTTTCATCTTGACCAGGTCGATAACGCCCTTGAAGTTCTCTTCGGAACCGATGTTCAGTTGCAGAGGAACCGGGTTACCTTTCAGACGGGTCTTGATGTGCTCAACGCAGCGCAGGAAGTTGGCACCGGTACGGTCCATCTTGTTGACGAACGCGATACGGGGAACCTTGTACTTGTTAGCCTGACGCCATACGGTTTCAGACTGGGGCTGTACGCCACCTACGGCACAGTACACCATCACGGCGCCATCCAGAACACGCATGGAACGCTCTACTTCGATAGTAAAGTCAACGTGGCCCGGGGTATCGATGATGTTGATACGGTGCGGTTGGAACTGTTTACCCATACCGGACCAGAAAGCGGTGGTCGCGGCGGAGGTGATGGTGATACCACGCTCTTGTTCCTGTTCCATCCAGTCCATGGTGGCGGCGCCATCGTGAACTTCACCGATCTTGTGACTTACACCGGTGTAAAACAGAACGCGCTCGGTAGTAGTAGTCTTACCGGCGTCGATGTGAGCGGAGATACCGATATTACGATAACGCTCAATGGGGGTTGTACGAGCCATTGTCATCCTCTTACTAGGGCGCTTGTCCCCAGATAATTAAAGGTGCGCAGAGTCAGAAGACCCTGCGCAAGCGGATTACCAGCGGAAGTGAGCGAAGGCCTTGTTCGCTTCAGCCATACGGTGAACGTCTTCACGTTTCTTGACAGACGAACCCTTATTGTCAGCGGCATCCAGCAGCTCGCCAGCCAAACGCTGAGCCATTGATTTTTCACCACGTTTACGAGCGGCATCAACCAACCAGCGCATTGCCAGAGCATTGCGACGTACCGGACGAACTTCTACCGGCACCTGATAGGTTGCACCACCGACGCGACGAGATTTAACCTCGACCGCCGGACGAATGTTGTCCAGAGCGACTTCGAACAGGGCCAGGTGCTCTTTGCCAGATTTGGTGGCAATGATGTCCAGGGCGCCATATACGATGGCTTCTGCAACAGATTTCTTACCGTCAACCATTACTACGTTGACAAATTTAGCCAGCAGCTCAGATCCGAACTTGGGATCCGGCAGGATTTTACGCTGACCAACAACACGACGTCTTGGCATTTCAAATTCTCCGTAACTTCAGGGGTTACCCAAAACTAGAAAGTTATCTAACTAGAAACGAATTAACGTTTGGCCTTACTTAACGGAGAACCATTAAGCTTTCGGACGCTTCACGCCATACTTGGAGCGAGCCTGCTTACGGTCTTTAACACCGGCACAGTCCAACGCACCACGAACGGTGTGATAACGAACACCTGGCAAGTCTTTTACACGACCGCCACGGATCAGAACAACAGAGTGCTCTTGCAGGTTGTGACCTTCACCACCGATGTAGGAGGTGACTTCGAAGCCGTTGGTCAGACGTACACGGCATACTTTACGCAGTGCAGAGTTAGGCTTCTTCGGGGTGGTGGTGTATACACGGGTGCATACGCCACGCTTCTGAGGGCACGCTTCCAGCGCCGGCACGTTGCTTTTCACAACGAGCTTGATGCGTGGCTTGCGAACCAACTGGTTAATAGTTGCCATCAAAAGGCTCCTGATAATGACTTCATAAACGTGTGAAAAATCCTCCCCGCAGATACGGGGACGCGAAATTTTATGCCCTGTTGTCTGGGGAGTCAAGATTTATACAATTTGCACACCGAAATGGCAAATGACAGTCGAATGACATTATGCTAAGCAACTGAGATAAAAAGGAAAACCAAGCCTAACCGCCCCAGGTCTGCGGTGATCCGTGCTCGGCGATCAACCTGATCAAACCCGGCATATCGAGTTCCATCCCGATCCCGGATGACAAGCCTCTCGCTTTCAAGTCTTCCTTCATGACGTAAAGGGGGACGTCTGCCAAGCGCTTGCACCACCCGGGGGCAGCAGCCGCCATCACGGCATCCTGCATCAACACCACCAGATCCCCTTCCATGCGGTAACGCAACGCCAACTCGAGATCCTGGCTCATGAAGGGAGAGTTCAATATCAGCTGTATCACGGGCACCTCAGAAGCAGATGTGGGTGGTGAAACCCGCCCAGCTACGGCGAATTTCCGCAGGAGAGAGCGAAATAACTGGGATTAGCAGATCCGCCGCCGTCAGTCCTCGCTCAGCCAGTGACATCGCACAGACATAGATCTCCTCGATGTCATACAGTTCCAGCATCTTGAAGGTCGGGGCGTAGTGACGCTGCAATATGGCGTGTGGTGATTGCTCCCTCACCAGTTGCATCACGCCATCCCCCACCAGAAAGAGTGCCAGGGACTCCGTCAATGCAGAGGTGGCCAGCAGAGCATCCAGCCCCTCCCGACCACTCGCCGAACCATGGGCACCACGCCGTGAGATAAACGCTATTCTGGTCATTTTGTCCCCCTAGAACTGAACGAAGCGATCAGCGGTCAGTGCGGCTTCCGCCAACTG
The DNA here is from genome assembly GCF_019048565.1 of Aeromonas sp. FDAARGOS 1406. Classification (NCBI taxonomy): domain Bacteria; kingdom Pseudomonadati; phylum Pseudomonadota; class Gammaproteobacteria; order Aeromonadales; family Aeromonadaceae; genus Aeromonas; species Aeromonas sp. FDAARGOS 1406. The sequence continues at coordinate 2,403,684 of NZ_CP077378.1, forward strand.
ACCGAGCCCGCTTAGGCAGAATGGCGCTTCCAGATTGAAATGCTCCCGTCCCATTCCCTTGGCCTCCTGCTCATCCAGCACGCCACGGCGCATGGCCGCAGCCACACACACATCGATACGGATGCCCTGCTGGATGGCCAACTCGCGCCACAACGCCACCAGGTCGGTCTCATCGCTGGCTGGCGCATGGAGGCCATTGGCATTGCACACCCCCTCCTGATAGAAGAAGAGGTGGGACAAGCGGTGTCCCTGCTCGACCAGACTCAGGGCAAAACGATAGGCCGTGCTGGCCGTCTGGGTGCCATAGGCGGGCCCGGTGACCAGCAGAGCAAAATTCAGACTCATGATCGCACTCCTGCACAGCGGTGCATCCATTCTACCTCATAGACGCAAAAGCCCCTCCTGGGAGGGGCTTTTCCAATGACACAGGCTCAGACGTAAGCGATGGCTTCGACTTCGACCAGTACATCCTTGGGCAGACGAGCAACTTCCACACAGGAACGTGCCGGAGCGGATTCGCCAAAGTAGCGGGCATACACCTGGTTGAAGGCCACGAAGTTGTTCATGTCACTCAGGAAGCAGGTGGTCTTCAGTACCTTGCTGGTATCGGCCCCTGCGGCTTTCAAGACTGCGACCAGATTCTTCATCACCTGCTCTGCCTGAGCCTCGATGCCACCGGCAACGATGTCCATGGTGGCCGGATCGAGCGGGATCTGCCCGGAGGTAAAGACCAGCTCACCCAGCTTGGTAGCCTGGACATAAGGGCCAATTGCGGCAGGCGCCTTGTCGGTTGCAATCACTTCTTTAGCCATTGTTATCTATCCCCTATCTATGGCGCTTACTCGCTCTCTTCTTCACCCTGCTTGCGCTGTCGGATGTAGAGATACACGGTATGTTTGGAAATATTCAGCTTGTCGGCGACCAGGTTGATCGAATCCTTGATATCAAATATGCCCTTCTCGAACAACTGGGTCACGATAAAACGGTTCTTGGCATTGTTGGCCACGGAGGGATCACGATTGATCTCGTCGATGGTGTTGTCCACCGTCTGGGCAACCAGCTCTTCGACGCTGTTGGCGAAGGTCTCCGGTGATTGCCGCTCCACCTGCTGTGGCGTCGGGAAGAATTCGGCCACGAACTCGTGGAAAGGTGCATTGATGTGCAGGTTGATGCAGATAAGGCCGATCACCTGCTTGTCGCGGTTACGGATGGCGATGGTGCTCGACTTCATCAAGGCACCGGTCCGACTGCGGGCAAAATAACTCTGGGTGTGATCCTGACCCGTGCTCTCGATATCCTTGAGCATCCGCAGGGCGAGATCGGTGATCGGCGCCCCCAGCGTACGACCCGTATTGAAACCATTCGCGATTTGGATCACGGACTCATGCAGATTTTCCAGGGAGTGGAGCACCACCTCGCAGTGCTTGCCGAACAGATCGGCAAGGCCTTCGATGAGGCCCCCATATGAACGCAACAATTCCCTGTCTTCGTCTGTAAAAGCGCGACCGCTCAGTTGCTCTTCGGGAAGCAGTACTTCCTCGATACCGACAGCCATGTTCTACCCCTGTAATACCCATTCAACTTTCCCGAGTTTTCAGTTGCGGGGGGGCAATGTCAACTTTTTTTGATTTTTTGCTCTATAACCTTGCACTGGATCATCCCCTGCCCCAGCCCGGTGCAGGCTGGCGGCCGGGCGCAGAACGAAAAAAGGGCCCCTAGAAGGGGCCCTTTTCAATCACGGCAGCGGAAGATTACTCTTCGTCAAAACCGTCAGCTGCGTTCAGCAGATCTGCCAGGTTTTGCTGAGCCTCATCGGCAGTCACCTGCGGTACACCTACAGCACGGGCTGCGGCGGCACGCTGGTTGATCCGGCTGTGGTGGTAGGCAAAGCCGGTACCAGCCGGGATCAGACGACCCACGATCACGTTCTCTTTCAGGCCACGCAGCTCGTCGCGTTTGCCGCCAACGGCAGCTTCTGTCAGCACGCGGGTGGTTTCCTGGAAGGAAGCCGCGGAGATGAAGGACTCGGTGCTCAGAGATGCCTTGGTAATACCCATCAGGATATGACGGTAGGTAGCCGGAGTCTTGCCTTCGGCAACCAGTTTACGGTTGGCAATCTTCACGCGAGCCACTTCAACCTGCTCGCCTTCGATCAGGTCGGTGTCGCCGGCGCTCAGGATCTCGCACTTACGCAGCATCTGACGAACGATGACTTCGATGTGCTTGTCGTTGATCTTAACGCCTTGCAGGCGGTAAACGTCCTGCACTTCGTTGGCGATGTAGTTGGCGACCGGGCTGATACCGCGCAGACGCAGGATGTCGTGAGCAGACTCGGGACCGTCCGCTAGTACTTCACCCTTCTCAACCTTTTCACCTTCGAACACGTTGAGGTGACGCCACTTCGGAATCATCTCTTCGTAGATCTCGCCACCGTCGGTCGGGGTGATGACCAGACGGCGCTTGCCCTTGGTCTCTTTCCCGAAGGAGATGGTGCCGGAGATCTCGGCCAGGATGGCCGGCTCTTTCGGCTGGCGTGCTTCGAACAGATCCGCAACGCGCGGCAGACCACCGGTGATGTCCTTGGTACCGCTGGACTCTTGCGGGATACGCGCAACCGCGTCACCCACGCCCACGTTGGCACCATCTTCCAGGTTCACGATCGCCTTGCCCGGCAGGAAGTACTGGGCGGGCACGTCGGTACCCGGGATCATCACATCCTTACCGTTCAGGTCGACCAGTTTCACGGTCGGACGCATCTCTTTACCGGCGCTCGGACGCTCGTTGACGTCCAGCACGACGATGGAAGAGAGACCGGTCAGCTCGTCGGTCTGACGAGTGATGGTCACGCCATCGATCATGTGCTCGAAGTGCAGGCGACCCGCTACTTCGGTGATGATCGGGTGGGTGTGCGGGTCCCAGTTCGCCACGGTGTCACCGGCGTTCACGGCCTCGCCATCCTTCACTTCCAACACGGAACCGTAAGGCAGCTTGTGGCTTTCCTTGGTACGGCCCATCTCGTCCATGATGGTCAGCTCGGTAGAACGAGAGGTGATAACCAGCTTGTCAGAGTTGTTCAGAACGAACTTGGCGTTCTGCAGCTTGATGCTACCGGTGTTCTTGACCTGGATGCTGCTCTCGGCAGCCGCTCGGGATGCGGCACCACCGATGTGGAAGGTACGCATCGTCAGCTGGGTACCCGGCTCACCGATGGACTGGGCGGCGATAACACCGACAGCCTCACCCTTGTTAACCAGGTGACCACGGGCCAGATCACGGCCGTAGCAGTGAGCACAGTTACCGAAGTCGGTCTCACAGGTGATGGCAGAACGTACCTTCACGCGATCGACGGAGTTGCGCTCCAGCAGGTCACACAGCTGCTCGTCGAGCAGGGTGTTGCGCGCTACCAGCACTTCATCCTCGGTACCCGGCTTGATGACGTCTTCAGCCACCACACGACCCAGCACGCGCTCACGCAGCGGCTCGACCACGTCGCCACCCTCGATCAGCGGAGTCATCCACAGACCGTCGGTAGTGCCGCAATCGTCCTCGGTGATCACCATGTCCTGGGCCACGTCAACCAGACGACGGGTCAGGTAGCCGGAGTTCGCAGTCTTCAGTGCGGTATCCGCCAGACCTTTACGAGCACCGTGAGTGGAGATGAAGTACTGCAGTACGTTCAGACCTTCACGGAAGTTCGCCACGATCGGCGTTTCGATGATGGAGCCATCCGGCTTCGCCATCAGGCCACGCATACCGGCCAGCTGACGGATCTGGGCGGCGGAACCCCGCGCACCGGAGTCGGCCATCATGAAGATGCTGTTGAAGGAGGCCTGCTCTTCCTCATCGCCCAGGGAGTTGACGTTACGCTCCTTGGAGAGGTTATCCATCATGGCCTTGGAGACGCGATCGTTCGCGCTGGCCCAGATATCGATAACCTTGTTGTAGCGTTCGCCCGCGGTCACCAGACCGGACAGGAACTGGTCCTGGATCTCGGCAACTTCGGCTTCGGCTGCGGCGATGATGTCCTTCTTGGCATCCGGGATGACCATGTCATCGATACCAACGGACGCACCGGACAGGGCCGCGTAGTGGAAACCGGTATACATCAGCTGGTCAGCGAAGATGACGGTGTCCTTCAGGCCCTGCTTGCGGTAGCAGGTGTTCAGCAGACGAGAGATCAGCTTCTTGCCCAGCGCCTTGTTGGAGACGCACTTGATCCAGTTCTGCGGGTTGGCATCCAGATCGGCCTGTTCGGCGGCAGTCAGTACCTTCGGCTCGTCGATCAGGGCGTACTCCATGCCTTTCGGCAGGATCAGGCTCAGGATCGCACGACCAACGGTGGTGTTCTTCATCTCGGTCTTGGCAACCAGTTCACCGGCTTCGTTCTTCACGTACTCGGTGATGCGGCACTTGACGCGTGCGTGCAGGTCGGCCAGGCCGGCGCGGTACACCTTCTCGGCCTCTTTCGGACCGGACAGCACCATGCCTTCGCCCTTCGCATTGATGCGGGCACGGGTCATGTAGTACAGACCCAAGACCACGTCCTGGGAAGGAACGATGATCGGCTCACCGGAGGCGGGCGACAGGATGTTATTGGTGGACATCATCAGCGCGCGCGCTTCCAGCTGGGCTTCCAGGGTCAGCGGTACGTGGACCGCCATCTGGTCACCGTCGAAGTCCGCGTTATAGGCGGCACAGACGAGCGGGTGCAGCTGGATGGCCTTGCCTTCGATCAGGGTCGGCTCGAACGCCTGGATACCCAGACGGTGCAGGGTCGGTGCACGGTTCAGCAGGACCGGGTGCTCGCGGATCACTTCGTCCAGGATGTCCCAGACGACAGCTTCTTCGCGCTCCACCATCTTCTTGGCGGCCTTGATGGTGGTCGCCAGGCCACGGGATTCCAGCTTGCCATAGATGAAGGGCTTGAACAGCTCCAGCGCCATCTTCTTCGGCAGACCGCACTGATGCAGACGCAGAGTCGGACCTACGGTGATAACGGAACGACCGGAGTAGTCGACACGCTTACCCAGCAGGTTCTGACGGAAACGACCTTGCTTACCCTTGATCATGTCGGCCAGGGATTTCAGCGGGCGCTTGTTGGAACCGGTAATGGCACGACCACGACGACCGTTATCCAGCAGGGCATCCACGGACTCTTGCAGCATGCGCTTTTCGTTGCGCACGATGATGTCCGGAGCCGCCAGGTCCAGCAGACGCTTCAGTCGGTTGTTACGGTTGATCACGCGACGGTACAGATCGTTCAGATCGGAGGTCGCGAAACGACCGCCGTCCAGCGGTACCAGCGGACGCAGGTCCGGCGGCAGCACGGGCAGCACTGTCATGATCATCCACTCCGGCTTGTTGCCGGATTGCAGGAAGGCTTCCATCAGCTTCAGACGCTTGGTGGTCTTCTTGCGCTTGGTTTCGGAGTTGGTCTGATCCAGCTCCTCACGCATGGCTTTGACTTCGCCTTCCAGATCGATGGCGCGCAGCAGGGCCAGAATGGCCTCGGCACCCATCTTGGCGTCGAATTCGTCGCCCCACTCTTCCAGTGCGTCCAGATAGTTCTCTTCGGACAGCATCTGGCTGCGCTCGAGGTTGGTCATGCCGGGTTCGATCACTACATAGGATTCGAAATACAGCACGCGCTCGATGTCACGCAGGGTCATGTCCAGCAGCAGACCGATACGGGACGGCAGGGACTTCAGGAACCAGATGTGGGCAGTCGGGCTGGCCAGCTCGATGTGGCCCATGCGCTCACGACGGACCTTGGTCTGGGTCACTTCTACGCCGCACTTCTCACAGATCACACCACGGTGTTTCAGGCGCTTGTACTTGCCGCACAGACACTCGTAGTCCTTCACCGGTCCGAAGATACGGGCGCAGAACAGACCATCACGCTCCGGCTTGAAAGTCCGGTAGTTGATGGTCTCAGGCTTTTTGACCTCACCGAATGACCAGGAGCGGATCATGTCAGGAGAGGCCAGACCGATCTTGATACTGTCAAACTCTTCGGTCTTGGTCTGAGCCTTCAAAAACTTGAGTAAGTCTTTCACGTGTTTCCCCTGTCAGGAGTCTAACCTCGGCGCCCCTGCTGCCGAAACAGCGGGGCGCCCACGTCAATTCTCGAACAATAAGAGCGAGCTCTTACTCTTCGTCCAGCTCGATGTTGATACCCAGAGAGCGGATTTCCTTCAGCAGTACGTTGAAGGATTCGGGCATGCCCGGCTCCATACGGTGGTCGCCATCCACGATGTTCTTGTACATCTTGGTACGGCCGTTCACATCGTCAGACTTGACGGTCAGCATTTCCTGCAGGGTATATGCCGCACCGTAAGCCTCCAGGGCCCACACTTCCATCTCACCGAACCGCTGACCACCGAACTGCGCCTTACCACCCAGCGGCTGCTGGGTAACCAGGCTGTAGGAACCGGTAGAACGCGCGTGCATCTTGTCGTCTACCAGGTGGTTCAGCTTGAGCATGTACATGTAACCCACGGTGACCTTACGCTCGAAGGCGTTACCGGTACGACCGTCGAACAGGGAGATCTGACCGGATTCCGGCAGATCGGCCAGCTTCAGCAGGGCCTTGATTTCGCGCTCTTTGGCACCATCAAAGACCGGCGTAGCGACCGGCAGACCCTTACGCAGGTTACCCACCAGGGTACGCACGTCGTCGTCGGACAGCTCGGCGATGTTCACTTGCTGGGAGTCCTTCTCACCCAGGTCATAGACCTGCTGCAGGAACTCACGCATCTCGTGCAGCTCGCGCTGCTCTTTGATCATGCGGTCGATCTTCTCGCCGATACCCTTGGCCGCGAGGCCCAGGTGCACTTCGAGGATCTGACCGATGTTCATACGAGACGGTACGCCCAGCGGGTTCAGTACGATGTCGACCGGACGGCCGTATTCGTCATGGGGCATGTCCTCGACCGGGCAGATCTTGGAGATAACACCCTTGTTACCGTGACGGCCCGCCATCTTGTCACCCGGCTGGATGCGACGCTTGACTGCCAGATAAACCTTGACGATTTTCAGTACGCCCGGCGCCAGATCGTCACCCTGGATGATCTTGCGACGTTTGTTCTCGAACTTCTTGTCAAACTCGGCCTTCAGCTCAACGTGCTGTTCGGCGATCTGCTCCAGTTCGATTTGCTTGGCTTCATCTTCGATGGCCAGTTCAAACCACTTGGAACGCTCGAGCTTGTTCAGACGATCTTCGCTGTAACCGGCGGCCAGCAGCAGGTTGCGGGAGCGGCCGAAGATGCCGTCTTCCAGGATCTTGAACTCTTCGGTCAAGTCCTTCTTCGCTTCCTTCAGCTGCATCTCTTCGATTTCTTTGGCGCGCTTGTCTTTTTCCACGCCATCGCGGGTAAAGACTTGCACGTCAACCACGGTACCGTACACACCGTTCGGTACGCGCAGGGAGGAGTCCTTCACGTCGGACGCCTTCTCACCGAAGATGGCGCGCAGCAGCTTCTCTTCCGGGGTCAGCTGGGTTTCGCCCTTCGGGGTCACCTTGCCGACCAGGATGTCGCCGCCCTTCACTTCGGCACCCACGTAGACGATACCGGACTCGTCCAGCTTGGACAGAGCGGCTTCACCCACGTTCGGAATGTCGGCAGTGATCTCTTCCGGACCCAGCTTGGTGTCGCGGGAGATACAGGCCAGTTCCTGGATGTGGATGGTGGTCAGGCGATCTTCCTGAACCACGCGCTCGTTCACCAGGATCGAGTCTTCGAAGTTGTAACCGTTCCACGGCATGAACGCGACGCGCAGGTTCTGACCCAGCGCCAGTTCACCCAGGTCGGTGGACGGGCCGTCAGCCAGCACGTCACCGGCCATCACCGGCTCGCCCAGCATCACGCAGGGGCGCTGGTTGATACAGGTATTCTGGTTGGAACGGGTGTATTTGGTCAGGTTGTAGATGTCGATGCCGGCTTCGCCTGGCAGCAGCTCATCTTCATTGACCTTGATAACGATACGGGAGGCGTCGACGTAGTCGATCATGCCGCCACGCTTGGCCACTACGGTTACACCGGAGTCAACGGCCACGGCGCGTTCCATACCGGTACCTACCAGCGGCTTGTCAGCGCGCAGGGTCGGTACGGCCTGACGTTGCATGTTTGAACCCATCAATGCGCGGTTCGCGTCATCGTGTTCCAGGAACGGGATCAAGGCCGCTGCCACAGAGACGATCTGTTGCGGGCTCACGTCCATATACTGGATCTGGTCGGCGTTCATAAAGGTGGATTCACCCTTGTGACGGCACGGGATCAATTCATCTTTCAGACGGCCATCTTCGGTGGTCGCGGCGTTGGCCTGTGCGATCACGTACTTGCCTTCTTCAATCGCAGACAGGTAATCCACTTCGTCGGTGATCACACCGTCGATCACCTTGCGGTACGGGGTCTCGAGGAAACCGTACTCGTTGGTGCGGGAGTAGACGGACAGCGAGTTGATCAGACCGATGTTCGGACCTTCCGGCGTTTCGATGGGGCACAGACGACCGTAGTGGGTCGGGTGTACGTCTCGAACTTCGAAACCGGCACGCTCACGGGTCAGACCGCCCGGGCCCAGCGCGGAGATACGGCGCTTGTGGGTCACTTCGGACAGCGGGTTGTTCTGGTCCATGAACTGGGACAGCTGGCTGGAACCGAAGAACTCTTTGACCGCGGCGGAGATCGGCTTGGCGTTGATCAGATCCTGCGGCATCAGGGTGTCCAGATCGCCCAGAGACAGGCGCTCCTTCACCGCACGCTCGACACGGACCAGACCGACACGGAACTGGTTCTCGGCCATTTCACCGACGGAACGAATACGACGGTTACCAAGGTGGTCGATATCGTCCACTTCGTCGTTCCCGTTACGGATGTCGATCAGGCGCTTCATGACCTCGACGATATCGTCCTTGGTCAGCACGCCAACGCCAGTCTCGTCTTCACGACCCAGACGGCGGTTGAACTTCATCCGACCTACGGTAGACAGGTCGTAGCGCTCGGAAGAGAAGAACAGGTTCTCGAACAGCTGCTCGGCCGCTTCGCGAGTGGGCGGCTCGCCCGGACGCATCATGCGATAGATCTCGACCAGAGCTTCCAGGCGGCTGGAGCTGGAGTCGATACGCAGGGTCTCGGACATGTAGGCACCGTGATCCAGTTCGTTGGTGAACAGAACCTCGAAGTGCTTGAAGCCGGCTTGGGACAGGTTGGCAACCGCTTCCAGGCTCAGCGCCTGGTTGGCAGTGACAACCATCTCACCAGTCTGCGGGTGCGCGTAGTTCTTGGCTGCAACTTTGCCAACAACATACTCTACCGGCACCTCGATCTGGGTGATGCCGTCTTTTTCCAGCTGACGGATGTGACGGGCAGTGACACGACGACCGGTTTCAACCACCACGGCGCCATTGGCAATGATGTCGAAGGTCGCGGTCTCGCCACGCAGGCGCTCGGGCACCAGATCCATCATCAACTTGCCATCCTTGACCTCGAAACCGATGGTCTCGAAGAAGGTGGCCAGGATTTCTTCGGAACTGAAGTCCAGGGCGCGCAGAATAATGGAGGCCGGCAGTTTGCGACGACGGTCGATACGGACAAACAGGTTGTCTTTCGCATCGAACTCGAAGTCCAGCCAGGAGCCACGGTAGGGGATAACGCGGGCGTTATACAGTACCTTACCGGATGAATGTGTTTTGCCTTTATCGTGGTCGAAGAAGACGCCCGGGCTGCGGTGCAGCTGGGAGACGATGACCCGTTCGGTACCATTGATGACAAAGGTGCCGTTCTCGGTCATGAGCGGAATCTCGCCCATGTATACTTCTTGTTCCTTGATATCTTTGACGGTGCCGGCAGCTGCTTCACGGTCGTACAGAACCATACGAAGCTTGACACGCAGCGGCGCGGAGTAGGTCACTCCACGGATCTGGCATTCTTTTACGTCAAATACCGGCTCACCCAGGCGATAGCTGACATACTGAAGCTCAGCACTACCGGAGTAACTGGTGATCGGGAAAACGCTACGGAAAGCGGCCTCTAGGCCATATTCACCTTCCGGGTCGGCCTCGATGAACTGCTTGAAGGAGTCCAGCTGAATGGACAACAGATAAGGCGTGTCCAGTACCTGGTCTCGCTTACCGAAGTCCTTACGAATGCGTTTTTTTTCGGTATAAGAGTAAACCATAGGGTTCCTCAGCTCGCTGATAAGTGACCCACTCTGTCCCGCGGGACAGCTCTGTCTCAACACCGTTTTGTGTTGGCCCGGACGATGAAGCGGTCCGGATTGCTGGTGCACCGAGAGTCGTAAACGGTGTGAAATGCTCTCAGTCTACAGCGCAAAAAGGCTGGTGAACAAAAATTCACCAGCCCTAGCCTGTTTTATCAGGCTAATCTACATAAATGCAGATTATTTGATCTCAACAGAAGCACCGGCAGCTTCCAGCTCTTTCTTCAGAGCTTCAGCTTCGTCCTTGGACACGGCTTCTTTCAGATTGGTCGGAGCAGCTTCTACCAGGTCCTTGGCTTCTTTCAGGCCCAGACCGGTAGCGCCACGAACGGCCTTGATGACGGCAACTTTGTTGGCGCCAGCAGCAGTCAGAACTACGTCGAACTCGGTCTTCTCTTCTACTGCTTCAGCAGCAGCCGGGCCGGCCATGACGGCAGCAGCGGCAGAAACACCGAACTTCTCTTCCATAGCTTCGATCAGCTCAACAACTTCCATTACGGACATGGAAGCAACGGCTTCGATGATTTGGTCTTTAGTGATAGACATGACAAAAATTCCTGATGTTGAATAAACTCAAACAGCCTAGATAGGCGAGAATCAAGCAGCAGCTTGTTTCTGGTCGCGAACAGCAGCGATAGTACGAACCAGCTTGCCAGCAGAGGCTTCCTTCATGGTAGCCATCAACTTCGCAATTGCTTCTTCGTAAGTCGGCAGCGTGGCCAGACGATCAATTTGTGCTGCGGCGATAAACTCACCGTTAAAAGCGCCAGCCTTGATTTCGAACTTTTGGTTCGCTTTGGCAAACTCTTTGAACAGACGAGCGGCAGCGCCCGGGTGTTCGTTAGAGAAAGCAATCAAGGTAGGACCGGTAAATGCGTCGTTCAGGCACTCGTATTCGGTACCTTCTACCGCGCGACGCAGCAGGGTGTTACGCACAACGCGCATGTACACACCAGCTTCACGAGCGGTCTTACGCAGGACGGTCATCTTGTCTACAGTGACGCCGCGAGAATCGGCTACAACTGCAGAAAGAGCGCCTTTGGCAGCTTCGTTGACTTCAGCAACAATTGCCTTTTTGTCTTCGAGTCCCAATGCCATTGGCTTAACTCCTGGATTGAATCCGGGTCTGTTGACCCAGTACTGACACATCCCCCCTACCTTTACAACAGAGGGGAACGATGCGGTAGCAGGATTCCAGAAGAGAAAGAATCTTTCTCGCTGGGTTTCCGGCACCGTCTACGCAGGAAGAATTAAGGCTTTGCGGCCTCCTGCGGTCTTGGACGGAGGTCGAAACCCCCAACCAATCAAGGCGCAAAATTATAGATTAAATTTTGCGCCTTGTAAAACCCATCAATTAGGCCTGAGCTTCCAGGGAAGCTTGGTCTACGGCAACACCGGCACCCATGGTGGTGGAGATGCTGACTTTCTTGATGAATACACCCTTGGCGGAGGACGGCTTGGCCTTCTTCAAGGCAACCAGCAGCGCTTCCAGGTTTTCTTTCAGCTGAACTTCGTTGAAAGAGACCTTGCCCAGAGTGGTATGAATGATACCGTTCTTGTCGTTACGGTAACGAACCTGACCAGCCTTGGCGTTCTTGACGGCTTCGGCTACGTTCGGAGTGACGGTACCCACTTTCGGGTTCGGCATCAGACCGCGCGGGCCCAGGATTTGACCCAGTTGACCAACAACACGCATGGCATCCGGGGATGCGATGACGACGTCGAAGTTCATCTCGCCTTTCTTGACCAGCTCGGCCAGGTCGTCCATACCAACCAGTTCAGCACCGGCAGCCTTGGCGGCTTCGGCGTTGGCACCCTGGGTGAACACGGCGACACGGATGTCACGACCGGTACCGTGCGGCAGTACAGTTGCACCACGTACGTTCTGATCGGATTTACGAGCATCGATACCCAGGTTAACGGCAACGTCAACGCTTTCAACGAACTTGGCAGTAGCCAGTTCTTTCAGCAGGGCAATGGCTTCGTTGATGGAGTACTCTTTGGTACCGTCAACTTTTTCGCGAATAACGCGCATACGCTTGGACAGTTTAGCCATTGTCTTACTCCTCCACTACCAGGCCCATGGAACGAGCGGAACCGGCGATGCAACGTACTTTTGCATCCAGATCGGCACCAGTCATATCCGGCTCTTTGGTCTTGGCGATTTCTTGCAGCTGAGCCACAGTCACCTTACCAACCTTGTCTTTGTTCGGCTTGGCAGAACCAGACTGGATACCAGCGGCTTTCTTCAGCAGGAAGGAAGCGGGCGGAGTCTTGGTTTCGAAGGTGAAGGAACGGTCGCTGTAAACGGTGATCACGACCGGAGTCGGAGAACCTTTTTCCAGCTTTTCTGTACGGGCGTTGAACGCCTTACAGAATTCCATGATGTTCACGCCGTGCTGACCCAGAGCGGGACCAACGGGAGGGCTGGGGTTAGCACTGCCAGCCTTAACTTGCAGCTTGATATAAGCTGTGACTTTCTTAGCCATTACAAAAATACCTCAAAAATGGGTTCTAACGCCTCGGAGACATGCTCCTGCAAACGGCTCCCCAACAAATAAAGGGGCAGCGAATTATAGAGATAATCGCTGCCCCTGACAACCGTTAAACGTACAGAGATTAATCAGCCTTTTTCGACCTGACCAAAATCCAGTTCTACCGGCGTTGAGCGGCCGAAGATCAGTACGGAGACCTTCACGCGGCTCTTTTCGTAGTCCACCTCTTCAACGGTACCGTTGAAGTCGGCGAACGGACCATCGGCAACCCGGACCATCTCACCCGGTTCAAACAGGGTTTTCGGACGCGGCTTGTCGTGGGCATCTTGCAGACGATTGAGGATGGCATCCGCTTCCTTATCGGAGATAGGAGCAGGGCGATCGGAGGTACCGCCGATGAAACCCATTACACGTGGTACATTGCGTACCAGGTGCCATGTGGTTTCATCCATCACCATCTGGACCAGGACGTATCCCGGGAAAAATTTGCGCTCACTCTTGCGCTTCTGGCCAGCACGCATCTCGACCACTTCTTCGGTCGGGACCAGCACTTCACCAAACAGCTCTTCCATGCCATGCATCTTGATATGTTCACGCAGGGATTTGGCAACACGGCCTTCGTAGCCGGAAAATGCCTGCACGACATACCATCTCATACGCTGTTCACGTTGTTCAGTCATGGCTTATCCTTACACACCGGTAATCAGGTTGACCAACCAGACCAAGGCGCCGTCCAACACGAACAGCAGCAGCCCCATCACGGCAGTCACCGCCAGCACAATCAGGGTTGTCTGAATGGCTTCCTGACGGGTCGGCCATACGACCTTGCGGACTTCCAGGCGAGACTCACGGGCAAACGCCAGCGTTGCCTTGCCCTTGGTGGTTTGCAGGGCCACTGCACCGGCAGCGGCGATGACAACGACCACACCCAGGGCGCGGACGGCAGCAATAACGTCGCTCAGCAGGTAATTGCCCACTACAGCGGCCGCCAGGATGATGAAAACCAGGCCCCAAAGCAGGGTATCCTTGCTTCCGCCCTGACCCTCAGAACTAACACTCATACAACCCACCTGTATCTGACGTAACCAAAGACACAAAAGCCCCGTACGAGACGAGGTATATGGCAGGGGCGGCAGGACTCGAACCCGCAACCATCGGTTTTGGAGACCGCTGTTCTACCAATTCGAACTACGCCCCTGCATAAGAAAGCCCCTATTATAGGGGCTTTGCTTTATTTATGTAAGCCAAGATTAAGCGATAACTTTGGCTACAACACCAGCACCTACGGTACGGCCACCTTCACGGATGGCGAAACGCAGGCCGTCGTCCATCGCGATCGGGGCAATCAGGGTAACAACCATCTTGATGTTGTCGCCCGGCATGACCATCTCTACGCCTTCCGGCAGTTCGATGGTACCGGTCACGTCGGTAGTACGGAAGTAGAACTGCGGACGGTAGCCCTTGAAGAACGGGGTATGACGACCACCTTCTTCTTTGGACAGCACGTACACTTCAGATTCAAACTTGGTGTGCGGCTTGATGGTGCCCGGCTTGGCCAGTACCTGACCACGCTCTACGTCTTCACGCTTCACGCCACGCAGCAGTGCGCCAACGTTCTCACCTGCACGACCTTCGTCCAGCAGTTTGCGGAACATTTCAACTCCGGTACAGGTGGTCTTGGTGGTATCTTTGATACCAACGATTTCCACTTCTTCACCAACCTTGACGATACCGCGCTCTACACGACCGGTAACTACGGTACCACGGCCTGCGATGGAGAAGACGTCTTCGATAGGCATCAGGAACGGCTGGTCGATGGCACGCTCCGGCTCCGGAATGTAGGTGTCCAGGTGGCCAGCCAGTTCCAGGATCTTCTCTTCCCACTGAGCTTCGCCTTCCAGCGCTTTCAGTGCGGAACCACGTACTACCGGCAGGTCATCACCCGGGAAGTCGTACTCGGACAGCAGTTCGCGAACTTCCATCTCGACCAGTTCCAGCAGCTCTTCGTCATCTACCATGTCGCACTTGTTCATGAACACGATGATGTACGGAACGCCTACCTGACGACCCAGCAGGATGTGCTCACGAGTCTGCGGCATCGGGCCGTCAGTCGCTGCTACTACCAGGATTGCGCCGTCCATCTGGGCAGCACCGGTGATCATGTTTTTAACGTAGTCGGCGTGACCCGGGCAATCTACGTGAGCGTAGTGGCGGGTAGCAGTGTCGTATTCTACGTGGGAGGTGTTGATGGTGATACCACGCTCACGCTCTTCCGGCGCCTTGTCGATCTGGTCGAAGGCGAAAGCTTTACCACCGAAGTGCTTGGCCAGCACGTTGGTGATGGCGGCGGTCAGGGTGGTTTTACCGTGGTCAACGTGGCCGATGGTACCCACGTTAACGTGCGGTTTATTACGCTCAAATTTTTCTTTAGACATGATCGTCCCTCTAAACTAACGCTGAGTACGCGGTGGCAAGCTAACCACAGAACAGTTTATATGATGGATTTGAATCAAGGGGAGTAGAGAGGTTGGTGCTGACAGGCTGGTTCGATTGCCGAACTCACCCTAAGGTGTGGCTCTCAGAATTACCTGAGCCATATCAGCATCTTGGAGCGGGCAGCGGGAATCGAACCCGCATCATCAGCTTGGAAGGCTGAGGTAATAGCCATTATACGATGCCCGCATTTCTCTAACCCAAAGAACTCAAACCGCAGAGAAATATGGTGGAGGGAGAAGGATTCGAACCTTCGAAGGCAGAGCCGTCAGATTTACAGTCTGATCCCTTTGGCCGCTCGGGAACCCCTCCAGTTGCATAAATGCCACAACGGTAATTCTGCTTGCACCCGTTGTTTTTGTCGCTTTTGCTGGGCAAATAGACGACAGACATCCAAGCGTCGCGCATTTTATGGTAAGGATTTTGGGGATGCAACCATTGCACCTTGCAAAATGTGCATTTATGCCGGGATCCAGGCAAAAAAACGCTCCTTCTCCGTCCCGACCGGACGCGTCCCTTGTCGCTCCCGATCCCTTGGTGTATGGTCGCCCTGCCCAAGAAACAGTGATGACACCATGACGACAGAGCATAACCCCTATTTGCAATTCACCCGCGAACAATGGGCGTTATTGCGCGATGCGGTCCCCCTGACCCTGACCGAGCACGATCTGCAGACCCTGCGCGGGATCAACGAGAAGGTGTCATTGCGGGAAGTGGAAGAGATCTATCTGCCCCTCTCCCGTCTCCTCAATCTCTACGTCAAGGCCAAGCAGCGCCGCAGCCGGGTGCTGGAGCAGTTTCTCGGTCAGTCCCGCGGCAAGGGCACCTATATCATCAGCATCGCCGGCAGCGTGGCGGGGGGAAAGAGCACCACGGCCCGTATCCTTCAGGCACTGCTGGAGCGCTGGCCGGAGCACCCCAGGGTGGAGCTGGTCACCACCGACGGCTTCCTGTTTCCCAACAAGGAGCTGGAAGCCCGTGGCCTGATGCGCCGCAAGGGGTTCCCCGAGTCTTATGACATCCGCCATCTGGTGGAGTTTGTCGCCAATATCCGCGCCGGCCACGAGAAGGTCGAGGCCCCCGTCTACTCCCACCTCATCTATGACATCCTGCCCGACGAGAAGAAGGTGGTGGAGCAGCCGGACATCCTGATCCTGGAAGGGCTTAATGTGCTGCAAAGCGGCATGGACTATCCCCAGGACCCTCATCGCGTGTTCGTGTCGGACTTCGTCGACTTTTCCATCTATGTGGATGCCGATGCCGAGCTGCTGCGCACCTGGTACATCGATCGTTTTCTCAAATTCCGCAGCGGCGCCTTCTCGGATCCCGACTCCTATTTCCACCACTACGCCAAGCTGGCCGAAAGCGAGGCGACCGAGATCGCCAACAACATCTGGCAGGATATCAACTACCTGAATCTGCAAGAGAACATCTTGCCGACCCGGGAGCGGGCCAACCTCATCCTCACCAAGGGCAACGAGCACGCCATCGAGCAGATCAAGCTGCGCAAGTGACCACTGTCGCAGTGCATACATGAAAGAGGGGGCCCGCAGGCCCCCTCTTTCATTCAGTCGTCATGAGCGTATGGGCTCAGTCCCCCCGCCGCAAGGAGAGTTCCCCTCCCAGATAGAACTTGAGCCCCTCTTCCGTCTCCAGACGCAGGGCTCCGCGTTCGTCGATCCCCCGGGCAATCCCGCGGATCACCTGCTCTCCCATCAGCAGCTTCACCGGCTGGCCGGCGAAGTGGTCGAGCCGGTTCCAGCTCTCGACGAAACTCGCCAGTCCCGTCTGTTCGAAGGTCTGCATGGCCTGCTGCAGGTGCAGCAGCACGCAGGCGGCCAGCTCGTTGCGATCCACCAGCTCGGGCTGGATATGGCGCAGCTCGGACCAGGCCTGATCGATCTTCTCCCCCTCCCGACTCGGCATCGCCAGATTGAGGCCGACCCCGATCACCAGATGGCAGCTGGCGCCGGCGCTGCCGCTCATCTCCACCAGAATGCCTGCCAGCTTGCGGCCCTGATAGTAGAGATCATTGGGCCACTTGAGCTCAACTCCCGGATAACCGAGGGACTCCAGTGCCTGCACCACGGCCACCCCGACCGCGAGACTCAGTCCCATGGCGGCCGCCATGCCCTGCTCAAGCCGCCAGTACATGCTCAGGATCAGCTGGCAACCGAAGGGAGAAACCCAGGGTTTGCCACGACGTCCCCGCCCGGCGGTCTGGCACTCGGCCAGACAGCTTTCCCCGGAGCTCAGGGTGTTGACCCGCTCCAGCAGGTACTGGTTGGTGGAGTCGATGACAGGGAAGCAGTGCACTGGCGCCATCGGTGCCTCTGCCTGCAGCCGCCCCTCGTCATAGAGGGCCATGGGCACCGCCAGCCGATAGCCCTTGCCGGTCAGGCTGAAGAGATCCAGCCCCAGATCCTTGAGCGCGGCCATGTGCTTGCTCACCGCCGCCCGGCTGATGCCAAGGCGCTCGCCCAGCTGCTCGCCGGAATGAAACTGGCCGTCGCTGAGCAGGGTGATCAGGGTCTGTCTGATGGGGGTCAGGGTCATGCCAGTACCTCGTCGAGCCAGGTTTCACCCAGGCGCCCCATGAAGCGCACCTCATGTTCCAGCACCACACCGAACTGGTGCTCCACACTGTCGCGGACATGGGCCGCCAGCGCGATGAGCTCCATGGCGCTGGCGCCCCCCAGATTCACCAGCACCAGCGCCTGCTCCTGATGGACGGCGGCACGACCGATGGCAAACCCCTTGAGACCGCACTGATCGATGAGCCAGCCAGCCGCCAGCTTGGCCTGCCCTTCTGCTGCGGGGTAGCTGGGCATCTGCGGGTATTGCTGTTTCAGGGTCTTCGCCAGGGCGGCGGGCACCACAGGGTTTTTGAAGAAACTGCCCGCGTTGCCCAGCACAGCCGGATCCGGCAGCTTGACCATGCGGGTGGCACAGACGGTGTCGAAGATGGCCTGTGGCGAAGGAGCATCTCCCAGCGCCGCCAGCGGGCCATAACCGGCGACCGGGCGCCATGCCTTGGGCAGGCGCAGACCGACGGCGGTGATGAAGTGGGAGTCCTGATAGTCGTGTTTGAAGATGCTGTCACGGTAACCGAACCGGCAGTCGGCCGCCGCGATGCGCTCAACCTCGCCACTCTGCCAGTTGAACGCCTCCACGTAGGCACAGACGCTGGCCAGCTCGACCCCGTAGGCACCGATGTTCTGTACCGGGGCCGCCCCGACCGTCCCGGGAATGAGTGCCAGGTTCTCCAGCCCGTGCCAGCCCTGTTGCAGGGCGTGGCATACCAGCTCGTGCCAGTTTTCACCTGCCGCCACGTGCAGCAGCCAGTGCTCGGCCTCCTCGTGCAGCGTGATCCCTTTCAGGCCGTTGTGGACCACCAGACCGGCAAAGTCATCGCAGAACAGGATGTTGCTTCCTCCTCCCAGCACCAGGCGCGGCAAGGTGGCCAACTCCGGGTTGGTCCGCAGTTGCACGAGCTCATCCGGCCGGGTCACATCGGCCAGCCAGAGGCAGTGTGCGTCCAGGCCCAGAGTGTTGAGGGTCGACAGGGAGGCGTGGGGGGTGAGTTTCATCTGTGTGTTCCGACAAGGACAAGGGCGCAGTTTACCCCAGATCCCCCGGGACAAAAAACCCGGACACTTTTCGGACTCACGGCGCTGGAGTAGAGTAACCCCTTCATCCCGCTGAGGAAGCATGCATGAACAATCAATTCGCCGTCATCGGCCTGGGCCTGTTTGGCAGCGCCTTGTGTGAAGAGTTGCAGCGCCAGAATGCCGAGGTACTGGCCATCGACATCGACGAGAGCAAGACCCGCCAGATAGCCACCCTCTGCAACCACGTCATCGTGGCCGATGCCACCGACGAGGCCACGGTCGCCGAACTGGGCCTGGCGAATTTCGACATCGTCTTTGTCGCCATCGGCGACAACCTGGAGACCAGCATCCTGACCACGCTGGTGCTGAAAGAGGCGGGCGTGAAGAAGGTCTGGGTCAAGGCCCGCGACAAGTTCCACGCCAAGATCTTGCAGAAGGTGGGCGCGGACAAGGTGATCAACCCTGAGTGGGACATGGGCCGCCGGGTAGCCCAGAGCATGCTGGACAACCGGCTGTTCGACTACCTGGAGCTGGGTCACGACATGGTGCTGACCGAGTTCGTGATCGGCCTGCAGCAAAACACCCGCACCCTGGCCGATTTGCACCTGCTGCAGCAAAGCGATTTCCAGCTGCTGGCCATCAAGCGTGGCGAGGTACTCCACAACGTCCTGACCGGCAAGATGGAGCTGCAACTGGGTGACATCCTGATCCTGGCCGGCAACAAGCACGCCATCGATCACTGGCTCGACACCCTATGATCAACTGGCGCAGCAACTACGCCTTCACCCTGCACCGGGAAGACAACTCCCGCTGGAGCGAGGCCAAGCTCATCCTGGGCAGTTTCCTCATCATCCTGCTGGTCGGCACCGTGTTTCTGGTCCAGCCCTCCAGCCACAAGGGTGAGGTCACCGTCATCAACGCCCTGTTCACCGCCACGTCAGCCATCAGCGTGACCGGCCTCGGGGTGGTGGATACCGGCACCGCCTTCACCCTGCAGGGGCAGATCATCCTGTTGATATTGATGGAGATTGGCGGTCTCGGCCAGATGACCATGACACTGCTGCTCATCGCCATGTTCAGCAAGCGGGTCGGGCTGCGCCAACAGGTGCTGGCCAAGGAGGCGCTGGGCCAGGAGGGGTCCGTCAACATCGTCCAGCTGGTGAAGCGCATCGTCCTGTTCGCCCTGATTGCCCAGCTGATCGGCACCGCCATCATGGCCATTCGCTGGGTGCCTGACATGGGCTGGGGCCACGGCCTCTACGTCAGCTTCTTCCACGCGGTGTCGGCCTTCAACAACGCCGGCTTCTCACTGTTTGCCAACAACCTCATGGACTACCGGGATGACCCCCTCATCAGCCTGACCATACCGGCTCTGCTGATCCTGGGGGGGATCGGCTTCACCGTCATCGTCGACCTGGTGCGCAACCGCCGCTGGCGCAAGCTGAAACTGCACAGCAAGCTGATGCTGCTGATGACCCCTGCCCTGCTGCTGCTGGGGACCCTGATGTTCTGGCTGCTGGAGCACAACAACCCGGGCACCCTGGGCAACGCCTCCTTCGGGAGCCAGTGGCTGGCCGCCTTCTTCCAGTCGGCCACCGCGCGCACGGCGGGCTTCAACACGGTGGATATCGGCCAGATGGTGCCGGCTTCCCTGCTGTTCATGATGATGCTGATGTTCATCGGTGCCGGGGCGACCTCCACCGGTGGCGGTATCAAGGTCACCACCTTTGCCGTCGTCCTGCTGGCGACCCGGGCGTTTCTGACCAAGCGCCCCCATGTCACCGCCTTCGGCCGCACCCTGTCACCCCAGATAGTGACCCGCTCCCTGGCCATCATCATCGTCAGTACCATGGTGCTGATGCTGGCGATGTTCCTGCTGATGCTCACGGAGTCGCAACCCTTCGACAAGATCATGTTCGAGACCATCTCGGCCTTTGCCACTGTGGGTCTGTCCACCGGCATCACCGCCTCACTGAGCGAGCCGGGCAAGCTGATCCTGGTGCTGGTGATGATCTGTGGCCGTCTGGGGCCCCTCACCCTGGCCATCATGCTGGCCCGTCCGGTGGAGACCCGCATCCGTTATCCGGAAGAAAGCGTCTACACGGGGTAAGCCATCTAATCCATACAAAGAGGGGCCTCCGGCCCCTCTTTCTTTTCTATGTGATCACGGCGCGCGCCAGCCTCAGGCCGCCTTGCCCCTGGTCGTCCCCTTGCCAGAGCTCTTTCCCGTACTCTTGCCAGCACTCTTGCTCGTGCGGGGGCGTGCGGCGGTGGACGCAGTCCGCTTGCGGCGAACAAAGCGGTGCTTGCTGTCACCGAGCGCCGCCTTGGGCAGTGCGCTGAAGCTGGCGCCGGAATCCTGCCGCGCCCCCTCGATCAGGCCGTTGAGCTGCTCGGTGAGCGGCCCCATGAACTGCTGGTAGCTGCCGTGACGTTCGGCGATCTGCCCCAGACTCTGCTCCCACAGTGCCGTCATGTCCGGTGTCGTTGCGGTCGCGGGCAGCGCCTGGACCAGGGCTCGCCCGGTCGGGGTGGCCTTGATGCTCTTGCCCTGGCGCACCAGGAAGCGGCGCTTGAACAGCAGATCGATGATCCCGGCCCGGGTCGCCTCGGTGCCGAGGCCATCGGTCTCCCGCAGGGTCTTGCGGATCTCGGGATCCTGCACATAACGGGCGATGCCGGTCATCGCGGCCAGCAGGGTGGCATCGGTAAACGGCTTGGGGGGCTGGGTCATCTTCTCCAGCAGCTCCCCCCGCTCGCACAGCAGTTCCTCCCCCTCTTTCAGGGCAGGCAGGGTTCCCGCCTCCTCCTCGTCATCCTCTTCCACTCCGAGCAGCGCCTTCCAGCCCGCCTTGAGGATGCGGCGCGCCTTGGCCTGGAACAGCCCTCCGGCGATGCGCAGCAACACCTTGCTGTCGTTGTACTCGAACGGCGGGTAGAACTGCAGCAGATACTGGCGGGCAATCAGGCCGTAAAGCTTCGCCTCGTCGGCCCCCAGGCTCCCCTCGTTCCCCCTCTTCTCGGTGGGAATGATGGCGTGGTGGGCATCCACCTTGCTGTCGTTCCACGCCTTGCTGCGGATCCTGCCATCCGCTTCGGCGACCGCCCTGGCCAGCGCAGGGGCCGTGCTGGCGATGGCCTCCCGCACCTGGCCGGCCCGGTTGAAGTGCTCGCTCGGCAGATGGCGGCTGTCGGATCTGGGATAGGTGATGAGCTTGTGCCGCTCGTAGAGGCTCTGGCAGATATCCAGCACCCGCTTGGCATCCATGCCAAAGCGCTTGGCCGCGTCGATCTGCAGGCTGGAGAGGTTGTAGGGGAGCGGCGCCGCCTGCCTGCGCGCCTGCTCCTCCACCGCCTCCACCCGGGCGGGTTGCCCCTGGATCCGCTCCACCACCTTGGCGGCCAGCGCCCGGTTGAGCACCCGGCCCTCCTCATCCTGCCAGGGCAGGCAGGCCTCCGATGGCAGCCACCTGGCGGTGAAACGTTCGTTGCCCTGGGTCAGCAGATGGGCCATCACCTCGTAGAACGGCTTGGGAACGAAGGCCTCGATCTCGAGATCCCGGCGCACCACCAGACCGAGCAAGGGGGTCTGTACCCGGCCGACCGACAGCAGTTCGCTGCAGCCCCCCTTGCGGCCAAGCAGGGTATAAGCCCGGGTCATGTTGATGCCATAGAGCCAGTCGGCACGGCTACGGGCCAGCGCCGACACCGCCAGCGGCACGAACTCCTTGTTGTCCCTGAGCTTGTCGAGGGCGCGGCGCACGGCGGGGGGATTGAGATCGCTGATGAGGCAGCGCTGAACCGGTTTGGTCTTGGGATAGCCGAGAAAGTCGATCACCTCGTCCACCAGCAGTTGCCCTTCCCTGTCCGGGTCACCGGCGTTGACCACGCACTCCGCCTGCTTGATGAGCCCCTTGATGACGGCCAGCTGGGCCTTGGTCTTGGGTTTGGCCACCAGCTGCCACTGGGTCGGGACAATGGGAAGGGATTCCATGCGCCACTGCTTGTAGGCGGCATCGTAGGCATCGGGCTCGGCCTGCTCCAGCAGGTGGCCGATGCACCAGGTCACCACGTCTCCCTGCGCCGTCTCGATGAAACCCTCCCCCTTCTTGTGCGGTTTGGGGAGGACATCGGCGATGGCACGGCCAAGGCTGGGTTTCTCGGCGATAAAGAGTCGCATGATGGATACACCTGAATACTGTATATGTGAACAGTATACAATCCTCTCACCGCAAACCCCAAGCCCCGGGGTGGTGCGCGGCCTCCCCGCCCCGGCTTGGGCATCGCCCCCATCACAGGACATCCCGCTCCCGTTGAAGGGTAAAAGTGCGATTAAAATTCAAAAAAGCATGCCCAAACAAAAAACAAAACCAAAAATTACTTACATGTCGAAATAAAAATCATGACCGAGGTCAACCCATCGAATCTTGGTACTACTACTATATTGGTAATACCCGAATTCGAAGGACACCGTCACCATGCTTGGAAAACTGTTGAGAAAGACCTGGTTCTGGCTTCTGCTGCTCGGGGCCCTGCTGGGGATCGCCGCACTGGGCGTCACCGTCACCGTGCTGCACAAGACCAGCTCCACCGAGTTCTGCGTCTCCTGCCACTCCATGCAGACCCCGCTCGCCGAATATCAGGGCAGCGTCCACTTCCAGAACGTGAAGGGGATCCGCGCCGAGTGCGCCGACTGCCACATCCCCAGTGAACCCGCCGCCTATCTCTGGACCAAGATCCGCGCCGTGAAGGACATCTATCACGAGGCGATCGGCACCCTCGACACCCCGGAGAAATACGAGGCCCACAAGCTGCGCATGGCCCAGACCGTGTGGGATCAGCTCAAGGCCAATGACTCCGCCACCTGTCGCAGTTGCCACAGCTACGCCGCCATGGACATCCTGGCCCAACGCCCCAATGCCCGCGCCGAGCACCCGGTCGCTATCAAGGAGGGTCAGACCTGCATCGACTGTCACCGCGGCGTTGCCCACATCATGCCGGACATGAGCGGCCTGGCCGCCGCCGGTGCCAGCGAACTGGCCGCCGCCGCGGCACAGACCCCGGTAACCGTCACCACCCGCTATGCCATCGCCACCACCCCGCTCTATCTGGATGCTGGCGCCAAGACTGACGAAGGCACCCTGATGCCCTCCACCCAGGTGGAAGTGCTGGCCAACGACAACGGCCGCGCCCAGGTGCGCATCGACGGCTGGCAGCAGGACGGGGTGAGCGAGGTGTTCTACGCCGCCCCCGGCAAACGGATCCTGAGCGTGCTGGTCGGCGAAGCCGTCAGAAAAGCCCTCGTGACCGGCAAGAGCGAGACCGACAGCGCCACCAACCTCACCTGGCATCAGGTCAGCCTGACCGCCTGGGTCGACCAGAGCCAGCTCATCGGCGACCAGGGCAAGCTGTGGCAATACGCCTCCACCCTGATGTCCAACAACTGCACCGGCTGTCACGGCCTCACCGCGCTGGATCACTTCAACGCCAACCAGTGGATCGGCGTCATCAAGGGGATGGAGTCCCGTACCTCCCTCACCCCGGAGCAGGCGCGCATGCTCACCCAATACGTGCAGAAACACGCCAGCGACATGAGCGCGGCCCATTAAGGCAGGAACAGAGGACTCTCCCATGACTTTTTTCAATGACCAACAAACCAACCTCTCCCGCCGTACTCTGCTCAAGGGGCTGGGGGCCTGTGCCGCCCTGCCCCTGCTGGCTGGTCTCTTCCCGAAAAGCGCCCTGGCCAAGGCCGTCAGCACGGCCCTTGAGCAGTTCCCCACCCTGGTGCCCGCCCAGAAAGGCATCCTGACCGGCGCCCACTGGGGGGCCTTCGAGGCCATCGTCTCCGAGGGCCGCATGGTGCGGGTCCAGCCGGTGGCCGACGATCCGGCACCGAATGACCTCATCGACATGGCGCCGTTCCAGGTCCACGCCAAGAACCGCATCAAGTACCCCATGGTGCGCAAGAGCTGGCTGGAGCACGGCCCGGGTGCCAGACCGGAGCTGCGCGGAGCCGACGAGTGGGTACGGGTGAGCTGGGAGAAGGCCATCGAACTGGTGGCCGGCGAGATCCAGCGCGTTCAGTCTGATTTCGGCCCCCAGGCGATCCACGCCGGTTCCTACGGCTGGAAGAGTGTCGGCATGTTCCACAACAGCCGCACCCTGCTGCACCGCCTGATGAACCTCTCGGGCGGCTTCACCGGTTATGCCGGGGACTACTCCACCGGCGCGGCCCAGGTGATCATGTCCCACGTGATGGGCTCCATCGAGGTGTACGAACAGCAGACCGCCTGGCCCAACGTGGTGGAGCACGCCGAACTGGTGGTGCTCTGGGGGGTCAACGCCCAAGTGACCCTGAAGAACAGCTGGAACATGCCGGATCACGAGGGGCAGGCCGGCTTCAAGGCGCTGAAAGAGAAAGGCACCCGGGTCATCAGCATCGACCCCGTCTACAACGAGACCGCCAAGCAGGCCAATGCCGAGTGGATTGCCCCGAACGCCTATACCGACGTGGCCATGATGTTGGGTGTCGCTCACACCCTCTACAGCGAGAAGAAGCACGATCAGGCCTTCCTCGATCGCTACACCGTCGGCTTCGACACCTTCCTCGCCTACCTGCTCGGCAAGGATGACGGTCAGCCGAAGAGCGCCGAGTGGGCGAGCGCCATCTGCGGCGTCGAGGCCAAGGTGATCCGCCAGCTGGCCCTCGACATGGCCGCCAAGCGCACCATGATCATGGCGGGCTGGGGCATGCAGCGTCAGCACCACGGGGAGCAGCCCAACTGGATGCTGGTCACTCTGGCCGCCATGCTGGGCCAGATCGGCCTGCCGGGGGGCGGCTACGGCTTCAGTTACCACTACTCCTCCGGTGGCAGCCCCACCGCCAAGGGCGGCATTCTGGCGGGCATCTCCGCTGGCAGCGCACCGAAGAACAGCCCGGCCCCCATCCCGGTGGCCCGCATCGCCGACTGCCTCGCCAACCCGGGCAAGACCATCGACTTCAACGGCCGCAAGGTGACCTATCCGGACATCAAGCTGGTCTACGTGGCGGGCGGCAACCCCTTCCACCACCATCAGGACACCAACAACCTGCTGCAGGCGTGGCGCAAACCCCAGACCGTGATCGTCCACGAGCCCTACTGGACGGCGACTGCCAAGCACGCCGACATCGTACTGCCGGCCACCACCAGCTACGAGCGCAACGACCTGGAGATGGGGGGCGACTACTCCCAGCGCTACGTCTTCCCCATGCACCAGTGCGTCCCCCCCCAGTTTGAAGCCCGCAACGACTTCGACATCTTCAGCGCCATCGCCGCCAAGCTGGGCGTGCAGGAGCAGTACACCGAAGGGAAGGACGAGATGCTGTGGCTCAAGCAGATGTACGACGGCATGGCGGCGCAGGCCCGTGGCGCCCGGGTGGCGCTGCCACCGTTCAACATGTTCTGGGAGTCCAACAACTACATCCGCTTCCCGATCCCGGAAGCCAACCGCCAGTGGATCCGTCACGCCGATTTTCGCGAGAACCCGCTGCTCAACCCGCTCGGTACCCCGTCCGGCAAGATCGAGATCTTCTCCAACACGGTGGCGGGGATGGGTTATGCCGACTGCACCGGTCATCCCAAGTGGTATGAGCCCAAGGAGTGGGTGAAGAGCGAGGTGGCGGCGCGCTATCCGCTGTCGCTCAACACCTCCCACCCGACCCAGCGGCTGCACTCCCAGCTCGACAACACCCCGCTGCGGGACAAGTTCGCCATCGCCGATCGGGAGGCGATCATGATCCATCCTGACGACGCCAAGGCGCGCGGCATCCAGGATGGCGATCTGGTGCGGGCCTTCAACGAGCGCGGCCAGATCCTGGTGGGCGCCCTGCTCTCCGAAGATGTGCGTCAGGGCGTGGTGCGGATCTGCGAAGGGGCTTGGTACGATCCGGCCAAGCCGGGGGAAGCGGGCAGCATCTGCAAGAACGGCAACGTCAACTGCCTCACCTTCGACGAGGGCTCGTCCAGCCTGGCGCAAGGCAACTGCGGCCACATGGCCCAATTGCAGATCGAGAAGTATATCGGGCCAGTGCTCGCCAACACGGCGCACGAGGTACCGGCCAACGGCTGAGTAGAGGACTGAGCAACAAAAACGGCGCCATCAAGGCGCCGTTTTCTTATCGCAGTTTGTGGTGTGGCTCAGAATCAGAGTCACCCTCAACCATATACTCTTCCGCATACTCCACCCGCCTTGCAGCCAGAGCGCGGACAAGGTGGCTCAGAAGTCTCCTTCCACCATGTACTCTTCGGCACACTCCACCCGCCTTGCTGCCAGGGTGCTGGCAAGGGGATCAGAAGTCGCCCTCAACCATATATTCTTCCGCACACTCCACCAGCTGGGGCCAGAGATCTTCCGGCACCCAGGCCTCTGGGTCATCCTCGTCACCGTCATACTGGCTCCAGAAGAAGGCACGCAACCCGCTTGCGAAGTCGTCGCTCAACTCCGCCAGTTCGGAGAGAGGCCCCAGCCAGGCGATGCGGCGCAGGCCGGAGGCGAGATCGTTGATGGCATCCATCAGGGTGCGATCATCCAGGCTCTGCTCCACCAGCAGGGTGAAGCGCTCGCGGGCGCTCTCGGTCTGATCCTCGTCCAGCTCGCCCACGTCGGCCAGCAGGTCGACAAAGTCCTCCAGCAGGAACTGGATCAGGGCATCCCTGTCCTCGAACCACTGGATCTGGGCCCCCTTGGTGCCCAGCACCGAGGCATCGAACGAATCATCGAGATGGCACAAAGCCCAAGGATCGTCAGTCATTGCTACCCTTCCTACACCTGAAACAAGAGACGTATCTTATGCCGGGTGCCGCCCCCCTTGCCAGCACGGCGGCACAAAAGGGGCCCCCCGACGGGGAGCCCCGTCACTCGACCCTGGCCACCTTGGGCAGGGAGAGGGAAGCGGCGAGCCCCCCCAGCTCGGCCCGCCCCATGATGAGACTGCCGCGATAGGCTTCCGCGAGATCCGAGACGATGTTGAGGCCAAGGCCCGAACCCGGCACCTTCTCGTCGAGGCGCACCCCCCGCAGCACCGCCTTGGCGATCTGATCTTCACTCATGCCGGGACCGTCGTCCTCGATGCGCAGGGTGATCCAGCCCCCCAGCTCGGCGCTGGAGATGCGCAGCTCGCTGGCGGACCACTTGAAGGCGTTCTCCAGCAGGTTGCCCACCATCTCGTCGAAGTCCTGCTCCTCCACCCCGACCGCCAGATTGACCGGCACCTGCAAGTCCACCGTCTTGCCGGGATAGAGGCGGGAGAAGGCGCGGCAGATGTACTCCACCCGGGCCCGCACCGGGGTCGACACCCCGAGGATCTTGGCGGCGCCGGTCACTCGCGCCTTGCCGAGGTGGTAGTCGATGTGGCGCTGGATCTGGTCGAGCTGCTCGCCGAGGGCGGCTTGATCCTCCGGCGGCAACTGGGTCACCTGGTTGCGCATGATGCTGAGCGGCGTCTTGAGGGCGTGGGCCAGGTTGCCGGTGTGGGAGCGGGCTCGTTGCAGCAGCTCGCCATAGTGGTGCAGCAGGCGGTTGATGTCCTCCACCAGCGGCTGGATCTCCAGGGGGTAGCGCAGCCGGAACCCCTCCTGATGACCCTGATGGACGCGGCTCAGCTCGCGGCGCAGCAGGTGCAGCGGGCGCAGGCCGTAGAGGATCTGGAACATAAAGCCGAGCACCAGGCCGGTGGCGGCGAAGCCGAGGCCGAGGAACAGGCTGATACGGGTCTTCTTCAGGGTCTGGGTCAGGGCGCTGCTGTCCTTGGCCATCACCAGGGTGAAGACCCGATCAGACCCCGGCAGCAGCACGGTACGGGTCATGATGAGCAGGGGCTCCTTGTTGGGCCCCTTGCCGACGAAGAGGTCCGGATCGCCGAAGGCCGACTTCAGGCCGTGGGCGCTCAAATGGGCATCCCACAGGGAGCGGGAGCGACTGACCACCGTCTCCCCCAGCTCCAGTTGCCAGTAGTAGCCGGAGTAGGGCTGGCGATAACGGGGGTCGGCCATAGGCTCGGTGACCACGGGCAGGCCGTCCGGCTGGATCTCGAGGCGGGAGAGCAGATCGTAGAGCTGCAGGCGCAAGCCATCGGCCTCCGCCTCCTGCCAGTAGTTGCGCATCATGGTCTGCAGGCTGAAGCCGGTGGCGAACAGGAAGAGACCGCACCAGACCATGGCGATCACCACCAGCCGACCTCGCAGGGTGCGTACCAGCCTCATTCAACCCACCCCGCCATCGGTTGCGAGGGTGTCATTCGTTGATCCGGTAGCCGAGGCCGCGCACCGTCTCGATGAGATCGGCGTGGGTCTTCTTGCGGATGCGGCCGATGAACACCTCCACGGTGTTGGAGTCGCGATCGAAATCCTGGGCATAGATGTGGTCGATCAACTCACTGCGGGACACCACCTTGCCCCTGTGCTGCATCAGGTAGCCCAGCACCCGGAACTCGTGGGCGGTGAGCTTGATGGGGGTTCCTTCGTACCACACCTGGGAAGCCGCCATGTCGAGACGCACGCCACCGATCTCGAGGATGGAGCTGGCGTTCCCCGCCGCCCGGCGCACCAGCGCCTGCACCCTCGCCACCAGCTCCGCCACCTGGAAGGGCTTGGTGAGGTAGTCGTCCGCCCCGGCGTTGAGCCCTTCAATCTTCTCGTGCAACTGTCCACGGGCGGTCAGCACCAGCACCGGGGTGTCCATCCCCTTGCTGCGCCACTCCTTCAGTACGCTCAGGCCGTCGCGACCGGGCAGGCCGAGATCCAGGATGATGGCGTCATAGGGTTCGGTCTCGCCGAGAAAGCCCGCCTCGTTGCCATCGTGGCAGAGATCGGTGACGAAACCGGACAGACGCAGCTGTTCCGCCAGCTGGCCCGCGAGGATCTTTTCATCTTCAACTATCAGAATGCGCATACATGGGTATCCAAAACAGGGTTGTGCCGGCACCGGCAACGGTTGGGGGGACGAACCGGACGGCGGTAGGTTCGCGGACTCACGCCGTTACTCCTCTTCCGGGGGCGGGCGCGGAGCGAACAGGCGCTCCAGATGGTGGCCCTTGAGCCACACCATCTCCAGGTTGTCAGCCCGATAGCCCACCTTGATGACGCTGTTCTCCTCGTCGATGAGCCTGAGCTCGTAGAGCCAGACGCCATCCTCCTCACCCAGATCGACGCGCAGCACGCGCACCGGCAGGCGGGAGGCCACCTCCATCAACTCATGAAAAGGGCGGACCCGCCCCTCGCTGACCGCCTGTTGCAGCAAGGCCTCGTTCGGCTGGGCCGCCTGAACCAGCATCGGCAGCAGCAATCCAAGCAGGGGCAGCGCGCTATTCATGGGTGATTCATCTCTCAAAACCTAACATAATGCCGTTTATAGTGTGCCAGCCATGAATCCGGAATGAATATGATCCCACGCAGTATCCTGCTGATCTTGTGCCTCTTTTCCACCTTTGGCTGGGCGGCGCAGACACGTCTCGACATGGCCGGACTGGTCAAGTTGTTGCTGGCACAAGGGTATCACGACATTCGGGAAGTGGAGCTGGAAGGGGAGAAATTCGAGGTCGATACCCTGGATGCCGACGATCAGCGCGTCCAGTTGCAGGTCGATGCCAACACCGGCGAGATCACCAAAAAAGAGGCCGAATAGGCCTCTTTTGCTATGGGCGTGACGACTGTTGCGCCGCCTCCCTCCCGGCCACTTGCGCTCGCCTGCGCCAGGGGCGCAGCAGCTTTTCCCGACGGGGCCACAGCAAGGCGCAGGCAAGCACCAGATAGATGAGGGGCTCCTGCCACCCGCTCTTGACCGACCACCAGTAGTGTACCGGCACCAGCAGAGCCACCCCGTAGATCCAGTTGTGCAGCTTCTGCCAGGCAGGCCCCATGCGCCGCAACAGGGCCGGGATCGAGGTGATGCCGAGCGCCAGCAACAGCAGCAGCGCCACCATGCCCACCACTATGTAGCTGCGCTTCACCAGCTCGCCGCCAATCAGCCCCCAGTCGAACTGCAGATCCAGCCCCAGCCAGACCATGAAGTGCAGGGACGCCCAAGCGGCGCACCAGAGCCCGAGGGGGCGGCGCAACTTGATGAGCTGCCCCTGGCGCCAGCGCTTGGCGAGCGGCGACACCAGCAGGGTCAGCAACAGCAGGTGAAGGGCCCCCTTGCCAAGGTAATGGGTCAGCCCCTGGACCGGATCCCCCCCCAGCAGCCCGGCTGGCACGGCATAGCCCAGCCAGAGCAGAAAGCCGAGCGAACCAAGGTGCACCAGCGCCCGCAAGCCGTTGATATGGGCTGTTTTCAGTCTCGGCGTCATATTGCAGTTCCCGTCATGTTTTTCCCGCTTCTCATCCCCTCGCCCACCAGGGGAAAAGGGGGCAAGAGATCATTCGGACAGCGCGTCAGTCTCAATACCATCTACGCAGATCCATCCCCTGATAGAGGGACGCCACCTCGTCGCCGTAGCCATTGAACATCAGGGTCGGCTGGCGCTTGGCCCCGAAGATGCCCCCCTCGCCGATGAAACGCTCGCTCGCCTGGCTCCAGCGCGGGTGATCCACGTTCGGGTTGACGTTGGCGTAGAAGCCATATTCGTTGGGGGCCAGCAGGTTCCAGGTGGTGGGGGGCATCTCCTCCACCAGGCGGATGGAGACGATGCTCTTGATGCTCTTGAAGCCGTACTTCCAGGGCACCACCAGCCGGATGGGAGCCCCGTTCTGGGCGGGCAGGGTTTTGCCATAGAGCCCCATGGCGAGGAAGGAGAGGGGGTGCATGGCCTCGTCGAGGCGCAAGCCCTCCACATAGGGATAATCGATGCCGCCCCCCAGAGCACGGGAGGCCTGCCCCGGCAACTGTTCAGGGTCATAGAGCGTCTCGAAGGCCACGAACTTGGCGCGACTGGTGGGCTCGGCACGGCGGATCAGATCCGCCAGCGCAATGCCGCTCCAGGGCAACACCATGGACCAGGCCTCCACGCAGCGCAGCCGATAGATGCGCTCCTCCAGCGTGCTCTTGTTGATAAGATCCCACACATCCAGGGTGAAGGGTTTGGCTACCTCCCCTTCCACCTTCAGGGTCCAGGGCTCGGGCTTGAGGTAATGGCCGTTGCGGGCCGGATCCCCCTTGTCGGTCCCCAGCTCGTAGAAATTGTTGTGGGTGGTGGCCTTCTCCTCCGGGGTGAGGATCAATCCCTCTGGCCGGGTCGCGGCACGGATGTCGAGGGGTCTGGTGGGGGCCACGGTGGCTGGCTTGTCCGGTGCGAAGAGATCCAGCAGGCTGGCCTTCACCGGAAACGCCAGGGTGGCGGCACCGACGCCCAGGCCCAGCCCTTTCAGGATGCGGCGACGATCCTGATAGACGGTTTCCGGCGTGACATCCTGTTCGGTGGGGTGATGAGAAGTACGGCGCTTGATCAACATGAAAAAACTCCCGGGACGATGAGGTTGACAACCATAAGACCCGCCCCGGCCGAATTTTATTTCACACAGAATTACATGAGTTGGTAAAGGGGCAGTGCCTTGGCCATGGTACCGGCCAGGAAGAGCACTACGAACACCAGCAGAGGAACGATCACGTTTGGCACCATCAGACTCACTCCATGAGCAGGACAGGGCCTCTAACTATGGAACAAGGTCTGCGGCGCCTCCAATGAATTTTTTTCGCGAGCGCAAGCGTATTCCAGAGTTGCAAAGAGTGACCGGGATCACACACAATCCGGCCCCCGCTTGCTGCCGCTCCACCGCGGAGTAGGCTGCCTCCTTTTCCGGATTCAACCACTGAGAGTCACGCCATGAGCCCACTGTTCGCCATCGCCATCACGACCGGGATCCTCTCCGCCGTCTGGGGTGGACTGGCCGCCGCACTCGGTCTCATCTCCTGGGTCGGCTTCCTCGGCTGCACCAGCTACTTCGCCTCGAGTGGCGGTTACAAGGCGCTGTTACAGACCTTGCTGTGCAACACCACCGGCATGCTGTGGGCACTCCTGCTGATCCACGGGGAGACCTGGTGGGGGGCCGGCATGGCGGGTTATCTGATGACAGGGGTGGTGGCCACCCTGATGTGCGTGCAGGCCAGGCAGCAGTGGCTCGCCTACATTCCCGGCACCTTCGCCGGTTGCTGTGCCACCTTCGGCGCCGCAGGCGAGTGGCGGCTCATTCTGCCCTCCCTCATCATCGGCGCCCTGTTTGGCTATCTGATGAAGGCGAGCGGCCTCTGGCTCTCCCAGAAGACCCTCTCCACCGGCGGCGTCAGCGACCCGGCCTGAGGCCGATTCGGTCGGAAACCAGAGGGGCGGCCCGTCATCGACGGGCCGCCCCTCTGTCATTTACCCCTTCGACTTGAAGTTGGCCGCCTCGATGCCGTGCCGATTCAGCAGCTTGTAGAAGTCGGTGCGGTTTCTCCCCGCCATGTTGGCCGCCAGGGTCACGTTCCCCTCCGTGGTGCGCAGCAGGCGGATCAGGTACTCCTTTTCAAACTCGGCCCGCGCCTCGTTGAACGAGGGAATGCCGCCACCACCGCCACTCAGGGCCGACTCCACCATGGCCGCGCCTATCACCGGGCTGCAGCAGAGGCTGGCGAGCTGCTCCACCACTCCGCAGAGCTGGCGCACGTTGCCGGGCCAGGCCGCCGCGGCCAGCAGGGCCAGCGCCTCCGGCGAGAAGCCGAGGGCGGCACAATCGGGGTGACGGTTGCGGTAATCGTCCAGCGCCTGACGGGCCAGCAGGGGGATATCCTCGCTGCGGGCGCTCAGCGGCGGCAGGGTGATGTTGGCCACGTTGAGGCGGTAGAAGAGATCCTCGCGAAAACGCCCCTCTTCCATGGCGGTCACCAGATCCTGATGGCTGGAGCTGATGACCCGCACCTCGGGGGTGCCCTGACCATACTCCGCCAGCACCTGGAGCAACTTGGCCTGGAGTGACTCCGACAGATCCCCTATCTCGTCGAGGAAGAGGGTGCCGCCTTTGGCCTCGGCAAACAGGCCGGACTGGCCATCCTCGCCAAACAGCTGCAAGTCCAGCACGGGCCAGGGCAGAGCCGCACAGTTGATGGTATGCAGCGGCTTGTCGCGGCGGTGGCTGGCCTGGTGCAGCGCCTGGGTCATCACCCCCTTGCCGGCGCCGGAGGGGCCCAGGATCAGCACGGGCACGTCCATGGTGGCGATGCTGCTCGCCTGGATCAGCAACTGCTCCATCTGCGGGTTGCGGGTCTGGATGAGGGACTGCCACTCCTGCTGCTGCTTCGGACGGGTCAGGCTGAGAGCATGTTCTATGGTGACCAGCAGCTCGTCCTTGTCGATGGGCTTGGTGAGGAAGCTGAACACCCCGGAGCGGGTCGCCTGGATGGCGTCGGGAATGGTGCCGTGGGCGGTCATGATGATCACCGGCATGCCGAGCCACTGGGACTGGATCCGCTCGAACAGCGCCAGCCCGTCCATGCCCCCCATGCGCAGATCGCTCAGCACCAGGTCGGCCCGTTGCTGGCGCAGCCTGTCCAGCGCTCCTTCGGCGCTGTCGGCGGTATCCACCTCGTAACCCTGGCTGCGCAGGCGCATGCTCATCAGCTTGAGCAGGCTGGCATCATCGTCCACCAGCAGAATACGGCTCATGCTCTCACCCCCTCTTGGCGAAAAACGCGGTCATTGCGGCGCGGTCCGAAGCTGTCATGGCTGACCTCCCCCATTGAGCTTACGCTGGTTGAGCTGCTCGTCGATGGCGGAGAGCTGCTCTATCTGCTGGCGCAGACGCTTCACCTCCTGACTCTGATCGTCGCGGCGGCTGTCTCGCACCAGCAGCTCCTCCCCGAGGGCGATCCAGCTGCGCAGGAAGGCCTGGGCATCGAGACCGAGCTCCGGCAACAGAGCCTTCAGCTGATCCAGCCCGGCCCGGCGGCTGGCCACCGATTCGGACGGGTGGGTGTTGACCATGGCCAGGCTGACCCGGCTCTCGAGGTCGGTGGCGCCGGCCAGTCGCTGGCGCTCCTGCATCCGCTGCTGGGGATGGCTGGCCAACAGCCAGTCCGAGTATTGCAGGCGCACCTGCATCTCCTTGTTGGCAAACTCCATCCGCCTGGCGATCGCCTCCTGGGAAGGCTCGGTGAGGCTGGTAGAAGGCAGCAGGGAACAGCCAGCGAGCAGGCCTATCATCAATACGGGAATCACAAATCGTTTCATCTTGAATGTCACTTCAGATCCTGGTGGGGAACAGGCACCTGCCCGCTCCTCTCAATATTCGGTGTCAAGGCGCCACCCGCACCTGCGGGGTCGCCGCCACGCCCGTCAGCTCGGGCGCACGTTCAAATCCAGCCGGAAACAGACATCCGCCTGGGCATCCTCGATCAGCCTGAGCTCGCCGCCCAGACTCATGGCAGACTCACGGGCAATGGAGAGGCCCATGCCGGAGCCTTTCAGCAATCCCTGGCGCACTATGCTGCCCTGTTCAAAGGGCTCGAAGATGCGCTCCCGCTCGTCTGGCGGGATGACAGGCCCTTCGTTGGCCACCTCCAGCCAGCCGCCGCCCGCCCCCGCCCCGGCGCGGATCCAGATCTGTCCGCCCCTGGCTCCATAGCTGACCGCGTTGGAAAATAGATTGTCGAGGATGAGTCGCAGGCGGTAGGGCTCTGCCCGCAGGCTGATGGGCTCGGGCGGCAAGTGTACACTGATTTGCTTGGATTCCAGCGCGAGCCGGTACTCTTCGGACAAGTCTGACAACAAGGGCGCCAGGGGCACCTCGGACAGGGTGAACACCTCCTGCTGGCTGAGGCGATTGAAGTCGAGCAGCCGCTCGATCAGGGTCTGCAGACGGCGGCTGTTCTCCTCCAGCATCTGGCAGATCTCCTGCTGATCCCCGTTGAGGGGCCCCACCAGCTGCTCCGAGAGCAGATCAGCCCCCTCCCGCAGCACGGCAAGGGGGGTTTTCAGCTCGTGGGATACGTGGCGCAGGAACTGGTATTTCTGCTGTTCCAACTCTTTGAGCTTGTCGTGCAGCCAGCTGATCCGCTCCCCCAGCAGCACCAGTTCGGCCGGGCCATCCACCGGGCGCTGATCCGGCTCAACGCCTGCGCCCAGACTCAGGATCCGCGACTCAATCTGACGTACCGGATGGATGATGAGGTAGGTAAAGAGCAGTACCAACAGCAGGCTGAGCCCGACCACGAAGCCGCTGACCCACCAGATCTGCTGTTTCAGCTCCACGATGGCGCCCCGCATGCGGGTCACGTGATCATCCACCTGGCTGCGGGTGACCACCTCCAGTTGCTGGTTCAGTTCGTTGAAGTCGGTGAAACGGGGGCTGGTCGCCTCCTGCCTGGCCTTGCGCAGATCCTGCAGGCCGTCGAGCCAGACCAGCGCCGCCTCGAGATCCCCGTAGACCTCGGCATCCGGAATGGAGTCCTGATGGGTCGCGAGCAGTTCCCGGTAGCGCACCAGCTGCTGCCGATAACTGGCCAGGATGCGGTCATCACCCAGGACCGCATAGCGGCGCAGGGTGCGCTCCAGATCGATGGCCTGAGTGGAGAGCAGCGTCGCCCGGCGAGTGTCCCGCACCGCACGTTCCATCTCGTCGCTGGTGAGCTGGCCCAGGTGGGAGAGAGCCTGACTGTCGTGCCAGATCATGCCCCCCAGGGGCATCAGCACCAGCACGAAGCCCATCAGTACTACCTGGAGCAGGGAGCGGGGCCGAACCTTGGTCATCTTCTGCGGTCTCGATTCGTCATGGGGGAGCCAGCATATCCGCACTGCCCCAAAAAGCAAAACCGGCCATAAAGCCGGTTTGATTGCTCACCGAGGCCGGATTCACGCCAGGCCGACGGACGCCACACAGATGACAATGATCATGGCAAGGGCCCCTGACGCGGCCAACAGTGCCCATTTCATTTCTACGCTCATGCAAACCTCCTTTCTGCCAATCAGCGTTGGATCACAACAGATAACGACATGTTAATTCATAGTGAATCCCATAACCGTGAGCTGCGTATATATTTCAGACGAGCCCAACCCAAGGAATGGAAAGCATGTTTTACCTCTGTAGCATTGGATCCAATCTCGACCCCGCCCTGCACGTCAGTCAGGCCATCGCCGAATTGCTGGCCCGCTTTGGTCGCCTTCACCTGAGTTCCGTCATCCAGACCAAGCCCGTGGGCATGCATTCGCGCCACGACTTCCTCAACTGCCTGTTCGTCGTCCAGAGCGACCTCTCCCCCGTCCAGCTCAAGACCGAGTTTGTCACCATGGAGCTGGCCCATGGCCGGGATCGCAGCAACCCCCTGTGCAAGGTGGCGGACAGGCCACTGGACATCGACATACTGGCCTGCGGCGAACGGGATGACTTCGCCGAGGCCGGGGTGGATGCCTACCTGGGGGATCTGCTGGCGGAGATGTATCAGGGCGGCAGTGTGGACTCCGGCAAGGTGACCCTCGGCCTGCCGGGCAGCAAGGTGTTTGCGAAGCAGCGCATCGGCCAGGCCCCCATCCATCTCTGCCAGCAAGACGAGGCCCTGCTTCCCGGCAACGGCCACCCCGGCCCCCCTTCCCGGCACGCCGCCATCCGGCACCCTTGAGCCGTTCACACACATGAGGCGCCCAAAGGCGCCTCATGTCATGGCGGCCCGCCTTGCCCTAGATGACGGCGAGGGCGCGCCCCCCGTCCACCCGGATGCTGGCCCCGGTCATGTAGTCGTTCTTCATCAGCATCTGTACCGCCTGCCAGATGGGCTCCAGGCCCCCTTCCCGCGCCAGCGGCGTCTTCGCAAGCACCTGCTGGCGCCAGTCATCCCCGTGCTCGTCGAGAAACAGGATGGGGCCAGGCTCTATGGTGTTGACCCGCACGGCGGGTGCCAGTTCGCGGGCAAAGCTCATGGCCAGGGAATGGGCTCCCGCCTTGGTGGCCACGTAGGCGGCAAACTGGGGCGCCGGGGCATGGATGTAGATATCGGTGATGTGGATGATGCCCCCGTTGGGCTGGCGAGCAAGGGCGGGGGCCAGCGCCCGGTTGAGCTGGAAGGGAGCCGCCATGTGTACCCGGTAGAACTGATCAAACTGGGCCAGCTGCACCGCAGGATCCGCAGCCTGGGGCTCGAAGGCGGAGGCATTGTGGATGATCAGGGCAAGATCCTCATGGGCCGCCAGCGCCGTCACCACGGCGCCCACCTCCTCTTCCCGGGTGAAGTCCGCCTGTACCAGCTCGACGCCCACATCTCGCAGACGATCCAGCTCGGGCCGTTCGCTGCGATAGCTGCCCGTCACCTGCCAGCCAGCGGCCACCAGCTGCTCGCACAGATAGAATCCCAGGCGACGGCCACAGCCCGTTACCAATGCACGCATACCCTCTCCTTGTGGTTGTCGCCCTCCCCGATCCATGCAGGATCGCACGGAGGGCCCATTCATCGGCCATGACCTATCGATGTCCGAGGCAAAACCCATTGGCCCCCTTTCACGGCCACCGGGCATAGTGGCCCCATCGACCCCCATGGAGCCACCATCATGCTACAAATTCGCGATCATATACAGCCATTGACCCACTCACTGCACCCCGGCCTCGGTCTGGCCGAGGCGCTGGACAGACTCCATCGGGCAAACCTGGGGGGCCTGCCGGTACTGGATGACCATCAGCACCTCGTCGGATTTCTCTCCGAGCAGGATTGCATTCCCGCCCTGCTCACGGGCAGCTATCACTGCGACACCCGTACTCTGGTCGAAGATCTGATGAGCCGGGCCCCGCTGTTCGTCTCTCCCGATGACAACATCGTGGATCTCGCCCGCCAGATGGCCGGGGCCAGACCCAAGGTCTATCCAGTGATGGAGGGAGGCAAGGTGACGGGCATCATCAGCCGTCGTCAGGTGATGCAGGCCCTCAACACCCAGATGAAACAGTGTCAGGCAACCTGAGGCAGGCCACCTCGCACACGTGTCATGCCGACTACCCTCCCGCCCACAGCTGGCGAGTGGCTGGTCCATCCCGCCCGACTCTGCCACGGGGCGGCCTGTCGAGACAGCCCGCCCCCCCTCCCACCGGCACCGTTCGTTTGTCCCCTCCCCATTTCAGGGTTTGCCATCCGTGGTCGTCTCTAGTTAGATAGGTGCCGGTCACAGTCCCTGCCGGATGCGACCCCGTCCCGAGTGCTCAGGAGATGTAACGTGCGACGCTTGCTCGTATTCTGCTTGCTGCTGCCCTGCTGGCTGTCAGCCAGGGAGCTGGTCATTGGTGGCATCCTGGAGCCCCCTCTCAAGTGGCTGGATGCACAGGGACACCCGCGCGGGCTGGATGTGGATCTCGTCACCGCCATCTTCGGCACGCTCCATACCCCCATCAGGATTGAGCTCATCGATTCGGGGGCCAGGCTCACCCGCAATGCCGAAAGCGGCTTCTATGACCTGCTGCTGACCCACTCCTACAAACCGGAGCGGGAGGCCTATCTGCTCTACCCCAAACAGGCCCATATGCTCCATAGCTGGCACTTCTTCATACGCAAGGAGTCCGCAGGCCGGATCCATTATGACCATCTGACGGATCTCAAACCCTGGCGTATCGGTGTCACCCGGGATTTCTCCTATACCCCCGAGCTCGCGGCGGCCATGACAGACCCGAGCTATCACTTCCAGGAGATCCCCATCAACCAGCTGCAACTGCGCAAACTCATCGCCGGTCGCATCGACGTGGTGCCCATGTCCCTGGTCACCGCCTTCACCCAGATAAGAGAGGAGGGACTGGAAGGCAAGCTCGACTACCTGCCAAAGCCCCTCAAGACCAGCCCCTACTTCAATGTCTGGACCCGCTCCCGGGCCGATGCCGACACCCCGGCCCTGATGGCCGCCTATGATGCCGAACTGCTGCACATGAAGCGGGACGGCCGGCTCAAAGCCCTCTACGACAAATACGGCATCCCCTATATCGAACCCTGATCCACCGGTCAGGGTGTCATAGCCCACAGGGTCGCATTCTGCTGCGCGAACAGGGTCTCGCACGGGAGAGGGATCTCTACGCCCCCCTCAGACCACCCGACTCAGGGCTTCACATCCCGCAGGATCGGGTTTTGCAGCGAAATCAGCGTCTCGGTGGACTGGATCTCGTCGATGGTCTGGATCTTGTGGATCAGTACCGTCTGCAACTCGTCGATGGAACGGGTCATCACCTTCATGAAGATGCTGTAGTGGCCCGTGGTGTAGTAGGCCTCCACCACCTCGTCCAGCGCCTGCAGTTTGGCCAGGGCCGACGGGTAATCCTTGGCGCTCTTGAGGTTGATCCCGATGAAGCAGCAGACGTCGTAGCCCAGCTTCTTGGGGTTCACCTGCACCCGCGTTCCCTCGATGATGCCCGCCTGCTTCATCTTCTCTACCCGCACGTGGATGGTGCCCGGGCTCACCAGCAGTTGTTTGGCCAGCTCGGCGTAAGGCAGGCGCGCATTCTCCATCAGGGCGGAGAGGATGGCCTGATCGAGATTATCGATCCGATAATTTTCTGACACTTTTTTGCGCTCCTTTTAATGATTCATCATTAATTGATGGCTTATTTTGAAGAAAAAAACACACAAAGCCTATTTCAATTATCGAATATTGAATTTAGTTGGCATTCTGTTGAAGAATCACCGCATTCAACGGATTCACGACAGGTAATTCAGCATGAAACAGCACTACATCCGCAGCCAACAGCAGATCAGCTTCGTCAAAGAGATGTTCTCCCGCCAACTCGCACTGCAACTCGGCCTGATGGAGGTACAAGCCCCCATTCTGAGCCGGGTCGGTGACGGCACCCAGGACAACCTCTCCGGCTGCGAGCATGCAGTGCAGGTCAAGGTGAAAACCCTGCCGGAGCACAGCTATGAAGTGGTCCACTCCCTGGCCAAGTGGAAGCGCCAGACTCTGGGTCGCTTCGGTTTCGGCCCGGGTGAAGGCATCTACACCCACATGAAGGCACTGCGTCCGGACGAGGATCGTCTCAGCCCCATTCACTCCGTCTACGTCGACCAGTGGGACTGGGAGAAGGTAATGCCGGGCGAGCGCCGGGATCTGGCCTATCTGCAGGAGACGGTGCGCGGCATCTGGGCCGCCATCAAGGCCACCGAGCGCGCGGTCTGTGCCGAGCATGAGCTGACCCCCTTCCTGCCGGCGGATATCCAGTTCCTGCACAGTGAAGAGCTGCTGACCCGCTACCCGGACCTCGATGCCAAGGGACGCGAGCGCGCCATCGCCAAAGAGCTGGGAGCGGTCTTCCTCATCGGTATCGGTGGCGTCCTCTCTCACGGCGAACGCCACGACGTCCGTGCCCCGGACTACGACGACTGGAGCAGCGAGAGCGAGCTGGGGCTGGCGGGTCTGAACGGTGACATCCTGGTGTGGAACCCGGTGCTGGAAGACAGCTTCGAGATCTCCTCCATGGGGATCCGGGTGGACGCAGAGGCCCTGCGCCGTCAGCTGGCCATCACCGGGGACGAGGATCGCCTGCAATACGACTGGCACCAGGATCTGCTGGCAGCACGCATGCCGCAGACCATCGGCGGCGGCATCGGCCAATCCCGTCTGGCCATGCTGCTGCTGCAAAAAGAGCACATCGGTCAGGTACAGGTCGGCGTCTGGCCATCTGAAATGAAGGCTGCCATCCCAGACATGCTGTAACGAATTGATTTGATTGCATCTGTCCTCCTATCGCGGCAACACGGCGCGGGACAGACGCGATAGCGAAGCTGGTCAGCCGGGGTGGAGAGCGTATCCCGACTGACTGTAAGGCGGGCATGGTC
Source organism: Aeromonas sp. FDAARGOS 1406 (assembly GCF_019048565.1). NCBI lineage: Bacteria > Pseudomonadati > Pseudomonadota > Gammaproteobacteria > Aeromonadales > Aeromonadaceae > Aeromonas > Aeromonas sp. FDAARGOS 1406. Next base: position 2,445,238 of record NZ_CP077378.1, read on the forward strand.
GCTGACTGTACCTGCCGACCCTGGGGCTTGCCCCTGCGATCCGCTCAACCCACGTCAGATCGCATCGAATACATTCCTCCCGGCAATCTTCGGATTGCCGTTTTTTTTACGCCGAAAAACTGTGCTCAAAACCCGCCCCGATCTGGTGCTGCCGCGGCAACCCCGCCTTTCTGCTGCCGGTGCAGTGGCAGGCAAACAACCGCTCCACCGCCTCTTCCTGCAGATAGGCTCCGAGCGCCACCGCCCGCTCTGGGCCGGAAAACTTCAGGTGCAGGCCGCCGATGACGGCGTGGATCCGCTCGTCACCACACACCTCCTTGGCCCACTCGATGATGTTCTCGACCCCGGCGTGACCGCAGCCGATAAAGACGATGAGCCCCTGCTCGCTCTTGTAGGCCAGCGCCGAGTCGTCGCTGATGAGGTCTTTCTCCACCCGCCCACCCCGCACTATGTAGCCGAGCAGCGAAGGCGCAGCCCGGTCGCGCCGCACAATGCTGCCGAGGAACACCAAACGATCCGAGAGCCACACCGGCTCGGACGAGCAGTGGGGAAGCAAGCCTCTGGCCGGCAGCGACTCCCGAGCCAGCGCCCCCGACAGGCGATAGAGGTTGCGCCGCCAGAAGGGCAGCGACAGGAAGTAGCCCCGCTCGCAGAACACGTCCGGACAGGCGATGAGCGGGATGGGTCTTGGATAGGCGGGCAGCGAGCCGACCCCGCCCACATGGTCGTAATGACCGTGAGAGAGCACCACATGGGTGAGAGAGGCGAGATCGATCCCCATCACGGCGGCGTTGTGGCACAGCGCCCGGCCACGGCCGCTGTCGAACAGCACCCTGAGGCCGTCACACTCCAGCAGCAGCGCCAACCCTCGCTCGGGCAGACAGCCAGGCAGATGAACGTCGTCATCCACCAGCACGGAAAACGTCAGCATCTCAATCCCTCAGAAAACAAAACGCAGGCACGAGGCCTGCGTTTTTCATCGACAATCCCATTACTGGGTCATGGTGAGGCCGTTGCTGTCGGCCCCCAGCCGCAGTGTCTTGCCCGGGATGACCCGACCGCTGAGCAGGGCCTGGGCCAGCGGGTTCTCCACCTTCTGCTGGATCGCCCGCTTGAGGGGGCGCGCCCCGTAGACGGGATCGAACCCGGCGTGGACCAGCTTGGTCAGCAGCTCCTCGCTCACCTCCACCTCGAAGCCCTGGGACTCCAGACGGCTCATCAGGCTCTTGAGCTGGATGCGGGCGATGGACTTGATGTGCTCCTCACCGAGCGGGTGGAACACCACGGTCTCGTCGATCCGGTTGATGAACTCCGGCCGGAAGCTGCGGGTCAGCACCTCCATCAGCATGGTCTTCATCTCGTCGTAATCCTTCTCGGAGTGGTGCTCCTGGATGAGATCCGACCCGAGGTTGGAGGTCATGATGACGACCGTGTTGCGGAAGTCCACGGTACGCCCCTGACCGTCGGTCAGGCGGCCATCGTCCAGCACCTGCAACAGGATGTTGAAGACATCGGGATGCGCCTTCTCCACCTCGTCCAGCAGGATCACCGAGTAGGGGCGACGACGCACCGCCTCGGTCAGATAACCGCCTTCTTCATAACCCACGTATCCCGGAGGCGCCCCCACCAGACGGGCCACGCTGTGTTTCTCCATGAACTCGGACATGTCGATCCGCACCATGGCGTCCTGGGTATCGAACAGGAACTCCGCCAGCGCCTTGCACAGCTCGGTCTTGCCCACCCCGGTGGGGCCGAGGAAGAGGAAGGAGCCGATGGGGCGGTTCGGGTCGGACAGCCCGGCACGAGAGCGACGAATGGCGTTGGAGACGGCGTCCACCGCCTCTTCCTGGCCGATCACCCGGCTGTGCAGCTGATCCTCCATCCGCAGCAGCTTCTCCCGTTCCCCTTCCAGCATGCGGGCCACCGGAATGCCAGTCCAGCGGGCCAGGACGTCGGCGATCTCCACGTCGGTGACCCGGTTGCGCAGCAGGCTGGTCTCCTGCATCTCGGCCTGGGTGGCGAGATCCAGCTGTTTCTCCAGCTCGGGGATGCGGCCGTACTGCAACTCGGACATGCGGCCCAAGTCCCCTGCGCGGCGCGCCACCTCGAGATCCTGACGGGCCTGCTCCAGTGCCGCCTTGATGTGCTGAGTCCCGGCGAGGGCAGCCTTCTCGGCCTTCCACACCTCTTCCAGCTCGTTGTATTCCCGCTCTTTTTCCGTCAGCTCCTGATTGAGCAGATCGAGGCGCTTGCGGCTGGCGTCATCGTCCTCCTTCATCAGCGCCTGCTGCTCCAGCTTGAGCTGGATGATGCGCCGCTCGAGCCGGTCCAGGGATTCCGGCTTGGAGTCGATCTGGAGCCGGATGCTGGCCGCCGCCTCGTCGATGAGGTCGATGGCCTTGTCAGGCAGCTGGCGATCCGCGATGTAGCGGTGGGAGAGCTGGGCCGCCGCGACGATGGCGGGGTCGGTGATCTGCACATGGTGGTGCAGCTCGTAGCGCTCCTTCAGGCCACGCAGGATGGCGATGGTGTCCTCCACCGAGGGCTCCTCCACCAGCACCTTCTGGAAACGGCGCTCCAGCGCGGCATCCTTCTCCACGTACTGCCTGTACTCATCGAGGGTGGTGGCCCCGACGCAGTGCAGCTCGCCGCGGGCCAGGGCGGGCTTGAGCATGTTGCCCGCATCCATGGCACCCTCGCCCTTGCCGGCACCGACCATGGTGTGCAGTTCGTCCACGAAGAGGATGACGCTGCCCTCCTCCTTGGCCAGATCGTTCAGAACCGCTTTGAGCCGCTCCTCGAACTCGCCGCGATACTTGGCTCCGGCCACCAGGGCCCCCATGTCCAGGGAGAGCACCCGCTTGTTCTTGAGCCCTTCCGGCACTTCGCCATTGATGATGCGCTGGGCCAGCCCCTCGACGATGGCGGTCTTGCCGACGCCGGGTGCGCCGATCAGCACCGGGTTGTTCTTGGTGCGGCGTTGCAGCACCTGGATGGTGCGGCGAATTTCGTCATCCCGGCCGATCACCGGGTCGAGCTTGCCGAGTTCGGCCCGCTCGGTGAGATCGATGGTGTACTTCTCCAGCGCCTGGCGATTCTCCTCGGCGTTGGCATCCTCCACCTTCTTGCCGCCACGGACCTTGTCGATGGCTGCCTCGAGTTTTTCCTTGGTCAGCCCCTGGGCACGCAGCAGCTCGCCCAGCGTCCCCTTCTCGTCCAGGGCCGCCAGCACGAACAGCTCGGACGAGATGAACTGATCCTTGCGCTGCTGGGCCAGCTTGTCGCAGACGTTGAGCAGGCGGCCGAGGCCGTTGGAGAGCTGTACGTCCCCTTCCACCCCACTGACGCGGGGCAGGCGATCCAGCTCCTCGCCGAGGCGCGAGCGCAGGGTATTGATGTCGAGCCCGGTCAGGGTGAGCAGCGGACGAATGGATCCGCCGTCCTGATTGAGCAAGGCGCTCATCAGATGGACGGGTTCGATGAATTGGTGGTCACGACCCAGTGCAAGAGACTGGGCATCGGAAATGGCAATCTGGAATTTGCTGGTCAGGCGATCGAGGCGCATTGCACTCCCCCTTCAAGACAGACGCCGCATGCGCGGCAACAACATCGCTTTCTGACAAGGAAGATGTGGTCTTGAAGGGCAATTTCAAGGGGTGGCTGTTTATTTTTTCCTCAATAGCGGTGGCCGAGGGAAAACGACCTCGCAATGGCAGCCTGCACCCTGAGCCTGCTCGGCAGCAAGACATGGTCGCCAAAGGGCCATCACCAAGGAGTGAAGAGGCGCTTGCGGCCACTCGCGAGCGCCTCTTCGGCTATTTTTCCAGCCACACAAGGGAGGCCATGCGACCCGTCTGCCCGTCGCGGCGATAGGAGTAGAAGCGCTCGCTGTCGCTGAAAGTGCAGTATTCGCCGCCATAGATGGCGGTGACACCGGCGCGGGCGAGGCGCAGTCGGGCCAGCTGGTAGATGTCCGCCAGCCATTTCCCCTCGATGGACGAAGGGGCGAACGCAGCCGCCGCCTCGGCCTGCTCCGCCATGAAGGCCTCACGCACTTCGCCACCCACTTCGAACGCGGCGGGACCGATGGCCGGGCCCAGCCAGGCCAGGATCTCGCCAGGCTCGCAGCCCATGGTGGCGATGCTTGCCTCCAATACGCCCCCCAGCAATCCGCGCCAACCGGCATGGGCCGCCGCCACTACGGTGCCTGCCCGATCGCAGAACAGCACCGGCAGGCAGTCGGCGGTCATCACAATGCAGGCCTGCCCCGCCTCATGCGTACAGGCGGCATCGGCATCCGGTGCGCGCTCATAACGGTCGCTCACCGGATGGACGGCGATGCCATGTACCTGGTTGAGCCAGTTGAGAGTGCCGGGGATCCCCGCCACCTGTTGCAGTCGGGCGCGGTTGACCTCGACCCTGGCCGGTGCATCGCCCACATGGGCCCCGAGGTTCAGACCGGCAAAGACCCCTTCGCTGGTGCCGCCGTCCCGGGTGGTCGAGAGAGCCCTGACATTGCCCGGCGCGGGCCAGTCGGGTGTGATCCAGTTCATCTGTGGCTCCTTTCGTTCATATGAAAACGGGGCCCCTTGGCTGCAACCAGTCAAGGGGCCCCGCATCAGATCATGGAGGGCAGGTTACGGCAGGAATCGTCGCAAGGCCGCCCTCGGGATCAGTTCCAGACCAGATCGTCAGGATTGGCCAGGGTATCCGCCCGCAGCACTTCCATCAGCGCCACCATGTCCTGCGGCGTGGGGGAGTGCCACTCCATCACTTCACCCGTGATGGGGTGCGCCAGCTTCAGCATGGTGGCGTGCAGCGCCTGACGGTGGAAACCTCGCAGGGCCTCGGTCAGTTCGGGGGTGGCGTTGCGCAGCAGACGCAGACGACCGCCGTAGGCGGGATCCCCCACCAGCGGATGCTTGATGTGGGCCATGTGGACACGGATCTGGTGCGTACGGCCGGTCTCCAGCCGCAACCGCAGACGGGTGTGACCACGGAACTTCTCGTGCACCCGGTAGTGGGTGACGGACTCGCGCCCGTTGGGCACTACGGCCATGTGGGTACGCTGGGTCGGGTGACGACCGATGGGGGCATCGACGGTGCCGCCGGCGGTCATGTGACCGATGGCAATCGCCTCGTACTCACGAGTGATCTGGCGTGCCTGCAGGGCTTCCGCCAGGTGGGTCTGGGCGGGAATGGTCTTGGCCACCACCATCAACCCCGTGGTGTCTTTGTCCAGACGGTGCACGATACCGGCACGGGGGACCTCGGCGATGCCGGGGTAGCGGTGCAGCAGGGCGTTGAGCACGGTGCCGTCCGGCGTACCGGCGCCCGGGTGAACCACCAGGCCGGCCGGCTTGTCGATCACCAGGATGTGTTCATCTTCATAAACGATGTTCAGCTCTATGTTCTGGGCATCCCAGCGGGTGTCGTCTGCCAGTTCCACATTCACATGTACCTGCTGCCCGGCCACCACTTTCTCGCGCGGGGTATTGGCAACCTGACCGTCCAGGGTCACTCTGTCCTGTAAAATCCACTCCTTGATGCGGGTCCGGGAGTAGTCGGGAAACAATTCGGCCAGGGCCTGGTCGAGTCGTTGCCCGAATTGGTGATCCTGAAATTCGCCTGTCAGTTCAATATGCTGGCTCATGTATGGTCTCTTGAGCGGGGGTATCAATTCGAAATAATCCGGGTATTCTAGCTTTTCTTTTAGCCAAGCATAACGGATACTTTGCCAATTTCGTGGAAATGGACCGGATGTTGTTGATGGGAAAGAAGTCTCACCTGCTGATGTCGCTCGCCTTGGTCGCTACTCTGATCACTGGCTGTTCCAGCACCAAACCCAAGGTTCCCGACGAACCGCCGGAAGTTCTGTACCAGAAAGCCCGCATCAAACTGGATACCGGCAACTACCTCAATGCCATCGAACTGCTGGAAGCGCTGGACTCTCGTTACCCGTTCGGTGCCTACTCCAACCAGGTTCAGCTCGATCTCATCTATGCCTACTACAAGCAGGATGATACCGCCCAGGCGATCGCCAACATCGACCGTTTTATCCGCCTGAACCCGGCGCACAAGAACATCGATTACGTCTTCTATATGCGCGGCCTGACCAACATGGCGGCGGATTACAACTTCTTCCAGGATTTCCTCGGCATCAATCGGGATGACAAGGACCCCTCCTACGCCCGTCAGGCCTTCCAGGACTTCAAGACCCTGCTGCAGAACTACCCCAACAGCAGCTATGCAGCCGATGCCCGTGCCCGCATGATCGGCCTGAAGAACCGTCTTGCCCGCTATGACCTGGGGGTAGCCGAGTACTACGTCAAGCGTGACGCCCTGATCGCCGCCGCCAACCGCGCCAAGCTGATCGTCGAGACCTATCCCGACACGGTGGAAACCGAGAAGGCACTGGAAATCATGGTCAACGCCTATGACACCCTGAAGATGCCGACCCTGGCCCAGCATGCCCGCGAAGTGTTGGCCAAGAACTACCCGGACAACCGTCTCGGTCGCGGCTGAGTAGCGAACGGACAATGAAAAACCGGAGCCACTGGCTCCGGTTTTTTTATGGCCGACGGCGGCACTCCGGGGTCACTGGTGCTTACCCTGCTGCTTGGCCCGCATGATGTTGATGATCTCGATGTCGGTATCCAGCATCCCCTCCCTGGAGAGGCGGCCCAGGTTAGCGATGGTCTGGTCCACATCGTCCGAGACGATCCCCTCGCTCTGGGGCACGCGCAGATTGTTGATGGCCATCAGCGAGGATTTCACCGCCGCCGAGGTGGAGGTGGAGACCTTCATGGAGCAGGCGCTGCCGGCGCCGTCGCAGATGATGCCGGAAACATCCCCAATCATGTTGTTGATGCAGTGGCTGATCTGCTCGAACTGGCCCCCCAGCAGCCAGGTGATGGCGGCCCCCGATCCCATGGCGGCGGTACTGGCGGCACACAGGGCGGAGAGCTTGTTCTGGTAGGCTTTGATGTAGATGGCCACCAGGTGGCTCATCACCAGGGCACGGGCTAGCTGCTCGTCATCGGCCTTGAGGAAGCGGGCCGCGGCGACCACCGGCATGGTGGCGGCAATGCCCTGGTTGCCGGAACCGGAATTGGACATGGCGGGCAGCATGGCGCCATCCATCCGCGCATCGGAGGCTGCAGACGACAGGCGCATGGCCAGGGTCATCAGATCGTCGGAAAGCAGCTTGCGTTCAACCTGGTCGGTGAGGATCTTGCCGATGCGCAGGCCATAGCCCTGCAGCCCTTCGTCCGCCAGCGCCTGGTTCATGGTGGCCGCCTCGCGGATGAAGTCGATCTCGGCCAGCGGCACCTCCAGGGCGAAGGCCACGATCTCCTTCAGGGTCATGGCGGGCTTGCCGGCCTTGGCTGGCTGGATCTGCACCCCGGGGGCACTGTCCTGCACCATCAGCACCTCGCCATCCTTCTCCATCAGCACGATGCGGGTATGGTCGGTACAGATCACCACCCGGGCGCTGTGCCCCTCCACTTCGGCCAGCACCTCGGCGTAGAGCACGTCGGGCACATCCTTCACATCCACCTCTATGGTGGGCAGCAGCCCCTTGGCCGCCTCGACCTGATCCGGCGTGAGGCTCTTGAGCACCTCCAGCCCGGCATCCGGGTTGCCACCGGTGATGCCGACGGCAGCGGCCACCGGCAGGCCGATCATGCCGGTGCCGGGCACCCCGACCCCCATGCCGTTCTTGAACAGATTGCCGCTGACCCAGACGCGGGTGCGGGTCGGTACCTGGCCCAGCAGCTTGCGGCAGTTGGCCGCCGCCAGGGCGACCGACATGGGCTCGGTGCAGCCGAGGGCCGGCACCACTTCACGCTTGAGCAGGGTAATAAAGTCGGTCCATTGTGCGTTCATTGCGATGTGTCTCATGTTCATGTCGCCCGCGTGCGGGCTCGTCATTGTTGTTCGGCCAGTTCCGCCTTGTGATTGCGGATATGCAGGTAAACGGTATGGCGGGAGATACCGAGCAGTTCGGCCACCAGTTGGGCGGCATCCTTGATCTCGAAGATGCCCATGTCGTAGAGCCGGTGCACGATCGCCTTGTTGCGCACGTTGCTGCCCAGCCCGGGATCCCTGTCCACCTTGGCGATCACCTGCGCCACCAGATCATCCACCGAGCTGGCGAAGGTTTCGGTGCCGTGGGCAGGGGGCACTGCGGGCGGGGCAAAGGTGTCGAGCAGGCTGCCAAGGGGCGTGTCCAGGCTGAAATTCACGCACAGCATGCCGATGGGTTTGCCCTCGCGGTTGCTGATGGTGATGGACGAGGACTTCAGCAGGGTGCCCTCCCGGGTGCGGGAAAAATAGCTGCTCCACTGGCTGCCGGCGGCACTGTGCAACTTGTCGAGCGCAAAATCGGTGACCGGCGCTCCCTCCTGGCGGCCGGTGATGTGGCCGTTGGCAATCTTGATGACGGAGGCATGCAGGCTGTCAAAGGCGTGCAGCACCACCTCGCAACCCGGGCCAAACAGGGCGGACAGCGCCGCCACCGCAGGCTCGAAGCTGGCAATCAGATGGCGCTCTTCATCGGTCAGTGTGCTGGCGTCGCGCAAGGGAGCTACCTCGGTCATGGGGTCATCCGGTCAACGTTGGGTAAGGATATTCAAAGCGGACTCAAATAAAATTGAGCAAATCCGCTTTTTGCGCGGGCATTATGCCCGACTGGTGAGACAACACCACAAAATGTGAGCAAAATCACGACTGAAATGACAAAAAGGCCCCATGAGAGGCCTTCAAGGTGGTTTTTTGGTGCTTTTGCTCAACTTTAATTGAGCCAGGGCTCGCCAGTCAGTCCGGACAGGCAGGCACCACCGCCTGTCTGTTCCCTGCCACGGTCATCCACTCTGGTCATAAAAAAAGGCTATGTCCCAATTACGTGTTGCATGGGGCGCCCCAGCGCCTCATGCAAGCAACGTGGCACATTCACTTCCCGCCCGTAGCGCTCCAACATCCTTCGCCAACCCAGATAATTTCTCAGATAGTGGGTCGCTACCCCATGGAACCGCTCCATCCACTCTTTCAACCGACGGTGATATCCGTTTACATGCTGGATATGGTACGCGCCAACCACACGCTCGCCTTGGCGATTGCGCACGACCTGATGGGTCACTCCCTGCGCTTTGCTGAAACTGGCATACACCCCGGAGCCGTCGCTACACAACACCGCATCTGACGAGACAAGGGGTGTCAAAACAGCTATCACCGTCTCGGCATTCATTTTCTCCAACTGAAAATCCGCATGGTGACCAGCCCGGTCCTGAACCACCATCACCGGGATGTAATCCGGCCCTGTGCCTCGGGTACGGCCTTTGCCCCCACGGTGGCGGGCCGGGCGGGGCAAACCACGTTGCCCTTTAAACGACTCCAAGAAGAAGGTCTCATCAACCTCGACGATACCCCCTTCCCGTGCCGCCTGGTGACTCGCCATGGCTTTCAGGAAGCGGTGACGCCACAAGAAGGCGGTGTTTTTACAGACTCCGCAGCGGACGGCAGCCTGTCGGACGGTCAGACCGTCGATGAGGGCCTGGGCGTAGTCTTCCCAACATTGTGCCTTGCGAAGTCGAGCCAGAGGCGTCTTGGTGAGAACGGAACTGGTGAGCAGACACTGCTTGCAGCGATAACGACGCAGCCCTCGACTCCAACCCCAGGGAGCCAACTGCGTAGCCTCGGCCTGACAGTGAGGGCGACATCGACAAGCGGGGAGTTGAGCGGCCAGCGAGGTGATTGGGTGAGGGGTAGTGAGTTCATGTTGCGCGAGGCGACGCTGGCGCATGGTGAGCTGTGGAAAGAGAGACAGTAGATGTTGAAAGGCTTGGGTATCCATGATGGAGGCCCTCAGGGTGATGACCTACTTCAAGGTTAGCCTTTCAACATGTAATTGGGACAGCGCCTAAAAAAAGGTTCTTCGCGGGATCCTGGGAAAGTGGAAGTTGACAGACAGGGTGCTGGTAAACTGGTTGTCGCCAAACACACCACCACCATCACCCTGCTGTCGCCGTGCATCATATTGATATTACCTCCTTCTGGCCAGGTTATACCGTCATCGCCCAAGCGCTTTCTGCCAACCATCACACCCTGTTTACCCTTGAGCCTCGCGCCGACTTCTTGCCCCGTTGTCGCCGATGCCTGCAACCCACGCCATTGATCCACGACCAACGTATCCGCCGGGTGCGTGAGCGAGACCTATTTGACCGACAAGTCTGGTTACAACTGCCTGTTCGCCGCGTCGACTGTCTGCGCTGTGGTCGCGTCAGTGAACATATCGACTGGCTCCCCTCTGGCTCCCGCCTCACCCGGCGCATGCAGTGCTGGATTGAAGCGCTCGTTCAGTACCTCCCCATCCGCCATGTCAGCCAGCTCACCGGGGTCGGTTGGCACACCATCAAGGAGATCGACAAGCGCCGTTTGCAGACTAGTGTGGGCACCATCGAACTTGGGGAGGTGCGGCGGCTGGTGATGGATGAGTTTGCCCTGCACAAGGGACACCGCTATGCCACCGTGATCATGGATGCCGAGCGAACCCGCGTCCTGTGGGTGGGGCACGGCAACAGTCGGGCCGCTATCCGTCCCTTCTTCGAGCAGCTCGGCGAGCGATGCCAGCAGATTGAGGCGGTGGCGATGGACATGAACACGGCGTTCGACCTGGAGGTGAAGCAACACTGCCCGCAGGCGGAGGTGGTCTACGACCTGTTCCACGTGGTGGCTCGCTATGGCCGAGAGGTGGTGGACCGGGTGCGAGTGGAGCAGGCGAATGCACTGAAAAGCGATAAACCGGCGCGAAAAGTGGTCAAAAGTGCGCGTTGGTTGCTGCTACGTAATCGGGCGAAGCTGAGTGAAAAACAGGATGTGAAGTTGCAGGAGCTGTTGGCGGCGAATCAACCGCTGGCGATGGTGTACGTGCTGAAAGAGGCGTTGAAGGGCATCTGGTATGCGCCGAGCGTGTGGGAAGGATGGCGACGATGGCGGAGCTGGATGCGGCAGGTGAAGGAAAGCGGGCTAGCGCCGCTGCAACGATTTGGTCGAAATTTATCGAAATATATGCGGGGGATCCTGGCGAGTGCAAACTACCCGATGCACACGAGTGTGCTGGAAGGGGTGAACAACAAGATCAAAGTGATAAAGCGCATGGCATATGGATTTAGGGACTCAGAATACTTTTTTCTGAAAATCAAGGCGGCCTTCCCCGGAAAGCCGCGATGAACCTAAAAAAAGGGGGCCGAAGCCCCCTTTTTGTCTCATCCGGTCAACGCTTACAGCGCCTTCAGGATGGCCTCGACGCTGGCCTTGGCATCGCCAAACAGCATCTGGGTGTTCTCCTTGAAGAACAGCGGGTTCTGGACACCGGCGTAGCCAGTGTTCATGGAGCGCTTGAAGCCGATGACATTCTGCGCCTTCCACACTTCCAGCACCGGCATGCCGGCGATGGGGCTGCCCGGATCTTCCATGGCGGCCGGGTTGACGGTGTCGTTGGCACCGATCACCAGCACCACGTCGGTGTCGGCGAAGTCATCGTTGATCTCGTCCATTTCCAGCACGATGTCATAGGGGACTTTCGCTTCCGCCAGCAGCACGTTCATGTGACCAGGCAGACGACCGGCCACCGGGTGGATGCCGAAGCGCACCTTGACGCCGCGATCACGCAGCTTCTGGGTGATCTCGGCCACCGGGTACTGGGCCTGCGCCACCGCCATGCCGTAGCCCGGGGTGATGATGACGGAGCTGGCGTTCTTCAGCATGTCGGCCACGTCTTCGGCGTTGGTCTCGCGGTATTCGCCCAGCTCCTGCTCGGCGGTGGAAGCCACGCCGTCGGAGCCGAAGCCACCGGCGATCACGGAGATGAAGGAGCGGTTCATCGCCTTGCACATGATGTAGGAGAGGATGGCACCGGAGGAACCCACCAGGGCACCGGTGACGATCAGCAGGTCATTGGAGAGCATGAAGCCCGCCGCCGCCGCCGCCCAACCGGAGTAGGAGTTCAGCATGGAGACCACCACCGGCATGTCCGCACCACCGATGGAGGCGACCAGGTGCCAGCCGAAGGCGAAGGCGATCAGGGTCATCACCAGCAGGGCGAAGGTGGAGCCACCGGCGTTGACGAAGTGGATCATCAGCGCGATGGAGACCACCACGGCCAGCAGGTTCAGCTTGTGGCGGTGCGGCAGCATCAGCGGCTTGGAGGAGATGAGACCACGCAGTTTGCCGAAGGCAACCACGGAACCGGTGAAGGTCACGGCACCGATGAAGACGCCCAGGAACACTTCCACCAGGTGGATGTTCAGCATGGCGCCGGAGAGGTGCTCGACCTGGGCGACGCTTGCCGCCTGCTCGAATGCCGCCCGGGCGGCTGCCAGGGTCGCATCCAGGTTGGAACCGACGGAGACCACCACTTCAGCGGGGGCGGAGGGGTGCAGATCGATGAAGCTGTTGAAGCCCACCAGCACCGCTGCCATGCCCACGAAGCTGTGCAGCACGGCCACCAGCTCGGGCATCTCGGTCATCTCGACCTTGAGGGCCAGACGCACGCCGATGGCGCCACCGATGGCCATGGCCAGGATGATCCAGTGGACGCCACTGGTTTCCGGGTTGAAGACGGTGGCGAGCAGGGCGATGGCCATCCCCGCGATACCGAACAGGTTGCCATGCTTGGCCGTTTCTTGCTTCGACAGTCCCGCGAGACTGAGGATGAAGAGCACGGCGGCAACGATATAGGATGCTGTTACCAGTCCTTGAGACACGTTAAACCCCCTTAATCCTTACGGAACATCTTCAGCATGCGCTGAGTGACGGTGAAGCCACCGAAGATGTTGATACTGGCAATCAGCACGGCGACAAAGGCCAGCACGGTGACCAGGGTCGACCCTTGTCCAATCTGCAACAGCGCACCGACCACGATGATGCCGGAGATGGCATTGGTGACCGACATCAGCGGCGTGTGCAGGGCGTGAGAGACGTTCCACACCACGTAGTAACCGACCACGCAGGCCAGGATGAAGACGGTGAAGTGGGAGAGGAAGGCGGCAGGCGCCACGGCAGCCACCCAACCGAAGGCGGCGATGCCGAGGGCACCGAACACGAACTTCTTGTTGGAGGGCTTGGCCTCTTCCTTCTTGGCGGCCGGTTTGGCGGCAGCGGGTTTCTGCGGGGCGGCAGAGACGGAGATGGCGGGGGGCGGGAAGGTCACTTCACCGGCCTGGACCACCGTCATGTTGCGCTGCACCACGTCTTCGAAGTCGATGGCGACGTTGCCGTCCTTCTCCTTGCACATCAGCTTCATCAGGTTCACCAGGTTGGTGCCGTAGAGCTGGGAGGATTGGGCAGGCAGGCGGCCCGGCAGATCGGTGTAACCGATCACCTTGACGCCGTTGTCAGTGACATGCAGTTCACCCGGTACCGTGTATTCGCAGTTGCCGCCGGCCTGGGCCGCCATGTCCACGATGACGGAGCCCGGCTTCATGCTGTCCACCATTTCCTTGGTGATGAGCTTGGGTGCCGGCTTGCCCGGGATCAGGGCGGTAGTGATGATGATGTCCACTTCCTTGGCCTGCTGGGCGAACAGCTCCATCTCGGCCTTGATGAACTCTTCGCTCATCACCTTGGCGTAGCCGTCGCTGGAAGCGCCATCTTCGCCGCCGAAGTCCAGCTTGAGGAATTCCCCACCCATGGACTCGATCTGCTCGGCCACTTCCAGACGGGTATCGAAGGCACGCACGATGGCACCGAGGGAACCGGCGGTCCCGATGGCGGCCAGACCGGCCACACCGGCACCGATGACCAGCACCTTGGCGGGCGGAACTTTACCGGCGGCGGTGATCTGGCCGGTGAAGAAGCGACCGAACTGGTGCGCGGCTTCCACGACGGCGCGATAGCCACCGATGTTGGCCATGGAAGAGAGGGCGTCGAGGGACTGGGCACGGGAGATCCGCGGCACCATGTCCATCGCCATCACATTGATGTTGCGCTCGGAAAGCTTCTTGACCAGCTCGGGGTTCTGGGCGGGCCAGATGAAGCTCACCAGGGTGGCACCATCCTTAATTTGTGCGATTTCGGCCTCGGTCGGCGCGTTGACCTTGAAGACAAGGTCGGCTTGCCAGACGTTCGGTACCACGCTGGCACCGGCAGCCTCGAAGGCGGCATCATCGAAGCTGGCTCGCAGGCCGGCACCGGCCTCGATGGCAACCTCGAAGCCGAGCTTTTTCAGCTGCTCGACAGTGGCCGGGGTCGCTGCGACCCGGGTCTCACCGGCGAGACTCTCTCTCGGTATTCCAATCTGCATGACTATTCCCTGATGGTTAATAAACAATCATCGCCAAGTCTCTCATGTCTGAGGGGACAAGGCATGATCAAAGTGCAGGTCACGGGCCCTTTGTTATGAAAATCAGCAGGCTTCACCTCGACCTCCTGTCACGGTCAGGCCCCCGCTTTTCAGGCGCGAGGATGATTAGTATCAAATTTTGGAGTTTTATTACAACCACGGCCCCGGGCGGGCGGGTACAGAATTCAGCCCATCCCGGACCATGATTAAAAAAAACAAACCAAATTAGGGGCTTATAACAGCAAAAAGCGCTGAAAAAAGTGATCCAACCAGTCAAAAAAAATGTTTAACCCGGCCTCTACCTTAGCGTTTTTTGTTCTTACGAAATCTGCCGTTGGCTCATCTGATGAGATGAAAAGGGAAAAAGTAACCATTTTGCAACGTTCAGGGGGCCGCGTCCCCGCCTGCTGGCGGGTTCGGGCCCCCTGGTGCAACCGGGCCTTGGGCCCGTTTCAGGCGCGCTCTGCTTACCAGGCCGCCTCATAAATATGCCGGCTCTGGGCCAGGTCGATGTCGCCGTGCTCACCCAGGGCGGTCATGCCGTGCTCTTCGAGCTTGGCCAGCAGGGCGTCGATCCGGGCGTCGGCCACGTAATCCCGCAGCCGGGTCTTGATCCCCATCCGCTCGAAGAAGTCGCGGGTGGCGGCGATGGCACCGTCGATACGCGCCTCGTCACTGCCGCTGCGCAGATCCCAGACCCGCTCGGCGTATTGCAGCAGCTTGGCGCGCTTCTGCTCGCGCTTGGCCTGAAGCAGGGCGGGCAGCACCACCGCCAGGGTCTGGGCGTGGTCCAGACCGTGCAGGGCGGTGATCTCGTGGCCCAGCATGTGGGTGGCCCAGTCCTGGGGTACACCGGCTCCGATCAGGCCGTTCAGTGCCAGGGTGGCACTCCACATGATGTTGGCACGCACGTCGTAGTTTTCCGGCTCCACCAGCGCCTTGGGCCCCTCTTCCGCCAGGGTCAGCAGCAGCCCTTCTGCGAAGCGATCCTGCACCTTGGCATCCACCGGGTAGGTGAGGTACTGCTCCAGGGTGTGGATGAAGGCATCCACCACCCCATTGGCCACCTGACGGGCGGGCAGGGTGTAGGTGAGCACGGGGTCGAGCACGGCGAAGCGCGGCATCACGAAGGGAGAGAAGAAGTGCTGCTTGTCCCCAGTGCTCTTGCGGGTGATGACGGCGCCCATGTTCATCTCGGAACCGGTGGCCGGCAGGGTCAGCACGCTGCCCAGGGGAATGGCGGAGGCCACCTCCCCCCCGACGGTCTCGAGGATGTGCCAGGGATCCCTGGCCGGATCGTAGTGCGCGGCCGCGGCGATGAACTTGGAGCCGTCCAGCACGGAGCCGCCGCCCACTGCCAGCAGGAAGTCGACCTTCTCGGCGCGGGCCAGTTCGACGGCGCCCATCAGGGTCTCGTAGGTGGGGTTGGGCTCGATGCCGCCAAATTCAAACAGGGTCAGGCCGGCCAGCTCGCGGCGGATCTGGTCCAGCAGGCCGCTGCGCACCACGCTGCCACCGCCGTAGGTGACGAGGATGCGGGCGTCGCTGGGGATCTGGCCGCGCAGCTGGGCCACCTGGCCCTTGCCGAACAGCACCTTGGTGGGGGTGTGCAGGATGAAGTTGTTCATGGGATCTCCCGGGGTGGTCGTAGTCGGTAAGGTATGGGTTGCATTTTTCTCTTATAACCCCTTACCATCAAGGGAGCTTTCTGCCGATTTCTTGCCTATTTCTACTGAGCCTGGATAAATGAGTACAAATCAGCCCATCGCGGCGACCCACCAGTCCGCCCTCGCCAGCCGACTCGCCGCCCTGGCACCCCACCCGGGGATCACCGCCGCCCCCGTGCCCGGCGTGCACCTCATCTACACCACGGAGCATCACGACCGCATCCCGGTGCTCTACCGCCCGCGCATGATCATCATCCTGCAGGGGCACAAGGTGGGCTATCTCTCGGACTTCACCTTCCGCTACGACCCCGAGCACTACCTGATGATGACCCTGCCGCTGCCCTGCGAGTGCGAGTGCTTCGCCTCCCCCGAATCCCCCCTGGTGGGGCTCTCGGTGGAGATCGACGTGGCGGCGCTGCAGGCCCTGCTGCTGGAGATGGGGGACGCGGCCCCCGCCCCGGCGGAGCCGGGTCGCGGCGTGGTCTCCGTGCCCCTCTCCGAGACCATGCTCTGCGCGGTGGAGCGCCTCATCGACGTGATGGACAAGCCGCTCCACGCCCGGGTGCTGGGGCCCCAGATCGTGCGCGAGATCCTGTTCCACGCCCTGCACGAAGGGGGTGCCCCCGCCCTGCTGGCCATGGCCAGCCGTCACAGCCAGGTGAGCCAGATAGCCCGGGTGCTGCGTATCATGGAGCAGCGCTTTACCGAGAACCTGACGGTGGAGGAGCTGGCCCGGGAGGCGAACATGAGCGTCTCGGCCTTCCACCACCACTTCAAGGCGGCCACCGCCACCTCGCCCCTGCAGTACATCAAGACCCTGCGCCTGCACCGGGCGCGGCTGATGATGCTGCACGACGGCCTCAAGGCCGGGGTGGCGGCGGACAAGGTAGGCTACGAGAGCGGCTCCCAGTTCAGCCGCGAATACAAACGCTTCTTTGGCAACACCCCGAGCGAACACGCGGCACGCTTCCGCTCGGGACAACTGCGTATCGTGGAGGGATGACATGCGCACACTGATCCTGCTCGTTCTGACCCTGCTGGCCACCGCCTGCACCGGCATTCCACCGGGACACCAGGTGGTCAAGCCCTTCCAGCTCGACCGCTACCTGGGCACCTGGTACGAGGTGGCCCGCCTCGATCACGGTTTCGAGCGCGGCCTGAACCGGGTCACCGCCACCTACAGCCTGCGGGATGACGGCGGTGTCAGGGTGATCAACCGGGGGCAGGACGAACAGGGGGAGTGGCGCGAGGCCGAGGGGCGCGCCTACTTCGTGGGTGACAGCGACGAGGGGCGCCTCAAGGTGAGCTTCTTCGGCCCCTTCTACGGCAGCTACAACGTGCTGGCGACGGACTATGAGCTCTCCCTGGTGAGCAGTTACAACCTCCAGTACCTCTGGATCCTCTCCCGCACGCCCCATCCCCCCAAAGAGAAGGTAGAGGCCCTGGTCGAGCGGGCCCGGGGGCTCGGCTTTGCCACCGACCGGCTGATCTGGGTCAGCCAGGATCCGGCGGGGAACGCCCCATGAGGATCTTCCAGGCCACCCCGCAGGACATTCCCCGGGTCACCCCCCTGTTCGTGGAATACCGGGCGTTCTACCGGCTGCCTGCCCGGCCCGAGGCCGCCGAAGCCTTCCTGCTGGAGCGCTGCACCGCCGGGGAGTCGGTGCTCTTCGTGGCCCAGAGCGAGGCGGGAGAGGTGCTGGGATTTGCCCACCTCTATCCCCTGTTCTGCTCCCTCGCCCTGAAGCCCATCTGGCTGCTGTACGATCTGTTCGTGGCGCCGGCGGCCCGCCAGCAGGGGGTGGCCCAGGCGCTGCTGGCGCGGGCCGATCGCCACGGCCAGGAGACGGGCGCCGCCTTCCTGATGCTGAGCACCGCCACCGACAACCGGCAGGCTCAGGCCCTCTACGAAGGGCACGGCTACCAGCGGGACAACGAGTTCTACAGCTACATCAAGCCCCTCTGAGCCCCTGGCCTGGCCGATTGCCGGGCCAGGACCCGGCATTATTCAGCAGGTGCATGGCGAAATAATATCCATACACAGGATGAATAAAGGCGACCCCAGGGTCGCCTTTGTCACATCCGGGTCGCAGCCTAGAGCCGGAAGCGCCCGATCTCCTGCTCCAGCCGCTCGGTAAGAGACTTGAGCTGGGCCGCCTGGGCGGCCTCTTCGCCAGCCTGGGCCGCCAGCGCCTGGGAGACGTGGCGGATATTCTCGGTGTTGCGGCTGATCTCGCCGGTCACCGAGGTCTGCTCCTCGGCCGCCGCCGCGATCTGGGTCGCCATGTCGCTGATGGCGCCGATGGCCTCGTTGATCCTTCCCAGGCTGAGATTCGCCGCTTCGGCGTCCTCCACGCTGGTGCCCGCCAGCTGGTGGCTGGTCTCCATGCCGCCCACCGCCTTGCGGGTGGTCTGCTGCAGCGCCTCGATCATCTGCTGGATCTCGGCGGTGGAGTCGTGAGTGCGGCGCGACAGCACCCGCACCTCATCCGCCACCACGGCAAAGCCGCGCCCCTGCTCCCCGGCCCGGGCCGCCTCGATGGCAGCGTTCAGGGCCAGCAGATTGGTCTGCTCGGCGATGCCGCTGATGGTGGCCAGAATGCCGCTGATCTGCTGGGCGTGGCCATCCAGCTCGTGGATGGTCTGGCTGGCGTCGGAGACCTCCCCCGCCAGCCCCGTGATGCTGCGCTGGCTCTGGCCGACCTGGGACTGGCCGGCCACCGCGAGGCGCACCGCATCGCCGGCGGTG
Organism: Aeromonas sp. FDAARGOS 1406; assembly: GCF_019048565.1. Classification (NCBI taxonomy): domain Bacteria; kingdom Pseudomonadati; phylum Pseudomonadota; class Gammaproteobacteria; order Aeromonadales; family Aeromonadaceae; genus Aeromonas; species Aeromonas sp. FDAARGOS 1406. The sequence goes on from NZ_CP077378.1 coordinate 2,463,998, forward strand.
TTGGCGGCAAACTCGGCGTTGCCGGCGATCTCCTGGGTGGCGGAGGCCATCTCGGTCACCGCGGTCGCTACCATGACGATCTCGTCCTGCTGCTGGCGCACCCGCTGGCTGCGGGCCTCGGCCCCCGCCGCCTGGGTCCGGGACTGGGCCGCCAGCTCGACGGTGACGTCCCGCAACCGGCTGACGATGCCGTGCAGTCGCGCCACGAACTGGTTGAAGTTCTGGGCCAGCTGCCCCACCTCATCCTGGCTGCGGGTGGCGATCTGCACCGTGAGATCCCCCTCCCCGTGGGCGATGTCGGCGAGCGCCCTGGAGACCCGCCCCAGATCCGCGAACAGGTAGTTGAACATGGCGATGAGCAGGGCACCGAACACCAGCAGCAGTACCAGGGTCAGCCCCACCAGTTGCCACAGCAGGGAGGCGAGCGGCGCCTCCAGCACCTCCTTGTACATCACCATGGCGAGCAGCCAGTCGGTGCCGGGCACGCCTTGCACCGAAAGCAGCACCTCGCGCCCGTTCAGGTTGGCGCCGTGCAGCTCGCCGTCGCGGCTCCACGCATCCAGCGCCGCCCCGGTGAGGCCGGGATCCAGCTCCGCCACCTGCTTGAGCGCCAGCTCCTTGTTCGGGTGGCCGACGATGAGGCCGGTGCGGTCGAGCAGCATGGCGTAGCCCTCTCCCTGCACCTTCATGGCCAGCACCTCGTCGATGAGGGCGTCGAGGGAGAGATCCGCCCCGGCCACCCCGATCACCCGGCCCTGGTGGCTCACCGGCTCGGCCAGGGTCACCACCATCTGCTGCATGGTCACGCTGACATAGGGCGGCGTGACGATGAGCTTGCCCGCCTTGTCGGCGTTCTGGTACCAGGGGCGGGCCCTGGGGTCATAGTTGGCGGTGTTGAGGGCGGGATCGTGGCGGGTCATCTCCCCCTGCGCCGAACCAAAATAGGTGAGGCCGAAACCGCCGGAGGTGCGGGTCTGCAACAGGTGGGGCACCAGGGCCGTGTCGGGGTCGCGCGCAATGACGGCGGCCAGGGCGTCGACCGCGTGCTTGCGATCCTCAAGCCAGTTGCCGATGGCCACCGAGTGGGCGTGGCCGTAGTTGACCGCCTCGCTCTGGATGGCGTCAAGGGTGCGGGATTTGAGGGTGTGGAAGGCGACAATACCGAGCAGGGCTGCCATCAGCAGCACTACCCCCAGGCTGGCCGCGAGCAGCTTGCCGCGCAACGAGAGAGTCATGACTACAAATCCTTGTGGTGACAGGAGGCCAGGAACACCCCCATATTGGTAGGTGATATCGGCGGCAGTCCCACTGGACTTTAGTGAATCACCTCAATTTGATTATTTTTGACAACAGGAGCTGCTGTGAGTCACGAAAATCACGAGATCCTCGCCTCCTCTCTCCTCCTTCAGGCGCCCCCCGCCATCCACTGGTGAGGGTGACTGGGCGCGGACGAGCGGCTGTCGTTGATGATGAAAAGACGGGGCGCGCAGAGTGTGATGAGTGGGGCATTATCGATATTGGAAGCGTCGAAGCGCAGTGTGACGTGGTGGCTGCCTCTATTGGAAGCCGTGGCTCATAGTGCCCTGACAGGAATAATGGAAATACTGGCATGGAGACAGCCGAGTATTTGGCCAAGAACGCCTGCCGAATCAAGCAGAGCAAATCGATACAGAACAGGACGTTGGAAGACATTTAAATGGGCTCGCCGCTTAAGGCCCTGTACATAACCTGCGAAAAACCACTTTATCGTGTTGATTTTATTGAATTATTTTAAATATTCTGCATTTTCCCCCCCATGACACTGCCCAGTGACAGCGCCGCCTTGCGCATGTTATTCTCGAGCACTTATTTTGTTTTTTCGGTGAAATATCATGAACGAGACAGCATGGCAGGGCGGGATCGTGAATGTTTTTTAACCATATAAACAGGTTTGACCTCACGATCTGACTATGATCTTATGTGCTCTTTTCTGGAGCCATGTGATGTCAGTCGATGCCCTCTTTACCCGGTTTTTCAGTGAAATCCACGATAACCGCCAGCCCGCGAAAATCTCTTATCCCTTTTACGATGTCCTGTTTCTGACCGTTTGCGCTGTGATTGGTGGCGCTCAGGGGTGGGAGGACATCGAAGACTTTGGCGAGGTCCATCTGGCATGGCTTCAAGATAAGGGACTGTTTCTAAATGGTATTCCTGTGCATGACACCATCGCCAGGATCATCTCCCGCATCCAGCCAGAGCAGTTTCAGGCAGCATTCATTCGCTGGACCCAGGCCATCCAGCAGCAGATGGATGGGGCATTGATTGCCGTTGATGGCAAGACCCTGCGTCGCTCCTATCAACCCGGAGATCGTTCATCGACTATCCACATGGTCAGCGCCTACGCCGCCGCCAACAAACTGGTGCTCGGTCAGGTGAAAACCGCTGAAAAATCCAACGAAATCACCGCCATTCCCGAATTGTTGGCACTGCTCGACATTCGTCAATGCCTGGTTTCCATCGATGCCATGGGCTGCCAGACTGCCATTGCCACGTCTATCCGGCAGCAGGGTGGGGATTATCTGTTGGCCGTCAAGGGGAATCAGCCCAAGCTGCTTGAGGCCGTGAAACAGGCGCTCGCTCCGGCCATGGCCACCCCGCTGTCAGCGCAGACGGCGGCGGTAGAACAGGCTCATGGGCGCGTTGACGGTCGTGAATATCACGTCATCCCGGCCGGGGAACTGGCGGCCCAGTTTGCCGATTGGGACGGGTTGCAGAGCCTGGGTGTAGCCATCTCTTATCGTATTGAAAAAAATCAAAAAATAGCTATAGAACAACGTTATTTCATCAGCTCAAAGGTGCTTGACCGAGATGAGTTTGCCCGTGCCGTGCGCGGTCATTGGGCCATCGAAAACGAGCTTCACTGGGTGTTGGATGTGACGATGGGAGAAGATGCGTGCCCCATCTATCGCGAAGACGCGGCGGAGAATCTGGCCTGTATCCGACACATGGCCGTGAACATGCTAAGGGCGGAAACATCACGCAAAGCGAGCATCAGACGCAAGCAGAAAATAGCGGCGATGAGCAGTGACTATCTGGACACTGTGCTCGCAGCTGGCCTGCAAAAACTCTCTGAAATTTAACAGGATGTTCACGCTCTCACCCTGGACAGCATGGAGCCCCAAAGATTTTCACAATGCATTTTTGGATACCGCATTGCGTGACAAAGATGTGGCAACCTATTATGTAAATCGTTCTCCCGATGCAGCCCACGATATCGTTGCCGAAATCAAACAAGCTATAGATTGGGAAGACTCTCCGGGTTGTTATTTATTTTCCGGCCTCAGGGGTGCAGGTAAAACCACCGAGCTAAAGAAACTGATGCTCGAACTCGAACAAGAAAACATTCCGGTATTTTATTGTGATGCAGGTGATTACCTCGATTTAAATGAACCGGAGATCACCCAAACCGAACTGGTTTTTACCGCCTTGGCCGGGCTATCCCATGGGATTGAAATAAAATTTGGAAAAAACTTCCTCACAGAAAGCATCTGGGAACGTACCAAACGAGCCCTGACCAGTGATGTCGAGCTTAAACCAACCTTGAAGATGGCCAATATCGAAGCTGCCTTTTCACTGCGGGATAATCCGTCCTTCAAAAAAGAGCTGATCCAGTTCGCTCGCGCCTCCAGTCAATTTTTTATAGATGCCAATACCTTTGCCAAGGAAGTCGCCGACCAGGTAAAAGCCAAAACCGGACAGAATAAATTGGTGCTTATCGTCGACTCTCTGGAGCGTTTGTCAGCCCCATCTGGCCACGAACAGGTTCTTTATGACTCACTGAAGGATCTCTTCTTTAATTTTCCTGATCGTTTATCGTTCCCTGACATTACCGTCATCTACACTACACCACCCTATCTGCATGCCGTGTTACCTAATATCGATCAATTCTATTCTGGGACCTACTCACTCTCTAACTTCAAGGTGATGAACAAGCCGGAGCAAGGTCAGATGCCAGAAAAAAATCAGTCCGGCATCGATAAAATATTGGAAGTGGTTAATAGGCGACGTCCTGACTGGGTGCGCTATATCACATTAGAAATCATGAGCGAACTGGCCTGGCTATCTGGTGGTAACCTCAGGCGCATGTTTTCTCTCATCAGGCTCAGTATCAGAAAGGCGGAGCTGATCGCGAATTCAACTTCGAAGTGCGACACTCGCCTATGCCGCCTGACGGTACTCTTCGAATACCTTGACAGGCTGCCTGAATCCGAGACATTTCCGAGGTCGTAGGTTGAGCCACTGCTCCGCTCTCCTGACATCCTCGTCCGTGACCTCTCTCAGGTCTGTTCCCTTTGGGATAAACTGCCTCAACAGCCCATTGCTGTTCTCGTTCAGACCGCGCTCCCACGAAGAGTAAGGGTGCGCAAAGTAAGTCTCGGCACCCAGCGCTTCCTCTATCGCCTTGTGTTCGGCAAACTCGCCGCCGTTGTCAAAGGTGATGGTATGCACCTGCTCGATGTAGGGCGTTAACATCTCGATTATCGCATCCCGCACCACCCCAGCCTGTTTGCTCGCGACCCGCTTGACCAGATAGAGCCGGCTCTTGCGCTCCACCAGGGTGACCAGTGCACCTGTGCCTTGCTTGCCCAGCACCGTGTCCGCCTCCCAATCACCGAGCCGCTCCCGGCTATCGACGATAGCCGGCCGTTCATCAATAGAGCGGGCTTCCTTGATGGGAGAACGCAGGCTGCTCGCCCCCTTGCGGTAGCGCTTGTGGCCCTGGCGCAGATGGCGGTACAACTGGCCACCCCGGGCTTTGTCGGCGGCCACATGGCGGTATATCCACTCGTGACTCACCATGAGGCCTATCTGCTTGCCCACCGCGCTTATCTGCTCCGGGCTCCACCACCAGGCGAGTGTCAGCTCGACAAACTGGATGACATCGGCAGATAGCCGAGATTTGGCCGCACTGGCCCGTCGGTGGGTGGCGTGCTGATGCGCATTGTCTGGCTGGTAGCCCTGCGGCCCGGCGTTACGACGCAGCTCCCGGTAGAGGGTGGAGCGATGAACGCCAATGGCGCGTGCGGTGGCAAGGATGGACATCCCCTGTGCGCGAAGCACCGATAACTGGTATCGTTGCCCCTCGGTCAACTGCTGATAGCTCATGGTGATACTGCTTTTACTTTGGCGAGCAGAAGGGTACCACCAATCAGCAGTTGGCCACCTCTCGCCATTCATCCATGAGTGTCGCACTTATTATCTGAATTCCCGGATAAAGTCAGGTTATCCACTCGCGGATATGCAGAGCGAACCCATCACTCAGGCCATAGTGGAGGAAACCAAACATCTGCATTGGCTAAACGCCGAAGACCGGAAATGGCTAAATAGCTGTTCCGAATAGTAGATCACCGGAGGAAGGGAACTCAGTCCAGTTTGTGCGATCTGATTAGTCGCTAAACAAAACAAGCCACACCCAAAGGACTGAGTTGATGCCTATCCTACCACCTCTGCCACGACCACAACGGCGCCGCATTCACAAAATCATCCATGCCACCCGTGATAAAGGACATGCTCGTCGCTTGATGGCCATCTTGCTGTTACATGAAGGACGCACGATCACCGATGTTCATCACCTTACCGGCGCTGCGCGCTCGACCATCGGTCGTTGGCTTCGGTGGTATCGAGATGAAGGCATAGATGCGCTAGAAGCCTTACCGGCTGGCCGTGCCCCAGTCTTACCTATCGCCAAGATTGTCACCCTACTGGTGCTGCTCATGCAGTTTTCTCCGCAAGATTTTGGTTATCAGCGCAGCCGTTGGTGTACTGAACTATTGGCTATAAAAATCAATCGGTTAACAGGGCTCAATGTGGCAGCCTCCACGCTCCGCCGATGGTTACCTCGTATGGGCATTGTCTGGCGCAGGCCCGTGCCGACCTTGCGGATAAAAGACCCAGCCTATCAGGAAAAAATGGCGAATATCGACGCCGCGCTGGCCCGCTGTGATGCCGATAATCCGGTGTTTTATGAGGATGAAGTCGATATAGACCTCAATCCCAAATTAGGAGCCGACTGGATGTTCAGAGCGCAGCAAAAGCGGGTTGTCACACCGGGGCAGAATGCCAAGCATTATCTGGCAGGCGTTCTCCACGCAGGCAACGGAAGGGTACTTTACGTCAGCGGGATCAAGAAAAACTCATCGCTGTTTATTGCCATGCTGGAAAAGCTGCGCCACCACTACCGACGAGCCAAAACCATCACGTTGATCCTCGATAACTACATCATTCACAAAAGCAAACAGACCGAGCGATGGTTGAAGAAGAATCCCAAGTTCTGCCTGGTGTTCCAGCCAGTTTACAGCCCTTGGGTTAATCACATAGAACGGCTATGGCACAAGTTACATGAAACCATCACGCGCAATCATCAATGCAGAGGGATGGCAAACCTGCTGGCCCGAGTGAAACACTTCATGGATACCGTGTCTCCTTTCCCGGGGAATGGCTATGGCACAGCGAAGGTGTAGCACTATTGGGATCAGTTATTTAGAACACTGCAAGAGAGAGTGGTAATTTGGCACAGCACATGACTGCGCTGGAAAAAGATCTGCCACCCATTATTCGTCTGTTCGATCATTCATTGGTACTGAACTATCAAAATGGCAGTATCTGGTATCAAGTTCCCCCGATCATTTACCAACATGTCTGATAATCATCTCGAACGACTTTGGACTGAAATTAAGCTGCTGCTGGATTGGCATCAGGACTTCTCCCTTTTCTTTGTACTGGTAGAAGACAGTCGCGCCGCTATCACCCTGCGCGAGCACGTCAACGACCTGATGCGATCCCACTGCAAGCCACTAAGATGGCTCCGCTCAACGGATGCAAGAAAGGCCGAAACCACCCTAATCGCCGAGCTGTTTGACGAGACGCGCACTCAAGGCGCCCCGGTGTGGCTTGAGTTATCGGCGGTGGATGCTGTAGTCAATGCCTCACCAGAATCAAGCCAAACAGAGCAACCCTGGGATCGCGCACGAAAGACCATCCTCTCCATTCTCAATAAACGCCGCTCAGAACTGGAAAAGCGCCTCAATAGCCCCTTGTTTATCCAGCTGCCCCTCTCTTTTGCTCCGCACATCGTGACCATGGCGCCAGACCTTTGGAGCATCCGCCAGCAGCTTATCGAATTACCCCGGATGCTCGCTCAACCAGATATTTTTCACGAGCCCCCTATCCCACCGCTCCCGGAGGATCGGGCCACCCTCGACCAACAGGTGAGCAGTCGGCGTGAGGCGCTCAGGCGCGCCGAAAACGCATGTCAGAAAAAACCGTCTGCAAAAAATATGCGACACCTTGCAGTAGCCCAATCTCAACTGGCAAAGATGCTGTGTCGCATTCATCTATTCGAGGAGGCGTTCGAGCTTGAACAGAAAGCGAACGCGACGTTTCGCTCTCTTGTAAGCAAATGGGGGCAGCAGCCCCAGATGCTAAGAGATCTTTCAGTCTCTCTGAATAACCTCGCTGATATCGCTCGGGCTCAGGGACGACTTGAGATCGTCCAGACCGCCTGTGAAGAAAGCCTGACCCTTTGCCGCAGCCTGCGAGCCAGCCTTGGCGATACCCCGCAGGTGCTGCGGGATCTCTCCGTGGGGTTAAATAAGCTGGGAGATATCGCTCTCATACAAGGTCGACTTGAAACCGCCCAAGCCGCCGTTGAGGAGAGCCTTGCCCTGCGCCACAATCTGCGAGCCAGTCTCGGCGATAGCCCGCAGGTGCTGCGGGATCTATCCATCTCACTCGAACGACTTGGCGATGTTGCCCACGCCCAGGGGCGGCTTGACGCCGCCCAGGCCGCCTTTGAGGAGAGCCTGACCCTTCGCCGCAGCCTGCGAGCCAGCCTCGGCGATACCCCGCAAGTGCTGCGAGATCTCTTCGTCGCGTTAAACAGGCTGGGTGATATTGTCCACGCCCAGGGGAGGCTTGAAGCCGTCATTCCGCACCTGATTTTGCTATTTTCAGTGCTTGACGGCGATCGGCCGTTCTGATCTATTACTCTCTTTTGCAGGTAGATCATCATGGCCGCACCCGCTATCTCGATCCGTAACCTCGATCACCTTGGTTTGGTCGCCGCACTCTGCCAGGAACTGGGCATTGCCCGCATGATCGATGCCTTGCTCCCCAAAACCCCGCCTTTCAAGGTCTCACATGGTGAAGCCTTGGTCGCCATGATAGTGAACGGCCTCGGCTTTCACAGCAGCACCCTGCACATGTTCCCGCAATTCTTCGCTAACAAGCCGGTTGAGCGCCTGATTGGCCCCGGGATCTGTGCTGATGACCTCAATGATGATGTGCTCGGTCGCTGTCTCGATGCCCTCTTTGAGGCCGATGTCAGCGCCTTGTATCAGGTGATGGCGGCGCAAGTTGTCGAGCGGCTGGGGCTCAAAAGCACCGCAGTGCACCTCGATATTACCAGCTTCCACGTCGATGGCGCCTATGACTGTGCCGATGGGGATCTGGTCGGTAAGCTGCAACTGGTGCGTGGTTATAGTCGTGATCACCGGCCAGAGCTGAATCAAGTGATCCTTGAGCTCATCTGTGAAAATCAGGCCGGCCTACCTGTCTATATGCAGGCCCTGAGCGGCAATAGTAATGACACCAAAGCCTTTGCCCAGACCGTTCGTCGCCATTTGAGCAGTCTCAAGGCCGCGCAGGAGTGCCGTTATCTGGTCGGCGATGCCGCACTGTACTGCGCCGATACCTTGCAATTACTGGCGCAACAGCAGCAACTATTTGTGACCCGGGTGCCCGTCACTCTCAATGAGGCAAAGCAGGCCGTGGCAACCATAGGTGCACAACCGCTGACCGCTCTGGGCAATGGCTATCATGGCCGTTGGCAACACGCGAATTATGCCGGGGTCGCGCAACGTTGGTTGCTGGTGCGCAGCGAACAAGCCAGCCACCGCGAGCAGCAGACATTGGCCAAAAACCTGCTCAAAGACAGTACCCGCGAGCTCAAAGCCTTCGCCAAATTGTGTGCCCGACGCTTTGCTTGTGAGGCGGATGCCCAAGCTGAGTTGAGCTGTTTTACCGCCAGCTTGATGCTGCTGCAACTGGATGCCGAAGTGGTAGGTGAACCCGTTTATACAGGACGTGGCAGACCCAAGCGTGGCGAAGAGCCAATTGGCCATCAGTTTCAAATCACTGGGTTGGCGGCAACTAGCCTGGCTTGCGTTGAAGAGGCCCACAACCAGACCGGGGTGTTCATCCTGGCGACCAATGACCACAGCGATACGCTGACCATGGCCGAACTTTTGGCCACCTATAAAGCGCAGCAGAATGTCGAACGGGGCTTTCGTTTTCTCAAGAGCCCGGAGTTTTTAACCTCCTCACTGTACCTGAAAAAGCCGGAGCGGATTGAAGCGTTGCTCATGGTGATGACCTGTAGCCTGATGATTTACGCAGCGTTGGAGCACCGGATCCGGCAGGGATTAGTGGAGCAGAATCGCAGTGTGGCGGATATGAAAAAGAAACCGACCCAGCAGCCGACGGCCCGTTGGATCTTTTTGCGCTTTGGTGGCATCCATGAATATCGACTGGGAGAAGCTCCGCCACAAGTAACGGAGCTAACAGGAGACCAGCAGATCATTTTGGAGGTATTGGGTGAGCGCTATCGGCAAATTTATTCCTAAATCAGGTGCGGAATGTCGGTTGAAGCCGCCCAAGCAGCCTTTGAGGAGAGCCTGACCTTTTGCCGCAGCCTGCGAGCCAGCCTCGGCGATAGCCCGCAGAAGCTGCGGGATCTTTCCGTCTCACTCGAACGACTTGGTGATGTTGCCCATGCCCAGGGGCGGCTTGAAGCCGCCCAGGCCCTATTTGAGGAGAGCCTGACTCTTTGCCGCAGCCTGCGAGCCAGCCTCGGCGACAGTCCGCAAGTGTTGTGGGATCTATCCATTGTGTTAAACAAGCTGGGGAATATTGCCAATGACCAAGGGCGATTGGAGGCGGCGCAGGCCGCCTTCGAGGAGAGTAAAGCCCTTGAACAGCCGCACTAGCACCCCGCCATGGCACAATGCATCAACAGGAGTGCTTGAGTCGTCACACTCAAGCACTCTTTAATAAACACCGAAACAGGTGGCTGCGACGGAGGGAATAATCGGAATTTCATCAGATGACAGAAATGCGAAAGGCCAGCTCAATGAGCTGGCCTTTCTGAAAATGGCAGGGGCGGCAGGACTCGAACCCGCAACCATCGGTTTTGGAGACCGCTGTTCTACCAATTGGAACTACGCCCCTGCAACAAACGAGGCGTAGTATACAAAGCGGAGGTCAAAGGTAAAGGCTTTTTTTCTCACTTTCGATGCGATCGAACAAATGACGAGCAGATCCCCGCAATTCCAACAAGGAGCGGGGGTAAGCTGCTGTATTTGCAGCCCCGACGGGGTAGGAATGGGACACAAATGGGGGTAGGGTGAAACCAGGCTCAGGGAGGCTGCCCATGCTCAATTACCGACTGCTGCAACAGCTTGCGCCCCTCAACTTCCGGGATGAGCGCAAGACGGAGACCCTGGCCGATTATCTGGACAGAGTCTCTCCCCTGGCGCCCTCCATTCCCTCCAATGTGCTCGCCCAGTGGATTTACCGTCATTGGCGCGGTTTTGAATCCAACTGGAGCTTTATCGATCTCGCCAGCCACCAGTTCGAGTGCGAGCACTGGCCCACCGCGCAGATTATCGAGCAGATAGACTCCCGCCACATGGAGGTGATCGATCGCTGGGGCGAGATGCTGCGCAGCAACCGCTACGTGCGCCGCTCCTGGCTCGGCGATGACATGCTGCGCCGGGGCACCTGGTCCGAGCCTGTCATCGTCCTCGCCACCGCCCCGGGCACCTGCTACCCGGACGGTCACCCCCTGCCCCATCCCTACTGCCTGCTGGAGGGGCACCACAGGCTCGGCTACCTGCGCAGCATGGCCGCCGATGGCGCCCCCTTGCAGGCGCAGCACGCACTCTGGATTTGTCGACCCGTTCGCGACACTTAAACGTTTTTCTGGCCAAATCCTGCCTATGAAATAAATTTTTGACAATTCAAAAACCAGCCCTATAATCGGTGCGGTTTTGAAAAAGGTCGGGACAGGACAATGCCGTTTTTGATGAAAAAAGCAGCCTTGCAGACGGGTGGAGCGCACCAGAGCGGCCCCGTTGTTTCCGGTTCCCGTCCCACAGATCCCCCGTTTTTTTTGAAAAGAGCCCCTGTTTCAGGGGCTTTTTTTTGTGCCGGAAAAACCTTCATTGATGCCAAAGGGAATGCAGACGATGACCAATCCACTCTATAACAAACACGTCATCTCCATCTCGGATCTGACCCGGTCCGACATGGAACTGGTGGTCGCCACCGCACAGCGGTTGAAGGCCGAACCCGACAGCCGCCTGCTGAAAGACAAGCTGGTCGCCAGTTGCTTCTTCGAAGCCTCCACCCGCACCCGTCTCTCCTTCGAGACCGCGGTCCAGCGCCTGGGCGGCAACATCATCGGCTTCGCCGACGGCGGCAACACCAGCGCCAAGAAGGGCGAGACTCTGGCCGACTCCATCAAGATCATCAGCTCCTACACCGATGCGGTGGTGATGCGCCACCCGAAGGAAGGGGCAGCCCGTCTGGCCTCCGAGTTCTCCCGGGTGCCGGTCATCAACGGCGGTGACGGCTCCAACCAGCATCCCACCCAGACCCTGCTCGACCTCTTCTCCATCCACGAGACCCAAGGCAAGCTGGACGGCCTCAACGTCGCCTTCGTCGGTGACCTGAAGTACGGCCGCACCGTCCACTCCCTGGCCCAGGCCCTGAGCCTGTTCAACTGCCGCTTCTTCTTCATCTCCCCGGAGGCGCTGGCCATGCCGGACTACCTCTGCGAGGAGCTGGAAGAGAAAGGCATCCGCTTCAGCGTGCACGAGACCATGGAAGAGGTGATGCCGGAGCTCGACATCCTCTACATGACCCGCGTCCAGAAGGAGCGCTTCGACGAGACCGAGTACAAGCACATGGCCGCCAAGTTCGTGCTGGAGCTGGCGACTCTGGAAGGGGCCAAGCCCACCATGAAGATCCTCCATCCCCTGCCCCGGGTTGACGAGATCGAGGTCGCCGTCGACAAGACCCCCCACGCCTACTACTTCCAGCAGGCGGAGAACGGGGTCTATGCCCGCCAGGCACTGCTGGCACTGGTACTGAACGAAACCGTCTAAGGGAAAGGGGAACATCATGTCCGAGAAGAACCAACTGCAAGTCGAAGCCATCCGTCACGGCTCCGTCATCGACCACGTCCCCGCCGGCCAGGGCATCAAGATCCTCAAGCTGTTCCAGCTGATCGAGACCCAGGAGCGGATCACCGTCGGCTTCAACCTCAAATCCGGCGCCCTCGGCAAGAAGGATCTCATCAAGATCGAGAACACCCGTCTGACCGAGCAGCAGGCCAACCAGCTTGCCCTGTTCGCCCCCAAGGCGACCGTCAACATCATCGAAGACTTCGTGGTGGTGAAGAAGCACCAGCTGGCGCTGCCGGAGTTCATCGAAGGGGTCTTCCACTGCCCCAACTCCAACTGCATCTCCCACAACGAACCGGTGGAGAGCTACTTCCGGGTGCGCGAGGTGAAAGGGGCGGTGCGGATGAAGTGCAAATACTGCGAGAAGTCCTTCACCCAGGACATCGTCAGCGAACGCTACTGATTTCCTGCCGACAAAGGATATCCATGTGGGCCCCGTCGGGCCCATTTTTGAACCCTGTCACATCACTTATTCCCCCTTTGGTTATAATTTGCCATCCCGTAATGGATATACCTCGCTCATCCCCTGCTTGAGTGCTCCTCACTAGTGTTTTTCGCTATGAAAAGCCGGAACGACAGACTGGGCGAGACCGCCATCGCTCATCGCCAAAGGAAGTCGCCATGGTCAACACCCTCAGCCGCCCAGCAGAACCAGAGTCCGACCTGGCCCAGCTAGACGCCTGCCGCCAGATCATCGGCCAGCACTGTTACAGCACCCAGGAGGAGATCCGCCGCGAGCTCTCCGCCCGCGGTTTTGCGGACATCAGCCAGTCCACCATCTCCCGCCTGCTGCGCCGTCTCGGGGTCGCCAAGGCCCAGAACGCCAACGGCAAGAAGGTCTACACCCTGGTGGACGAGCAGCTGGAGCCCGCCGGCAGCACCCGCTCCATCCACGACATGGTGCGCGCCGTGGTCCACAACCAGCAGATGGTGCTGGTGCATACCACCCCGGGGGCCGCTACCGTGGTGGCTCGCCTGCTGGATCGAAACGCCAATCCCGAGATCCTGGGGGCCGTGGCCGGCAACGACGTGGTACTGATCGCCCCGCGCCACATCAGCCGAACCCGCCAGGCTCACGCCGCCGTGGTGCGCACCCTGGAAAACGCCCGCTGACCCCTGCTGGATGCCAGAAGGCGACCCTGGGGTCGCCTTTTTGTTGCCCGCGCGGCAAGGAGCCAGACCACGGGAGAGCCCGGGCGCCCCGCCTTGCCAGCCATCAAAAACGGGAGCCCCAGGCTCCCGTTGTTGTCCCTATGTCTGTCGGCATTCATGCCAGCACGGCACCCAGGCTCAGGCAGAGCACGATCAGCACAGTCAGCATGCCGAGCAGCGGGGCCACCCACTTCAGCCAGCGCACATAGGGCACCTTGGCGATGGCCAGTCCCCCCATGACCACGGCGGAGGTCGGGGTCACCAGGTTCACCAGGCCGGAAGCGGACTGATAGGCGGTGACCACCAGCTCGCGGCCCACGTTGGCGAAGTCGGCGAGCGGCGCCATGATCGGCATGGTCAGCACCGCCAGACCGGAGGAGGACGGCACCAGGAAGGAGAGCACCACTTCCAGCACGAACATCACGTTGATGAAGACGATGGTGGAGAGGCCGGTCACGATCCCCTCTGCACTGTGCAAAATGGTGTGGGTGATCATGCCGTTATCCATCACCACCACGATACCGCGGGCGATACCGATGATGAGGGCCACGCCGAGCAGATCGCGGGCACCATCGATAAAGTTGGAGGTCAGCTCCTCCTCGCTCATGCGGGAGATGACGCCGACGATGATGGCGGCAGCCAGGAACACGCCGGAGATCTGCGCCATCCACCAGCCCAGCACGGCCACCCCGTAGATCATCACGGCAAAGGCGGCGACGAAGATACCCAGCACGATCTTGCGGGTGGTGGTGAACTCCAGCATCTGGTCGCTCTTGTTGCCAAGGAACTGGGCACGGTTCTCTTCCCACTTGTCAGCCACCAGGGACTTGCTGGGATCGCTTCGCACCATCTTGGCGTAACGCATCACATAGGCCACGCAGATCAGCCAGCCGGCCACCAGCATGGCGACCCGCAACCAGATGCCGTCGGTGAAGGAGATGCCGGCCGCGTTGGCGGCGATCACGGTGGCGAACGGGTTGATGGTGGAGCCCAGGGTACCGATACCGGCGCCCAGCAATACGGTCGCGGCAGCTACGACAGGGTCGAAGCGGGCCGCCATCATCACCGGCACCAGCAGGGTGTAGAACGGCAGAGACTCTTCCGCCATGCCGTAGATGGTGCCCCCTGCGGCGAACAGCGCCATCAGGATCGGGATCATCCACTCTTCACGGCCACGCAGGCGATCGGTTACACGCTCGATACCTGCATCAATGGCACCTGTCTTGGTCACGATGCCAAGGAAGCCACCGATGATCAGGATGAAGAGGGAGACGTCGATGGCGCCAGCCTCGTAGGTGTCGTGGTTGTAGAGACCGTCGATGGGTGCCAGCAGCACGTCGACGATCCCCTGGGGATTGGCATCCACCAGCTTGTAGGTACCGGCCACCGGCACTTCCTTGCCGAGGGCCTCGTTCATGGTCATCTCGTATTTGCCGGCCGGCACTATCCAGCTCAGGGCGGCCACCAGGGCGATCAGCACAAACAGTATCGTGTAGGCTGACGGGAACTTGAATTTGGTCATGGTCCAGCTTCCTTCTGTGGGTGTGGTATCCATGCAGGCTGCGGGTCGTAGGGTTGGAGGTATTATGCCGCTGTCACATGGTTGAAAAGCCGGGGGTCACCCCCCGGCACCACTGACGACGTCAGTCGCCCAGCGTAGCCACCATCACTGCCTTGATGGTGTGCATCCGGTTTTCCGCCTCGTCGAACACGATGCTGTGCTCGGATTCGAACACGTCCTCGGTCACTTCCAGGCCCTTCATGCCATATTTGTCGGCCACTTCCTTGCCCATGCTGGTCTCGTCGTTGTGGAACGCCGGCAGGCAGTGCATGAACTTCACATCCGGGTTCTTGGTCGCGTTGATGACGTCCATGTTGACCTGATACGGGGTCATCAGTTTTACCCGTTGATCCCAGGCTTCCTTCGCTTCACCCATGGAGACCCAGACGTCGGTGTAGAGGAAGTCGGCACCCAGCACACCCTCTTTCACGTCTTCGGTCAGGTGGATGCGCGCACCGGTCTCTTCGGCGATGAGGCGGCAGGTGGCAACCAGCTTCTCTTCCGGCCAGAAGGCTTTCGGCGCCACCAGGCGGATGTCCATGCCCATCTTGGCGGCGCCCACCATCAGGGAGTTGCCCATGTTGTTGCGGGCGTCACCCAGGTAGGCGAACTTGATCTGATCCAGACGTTTGCCCTTGCCGTGCTCCAGCATGGTCATGAAGTCCGCCAGGATCTGGGTCGGGTGGAATTCGTTGGTCAGGCCGTTCCAGACCGGCACACCGGCGTAGGCACCCAGCTCTTCGACGATCTCCTGGCCGTAGCCACGGTATTCGATACCGTCATACATGCGACCCAGTACCCGGGCGGTGTCCTTCATGGACTCCTTGTGACCGATCTGGGAACCGCTTGGGCCGAGGTAGGAAACTTGCGCGCCCTGGTCGAAGGCCGCCACTTCGAACGCACAGCGGGTGCGGGTGGAGGTCTTCTCGAAGATCAGGGCAATGTTCTTGCCGACCAGATGCTTGCGCTCATAGCCACCGTATTTGGCTTTCTTCAGGTCGATGGCCAAGTCAATCATGTATTGGATTTCGCGCGGGGTGAAGTCCAGCAGTTTCAGGAAGTTACGGTTACGCAGATTAAAAGCCATGATGAGTTCTCTCTATATTTGTTCAGACCAATTTGGCAGTGTTATTGACTACGCAGTTGTTCAGACCAGAGCCTTGGCTCAGGCATTGACGGTATTGGTGGCGACGATGTTGGTGCCGGCTTCCCCCTTGAGGATGGCGAGGCCATCTTCCAGGGCGCCGATGCCGACCATGCCGCCGGTCGCCTTGACGAATTCGCAGGAGGCTTCGACCTTGGGCCCCATGGAGCCGGCATCGAACTTGACCCCGGCCAGCTCGTCCGGGCTGGTGACCCGCAGCGGACGCTGGGTCGGCTTGCCCCAATCCAGATAGACGGCATCGGCGTCGGTCAGGATCAGCAGGGCGTCGGCCTTGATCTGCTTGGCCAGGTAGGCGGCAGACATGTCCTTGTCGATGACGGCCTCGATGCCGGTCAGGCTCTGGCCATCCCAGGTCACCGGGATGCCACCACCACCGGTACAGATGATGAGGTGACCCTGGGCAATCAGGGTTTCGATGGCGTCGCCTTCGACGATGCGCTGGGGCAGCGGGGACGGCACCACGCGGCGGAAGAACTTGCCGTCGGCCTTGACCGACCACTGCTTCTCGGCAGCCAGGGCGCGGGCCTCCACTTCTTCATAAACCGGGCCGATAAACTTGGTCGGGTTGGCAAACGCCGGATCCTGGGGATCGACCTGCACCTGGGTCAGCAGGGCGGTGACGTTGCGGCTCGGCATCAGGTTCTTCAATTCCTGGATCAGCATGTAACCGATCATGCCCTGGGACTCGGCACCCAGCACATCCAGGGGATAGGGGGATACCTTGGTGTAGGCGCTGTTTTGCAGGGCCAGCAGGCCGACTTGCGGGCCGTTGCCGTGCACCAGCACCACGTTGTAATCCTCGGCGATGCGGGCGATGGTCTTGGCGGCGGTGGCGATGTTCTTGCGCTGGATGTCGGCTTCCAGAGGTTCACCGCGGCGGAGCAGGGCATTGCCCCCCAGGGCGACGACGACAGTTGGTTTTTTCATGGGTGTTACTCTCGAATTCGGGTGTGTGTGGCGCCAGCCTCTGCCGGCGCCACGCCGTCTTGTCAGATGCCGTCACGTTCCATCGGGCAGCTCATGCAGCGGGCGCCGCCGCGGCCACGTCCCAGCTCTTCACCCGGGATGGGCAGCACAGTGATGCCGGCCTTGTCGTACTTCTCGTTGGTGTAGGTGTTGCGCTCGTAACCCACCACCACGCCGGGGCGCACGGTCAGCACGTTGTTGGCGTCGTTCCACTGCTCCCGCTCGGCCTCGAAGCTGTCGCCGCCGGTGGTGATGAGCCTGAGCTGATCCACCCCCAGCGCCTTCTCGATGGCGGTCACGAAGTAACCCTCTTCCTTGATGTTCATCCCGGTGGTACCTCCCGGGGTCAGGCTCCAGCAGTTCACATCCTTGCGGATGACTTCCGGATAGACGGAGAAGGTGTCGACATCCATGTGGGTCATGACGGTGTCGAGGTGCATGCAGCTGCGGTGTTTCGGCAGCTCCATGGCGATGACCTGCTTCGCCTGACCGTGCTTGAACAGGCTGCGGGCCAGGTGCTCCACCCCTTGTGGCGTGGTGCGCTCGGACATGCCGATGAGCACGGCGCCACGGCCGATGACCAAGACGTCGCCCCCTTCGATGGTGGAGTTGTCGTAGTCGCGCTCCTCGTCACCGAAGTACTTGATGAACTCCTGACCGGCAAACTGCGGGTGCCAGCGGTAGATGGCCTTCACGTGGTTGGTCTCGCGACGACGGGCGGCCTTGGCCATGGGGTTGATGGAGACGCCGCCATAGACCCAGCAGGAGGTATCGCGGGTGAAGAGGTGGTTGGGCAGCGGTTCGATGATGAAATCGGTCGGGGCATGCATGCCGACCACCATGTTGACGCCACTGTAGGGCATCTCGGAGTAGGTCAGGCCGCCGGAGAGGATGCGGGCCAGCTCGCGGTGAGGCATGTCCGCCAGGAAGCAGCGCACGTCGTTGGCCAGGGCAGTGCCGAGGCGATAGTCGGAGACCTGGTGTTGCAGCAGCCAGGCTTTGGCTTCCGGCACGTCCAGGGTTTCCGCCAGCAGATTGGTCAGGAGGAAGACTTCGACATTCTGATCGCGCAGTACCTGAGCGAATTTGTCGTGCTCCTGACCGGCACGTTCCACGGACAGGACGTCGTCAAACAGCAGATCCTGGCAGTTGGAAGGGGTCAGACGCTTCAGACTGAGGTTGGGGCGGTGCAACATGACACGGCGCAACTGGCCAACTTCAGAACCTACATAAAATTTGCTCATGATGATATTCCGTCTAGCAGTGGTCCCTGCGAGTGATTGAATAGATTCCTTCTATTCAGGCTCGTGGCTAAGGCGGGATATTCTTTATGTAGGGTACTCGGCTTGTGTTCTATCCTGCCCTTGCCTTTCGACGCAGAGATTAGGTCTGGCAACTCCACCAAACTTGGACATTGATCACATTCACCCGAGACTGCATAAATTCAGAAGTTAATTTATGATGGAGTTTACATATCTGACATTTCCTTCACCCTCCATCCGGCATAAATACGCAATAAAGCCCCAATATATTCCACAAAGAACGCAATTTCATTCATCCATGATATCCATAAATGGATAGCCACAAATAAAAAACATCAAATAAATCATTTTATTAAAATCAAATCGCTCATTTTTTGAATAAACTTCACCCACCTTTGAATTTATACTCGCTTATCATCCCGTTTGCTCCCACATAAATAATCACCTGCTCCTTTATCGCTGAATAATCCATCTCTTGTCCCAGATCATGGCGGCCTGCCCGGGCCAGATGGCGAGCCTCATTGCCAAGTTGTGTGCACTATCTCTTTTATATGGATATGCATTTTGCACGCATCCTGATGGCGCCTTTTTCACCGACCGGAGTGCAACCGGGATTCAAAGTTTTTTCATTAGTTGAATTTTTTCAGTCACCTTGCGCCGATTTCGGGTTCGCCTTAACTCAAAAAGTGATGCTTGTCACATTCGTTCCCGTCACCAAGGAGATAACCATGAAGATCCCGTCGCTGTTTCTGCTCGTCGCCCTGGTCCTGCCCATGACACCGGCCTTGGTGCATGCCCAGGGAGCCCCCGCCATGCCGCTGGTGGTCTGTCACGTTGACCAGACACCCCAGATGCTGGTACCCGCCTACCTATGCCAATGGCACGGTGGCAGCCAGCATCCCTGACCCTCTCGCCCAAGGGGAGGCGAGCTCCTCTTGGGTCATCCCCGCTTTACCTCCTTTATCTCCTGAATGGGATCCGGACCACGCCACCAGCATCATGCCCATTGCCCTCCTCCACCCTCATCTGCGATCGACACTGACCGGCCTCCCCGGATTCTGAACCGCAGTTAAACGCCTTGTGAGATATTCGCCATCGACTGCGTAAGCAAAGCACCAATAAAATTCTCGCCATAGTCGGAAGATGCGCGTGAAAAAACAGCATGAGAGATCATTAAAACCATGATTTTAAAAAAGATAACTTCATTATCCTTTCGCGGGAAACCAGTTTGAACAAAACGTTTTTCAGCATGTCATTGTCGCCCTGCGCGAAATCCTTATAGTTACTCCTGCACGGACGCAATGAAGTCGGTCAGGAAGACTGGCTGCCAGGGTTGGGCAAATGGACTCACCACAGGATGTGGTAAAGGACACCTCCCAGGACGGAGAAAGTGCGACGGGAACGGATGACTCGTCAGGCCATGATGGCTAAAGGACACCCCAAAGGATTGGGAAGGGGAAACCTAAAGGAAGAGGTATAGTCAGGGATTGCAGGGAGCAACTTCGTTCAAGGATATGAGCGATAAGACTATCGGGGGCGACGCAAGTCGCCCCCATCTTTTTTGGGTATTTTTCACGTCTGCCCGCTGATGGGTCACCCCGACCACGGCATTGCTGGCCAGGGTAACCGGGACTCGCCCAGCCGGCGCTATTCCAGCCGGAAGTGCCCCACTATTTCCCGCAGCCTGTCATAGGTGCGCTGCATGGCGTTCGAGCTGTCCACGGTGCGCTCGCCATTCCCCTTGAGCTGGGTGATCACCTCGGCGATGGCACTCATGTTGCGATTGATCTCCTCGGCAACGGCACTCTGCTCCTCTGCGGCCGTGGCGATATGGCCGATGAGATCGTTGATCTCCACCACTTCTCCCGCCATCAGATCCAGTGACGCATTCACCTTGCTGGTGTTTTCCGCCGCATCCTGGCAGCTCTGCCGGGTGTTGCCCATGGCGGCCACCACGGTCTGGGTGCCCCGTTGCAGCCGGGTCAGCATGGTCTGGATCTCGGCAGTGCTCTTCTGGGTGCGTCCCGCCAGAGAGCGCACTTCGTCCGCCACCACCGCAAACCCCCGCCCCTGCTCACCAGCCCGGGCCGCCTCGATGGCGGCGTTGAGGGCCAGCAAGTTGGTCTGCTCTGCGATGCCACCGATGACCCCGAGAATCGAGCCTATCTGCTGCACATCCTGCTGCATGGCTTCGATGGAGTGTGCCGTGGTCTCCACCTCCGTCACCAGCGCAGTGACGCTGGCCATGGCCTGATCCACCACCTGACGCGACTGGTTGGCCAATTGCTGGCTCTGGCCGGTCAGCTGGGCAGTATTGGCCGCGCTCTCCGATACCGAGACGGCAGTACGGCTCATCTCGTTGATGGCGGTGACCACCTGTTCGGTCTCCCGCACATGCTCCGCCAGCAGGCCCTGGGCCGACCCCGTCTGCCTCGCCAATGCCGATATCCCTTCATTGAGCTGGCCGCTCGCTTGTCTCACCTCCCCCATCATGCCCTGCAACTGCTCGATGAAACGGTTGATGCCCGCCGAGATCTGGCCGAGATCATCCTTGCTAGTCACCGTGAGCCGGCGGGTCAGATCCCCATTGCCCTGGGAGAGCTCCTGCACCAGGTCGCGCAGGGAGAGGATGGGTCTATAGGCCAGGTTGAGGGCCACCATGGAGAGGGCCAGTACCAGCGCCGCCACCCCGAGCAGGGCCAGGGTGATCTTGCCGTTGAGCGCCTGGGTCATGGCCCGGATATAGTCGAGATCCACATAACCGGTCAGGGTCCACTCGCTGCCGCGAATATCCAGCTTGTTGGGGCGGCTCTCGCTCTCTCCCTGGGGCTTGCTGCTGTAGAGCACCTGTCCCTGACTGTCGGTGAGGGAGAAGTAACGCCCTTCCCCGCTTACCTTGGTCAGCAGCGTCTTGAATTCGCTCATGTCGAGGTAGTAGAGGTAGGCGGAGTCGGCACCACGCGGCACCAGGATGGAAATGACGGGTTTGCCGTCCAGCTGCTCCAGCGGGCTGACGGTGATCTGGTTGTTGGCGGCGGGGATCAGCTTGCGCAGGGCGTCAACCCTGGCCTTGTCGTCGATGACCCCGTTCGCGTCGAATGCCATGTCGCCAATAAGCTTGACGATGTTGTGAAAGCCGGTCTCCTGCAGCGCCTTCTTGACGCTGGTCACCCCGAGGTTGAGGTTGGCGGCCAGCAGCACCTTCTGGTTGATGTCACCCGCCAGCTTCTCCCTGACCAGGGTGATCTGCTCGTTGATGTTCTGGGTGGCCTGGGTGCGGATGTAGCCGCTGATGAAGTGGTTGACGCTGAACCAGGCGGTACCGATGGTGACCAGAATGGCGAGCAGCAACAGCACGTTGATTTTGACTTTGAATGCCATGGTATGGGTCCCTCCAAAGAGAAAGGGCCGGGATGACCCGGCCCTCCCTGCCAATGCTTACTTCTTCTTGGCGTACTTCATGGAGTCCAGGGCTACCGCCAGGATGATGATGCCGCCCTTGATGATGAACTGCCAGTAAGGGCTGACACCGATGTAGGTCAAACCATAGTTGATCAGCGTGAAGATAAGTACGCCGGTGATCACACCCGCGACAGTTCCCACACCGCCGGCAAACGAAACGCCCCCCACCACGCAGGCCGCGATGGCATCCAGCTCGTACATGAAGCCGAGGTTGTTGGTGGCACTGCCGATCCGCCCCGCTTCCAGCATGCCGCCGAAGGCGTAGAAGACACCGGCCAGGGCATAGATGACCACCAGGTTGACGGCGACGTTGACGCCGGACACCTTGGCCGCTTCCGGGTTGCCACCGATGGCGAAGATGTTCTTGCCAAAGCGGGTCTTGTTCCACAGCACCCAGACGAAGACGCTGGCGATGGCCGCATAGAAGGTCAGGTACGAGAGCTTGAACCCGCCAATCCGGATGAAGCCCTGCGCAAAGTTGGAGAAGCGAGGGTCAAACCCGGCCACCGGGGAAGCCCCCACGGAGTCGAAATAGAGGGAGTTGATGCCGTAAACGATGATCATGGTGCCCAGGGTGGTGATGAAGGGCGTCACGTTCAGGTAGGCGACGATCAGGCCGTTGACCAGACCAATCAGGGCGCCCACCACGCACACCAGCAGGATCACCGCCGGAATGGGCACCTCCCCCAGGGTGGGGAAGACCTTGTTCACGTTGGTCAGGGCCTGCAGCATGGTGGCCGCGATCAGCGCCGCCAGACCGACCTGACGACCGGCCGACAGGTCAGTACCCTGGGTGATGATGATGCCCGCCACCCCGAGGGCAATGATGACCCGTACCGAGGACTGGGTCAGGATGTTGCTGAGGTTGGTGAGGCTGAGGAAGGAGGGCTCCTTGATCACGATGATCATGAGCAACACCAGCAACACCACATAGATGCCGTTCTCTTTGAGCGCCTGCATCAGATTGAAATTTTTAGCCGACTCCATAATGTCTTCCTGTCTTTATAGGTACAGAGATGCCAGGCGCAGGATCTCGCTCTGGTCAGTTTCTTTGGTGTTGACGATCCCCGCGACCCGGCCATTGCTCATGACCATGATTCGGTCCGTGATGCCGAGCAGTTCCGGCATTTCGGAGGAGATGATGACGATGCCCTTGTCCTTCTTCGCCAGCTCCAGGATGAGCTGGTAGATCTCGAACTTGGCGCCGACGTCGATACCCCGGGTCGGTTCATCCAGCATCAGGATCTCGGGCTGGGTCAGCAGCCAGCGACCGATGATCACCTTCTGCTGGTTGCCACCGGAGAGGGAGCCGATCTGGGTCTGCTGGGTCGGTGTCTTGACCCGCATGGAGTCGATGACCCACTGGGTATCGCTCTTCATCTTGTTGTCGCTGAGCAGCCCCATGGATCCCTTGTAGTTGTCCATGTTGGCGATCAGGGAGTTGAAGGCGATGTCGAGGCGTGAATAGATCCCGGTGGAGCGGCGCTCCTCGGTCACCAGAGCGAAGCCGTTCTGGATCGCCTCGTGGGCGTTGTGGTTCGCCACCTCTTTGCCGTGCAGCTTGATGGTCCCTTCGCTGCGATCGCGGATGCCGAACAGGGTCTCCACGATGTCGGTGCGCTTGGCCCCCACCAGACCGGCGATGCCGAGGATCTCCCCCTTGTGCAGGTTGAAGGTCACGTCCTTGATGGAAGGCTGGTTCTTGGCCGTCAGGTGCTCGACCTCGAGGATCACCTCTTTGGGCTGGTTGGTTTTTTCCGGGAAGCGCTGGGTGAGCTCGCGGCCGACCATCATGCCGATGATCTGATCCATGGTCATGCCCTTGAGGGGCTGGGTCGCCACCCACTGGCCATCCCGCAATATGGTGATCTCGTCACAGAGCTGGAAGATCTCTTCCATCTTGTGGGAGATGTAGACGATGCCGCACCCCTTCTCCTTGAGCTTGTTGATGATCTTGAAGAGGTGGTTGACCTCTTTCTCGGTCAGGGAGGAGGTGGGTTCGTCCATGATGACGATCTTGGCGTCATAGGAGAATGCCTTGGCAATCTCGATCATCTGCATCTGGGAAACCGACAGGGTGCCGACCTTGACCCTGGGGTCGATGTCGATGTCCAGCTCCTCGAAGATATGCTTGGTGTCCTGATACATCTTGCCGTGGTCGACAAACAGTCCCTTGGTGGGATAGCGGCCGAGCCACATGTTGTCCATCACGGTGCGTTGCAGTACCAGGTTCAGCTCCTGGTGCACCATGGAAACGCCATTCTCCAGCGCCTCTTTGGACGAGGTGAAGTTGATCTCCTGTCCCTTGAAGAAGATCTTGCCCTGATCCTTCTCGTAGATGCCGAACAGGCACTTGAGCAGCGTGGACTTCCCTGCGCCATTCTCGCCCATCAACGCATGCACAGAATGAGGACGGACCCGTAAATTGACATTATCGAGTGCCTTGACGCCAGGAAAGCTCTTACTGACGTCAATCATCTCCAACAGCCATTCTGATTGTTGCCGTGTTGTCATATCAGCCATCACATCTGGTTGAAAAGAGGACAAGGGGATCTCCCTTGCCCTGAGGGGAGGAATTACTCGAATTGGGACAGGTTGTCTTTGTCTACGCCCACGTAGGCAACGCGGACGACCTTGTTGTCGATCTTCCAGTTGGTGCCTTCACCGGCCGGCTTGCCTTCGGCCAGGTTCTTGGTCAGCTCGAAGGTGGCCTTGGCCTGGTTGGCCGCATCGTTCAGCACGGTACCAGCCATGGCACCGCTCTTGACCATGGCCAGGGCTTCCGGCAGGGCGTCAACACCGAACACCGGGATGGCGGTCTTGCCCTGGGCCTTCAGGGATTCCACGGCGCCCATCGCCATGCCGTCGTTGTTGGCGATGACCACTTCGATCTTGTTGGCGTTCGGACCGGAGATCCAGGCGTCCATCTTGTCCTTGGCCATGGCGGTATCCCACATACCGGTATCCATGTGCAGCTGCTCGGTCTTGATGCCGCCATCGTTCAAGGTCTTGACGACGTAGGTGGTGCGGGCTTCCGCATCCGGGTGACCAGGCTCACCCTTGAGCAGCACGAACTGGATGACGCCATCCTTGTTCAGATCCCACTCGGGGTGCGCTTTCCAGTGCTTGGCGATCAGCTGGCCCTGGATGATTCCGGACTCTTTAGAGTCGGTTCCCACGTAGTAGGCCTTGTCATAGCTGGCCAGGTCGGCCGCGCTCGGTTCCTTGTTGTAGAAGACCACGGGGATCTCGTCCGCACGGGCTTTCTCAATCACGACAGGGGCCGCCGCCGGGTCAACCAGGTTGATGGCCAGGGCCTTCACGCCCTTGGCCAGCAGCACGTCGATCTGGTCGTTCTGCTTGGACTGGTCGTTCTGGGAGTCGTTCATCAGCAGTTCCACACCCGGGGTGGCCGCCGCTTCTTTCTCGATGGCCTTGCGCACCACGGCCATGAAGTTGTCGTCGTACTTGTAGACGGTGACCCCGATACGGGTATCGGCCTGGGCTTGGGCTCCCGCCATCAGTCCCATCAGCAAGGTGGCAACTGTCGTGAGTTTTTTCATTGTTATGCTCCGATCTCTATCTGTTTTTTGTAGGGAATGCTGTACACCGTTTGAACTGGCGCCAGCCTAATGTAATCAGTTTGTTGTGAGGCGGTCTGTGATCCTGGCAACAAAATGAAAACGTTTACACTCTGTTACATAGCCGTAATATTGTTAAAAATTAAATAGTTACGTGAGAAACTGCCTTTGGGTCTCGCCATCTCGCGACGGCGGGTCCGGCTAGCTCAGACGGCAGTGCCAGTGATAACGCCCCGGCAACAGCCAGAACTCGGGCCGCACGCTCTGGCTCCAGGAGTCGTCGCCTCCTACCCCCATGTGGAAGCCATCGAGGCACAGGTGCGTGCCCCCCAGAGCCACCAGATCAGTCTGGTGACGGGCTTCGGCCAGTTGCTGCTGACTGTAGCGGCTGACGCTGAAGTGGAAGCGCCCCTCCACCGCCAGATCCCCCAGTTGCAGTGCGCGGGTATCGCAGCGCAGTCCGTTGTCGGTGGGGAAGACATAAGGGGTGTGCAACGCCTCGATGGGCAATTGCCAGCGACCGAGATCGGCGGCGAGCCGGCGATCCGGGTAATTCTCGTGGGGGCCAAGCCCCAGCCAGCTCACCGGGGCACCTTCGGCCGGTTCATCGGCCAGCCAGAGCCGGGCACCGATGCGCGGCAGGGAGGGCATGTCGGCGGCCACCTCCACCTCGATGGCGAGGTGCATGGCGCCCTCCCCGTCCATCCTGTGATGCCAGCGGGTCAGGATCTTCGGCTCGTCACCCACGAAGTAGCCGTGGTGCGCCGTGATGAGACCCAGCTCCGGACTCGCCTCCAGGCCGAGACAGCGGTGCTGCAGATCATTGAGTCCGGCCTCCTGCCAGCGGGCAATCCAGGCGTTGGGATCGGCGTGATCCGCCTCGCTGGTGCCGATATCGTTGTCGAGCGGCGCCCGATAGAAATGATCGGCGATGGCGTCGCGCAGCCGCTCGCGGCCCTGCTTCTGCCAGCTGACGATGCGACCACTGGCCTTGTCGAGCTGCCACAGGGAATCTGCGGCGCCAAGCACCCAGTGATCGCGCTGCTCGGTCAGGCTGACCGCCGGGCAGGCCGACGGCAGCGCCAGGGGCGCGGGCAACAGGCATTGCTGGCGAGCCACCTCGTGACCCGCTCCGGCCCAGGCCGTGGCGGTGGGCTGCACGATGGCGAGATCCAGCCAGGCGAGCGCCCCCGGCGCAAAGGCCGGCAGTTGCTCCAGCAGGGTCAGCGTCACGCTCCCCCGGGGGGCCAGCTCGAGCGGGCATTCACCCTGGCTCACCACCACGCCGTCTTCACACAGACGCCACTGCAGGCGTTCGTTGTCCGTCTCGCGGAACAGGTATTCGCTGCGGATCTCCACCGTCAGCGGCTGGCGACCCTGCAGGGTCAGAACAAAGGGCTGCTGGGCACGCCGGGCTTCAAACAGGGAGGGATGGGGGGTGCGATCGGGGAACAGCAGGCCGTTGCAGCAGAACTGGCGATCGTTGGGAGTGTCGCCGAAATCGCCACCATAGGCCCAGAAATGGCGGCCATCGTCGGTCTGCTTGTCCAGCCCCTGATCGACCCAGTCCCAGACAAACCCACCCTGCAGCCGCGGATGATCGCGAAATGCCTGCCAGTAATGGGCATAGCCCCCCAGGCTGTTGCCCATGGCGTGGGCGTATTCGCACAGGATCAGCGGCCGGGTCTCTTCCGGCAGGCCGATCCACTTGGCCAGCGCCCACTTGGGCACCGCCGGGAAGGGTTGATCCTGATGGGTACGGGCATACATGGGGCAGATGATGTCGGTGGCCGGGGTGTCGGCCCCGCCCCCTTCGTACTGCACCGGACGGCTGGGATCCGCCCCCTTCACCCAGCGATACATGGCGTCGTGGGCCGGGCCATAACCTGATTCGTTCCCCAGGGACCAGATGATGATGCAGGGGTGGTTGAAGTCCCGGGCCACCATGCGGGTAACACGCTCCAGGAAGGCGTTGCTCCAGGCGGGATCCCGCGCCAGCCGCCCCATGGGGGTCATGCCGTGGGTCTCCAGGTTCGCCTCGTCCACCACATAGAGGCCGAGCCGGTCGCACAGGCGATAGAGCTCGGGGTGATTGGGATAGTGGGAGCAGCGCACCGCGTTGAAGTTGTGCCGCTTCATCAGCAGCAGATCCTGCTCCATGTCGGCCGGGGTCACCACGTGACCCGTGGCGGGATGGTGTTCATGGCGATTGGCACCACGAATCAGCAGGGGCTGACCGTTGACCCGCAGCAGGCCGCCACGGATCTCCACCGCCCGGAAGCCCACGTCATGGGCCTCGCTCTCGAGGACGCTTCCCTGCTCGTCCAGCAGGGTCAGGGTCAGGCGATAGAGATGCGGGGTCTCGGCGCTCCACTTGTGTGGCGCCGTTACCGTCAGCCACAGCTCGGCGCGATCGTCATACACCCCTTTCTCGTCGATGGCCTGGGTGCCGATCCGCTGGCGCAGGGTCGCCACCCGCTCGTCGCCATCATAGAGGTTGGCCTCCACCGACAGACCGGCTCCGTTGGCCGCCTGCAATTCAACCTTGAGGCGGGCATCCCGGTAGCAGGCGTCGAGCTCGGGCGTCACCCGGATATCCATCAGATGACGGGCCGGTTTGTGCAGCAGGCTGACGGAGCGGAAGATGCCGCTCATGCGCCACATGTCCTGATCTTCCAGATAGGAGCCGTCAGACCAGCGCAGCACCAGGACGGCGAGGCGGTTGGCCCCGGCCTGAAGGAAGGGGGTCAGATCGAATTCCGCCGGCAGCCGGCTGTCCTGGGAGTAGCCGACCCAGCGGCCGTTGCAGAAGAGGTGAAACGCGCTGTCCACTCCGTCGAAGATGATCCGGGTCTGCCCCTCGGCCAGCCAGTCCGCAGCAACGGTGAACTCGCGGGAGTAGCAACCGGTGGGATTCTCGGCAGGCACCCGGGGCGGGTCGCAGGGAAAGGGGTACTTGATGTTGGTGTAGATGGGCACATCCGTGACGGGCCGCGCCCCTGGGTAGGCCGCAGCCAGTTGCCAGTTGCCCGGCACCTTGATGGGACAGGCATCCGGCAGATCCTCCACCAGCCACTGCTCCGGCACCCGCTCCGGGGCCTCGAACCAGGAGAACTGCCACTCGCCGTCCAGCAGCAGGCGGGAAGGTGACAACCCCCCTATCCTGGCTTCCCCTTCACTGCGCCAACTGGACAAGGGGGTATGGGCTGGCAACCGGTTCACGGCGGTGATCCCCTGGGTCTGCCAATCCTGACGGGCCACTATCTCCCTGAGCATGCTTCACTTCTCCCTGCATTCACGCTGAAAACCACTGCAGTGTAGGAGAGTTTTGCCCGGTGATCGGCGATCCCGCTCACACAGATGTAAACGATTACACTCGTTTTGTTAAGTAAAACGGAGTAAAAATCGGATAAATCCGGGTAAATGACCCCAAGGGGGGAAAAGCGGACCTTCGGAAGGGCAAAAGATGCCCGGGAGTGTGAAACCGGGAGGCAATGGCCGAACCAGCGGAGCAAGCCATGGCAAAGACCCGACATCGTGCCCCCTCGCCTCAACCCGGTTCCGGGCACACAGCCCGGTCTCTCGAAGGAGTGTGCAGGGACCACGAGAGCCCCTGCCCGGCGCAGAGAAAAGCCATGGCGAGCGTCTGGCAGGATCTGGCCGGAAGTGAGGCTCGGCAGGCCGGGGGAGAGGGGCTCGTGACAGACGAGCGGGAAGAACTGGCGAGTTCGGCAGGCAGGGAGCGTGAGGGGACGGTTCTCACTCCTCAGACAGTCCTTTATGGTCTGCGCTAGCCATGCTTTCAGCTATCCATGGTCTGAGCTATCTATCGTCTGAGCTATGGGGGCGCTTTATATGCTGCAGTCCGGGTTCGCCAGGCGCAGCGCTTGCGCCGACGGGGGCGCAAGCGCTGCGATCAGGACCTGACGGGAGCGACCGAATGACGGTTGATCAGGGTGGGGGTATAGATGCGGCTCTGCACCGATTCGCTCTCCCCTGCGGCGAGTTGCAGCGCCAGCTTGGCCGCCTGGGCCGCCATCAGCTCGATGGGATAGCGCATGGTGGAGAGCTTGGGTCTCAGGTATCTGGCGTAGATGATGTCATCGAAGCCCACCACAGACACCTCTTCCGGCACCTTGAGGCCGTTGTCCGCCAGCACGGAGATGGCCCCTGCCGCCATGGCGTCGTTGTAGGCCACCACCGCCGTGATGGGCAACCCCTTGGCCAGCAGGTTGAGCATGGCGCGCTCGCCCCCCTCTTCATTGGGCATGCCGCTCTCCACCAGCTCGGGATCGGCGAAGACCTCCGCCTCCGCCAGGGCATCCTGATAGCCCTGGTGGCGCAACAGCGCATCCTCGATGGCGTGATCCGAGCTCAGGAAGGCGATATGGCGGTGGCCGAGATCCAGCAGATGACGGGTGGCGGTCGCCGCACCCTGGCGGTTGTTGAGGGCGATGCAGCGCCCCCTCAGACTCGGAATGTCGCGGTTGATCAGCACCATGCCGGGGGCGCGCAGGGCGTAGTCGACCAGCTCCTCGTCGCCGAGCGCCTTGCTGTGCACCACCAGTGCCTCGCAGCGTTT
Source organism: Aeromonas sp. FDAARGOS 1406 (assembly GCF_019048565.1). Classification (NCBI taxonomy): domain Bacteria; kingdom Pseudomonadati; phylum Pseudomonadota; class Gammaproteobacteria; order Aeromonadales; family Aeromonadaceae; genus Aeromonas; species Aeromonas sp. FDAARGOS 1406. The sequence continues at coordinate 2,494,013 of NZ_CP077378.1, forward strand.
GCCGATGAGCAGCTCGATGGCCTCCCGCTCCTGCTGGGCGCGGTGAAAACCATTACCCATCAACAGGTGCAAGCCCTGCTCCACCGCCACCGCCGCGACCCCTTTGACCAGGGCGCCGAAGAAAGGATCCGCCACGTCCCCCACCACCACTCCCATGGTGTCACAGGTCTGGCTGACCAGGGCCCGCGCGTTGGCGTTGGGGGTATAGCCCAGCTCGGCCATGGCCTTCAGCACCACCTCGCGGGAGGCGGCACTGGCCTTGGGTGAGTTGTTCATCACCCGTGAAACCGTTGCCACAGACACATTGGCCAAACGGGCGACATCCTTGATGGTGCTCATGCTGTTTTCACTTATTTCACGCTGCAACTGGCCGCATTATACCGTTCAATGTCACTGATAACAGGGGGAAAAATCAGAACTTGCCACATTGGTCGATGAAAACAAGTGTAATCGTTTACACATATTTGTTAAGCAGCTCACAGTTTGCCCGTCAGCCCCTCGGCTAGACTCCTGCTCAGGCTTTCCTGATACGAGGAGTTGAGGGTGGAACAACGGATGAAAGTACTGGTCACCGGCGGTTGCGGCTACATCGGCAGCCACACCTGTCTGGCCTTGCAGGCCGCAGGCATGGAGCCCGTGGTGGTGGACAACCTCTGCAACAGCAAGGCGGGCGTCCTGACCCGTGTCGCCGCCATCAGCGGGCGCGAACCCCGCTTCTACGAAGGGGACATCCGTGACCCGGCCCTGCTGGATCGCATCTTCAGCGAGCAGCACATCGACGCCGTGATCCACTTCGCCGCCCTCAAGGCGGTCGGCGAGTCGACCCGCATCCCGCTGGACTACTACGAGAACAACCTGAGCGGCACCCTGGTATTGCTGCAGGCGATGAAACGGGCCGAGGTACGCAATCTGGTGTTCAGCTCGTCGGCCACCGTCTACGGCGATCCCGCCAGCACCCCGATCCGGGAAGATTTTCCCCGCAGCGCCACCAACCCCTATGGCCGATCCAAGCTGATCATCGAGGAGATCCTCGAGGATCTGCAGCGGGCCGAGCCCCACTGGAGCATGACCCTGCTGCGCTATTTCAACCCCGTCGGCGCCCACGAGTCCGGCACTCTGGGGGAGGATCCCCAGGGCATCCCCAACAATCTGATGCCGTTTTTGACCCAGGTCGCCATCGGCCGGCGCGACTGCCTCTCGGTCTTTGGTAACGATTACCCAACCATCGACGGCACCGGGGTGCGCGACTACATCCATGTGATGGATCTCGCCGAAGGGCACGTCAAGGCTCTGGAACACTGCGCCGGACGGGGCGGTGTCCACGCCTACAACCTGGGCACGGGCCAGGGCCAGAGCGTGTTGCAGATGGTCGCGGCGTTCGAGGCTGCCTGCGGTCGGCCCCTTCCCTACCGGATCGAGCCACGGCGCCCCGGCGACATCGCCGAGTGCTGGGCCGATCCCGCCAAGGCCGCTCGGGAACTGGACTGGCACGCCAGCCGGGATCTCGCCGCCATGTGCGCCGACAGCTGGCGCTGGCAGTCCGCCAACCCCAATGGTTACGAGGCGTAGGCCCTGGCCTGTGCCTTCGGATGTATTCAACTCACACACTGGAGTGATGATGTTCAACCCCGTTGATCACCCCCACCGCCGCTTCAACCCGCTCACCGGCCAGTACGTGCTGGTCTCCCCTCACAGGGCCAAGCGCCCCTGGCAAGGCCAGGTCGAGAAGGTGAGCCTGGCGCCGAGCCAGGCCCATGATCCCGACTGCTTCCTCTGTGCGGGCAACACCCGGGTGACCGGCGATATCAACCCCGACTATCAGGGCACCTTCGTCTTTACCAACGACTTCGCCGCCCTGATGCAGGACACCCCGGCCGCTGACGCGGTGCCGGATCCCCTGCTGAAGCTGGAAGCCGCCCGGGGCACCAGCCGGGTCATCTGCTTCTCGCCGGATCACGGCAAGACCCTGCCCGAGCTGCCCCTGCCCGCCATCGAAGGGGTGATCACGACCTGGATGGACCAGGTGGCCGAGCTCTCTGACCAGTGGGAATGGGTCCAAGTCTTTGAAAACAAGGGCGCCGTCATGGGCTGCTCCAATCCGCACCCTCACGGCCAGCTCTGGGGCAGCGACTTCCTGCCCAACGAGATTGCCCGGGAAGAGGCGCACCAGCGCGCCTGGCAGGCCGAACACGGCCGCCCCCTGCTGCTGGACTATGTGGAACGGGAGCTGGCGGATCGCTCCCGCATCGTGGTGGAGACGGCCCACTGGCTGGCGGTGGTGCCCTTCTGGGCGGCCTGGCCGTTCGAGACCCTGCTGCTGCCCAAAGCCCATGTTCCCTCCATGCTGGATCTCACCCGGGAACAGCAACAGGATCTGGCCATCGCGCTCAAGGAGCTCACCAGCCGCTACGACAACCTGTTCCAGTGCAGCTTCCCCTACTCCATGGGCTGGCACTTCGCCCCGCCCCGTTCCGACTGCCCCGAGGCGTGGCAACTGCACGCCCACTTCTATCCGCCCCTGCTGCGCTCCGCCACGGTGCGCAAATTCATGGTGGGCTTCGAGATGCTGGCCGAAACCCAGCGCGATCTCACCCCGGAACAGGCGGCGGAACGGCTGCTCGCCCTCAGTCCCATCCACTACAACGACCAGAACCAGGCCAACGAGGAGGCCCTATGACCCCGAGCCAGCGCGTCAGCGCCGTGTTTGCCGAGCAGTTTGAGCAACAACCCGACCTGCTGGTACGGGCTCCAGGCCGCGTCAACCTCATCGGCGAGCACACCGACTACAACGACGGCTTCGTGCTGCCCTGCGCCATCGACTACGAGACCTGCGTCGCCATCGGCCTGCGCGGCGACAACCTGGTCGAAGTGATCGCCGCCGACTACGACAACCAGCGCGACCGGTTCAGTCTCGATCACCCCATCGAGCACCACCCCAGCCAGCGCTGGAGCGACTACATCCGCGGCGTGGTGAAACACCTGCAGGCACGAGGCCACGCCCTGCGCGGCCTCAATCTGGTGGTCTCCGGCAACGTGCCCCAGGGGACGGGTCTCTCCTCCTCCGCTTCCCTGGAGGTAGCCATCGGCCAGGCCTTCAAGGAGGCCCAGGGGCTGGCCATCAGCCAGGCGGAAATTGCCCTCAACGGCCAGCAGGCGGAGAACCAGTTCGTCGGCTGCAACTGCGGCATCATGGATCAGATGATCTCCGCGAGCGGCAAGCAGGATCACGCCCTGCTGCTCGATTGCCGTTCCCTGGAGACCCGGCTCATCCCCATGCCGACCGATCTGGCGGTGCTCATCGTCAACTCCAACGTGCGCCGCGGCCTGGTGGACAGCGAATACAACACCCGTCGCCAGCAGTGCGAAACCGCCGCCCGTCACTACGGGGTCAAGGCCCTGCGCAACCTGGATCTGGCGACCCTGGAAGCGGGCAAGGCCGGTCTGGACGAGGCCTGCTATCGCCGTGCCCGCCACGTTGTCGGCGAGAACGCCCGCACTCTGGCGGCGGCCGATGCGCTGGCACAGGGCGATCTGGTGCGCCTCGGCGAGCTGATGGGCCAGTCCCACGCCGCCATGCGCGATGACTTCGAGATCACCGTGCCTCCCATCGACGGCCTGGTGGAGATCATCAAGGCCCGGATCGGCAGCGAAGGCGGTGTGCGCATGACCGGCGGCGGTTTTGGCGGCTGCGTGGTCGCCCTGCTGCGCCCCGAGAAGGTGGCCGAGGTGATCGCCGTGGTGGAGGCGGAATACCCGGCCCGTTTCGGCCTCAAGGCGGACTGCTACGTCTGCCGTGCCAGCGCAGGGGCCGGCAGACTGTAACGCACGCCTGACAACGGGTGACGCCCCCTGCCCGGCACTCGCGACGCCGGCAGGGGGCGACGGGATCACGACGGGGAACCGCAAACCATGATGAGATTCGAGCTGGAAAACGAGGAGGGACTGCGGCTGCGCGGTCTCGCATACGGGGCCACCCTCACCTCCCTCACCCTGCCGGTGGCGGGAGAGCGGCGGGAGGTGCTGCTGGGTTGCGCCGACGAGGCCTACCTCACCCAGCAGGTATGGCTGGGGGCCGTGGCGGGGCGCTTTGCCAACCGCATCGGCGGCGCCCGCCTTGAGCGGGAAGGCCAGTGCTGGACGCTGGACGCCAACCAGGGGGCCAACTGCCTGCACGGCGGGCGCGACGGGTTCCATCGCCGCACCTGGCAGATCAAGGAGCAGGAGGCGGACAGGGTCAAGCTGGCGCTCCTCTCCCGGGCGGGGGATCAGGGCTTTCCCGGCAATCTGAGGGTGAGCCTGGAGTATCGGCTGGAGCAGTGCGATCTGGTGGTCGACTTCTGCGCCAGCACGGACGCCCCCAGCCCGGTCAACCTCACCAGCCACGCCTACTTCAACCTGGATGGCGGTGGCGACATCCGCCACCACACCATCAGCCTAGACGCCGACCGCTACCTGCCCACGGATGACCAGAGCCTGCCGCTGGCCATCGCCCCGGTGGAAGGCCCCTTCGATCTGCGCGCCCCCCGCCCCATCGGCCAGGCGTGGCTGGACCACCCCCAGCAGCAGTTGGCCAAGGGGTACGATCACGCATTTCTGCTCAACAACAGCGTTTTTGTGCCTACTGATGAGCCGTTTGGTGGGTCCAGCCAGCCATGGGCCGCCCGGGTGATCTCGGGGGATGGCAAGCTGGCGATGGCGGTCTACACCAACCAGCCCTCACTGCAGTTCTACAGCGGCAACTGGCTGACCGGCACACCGGATCGTCAGGGCCGACCCTACCGGGATTACGACGGCTTCTGCCTGGAGGCCCAGCAATTGCCCGACAGCCCGAACCGGCCCGCCCTCGGCGATCCCTGGTTGCTGCCGGGGCAGCGTTATCGCCACCAGACCCGTTATCGCTTTATTCCTGCCCCCTGACAGCCCCGCTCGGGCAGACGAAGGAGCCCGGGCGCGCCGCCACGTCATGGCGGCCCCGATGGCACCGCCGAGTCAGCCGGGGTGAGGCCGGCCGCAGGGCCCGCCGCTCCTCATTGCACACCAGCCAAGGAACCGCACCGTGATGGATGACAACTACCTCGCCGCCCCCGACCGCTACCAGCGCCAGCCCTACCGACCGGCGGGCCGCCACGGCCTGCGCCTGCCCGGCATCGGTCTGGGCCTTTGGCACAACTTCGGCGCCGGGAGCGATCCCGCCACCGCGAAGGCCATGGTGCATCAGGCGTTCGATCTGGGGATCACCCACTTCGATCTCGCCAACAACTACGGGCCGCCGCCGGGATCTGCCGAACTGACCTTCGGCACGCTGCTCAAGAGGAGCCTGGCTCCCTATCGGGACGAGCTCATCATCGCCAGCAAGGCGGGATACGTGATGTGGGACGGCCCCTACGGCGATGGCGGCAGCGCCAAGTACCTCTTCGCCAGCCTGCACCAGAGCCTGCGCCGTCTGGGCCTCGACTACGTGGACATCTTCTATCACCACAGGCCGGATCCCCGCACCCCGCTCGAGGAGACCTGCCAGGCCCTGGCCCTGATGGTGCGCCAGGGCAAGGCGCTCTACATCGGCCTCTCCAACTACCCGGCCCCGCTCGCGGCCAAGGCTGCCGCCCGGCTGGCGGAGCTCGGCACCCCCTGCCTGGTCAACCAGCTCAAATACTCCCTGTTCCAACGCGATATTGAGCCCGACACCCTGCCGGCCTGCCGGGAGCACGGCATGGGGGTGGTCGCCTTCTCGCCCCTGGCGGGGGGGCTGCTGAGCGATCGCTACCTGGCGGGCATTCCCGCGGATTCCCGCGCCGCCAGTGCCAGCCCCTTCCTCACGGCGGACCAGATCACCGAAGAGAAGCTCGCCACCGTCCGCGCCCTGCATGCACTGGCCCTGCAACGGGGTCAGTCCCTGTCGCAACTCGCACTGCAATGGGTGCTGCGCGACCCCGTGGTGAGCTGCGCCCTGATCGGCGCCAGCCATCCCCAACAGATAACGAGCGCCGTCGAGGCCCTGGGGCAGCCCCCCCTGGACGATGATCTTCAACAGAAAATCCTGTCCATACTGGCCCGACAGCACAAAGAGATCATAAAACAGAGGTCAACTGGCGTGACTGACCTGTCAGAACGTGACGGGGCCGTCATGGCTTCTGACAGCATGTGGCAAGCCGCGCCCTGCATGGTCCGCCAGCGCCCTTTTCCGGCCGGAACAGGGCGCTGAAATCCCCAATATTCACTGGTTGCCCGCGTGATTTTCCGCCATCATTGGCCGCCCCGACCCGTTCGGGGTTGATTTTATCCAGACCCCATAACCAAGAGATCTGCACCATGACCGAATCCTACGCCCTGTTCGTCGCCTTTGTGCTGGGTATAGTGGAAGGCCTGACCGAGTTCCTCCCCGTCTCCTCCACCGGCCACATGATCATCGTCGGCCACCTCCTCGGGTTTGAAGGACCCAAGGCCGCCACCTTCGAGGTGGTGATCCAGCTCGGCTCCATCCTGGCAGTGGTCGTCATGTTCTGGCGCCGCCTGTTCGGACTCATCGGCATTCACTTCGGTCAGAAACCGACCCCGGGCCACGCGACCCTCTCCCTGGTGCACGTCATCCTCGGCATGCTGCCCGCCGTGCTCGTCGGGCTGGCTATCCACAGCTGGATCAAGGCCAATCTGTTCGGGCCGGAAACCGTGATGTATGCCCTGGTGGCCGGCGGCATCCTGCTCATCATCGCCGAAAAGTTCCGCCCCGCCGTGACCGCGGAGACCCTGGACGACATCAGCTACAAGCAGGCCTTCGGCATCGGCCTGTTCCAGTGCCTGGCACTCTGGCCCGGTTTCTCCCGCTCCGGCGCCACCATCAGCGGCGGCATGCTGATGGGCATCAGCCGCCACGCGGCAGCAGAATTCTCCTTCATCATGGCGGTACCCATGATGATCGCGGCCAGCGGCCTGGATCTCTACAAGAGCCGCGATTTCCTCTCCATGGCGGACTTCCCCATGTTTGCGGTGGGCTTCGTCACCGCCTTCGTGGTGGCCATGGTCGCCATCAAGACCTTCCTGGCGCTGATCCGTCGTCTCGACTTCATCCCGTTCGCCATCTACCGCTTCCTGCTGGCCTTCGTCGTCTACCTGGTCTTCGTGGCCTGATGGGCTTCGCCGCCAAGCAACACAAAAGGGACCCGAGGGTCCCTTTTTTCAGGTTCATCGCGGCTTTCCGGGGAAGGCCGCCTTGATTTTCAGAAAAAAGTATTCTGAGTCCCTAAATCCATATGCCATGCGCTTTATCACTTTGATCTTGTTGTTCACCCCTTCCAGCACACTCGTGTGCATCGGGTAGTTTGCACTCGCCAGGATCCCCCGCATATATTTCGATAAATTTCGACCAAATCGTTGCAGCGGCGCTAGCCCGCTTTCCTTCACCTGCCGCATCCAGCTCCGCCATCGTCGCCATCCTTCCCACACGCTCGGCGCATACCAGATGCCCTTCAACGCCTCTTTCAGCACGTACACCATCGCCAGCGGTTGATTCGCCGCCAACAGCTCCTGCAACTTCACATCCTGTTTTTCACTCAGCTTCGCCCGATTACGTAGCAGCAACCAACGCGCACTTTTGACCACTTTTCGCGCCGGTTTATCGCTTTTCAGTGCATTCGCCTGCTCCACTCGCACCCGGTCCACCACCTCTCGGCCATAGCGAGCCACCACGTGGAACAGGTCGTAGACCACCTCCGCCTGCGGGCAGTGTTGCTTCACCTCCAGGTCGAACGCCGTGTTCATGTCCATCGCCACCGCCTCAATCTGCTGGCATCGCTCGCCGAGCTGCTCGAAGAAGGGACGGATAGCGGCCCGACTGTTGCCGTGCCCCACCCACAGGACGCGGGTTCGCTCGGCATCCATGATCACGGTGGCATAGCGGTGTCCCTTGTGCAGGGCAAACTCATCCATCACCAGCCGCCGCACCTCCCCAAGTTCGATGGTGCCCACACTAGTCTGCAAACGGCGCTTGTCGATCTCCTTGATGGTGTGCCAACCGACCCCGGTGAGCTGGCTGACATGGCGGATGGGGAGGTACTGAACGAGCGCTTCAATCCAGCACTGCATGCGCCGGGTGAGGCGGGAGCCAGAGGGGAGCCAGTCGATATGTTCACTGACGCGACCACAGCGCAGACAGTCGACGCGGCGAACAGGCAGTTGTAACCAGACTTGTCGGTCAAATAGGTCTCGCTCACGCACCCGGCGGATACGTTGGTCGTGGATCAATGGCGTGGGTTGCAGGCATCGGCGACAACGGGGCAAGAAGTCGGCGCGAGGCTCAAGGGTAAACAGGGTGTGATGGTTGGCAGAAAGCGCTTGGGCGATGACGGTATAACCTGGCCAGAAGGAGGTAATATCAATATGATGCACGGCGACAGCAGGGTGATGGTGGTGGTGTGTTTGGCGACAACCAGTTTACCAGCACCCTGTCTGTCAACTTCCACTTTCCCAGGATCCCGCGAAGAACCTTTTTTCATGCCGTGATACCGCCTCAGTCGCGCGGCAGCCCGCTATCGCCGAGCAGCCGTGATCCCAACTCAATAGAGGTGCTGGCTGATGCCGTTGAGCAGCCGTGACAGCCCCTTGGTGAACTGCACGGGGGCATCTTGCACCGTGTAGCAGAGGCAGCCGTCCGGGGTGTGGGGGCTGTGGGCGTGGCTGGCGTCACGCCAGATGAAATCCCCCGCCTGATAGCGGGTGTCGCCATCCTCGATGGTGCCCGCCAGCAGCAGGGTCAGCTCATATCCCTTGTGGGTGTGCTCCGGGATCCGCCCCCCCGCCTCGATGTGCAGCAGGTTGGCCCGCGCACCCATCTCGTCCAGGGGCAGGCTGACCTGACGGATGGCCCCGAGATGACGCCACCTGGGGGCATGATGCCTTGCCAATGCCCGCGGCAGCCGGTAACTGTGACCCGCCACCCTGAGCTCTGGCCTCGGGCTCTCGGCAAGGGCGAGCGCCGCCTCCGTCGCCACCGGCTGTTGCAGTATGCCCGCCAGCATGGCATCGAATCCGGCGGGCAGCGCCTCGTCCGGCGCGTCAGGGGCGAGATGCTGGCACGCCAGCGCCTCTTCAAATTCCTTCACCCGGGCGGCGCACTCGGGGCAGAACTCGCAATGGGCGGAGACACCGACGGCCAGCGGCAGAGGCAGCTCGTCGGCAGCGAAGGCGCGCAGCATGGGTTCAGTCGGATGGGTCTTAATCATGGCCTTGCTCCACTTGTTCCTTCAGTTTCTGTAGTGCCAGCCGCAGCCGGGACTTGATGGTGCCAAGGGGCACGCCGAGCCGGTCGGCCAGCTCCTGCTGGGAGAGCTCCTGCAGGTAGATGCCGCGCACCACCTGCTGCTGCGGCTCCGGCAGCGTGGCGACATAGTGGGCCATCTGGCGGGTCAGCACCGCGTCTTCACCGCCGCTCAGGTGCTCCTCTTCGGCCCGGAATTCCAGCAGCGGCCAGATCTCCTCGGCGCAGAGCTCCTCCTTGCTGGCGCGGCGGCGGCGCAGCATGTCAAAGCTCTGGTTGCGCATCACTGTGTAGATCCAGGTGGTGGCGGCGCCCTTGTCGGGGTGATAGAGCCGTGCCTTCTGCCAGACCAGCAGCATGGTCTCCTGCACCAGTTCCATGGCGTTGGCCTCGCTGCCGAGGTGGCGCAGCCCGTAGCTGCGGATGCGCGGCGCGAAGTGGTGGAACAGGGTGGCGAAGGCAGCCTTGTCGGCACGCTCGGCCACCCGGACCAGCAAAGATGTGAGGTCGCCGTCTGGGTTGTCCATGGGGGGCGATGTCCTGCGTGGAGCCGATTGTGGTTGGCCAGTATATGCCATTGCGCCATCCCTCGCGTGTGGTGTTCACCCCCAATACGGTGAGCGAGGAAAAAGGATCACCGGGAAGGGGAATTCAATGGCTCGCGACCAGCAGACCGCTCAGCAGGGAGAGGGTGGGCTGGTTGTCCTTGGCCGCCACCAGCCACTGTTTTTGCTCCACCGGGATGGGCAGCACCTCCAGCCAGCGCTGGGCGACCCAGCTCGCATCCTCCCAGTCCGGCTCCGGATAGAGGGCCGCGTACTCCGGATAGTCGTTGAACACGTCCTGCAACGCCTTGGCCAGGGAGTGCTGATCCGCCTGGAGCCTGCCGCTCTGCCAGGGGGGAAGGGGCTCCACCTCGCCGACCCGCAGACCGTCCTCTTCCTGCCAGAGATCCGTGATGCGCACCCGCTCCACCCCGAGCACCGTGATGCCGAGCAAACCATCGGGCAGCAGATCGAAATCGATGATGCGCACCCGGGTGGCGATGGGGTACATGTTGCGCAGCGCGTCGGGCTGGCGGGGGTCCAGCATGCAGAGCGCGAACTCCCGCTCCCGGGACTCGGCGATCATGCGCTGGTATCTGGGCTCGAAGATGCGCAGCGGCATGATGCCGCCCGGCAGCAGGTGAGCGGAGAGTGGAAACAGTACCAGTGTCATGGGAATCATCCTCCAACGGCGTCCTCAAAGGATACGACCGCCACGGGAAGCGGGATCATTCAGATCGAATCGGTATAAATAACCCTGTCATAATCAGGGGAAAATAGCCTGGACAAGCCGTTTCGTTATGCAGTAGAAATGGATAACCACCACTTACCCAAATCAATATCCTGCAATGTGGTGGAAAACGCAGTGAAATATCCGCCACGCCCACGGGTGCGGGCCGTTCCTATAGTTTTCTCGGCCCGATGCGGGTAAAATTCACGCCCTTATCCAGTCAGTCACTTTTCGACGCGCAACCTCGGTGGTCAGTTATGAAAGAGCATATTCATCATCTACTTGAACAAACGGTAGCCAATCTCAAGTCCGCAGGCGTCCTGCCCGCCGACCTGGAAGCCCGGGTGCAAGTAGACCGATGCAAGGAGAAGGCTCACGGCGACCTGGCCACCAACCTGGCCATGCTGCTGGCCAAACCGGCCCGCAAGAATCCCCGCGAGCTGGCCGCTGCCATCATCGAGCACCTGCCCGCCTCCGATCTGATCGCCAAGGTCGAGATCGCCGGCCCCGGCTTCATCAACTTCTTCTTCGACCCGCGCTGGCTGGCCGGTCAGGTGGAAGCCATGGTGACCTCCGACAACGCCAACGTGAAGCTGCCGGCGCCGCAGACCGTGGTGGTGGACTACTCCGCCCCCAACGTGGCCAAGGAGATGGCGGTGCACCACATCCGCTCCACCGTGCTCGGTGACGTGGCCGCCCGCGCCCTCGAATTCCTGGGCCACAAGGTGGTGCGTGCCAACCACATCGGCGACTGGGGCACCCAGTTCGGCATGCTGATCGCCTATCTGGAGAAGATGGCCAACGAGCACGCCTCCGACATGGAGCTCAAGGACCTGGAAGCCTTCTACACCCAGGCCAAGCGTCACTATGACGAAGACGAAGCCTTCGCCGAGCGCGCCCGCAACTACGTGGTGAAACTGCAGGGTGGCGATGAGTACTGCCGCACCATGTGGAAGAAGCTGGTCGACATGACCATGGAGCAGAACCAGCGCAACTACGATCGCCTGAACATCTCCCTGTCCAACAAGGACATCATGGGCGAGTCCATGTACAACGACATGCTGCCGCAGATCGTTGCCGACCTGAAAGCCAAGGGGCTGGCGGTCGAGAGCGAAGGGGCCACCGTGGTCTTCCTGGACGAGTTCAAGAACAAGGATGGCGAGCCCATGGGCGTCATCATCCAGAAGAGCGACGGCGGTTTCCTCTACACCACCACCGACATCGCCTGCGCCAAATACCGTTACGAGAACCTGGGCGCCGACCGGGTCATGTACTTCATCGACTCCCGTCAGCACCAGCACCTGATGCAGGCCTGGACCATCACCCGCAAGGCGGGCTATGTGCCGGAGTCCGTTCCCCTCGAGCACCACGCCTTCGGCATGATGCTGGGCAAGGACGGCCGTCCCTACAAGACCCGCTCCGGCGGCACCGTCAAGCTGGTTGACCTGCTGAACGAAGCGGAAGAGCGCGCCAGCGCCCTGCTGGAGAGCCGCAACAGCGACCTCTCTGCCGAAGAGAAGGCCCAGGTGGTGCACGCCATCGCCATGGGCGCGGTCAAGTATGCGGATCTCTCCAAGAACCGCACCACCGACTACATCTTCGACTGGGATCTGATGCTGTCGTTTGAAGGCAACACCGCCCCCTACCTGCAATACGCCTACACCCGCATCCAGTCCATCTTCCGCAAGGCCGGCGTCGATGCCGATACCCTGAGCGGCAAGGTGGTCCTGAGCGAAGATGCCGAAGAGACCCTGGCCCAGAAGCTGATCCAGTTCTCCGACGCGGTCAACGGCGTGGCGGACAAGGGGATGCCGCACCTGCTCTGTACCTATCTGTATGAGCTCTCCGGCAACTTCATGACCTTCTACGAAGCCTGCCCGATCAACAAGGACGGCGTGGACGAGGCGACCCGCCAGAGCCGTCTGCTGCTGTGCGCCGCCACCGCCAAGGTGCTCAAGCTGGGCCTGGGCGTGCTGGGCATCCACACCCTGGAGCGCATGTAATAGATGGCGACCCGGGATTACGTCGGCAACAGCCCGAGACGACGGGCGGGTGGCCGTAACATCAAGAAAGCGGCCCCTCGCCGCTTTCCTGTTATCCCGGCACTGCTGGCCGGGGCCCTGGTCGTCGGTTTCGGCGCCTTCCTCTACCTCATCAACGGCAAGGGCGCCGATGCCCCCACCATCGAAGAGCAGGTGAAGGCCAACAAACCCAAGGCACAGGGCAATACCCTGCCCCAGGAGAAGTGGAGCTACATCGAGCGGCTGGAGAACAAGCAGGTGGACATCATAGAGCCGCCGCCCCAGCCGGGCGTGCTGCCGCCCCCGCCCGCCGAGACCATGACCCTGCAACCGGAGGCACTGCCCAAGCCGGTCGCGACCGACATCCCCCAGCCGGGAACCCCCATCGGTCAGGTGAAGCCCTATCAGCCGCAACCGGTGCAACCGGCCAAGCCGGCCACCGGCGCCCCGGTCGCCAGCGCCCGGGAGCAGGTGATCGACCAGAAGGCCGAGCGTGAGCGGATGGAGCGGGAGATCCGCGCCGAACTGGAGCGGGAGCGTGCCGAGGCCGCCAGGGCCAAGGCGGCGACCCAGACTGCACAGACCGCAGCCGCCGACGGCGGTCGCTACATGATGCAGTGTGCCGCCCTGCGCTCCCAGGATTCCGCGGAATCCCTCAAGGCGCGTATCGCCTTCACCGCCGGGCTATCTTCCAGCCTGCAGGTGGTCAACGGGGCCGGTGGCGCCGTCTACAAGGTGATGGTGGGCCCCTTCAACGGCAAGGCGGCGGCCGATGCGGCCAACCGCAAGCTGCAGGGCTCGGGCATCAGCGGCTGCATCCCCAAGAAGGGGTGATCGCCGCGTCCATGCACAGGGCCGGGTGGCAACACCCGGCCCTGTTTCTTTTGGCGCCATCCCGCGCCCACCCGATCCCTCCCCCGCGATCCGTGCTCGGCACAGGCTTGAAAAGCCGTTTTGCCATCCCCATCTTTTCCTCCATGCACAGTCAGGCCGTCATTCGGCTCAAGCGAGGTAAGTAAAGTGACTACCATAGTTTCAGTTCGCCGCAACGGTCAGGTCGTCATCGGTGGCGATGGCCAGGTTTCTCTTGGCAACACCGTCATGAAGGGCAACGCCCGCAAGGTTCATCGCCTCTACAACGGCAAGGTACTGGCTGGTTTCGCCGGCGGCACCGCCGACGCCTTCACCCTGCTCGAGCGCTTCGAAGCCAAACTGCAGGCCCATCAGGGCAACCTGGAGCGCGCCGCCGTGGCGCTGGCCAAGGACTGGCGCACCGATCGCGCCCTGCGCCGCCTCGAAGCGCTGCTGGCCGTCGCCGACGAGCACAAATCCTTCATCATCACCGGCAACGGTGACGTGGTGCAGCCGGAGCACGATCTCATCGCCATCGGCAGCGGCGGCAACTTTGCCCAGTCCGCCGCCATCGCCCTGCTGGAGAACACCGAGCTCGACGCCAAGAGCATTGTCGAGAAGTCCCTCAAGATTGCGGGCGACATCTGCGTCTTCACCAACGGCAACCACACCATCGAAGTACTGGACTACGCAGCCAAATAAGGCCGCCTTGCCAGACACCCCATTTTCCAAGGGGTGGGCCCTGCCCGCCCCGGATACAGGAACGCCACCATGTCCGAGATGACCCCGAGAGAAATCGTCCACGAGCTGGACAGACACATCATTGGTCAGGCCGACGCCAAGCGCGCGGTCGCCGTCGCCCTGCGCAACCGCTGGCGCCGGATGCAGCTCTCCGAGGAGATGCGCCACGAGGTGACCCCGAAGAACATCCTGATGATCGGCCCGACCGGCGTCGGCAAGACCGAGATCGCCCGTCGCCTGGCCAAGCTGGCCAACGCCCCCTTCATCAAGGTGGAAGCGACCAAGTTCACCGAAGTGGGCTATGTGGGCAAGGAAGTGGACAGCATCATCCGCGATCTGACCGATGTCGCCATCAAGCTGGTGCGCGAGACCGAGATGGAGAAGATGAAATACCGCGCCGAGGAAGCCGCCGAAGAGCGCATCCTCGACGCACTGCTGCCCAACCCGCGCAACAGCTGGGGTGAGGAAGAGAAAGCCGACAACTCCAACACCCGCCAGATCTTCCGCAAGAAACTGCGGGAAGGTCAGCTGGATGACAAGGAGATCGAGCTGGATCTGGCCGCCTCCCCCATGGGTGTCGAAATCATGACCCCGCCGGGCATGGAAGAGATGGCCAACCAGTTGCAGGGGCTGTTCCAGAACCTGGGCCAGAACCAGAAGAAGAAGCGCAAGATCAAGGTCAAGGAGGCCATGAAGGCGCTGATCGAAGAGGAAGCGGCCCGCCTGGTCAACCCGGAAGAGCTGAAGCAGAAGGCCATCGCCTCCGTCGAGAACAATGGCATCGTCTTCCTCGACGAGATCGACAAGATCTGCAAGCGCGGCGAGAGCTCAGGCCCGGACGTTTCCCGTGAAGGGGTTCAGCGCGACCTGCTGCCGCTGGTCGAGGGCTGCACCGTCAACACCAAGCACGGCATGGTCAAGACCGATCACATCCTGTTTGTCGCCTCCGGTGCCTTCCAGATCGCCAAGCCGTCCGACCTCATCCCCGAGCTGCAGGGCCGTCTGCCGATCCGGGTCGAGCTGACCGCCCTGACCACCGAAGACTTCGAGCGCATCCTGACCGAGCCGAACGCCTCCCTGACCGATCAGTACAAGGCGCTGATGGCCACCGAAGGGGTCAACATCGAGTTCACCCAGGATGGCATCCGCCGTCTGGCCGAAGCGGCCTGGCAGGTCAACGAGCGCACCGAGAATATCGGCGCCCGTCGTCTGCACACCGTGATGGAGCGGCTGATGGAAGACATCTCCTACGACGCCTCCGAGAAGTCAGGCGAGACCTTCGTCATCAACACCGACTACGTCAACGCCCACCTCGGCAAGCTGATTGAAGACGAGGATCTGAGCCGCTTCATTCTGTAACAGGTTGATCGATAACAAGGAGCTGAGCGGTTTACTATCCTGCTCAATCCCATAGCAAGACGCCTCCCCTGTGGAGGCGTCTTCGTTTTCAGCGTTCTCCCGACTCGCAGCCGTCCCGGGCCACATCACCCTGCACGGCACGCTCCTCCCTTCCCGCCAACCAGAGCGCACTCATCAGCAGCAAGGCCGTCAGGGCGAAGGTGACCCGGGTGGCAAACGCCAGCTCGTCCGCCGTCGCGAGGGCGAGATCGGGCCGCCCTACCAGGGCGGCGAACAGGCCCCCCAGCCCCGCCGCCCCCGTCAGCTGGCCCAGGTTGCGCGACAGGGTCAGCAGCCCGGCCACGGCGCCACGGCTCGCCCCCTCCGCCTCCCCCACCACGGCGCTGTTGTTGGCGGTCTGGAACAGGGCATAACCGGCGGTGAGCAGCAGGATGGGCAGCAGGTAGCCGAGGGGCCCGAGCGCCCTGTCCAGCAAGGCCAGCAAGACGGCGGCCACCACCATGAGTCCCAGGCCGAGGCGCACCACAGGGTTCGCCCCCACCCTGTCCACCAACCAGCCAGCGGGCATGCCGGACAGCGCCGCCAGCAGGGGGCCCATGGAGATCATCAGCCCCACCGTCCCCATGTCGAGGGCAAAGGCGCCGTGAAGGTAGAAAGGACCGATCAGCAGCGTCGCCACCATGACGTTGGCCACCAGCGCACTGGCGATGATCCCGCCTCTTCGCCTGGACGCCCCCAACAGCGCCAGAGGCAGCAGGGGGCGACGGGCGCCCGAGTCGGCACGCACGAAGAGCACCATGGCGACGAGCGCCCCTATCCCCGGCCAGACCCCGAGTGGGCTGCCCCGGGTCAGTGCCAGCCCGTAGCAGAGCAGCGCCGTCACCAGCAGCAACAGACTGGTGAGCGGGAGGCCTCCCTCGGCAGAGCCCGCCTCATCCCGGGGCAGATCCCGCCAGGCACACCCCAGCGCCAGCAACGCCAGGGGGAACAGCAGCAGGAAGGGTGCCTGCCAGCCAAATCCGCCGATCAACAGGCCGCCGAAGGAGGGGCCGAGCGCCGTGCCGCAGGCCGACAGGGTGCCGAGCAATCCCATGCTCCAGCCCCGTCGGGCTGGCGGCACCAGCTCTCCTGCCATGGCCAGCGAGAGCACCAGCATGCAGGCCGCACCCGCCCCTTGCAGGGTGCGAGCTGCAATGAGCCAGCTGATGGAAGGGGCCAGGGCGCACAGCAGGGAAGCCAGCGCAAAGACCCCGGTCCCCCAGAGCAGCAGGCGACGCCGCCCCAGACGATCCCCGAGCCGGCCCGCCACCACCGTCAGACTGGTGATCCCAAGCAGGTAGGCCACCAGCACCCATTGCAGGCTGGCGAAGGGCACGCCGAAGTCCTGCCCCAGGGCAGGCAGCACCAGGTTGGCCATGCTGCCCGCCAGCATGGGCAGCAGGGTGGCGAGCCCGAGCCCCGCGAGACCAAGACGGCGCGTCACGGGAGGGGGAACAAGAAGTGGTGTGGACATGGCAGTCTCTCCGGCAAGTGATGATGCACTCAGGCTAGCGGGGGAGATGACAAGGCGGAAGACGCACGGATTGCAGCTTATAGTTGCATCAGACGCCATATGAAGAGACGGCAACTCGCGTATCATGAAGGGGTCGGCCCGTCAGGCGCCGCCTGCGAGGAGACGACCATGACCCCGGATTTCAACCTGCTGATCACCCTGGATGCCCTGCTGGAAGAGGGCAGTGTGGCGGGCGCCGCCAGACGGCTAGGCCTGAGTGCTTCCGCCATGAGCCGGGCCCTGGCAAGGCTGCGGGATACCACGGGGGATCCGCTGCTGGTGCGGGCGGGACGCGGCCTGATCCCCACACCCCGGGCGCAGATCCTGCGGGATGAGGTTGCCCGCCTGGTTCAGGAGACCCGGGCCGTGCTGCGCCCCCAGCAGGAAGTAGACCCGGCGAGCCTGGAGCGCACCTTCCGCCTGCGATCCAGTGACGGCTTCGTGTAGGCGGTGGGCCCCGCCCTGCTGGCGCGCCTCGCCGTCGAGGCCCCCGGGGTGCGGCTGCACTTTCTGGCCAAACCCGACAAGGAGAGCGGCCCCCTGCGCCGTGGCGAGCTGGACTTCGAGACCGGGGTGATCGGCGCCACCACGGCCCCTGAGCTGCGCACCCAGGCCCTGTTCCAGGACCACTTCGTCGCCGTGGTGCACCCGGACCACCCCCTCTGCGACGGCACCCTGACCGTGGCGCGCTATGCCGCCGCGCGCCACGTGCTGGTCTCCCGCCGGGGCCAGCCTCACAGCCCCATCGACGAGATCCTCGCAGGCCAGGGGAAAAGACGCACCATCACCACCCTGGTACCCGGGTTTGCGACGGCGCTGGCCCTGGTCAGGGAGAGCAATCTGGTGGCGACGGTGCCGCACCTGCACTGCGCCAGCCTGCTCGGCGATCTGGTCACCCTGCCCCTGCCCTTCGCTCTGCCAGGGATCCGGGTCGCCCTGCTCTGGCACCCCAGTCAGGATGCCGATCCGGGCCACCGCTGGCTGCGCGCCCTGATACGGGACACCTGTGCCCGGCCCCCCTATCACACCGGGACCACCGACACCCCCTGATCCGGGTCAGGCAGCTCCCGGCTCCATCACCAGCCTCTTGTGGCCCGGGCACCCGCACCCGGGGCCTGAAGCGCCTGTCACCACCCCGTCACACCGACATGCCTGTGGCTTGGGCACAAGTGGTGGATCCTTCCCCCTGCCGGACGGGGATCACGGCCCCTCAGAGCGGGGCGGATCACATTGCGGGCAAAAAGATCCTGCCGCCCGCTTCCGCATTTTTTATACGGTCGTATAATTGCGTACAAAATGCATACACCAGGAGCGCCAGCCAGATGCACCCCACCCGTCAGAAACTGCTCGATACCGGCCTCGCCATCGCCACCGAGAAGGGGCTGCGCGGCCTCACGGTGCGCGAGCTGGCGGCGGCGGCCGAGGTGAACCTCGGCTCCTTCGTCTACCACTTCGGCAACCGCGACGCCTTTATCGACGAGCTGGTGGAGCTCTGGTACGCCCCCCTCTATGACGAGCTCAAGGCGGTGGCAGCCAAAGGCTCCTACCCCTCTGCCATCGCCATGTTCGAGGCCACCATGGAGGCGCTGATCGGGCTGGTGGCCCGCCAGCGCGGCTTCATCAACCACCTGTTTGGCGATGCGCTGGCGGGGGAAGGGGCGGCCCAGCGCTTTCTGCTCAGCCTGCCTCGCCGCCACCCCCTGCTGCTGATCGAGCAGGTACGGATGGCACAGGCGGAAGGGTCGCTGGTCGCGGGTCACCCGCTCCAGCTGATGATCTTCATCATGGGGTCGGTCGGCCTGCCGCTGGTGATCGCCGGCAGCGGTCGTCAGCTCGGCTGGCTGCCTGAACAGGCCGCCCCCTTTCTCAGCCAGATAGACAACCCCGAGGCCGCCAGACAGCGGCTGGTATGGGCCCTGCGCGGCCTGCGCCCCACCGACATGAAAGAAGGAGAAACGGCATGAAACAACGCATCGCGATGCTAGCTCTGCTGCTGGCCGTTCTCGGTGGTGACCTCTGGTTGCAGAGCCATCCTCAAGGAGAAGCGGTATGAAGCAACGCATTGCAATCCTGGCCCTGCTGCTAACCGTTATCGGTGGCTACCTCTGGTGGCAGGGGCGCCCCGCCGACGGCTCCATCCTCTACGGCAACGTCGATATTCGCGACGTCAATCTGGCCTTTCGGGTCGGCGGACGCGTCGATCAGGTGCTGGTCGATGAGGGGGATAGCGTGAAAGCGGGTCAACTGCTGGCCCGCCTCGATCCGGCGCCCCTCACCCACAGCCGCGACAGCGCCTTGGCCAATCTGGCTGCGCTCACTGCCGCCAACGCCTTGATCCACAAAGGCTATCGCAGCGAAGAGACCGACCGCGCCCGGGCCGCACTTGCCGCCGCCGAAGCCGCTGCACTGGAGGCCAACCAGCAGTGGCGCCGCCAGAGCGCATTGGCCGCCACCGGCGCCATCTCCCGTGGTCAGCTCGATACCGCCCGCTCCCAGCGGGATCAGACCCAGGCGCAGGTACGCTCGGCACGCGAACAGCTCGCCCAGCTCGAAACCGGCTACCGCCCGGAGGAAATCGCCCAGTCCGATGCCCAGCTGGAAGGGGCCAAAGCGGCGCTCGCCAGTGCCGAGCTGGCGCTGGCCGATGCCAGCCTGACCGCCCCCAGCGACGGCATCATCATCAGCCGCGCCATCGAGAACGGCAGCATGGTGCAGAGCGGAGCGACCGCCTTCAACCTCTCCCTGACCGCGCCGGTCTGGGTGCGCGCCTATGTGGAGGAGCCCTG
The DNA here is from genome assembly GCF_019048565.1 of Aeromonas sp. FDAARGOS 1406. NCBI lineage: Bacteria > Pseudomonadati > Pseudomonadota > Gammaproteobacteria > Aeromonadales > Aeromonadaceae > Aeromonas > Aeromonas sp. FDAARGOS 1406. The sequence goes on from NZ_CP077378.1 coordinate 2,513,849, forward strand.
GCTCGGCCACTTCCCGAGCGGCGCCAAGGTGACCCTCACCACCGACTCGCGGCCGGATCAGCCCTATCACGGGGTGGTGGGCTTTGTCTCTCCCACCGCCGAGTTCACCCCCAAATCCGTGGAAACGCCGGATCTTCGCACCCACCTCGTCTACCGGCTGCGCATCGTGGTACAGGATCCCGACCCGGCCCTGCGCCAAGGGATACCGGTCACCGTCAGGCTCGCGCCATGAACAGCGCCATCTCCCTTGAGGGGCTCACCAAACGCTTTGGCGAGCGGGTCGCCCTCAACGCCATCTCCGCCACCATTCCGGCTGGCGGCATCACCGGGCTGGTGGGCCCCGACGGCGCGGGCAAGAGCACCCTGCTGCGCCTGCTGGCCGGTCTGCTGATCCCCGAAGCGGGCACCATCCGGGTGCTGGGGCTGGATCCAGTGAGCGAGGGGGATCTGCTGCGCCAGCGCCTCGGCTACATGCCCCAGCAGTTCGGCCTCTACGAGGATCTCAGCGTGCTGGAGAACCTCACCCTCTACGCTGACTTGCGCGGCGTACTGGAGCCCGAACGCACGCCCACCTTCGCGCGGCTGCTCGCCTTCACCGATCTTGCCCGCTTCACCGCGCGGCCAGCCGGCAAGCTCTCTGGCGGGATGAAGCAGAAACTCGGGCTGGCCTGCGCCCTGCTCGGCACCCCGGATGTGCTGCTGCTCGACGAACCGGGGGTCGGGGTCGATCCCATCTCCCGCCGCGCCCTCTGGCAGATGGTGCGCGAACTGGCCAAGGGGGGAATGACGGTGCTCTGGAGCACCGCCTATCTCGATGAGGCGGAGCTGTGCGACCACGTGCTGCTGATGGCGGATGGCGAGGTGCGCACCAGCGGCACGCCAGCCGATCTGATGGGGGCCATGGCCAGCCGCTGCTGGCTGCTGGAGGCGGGGCAACTGGATGGCCGCGAGCGACGCGCCCTGCTGCGCCGGGCACTGGCTCACCCGGCGGTGATGGATGGCGCGGTAGCGGGGGAGCGGGTGCGCCTGCTGCTGCACCCGGGCATGACGCCCCCACCGCTGGCAGAGCTGCATCTCGCCAACGGCGCTTTTCAACCGGCCCAGCCCCGGCTGGAGGATGCCTTTATCGACCTGCTCGGCGGCGGCCCAGGCGGAGAGTCGAGCCTGGCAGCCGGGATGCGAGAAGCCGAACTGCCGCAAGGGGTCTCCCCCGAGGCAGTGATCGAGGCGCGCCACCTCACCAAACGCTTCGGCGATTTTGCCGCCACCGATGATGTCAGCTTTGCGGTGCGCCGCGGCGAGATCTTCGGCCTGCTCGGCCCCAACGGGGCGGGCAAGTCCACCACCTTCAAGATGGAGTGCGGCCTGCTACGCCCGAGCGAGGGACAGGCGCTGGTGACCGGCATCGATCTGGCCCACAGCCCCTCGGCAGCGCGCCAGCGTCTCGGCTACATGGCGCAGAAGTTCTCCCTCTACAAGCAGCTCACCGTGGCCCAGAACCTCTCCTTCTTCGCCGGTATCTACGGCCTGTTCGGCCGCCACCAGCAGACGCGGATCGACGCCATGGTGACCGCTTTTGCCCTCGCCCCCTGGCTCGATCAGAAGGCGGAATCCCTGCCGCTCGGCCTGCGCCAGCGCTTATCGCTGGCCTGCGCCCTGCTGCACGAGCCGCCACTGCTGTTCCTCGACGAGCCCACATCCGGGGTCGATCCGGTGACCCGGCGCGAGTTCTGGTCGCACATCAACGCGCTGGCCGACCACGGCGTCACCGTGCTGGTCACCACCCACTTTATGGACGAGGCGGAGTATTGCGACCGCATCGCCCTCATCTATCGCGGCAAGCTGCTGGCCCTCGGCACCCCGGACGATCTCAAGGGGCTGGCTGCCAAAGAGGCGGCGATCCCTTTGCAAACCGGCTCCTTGCCGACCTGTTCTTTGCCAACAATGGAAGAGGCCTTTATCACCCTGGTCGAGCGGGCCAGCGAGGAGGACGCATGAGCATCAACCGTCGGCGACTGCTGGCCCTCTGCCGCAAGGAGACGCTGCAAATCGTCCGAGATCCGAGCAGCATCCTCATTGCCTTCATCATGCCGGTGGTGCTGCTGGTGGTGATGGGTTACGCCATCAATCTGGATGTGGACCATCTGCGCCTCGGCATCTGGCGTACCGACAGCGGCGCCCCGGCGGTGCGGCTGGAGCAGGCCCTGCGCGGCTCTACCGCACTGGAGATCCACAGCGGCCCGAGCAAGGAGTCCCTGCTCGCCAGTCTGGCCCGCGGCGAGATCCGCGGCCTGCTGGTGATCGATGACGGCTTCTCCCGCGCGCTGGCCGGTCAGGGTAATGGCACGCCGCAGGCGCTGCTGCTGACCGACGGCTCCGAGCCCAACACCGCCAACTTCGTCACCAACTATGTGCAGGGGATCTGGCAGGGGTGGCTTGCTGGCGAGGGGGTCGCCATGCCGGTGTCGATAGAGAGCCGCGCCTGGTTCAATCCGGCGCTGGTGAGCCGCAACTTTCTGGTGCCGGGCTCCATTGCGGTGGTGATGACCATCATAGGTGCCCTGCTCACCTCGCTGGTGGTGGCGCGGGAGTGGGAGCGCGGCACCATGGAGGCGCTGCTCGCCACCCCGGTCACCAAGGGGGAGCTGCTGCTCTCCAAGCTGTTGCCCTACTATGGCCTTGGCATCATTGCCATGCTGCTCTGCCTGCTCTTCTCGGTGGCGGTGATGGCGGTGCCGTGGCGCGGCTCCCTGCTGCTGCTCTTTCTGGTCACCAGCGTCTTTCTCGGCAGCGCCCTCGGGCTCGGCCTGTTCCTCTCCACCGTGATGCGCAGCCAGTTCAATGCCGCGCAGGCAGCGCTGATCGCCGCCTTTCTGCCCGCCGTGATGCTGTCGGGCTTCGTGTTCGAGATCGCCAGCATGCCACCTTGGCTTCGGGCCATCACTCACCTCATTCCGGCCCGCTACTTCGCGAGCTCCCTGCAGACCCTCTATCAGGCGGGCAGCGTCTTCTCGATCCTGCTGGTCAACGGTTTCTGTCTGCTGCTGCTGGCCGGTTTCTGGCTGGCCCTGACCGCCCGCAAGACGCGGCGCACTCTGGAGTAACCCATGCTGATCCGACTCTGGTGGCTGATCCGAAAAGAGCTGCAGGCCCTGATGGGCAATACCCAGGGGCGCTTTCTGCTCATCATGCCGGTGCTGCTGCAAACCGCCCTCTTCCCGTTCGCCGCCACTCTGGAGGTGACCGGCAACACGCTGGCCATCTACAACCAGGATGGCGGAGCCCAGAGCCGCGAGCTGCTGGAGCGCCTCACCCATATGCCCGCCTTCACCACCATCATCCCGGTGCAAGGCGAGGCGGGCATGACCGAGGCCATCACCGGGCAACAGGCGCTGCTCGGGCTGATTATTCCGGGGGATTTCTCGCGCCGGCTGGCGCGGGGCGAACCGGCCAAGGTGCAGCTGATTATCGACGGCCGCCGCTCCAACGGCGGTCAGGTGGCGGCGGGCTACATCAGTCAGGTGATCGCCCGCTGGCAAAGTGAGGGCAAGGGGCAACCCGAGCTGGCGGTACGCAACCTCTACAACCCCAACGTTGAGTTCCACTGGCATATCCTGCCGGCACTGGTAGCCATCATCACCACCACCGGCTGTCTGATTGTCACCGCCCTCTCGGTGGCGCGGGAGCGGGAGGAGGGCACCTTCGATCAGCTGCTGGTCTCGCCCCTCACCGCAGGCTGGATCATGGCGGGCAAGGCGGTGCCCGGCATCATGGTGGCGGTGGGACAAGGGTGCATAGTCGCGCTGGCCGCCCGTTTTGTCTTCAACCTCCCCTTTGCCGGCAGCCTCAGCCTGCTGATGGCGGGCATGGTCTGCTACGGGCTGGCACTGGCCGGGATCGGGCTCTTCATCTCGTCGTTCTGCTCGACCCAGCAGCAGGCCTTTCTCGGGGTCTTCTCCTTCACCGTCCCGGCGGTGATCCTCTCGGGCTACATCTCGCCGGTGGAGAACATGCCCCAGGTGTTCCAGTGGCTGGCGGCCATCGACCCCCTCACCCACTTCATCGTGCTGCTCAAGGGGGTCTTCCTCAAGGGGTTCGACTGGTCGGCCGCCTGGCCCCTGCTCTGGCCGCTGCTCGCCATCGCCGGCGTCACCCTGTCGCTGGCGCTCGCCATGTTCCGCCGCCATATTGCCTGACGCGCCACCTTGTTCAGCTGATGCCGGTCTCGCCCAGTGCGAGACCGGCCTTTTTCCGACATAAGTTTTCACTCCCCGGCAGTTGGTAAACCGGGCTTACCCTCCACCATCCCTCACCCCGAGCTAACGCAGAAATCATTAACTGGTATACCTATTTTTGTATAGTTCTGAATTTTCTCGAATTACCCCTGAGGAGATATATAAATAGACACTTGATTTGCATCAATCGTCTGCCCCTGCCGACTGGGTAGCCTAGCCTCAGAATGATGTTTTATTACTCCAAACTTGAGGCAACTATGAGCAAAGTCAGACTGGTCGTTGTGGGCAACGGCATGGTGGGGCACCGCTTCATCGAAGAGCTGATCGAGCGGTCCGATCCGGGCCGCTACGAGATCACCGTCTTCGGTGCAGAACCCCGTCCCGCCTACGATCGCGTCCATCTCTCCTCCTACTTCTCCCATCACACCAGCGAAGATCTCTCCCTCGTCAAACCCGGCTTCTACGACAAGCACGGCATTCGGTTGCTGCTCGGCGAAGCGGTGAAAAAAATCGACAGGACCAACCGCGAAGTGCACTCCAACAAGGGCACTGTGGTCGGGTACGACAAGCTGGTGCTGGCCACCGGCTCCTACCCCTGGGTGCCGCCCATTGCGGGCAGCCAGCACCACGAGTGCTTCGTCTATCGCACCATCGAGGATCTCAAAGCCATCCGCAGCGCGGCCAAGAGCGGCAAGAGCGGGGTGGTGATCGGGGGCGGCCTGCTTGGCCTAGAGGCGGCCGGCGCCCTCAAGGCGCTGGGTCTCGAGACCCATGTGGTGGAGTTTGCTCCGGTACTGATGGCCGAGCAGCTCGACGGTCAGGGCGGCCAGCTGCTGCGCCGCAAGATTGAATCCATGGGTGTGCAGGTACACACCAGCAAGAGCACCAGCGAGATCCTGATGCATGGCGGCGAGCAGGCGAAACACCGCCTCGCCTTCGCCGACGGCAGCCAGCTGGAAGTGGACGTGGTGGTCTTCTCCACCGGCATCCGCCCGCAAGACACCCTCGGTCGCTACGGCGATCTCGCCATCGCCGAGCGCGGCGGCATCGTCATCGACGATCACTGCCTCACCTCCGATTCCGACATCTATGCCATCGGCGAGTGCGCCGCCTGGCAGGGTCGCTTCTTCGGCCTGGTGGCACCGGGCTACAAGATGGCCCAGATCACCGTCGACCACCTGCAGGGCGGCGACAGCCGCTTCGAAGGGGCGGACATGAGCGCCAAGCTCAAGCTGCTCGGCGTCTCCGTCGGCTCCATCGGCGATGCCCACGGCCGCACCCCGGGCAGCCACAGCTATGTGTTCCAGGACGACCAGGCCGGCGTCTACAAGAAGATAGTGGTGAGCGAAGACAACAGCCGATTGCTCGGCGCCGTGCTGGTGGGTGACGTGGAGGATTACGGCAACCTGCTGCAGATGATGCTCAACGCCCTGCCCCTGCCGAGCCACCCGGACACCCTGATCCTGCCCGCCTACGCCGGTGCCAAGCCGACCCTGGGGGTGGATGCCCTGCCGGAAAGCGCCCAGATCTGCTCCTGCTTCGACGTCTCCAAGGGCGACATCGCCAAGGCGGTGGCCGAGGGCCACACCACCCTGGCAGCCATCAAGCAGCAGACCAAGGCCGGTACCGGCTGCGGCGGCTGCGTGCCGCTCATCAGTCAGGTGCTCAACGCCGAACTGGTGAAACAGGGCATCGAGGTCAACAACCACCTCTGCGCCCACTTCCCCCACTCCCGTCAGGAGCTGTTCCACCTGGTCAAGGTGGAGGGGATCAAGAGCTTCGACGAGCTGCTGGCCAAACATGGCCAGGGCCATGGCTGCGAGGTGTGCAAACCGACGGTCGGCTCCATCCTCGCCTCCTGCTGGAACGACTACGTGTTGAGCCCGCTTAACACACCTCTGCAGGACACCAACGACATCTTCCTCGGCAACATGCAAAAGGACGGGACCTACTCCGTCATCCCGCGCATGGCCGGTGGCGAGGTGACCCCGGAAGGGCTGCTGGCGGTGGCCGAAGTGGCCCGCGACTACAAGCTCTACACCAAGATCACCGGCGCCCAGCGCATCGGCCTGTTCGGGGCCCAGAAGGATGATCTGCCCGCCATCTGGCGCAAGCTGCTGGCAGCGGGCTTCGAGACCGGTCAGGCCTACGCCAAGGCGCTGCGCATGGCCAAGACCTGCGTCGGCAGCACCTGGTGCCGCTTCGGCGTGCAGGACAGCGTCGGCCTCGGGGTCTTCCTCGAGAACCGCTACAAGGGCATTCGTACCCCCCACAAGATGAAGTTCGGCGTCTCCGGCTGCACCCGTGAATGTGCGGAAGCACAGGGCAAGGATGTCGGCATCATCGCCACCGATGCGGGCTGGAACCTCTATGTGGGCGGCAACGGTGGCATGAAGCCGCGCCACGCCGATCTGCTGGCGTCTGACCTCGACCGCGAGACCCTCATCAAGCTGATCGACCGTTTCATGATGTTCTACGTCACCAGCGCCGACAAACTGCAGCGCACCTCGGTCTGGCTCGGCAATCTGGAAGGGGGCGTCGACTACCTGCGCGAAGTGATCGTCGACGACAAGCTGGGACTGGCCGAGACGCTGGAGCGCGATATCCAGACCCTCATCGACAGCTACGAGTGCGAATGGTCGCGCACCCTCAACGAAGAGGAAGCGCTCAAGCGTTTCAGCCACTTCATCAACAGCGACAAGCGCGACCCGGACGTGCAGTTCGTCAGCGAACGCGACCAGCACAGACCCGCCACTCCGGCCGAGCGCATCCCCGTCTACCAGATCGAGGTGGAAACCAAATGATGAAACTTGCCTGCCAACTCAACGACATCCTGCCGGGCACCGGCGTCTGCGCTCTGATCGAGGGTCGTCAGATCGCTCTGTTCCGCCCGAGCGCGGCCGCCGAGGTGTTCGCCATCGACAACCGGGATCCCTTCTTCGCCGCCAATGTGCTGTCGCGGGGCCTGATTTGCGAACACGACGGCGAGCTCTGGGTGGCCAGCCCGCTCAAGAAGCAGCGCTTTCGCCTGAGCGACGGCCACTGTTTCGACAACCCCGCCATGTCGGTGCAGAGCTACCCCGTTGAAGTGCGCGACCAGCAGGTCTGGATCGCCGTCTAACACCAGACCCCACCCCGGCCCTCCCCTTCACAGGGGAGGGAGCAAAAAGCCCCTCCCCCTTGACAAGGGGGAGGCAGGGAGGGGGTTAAAAAACAGTCAGGGCTGCCCGCGGGCGGCCCTCTTGAAGGAAACAAAGATGTATACCGAAACCATCAACAAGTGCGCAGCCAACGCGGCCCGCATCAATCGCTTCGAGCGCAGCGACAAGCTCGGCTTCTGGCTCAGCTCCGCCATGGCGGGGGCCTATGTGGGCCTCGGCATCATCCTCATCTTCACCCTGGGCAACCTGGTGGACCCGAGCATCCGTCCGCTGGTGATGGGGGCCACCTTCGGCATCGCCCTGACCCTGGTCATCATCGCAGGCTCCGAGCTGTTCACCGGCCACACCATGTTCCTCACCTTCGGGGTGAAGAGCGGCAAGATCGTCATGGCCGACCTGCTGCGCATCCTGCCGCAGACCTGGGCTGGCAACCTGCTCGGCTCCATCGCGGTGGCGCTGATCTACTCCTACGGCGGCAGCCTGCTGCCGGACGCGGGCAGCCTGGCGCACAAGGTGGCGCTGGCCAAGACCCAGGCACCGGCGCTGACCCTGTTCATGAAGGGCGTGCTGTGCAACTGGCTGGTCTGCCTCGCCATCTGGATGGCGCTGCGCACCGAGGGTGCCGCCAAGTTCATCGCCATCTGGTGGTGTCTGCTGGCCTTCATCGCCTCCGGCTACGAGCACTCAGTCGCCAACATGACCCTGTTTGCCCTCTCCTGGTTCGGTGCCCACTCCGAGGCCTACACCCTGGGCGGCATCGGCCACAACCTGCTGTGGGTAACCCTGGGCAACACCGTCTCCGGCGCCCTCTTTATGGGCCTCGGCTACTGGTATGCCACCCCCAAGGCTGAGCGCCCGGTCGCGGTGAGCGAGACCACCACCACTGCCAGCCAGACCCAAACCGCCTGATCAGGAGGCCCCATGGACTACTTGCCCATCTTTTGCCGACTCGACAACAAACCCGTGCTGCTGGTCGGCGGCGGCGAGGTAGCAGAGCGCAAGGCGCGCCTGCTGCTGGATGCCGGAGCCCAGCTCACCGTGGTCGCGCCCGATCTCGACCCCGAGCTGGCGGAACTGGCTGCCAACGGGACCATCGAGTGGCTGGCCGGTGAATTTGCGCCGCAGCAACTGACGGGCAAGTGGCTGGTGGTAGCCGCCACCGATCGGCGCGAGGTGAATGCCCTGGTCTACCAGAGCGCCAATATGGCGCGGATCTTTGCCAACGTGGTGGATGACCCGAAACGCTCCAGCTTCATCATGCCGTCGATCATCGATCGCTCGCCCCTGATGGTGGCCATCTCCTCCGGTGGCAAGGCGCCTGTGCTGGCTCGCTTGCTGCGGGAAAAACTCGAGGCCCTGCTGCCCCAGCATCTGGGCGCCGTCGCGGCCTTCGCCGGCAGCCTGCGGGAGCGGGTCAAGGCCCGCTTCGCCACCATGGGGGAGCGGCGCCGCTTCTGGGAACGGCTGCTCGGGGCGGACCGGCTCGGGCAGGCGCTGGCGCGGGGGGATCACGCCTCTGCCCACCAACTGGCCGACAATCTGTTTGCCGACGAAAGCCACACCGCTGGCGAAGTGGTGTTGGTGGGAGCCGGCCCCGGCGATCCGGGTCTGCTCACCCTGCACGCCCTGCGCCAGATGCAGCAGGCGGACGTGGTGGTCTATGACCGGCTGGTCTCGGACGAGGTGATGGCGCTGGTGCGCCGCGACGCCAAACGCATCTTCGTCGGCAAGCAGGCGGGTAACCACTGCGTGCCGCAGGAGGGGATCAACCAGCTCTTGCTGGAAGAGGCGAAGAAGGGCCAGCGGGTGGTGCGGCTGAAGGGGGGCGACCCCTTCATCTTCGGCCGTGGCGGCGAGGAGCTGGAGACGCTGGTCGGCAGCGGCATCGGTTTTCAGGTGGTGCCGGGGATCACCGCGGCCAGCGGCTGCGCCGCCTACGCCGGTATTCCGCTCACCCACCGCGACCACGCCCAGAGCGTGCGCTTCGTCACCGCCCATGGCAAGGGGGGCGCCCAGGATCTCGACTGGCCGCTGCTGGCCAAAGACAAACAGACCCTGGTGTTTTACATGGGACTCTCATCCTGCGCCACCATCCGCGAGCAATTGCTGGCCCACGGCAAGGGGGGAGACACCCCGGTGGCGCTCATCGAGCGCGGCACCCAGCCGAGCCAGCGGGTCATTCGCGGTACCCTCGATCAGTTGCCCGCGCTGGCGGTGGGCGTCGAGAGCCCGGCCCTCATCATGGTGGGTTCGGTGGTGACCCTGGCGGACCAGCTTGCCTGGTTCGGGCAAGGAGGCGCCGCCGACGCGGCCCTGGCCTCGGCCTGATCGCTGCATCCATTCCAACGCCACCCTCGGGTGGCGTTTCTTTTTCTGCATTTACTGTCATAACCTCTTGTTTTGAGTCTGGTATCCTATGGGGACTGTCCGCCGGATCACCGAATTCAGGAATTCTGCTTCATGTCTCTCCCCCCCAAGAACAGCGCCAAACAGCGTGAACACGACAGAGCCCGCATCCTCACGCTGCTGCTGGCCGATGACGCCCTCACCGAGAGCCTGCTCGACCCGCAAGGGGAGCAGGACGCAGCGCTTCGGGACCAGACCAGCGAGCTGACCCGGCTGGTCAACAGCCTGCCCGCCGCCGATATCGCCGATGCGCTGGAGTCCCTGCCGCCGGACGAGCGCCACGTGCTGTGGCAGCAGGTGGATGCAGACAAGCACGGCCAGATCCTGGTGGAAGCGTCGGAGACGGTGTGGGACAGCCTCATCAGCGGCATGAGCGACAAGGAGCTGCTGCACGCCCTGAGCACCCTCGACATCGACGACCAGATCTACCTGGGTCAGTACCTGCCCCGCAACCTGATGGGACGGCTGCTCACCTCCATGGCGCCGGTGGACAGGGACAAGGTGCGGGAGGTGATCCGCTACGGCAAGCACACGGTCGGCGCCATGATGGACTTCGAGCTCATCACGGTGCGGCCCGACGTGACCCTGGCCACCGTCCAGCGCTATCTGCGCCTGCGCGGCCAGATCCCCGAGAACACCGACAAGCTGTTCGTCACCGATCGGCGCAACCGGCTGCAAGGGGAGCTGCCCCTCACCGCCGTGCTGCTGCACAAGCCCGAAACCCTGGTGAGCGACGCGATGGAGAAGGATCCGGTCACCTTCGATCCGGAAGACAACGACGAGGCCGCCGCCCGCACCTTCGAGCGGGACGACCTGGTCTCCGCCGCCGTGGTGGATGCCAGGGGCAAGCTGATGGGACGGCTCACCGTCGCCGAGGTGGTGGACCTGGTCTATGAAGAGAGCGACACCGACCTGCGCCGCATGGGGGGGATCAGCGAGGAAGAAGACGTGTTCGCCCCCGTCTCCAAGGCGGTCAAGACCCGCTGGGCCTGGCTCGCCATCAACCTCTGCACCGCCTTCGTGGCATCGCGGGTAATCGGCCTGTTCGAGCACACCATCTCCCAGCTGGTGGCGCTGGCGGCGCTGATGCCCATCGTCGCCGGCATCGGCGGCAACACCGGCAACCAGACCATCACCATGATAGTGCGGGCGCTGGCGCTGCAGCACATCCAGACAGGCAACGTCTCCTTCCTGCTGTGGCGCGAGCTGGGGGTGGCCCTGATCAACGGCCTGGTGTGGGGCGGCATCATGGGCATCGCCACCTTCCTGCTCTATCAGGATGCGGCGCTGGGGGGCGTGATGACGCTCGCCATGATCCTCAACCTGCTGGTGGCTGCCCTGATGGGGGTCATCATCCCCATGACCATGAGCCGGCTGGGGCGCGACCCGGCGGTGGGTGCCAGCGTGATGATCACCGCCATCACCGACACCGGCGGCTTCTTCATCTTCCTGGGGCTGGCGACCCTGTTCTTGCTCTAGGGCCCGAGGCTGACCGTCTGCGGCGCCTGCCATGACGCGGGGCCGCTTTCGCGCAAAAACGGCATTTCCCGCCACTGGGCAAGGAATAGTCGTTGAAATGCCAACCCCACTCCTTATACTGGATCCACCTGTTTCCAGCGGTGGATCTGACACAATGGAATACAACACTTCAGAACTGTGCGACATCTATCAGGACATGGTGGATGTACTTGAACCCATGCTCTGCTCCTTCGGCGGCCGCGCCTCTTTCGGCGGCGTCATCACCACAGTCAAGTGCTTCGAATCGAACGGCCTGATCCGTGAACTCGTCAAAGAGAACGGCGTCGGTCGGGTGTTGCTGATCGACGGCGGTGGCTCCATGCGCCGCGCCCTGATCGACAGCGAGATCGCCACCACGGCGGCGGAAAATGAGTGGGAAGGGATCGTCTGCTACGGTTGCGTCCGTGAGGTCGATATCCTGGAAGATCTCGACATCGGTATTCAGGCCCTGGCCGCCATTCCGGTGGGCGCCGACAGCAAGGATATCGGGGAAACCGATCTGCCGGTCAACTTCGGCGGCGTCACTTTCCTGCCGGATGACCACCTCTATGCCGATACCACAGGGGTGATCCTCTCCCCCGATGCCCTCGACATCGAGTAAACAGCGCTGAGTGAAAATGGGAGCCCTGGCTCCCATTTTTTATGCCCGCTGATGGCGGAAAAGACGCAAAAAAGAGGGCCAGTAAACTACTGGCCCCTTAACTGGAAGCAATGTGAGCAATGTGAGCAATGTCGTGCCTTCACAAGAAGTCCATCACGTTGGAACAAATGAAGTCTTTCCCGGAAAACAAGGTAACAATAATCATTCTCATTTAACTGTGCAAGCCTTATTTGCGAAGATCGCAAAAAAATTGACCACCCATGGGGGTGGTCAATCTCATCAGGCTTGTCGCGTAGCAGCTTGCAGGCCAGCCAATCCGGCCTCCCCCACCAGCTTGCGGCTGAGATAGCGCAGCAGCACACCGTAAAGCGGCACAAACAACCCAAGACTTATCAGCAACTTGAATACGTAATCCACGGTCGCGATCTCGACCCAGTGCTCGGCCATGAAGGGATCCGTGCTGCGCCAGAAGGCGATGCTGAAGAAGGCGATGGTATCCACCAGATTGCCGAACAGGGTGGAGGCCGCCGGAGCCACCCACCAGGCTTTCAGCAGGCGCAGGCGGTTGAACACCACCACGTCCATGAACTGGCCCACCAGATAGGCCATAAAGCTGGCTAACGCGATCCGGGCAACAAAGAGATTGAACTCTGCCAGATTGCCCACCCCCTGGAAGCTCCCTTCGAAGAAGAGTACCGAGAGCACGTAGGACACGGTCAATGCCGGCAGCATCACGGTCTGGATGATCTTGCGCGCCAGGCCTGCGCCGAAAATCCGCACCGTCAGATCGGTGGCCAGGAAAATGAACGGGAAGCTGAAGGCACCCCAGGTGGTGTGGAAGCCAAAGATGGTGATCGGCAGCTGCACCAGGTAGTTGCTGCTGGCAATGATCAGGATGTGGAACAGCGAGAGACGCATCAGTGCCGTCTGGTACTGAGCCGGAGTCAGGTTCATATTGTGACCTTTTTGGTTAATGGGGTTAGGGAACCCATATCGCCACCATGGCGATAATCAAGGGGCGAGATTATACGCCCCAAAATTGATAGTTCAATCTTTATGCGGTTATCTCAAGAGATTGACTCGCATCGCACGCCAAGCTCACTCCCGGGACTGCCGAGCAAGCCAGAGCAGCGCCTCCGCGTCATCCGGCTGCACCGCCGCCATCCAGCAGCCGCTGTAATGTTCGTACTCGAGCCGAAAGCGGCTGCCTTCAAACTCCAGCAGCCAGCTGTGGCGATCCGCCCCCCACTCCCGCTCGAGAGCCGCCAGCTCCCACTCCTGCAACAGGGACTCTGCCAGAGTCGGGAAGCTGTCCCAGTCAAGGCCCGGGCAGGTCAGCATCACCACCCCGGCTTCCCTGTCTGTCTGCGTGATACGCCAGTTCATCCGTTGCTCCTCAACTGCTGCACGAGAGCTCGCCCCCGCAATACCAGCCCGGATGCGGAGTGGCGAGATCCTCGTATTCGGGTTGGTCATCATAGGGGTGCTGCAGGGCCACAAACAGCCGCTCGAACGGCGCCATGTCGCCCCGTTCAGCCGCCTCTATCACCTGCTGGGCCAGGGCGTTGCGCAGCACATACTTGGGATTGACCGCATCCATCTGCCCCTTACGCACGCCATCCTCGCTCCCTTCCCGGGCGAGGCGTGCCCGATAGGCCTCAAGCCACCCCTGCCAGACGGCAGGATCGGGCAGCAAGGCCAGCAGGCGGGCGGGCCAGTCACCCTGAGCGGTCAATTCCCCCAGCCGTCGCAGGAAGAGGTGGTAATCCACCTTGTGCGCCGCCAGCAGCCGGAACAACTCGCGGAACAGCGCCGGATCGTCGTCTTCCCACACCGCCAGCCCCAGCTTGGCGCGCATCAGCTCGGAGTAGTGCAACATCAGCTGGTGCTCGTACTGGGCCAGGGCCGACGCGAGCGCGTCGCCATCCACATGGCCGGCCAGCGCCTGCGCCAGCTTCTGCAGGTTCCAGTATCCGACCGCAGGCTGCTGATCCAGCGCATAGCGGCCGTCCGGATCCGAGTGGTTGCAGACGAAGTCCGGCACATAGGCATCGATGAAACCATAGGGGCCGTAATCCAGGGTCAACCCGAGCAGGGACATGTTGTCGGTGTTCATCACCCCGTGACAGAACCCCGCCGCCTGCCACTTGGCGATGAGCCGCGCGGTGCGGCGCACTACTTCGGCAAACAGCTCGGCGCCATCGGCCAGCTCGGGGAAGTGGTAACGCCGCGCATAGTCGATGAGGGCGGGGATCTTCTCCCCCTGCCCGCTCCAGGCGAAATACTCGAAGTGACCGAAGCGCAGATGGCTCGGCGCGGTGCGCAGCACGGTCGCCCCGCTCTCCACCAGCTCCCGGTAGACAGGCTCGTCACTGCCCAGCAGCACCAGAGCCCGGGTGGTGGGAATGCCGAGGGCATGCAGCGCCTCGGAAGCCAGGTACTCGCGAATGCTGGATCGCAGCACGGCACGGCCGTCGCCGAAGCGGGAGAATGGCGTCTTGCCCGCCCCTTTGAGGTGCAGGTCCCAACGGCACCCATCCGGCGCCAGCTGCTCCCCCAGCAGCAGGGCGCGGCCATCCCCGAGACGCGGGCTGTAGCCGCCGAACTGGTGGCCCGCATAGACCTGAGCCACCGGCTGCATGCCCGGCAGGGGCTGCCCCTGGCCGCAACAGGCGAGCCACTGCGCCTCGCTCACCTCCCCGAGCCCCAGCTCCCCAAGCAGCGCACGGTTCAGATGCAGCAATCTGGGGCCATGCAGCGGCTGCGGGGCAACGGGCTCGCAAGCCCAGGGGAGTTCGGTGGCAAAAGTGTTGATCAACTTCATGGTGATGAGGGTTGTCCCTGCGTATGCTCGTGTCACTCTTTATACCGCCGTCGGCTCGTCGAGGCTAACAGGCGATCACGATTATTCATTTCAAGGAGAAGACGATGCAAAAGTGGGTCTATACCCTGCCCCTGCTGGCGCTTGCCTGGGGCCATCAGGCCAAGGCGGCCGACATAGACGAAGGCAAGGCCAAATCCGTGGTCTGTGCCGCCTGTCATGGCGCGGATGGCAAGGCGAGCGTCCCGACCTACCCCCACCTCGCGGGCCAGAACCAGGCCTATTTGCTCAAGCAGATGAAGGCGTTCAAGGAGGGTTCCCGTACCGAGCCACTGATGGTTCCCTTCATGGCGATGCTGACCGAGGCGGACATGGAGAATCTGGCGGCCTATTACGCCAACCTCAAATAATGCATGGCGCCGACCAACGGGCGCCTTTCCAATGTTTGTTGTGCCAGCCTACCGGCCTGGGCCTGCTGCGGTCGATGACAAGGTCTACCAGGGCCGACCCTACCGGCGGCAGTAGTCGATGATCAGGTCCATAAATGCCTCACCGAAGCGCTCCAGCTTGCGGTGACCGACACCGTTGACCGCTAGCATTTCCTCCTCGGTCATCGGCATGAGCTGCGCCATCTCCACCAGAGTCGCATCGTTGAACACCACGTAGGGCGGCACCTCTTCATCCTCGGCGATCTTCTTGCGCAGGGCGCGCAGCTCCTTGAACAGCCGCTTGTCATAATTGGCGTTGTCGAGCAGGCCGTTGCGCTTCTCCTTGCGGCTGGAGATGGGCTGCAGGCGGGGTACCGCCAATTCCAGCTTCACCTCGCCGCGCAGCACGGGGCGGGCCGCTTCGGTCAACTGCAACACCAGATTGCGGGTGATGTTCTGGGTCAGCAATCCCTTGTGGATCAGCTGGCGGATGACGCTCATCCAGTATTCGTGGCTCTGATCCTTGCCGATGCCGTAGGTCGAGAGCTTGTCGTGACCGTGATCCTTGATGCGCTGGTTCAGCGACCCGCGCAGCACCTCCACCACATAACCCACCCCGAAATTCTGTCCCACCCGCCAGACACAGGAGAGCGCCTTCTGGGCATCTTCGGTGCCGTCATAACTCTGGGGTGGATCGAGGCAGATGTCGCAGTTGCCGCACGGCTTGTCGTTGTACTCGCCGAAGTAGTTGAGCAGCACCTGACGGCGGCAGGTCTGCGCCTCGGCAAAGGCCGCCATCACGTTGAGCTTGTACTGCTCCACCTGCAGCTGCTGGGGGTTTTCGATGTTGTCGAGCAGCCGGCGCACCCGCCCGATGTCGGCGGGATCGTAGAGCAGCAGCGCCTCGGCCGGAGTGCCGTCACGCCCGGCACGGCCGGTTTCCTGATAGTAGGATTCGATGTTCTTCGGGATGTCGTAGTGCACCACGAAGCGCACGTTGGGCTTGTCGATGCCCATGCCAAACGCCACCGTCGCCACCACGATCTCGATGTCATCCTTGAGGAAGGCCTCCTGGGTCTGCTGACGCAGCTCCAGCGGCAGACCGGCATGATAGGGTGCCGCCTTGCAGCCGTGACGGGAGAGCCGCTCGGCCACCTCCTCCACCCGATTGCGGCTGGAGCAGTAGACGATGCCGCAGTTGCCCTTCTGGCTCTGCACGTAGCGCAGCAGCTGCTCCGCTGCCTTGAACTTCTCCACCAGGCTGTAGCGGATATTGGGCCGATCGAAGCTGGCGGTGTGGATGAAGGGATCGTTCAGTTCCAGCCGGTGCAGCATGTCGCTGCGGGTCGCCTCGTCGGCGGTGGCGGTGAGCGCTACCACCGGCACCTGGGGGAACCACTGCTTGAGCCGTCCCAGCGCCGCGTATTCCGGCCGAAAATCGTGCCCCCACTGGGAGACGCAGTGCGCCTCGTCGATGGCGAACAGGCCGAGGGGCAACTCCGCCAACCGGTCCATGAACTCGTGCTGCAGCAAACGCTCGGGGGAAACATAAACCAGCTTGATCTCGCCTCGGCGCATGGCGGCAAAGTTCTGGATCATCTCCTCCCGGCTCAGGGCCGAGTTGATGTAGACCGCCGCCACGCCGTTGGCACGCAGGGTGTCGACCTGATCCTTCATCAGCGAGATGAGGGGGGAGACCACCACCCCGAGCCCGGGTCGCAGCAGCGCCGGGATCTGGTAGCAAAGCGACTTGCCGCCGCCGGTGGGCTTGAGCACCAGGGCATCGCGCCCCGCCACTATCTGCTCGATGATCTCGAGCTGGCCCGGCCGAAACTGCTGATAGCCAAACACCGCCTGCAACAGGGCAAGGGGATTCTCTGGCTGAGGGTCAGGCAGGGTTTCGGCAATGACGGTCATGGGCTCTCCTTTGGGGTCGCCATTCTAAAGCAGCCGCCGCCCACAATAAACCTGCCATTGCGAGTGTTAAGGAAGTGTTGCAGACTGGCTGGAGTTTTTACTCGGCTTTGATGACAGGGCGGACTCAAGTAATGAAACAGATGCTCAAGAAGATGGCGCTCAGTGGCATAGCCAACCTGTTCGCCGAAAAAATGCCCTTCAACAAGCTGATCGGCATGCAAGTCACCCACTACGACTTCGACAAGGTGGAGCTGCGCATCAAGATGGAACAGAAGCTCATCGGCAACCCTTTCCACAACATACTGCACGGCGGCGTCACCGCCAGCCTGCTCGATGTGGCGGGCGGCATGATAGTCGCCGCCTCCTGCATCGACGAGTTGGAGGACTTCTCCCCCAGCTATCTCAAGGAGCGCTTCTCGCGACTTGGCACCATCGATCTGCGGGTGGACTATCTTCGTCCCGGTCGCGGCAACGAGTTCATCGCCACCGCCCACATCATCCGGGCAGGCAGCAAGGTCGCAGTCGCCCGCATGGAGCTGCACAACGAAGAGGGCACTCACATCGCCTTCGGCACGGGCACCTACCTCGTCGGCTAATGGTTTTTATTGCATAAAAAGTGCGCTTCTAAGCTGATTTTAATCATTAGAATTCTTACCCCCTCCTCCGCTCAGGGTCCATACTGAAAGTCGGGATTCTGTGCAGAGGGAGGATTGCAGACGATGAGCGCGATACTGGCTACCCAACCATCCAGAGCCTTGCTGACACGACTTGAGGCCATGCGCGAAGAAGTGCAGACCCCAGAGTGCCGTCACTGGTTGGAACAGGAGCTGGAGGGGTATTCTCTCTGTTCACCCCTGCCCTGGTATCGCATCATTGCCTGTCGGCAACGCGGTCACTTCCTGAATCTGAAGACGGGAAAATATCTGACTTGCCATATCGGCAGCCAAACGCTAAGCCAACGCGACCTGGCCCAAGTTCAGTTCATCTATGCCCGTGAACCCGCCGCCCACTATTTACTGCGTCACGATTCCCATATCGAGCCCTGGCCGGAATCGCTGCTGGAAGCGTATCGAGAGCAGCTGATCCCTGGTCATCTCTGCCTGCAAGCCTGGCATGAGCCCGTGTCTTCGCTGCGTTCACAACTGATGGAGGGAATAGCACATTTCATTAGTGAGTACCCCAAGCATGCGGCCCTGCAAACCCAACACGGTTTCAAGGCATTGCGGCATCAACACTGGCATATCTGAATGAGCGCCTGGGGCGCAAGGAGGGCACCATCGACAAGACCCATAACGAGATTGTCACAATCTAGAGTGCCGGAGTCAGGATCAGACTCCACCAGTGGGGCCACCGAGCGGTGGCCCTTTTAGTTGGGCAAATGAGGGGGATCGGAGCAGGAGCAGGAGCAGGAGCAGCAATCGGCAATGGAAATGTCAGCTTTGCTTCAACAGACCAAATGCGAAAAGGCCGCTCATTGAGCGGCCTTTTCAAATGTGGTCGGTGTGAGAGGATTCGAACCTCCGACCCCTTCGTCCCGAACGAAGTGCGCTACCAAGCTGCGCTACACACCGATGTCTGCGGGGCGAGAATTTACCGAAAGCCCCGACCCGACACAAGCCTTTTTTTGCATTCACTCTAAAAAAATGGCTTTACGCTCAATAATTCAGCGAGTCGCAGCAAAAATCGCCACAAGGCATCTTTCCGCCTGCCTTCAGCCCTGTCGAGGCAACCTGAACTCGGTCGGCCCCAGCAAACGCCGGATCCAATCCGCCACCACTCCATGTTCCAGCCAATGAGCCGCATGCTGGCGCCAGTTGGGAGAGAGCGCCGGGTTCTCCAGCAGCAGTTGCAGCTCTTCCTCGTTGCGGGCCTGGTTGAACAGGATGTCGGCGGTGCGCTTCACCGTCAGCTCAGGGTAGGGTCTGTCCACCAGTGTCAGCTCCCCCTGCGGATCCACCCTTCCCTCTTCCAGCACCCGCAGCAGCCAGCCACAGCGACCACTCAGCTGCATCACCTGGGAGAGCTGGCCATAGCCAAAGCGCTGGTTGAGCTTGAAACAGGGGGATCTGGGCTGGCTTATCTGGATTAGCGCCTCCCCAAGTCGATAGACATCGCCGATGCAGGCCTGCGCCTCCGTCAGCCCCGAACCAGAGAGATTCTCGCCAAAGGCGGCAGGCTGCCAGGGTGTGCGTGGTACAGGCAGTCCCAGCGCGGTTTGCCAGGTTTTCCACCAGGCGTAGTGCTCCGCAGGGTAATGGTGCAGGGCTCGATCCGGGCCGCCATGATGGCGTCTGTCGCTCTGCTCATCCCCGCGAAGGCCGAGGAAATCACACCACAGAGGGGCGTCGGCAGGCTGCTTGTGGATGGCACTGATGAGGCCGGGGGCCTGCTCTGGGTTCAGTTCGGCGCTCTGGCCGATGAAGAGGGAGATCCGCATTCCATTCTCCTGACGGATGGGGGAATGCGGATCTTATCACGGGGCAGGTCAGGCAACTGCCTGCATCTGGGTGGTCATGGCGATTTCGGCGCGACGGCGTTTCTCCGCCCGGGCCATCAGATACCAGCTACCGAAGGTGAACAGGGATACCGACAGCAGGATCAGACTCGCGATGGCGTTGATCTCGGGCTTCACGCCGAGACGCACCGCCGAGAACACTTCCATCGGCAAGGTGGTCGAACCCGGGCCGGAGACGAAGCTCGCCAGCACCAGGTCATCCAGCGACAGGGCAAACGACATCATGCCACCCGCCGCCAGCGACGGGGCGATCATCGGGATGGTGATCAGGAAGAACACCTTCCAGGGCTTGGCTCCCAGGTCCATGGCCGCCTCCTCGATGGAGAGATCCAGCTCCCGCAGCCGCGCCGACACCACGATCGCCACATAGGCGGTACAGAAGGTGGTATGTGCTATCCAGATGGTCAGCATGCCCCGCTCCGCGGGCCAACCCACCAGCTGGGCCATGGCCACGAACAGCAGCAGCAGGGAAAGACCGGTGATCACCTCGGGCATCACCAGCGGCGCCGTCACCATGCCGCCGAACAGGGTCCGGCCACGGAAGTGAGGGATCCGGGTCAGCACGAAGGCCGCCACCGTCCCCAGCGCCACCGCCGCGATGGCGGTGTAGAAGGCGATCTCCAGGGAGCGGAACACGGACCCGATCAACTGTTTGTTGTCGAGCAGGCCGAAGTACCACTTGAGCGACCAGCCTCCCCACACCGTCACCAGCTTGGAGGCGTTGAAGGAGTAGATGACCATGATGATCATGGGCAGGTAGATGAACAGCAGACCCAGCCACAGCATCAGCTTGGCAAAACCGAAACGTCTCATGCCTTGCCCTCCAGCTCTTTGGCCTGGTTGCGGTTGAACAGGATGATGGGAATGATCAGCACCGCCAGCATCACCACCGCCAGGGCGGAGGCCACCGGCCAGTCACGGTTGTTGAAGAACTCCTGCCACAACACCTTGCCGATCATCAGGGTCTCCGGACCACCCAGCATCTCGGGGATGACGAACTCGCCCACCACCGGGATGAAGACCAGCATGCAACCGGCGATGATGCCGTTCTTGGAGAGTGGCACCGTGATCTGCCAGAACCGGGTCAGGTTGCGGGCACCCAGATCGGAGGCCGCCTCCAGCAGGCTCTGGTCGTGCTTGACCAGGTTGGCGTAGAGCGGCAGCACCATGAACGGCAGGTAGGAGTAAACGATGCCGATATAGACCGCCAGGTTGGTATTGAGGATCTGCAGCGGTTCGTCGATCACCCCGATGCCCAGCAGGACGCTGTTGAGCAGCCCGTTGTTGCTGAGGATCCCCATCCAGGCGTATACCCGGATCAGGATCGCCGTCCAGGTCGGCATCATGATGAGCAGCAGCAGAACGGTCTGGGTCTCCTTGTTGGCCCGCGAAATGGCGTAAGCCATGGGATAACCGATCAACAGGCAGAGCAGGGTACTGACCAGGGCTATCTTGAGGGACCCCAGATAAGCCGCGATGTAGAGCTCATCCTCCTGCAGCAGCAGGTAGTTGCCCAGGTTGAGCAGTATGGTGAGCTGATTGTCTGCCCAGCTCACCACGTCCGTATAGGGGGGGATGGCCACGTCCGCTTCGGCGAAGCTGATCTTCACGACGATGATGAAGGGCAGCAGGAAGAAGAGGAACAGCCAGAAGAAGGGGATGCCGATGACCAGCTGCCGCCCTCCCACCTGTTTGAGTCGTCTCAATGCCTTCATGATTGCAGCACCACGCCGCTGTCATCTTCCCAGTAGAGGAACACCTGGTCATCCCAGGTCGGCCGTTTGCCGTGGCGTTCGGCATTGGCGATGAAAGCCTGAACGATTTTGCCCGAGGGCAACTGGATGTGATACACGGAATGGCCGCCCAGATAGGCGATGTCATAAACCTCGCCCTTGGTCCAGTTGAAGTCCGGATGCTCGATCTCTTCCGGCTTTTGCAGGCTCATCAGCAGTTTTTCCGGACGCAGGGCATAGGTGACCTTCTTGTTCTCCGCCCGGGAGCTGATGCCGTGACCCACATAGATGGGCTGCTCCAGATCCGCACAGGCGATGATGGCGTGGTCCTGCTCATCCTCCACCAGCAGGCCGTCAAACAGGTTGACGTTGCCGATGAACTCGCACACCAGCCGGCTGGCCGGGGTCTCGTAGATATCCATCGGGCTGCCGATCTGCTCGATGCAACCGAGGTGCATGATGGCGATCCGCTCGGCCATGGTCATGGCTTCTTCCTGATCGTGGGTCACCATGACGCAGGTCACGCCGACCCGCTCGATGATCTCGACCAGCTCGAGCTGCATGGTGGAGCGCAGCTTCTTGTCGAGCGCCCCCATGGGCTCGTCCAGCAACAGCAGCTTGGGACGCTTGGCCAGGGAACGGGCCAGGGCCACCCGCTGACGCTGACCACCGGAGAGCTGGTGCGGCTTACGGCGGGCGTACTGGGTCATCTGCACCAGCTTGAGCATCTCTTCCACCCGGGCATCGATCTCCGCCTTGGGCAGGCCATCCTGCTTGAGGCCGAAGGCGATGTTCTGGGCCACCGTCATGTGGGGGAACAGGGCATAGGACTGGAACATCATGTTGATGGGGCGTTCATAGGGCGGCATGTCGGTAATGTCGACGCCGTCGAGGAACAGCCGTCCTTCCGTGGGTCGCTCGAACCCGGCCAGCATCCGCAGCAAGGTGGACTTGCCGGAGCCGGACCCACCCAGCAGGGCGAAGATCTCGCCCTTGTGGATGTTGAGAGACACGTTGTCGACCGCCAGCGTTTCGTCGAACTGCTTGCTTACCCTGTCTATTTTGACCAGCACTTCTTTACGCTGCTGGCTGCCCTCGAGGGCTTTCTTGTAGGCACTGGAGGCTATCGCCATTACCAAACTCCCAAAGGTGATTCCGGCCTGGGCCGATCCATCAATACAATCTGGCGCCCCGGGATGGGCGCCAAGGTTAGGTTCCGGATTTGATCTTGGTCCAACTCCGGGTGATCAGGCGCTGCACCGAGCGGGGATGTGCTTCCTGCACATACAGACGCTCAAGCACCGCCTGGGGGGGATAGACAGACTCATCCTCGCGAACGGCCTTGTCCATGAACTCTCCCGCCTTGATGTTCGGGTTCGCGTAACCCACATAGTCGCTCACCTTGGCGATGACCTGCGGTTCGAGAATGTAGTTGATCAGGGCGTGAGCCTCTTTCACGTTGGTGGCATCGGCCGGGATCGCCATCATGTCGAACCAGAGATTGCCACCCTCCTTGGGGATGCTGTAGGCAATATTGATCCCCTTGCCCGCCTCCTCGGCCCGGGACGCCGCCTGCAGGATGTCGCCGGAGAAACCCGCCGCCACGCAGATGTTGCCGTTGGCGAGGTCACCGATGTACTTGGAGGAGTGGAAGTAGGCCACGTAGGGGCGCACCTTGAGCAGCTGCTCTTCGGCCCGCTTGATGTCCGCCGGCTCATGGCTGTTGGGGTTGAGCCCCAGGTAGTTGAGGGCAGCCGGGATCATCTCGTCCGCCGAATCGAGGAAGGCCACGCCGCACTGGGAGAGCTTCTTCATGTTTTCCGGCTCGAAGATGGTCGCCCAGGAGTCAATCTTGTCGACACCCAGCACTTCCTTGATCTTGTCGACGTTGTAGCCGATGCCGTTGGTGCCCCAGAGGTAGGGCACGGCGTACTGATGGCCCGGATCCACCTTCTCGAGCTGCTTGAGCAGCATGGGGTCCAGGTTGCTCAGGTTTGGCAGCAGGGTGAGGTCCAGCTTCTGGAAGGCCCCCGCCTTGATCTGCTTGGCCAGGAAATTGTTGGAGGGCACGACCAGATCGTAGCCGGTGCGTCCGGTCAGCAGCTTGCCTTCCAGCGTCTCGTTGGAGTCAAACACGTCGTAGACGGTCTTGATCCCGGTCTTCTGCTGAAAGTCACTGAGGGTGGTCTCGCCGATATAATCGGACCAGTTGTAAAAATGAACCACAGGGGCTGCCTGGGTCAGATTTGCAAACCCCAGGGTCAGGGCCAGCGTTGCCATCTTGGTCATGTGCACTTATCAGTCCTCATTTGTGTGATTTTGCCAGTCGCGCATCCATACGCGCCGTCCAACCTGTCGGGTGGTCACCACCCTCCCGGCCGAACTGCGGACCGGGAGGGGTACTCGTCACTCTTACTTGCCTGACTTGATCTTGGTCCAGCTGCGGGTCATCAGACGCTGCACCTTGGCCGGCAGATCCGGGAAGGTGTAGATCTTCTTGAGGGTATCCGGCGTCGGGTAGATACCCGGGTCGGTACGGATCGCCTCGTCCACCAGCGGCGTGGCCGCCTTGTTGCCGTTCGGGAACTGCACCACGTTGGTGATGTTCGCGATCACGTCCGGCTTCATCAGGTAATTGATGAAGGTGTGGGCCGCCTCGACGTTCTTGGCATCCGCCGGGATGGCGATCATGTCGAAGAAGCTGCCTGCCCCCTCTTTCGGAATGGTGTAAGTCAGGCTGACACCGTTCTTGGCCTCGGCGGCACGCGCCTTGGACTGCTGCAGGTCACCGGAGTAACCGACCGCCACGCACAGGTTGCCGTTGGCCAGATCCGAAATGTACTTGGAGGAGTGGAAGTAAGCGGTATAGGGACGGATGGAGAGGAACAACGCCTCTGCCTTCTTCAGCTCGTCCGGCTTCTGGCTGTCCGGCTTGAAGCCCAGGTATTGCAGGGCGGCCGGCAGCATTTCGGTCGGCGAGTCGAGGAAGGAGACACCGCACTCCTTCAGCTTGGCCATGTTCTCCGGCTTGAACACCAGATCCCAGGAGTCCACCGGGGCATCCGCCCCCAGCACGGCCTTCACCTTCTCGGCGTTGTAGGCATAGCCGATGGTGCCCCACAGGTAAGGGATGGAGTATTGGTTGCCCGGATCGCTCGGTTCGAGCGCCTTGAGCAGGTCGACGTCCAGGTTCTGCCAGTTGGAGAGTTTGGACTTGTCCAGCTTCTGGAAGACACCTGCCTTGATCTGCTTGGCCAAGAAGGGGTTGGACGGTACGACGATGTCATAGCCCGACTTGCCTGCCAGCAACTTGGCTTCCAGCACTTCGTTGCTGTCGAACACGTCGTAGACCACCTTGATGCCCGTCTCCTTCTGGAAGTTTTCCAGCGTATCCGGCGCGATATAGTCGCTCCAGTTGTAGACGTGCAGCACCTTCTCGTCGGCCATCGCCCCGGTACTCATCATGACCAGCGCCACGGAAGCAGCCATCATTCCCTTTTTAAAAGACATAGTCCTTGTCTCCTAAGCAAATTGTATGCGTAAGCCAACCTGCCCGGTTCCCGCCTATTCCCGCAGCTTTGCAGCCGTCAGGTCCAGACTGAGCCTGGCCAGTTTGACCAATTCATCCACCTGTTCCTCGGTGATCACCAAGGGGGGCGATATGATCATGGTATCGCCGACAGCCCTCATCACCAAGCCATTGTTAAAACAGAACTCCCGACAGGTCATCCCGGCATGGAGCTTGGCCGGGAAGCGACGTTTCGTCTGCTTGTCCTGTACTATTTCCAGCGCGGCGACCAGGCCTTTCCCACGGGTTTCCCCCACCAGCGGATGGTCCGCCAGCTCAGCCCAGCGGCGCTGCAAATAGGGGCCGATACTATCATGAACTCGCTTAACTATGCTCTCCCTTTGCATAAGCTGGATGTTGGCAATGGCCACGGCGCAGGCGACCGGATGGCCGGAATAGGTGAAGCCATGGTTGAACTCCCCCCCCTCTTCCACCAGCACCCTGGCAACCCTGTCCCCCACCATCACGGCGCCCATCGGCAGATAGCCGGAGGTAATGCCCTTGGCCAGGCACATGAGGTCGGGTTTGATGCCAAAACCTTCACTGGCAAACCAGTGGCCGGTGCGGCCAAAGCCGCAGATCACCTCGTCTGCGATGAGCAGGATGCCGTACTGGTCGCAGATGCGCTGGATCTCCGGCCAGTAGCTCTCGGGCGGAATGATGACCCCCCCCGCACCCTGGATAGGCTCGCCGATGAAGGCGGCTACCTTGTCCACCCCCAGTGCCAGGATCTTCTCTTCCAGCTGGCGGGCACGGGCCAGACCGAACTCGTGGGCGCTCATGCCCTCTCCCTCACCGAAGTGATAGGGCTGGTCGATGTGGACTATGCCCGGAATGGGCAAGCCGCCCTGGGCGTGCATCCCCTTCATGCCCCCCAGACTGGCCCCCGCCACGGTGGAGCCGTGATAGGCATTGTGGCGGCTGATGATCACCTGCTTGTCAGGTTGTCCCTTGCTGGCCCAGTAGTGGCGCACCATGCGCAGCACGGTGTCGTTGCACTCGGAACCCGAACCGGTGAAGAAGACGTGGTTGAGGTGGGAAGGGGTGATCTCGGCCAGCAGGGTGGCCAGCTCGGCAGCAGGGGGGTGGCTGGTCTGGAAGAAGAGGTTGTAGTAGGGCAGTTGCTGCATCTGGCGAGTGGCGGCATCCACCAGCTCCTTACGGCCGTAGCCCATGTTGACGCACCACAGACCCGCCATCCCGTCCAGAATGCGCTTGCCTTCGGAGTCTTCCAGATAGACGCCTTCGGCCTTGGTGATGATGCGACTGCCCTTCTTGTTCAGGGCCTGAAAATCGGTAAACGGATGCAGATGATGGCTGGCTTCCAGTTGCTGCCACTCACGGGTGGTGTGCTGCATTGCTTGCTCCTCGGTTCCTTCGATTCGGCGAATCTTGTCGCCATTCATGAGGGCACGGATGGCCGGCCCGGTCACTGCCATTCACGGGGCTGGCACTCTCTTGCCTGCTCGATGCCTTTCCATGGGGCGAACATCGTCGCCAGTTGATTGCAGGTGACCCCCTCTCCATTGCGGGAGCGGGCCTCACCTTTACTCGGTGCCTTCCGGGTCGCGGGCGCCGCCGCGAGACGGGCCTTCAGCCCCTTGCTTGCGATATGACGGGGAGAGGCCTCGCCTCCCCCGGGGACAGATCAGACGTTCAGCAGCAGGAATTCCCGTTCCCAGCGGCTGATCACGCCGAAATAGGTCTCGTACTCCTTGCGCTTGACGGCCACGAAGGCGCGGATGAAGCGCTCCCCCAGCATGTCCTTGATGGGTTCACACTGCTCCAGGTGGCTCAGCGATTCCTCCAGCGAGCGGGGCAGGCTGTAGGGCAGGTCATAGGCACTCGCCTTCATCTCCTGCATGGGTTCGAGCTTCTCCAGCATGCCGAGGTAGCCGCAGGCCAGGGTGGCGGCCAGAGCCAGATACGGATTGGCATCGGCCCCGGCGAAGCGGTTCTCGACCCGGCGTGCGCTCGGTTCGGAGAAGGGGACCCGCAGGCCGCAGGTGCGGTTTTCCACCCCCCACTGCACGTTGCGCGGCGCACTCTCGCCAAAGGTGAGGCGGCGGTAGGAGTTGACGTTCGGCGCCAGCAGGGCGGTCACTGCCGGGGTGTATTTCTGCAGGCCGGCGATGAAATGCATGAACAGATCGGAGTTGCCCCCTTCGCTGGTACCAAACAGGTTGTTGCCATCCATGTCTTCCAGGCTCTGGTGGATGTGCATGGCGGAACCCGGTTCGTTGCTCATGGGCTTGGCCATGAAGGTGGCATAGATGCCGTGGCGATGGGCGGCCTCGCGCATGGTGCGCTTGAACAGAAACACCTGGTCGGCGAGATCGATGGCATCCCCGTGCAGGAAGTTGATCTCCATCTGGGCGGCGCCGGATTCGTGGATCAGGGTGTCCACCTCAAGCTCCTGGGCCTCGCAGTAGTCGTACATGTCCTCGAAGATGGGGTCGAATTCGTTCACCGCATCGATGCTGAACGACTGGCGGGCCGTTTCCGGGCGGCCGTTGCGGCCCACCGGCGGCACCAGCGGATAGTCGGGATCTTCGTTGCGGGTCACCAGGTAGAACTCCAGCTCCGGCGCCACCACCGGCTTCCAGCCCTGCTTCTCGTAGAATGACAGAACCCGGCGCAGCACGGAGCGGGGAGCGATGTCGATGAGCTTGCCGTTGACGTCAAAGCAGTCGTGGATCACCTGGGCGGTGGGCTCCAGCGCCCAGGGTACGAAACGAATGGTGTTGGGATCGGGATAGAGCTGCATGTCCCGCTCCAGCGGGTCTATCATGCTGTCGTCATCCGGGTACTCGCCGGTCACCGTCTGGGTGAAGATGACCTCGGGCAGCCGCATGCCCCCCTCGCGCAGAAACTTGTTGGCTGGAATGATCTTGCCTCGGGCATTGCCGGTGAAATCTGGAAACAGGCACTCCACTTCCGTGATGCGATTGCTCTCCATCCAGCCCTTGATACTGTCCATGTTAAACCCCGACTTTACGGTTGCCATTGTCAAGGGTGTCTAATATAAGGAACACCCTTGTTAAGAAAATGTAATCGACCACACCATAAAAGCCCGTGATAAAGGCCTTTGTCAAGCAGCGGTGTTTAAAAAACTATAAACAACGGCCTGTATAATGACCAGCGCGGCACCAAATACTAAACACTTTGTGTCACGATCAGCCCACTGCAAGCTCGATGCCAACGGCGGCGGGATCTCGTTCGATACTCAGTCAGACCCTGTCGGAGAAGGCCCATTTCTTTGCAAGGGCGCACACTCCTTATCCAATTTCCTTTGCATGTCTGCATTTTTTTGGTACAAGGCCCGCCCTGATTTGCACTCTCCTGCATGGATTTGGTGCAAAACGGGATACAAGGGCTTGGTCTGACGACAGACAGCCCCCATCAATGGGTAACATTGGGAAACTGACTGGTAGCAAACCGTATGTGTGATTTCATGACAGAAGACCAACTGACCTTCTACAAAGGCCAGATCGAGCGACAAATCCTTGAGCTCGAAGAACGTCTCAACTCCCAGGCCAGCCAGGCTATCGCCACCGATACCAACGAAATGGCGGATGAAATTGACCGTGCCAGTGTCGAGGAGGCCCGTCGCCTGGAGCTGAACCGCATCGAGCACGACAAGTTGCACCTGCGCAAGCTGAAAGGGGCGTTGAAGCGGATCAATGAAGGGGATTTCGGCTATTGCGAATCCTGTGGCGACGAGATCTCTCTCAAGCGGCTGCAGGCCCGTCCCGAGTCCCGCTTCTGTGTTGAATGCCAGAGCACCAAGGAATTCAACGACACTCACGTGTTCCGTCGCGTCGCCTGATGCGGCGAACAAGCCCGGCCTCGGTACGAGCCGGGCACAGGGCAGGTCATGCCCGAAGATGACGCGGCCGGGTGATCCCCGGCCCCTTTCACAGCAAGAGCGTGACAACTTCTGTTAGACTCCGGGCAAGTCCCGGATCCTACAGGAGATCAAAGCGTGAAATGGCTCATCAGGCTGTGCTTGTGCCTGCCATTACTGGCACAAGCACAGACGCTCACCGTCAAGGTCCCCAGCCGACCGATCAACGATCTCGACAACGAATACCAGCTCAAGCTGCTGGAACTGGCGCTCAACCACGCCGGGCAGCCCTACAAGCTGGAGCGGGTCGACCTCAATCTCAACCAGTACAGCCTCCAGCAGGCGCTTGCCA
Organism: Aeromonas sp. FDAARGOS 1406; assembly: GCF_019048565.1. Taxonomy (NCBI): domain Bacteria; kingdom Pseudomonadati; phylum Pseudomonadota; class Gammaproteobacteria; order Aeromonadales; family Aeromonadaceae; genus Aeromonas; species Aeromonas sp. FDAARGOS 1406. The sequence continues at coordinate 2,542,951 of NZ_CP077378.1, forward strand.
AGGGCAAGGTCATCAATGTGTTCTGGATGGGTACCTCCAGCGCGCTGGAATCCTCCCTCACCGCAGTGCCAATCCCGCTGTTTCGTGGCCTGGAAGGGCTGCGCCTCTCCTTCATCCACGCTGATGCCCAGGAGCGGTTCAACCAGATCAACACCCTGGCAGACCTCAAGAAACTGAAAGCCGCACAGGGGGTGGGCTGGGCCGACAACAAGATCCTGGAACTGGCAGGCATTCCCACCTATGCCGGGCGCTACAGCAACCTGTTTCGCCTGATGAATGACGGCGACAAGCTGGATTTCTTCCCCCGTGGTCTGGTGGAAATCTTCGCCGAACGCAGCGAGCTGGCGGCACAATATCCCAACCTGGTGATCGATCAGCACCTGCTGATCCGCTACCCCTTCGCCGAGTTCTTCTTCGTCAGCCCGGAGTCGCCGAAGCTGGCCAAGGCGATCCAGACCGGCCTCGAGCGTGCCTATGCCGACGGCAGCTTCATGGCGTTCTTTCGGGAGAACCCCAAGATCCGCGAGGCCCTGGCCAGCGCCAATCTGGAGCAGAGAGTCACCATCGCCCTGCCCAATCCCGACATGACCCCCTTGCTCAAAAGCATTCCGGCCCAATATTGGGAATATCCACCGTCGCAGGAGTAAATGGACACGATATCCGGCGTTGAGAATATCCACCGCTGCGAGCGTGAACAGACACGATATCTGGCGTTGAGAATATCCACCGCTGCGAGCATGAGCGGACACGGTCTCCGGCGTTGGGAATATCCACCGCTGCGAGCGTGAACGGACACGGTATCCCGGCATTGGGAATATCCACCGCCGGGAGCGTGATCAGCCGCGGGTCACCCCATCCGGTGGGCGCAGCCCGCCGCAGACGCACAGGAACGCGAGGTCGCCCGGCCTCAATACGCGCACCAGGGAGGTGCCATGAAACGACTGGATGACTGGTTTCGCGACTACGGCCAGAGCCATCAACACCCCGTCAATGTGGCCATCCACAAGGTGGCGGTGCCAGGCATCTACCTCTGCATCCTGGCACTGCTCTGGTGCCTGCCCGCCGGTCCCCTGCCAGCGTCCTTCAACTGGGCGGGGCTGGTGGCCATCCCGGTGCTGGTCTTCTACCTGCGGCTGTCGTTGACGATCTTTACGGGGATGACAGCCCTGACCGCCCTGGGACTGGCCTTCTGCCACGTCTGGCAGGGGCCGCTGCTGTGGCCTGCCCTTATCGGGTTCGTGCTGTTCTGGATAGCCCAGTTCGTCGGTCACCATATCGAGGGGAAACGCCCCTCCTTTCTCACCGACCTGCAATTTCTGCTGGTAGGCCCCGCCTGGGTGCTGGCCAGCCTCTATCGTCGTTTGGGCATCCCTTTCTGAGGGAGGCCAACAGGAGAGACCATGAGACATCTTCAGACCCTTGCTCGCACCCTGCCCCTGCTGCTGGGGGCACTGATGGCCGGCCCGGTGCTGGCCGACAAGGCCGATCCCGTCGGCGAGGTGAGCACCGCTTTCAAGCTGCTCGGACCCAACCACAAGATCCTGGTGGAGGCGTTCGACGACCCTAAAATCGCCGGTGTCGCCTGCTATCTGGCCCGCCCCAAGACCGGCGGCGTCAAGGGTGGCCTTGGGCTGGCGGAAGATCCCTCCCCCGCCTCCCTCTCCTGCCACCAGATCGGCCCCATCACCCTGCCCGCCAAGCTGAAGGCGGGGGAAGAGGTGTTCGACGTCAGCACCTCGCTGGTGTTCAAGGAGCAGAAGGTGGTGCGTTTTTACGACGAGAAGCGCAATGCCCTTGTCTATCTGACTTACAGCACCAAGTTGGTGGATGGTTCGTACAAGAGTGCAGTGAGTGCCGTCCCCATCATGCCCTGGGGTTGAAACAGCACCACTTATCCCGTGATGACGGTCACTATTTGTTGTAATTTAACCACATCATTATCTACGGAGAGCGCACCATGAGAGTCGCCGTTTTCAGTACCAAGAGCTACGACAAGGAACATTTCCACCAGGCCAACGCCCAGTACGGTTTCGATCTGGAGTTCTTCGACGTGCGGCTGGAGGCCAAGACGGCCCGTCTCGCCCACGGCTTCCCCGTGGTCTGCCTGTTCGTCAACGATGATGCCGACCGCGAAGTGCTGACCGAGCTGGCGCAGTACGGCACCAGGGTCATCGCCCTGCGCTGCGCCGGTTACAACAACGTGGATCTGGCCGCCGCCAAGGAGCTGGGACTCAAGGTGGTGCGGGTGCCTGCCTACTCCCCCGAGGCCGTTGCCGAACATGCGGTGGGCCTGATGATGACCCTCAACCGCCGCATCCATAAGGCGTATCAGCGCACCCGGGACGCCAACTTCTCCCTGGAGGGGCTGGTCGGCTTCAACATGCATGGCCGCACCGCCGGCATCATAGGCACCGGCAAGATCGGCATCGCCACCTTGCGCATCCTCAAGGGGTTCGGCATGCGCCTGCTGGTGAGCGATCCCTATCCGAACCAGGCGGCCATCGATCTGGGCGCCGAGTACGTGGATCTCGACACCCTATTCCGTCAGTCCGATGTCATCAGCCTGCACTGCCCCCTGTTCAAGGAGAACTATCACCTGCTGAACAAGGAGGCCTTCGCCAAGATGAAGGACGGGGTGATGATCATCAACACCAGCCGGGGCGGCCTGCTCGACTCCAACGCCGCCATCGAGGCCCTCAAGACTGCCCGCATCGGCGCCCTGGGGCTGGACGTCTACGAGGAGGAGGAAGACCTCTTCTTCGAGGACAAGTCCAACGAGGTGATCACCGACGACGTCTTCCGCCGCCTGTCTGCCTGCCACAACGTGCTGTTCACCGGTCACCAGGCCTTCCTGACCCGGGAGGCGCTGCACGCCATCGCCGACACCACCCTCAGCAACATCCAGGCCATCGAGAGCCAGGGCCGCTCTGACAACGAAGTGGAGTGATCCCTGAGGCGTTGTCGCCACGCCATTGATCCCGCCGCCGGGTTGTGAGACCCGGCGGCATCGGGTAGGCTACCAGCCCTTTTTTGTACAGGAGTCTGGCCAGCATGTTCATCGGATTTGATTACGGTACCTCCAACTGTGCCGTCGCCGTGATGGAACAGGGCAGCCCCAGGCTGCTGACCCTCTCCGGTTCCCATTACCTTCCCTCCACCCTGCACGCCCCCCACCGGGACGCCATCGCCGGCCTCCTGGCCGAAGGCCTGGCCCCCGTCCAGCAGAGCGAATACCTCAAGCTGCGCGGTCCCGTGGTGACCCGGGCACAAGCGGTGCGCCGCCAGATGCGCGAAGAGGGACTCATCGACGAGCTGAGCTTCGGCGGTGCGGCGCTGACGCGCTATCTGGAAGAGCCGGACGAGGGCTACTACATCAAGTCCCCCAAATCCTTTCTCGGTGCCTATGGCCTCAAGGCTCCCCAGATCGCCCTGTTCGAGGACATCGTCTGCGCCATGATGCTGCACGTGCGCCGGGAGGCGGAGCAGCAGACGGGCAGCACCATCCGCCAGGCGGTGATCGGCCGACCGGTCAACTTCCAGGGACTGGCGGGGGAAGAGAGCAACCGCCAGGCCATCGCCATCCTGAGGGAGGCGGCACGCCTCGCCGGGTTCGAGCGGGTGGAGTTCCTCTATGAGCCGGTGGCCGCCGGCTTCGAGTTCGAAGCGCGCCTCACCGAGGATGCGGTGGTGCTGGTGGTGGACATCGGGGGCGGGACCACCGACTGCTCCGTACTGCGCATGGGCCCGAGCCACCGTGACCAGCTGGATCGCAGCGGCGATCTGCTCGGTCACAGCGGCCAGCGCATCGGGGGCAACGACTTCGACATCCGCCTGACCGTGGAGGGCATGATGCCGCTGCTCGGCATGCACGAGACCCTCAAGACCGGCAAGCCGCTGCCCCATCCCCTGTTCTGGGACGCCGCCGCCATCAATGACGTCAGTGCCCAGAGCCGTTTCTACAGCCTGGATACCGCCCGCCAGTTGCAGGATCTCCAGCTCGACAGCCAGCCCGGCAGCAAGCTCCCGCGCCTCGCCAGCCTGCGGGCCCACAAGCTGAGCCATCAACTGGTGTGGCGCGCCGAGCAGGGCAAGATCGCCCTCTCCGACCACGAGCACAATCACCAGACCCTGAACGAGCTGGAAAAAGGGCTGGAGGCGGCACTCACCCGCCCCCAGCTGGCCAGTGCTTCCGCCCCCTTGCTGGAAAAGATTGGCGAGCTGATGGACGAGGCGATCCAGGCGGCAGGCGTGCAGCCTGACCGGGTCTTCGTCACCGGCGGCAGTGCCCGCTCCCCCCTCATCAAGGCCTTCATCCAGCAGAAACTGCCCAAGGTACCGCTGGAGGGGGGTGATGACTTCGGTTCGGTGGCCTCGGGCCTCGCCCGCTATGCCGAGCGCCTGTTTGCGGACTGAGACGGCCAGGGGAGCCATGGGCAACCGGTAGACAGGTTCGCTCGGGGCGGGTGTTGCCATTTGCCGACACCCCCTCTTCCCCCGGGGCGACAGAAGCGGTCGGGCTCCTCCCCCCTCGCCCTGCCGCCCGGGCCCGGGGACGGGTATGCTTGTCATACCCACCACCGGAGCCCCTTCAATGCCCAGATACCTGCTACTGCTGCTCGCCCTGCTTCTGCTCAGCGCCTGCAGCAGTGCTCCCCGCTTTGCCTCGCAAGATCTGCAACACCATCACTGGGTGCTCGATCGGCTGGATGGCCAGGCCATCGCCAGCCGCCGCAGCAATCCCCCCGACATCGAGATCGGTGAACACTTCACCGTCAACGGCATCGCCGGTTGCAACCGCTACTTCGGCCAGGGTCACCTCAAGGGGAACAAGCTCTGGGTCACCAGCCTCGGCAGCACCGCCATGGCCTGCCCCCCCGAACTCGATCTGATAGAGCAGGCCGTGCTCGCCACCCTGACGGAGGGGGCCACACTGAGCGGTTCCACCCAGACCCTGATCCTCCAGGGAAAACGGCACCGTTTGGAATACAGGCTGCAAGACTGGGTGTACTAGGGCTCACAAAACCGCTCGCCAGCAGGAACAACTGGCCAGGCTGTGGCACAATATGAGGCATTGTTAGCAATGGAGGCTGCCTCAGCCATGTCGATGGATCGCCTGTTTGGCAAGATCAAGCAACTGCCCACAATTCCGAAACTGCTGCACGAGCTGATGCAGAGTTTCAACGACGAGAATGCCCGCATCGACGAGATCGCGGCCAAGATCGCCATGGACCAGGTGATCAGCGTCAAGGTACTGCGGATGGCCAACTCCGCCGCCCTGCGCCGTGGCAATGAAATCACCTCCATCGAACAGGCGGTGATCCGCCTCGGTTTCAACCGCCTGCGCTCCGTGGTGGTCGCCTCCGGCATCATCAGCAGCTTCAAGGCCCCCCCCGGCTTTGACAAGCTCCACTTCTGGACCCAGACCTTCCAGGTCGCCACCATTGCCCGCACCCTGGCACAGCAGACCACCTCGGTGGATCCCGAGACCGCCTTCACCTGCGCCCTCATTCACAACATCGGCGAGCTGCTGATCCAGAGCACCCTGCCGGAAGAGGCGGGACTCATCAATCTGGCCATCGAGAAAGGCAGCAGCCGGGTCGATGCCCAGCGGGAGATGCTGGGTTACGACTATGCCCAGCTCGGCGCAGAGCTGGCGCGGCGCTGGAACCTGTCGCCCGCCTTCGTGGATGCCATCGCCCAGCAGCTCGACCCCCTCTCCCACGATCCGGTCAGCAAGGAGGCCGTGCTCATCCGGCTCGCCGTCTTCGTCTCCTTCGCCTGGCAGGCCGGCGTACCGGCACAGGCCATCATCGCCCGTTTCCCCAGAACCCTGGCTGACCAGCTGGGGCTGGATCCCGCCAGCCTGGCGGATCAGCTGGAGCAGCTGCACGAACAGGGCAACGCCCTGGCCGATTTGCTGACCCAGTAGATGTACAACGGCCGATCAGCAGGAGCCGGATCCCCGTCTCATTCTGGAGGATCAGCTCGAACAGCTGTACGAACAAGGCAATGCCCTTGCCGATTTGCTGACCCAATAGCGTCACGGCAGACCGCCCAGCCAAGCCGGAAGCACCGTCTCATTCTGGCCGGTCGTCACATACACACGCCCATGGACGGGATAAGATGGCCTGCGCCCATCCCCCACTCCTGAGCCTCTCTGACACAGTAGATACCATGACCCATCCCTTCCTGTTTCACCCCCAGGCGGCACCCTGGTTCAAAGAGAATGCCGACACCCTGCAGCTCACCCTGTTCAGCGAGCTGAACGCCCCCATCCGCGAGGTGTGGCTGCGCCACGAGCCGGACAACGAGGAGTATCTGGTCGCCATGACGCCGGTCGCCACCCGGGACAGGCTTCAGGTCTGGCAGGTCGAACTGCCGCTGGCCAGAGGGCAGGAGATCCACCTCTACTGCTTCAAGTGCCTCACCGACGAGGAGCAGTGGTGGCTGCACGGGGCAGGCGTCAGCGCCGCCATGCCGCCGCGGGAGCAGCATTTCCGCTTCAACAGCCATCACCAGCCCCCGGCCTGGGTGCAGGATCAGGTGTTCTACCAGATCTTCCCCGACCGCTTCTGCAACGGCGACCCGTCGCTGAGCGTCAAGCATCACGAGTACGAGTACAGGGGCAAGGCGGTCATCAGCAAGGCCTGGGGCGAGCCGGTCAGCCGCCACGAAGAGGGGCACGGCGCCTGTGAATTCTACGGCGGGGATCTGGCGGGCATCGACGCCAAGCTGCACTACCTGCAATCCCTGGGGGTGACGGCGCTCTACCTCAACCCCATCTTCGATTCGCCGAGCAACCACAAGTACGACACCCAGGACTACTTCAAGGTGGATGCGCACCTCGGTACCAATGCCCAGTTTGCCGAGCTGACCCGCAACCTGCACCAGCGCGGCATGAGGATCATCCTGGATGCGGTGGTCAACCACACCTCCACCGAGCACCCCTGGTTCTGCCCGCCGCTGGGCGCCCAGAGCAACCCGGACTCCCCCTGGCGCAGCTTCTACACCTTCGATCAGGAAGGGGATTATGTTAGCTGGAAAGGGATCCGCAGCCTGCCCAAGCTGGATTTCTCAAGTGAACAGGTGCAGGACGCCGTTTATCGGGCAGACAACGCCATTCTGCGCTACTGGATGCGCGCCCCCTACCAGATCGATGGCTGGCGCTTTGACGTCATCCACATGCTGGGGGAGCGGGGCACTGCCGAGGGCAATCGCGGCCATGTGCGCGCCATTCGCGGTGCGGTGAAGCAGGAGAATCCGGACGCCTACGTGCTGGGCGAGCACTTCTTCGAGGCGAGCCAGTGGCTGCAGGGGGATCAGGAGGATGGCGCGATGAACTACTACGGCTTCGCCCACCCCATCCGCGCTTTCCTGGCGGGGCAGGACATCGCCTATCACCCCATCAAGATCAGCGCCACCGAGCTGGATCACTGGCTCAAGCTGGCGCGGGCCCATATTCCGTTCAAGAACCAGCTGGCCCAGTTCAACCTGCTGGACAGCCACGACACCGCCCGCTTCCTGCACCTGCTGGGGGAAGACAAGCAGCGGATGCGACTCGCCGCCACCCTGCTCATCACCTACATCGGCGTGCCCTCCATCTACTACGGCGACGAGGTGGGGCTCTCCGGCGGCAACGACCCGGACTGCCGCCGCTGCTTCCCCTGGGATACCACCGACTGGGATCACGTGCTGCACGACCACTATCGCCGCCTGATCCAGCTGCGCCGCCAGCGCCCGGCCCTGCGTCGGGGAGACATCCAGACCCTCTACGCCGGCCCTCACAGCTATGTGTTCGCCCGTACCCTGCAAAGCGATCAGGTGGTGGTCGCCTGCAACCGCCACCCCACGGAGCCGCGCACCATCAGCCTGCCCCTGTGGCAGACCGCCAGCCCCGCCAGCCGCTTCACCGACGCCTTCAACGGCGACAAGTGCGAGGTGGTGCAGGGGGAGGTGCAGCTCACCATCCCGGCCAACTCGGCCAGGGTACTGCTGTCGAGCTAGGGATAGCGGCAATAGAAAACCGGCGCTCGGGGCGCCGGTTTTTTTATGCCTGCATCCCCCGAAGTGACGGATGCTGCCTCATCGCTGTTTTTCGATCCAATAACCCTACGCCGCCATGTGTGATGCGACGAATGCATCAAACATCATCTCTTCATCAGTAGTTGATGCTGACATAGGGGACTTCGGTCACATCCCACGCCTGCTTGAGGTAGACGGTGAGCACGAAGAAGAAGTTGGCCAGCAGATTGGCGAAGCGATAGAGGATGGGATCGAAGCGCACGCCGCTCTCTTCCAGGCGCACCAGCAGGCGCACCACCTTCTTGCTGCCACAGCGGCACAGGTGCAGGGTGGGAATGGGCTGGGGCCCCTGGGGCAGCACGAAGCCGGTCACCCGGCCGCGACTCGCCTCGTTGTAGTGATCGTACCGTCCCTTCAGCCAGTCCAGATCCTCCTCGAAGATGCCGAGCCGTCCCCGCACCGAGCCGTTGAGGTTGTAGATGAGCCGCTGCAGGGTCGCCAGATCCGCCATCACGGGCCGGGTATCCTCATCCGGCATCAGATGAGAGAGCACGGCCCCCACCTGGCAGCAGAGCTCGTCGGTGGCGATCTCGTAGTCGCACTGGAACTGGGTTTCGAAGATGAAGGGGTAGCAGAGCTCGCGCTTGTCTCTTGGCTTCTTGGGGTTCATGGCATCGCCGGGCTGGGGAAAAGGGCAGTGTGCCAGCCCGGGGACGGGCTGGCAAACACCCCGCCCCCGCCGGCATCACGGGGGCGTCGCCAGACTAGCCGGTCGCCATCTGCTGGCCAAGCAGCCGCATGGCCTCCAGCATCCGCTGGTTGAAGCCCATGAAGCCTGCCCCCTGGGTCGCCCCGTCCTGACCCCGCGCCGCCAGCACGGTGGGCGTCAGCGCCTCCTGCTGGGAAGGGGGCAGCAGGGCGTCGGCCTGCTGCTGCAACCGGCTGAGCCTCGGCAGGTAGTCCGCCAGGGGCTTGAGGCTCTCCTGCAGGGAACTGGCCCCCTGGTAGGTCTGACTCAACTTGGCCGATTGCTTGAGCTTGAGGGAGTAGGAGACCAGCTGGCTGTCATCCAGTTGCAGCCCGTTCAGCCCGTCAGCCAGAGTCTTGCCGTCGCCCCCCTTGAAGAACTGCCCGGCCAGCTCGTCCAGCCCCTTGACCAGGGTGCCGATGGCATCCATCTCGGCACTGTCGAGATCCCCCTCCAGGGAGAAGTCGAAGCTCTGGCTCGACTTGAGGCTGAACTGGCTGCCACCCCCGTCGCTCTGGGACTTGAACTGCCAGCTGTCGCTGAAGCGCAGCATCACCTTGTCCCCGTCCCGGGTCTCGATCTCGAGGAGGGCCTGCTGGCGGCTGGCCATCCTGGCATCCCCCAGATCCGTGGTCGACACCTTGCCGAAGAACTCCTTCTCGAACTCGTCGAGCCCCTTCTGGATCAGCTTGTAGCTCTGATCCATGCCGGTCTTGATGTCCTCGTTGTCCGCCCAGTCACCGAGCAGCTTCCTGGCGTCACCGAAGCCCTTGTCCACCCCCTTGCGGGCCTGCTCCATCATCTTGGTCAGGTCGTCGTCGGACTTGCCGTCGGCACGGGCCGCGCCTATCCGCCCGGTGACGAACTGCAACACGTTGTCCGCCACCGACTGGAAATCGAACAGGGTCTCCGGAGTAACCTCCTGGGGCTCCTGCACCTTGGGTGCCTTGTAGCCCTGGCCGTTGATCTCCAGCGCAAATTGCAGCGCCTGCTGGATCAGCACCTGGGCCCATTTCGGGGGCTTGTTCAGGGAGACCTCATCCCCCTTGTCCGCCGTCTTCGACTCCGTCTGTTGAGGCGATTTGGGAGCAATGCCCACTCCCTTGGGTTGGGCTGCGCCCATGCCATCAATTTGCATCATTACTCTCCCGCCTATAGTGGTGGATCGGTTATCGGCCCGACTGGCCACTTCTTGACCACAAAAAACTTGGACAATCCGCAACGGCCTTTTAAAATCCCCACCCTTTGGTTGGCTACGGCCTTCCCCCGGTCTTTCCCCGGCTCAGCCCGGTGCATGCGAGGTATCCATGACTCAATCCCAGCCCTCTTCCGCCGACGCCCAGGGCAGACGGACTCCTGCCGACTACCAGACCCAGCTCGACGAGAAGCGCGATCGCCTCACCCAGCTGTTCGCCCCCCTCAATCCGCCCGCGCTGGAGTTGCACGCCTCTCCCGCCGAACACTACCGGATGCGCGCCGAGTTCCGCATCTGGCACGAGGGGGATGACCTCTTCCACTGCATGTATGCACCGGCCACCAAGGAGATCATCCGGGTCGACAGCTTCCCCACCGCCAGCCTGCTCATCAACCGGCTGATGCCGGTGCTGCTGGCCGGGCTTCGCCCGCACCCCGTGCTGCGCAAGAAGCTGTTCCAGATCGACTACCTCTCCACCCAGTCCGGCCAGATCTGCGTCAGCCTGCTCTACCACCGCAAGCTGGAAGCCGAGTGGCAGCAGGCCGCCGAGGCGCTGCAGGCCGACCTGCGTGCCAAGGGGTTCGAGCTGCAACTGATTGGCCGCGCCCACAAGCAGAAGATCTGCCTCGGGGATGACTTCGTCATCGAACGCCTGACCGTGCAGGGGCGCGAGCTGGTCTACAAGCAGGTGGAAAACAGCTTCACCCAGCCCAACGCCGCCATCAACGAACAGATGCTGGGCTGGGCCCTGGACGTGACCAAAGAGAGCGAGGGGGACCTGCTGGAGCTCTACTGCGGCAACGGCAACTTCTCCATCGCCCTGGCGCAGAACTTTCGCAAGGTGCTGGCCACCGAGATCGCCAAGCCGAGCGTGGACTCCGCCCAGTTCAACATCGCCGCCAACGGTGTCGACAACCTGATCATCCTGCGCATGTCGGCGGAGGAGTTCACCATGGCGATGCGCGGTGAGCGGGAGTTCAACCGCCTCAAGGGGGTCGATCTCGGCGCCTACCAGTGCAACACCATCTTCGTCGACCCGCCCCGGGCCGGTCTGGACGACGCCACCGTCAAGCTGGTGCAGGATTACGACAATATCCTCTACATCTCCTGCAACCCCGAGACCCTGCAGGCCAACATGGCCGTGCTCGGTGAAACCCACGAGATCGCCCGCTTCGCCCTGTTCGACCAGTTCCCCTGGACCCACCACATGGAAGCCGGGGTGTACCTGAAGCGCAAGGGCGGCTGATCCGGGCGGTTCCCCGGCTGCTCCATGGCAGCCGGGGCCGCTATGGCCACTGAAGGGCACGGATCCTGCCTCATCGCGCTGCCCCGACCCGCCACGGGACAAGTGGGGGCGGCCCGATACCAACCGATTCATCCTGTCCCCCCTTCTCCCCCGGGAGAAGGGGCAAAAACCCCCGCATTGATTAGTTATCCCGGTGCAGAGCGCGGACGCAGCCGTTATGCTGGCGACACGCCCACTCACGCCATGACCGGGGAATCACGCCACCATGCCACGCGTTCTGTTTGTTGAAGACGATCCCGAGATTGGCCAGCTCATCAGCAGCTGGCTCGGTCGCCACGACATCGAGGTGCTGCTGGAGACCCGGGGTGACCGTGCTCTCGACAGGGCCCTGGCCGAGCAGCCGGATCTGGTGCTGCTCGACATCATGCTGCCGGGGCAGGATGGCCTCTCCCTGTGCCGGGATCTGCGCCCGCGCTTTGCCGGCCCCATCGTCATGCTCACCTCGCTCGACAGCGACATGAACCAGATCCTGAGCCTGGAGCTGGGGGCCAACGACTACATCCTCAAGACCACACCCCCCCCGGTGCTGCTGGCCCGGCTGCGGGTCCAGTTTCGCCAGCAGGGGCAGAGCCAGCAGGCCGTGGTCCCCGCCGCCCCACCCCAGCGCCTGCAGTTCGGCCGCCTCCAGATAGACGGCCCGGGTCGGGACGTGCGCCTCGATGGGGAGAGCATTCCCCTCTCCACCGCCGATTTCGACCTCCTGTGGGAGCTGGCCTGCCACGCCGGCCAGATCCTGGGGCGGGAGGCGCTGTTTCGCAGCCTGCGGGGGCGCGACTACGACGGCCAGGATCGCAGCATGGACGTGGCCATCTCCCGTCTGCGCCGCCGGCTCGGGGATGACAGCAACAACCCGACCCGCATCAAGACGGTGCGCCAGAAGGGTTATCTACTCGTACCCCAGGCCTGGGAATGAGCTGGTGTCTCACACGCCTGCACACCAGAAGCCAGGGAATGACAGCAACAACTCGATCTGGATCAAGACGGTGCGCCAGAAAGGTTACCTGCTGGTGCCCCAGGCCTGGGAATAAGCCCCGCCGAATGACCTTGATGCTCTCAGCGCCCTTCTCCCCTTGCGGGAGAAGGGTTGGGGATGAGGGGCAACAAGGCAATGCCCAGACGCAATCCAGGCAAGAGGAGAGCCCCGATGCGACGCCTGTTTATCCAGTTCTATCTGCTGCTGATAGGCTGCTTCACCCTCGCCATTCTGCTCATCGGGCTGGTCTATCAGGTCAGTGCAGAGCGGGCGGGGGACCGTTATCTGGAGCGGATGATGCAAGGCTCCCTCGGCCTGCTCACTGGCGAGCTGGCCCGGCTGCCGCCGGAACACTGGGCCACCCGCACCGGCGAGCAGAGCCGCCAGCTCAATCTGCCGCTGCAGATCGGCGTCCTCGCCAACCAGCCCCTGGCCAGCGAGGATCAGGCCTTCCTCGAGGCGGGCAACATCGTCATCGTCGAAGAGGATGACACCTTCCTGCAGCGCATCCCGAACACCGACAAGGTGCTGATCGTCGGCCCTGTCCCCTACCTCTCCTACCTGCACGAGCTGCACTGGGTGGACGTGGGGCTGCTGCTGCTCATCGGCCTTTCCCTCGGCCTGCCCATCCTGCTCTGGCTGCGCCCCCACTGGCGCGGCCTGCAACAGCTCGAACAGACCGCCCGCCGGGTCGGCGACGGGGATCTCTCCTGTCGCACCGGTTTGCCGCCCGGCAGCAGCCTGGGCCGGGTCGGCCGCACCTTCGACCAGATGGCGGAGCAGTTGCAGGCCATGCTGGCCAGTCGCAAGCAGTTGACCGACGCCATCGCCCACGAGCTGCGCTCCCCCCTGGTGCGGCTGCGCTATCGCCTCGCCATGCTGGCCGAGCCTCCCTCACCCGAGGAGCAGCAGGGACTGGAGCGGGACCTCGGCGCCCTCGATGCCCTCATCGAGGAGATGCTGACCTATGCCAGGCTCGATCGCCCCGAACTGCCGCTGCAATGCAGCGATCTGGAGCTCGGCAGCTGGGCCGGCAGCCGCCTGGCCGACTGGCAGGCCCTGCGACCGGACAAGCGGCTCGACTTCGTGCGCCCGGCCATGGCTCTGCCCTGGCGCGGCGACACCCGATTGCTGGACCGGGCGCTGGAGAACCTCATCGGCAACGCCCTGCGCCATGCCACCAGCCAGGCAAGCCTCTGCATAGCGCGACAGGGGGACGACTATCTGCTGGAGGTGGCCGACGATGGCCCCGGCATCGATCCCGCGCTGGCCCCGCAAATCTTCGAGCCCTTCGTGCGCCTGGATCAGAGCCGGGACAGACGCACCGGCGGCGCCGGGCTGGGGCTGGCCATAGTGCGCAGCATCGCCCACCACCATGGCGGCGAGGTGCAACTGCTGCCAAGCAGCAGCGGTGCCCGTTTCTGCCTGACCCTGCCCGTACATTTGGATACAAACCGTCACCAGTCGCTCACTGAACCGCAGGTCGAACAGCCCTAGGATGAAGTCATGGAGAAACGCTCCATGTCATCAAACCGAACGAGGAACTGGAATATGAACAAGCTGATCCCCCTGACTCTGGCCGCTGTCTTCGCCCTGACCTCCGGCTTCACCATGGCCGCCACCCCGACCAAGGCCGCCGCTCCCCACGCCACCCAGACCAAGGTCGTGAAAAAGCATCACAAGGCTGCCCACGCCAAGGCGCCGGCCGTCAAGGTTGCCCCCAAGACCAAGTAAGCTGCCCGCTTCCGCCATGAAAGAGGGGCCCCCGACAGGGGGCCCCTTCTGTTTTTGCGCGCTTGCCGTGACTCAACCCAGCATGTAATCCCCTGGCAGTTCGATGCGGGCCACCCCGGAGGCAACCGCCGCCAGCGCCACGGCACGGGCAACCCGCGGCAGCAGGCGGGCATCCATGGGCTTGGGAATGACGTAATCCTTGCCGAAGGCGAGTTCACTCACGCCAGCGGCGGTCAGCACCTCGGCGGGAACCGGCTCCTTGGCCAGAGCCCGGATCGCCTCCACTGCCGCAATCTTCATGGCATCGTTGATGCGGCTGGCACGGGCGTCGAGGGCGCCGCGGAAGATGAAGGGGAAGCAGAGCACGTTGTTGATCTGGTTCGGGTAGTCCGAGCGGCCGGTTCCCATGATGAGATCCCCGCGCACTCCGTGAGCCAGGGCAGGCTTGATCTCGGGGTCCGGGTTGGAACAGGCAAAGATCACCGGGTTGGGGGCCATCAGGGCCACCGCCTCGGCAGGCAGTACGTCCGGGCCGGAGACGCCGACGAAGACGTCAGCCCCGTCGATGACATCCATCAGAGTGCGCAGAGGGGTGTCGTTGGCGAAACGCTGCTTGTACTGGTTCAGATCGGTGCGGCCGCTGTGGATCACACCCTGGCGGTCCAGCATGAAGATGTTGTGCGGCGCAGCCCCGCACTTGATCAGCAGATCCATGCAGGCGGTGGCGGCGGCACCGGCGCCCATGCAGACGATGCGGCTGGTGCCAATCTCCTTGCCCTGCACTTCCAGCGCGTTGAGCAGCCCGGCGGCGGTGACGATGGCGGTACCGTGCTGGTCATCGTGGAACACCGGGATGTCGCAGCGGGCGATCAGCGCCTCTTCAATCTCGAAGCACTCGGGGGCCTTGATGTCTTCCAGGTTGATGCCGCCAAAGGTGTCGGCGATGGCGGCCACCGTATCGATGAACTGGGCGCTGGTCTCGTGCTTCACCTCGATGTCGATGGCGTCGATGCCGGCAAAGCGCTTGAACAGCAGGGCCTTGCCCTCCATCACCGGCTTGGAGGCCAGCGGGCCCAGATTGCCCAGCCCCAGGATGGCTGTGCCGTTGGAGATGACGGCCACCAGGTTGCCCTTGCCGGTGTAGCGGTAGGCATCGGCCGGATTGGCGGCGATCTCGCGTACCGGTTCGGCTACGCCCGGGCTGTAGGCCAGCGCCAGATCGCGAGCGGTCTCGGCGGGCTTGGTGAGGGCGATGGCGATTTTGCCCGGAACGGGTTGGGCGTGGTAGTCGAGTGCCTGTTGGCGGAGATCGTGCTGCTGATCGGACATGGGGGACCCCGATACGGAAATGAATGAGTGATGCGTTGGCTCGCCAGCGGGCGAGGGCTGAGGATCATAAAGAAATCCCCCGCCCTTTCACAGCATAAAATATCGCTGGATAGCAATGACACGCTAGTCAGTAGCATGTCATGCCACCCATAATTACCCAATTAGTTATAGATTCGATTTCAATCCATGACTGGAATGCCGGCTTTTGCCTCTGCCTGCCGGGCGATGGCCTCCGTCATCCCCTGGAAGATGAAGAGGTGAAACGGCAGCATGGCGAGCCAGTAGGCCAGCCCCCAGGCCCCCTGCGGATGCCAGTGGGCCGTCACCCGCAGCCGGGTCAGGCCGGACTCCAGGGGCTGAATGTTGAACTCCAGCCGACCGACGCCGGGGGCCTTCATGTTGAACAGCAGATCCAGCCTGCGTCCTTCATCCACCCCGAGGATCTGCCAGGAGTCCAGCATGTCCCCCTTCACGAAGCGATCCGGGTTGGTACGCCCCCGGGTCCGGGCCGGGCCGCCGATCAGGTGATCCATCCATTCGCGCACCACCCACAGCTCGTTCATGTAGAAGTAGCGCTGCTCACCCCCCAGCTGCTGCAACACCTGCCACACCACCTCGGGGGCGGCGAGGCAATCCGCCTCCCCGCTGGCGGTGCGGTCGTAGAAGCCATATTCGGGATGGCGCCAGCGCAGACCAAGGGGCGTCTCCTCCCCGTGCTGCTCGGCACCGAGCCTCTGCTCCAGCGCCAGGCTCTCCGCCAGCGCCTCATCGAAGCTGAGCAGATGCTGGGGCAGCAGGGCGCGCAAGGGGCCGTCATCCGCCGGGATGTCGTGCTTGAGCCCCCCCACCAGCGCCTTGGCGATGGGCTGGGGAACCGAGGTGGCGAACTGCAGCCACCAGGCGGAGAGCCGGGGGCTCAAAAAGGGGATCGGAATGATGGGGCAGCGTTTGCCGATATGGGCGGCGAATTTCTGGAGCTGCTGCTGGTAGCTGAGCAGCTCGGGGCCCGCCGCGTTGAAGATCTGGCCGTCCACCCCGTCGGCTTCCACCAGCCCGCCCAGATAGTGCAAGAGGTTGGAGAGGGCGATGGGGGGCGTGCGGGAACGCACCCACTTGGGCGTCACCATCATGGGCAGGTTGTACACCAGATCCCGCATCACCTCGAACGCCGCCGAGCCGGGGCCTATGATGATGCCGGCACGCAGCTCTACCGTGGGCACCCCTGCGCTGCGAAACAGCTCGCCACAGTAGCGCCGGGAGTTGAGGTGGCGACTGTTGCAGGGCTCGGGCTGGATGGCCCCGAGATAGACGATGCGGCGCACCCCGGCGGCACGGGCGGCGGCGGCGAAGTTCTTCACTCCCTGCTGCTCCAGCCGGTGAAAACCGGCCCCCGCCCCCATGGCGTGTACCAGATAGAAGACGGTGTCGACCCCCGCCAGCGCAGGGGGCAGGGTGGCCGGCTTGAGGCTGTCGGCGAGGCGAAACGCCACCCCCTCCGGCAGACGGCAGGGACGACGGGCCCCGGCGATGACCCTGTACCCCAGACCCTGCAGATGGGGCACCAGGTAGGATCCTATGTACCCGGCAGCTCCCATCACCAGACATGTGCGCATCGGCTCTTCTCCCTTGGTTGAGCCAACACCATAGGGCAAAGCGGGGAATTACAGAATGGCGGCCAATAAAAAAGGCACCCGATGGGCGCCTTTTTCAGAATTCTTCAGAAGCAAGATTACTTCTTGGAGGTCAAGCCACCGAAACGCTTGTTGAACTTGTCTACGCGGCCGCCGCTAGAAACTTCTTTCTGCTTGCCGGTGTAGAACGGGTGGCACTCGGAGCACACGTCCAGGTTCAGATCTTTACCGATGGTAGAGAAGGTGTTGATGACGTTACCGCAAGAGCACTTGGCGGTGATGGCTACGTAGTCAGGATGGATACCAGCTTTCATGGACAACCTCAATTATCAGGCCGTGTCGCCATCCGATCTCTTGTCGGACACCACACGATTGTTGAACACAGTTTCAAAGGCTGCGAATAATATAGGAAACGCCTGAGATCAGGCAAGTGGCTTCGCAGAAAAAATAGGCAACCCCTGGTGAATTCTTCCCAAACGCTGGATCTGGTTCGTGTGGCTGTGCCGGTGCCGTTACGCCGTCATTTCGACTATCTCTCTCCCCTGCCCTTGCCTGCCCCCGGTTGCCGGGTCGAGATCCCGTTCGGCCCGCAGACCCTGGTCGGTCTGGTGGTGGATCACCCGACCGAGAGCCAGGTCCCCCGCAACAAATTAAAGCCCTTGAAGAGAGTGCTCGACAACGCCCCCGTGCTGGGGCCCGACATTCTGGCGCTGATGGCCTGGAGCGCCGGTTACTACCAGCATCCGCTGGGGGAAGTGCTGCCCCATGCCCTGCCGGTGCTGGTGCGCAAGGGGGAGCCCGCCGCCTATCGGGAGCTGGAGTTCTGGTTTGCTACCGATGCGGGCATGGCCATCGACCTCAACGAGCTCAAGCGGGCGGCCAAGCAGCAGCAGGCCCTCGCCTTGCTGCGCAAGGGGCCGCAGACCCCCTCCGCCCTCAAACAGGAGGAGATCCAGAGCGCGGCCCTCACCACGCTGGAGAAGAAGGGACTGCTGGAAAAGCGCTCGCTGGAGCCGAGCCATGATGGCGATTGGGCCACCCGCTTCGAGCCGGGTGAGGGGCTGCGCCTCAACGGCGAGCAGGCGCTGGCGGTGGCCGCCGTCACCAGCCAGAGCAACAAGTTCGGTGCCTTCCTGCTGGACGGCATCACGGGCTCCGGCAAGACCGAGGTTTACCTCAGCATCCTCGAGCCCCTGCTCAAGGCTGGCAAGCAGGCGCTGGTGATGGTGCCTGAAATCGGCCTCACCCCCCAGACCATCAACCGCTTTCGCCGCCGCTTCAACGTGCCCGTGGTGGCGATGAACTCCGCCATGAACGACAGGGAGCGGCTCGATGCCTGGCTGGCCTGCCGCGACGGCGGTGCCGCCATTCTGATCGGCACCCGATCTGCGGTGTTCACGCCGTTCAAGGACCTCGGCATCATCATCATCGACGAGGAGCACGACGGCTCCTTCAAGCAACAGGACGGCTTTCGCTACCACGCGCGGGATCTGGCAGTGATGCGGGCCCATCGCGCCGGCATTCCCATCCTGCTTGGATCTGCCACCCCGTCGCTGGAGACGCTGCACAACGCCCGTAGCGGCAAGTATCACCACCTCACGCTCACTCGCCGCGCCGGCAACGCCCAGACTGCTCGCCAGGTGATCCTCGACATCAAGAACGTGCGGCTGCAGGCGGGGCTCTCCCCCCAGCTGGAGCAGCTGATGGCCGAGCACCTGGCGGCGGGCAACCAGGTGATGCTGTTTCTCAACCGCCGGGGCTATGCGCCGGCACTCATCTGCCACCAGTGCGGCTGGAGTGCCGCCTGCGAGCGCTGTGACGCCTGGTACACCTGGCACCAGGCCGGTCGGCGGCTGCACTGCCACCACTGCGACAGCGTGCGCCCGCTGCCCCACCACTGTCCCGAGTGTGGCAGCAACGAGCTCATCGGCTCCGGGGTCGGCACCGAACAGCTGGAGCAGCTGCTCGGCACCGTGTTCCCGCAATATCCGGTGGTGCGCATCGACCGGGACAACACCCGGCGCAAGGGGGAACTCGAAACCCACCTCGGCGACATCAAGGCGGGCAAGTACAAGATCCTGATCGGCACCCAGATGCTGGCCAAGGGCCACCACTTCCCGGACGTGACGCTAGTGGGCCTGCTGGATGTGGATGGTGCGCTATTCAGTGCCGATTTTCGCGCTGCCGAGAAACTGGCCCAGCTCTACACCCAGGTGGCGGGCCGGGCTGGTCGCGCCAGCAAACCCGGGTTGGTGGTGCTGCAGAGCCACCATCCCGAACACGCCCTGCTGCAGGATCTGACCCAGAACGGCTATGGCCACTTCGCCGACACGGCGCTGAAAGAGCGCCGCCTGCTGGGGCTGCCACCGTTCAGCCATCAGGGACTGTTCCGGGCCGAGGCCAACGGTCGCGACGAGGTGCAGCTGTTCCTCAGCCGGCTCGCCGATACCCTGCGCAGCGCCCGCTATCCCCAGGTGCAGGTGCTGGGGCCCATCAGCGGCTTCATGGAGCGCAAGGCGGGCAAGTTTCGCATGCAGCTGCTGGTGCAGGGGCCCAGCCGGGCACCGCTGGCCCAGTTGCTCGACTGGGCGGTGACGGAGCTGGAGGGGTGGCCCGAGACCAAGCGGGTGCGCTGGAGTCTGGATATCGACCCCACGGAACTGAACTAGCGCGGCTCTGCCAGCACGGCCTCCGCCAACACCCTGGCCTGTTCCAGAGCCAGGGGCTGCTGATAGCTGTGGGCCATCACCACGGCCCCTTCCAGCAGCAGGCATAATCCGATGGCCTGCACCTCGGTGCATTCGAGGGCCTCCCTGACCCAGTTCAGCAACGCACGCTTGTGGGCCACCACCAGCTTGCGCACCGGGTGGCGAGGATCGGAGAACTCGGCGCTCGCGTTGATGAAGTTGCAGCCGTAGAAGTCGCTGCGGCCAAACCAGTCCGCAAAGCCGTCGAGCAGTGCCAGCAACCTGGCCTCCCGTCCCGACACCCCATCCATCCTTGCATCGAGCAGGGCAAAGAACTCCGCATCCCGCGCCATCAGCACCGCTTCGATCAAGGCATCCTTGGTGGGGAAGTGGCGATAGAGGGTGCGTTTGGTACTGCCTGCCTCGGCCCAGATGCGATCGATGCCGGTGGCGTGAAAGCCGTGACGATTGAACAACCGATAAGCTGTCGTCATCAGCTGTTGCCGTTTTTCGCTCATGGTGACTTTCCTCTTGAAGTACACCGATCTGTCTACCTAATGTCGCAGGCTGGATCAAGTGATCCGGCACAGACAAGGAGACAGGAGATGGAAACAAGACGATGGCGAAGTGCCTGGCTGGCAGGGCTCGGTGCCTGCCTGGCCATAATGTTGCTCGGCTGGCTGGACATGAGCTGGCAGTCGACCCTGTTGATGGCACCGTTCGGGGCAAGCTGTGTGCTGCTCTTCTCACTGCCGGACAGTCCGCTGGCCCGTCCGCAGAACGTGCTGGGAGGCCACCTGTTATCGGCCACCGTGGGGTTAGTGGTGCAATTGCTACCGCTACCGATGGAACTCAAGCTGGCGCTGGGTGTGGGCCTGTCCATTGCACTCATGCAGGGACTGGGGCTGATCCACCCCCCTGCCGGAGCCAATCCACTGTTGATCCTGCTCACCACCCAGTCCTGGCCTTTCCTCTGGCAAACCGTGCTGCCCGGCGCCTTGCTGCTGATCATGGTGAGTCATTGCGCCAGGCGGCTGCAAACGTCACGACTCACAACCACATAAACAACGAGGGGGCCAAGGCCCCCTCGTTGTTTAATAGCAAGGCAAAGATGGCTTATTCGGCGACCTGGGAGACCCCGGTCAGGCGTACCTCGACCCGGCGATCCGGGGCCAGACAGGCGATCATCTGCGCCTTGGCGCCATCCGGGCAGCTGCCCCCGGTCACGGGCGAAGACTCTCCCCGCCCTTCGGCACGCACCTTGTCGGCAAACAATCCCTTGGCGATGAGATAATCCGCCACCGTGCGGGCACGCTGTTCGGAAAGGGACTGGTTGTAGGCCTCCGAGCCGATGCGGTCGGTATGACCGATCACCGTCGCCACCCCGTCTTTCGGATTGGCTGCCAGGATCTGGGCAAACAGGTTGTCGAGGGCCTGACTGGCGGCTGGCTTCAGGGTCGCCTTGTTGAACTCGAACAGCACATCGGAATCCAGGCTGAACTGCTTCTCCACCAGCACGGGGGCCGGGGCGGGCGCAGGTTCGGGCGCAGGCGTTGGTGCCACCGGCTCGTCCCCGATCTGGCCGAAGCGATAGAGCATGCCGACCGACAGCAGGCCGTTGTCCATCTCGATGCCTGACTCGTCGAGGGAAGTCTTCCCAAGGGGGGTGGTGTACTGGTATTCGAGGCGGGCGGCCCAATCCTTGTCGATGGCGTATTCGACCCCCAGCGCCCCGACAAAGGCGGCACCATGATATTTGTTGCCCTCATGGGATTCGGAGAGGCTGCTGGTGCCATCGCTGGCCCTGACGTTGAGTGAGCTCTCGGTCCAGGCATAGGCCCCCCCGAGACGACCGTAGATATCCAGTGCCGAGGTTGCAGGCAGGATAATCTTCATGGTGGCCTGCACCATCTGGGCCTTGGCCTCGCCATCGAGTGCGAAATCAACCCCGTTGCCCGAGTAGTGCTTGTCCACCTGATACTTGCCGAGCCAGTCATAGCCGAGCTCAATCGCCACGTTTCTGTTCACCTGATAACCGGCAAACAGCCCCAGACCGAGATCATCGCTGTTCTCGTTCACCTTGGTCGCATCGAACAGCTCTTCGACCTGAGCGTTGTAATCCACCCCGTAATAATTTGACCAGCCGGCCTTGCCGCCGACATACCAGGTGTTGTCCTGGGCGGCAGCCTGCACCGTCCCTGTTGCCATCAAAGCGCCGATCAGGACGGCGAGCATAGATCTGTTCATGGATGAGCCCCTGCAATGAATTGTTATGACGCGGCTGCGTCTCTCTTCCCTGACGGGGCCCTGAACCCAAGCCCCGCATTCAGATTATCCCATCTGCAACCAGCCTCAAACGACCAGGGACTCAGGAGTGTGATATTGGCGACATTATCGGCCACCGTGCCCCCAATCATGGGGGCCGGCGCGTTGCCCATAAAAAAACGAAGAGCCGGGCTCTTCGTTTTTCATCTGGCAAGGGGATGGCTCCCTGCTCACTGACTGCCCTGGCTCGCCAGGAACAGGCGGTAGGCGGGATCCTCGCTCACCTCTTTCCAGCCGTAGCCAATCTCGTGCAGGTAGTCGTGGAAGGCGGCCACGTCCTCGTCCGGCAGCTCGAAGGCGCAGAGCACCCGTCCGTAGTCGGCGCCGTGGTTGCGGTAGTGGAACAGGCTGATGTTCCAGCGACAGCCCAGGGTCTCGAGGAAGCGCATCAGGGCACCCGGCTGCTCCGGAAACTTGAAGCTGTAGAGGCGTTCACCGAGGGGCCGGGCCGGGCGGCCGCCAATCATGTAGCGCACGTGGTTCTTGGCCAGCTCGCTCTCGGTCATGTTGACCACCGGATAGCCGTTGCCGCCGAGCTGATCGATGATCTGGCCCAGCTCCTCGTCACCGCCGGTGAGGCGCACCGAAACGAACAGCGACGCCTGCTCGGCATCCGCATAGCGGTAGTTGAACTCGGTCACCATGCGCGGCCCCAGCTGACGACAGAAGTCGAGGAAGGCCCCCTTGCGCTCGGGGATGGTCACCGCCAGCATGCCCTCGCGCTTCTCGCCGATCTCGCAGCGCTCCGACACGTAACGCAGGCTGTGGAAGTTGACGTTGGCGCCGGACAGAATGGCCGCCATCCGCCCCCCTTTCACCTGCTCTCGCTCGCTGTAGGCCTTGAGGCCCGCCAGGGACAAGGCCCCTGACGGCTCGGCGATGGCGCGGCAGTCATCGAAGATGTCTTTCAGGGCGGCGCAGATCTGGTCGTTGGAGACGGTCACCACCTCGTCCAGATACTGGTTGCACAGCCGGAAGGTCTCCTCGCCGATGCGCTTGACCGCCACCCCGTCCGCAAACAGGGAGACCCGGTCCAGATTGACCGGCTCGCCAGCCGCCAGCGCCGCCTTGAGGCAGGCGGACCCCTCCGCCTCCACCCCGATCACCTTCACATCCGGCAGCAGCTGCTTGATGTAGACCGCCACCCCGGCGGCCAGGCCGCCGCCGCCCACCGGCACGAAGACGTGGGTGAGGTGGGTATCCTGCTCCAGCAGCTCCTTGCCGATGGTGCCCTGGCCCGCGATCACCTCGACGTCGTCGAACGGCGGGATCAGGGTGTAGCCCTCCAACTCGGCGAGTCGGCGGCTCTCGCCGTAGGCCTCATCGAAGCTGTTGCCAAACAGCATGACGTTGCCGCCCTGACGGCGCACCGCGTCGATCTTGATGTCCGGCGTGGTCTTGGGCATCACGATGATCGCCTTGATGCCGAGCTTGGCGGCCGACAGGGCGACCCCCTGGGCGTGGTTGCCGGCAGAGGCGGCGATGACGCCGCGTTCTTTCTGCTCCTGGGTCAGGGTGGCGATCTTGTGGTAGGCGCCGCGCAGCTTGAAGGAGTGAACCGGTTGCAAATCCTCCCGCTTCAGGCTGACGTGATTGCCGAGCCGCTCGGAGAGTTTCTTCAGGGTTTGCAAAGGGGTGACCCTCGCCGCCTCGTAGACGGGGGAGAGCAGTACCTTGCGTAGATAATCCGCCGCAGAGACCATGGTTTATACCCCCGTCTCGTGGCGAAGGGCGCGCAATGCGCCCATATCATGACAGTTCATTCTCTCACTCCCCCAGCAGGGTGCGATCGCGCACCGCGCCCTTGTCGGCGCTGGTGGCGAACATGGCGTAGGCGCGCAGGGCAAAGGAGACCTCGCGCTGACGATCGACCGGCTTCCAGCCACGGGCAGAGACGGCGGCGCGACGAGCAGCCAGCACGCTGTCTGCCACCTCCAGCACCATGCTGCGGGCCGGGATGTCGATGTTGATGATGTCGCCATCCTCCACCAGACCGATAGTGCCACCGGAGGCCGCCTCCGGGGAGACATGACCGATGGAGAGACCCGAGGTACCGCCGGAGAAGCGACCGTCGGTGATGAGGGCACACGCCTTGCCCAATCCCATGGACTTGAGATAGGTGGTGGGATAGAGCATCTCCTGCATGCCGGGGCCCCCTTTCGGGCCCTCGTAGCGGATCACCACCACTTCACCGGCTTTCACCGTGCCGTCCAGAATGCCGCTCACCGCGCTCTCCTGGCTCTCGAATACCCGGGCCGGGCCGCGGAAGGTGAGGTTCTCCTCGTCCACCCCGGCGGTCTTGACGATGGCCCCGTTGAGGGCGAGGTTGCCAGCGAGGACCGCCAGGCCACCTTCCTGGCTGTAGGCGTGATCGAAGGAGCGGATGCACCCCTCGGCGCGGTCCAGATCCAGCTCGGGCCAGCGGCAATCCTGACTGAACGCCTTGGTGGTACGGATGCCGGCAGGGCCTGCACGGTAGAAGTCGTGAACCCCCTTGTCATTGCTGCGGCTGACGTCATATTCGGCCAGCAGCTCCACCAGGGAAGTGCCCAGCACGTTGCGGGTATCCCCGTGCACCAGGCCCGCTTTTTCCAGCTGACCCAGGATGGCAACCACGCCGCCGGCGCGGTGCACGTCTTCCATGTGGTACTTCTGGGTGGAAGGCGCCACCTTGCACAGCTGGGGCACCTTGCGGGACATGCGGTCGATGTCGGCCATGGTGAAGTCGACGCCCGCCTCCTGGGCTGCCGCCAGCAGGTGCAGCACGGTATTGGTGGAGCCGCCCATGGCGATGTCGAGCGCCATGGCGTTCTCGAACGCCGCCTTGGTGGCGATGTTGCGCGGCAGTGCCGAGGCATCGTCCTGCTCATACCAGCGCTTGGCCAGAGTGACGATGCGCTGGCCCGCCAGCTTGAACAGCTGCTCGCGATCGGCGTGGGTCGCCAGCAGGGAGCCGTTGCCCGGCTGGGAGAGACCCAGTGCCTCGGTCAGGCAGTTCATGGAGTTGGCGGTGAACATGCCGGAGCAGGAGCCGCAGGTGGGGCAGGCGCTGCGCTCGATCTGGTCGCTCTGGGCGTCGGAGACCTTGGGGTCGGCGCCCTGGATCATGGCGTCCACCAGATCCAGCTTGATGATCTGATCCGACAGCTTGGTCTTGCCCGCTTCCATGGGGCCGCCGGAGACGAAGATCACCGGGATGTTGATGCGCAGGGCAGCCATCAGCATCCCCGGGGTGATCTTGTCGCAGTTAGAGATGCAGACCATGGCGTCGGCGCAGTGGGCGTTGACCATGTACTCCACCGAGTCGGCGATGAGTTCGCGGGACGGCAGGGAATAGAGCATGCCACCGTGGCCCATGGCGATGCCGTCATCCACGGCGATGGTGTTGAACTCCTTCGCGACCCCGCCAGCCGCCTCGATTTCGCGGGCGACCAGTTGGCCCAGATCCTTGAGGTGGACGTGGCCCGGCACGAACTGGGTGAAGGAGTTGACCACGGCGATGATGGGCTTGCCGAAATCCTGATCGGTCATGCCGGTGGCACGCCAGAGGGCGCGGGCCCCGGCCATGTTACGTCCGTGGGTGGTGGTGGCGGATCTCAACTTCGGCATTGTCTCTACTCCCTGAATGCCCCTGGGGCGCATTGTCTTTCAACATGAATGTGTGATTCGCGGATCGGGAATCGATCCTGGTGAAGGCACCTCGGGGAGCCTTCACCGGAAGCGACTCGGGGAGGCGTGACGCCTCCCCGCTCTCATCAGTCGTTGACCGGCGTCAGCCAGCCCCACTTGTCTTCGGTCTTGCCGTTGAACAGGCCGAAGAAGGCGTTCTGCAACTGCTCGGTCACCGGGCCACGGCAACCGGCGCCCACCTTCATCCGATCCACCGAGCGCACCGGGGTCACCTCGGCGGCGGTGCCGGTCATGAAGATTTCGTCTGCGACGTACAGCGCTTCACGGGGCAGCGCCTGCTCGCGTACCTCGTAACCCAAGTCGCGCGCCAGCGTCATGATGGTGTCGCGGGTGATGCCGGGCAGGATGGCGGCGGTGGCGGGCGGGGTGAACAGCACGCCGTTCTTCACCAGAAACAGGTTCTCCCCCGCCCCTTCGCTCAGATAGCCGTTCACATCCAGCGCCAGCCCCTCGGCGAAGCCGTTGCGCTTGGCCTCGCGGCTGATGAGCTGGGAGGAGAGATAGTTGCCTCCCGCCTTGGCACCGGTCGGGATGGTGTTGGGAGCGAGCCGGTTCCAGGAGGTGACGCACACATCCACTCCGTTTTTCAACCCCTCTTCACCGAGGTAGGCGCCCCAGGGCAGGGCCGCAACCATGAGGTCGGCCTTAGCATCCAGCGGCGGATGCAGCCCCAGCCCCACGTTGCCGACAAAGGCCAGCGGGCGCAGGTAGCCGCTCTTCAGGCCGTTCTCGCGCACCACGGTGCGGCAGGCTTCATTCACCTCAGACTCGCTGTAGGGGACGTCCATCCAGTAGATCTTGGCGGAGTCGAACAAGCGGCGGGTGTGCTCCTGCAGGCGGAAGATGCAGGCCCCCTTGGGAGTGTCATAGGCCCGCACCCCCTCGAACACCGAGGAGCCGTAGTGCAGGGCATGGCTCATGACATGCACCTGGGCATCCTGCCAGGGGACCAGCTTGCCGTTGAACCAGATGTATTGGGGGTGGGCGGCGGATTGGGAAGGCTGTGACATTGGCTTGGCTCCTTAAGCTCTGATCCGGGGTTGCTGTTCCAGTGCATCGACCCGGGAGACATCCACCAGCTTCACCAGCTGGCTCCACAACTGCTGGATGGGACGTACCGATTCGACAGTAACCGTGATCCGCAGCTGTTGGCAATCCTGCTCCATGTTGAGGGCGCAGAGATTGAAACCGCGGTGACGGACCACCCGCAGCACCCGTTCCATCACTTCGGGTCTGGGTTGGGCATGGATTTCCAGGGTGCTGGTATTGAGCTGGTTCATGGGCGTTGCTCCATCATCTTGTGGTTGGCGACTCCTGGCGGAACCAGGGGCCAGACATTTTCTTCCTCTGAAATAGCCACATGCAGCAGATAGGCACTCTCGCTCGCCAGCAGGCGATCCAGTGCCGGACCTATCTCTTCCTTGCATGTGATGGTCTCGCCGGGAATGCCGAAGGCGGCAGCCAGGGCGACGAAATCGGGGTTGTCGGACAGATTGGTCTCGCTGTAGCGACCGTCGAAGAACAGCTCCTGCCATTGGCGCACCATGCCGAGGCGCTGGTTGTCCAGCAGCACCATCTTCACCTTGAGCCGGGCCCGGCGGATGGTGCCGAGCTCCTGCACGTTCATCATGAAGGAGCCGTCGCCGCTCACCAGCACCACCTCGTCATCGGGGCGCGACATCTTGGCGCCGATGGCGGCGGGCAGGCCGAAGCCCATGGTGCCGAGGCCGGCACTGGAGAGGTGGTTGCGCGGGCTGGTGAAACGCATGTGCTGGGCCACCCACATCTGGTGCTGACCCACATCGCAGGCCACCACGCTGGTGTCAGGCAGCTGGCTTGAAAGCTCTTTGAGCAGGGCCGGGGCGTAGATGGCCTGACCCGGATGGTCGTAGCGGAAGGCGTATTCCCGAGCCATGGTGGCGCAGTACTCGCGCCAGGGGTCGAGGGTCAGCGTCATCGCCAGGGCGGGCAGCACACGCTTGAGATCCGTGGTGATCCCCACATCGGCGGCGCGGCGCTTGCCGAACTCGGCGGCGTCCACATCCAGGTGGATCACCTTCGCCTCGGGGGCAAATTCCTCCAGCTTGCCGGTCACCCGATCATCGAAACGGGCGCCTACCACCACCAGCAGATCGCACTGCTGTACCGCCAGGTTGGCGGCCTTGGTACCGTGCATGCCGAGCATGCCCAGATAAACGGGGCTGTCGGGATCGAGGGCACCTATCCCCTTGAGGGTGGTGACCGCCGGCATCCCCGTGGTGGCGGCAAAGTCGCGCAGCTGCTGCTCGGCATTGGCCATGCCCACCCCGCCGCCGACGTAGAGTACCGGACGCTCAGCTCCGGCCAGCAGGGTACGGGCGACCGTCAGCTCGGCCTGATTCAGGGGGTCGGGTTCCTCCACGGCAAACAGCGGGCTTTGAGAGGGAACGGCGGCCAGTTGCACATCCTTGGGCAGGTCGATGAGCACGGGGCCCGGACGCCCTTCGGTGGCGATGGCGAAGGCTTCGGCAATGACCCGTCCCAGATCCGCCGGGTCCGTCACCATGAAGGAGTGCTTGGTGCAGGAGAGGGACATGCCGAGCACGTCCACTTCCTGAAAGGCATCGGTACCGACGGCGGCGCAGGGCACCTGGCCGCTGATGGCCACCAGCGGTACCGAATCGAGCAGTGCCTCCGCGAGGCCGGTGACCAGGTTGGTGGCGCCGGGGCCAGAGGTAGCGATGCAGACCCCCACCTGACCGGAAGCGCGGGCATAACCCACCGCAGCCATGGCGGCACCCTGCTCGTGGCGGCAGAGCTGATGGGCCAGGCCACCGTCATACAGGGCGTCGTAGACCGGCATGATGGCCCCGCCCGGGTAACCAAACACCTGGGTCACACCCTGTTTCTTGAGAGCCTGTACCAAAAACTGCGCGCCGTTCATGTGGAAAATCCTGTCCTTTGGTCGAAAAAAAACCCCCGGGCCGTGAGGCTCGGGGGTCGCTTGTTTCGTTCTGTCCGGTGGTGGGTCTATCCCTTGTTCCGTGCAGCCAAACGAGCCCCGAGCGGTGAGATAATAATCACCACTAGGACCACAATAATGCTGACGAAACGGGAGGCCATGTTCATAGTTACAACCGGAAATCCTGTGAAATGGGAGCGGAGCTTGCCGCGAATGGCTATTAGAACTAGCACGGTGATTTTTATTGGGCAAGCACTTTTTACCTGACAAGACTCTGATTTTGACTGCTCTGAAACCTGACAACTGGAACAAAAAACTAATAAAAAACGGTTAACCAGCATATACATCAAACCAAGGACGGTATTTATGTCATTAGCTGTTGTTTATAGCCGTGCCAGCCTGGGGATAGCGGCGCCGCAAGTCACGGTGGAGGTGCACCTCTCCAACGGCCTGCCCGCCTTCAACATGGTGGGGTTGCCGGAAACCTCGGTGAAAGAGTCGCGGGATCGGGTGCGCAGCGCCCTGCTCAACGGCAATTTCGAGTTCCCGAGCAAACACATCACGGTCAACCTGGCCCCTGCGGATCTGCCCAAGGAGGGGGGCCGTTTCGACCTGGCCATCGCCATCGGCATTCTCGCAGCATCCAAGCAGATACCCGCAAAATACCTGCTAGACCACGAATTTTTAGGGGAATTGGCCCTGACCGGCGAGATCCGCCCCGTGCTTGGGGTACTCCCCTCGGTGCTCGCCTGCCGCGACGCAGGGCGCACCCTGCTGGTCCCACGGGAGAACGGTCCGGAGGCTTCCCTCATACAGGATGCCGAGGTGCGCACCGCCCACCAGCTGCTGGCGGTCACCGCCTGGCTGGCGGGCCAGTACGAACTGCCGCTGCCGGAACCCCAGAGCGCGGAGACCCTGCCCGACGTGCCGGATCTGCAGGACGTGATCGGTCAGTCCCAGGCGAAGCGGGCGCTGGAGATCGCCGCCGCCGGCAGCCACAACCTGCTGTTCATCGGCCCCCCCGGCACCGGCAAGAGCATGTTGGCCAGCCGTCTGCCCGGCATTCTGCCGCCGCTCAGCGAACAGGAGGCGCAGCAGACCGCCGCCATCCACTCCATCGGCGGCCTCACCCCCCGCGCCGGCCACTGGCACCACAGGCCGTATCGCACGCCCCATCACAGCGCCTCGGCGGTGGCGCTGGTGGGCGGGGGTACCCATCCCAGGCCTGGCGAAATTTCCCTCGCCCACAACGGGGTACTGTTTCTGGATGAACTGCCGGAGTTCGAGCGCAAGGTGCTCGACTCCCTTCGCGAGCCGCTGGAAACCGGGCACATTACCATCAGTCGCGCCGCCCGTCAGGTGGATTTTCCCGCCCGCTTCCAGCTGGTGGGTGCCATGAATCCCAGCCCCTGCGGCCATTATGGCGACGGCCAGACCCGCTCCAGCCCGGATCAGATCCTGCGCTATCTGGGCAAGCTCTCCGGCCCCTTTCTCGATCGGTTCGATCTGACGGTAGAGGTCCCGCTCTTGCCCAGGGGGAGCCTGACCGGCAAGGCGGAGCGGGGGGAATCGAGCCAGCAGATACGCGAACGGGTGCTGGGGGCGCGAGAGCGCATGCTGAGTCGCAGCGGAAAACTCAACAACCTGCTGGATAGTCGTGAAATCGAAGATGTTTGCAGATTATCGCCACAGGATGCCGAGTTTCTGGAAGGTGCCATCCAGAAGCTGGGGCTCAGCATCCGGGCCTGGCACCGCATCCTGCGGGTATCGCGCACCATCGCCGATCTGGCGGGGCACGCCACCATCGAGAGAGCGCATCTGATCGAAGCCCTGGGCTATCGTGCCATGGACAGGCTGTTGTCGCGGCTGCGCGGGGGCCAGTGAGCGGGGGAACGGCAGCAGCCACCACACGACCCGGAAAGGGCGCCACCATGGTCTAGTCGTGGGCCGGCTGATATTATGGCAACAGATCTGACCACTTGGTTGCCATCCACCTATACGAAGACGGATTCCACCATGCCCAACAAGCTGATAGAGCGACTGCGCGGCAGCCTCTCGACCCTGCTCTATTTCATCAACACCCTGTTCTGGTTTGTCCCCGTCCTGCTGCTTGGCCTCATCAAGCTGCTGCTGCCCTTCAAGGGGGCGCGACGTCTCTGCAACACCCTCCTGGACGGCTGCGCCACCCACTGGATAGGTTTTAACAATCTGATCCAGAAAACCATTATCAACACCCCTTTCGATGTGGTCGGAGTGGACAAAGGGCGCCGGAATGAGTGGTATATGGTGATTGCCAACCACCAATCCTGGGTCGACATACTGGTATTGCAGCGGATTTTTAATCAAAAAATCCCCTTCCTGAAGTTTTTCCTCAAGAAAGAACTGATTTGGGTACCTTTTCTCGGTCTGGCCTGGTGGGCGCTGGATTTCCCATTCATGCGGCGTTATTCCCGAAAATTTCTGGAAAAGCACCCGCATCTGAGGGGAAAAGACATAGAAACCACGCGCAAGGCGTGTGCCCGTTTCCGCCATATGCCGGTGAGTGTGATGAACTTCGTGGAAGGGACCCGCTTCACCGTCGGCAAGCACGACAGGCAAGGGGCACCCTATCGTCATCTGCTGCACCCGAGAGCAGGGGGCATCGCCTTCACCCTAGCGGCCATGGGGGATCAACTGCACAAGCTGGTGGATGTGACCATCGCCTATCCCGGCGGCGTCCCCAGCTACTGGGACTTCATGTGCGGTCGGGTCAAGGAGATCAAGGTTCGGGTCCGCTTTCTGCCGATCGAACGCAATCTGGTGGGGGATTACTTCAATGACCCCGAGTTCCAACAAGAGTTTCAACAGTGGTTGAACGGGATCTGGTGCGAGAAGGACCAGACCCTGGATAAGCTGCTGGCGGACAAGACGCAGTAAGACACTCATGCCAAACCTGCTCCCGGGCCCCCTGGTGCTGTTCATCAGCGCCGGCCTGACCATACTGTTTACCGCCCTGTGTGCCAGCCTGATCCTGCTGGTTTCTCTGGCCAAACTGCTGCTGCCCGTACCGGCCTTCGGTCGTGCCTGCAGTCGCCTCAACAACCGTTTCATGCGCCTGTGGCTCGGCTGCAACGCCCTGGTGATCCGCCTCACCACCCGCATCGACTGGCAGGTGGAGGACGACACCCGGCTACGCAAGGATGGCTGGTATCTCATCATCAGCAACCACCTGAGCTGGACCGACATCGTCGTGCTGGGCCATCTCTTCCGCGACCGGCTGCCGGTGCCCAAGTTCTTCATGAAGCACGAGCTCATCTACATCCCGCTGCTGGGGCTCGCCTGCTGGGGGCTGGACATGCCCTTTATGCGCCGCTATTCGAGAGAGTTTCTGCTGCGCAATCCGCACCTGCGGGGCAAGGACATCGAGACCACCCGCAACGCCTGCGAGAAGTTTCGCCACATCCCCACCACCGTCATCAACTTCGTGGAGGGGACCCGCTTCACCGAACAGAAGCGTGACGCCTCCCGCTCCCGCTTTCGCCACCTGATGCCGCCCAAGGCGGCCGGGCTCGCCTTCACCCTGGCGGCCATGGGCGATCAGTTCGACAGCCTGATCAACGTCACCATCAGCTACCCGGACAACACCGAGACCCCCTTCAAGGACTTCCTGATGGGGCGGATGAAGCGCATCCGGGTGCGGATCGAGGAGCTGCCGGTGGACGAGCAACTGGTAGGGGATTACTTCAACGACAAGCAGTTCAAGCGCGGCTTCCAGGAGTGGCTGAACCAGCGCTGGCAGGAGAAGGACGAAATACTGGAAGGCTGGCAGCGGGCTCAGGCGCCCATCCCATTGACCGCCAAGGAGAGCGCCGACGCCAGTTCGGGCAGCTGATCCTCGCTGAACACGGCGATGCCGTGGCGGCGCAGCAGGGCGGTGGTCTTGCCCTCGCCCGCCACCGAGACCCCTTCGAAGCGGCCGTTGTAGATACGGCCGCTGCCGCAGGAGGGGCTCCCCTCTTTCAGCAGGGCGAAGCGAATGCCCTGCTGCTGGCAGAGCGCCAGCGCCAGGGCGGCGCCGCGATCGAACTCGGTCGTCACATCCAGCCCGCTTTCGGTGACTACAGACTCACCCTGCCGCTCGGCGGGTGGTCGCGGGGTCGGCAGCCCCCCCGCCACCTCGGGACAGAAGGCCAGCACCCGCCCCTCCGCTCCCAGCGCCTGCAGCCAGTCGCTGACAATCCCCTTGCTCTGGCCGTCGTAGCGCACCGGCTGGCCCAGTAGACAGGAGCTGACTAAGATTTTTTCCTTCACACCTGTGCCTTATGAATTTTATTAAAGCCAACCCACCCGGTACTTTTTGCTGTTTCAACAATGAAATCCATATCTATTAGATCGCCATCGGGCAGTAGCTCTTCACTAATTTCTATAGAGCCATAAAAGCACTGTTCATGGTCTGCCCATCCGACAGCAGCAAGAGTGTAAACTTGCATTCCTTCATGCAAACGAAGCCCTGAAAATGGTGCGAAAGGCAAGTTAAGCTCTTTGGAACCACTGCAAAAACAGGTCTTATCTACATCCCGCACAATTAATGAAAGCTTCACTTTGTAATTCATAGCAATAGCGCTCTCTTCATGCCTCAGCCCCGTTCATCACCTGATCGAACATCACGCAGCAGGGGCTCTCCAGCCGGTAGAGAATGGCGGGCCGCTGCTTGCCGGTACGCTTGCGCCCTGTGTCCACCAGGATGTCGGCACGGTGGAGCCGCTTGCGAAAGGCGGCCGTGTTCATGGGGGTCTGCAGGACGATCTCGAACGCCCGTTGAACCTCGGAGAGGGTGAATTCCGCCCCCAGCAGATGCAGCGGCAGGGTGCTGTAACGGCTCTTGATGCGCAGCCGCTCCAGCCCCATGGCGACCAGCTTGCCGTGATCGAAGGCGAGTTGCAGGCCGGGCAGATCGTCCAGAGGATGCCAGCGACCGCGCACCGCCCCCCCATCGGGATCCGCCAGACAGAGATAGACGAGGGTGGTGGACCAGCCGCGGGGATCCCGCTCCAGGTTGCCGAGGGTACAGACCTGCTCGCTGTAGCAGTGCTCCAGCCCCCACTCTGCCAGCAGGCGATGGCGAGCCGCGTCCAGATCCCGATCCCGGGTCTCGTCGATGCGCAGGGCCGGCAACTGCCAGCAGTGGGCAAAGGGGGGGCGATCCCGGGTCTCGAGAAGCAGTTCGAGCCGCTCCTCGCGCAACCGCAGCACCACCATATCCAGACTCATTCTCGGCATCCTGGTCGACCTGCTCGCCTTCTAATAATGTTTGGTAGATAATATCACAAGAATATTATGTGAAGGAGCCATCCATGGGAATCATCGCCAGCCTGGATATTGATGCGCAGAAGGGATTCACTCCCCTCTGCCCGAACGAGCTGCCCGTCGCTGGCGGGGATACCATAGTGGCGGCGCTCAATGCCCAGGCTGCCCTCGCCACCCTGCGAGTCGGCAGCAAGGACGCCCACCCCGCGAACGCTGCCTGGGTCGTGAGCGAGCCGGCCGCCATGCTGCAACCGCTGGATCTGCCCAACGCCGACCTCACCTGGCCGGCCCATTGCGTGCCGGGCACCCCTGGCTTCGAGCTGCTCGACGGCCTGCCCGCCCCCATCGACTACGACTTCTTCGTCTGGAAGGGGGTCGAGCCGGATCTGCACCCCTATGGCGCCTGCTACCACGACCTCGCCGAGCGTCGCAGCACCGGGCTTATCGAGTTCCTGCAGGCCCGCGGCGTCGCGACCGTGCTGGTCGGCGGCCTCGCCACCGACTACTGCGTCAAGACCAGCGTGCTGCAACTGCTCCGCGCCGGCTTCCGGGTCATCGTCCACCTCGATGCCTGCCGCGGCATCGCCCCCGAGACAATCGACCAGGCCCGCACCCGGATGATCGAGGCCGGCGCCGAGCTGGCCCAGACCCTGGCCGATGTACAACGCCTGCTGGACGCCTGATATGCCCCCGATCCTCAACAGCCTGCTCGACACCGATGCCTACAAGCTGCACATGCAGCAGGCTGTGTTCCATC
This sequence comes from Aeromonas sp. FDAARGOS 1406, assembly GCF_019048565.1. Lineage (NCBI taxonomy): Bacteria > Pseudomonadati > Pseudomonadota > Gammaproteobacteria > Aeromonadales > Aeromonadaceae > Aeromonas > Aeromonas sp. FDAARGOS 1406. Next base: position 2,577,575 of record NZ_CP077378.1, read on the forward strand.
GCTACCCGGATGCCGAGGTGGTGGCCGAATTCCACAGCCGCAACGAAGAGGATCTGCTGCCCATGATGGGCGAGATCGAGGAGCAGCTGCGCCTCGCCGGCTCCCTGCGGCTGACCCGACCCGAGCTCGATTTTCTGGCCGAGCGCCCCTTCTTCACCCCGGATTATCTGGATCACCTGCGCCGCAAGCCGCTGGATGCCTCCCTGCTCAAGGTGTTCGAGCAGGATGGCCGCATCAATGTGCGGGTCGAAGGGCCCTGGCAGGACGTCATCCTGTGGGAGATCCCGGTGCTCGCCATCATCAGCGAGATGCGCAACCGCTTCCGCTACCCCCAGTTCGGCGTCAGCCAGGCACTGGAGCGGCTCGACCAGAAGATCGACAAGCTGGAACGGGAGCTGAGCCGGGAGGAGATGACCGAGTTCAACCTCATCGACTTCGGCACCCGCCGCCGCTTCTCCCATGCGGTGCAGGATGCCGTGGTGGGCCGCCTCCAGGATCGGCTGCCGGCGTTTCGCGGCACCAGCAACTACCAGCTGGCCCAGAAATACCGGCTGCCGGCGGTGGGCACCCAGGCCCACGAGTGGTTCCAGGCTCACCAGCAACTCGGCTTCCCGCTGGAACTCAGCCAGCGCGCGGCCCTCACCAGCTGGCTGGACGAGTTCACCAACCACCTCGGCATCGCCCTGACCGACTGCATCACCATGGATGCCTTCCTGCGCGACTTCGACTTCGAGCTGGCGAGCCGATATCAGGGGTTGCGCCACGACTCCGGTGACCCCGTGGTCTGGGGCGAGAAGGCCATCAGCCACTACCAGCGCCTCGGTATCGATCCCGCCACCAAGACGCTGGTCTTCTCCGACGGCCTCGACCTCGACAAGGCAGTCCGGCTGTTCCGCCACTTCAGTGGTCGCATCAACACCAGCTTCGGCATCGGCACCAAGCTCACCTGCGATCTGCCAGGCGTCACCCCGATGAACATCGTCTTCAAGCTGATGGAGTGCAACGGCGGCCCGGTCGCCAAGATCTCCGACAGCCCGGGCAAGACCCTGTGCCGGGACGCGGACTTCATCCGCAACCTCAAGCAGGCCTTCCACGTCGGGGTATAAGACGCCTTTTTGAGTGTCCCATCTTGCGCACTGCGCCGATGGCCCCCTACCATGACTCACCTGAAAGGTCCGGCCCCCGTCGGACCTTTCGCTTGTTCGAACGCCAGACCACAAGGAACCACTCATGACCTCCAGATGGATATTCGCCCTCACCACCCTGCTCGCCAGCCTGAGCGCCGTCGCCGCCGAACCGCTGCGGGTCTCCGCCATCCCGGACGAAGCCCCCACCGAGCTGCAGCGCAAGTTTGCCCCCCTGGGTGACTACCTGGCCGAGAAAACAGGCCGCGAGGTGGTGTTCGTGCCGGTCAACGACTACGCCGCCGTGGTCGAGGCGCTGGCCGCCGGCAAGCTGGACATGGCCTGGCTCGGGGGCTTCACCTATGTGCAGGCACACCGCCGTGCCGACAAGGTGGTACCCCTGGTGCAGCGTCAGGAAGATGCCCAGTTCACCTCCAAGTTCATCGCCAATGCCGACAGCGGCATCAAGACCCTGGCCGACACCAAGGGCAAGGACTTCGCGTTCGGCTCCCCCTCCTCCACCTCCGGTCACCTGATGCCACGCCACTTCCTGGCCGAGCAGGGCATCAACCCGGAACGTGACTTCGCCCACGTCGCCTTCTCCGGCGCCCACGACGCCACCGTCGCCTGGGTCGCCTCCGGCAAGGTGCCGGCCGGTGCGCTCAACGCCTCCGTGTGGGAGAAACTGGTGGAAGAGGGCAAGGTCGACACCACCAAGGTCAAGGTGATCTGGACCACCCCGACCTACTTTGACTACAACTGGACAGTACGCGGTGATATGGATCCGGCCCTGCAAGAGAAGATCAAGCAAGCCTTCCTCAGCCTGGATCCGGCGGTGCCCGCCCAGGCCGAGATCCTCAAGCTGCAACGCGCTACCCGCTTCATCGAGACCAAGCCCGAGAATTACCTGGGCATCGAAGCCGCCGCCACCCAGGCCGGCCTGCTGAAGTGATCGCCGTCGCGCTGGACGGGGAAGGATTGCGGCTCGGCCAGAGCCGCATCCTGCAGCCGTTCAACCTGCAGATAACGGCAGGCGAGTGCGTGGCCATCATAGGGCCGAGCGGCGCGGGCAAGACCAGCCTGCTGCGGCTGCTCGGCACCGAGCTGCGCGGCGAAGGCAGGCTCACCCTCTGGGACCAGGATCCCTGGACCCTCTCCACCCGGGACCGCCAGCGGCTGCGCAGCCGGATCGGCATGGTCTGGCAGCAACCGCCGCTGCCCGCCTCCCAGCAGGTGGTGACCGCCGTGCTGGCCGGCCGGCTCGGTCAGTGGTCCCTCGGCCGTTCCTTACTCTCCCTGCTGCGCCCCTGCGACCCCGAAGGCGCGCTAGCCGAGCTGGCGCGCCTCGGCCTCGCCGACAAGTGGCAACAGCGCTGCGGCGAGCTCTCCGGTGGCCAGTTGCAGCGGGTCGGCATCGCACGGGTGCTCTATCAGCAGCCGGATCTGATCCTGGCGGACGAGCCCGTCTCCGCCCTCGATCCCGTGCTCGCCCAAGGCAGCCTGGATGCCCTGCTGGCACAGGCCCGCGCCCGGGGCAGCACACTCATCGCCAACCTGCATGCGGTCGAGCTGGCGCTCGGCCGTTTCCCCCGCATCATCGGCCTGCGGGAGGGGCGAGTGCTGTTCGACTGTCCGGCGGCGGCCGTCACCCCGGCCATGCTGGCCGAGCTCTACGCCGGTGATGACGAGGCGGCGGCGTGTTCAATTTGACTAGCCGCTGGCGCCATCCCCTGCCCTGGTTGCTGCTGCTCATCGGCTACAGCCTGTGGCAACAGGCCGACGGCTGGCTCGGCCTGTTCGACGGCCAGAGCTGGCGGCAGATGGGCAACTTCCTCGCCACCAGCTGGCCGCCCCGCATGGATCGGGACTTCCTCGTCCTGACCCTGACCGCGACCCTGGAGAGTCTGGCGGTGGCGACATTGGGACTGGCGGGCGCCCTGCTGCTCGGCGTGCCGTTCGCCCTGCTCGGCTCCCGCGCCCTGTCGCTGGCCGAACTGGGGCCGGTGCCCAGCCCGCTGCGCGGCGCCTTGCGGGCCCTCTCGCGCCTCGTCGCCATCGTGCTGCGCAGCCTGCCCGAGCTCATCTGGGCGCTGCTGTTCGTGCGTCTGTCGGGGCTCGGGCCGCTCGCCGCCATCCTGGCCATCGCCGTCAGCTACGGCGGCATGCTGGCCAAGGTCTACAACGAGATCATGGAGAGCGGTGCCCTGCAACCGGCCCGCGCCCTGCTGCTGGGCGGTAGCGGCCGGCTGCAGGCGCTCTGGTACGGCGTGCTGCCTGCGGTGCGTCAGGAACTGCTCTCCTACACCGTCTACCGCTGGGAGTGCGCCCTGCGCGCCTCCGTCATCATGGGCTTCGTCGGCGCCGGCGGGCTCGGTCAGCAGCTCGAACTCTCCCTGCGCATGTTTGCCGGTGGCGAGGTGGTGACCCTGCTGCTGGCCTTCATCCTGCTGGTGACGCTCGCGGATGGCCTCAGCGCCTGGCTGCGCCACAGCCGCTCCCCCGGCCTGCTGTTGCTGATCTGCCTGGGGCTGGCCGCTGTCCTCGCGCTGTATCAGCTCGACTGGCGCATGCTGAGCTTCTCACTGGGGGGCCTGGGCACCTTCCTGGGGGAGTTTTTGCGACCGGACTGGTCATGGCCCTTCCTCAAGACAGTGGCTATGGGCCTGCTCGATACGGTGCAGATGGCGCTGCTAAGCACCCTCTTCAGCGCCCTGCTGGCCCTGCCGCTGGCCTGCCTCGCGCGCCACTGCTGGCCGCTGCGGCTGCTGTTCAACCTGCTGCGCTCCGTGCCCGAACTCATCTTCGCCAGCCTGCTGGTGATCGCGGTCGGACTGGGGCCGGTGGCGGGCATACTGGCGCTGACCCTGCACACCACCGGGGTGCTGGCGCGGTTGTTCGTGGAGACCCTGGAGAACGCGGATCCCGCCCCTCGCCTCGCCTTGCAGCTGAGCGGGGCCGGCCCTACGGCCTGCTTCTGGTACGGGGTGTTCCCCCTGGTGGCGCGCCAGTGGCTGGCCTACAGCCTCTATCGCGGCGAGATGAACCTGAGGGCCGCCACCATACTCGGCGTGGTTGGCGCCGGCGGCCTGGGACAGCAGCTCTATGTCTCGCTCAGCCTGTTCCGCTACGACCAGACCGCCACCCTGCTGCTGGCCATACTGCTGCTGGTCTGGCTGGCGGAGGCCCTCAGCCGCCGCACCCGTTTGCCTCGCCCGGCCCCCAGCCAGCGGGATTGCCAGATCTGAGGCCCGCCTTGCATGGCCCTGATAAACAAAAAGCCCGCCGGTTTGCACCGGCGGGCTTTTTTTCACGAGGTCAGTCTGGATCAGTCTTTCTTCGCCAGCAGGAATTGCACCAGCTGGTTGAACTGTTCCTGGGAGGTGATGGATTCGATTTTCACCATGTACTTGCCGTTCACCAGGAAGGCCGGCACGCCGCGCACGTTGTAGCTCTCGGTGTTGCGGTCGAACTGGGAGACCATGCCGGAGACGGCGAAGCTGTCGACGGCACCGTCGAACTCCTCGGCCGGCACGCCGTTGTCCACGAAGATCTGCTTCACGTCACCACGGCTCTGGGGGATCTGGCGCTGGGTGTGGATCTTGTCGAAGATGGCCGGGGTCAGCTTGCCTTCCACGTTCAGCAGATTGGCGACGGCGTAGGCACGCTGCATCTCGGGACCCATTTCACGGCCCAGGAAGGCCACCGGGTTCTTCTTCATCGGCACGCCTTCCGGCAGGCTCTTCTTCAGATCCTCGGCAATCGGCTCGAACTTGGCGCAGTGCGGGCAGAAATAGGAGAAGAACTCCATCACTTCCGGCTGGGCGCTGCCGGTCTGGCTGACCACGTCATAGTTGACACCTTCCTTGAATTGCGGGGCGGCGTGAACCATGGGGATCATCAGCATGGCAGCGAGGAAAAATAGTACTTTTTTCATGACGTTTCCTGTTAAGGGATCACTGTGAGGCACGCCCGGCGAACCGAAGCAGTCCAAGCCTATTGCCTCACCCTCGTGCCGTCAATGGCAAAGGCAGACAGGCGGGACCGCCATCCCGCCTCCCACGGGCACCTTGCCGCTGTGGCAATGGTACGGGCGACACCACCAGCGGACGCCCCGTGGCGTGGCGATCTGCCGGGCTCACGCCCCTACCACTGCGGCATCAGGCTGAGCGGCGGGGCCTTCAATGCCTCGAGCTGATCATGCAGGGTTGCAATCTGCTGGCGCCAGTAATGTTCGGTGTTGAACCAGGAGAAGTGGCGGGGGAAGGCGGGATCTTCCCAGCGTCTTGCCAGCCAGGCCATGTAGTGGACGATGCGCATGGCGCGCAGCGGCTCGATGAGCGCCAGCTCCCGCGGGTCGAACTCCATGAACTCCTCATACCCCGCCAGCAGGGTATCGAGCTGGATCTGCTGCTCATGACGCTCCCCGTTCAGCATCATCCAGAGATCCTGGATGGCAGGGCCGGTGCGGCAATCGTCGAGGTCGACAAACAGGGGGCCGTCACGCCACAGGATGTTGCCCGGGTGGCAGTCCCCATGCAGGGAGATGCGCGCCACATCCAGGGTCATGGCGTCGCATACGTGCCGGATCAGCTCGTCCAGCACCCCGAAGAAGGACTTGGCCAGCCCGCTCGGCAACCACTCGCCTGCCGCCAGCAACTGACGCGGCTCGTGCAGCATGCTCTCCACATCCAGCGGAACCCGGTGATGAAAGGCATGGCTGGCACCGACGCTGTGGATGCGACCGAGGTAACGCCCCACCCACTCCAGCTGGTCCAGGTTGTCCACCTCGAACTGACGCCCCCCGACGCTCTGCCAGATGGCAAACGGGTAGCCCTGATGCTCCAGCAGGGTCTCGCCGGCAAAGGCAATGGGAGCGGCGACCGGGATCTCAGCTTCACAGAGGCGAGCGGCAAACGCGTGCTCTTCCAGGATCTGTGCCCGGCTCCAGCGACCGGGGCGGTAGAACTTCACCACGTAGCGACGGCGATCCTCATCCTGGAACTGATAGACGCGATTCTCGTAACTGTTGAGCTCGATAAGGCCGGAGTCGATGCGCAAGCCGCTGAGATCGATGGCATCCATGATGAGATCGGGATTGAGGTCGGAATAGTTGAAACGCATGTCATCCACCATAGAAAAGGGGCGCTGTTGCGCCCCATTCTATCACCACTGTCTGCCGTTTCCGTGCATGGCGGTGCGCCTTGCCGTCACAACCTGCTGATAAACTTGCTCGGTTGGCGCAAGGTCCCCTTGCTGTCGTCCGGCGCCGCGCCTTCCCGCTTGAGCACGAACTGGACGTCCAGAGTGGGGCGCTTCAGGTTGAAGGGATCCACCGCCAGACTCACCGGCAGGGTATAGATCTCGCCCGCCTTTAGGGTCACCTCGCGAGGACCGAACCACTGGTACTCCGGCAGCCCTTCCACGTCCAGCCGGTAGGTCTGGGAGTTCAGGGTCTTGTTGAGGATCTTCAGGGTATAGGTGTTCTCGATGAGCCCCTCGCTGTTTTCCCGGAACAGCTGGTTGCGATCCCGCAGGATGTCGAGCCCCATGGGCATGATGGACATGGCGTTATAGATGAAGACCCCCAGCATGACGACCATCACCAGGCCATAGCCAATCAGCTTGGGCCGAGCCACCTGGGTTTCACTGTGGGCCAGCTTGTGCTCGGTGGTGTAACTGATGAGCCCCTTCGGATACCCCATCCGCTCCATGGTCTGATCGCAGGCGTCGACACAGGCACCGCAGTTGATGCACTCGTACTGCAGGCCGTCACGGATGTCGATACCGGTCGGGCAGACCTGCACGCAGAGGTCGCAGTCGATGCAGTCCCCCAGCCCCAGGGCCTTGGGATCGGCCTTGCGACCACGGGCGCCGCGGGTCTCGCCACGCTGGCTGTCATAGCCGACGATGTAGGTGTCCTTGTCGAACATGGCGGACTGGAAGCGGGCATAGGGGCACATGTGGATACACATGATGGCGCGCATCCAGCCGGCGTTGCCATAGGTGCAGGCGGCGAAGAACAGCACCCAGAAGATGACCCAGCCTCCCGCCTGCAGGGTGAAGAAATCGGGCACCAGGTGAAAGACATCCTGGAAGTAGGCGACGAAGGTCAGCCCCGTGCCCAGCGACAGCAGGAGCCAGGCCAGGTGCTTGGCGCCCTTCCGGGCCAGCTTCTCGCCGCTCCAGGGCGCCGCATCCAGCTTGCGACGCTTGTTGGCGGCTCCTTCCAGCTTCTCCTCGAACCAGATGAACAGGAAGGTCCACACCGTCTGGGGACAGAGGTAGCCGCACCAGACCCGGCCCAGGAAGGTGGTCACAAAGAAGAGGGCGAAGGCCGCGATCATGAAGACCCAGGCCAGCAGGGTGAGATCCTGCGGCCAGATGGTGGCACCGAAGATATGGAACTGCTGGTGCTCCAGATCGAACAGCACCGCCTGACGGCCGTCATAACGCAGCCAGGGCAGGAGGACAAAGAGCGCGACGAAGAACCAGCCCATGGCCTTGCGCACCCGCTGCCAGTAGCCGGTCTGGGAGCGGACATAGATGCGGTTGCCGGGGTTGAACCTGTCATCTCCCGCCTTGAAGGTGTTGGGATTGAAGGTCCCGGTGACGTCACCGGTCACATCCTTGATGTCGATCTTGTCCTTGTCGGCCATTGCAACACATCGCTCCACTCATATTGTTATGAAAGCGATTATATCTTAAACAACCTGCTAATTGTGTGGGTTAAATGTATCTATAGTTCGAGTCCCGTCGCAATTTCAGGCAACAAAAAAGGCCCATAGCCAGTTGACTATGCGCCTTTTCACAGATTCTTTTGAAACCCTTCTCTGATGGCGATGTGACGGCCGGATTACTTGATGCCGCGTGCCTTGAGCAGGGCCTCCTTGAAGTCGGGCACGTGATCCTTGGCCAGCCCCGGGATCATCGCCTGCTTGTCGGATTCCCGCATCTTGAGGTGGTAGATCAGCATGTCGTCGGTCAGTGCGGACAGGGGACCGTCAAATCCCGCCTCCTCGGCCAGTTTGGCAACAAACTGCACCAGGCTGAGATCCTGCTCCTTGATCCAGGCAGGCTGCAGCAGTTCCAGCAGCTCTTCGATACGATGACATTGCATAGACGACCTCTTTAATCTGTCTTGTGAAACTCAGGCAACCTTACCCATCAAGGCTACTTCGATACGATCCCGGCCATTATGCTTGGCCTGATAGAGCGCCGCATCCGCTTTCTGGATAAGCTCGGCAATGGAGTGATGCTGATCCGGCACCAGGGTCGCCACCCCGAAGCTGCAACTGACCCGCCCCGAGACCCGGGATTTGTGGTGGGGAATGCCGAGGGCTCGCAACGAGGTACGCACCTGCTCGGCGATCTGCATGGCCCCCTGCAAGGTGGTGCAGGGCAGCAGCAGGGCGAACTCCTCTCCGCCGTAACGGGCAGCGAGATCGTCTTCCCGCCGCAGCACTTCGGCCAGCAGGCTCGCCACCTGTTGCAGGCACTGGTCCCCCACCTGATGACCATAGTGATCATTGAACTGCTTGAAGTAGTCCACATCCACCAGCACCAGAGAAAGAGGCGCCCTGGCACGGTGGCAGCGACGCCAGGCGCGCGCCAGGGAGTCGTCGAGATGGGCCCGGTTGGCGATGCCGGTCAGACCGTCGAGGCGGGACGTGAGCTTGAGGTGCTCGGAGACCGCCTTCAGCTCGGCCACCAGATCCGCATTGGAAAAACTGTGGTAGAGAGAGGCCACCTGATCCCGCCGCAGGCGCCGCAGCAGTGTCGGCAGAAAGACGAACAGATACCCCGCCAGCATGCAGGAGACGATACGCTCCTGGGTGTTGCCGCCACTGAGCTCGAACAACATGGCAAACCCGAGGGGCAGCACGGCCCCATAGAGGGTACGACGGCTGCCGAACAGCATGATGGCACTGCCGGTCAGGATCAGGCTGGAGAGCATCATCATGGCGGCACGATAGGTGTCTGGCAGCTTGTCCATGTAGAGCAGCACGCCCAGTGCCCAGACGATGGAGGTGATGGTCACCCCGACAAAGAGCTCGCGCTCGAGCACCGGCAGCGGAAGCTCCGCTAGCCTGGGCTGGCGCCAGCGCAAATGCCACCAGCGCCCCAGCAACAGCAGCAGGACCAGACCGAGCCAGCCCAGCGACTCGCTGGCCGGCAGGTAATCGTGGAACAGCAGGCTCCAGCTGATCGCCAGCAGCCCCAGGCAAGGCAGGCTGAAGGAGGCATGGGTATAGAGCTGGACCATGATGGCCCGCCGCACCTGATATTTCACACTCTGTGTCAACTGGGTACTCCCTGTACAAGAGCCGCACAGTTTAACACTCCCCTTTCCTGCTCAACAATCAATCGACCGCTATTAAGCTGCCACTCAGCGCGTCCTCTCCCGCACAGGCTCCGACAGACCCTTTTCTGCAGGGTCAAATGGCGCAGCCCTCCCTCACCCTTTCTCCAGCTCGTCGAGGATGGGGCACTGGGGATTCGCATCTCCGTGACAGCAGCTCACCACCTCCTCGAGGGCGCTGAGCATGGCTTGCAAACCGGCGATGCGGGAGCGCAGATCGACGATTTTCTCCTGGGCCAGCTTCTTCACCTGGGCACTGGTTCTGTGCTCGTCCCGATAGAGCGCCAGCAGCTCCTGACACTCCTCCAGATTGAAACCGGTCTCCCGCGCCCGCTTGACGAAGCGCAGCTCCCGCAGGGAGGCATCCGTATAACTGCGATACCCGTTATCGCTGCGCACCGGCGACGAGATGAGGCCGATGCTCTCGTAGTAGCGGATGGTCTTGGCGGTCAGGCCGGTGGCCTTGGCGACCTTGCTGATGTTCATGAATGACTCCTTTGGGATTCAGATGCACGCAGGCTGCCCGCCCGGGGCTGCCAGCGCTTCAATAACAGGGAATTGCTCAAGACGGTGATGCTGCTCAGGGCCATGGCCGCCCCCGCCAGCTCGGGGCTGAGGTAACCCAGTGCCGCCAGCGGAATGCCGATGATGTTGAACACGAAGGCCCAGAACAGGTTCTGCTGGATGGTGCGCCAGGTGGCCGCCGAGATGTCGATGGCATCGGCCACCAGCCGCGGATCAGACCGCATGAGGGTGATGGAGGCGGTCTCCATCGCCACGTCGGAGCCGGAGCCCATGGCGATACCCACATCCGCCGCCGCCAGCGCCGGGGCGTCGTTCACCCCGTCCCCCACCATGGCGACCAGCCCGCTGGTTTGCGCCCGCAGCGCCTCCACTTTCTCCACCTTGCCGGCTGGCAGCACGGAGTCAAAGGCCCCGTCCAGCCCCAGTTTGGCGGCGATATGGGCCACCGGCGCCGGCGCATCACCGCTCACCAGCCAGCTGGCGATGCCGCGCTGACGCAGGGTGGCGATGGCATCCGGACTCTCGGGGCGCAGGGTATCGGCCAGCGCCGCAATGCCAGCCACCACGCCGTCGATGGCCACCCAGACCCGGGTCGCGCCGTCGGCAGGCTGTTTATCCTGCGCGGGCACCTCAATGCCGAGCTGGGCCAGCAAAGAACCATTGCCGATGGCGACCGTATGACCGGCGACCTGACCGACAATACCGGCACCGACCCGCACCTCCACCGCCTCCGGCTGAGGCAGCGTAGTCTCCTTGCCGACCGCCTCGCGCATGGCCAGCGCCAGCGGGTGTTCGCTCGCCTGCTGCAGGGCGGCGGCAAGACGCAGCTGCTCGGCTGTGCCGCTCCAGCTCGCCAGCACGGGCCTGCCCTGAGTGAGCGTACCTGTCTTGTCGAAGATAAGCGCCTTGATGGCGTGGGCCTTCTGCAGGGTATCGACATCCTTGATCAGAATGCCGTGGCGCGCCGCCACCCCGGTACCGGTGACGATGGCCGCCGGTGTGGCCAGCCCCAGCGCACAGGGGCAGGCGATCACCAGCACGGCCACCGCCGCCAGCAGCGCCTGACCGAAGTCGTTACTGATGGCGTACCACACCGGCAGGGTGAACAGGGCGATGGCCATCACCACCGGCACGAACACGGCGGAGACCTTGTCCACCAGCTGTTGCAGCGGCGCCTTGCCCATCTGGGCGTTCTCCACCAGTGCGATGATCTTGCTGAGGCTGGAGTCCTCCCCCACCGTAGTGGCTTCAATTTCCAGCACGCCGGAGCGGTTGATGGCACCGCCCAGCACCTTGTCGCCCGCACTGCGCAGCACCGGCAGGCTCTCACCGGTGAGGATCGACTCGTCCAGCTCGCTCTCGCCGCTCACGATTTTGCCGTCCACCGGCACCCGCTCACCCACCAGCACCCGCAGCCGATCACCGCGCAGCACCTCATCGATGGCGACGCTCTGCCAACTCTCGCCACGCCAGACGGTGGCGGTTTCCGGCCGCAGCGCCATCAGTTCGCGAATGGCGGACTGGGTGCTGCGTCTGGCCCGAGCCTCCAGCAGTTTTCCCAACGAAATCAGGGTAATGATGATGGCGCTCGCCTCGAAGTAGAGTTGGCCGCTGGCAGCCATCCCCAGCGTCAACAACAGATAGAGACTGTAGAAGTAGGCGGCGCTGGTGCCGGTGGCCACCAGCACATCCATGTTGGCGGAGCGGTTCTTGATGGCAAGCCAGGCGCCGCGATAGAAGCGGGCCCCGATCCAGAACTGCACCGGGGTGGCGAGCAGCAGCTCCAGCCAGGCGGGCAGATGCCAGGGGAACAACCCGGCCATGGCCAGCATCCCCACCAGCAGCGGCAACGTCAGCAAAGTCGAGACGATGACCCGGGTTTGCGCCTGACGGGCGCTGGCGGCCTCCTGCGCTTCCCGCTCCAGCAACTGCTGGCGGCGGCCGCTGGCCGAGCCCTGCGCCAGTTGGGCGCCAAAGCCGAGGGCCTCGATCTGCTCGCGCAGGGCCGCGGGCGTCTGCATCCCGGGTACCAGCACGATCCGGGCCTGCTCGATGGAGAAGTTGACGTCGGCGGAGATGATGCCGGGCAGCGCCGCCAACATCTTGTTCAGGCGGGCCGAGCAACCGGCACAAGTCATACCGGTAATTTGAAACAGGATGGTCTCGCTGCCGTAGTCGTAACCCTGCGCCTGGATGCTCTCCAGCACCGCCGGCAAACGATCAGGGCTGGCCAGCTCGATGGCGGCTTGCTCCAGTGCGAAGTTGACGGTGGCCGATACCCCGTCGAGCTTGTTGAGGGCGGTCGTGATGCGGCCGGCGCAGTTGGCGCAGCTCATGCCGCTGAGCGGCAACTGCAAATGAATGGGTGATTGAAGATGAGTGGTCATGTTGTTCCTCCCCGGAACCCGTCGGCACCACAAAACGCCGACTGGCAAACCCTAACCTTTACTGTAAGGGCAAACTCAAGCCACATGATCCACTTTTTTCAGATGAAAAAAACGGCGCCCGTTTGCTGCCAGAGAACAAACGGGCGCCGCCTTCAACTATTGCGCGGTATACGCGGCGACTCAGATACCGTACTGGGCGCGGTAAGCCTTCATGGCGGCCAGTTGCGCCGCCAGCTCCGGCTGTTCGGCCTGCTTCTCTTCCAGATACTGGATCAAGTCGCTCATCTGGATGATGGCGATGATGTGAGCGCCGTAGTCACGCTCCACTTCCTGAATGGCGGAGAGCTCGCCCTTGCCCTTCTCCTGACGGTCCAGCGCGATCAGCACGCCAGCCAGGGAGGCGCCGTTGGCCTGGATCAGATCCATGGATTCGCGGATGGCGGTGCCGGCAGTGATGACATCGTCCACCAGCATGATGCGCCCCTTGAGCGGGCTGCCCACCAGATTGCCGCCCTCGCCGTGATCCTTTGCCTCCTTGCGGTTGAAGCACCAGGGCACGTCCACGTCGTGCTGCTCCACCAGTTGCACGGCGGTGGCGGAGGCGATGGGGATCCCCTTGTAGGCCGGGCCAAACAGCACATCAAACTCGATACCGGCATCCATCAGGGCGGCGGCATAGAAGCGGCCGAGACGGGCCAGATCGCGGCCGCTGTTGAACAGGCCGGCGTTGAAGAAGTAGGGGCTTTTACGACCGGATTTCAGGGTAAATTCACCGAATTTGAGGACCTGTTTCTCCAGGGCGAACTCGATAAATTGACGCTGGTAGGCTTTCATTCTGGCTCCTTGCTTGGCTTGTCGTTGTCTTGTGTGGGGGTATAAAAAAACGCGGTCAATGCCGCGTTTTTAAAATCATGCAAGTGACTGCTTCTGCAGCGCAATAATGTCGGCAATACCGCCCTTGGCCAGCGCCAGCATGGCCAGCAGCTCCTCGTGGGTGAAGGGTTCGGCCTCCGCGGTGCCCTGCACCTCGATGATGCGACCATCTTCGGTCATCACCACGTTCATGTCGGTCTCGGCGGCGGAGTCTTCGATGTACTCCAGATCGCAGATGGCTTCCCCTTCATACATACCGACGGAGACGGCCGCGATCATCTGCTTGAGCGGGCTCTGTTTGATCAGCCCCTTCTCCACCATCCAGTTCAGCGCATCCACCAGCGCCACACAGGCACCGGTGATGGCGGCGGTACGGGTACCTCCGTCGGCTTGCAACACGTCGCAGTCAACGGTAATGGTGTGCTCGCCCAGAGCGCTCAAGTCTACCGCCGCGCGCAGGGAGCGGGCGATCAGACGGGAGATCTCCAGGGTGCGGCCGCTCTGCTTGCCGGAGGCCGCTTCGCGGTTCATCCGGGAGTGGGTGGAGCGCGGCAGCATGCCGTACTCGGCAGTGACCCACCCCTGCCCCTTGCCTTTGAGGAAGCGCGGCACGCTGGTGTCGACGCTGGCGGTGCAGAGCACACGGGTATGGCCGAATTCCACCAGCACGGACCCTTCAGCATGCTTGGTGAAGTGGCGGGTGATGGTTACCGGACGCACCTGGGCGGCGCTGCGATCGCTGGGACGGGACATGGGACTGACCTCTGGGCTGGCTGAATTGGCGCAGGAGTATAAGTGATCCCAGCCCAAATATCAGCCGCTAAAACCACGCTGTCGGCTGACGGAGCAGGGCTGGCTGAGTATACTGGCCCCACACTTCATCAAGCCCGGAACAATCAATGATTCACAGCATGACCGCCTACGCCCGCAAGGAACTCAAGGGCGACTGGGGCACAGCCGTTTGGGAAATTCGTTCGGTCAACCAGCGCTATCTGGAGACCTACATTCGCCTGCCGGAACAACTGCGCAGCCTGGAGCCGGTTCTGCGTGAGCGCTTCCGCGCCAAGCTGCAGCGCGGCAAGGTGGAGTGCAACCTGCGTTTCGAGGCCGCGCAAGCCGCTGCCAGCCAGCTGCACATCAATGAAGAGCTGGCCAAGCTCATCATCGACAGCGCCAACTGGGTAATGAAGGAAGCGGGCCAGGGCCAGCTCAACCCGGTCGACGTGCTGCGCTGGCCGGGCGTGATGGCTGCCGCCGAGCAGGACATGGATGCGGTTGCCACCGAGCTGCTGGGCGGATTTGACCTGACCATGGAAGATTTCCTCGCCTCACGCGCCAGCGAAGGGGCCAACCTCAAGGCGCTGATCGAACAGCGTCTGGCCGGCATCCAGGTAGAAGTGAAGAAGGTGCGCGAGCACCTGCCGCAGATCATCGAGTGGCAGCGCCAGAAGCTCACCGACCGGCTGGCCGAAGCCAAGGTGGAGCTGGACCCGGCCCGCATCGAGCAGGAGATCGTGCTGCTGGCCCAGAAGATCGACGTGGCCGAAGAGCTGGATCGCCTGGAGATGCACATCAGCGAAACCAACAAGATCATGAAGAAGGGTGGCGCCTGTGGCCGTCGTCTCGACTTCATGATGCAAGAGTTCAACCGCGAGTCGAACACCCTCGGTTCCAAGTCCATCAACGCCGAGGTGACCCAGTCCGCCGTCGAGTTGAAAGTGCTCATCGAGCAGATGCGCGAGCAGATCCAGAACATCGAGTGATCTCCCTCATCGATGCACCAGCCCCCGCCACCCGGGGGCTTTTTTATGCTCGTTTCCCGCAGCGCTCAGCCGCTTGACTGATGGCAACCCCTAGCAAAGGGAGCCCGACATGTACCATCACGCAAAGAGGGTCTGCCATGCAGACCCTCTCCTTCTTTTCTATGCATCCCCCACCCGCGCAGGCTAGACCGGTGACTTCAGCCTTCGGCTGCGCAGCAGCAGGGGAAGCTGGTAGAGCACCAGGGCGCCCAGCACCAGGCCGGCGCCGGCCAGCTTGGCGGAGCCCAGGGGTTCGTCATAGAAGAGGGTGCTCAGGATAAGAGTCCAGACCGGTTCGAGCAGCATCAGCAGGGCGGCGTGGGCCGTGGTCATCCGGCTCAGGGCGTGGGTGAGCAGCCAGTAGCGCAATGTGGTGGCGATCAGGACGCTGGCCGCAAACCAGCCCCAGATACCAGTGCCGATGCTGGCGGGCCACTGCTCGGTCAGCAGGGAGAGCAGGGTGCCGAGCAGTCCGGTCACCGCCAACTGGATGCAGGTGAGCCAGGTAGGGGGGATGGACTGGGCGAAATGGCGGTGCACCGCGAGCTGGACCCCCAGGGTGGCGGCCGCCGCCAGAAACCAGAACAGGGAGAGCGACACACCCCAGTGGGTGCTGCTGGAGAGCAACAGCAGACCCGCGACGGCCACGGGCAGAGTCAACCAGTAGTGGCGGCCGGGTCTGGCCTTGAAGGCGGCCCAGGCGGCGAGCGGCGCCATCAGGGTGGCCACGCTCATGATGAAGGCGCCGCTGCCGAGCGCATCGCTCTGGCTGATGGCGGTAACCCAGAACAGCAGGCTGGCCCCGAGCAAGGTGCCGCACCCGGCGGCACGCAGCAGTTGTGAGCCACTGGGGGGCGGCTCGCGCAACCAGGCGAGCGGCAACAGCAGCAGGGCGGCCAGCAGGAAGCGGCTGCCGATAAAGGCGGCGGTGGGCAGTTCACGAATCGCCTCTTTCGAGAAGAGCCAGCCAGCGGCGGCCAGCAGGGTGACCAGTATCATCAACAGCAGGGGAGCGCGGTTCATCGGAGCATCACAGGGTCAGGGGCAAAGGGCAGAGCATAAAGGAAAGAGGCGCGGATTGTCTCCCGGGGTTTGGCAGACATGCTGGCGGGGCGGCCACCACGCCGCCCCGCCTCAGTCGTCACTTTCCAGGCTGGCGAGGCAATGGGAGAGGGTGCGCGCCAGCGCCCCCTGATTGCGCAGCACCACGGCGCGGGCCTGCTCCCCCATCTCGCGGCGAGCAGGGGCATCGCCGAGCAGGGTACTCACCCGGTGGCCGAGCGCCTCGGCGTCCGCCACCACGGCCGCGCCACCCTGGGCCACCAGCTGGCGGGTGATGTCGCTGAAGTTGAAATAGACGGGGCCGGTCAAGCAGGGTTTGCCCAGCGCCGCCGGTTCCAGCAGGTTGTGACCGCCCACGGGCACCAGGCTGCCACCGACAAAGGCGAGATCCGCCGCCGCCAGCATCAGCGGCAGCTCGCCCATGGTGTCACCCAGGTAGATCTTGTCGCTCTCGCCGACCGCACTGCCCGCCGTGCGCCGCACGCAACCGTAGGGGGCGCACAGCTCGGCCACCCGATCGAAACGCTCGGGATGGCGCGGCACCAGGATCAGCAGGGCGGAGGGGTGGGCCTTGAGCACCCGATCAAAGGCAGCCAGCACCAGCTCGTCTTCCCCCTGGTGGGTACTGGCGGCGATCCAGACAGGTCGTGCCTCCCCCAGTTGCTGGCGCAGGGCACGGCCCCTGGCCTGCACCTCGTCGCCAAACTGGATGTCGAACTTGATGGAGCCGGTCACCGCCAGCCGGTTGCGCCCTATCCCCAGCCGATGGAAGCGATCCGCATCGTCCTGATGCTGGCACAGCAGGTGGGTCAGCGGGCGGCTCAGGGCATCGAATGCGCCCTGGAAGCGACCATAGCGCTGACAGGATCGCTCCGAGAGGCGGGCATTGAGGATGGTCACCGGCAGGTGGCGTGCCTCGCAGGCCGCCAGCCAGTTCGGCCACAGCTCTGTCTCCATCACCCAGAGGGCGCGGGGCTTGACGGTGCTCAGAAACGCCGAGACGGCCCAGGGGTAGTCGAGAGGCGCATAGCGATGCACCACCAGATCCCCAAGCTTGGCTGCCTGTTCGGCGCCGGTGCGGGTGGTGGTGGTGAGCAGGATGGGCAGCTCGGGGCGCTCGGCCTTGAGGGCGCGGATGAAGGAGGTGATGGCCAGGGTCTCCCCCACGCTCACCGCATGGATCCAGAGGGGAGCCTCCTGTCCGGTCGGCGGCAATCGTCCCAGATGCTCGGCCCAGCGCGCCCCGAAGCCGGGCTTGCCTTTTTTGGGCTTGTAGAGCGCCAGCAACGCCAGGGGCAACCCCAGGTGGATCAGCAGGTTGTAGAGCAACCGGTAGATCATGCTAGCTATTACCTGGTTCAGCAGCAGAGGATTCCACCGGCTGCCGCACTATGGTCAGATCTGCCGTTTCACCACGCTCCAGCCGATTTCCCGCCTCGATGACCTGTTCCGGCATCAGCTCGATCAGGCACTTGAGGTGGCCGAACTTGCAGGTGCGCTTGAAGCAGGGGCGGCACTCGATGTCGGTGTGGACGATCTCGACCCTGTCCGCCAGCGGTGGGGTATAGAGGGGCGAGGTGGAGCCGTAGACGCCGATCAGCGGCCGGTTGAGGGCGGCCGCCACGTGCATCAGGCCCGAGTCGTTGGCGATGACCCGACCGGCCAGCGCCATCAGATCGATCGCCTCGTGCAGGCTGGTCTTGCCCGCCAGCACGTGGCAGTTGGGGCGCGACAGGGGGTTGATCCGATCGCGGATGGTGTTGGCCACGTCCACGTCCTTGCCCGAGCCGAAGATCCACACCTGCCACCCCTCGTCGAGGTGCTTTTGCGCCACCACGGCGTAATGCCCCTCCGGCCAACGTTTGGCCGGGCCGAACTCGGCCCCCGGACAGAGTACCAGCACAGGGCGGGCACGATTCAGGCCGAGCCGCTCCAGCGCCTTGCCCTGGTTGATGAGATCCACGTGCAGGGAGGGATGGGGAATAGCGGGAATGTCGTCCCGACTCTTCATCTGCCCCTTGGGGTAGGCCAGAGCCACATAGCCTTCCACCATCAGCGGGAAGGCCTGCTTGTTGCTGCGCATGTCGTTGAGCAGACCGAAGCGGTGCTCCCCCTTCCAGCCGGTGCGCACCGGGATCCTGGCAAACCAGGGGATGAGGGCCGACTTCATGGAGTTGGGCTGGATGATGGCCTGATCGTACTGCTCGGCGGCCAACTGCTTGCCAAGGCGGCGGCGTGCCCCCAGCTTGAAGTCACCGTGGCCAAGCGGCATGGGGATGGCCTTGTCCACCTCGGGCATGCGCTCCAGCAGCGCAACGCACCAGGCCGGCGCCATCACATGGAGCTCGCTGCCCGGGTGGTTGCTCTTGAGCGCCTTGTAGAGGCTCTGGGACATCACCATGTCGCCGACCCAGGAGGGGCCGATCACCAATATCTTCATCGCGCGTCTTCTCTCGGGACTGGCCCGGCTGTTGATCGTTACTGGGCGAGATTATGCCCCAAGAAAGGCCGAAGAAATAACAGAAGATACCCGTCTGCTCCCGCAAAACGCCTACCTGGCAGGATCTGCTCCCCCGCGCATCCCTCATGAGGCCCTCTTCCACCCGGACACGGCGTGCCCTGGGCCACCAACTGCCGGGTAGCAGAGATCTCCCTTCCCCCGCATTCAAAAGCGGGCCCACCGGGCCCTCGGGTCATGCCCCGCGCGGGGTTTTAGGCTAGAATGGGCGCCAATCCGAGCATGACCCGCCCGCCGGGTGCCAACAAGAGTCCCTTGCCTGTGAAAAAACCGACCCTGGCGGCCGTCCTGATCGTCAAGAACGAAGCCGACAACCTGCGCGCCTGCCTCGCCTCCCTCGAAGGCCTGGCGGATGAAATCGTCATTCTCGACTCCGGCAGTCAGGATGACACCCCGGCCATCGCCGCCGAATTTGGCGCCCGCTTCTTCGTCAACACCACCTGGCCCGGTTTCGGCCGTCAGCGCCGCCTCGCCCAGTCCCATGTCCAGTCGGAATGGGTGCTGTGGCTGGACGCGGACGAGCGGCTCACCCCGGAACTCAGGGAAGCCATCCAGGGGGTCATGGCCAACCCGGCCAGCGACACCATCTACTCCATCCCGCGCCTCTCCTGGGTGTTCGGCCGCTTCATCCGCCACAGCGGCTGGTACCCGGATCGGGTGCTGCGCCTCTACCCCAAGGCGCTGACCGGCTACAACGAGGCGCTGGTACACGAGAAGGTGGAGGTGCGCGCCAACATGAAGATCGTCAACCTGCAGGGCGACCTCCTCCACTACACCTACCGGGATCTGGAACACTACCTGGTCAAATCCGCCGGCTACGCCCGCGCATGGGCCGATCAGTGCACCGCCCGCGGCAAGAAGGGATCCCTCGGCCAGGGGCTGGTCCACGCCGTCGGCTGCTTCCTCAAGATGTACCTGCTCAAGGCCGGTTTCCTCGACGGCAAGCAGGGCCTGCTGCTGGCCATCCTCTCCGCCCACTCCACCTTCGTCAAATACGCCGATCTCTGGGTTCGCCAGCAGCCCCAGCAGCCGAAATAGGGCATCGCGCCTCAAACATCGCATTAATCACTCACCCCTTGTTCCAGCGGAACAAGGGGCAAACCCTGTTGCCATGGAGCGGGAGCAGCCCTCGCGGGGCCGCTCACGGCGCAAACCCGGGCGCCACGGACGAAAACTGGCCGCAATAAGCCGAATGCATGGATATTGGCAACATGACCCGACTCCGGCTTATACCGACAGGTTTCCCCTGCCCGGGGCCCGGGCCGGCCCGTCAAGGGGCTGATGGGGACCACGCCCGGTAGGCTGGTCTGTATGTTCTATGTGCGCTCTCAGCGCTCGGCGCGCCAGAAGGGCGGCGCCCAGCGGGCGATCTCTGCCGCCATGGCCTTGGGATCGAGTTGGCTCATGTCCTCCGGGTGGTCGCTGTCTTCCGGCGGGCTGAAGGGCAGATGGCGCCCCTCGCCGTTGAGCGGCCGCCAGCGCAGCGGCGTCGCCGAACGGTGTGCCGGGAAGAAACCGACGGTCGGCACGTCCATGGCCGCGGCGATGTGCAGGGGCCCAGTGCTGCCCGCCACGAACAGGGCGGCGTTGGCCATCACCTGGCAGAACTTCGGCAGCCCCTCGTCGGAGCGATAGATCCAGCCGTTGCCCCCATGGGCCAGCAGTTCCGCCGCCAACTGCTCCGCCTTCCCCTCCTCCCCCGGCCCTGCCGTCAACACGCACTGCAACTCGGGACAGGCCTGGTTGAGCTTGATGATGAGGCGCGAGTACTGCTCGATGGAGAGGTTGTTGGCCGAGCCGCCGCTGCCCGCATGCACCATCAGCCAGGGGCGGCTGGCGTCGAGCCTGAGACGGGCGGCGACCTGCTCGCGCACCTGCAGCAGGCTCTCGGGGTCGAAGCCGAGGTAGGGTCCTTGTGGCTCCACCACGGTCTGATGCTGATCGGCGAGGAAGCGGCGCACCAGATCCAGGTTGTATTCGTACTCCGGCTTCTGGGAGCGGGAGCGGCGCTGCACCAGGCGCTGGTTGTAGAGCACCTGGGCCAGCTTGGTGGCCGGGGCCAGCCGGTAGGGAATGTGCGCCTTCCACACCAGCTTGGCATTGCGGGTGTTGGAGAAGAGGCAGATGGAGGCATCGAAGGCGGCCGCCTTGATGCGCGCCAGCAGGGCGCGTTGCTGCTCCTTGTCGGCCCGGGCACCCGGATCCAGGATGATCTCGTCGATCCAGGGGCAGAGGCGGGCCAAGGGCGCCGTGTAGGCGGGAACCAGGGCAGTCACATGACACTCCATGGAGCGCTTGAGCATGGCAAAGCTCGGCCACGCCAGCATGAAGTCACCAATCTTGTCATTGCGGACTACCAGAATACGTTTCATAAAAAATCCCTATGCTCCCTGTCACCAGCGAAGGAGGCTTGATGCGCGATGCGGGTATTCTTGCCTGATGCAGGGCGATTCTCAAGCGAAGACGCCACGGGGCTCCGATTTGTGCGACCCCGGCCGCCGATCAGCGCCCGAAATCCGCGCCATCCCGGTCGCGACAAACCGGCAACAGCCCCTATAATGCGACCAGTTTTCCGGTTTCAGGAATCAGCAGCATGACCAACAAGGTAATCTATCCCGGCACCTTCGATCCCATCACCAACGGCCATACCGATCTCATTGGCCGCGCCGCCAGACTGTTCGACGAGGTGGTGGTCGGAGTGGCCAACAGCCCGAGCAAACGGCCGCTGTTCGATCTCGAGGAGCGCGTTCAGCTGGCCAGGCAGGTGACGGCTCACCTGCCCAACGTCAAGGTGGTGGGCTTCTCCGGCCTGCTGGTGGATTTTGCCAGGGAGGAGCAGGCCAACGTGCTGATCCGCGGCCTGCGCGCCGTCTCCGACTTCGAATACGAGTTCCAGCTCGCCAACATGAACCGTCGCCTGATGCCCACCCTGGAGAGCGTCTTCCTCACCCCGGCGGAGGAGAACTCCTTCATCTCCTCCACCCTGGTGAAGGAGGTGGCGCTGCACGGAGGTGACATCCACCAATTCGTCGACCCCCTGGTGGCTCAGGCCATTGCCGCCAAGCAGCAGCGCTAATCCCCTCCCCTGATGGGCAGAAACGAACAAGGGCTACCCGCGGGTAGCCCTGGTTGCATCAACGCACTGCACGCCTAGCTGTGGGCAAACTGCTGGCGGATCGCCAGCTCCAGCTGATCGAGCCACTCGTAACGGCGCCGGTACATGGCCCGCTTCTTGGAGGCGATCTCCTCCAGCGGCTTGCGCACAACGGGTTGCAGCCGCACGAAGTTGGCGTCCTGATCGAGGGCGCCAAACTCCTGCCACAGCTCGTCGTAGTCCGCCTGCAGGCAGGCTTTCTTCTTCTTGCTGTACCGTCTTGCCTGGAAGATGTGGGCCTCCATGCGCACCGCACAGACCCGGTGGGCGCCCATGGCCCCGGCCAGCGCCATCACCAGCATCACCACCAGCGACTTGGGTCTCAGACCCTGACCCGCCCGGGTCAATGCCCGCACCTGCTCCTGGGGCTGCTCGACACAGGGCTCTGGCCCCTGCACCGACCCGATCACCAGGGCCAACTCCTGTTCGTTGCCCGCCAGGGAGAAGGCACAGCTGTAGAGTCGCTACCCCCGCGCGTTGACGATGGAGAGCGCCAGCTCCGCCTCCCGGCGGAAGGTGCCGTCGTGACGCAGCACGATGCGCCAGCCGCCATCGGGATAATGGCCCAGCACTATCCCCTCCCCCAGATAGAGCGGGTCGATGAGCTCGGGGTAGAGGCCCAGCAGCAGGCGGTAGTGATCCTCCACCATCTTGACCCGCTGGTTCACCGTCGAGCAGGCGAAGCGATAGGGGCGCATCGGCTTGTCGAGCAGCTCGGGGTGGCGGGCGGGAAGCGCCCGCAGGGGGGCGCTCTGGAACAGCTCGAACACCCGGTTCAACTGCGCACGGTAGAGCAGACTGCGCAGCAAAAACTTGCCGCGATTGAAGGTCTTGCGGGCGCTGTCTTCGGGATAGAGGAAGCGGGCCATATCGTGGGCACAATAGTGCCCCTGCCGGGATAAATGTTCCCAGTCTATTGATTTAGCTGTCATTTTATTACCTCGCAGCCTGAACTGGCGAGATAGTAGTCATGGGCTGACGCCGCTTCAACAGACCGGAAATACTCTCTTACAACTTGGCCGGTTCCGGCTCAAAAATCCCACTTTCAGCGTTGGCAGTGGGAGCAGAACACCGTGGTTCGCTGGCCCATCTTCACTTCGGTGAGCAGGGTGTGGCAGTGGAAACAGGGCTGGCCGCCACGGCCGTAAACCTGCAGCTGCTGCACGAAATAGCCCGGCTTGCCGTCGGCGCTGGTGAAATCCTTGAGGGTGGTGCCTCCCTGGCGAATGGCTTCGGCCAGCACCCGCTTGATCTCGCTCACCAGGGTGCCCAGCCGCTCGGCGCTGATGTTGCCCGCCGCCCGCCTTGGATGAATGCCGGCGGCATAGAGCGCCTCGTTGGCGTAGATGTTGCCCACCCCGACCACCACGTGGTTGTCCATCAGGAACTGCTTGATGGCGGTGCTGCGCCCCTTCGCCCTCTCCCGCAGGTAATCGGCATGGAAGGCATCGGTGAGGGGTTCCGGCCCCAGCTTGGCGAGCAGGGCATGGGCCTCGGCCGGTTCGCGGGTCCACAGCAGGGCGCCAAAACGGCGCGGATCGTTGAGCCGCAGCAGCTTGCCGTTGGCCAGCTCGATATCCACGTGATCGTGCTTCTCGGCCGGGGTGCCGATGTCCAGCACCCGCAGGCTGCCGGACATCCCGAGATGGAGGATGGCGGTGCCGAAGTCGGTCTCCAGCAACAGGTATTTGGCGCGGCGGCTGACCCGGTGGATGACGAGATCCACCAGCTCCTGGATCTCGCCGGGCACGGGCCAGCGCAAGCGGCCGTCCCGCACCACCACGCGGGTCACCTTGATGCCGGTAAGCCAGGGGGAGATGCCCTGGCGGCTGACTTCGACTTCCGGTAATTCAGGCATGGGCGATCTCTCGTTCAGGGAATGGGACGCATCAGGTCACGGTATTGCGCCTGACTCAGGCTGAGCCAGGTCGAGGAGGGCAGCAGAGCGGCAAACTTGCCGTCGTCCTGATAGAGCCCGACTTCCACCGGATCGCTCTGTCCGGCGATCCAGATCTTGAGGGTCACCGGGGTGCCGCGCACGGGCTCGCCGGGGGGCAGCAGCCAGCCTTGCCACATCTCGATGCGGGCCGCCAGCTGGGCGCTGCCAAGCCCCAGATCCGGCACGCTGCGCCAGCCCTGGCCGATACGCTCTATCTGCCAGCTCGGCCCCTGCCAGGTCAGCACCACGGTGCTCTCCGGCAACAGCGGACGCACGCGTTTGGCACTGTTCTCCTGCTGGGCCTGCTCCAGTCGGTGCAACAGGGTAATGACGATCAACACGACCACGATGATCACGTTGTTCCAGCCTTTGCGGCTCAGTTTGAACATGGCTAGCCTCCCTTCGAATCGGCAGTGTACTGAATTCCAGCCATAAAAAAACCCGGCACGAGGCCGGGTTTTTGCAGCGAAACCAAGTAATTACTTGATTTTGCCTTCTTTGTAGATCACATGCTGACGAATCACGGGATCAAATTTCTTGATCTCCATTTTTTCGGGCATGGTGCGCTTGTTCTTGGTAGTGGTATAGAAGTGACCAGTACCGGCGCTGGAGTTCAGGCGAATCTTATCGCGAATACCTTTAGCCATGATCTAATTCCTTATACCTTAACGCCGCTGGCACGCAGTTCAGCCAGAACCACTTCAACGCCGCGCTTGTCGATGATACGCATGCCTTTTGCGGATACGCGCAGGCTCACGAAGCGTTTTTCACTCTCAACCCAGAAACGGTGAGTGTGCAGGTTCGGCAGGAAACGACGCTTGGTAGCGTTGTTAGCGTGCGAACGGTTGTTACCAACTGCCGGGCGCTTGCCGGTTACTTGGCATACTCTAGACATGTCAGTCTCTCCAAATCTTACTTCATTGCTCGAGCAAATATCTGCCCCGCTGGCCTTCGATTGCGGGGCAAACAGAAGGCGGCATTTTATACAGCATCCGTGATCAAAGATCAACTAATACAGTGCCAGAGCCCAGTCACAACCAACCACGCTCTGCGAAAGAAACCGTGATGCCATCACCGATCACCAGGTGATCAAGCACTCTGATATCGACCAGGGCCAGGGCGGCCAGGATCCGATCCGTGATCTGGCGGTCCGCCCGACTGGGCTCGGCCACGCCGGACGAGTGATTATGCGCCAGAATCACGGCGGCTGCATTATGTTTGAGCGCGATCTGCACGATTTCTCTGGGCCAGACGCTCGCCGAGTCGAGGGTGCCGTAAAAAAGTTCGACAAACCGGATGACCCTGTGCTGGTTGTCGAGCAGCAGCAGGGCGAACACCTCCCTCCCCCGATCCCGCAACTGGGCTTGCAGAAAGTCACGGGTAAGCCCGGGCGAGGTGAGCGCCTCTCCCCGTTGCAACTGTTCGGCCAGATGGCGCCGCCCCATCTCCAGTACCGCCTGCAACTGGGCATACTTGGCAGGTCCCAGCCCGTGAGCGCCACAAAAATCCTGCTGCTCGGCTCCCAGCAGTGCCCGCAGGGAACCAAACTGCTGCAACAACTGGCGGGAGAGATCCACCGCACTCAACCCACTGACCCCGGTGCGCAAGAAGATGGCCAGCAGTTCGGCATCGGAGAGCGTCGCCGCCCCTCGGCGCAGCAGCTTTTCCCTCGGGCGCTCCTCTTCCGGCCACTCCTTGATGCTCATTTGTCTCTCCCTCATGGCTATTGAGAGAAAACATAGCAAAGAATCCCGCGAGCCCGACCACAACTCCCCCATGTCAGCCTCTGTCGCCACCCATTGCCTGTGCTATCTTAGCCGACCAGTCAGAGTGAGCCGGAAGAGATGCAGCAGATGAGATTGGCCGATAAACGCATCCTGTTGGGTGTCAGTGGCGGGATCGCCGCCTACAAGAGTGCCGAACTGGTACGTCGCCTGAAAGATCAGGGGGCCGAGGTGCGAGTGGTGATGACCCGCTCCGCCAAGGAGTTCATCACCCCGCTGACCCTGCAAGCCGTCTCAGGCCACCCGGTGGCCGACAGTCTGCTCGACCCGGCTGCCGAGGCGGGCATGGGCCACATCGAGCTGGCCAAGTGGGCCGATCTGGTGCTGATCGCCCCCGCCAGCGCCAACCTGATGGCCCGCATGGCCGCCGGCATGGCGGACGAGCTGCTCACCACCCTCTGCCTTGCCACCCCGGCGACTATCGCCCTGGCGCCAGCCATGAACCAGCAGATGTACCGCAACGCCGCCACCCAGGCCAACCTCCAGACCCTCGCCGAGCGCGGCATTCAGCTGTGGGGGCCGGATTCCGGCAGCCAGGCCTGCGGCGACGTGGGCCCGGGCCGGATGCTGGATCCCCTGGAACTGGTGGAACGCTGCTGCCAGCAGCTCGCCGCCGAACCGCTCCTGGCAGGCGTCAGGCTGCTGCTCACCGCCGGGCCGACCCGCGAGGCGCTCGATCCGGTGCGCTATATCAGCAACCACAGCTCCGGCAAGATGGGCTACGCCATCGCCCGCGCCGCGCGCGAAGCGGGCGCGGAGGTGACCCTGGTGAGCGGCCCGGTGGCACTGACCACCCCGGCCGGCGTTACCCGCATCGATGTGGAGAGTGCCCTGCAGATGCACGAAGCAGTGATGAGCCGGGTCGGTGAGTGCGACCTCTTTATCGGCTGCGCTGCAGTCGCCGACTACCGTCCCGCCCAGGTGGCCGAGCAAAAGATCAAGAAGACCAGCGACAACGACCAGATGCAGCTGACCCTGGTCAAAAACCCCGACATCATCGCCGATGTGGGGGCGTTGTCAGACAAACCCTTCACCGTCGGATTTGCCGCCGAAACCGTGGATGTGGAACAATACGCCCTCGACAAACTTCGACGTAAGCGGCTGGACATGATCGCAGCCAACGATGTGTCCCGTGCAGGCCAGGGCTTCAATGCCGATGACAACGCCCTGACCGTCTTCTGGCAAGGGGGTCAAGCCGCCCTGCCCCTGGCCGATAAGCTGACGCTCGCCCGTCATCTTGTCGCCCTGATTGCACGCCATTATCGACCCTGAGCCCATTGAACATGCCGGGAGCCCCAGGCTCCTGCAGTACCACCCGATCGCCAGGCGATCCAATTGAAAAAGATTCATGACGACACAAATTGAACTGAAAATCCTGGATGCCCGCATCGGCACCGACTTCCCGCTGCCCGCCTACGCCACACCGGGCTCCGCTGGCATGGACTTGCGCGCCCTGCTGGATGCCCCGCTGACCCTGGCCCCGGGCGACACCACGCTGGTGCCGACCGGGCTGGCCATTCACATCCAGGATCCGGGTCTGTGCGCCACCATCCTGCCCCGCTCCGGCCTCGGCCATAAGCACGGCATCGTGCTGGGCAACCTGGTCGGCCTCATCGACTCCGACTACCAGGGTCAGTTGATGGTCTCGGTCTGGAACCGTGGCAACGACAGCTTCACCATGCAGCCTGGCGAGCGCATCGCCCAGCTGGTGATCCTGCCGGTGGTACAGGCCAGCTTCCAGCTGGTCGACGAATTCAATCAGAGTGAACGGGGTGAAGGCGGGTTTGGTTCTTCTGGTCGCCAATAACAAGACCACACGGCCCCCTGGGGCACGTGCCAAATAATAGAATCAAGCCATTGTTTTTTTAGGGGAATCCATGGCAAGCAGTAACCAGAAACAGAGTCGGCGCGATCAGATCCTGCAGGCACTCGCCCACATGCTGGAAACCAGCCCGGGCCAGCGCATCACCACGGCACGCCTCGCGGCCGAGGTGGGCGTGTCCGAGGCGGCCCTCTACCGGCATTTTCCCAGCAAGGCGAGGATGTTCGAGGGGCTGATCGACTTTATCGAGGATTCCCTGCTGTCACGGGTCAACCTGATCATGGCCGAAGAGAAGGACACCATGTCCCGCTGCCATCACATACTGCAGCTGCTGCTGGTGTTCGCCGAGCGCAACCCCGGCATCACCCGCATTCTCAATGGCGATGCCCTGCTGGGCGAACACGATCGGCTGCGTGATCGCATCAGCATCCTGTTCGACAAGCTGGAGACCCAGATCAAGCAGGTACTGCGCGAGAAACGGCTGCGGGAAGGCCAGGGCTTCCAGCTCGACGAGACCATGCTGGCCAACCTGCTGCTGGCCTATACCGAGGGCCGCATCAGCCAGTTCGTCCGCTCGGAGTTCAAAATCAAGCCCACCGCCGGGTTTGAAGATCAGTGGCAGTTTATCCGCAGCCAGCTGCTGCAAAGCTGAGCCAGCAGACCGCATCAACCAATGCACGTCCGCTCCGAGTTCAAAATCAAACCCACTGCCGGGTTTGAAGATCAGTGGCAGTTCATCCGCAGCCAGCTGCTGCAAAGCTGAGCCAGCAGACCGCATCAACCAATGCACGTCCGCTCGGAGTTCACAATCAAGCCCACTGCCGGCTTTGAAGATCAGTGGCAGTTTATCCGCAGCCAGCTGCTGCAAAGCTGAGCCAGCAGACCGCATCAACCAATGCACGTCTGCTCCGAGCTCACAATCAAACCCACCGCCGGGTTTGAAGATCAGTGGCAGTTCATCCGCAGCCAGCAGCTGCAAAGACCGCATCCACCAATGCACGTCCGCTCCGAGTTCAAAATCAAGCCCACTGCCGGCTTTGAAGATCAGTGGCAGTTCATCCGCAGCCAGCTGCTGCAAAGCTGAGCCAGCAGACCGCATCAACCAATGCACGTCTGCTCCGAGCTCAAAATCAAACCCACTGCCGGGTTTGAAGATCAGTGGCAGTTTATCCGCAGCCAGCTGCTGCAAAGCTGAGTGCGTACATTCGATGCGCTCCTGCGCCAGCAGGGTTGTGACAAAACGGGAGGCCTTGGCCTCCCTTGCTTTTTGTGGCACAAAAGAAGAGACAAGCACCAGATGCGACCCAGCTTGTCGCGCTCAAGTGTTACATTCATCTGCCATAAATCTTCACACCAACAGGACATCCTATGGAACCCGAGATCATTACCGAAGCACAGACCTGGCTGACCAACAACCAGGGACTGATCATCGAGTATGCGGTCAACATCGCCGCCGCCCTGATCACCCTGCTGGTCGGTTACATTGCAGCCAACCTTCTCAGCGGTGGCGTGGTCAAGGTGATGCAGACCCGCAAGCTGGACACCACCGTTACCCACTTCGTCGGCAGCATCCTCAAATACACCATCCTGGTGTTCGTGGTGATCGCCGCCCTGGGCCGGGTCGGGGTGCAGACCGCCTCCTTCGTCGCCATTATCGGTGCCGCCGGTCTGGCCATCGGTCTGGCGCTGCAGGGCTCTCTCTCCAACTTTGCCGCCGGTTTCCTGCTCATCATCTTCCGCCCCATCAAGGCAGGGGAATTTATCGAGGTGGCAGGCACCAATGGCGTGGTGCAATCGGTCCAGCTCTTCACCACCACCCTCACCTCGGGTGACAACAAGATGGTGGTAGTGCCCAACTCCGCCATCCTCAACGGCACCATCGTCAACTACTCGCGCATGGATACCCGCCGCGTCGACATGACCTTCGGCATCGGCTACGGCTCGGATCTCCGCAAGGCCAAACAGATCCTGGAGCGGCTGGTGAGCGAAGAGCCCCGCATCCTGAAGGAGCCGGCAGCCACCATTGCCGTTGCCGCGCTGGCCGACTCCTCAGTCAACATCGTGGTGCGTCCCTGGGTCAAGACCGGTGATTACTGGGGTGTCTGGTTCGACTTCCACGAGAAGGTGAAGCTCACCTTCGACGCCGAGGGCATTGAGATCCCCTTCCCCCAGCGTGTGGTTCACATGCAGAAGACGGCGGATTGATCCTCGGTGTACGTTCTCCAGTGCCAGCCTTCGGGCTGGCACTGTCGTTTCTGCCTTCTGTGACATGAAAAAACCGGCCACAGGCCGGTCTTGCGCACCAGATAGCACCGCGTTCTCACCCCAGCCGGCGTGCAACCCGGTTGAGCAGGGGCTGCATCAGCACATAGCCCCCCAGCACGGCTCCGATCACCACCATCACGCGGATCTCCAGCGTCGGCGCCGCATTGGCCAGCGTCAGGGTCAGCAAGCCGATGAGGCCGGTGGCGATCAGGCTCAGGGCAAACAGGGATAACAGGGCTTTCATCTCGATCTCCTCATTCCACACCATTGATTCCATACCTTGGCCATCCCTGGGAGATCTCGTCCATTCGGCTCATATGGTAGCCAGCGTCTGTTGCCCGCCATTTGCGTCTGCTCAAAAAACCGTCCGATGAGCGTCTGTTGAATACCCTTTTATCTGTCACGCCAGCTTTCCAGAGCCACGGCCGTGCTCCCCTTGAAATGAAAGCCTTTTCAACCCGAACAAGCATGCGCGAACGCAAGATCCCGGGGTACTGGGTGACTCATAATCGCACTGTTTTGGTTGTACACTCCCTCGTTGCAGACAATTGGTAATGCTCTGTTACACGGGGCGCACGGAGTGCCCGGTATAATGCTCGCATAATAAGGTTTGGCGGGAGCCTTGCCTGCAAGGTTCAAACACAACTTGGAAGACTGATAATCCTATGAAAAATATCAATCCAACCCGGACCCAGGCCTGGCAGGCACTGGAAGCCCATTTTGCAGCCAACAAGGAGATGCGTCTCAAGGATCTGTTCGCACAGGATCCCAAGCGTTTTGACAAGTTCTCCCTCACCTTCGGTGGCGACATCCTGGTCGACTACTCCAAGAACCTGATCACCGAAGAGACCCTCAAGCTGCTGGTGAACCTGGCTGGCGAGACCGATCTGCGCAGCGCCATCGACGCCATGTTCAACGGCGACAAGATCAACATGACCGAAGGACGCGCCGTACTGCACACCGCCCTGCGCAACCGCTCCGACCGTCCCATCGAGGTTGACGGCAAGGACGTGATGCCGGAAGTGAACGCCGTACTGGCCAAGATGAAGGGCTTCTGCGAGAAGGTCATCGGTGGCGAGTGGAAGGGCTATACCGGCAAGGCCATCCAGCACGTGGTCAACATCGGCATTGGTGGCTCCGATCTGGGCCCCGTCATGATCACCGAGGCCCTGCGCCCCTACAAGAATCACCTGGAGATGCACTTCGTCTCCAACGTCGACGGCACCCACATCGCCGAGACGCTCAAGAAGATCGATCCGGAAACCACCCTGTTCCTGGTGGCCTCAAAGACCTTCACCACCCAGGAGACCATGACCAACGCCCTGACCGCCCGCGACTGGTTCCTCGGTCACGCCGGTGACAAGGCTCACGTGGCCAAGCACTTCGCCGCCCTGTCTACCAACGGCAAGGCCGTGGCCGAGTTCGGCATCGACACCGACAACATGTTCGAGTTCTGGGACTGGGTCGGCGGCCGTTACTCCTCCTGGTCCGCCATCGGCATGCCCATCGCCCTCTCCCTCGGCTTCGAGCACTTCGAGGCCCTGCTGCAAGGCGCCTTCGAGATGGACATGCACTTCGCCACTGCCGCCTATGAGCAGAACGTGCCCGTACTGCTGGCCCTGATCGGCCTGTGGTACAACAACTTCCATGGTGCCGAGTCCGAAGCCATCCTGCCGTACGATCAGTACATGCATCGCTTCCCTGCCTACTTCCAGCAAGGCAACATGGAGTCCAACGGCAAGTACGTGGATCGCGACGGCAATCCGGTTGACTACCAGACCGGTCCCATCATCTGGGGTGAGCCGGGCACCAACGGCCAGCACGCCTTCTACCAGCTGATCCATCAGGGCACCAAGCTGATCCCCTGCGACTTCCTGGCGCCGGCCATCAGCCATAACCCCATCGGTGACCACCATCCGAAGCTCCTGGCCAACTTCTTCGCCCAGACCGAAGCCCTGGCCTTCGGCAAGAGCAAGGAAGCGGTGGAGGCCGAGTTCCTGGCCGCCGGCAAGACGCTGGAGCAAGTCAAGGATCTGGTGCCGTTCAAGGTGTTCGAAGGCAACCGCCCGACCAACTCCATCCTGTTCAAGCAGCTGACCCCGAAAACCCTCGGCTCCCTGATCGCCATGTACGAGCACAAGATCTTCGTACAGGGCGCAATCTGGAACATCTTCTCCTTCGACCAGTGGGGTGTGGAGCTGGGCAAACAGCTGGCCAACAAGATCCTGCCGGAGCTGGGCACCGATGAGGCCGTCACCAGCCACGACGGCTCCACCAACGGCCTGATCAACACCTGGAAAGCCTGGAAGGTCTGATTGCTCCCGCCCTCCAGAATGCAAAAGCCCCGCTCGATGAGCGGGGCTTTTTTATAGGCTTCAATCTGTCTGTTTGCATCATCCGGACGACAGGCCAGGTGTCTAAGCCAGCCAGTAACGGGGATCGTCATCCCCGCCCCTTCCGATGCCGCTCAGCGAAGGCTTAACCGCCGACGGCAATACGCTTCATGTCCTTCATGTAACCACGCAGGGTCTGGCCGATCTTCTCGATCGGGTGGTTGCGGGTCGCTTCGTTGGCAGCCAGCAAGGCCAGGTTGTCCACCGCCTTGCTCTCGGCACGGGCACTGCCCAGGTCCCCTGCTTGCAGAGTCGGCATGAAGTGCTCGCGCAGCAGCGGCACGGCGGCGTTGGCGAACAGGTAGTTGCCGTACTCCGCGGTATCGGAGATGACCACGTTCATTTCGTACAGACGCTTGCGGGCGACGGTGTTGGCGATCAGCGGCAACTCGTGCAGAGACTCGTAGTAGGCGGACTCTTCATAGATGCCGGAGGCCACCATGGTTTCGAACGCCAGCTCGACACCCGCCTTGACCATGGCCACCATGACCACGCCATTGTCGAAGTACTCCTGCTCGGCGATCTTGCCGGCATAGGCAGGGGCATTCTCGAAGGCGGACTTGCCGGTCTCTTCGCGCCAGCCGAACAGCTTGGCATCGTCTTCGGCCCAGTCAGCCATCATGCCGCGGGAGAACTCGCCGGCGATGATGTCATCCATGTGCTTCTCGAACAGCGGACGCATCAGGGTGCGCAGTTGCTCGGAGAGCTCGAAGGCACGCAGCTTGGCCGGGTTGGAGAGACGGTCCATCATCAAGCTGATG
The DNA here is from genome assembly GCF_019048565.1 of Aeromonas sp. FDAARGOS 1406. Lineage (NCBI taxonomy): Bacteria > Pseudomonadati > Pseudomonadota > Gammaproteobacteria > Aeromonadales > Aeromonadaceae > Aeromonas > Aeromonas sp. FDAARGOS 1406. Next base: position 2,610,343 of record NZ_CP077378.1, read on the forward strand.
CCGCCCTGCTTCAGGGCCTCGGTGATGGTCTCCCAGCCGAACTGGATCAGCTTGCCGGCATAGGCCGGGTCGGTGCCCTCGGCAACCAGCTTGTCGTAGCAGAGCAGGGAACCGGCCTGCAGCATGCCGCACAGAATGGTCTGCTCGCCCATCAGGTCGGATTTCACTTCCGCGACGAAGGAAGATTCCAGCACGCCGGCACGGTCGCCACCGGTAGCAGAGGCCCACGCCTTGGCGATGGCCATGCCCTCACCCTGGGGATCGTTCTCCGGGTGGACGGCGATCAGGGTCGGTACGCCGAAGCCGCGCTTGTACTCTTCACGCACTTCGGTACCCGGGCACTTGGGCGCCACCATCACGACGGTGATGTCGGAACGGATCTGCTGACCCTCTTCCACCACGTTGAAGCCGTGGGAGTAGCCCAGAGCGGCGCCCTGCTTCATCAGCGGCATCACGGTTTTGACGACGTCGGAGTGCTGCTTGTCCGGAGTCAGGTTCAGCACCAGATCGGCGGTCGGGATCAGCTCTTCATAGGTACCGACCACGAAGCCGTTGTCGGTGGCCTTCTGCCAGGAGGCGCGCTTCTCGGTGATGGCGGCCTTGCGCAGGGCGTAGGAGATGTCCAGCCCGGAGTCGCGCATGTTCAGACCCTGGTTCAGGCCCTGGGCGCCACAGCCCACAATCACCACCTTCTTGCCCTTCAGCACGTTGCAGCCGTCCGCGAACTCTTCGCGCTGCATGAAACGACACTTGCCCAGCTGGGCCAACTGCTGACGCAGGTTCAAGGTGTTGAAATAGTTAGCCATGGTGATTGCTCCGTTCGATTGATTCCATGCCGGATAGCGGCGTTGTCGAAACCACTATAGCGCGGGACACTTATTGCCTGAACTGATATATTCGAAACAGTACGTTGCAGGAATTGAAATGTGATTTCCCGCAATCTCCCGCCGCCGAGCCATCGTGCTACAGGGCGCCTGACAACGCCGCAGGAATAAAAAGATGGACCTTCGCAATCTCGAACTGTTTCTCCACCTCGCCGACTCCCTCCACTTCGGCAAAAGCGCCGATGCCATGGCGGTCAGCCCCTCCACCCTGAGCCGCGCCATCCAGCGACTGGAGCAGGAGACCGGCTGCGTGCTGTTCGAGCGGGACAACCGCTCGGTGCGGCTCACCCCTGCTGGTGACAAGCTGCGGGAGTTTGGCGGTGCCTTGCTGCAGGAGTGGCGCCAACTCAAACAGGAGCTCAAGCGCAGCGACGAGCCGCTGCAAGGGCGGTTGCGGGTCTTCTGTTCGGTCACCGCCAGCTACTTTCTGTTGCCCGAAGTACTGGAGCGCTTTCGCCGCCGTTATCCCCAGCTGGAGATCAAGCTGGAGACCGGCGACCCGGCACTGGCAGTGGACAAGATCCTGGCTGACGAAGCCGATCTCGCCATCGCAGCGAGGCCGGATGCGCTCTCGTCCAAGCTGGAATTCGCCAGCCTGCAACAAGTCCCTCTGGTGTTCATCGCCCCCCGCAATGCCCCCCAGCAGGGTCAGTGGTTCCCCCTGGGTGAACCTGACTGGGAGCGCCTGCCGCTGATCCTCTCCGAACAGGGGCTGGCCCGAAAGCGCTGTGATCAATGGTTTCGCAACAAGGGGATAGCTCCCAACATCTATGCAGAAGTGGCGGGCAACGAGGGCATCGTCGCCATGGTGGCCCTCGGCTTCGGTGTGGGTGTCGTGCCTGCCGCCGTCATCGATCACAGCCCCATGGGGGACAAGGTGCGTGTGGTCGAGCCCAAACCGGCGCTCAAGGCGTTCGACGTCGGCATCGCCGTGCTCAAGAAGCGGCTGGAAGAGCCGCTGATCCGCGCCTTCTGGGACACCGCACGCGGCCAGGGAGGCCTTCGCTGATCCGGCAGGCGTCAGAGCCACAGTGAGTGTCAAATGTATCAGTATGAAAGTGGGGGAGAAGAGGGGACACTGGCCGGCACCATCCAGCCACCATCAAGGAATAGAGCGTGAGCCAGCATCTTGTCGAAATCCGCAGTGCCATCCTGTTCGCAGAATATCTGCAAAGCCTCGGGGTCCAGCGCCATGAACTCGATCGGGAGCAGGAGATCTATCTCCAGGACAGGCACCTCGCCACGGTGCAATGCATTCAGGGGGAGCTGCGCTTTTATCTGCGCGCCAGCGCACTGGCCAGATCGTGATCCGCAATCGGTCACAGTACCCGCACGCAAAGCGTATTAGACTGGCACCATCCGTCCCCCTCGCCCCGGGGGCCACCACGAGGAGTGCCCATGAAACAAAGCGGCCTGGATCGGCTCTTCAAACCTCACTCGATCGCCGTCATCGGCGCCTCCAGTGATCCGCAGAAAGCAGGCCATGTGGTCATCCGGCACCTGCTGGCGGGTCAGTTCCAGGGCCCTATACTACCCGTAGCCCCCCGCAGCCAGGCCATCGCTGGCGTGCTCGCCTATCCGGACATAGAGAGCCTTCCCCTCTCCCCCGATCTCGCCATCGTCTGTACCCGGCGCGAACGGGTACTGCCGCTCATCGAGGAGCTCGGCAAGAAAGGAACCGGAGCCGCCATCATACTGGCCGCCCAGTTCTCCACTGACGAGCGCCTGCGGCTCAAGCATCTGTGCCAGCAATACGGCATCCGGCTGCTCGGCCCCAACAGCATGGGCATGCTGCTCCCCGGGCAGGGTATCAACGCCAGCTTTTCCCCCATTGCAGCGACTCCGGGACAGGTGGCGTTTCTCTCCCAGTCGGCAGCGGTCAGCACCACCATCCTGGATTGGGCCAAGCAGCGCGAAATCGGCTTCTCGGCCTTCATCTCCCTGGGCGATCATTGCGACATCGACTTTGGCCAACTGCTGGATCAGCTCTCCCGGGACGGGACGACCCGCGCCATCCTGATCTACATGGACAAGCTGCACGATGCCAGGCACTTTCTCTCCGCCGCCCGTGCCGCCTCGCGCAACAAACCCATCCTGATCCTCAAGAGCGGTCGGCACGACCCGGCCAACGGTCTCGACAATGTCTATGATGCCGCCATCCGCCGGGCTGGCATGCTGCGCGTCCGGGATACCCACGAACTGTTTGCCACTGTCGAGACCCTGAGCCACTCCCTGACCCTCAAGGGGGAGCGGCTCGCCATCCTCTCCAACGGGCGCGGCCTCGCCAACATGGCCGCAGACGTACTGCTGTCTCGGGGAGGCAAGCTGGCGATGCCACCCCTCGACATCGGCAGCGATGCAGATATCGAGGCCTACAAGAGTGCACTCGAGACGCTGCTCCAAGGGGACGGTGCCGATGCCATCCTGCTGATCCATGCACCGTCCCTCACCGCCCGAGGCGTCACCCTCGCCAGCAGCCTGATCGACTTCATCAAGCAGCATCCCAGGGCCAGACGATTCAACATCCTGACCAACTGGGCAGGCGAATACTCCGCCCAGGAGGGGAGACGCCTGTTCAACGAGGCGGGCATCCCGACCTATCGCACCCCGGAAAGCGCCGTCACGGCCTTCATGCACATGGTGGAATATCGCCGCAACCAGAAGCAGTTGATGGAAACCCCGGCCTCCCTGCAGGGCGACAGGCTCGATGTCGAGCGCTGCCAGCAGCTCCTTGGGCAAGCGCTGGACCGCCAGCAGCGGGTACTGGATACCCATCTGGCCCACCCCATCTTGCAGGCAGCCGGGCTATCCACCCTCGCGACCTGGATCGTTTCCGATGCCATCGAGGCCGCACTGACTGCAGAACAGATTGGCTACCCCGTAGCGGTGAAGCTGCGATCTCCCGACATCGCCCACAAATCCGATGTACACGGTGTCATGCTGAACCTGCGCACCTCGGCGGAAGTCGCCCAAGCGGCGGATGCCATTCTGGACAGGGTACGTCAGCACGACCCTGGCGCCCGCATAGAAGGGCTTCTAGTACAACGCATGGCACGCCGCAGCGGGGGTCTGGAGCTGCGGATCCGTTTGCAGCAGGATCCGGTTTTCGGTCCCGTCATCCTGCTCGGGGAGTCGGGTGTCGAGCCCCGCGAGATGGTCGCGGCCCTTCCTCCCCTCAACCAGGCACTGGCTCGCTACCAGATCATTGGTGCCTTCAAGGATGGCAAGATCCGCGAGCAGGCCAGTCCAGTACGGCTCGATATCGACGCCCTCGGCCAGGTGCTGTGCCAGCTCTCCGAGCTGCTGCTGGCCTTCCCCGAGATACAAGAACTGGATCTGCACCCGCTGCAGGCCTGTGGTGAAGAGATGGTGATCCTGGATGCCCGGCTCGTCCTGGCAGAGCGAGGACAACAAGTGCTGCCACTGGCCATTCGCCCCTATCCCACCGAGCTGGAAGAGGGTGCCTGGCTGAAAGATCAGAGTCATGTACTGCTGCGCCCCATCCGCCCCGAAGACGAGCCGGCCCACAAGCAGTTCGTGCGGCAGGTGTCTGATGAAGACAGGTACAAACGCTTTTTCGCCGACGTGGGGGAGCTGGGGCATGAGGAGCTGGCCCGCATGACCCAGATCGATTATGACCGGGAAATGGCCTTCGTCGCCGTGGGTCAGGACGGCCCTTTCAGCCAGCAGATCCTGGGAGTGGTGCGAGCCATTGCCAGCCCGGATCAATCGGATGCGGAGTTTGCCATCCTGGTCCGCTCAGACTTGAAAGGGCTCGGACTCGGCAAGTTGATGATGGAAAAGATCGTGCGCTACGCCAGAGAGCGTGGCATAGGCCAGCTCTCTGGCATGACCATGCCCAGCAATCGCGGCATGATCAATCTGGCCAAACGGCTCGGTTTCAAGATCGATATTCAGCTGGAAGACGGGATAGTCAACATGGAGCTTCCCTGCGCTGATCAGGTTGTATAACGATGCAATCGTGGTGGTAAATCAACCAGATATGGATGGATAACGTGAATTTCAGGCAATAAAAAACCCCGCTCAGATGAGCGGGGTTTCTCGTGTTGGGTGCCTGGCAGTGTCCTACTCTCGCATGGCGAATGCCACACTACCATCGGCGCTACAGCGTTTCACTTCTGAGTTCGGCATGGGGTCAGGTGGTTCCACTGCGCTATTGCCGCCAGGCAAAAATCTTCAATCTGAAAAAGCTGATTTAGTTATTCGTTCTCGGTATCTGCTACAAGTCTCAGAACACTTCTTGGGTGTTGTATGGTTAAGCCTCACGGGTAATTAGTATGGGTTAGCTCAACGTATCGCTACGCTTACACACCCCACCTATCAACGTTGTGGTCTCCAACGGCCCTTTAGGACCCTCAAGGGGTCAGGGATGACTCATCTCAGGGCTCGCTTCCCGCTTAGATGCTTTCAGCGGTTATCGATTCCGAACTTAGCTACCGGGCAGTGCCACTGGCGTGACAACCCGAACACCAGAGGTTCGTTCACTCCGGTCCTCTCGTACTAGGAGCAACTCCCTTCAATCATCCAACGCCCACGGCAGATAGGGACCGAACTGTCTCACGACGTTCTGAACCCAGCTCGCGTACCACTTTAAATGGCGAACAGCCATACCCTTGGGACCGACTTCAGCCCCAGGATGTGATGAGCCGACATCGAGGTGCCAAACACCGCCGTCGATATGAACTCTTGGGCGGTATCAGCCTGTTATCCCCGGAGTACCTTTTATCCGTTGAGCGATGGCCCTTCCATTCAGAACCACCGGATCACTATGACCTACTTTCGTACCTGCTCGACCTGTCCGTCTCGCAGTTAAGCTGGCTTATGCCATTGCACTAACCTCCTGATGTCCGACCAGGATTAGCCAACCTTCGTGCTCCTCCGTTACTCTTTGGGAGGAGACCGCCCCAGTCAAACTACCCACCAGGCACTGTCCGCGAGCCCGATTCAGGGCCCTGCGTTAGAACATCAAACATACAAGGGTGGTATTTCAAGGACGGCTCCAGCGCAACTGGCGTCACGCCTTCAAAGCCTCCCACCTATCCTACACATGTAGGTTCAATGTTCAGTGCCAAGCTGTAGTAAAGGTTCACGGGGTCTTTCCGTCTAGCCGCGGGTACACCGCATCTTCACGGCGAATTCGATTTCACTGAGTCTCGGGTGGAGACAGCATGGCCATGGTTACACCATTCGTGCAGGTCGGAACTTACCCGACAAGGAATTTCGCTACCTTAGGACCGTTATAGTTACGGCCGCCGTTTACCGGGGCTTCGATCAAGAGCTTCGCTTGCGCTAACCCCATCAATTAACCTTCCGGCACCGGGCAGGTGTCACACCCTATACGTCCACTTTCGTGTTTGCAGAGTGCTGTGTTTTTGATAAACAGTCCCAGCCATCTGGTCACTGCGACTCCCGACAGCTCCATCCGCAAGGGACTTCACCATCAAGAGCGAACCTTCTCCCGAAGTTACGGTTCTATTTTGCCTAGTTCCTTCACCCGAGTTCTCTCAAGCGCCTTGGTATTCTCTACCCGACCACCTGTGTCGGTTTGGGGTACGATGACTTGTAATCTGAAGCTTAGAGGCTTTTCCTGGAAGCAGGGCATCAATGGCTTCCGCACCGTAGTGCGTTCGTCTCGTGTCTCAGTGTTGTGTCTCCGGATTTGCCTAGAAACACCACCTACGCACTTTCACCAGGACAACCGTCGCCTGGCCCACCTAGCCTTCTCCGTCCCCCCATCGCAATTACAAGTCGTGCAGGAATATTAACCTGCTTCCCATCGATTACGCCTTTCGGCCTCACCTTAGGGGTCGACTCACCCTGCCCCGATTAACGTTGGACAGGAACCCTTGGTCTTCCGGCGAGGAGGCTTTTCACCCCCTTTATCGTTACTTACGTCAGCATTCGCACTTCTGATATCTCCAGCATACCTCTCGATACACCTTCGCAGACTTACAGAACGCTCCCCTACCACTCACACATAAGTGTGAATCCGCGGCTTCGGTGCCTGGTTTGAGCCCCGTTACATCTTCCGCGCAGGCCGACTCGACTAGTGAGCTATTACGCTTTCTTTAAATGATGGCTGCTTCTAAGCCAACATCCTAGCTGTCTGAGCCTTCCCACATCGTTTCCCACTTAACCAGAACTTTGGGACCTTAGCCGGCGGTCTGGGTTGTTTCCCTCTTCACGACGGACGTTAGCACCCGCCGTGTGTCTCCCGGATAGTACTTACTGGTATTCGGAGTTTGCATGGGGT
>NZ_CP077378.1:2622500-2730000 GCF_019048565.1 Aeromonas sp. FDAARGOS 1406
CCGGAGACCTTCCAGGACGGTGCAACCTGATAGCCCACCGCCAGGTTCCACACGCTGTAACCGCCCAGCTGGGTGGTATTGGCCGCGTCACCATAACGCTCACCCTGGTAGATCCAGCTCAGGGAGCCATCGAACTGCTGCCACTGCGCCTGGCTCACCCACTTGGCCCCCTTGCGGGAGATCAGCTGCAACTGCTTGTCGGTGACCTTGTCCTTGGGATCCTTGTATTCGGCGGAAACGCGATGGCTCAGCCAGCCGGTCTCGAACTCCCCTTCCAGCTCAACCCCTTCAATCCGCGCCTTGCCGACGTTTTGCGGCGTCCACATGCCCTGGCTGTCCGGTGCCCACTGGATCATCTGCTCGAAGTCGTTGCGATAACCGGTCAAGCGCCACTCCACACCAGCGGTCTGTCCGTCCAGCATCAACTCGTGGCTTTTCGACTCTTCCGGCTTCAGATCCGGATTGCCGGACCCCGGGTAGTAGAGATCGTTGAAGGAGGGGGCACGGAAACCGGTGCCGTAACGGGCACTGAGGCGATAATCCTCAACGAAGCGCCAGCCAGCGCCGGTTTGCCAGGTGTTGTGACGTCCGAACTGCTCGTTGTCATCGCTGCGACCGCTCAGCTCGGCCTGCCAGACCTGGTTGTCAAACTGGGCCAGGGCATAGAGCCCGGTGTTGTCACGCTCATCGGCCTCACTCGGGAAGGCGACGCCAGAGGAGCGGGAACTATCGTCCAGCATGTCGCGCTGCCAGTCGGCGCCGCCCCCCAGGGTCCAGCTCTCGTCCAGCTTGACGCTGTTGACCCAGTTCAGGGTGTATTGACGGGTATAGAGTCGATCAGCGGACTGATCGCGGCCGCTGGTATCCGGGTAGTCGTAGGCATCCTGTTTGGAGAAGGCGCCGCGCAGCTCGCTCAGGTAGCGCTCGTCATGATAGCGGGAGCCGAGCTGGTAGCTCTGGTTCTCGGTCCAGGTCTCGTTGCGTTGATGAAACGCCGGGCCCCAGGCGGAAGCGGCAGAGGATCTGTCGTACTGGGCAATGTTGCGGAACCAGCGGGTCGTACCGAACAGATCCCAGTTGCTGGCCAGCGCCTGCTGATAATCCACCATGGCGTTATAGCCCCGGTGTCCATGCTTGTCGCCATCGTTCACCCCGACGATGGGATGCACGTTGTAGCCGGTCTCGTCATCGAAACCACCAGCGACCTTGATCTGACCCGCATCACCCACCTGGCTGGCGCTGCTGAAGGCAGCCTGACGCTGCTTGTGGGAGCCCGCGCCCAGGTTGAACTTGTGCTGATTGGTCCCCTGGTCCGGGCGAGTGATGATGTTGATGACCCCACCGATGGCATCGGACCCATAAATAGTGGCGCGTGCACCGCGGATATATTCGATCCGCTCCACCTGGTTGAGGGGCAGGTTGTTGAGCTCGGTCATCCCGGCGGTCAGAGAGGCGCTGCGCACCCCGTCCACCAGCACCAGGGTCTGGGAAGAGGTGCCACCACGTACCCGCAGCGAGCTGAGCTGGCCGCGGCCGCCGTTGCTGACCACTTCCACGCCGGGCAGGGTCTTGACCACGTCGGTCACGGTCTGGGCTTGCAGGCGATCGATCTCGTCACGGGTCACCACGTTGACGGGAGCCAGCACACTGGAGGCAGGCTGGGCGACACGGGTAGCGGTCACCACCATGGTGGGATTGACGGGGATGGTCAGTTGTTGGGCAAAGGCCGCCGTTGGCAACAGGGCAGCCGCCAATAATGTCTTGGACATGAGAGATCCTTAAGTTCGCGTAAGCATCTACTTCGTGGCCGGTTTCTCTCGGCCCGAAATACGAACTTTGGCAGGTCTTCGGGCTTGGGGGCTGATGGCCTACGGCGACGGCTTCCCACCTGACGGCAGTGCCCTGATGTCGCTTCGTTCCCCCTTACCGCTGCGCGCCAGCTCCGGATTCTCACCGGATTCCCTTTTAAGCATGATGCGCCAAAGCGGGGGGATTATAGGCAGAGCTGTCTTGGATGTATAGCCATCTGGATTTCTAATGTCGTTTTTACCCAAAGTCGGTGCCAAGTGGCGCAGATCCTCGCCCCTCTCGTACCTTGAGGCTCGTTGACCGTCATTCGAGCGGGTCAAACACAAGAAATGTTGAGCCAGATCCCACGGCTTTTTGGTAACATGCGGCAAACGTTTGACATCCGAGGAAGCCGTAATGACGACCCCCCCTATGATCGGCCTGGTAATGGGCTCCGACTCTGACTGGCCCGTGATGCAGGCCGCCGCCCGCATCCTCAAGGAGCACGGCGTGCCCTATGAAGCGCGCGTCGTATCCGCCCATCGCACCCCGGATCTCCTGTTTGAATATGCCGCCAGTGCGCGCGATCGTGGTCTGCGCGCCATCATCGCCGGCGCCGGCGGCGCAGCCCACCTGCCGGGCATGCTGGCCGCCAAGACCACGATCCCGGTGCTGGGCGTGCCCATCCCCACCCGCCAGCTCAAGGGGATGGATTCCCTGCTCTCCATCGTGCAGATGCCCAAGGGCGTGCCGGTCGCCACCTTCGCCATCGGCGAGGCGGGTGCCGCCAATGCCGGTCTGTTCGCCGTGTCCCTGCTCTCTGTCGCCCAGGATGGCGACGCTCCCCGTTATCACCAGCAGCTCGACGGCTTCCGCGCCAAGGAGCGCGACCGGGTGCTGGCGCTCACCCTGGAGGAGCCGGCATGATACTGCCCCCCGCCACTTTGGGTATGCTCGGTGGCGGCCAGCTCGGCCGCTACTTCGTGATGTCTGCCCACCGTCTCGGCTACAAGGTGATCGTGCTGGACCCGGACCCCGTCAGCATCGCCGGTGCAGCCGCCGACGAGCAGATCGTTGCCGCCTATGACGATGCCGATGCCCTGCGCGATCTGGCCAGCCGCTGCGATGCCATCACCTGCGAGTTCGAAAACGTGCCCGCCGCCTCCCTGGCCCTGCTGGAGCAGTACAAGCCGGTGCGCCCGGCCGCGAGTGCAGTACGTGTCTGTCAGGATCGCCGGGAAGAGAAAGCCTTCCTGACCCGCGCCGGCGTACCGGTTGCCCCGAACCTGACCCTGCTGCCGGGCGAGCCGCAGCCCGCCCTGCCCGGCGACCTCTTCCCCGCCATCCTCAAGACCGCCCGCGAGGGCTACGATGGCAAGGGGCAGTGGACTATCCACAATGCGGGCGAATTGCCAGCGGCCCTGGCCGCCAGCGGTGTCCCTTGCGTGCTGGAAAAACGCCTGCCACTGGAGGGGGAGTTTGCCCTCACCCTGGCCCGCAGTCCGAGCGGTGCCATCAGTGCACTGCCCCTGGTGCAGAACTGGCACAGCGGCGGCATCCTGGATCAGACCCGTTCCCCGGCCAATGTGCCCGCCCTGGAGCGCGAGGCCCAGCGCATCGCCGAGCACATCATCGCCGCCCTCGACTATGTGGGCGTGCTGACGGTGGAGTTCTTCCTGGTCGGCGGTGAGCTACTGGTCAACGAGATGGCCCCCCGGCCCCACAATTCGGGTCATCCCAGCATCGACAACGCCGGTTGCAGCCAGTTCGAGTTGCAGGTGCGCGCCCTGTGCGATCTGCCGCTGCCGGCACAGGCCGAGGTTCAGCCCGCCATCCTGCTCAACCTGCTCGGGGATCTGTGGCAAGACGGCACGCCGGACTGGGCCGGCGCCCTGGCCCTGCCCGGGGTACACCTTCACCTCTATGGCAAGGGCGAAGCCCGCCCCAGCCGCAAGATGGGCCACGTCACCGTCACTGGCCGCGACTGGCCCGCCGTCGAGGCCACCGCGCACCAGCTGCGCGCCCTGCTGGGTCTGCCTCCGCGCTGAGTCCACCCCTTGACATGCAAAGACCCGGGCCAAGGCCCGGGTCTAATGAGATGGTCACCCCCACCCTGTGAGCGGTACGCTGACAGGGTGTTTTTCTTTCAGGAGAGGCCATCATGGAAAACGTTGCGCTTATTGGTATTGATCTCGGTAAACACTCTTTTCACATTCACTGTCAAGACCGGTTCGGCAAGGCTCTTCTTCGCAAGAAGTTCAACCGGACAAAGCTCATCGAATCCCTCGCAACTTTTCCTGTATGCACCATCGTCATGGAGGCATGTGCCGGAGCCCATTACATGGCTCGTCGGCTGGCTGAATTTGGGCATGAGAGTAAGCTCATTTCGCCTCAATTCGTGCGCCCATTCGTCAAGAGCAACAAGAACGACTTCATCGATGCTGAAGCTATTTGCGAGGCAGCCTGCCGTCCCTCCATGCGGTTTGTAACGCCCAAGACCGAAAGCCAGCAAACGTTGGGAGCACTGCATCGTGTGCGCGAATCGTTTGTGCGCGATCGGGTTAAGGCATCGAACCAGATACACGGCTTTTTACTCGAATTTGGCATCAGTCTGCCCGTCGGTCATGCCGCCATCAAGCGCCTGCCTTCTGTGATGGCTGAACACGAGTTACCAGCGCGACTGATTACCATGTTGGAGAGGCTGCATGCCCATTTCAAGTATCTGGAGCAGCAAATTGCCGAGATCGACAAGGAACTGGCCAGCCAGCTTGGCGATGACGATCTTGGTCAGCGTCTGATGACAATCCCTGGTGTCGGCCCGATCACTGCCAGCGTGTTGGCCGCCGAGCTCGGTGACGGAAAACACTATCGATGTAGTCGTGATTTCGCGGCGTCAGTCGGATTGGTGCCACGCCAGTACAGTACTGGGGGCCGGGCAAACCTGAAGGGTATCAGCAAGCGTGGCGACAAAAATCTTAGGGAAGGTGCGAATAAGCGGGGAAATTCTTCTCGGCTGACTCAGTCATTTCATTTCTTCATGTTTGAGCCGATTTTTTCTCCCGTAAATGCCTTGAATCAGCCTATTTAGACCGTTTCTTCGCCATTTAAGGCGCTATTCCCAGTTTTTAGTGAGATCTCTCCCACTGACGTATCATTTGGTCCGCCCGAAACAGGTTGGCCAGCGTGAATAACATCGCCAGTTGGTTATCGTTTTTCAGCAACCCCTTGTATCTGGCTTTCACGAAGCCGAACTGTCGCTTGATGATGTGAAACGGGTGCTCCACCTTGGCCCGGATGCTGGCTTTCATGTATTCGATGTTGATGGCCGTTTTGTTCTTGCGTGGATGCTGTTTCAAGGTTCTTACCTTGCCGGGGCGCTCGGCGATCAGCCAGTCCACATCCACCTCGGCCAGCTCCTCGCGCTGTGGCGCCCCTTGGTAGCCGGCATCGGCTGAGACAAATTGCTCCTCTCCATGCAGCAGATTACCCAGCTGATTGAGGTCATGCTCGTTGGCCGCGGTGGTGACTAGGCTGTGGGTCAGGCCACTCTTGGCATCGACACCAATGTGGGCCTTCATGCCAAAGTGCCACTGATTGCCTTTCTTGGTCTGATGCATCTGCGGATCGCGTTGCTGCTCTTTGTTCTTGGTCGAGCTGGGTGCCTCAATGATGGTGGCATCGACCAAGGTGCCTTGAGTCATCATGACGCCTGCTTCGGCCAGCCAGCGATTGATGGTCTTGAACAATTGGCGGGCCAGTTGATGCTGCTCCAGCAGGTGGCGGAAATTCATGATGGTGGTGCGGTCCGGCAAGGCGCTATCCAGGGATAACCGGGCAAACAGACGGATGGAGGCGATTTCGTACAGAGCATCTTCCATCGCGCCATCGCTCAGGTTGTACCAATGCTGCATGCAGTGAATGCGTAGCATGGTTTCCAGCGGATAAGGTCGCCGGCCATTACCAGCCTTGGGATAAAACGGCTCGATGACTTCCACCATGTTTTGCCATGGCAGAATCTGCTCCATGCGGGACAAGAAAATCTCTTTTCTGGTCTGACGGCGCTTACTGCTGAATTCACTGTCGGCGAAGGTGAGCTGATGACTCATGATGAACCCTTTTTCATGGCTCCAGATGACAAACATGATCTCATATCAGGGACTTGTTCGCACCTTCCCTAGTCGATTCATTATTTCAACGACTGGTGATTTGGCATACTTATAGTCATACACCAAGTGGCTACTATGCCAGTGGCGATTCACTGTGGACTAACCATGTTAGGCTTACTCTATCTTCCTTTCGAGTCTTTTAAACAAGTTTCTGACCTTTTCGACCAATTACATTATCCATATTTTCTATATACTTACTAAATCGGAAAGATGAGAAAATAAAAGGGATATGGCATGAGAAATTTAATGAAACTTGGTGGTGTGCTAATGATGGCTGTTATATTAATGTTTATTACAGTTAAGTCATATGCCGACCAAAGTGAGTGTAAAAATTCGGAGTTTTTTATGAATGAAAACAATAGTAAGACAATAGTTCAACGTTTCAATAAGGAAGTAATTGTTGATTTAAATAGAAAATCCTTCGATGAATTAATGTCTACGGACTTCATCAATCACTCTGCTGCCTCTGGCACTGATAATGGTCCAAACAGCATGTGGAATACATTTAGTAACGTTCTGCACCCAGCAATTAGCAATCTCAACGTCGAAATACTCGATCAAATCGTTGAGGGTGATAAAGTGGTGACACGTAAGAGAATTACTGGCCGTCATACAGGAAGTCTTATGGGCATTGAAGCCACAGGGCGAGATGTAAGTATTGATGTCATTGACATAATACGAGTTAAAAATGGACAATACGCAGAACACTGGGGGTTAAATACTTTTGGTGCGGTGATACAAGAGTTAAAATCTGCTGAAAACTAAACGAATAATTTACCAGCTATTATTCAAAGTCTTCAAAATTATCCCACGACGTTGTTTTTATGCGTGGGATGCCCCCATTCCTAGAAAAGCAGTAATCTGTTTAGATCTGAAAGCTGTTACTACTAACCACAATCACTTGGCTTATTTCAAAACGAAAGCAATCTGTTGTTACTTACGTCAAGAGTTCGGAGGCATTCCTATATGTTCACGAGGACTGACACCAAAATGCTTCTTGTAAGCATGACTAAAGCTTGAATATTCACTATAGCCAAGCTGTGAGTATACTTCAGCTAATGGCACTTTATGCTCACATATAAGCTTTTGAGCGTATGTCATTTTTTTATGATTCAACCATTTTCTTGGTGGCTGATTAAATATGCTAATAAAGGTTCGTTTGAATGTAGATAAGCTCATGTTGCATAAAAAAGCCAACTCTTGTAAAGAGAGATTAGAGTACATGTTACTTTGAATGACTTGGCTCAATGCAACTTCTGAGCGAGATCGGCTATGTACACTGCAAAAAAACGACTGTAATCCCTCTATCTGAGTTGTTTCTAGATACCCAAAAAGTTCTAATAATTTGGCCCATTTTACGGTTGAACTTATAGGGCCGCTGGTTAACAAGAGCCTAAGTGATCGAGCATAATGCCGGATGAAATCATCCTGATTAAAAATTTGGCATGGGGAAGGTCGATTAGATTTACGGGGAAACTCAACGTTTGACAATAATTTTTCTAGCGTTTCATTTTTAATGTAAATAACAATGCTGCTGAAAGGATTATTATCCGGAATAACCTCGGAGGTCATTAAATTTCCAGAATTCAACATTACAAGTTGATTTTTTTTGACCGATACACTCAACTCCGGAGTCAACACAGTTTTCTCTCCAGATAATAATATGTTCACCATGACTCTGTTTAGCTGAATTTTATTCTTATTAGATGCTTCCTTAGTGACATAATGACGGATAATAATATCCTCATTGCATTGTGACTCCGTAAGCAAATCTTCCGGTAGGTTATATATCATCATCTTGTCCAAAATAGATCGCCTGATTTCCTATAGTGGATTCGAGGCTCAATAAGTTTAAGCTATTTTCCCATACATAAAGTAATTCATAAACTTACAAATTAGGGAAGGTGCGAATAAGCGGGGAAATTCTTCTCGGCTGACGCAGTCATTTCATTTCTTCATGTTTGAGCCGATTTTTTCTCCCGTAAATGCCTTGAATCAGCCTATTTAGACCGTTTCTTCGCCATTTAAGGCGCTATTCCCAGTTTTTAGTGAGCTCTCTCCCACTGACGTATCATTTGGTCCGCCCGAAACAGGTTGGCCAGCGTGAATAACATCGCCAGTTGGTTATCGTTTTTCAGCAACCCCTCGGGAATTCAGATAATAAGTGCGACACTCATGGATGAATGGCGAGAGGTGGCCAACTGCTGATTGGTGGTACCCTTCTGCTCGCCAAAGTAAAAGCAGTATCACCATGAGCTATCAGCAGTTGACCGAGGGGCAACGATACCAGTTATCGGTGCTTCGCGCACAGGGGATGTCCATCCTTGCCACCGCACGCGCCATTGGCGTTCATCGCTCCACCCTCTACCGGGAGCTGCGTCGTAACGCCGGGCCGCAGGGCTACCAGCCAGACAATGCGCATCAGCACGCCACCCACCGACGGGCCAGTGCGGCCAAATCTCGGCTATCTGCCGATGTCATCCAGTTTGTCGAGCTGACACTCGCCTGGTGGTGGAGCCCGGAGCAGATAAGCGCGGTGGGCAAGCAGATAGGCCTCATGGTGAGTCACGAGTGGATATACCGCCATGTGGCCGCCGACAAAGCCCGGGGTGGCCAGTTGTACCGCCATCTGCGCCAGGGCCACAAGCGCTACCGCAAGGGGGCGAGCAGCCTGCGTTCTCCCATCAAGGAAGCCCGCTCTATTGATGAACGGCCGGCTATCGTCGATAGCCGGGAGCGGCTCGGTGATTGGGAGGCGGACACGGTGCTGGGCAAGCAAGGCACAGGTGCACTGGTCACCCTGGTGGAGCGCAAGAGCCGGCTCTATCTGGTCAAGCGGGTCGCGAGCAAACAGGCTGGGGTGGTGCGGGATGCGATAATCGAGATGTTAACGCCCTACATCGAGCAGGTGCATACCATCACCTTTGACAACGGCGGCGAGTTTGCCGAACACAAGGCGATAGAGGAAGCGCTGGGTGCCGAGACTTACTTTGCGCACCCTTACTCTTCGTGGGAGCGCGGTCTGAACGAGAACAGCAATGGGCTGTTGAGGCAGTTTATCCCAAAGGGAACAGACCTGAGAGAGGTCACGGACGAGGATGTCAGGAGAGCGGAGCAGTGGCTCAACCTACGACCTCGGAAATGTCTCGGATTCAGGCAGCCTGTCAAGGTATTCGAAGAGTACCGTCAGGCGGCATAGGCGAGTGTCGCACTTCGAAGTTGAATTCGCGCCTTGTATCTGGCTTTCACGAAGCCGAACTGTCGCTTGATGATGCGAAATGGGTGCTCCACCTTGGCCCGGATGCTGGCTTTCATGTATTCGATGTTGATGGCCGTTTTGTTCTTTCGTGGATGCTGTTTCAAGGTTCTTACCTTGCCGGGGCGCTCGGCGATCAACCAGTCCACATCCACCTCAGCCAGCTCCTCGCGCTGTGGCGCCCCTTGGTAGCCGGCATCGGCTGAGACAAATTGCTCCTATCCATGCAGCAGATTACCCAGCTGATTGAGGTCATGCTCGTTGGCCGCGGTGGTGACTAAATAACTGATCCCAATAGTGCTACACCTTCGCTGTGCCATAGCCATTCCCCGGGAAAGGAGACACGGTATCCATGAAGTGTTTCACTCGGGCCAGCAGGTTTGCCATCCCTCTGCATTGATGATTGCGCGTGATGGTTTCATGTAACTTGTGCCATAGCCGTTCTATGTGATTAACCCAAGGGCTGTAAACTGGCTGGAACACCAGGCAGAACTTGGGATTCTTCTTCAACCATCGCTCGGTCTGTTTGCTTTTGTGAATGATGTAGTTATCGAGGATCAACGTGATGGTTTTGGCTCGTCGGTAGTGGTGGCGCAGCTTTTCCAGCATGGCAATAAACAGCGATGAGTTTTTCTTGATCCCGCTGACGTAAAGTACCCTTCCGTTGCCTGCGTGGAGAACGCCTGCCAGATAATGCTTGGCATTCTGCCCCGGTGTGACAACCCGCTTTTGCTGCGCTCTGAACATCCAGTCGGCTCCTAATTTGGGATTGAGGTCTATATCGACTTCATCCTCATAAAACACCGGATTATCGGCATCACAGCGGGCCAGCGCGGCGTCGATATTCGCCATTTTTTCCTGATAGGCTGGGTCTTTTATCCGCAAGGTCGGCACGGGCCTGCGCCAGACAATGCCCATACGAGGTAACCATCGGCGGAGCGTGGAGGCTGCCACATTGAGCCCTGTTAACCGATTGATTTTTATAGCCAATAGTTCAGTACACCAACGGCTGCGCTGATAACCAAAATCTTGCGGAGAAAACTGCATGAGCAGCACCAGTAGGGTGACAATCTTGGCGATAGGTAAGACTGGGGCACGGCCAGCCGGTAAGGCTTCTAGCGCATCTATGCCTTCATCTCGATACCACCGAAGCCAACGACCGATGGTCGAGCGCGCAGCGCCGGTAAGGTGATGAACATCGGTGATCGTGCGTCCTTCATGTAACAGCAAGATGGCCATCAAGCGACGAGCATGTCCTTTATCACGGGTGGCATGGATGATTTTGTGAATGCGGCGCCGTTGTGGTCGTGGCAGAGGTGGTAGGATAGGCATCAACTCAGTCCTTTGGGTGTGGCTTGTTTTGTTTAGCGACTAATCAGATCGCACAAACTGGACTGAGTTCCCTTCCTCCGGTGATCTACTATTCGGAACAGCTATTTAGGCTGTGGGTCAGGCCACTCTTGGCATCGACACCAATGTGGGCCTTCATGCCAAAGTGCCACTGATTGCCTTTCTTGGTCTGATGCATCTGCGGATCGCGTTGCTGCTCTTTGTTCTTGGTCGAGCTGGGAGCCTCAATGATGGTGGCATCGACCAAGGTGCCTTGAGTCATCATGACGCCTGCTTCGGCCAGCCAGCGATTGATGGTCTTGAACAATTGGCGGGCCAGTTGATGCTGCTCCAGCAGGTGGCGGAAATTCATGATGGTGGTGCGGTCCGGCAAGGCGCTATCCAGGGATAACCGGGCAAACAGACGCATGGAGGCGATTTCGTACAGAGCATCTTCCATCGCGCCATCGCTCAGGTTGTACCAATGCTGCATGCAGTGAATGCGTAGCATGGTTTCCAGCGGATAAGGTCGCCGGCCATTACCAGCCTTGGGGTAAAACGGCTCGATGACTTCCACCATGTTTTGCCATGGCAGAATCTGCTCCATGCGGGACAAGAAAATCTCTTTTCTGGTCTGACGGCGCTTACTGCTGAATTCACTGTCGGCGAAGGTAAGTTGATGACTCATGATGAACCCTGTTCCATGGCTCCAGATGACAAACATGATCTCATATCAGGGACTTGTTCGCACCTTCCCTTGTCCAGCAATTTCTTCAAACAAGTTGTAAGGCTGGGACTGCAAGATCAACTGACTCGCAGTCTGATCAACTTCAATATGAAGAATGGATATGCTCCCGAGAGTGGATACTATGAATTCAGCGGCACAACCGAAATTCATATAAAGCCACGGGACTTCAGCGTATCCATCTTGTCTTCGGAGGGCGTCAGCAATCCTTACAGGGAGGGGCAGGTCGGAAAAGACATTCTGAGCTTCTCATACAATATCTCTGATAGCGGCCCCATCAGTGCCGATATGCTGGAAATTTCTATTTCACAGGACAGGGGGTCGCCTTATCGGGGATATTGCACTTTCTATCCGGCAGGCACCTTCGCACCTGAACAGGCCGTCCCCATCCCTACCAGGCTGGTATTCGATTCGGTGGCTCATGGAGCGGGTTCACGGCACGCCATTCGCTGCGATCGCACACCGGTGGATATTCGCACCCTCGGAATACAGGACAATCAACCACCACAGGAGTGGAATGATCCCGTCAACGGCCAGGGCATCACCCGGTTTTACAAGCTGGCGCTGGAATTCGACCTGACCGATCCCATGGTGCAGCGCACCATGGGCGACGAGATGTGGGAAGGCGAGGTGGAACAAAGCGGCACCATCACCATCAAGGGGACCTGGCGCTGACCATGGAGTACAACATGCATCGTCTACTTTGGCCCTTGCTGGGCGGCTTGCTGGCCTCACAGGCCGCCGCCCTCGACATCGGCGCCATGACTCTTGCCATGGCGCCAGAGCAGGAGTTCATTACCAGAACCCTGACCAACAACAGTGCTTCACCCAAGCTGTACGACATACAGATGGAAAAAATCAGCGACCCCACGGCCAGAGGCAGGACACTGCCCACCGTCCCCGGTGAGCTGCTGTTTGCCCCCAGGCGCTTCACCCTGCACGCCAGACATGCCCAGAACGTCAAGTTCTACTACAAGGGGCCCGCCGATGACCATGAGCGTTACTACCGCATCACCTTCACCGAGTCACCGGCAGCCCAGGTGGATGAAGGCAGCCAGACGCAGCACCGGGGAACCGTCGAGGTGAAACTGGCCCTGCAGTCCATCCTGGTGGTGCGCCCGCGTCAGTCACGTTTTGCATACCAGCTGGACCCGGTACAGAGCGCCATCACCAATACCGGCAACACCTATTTCGAGTTCATGGTGAAACGGGGCGGACAGCGAGGCGGACAGCAAGTACCTGCTGCCCGGGGAGACCTACCACAATCCCGGGATCAATCAACCGGGCAACCAGAAGCTCATCGTCTACCAGTCCCGCTTCATCCCCGTGGGCAAGGATTGCTGGCCAGACTAGGTGCCCGACACGGGACGGTCAGCAATCCCCAGGGTCAGGAGGAGAGCGTCGCCAGCCTGGCCGCAAACCCCATGAAGAAGAGGCCGATAAGGCCGTTGCCAAGACGGGCCGCCGTCTGGCGCTGACGGAAAAAGCGGGCCATCAGGGTACCGCCGAAGATCAGCAGGGTCAGGTAGACGAAGCTCATCGCTTCCAGCATGCCAGCCAGCACCAGGTAGGAGATCCAGGTGTGGGCATAGCTGAAGTCGATGAACTGCACGAAGAAAGAGACGTAGAACAGGATCGCCTTGGGATTGGTGAGGCTCAGGGTGAGGGCCTTGGTAAAATAGCGCTCACCGGGATCCATCTCGGACGCCGGTCCCGCCTTTTTGGCGATGAAGTTCGCGTGCAGGATCTTCACCCCCAGATAAAGCAGGTAGATGGCGCCCAGATAGCGCACCAGGGTAAAGAGCAATGGGGTGGTGCGAATGAGGGACGCGATCCCCAGATAGGCGCAGAAAATGAGAATGGCATCGCCGACGAAGACGCCGAGAGCGGCGCGATAACCCGGGCCTATGCCGCGCACGGCACCGGTTCGCAGCACGTAGAGGGAGTTCGGGCCCGGGGCGATGATGATGAAGAAGAGACCGACCAGATAGGTCCAGACGTTGATGACACCCAGGCTTTCGAACATGTTCCCTCCATGGCGGGTGATGGGCCGGATAACGGCGGCAGGCCTTCTATACTAATCCGCCCTGCGCCAAGCACAAGATCTGACCAGCCATCCACACGCCGTCAGCATGAACGGCCTGCGCGCCACGCGAACGCAATCCGGGCGTTCGCCCACTTTGGTTATGCCCAGATGCGCCGGGATAGGGCATGGTAGAGGGAGTGATACCCCAGCCATGGACAAGACCTTGAGTACCGACACCCCGATCACCGCCCCGCCCGCGGTGGACAACCCGACTACCACCGCTTATCCGGTGATCGCCGCCATCAGCTTCTCGCACCTGTTGAACGACATGATGCAGTCGGTACTGCTGGCCATCTATCCCCTCCTGAAGCTGGGGCTCGATCTGTCGTTCACCCAGATAGGTCTCATCACCCTCACCTACCAGTTCACGGCCTCGCTGCTGCAACCCCTGATCGGCCTCTATACCGACCGCAGACCCATGCCCTACTCCCTGCCTCTGGGCATGGGCTTCACTCTGGTGGGGCTGCTCTACCTGTCGCAGGCAGGCAGCTTTGGCGCCGTGCTGTTGTCGGCCATGCTGATCGGCATGGGCTCCTCCGTCTTCCACCCGGAATCCTCCCGGGTCGCCCGCATGGCGGCCGGCAACCAGCCTGGTCTGGCCCAGTCTCTGTTCCAGATCGGCGGCAATCTGGGATCGGCCATCGGCCCCCTGCTCGCGGCGCTCATCATCGTGCCGAAGGGACAGGGCAGTGCGGCCTGGTTCTCGTTGTTCGCACTCATCGGGGTCATCCTGCTCAGCTTCGTCGGCCGCTGGTCCAGCCACCATGCCGCCAGCTTCCATCGGCGGATGAAGGCCCATGCCGGCACCGGCCTGAGCCGCCGCCAGATTGGCTGGTCACTGGCCATCCTCGGTCTGCTGATGTTCTCCAAGTTCTTCTACATGGCCAGCCTGAGCAGCTATTACACCTTCTACCTGATGGACAAGTTCCACCTGTCGCTGGAGAGCGCCCAGCTCTATCTGTTCGCCTTCCTGTTTGCCGTCGCGGCGGGGACAGTGCTCGGCGGGCCGCTCGGCGATCGCATCGGTCGCAAGCGGGTGATCTGGATCTCCATCCTCGGCGTCGCTCCCTTCACCCTGCTGCTGCCCCACGTCGACCTGTTCTGGACCTCGGTGCTGTCGATCGTCATCGGCTTCATCCTGGCGTCGGCCTTCTCCGCCATCCTGGTCTACGCCCAGGATCTGGTACCCGGCAAGGTCGGCACCATTTCCGGCCTCTTCTTCGGCTTCGCCTTCGGCATGGGAGGGATAGGGGCCGCCCTGCTGGGCAAATTGGCCGATGCCACCAGCATCGAAACCGTCTATCAGGTCTGCGCCTATCTGCCCCTTATTGGCCTGCTGACCGCCTTCCTGCCCAATATCAGGAGAGGCTAGAGGCCAAGCGGCAGCCAGCGACCGACCATAAAAAACGCGGCCTGAGCAGGCCGCGTCTGGTTCCATCACTCGGGCCGCCTGACACGGCCCGATCCGCTCGGACTCATCCGCTGAGCCTCTTTGTCAGCAGTACGGCCTCTCCCCCAGCCCGACGACCGGGCCCACTGGAAGTTGTCACCCGAGAGGCCGCTGACGGGACTATTCACAGCAAGGATGCGGCATCCCTCAGCAGTACTGGCCTGCCACCCAGCCCGACGACCAGGCCCACTGGAAGTTGTAACCACCGAGCCAGCCGGTCACATCGACCACTTCGCCGATGAAGTAGAGGCCGGGCACGGTGCGCGCCTCCATGGTCTTGGAGGAGAGCTCGTTGGTATCCACTCCCCCCAGGGTCACTTCGGCGGTGCGATACCCTTCGGTGCCGTTGGGCAGGATCTGCCAATCCCCCAGCAGGGTGGCCACCGCCTCCAGCTCCCGTTCGTTGTACTGGCGCATCGGCTTGCTCACCAGCCATCCCAGCTCCACCAGCTTGTCGACGAAGCGCTTGGGCAGCTCGCGCCCCAGCACGGTTTTCAGCTCCTGGGCAGGATGGGCCTGGGCCCAGGTCTTGAGGGTCTCTGGAATGTCGAGATCCGGCAGCAGGTTGATGTGAATCTTCTCCCCCGCCAGCCAAAAAGAGGAGATCTGCAGGATGGCGGGGCCGGAGAGGCCGCGATGGGTGAACAGCATGGCCTCCTTGAAGCGGGTGCCGTCCTCGGCGGTCACCGCCACCGGCAGGCTGACCCCCGCCAGATCGGCGAAGGCCTCCTTGTCGGCCTGATGCAGGGTAAAGGGCACCAGCCCGGCGCGAGTCGGCAGCACGGTGAGGCCGAACTGCTCCGCCAGCTTGAAGCCATAAGGGGTAGCACCGAGTTTCGGCATGGAGAGGCCGCCGGTGGCGACCACCAGCGACGAGCAGGCGATCTCCCCCTTGCTGGTGTCGAGCACGAAGCCTTCATCTGTCTTGCTGACGGTGAGGATCTCGGTCTGGAACTGCAGGGTCACGCCAGCCCAGTCGCACTCGGTCAGCAGGATGTCGACGATATCCTTGGCGCTGTCGTCGCAGAAGAGCTGGCCCAGCGTCTTCTCGTGGTAGTTCAGGCCATGCCTGTCCACCAGATCGATGAAATCCTGCTGGGTATAGCGCGCCAGCGCCGATTTGCAGAAGTGGGGGTTGGCCGAAAGGAAGGCATGGGGACCCGCCTGATGATTGGTGAAGTTGCAGCGACCGCCGCCGCTGATGAGGATCTTGCGGCCCGGCTTCTTGGCGTTGTCGAGCACCAGCACGGAGCGACCCCGGTAGCCAGCCTGGGCCGCACACATCAATCCGGCCGCCCCGGCACCGATCACCACCACATCCACCTGTTTCATCGTCACTCACCCATCAAAAGAAAAACGGCCCCTTTACCTTAAAGGACCGTCATTGTACCCGGCAGACACCAGCACAGCGGTACAAGGACACCTGCAAATAGAAAACGGCCCCTTTACAAGGGGCCGTCATTGTACTGACTGAACACTAAGTGTCCACGACTATCAGGCGTTGCCGTCCATGATGCTGGCCGGGGCGCCCTTGGCCAGCTCGGCCAGCTCCTTGTCGATGAAATAGAGGCCCTTGCCATCCTCGCCCACCAGGCTCAGACGGTCGACGATGCTCTTGAACAGCTTCTCCTCTTCGTGCTGCTCGGCCACGTACCACTGCAGGAAGTTGAAGGTGGAGTAATCCTGGGTGGTGAAGGCGACGTGGGCCAGACCGTTGATGCACTTGGTGATGTGATACTCGTGCTCCAGGGTGGTGCGGAAGATGTCACCCAGGGACTTGAATTCGTGGGGAGGCGCTTCGATGGCCCCCAGCACCGGCATGGCGCCGGTCTCGCTCACGTAGGTGAACAGGCGCTCCATGTGCTGGCGCTCCTCGACCGCATGCTGACGCAGGAAGGTGGCGGCCCCCTCGAAGCCCTTGTCCTCGCACCAGGCGCTCATCTGCAGGTAGAGGTTGGAGGAATAGAATTCAAGATTAATCTGCTCGTTCAACTTCTCGATCATGGCTTTGGCCAACATGATGATTCTCCACTGTGATTTGCCCACGATTGTCGCCACTGTTGCATCCTGACGCAACCAGAGACAACCGACGCACCCCGCAGTTGCGACGACTTTTCACCTCATCCTCTCCCCCATACGGTTATAGAGAAGCAAAGAAACATGGTGTAGGTGACATCAGCCATTATGATGGCGCCATTGGTCGGGGAAAGGATTCAATGAGATTCATAATGGCACTGGCGCTGCTCTGGATGACCCAGTTGCAGGCAGCTCCCTCCTTGCTGAAAGAGGCTGAATTGCAGGCGGCGCGCGATCCCGTCGGCTATCTGCAGCGCCTCGACGCCAGTCCCCAGCAGGATATGGAACTGTTCTACGCCAAGTCCCTGGCCCAGGCAGCCCTTGGCCGCTATTCACAGGCACAGCGCGACAATGCCCGCGCCCGCGGTCTGGCCAATGCCCAGCAGGAGACCCTTCGCCTGCTCGACTTCCGGTTGCAGCAGATTGCCCTGACCCTGGATGCCGATACGCCGGATCAGGCGCTCGATCTGCTAACCCAGCTCTGGCCAGCAGTCCGGCATCACCCCAGGCAAGTCTCGGAGTGGCATGCCCTCAACGGGCTCGCCCTCTACCGTACCCAGCAGATGAAAGAGGCGATCCTCGAGCTCAAGACCGCCTATCACCTCAAGCAGAAAGAGCCGGGTTCCATCCTCTCCACCTTGCAGTGCGGCCGTCTGCTGATGACCCTCGGCAACCTCTATGCGGACCTCAATCTCTACCGTGAGGCCGAGACCTATTATCAGGATGCCCTCGGCCAGATGGTGCAGCTCAACGAACCCAACAGCCAGGCCATCATCCGGGCCAACATGGCCAGGCTCTACATCGACATGGGTCAGCCTGCCAGGGCCAGCCAGTTGCTCGATACCCTGCTGGCCACGCCGAGCCTGTCACCCCACTATCGTGCCATCGTCCTCGGCTACCAGGCCATGGTGTTCAACGCACGGGCGGACTGGCACGCCGCCTGGCGCAGCCTGGAGGAGGCACAAGCCATCTATAACAGGCTGGATAGCCCGCAGGCGGCCTCCCGTCTGACCGAGATCAGGGCAAGAACCCTGCTGGGTCGTGGCGAGAAGCAGCTGGCCCTGCAACTGCTGATGGAGCACACCGCCCCTCTCTCCATGGATGGTCGGGCGATGCAGGCCAGGTTGCTGGCCGATCTGGGCCGCTACCCCGAGGCCTACGGGGCCATGACCCGCTACATGCAGTACTACAAGCAGCACTTCAACCAGACCCTGAGCCAGCACGCGGCCGCCTTCCAGGTCGAGATGGATCTGGCTCGCAGCGAGGCCAGCAATCGCGCGCTGCAGCAGGAGAACGAGAACAAGCGCCAGCAACTGCTCAACCAGCAGAGTGCCCGCTACTACCAATTGCTGCTGCTGGTGCTGCTGGCCGTCGCCCTGATCCTGCTCGGGCTCACCACCCGCAGGCTCCACCGCAGCTCGCGCCACCTCTACAAGCTCGCCACCTTCGATCAGCTGACCGGGCTGCCCAACCGGCGCGCCCTGCTGGAGAGACTGGGTCAGCAGTGGCTGCACGAAACGCCCCTGACCCTGCTCATCATCGACATCGATCACTTCAAGCAGATCAACGACAAGCATGGTCACCAGGCGGGGGATCAGGCTATCCGGCAGTTGGCCAGGGAGCTCAAGAGCTGGGCGCCGGACCAGCAGTTGATCGGGCGCTGGGGCGGGGAAGAATTTCTGGTGGCCATGACCCAGGACGGGGCCACCTGCTGGCGGCTGGCGGAGCAGCTGAGAAGCCGGATCGCCTACCTGGCCGCCCCCCACATGACCATCAGCATCGGGGTGGCGGAACGCTCGACGCAGGATGACAGCCTGAGCCAGCTCATCCATCGGGCCGACATGGCCATGTATCAGGCGAAGCGCCAGGGGCGCAACCAGACCGTGCTGGCCCAGTCTCCCCACCTTTCCCCTGAACTGGCCTGCAACGTCGCCTGATGGCCCCTCGTGCGGGTGTCAGGGCGCCAGCTCAGTGAGTGACGCCACGTTCACCGGCGCACCGTAATCCACCCCCGGCAGCTCGAAGCCGTTGAGCTGCATGAACTCCTGGCGCAACCCGGCAAAATCCCCCAGGGTGCGGAAGTTCTCCGGCGTCACCTTGGGCCAGAGCGCCGAGACGGCGGCCTGCACCGCTGGCTCAAGCTCGTGGTCATCCATCCGGATCAGCCGGTTGCCATCGGCGACGACTCCTCTGGGCCCGTACATCTTGTCGGCAAACAGCCGCTGCATCTGCTCGATGCAGCCCTCGTGGACACCACGCTCCTTCATCACCCCCATCAACAGGCCCAGATAGACAGGCAGCACCGGAATAAACACGCTCGCCTTGGTCACCAGCGCCTTGCAAACCGACACCCAGGCATGACCGCCAATCCCGGCAAGTTGCAGGTTGATGGTCTCGGCGGTGGCGTGCAGGTGCTCCTTGGCATAGCCGATGGTGCCGTCCCGATAGAGGGGATAGGTGGACTCGGGGCCGATATAGGAGTAGGCAACGGTCCGGGCGCCGGGGGCCAGGCAATCCGCCTGCTGCAATGCCTGCATCCAGCGCTGCCAGTCCTCTCCCCCCATCACGGTGACCGTGTCGCGGATCTCCTCCGGGGTGGCTGGCACCAGCGACTGCTGCACCAGCGCATCGTGCTCCAGATCCAGCCCCCAGCCTTGCAGCGGCTGGCCTGTGGTCTTGAGCACCGAGCGTACCTGTGTGCCATCCGGCATCACCCTGACTCCGCTCGCCAGTGAATAGACCACCAGATCCACCTGCCCGAGCTGCTGGCGGATGACGTCGATGGCCTGCTGGCGCATGGTGTCGGAGAAGGCATCTCCGATCAGGTTGACGGCGATGCGACCGGCTTGCTCCGCCGCCTGACGAAACCAGATGTTGTTGTACCAGCCGGCACTGCCGAGCCCCTTGTCGGAGGGACCCCGCTCGAACGAGACGCCCAGGGTATCGGCCCCGGCGCCGAAGGTGAGCGCGATCCGGGACGCCAGCCCGAAACCGGACGATGCCCCCAGCACCAGCACCCGTTTCGGCCCGTTGAACGGCCCCGCCGCCCGCACCTGTTCGATCTGTTGCAGCACGGCGGCGCGACAACCCATGGGGTGGCAATTGCGGGCAACACAACCCTGGATCTGGGGATGAATGATCATGAAGGACTCTCCGGTGCATCGGTGGGGCATGAGAAACGGCCATGACAGCGTCACCCGGTTGCAGGTGAGGGGCCCTGGCCGTTTTGCCAAGGGAACTGGCTACAGCATAACCAAGGGGGGCGGGATTACCTTGATGTCGGACGGGATATGGACTGGAAGAGGGCAGAAAAACAAAAGGGAGCACGAGGCTCCCCAAAGCGGTATTCAGATGCTTTTTGTTGTTTTGTGTTCATTGCGAAGCACGGGCACATCCTATTCCCCCACCTTCCCGAGGGCAATAGCACGCCTGTGACCGGCGTCAAACTCCTGTTCAAAATATGCACTCCCCGGCCACCTGCACCTCTACGCCTTCCGGTTCGGGGTCAGGCAAATCCTGAAACTGTGGCGACGATGCCGTTTTAGTTTCAGCAGACATTGGTATAGTGGACCCAGGATCAGTGAGGAGAACTCCCATGAATGGAACCTATTACAAACACGTACTGGCCGCGATCGACCTGTCGGAAGACAACCGCAAGGTGATCGAGAAGGCGGTCGACCGGGCCCGCTCCAACGGCGCCAAGCTGTCGGTGATCCATGTGGATGTGGACCTCAAGGATCTCTACACCGAGATGATCGACATCGACATCGACAACGTGCAGGACCAGGTGATCGCCGAAGCGAAGGAGAAGCTGGAAGCCTTCCTCGCCTCGGTGGACTACCCCATCGAGAAGAAATTGGTGATCTGCGGCGATCTGAGCGAGCGGGTCAACCAGGCGGTCAAGGACTACCAGATCGACCTGCTGGTGTGCGGCCATCGCCAGAGCTTCTGGAGCCTGCTCACCTCGAGCGCACGCCAGCTGATGAATACCGTGCCCTGCGACATGCTGGTCGTGCCCTTGCAGAAGTGATCGAACAGGCGTAGTGTGATTTGCCATGAATATGACCTCATTCAATCACAACTACTGGTGGTGCTGCTTCTAAACAGGCGGCACTGCTTTTCTATGTAAAATTTCCCAAAGAAAACACCGTGACCGCCGAGAGGCGGTCATTGTTTTCATCCCTTTGTCGCCTCCCGGCTCACCCAACTGGAGAGAGTGACATGCACAACCCCGTGATCCTGACCGGCGACCGCCCCACCGGCAAACTGCACATCGGCCACTACGTCGGCTCCCTGCTCCAGCGCGTGGCCGCCCAGCACCATTACCGCCAGTTCGTCATGATCGCCGATCTGCAGGCGCTGACCGACAACGGCCACAACCCGGCCAAGGTGACCGATCACGTGCTGGAGGTAATGGCCGACTACCTGGCCGCCGGCCTCGACCCGGCCAAGACCACCTTCTGCCTGCAGAGCGCCCTGCCCGCCCTCGCCGAACTCACGACCTACTACCTCAACCTGGTCAGCGTCGCACGGCTGGAGCGCAACCCCACCGTCAAGGCCGAAATCCAGCAGAAAGGGTTCGAGCGCAGCCTGCCCGCCGGCTTCCTCGTCTATCCGGTCAGCCAGGCCGCCGACATCACCGCCTTTCGTGCCACTCACGTGCCGGTGGGCGAGGATCAGCTGCCCATGCTGGAGCAGACCAACGAGATAGTGCGCCGCTTCAACACCCTGGTGGGCAAAGAGGTGCTGACCGAGTGCCAGCC
The DNA here is from genome assembly GCF_019048565.1 of Aeromonas sp. FDAARGOS 1406. Lineage (NCBI taxonomy): Bacteria > Pseudomonadati > Pseudomonadota > Gammaproteobacteria > Aeromonadales > Aeromonadaceae > Aeromonas > Aeromonas sp. FDAARGOS 1406. The sequence goes on from NZ_CP077378.1 coordinate 2,644,160, forward strand.
CATCCTGAGCGACACCGGCCGCCTGCCCGGCATCGACGGCAAGGCCAAGATGTCAAAGTCCCTTGGCAACACCATCGAACTCGGCATGTCGAGCGGCGAGATCAAGCAGGCGGTGTTCGCCATGTATACCGACCCCAATCACCTCAAGGTGAGCGATCCGGGTCAGGTGGAGGGCAATACGGTGTTCGCCTATCTGGATGCCTTCCACCCCGACAAGGCACTGGTGGCCGAGATGAAGGCCCATTACCAGCGCGGTGGTCTGGGGGACATGCGCTGCAAGCAGGTACTCAACGACTGCCTGCAGACCCTGCTCGCTCCGATGCGGGAGCGGCGCGAGGCAGCCATCGCCGACAAGCGCCAGCTGCTGCGCCTGTTGCAGCAGGGCACCGAGCAGGCCCGGGCCCTCACCGACGAGGTGCTGGCCGAGGTGAAGGGTGCGATGGGGCTGGACTACTTCTCCGGATTGGCGTGATCTGCCCCCTGCGGCGCGGGATGGCCGAGCGCATCCGCGCCGTAGCGCTCCCTCGCCAGCCGGTGCAACAACCCCTTGAACCAACCGATCGCCTCGTCATGGGCACTGAGCGGGTGGCCCGCCATCAGGTAGACGATGGGGATGGCGGGTTCCAGCTGGTGCAGGCGCAACGGATAGTGGCGACAGAAGTGGCGCCCGATCATCTCGGGCACCACCACCAGGTAGCGGCCGGTCGCCATCAGCGGCGGTACCGCCATAAAGCTCGGCAGCCTGACCCCCAGCTCCCGCTCTACCCCGAAACGGGCCAGCCAGAGATCCACCATGGCCTGGCTGTGGCCCCAGCTGGACGTGTGGATATGGGGGCGGCTGACCAGTTCTCCCGGCCCCAGCATGTCGGGCAGAGCGCTGCCGAGGGGCGACAAACAGACCAGCGGATTGCTGAACCACTCCTCGCGCCACAACCGGGGCGAGAGATGGTTGGCACCGGCAAACCCGATCACCAGATCCAGTTCCCCCTTCTCCAGCTCCCGCTCGTAGTCGCTGTCCGCCAGCTCGCACACTTCCAGTCGGCAATGGGGAGCCTGCTGCACCATCCACTCCACCAGCACCGGCACCAGGCCGTGCTCCACCGAGCCCGGGGTGGCGATGCGAAAGATCCGCCGGGCACTTGCCGGGTCGAATCCCTTGGCCTGACGCAGCCCCTGCTCCAGCATGGCCAGCGCCTGGCGCACCGGGCTCGCCAGCGCCTTGGCCCGTTCGGTCGGCATCATCTCGCGCCGACTCATCACGAACAGGGGGTCGTCAAGCGCCGTTCGCAGCCGCCCCAGCGCATGGCTGACGGTGGACTGGGAGAGGTGCAGCCGTTCGGCGGCACGGGTGACGTTGCGCTCCTGCATCAGCATGTCGAACACGGTGAGCAGGTTGAGGTCGAGGCGGGAGAGGGGCAGTTCCATCGATATTGGCCATAGTTGAATGACGACAATTCATTTTTGGCATAGTAGCAGATTGCATAGAATGCGCAGGCGAATTACATCGGAGATTCAAATGCGTAGCTATCTGTTGTTGCTGGCGATCGGCCTGTTGTGGGGCTCCCAGTTCATTTTCATGCACCAGGCCGTGGCTGAACTGCCCCCCATCATGGTGGCCGCCGGACGCGCCCTGTGCGGCAGCCTGACCCTGGGTCTGCTCTGCCTGTTCATGCGCCTCAAGAGTGAACACACACCCTGGCGAACCTATATGCTGATCGCCCTGCTCGACGCCACCATCCCCTTCATCATGGTGGCCTGGGGACAACAGTATGTGGACAGCGCCATCGCGGCCGTGGTCATGGGTTGTATCCCCTTTGTGACCATTCTGGCGGCTCCCTTGTTTATTTCTGGTGAAAGAATCACCAAGGGCGGCCTCGTCTCCGTGATCATCGGCTTCGTCGGCGTGCTGGTACTGTTCTGGCCCAAGCTGACCAGCGGCATGAATGCCGGCCTGCTCGGTGCCATGGCCATCCTGTTCGGTGCCAGCTGCTTCGCCATCGGCCTGCTGATGATCAAGCGCTTCGCCAAGGACCATCCTGTGGTCGTGGCCCGCAACATCCTGATCTCCTCGGCCATCCAGCTGCTGCTGGCCGCGCCCTTCGTGGCCGACCTGAGCACCCTCACCCTGCCGAGCCAGCAGGCCATGGGCGCCGTCGCCATGCTGGGGATCTTCTGTACCGGCCTGGTCTACTTCCTCTACATGGCGCTGATCCAGAAGGCGGGCCCGACCTTCGCCTCCTTCAGCAACTACCTGGTGCCGCTGTTCGGCGTCATGCTGGGAGCCCTGTTCCTCGGCGAGCAGATCCAGTCCACCACGGGCGTGGCGCTGGCCCTGATCCTGGGTTCGGTCGCCCTCAACCAGTGGGCACAGCAGCGCCGCCAACAGCGGGAGGCTGCCCTATGTCAGGCATCCTGACCACCCTCTGCGGCGGTCTGGTACTGATAGCCGGCTGGCAGTATCGCCACCGGCTGGCCGGGGTGCTGGGTCTGCTGATGGTGCTGCTGCCCTGGTTCTTCGACAGCAAGCTGCAAGCCATGCTGAACTATGCACTGAATGCCTGAAGACCCTCTCTGCGTGTGTGACGAGAGTGTATCTCTCCTGTTTTTGGGACCGTTTTAACAAAACCTCCGATTTGTCCCCTCTACCGGCGCCCTGCGCCGGTTTTTTTATCTCTGCGCCTCTGGTCCGTAGCGATAACTCAACCGCTCGTTCTTGCGCGGCCCCGTTATCTGCCAGGCGAGCAGGAAACCCTCGCCGGTTTCGGTCAGCTCGGCGCTGTAGTGATCCTGCCCGCACAGGTGAGGCTCGGCCGTGACCCAGTGCCCGTCCCCCCGGGGCAACAGCTCGAACAGCATCACCGGCTGCTCGTAGCGCAGGTGGGAGAGCATGATCCCCCGTGCGGTGCGCTGCCACCAGAAGCGGTTGTGCATGGTCAGCTCCCGGCCATGGGGCGTGGTGTAGCGACCCGTCTCGGCATACAGCCACCCCCCATGGTGATCGGTCACCACCACGGCACCCTCCCCGCGACCGCACCAGTCGGTGGCGGATCCGACCCCGTTGCTCGCCTCGAAGGCAAATGCTCCGATCTGTGACAACCCTTCCCATAAACGCTGGATCGCGCCTTCCAACTCGGCCATCATAGCGCCCTCCAAATTGACAACTGACGACAATTCAATCACATGAACTACTTGATAGGGGTTACCCTGCTCTGGTCCTTCTCCTTCAGCCTGATCGGGGTCTACCTTGCCGGTCAGGTGGATGCCTACTTCTCGGTACTGACCCGCATCGTGCTCGCCAGCCTGGTGTTTCTGCCCTTCCTGCGCCGTCGCTGGCTGCGCCCCGATCTGGTGGCCAAGCTGATGGCCCTCGGTGCCATCCAGCTCGGCATCATGTATCTCTTCTACTACCACTCCTTCTTGCTCTTGACGGTACCGGAAGTGCTGGTGTTCACCATCTTCACCCCCATCTATGTCACCCTGATCCACGACCTGCTGGAAGGGCGCTTCAAGCCTGTCTATCTGTGGGGGGCCCTGCTGGCGGTGCTGGGGGCGGCCGTCATCCGTTTCGACGGCCTGACCGAAAACTATGTACTGGGATTCCTGGTGGTGCAGGGCGCCAACGTCTGCTTCGCTCTGGGCCAGGTAGGCTACAAGGTGCTGCTGGCCCGGGAGGCTGAGCAGCCGCCCCAGCTGGCGGTGTTCGGCTGCTTCTATCTGGGCGCCCTGGTGATCGCCCTGCCCGCCTGGTGGCTGCTGGGCAAACCTCAATATCCCGCCAGCTCCCTGCAATGGGGCATCCTCTTCTGGCTGGGGGTCGGGGCATCCGGGCTCGGCTACTTCCTGTGGAACAAGGGGGCGACCCTGGTCAGCAGCGGCGTGCTGGCCATCATGAACAACGCCTTGATCCCCGCGGGTCTGCTGGTCAATCTGGTGCTCTGGGGAAAGGATACCGACCTGCTCAGGCTCGGTCTGGGCGCCCTGCTGATGCTGGCTTCTCTCTGGGTCTGCCAGCGTCAGCAGGTCAGTGAGCGCTGACTGAAAACCATTGACGCTGATGGGTCCATCGGCGTCAATGGGTACGCGGACAGTGACTGGCCGTCAGCCGACCACGGCGTTGTGTTCCCGCTTCGCCTGACCGTGGCAGGAGGCCAACCGGGCCAGCAGGTGATCGAGCTGCTCGGCACTCTGGCTCTGCACCAGGCCGATGCTCACGGTCACCGGACGCTGGGGCAGCAGGCTGGCGTCGGCGATCTCGAGACGCAGCCGCTCGGCAATCTCCAGGCCACTCAGCCGATCGGTCTGGGAGAGCATCAGGATGAAGCCGTCTTCGTCCCAACGGGCGAAGGGATCTTCCCGGCGCAGCTCGCGGCGCACGATGCGGGCCAGCTTGGCCAGCATGGCGTCGCAGGCCGCCTCCCCGAACAACTGCAGGATCTTGCTGCGGTGATCCACGCTGAACTGCAGCAGACAGAAACTGCCGCTTTCGCTGGCCAGCCGTTCATCCAGCAACAGCTCGAAGTGGCTGCGGCTCTCGAGGCCGGTGAGGGGATCCGTGTCGTGGCGATCCTCCAGGGGCGCCATGGCGGCATCCAGATGGCGAACCACCCCCAGCAGTTGACCCCCTTCGTCGCGACGGACCCGCTCCTCCAGCCGGATGTAATGGCCCTGATGGTGCAGGATGCGGTACTCGAGTCGAAGCCCGTTACTGCGCCCATGCTGGCAGGCCTCCAGGGCCTCTGCCAGACGGGGAGCATCATCCGGATGTACCCGATCCAGCCAGCCGAGATCCCCCAACTCGCCCCCCTCCAGACCCAGCAGTTGCAGACAGGAAGGGTCCCGCCTCAGACCCTGCCCGGCCGACCAGGTCCAGATCCCGGCCTCCAACATCGCCATGGCCTGTGCCATCAGCGTCACCTCAAGGGGAGTGGTGACCTCAACCCCGGGAGTCTCATACCTTTCCATCACGCGCCTCGAAACCGGATCTGAATATCTGTCCAAGCAATCACACTCAATAAGTAACATTGGTGCTGGCGCCGAGCAACCGCGCCAGCATCGCTGGCCTCGCACCTCTCGCCCCCGGTGGTCCGCCATCAGGGCCTGCCAGCCTCCAGCTACGAAGTGGAACCCGACGTCACGCCACCTTGCCCTGATAGCCTGCCATCAGGGCCTGCCAGTTCTCCGGCACGAAGTGGAAGCTGGTGTGCAGTTGCGACTCCTTGTTGAAGGAGCGCAGCAACCGCTCCAGGTTGGCCTGCTGCCAGTTGCCGGGGGAGCGGATGGCTCCTTTGTCGAAGTCGATCACCCACACCTTGCCCTCCTTGTCGAGCAGCAGGTTGTGGCTGTTGAGATCCGCATGATAGACCCCTGCATCGTGCAACTGGCGCACCGTTTTGCCTATCTTGTGCCACACCTCACCGGCGATCGGCCCCTGCTTGAGCAGGGCCACCAGATCCTTGGCGCCGCGAATGCGCTCGATCAGGATGTCGGCCCGATAGAAGGGCCCCTGCTTGACCATGCGGGCCGCAAAGGGGCGCGGCACCGGCAGCCCCTGTTCACTCAGGGTCGCCAGCAGACGATATTCAGCCATGGCCCGGCTGCTCTCCACCCCTTCAAACCAGAACCGGTCACGCACCAGCTTGCCCACCATGCCGCCACGGTAGTAGTGACGCAGCACCAAGTGACGGGACTCATCCTTCACGAACCAGGTCACCCCGCGGCCGATGGAAGAGCCCACCACCTGGCGATGGGTCTGCCACCAGACAGGATCGAACAAGGCAGGGGAAGGATCGCGGAAGACTCCGTCGGCATACCAGCAGACCTGGTTGTGGGTGGTGTGTGTCAGCATGATGAGAATTCCGGTCGATAGTGGGGGCAGGGCATCCATTCAGAAAGCCGTGCCGGTCGGGCAACCGGCGCAATTTTACAATCCACAGGGGAGTTTGCATAATGCCATCCATCCATTTTGCCATCGTTGCGCCACATCATGCCGCTGTTCCAAACGCCGCCCTCCTCCATCTGCATCCTGCGGCTCTCCGCCATCGGAGATTGCTGCCACGCGCTGGCGCTGGTGCGCGTCATCCAGCGGGAGTGGCCCCAGACCCGCATCACCTGGATCACCGGCAAGATTGAGGCGACCCTGTTCGCCGATCTGCCGGGGGTCGAGGTCATTCCCTTCGACAAGAGCAAGGGGTGGCGCGGCTATCGCGATCTCTGGCAGACCCTCAAGGGGCGCAGGTTCGATGCCCTGCTCCACCTGCAGGCCGCCATGCGCGCCAGCATCGCCACCCTCGGCATCAAGGCCAAGGTCAAACTCGGGTTTGATCGGGAGCGCGCCAGCGACGGTCAGTGGTTGTTCACCAACCATCGGGTCCCCTCACCCGCCTCCCCCCACGTGCTGGACGGCTTTCTCGCCTTCGCCAAAGAGCTCGGGATAAAAGATCTGACCCCGGACTGGCAACTGCCCATCAGCGCCGAGCACCAGACCTGGGCCCGGGAGACGATCGGCGGCAAACCGACCCTGCTCATCTGCGCCGCTGCCAGCAAGGCATTCAAGAATTGGACTGCCGCCGGCTACGCCGCGCTGGCGGATCACGCCGCAGACAAGGGCTTTCAGGTCTATCTGTGCGGCGGACCGGCCAGGCTGGAGCGGGATCTCGCCGCCGAGATCCAGCGCCTCAGCCAGAGCAAGCCGGCAGATTTGGTGGGGCAGACCAGCCTCAAGCAATTGCTGGCGCTGATTGGCGAGGCGAGCCTGGTGCTGGCCCCGGATACCGGCCCTGCCCACATGGCCACCCTGGTGGGGACACCCGTGATCGGCCTCTACGCCCACCACAACCCGGAGCGTACCGGCCCCTATCTGTGCCGGGATTATCTGGTCAGCGTCTATCAGGAACTGATTGAGCAGGAGACCGGCAAGCCGCTGGCCGAGCTCGGCTGGCGCACCCGCCTCAAGGATCCGGACGCCATGGCCAAGATAAGCCGCGAGCGGGTCATCGCCGCCTTCGACCGCCTCTGTACCGACAAGCATCTTCTACCGACCCAGGGCAACTCGGAAATTCCGAGCCCTGGCGCAGGGATAATCTGATGGCCCGGCCCCGGCTCCGTGGGCAGAATGGCCCTCTATGCGGGCAACGCCCGCACAGCAAGCTACGGATATTTTGATCGGCTGGAATATGATTCCGGCCGTTTTTTTATCCGCCCCCATCTGCTAAGATTCGCCGCCTTTACATCCTCCTGACTCTGATTCCTCCGCGCATTGCGAGCAACCGTCTCCCTTATCGGGCACAAGACGGCGGCCTCTGCTACAACCAAAGCGCGGATCATCGCTTAAAGGTACAGACATGGCGCAACAAGGCACTCTCTATATCATCTCTTCCCCGAGCGGGGCCGGTAAGTCCAGCCTGCTCAATGCCTTGCTGACCCAGCACAACGCCGCCGGCAAGATGCAACTCTCGGTCTCCCACACCACGCGCGCCACCCGTCCCGGTGAAGAGCACGGGGTGCACTACCACTTCGTCAAGGTGGAAGAGTTCAAGGCGCTGATCGAGCGCGGTGACTTTCTCGAGTGGGCAGAAGTCTTCGGCAACTACTACGGCACTTCCCGCGCCGCCATCGAGGCCTGCCTGGCGCAGAGCATCGACGTCTTCCTCGACATCGACTGGCAGGGCGCCCGCCAGATCCGCGAACAGATGCCGACCAAGTCCATCTTCATCCTGCCTCCCAGCCGCGAGGAGCTGGAGCGCCGCCTGATCGGCCGCGGCCAGGACAGCGCCGAGGTGATCAAGGGCCGGATGGAGAAAGCCATTGCCGAAATGGTGCACTATGACGAGTATGACTATGTCATCATCAATGAAGACTTTGAGCTGGCACTGTTCCAACTCAGGGCCGTCATCGAGTGCCAGCGCCTGGAAATGCGTCAGCAACAGCAGGCCCAGCAAAACTTGCTGAAACAGCTACTGGCAGAGTAAGCCAAAAACAAGTAAACTTTTGCGTCATTTTTAAACACTGCTTTTTCAATCACAGAAAGCCCAAACACTGGAGTCCCGCATGGCCCGCGTTACTGTAGAAGATGCTGTAAAACAGGTAGGTAACCGTTTTGACCTGGTGCTGGTCGCCGCGCGCCGCGCTCGTCAAATCGCGGTACAAGGCAAGGATCCCCTGGTCGACGAAGAGAACGACAAGCCGACCGTGATCGCCCTGCGCGAGATCGAACTGGGTCTGGTCAACAACCAGGTGATGGATACTCAGGACCGCTACGAGCAGCAAGAGCAGGAAGCCGCCGAGCTGGCTGCCGTTGCTGCCATCGCAGAAGGTCGCGGCTAAGTCAGTCGCTTCCCATAGTCGGCGCCCGCCCGGGTGCCGGCTGTTCTCCCCATTTACAACCGCTCGAAAACCTCGCAAACTCGAGGGCATACCCTCAATTTCACGGATTGCCGTTTAACCGCTGCGGGGACTGTCTTGTATTTATTTGAAAATCTTAAAGAAATAGCCAGTTCCTACCTGCCACCCGAGCAGGTTGAGAAGCTCAGGCAAGCCTATGTGGTAGCCCGCGATGCTCACCAGGGACAGATGCGTTCCAGTGGTGAACCCTACATCACTCATCCCGTTGCCGTGGCCCGCATCCTGGGCGACATGCGCCTCGATCACGAGACCCTGATGGCTGCCGTGCTGCACGACGTCATCGAAGATACCCCTGTCACCAAGGACGATCTTGCCGAGCAGTTTGGCAACGCCGTCGCCGAGCTGGTCTCCGGTGTCTCCAAGCTCGACAAGCTGAAGTTCCGCGATCGCAAGGAAGCGCAGGTCGAGAACTTCCGCAAGATGATGATGGCCATGACCCAGGACATCCGGGTCATCCTCATCAAGCTGGCCGACCGCACTCACAACATGCGTACCCTCGGCTCCTTGCGACCGGACAAGCGCCGCCGCATCGCCCGGGAAACCCTCGAGATTTTCGCCCCCATCGCCAACCGCCTCGGTATTCACACCATGAAGAACGAGCTGGAAGAGCTCGGTTTCGAGGCGCTCTACCCCATGCGCTCCCGGGTACTGCGGGAATCGGTGCGCCGCGCCCGTGGCAACCGGCGCGAGATCATCGACTCCATCCAGAGCGAGATTGAGGGGCGTCTGCGGGAAGCCGGTATCGATGCCCAGGTAAGTGGACGCGAGAAGAACCTGTTCTCCATCTACAACAAGATGGAGAAGAAAGAACTGCAATTCCACGAAGTGATGGATATCTATGCTTTCAGAGTGAGAGTGAAAGACATAGACACCTGCTACCGGGTGCTTGGGCAGATGCACAGCCTCTACAAGCCGCGCCCCGGTCGCTTCAAGGACTACATCGCCATCCCCAAGACCAACGGCTACCAGTCCCTGCACACCTCCCTGGTGGGCCCCCACGGGGTACCGGTGGAGGTGCAGATCCGCACCGAGTTCATGGACCAGATGGCCGACAAGGGCGTCGCCGCCCACTGGGCCTACAAGCAGGATGGGGACAGCTCGGGCACCACGGCCCAGATCCGCGCCCAGCGCTGGATGCAGAGCCTGCTGGAGCTGCAACAGAGCGCCGGCAGCTCCTTCGAGTTCATCGAGGGAGTCAAGACCGACCTCTTCCCCGACGAGATCTATGTCTTCACACCGGAGGGCCGCATCATGGAGCTGCCCGCCGGCGCCACCCCGGTGGACTTCGCCTACACGGTGCACACAGACATCGGTCATGCCTGCGTCGGTTCCCGGGTCGACCGCCACCCCTATCCGCTGAGCAGCCCGCTGCACTCCGGTCAGACGGTGGAGATCATCACGGCCCCCGGCGCCCGCCCGAACGCGGCCTGGCTCAACTTCGTGGTGACCACCAAGGCGCGCTCCAAGATACGTCAGTTCCTCAAGAACCTGCGCACCGAAGAGTCCGTGGTGCTGGGCCGCCGCCTGCTCAACCATGCCCTCGGCGCCAAGAACATCGAAGACATCCCGGAAGCCCGCGTCAAGCAGGTGCTGGCCGATACCAAACACGAGAACCTGCAGGGGCTGCTGGCCGACGTGGGCCTTGGCAACGCCATGAGCGTCATGGTGGCACGCCGCATGCTGGGAGATGAACTGCCGCTGGAAGAGCAGCCCAAATCCACCAGCAAGAAGATGCCGATCAAGGGGGCCGACGGCATGCTGGTCACCTTCGCCAACTGCTGCCGCCCCATCCCGGGGGACGCCATCATTGCCCACATCAGCCCGGGCAAGGGACTGGTGATCCACCAGGAGTCCTGCCGCAACATCAAGGGCTACAGCCGCGAACCGGACAAATACCTGCCGGTGCAGTGGGAGGTGGACAAGGAGCAGGAGCAGGAATTCCGCACCGGCATCAGCATCGAGATCGTCAACCACCAGGGCGCCCTGGCGGAGCTGGCCAACGTGATTGCCGCCACCGGCGCCAACATCCACGCCATCAGCACCGAGGAGAAGGATGGCCGGGTCTATGTGGTCACCCTGCTCATCACCACCAAGAGCCGGATCCACCTCGCCAACATCATGCGCAAGATCCGGGTCATGCCCAACGTGCTCAGGGTGAGCCGACAGAAAAACTGAACACAGGCGGCGCAAGCCGCCTGCTGCTTTTCAAGAGATACCCAGGGCCCCATGCCGCAGGCCACCAGCCTTGTTGCATGCACCGGCCTCACGACATAGAAACCGACATGACTCCTGAACGCTTCAAACGCATTTCCGACATGCTGGCCATGCGCCAGCTCGACCTGACCGTCTGCATGGAAGAGGTTCATAAACCTCACAACCTGGCCGCCATCGTGCGCACCGCCGATGCCATCGGCATCCACCGGGTGCACGCGGTCTGGCCCAAGAGCTGGATCCACAAGCGCAAGGGCACTGCCCGCGGCAGCCAGAACTGGGTGGACGTGAAGCTGCACCCGGACATCGGCAGCGCGGTGGCCGAACTCAAGGCCTCCGGCATGCAGATCCTGGCGACCCACCTCTCCGACAGCTCCGTGGACTTTCGTGCCATCGACTACACCAGACCCACCGCCATCCTGGTGGGCCAGGAGAAGCACGGCATCGGCGAAGAGGCGCTGGCCCTGGCCGATCACCATATCGTCATCCCCATGGTAGGCATGGTGCAGTCCCTCAACGTCTCGGTGGCCGCCGCCGCCATCCTTTACGAGGCCCAGCGCCAGCGCGAACTGGCCGGCTGTTATCAGCGCGGCTGTCCACTCAGCCTGGAAGAGCAGAACACCATCTTGTTCGAGGGGGGCTATCCCGTCTATGCCCAGCTCTGCAAGGAGAAAGAGATGCACTACCCCCAGCTCGGTCCGGCCGGCGAGATCCTGGCGGACGAACGCTGGTGGCAGCAGATGCAGCTGACCCGCAAAGGATGGGCCGCCCAACAATCGGATGATCCTTCGGAAGAGTACACTGATGAAGCTTAACCACCTGCCCCTGCTGGCCCTGACCCTGTTTTCTGCCGGAGCCCTTGCCGTGAGCAATCCTTACCAGCTGACCACTGAAGCCGACGTCCCCGCCCTCTATCAGCAGACCCTGCCCGACTTCTGGCGCCAGCATGCCGTCGAGGGGGAGTTCAAGGGCAAGGACGGGGTCACCCTCCGCTATGCCGCCCTGCGCCAACCCAAGATCGATCGCGCCATCCTCATCGTCAACGGCCGGGTCGAGAGCTACCTCAAGTATCAGGAGCTGGCCTGGGATCTCTGGCGCCAGGGTTACAGCCTCTACCTCATCGATCATCGCGGCCAGGGAATGTCAGACCGCATGCTGGCCGACAAAGAGAAGGGGTATGTCGACCAGTTCGACGACTATGTCGCCGATCTCAAACAGTTTCATGACGAAGTGATTGTACCGGACAAGCCTGCCAAGCTGTTCCTGCTGGCCCACTCCATGGGGGGGGCCATCTCGGCCCGCTATCTGGAACGCTGGCCGAACGACATCCAGGCGGCGGTGCTCTCCTCCCCCATGATGGGCATCAACCTCGGCGGCCTGCCCAAGTGGCTGGCCAAGGGGTTGGCGGCCACCATCGGCACGGTCGGCGGCTGGGTGGGCGAGCCCCCCTACGGCCCGGGTCAGGGATCCTATGAGGATCACGGCTTTGCCGACAACGAGCTGACCCACAGCACGGCGCGTTATCAGGCCTTCCGCCAGATCTACGAACAGCATCCCCAGGTCAGGCTGGGGGGCGCCACCGCCCACTGGATCCATCAGGCCATCACAGGATCGGACGCGGCCGTGGCCGACGCCGGCGCCATCAAGACGCCGCTGCTGCTGCTGCAGGCCGGCGAGGACAGCGTGGTGGACAACGCCGCCCAGGAGGCCTTCTGCGCCAAGGCCCAATGTGAAGGGAGCAAGCCGCTGCGTATCGAAGGGGCCTGGCACGAGCTCTTCATCGAGGCGGATCCCCAGCGCCACGCCGCGCTCAATGCAACCCTGGCCTTCTTCGCGCGCTACTGACGCGACCAGAAGGGGCTGGTTATTTTTTGGATCCCTAAATAAATGGGGTGACGGCAGACGCTGGGGTACACTCCCCCGGCGTTCAATTGAAGTCGAGGTAATGATGTTCAAGGTAGTTGTGTCCGATCTCGATGGTACCCTGCTCAACGGGCAGCACCAGATCTCCTCCCGCACCCGGGATACCCTGCACCGCCTGGTCGACCAGGGCGTCAAGTTCGTGGTCGCCACCGGCCGTCACCATGTGGATGTGCGCAGCATCCGCGATGCACTGGGGCTGGATATCTACCTCATTACCTCCAACGGCGCCGTGGTACACGACAAGCAGGATCAACTGGTCTACAACCAGGCGCTACCGAGCACGGTGGCGGCCGAGCTGATCGCCATGGAACGCGACCCGTCCATCCACATCAACGTCTACTACGGCGACGAGTGGCTGGTGGAAGAGGAGCTGCCCTGGTTGCTGAAGTTCCATCACGACTCCGGCTTCAGCTACCGTCTGGCGGATCTCGCCAGCCACCCGAAGGACAGGGTCAACAAGGTGTTCTACATCGGCGACCACGACAAGCTGCTGAAGATAGAGGCGCACCTCAACCAGCAATATGGTGATCGACTCAACGTCACCTTCTCCCTGCCTGACTGCCTCGAGGTGATGCATGCCGGTGTGCACAAGGGTAATGCCGTGCGCGCCGTGCTGGAGCAGCACGGCCTGGAGATGTCCCAGGCCGTGGCCTTCGGCGATGGCATGAACGACTTCGAGATGCTGAGCATGGTGGGCCGTGGCGTGGTCATGGGCAACGCCCACGATCGCCTCAAACTGGCCCTGCCAGAGCACGAACAGACCCTCACTTCCGATGAAGATGGCGTTGCCGTCTATCTGGAGAAACTGTTCGCCTCCCAGACCCGCTGATACGGTACCCCCGTCGCGGATCGAAAAAGGGTGGCCACATGGGCCACCCTTTTTGCTTCTCGCCCTCTTGTCACCACACCAGAGCCGGGTGCATCAGACGGTTCAACAGCGTGCCGGAGGGCGTCCACTCAAAGCTCTGGTTTGCGCCGCCATAGCATTCGGCGAGGCGCAGGGGGACGGCCGGCTTGTGACGGCGACCCGCCACATCCAGGCACAGCGACACCTGCCGATTGAACAGACGATCCCCCTGCCACTGCCATTGATGGCTCTCCTCCCGGCACGCCTCCATCCCCAGACCATCCTCCCCTTTGGCGACCAGGCAATCCCCGGCCAGTTGCAGGGCACCGACATCCCAGCTGAATGATTGGTTCGATTGCTGATCACAGGGCTGAGTCAGCAGACGGCCCTGCTCGCTCAGGGTCACGCAGAAGCCACCACTGGTCACCAAGGTGGCCTCGAGTTCGGCCTTTGGCTTGGGGGCGGCGCCCATCAGAAGATCTTCCGGTTTTGGCTGCAGGGCGCAGCCGCCCAGCAGCAGTGCGGCCATGGCCAGCACGGAGAGTTGAAGAGAAGTGATATGGTGATGCATAGGCCTTGTATCTGGTCCGTGCCCGAGCGTCCCCTGTCTCGCGGCTCCGGGCCCCAGCATAGCGAACTCGTGGCGAACAGGCGCCTGAAGAAGTGTAAAAAGACGTGACAGGAAAAAGCGAAAGAGAAATGCCAAAAAGCAAAAACCCCGCCTGAGCGGGGTTTTCAAATGTGGTCGGTGATAAAGGATTCGAACCTTTGACCCTCTGGTCCCAAACCAGATGCGCTACCGGGCTGCGCTAATCACCGAGGGGGTATTCCAAAAACACAAAGATGACCATCTGGTCATCCTCGTCATACAGCAAGTATGGTGCGAAGAGAGGGACTCGAACCCTCACACCCGGGGGGCACTAACACCTGAAGCTAGCGCGTCTACCAATTCCGCCACCTTCGCGTACCTGACAAGCTGTAAAATGGGGTGGCTGATGGGGCTCGAACCCACGACAACCGGAATCACAATCCGGGACTCTACCAACTGAGCTACAGCCACCACAGCTGTTTTCGTTCTTCAACACGCCCGTTTAACCGGCGCACTTTTGATGGTGCGCCCGACAGGATTCGAACCTGTGACCTCTGCCTCCGGAGGGCAGCGCTCTATCCAGCTGAGCTACGGGCGCTACGCTGTCGAACGGGGCGCATTATTGATGATGATGCCGACCTTGTCTACTCTTTTTTTGACACAAAGAATCAAGTGCCTGTTTTTCAATCACTTCCGACCCTTTTCAACTATTTTTGTTTTGTTCAGGCTGGATCCAGCAATTCCCCACTACTTTTTGAATCCCTCACCCCATAGGGCCAGAGATGATGGGCAATGCTTGACTTGCCTTTGCGCCCACCTAGAATGAATGAACGTTCATTCAGTCGTTGACCTCTGATAACCATGGATAAGAAAGAACGCATTTTCGAAGCAGCTCACGAGATCCTCGGCGAGCAGGGCTTCTACGGCCTTTCCATTGCCGTGGTCGCCAAGAAAGCCAAGGTGGCGGCAGGCACCATCTATCGCTATTTCAGCGACAAGGATGACCTGATCCGCCAGCTCTATCAGCACACTATCCTCAAGTGTCATCCCCTGGTCATGGAAGGTGTGCAGATAGAAGAGGTGTCCTATGAGCAGTATCGACGCCTCTGGCTCAACATCGATGCCATCTTCACCAGCTACCCCAATGCACTCAAGTGCAAATTGCAGTACGAAAGTTCTCCATTGGGGGCTGAATTGGAGCGGGATCCGGTCATAATGGCGACGTGGGCGCCACTTGAGCGCTTCTTTGAGCAAGGACGCCAACAGGGACTCTTCATCGATCTCCCCATTCTGGTGTTGCAAGCATTGAGTCTGGATTGCGTGGCCAACCTGGCACAGCAGCGCCGGGTTCACGATTTCGAATTGACGCAGGAACAGCTGGAGACGGTCATCCGGGCCAGCTGGAATGCCATTTTAAACCCTAATGTTTCCATCACAGGAGCCTGTTCATGAAAAAGTGGATGGCCATCATGTTGCTGATAGCACTCGCCCTGTTTGGCAGTGTCATCGGCTTCAATATGTTCAAGCAGAAGAAGATTGCAGAGTTCATGGCCAATCGGCCCGAGCCCGAGTTCCCGGTCACCGCCATGATCACCAAGGCGCAGGACTGGGTCCCCACCATTGAAGCCATCGGCTTCATCGAGCCGAACCAGGGGGTCACCCTCTCCAGCGAGCTGTCAGGCACCATCGACAGCATCCGGTTCGAATCGGGGGCACATGTCA
Organism: Aeromonas sp. FDAARGOS 1406; assembly: GCF_019048565.1. NCBI lineage: Bacteria > Pseudomonadati > Pseudomonadota > Gammaproteobacteria > Aeromonadales > Aeromonadaceae > Aeromonas > Aeromonas sp. FDAARGOS 1406. The sequence goes on from NZ_CP077378.1 coordinate 2,659,852, forward strand.
AAGCGGATCAACTGCTGCTGAGCCTGGACTCCAGTGTGGAAAAAGCCAATCTGAACTCCTCCCAGGCCAGGCTGCCGGCAGCCAGGGCCAAGTTCGAGCGCTACAAGAACCTCTATCAGAAGAACTCCATCTCCCGGGACCAGCTGGATGATGCCGAGGCAAGCTACCGCTCCCTGGAGGCGGACATCGACAGTCTGAAGGCCACCATCGCCCGTCGTGAGGTGCGAGCCCCCTTCAGCGGTGCCGTGGGCCTGCGCAACGTCTTCCTCGGCCAGTATCTGGAACCGGGTACCCAGATTGTGCGCCTGGAAGACACCAGCGTGATGCGCCTGCGCTTCACCGTGCCCCAGACCGACATCTCCAAAATCACCCTGGGACAGACCATCAAGATCAACGTGGATGCCTATCCCCAGACCCAGTTTGACGGCCAGATCACGGCCATCGAGCCCGCGGTCAACTATCAGAGCGGCCTGATCCAGGTGCAGGCAGACATTCCGAACAACGACGGCCAGCTCCGTTCCGGCATGTTCGCCCGCGCTAGCATCATACTGCCCACGGTGAAAGACCAGATCGTGATCCCGCAGTCCGCCATCTCCTTCACCCTCTATGGCGAGAACGTCTACGTCATTCACGAGGCTGACGGCGTGAAACGCGCCAAGCAGGTGGTGGTCAAGGCAGGTGAGCGTCGCGGCAACGATGTCCATGTGCTGTCCGGCATCAAGGCTGGCGATCAAATCGTGCTGTCGGGTCAGGTTCGCCTGAGCAACGATACCAAGGTGCACGTGGTCGAGAACGATGCCCTTGCCGTTCCGGCACAAACCCCGATGCTGTAAGCGCGGAGAGCTGCGATGCGATTTACTGACATATTCATAAAACGGCCTGTGCTGGCGATCTCGCTCAGCTTCCTGATAGCCCTGCTGGGCTTCCAGGCCATCTTCAAGATGCAAGTGCGTGAATACCCCGAGGTGATCAATACCGTCATCACGGTCAACACCAGCTACTATGGCGCCAGTGCGGATCTGATCCAGGGCTTCATCACCCAGCCCCTGGAGCAGGCGGTCGCCCAGGCCGACAACATCGACTTCATGACCTCCTCGAGCCAGCTGGGCAGTTCCACGGTGACGGCGTACATGAAGCTCAACACCGATCCGAACGCCGCGCTGTCCGACATCCTGGCCAAGGTCAACTCGGTGCGTTCCCAGTTGCCCAAAGAGGCGGAAGACCCTTCAGTCACCTCCTCCACCGGTTCCACCACGGCGGTGCTCTACATGGGCTTCACCAGCCCGGAGCTCAACTCCAGCCAGATCACCGACTACCTGGAGCGGGTCATCAAGCCCCAGCTGTTTACCGTGGGCGGGGTCTCCAAGGTGGATCTGTATGGCGGTGTCGAATTCGCCCTGCGGGTGTGGCTGGATCCGGCCAAGATGGCCGCCTTTGACCTGACCTCAAGCGACGTGATGACGGTGCTCAACAGCAACAACTATCAGTCCGCGACCGGCCAGGCCACCGGCTATTTCACCCTGTTCAACGGCAACGCCGAGACCCAGGTCGGCAACATCGAAGAGCTCAAGCGTCTGGTGGTCGCCACCCGCGACAGCAAGGTGATCCGTCTCTCCGACATCGCCAAGGTCTCCCTGGAGAAGAGCCACGACATCTATCGCGCCAGCGCCAACGGCCGCGAGGCCGTAGTTCTGGCCATCAACGCAGCCCCGACAGCCAACCCCATCAACATCGCCCACGATGTGCTGGAGCTGCTGCCGAGCCTGAAGCGCAACATGCCGAGCACCATGCAGGTGAACGTCCTGTATGACTCCACCATCGCCATCAACGAATCCATCCACGAGGTCATCAAGACCATACTGGAGGCGGCCGCCATCGTACTGGTGGTGATCACCCTGTTCCTCGGTTCCTTCCGGGCGGTCATCATCCCCATCATCACCATTCCCCTGAGCCTCATCGGCGTGGTGATGATGATGGACATGTTCGGCTTCTCCATAAACCTCATGACCCTGCTGGCGATGGTGCTGGCCATCGGTCTGGTGGTGGATGACGCCATCGTGGTGCTGGAGAACGTCGACCGTCACATCAAGGAAGGGGAAGAGCCGTTCCGGGCCGCCATCATAGGTACCCGGGAGATCGCCGTGCCCGTCATCGCCATGACGGTCACCCTGGCGGCGGTGTATGCGCCCATCGCCCTGATGGGGGGCATCACCGGCTCCCTGTTCAAGGAGTTCGCGCTGACCCTGGCGGGCGCCGTGTTCGTCTCGGGCATCATCGCCCTGACCCTGTCGCCCATGATGTGCGCCAAGATGCTCAGGGCCAACGAGGAGCCCGGCAAGTTCGAGCGTACCGTACACGATCTGCTGGACCGGATGACGGCCCGCTACGACGCCATGCTCCATGCCGTGATGCAAAAGCGCATCGTGGTCATCCTGTTTGCTGTCATCGTGTTCGCCAGCCTGCCGCTGCTGTTCAAGTTCATTCCGAGCGAGCTGGCCCCGTCCGAGGACAAAGGCGTCATGGCGGTGCTGGGGACGGCACCTTCCAACGCCAACCTGGACTACATCGAAAACACCATGGCGGACGTGAACAAAGTCCTGGACGACCAGCCGGAGATCGCTTACTCCCAGGTATTCTCAGGGGTGTTCAACTCCAATCAGGCGTTCGGTATCGCCTCCATGGTGCCCTGGAGCCAGCGTGAAGCGAGCCAGAAAGAGGTGCTGGATCGGGTCGCCGGTCTGGTGAAGGACATCCCCGGGATGGCCATCACCACCTTCCAGTTCCCGGAACTGCCGGGGGCCTCGAGCGGTCTGCCCATCCAGTTCGTCATCACCACCCCGAACAGCTTCGAGAGCCTGTTCCTGATCGCGGGTGAGATGCTGGCGGCAACCCAGGCCAACGGCCAGTTCGTCTATTCGGATCTCGATCTGAACTACGACTCGGCCACCATGAAGATCAGCATCGACAAGGACAAGGCGGGTGCCTACGGCATCACCATGCAGGACATCGGCATCACCATGGGCACCATGATGGCGGACGGTTACGTCAACCGTATCGACCTGGATGGCCGCTCCTACGAGGTGATCCCGCAGGTGGAGCGCAAGTTCCGTCTCAACCCCGAGTCCATCAAGGGGTACTACGTGCGTGCCGCCGACGGCAAGTCGATCCCGCTGGGCAGCCTGATCAAGATTGAAGTGAAGGGAGAGCCCCGTGCCCTGCCCCACTTCAACCAGCTGAACTCCGCCACCATCGGCGCCGTGCCGGCACCGGGCGTGGCCATGGGGGATGCGATCAACTGGTTCAAGGCGACCGCGGAAGAGAAGCTGCCCCAAGGCTATCGTTACGACTTCATGGGGGAAGCCCGCCAGTTCGTGACCGAAGGGAATGCGCTCTACGCCACCTTCGCCCTGGCCCTGGCCATCATCTTCCTGGTGCTGGCGATCCAGTTCGAATCTGTGCGTGACCCGCTGGTCATCATGGTGTCGGTGCCGCTGGCCATCAGTGGCGCGCTGATCGCCCTGGCGTGGGGCATGGCCACCATGAACATCTACTCCCAGGTCGGTCTCATCACCCTCGTCGGTCTGATTACCAAGCACGGTATTCTGATCTGCGAGGTGGCGAAGGAGGAGCAGCTGCTCCATGGTCTGAACCGGATGCAAGCCGTGATGCAGGCTGCCAAGGTCCGTCTGCGCCCCATCCTGATGACCACGGCGGCGATGATCGCAGGCCTTATCCCGCTGCTCTATGCCTCGGGTGCGGGGGCGGCACAGCGCTTCAGCATCGGCATTGTCATCGTGGCGGGTCTGGCCATCGGCACCCTGTTCACCCTGTTCGTGCTGCCGGTCATCTACACCTTCCTGGCATCCGAGCACAAGCCGCTGCCGGAATTCGACGAATCCATCCCGGCAAAAGCCAAGGGCGGTCACTGATCCCAGCCCACACAAACAAGGCCCCGAAAGGGGCCTTATTTTTATCCATTGGATGACACACGACATAAGTCCATGAAGCAGTTAAACTAAACCGCACTCAATCCAGACCGCAAGGACGCCATGTCAGGAATCTTCTCCAAGGCCGTCGGCCTTAACGGACTCTCTTATCGTCTGCTTTCCTACATTCTGATCTGCAGCACGTTGCTGGCGCTGGCCATCACTGTGCTGCAGCTCGCCTGGGACTACAACAAGGACGTGACCGTCATCGAGGCCAGCATCGACCAGATCGAGGCCTCCTTCCTGCAGCCCATCTCCGCCAGCCTGTGGAACCTGGATGAAGAGCAGGTCAAGGTGCAGATCGAGGGCATCATGAACCTGCCCAACATGCAGTTCGTCATGGTCAAGGAGATGCTGGGCAACTCCGAGGTGCCACTGCTGACCCAGGGAGTGGAGCAGGCCCAGTACGACATCTCCCGCGAATTCACCCTCAGCTACCAGGGGGAAGTGGTCGGCAAGCTGTTCGTCGCCGCCTCGCTGGATCAGGTCTATCAGCGCCTCATCGAGAAGTCCGTGCTGATCCTGGTCAGCCAGACCATCAAGACCCTGGTGGTCTCCTTCTGCATCCTGGTCATCATCTACTATCTGGTGATCCGTCATATCAACCGCATCGTCAGCTACGCCCAGAAACTGAGCCTGGATCGCCTGGCGGTCGAGCTGACCCTGGAGGGGCGCCCCCTGCCCCGCAAGCATCCGGACGAGTTCGATGCGCTGGCCGCCACCCTCAACCAGATGCGCACCCGGCTGAACGACGAATTCACGGCCCGCCACCAGGCCGCCGATCAGCTGCAACAGGAGCGGGACTTCTCCGCCACCCTGATCAACTCCGCCAACATGGTCATCTGCTGCATGGAGCCGGATCTCAACATCGCCAGCATCAACCCGGCTGCAATACTGCTGACCGGCTATCACCATGAGGAGCTGCTGCAGCACAACTGGCTGGATCTGTTCGTCAGCCAGGAGCAGCGCGACGAGCTGGCCGCCATCCTGACCGAACAGGGGGCGCTGGAGGACAGGGAGATCACCATGCACGACCAGCAGGGCAACGAGCTGGTCCTGCAGTGGACCTTCGCCCCCTTCTACGAGGGGCCCAATCTCAAGTACCTGATCGGCTTTGGCTACGACATCACCCCCCTCAAAAAGGTGGAGCGGGAGATCACCCTGTTCAACGAGCAGCTGGAGGGCAAGGTGGCGGAGCGTACCCGCAGCCTGAGCGATGCCAACGAGCAGCTCGGCAAGGCCTACGACGATCTCAAGCAGGCCCAGCAGACCCTGGTGGAATCGGAGAAGATGGCCTCTCTAGGATCCCTTGTCGCCGGCGTGGCCCACGAGATCAACACCCCCATCGGCATCAGCGTGACCGCCTCCTCCTATCTGCAGGAGCGGGTCGCCGACTTTAAGCAGCACCTCGAGGCCAAGCAGCTCTCCCGTTCCTACCTCAACGAGTTCACCCAGAATCTCGACGAGTCGATGCAGCTGCTGCAAGGCAACCTGAGGCGGGCCTCCGAGCTCATCGCCAGCTTCAAGCAGGTGGCGGTCGATCAGTCGTCCGAGGCGCGCTACAACTTCAGCCTCGCCGACAACCTGCACCAGGTGGTGGTCTCCCTCGGCTACAAGCTGAAGAAGTCCCAGTGCGAGGTCGACATTCAATGCGATCCCAAGCTGACCCTCTACTCCTTCCCTGGCAGCTTCACCCAGATCTATTCCAACCTGATCCTCAACTCCATCCATCACGGTTTCGATGACTGGGACAGACCCAGAAAGATCACCATCAAGGTGGAGCAGCAGGGAGACGAGCTGGTCATCGACTACAGCGACAACGGTCGCGGCATCCCGCCGGAGATACTGCCGCGCATCTTCGATCCCTTCGTCACCTCCAAGCGGGGCCATGGCGGCAGCGGGCTCGGCACCCACATCATCTACAACCTGGTGGTGCAACTGCTGCGCGGCCGCATCCACTGCGCCAGCGAACCGGGACAGGGTGCCCAGTTCCACATTCGCCTGCCCATCCAGCAGAACTGAGCACCGGCTCTTGTGAGCCGGCCGCTTTGTCCCCATCATGCTGTGATTGCATCCTCAACGAGCGGAGAACCTCGCAATGGCACAGCATTTTGACTACATCGCCATCGGCGGCGGCAGCGGCGGCATCGCCTCGGCCAACCGGGCCGCCATGTACGGCAAGAGAGTCGCCCTGATCGAAGCCAAAGAGCTGGGTGGCACCTGCGTCAACGTCGGCTGCGTGCCGAAGAAGGCCATGTGGTATGCAGGCCAGATCGCCGATGCCCTGAAATACGGTGCCGACTACGGCTTCGACACCACCCTCAACCACTTCAGCTGGGCCAGGCTGGTCGAGTCCCGTCAGGCCTACATCGGCCGCATTCACCAGTCCTACCAAAACGTGCTGGGCAAGAACCAGATCACCGTCATCAAGGGCTTCGCCCGCTTCGTCGACAGCCATACCGTCGAGGTGAACGGCGAGCACTACAGCGCCGATCACATCCTAATCGCCACCGGCGGCCGCCCCGAGGTCCCGACCATACCGGGGGCCGAACTGGGCATCGACTCCGACGGCTTCTTCGATCTGCAAGCCCAGCCCAAACGGGTCGCCGTGGTCGGCGCCGGCTATATCGCGGTGGAGATCGCCGGCGTGATGCAGGCGCTCGGCTCGGAGACCCACCTGGTGGTGCGCAAGCACGCGCCGCTGCGCAACTTCGACCCCATGATCCACGAGACCCTGGTGGAGATCATGGCGCAGGAAGGGCCCAGGCTGCACACCCACGCCATTCCCAAGGCCGTCATCAAGAACGCCGACGACAGCCTGACCCTGCAGCTGGAAGATGGCCGCCACCTCACCGTCGACTGCCTGATCTGGGCCATCGGTCGCGTGCCCGCCACCGACAACCTCAATCTGGCTGCCACCGGCATCGAGTTGGACGAGAAGGGCTTTATCCCCACCGACAAGTTCCAGAACACCGCCGTCGCCAACCTCTATGCCGTCGGTGACAACACCGGCCGCATCCAGCTCACCCCGGTGGCTGTCGCGGCAGGCCGCCGCCTCTCGGAGCGGCTGTTCAACAACAAGCCGAATGAGCACCTCAACTACGATCTGGTGCCGACCGTGGTGTTCAGCCACCCGCCCATCGGCACCATAGGACTGACCGAGCCGGAAGCCGTTGCCGAATACGGGGAAGATCAGGTGAAGGTCTACCGCAGCCAGTTCACCGCCATGTATTCGGCGCTGACCCAGCATCGCCAGCCCACCCGGATGAAACTGGTCTGCGTCGGGCCGGAAGAGAAGGTGGTCGGCCTGCACGGCATCGGCTTCGCCATGGACGAAATCCTGCAAGGCTTCGGCGTCGCCATGAAGATGGGCGCCACCAAGGCGGACTTCGACAACTGTGTCGCCATCCATCCGACCAGTGCGGAAGAGTTTGTGACCATGCGATAAGCGGGGTTGAAGCTGGCCTGTCATTATCAGACCAGCTTCTACAACTGTGTTTACACTCTCCATCCCACCAGCGCGGAAGAGTTTGTGACCATGCGATAAGCGGGGTTGAAACTGACCTCATCACCATCGGGTCAGCTTCCACCACTTGCTACCAAACCCGGCCCAGGCCGGGTTTTTTGTGCCTTGCCCGTCCACCAGCCAACAAAACCCGCCTTCTTTACGCCGATTTTACGCCAGCCAAATTGGGCTTTATGGCGCCTTTACGCCCGTTTTACATACCCTTTGAGCGTCAATGAGACCTATGGGATCGACACGGATATGCATCGATCCCTGACGCTAATTACCTCAACGGAGTCGTTATGAATTGGCTATATCTGCTGCTGGTCCTCGCCCTCGCGGGCTATCTGCTGCGCGCCCTCGCGCGCACTCATGAGTGAGGAACCGGATATGTGGCAAGAGATCATCTATCCCGTCGCGTTCGTGCTGCTGGTGCTGCTGCCGGCGCCTCTGCTTGGCAACTACCTGTATCGGGTGTTTGAAGGCAAGAGTCGCTGGCTGGCCCCGCTTGAGCGCGCCACCCTGGCCTGCTGCGGCACGGACGGGCGCGAGCAGGACTGGAAGTCCTACGCCCTCAGCCTGCTGGCTTTCAACGGCGCCGGTTTCGGCCTGCTGTTCCTGATCCTGATGGCGCAGGGGCTGCTGCCCCTCAACCCGCAGCAACTGCCCGGGCTGAACTGGCAACTCGCCTTCAACACCGCGGTCAGCTTCATGACCAACACCAACTGGCAGGCCTACTCCGGCGAAGCCAGCCTCTCCTACTTCAGCCAGATGGTGGGGCTCACCACCCAGAACTTCGTCTCCGCCGCCACCGGCGCCGCCGTCGCCATCGCCCTGTTTCGCGGCATCGCCCGCCAGCAGACCACCCACCTCGGCAACTTCTGGCAGGATCTGGTGCGCTTCTGCCTCTACGTGCTGCTGCCGATGGCGCTGATCCTGGCGCTGCTGCTGGTATGGCAGGGGGTGCCCCAGAGCCTGTCGGCCTACCTGCCGTTCCACGCTCTGGAAGGGCAGGAGCAGCTGCTGCCGCTCGGCCCGGCCGCCTCCCAGATCGCCATCAAGCAGCTCGGCTCCAACGGCGGCGGCTTCTTCGGCGTCAACTCGGCCCATCCGTTCGAAAACCCCACAGCCCTCTCCAACTGGCTGGAGATGGTCGCCCTGCTGACGCTGGCCGCCGCCATGGTCTGCACCCTGGGGCGCTACGTGAAGGATCTGGCCCACAGCCGCGCCATCCTCATCGCCATGACCATCATGCTGGTGCTGGGGCTCTGCCTCGCCATCGGCCAGGAGCTGCAGCCGGATCCCGCCCTCGCCCAGCTCACCACTGATGCAAGCACTCTGGCCGGCAACTGGGAAGGCAAGGAGAGTCGCTTCGGCACCGTGCTGTCCAGCATCTGGGAAGTGGCGACCACCGCCGCCTCCAACGGCTCGGTCAACGCCATGCACGACAGCTTCACCCCCCTCGGCGGCATGGTCGGCATGATCAACATGCTGCTGGGTGAAGTGGTGTTCGGCGGCGTCGGTGCCGGCATCTACGGCATGATGCTGTTCGTGCTGCTGACCGTGTTCCTGTGCGGCCTGATGGTGGGGCGCACCCCCACCTATCTGGGCAAACGGCTCGGCATCACCGAGATGAAGTGGGTGGTCGCCAGCATGCTGGTGATGCCGGTCGGGGTATTGGTGATCGGCGGCATTACCCTGCTGATGCCAGACTCCGCCACCGTCATCGGTCACGATGGCCCCCACGGTCTGTCACGGCTGATCTATGCCTACGCCTCGGCCGCCGGCAACAACGGCTCCGCCTTCGCCGGCTTTGCCGCCGCCGACAGCTGGCAGTGCATCGCCATCGGGCTGGCCATGCTGCTCGGTCGCTTCGGCTACATCATCCCCGTGCTGGCCATCGCCGGCCAGCTGGCCCGCGCCCCTCGTCAGGAGCGAAGTGAAGGGGACTTCCCCGTCAGCGGCCCGCTCTTCATCACCCTGCTGATCGTCACAGTGCTGCTGATGGGGGGTCTCTCCTTCCTGCCGGTGCTGGCGCTGGGCCCGGTGGCGGAACACCTGAGCCTGCTGGGAGGTGCCTTCTGATGCTGCACACCCGACTGATCTGCGTGACCAACTATTCGATGCTGGGAGCTTTCCAATGAGCAAGTCCGCTTCAATGAGCACCGACACCCTCAAGGTGAAGGGCAAGAAACAGAAATCACAGATCCTGCAGGCCATGGTGGAAGCCCTCTATCGCTTCAACCCCAGGGCACTGCTGGGCAGCCCCATCCTGTTCACTCTCTGGCTGGCGGCCGTGATGTCGACCCTGGAGTCGCTGCTGGGGCAGCCGCTCTCCGGCGTCGCTCCTTCGCTGGTCTGGCAGCTGACCGCCTGGCTCTGGCTGACCCTCTGGTTTGCGAACTTCGCCGAGACCCTGGCCGAAGGTCGCGGCAAGGCGCGGGCCGACAGCCTGAAGGCGGGCATGAGCCAGCTCAAGGCTCGTCGTGTCACAGACCCCAGGGATGGGCAAGGGGAATGGGTGCCGGCCACCAGCCTGCTCAAGGGCGATCTGGTGCTGGTACGCAGCGGCGAGATGATCCCGGCAGACGGTGAGGTCATCGCCGGTATCGCCTCGGTCAACGAGGCGGCCATCACCGGGGAATCCGCCCCCGTGATCCGCGAGTCGGGCACCGACCGCAGCGGCGTGACCGGCAACACCACAGTCGTCTCCGACGAAATCTGGATCCGGGTCAGCAACAACCCGGGTGAAAGCACCCTGGATCGCATGATCGCCCTGGTGGAAGGGGCCAAGCGCCAGAAGACGCCGAACGAGATGGCGCTGGACGCCCTGCTGGTGGGGTTGACCCTGATCTTCCTGCTGGTGGTGGCCACCCTGCCCTGGTTCCTCGACTACAACGACACCCAGGTCCCGCGTCTCTATCTGCTGGCGCTGTTCATCACCCTGATCCCGACCACCATCGGCGGCCTGCTCTCCGCCATCGGCATCGCCGGCATGGATCGTCTGGTAAAGCTCAACGTCATCGCCAAGTCGGGCCGCGCCGTGGAGGCCGCCGGCGACGTGCGCACCCTGCTGCTGGACAAGACCGGCACCATCACTTTCGGCAACCGGATGGCGGACGAGCTGATCCCGGCCCCCGGCGTGGATCCCTCCCTGCTGGCTCAGGCCGCCATGCTGGCCTCGCTCGGTGACAACACGCCGGAAGGCAAATCCATCCTGACCCTGGCGGGCAAGAGCCACACCAGACCGAGCCAGCTGGAGAGCGACATCATCATCCCCTTCAGCGCCGAGACCCGGCTGAGCGGGCTGGATCGCAACGGCCATCACTATCGCAAGGGGGCGGTGGACGCTGTGCTGCGCTACCTCTCCCTCGATCGCAAGGCGGTGCCCGAGCTCATTCTCAAATCGGTGGACAACATTGCCCGCCAGGGCGGTACCCCGCTGCTGGTCTGCACCCACGAGAAGCTGCTGGGGGTGGTGTACCTCAAGGACATCATCAAGCCGGGCATCAAGGCACGCTTCCAGATCCTGCGCCACATGGGGATCCGCACCGTGATGATCACCGGTGACAACCCGCTGACCGCCGCCGCCATCGCCGCCGAGGCCGGGGTGGACGACTTCATCGCCGAGGCGACGCCGGAGAAGAAGCTGGCCTACATCCGTCAGGAGCAGGCCGACGGCCGGCTGGTCGCCATGTGCGGAGACGGCGCCAACGACGCCCCGGCGCTGGCCCAGGCCGACGTGGGGCTGGCCATGAACGAGGGGACCCAGGCCGCCAAGGAGGCGGGCAACCTGGTGGATCTCGACTCCAACCCCACCAAGCTGCTGGACGTGGTGCTGGTGGGCAAGCAGCTGCTGGTGACCCGTGGCGCCCTGACCACCTTCTCCATCGCCAACGACGTGGCCAAGTACTTCGCCATCCTGCCGGCCCTGTTCATCGCCGCCTATCCGCAGCTGGGGGCGCTGAACCTGATGCAGCTGGGCAGCCCGGAGAGCGCCATCCTGTCGGCCATCATCTTCAACGCCCTGATCATCGTCGCGCTGGTGCCGCTGGCCCTGCGCGGGGTCAGCCTGAAGGGAACGGCGGCCAGCCTGCTGCGCCGCAACCTGCTGATCTACGGCGTCGGCGGCCTGATAGTGCCTTTCATAGGTATCAAGCTGATCGACCTGGTCATCACCGGCCTGGGACTGGTGTAACGGCATCACCGGATGCGGGGCAGGCCCGCATCCACCCAACACATTTGGAGCAAACACATCATGATCGCAATCAGAACCCTGCTGACCCTGACCCTGCTGCTGGGGGTGGCATATCCGCTGGCCGTCACCGGGCTGGCCCAGCTGCTCTTCCCCTGGCAGGCCAACGGCAGCCTGCTCACCAACGCCAAGCAGCAGGTGGTCGGCAGCGCCCTGCTGGCCCAGAAATTCGAGCGGGCCGACTACTTCCACTCCCGCCCCTCCGCCAGCGATTTCGCCACCATAGGTGGCGGCGGAAGCAACCTGGGGATGAGCTCGCCGCTACGGGCCGAGTTTGCCGCAGCTGCGGCCAGAGCGCAGCCGGAAGCCAGGGTCCCCGCCCTGCTGACCCGCTCCGCCTCCGGCCTCGATCCCCATCTGCCCCTCGATGCAGCGCTGGCCCAGGTGGATAGGGTCGCCGAGCAACGGGGGCTGGATCCCGTTCAGTTGACGGAGCAGGTCAAGTCGGCGGCACAAGCTGGTATCCTTGGCCCGCAGGTGGTCAACATTCTCCAGTTGAACCTGCAACTCGATCATCAAAAGGGCGCCTGAGGGCGCTCCTTGCCGTTCGGGAAGGCTCCCTTTCGACAACGGGGACAAGCATGAGCAATGAGGTCACGGCCGCAGTTCGGCCGATGCAACGGGAGCACGGGGATGCGTGATGAAGTGAGGGCAGACGCCCTGCTGGCGAGCCTGGAGCAGGAGCACAGGGGCAAGCTGAAGGTGTTTCTCGGCGCGGCCCCCGGCGTCGGCAAGACCTACGCCATGCTGCAGGCGGTGCGGGAGCAGGCCAGGGAGGGAGTCGACATCCTGATCGGGGTGGTGGAGACCCACGGCCGCCAGGAGACCCAGGCCCTGCTCGACAAGCTCGCCATCCTGCCGCGCACACTGCACCTGCACCGCCAGCAGCGGCTGGAGGAGATGGATCTGGACGGTCTGCTGGCGCGCAAGCCCGCCATTGCCGTGGTGGACGAGCTGGCCCACAGCAACGCCCCCGGCAGCCGCCACGAGAAGCGCTGGCAGGATGTAGAGGAGCTGCTGGGCGCCGGCATCGACGTCTACACCACCCTCAACGTGCAGCACCTGGAGAGCCTCAACGATCTGGTGTGGCAGCTGACCGGGGTCAGGGTCAAGGAGACCCTGCCGGATCAGGTGCTGCTGGAGGCCGACAGCCTGGTGCTGATCGACCTCCCCCCCAAGGAGCTGCTCGGCCGCCTCAAGGAGGGTAAGGTCTATGTGCCCCACCAGGCCAAGGCCGCCCTGCAGTCTTTTTTCTCTCTGAACAACCTGACCGCTCTGCGGGAGCTGGCAATGCAGACCGCCGCCAGCCACGTGGAGGGAGACCTGCAGTTGCAGTGGCAGGCCGCCGGCAAGACCACCTTGCCGCTGCGGGGCAAGCTGATGGTCTGCATCGGGGATGAGCACGGCGCCGCCCTGGTGCGTTACGGCCACCGTTTCGCCCAGCGCAGGCAACTGCCCTGGCTGGTGGTGCACATCGACAGCAGGGGGCAGCGCTCCCCTGAGCTGGAGCAGGCGCTGGCCCTCGCCTCCCAGCTGGGGGCCAGAGTGCTGACCCTCTCCAGCCCGGCCGTGGCCGATGCCCTGCTGGAGACCGCCGAACAGCAGCAGGTCTCCCAATTGCTGCTCGGCAAATCCCGCAATCCGCCCTGGCGCCGATCCCTGGTACAGCACCTGCTCAAACAGGCGCAGGGATTCGAGATCACGCTGGTGGATACCGAGAAGCGCAAGCCCGGCCTGACCCTGCCAACGGCAGGCCCGGGTGAGCTTCGCCAGAGCCTGCTCGCGGTGGCCATCATGGGGGGGACCTCGGCCGCGGTCTGGGCCCTCTCCCACTGGCTGCCCCCCGCCTCCCTGCCCATGCTGTTCGTGCTGGGGGTACTGGCCACCGCGCTCACCACCAGCCTGGTCCCCGCCATCCTGGCTGCGGTGCTGGGCTTCGTCGGCCACAATCTGCTGTTCACCTTCCCCTACTTCTCCCTGAGCGTGGCCAGCCACAGCGACCTGCTCACCCTGTTCGTGCTGCTCATCGTCGGCATCGCGGCCGGGCGCCTCGCCTCCCGCCAGCGTCAGCAACTGGTCAGTCTGCGCGAGACCCAGCAGCTGGGTAACGCCCTGCTCTCCCTGAGCCAGGGACTGGCCACCGCCAGCAGCCCGGTGGACGTGCTGAGACAGGGAACCCAGGCCATCGCCCTCGCCCTTGGGCAGCCCGTGTTCGCACTCGATGGGGATTACCAGTACCGGGCCGGTGATACCCAGACCGGGCCGGGCCAGACCGACAAGGCCGCCATTGACTGGTGCCTGGCCCAGAAGCAGAGCGCCGGTGCCCATACCGCCACCCTCAACGCCGCCGAGGCTCAGTATCATCACCTCGGCGATGACCTGGTGCTGGGCATCCGGCTGGCCAGCCCGCTCACCTCCGCCGCCGAGCACCAGCTGCAGGCCCTGCTCACCGATATCCGCGCCGCCCTGGCGCGGATCGATCTCAACGAGCGGCTGGCGGACAGCCAGTTGCAGGCGGAGACCGACCGGATGCGCGCCGCCCTGCTCTCCTCGGTCTCCCACGACCTGAAGACGCCGCTGGCCACCATCATGGGGGCCGGCAGCACCCTGCTGGAATACGGGGACCGGATAAGTGCGGAGGACCGCATCGAACTGCTGCACTCGGTGCAGGACGAAGCGCGCCGCCTGCACGGCTATGTCCAGAACCTGCTGGACATGACTCGCATCGGCTCACCGGACTTCCAGTTGAAACGGGACTGGGTTGACCTGGCTGACCTGGTGGAGAGCGCCCGCCGCAGACTCGACTCCTCCTGGCGCCAGCACAAGCTGCTGGTGCACTTCGATCAGCAGATCCCCCGGCTCTATGTGCACGGTGCCCTGATCGAGCAGGTGCTGGTCAACATCCTCGACAACGCCTCCCGCTACTCGCCGGCCGGCACCCCCATCGAGTTCAAGGTGATGCTTGCGGACCCCGACCTCATCATCGACATCATCGATATCGGGGTCGGCATCGCCGAGTCGGATCGGGACAAGATCTTCAATCTGTTCTACACCCAGCCGGTCGGCGACTGCGGCAGCCGCGGCACCGGGCTTGGCCTCGCCATTTCCCGCGCTATGATAGAGGTCCACGGCGGCCGCATCTGGGCATTCGCCGGCCCCAACGGCAACGGCACCTGCATGCGCATCTCCCTGCCGCTGGCCCTCAACGCACCGGCGGCCTGATGGTCGCCGCCCTTTTCAATCAGCAAACGGGAGGCTGAATGGCTCACATACTGGTCATCGACGACGAGGCGGCCATCCGCCGTTTTTTGCGGATCAGCCTGATCGCCGAAGGACATCAGGTGAGTGAAGCGGTCGGCGTCACCGAGGGGATGGCGCAGTATCGCCACCTCAACCCCGACCTGGTGATCCTGGACCTCGGCCTGCCGGACGGAGACGGCATTCAGGTGTTGCAGGCCATCCGCGAGCATCACGCCAATCCCGTTCTGGTGCTCTCGGCGCGGGACTCGGAGCAGGAGAAGGTGCGGCTGCTGGATGCGGGGGCCAACGACTACATGAGCAAGCCGTTCGGCGTCGGGGAGATGATGGCCCGTATCCGGGTGCTGCTGCGCCAGCGAGTCGGCGCCACCAGCGGCGAGTGTCGACACTTCCCCCACTGTGGCCTGACCCTGGACAGCAGCAGCCACAAGGTGACCCTGCAGGGCGAGGAGATCCCCCTCTCCCGCAAGGAGCTCGCCCTGTTGCAGGCCCTGGTGTGCCACCCCGGCAAGCTGGTGCAACAGACCCAGCTGCTCATCGACATCTGGGGGCCAAGCCACAAGGAGGACACTCACTACCTGCGCATCGTCATCGCCAGTCTGCGCAAGAAGCTGGGAGATAACCCCCAGCAACCCACGCTGATCGAGACCGAATCCGGCATCGGCTACCGTTTTATCGGCAGCTGATGTTTCACGTGGAACGACGCCAGCAACAACAGAGTGCCAACAGACCGCATCCCCCGAGCAGCAGTCCGAGATCCTGCAAGCTGGCTGCAACCGCCAACCCCAGGCTGAGTAGCAGGTAGTAGCCAAGCCCGAACAGGGCCCCGGCACTGCCCGCCACCTCCCGATAGGCCAGCAGCGCCTGGCTCAGCACATTGGGGATAGCCAGCCCGAACGCGATCACCACTCCCGTCATGGGCAGCAGAAACCAGAGCGATGCCTGACTGGCCCACACCAGCCAACCCGAACCCAACGCCAGCACGGCGGCGAGCCGTATTAACGAGGCAGGCGTCCAGCCACGGCCCAGCAGGCGCTTGTTGAGCAGGCTGCCCACCAGGGTCGCCAGCGCCAGCACGATGCCGGAATAACCAAATTCCCCCGCGCTCAGCCCCAGACTGGCAAACAGAAACGGCGCCAGGCTGTAGTAGCCGAACAGCATGGTGTTGAACAGCGCCACCAGGGCGGCGCTGCGCCACAAGCCGGTATCACGCACCATCCGGCAGGCCAGCGGCCAGAGTGCGACCCTCTGAGTGATGGCCGGGCGGGTTTCCGGCAGTTGCCAGCAAGTGACCAGCAGCAATCCAACTGCCAATACCAGCAGGGCGCCGAATACCCCGAGATAGCCGAACCCGCTCGCCAGCTGGCCGCCGCTCACCAGCCCCAGCACCGGACTGAGGGAGAGCGCGATGCCCATCACCGAAAAGACCCGCGCCAGATCGCTGCCCTGATAGCTGTCGCGCAGCATGGTCTGGGTCACCACGGAACCCACGGCGGCACCGAAGGCCGCGATGACCCGTGCCAGCAGCAGGGTTTCAAATTGAGCGGCCAGCAACGCCAGCAGAGTGCCGGCGCCATAGGTCAGCAGCCCCGCCAGCATGGCGGGACGCCGCCCGATGAGATCGCACAACCTGCCCCAGCAGACCACGCCCGCCGCAAACGCCAGAAAATAGACCGACAGGGTCTGGGACGCCTGCCCCTCGCTCACCCGAAACTCCGTGGCGATATGGGTCAGCACCGGGCTGTAGGTGGTCTCCACTATCTGGGGAAACACCATCAATCCGACCACCAGCCAGCGCGGTGGCAACCTGTTGTTCATGACACACCTCCTTCACAAGAGGTCGCCATTCTAGAGAGGGATAACTTGTCCGATTACAATAAGGCGGACTATAAACAGCAAGAATCGGACACATGGCCTTTATTCTTCCCGATCACCCCTTTGATCCGGACCAGCACGACGGCAGCGCCATCGGTATTGCCGCCGCCCTCGGCTGGCACGACTCCGGCCGCCATCAGCACCAGCGCCACCAGCTGCTGTTCGCCCAGGCAGGCTGCATGACCATAGAGCTGGACGATCAGGTCTGCCTGCTGCCGCCGACGCGAGCGGCCTGGTTGCCAGCAGGCCTGCCCCATCGGGTGTTGATGCGCGGGGTAGTGGCCTATCGCTCCCTCTACTTCCAGCCGGAGCCCGCGTTGCTAAACGAGATGGCGGTGCTGGCGGTCAACCCGCTGCTGCGGGAGATCATCGAGCGGATGGCGCTCTGGCCCTGGGACAAGCCGGAAGCAGAGCAAACCTGCACACTGGCATTATTGAAAGAAGAGCTGGCGCAAGCGCCGCGGGAATCCTGGCAGTTGCCGCTGCCGTCAGACGGGCGTCTGACCGGCTGGCTGCAGGAGATAAAGCGGGGTGACACCCTGCCCGATCGGCTCAACCGGCTGGCCGAACGGGTGGGTGCCAGTGACAAGACCATAGGCCGCATCTTCATGCGGGAGACCGGCATGAGCTACCAGGCCTGGCGCCAGCAGTGGCGACTGCTGCGGGCCATGGAGCTGCTGGCCGAAGCCGAGCCCATCAGCCGGGTGGCCGCTGCCCTGGAGTTCGCCAGCGACAGCGCCTTCATCGCCTTCTTCAGGCAGCACACGGGGCAGACCCCCTTGCGCTACCTCAACTCTCGGGATGAGTCGCATCGGCCGAACTCGCCTCCACCACCAGGGTCTCCAGGGCCAGCGGCTTGAGGTTGTGGATGGCCTCTGCCACCACGTCATGGGAGGCCTGCTGCTGCAAGGCCAGCATCTCCTGTTGCAGGGCGGCGCTGTCCAGCTCGGGTCTGGGGTTCTCGGCGGCCATGGCATTCAGGCTCAGGCTGCTGGCAATCAGGGTAGCGATCAGGATCTTCATCTGGCGTGCTCCGGTGTGGTTGAGATGACCAGATAGCTATTCCAATAGTTGTGCCAGATTTATAACAGCATGATTTTATTGATATAAATAATTTTTTGATGCTGCCACCCCCCTTCCTGAATCGAATGTTGGTTATTTTAAAACCTATAAATGGTTTTTTTTACCACCTCCATCATGGCAACCCTGTTCCACGTGAAACGCCCCGTTTTTTTGATCGACACCCGCTTTTGAAGTGAGCTATGGTGCTAGCTCCCCCCTTAACTGACTCTGGATTTGCCACCGAATGGAATTCTCCTTGTTCGGCGAGAAGTTCACTCGCCACGCCGGTATTACCCAACTCATGGACGACCTCAATCAAGGGCTGCTGAATCCCGACGCCATCATGCTGGGAGGCGGCAATCCGGCCCCCATCCCCGCCATGCTGGAACGCTTTCAGGCCGAGGCCAATACCCTGCTCGACAACGGCGAACTGATCAAGGCCATGGCCAACTACGATGGCCCCCAGGGCAAGGACAGGTTCACCAAGGCGCTGGCCGCCCTGCTCAGCAAGGAGCTGGGCTGGGCGATCTCGTCCCGCAACATCGCCCTGACCAATGGCAGCCAGAACGCCTTCTTCTATCTGTTCAACCTGCTGGCCGGCGAGTTCGCCGACGGTCGCAAGAAGAAGGTGCTGTTCCCCCTGGCCCCCGAATACATCGGCTATGCCGACTCGGCCCTCTCGGACGATCATTTCGTCGCCTACAAACCCACCATCGAGAAGCTGCCCGACGGCCAGTTCAAATACCACGTGGATTTCGAAAGCCTGCAGGTGGGCGACGACATCGGGGTGATCTGTGTCTCCCGGCCGACCAACCCCACCGGCAACGTGCTCACCGACGAGGAGATCGAGCACCTCGATCAGATCGCCCGTGACAAAGGGATCCCGCTGCTCATCGACAATGCCTACGGCGTGCCCTTCCCCGGCATCATCTTCAGCGACGCCAAGCCGTTCTGGAACGCCAACACCATCCTCTGCATGAGCCTCTCCAAGCTCGGCCTGCCGGGCACCCGTTGCGGCATCGTCATCGCCGACGAAAAGATCATCCGGGCCATCACCAACCTGAGCGGCATCATCAATCTGGCGCCGGGCAGCCTGGGTCCGGCCATCACAATTCCGATGATCGAGAGCGGTGACATCATCACCCTGAGCGAACAGGTGGTGAAACCCTTCTACCAGCAGAAAGCCACCTTCGCGGTCCAGCTGCTGCGCGAGGCCATTCCGGATCCGCGCTTCCACATCCACAAGCCGGAGGGAGCCCTCTTCCTCTGGCTCTGGTTCGAAGACCTGCCGATCCACTGCCAGGAGCTGTATGAGCGACTGAAGGCGAAGAACCTGCTGATCGTGCCCGGCCACTACTTCTTCCCCGGCATCGACGACCCCGAGTGGCGCCACAGCCAGGAGTGCATCCGCCTCAACTATGCCCAGAGCGAAGATCTGGTGCGCCGCGGCATCGCCATCCTGGCCGACGAGATCAACAGCCTCTACGCCGGCTAACCCCATGCTGCAAAAACAGAGAGGCCTGCAAATGCAGGCCTCTCTTGTTTGTCGCGATCCGGTTTGCTTAACCGGGCAGCGCCAGTTGCTCGGGTTTGCCGATTGGAATGGCGCGGGGCTTGAGCGCTTCCGGCAGCTCCCGGGCCAGCTCTATGGTCAGCAGACCGTGCTCCTGCCTGGCCCCCTGCACTTCCACGTGCTGGCTCAGCTTGAAGGCGAGCTCGAAGTCCCGCTCGGCGATCCCCTGATGGAGGAACTGGCGCTCGCCCATGGTGGCGACCTTGCGCCCCTTCACCTTGAGGGTACCGTTTTCGGTCTCCAGCTCCAGCTCATTGCGATCGAAACCGGCCACGGCAACCGTGATGAGGTAGCTGTCGTGATCCCGCTTTTCGATGTTGTACGGGGGGTAGGCCGAGGTCTTCTGATCGAACAGGCCTTCCAGCTCGCGGGCCATCCGCTCGAAGCCGACGGCATTGGAATAGAGATGAGAAAAATCGAGGTTACGCATGATCCTATCCTTCTAACAAGCAACAGGGTTTACTCTCCACGGGCCCGCCATCGGCACCCGGGAAACATCAGCAATGCAACGAGGTCAGGCTGTCAGCCGTTGATCTCGATCTTGCGGGGCTTCATCGCCTCGGGCACTTCGCGCACCAGGTCGATGTGCAGCAGACCGTTCTTGAGGTCGGCCCCCTTCACCCGCACATAGTCGGCCAGCTGGAAGCGACGCTCGAAGCCGCGTTCGGCAATGCCTTGGTAGAGGTAGTTGCGCTCGGTGTCGGCCTGCTTGCTGCCCTTCACCGTCAGCAGATTTTCCTGGAAGCTCAGCTCCAGCTCTTCCTGGGTAAAGCCCGCCACCGCCATGCTGATGCGGTAGTCGCTGTCACCCAGCTGCTCGATGTTGTAGGGGGGATAGCCGGAATTGCCATTGCTGGCGGCAGATTCGATGAGAGTGGCCAGACGATCGAAACCGATGGCAGAACGATAGAGCGGAGAAAAGTCGATAGAACGCATAGTATTACCCTCTTGTGAGCGATAACGGATTGTTTGCCCTCCTGATGGACGGGCGCCTGGTCGAAACCTCTGTCGAGCGTTCCGGCCTTGTTATCTATATAGGGGCCAGCATTTGGCTTTCAAGGGGTAAAAACAAAAGAAATGCAGGCCATCAAGAATGGCCCGATTAGATCGATAATAGGCCTGCGGGCCACTCATGATCCGTCCCTCATCCCTCCATACTGGCCGTGTCCCCAACGAGAAACCGGAGCACGCCATGAAGATTACCCAGGTTCGCAACGCCACCCTGCTCATCCACTACGCAGGAACCCGCTTCCTCATCGACCCCATGCTGGCCCCCAAGGGGAGCTACCCCGGCTTCGAAGGCATGGCCAACAGCCATCTTCGCAACCCCCTGGTCGATCTGCCGCTGCCCATGGCGACCCTGCTGGAGGTGGATGCGGTGATTGTCACCCATGACCATCTGGATCACTGGGACGATGTCGCGAAAGCGAAGATCCCCAAGCACCTTCCCCTGTTCGTGCAGCATCAAAAAGATGCCGACACCATGAGGGGATGCGGCTTCGAGGATGTGCGCCTGCTGGGCGAGGTCGGCGAGTTCGCCGGCATCTGCCTGCAACAGACGGAAGGCCGACACGGCAGCGATACCATCATGGCCCTGCTGGGGGATCGCCTTGGCGAGGTCAGCGGAGTGGTCTTCTCCCATCCCGCCGAAAAGACCCTCTATCTGGCCGGCGACACCGTCTGGAATGCCCAGGTTGAACAAGCGCTGCACCGGCACCAACCCGAGGTTGTCGTCCTCAACTGCGGTGATGCCCAGGTGACGGGTCTGGGCGCCATCATCATGGGCAAGGAGGATGTGGCCGCCGTCTATCAGGCCGCCCCGCAGGCCACCCTGATCGCCAGCCACATGGAGGCGGTCAATCATGCCCTGCTGTCCCGGCGGGAGCTGCGCGACTATCTGGACAGCCAGGGGATGGCCGCCCGGGTAAGGGTGCCCGAGGATGGCGACACCATGGTGCTCTGAGCGAGGGGCCGGGCACCACATGGCTCTTCGGCTTTCTGTTGCTGCCCCGTATGATGGGGATCCGAGTGCAAAGGAGTTTGCCACCATGCCCCGTCCCCTCATCGTCGCCGTCATCACCTTCGATAGCTTCAGCCCCTTTCACTGCTCGGTGCCCTGCCTCATCTTTGGCGACAAGATGATGCCGGGCCAGTCGTTGTTCGAGCTGAGACTCTGCACCGGGGATAACACGCGGCAACCCGCCTCCTCCCAGGGCTTTCGCATGGAGGCCGACTATGGCCTGGAGGGTCTGCTGGAGGCGGATATCATCATCATCCCCTTCTGGCGCGATCCGGCCGAGCGCCCCGCCCAACCCCTGCTCGATGCCCTGGTTGCCGCCCGGATCAGGGGAGCCCAGATCGTGGGGCTCTGTCTCGGCACCTATGTGCTGGCCTATGCCGGCCTGCTGGACGGGCGCGGTGCAGCCACCCACTGGGAATTTGAACAGGAGTTCGTCCAGCGCTTCCCCCGGGTGCGGCTCGATACCAATGCCCTCTACGTCGACGACGACGGGCTCATCACCTCGGCTGGCACCGCCGCCAGCCTGGACTGCTGCCTCTATCTGGTTCGCCAGCATCACGGCAGCCAGATTGCCAACAAGCTGGCCAGGCGGCTGGTGGTGCCTCCCCACCGGGAGGGTGGCCAGGCCCAGTTCATCGAGCAGCCGGTGCCCGCCACCACCCGGGATGCCAGGATCAACCAGCTGTTCGATCACCTGCGCCTGCACCTGGCCGCGCCCCACACCCTGGATAGCCTGGCGGAACATTGCATGATGAGCCGACGCACCTTTAGCCGCCGCTTCCAGCTTGCCACCGGTCTCTCCCTCGGGGAGTGGCTGATGGCGGAGCGCCTGCGCCGCAGCCAGACGCTGCTGGAGTCCAGCGCCCACACAGTGGAACGCATCGCCGAACTGGTGGGGCTCGGGTCTGCCACCATATTGCGCAAGCACTTTCGCGCCCGCTTCGGGGTGTCGCCGCGGGAGTGGCGCCGCACCTTTCGCGGTGACAGAGTCTAGGTCCCTCATGTTTCACGTGGAACGCGCCCTCTTCCTTGCCCCAGAAAACAAAAAGCCGCTCACGAGGAGCGGCTTTTGATGGTTGTCGGACCGTCTGATCAGACGTCGAGGTTGGCAACCCGCAGGGCGTTGGTCTCGATAAAGTCGCGACGGGGCTCTACGGCATCCCCCATCAGGGTGGAGAAGAGCTGGTCGGCGCCGACCGCGTCGTCTATGGTGACGCGCAGCATGCGACGAGCTTCCGGATCCATGGTGGTCTCCCACAGCTGCTCCGGGTTCATCTCCCCCAGCCCTTTATAGCGCTGGATGTAGATGCCGCGCTTGCCTTCACCCATCAGCCACTCGACCGCTTCCACGAAGTTCGCGACCGGTTTGACCTTCTCGCCACGCTTGATGTAACCGCCTTCCTCGATCAGGTTGGCGATCTCCTTGCCCAGAGAGACCAGCTGACGGTACTCGGCGGACTGCAGGAAGTCGTAGCTGAGCGGGTATTCACGGTCGACCCCGTGCTGGCGTACCACGGCGTGCGGCACGAACAGGCTGCGCTCTTCGTCGCGGCGTACCTGCATCTGGTACTGGATGCCGTGGTTGCTCTCGTTGAGCACGGCTTCCATGCTCTGGCACCAGGCCTGCAGCTCGCTCTCGCTGGCCAGCAGGGTTTCGTTCAGCTCGGGCTGATAGATCAGCTGGGTCAGCACGGCTTCCGGCGCACGGCGGGACATGCGGGTGATGAGGTGAGAGACGGCACGGTGCTGGTTGACCAGACGCTCCAGCGCCTCGCCACCGATGGCCGGGGCAGACTCGTTGACGTGCAGGGTCGCACCGTCCAACGCCATGGCGGTCTGGTACTGCAACAATGCGTCTTCGTCTTTCAGGTACTGCTCCTGCTTGCCCTTCTTCACCTTGTAGAGCGGCGGCTGGGCAATGAAGACATAGCCACGCTCGATGATTTCCGGCATCTGACGATAGAAGAAGGTCAGCAGCAGGGTTCGGATGTGCGCACCATCGACGTCCGCATCCGTCATGATGATGATGTTGTGATAGCGCAGCTTGTCCGGGTTGTACTCGTCGCGACCGATGCCGCAGCCCAGGGCGGTGATCAGGGTGCCCACCTCCTGGGAAGAGATCATCTTGTCGAAGCGGGCCTTCTCCACGTTCAGGATCTTGCCCTTGAGCGGCAGAATGGCCTGGTTCTTCCGGTTGCGACCCTGCTTGGCGGAGCCGCCAGCAGAGTCCCCTTCCACTATGTAGAGTTCGGAGAGGGCCGGGTCTTTCTCCTGGCAGTCCGCCAGCTTGCCGGGCAGACCGGCGATGTCCAGCGCCCCCTTGCGGCGGGTCAATTCGCGGGCCTTGCGGGCCGCCTCGCGGGCACGGGCCGCATCGATGATCTTGTTGACCACGATCTTGGCGTCGCCCGGGTTTTCCAGCAGGAAGTCTGCCAGCTTCTCGCCCATCGCCTGTTCCACGGCGGTCTTCACCTCGGACGAGACCAGCTTGTCCTTGGTCTGGGAGGAGAACTTGGGATCCGGCACCTTGACGGAGATGACGGCTATCAGACCTTCACGGACGTCGTCGCCGCTGGCGGCAGACTTGGCCTTCTTGCTGTAGTCCTCTTTGTCCATGTAGTTGTTCAGCGTCCGGGTCAGCGCGGTACGGAAGCCCACCAGGTGGGTACCACCATCCCGCTGCGGAATGTTGTTGGTGAAGCAGTAGACCCCTTCCTGATAGGCGTCGTTCCACTGCATGGCGACTTCGACACCGATGCCGTCCTGCTCTGTGGTGAAGTGGAACACCTTGGGGTGGATCGGGGTCTTGTTCTGGTTCAGGTACTCGACGAAGGCCTTGATGCCCCCTTCGTAGCAGAAGTGCGCCTCGCGGCCGTCACGCTCGTCCATCAGACGGATGGAGACGCCGGAGTTCAGGAAGGAGAGCTCGCGCAGACGCTTGGCCAGGATCTCGTAGTGGAACAGGGTGTCGCTGAAGATGGTCGGGCTCGGCCAGAAGCGAACTTCGGTCCCGGTGCCGGTGCTGTCACCAATCTGCTTGAGGGGTGCCTGCGGCTCGCCCAGGTGATAGGTCTGCTCGTAGACATGACCGTTGCGGCGAATGGTCAGCAGCAGCTTGTCGGAAAGCGCGTTCACCACGGAGACGCCCACACCGTGCAGACCGCCGGACACCTTGTAGGAGTTGTCATCGAATTTGCCGCCGGCGTGCAGCACGGTCATGATGACTTCGGCGGCGGAGCGACCCTCTTCCGGGTGGATGTCCACCGGAATGCCGCGACCGTTGTCGCGCACGGAGACGGAGCCGTCGGAATGGATCTTGACCTGGATATCGGAGCAGTAGCCAGCCAGAGCCTCGTCGATGGAGTTGTCGACGACCTCGAACACCATGTGGTGCAGGCCCGATCCATCGTCCGTATCGCCGATATACATCCCCGGGCGCTTGCGGACCGCATCCAGGCCCTTGAGCACCTTGATATTCGAGGAGTCGTAAGTATTTTCACTCATAGCTTACTCTCTGCCTTCTCTAACGTTTCGGAGATCTTGCCTTGTTCCACGTGGAACAGCTTGCAGTCACTCGCATCCATCATGTCTGCGAGCTGACCGGTATCGATGGCGGTGATGAACACCTGGGACGCGCACTGCTTCAGCCTTGCGGCCAGCAGACGACGTTTGTCGACATCCAGTTCAGAGGCAAAATCATCAATTAAAAAAATACAGCCGCGGCTGCTATGTTGATTCAAATAGAGCCCTTGGGCCAGCCGCATGGCACAGACCAGCAACTTCAGCTGACCCCTGGACAAAATATCCTGCGCGGGCACGCCGTTCGCCTTGAGCCGCACGTCCGCCTTCTGCGGACCGACCCCAGTGTACCCCAGCGAACGATCCCGTTCGAACCCCGCCTCCAGCAATGCATCGAGGGGAGTGTCTTTTTCCCAGCCTCGATAGAATCCAAGACTGATGTCGAACTCCGGCAGAAAATCCGCCGTCATCTCCTTGATCAGGGGCGTAATGGCCTGACAATAGCTGGCGCGAAACCCCGCCAGCTCGCCACCCAGTCGCACCAGTTCCTGATCCCAGAACGCCAGTTGACGATACTGGGTGCTCTGGCGCAGCAAGGCATTGCGCTGCTTCAACAGCCGACGCACCCGCCCCCAGAGGGAGAAGAAGGTCGGCTCCTGATGGAAAACACCCCAGTCGAGCCAGGCCCGGCGAGCCTGGGGCCCACCGGTCAGCAAGCTGAAACCATCGGGGTGGATCAACTGTACCGGCAACAGCTCCGCCAGATCGGCCAGGCGCTGGGCCTGGGCACCGGCGATCTTGAGCTGGGTTTCGCCCCCCTTGTCCTTGGCAAGCCCGATGGGCACCTGACGCCCCTCCAGCTCGCACTGGGCAAACAGGGTAAAGGCCCGCTCGCCCTGGCGGATGACCCGCCCGGTCAAATGGGTACGAAACGAGCGGCCGAGACCAAGATAATGAATGGCTTCCAGCACGCTGGTCTTGCCGCTGCCGTTGCTCCCGACCAGGATATTGAGGCCGGGAGACAGCGCGAGACTGGCGTGCTGGATGTTGCGAAAGTCGCTGAGCTGGAGTTTGACCAGGGACACGACTAGATCCGCATCGGCATCACCACGTACTGGGCATCTTGGTTCTCAAAATCCTCAATAATGGCGCTGCTGATGGAATCGCTCAGGCTGATCCGGATTTGGTCACATTTTAACGTATTCAACACGTCCAGCACATAGGAGACGTTGAAGCCGATCTCCATCTCGCCAGCGGCGTATTGTACGTCAAGCAGCTCTTCGGCTTCTTCCTGTTCCGGGTTGTTGGCGGTGATGCGCAGCAGGTTTTCCTGCAGATTGAGACGCACCCCACGGAATTTCTCGTTGGAGAGGATGGCGGCACGGGCAAAGGCCTGGCGCAGATCCTCGCGACCGGCGATCAGGGCCTTGTCGCTCCCTCTCGGGATGACGCGGCGCCAGTCCGGGAAACGGCCATCCACCAGCTTGGAGGTGAAGATGAAGCCATCCAGGGCGGCGCGCAGGTTGCTGCGGCCCACTTGCAGCCGTACCGGCTTGTCTTCCGCTTCCAGCAGGCGCACCAGCTCCAGCACCCCCTTGCGGGGCAGGATGACCTGATGATCGGGTAGCGATTCCTGCACCACTTCGCGGCGGCAGGTGGCCAGCCGGTGACCGTCCGTCGCCACGGTACGCAGGCCGTGACCTTCGCTCTCGAACAGCATGCCGTTCAGGTAGTAACGCACATCCTGGCTCGCCATGGAGAACTGGGTCGCGTCGATGAGTTTTTTCAGCTCCAGCTGGCTGATGTCGAACTCGAGCACGGATTCCCAATCCTCGATGTTCGGGTATTCGGTCGCCGGCAGGGTCGACAGGTTGAAGCGGGAGCGGCCGGAACGGATGATGAGGCGCTCTCCCTCGGTACTGAGGCGGATCTCCGCCCCTTCCGGCAGACCGCGACAGATGTCCAGCAGCTTGCGCGCCGGCACCGTGGTGCGGCCATCCTGGCTGTCGCTGTTGAGATAGACCTGTCCGATCATCTCCACCTCGAGATCGGTCCCGGTCAGCGACAGCAGGCCATTGCTGACATCGAGCAGGACGTTGCCGAGGATGGGCAGGGTCGGCCGGCCACCCAGGGCACCGGACACCAGTTGCAGGGGACGTAACAGGGCCTCACGGCTAATTTCGAGCTGCATCTGTGCTCTCCGTTGTTATTGGGAGGAAAGGGTTCGGATCAGGCTGGAACATGCAATCTGCATCTGTGCACTCCGTTCCGTTATCAGGAAGAAAGGGTACGGATCAGGTTGGAATAGTCTTCCTTGATGTCGTGACTCTCTTCCTTCAGCTGCTCGATCTTGCGGCAGGCATGAAGAACCGTGGTGTGGTCACGGCCACCAAAGGCATCCCCGATCTCCGGCAGACTGTGGTTCGTCAGCTCCTTGGCCAGCGCCATCGCCAGCTGGCGCGGGCGGGCAACGGAACGGGAGCGGCGCTTGGAGAGCAGATCAGCCAGCTTGATCTTGTAGTACTCCGCCACCGTCTTCTGGATGTTGTCGATGGTGACCAGCTTCTCCTGCAACGCCAGCAGATCGCGCAGCGCCTCGCGCACGAAGTCGATGTTGATGGCGCGGCCGGTGAAGTTGGCGTTGGCGATCACCCGGTTGAGGGCGCCTTCCAGTTCACGGACGTTGGAGCGAAGCCGCTTGGCGATGAAGAAGGCCACTTCGTCCGGCAGGTGGATCTGGTTCTCGTCCGCCTTGCGCATCAGGATCGCCACCCGGGTTTCTAGCTCCGGCGGTTCGATCGCCACCGTGAGTCCCCAGCCGAAGCGGGACTTGAGACGATCTTCCACCCCGTTGATCTCTTTCGGATAGCGGTCCGAGGTCAGAATGATCTGTTGGTTGCCTTCAAGCAGGGCATTGAAGGTGTGGAAGAACTCCTCCTGGGAGCGCTCCTTGTTGGCGAAAAACTGGATGTCATCGATGAGCAGGGCATCGACGCTACGGTAATAACGCTTGAACTCTTCAATGGCGTTATTCTGCAGCGCCTTCACCATGTCCTGCACGAACCGTTCGGAGTGCATGTAGATGACTTTGGCGTCTTTCTTGCGATCCTTGATGGCATTGCCAACGGCGTGCAGCAGGTGGGTCTTGCCAAGGCCAGTGCCGCCATAGAGGAACAGCGGGTTGTAGGCACCACCCGGATTGTCGGCCACCTGACGGGCGGCCGCACGGGCCAGCTGGTTGGACTTACCCTCGACGAAATTCTCGAAGGTATAGTTCACGTTGGTGTTGCTCTTGTGGTTTGGCTCGGGCTTGTTTTCAGCCTTGTTTTCCCAGCTCTTGGGAGAGTTATTCACAGGATCGACACCACGGGCCGGCGCCCTGGCGACCGCGACGGGATGAGGGCGATTGCCGATATCAAAACGCAGGGTGGGAGCGTCGGCTCCGCACAGCTCGTTGATGATGCCGTTGACCCGGAGCAGGTACTTGTCGCGTACCCAGTCCAGAACAAAGCGGTTCGGTGCATACAGGGTCAGAGTATTGTCACTCAACTCCGCTTGAAGCGGCCGGATCCACATGCTGAATTCTGCCGAGGGCAACTCATCTTGCAGCCGGTTAAGGCACTGCTGCCATAGCGAAGCAGTCACTCTAGACTCCCGTCAATTGATTAAGTAAAGACCGGCTATTCTACGTTTTTAGTGGCCGGATCTCCAGTTGCTGCCGCACGGATCCAGCAAATAAGATCCTTGACTTTCAAGGATCCAACGCCCCAGGATCCCATTTCATCCCCAAAGTTACCCACAGCCGGATATAGGCAATGTGGACAGAATGGCGCGCTGCGACCATAGTTATTTTATATAACCAAATATCATTTATTTTTTATATTTTATTCCAATAACATCAGCGCCAACCCGTGATTACAACTAAAAATACAGCACTACAGAGAGAGGAATCCCCATGAAAACCACCATCAAGCTGATTTCCGGCGCCGCCATTCTGCTGGCCAGCCTGTCCGGCCAGGCCATCGCCCAGGAAACCATCAAGGTCGGCATGTCCGGCAAATATTTCCCGTTCACCTTCGTCAAGCAGGACAAGCTGCAGGGCTTCGAAGTGGACATGTGGAACCAGATCGGTGAGCGCACCGGCTACAAGGTCGAGTTCGTGACCGCCAGCTTCTCCGGCCTGTTCGGCATGCTGGAAACCGGCCGCGTCGACACCATCTCCAACCAGATCACCATCACCGACGAGCGCAAGGCCAAGTACGCCTTCTCCCAGCCCTATGTCTATGACGGTGCCCAGATCGTGGTCCGCAAGGGCAACAACACCATCCAGGGCATCAAGGATCTGGAAGGCAAGAAAGTCGCCGTCAACCTGGGCTCCAACTTCGAAGAGCTGCTGCGCAAGAACGACCCCAACAAGAAGATCGACATCCGCACCTATGACTCCGCCTTCGAGCAGGATGTCGCCCTGGGCCGCATCGACGCCTTCGTGATGGACCGCGTCTCCACCGCCCAGCTGATCAAGGAATCCAAGCTGCCGCTGCAACAGGCCGGTGCACCGTTCGAAACCATCGAGAACGCCCTGCCCTTCCTGAAGACCCCGGAAAAGCAGGCCGTGCTGAAGAAGGTTGACGATGCCCTCACCGCCATGCGCAAAGACGGCACCCTGACCAAAATCTCCGAAAAATGGTTCGCAGCGGACATCACCAGCAAATAAATGATGGAATTTGACCTCGAGTACACGCTAGGGCTGTTTCCCATCCTGCTCAAATACCTGGGCACCACGATGGAAATGGCCCTGTGGGGATTCGTATTGGCACTCGTACTGTCGCTGATCCTGGCGATAGTACGGGTGTTTCGCGTTCCCGCACTTCACTGGCTGGCGATGCTATATATCTCGTTCTTCCGGGGTACACCGCTGCTCGTCCAGCTGTTCCTGCTCTATTACGGGCTGCCGCAGCTCTTCCCCATCTTCGTGGGGATGGATGCCTTTACCGCCGCCATCATCGGCCTGACCCTGCACTTCGCCGCCTACATGGCCGAGTCGATCCGGGCAGCCATTCTCGGCATCCACAAGAGCCAGATGGAAGCCGCCCTCAGCATCGGCATGAGCCGGCTGCAGGCGATGCAGCGGATCATCCTGCCCCAGGCGGCCCGCATCGCGACACCATCGCTGATGAACTACTTCATCGACATGATCAAGAGCACTTCCCTGGCGTTTACCCTGGGTGTGGCGGAGATCATGGGCAAGGCCCAGATGGAAGCGGCCTCCTCCTTCAAGTTCTTCGAGAGCTTCATGGCGGTGGCGCTGATCTACTGGGTGGTGGTCATCTTCTTCACCCGCTTGCAGCATCTGCTGGAAGTGCGGCTGAACCGTGCTTATTAAAGGAGGCCTGTCATGATCAACCTAACGGGTCTCTCCAAGGCCTATGACGGAAATCAGGTGCTCAACGGCATCGATCTTGAGGTAAAGAAGGGGGAGATTGTCGTCATCATCGGCCCCTCCGGTACCGGCAAGTCGACTCTGCTGCGCTGCCTCAACCTGCTGGAAACCCCGGATGCAGGGCGGCTCGTCATCGATGACCTCGCCGTGGATCTGGCCAAGGCCAGCGACCAGCAGGCCATCGAACTGCGCAAACGCGCCTCTTTCGTGTTCCAGAACTACGCCCTGTTCGCCAACAAGACGGCGCTGGACAACATTGCCGAGGGGCTGATCACCGTCTGGAAACAGCCGAAGGCGGAGGCTCGTGCCACTGCCCTGGGCATCCTCAAGGACATCGGCCTCGCCGAGAAACAGGATGCCTACCCGGCCTCCCTCTCCGGCGGCCAGCAACAGCGCGTCGGCATCGGCCGGGCCATGGCGGCTCACTCCAAGGTGATCCTGTTTGACGAGCCCACCTCCGCCCTCGATCCCGAGTGGGTCGACGAGGTACTGGGCCTGATGAAGCAGCTCGCCCGCCAGCACCAGACCATGGTGGTGGTGACCCACGAGATCGAGTTTGCCCGTGATGTCGCCGATCGGGTGATCTTCATGGAAGGAGGCCGGATCGTGGAGCAGGGCCCGCCGGATCAGATATTGGTCGATCCGCAGGATCCCCGTACCCGGGAGTTCCTGCGCAAAGTACTTAAATAGCTCTCTCTTTGGCGGCCTGGCCGCCTTTTTTCTTGAGGGATCCTTGTTTAACCCCGGGTTGCCAGTATAATTCGGGGCCCTTGATCCTCCGGATCCTGCCAGATTACCCCGCTCGGTCGACGAACGGGGCGAGATGGAAAGGAACGGCGGATTGACGAGAAGCTGAACTCTGTTTAGAATTCGGCCTCTTTTGCTAGTCGTCACACGCTATAGCTGGCGCGTCGGCTAAGTGTGACAATCAAAACTGTACAGAAATACGGAATCGAATCATGAAACGTACTTTTCAACCGTCCAACCTGAAGCGCAAGCGCTCTCACGGTTTCCGCGCTCGCATGGCTACTGCCAACGGCCGCAAAGTTCTGGCCGCTCGTCGTGCCAAGGGTCGTGCCCGCCTGGTAGTCTAATGCCTACCCAGCACACCTTCTCTCGGGAGTTACGTCTGTTAACTCCCGAACACTTCAAACGCGTTTTCGCCGAGCCTGTCCGGGCCGCTTCTCCGCAAATTACGCTTCTTGCTTGCCCCAACTCCCTCGAACACCCCCGTCTTGGCCTCGCCGTGCCCAAAAAGGCGCTCAAGCGTGCCGTCTGGCGCAACCGTGTAAAACGAGTGGTTCGGGAAAGTTTTCGCCTCAATCAAGCCAATCTGCCCGCTATCGACATCGTCGTGATCGCCAAGGGTGGCGTGAAGGAGATGGACAACGAAGCGCTGTTCAAGTTACTGGAAAAGCTATGGCGCACTCTGTCACGCCGTTGCAATGGGTAGCAATCAAACTGATACGCCTGTATCAGCTAATCATTAGTCCCCTGCTCGGGCCGCGCTGCCGTTTCACCCCGACTTGTTCCCAATTTGCGATAGAAGCAATCCGACTTCACGGTTTCATAAAAGGCGTTTGGTTAGCCAGCAAACGTCTATTAAAATGCCATCCCTTATCCGAGGGTGGTTATGACCCGGTTCCGCAACCAAAGCGAAGAAACTGAAGACTATGGAATCACAACGCAATTTACTCCTGATCGGTTTGCTGTTCGTGAGCTTCTTGCTCTGGCAACAGTGGGAGTCCGACAAGGCTCCGAAGCCGGCCCCGACTACCGTGGCCCAAACCGAACATTTCGTACCTGAAGCCGGTCAGACCGGTGATATTCCTCAGGTTTCCGAGCAAGCAAATGGTAACGCCGCGCGCAAGCTGATCACCGTCTCCTCCGACGTGCTCAAATTGACCTTGGACACCCAGGGCGGTGACATCGTCTCTGCCGAGCTGCTGGCCCACAAGCTGGAAGAAGGCAAGGAACAGCCGTTCACCCTGCTGACCAGCCAGCCTGCCCACCTCTATGTGGCCCAGAGCGGTCTGGTCGGTCGCAATGGTCCGGACAGCCAGGCCCAGGGTCGTCCCACCTATGAAGCCGCCCAGACCAGCTATCAGCTGGCCGATGGTCAGGATCAAGTCGTCGTTCCGATGACCTGGACCGACAGCAAGGGTGTGGTCTTCACCAAGGAGTTCGTGCTCAAGCGCGGTGATTACGCCGTGGGCGTCGACTACAAGATCGACAACAAGTCTGCCGAGCCGGTCCAGGTACAGTTCTACGGTCAGCTGAAGCAGACCATGACCACGCCGAAGGATCAGGAAGGTCATGCCATGGTGGCCAGTGCCTACCGTGGTGGTGCCTTCTCCAGCGAAGACTCCCGCTACAAGAAGTACACCTTCGACGAGATGAAGGATGCCGACCTGAACAAGACCACCCAGGGTGGTTGGGTCGCCATGCTGCAGCACTACTTCGTCTCTGCCTGGGCCCCGAATGCCAACGACACCAACAGCTTCTACAGCCGCGTGATCCCGGACAAGGACCAGGCCATCATCGGCTACAAGGCGCCGCTGGTTGACGTCGCTGCCGGCCAGCAGGCCGAAGTGAGCGGCAAGCTGTGGATCGGTCCCAAGCTGCAGGATCAGATGGCCAAGGTGGCAAACCACCTGGATCTGACCGTCGACTACGGCTGGCTCTGGTTCATCGCCCAACCGCTGCACTGGCTGCTGACCGTGTTCCACGGTTTCGTCCAGAACTGGGGTCTGGCCATCATCATGCTGACCCTGCTGGTGCGCGGCATCATGTTCCCGCTGACCAAGGCCCAGTACACCTCCATGGCCAAGATGCGCATGCTCCAGCCCAAGCTGGCTGCGCTCAAGGAACGCTTCGGTGACGATCGCCAGAAGATGTCCCAGGGCATGATGGAGCTGTACAAGAAGGAGAAGGTCAACCCGCTGGGCGGCTGCCTGCCCATCCTGGTACAGATGCCCATCTTCATCGCCCTCTACTGGGCACTGATGGAGTCTGTCGAGCTGCGCCACGCGCCGTTTGCCCTGTGGATCACCGACCTGTCGGTGAAGGACCCCTTCTTCGTGCTGCCAATCCTCATGGGTGCCTCCATGTGGTATCTGCAGAAGATGAGCCCGACCACCATCACGGACCCGATGCAGCAGAAGGTGATGCAGTTCATGCCGATCATCTTCACCTTCATGTTCCTCTGGTTCCCGGCAGGTCTGACTCTGTACTGGCTGGTGAGCAACGTCATCTCCATCATCCAGCAGACCATCATCTATCGTCAGCTGGAGAAGAAAGGCCTGCACTCACGCAACTGATGCGCAGCCCATCTTTCCTGATGACAAAAGAGGCGGCCTTCGGGCCGCCTTTTTTATTACAATGTCCCCCACCCTCTTACTCATTCAGCCAACCAGCGAGTCAAGCAAGATGACAACAGATACCATCGTGGCCCAGGCCACCGCCCCCGGCCGTGGCGGCGTCGGCATAGTCCGCGTCTCCGGCCCTGCCGCCGAGCGGGTCGCCGAGATAGTGCTCGGCAAGCTCCCCAGGGTGCGTTATGCCGAATATCTGCCGTTCAGGGACGAGCAGGGCCAGGCGCTGGATCAGGGCATCGCCCTGCTGTTCAAGGCCCCCAACAGCTTCACCGGCGAAGACGTGCTGGAGCTGCAGGGCCATGGCGGCCCCGTCATTCTCGACATGCTGATCCGCCGCATCCTGCAGATCGACGGCATCCGCCCCGCCCGCCCGGGCGAGTTCAGCGAGCGCGCCTTCCTCAACGACAAGCTGGATCTGGCCCAGGCCGAGGCCATCGCCGATCTCATCGAAGCCTCCAGCGAGCAGGCCGCCCGCAGCGCCATGCACTCCCTCCAGGGGCAGTTCTCCGGCAAGGTGCAACAGCTGGTGGAGAGCCTCACCCGGCTGCGCATCTATGTGGAAGCGGCCATCGACTTCCCGGATGAAGAGATCGACTTTCTCTCCGACGGCAAGGTGGCGGGTGACCTCTACGCCATCATGTCCGAGCTGGACGACGTGCGCGGCGAGGCCAAGCAGGGTGCCCTGCTGCGAGAGGGGATGAAGGTGGTGATCGCCGGTCGCCCCAACGCTGGCAAATCGAGCCTGCTCAACGCCCTCGCAGGCCGCGAGTCCGCCATCGTCACCGAGATCGCCGGTACCACCCGCGACGTGCTGCGCGAGCACATCCATCTGGATGGCATGCCGCTGCACATCATCGACACCGCGGGCCTGCGCGATACCCAGGACAAGGTGGAACAGATCGGCATCGAGCGTGCCTGGGCCGAGATCGAACAGGCCGACCGGGTGCTGTTCATGGTGGACGGCACCACCACGGATGCCGTCGATCCCCACGATATCTGGCCGGAATTCGTTGATCGGTTGCCAAAAAACATCGGCCTCACCGTGGTGCGCAACAAGGCGGACCTGACCGGCGAGGATCTGGCACCGAGCCAGGAGCAGGGCCACGCCGTCTATCGCATCTCCGCCAAGACCGAGCTGGGGCTGCCCGCCCTGCGCGAGCACCTCAAGGCCTGCATGGGCTTCCAGGGCAATACCGAGGGGGGCTTCATGGCCCGCCGCCGCCACCTGGACGCACTGGAGCGCGCCGCCGAACGGCTGCTGGTAGCCAGGGAGCAGCTTGAGGTCTATGTGGCTGGCGAACTGGTAGCCGAGGAGCTGCGCCTGGCCCAGGAGTCCCTGTCCGAGATCACGGGCGAGTTCAGCTCCGACGATCTGCTGGGCCGCATCTTCTCCAGCTTCTGCATCGGCAAGTAAGTCCGCAGAGCAGGCAATGAAAAGCCCGGGTTCATCCCGGGCTTTTTTGTGCGCTTTTCATCCACCGACCTAGAGGCGGCGCAGGCACCACATGAAGTAAGCACCCCCTAACAGGGTGGAGACCAGACCGACGGGCACCTCCTGGGGAAAGAGGATCTGCTGGCCGATCCAGTCCGCCGACACCATCAGCAAAGCGCCACAGCCTGCGGCGCCGAGCAGGTGCCAGCGCGCCCTCACCAGCCCCATCAATCTGGCCAGGTGCGGCGCCAGCAGACCGGCAAAGGAGAGCGGGCCTATCACCATGGTGGCACTGGCGGTGAGCACGGCCACCAGCAGCAGGATGGTGAGCTGGGCACGGCCGAGATGGATCCCCAGAGCCGTCGCTACCGCCGGCCCCATGGGCATGAGATCGAGCCAGCGGCTCACCAGCAGGCAGGCTGCCAGCATCAGCAGCGCCAGTACCACCAGGGCAAGGGCCACCGGCTGGGTGACGTAATAGGTGGAGCCGGACATCCAGGAGAGCAGTTGCTGCACCCACAGGTCGCCGTTGGCCAGGGCGATGGCCTGCAACGGCTCGAACAGCGCCGTGATGGCGATGCCAGACAGCAGTATCCGCTCCGGCTGGAAGCCGTTGCGCCGGTTGATAAGCACCAGCAGCAACAGGCAGGCGAAGGCGCCCACCAGCCCCCCCAGCAGCATCATGGGCAGCGGCAAGGCGGGCAGCAACAGGGCCGCCGCAATCACCCCCATGAAGGTGCCACCGCTCACCCCCAGCAGTTCGGGGCTCGCCATAGGGTTGTTGCTGACTCGCTGCAACAGGGTGCCTGCCAGCGCCAGCAACACGCCTGCGGCACCCGCTGCCAGCGTGCGCGGCAAGCGCCACTCCAGCTGGACCTGCCACCGCAGCCAGCTCGGCCAGCCCCAGCCGCCCATTCCCTGCCCAAACAACAGGGAGGCGATCACCGCCGCAGCCAGCCCCAACACCATCAGGCCGACAAGGCGAGTTGGCGCCGGATGGCGGGCCAACTGCAGGGAGGAGTTCGCCTTAGGCGCACTCTGCTTGATACCAAGACGCGGGATCAGCCAGAGCAGCAGCGGCGCCCCCAACAGGGCCGTCATGGCGCCGGTCGGGATCAGCACAGGCCAGAACCGGCTCAGGGTCTGCAGCAGCAGATCGGTGGCCGCCAGCAACAGGGCGCCGAGGATGGGCGCCCACAGCAGCCGCTGGGCCAGTTTTCTGACCCCCAGCAGCCGCACCATGGCGGGCGCCGCCAGCCCGATAAAACCGATCAGCCCCACCACGCTCACCACGCAGGCGGTGATGAAGACCGCGAGGCCGAGGCCGGCGAATCTCAGGTGCTTGAGAGAGACCCCCAGGCTGCGAGCGCTGGCATCGTCCAGCTCCAGCACTGCCAGCGGGCGCACCAGCACCGCCGCCAGCATCGCGGCCAACAGCAACCGTGGCAGCAGATAGCCGACGCCGCTCCAGCTGTTCTGGGCCAGAGATCCGCTCCCCCACACCAGCAACCCTTTGAGCTCCTCCTGGAAGAACAGCAGCAATCCCATGCTGATGGCGGCCAGATAGAGGTTTATCACCAGCCCTGCAAAAACGATGACCACGGGATTGAGCTGACGGCGCCAAGCCAGGGCGAAGACCAGCCCCATGGCCAGGCTTCCCCCGGCCATGGCGATCCACTCCCGCCCGATCAGCAGCCAGGAGGGGGCGAGCAGGGTCACCATCATCAGCGCCAGCTGGGCGCCAGAGGCCACCCCCAGGGTGGTGGGCGAGGCCAGGGGATTGCGCAGCACCTGCTGCATCAGGGTACCGGTGAGCCCGAGGGCGGCACCGGCCAGCAGGCAGATGGCAAGGCGCGGCAGCCAGCTGAAATGGACTACCGCCTGGCGGGCATCGTCCAGCTCGGGGGAGAACAGGGCCTGCCACCAGAGCGCCCCCGGCAGTTGACGCGACAGCTCGGCGCAAGCCAGCCCCAGTGTCAGCACCAACAGGCAGAGACCCGGGCGCAGCAGGGGCGAAGAAAGAGAAGAGCTCATTGATTTGATCCCCCGGTTGCTCTGTGGACAGCCTGCTCCCGCAAGGCACCGTCCAGCAGGGTGGCGAAGCGGCGGGCCGCCAATATGCCACCAAAACTCCATGTCGCAGGCAGATGGATCACTGGATTGTTCTGTACCAGCGGGAGATGCTGCCACAATCCAGGCTCCTGAAGTTTTTCACCAACTCCTACGGGCACGGGGTCCACCACCACCAGCCTGGCATCCGGCATCCCGAGAAACTGCTCCAGGCTCGCGACCGAGAATCCCCATGCATTGGTCTCTCCCTGCCAGGCGTTGCGAAGACCGAGGCGCTGCATCACAGCCTCGAACAGGCTGCCATGGCCAAACACCCGCACATGGCGCTCATCGATGAATTGCACCACCAGCAAGGGGGGCATATCGGCGGGCTGCGCCGCCTGCATCTGTGCCAGATCCTGCTCCAGCGCGGCGAGCTGGCGTTCGGCCTCCGCGGTCTTGCCCACCAGGGCGGCGATGGTCAGGGTCGCTTCCCGCAGTCGCTGCCACAGATCGGTGCCCGGTTCATACAGAGCGATGGAGTGCACCGGCGCGATGCGGGAGAGGGTCGGCGCCAGGGGGGCCGCCAGCGGCGAGATGAGAATAAGATCCGGTTTGAGCTCCGCCAGCAGTTCCCGGTTGGGTTGGGCACGCAGCCCGATATCGATCACCCCGGCAGGAAGCTGGGGTTCACCGACCCAGGCGCGATAGGGGGCCACATCCCCCACCGCCATCGGTGTCACTCCGAGCGCCAGCAGGGTTTCGGCTATGGTCCAGTCCACGGTGGCGATGCGGGGCGTGGCGCTGGTGACGGTGACAAGCTGCCCGGCCTCCCCTGCCAGGGGCAGCAGCAGACTGAGCAAACAGGGCGCCATCTTCAATAAACGGTTCAAGAGCGGCCCCCGGTCAGACGATGGCGATGGCGTGGTCATGGGCCGGATGGCGAATGACCTCCATGGGGATGCCATAGATGGCGTTCAGGGTCTCCCCTGTCATGATCTGTTCGGGCTCGCCGTGGGTCAGCAGACGGCCGGAGTGCAGCGCCACCAGCCGATCGCAGAAACGGGAGGCCATGTTGATGTCGTGAATGACGATGATGACCCCGAGGTTGAGCTGGCGGCTGAGCTGCTTGACGAGCGTGAGCACCTCCACCTGATGGGCCACGTCCAGGGCGGCCAGCGGCTCGTCCAGCAGGATGAAACGGCTCTCCTGAGCCAGCAGCATGGCGAGCCAGACTCGCCCCCGCTCACCGCCGGAGAGGGTATCCACCAGCCGATCGGCAAAGCGTTCGGTGTGGGTCAGGGCGATGGCACGCTCCACCTGACGGTGATCTTCCGCTCCCATCCGGCCCAGCAGTCCGCGCCAGGGGTAGCGCCCCATCTCCACCAGCTCGCGGCCGAGCAGGTTTTCGGCACTCGGCAGGTGCTGGGGCAGATAGGCCACCTGACGGGCAAACTCCCGGTTGCCCCAGGCAGACAACGGCTGGTCATCGAACAGGATCTCCCCGCCGCTGTGGGGTTGCTGGCGCGCCAGCAGCTTGATCAGGGTCGATTTTCCCGACCCGTTGTGGCCGATGAGGCCATAGACCCGACCTTGCTCGAAGCGAAGGCTGGTGGGGTGCAGCAGCGTGCGGTCATTGACCGCGAAGCTGGCGGATTTCATCTCGAACATAAGCAATTCCTGTGCTGGCTTGCTGCCAGTCTCATCGGTGCCAGCATCAGGTCGGCACCTTGCCATCCAGATGGGCGACCGCATCCCGGCTCACCTGCTCGCGCTGCTCGCCGGTCAGTTCGGTGAGGCGGCCCTGGCGCATCTCCAGCAGGCGATCGGCCAGAGAGAAGTAGTGATCGTCGTGGCTGATGGCGATCACCGTCTTGCCCATCTCCTTGAGACGCGGCAACAGCACCTGATAGAAGATGCGGCGGAACTGGGGATCCTGATCCGCGGCCCACTCGTCGAACAGCATGATCTCGCGCTGCTCTGCCAGGGCCAGCAGCAGGGCGACCCGCTTGCGCTGGCCCTGGGAGAGGTCGATATCGGCGATGAAGCCATCCTCGATGGCAAGCTTGCTGCCCATCTGCAACCGCTCAAGCCACTCGGCGACCAGCGCCTCTTTCGGCTCGGGCCCCAGCAAATGCTGGAACAGGTGGTAGTCGGTGAAGATGGCGGAGAAGAGCCCCAGATAGCCGTTGCGATCGGTGACCGGCTCCCCATCCAGCAGGATCCGGCCAGAGACCGGTTGATAGAGCCCGGTCAGCAGCATGGCCACGGTCGACTTGCCGGAGCCATTGCCACCGATGAGGAATATCTGCTCCCCCCGCTCGATCACCAGATTGATGGGGCCCACGGAGAAACCGCCCTCCCCCTGGTAGTGAAAGCTCACCTGATCCAGCTCGATGCGCTGCCAGGGGCGAGGCGCAGGCGGCAACGGGAACGCCTCGTCCGGCTCTGCCAGATTGAGGGCAGCTATCTTGTCGAACGCCACCTGGGCGGCGATCAGGGTCGGCAGGGCTCCGATGCCTTGCAGCAAGGGAGTGCGCAGGAACAACAGGGTCAGGGCGAAGGTGGCGGCCACATTGGTGTTGGCCCAGCCCAACCCGTTGGCCAGGAAGAAGACCAGGCCGATGGCACCCAGCATCATGATGTTCGACCAGTTCACCGCGCTCAGGTGGTAGGTATCGGCGCGGATGATCTGCTCCCGGTAGTCCCGGGCATTCTGCTCATAGAGCTGGTGGTAGACGAAGTGGGCACGCTCGCGGTTGAGCGCCAGCTCCTTGCACCCGGCGATGATGGACTGGTAGTTCTGGTAGAGCCTGTCTTCGGCCTGGCGCATGTGCGCCAGGTGGCGATAGACCCGGTTCACCAGCAGCCAGCCCACCACCATGGTCACGGTGACCCAGAGGGCGGTAACACCGAGCAAGGCGGGAGAGAGCAGGCCAAGGTAGATGATGGAGCCCAGGGTGAGCACCAGACCCTGTACCAGTTCCGGCAGGCGCACGAAGGCGATGGTGATCTGACCGATGTCGCTGGAAAGGGAGGCCAGGAGCGGCCCCTGCCCTATTTGACGCAGACGGGCGACGTCGGTATCCAGCAGTTGCTTGAGCAGGCGGCCACGCAACCGGTAGACGAAATGGTGACCCAGGGTGGTCAGGGCCAGTTGGGATCCGAGCGTGATCACCAGCAGCAGCAAGACCAGGCCGACAAGCTGACCCAGGATCGGCAGCGGATCCCCGACTGATTCGATAAGTGATTGATTGATGAAGGCAATGACGCCTATCCCGCTGACAGCACTCAGCAGGCTGAGCAGGGTAATGGCGATGAAGGGCCAACGGTATTGGCGATAAACCAGTGACAAGAGTTCCATGACAGGCCTGTAGATGAATGGAAGGAGGGCGGGAGCCTTCGCCCCCGCCCGGCCTGTCGCTTACCAGCGGTAGTTGACGGTGCCGACTATGCTGCGCGGCTCGCCGTAGTAGCAGTAGTAGTCGCAGCTCGCCACATAGGTGTCGTTCAGCAGGTTGTTGACGTTGATCTGGGCACGCCAGTTCTTGGCAAAGTCATACCCGATCATCGCATCCCATACGGTGTGTGCCGGTACCTGGGCGGAACCATAGATGGGGGTGTAGTCCGCATTCACCGCGCCGATGCCGACGCTGGAACCCACATAGCGCACGCCGGAACCCAGCTCAAGACCGGATACCGGGCCCTGCTGCACCTTGTAGTTGCCCCAGAAGGAGGCCTGGTGGCGCGGGATCAGGCTCGCACGACGATCGCCGTTGCCGGTGTCGTTGGTCTTGGCATCGGTATAGGTATATGCAGCGGTCAGGCGCAACGCCTCGGTGGCCTGCACGCTCCCTTCCAGCTCGACCCCCTGAGAGGTCACTTCACCGGCCTGGGTCTGCTGGCCGGAGCCGGTAGAGACCAGGGAGTTGGTCTGCTCCAGATCGAACAGCGCCAGGTTGATGTAGCCATCGAGGAAGCTGGGTGCGTACTTGACCCCGGTCTCGTAGAGCTTGCCTTCCAGCGGCTTGTAGGAGTTGCCGGTGTTGGGGTCTATCCCCGGCAGCACTTCGAAGGATTCCGCATAGGCGAAGTAAGGGGAGAGACCGTTGTCGGCCAGGTACATCAGGCTGCCGGAGAGAGAGAGGTTGTCGTCGTACTGTTTCTCGTTCTTGCTCTTGGCTTCGCTGATGTTGTGGGTTTCCACGTAATCGAAACGACCGCCCGCGGTCAGCAGCCAGCGATCATCCCAGCGGATCTGGTGCTGGGCATAGAGGCCGCTCTGACCCTTGGTGCTCTTCTGGTGGGTCGCGGTGGATTCATCAAAACCGGGGAAACCGCTGTAATCCGGGTTCATGGTGTTGATGGCGCCCATGCCATAGTTGTCGGCTTCCTGACCTTCATTTACATGGCGCTGCAGATCCACCCCCAGCAGCAGGGTCTGCTCCGTGCTGTCGGTGTTCCAGTAACCCACCATCTGGTTGTCCATGGTGGCGCTCTTGGTATCCCCATCCCGGTAGACCAGGCCGCGGTAGGCGGTGGTGCCTTCATAGGTCGGAAAGATATAGGTCTGGCGCAGCAGCAGATCGTTGTAATTGAAGCGAACGTTCTGCTTGAACTCCCAGGTCTGGTTGAGCTGGTGGGCCAGCTCGTACCCGGCGGAGATCTGGGTATTGCGATTGCGATCGTAATCCGGCTGGCTCAGGTTGGTGGAGGGATCGATCTGGCCGCCGGAGGTATTCAGGGTGCCATAGACCGGGAAGAAGCCGTTGGTCGGCACCCCTTCATCGTGCTTGAAGCTGGAGAGCAGCGTCAGCGTGGTGCGATCCGAAATATCCAGGGTCACGCTCGGCGCCAGATAGGCGCGCTCGTTGTAGGTGCCGTCCAGCACGCCGTCCCGCTCGTTGTAGAGGGCCACCAGACGATACCGGCTGTTGTCGGTAAGGGTGTCGGAGACATCCACCCCGACCTGGCGCAGATCCCGGTTGCCCAGTTGCAGGTTCACCAGTCCCTGCGGGGTCGCGGTCGGACGCTTGCTGATGGCGTTGATGACGCCTCCGGGAGGG
The DNA here is from genome assembly GCF_019048565.1 of Aeromonas sp. FDAARGOS 1406. Classification (NCBI taxonomy): domain Bacteria; kingdom Pseudomonadati; phylum Pseudomonadota; class Gammaproteobacteria; order Aeromonadales; family Aeromonadaceae; genus Aeromonas; species Aeromonas sp. FDAARGOS 1406. The sequence goes on from NZ_CP077378.1 coordinate 2,702,269, forward strand.
GCTTCGCCATACAGAATGGAGGCCGGGCCTTTGAGCACTTCCACGCTCTCAAGGCCGAAGGGCTCCGGGGTCCAGACATAGTAACCGGTGCTGAACAGGCGGTTGCCATCCAGGTAAGAAGCCGCATCGAAGCCGCGCACCTTGAACCAGTCAGCATCCGTGTCCGAACCATAGGACTGGGACAGGACGCCGGAGCGATAGCGCAGGGACTCGTCTAGCTTGAGTACGGCGTGCTGGTCCAGCTCTTCGCGATTGACCACGGAAACGGCACGGGGGGTCTCTGCCATGGGGACCTCGACCTTCATGGCGGTCCCGGTCACGACCATGGTTTCGCCCGCCTTGGGCAACTCTTTATCCGCCTGTTCCGCCGCCAACACGGGCAGGGACGCCAGCAGACAGGAGAGCGGCAGCAGCTGTGCGCCTCTCTTTCGCATCACGGCATTCGGGGTATTTTTTTGCGCAATCATATAAGTGTCTCAAATATCAATAAGTTATGTTTGATTTCTTATTATGGGTGCCCAATTGGACCGGTCAGCCCGGCGCCTCAGGCGAATAAAGCAGCGCCATGCTACTACAGGTGCTGTGATCGAATCGATTCAATAATTGCTAATCATTTGCATCTGCATTGTTAATTGATGTTTTGAAGTGTCGTTTGACAACGAAAGGTGCGATGAGGTCGCAACAGGCGGAAAGAAGGCGCCACGACGGCCACGAGACCGGTTTTGGCTGCAAAAAAGTGGACAGGATCCTTATCCCCAAGCTTTATCCATATTTATCCACATGCTTTGGCGGTAAGATCCCCCCTCTTCACTTTTTCGATGACATCAGGATCCATTCCATGGCCAAACTCAACCTCGTCGTCGGCTCCATGCTGGGGGCCTCCGAATATGTCGCAGATCATGTGGTCGGCCTGCTTGAACAGGCGGGCCACCAGGCGGAGATCCACAACCCCGCCAGCCTGGCCAGGATCCTGACCGAGCCAGAAGCCATCGTGCTGGTGGTCACTTCCACCCATGGTGCGGGGGATGTACCCGACAATCTGCAGCCCTTTGCCCGGGATCTTGCCGAGCAGCAGCCGGATCTCGCCGCCTTCAAGTACGGAGTGATCGCCCTGGGGGATCGCAGTTATGACACCTTCTGCCAGGGCGGCAAGACGCTGGATCGGCTGCTGGCCGGGTGCGGTGCCAGCCGACTGGGGGATCTCCTGGAAATAGACGTGACCCAGCACGAGATCCCCGAAGATGCCGCAGAAACCTGGATCCACGACTGGATGACCTTGATCGGCTGATCAGGGACAGGGAGATCCGGTCACGACCCCCGATCTCCCTGGTTATCCCCAGATCCCTATCCACCAGGTTATTAACAGGGGGATCCGGATAAGTTTTTCCCGAGAGCTCCCCACATGAGCTCGGATAATTGTGTATAACTTAGGTGCTAAGCTCTGCAAAACCTATAGTTATTCATGTATTAGATCTTGACGACCATGTGTCTGTGTATAAAAACCCATGTTATCCCCCCGTTCGCCCCCTCTGGATCCAAGCTTTTCCACAAGCAGCGATCGACCTTAACCGAATGATCTTTATGATCAAAAATGCCTTATCAACAGAAGTCTCGGATCCTAATAAAAGATCCAATAAAAGATCGATCTAAAGATCCTTAAGATCTATTTAACCGATCCCTGATCCATACTGATCCTGAAGTAGACGTTCCCCTCCGGATGCTAAACAGATAGAATGATCCGCCCTTCAGACCAGGCAAACAAAGATCTTCAGGCGTGCAGATCAAGGTGATCCCCAATGCAATACCATGAACAATTTGATGTGATCGTCGTCGGTGGCGGTCATGCAGGAACCGAAGCAGCAACAGCGGCAGCCCGAATGGGTCTCAATACCCTGTTGCTCACCCACAACATAGATACGCTGGGGCATATGTCCTGCAATCCGGCGATCGGCGGGATCGGCAAGGGACACCTGGTCAAGGAAGTCGACGCCCTTGGCGGGATCATGGCGCAGGCCATCGATCTCGGCGGGATCCAGTTCCGCACGCTCAACTCTTCCAAGGGCCCTGCGGTGCGGGCTACTCGTGCCCAGGCTGATCGCCTGCTGTACAAGGCTGTGGTGCGTCAGACCCTGGAGAACTACCCGAACCTGAAGATCTTCCAGCAGGCCTGTGACGATCTGGTCATGGACGGGGATCGCGTCGCCGGGGTCGTTACCCAGAGCGGGATCCGCATCAGCGGCAAGACGGTCGTACTGACCGTTGGCACTTTCCTCAATGGTCTGATCCACATCGGCATGGAGAACTACAAAGGGGGCCGCGCCGGGGATCCTCCCTCAATTGCCCTCGCCCAGCGCCTGCGTGAAATGCCGCTGCGCATCGATCGCCTCAAAACGGGCACGCCACCACGCATCGATGCACGCACCGTCGATTTTTCTGTGATGCAGCAGCAACATGGTGACGATCCTCGCCCGGTCTTCTCCTTCATTGGCAACGCCAGCCAGCATCCGCGCCAGATGCCTTGCTACGTGACCCATACCAATGAGCAAACCCACGAGGTGATCCGCAACAACCTGGATCGCAGCCCCATGTACGCCGGGGTGATCGAGGGGATAGGTCCGCGCTACTGTCCGTCGATCGAGGACAAGATCACCCGCTTTGCCGACAAGACGGCGCACCAGATCTTTGTGGAACCGGAAGGCCTGACCACCCACGAGCTCTACCCGAACGGGATCTCCACCAGCCTGCCGTTCGACGTGCAGGTGCAGATCGTCCGCTCGATCCGTGGCTTCGAGAATGCCCATATCACTCGCCCTGGCTACGCCATCGAGTACGATTTCTTCGATCCGCGGGATCTCAAGGCCAACATGGAGAGCAAGTGCATCGAGAACCTCTTCTTCGCCGGCCAGATCAACGGCACCACCGGCTATGAAGAGGCCGCTGCCCAGGGTCTGATGGCCGGTCTGAACGCGGGCTTGCGCGCCCAGGGCAAGGAAGCCTGGCACCCACGCCGGGATCAAGCCTACATGGGCGTGATGATGGACGATCTCTCCACACTGGGGACCCGCGAACCCTATCGCATGTTCACCAGCCGTGCCGAATATCGCCTGCTGCTGCGGGAAGACAACGCGGATCTGCGCCTGACCGCCATCGGCCGCGAGCTGGGTCTGGTGGACGATCATCGCTGGAGCCTGTTCAATGCCAAGGTGGAACAGGTGGAGCAGGAACGTCAGCGCATGCGCTCGACCTGGATCCATCCACAGCATCCGTCTCTGGAGGCCGTCAACGCCCTGGTCAACACTCCCCTGACCCGGGAGCAGAGCCTGGAAGAGCTGTTGCGTCGCCCCGAGGTGACCTACGATGCCCTGATGGCCATCGAGGGTGTGGGGCCTGCATTGACCGATGCGGCTGCCGCGGATCAGGTGGAGATCCAGATCAAGTACGCCGGTTATATCGAGCGTCAGCACGACGAGGTGGAGAAACAGCTGCGCAACGAAAACACCCTGCTGCCGTTGGATATGAACTACCGCGACGTGAACGGTCTCTCCAACGAGGTGATCGCCAAGCTCAACGATGCCAAGCCAGAGACCATTGGTCAGGCGTCCCGCATCTCCGGCATCACCCCTGCCGCCATCTCCATCTTGCTGGTGCACTTGAAGAAACACGGCCTGCTGCGTAAAACCGCCTGAGGAATTCCCCGTTGGACAACATGCTGCAAAGATTGAACGGCCTGCTCATGCAGGCCGGAATTGTTATCACCGAAACCCAGAAGACCCAGTTGGTGCAGTTGGTCGAGTTGCTGCACAAGTGGAACAAGGCTTACAATCTCACCTCGGTGCGAGATCCGGACGCCATGCTGGTCAAGCATATCCTCGACAGCCTGGTGGTGAGTCCTCACCTGCACGGTGAACGCTTCATCGATGTGGGAACGGGTCCGGGTCTGCCCGGACTGCCGCTGGCCATCATCAATCCGGACAAACAGTTCGTGCTGCTCGACAGCCTGGGCAAGCGGATCAACTTCATCCGCCAGGTGATCCTGGAGCTGGGGTTGACCAATGTGACCCCCGTCAAATCCCGGGTGGAGGAGTATCAACCCGAGACCGGATTTGATGGTGTACTGAGCCGGGCTTTCGCCTCCCTGGAGGACATGCTGAGCTGGTGTCATCATCTGCCGTCACCCGAGGGCAGCTTCTTGGCGCTCAAGGGACAATACCCCGAGCAGGAACTGGCACAGTTGCCTGCCAGCATTCGCCTGGTTGCCACCCACAAGCTGGTGGTGCCGGAACTGGAAGGCGAACGCCATCTGCTGGAGTTTAAAGCCATCCAGCCCGAATAGGGCCGCCGCATTCATTTAGGGGACAGTGTGGGAAAAGTCATTGCCATAGCCAACCAGAAGGGTGGAGTGGGTAAAACCACCACCTGTGTGAATCTGGCCGCCTCCATGGCCGCTACCCGGCGCAAGGTGCTGGTGATCGATCTGGATCCGCAGGGCAATGCCACCATGGGCAGTGGCGTCGACAAGTACGATGTCGAACGCACCGCCTATGAACTGCTGATCGAAGATGCCCCTATCGGCGAGGTGATCATCCCCGAAACCTCGGGAGGCTATCACCTGATCGCCGCCAATGCCGACGTGACCGCGGCAGAAATCCGCCTGATGGAGTTTTTTGCCCGCGAGATCCGCCTGCGCAACGCCCTGGCCTCGGTCAGGGACAAGTACGACTACGTCTTCATCGACTGCCCGCCTTCTCTCAACATGCTGACGGTGAACGCCATGGCCGCCGCCGACTCCGTGCTGGTGCCCATGCAGTGCGAATACTATGCGCTGGAAGGGCTGACCGCCCTGGTGGACACCATCAGCAAGCTGGCAGCCGTGGTCAATCCGGAGCTGAAGATTGAAGGGGTGCTGCGCACCATGTTCGATCATCGCAACCGGCTGGCCAATGATGTGTCCGATCAGCTGAAACAGCATTTCGGGGACAAGGTCTATCGCACCATCATTCCCCGCAACGTAAGACTGGCGGAGGCGCCGAGCTTTGGCGCGCCAGCCATGCACTATGACAAATCATCGGTGGGGGCCAAGGCCTATCTGGCCCTGGCTGGCGAGATCCTGCGCCGCCAGGAACAGGAGTCCCAGCCGCTCACCGCAGATCGAGAGAGCATATGACGCCGAAGAAACGTGGGCTGGGCAAGGGGCTGGACGCCCTGCTCAGCACCAGCACGGCCGCCCGCCAGAAACAGGTGATGAGCGACCAGCGCACCGAACAGGCCATGGCCCCGACCAATCAGGGGGAATTGCGCAAGCTGCCGGTGGAGTGGTTGCAGTCCGGCAAATACCAGCCGCGCAAGGATATGTCCCAGGATGCGCTGGAGGAGCTGGCCAACTCCATCCGTGCACAAGGGGTGATCCAGCCCATCGTGGTTCGCTCCATCGGTGAAAACCATTTCGAAATCATTGCTGGTGAACGCCGCTGGCGTGCCTCCCAGCTGGCCCGTCTCGAAGTGGTGCCCTGCCTGGTCAAGGATGTCGCCGACGAGGCGGCCGTCGCCATCGCACTTATCGAGAACATCCAGCGTGAAGATCTCAACGCCATCGAGGAGGCCGTCGCCCTCCAGCGCCTGCTGACGGAGTTCGAACTGACTCACCAGCAGGTTGCCGAGGCGGTAGGCAAGTCCCGCACCACGGTCACGAACCTGCTGCGTCTCAACCAGCTCAACGAGGACGTGAAGCGCTTCGTGGAGCACGGCGACCTCGACATGGGGCATGCCCGTGCCCTGCTGGCCCTGAGCGGCCAGGCCCAGTCAGAGCTGGCCAAACTGGTGGCCCAGAAGGGGCTGACAGTGCGAGATACCGAGAAGCTGGTGCAAAAAGCACTGGAACCGGCAAAAACCAGGGTTGAACCCGTCCGCGATCCGCAGTTTGGTTATCTCGAGCGCCAGATTTCTGAAAAAATTGGCAATCAGGTGCAACTTCAGCCGGGCAAGAAAGATAGCGGCAAGTTAGTAATAAGTTACGATAACTTGGCAGATTTGGACCGGGTATTGGGCTATTTTGGCCTGTCAGAATCGTGATTTTTACGCTTTTTGTAGTAATAAAACATCCATTACTTTCGATATGAACATAACCTTAATTTCGCGCGGAAAGCCGCAAAAATTAAGGATTTTTGCCATGTTGCAATAGCCGTCTTCACGGGTATAATTTGACCGGCTTTTCGAGCTGTGAACCTGGGGTCTTCGGATCCCGATTTTTTACAGTTCTGTAATGTTCAGGGGTAGGTTGGTGAAGCAGAAAATAGCCTTGGAAGGTTTGACGCTGGCCTTGGCTATGCTCGTTTGTCAGCTGGTCCTGATCCTGGCGATCGCCACCGTCTGGTTTTATCAGGCGGGAAAGTTCGCCGGACAATCCTCTCTCTACGGAGGGGGGATGTACTGGGTTCCTCAAGCCCTGTTCACGCTCTGGGTTCTACGCCGCAAGGTGACGAAAGAGAGCGTAGGCCTGGTTTTGCGGGACTTTTATGGTGGGGCAGGGATTAAGCTCATTACTACAACAGGACTTTTCGCCCTGCTGTTTGGCGCCGGGATTGAGGTCGACACCGCCTCGTTCTTCGCCACTTATATCCTCGCCCTCGTTGTACAGTGGATAGTTTCATTCACGCTTAACAACCACTATTAGGAAAACTCATGTCTGCAACCGGAGAAGTCCTGACTCCTCAGGGATATATCTCCCACCACCTGACCCACCTGCAGGTAGGGTCCGGGTTCTGGACGGTGAATATCGATTCCATGATATTTTCCGTCGTGCTAGGCGCCCTGTTTATCTGGTTGTTCCGCAAGGTTGCCGTCAAGGCCACCAGCGGTGTGCCCGGTAAGCTGCAGTGCTTTGTGGAGATGCTGGTCGAGTTTGTGAATGGTAACGTCAAGGACATCTTTCATGGTCGCAACAAGGTCATCGCACCTTTGGCCCTGACGGTGTTCGTGTGGATCTTCCTGATGAACTTCATGGACCTGATCCCCGTTGACTTTATCCCTCACGCTGCACAGTTGATGGGTGTTCCCTATCTGCGTGTGGTTCCCTCTGCTGACGTTAACATCACCATGTCCATGGCTTTGGGCGTGTTCTTCTTGATCCTGTACTACAGCATCAAGGTCAAGGGTATCAGCGGGTTCGTGAAGGAGCTGACGCTTCAGCCTTTCAATCACCCTGCTGCCATCCCGGTTAACTTCATCCTTGAAACCGTCACGTTGATTTCCAAGCCTGTTTCATTGGGTCTGCGACTGTTCGGCAACATGTATGCTGGCGAACTGATCTTCATCCTGATTGCGGGTTTGTTACCCTGGTGGTCACAGTGGATCCTGTCCGTGCCTTGGGCAATCTTCCACATCCTGATCATCACTTTGCAGGCGTTTATCTTCATGGTTCTGACCATCGTCTATCTGTCGATGGCGCAGGAAGACCATGGTTGATGCAACTCAAATAATCCTTTTTATACAATCAATTACATCTAAATAAATGGAGATCCTCATGGAAAACTTGAACATGGACCTGCTGTACATCGCTGCTGCAATGATGATGGGTCTGGCGGCTATCGGCGCCTCCATCGGTATCGGTATCCTGGGTGGCAAGTTCCTGGAAGGTGCAGCCCGTCAACCTGACCTGATCCCTGTTCTGCGTACCCAGTTCTTCATCGTGATGGGTCTGGTGGATGCGATCCCGATGATCGCCGTTGGTCTGGGTCTGTATGTGATGTTTGCGGTTGCCTAAGTCATTACGACTCACGCAGAACCCATTAACTAACTAAAGAGGACATCGGCTGTGAATATCAACGCCACCCTCCTCGGCCAAGCAGTTGCTTTTTTCATCTTCGTAGTGTTTTGCATGAAGTACGTATGGCCGCCGCTGATGGCTGCCATCGAAGCCCGTCAGAAAGAAATCGCTGACGGCCTCTCTTCTGCAGAGCGTGCCAAGAAAGATCTGGAGCTGGCCAAGGCCAACGCCACCGATCAGCTGAAAGAAGCCAAGCTTCAGGCTGCTGAAATCATCGATCAGGCCAACAAACGCAAGGCCCAGATCATTGATGAGGCCGCTGTCGGAGCCCAAGCTGAGCGGGAGAAAATCCTGGCTCAGGGCCGTGCAGAGATCGAAGCTGAACGTCATCGTGCCAAAGAAGAACTGCGCAAGCAGGTTGCTGCTCTTGCCATCGCGGGTGCAGAGAAGATCCTGGCACGCCAAATCGACCAGGCTGCCAACAGCGACATCGTCGACAAACTGGTAGCAGAACTGTAACGGGAACGGGGCTATGTCTGAACTGACTACAATCGCTCGCCCCTACGCCAAGGCTGCTTTCGAGTTTGCCGTTGAGCACAAGGCGGTTGACCAATGGCTGGAGATGCTCGATTTCGCCGCTCAGGTGGCAGAAAACGAGACCATGCACAGCCTGGTAAACGGCTCCGTTGCTGCCGAAGAACTGGCAAAGCTGTTTGTCGGTGTCTGCGGTGAGCAGCTCAACGAGCACGGTCAGAACCTGATCCGGGTGATGGCCGAGAATGGTCGCTTGGGTGTGCTGCCGGCGGTCGTTGCCGAATTCGTCGCGCTCAAGGCTGAACTGGACAAAGAAGTTCAGGCTGACGTGATTTCGGCGATCGAACTGACCGACCAGCAGAAAGCCAATATTCAGGCTTCTCTGGAACAACGTCTCGCGCGCAAAGTGAAGCTGAATTGCAGCACAGATGCGTCCTTGATGGCCGGGGTGCTCATCAAGGCCGGTGATCTCGTTATCGACGGCACGGTCCGCGGTAAGCTGGATCGCATGGCCGATGCGCTGCAATCTTGATTGGGGTATTAGAGCATGCAACTGAATTCCACTGAAATCGCCGAGCTGATCAAGCAGCGCATTGCGCAGTTTGATGTCAAAAGCGAAGCGCGTAACGAAGGTACCATCGTTTCTGTAAGCGACGGTATCATTCGTATCCACGGTCTGGCCGATGCCATGCAGGGTGAGATGATCGAGCTGCCGGGCAACCGCTTCGCTCTGGCATTGAACCTGGAGCGTGACTCCGTTGGTGCCGTAGTAATGGGTCCCTATGCCGATCTGGCCGAAGGGATGAAGGTAAAGGGTACCGGCCGCATTCTGGAAGTGCCGGTCGGTCGTGGTCTGTTGGGCCGGGTGGTCAACACCCTGGGTCAGCCGATCGACGGTAAGGGTCCGGTAGACAACGACGGCTTCTCGCCGATCGAAGTGATCGCCCCGGGCGTTATCGAGCGTAAGTCTGTTGACCAGCCAGTCCAGACCGGTCTGAAAGCCATCGATGCCATGATCCCTATCGGTCGTGGCCAGCGTGAGCTGATCATCGGTGACCGCCAGGTTGGTAAGACCGCCATCGCCATCGACACCATCATCAACCAGAAAGATTCCGGCATTAAGTGCGTCTACGTTGCGATCGGCCAGAAGGCCTCCACCATCGCCAACGTGGTGCGCAAGCTGGAAGAGCACGGCGCCCTGGCCAACACCATCGTGGTCGTGGCTTCTGCCTCCGAAGCGGCTGCTCTGCAGTATCTGGCTCCCTACGCCGGTTGCTCCATGGGCGAGTACTTCCGTGACCGCGGCGAAGACGCACTGATCATCTATGATGACCTGTCCAAGCAGGCCGTTGCCTATCGCCAGATCTCCCTGCTGCTGCGCCGTCCGCCTGGACGTGAAGCTTACCCGGGTGACGTCTTCTATCTGCACTCCCGTCTGCTGGAGCGTGCTGCTCGCGTCAACGCCGAGTACGTAGAGAAGTTCACCAATGGTGCCGTGAAAGGCCAGACCGGTTCCCTGACCGCCCTGCCGATCATCGAAACCCAGGCCGGTGACGTCTCCGCGTTCGTTCCGACCAACGTGATCTCCATCACCGATGGCCAGATCTTCCTGACCTCCCAGCTGTTCAACTCCGGTATTCGTCCGGCGGTTGACCCGGGTATCTCCGTATCCCGTGTGGGCGGTGCTGCTCAGACCAAGATCGTCAAGAAGCTGTCCGGTGGTATCCGTACCGCGCTGGCCCAGTACCGCGAACTGGCGGCATTTGCCCAGTTCTCTTCCGACCTGGACGATGCTACTCGCAAGCAGCTGGATCACGGTCAGAAAGTCACCGAGCTGATGAAGCAGAAGCAGTACTCTCCGATGAGCGTGGCCCAGCAATCCCTGGTGCTGTTCGCCGCCGAGAAGGGTTATCTCGCCGATGTCGAACTGAGCAAGATCGTCGACTTCGAAGCCGCTCTGCTCTCTTACGCCAATACCCAGCATGCCGAGCTGATGGCTGAAATCAATGCCAAGGCCGACTACAACGACGCGATCGTTGGCAAGCTGACTGCGTTGCTGGATGACTTCAAGGCAACCCAGACCTGGTAAGCGTGTGTGGCAGCGCAAGCTGCCACCTGATGGAGAGAAGAGATGGCCGGCGCAAAAGAGATACGTAACAAGATCGGGAGTGTGAAGAACACTCAGAAGATCACCAGCGCTATGGAAATGGTGGCAGCGAGCAAGATGCGCCGTGCGCAGGAACGCATGTCTGCCAGCCGTCCGTACGCTGAAACCATGCGCAAGGTGATCGGCCATATCGCTCAGGGGAACTTGGAATACAAGCACCCCTACCTCATCGAACGTGAGGTGAAGCGAGTGGGTTACATCGTCGTCTCCACCGACCGTGGCCTGTGTGGTGGTCTGAACATCAACCTGTTCAAGGCTGCCCTCAATGATATGAAGCAATGGAGCGCGAAAGGTGCCAAGGTTGACCTGGCATTGATCGGTAACAAGGCCTCCAACTTCTTTGAACGGCACGGCGCCAAGGTGAAAGCCCACGTCTCCGGACTGGGTGACAACCCGAGCGTCAATGACCTGATCGGTTCAGTGAAGGTCATGCTGAAGGCTTACGACAACGGTGAGATTGACAGGCTGTATCTGGTGTACAACAAGTTCGTCAACACCATGGTTCAGCAACCAAAAGTCGATCAACTGCTGCCTTTGCCCGTAACAGAAGACAGCAAGCTCGCCAAGAAGCACCACTGGGACTACCTCTATGAGCCGGATCCCAAGCAACTGCTGGATACCCTGCTGATTCGCTACGTCGAATCCCAGGTCTACCAGGGTGTGGTAGAAAACTTGGCAAGTGAACAGGCAGCCCGAATGGTTGCCATGCAAGCCGCGACTGACAACGCCGGCAACCTGATTAACGATCTGCAACTGGTATACAACAAGGCCCGTCAGGCCAGTATTACCCAGGAGCTCACAGAGATCGTTTCCGGTGCTGCTGCGGTGTAAGGCAAGGGTTATCAAAGGTTTAGAGGATTTGACATGAGTAACGGTTTCATCGTCCAAATCATCGGCGCTGTGGTGGACATCGAGTTCCCGCAGAATGCCGTGCCCCAGGTGTACGATGCACTGAAGGTTGTCAGCGAAGGCCAAGGCCAGGGTCTGGTACTGGAAGTTCAGCAACAGATCGGCGGCGGCGTCGTGCGTTGCATCACCATGGGTTCCTCCGACGGTCTGCGTCGTGGGTTGGAAGTAGTTAACAGCGGCAAGGCCATCCAGGTACCGGTCGGTACCTCGACCCTGGGCCGTATCATGAACGTACTGGGCGACCCCATCGACGAGAAGGGTCCGATCGGCGAAGAAGAGCGTTGGTCCATCCACCGCGAAGCCCCCAGCTACGAAGATCAGTCCAACAGCACCGAGCTGCTGGAGACCGGCATCAAGGTTATCGACCTGGTATGTCCGTTCGCCAAGGGTGGTAAGGTTGGTCTGTTCGGCGGCGCCGGTGTAGGCAAGACCGTCAACATGATGGAGCTGATCCGTAACATCGCGATCGAGCACAGCGGTTACTCCGTGTTCGCCGGTGTAGGTGAGCGTACCCGTGAGGGTAACGACTTCTACCACGAGATGATGGAGTCCAACGTACTGGACAAAGTATCTCTGGTTTACGGTCAGATGAACGAGCCGCCCGGAAACCGTCTGCGCGTGGCGCTGACCGGCCTGACCATGGCCGAGAAGTTCCGTGACGAAGGTCGTGACGTGCTGTTCTTCGTGGACAACATCTACCGTTACACCCTGGCCGGTACCGAAGTATCCGCACTGCTGGGCCGTATGCCCTCCGCAGTAGGTTACCAGCCGACCCTGGCCGAGGAGATGGGTGTTCTGCAAGAGCGCATCACCTCCACCAAGACCGGTTCCATCACCTCCGTCCAGGCCGTTTACGTGCCTGCGGATGACTTGACCGACCCGTCTCCGGCGACCACCTTCGCCCACCTGGATGCGACCGTCGTACTGTCCCGTCAGATCGCGGCTCTGGGTATCTACCCGGCCGTTGACCCGCTGGACTCCACCTCCCGTCAGCTGGATCCGCTGGTGGTTGGCAAGGAGCACTACGAGACCGCTCGTGGCGTTCAGACCGTACTGCAGCGCTACAAGGAGCTGAAGGACATCATCGCCATCCTGGGTATGGATGAACTGTCAGAAGAAGACAAACTGACCGTAGCCCGTGCCCGTAAGATCGAGCGTTTCCTGTCCCAGCCGTTCTTCGTGGCAGAAGTGTTTACCGGTTCTCCGGGCAAATACGTGCCGCTGAAGGAAACCATCCGTGGCTTCCAGGGCATCCTGAAGGGCGAGTATGACGATCTGCCGGAGCAGGCGTTCTACATGGTTGGCGGCATCGACGAAGTCGTCGAGAAGTCCAAGAAACTGTAAGCCTCGATAGGAGGGCCCATGGCTGAGATGATCTCCTTTCACCTGGATGTGGTGAGCGCCGAAGGAAAACTGTTTTCCGGTCGCGTGCAATCCGCCCAGGTATCAGGCTCCGAAGGTGAGCTGGGTCTCCGCCACGGTCATGCTCCGTTGCTGACTGCCATCAAGCCGGGCCTGGTCCGCTTGATCAAGCAAAATGGTAGCGAAGAGGTGCTGTACATCTCCGGCGGCATGCTGGAAGTACAACCCGAAGCCGTGACCGTGCTGGCCGATACCGCCATTCGCGCAGACGATCTGGATGAGGCGAAAGCCCAGGAAGCCAAGCGTCGTGCCGAAGAGCGGATCAACAGCTCCCATGGTGATATCGACTATGCTCAGGCGTCTGCCGAGCTGGCCAAAGCGATGGCCCAGCTGCGGGTTATCGATATCGTCAAAAAGAATTACCGCTAATCACGGTGATGCAAAAAGCGACCTTCGGGTCGCTTTTTTTTTGCCCGTTGGATAGACTCCGCCCAGTATTTCCACCTGTTTCAAAGGCTAGCTATGTCTCTCAATGTCGTGATCCTGGCTGCGGGTAAAGGTACTCGTATGCGTTCTGTTCTCCCCAAGGTGCTGCACCCCGTGGCCAACAAGCCCATGGTCTCCCATGTGATCGATACCGCTCGCCAGATTGGTGCCGAACAGTTGCACCTGGTCTATGGCCACGGTGCCGAGCTGCTCAAGGAGCGGATCGTCGCGGAAGATGTGAACTGGGTACTGCAGGCCCAGCAGCTGGGAACCGGCCACGCGGTGGCCCAGGCCATCCCGTTCTGGAACGACGAAGACGACGTGCTGGTGCTCTACGGCGATACCCCGCTGATCCAGCCGGAGACCCTGCAACGGCTGCTGGCCGCCAAGGCAAGCGATGGCATGGCCCTGCTAACCGTGGTGCTGGACAACCCGACCGGCTATGGCCGCATCGTGCGCGACAATGGCCAGGTGGTCGGCATCGTCGAGCAGAAGGATGCCAACGCCGAGCAGCTCGCCATCCGCGAGGTGAACACTGGCGTGCTGGTGGCCAACGGCGGCCAGCTGCGCAGCTGGCTGTCGCGTCTGGACAACAAGAATGCCCAGGGCGAGTTCTATCTGACCGACGTCATTGCCATGGCCCACGGTGACAACTGCCCCATCGCTGCAGTCCATCCGGACAGCGCCATGGAAGTGGAAGGAGCTAACAACCGGGTGCAGTTGGCTGCGCTTGAGCGCAGCTACCAGCAGATGCAGGCCGAGAAGCTGATGATCGCCGGCGCCACCCTGATCGACCCGGCCCGCTTCGATCTGCGCGGCACCCTGGAAATCGGGGAGGAGGTGGTGATCGACGTCAACGTCATCATCGAAGGCAAGGTGGTGCTGGGCAATCACGTGCGCATCGGTGCCGGCAGCGTATTGAAGGATTGCGTGATCGGCGACCACACCGAGGTGAAACCCTACTCCGTCATCGAAGGTGCGCAAATTGCTGACCAGTGCTCGGTCGGGCCCTTTACCCGCCTGCGCCCGGGTGCCGTGCTGGAGCAGGATGCCCATGTCGGCAACTTCGTCGAGATGAAGAAGGCCCGGCTGGGTGTGGGCTCGAAGTGCGGTCATCTGACCTATCTGGGGGATGCGGACGTCGGCGCCAAGGTGAACATCGGTGCCGGCACCATCACCTGCAATTACGACGGGGTGAACAAGTTCCAGACCATCATCGAGGACGATGTCTTCGTCGGCTCCGATACCCAGCTGGTGGCGCCGGTGCGGATCGGCAAGGGGGCGACCCTGGGGGCGGGTTCCACCATCACCAAGGATGTGGCGGAAAACGAGCTGGTGATCACCCGGGTGCCCCAGCGCCACATTCCGAACTGGGCTCGCCCGGTCAAGAAGAAGTGATGCCCGATCAATGAAATGCAAACCGGCGCCCGAGGGCGCCGGTTTTTTTGCTTATGGCTGATGGCTGGTGTCATTGGTCGATGGCTGGGGGGCCGCCCATGCGGTGGCGGAGGGACTGTTCTCCATCACCTGATACCAGTCGAGCTTGCGAGTCAGCCCCATGACCAGCGCCAGGGTGGCGAACAGCAGCAGGGCGCCAAGCAACAGGGCTGTCTCCTCGGCCTGCAGCAGCCCGAACAGGATGGCGTAGACCAGCCCCAGCAGGGCGGCGAATCCCATGCCCTGTTTCGGGCCGCCCAGCACATGGCTCAGGTAGAAGCCGTTGAGGGCCACACTGGCCAGGGCGGCAATGAGATTGGCCCAGGCAAAGCCGAGATGCTCGGTCAGCGCCAGCAGCACCAGATAGAAGATGGCCAGCCCCATGCCCACCAGCGCGTACTGGATGGGGTGTACCCGCAGCCCCTTGAGCAGCTCGAACATGAAGAAGCTGATGAAGGTGAGGCCGATGAACAGCAGGGCATATTTGGCGGCCCGCTCGTTCAGCTGATAGTGATCCACCGGTTGCACCAGGCTGACGCTGAATGACGGCAGTTTGGTGCCCGCTCCCTTCATCATGCGGTTGAAGCGACTCTCCATGTCGGTGGCGAACCAGCTGGTCTGCCAGCTTGCCTCGAACCCTTGATCCGCAAGGGTGCGTTCACCGGGCAGAAAGTCGCCGAGAAAATTGGGATGGGGCCAGTTGCCGCTCAGGTGAAACCGGCTGTCCTGTCCGAGCGGCAACACTTCCAGCGCGTTCATGCCCTGCAGATCCAGCTCGATGTGAAAGCGGCCATCTTCGTCTGGCAAGGCGTCGAGCGGGGCATGGATCCCCACTCGCCCGTCCCCCAGCTGGGCACCAGGGGCAAACGGGATGCGTTTCTCCCCCCATTGCAGTTCGGGTACGCGGCTGATGCCCCGGGCATCGGAGAGGATCAGGCTGAGATAGGGTTTGCCCGGCACCAGGGCGGGATCCGCCGGGTCGAAGCTCAGGTTCGGGTTGCCGGCCACCAGCCCCTTGTCAGCCAGGCTGGTGGGCATCAGGCCGGAGAGGGAGAGCCGACTGTGATAAATCTGGGCCTGATAGATACCGAGCTTGCGCGGGGTCACCTCCATGCTGGCCCGCACGTCCAGCCTCTGGGGCAGCAGGTAGCGATAGACCTGCTCCTTGCGAACGAAATGTTTGCCATCCTGCTCGACGGTGACGGTCCGGGTATAGGGCTGTACCAGTACGGGCCCCATCAGGCGCTGGGGCCCGCTGTGGCTGGCCATGATGCTGTGAATGGCCTGACTGCGATAGGCCTGGCGCTCCCGATTCAGCTCCATGATGGCGTGAACCGGGATCATCATCAGCAGGCAGAGCAGCAGCAGCAGGGCGATCTTGTGGGTGAAAATTTGTTTGACCATGACACGTCTCCTTGTTGTTGAACGGGAGTGTGCCGGGGTCGCGTGAAGGGAGGATGGGGCAGTGTGAAGTGGTGGTGAAGGGGGATAAAAAAACCGGCGCCAGGCGCCGGTGTTGCTGGCATCAGAGTGTCTTCAACCGGGCCGGCAGGGCGGCGAACACCTCCTCCCTGGCCCTGAGGGAAGCGAACTGCTTGCC
This sequence comes from Aeromonas sp. FDAARGOS 1406, assembly GCF_019048565.1. Classification (NCBI taxonomy): domain Bacteria; kingdom Pseudomonadati; phylum Pseudomonadota; class Gammaproteobacteria; order Aeromonadales; family Aeromonadaceae; genus Aeromonas; species Aeromonas sp. FDAARGOS 1406. The sequence goes on from NZ_CP077378.1 coordinate 2,718,526, forward strand.
CGGCTTCTGGATAACGGTGTGGACGAAGATGAGCGTCTTGTCCTGTTTGCTGGCCCAGCCGACGAACCAGCCGATCTGCTGCTCCCTGTCCAGGCTGCCATCCAGCAGCTTGGGGTAGCCCATGCCGGTCTTGCCGTGGATCTGCCAACCGTCGATGTCGGGCTGACGCATCAGGTTGGCGGTATGGCGCAGGGTCTGGGCGGAGACCGGTAGCTTGCCGCTCACCATCTTGCCAAGGAAGCGGGCTTGCTCCTGGGGGCTGATGGCGAGGCTGGTGCTGAGCCAGGCCTGGGTCAGACCGTCGTGCTTGCCCGGGTTGCCTTCGAGATCCCGGTTGCCGTAGTCGAAGCTGTCCACGTAGTGCTGGAAGCGAGCCTCTCCCAGCCACTCGGTGAGGCGCTGCGAGTACCAGATGACCGAGAATTGCATCCAGCTGCTCGGGGTGGTGGTCTGTTTCCACTCCGGCAGGAAATCAGGATCACCGGCCTTGAACGGCAGGGCAGGCAGTTGTTCATCCACCAGGAAGCCGCTGTCATAGCCCATCAGTGCCAGCGGGATCTTGAAGGTGGAGGCCGGGGTCAACTGGGCGGCACAGTCCCCCTGGGTGCTGACGGGTTTGCCGGTGCCGTCGGCAAACAGCATGCAGCCAGAAGCGGCGCTGGCAGGCAGTGCACAGAAGAGGCCAGCAGCAAGCAGACCGGACAACAGCATACGGGGCATATCTATCTCCTTGATTAATATGAATGCGCATCGACGGGGACGGTCGTCATCGAGGAGGTGCAGCTTAGCCCGGCTCTGTGTGCTTGGTGTGAAGTGTCCTCAGTTGCCGGGCAGCCAGAGTGTGGCCAGCACCCCCCCGTCCGGCTGATTGGCAAGAGCAAGATGGCCGCCGTGCTGGCGTGCCACCTCCATGGCAAAACTGAGCCCGAGGCCGCTGCTTTTTCCCTTGTCTGGCCTTGGCAGGGAGTAGAAACGCTCGAAAATCCTGGGCAGCGCAAAGTCGGGAATGCCTGGCCCCTGATCCCGCACCCGGAAGCAATAACCCCCCTCCACCATGGCGCCGCTCAGCACCAGGGTACTGCCGATGGGGGCGAAATCGAGGGCGTTGTCCAGCAGGTTGCCAAGGGCCTGCTCCACCAGCAGGGGATCCCACTTCTGCTTCTGACCTTCCCCCAGCTCGGCGTGCAGGGCGATCTGGCGGCGCTGGGCCTGGATCTGGCGGGCGTCGAGCACCCGTCTGCCCAGCCGGGCCGGCTCAACGGATTGTCTGTCCAGCCCCTGCCCTGATTCGAGGCGGGCGAGTTGCAGCATGCGCTCGATCAGCTGTTGCATGCGGGCCGTCTCCAGATTGATGTTGCCGATAAAGCGCTTTGCGATGTCCGGCGGCGGCGCCTCGGCCAGGATCTCCCCCGCCCCGCGAATGGCCGCCAGCGGGCTTTTGAGCTCGTGGGTCAGGCTGTGGACATAGGCCTCGATATAGGCCTTGCCGTCCAGTTGGCGGCGCATGGTTTCCAGGGAGTGGCCTAGCCTGTCCAGTTCGGGGCTGTAGAGGCGCGGCAGGCTGGCGGGCTGACCCTGGCTGATTGCATCCGCATAGTGCACCAGCTTGCCGATGGCGCGGTTGAGCCACCACACCAGCAAGGCGCCGATGAGCAGCGAGATGAACAGCAGCAGGGCCGCCCCTTTCAGCAACTGCTGTTCGCTGCGCTCTATCATGGGCTGCAGGGTGCTGTTGGGCTTGGCGACGGTGAGGGAGCCGATGATCTCGGCCCCTTCCCGCAGCGGAGCTGCCACATACATGGTCGAGCTGGCAGCATCGTCGGGATCGGTACGGGTGCTGCGGGCGCCATATTCGCCACGCAGGGTCAGGTAGACGTCGTTCCAGCGCGAGTAGTCCTTGCCCAGATCCACCCCGTCCGAGTCGTAGACCACCCTGCCTTTTGCGTCGGTCACATAGATGCGGTACTCCGCCTGCTGCTTGAGGTGGCCATCGATGAGGGCATTGATGGGACTCTGGTTGAGGCGGGCGAAGGCGCTGGCCAGCCGGCCATTCGCCATCTTTCCTTCCTGCATGTCGTCCAGGGCCAGGGGGGCCAGCATCTGGGCCATGTCGACCAGGGTATCTTCGGTGGCGCTGCGTACCCCGGGCTTGATCTCCTCGACGAAGATCTCCAGCACGAACCAGGCAGCCAGGGCGAAGATCAGCACCAGGCCGCACAGCAGTTGCAATCCGATTCTCATCTCATCCCCCTGCCGATGCCCGGCCACTCTGAGTTCATGCCAGCTCCAGACTGTAGCCCAGCCCGCGGTGGGTCAGGATCAGGTTGGCGTCAGGGTCCCGCTCCCGCAGCTTGGCCCGCAGAGTCTTGATGTGGGTGTCGACGGTGCGATCCAGACTCTCTTCCGCATCCTGCCACACCAGATCCATCAGCTGCTGGCGGGAGTAGACCCGACCCGGCGCCAGCATCAGGGTCTTGAGCAGCAGGTACTCATAGCGGGTGAGCGTCAGGGGCTGGCCCAGGAAGCAGATCCGTGCCCGCTCCTCGTCTAGGGCGAGTGGCTGTATCGGCTGGTAGGGGGCGGGCTGGCTGCGGCGCAGGATGACCCGCACCCGGGCGCATACCTCACGGGGCGAGAAGGGTTTGGCCACATAGTCGTCTGCTCCTATCTCCAGCCCGATCAGCCTGTCTATCTCCTCGCTGCGGGCGGTGAGAAACATCAGGGGAATATCGGTCAGTGCCCGCACCCGCTTGCACAGTTCGAAACCGCTGATGTCCGGTAGCCCCACATCCAGGATCAAAAAATCCGGTCGCGTCTGTTCCAGTCGCGCCAGCAACGGCTGACCGAGGGGAAACCACTCCACCTCGAAACCATCGGTCTGCAGGGCATAGATCAGGGTATCGGCAATGCTGGCTTCATCTTCCACCAGCCAGATGAGTCGTTTTTGCATGGCGTCCTCGTCGCAAATCGGCTCCTCATTCTGGCATCGAACCAAATCGGATCCTATTTGCCGTTTGATTTTTCCCGAAAAGGCATTAATATTTCGCCATTATTTCGAATCGAAATTTAAAGATGACCAAACGCAACACACAGCAGCGCCGTCACACCATAGTGAGTCTGGTGCAGGAGCAGGGGGAAGTCAGCGTCGATGCCCTGGCCAAACACTTCGCCACCTCCGAAGTGACCATCCGCAAAGATCTGGCGGTGCTGGAGACCGGTGGCCTGTTGCTGCGTCGCTACGGCGGTGCCGTTCCCCTCCCCAGCGAGATGGTGGTGGACAGCAACCCGGAACAAGTTTCGAATCGAAAGCTGGCCATTGCCCGCGCCGCCGCCGAGCGGATCCGCGATCACAACCGCGTCATCATCGACAGCGGCAGCACCACCAGCGCCATGATCCCCATGCTGGGCAACAAGCGCGGCCTCATCGTCATGACCAACTCCCTCAATGTGGCTGGTGCCCTGCGCGAGCTGGAAAACGAGCCCACCCTGCTGATGACTGGCGGGACCTGGGATCCCCATTCCGAATCTTTCCAGGGGCAGGTGGCGGAGCAGGTGCTGCGCTCCTATGACTTCGACCAGCTCTTCATCGGTGCCGATGGCATCGACCCGGAGCGGGGCACCACCACCTTCAACGAGCTGGTGGGCCTCTCCCGGGTCATGGCCGAAGTGTCGCGGGAGGTCATCGTCATGGTGGAGTCGGAGAAGATCGGCCGCAAGATCCCCAATCTCGAGCTGCCCTGGTCCGGCATCCATACCCTGGTGACCGACGAGGGGCTGAGCAATGCGGCCAGAGAACAGATTCAGGCCAGGGGGATCACGCTGATTTGCGCCCCCGTGGCCGTGTGATTTGAACAAACCATTATCCAACCGAATTAACGTCTTACGTTTCAAGGAGAAGTCTATGTGTGGCATCGTCGGGGCCGTCGCCCAACGTGATGTGGCTGAAATCCTGGTAGAGGGCCTGCGCCGTCTGGAATACCGTGGCTACGATTCGGCTGGTGTCGCCGTGTTCAGCGCCGACCAGCCGCTGCAGCGGGTGCGTCGCCTCGGCAAGGTAGCCGAGCTGGCCAAGGCACTGGAGGAGCAGTCCGTCCACGGTGGTACCGGCATTGCCCACACCCGCTGGGCTACCCATGGCGAGCCGTCCGAGCGCAATGCTCACCCCCACGTCTCCGAGCATATCGTGGTGGTGCACAACGGCATCATCGAGAACCACGAAGAGCTGCGGGAAGAGCTCAAGGCGCTGGGCTATGTGTTCAGCTCCGACACCGACACCGAGGTGATTGCCCACCTGGTGCACCACGAGCTGAAATCCGCCCCCAGCCTGCTGGCGGCCATGCAGGTCACGGTGAAGCAACTGCGCGGCGCCTACGGCACAGTCGTGATGGACAGCCGTGACGACAGCCGCGTGGTGGTGGCCCGTTCCGGCTCCCCCCTGGTGATCGGCCGCGGCATCGGCGAGAACTTCATCGCCTCCGACCAGATGGCCCTGCTGCCGGTGACCCGCCGCTTCATCTTCCTCGAAGAGGGCGATGTGGCCGAAGTGACCCGTCGCGACGTGCACATCTTCGATACCCACGGCGAGGCCGTGGTGCGTGAAGAGCAGGAGTCCGAACTCTCCCACGACGCCGGTGACAAGGGCGAGTATCGCCACTACATGCTCAAAGAGATCCACGAGCAACCCAAGGCCATCACCAACACCCTGGAAGGGCGTCTGGGCAGCGATCACGTGGTGGTCGAGTCGTTCGGCAATGGTGCGCGCGCCATCTTCGACAAGGTCGATCACGTGCAGATCGTCGCTTGTGGCACCTCCTATCACTCCGGCATGGTGGCTCGCTACTGGTTCGAAGAGATCGCCGGCGTCTCCTGCGACGTGGAGATCGCCTCCGAGTTCCGCTATCGCAAGTCGGTGGTGCGCCCCAACAGCCTGCTGGTGACCCTCTCCCAGAGCGGCGAGACCGCCGATACCCTGGCGGCCCTGCGTCTGGCCAAGGAGTCCGGCTACATGAGCTCGCTGGCCATCTGCAACGTGCCGGGCTCCTCCCTGGTGCGTGAATCGGATCTGGCCTTTATGACCCGAGCCGGTGCCGAAATCGGCGTGGCCTCCACCAAAGCGTTCACCACCCAGCTGGCCGGTCTGCTGATGCTGGTGGCCTCCATCGGTCGTTGCCGTGGCCACCTGAGCACCGCCGCCGAAGCTGAGCTGGTCAAGGCGCTGCAGGCCCTGCCGCTGCGCATCAAGGAGAGCCTGGCGCTGGCCAAGGATATCGAGGCCCTGGCCGAAGAGTTTGCCGACAAGCACCACAGCCTGTTCCTGGGTCGCGGCAGCCAGTACCCCATCGCCATGGAAGGGGCACTCAAGCTCAAAGAGATCTCCTACATCCACGCCGAGGCCTATGCCGCCGGTGAGTTGAAGCACGGTCCGCTGGCGCTGATCGATGCCGAGATGCCCATCATAGTGGTGGCGCCGAACAACGATCTGCTGGAGAAGCTCAAGTCCAACGTGGAAGAGGTGCGTGCCCGTGGCGGTATCCTCTACGTCTTCGCCGATGCCGATACCGGCTTCAAGAGCGACGAGACCATGCGGGTGATGAGCCTGAACCACGTGGAAGAGGTGATCGCGCCGATCGTCTATACTGTGCCGCTGCAGCTGCTCTCCTACCATGTTGCCCTCATCAAGGGTACCGACGTGGATCAGCCGCGCAACCTGGCAAAATCCGTGACGGTGGAATAAGCCGTCGCCGGAAATGAAAAAAGAGCCGCATTGCGGCTCTTTTTGTTTTGGCAAAACAGGCTATGACAGCCGCAGGTTGGTGATGGTGACGTCGTCCAGGGAAGGCACAATGATGCCGCTGGAGATGCTCTTGGCAATCGCCTGGTTGCGGTTGCGCGAGTCCGTCTTGTTGGTGACCTGATTGAGGTGGAAGTTCACGGTTCGCTCGCTGATGCCGAGGATGGTGGCGATCTCCCAGGAGGTCTTGCCCTCGCTGGCCCAGAACAGGCACTCCTTCTCCCGATCCGACAGCTCGGCCAGGTATTTCATCAGGTCTGGCCTGGCCTTGATGAGGGTCAGGGCCGAGTTGAAGATGTAGCTGGCACAGAATGACAGCAGGGGAACGTTTTCAAACATCAGATCGGAATTGGACTTCTCCTTGCTGATGAAAGAGAGGATGCCGTGTTCCCCCTGCGGCGTGTGCAGCGGGAAGGAGACGCCGTTCCTCACCCCGAAGTCGGCGGCGAGGTTCATTACTTCCCTGCTGGCGCTGGGCAACCAGGGGGCATCACAATCGAGCTTGTTCCAGAAGATGGGCTGGGTCTGCTTCAGTCCCAGGAAGACGACCGGATCCTGGGTCAGGTAGTGCCGTTCCGAATAGGCATCAAACCAGCTGGTGGGGCAGTTGTTGAACAAGGCCACATGGGATTTCTGCATACTGATGGGGAAAATAATCAGCAAACGGAAGTAATCAAACCCCATCTGATGACTGAAGCGCTCCAGTTGTTGCTGGATCTCGCTGGTCTTCTTCGCCTTGGTGAACCGATCTATGTGTTCCCAGATCGCATCGTTAAACATGTAAGTCTCCTTTTTCGATCACTTATCTTGCTGATCGAAAAGACATTTTTTAGTTATTTAAAATGGTGTTGCGACTACCAACGCCAGTTATTCCCGTACTTGTCTAAAAAGTATCCTGTTTTTTCGGCCAGAGGCCAAGAAAATCATCTGATTGCCAGTGACCCTACTCTTTGAGACAATGAGAATAGTTATCATTGTTAAGATTTATATCATGAACAAGTTTTGGGGTCTGACCTTGTTACCCATGGCCGTTCATTGCGTCGTGTCCGCCGACGAAGTGGTTGCGCCAGCATTGAAGAACAGTATCGCCGACGGGAAAGCCTCCCAGCTGCGTGTGGAGAAAGCCGCCGATGGAGCCGTCGCCGCCAGGATTGAGCTGCAAAATGCCCAACTGCAACTGCGGGATCTGGAAGCCTACAACCGCTACATGCAGTCTCTGGTGGCCGATCAGCAAAACGAGCTGGGCAAGCTGAGCCAGCAGTTGGAAGCGGTACAGGAGACCAGGCAGGGGCTTGTCCCCCTGATGCTGCAGATGCAAGCCGATCTGGAACAGCTGGTACAGGATGACATCCCGCTGCGCAGGGAGGATCGTCTGGCGCGGGTTGCTGCCTTGAAAGCGACGCTGGCCAGAGCCGATGTGAGCGAGGCGGAGAAGTTCCGCCAGCTATTGCAGGCCTATCAGATTGAAGCCGAATACGGCAGCAGGCTGGACCATTATTCCGCCGAGCTGGTGCTGGATGGCGCACCGCGCCGGGTCGATGTGCTGGCTCTGGGTCGGGTCTCCCTGCTGGCGATGACCGCCGATCGCTCCCAGGCGTGGCGTTGGTCTGCCGAGCACAAGCAGTGGCAAGCCCTCGACGGCCAGTGGCTCTCCCCCATCGCCGAGGCGTTGGAAATGGCTGCCGACAAGAAAGTTCCCCAGTTGTTGAATGTCCCCCTTTCCGTCAGCCGTGGTCAGGAGGCCCAGTCATGAGCGTCACCATGAAGTGGTTACCCCTTGCCCTCGCCCTCTCTCTGGGCACCACAGCCGCCGTGGCCGAGGAAGCCTGGCAGCAGCAGGAACAGGCCCGTGAGCAGAAGGCTCAGCAGGATCTGGCGTCTGTCTCCAGGGAGCTGAGCAGTGCCCGTGCCAAGCTGGCCGAGGCCCAGCGCCTGAGCAAGGAGCTGGCCAGCCAGTTCGCGGCCAATGAAAAGCAGCTGGTGGATCTCAATACCCAGTGGGAGCAGGCCTCCGGCGACATGAACGAGATCTTTGCGGTCACCCGTCAGGGCGCCAGCGATGCGGTCAAGTTGCTGAGCGAATCCGCCGTCGAGGGCCAGTATCCTGATCGTCTCGCCCCGCTGAAAACCATGGCACAGGATAAACAGGTGCCTGATCGCGCCGCCCTTGCCCTGCTGCCAGCCACCTTGCTGCAGGAGATCCGCGAATCGGGCCGGGTTGCCCAGTTCAACGGCAAGGTGCTCGATGCCCAGGGCGTTGCCAGCGAGCAGACGTTGACCCGGATCGGCAGCTTCGCCCTGCTGGGCGATGCGGGTTTCTTGCAACCGGAGGCCGAAGGCCTGAGTCCGGTGCTGGGCCTGCCAGGCAGCGTGCTTTCCGCTGTGGCCGCTTATCAGGGTCAGGAGGGAGAAGCGTTGCCGCTGGATCCCTCCCACGGTGTTCTGCTCGATATGCTGGCCCAGGCGCCCACCTTCTGGCAGCAAGTCCAGCAGGGCGGCCAGGTCGGCGCCATCATCGTGCTGCTGGCAGCCATCGGCCTGGGGATCGCTGGAGTACGGCTGTGGAGCCTCTCTCGCGAACTGGGTCGGGTTCGTCGCCAGCTCAAGAGCGGTGAATATCATGCCGACAACGCCCTCGGCCGGGTGCTGACGGTGGCTGACAAGCATCCAGAACTGAGCATGGAGACCCTCGAACTGCGTCTGGATGAGGCGATCCTGCAGGAGACCCCTCGCCTGGAGCGCGGCATCGGCATGGTTAAGGTGATCGCGGCCATCGCCCCCATGCTGGGTCTGCTCGGGACAGTGACCGGTATGATCGGCACCTTCCAGGCCATCACCCAGTTCGGTACCGGCGATCCCAAGATCATGGCGGGCGGCATCTCCATGGCCCTGGTCACCACGGTGCAGGGTCTGGTGGCGGCCATTCCGCTGATCCTGGCCCACAGCCTGTTGCAGTCCCGTTTCACCGAGCTTTCCAACGTGCTGGAACAGCAGGTGGCCGGGATCCTGGCCGAGCGGGCCGAAAGCAATGGTGACAGGGTGGAGCGGGTAGCATGATGCTCGACATCTGGCAGCAGTTGCAGAGCTTCATGGGCCGTGGCGGCCCGGTGCTCTGGGTCATTCTGGCCTTGCTGGTGCTGATGTGGATTCTGATGATCGAGCGGCTGCTCTACCTCAACCTGGGGTTTGCACCGTTGCAGCGTGAGCTGCTGGGCCGCTGGCAGGCGCGTCGCGAGCGTCACAGCTGGCACGCTCGCGCGATTCGCGGGCGCTGGCTGGCAGAAGTGGAGCTGGCGCTCAACCGTCATCTGATCTTCATCCGCACCCTGGTGGTGCTCTGCCCCATGCTGGGGTTGCTGGGTACAGTGACCGGCATGATAGGCGTATTCGATGCGCTGGCTGCGGCCAACCGCTTTAACCCGGAGAGCATGGCGGGCGGGATCTCCCGCGCCACCATCCCCACCATGGCAGGCATGGTGGTGGCCCTCTCCGGCGTGTTGTTACTTAGCCGGCTCGAGAGTCAGGCCAAGCGTGCGCTGGCCAAGACCCGGGACGGCCTGCGAGAAGAGAAGGTAATGCAATGAGACGGCAATCCAAACGCCAGCGCGATGAAGTGCAGATCGACATGACCCCCATGCTGGATATCGTCTTCATCATGCTGATCTTCTTCATCGTGACCACCTCCTTCGTGCGCGAAGCCGGGCTTGAGGTACACAGACCCCAGGCCAGCCAGGCCAAGGCGCAGAAATCGTCCAGCATCATGCTGGCGATCGGCGCTCAGGGGCAGATCTTCCTCGACCGCAAACAGGTGGATGTGGAGCGGGTACAGGCCACCCTCGCCCGACTGTTGGCGGAGCAGCCCGAGGCAAGCCTGGTGATCCAGGCCGATGAACGGGTACCCCACGGCAAGGTGGTGCGGGTGATGGATGAAGCCAAGGCGGCAGGCATCGCCAACATCGCCGTGGCGGTGGCACCGAAATGAAACACAAGTTGATGAGCCTGGGACTGGGGATCGCCCTCAGTCTGGGCATCCTGTTGTTCATGGCCACCCTGGTGGAGCCGCCCGGAGGGGAGAAGGCGACCACAGAGCAGAAATCCATCGTCATCAACATGCAGAACGAGGTGACCGAGGTACAGGTGCGTGAGCGGCCGGTACCCCAGGAGCCGGAACCCCTGCCGGAGCCGCCTGCCGCGCTGGCCTCGACACCGATGCCCATGCCGGCGGCGGCCCCGTTGCCTTCGGTACAACCGAGCCTGGATCTGGTCTCGACCCTGAGTGCGGTACAGGTCTTTGCCCCTGGCGTGGCGACCAGTCCCACTCCGGTCGCGAGCGGCAATTTCCATGGTCAGCAGCAGGGCGCTGGAATCGGTGCCGGTGACCTCTTGATGCCACTGCAACGGGTTGAGCCTGTTTATCCCTACCGGGCCCAGCAGGCCGGCATCGAGGGGTCCGTGACCTTGCGTTTCAGCGTCGATGCCGATGGGCGGGTACAGGATGTGGAGGTGGTCGAGGCCAAGCCGAAGCGTCAGTTCGAGCGAGCGGCCATTCAGGCGATCAACAAGTGGCGCTATCAGCCGAGGCCGGGCGCCACCGACAAGCTGGTGCAAGTCATCACGCTCAAATTCAAATTGGAGTCATAACCATGTTGCGGATCTGGATCTGTCTGCTGGCCCTGGTCAGCCAAGCCTGTCTGGCGATGGAGGTGAGCCCTCATTTCTCCCGCCAGCTGGAGCCCGTGATGAAGCTCTATCAATCCGGCCAGTGGCAACAGGCCCAGAGCAAGGCGGCTGTGCTCAAACCCGGTTCCGAGGCTGAGCACGCCTGGCTGGCGCAGTTACAGGCCTCTCTGGCCGCCAATCTGCAGCAGACCGCACAGGCGAGTCGCTACGTGGAGCAGGCTCTTGCCTATAAAGAGTGGCCAGAGCAGCAACGACTTCAGTTGTTGCGTCTGCGCGGGGATATCCAGGCCCAGCAATCCAAGTGGTCCGGCGCCATCGCCAGCTACAAGGCCGCATTGGCCATCAAGGCTGACGATACCTTGCGTCTGCGCTTGGCTGGCCTCTATTACCACAACAAGCAGTACGGCGAGGCAGCCAGCCAGAGTGAACAACTGTTGAAGAAAAGCTGGCAGAAGCAGGCAGCCATCATCCGCCTCTCCTCCCTCACTGCATTGCAGCGTTACGGCGTGGCTGCGGATCAGGCCGAAGAGTTGATCCGCAGCGAGCCGAAAGAGAGCAAGTGGTGGCAGCAGGCTGTGTCGCTCAATATCTCCGCCAAGCGTGGTGATCGAGCGCTTGCACTGCTGCAAACCGCCATCGACCGTCAACTGATGGATGATGCCGCCGCCCGCAACCAGCTGATCCGCCTGTATGCCTGGCAGGGACTGCCCTATCGCGGTGCGCGTCTGCTGGAGTCTGCCATGGCCAAGGGACAGATGAAGCAGAGCGCAGAGAATCGCCAATTGCTGGCCCAGTTGTGGGAAGGGGCACGTGAGTGGCCGAAGGCTGTGGACAGCTGGCAACTGCTTGCCCGGGAACATGCTCACCCCAAGGCCGCCATGCGTGCCGCCGAACTGCTGCTGCAACAGGGCAAGACGGATGCCGCCATGATCCAGCTCTCGGCCATCAAGTCAGTGAAAGGAGAGCAGGGCAACAGAGCCAAGGCCCTGCTGGTGCAGGCACAC
>NZ_CP077378.1:2735000-2777500 GCF_019048565.1 Aeromonas sp. FDAARGOS 1406
ATAAGCCAGCTTAACTGCGAGACGGACAGGTCGAGCAGGTACGAAAGTAGGTCATAGTGATCCGGTGGTTCTGAATGGAAGGGCCATCGCTCAACGGATAAAAGGTACTCCGGGGATAACAGGCTGATACCGCCCAAGAGTTCATATCGACGGCGGTGTTTGGCACCTCGATGTCGGCTCATCACATCCTGGGGCTGAAGTCGGTCCCAAGGGTATGGCTGTTCGCCATTTAAAGTGGTACGCGAGCTGGGTTCAGAACGTCGTGAGACAGTTCGGTCCCTATCTGCCGTGGGCGTTGGATGATTGAAGGGAGTTGCTCCTAGTACGAGAGGACCGGAGTGAACGAACCTCTGGTGTTCGGGTTGTCACGCCAGTGGCACTGCCCGGTAGCTAAGTTCGGAATCGATAACCGCTGAAAGCATCTAAGCGGGAAGCGAGCCCTGAGATGAGTCATCCCTGACCCCTTGAGGGTCCTAAAGGGCCGTTGGAGACCACAACGTTGATAGGTGGGGTGTGTAAGCGTAGCGATACGTTGAGCTAACCCATACTAATTACCCGTGAGGCTTAACCATACAACACCCAAGAAGTGTTTCTGGCCTTGTAGCGAATGAGTGAACTACTTACAAATTCAGTGGTAATGACAAGCAACTAGCAAAGTCGTTATTCACGTCAGCTTTCTGGATTAAGATTTTGCCTGGCGGCAATAGCGCAGTGGAACCACCTGACCCCATGCCGAACTCAGAAGTGAAACGCTGTAGCGCCGATGGTAGTGTGGCATTCGCCATGCGAGAGTAGGACACTGCCAGGCACCCAATTAAACGGTGATGTGAAGAATTACATGACCGGCTGCGAGGATGACACCTCAGAATAAGCGGCAAATGATTTAGCGAAAGCTAACCGAATGCGGAGCGGTAGTTCAGTCGGTTAGAATACCGGCCTGTCACGCCGGGGGTCGCGGGTTCGAGTCCCGTCCGCTCCGCCACTACTCAAGAAGCCCAGTCTAACGACTGGGCTTTTTTTCGTTCCCGAGACAGCACTTATTTCCCCTTACATCAACATCGCCATCATCCGATCATCGCCCCTGACGGAGGTTGCCGCTATAATGGCCGCCCTCAAGCAAGGTGGTGGTATGAAAGCAGAGTATCTACAGCGATTCGGGGGCATAGCCCGTCTTTATGGCCAGCGTGCCCTTGGCTCCTTCAGCCAGGCGAAAGTCTGCGTGGTCGGGATCGGTGGCGTCGGCTCCTGGGCGGCCGAGGCGCTGGCTCGGGCCGGCATCAACCAGATCACTCTGATCGACATGGATGATATCTGCATCACCAACACCAATCGCCAGATCCATGCCATGCAGGGCACGGTCGGCCGTCTCAAGACGGAGGTGATGGCCGAGCGCATCCGTGCCATCAACCCGGATTGCGAGGTGATCGAGGTGGATGACTTCGTCACCGCCGACAACCTGGGCGAGCATATCAAGCGGGAGTTTGACTATGTGGTGGATGCCATCGACTCGGTCAAGGCCAAGGTGGCGCTGATTGCCTTCTGCAAGCGCAACAAGATCCCGGTGATCGTGGCGGGCGGTGCCGGCGGGCAGATGGACCCGACCCAGATCACCGTGGCCGACCTGGCCAAGACCATTCAGGATCCGCTGGCCGCCAAGGTGCGCGCCGACCTGCGCCGACTGCACAACTTCAGCAAGAATCCGGCGCGCAAATTCGGGGTGGAGTGTGTCTTCTCAACCGAGCAGCTGAGTTATCCGGATGGCAATGGCGGCACCTGCCAGGCCAAGGCGGCCAGCGACGGCAATATGAAGATGGATTGCGCCTCCGGCTTCGGTGCCGTGACGCCGGTGACGGCCACCTTTGGCTTGGTTGCCGCGTCCCGGGTATTGAAGAAGATTGCCGAGCGGGGAGCCCGCGCCGAGAAAGAGGCTGGAAATGAAGACGCAGGGTCGATTGGCGAAGCCTGATCGACCACTGTACAAGGTGGGTTAGGCAGCCTGCTCCCGGATTGCCAACACGATTGCCCTGAGCCCGTTGCCTCGCGACGGGCTCAGGTGTTTCTCGAGCCCCAATTCGCTGAAATAGGCATCCATATCAAAAGCTTGGATAGCGTCGGCACTCTGATGATTGAGTGCCGCCAGCACGATGACGATAAGACCGCGCACGATGCGGGCATCGGAATCACAGGCAAAGTGCCAGCAACCATCCTTGCTCTTTTCCCCCTTCAGCCAGGCCTGGCTTTCACATCCCTTAAGGCGAAATGCCTCCTGCTGCCACTCTGCTGGCAAGGTGGGTAGCAGCTTGCCGAGCTGGATGATGAGTCGGTACTGGTTCTCCCAGCCGTTTGCTGCCGCAAACTGCTGACGGATACTATTTGCGTCGGGCTCAACGCCTATCCGGGTGTAGGTTGCGAGGCTGTTCATCGGGTGTCTGCCTTAGAAGAAGTCACGGAGTTTGTGCAGGGCGGCCAGCAGGGCGTCGACATCGTCCCGATTGTTGTAGCAGGCCAGCGAGGCGCGCATCGTGCCGCCGACACCAAGAGATTCCATCAGCGGCATGGCGCAGTGATGGCCGACCCGCAGGGCTATGCCCTGCATGTCGAGCAGGGTGGCGGCATCTTGCGGGTGGATGTCGTCCAGCAGAAAGGAGACCGCGCCGGCGCGCTGACCGGGTTCGCCGACCAGACGCAGCCCTGGCATCTGTTGCAGTCCGGCAACCAGATAGTCGGTCAGCACCGCTTCATGGCTGGCCAATGAATCCTTGTCCTGCTCCATCACAAAGCCGATGGCTGCGGCCAGGCCGATGGCGCCAGCAATATGGGGGGTGCCTGCCTCGAATTTGAAGGGCAGGATGTTGAAGGTGGTGCCGCTGAAGCTGACTCTGTCGATCATCTCGCCGCCGGCCTGCCAGGGGGGCATTCGCTCCAATAGCTCAGTGCGGCCCCACAGCACGCCGATGCCGGTCGGGCCATAGAGCTTGTGGCCGGAGAAGGCGTAGAAGTCGCAGCCGATAGCCTGCACATCCACCTCGAGATGGGCCACCGCCTGGGCGCCGTCGATGAGGCTCAGGGCCCCGACCGCCTTGGCCGCTGCCACCATCTCTTTGACTGGATTGACGGTGCCAAGGGCATTGGAGACGTGAGCCACGCTCACCAGTCGGGTACGTGGTCCCAGCAGGGCCAGATAGGCAGCGATGTCGAGATCGCCCCGCTCATCGAGGGGGATGACCCGGATGACGGCGCCGGTGCGCTGGGCGACCAGCTGCCAGGGGACGATATTGGCGTGATGCTCCAGGGTGCTGAGCACGATCTCATCCCCCGCCCTCAGCTCGCTCATCCCCCAGCTCTGGGCCACCAGATTGATCGCCTCCGTGGTGCCACGGGTCCATATCACTTCGTGGCTGCGAGGGGCATTGATAAAGCGGGCAACCGTCTCGCGGGCATCTTCGAAGGCGCGTGTGGCCCGGCCGCTCAGGGCATGGGCGGCGCGGTGCACGTTGGCATTGTCGGCCCGATAGTAGTGATTGATCGCATCCAGCACGGCTTGCGGTTTCTGGGTGGTGGCGGCGTTGTCCAGATAGACCAGAGGGTGGCCGTTCACCTCCTGCGCCAAGGCTGGAAACTGGCCGCGCAGCCGGTCGTGCTGTTGCTGATTCATGCTCCCCTCATCTCGTCTGGAAAAGTCGGTCATGATCCGGAAAATGGCGGGCAAACACAAGATGAAGTGGCGGGATCCCGTGCCCGGTTTCGGCTGCCCGCGGGATCTCTGCTACAATGCCGCCCCTCATCATAAGCCAAGAGATCCGGCCCATGAAGCTCAACCCCAATCAGAACGAAGCGGTCAAGTATGTCTCCGGCCCTTGCCTGGTGCTGGCGGGTGCCGGATCGGGCAAGACCCGCGTCATCACCAACAAGATTGCCTATCTGGTACAGCAGTGCGGCTACAACGCACGCAACATAGCGGCGGTCACCTTTACCAACAAGGCGGCGCGGGAGATGAAGGAGCGGGTCGGTCAGACCCTGGGTCGCAAGGAGGCGCGGGGGCTGATGGTCTCCACCTTCCACACTCTGGGGCTCGAGATCATCCGCCGCGAGCACAAGAGCCTGAACCTCAAGGCCAACTTCTCCCTGTTCGACGACACCGATCAGCTGGCGCTGCTGAAAGAGTTGACTGAAGACGAGCTCGACAACGACAAGGACAAGCTCTCGGCCCTTATCAGCCAAATCTCCAACTGGAAGAACGACCTTATCCTGCCAGCCCGCGCCATGCGCATCGCCCGCGGCCCGGAAGAGATGCTGATGGCCCAGCTCTACGAGCGTTACCACCGCCAGATGGTGGCCTACAACGCGCTGGATTTTGACGACCTCATCGTGATGCCGACCTTGCTGCTCAAGAGCAATCAGGAGGTGCGCGAGCGCTGGCAGAACAAGATCCGCTATCTGCTGGTCGACGAATACCAGGACACCAACACCAGCCAGTACGAGCTGGTGAAGCAGATCGTCGGCGAGCGGGCCCGCTTCACCGTGGTGGGGGACGACGACCAGTCCATCTACTCCTGGCGCGGTGCCAAGCCGCAGAACCTGGTGCTGCTGAACGAAGATTTCCCCAATCTGCGGCTCATCAAGCTGGAGCAGAACTACCGCTCCAAGCGGCGTATTCTCAAGTGCGCCAACATCCTGATCGCCAATAATCCCCATGTCTACGACAAGGCGCTCTTCTCCGAGCTGGACGAGGGGGTGAAGCTCAAGGTGCTGTTTGCCAAGAATGAGGAGCACGAGGCGGAGCGTATCGCCGCCGAGCTGATGGGCCACAAGTTCATGAACCGCACCCGGTTCAAGGATTACGCGATCCTCTATCGGGGCAACCATCAGTCGCGCATCTTCGAGAAGGCGCTGATGACCAACCGCATTCCCTACCGTATCTCGGGCGGTACCTCATTTTTCTCCCGCACCGAGATCAAGGACATCATGGCCTACCTCAAGCTGCTAGTTAACCCGGATGAGGACACTGCCTTTCTGCGGGTAGTCAACCTGCCGCGCCGCGAGATAGGCCCCACTACCCTCGAAAAACTGGGCCAGTACGCCAACCAGCGCGGCAAGAGCCTGTTTGCCGCCAGCTTCGAGCTGGGGCTGGAGCAACACCTCTCCGGGCGCGGTCTATCCGCCTTGCAGGCCTTCACCAACTGGCTGGTACGGCTCGGCGATCAGGCGCTGCGCGGCAATCCGGTGGAGGCGGTGCGGGACATGATCAAGGAGATCCACTATGAGGAGTGGCTCTATGAGACCTCCCCCAGTCCGAAGGCGGCGGAGATGCGGATGCAAAACGTCTCCACCCTTTATCGCTGGATCAGCGAGATGCTGGAGGGGGATGAGCTGGAGGAGTCGATGACGCTTGCTCAGGTGGTGACTCGCCTCACCCTGCGGGACATGATGGAGCGCAACGAAGGGGAGGATGAGGCGGATCAGGTGCAGCTGATGACCCTACACGCCTCCAAGGGGCTGGAATTTCCCTATGTCTACATGGTGGGCATGGAGGAGGGGCTGCTGCCCCACCAGACCAGCATCGACGAGGATAATGTGGAGGAGGAGCGGCGCCTCGCCTACGTGGGGATCACCCGGGCCCAGACCGAGCTGACCTTTACTCTCTGCAAGGAGCGCCGCCAGTTTGGCGAGTCGGTGCGGCCGGAGCCGAGCCGCTTCCTGCTGGAGCTGCCCCAGGATGACCTGGAGTGGGAAAACCAGAAGAAGGTGACGGCCGAGGAGCGCCAGCAGAAGGGGCAGGTTGGTGTCGCCAACCTGCGGGCCCTGTTCAAGAAGGATTGAGGTCGGAAGGCTTGGTCTCTCGAGAAGCCTGACCCAGCAGAGGGGGAATATCGGCTCCCGGCAGCGGGGGCGAGATATGGCGCCCTTGCCCGAGGGCGCAGCCAAGCTCGATGAGCTTTTGCAACTGCTGCTGATTTTCGATCCCCTCGACCACCAGGGTGAAGTCGAGGTCCTGGCAGATGTCCCGCATGGCGCGGATAAGCGCCAGATCCTTGGGGGAGTTCAACATGCGATGGGTGAAGCTGTCGTCCACCTTGATGTAATCCACTGGGAAGTGAAACAGGGCGTTGAGGGAAGAGAAGCCGGTGCCGAAGTCATCCAGGCTGACCTGGATCCCTTTCGCCCTCAGTTCATGCAGGGCAGTGAGGGAGTCGGCACTCTGCCGGGAGAGCTCGCGTTCGTTGAACTCAAAGATGAAACATGCGGGGATGACACCCTCCTCCTCCATGATGGTGAGCAGTTGCATGATCTGCTCGTGGCTGGCCAGGTGCTTGCCGGAGAGGTTGATGGCTATCCTGAAACGACCGACCCCGGAGGCGGGTTGCCAAAGCTTCAGTTGCTGGCAGGTGCGCTTGAGGATCTGGCGGTCCAGATCCTGAATGAGGCCGCACTGTTCCGCCAGAGGAATGAAGTCGAATGCATCCTTGAGCTCCCCTTCCTCCGTTATCCAGCGCGCCATCACCTCCAGTCCGACCAGGCGGCTGTCACACAGCCTGATCACCGGCTGGAAGTAGGGCACAATCCGCCCTTCCCGCAAGGCTCTGAAGAGCCGCTCTTCCGGTGACCCCGCCTGTTCGGTACAGGCCTCCGAATACATGACGATGCGGCTGCGGCCGTTACGCTTGGCCTGGTACATGGCGAGGTCTGCCTGGTGCAGCAGTTCACTGACATCGGCCGTTTGCTCCGTCACGTTGGCGACCCCCAGACTGACGGTGATGGTCAGTTCGTTGCCTTGGAGCCGGAACGGATGGCCGATACGGCCAATCAGGCGATTGAGCACGGGGCTGATGTCCTCTTCCCGCTGGCTGTTGTCAAGATAGATGACGAATTCGTCCCCTCCGAGCCTCGCCACCATGTCATTTTGCCGGATGCAGCCTTGCAGCCTGCTGCCCAGCTCCTGCAGCAACTGATCGCCGGCACTGTGGCCCAGGGCGTCATTGACCTGCTTGAAGTGATCCACATCGACGAAAATCAGGGTGAAGCCGGCTGTCTGGTAACGGCGGTAGCGGGTCATGGCATGATGCAGGTGATTCATCAGCAGCGCCCGGTTTGGCAACTGGGTCAGCGGGTCGTGCAGGGCATTGAACTGGAGCCGCCGCTCCAGCTCCTGATGATGCTTGAGCCGTTTCTGCAACCTCAAGTTGGTTTGGCGCAGCTGTTGGAGTCGCTGGTTGATGGACTCCTCCGAGTTGAGCTCATCGAGTTGCTGTCGCACCCTTTTGAGCTCCAGCAACAGGGTCAGCTGATGGCGCAGGAAATCGAGGAACAGCCTGTCATCGGTTTCCAGAGGCCGGGTCATGTTGAGGATGAGGTGGGCAAAGTATTGCTGCTGCTGGCGCAGGGGCAGGCTGTACCAGTAAAGTCCCTCTTCATGGCGCTCTACGCTGTTGGTGCTGTGGCACATGGCCCGAATGATGTCATCGTCGTATGTCAGGTGTGGTGGATAGAGTCGCTCCAGTCGCTGGTTTTCCAGCCGGATCAGCAACATGTCGCTGACCGAGAGCATCTGGCGCAACACAGCTTCCAACTGGGCAAACAGGGCATGCTGAGGCAGGTTGTGAGCCAGGCGCATCACTCGGCCGATCTTCTCGATTTTCTCCTGCCACTGGGGATCCCGCTGCATGAGAGGGGAAGCCTGCCCCGCCAGCTGGGTACCGGTCTGGGTTTCGTGCAGGCGTTTGGCCAGGCACTCCAGCAGCAGCCTCAGGGTGGGTGCCTGATCCGGGGTGCTGCGTGCCAGCAACCACTGCACGTCGATATGCTCCACAGGCTGCACGCACCAGCCCTGACCTTCATCGAGCCGGGTGAGCTGTTCGGTGAGGCGAGGTTCTTCCCGTCCCAATTGTTGCTTGAACACGTCGGGAAGCTGATAGGTGTAGCGCCAGTTCAGCCCCCCGTCGGCCAGCCCCAGCATGGCGAAATGTTGCAGAGGGCAGAGTGTGTCCAGCATACCGACCAGTCGGGCGTAATCCTCGGGGGAGGCAATGCCGGGGGCGGGAAAATCCATGATGGAGGAGACGACCGCCAGCAAGGAGTGCGAGTCTGGCGGTGTGGTGGGCTGAACTGACATGCAACACTCCCGAAAAAACTTACCTTCAAGCGTAGTCGGAAGTGATGGGATTGAAAGGGCTGCAAGAGGAGCCCTTTCAATTACTTAGAGCTTGTCGATCATGTAGTGAATGGCGTTCTCGATCTCTTCGTCACTGCAGGTGGCGCAGGTCCCCCGCGGTGGCATCATGCCAGCCTTGCCGGTGAAGCCTTCGATGGCGTGTTTGCGCAAGGTGTCGAATCCCTGGGCGATGCGTGGCTCCCAGGCTGCCTTGTCACCTCGCTTGGGGGCGCCGGCGGCACCGGTATCGTGGCAGGCGAAGCAGGCACCCTTGAACACGGTCTCTCCGTCACGTGGGCCGGAGGAGGCTGCTGCAGGCGCCGCCGCCGCGGTCGCAATGCCTTCCAGATCCTTGGCGGTATAAACCTGGCCAACCGGGGCAATACGCTCGGCGATGGCCTCTGTCGACATGTCATCGGCGG
Source organism: Aeromonas sp. FDAARGOS 1406 (assembly GCF_019048565.1). NCBI lineage: Bacteria > Pseudomonadati > Pseudomonadota > Gammaproteobacteria > Aeromonadales > Aeromonadaceae > Aeromonas > Aeromonas sp. FDAARGOS 1406. The sequence continues at coordinate 2,743,572 of NZ_CP077378.1, forward strand.
CAAGGACGGCGCCGGACAGAGTGGCGGCCGCCATCCCGGCAGCCAGCAAATAGCTCAGTTTTTTCAACACGCTCATGTACTCCCAGCAGGCTCTTATTATCCTCAGAAAACGACGGGATTATAACCGAATAGTTACAGTCATTTAAACGCTTGTGTGTGAAGTGTTAAGCAATCTGCAAACAAAGTGGCAGAGCAGGAAGGGGTGATCCCACATAAAAAAACCCGGCATGCGCCGGGTTTCGTGAGGCTGAACAAAATAGGGCGCGCTGATTGCCCAGGCGCCCCTCGCGTGTCCTCAATCCCAGTTCAGGATCACCTTGCCGGACTTGCCCGAGCCCATGGCTTCGAAGCCCTGCTGGAAGTCATCGATATGGAAATGGTGGGTGATGATGGGGCTGAGATCCAGGCCAGACTGGATGAGGCTTGCCATCTTGTACCAGGTTTCGAACATTTCGCGACCGTAGATCCCCTTGATGAAGAGTCCCTTGAAGATCACCTTGCCCCAGTCGATGGCCATGGTGGAGGGAGGAATGCCGAGCATGGCGATTTTGCCGCCGTGGTTCATTTTGTCGATCATGTCCTGGAAGGCGCTGGGCACCCCGGACATCTCCAGCCCCACATCGAACCCTTCGGTCATGCCGAGATCTTCCATGACATCGGAGAGCTTCTCCTTGGCCACGTTGACGGCACGGGTGGCGCCCATCTTGCGGGCCAGTTCCAGCCGGTATTCGTTGACGTCGGTGATCACCACGTGACGGGCGCCAACGTGACGGCAGACGGCAGCAGCCATGATGCCGATGGGGCCTGCGCCGGTGATGAGCACGTCTTCACCCACCAGGTCGAAGGAGAGGGCGGTGTGCACGGCGTTGCCGAACGGATCGAAGATGGCGGCCAGCTCATCGGGGATGTTGTCCGGCAGCTTGAAGGCGTTGAAGGCCGGGATCACCAGGTATTCGGCGAAGGATCCCGGGCGGTTCACACCCACACCAATGGTGTTGCGGCACAGGTGGGTGCGACCGGCACGGCAGTTGCGGCAGTGGCCGCAGGTGATGTGGCCTTCGCCGGAGACGCGATCGCCGATGGCGAAGCCGCGCACTTCCTGGCCGACGGCGACCACCTCTCCCACATACTCGTGCCCTACCACCATGGGGACGGGAATGGTCTTCTGGGCCCACTCGTCCCAGTTGTAGATGTGCATGTCGGTGCCGCAGATGGCGGTCTTGCGGATCTTGATGAGCAGATCGTTGTGGCCGAGCTCGGGAGCCGGGACATCGGTCATCCAGATGCCGACTTCGGATTTGAGTTTGGAGAGTGCTTTCATGACAGATTCCTCACGGCGCCATGCCGGGTACAGAGGGTAATAAAATGGGGCCCAACCTTGGCCCCCGTTTTAATCAGCCAGCCATGTGATCAAATCACACCGAGCTCGCGACCGATGCGAATGAAGGCATCGATCGCCTTGTCCAGTTGCTCCCGGGTATGGGCGGCGGACATCTGGGTCCGGATGCGCGCCTGACCCTTGGGTACCACGGGGAAGGAGAAGCCCACCACGTAGATACCGGCGTCCAGCATGCGGCTCGCCATCTCGGCGGCCAGTTTGGCATCCCCCAGCATGACCGGAATGATGGCGTGATCGGCGCCGGCCAGGGTAAAGCCGGCGGCGCTCATGCGCTCGCGGAAGTAGGCACTGTTCTCCTTGAGGCGGGCACGCAGGTCGTGACCCTCGGCCAGCATGTCGATCACCTTGATGGTGGCCGAGACGATGGAGGGTGCCAGGGAGTTGGAGAAGAGGTAGGGACGGGAGCGCTGACGCAACCAGTCGATCACCTCTTTCTTGCCGGATGTGTAGCCACCGGACGCGCCACCCAGCGCCTTGCCCAGGGTGCCGGTGATGATGTCGACCCGTTCCATCACCTCGCAGTATTCGTGGGTGCCGCGGCCGTTCTCGCCGATGAAGCCGACGGCGTGGGAGTCATCCACCATCACCAGCGCGTCGTACTTGTCGGCCAGATCGCAGATGGATTTGAGGTCGGCGATGACGCCATCCATGGAGAAGACACCGTCGGTGGCGATCAGCTTGAAGCGGGCGCCGTCGGCATCGGCCTGCTTGAGCTGGGCTTCCAGTTCGGCCATGTCGTTGTTGGCGTAGCGATAGCGCCTGGCCTTGCACAACCGCACCCCATCGATGATGGAGGCATGGTTGAGGGCGTCGGAGATGATGGCGTCTTCGGCACCGAACAGAGTCTCGAACAGACCGCCGTTGGCGTCGAAGCAGGAGGAGTAGAGGATGCTGTCTTCGGTGCCGAGGAAGGCGGACAGCTTCTGCTCCAGTTCCTTGTGCTGGTCCTGGGTACCACAGATGAAGCGCACCGAGGCCATGCCGAAACCGTGGCTGTCGAGCCCCTGATGGGCGGCGGCAATCAGGTCGGGATGGTTGGCCAGCCCCAGGTAGTTGTTGGCACAGAAGTTCAGTACCTGCTCGCCGCCCACCGCAATCTGGGCCTGCTGGGCCGAGGTGATGATGCGCTCCTGCTTGTATAGCCCTTCCGCCTTGACCTGTTCGAGCTGTGCGGTCAGGTGACGATAGAATCCGTTAGACATCCTCGGTCCTCATTGCTGTATCGACTGTGTTATCAGGATCCCGGGCCGTGCAACCCGCACGGTTCGGCGTCGTCACGGTCGCGACGAAACGCCGACAGACCCTAGAATGGGCAACATTTTACTGTAATCCCTGCGTATAAATTCAAATTTTTATGCTGATAATCAACAATTGTGAAACAGATCTCACCCGGCTGGTTGGGCCAGTTGATGATAATGTTGCTCCAGTTGATGTATCTGGGGGGCCACTTGTGGCTGCACGTAGGGGCGCAGCAAAAACAGCACCCGCAAGACCCCCTGGTAGAGCAGGGGTTTGGTGATGCGGGTGGCCGGGGCCTGGGCAATCTGGAACGGGATCCAGCAGGTGACGACCATCTTGATGGTCTGGCCGAGATCCGGCAGGTCTTCATCGCTGACGGCGATGATGCCGCCTTCGCGCAGGCTTCTGAGCAGCGTCTCCACGGTGGCACGGAGCTGCTCCTGTGCCTTGAGGTATTTCTGCTGCAGCAGCTCGTCGCGACTCAGGATGTCCGGCAGGTTCGCGTAGAAGAAGCGGAACTGCCACATCAAATAGAAGATGGCATCCAGGTAGCCCATCAGATCCTCCAGCCGGATCTCGCTGCTGCGGATCGGAGTGAAGCTGTCGCTCAGGTGGCGGGCGTACTGATCGAAGATGGAGTGGATGATGTCTTCTTTGTTTCTGAAGTGGTAGTAAAGGTTGCCCGGGCTGATGCCAAGGTGTGCGGCAATGTGGTTGGTGGTGATGTTGCGCTCGCCCTGATCGTTGAACAGCTCGGTGGCGCTGTGGATGATCCTGTCTCTGGTCTTCATCGCTGGTCCCTCTGCCGGGCCCTAAGGGGAAAAGTCATCGAGGTCGAATCCCCTTGCGGCCCGTGATAAACTTTTCGGCAATTTCAAATTGGCCCACTATACACAGCTTTAACAGGCAGTCACACGGGGCCACAACGTACGCGAGGCAAACTCCATGATCGTAGTAACTGGCGGTGCTGGCTTTATCGGCAGCAATCTGGTCAAGCAGCTGAACGCTCAAGGACGGACCGATATCGTGGTCATTGATGACCTGACCGACGGCACCAAGTTCGTCAACCTGGTCGACCTCACCATCGCCGACTACATGGACAAGGACGAGTTCCAGGCGCGGATCGTCTCCGGTGACGAATTCGAGGAGTGGGATGACGGCATCGAGGTGATCTTCCACGAAGGCGCCTGCTCCGCGACCACCGAGTGGAACGGCAAGTTCATCATGGAGGTCAACTACGAGTACTCCAAGGATCTGTTCCACTACTGCATCGAGCGGGAAATCCCCTTCATCTACGCCTCTTCCGCCGCGACCTATGGTGGGCGCAACGACAACTTCATCGAAGACCCGAGGTTCGAGCAGCCCCTCAACGTCTACGGCTACTCCAAGCAGCTGTTCGATCAGTACGTGCGTCGCTGGATACCGGAGATCAACTCCCAGGTGGTGGGTCTCAAGTACTTCAACGTCTATGGTCCCCGCGAGCAGCACAAGGGATCCATGGCGTCCGTGGCCTTCCACCTCAATACCCAGGTGAAGCAGGGTGACAATCCCAAGCTGTTCGAGGGCTGTGACGGCTTTCCGGATGGCGGCCAGATGCGCGACTTCATCTACGTGGACGACGTCTGCAAGGTGAACCTCTGGTTCTGGCAGAATCCGCAGCACTCCGGCATCTTCAACTGCGGCACCGGCCGGGCTGAGCCGTTCCAGAACGTGGCGGAAGCCGTGATCAGGCATCACCAGAAAGGCGCCATCGAATACATTCCCTTCCCGGATCACCTCAAGGGTCGCTACCAGAGCTTCACCCAGGCGGATCTCACCAAGTTGCGCGGCGTCGGCTATGACGGCGAGTTCAAGACTGTGGCCGAAGGCGTGGCCGATTACATGGCCTGGTTGAACCGGGCTTGATCCCCCTCTGGCGGGTGGCTCTGGCCACCCGTCGATCGGATGCGCTTGCATGAACATATTGATGGCTCTCTCCCAGCTCGAAGTGACGGGCGCGGAGGTCTATGCCACCACGGTCGGCAACGAGCTGACCCGCCGTGGCCACCAGGTTTTCTACGTCTCTGACACCCTGACCAAACCGACTCTGGGGCCGGTCTTTCGGTTGCGTTTCAACAAGCGCAGCATCCTGCGCCGCTTCTGGCACGTCTTCTATCTCATCTATCTGATCCGCAAGCACAGGATCCAGCTTGTGCACGCCCATTCGCGCGCCTCGGGCTGGAGCAGCTACGTCGCCTGCAAGCTGACCGGCACCCCCATGATCACCACGGTGCACGGGCGCCAGCCGGTACACGCCTCCCGCAAGGCATTCCATGCGCTGGGCTACCGGGCGGTGGCGGTGTGCGAGGATATCGCCAGCCAGATCATCGACAACCTGGGGGTGGACCCGGCCATGGTGCAGGTGCTGCGCAACGGCATCGAGACCGACAAGTTCCAGCCCGTGCCGATACCGGACAACGACAAACCGGTGATCGCCATCATTGGTCGGCTGAGCGGTCCCAAGGGGGAGCTCTGCTACCGGTTGCTGGACGAGGTGCTGGATCTGGAAGCCTGCCGGGTGCGCGTCGTCAGCGGCACCCAGGTGCCGGCGCGTTTTGCCCGTTTTCAGGACAAGGTCGACTTCGTCGGCTATGTGGACGATGTGCCCTCCCTGATGGCGGTCTGCGATCTGGTGATCGGTGCCGGTCGGGTGGCGATGGAGGCGCTGCTGTGCGGTCGTCCGGCGTTTGCCATCGGCGAAGCCAGGGCCATCGGTCTGGTGACGGAGCAGAATCTGGACGAGGCCCTCGCCAGCAACTTCGGCGACATCGGCCCAAGGGATCTGGCCATCGACTTTGCCGGGCTGAAGGCACAGATCCCTTCGGCGCTGGCCTCCAAGGTGGTGCCAGACCCAGTGCGCCAACGGATCCTGCAAGAGTATGATTTGCAAGGCGTCGTGACCGGGCTGGAATCCGTCTATCAGGACGCCGTGGTCGAGACCCTGCGCCGGGAGATGCCGGTCATCATGTATCACCGCTTCATCGAGCACGAGAGCGAAAAGGGAGTGCATGGCACCTGGCTCCCGGTCGCCATGTTCGAGAAGCACCTCAAGCTGATGAAGTGGCTGGGCTACGAGACGCTGACATTTGCCGACCTGGCGGAGAACGGGTTCATCCACCGGCTGCAATACGGCAAGAAGTACCTGATGATCACCGTGGACGACGGCTATCGGGACAACCTCACCCGCATGCTGCCGCTACTGGAAAAGTATGGCTACAAGGCGGTGGTCTATGTGGTGACCGGTGAGGATCACAATCGTTGGGATGTGGAGCACCCGACTCACCCCGATACCCCGGTGACCCTGATGTCCCCGGACGAAATCAAGGCGCTGGTGGCCTCCGGTCATGTGGAGATCGGGGGCCATACCCTGACTCACCCCCGCCTGAGTACGCTCCCCCCAGAGGAGCAGGCCCACCAGATCCAGGCCAACAAGGCCTGGCTGGAGCAGTTGCTCGGCCATCCCCTGATCTCGTTTGCCTATCCTTACGGGGATCTGAACGACAGTGCAAAAGCCCAGGCCGTTGCCGCCGGTTATCGCTATGCTGTGGCCACCAACAGCGGCCCCAGAGCCATGCACCGGGATCCGTTCCAGATCCGCCGGATCGCCATCTTCCCCCGCACCGACATGTTCGGTCTGTGGCGCAAGATCCGTGGCAACTATGTCTTCCGAAAAACCTGACAGGGAATACACCTTGCTCCGTATGACAGATCATGACTCATCGACGAGTGACGATTTTCTCCGCATCTTTCACGGCCAGGCGTTCGGCAACTTCATCTTCCTGAATATTCTGGGTTATACCCTGTTCAAGGATTCGATTCAGCTGATCGCCGACGTCTGCCAGACCATCATAGTGTTGGCCACCCTGATGGCCTTCTATGTGGAGAGGGCCTTCTTTACAAGGAACAGGATCTTTCAACTGCTCTGTCTGGCCGTGGTGGTACAGTGCCTGAGCTGGGTCGCATCCAGACAGTTCGTGCCCGAGTATGCCCTCAAGTACCCTTCTGTAAAGTCGATGGCATACCTCTTCTTCTTCCTTGGTCTCGCCTACTGGCTGAAGGGGGACCCTCGCCGCATCGTCATCACCCTGCTGACCTTCTGCCTCGGTGTCATTTTCACCTTTGCCTATCACTCATCCTTCTTCTCCATCGTCGAGACAGGTCTTGATGGGGCCAGGGTAGATTTCAATTACCGCAATGCCCAGCATGGCTCCCTGATCGCGGGGGCCTGCTTCCTGTTTTTTGTGCTCTTGTTGCTTACCTCGAAATTCAGGAAGTTGTCGCTGGGGAATGCCGGGATCTTGCTCGGCATCCTGTTGTTCGGGGTCTTCTCCGTCATTCTGCAGTCCCGTCAGTCCTGGCTGGCGATCTCGGCTTCGCTGGCCATCCTCCCCTTGCTGGGGGGAGGAGAGCACTGGCCAAGGCGCAAGGTGGTGTTGACCTACGCCATCTTGCTGATGACCATGCTGGCGCTTTATCAGGTTTCGTTCATCCGGGAGCGGTTGCTGGCCGGCTTCTTGCATCAGGGGGATGTGCATGCCATCCTGACGGGTAACTGGAACGAGGTACGGGACTTCAGCATCGGGGTGCGATTGAAGACCTGGCTGGAGGCCATCCAGTGGTTCCTGGCTCACCCCTTCTTCGGGACAGGCTATGGCAGCCAGTCGTTGGTGATCACCCTCTCCAAGACGCTGCCTGACTACATTACCCGGGAGTTTCGTCACCTGCACAACTCCAACATGGAAACCCTGGTGTGCTGGGGGGGAGCCGGTTTCCTGGTGTTGTATGGCACGCTCTTCTCGGTGCTCCGCCAGGTGCTGTGTTGTCCGGTTTCGTCCCGTTTCATCAAGATGCTGGCCATCTCCTTCATCCTCTATTGGCTCATCATCAACAACTTCGAATCATTCTTCTACATGCGTTCCGGGCAGTGGGTATTCAGCGTCTTCATGGGCGCCATCTACTCGACCGCATTGCATTGGGAACTGAACAGGCTTGGAAAGGAAGGTCATGAAAATTTACGTCATTAGTCTGGACAGGGCCGTCGAGCGGCGCAGTCGTGTCGAGTCTGTGCTCTCTGCCAGAGGCATCCCCTTCGAATTTTTCAGCGCAGTGAACGGTTTTGAGGGGCTGCCCGAGCGGCTGCAAGCCCTGCCGGATGATCAGCACAGGATCCGGTTTCGCAGCAGACCGCTGACGCCCGGGGAAAAGGGGTGCTATGCCAGCCACTATCTGCTGTGGGAGAAGTGTGTCGAGCTCGACGAGCCCATCCTCATCCTGGAAGACGATTTCCTGCCCACCCAGTATTTTGAAGAGGTGGTGGGTACCCTGCCGAAGATCCACGAACAGTACGAGTACGTGAAGGTGGAACCCCAGATCGGCACCGCCACGGCCCTGACTACAGTGGACAACATGCAGCTCATGTTCTGGCACAACAACTCGTGCTGGACCACGGGATACAGCATCTCTCCCCAAGGGGCCCGCCGGTTGCTGGCCCACAGCCAGCGGTGGCTCTGTTCGGTCGACAACTTCATCGGTGAGTCCTATCGCACCGGGCTCATCTGTACCGGCCTGATTCCCTATGCCATCTACAGTCCGCGGGACATGGGCAGCGACATCCAGAATCAGGTCGTGCTGAAGAAAGTTCCGCTGGGATTCAAGTTGACCCGTGAACTCTATCGCTTCTACCGCTTCGTCAGGATGGCCCTGTGGAACATGAAACAGGCGGGGGGCAAGGCATGAGTGCGACCAACAGAACCATTCACGCCATCTGGCTCGGCAGCCGCTTGCCTCCTCTGGCGCACGTGTGCATCGATGACTGGCGCAAGCAGGGTTACGACTACAAGCTCTGGCTGGACACGGATCCGCAGGTCAAACGCTGGATACAGGAGTGCACCTTTGCCCGGGAATGCTACCGGCGAGGCCTGCTGGCCTTCGTGACCGATTACCTGCGGCTCAAGATCCTCGCTCAGGAAGGGGGTCTGTATCTGGATACCGATGTCACCATCAACCAGGATCCCTTCCCGCTCTTCGAGTCCGTGGCCTTTGGCGTTGGCTACGAATCCGATCGGCTGATCGGCACCGCGGTCATCTACGCCAGACAGGATTCGGCCATGCTGTCCGAACTGGTACGCTTCTATGAACAGGAGATCATGTCCTCTCCCATGTACATGGGGCCGGAGATCATGACACACCTGGTCTCGGAGAAGCTGGCATCATCAGGGGATACCGCCCTGATCGCCCCCGTGCACTATTTCTACAACTACCAGGGGGAGGCGATTCATTTCGAGCCGGCGGCAGAGCGCTACATGACTCACTGGTTCCAGCACAGCTGGAAACGCTCATCCGGTCTTGTGTTCCTGCGTGCCAAGGTCAAAGGCTGGTCAGGGTATCTCTATGAATGGCAGAAGGAGTTCTTCCGCCTGCGCAAATGATGGCGATATGGCATCACCGTGCTAGACAGTGGGCAGGGGAGCCGTGTCTCCATCTGCCTGCTTGCCGGTGACAGGAGTGACTTGACTCCAGAGCTCATCCAGCTGCATCTGTACCTCGCGCACTTCCTGCTGCGGATCCTGACGACCCGTGTCGACGAAGCGATAACGGGGATGAGAGACGGGATTGGCAATGGCGGAGTGTCCGAGGGGAGAGACGATGGTGAGCAGGGGGATATCCAGCGCCTGCGCCATATGGCGCGGGCCTGTGTCGTTGCCAACGAACAGCTGGCAATGGGCGAAGAGCCCCACCAGCTCCCGTACCGAGCGGGTCTGAACATGGTCAAACACGCTGGCCTGCAGCGCTTCTGGCAGCAGCGGCTTCAGCCCCCGGTTGTACTCCTCTTCCCCCGGTCCGCAATAGACCAGGATCTGGGCATTGTGCTCCTCGATGAGCCACTGGGCGACCTTGGCGAAGCAGTCGATGGGCCAGCGCTTGTAATGGCCGAGGGAGTTCACTCCCATGGCGATGAGTGGCCGGGTCGTGTCGACGCCAGCGGCCAGCAGGGTCTCGCGCCCCCGTTGTCTCTCCGCGTCGCTGAGCCAGAGGTAGTAGTTGCGATCCTCCCTGGCGAGGCCGAGGGGCTTGAGCAGTGAAAACCGGTCGTCCACCAGGGTGCTGTTGCCCTGATGCTCGGTGTCATGGCGAAAGCGCACGATGCGGTTGTGGCCCAGGCGCCATGGGAAGGAGTCGAAGCCGATCCGCAGGCGGGCGCCGGAGAAGAGACAGGTGAGCAGGCCTATCATCTGGCCCTGGCTGTTGATCACCACATCGTAGCGTTCGCGGCGAATGCCCAGCAGCAAATCCTTCATATAGCGCCACTCGTTGCGGCGCGCCTTCTCGATGACGATCAATCGATCGATGTTGGGGTTTCCCTCTGCCATGCCCGCGCAGTAATCCATGACCAGATAGTGAACTTCCCCGGCAGGGTCGTGCTGCTTGAGGTTGTTGCACAGTGCGGTGGAGATCAGCACATCTCCTATCTGTTTGGTTTGTACTACCAGGTATTTCATGGAAAGGGCCTCGAGCGAGGTCGGGTTGAACGTCAGCGCATCAGCATATCGTACTCCCCTGTCAGATGCTGCCGCTATGGGGTGAAAATCCGATCCAACGCACTGTGTTTGCACATATTTTCGACGTTGTTCGGGCTGGTGGGGCCCGGCTGGCAGTGCGGGAAGATGAGCGGGGGCATGGCATCGCTTGCCATGCCCCCGATGAGCAAGAGTGATCAGCGTACGATGAGGCCGAGCAGGATCCCCACCACACCGAAGTCGGCATCGCTGAAGGTGGTGTTGGCAAAGCCCAGATCTCCCAGTACCGGCAGCAGGAACACCGGCAGGAAGGTGATCAGCAGGCCGTTGGCGAAGGCACCTAGTAGAGCGCCGCGACGGCCGCCGGTGGCATTGCCGAACACCCCGGCTGCCGCGCCGACGAAGAAGTGCGGCACCACGCCCGGAATGATGACGGTGAGCCCCAGCAGGTAGAGCAGCACCATGCCCACCAGACCGGCGGCGAAGCTCGACAGGAAGCCGATCAGCACCGCATTGGGGGCGTAGGGGAAGACGATGGGGCAGTCCAGCGCCGGCTTGGCGTTGGGCACCAGCTTGTCGGAGATCCCCTTGAAGGCCGGCACGATTTCGGCGATGACCATCCGCACCCCCTGCAGGATCACGTAGACCCCGGCGGCGAAGGTGATGGACTGCATCAGGGAGAACATGAACCAGTGCTTGCCCTTGGCGACGCTGGCGACGAACTCGGGCCCGGCGAAGGCGGAGGTGATGAGGAAGATGATGCCCATGGTGAAGGAGATGGCCACCGGGGTATCGCGCAGGAACAGCAGGCTTTTGGGCACCTGCACCTCTTCGCTGCTGTGGGCCTTGTTGCCGAACTTGGCGCCGATCCAGCCGGCCAGCACGTAGGAGCAGGTGGAGAAGTGGCCGAGTGCCACATCGTCCGAGCTGGTGATCTGCTTCATGTAGGGGTGGGCGAGGGCCGGGAACAGCACCATGGTCACGCCGACCACCAGGCTGCCCACTGCGATGAGCGGGATGCCGCTCATGCCGCCGGCGGAAAGGATGGCTGCCACCATCATCGACATGAACAGGGTGTGGTGACCGGTCAGGAAGATGAATTTCCACGGGGTGAGCCGGGCGATCAGGATGTTCACCAGCATGGCGAAGAACATGATCATCGCCATCTCCTTGCCGAACGACTGCTGGGCGATGGAGACGATGGCCTCGTTGTTGGGCACCACCCCCTTGATGCCGAAGGCGTGCTGGAAGATGGTGGCGAAGTCGCCCAGCGAGTTCACCACCAGGGTGGCGCCGGCCCCCAGGATGACGAAGCCCATGATGGTCTTGACCGTGCCCTTGATGCACTCGGTCACCGGTTTCTTCTGGGCGATCAGGCCGATGAGGGCGATGAGGCCAACCAGCACGGCCGGCTCCGACAGCACGTCAAACATCAGAAAATTGAAAAATTCCATGGTCAGCTCCAAGCAGATGGAAGCGGCGGCTCACCGGCCGCCCAGACAGTCGCAAAGGGGTTAGAGTGCGCCCAGCTCGCGCAGGGCGATGGCGAGTTTTTCTTTCATGGCGGCCTTGTCGACCATGTTGTCCAGGGATACCAGCCGGCCGTCGACCCCCATGCTGACCAGCTGTTCGGCGATGTCGCGGGTGGCGACAAAGATCTCGGCGCTCTCGCTGCCGGCGGAGGCGAGATCCCGGTGATCCACCTCGGCCGTCACGGCCAGCTCCTTGAGAATGCTCTTGATGCTCATCTCCATCATCAGGCTGGTGCCCAGGCCGTGTCCGCATACAACCAGAATTTTCATGCTCTCTTCCTCTGTCAGGTGCGCCGTGGCGCAGATCAGTAGCGCGCCAGGATGCGCAAGATGTCGTCTTTGCTGGTGGCCGCCATGATGGCCGCCACGTCTTCTTCATTCATGAACAGCTCGGCCAGCTGGGCGATGGTCTCCACATGGGAGTTGCTGTCGCTGGCGGCCAGGGTGACCAGCAGCCGGACCGGGTCGTTGCCCTCGGAGCCGAAGTTGACCCCCTCCTTCAGCACGGTCAGCGCCAGTCCCAGCCGGTTGACGCCGTCTTCCGGGCGGGCGTGGGGCATGGCCAGCCCCGGTCCCAGCACGTAGTAGGGGCCGAGCTTCTCGTGGGAGCGATAGAGCGCCGCCACATAGGAGGGCTCTATGGCGCCGTTGGCCAGCAGGGGGGCGGTGGCCAGCTCGATGGCGTGGCGCCCGCTTCGATGGAAATGACCTCCTCGGTCAGCAATTGGGTCAGCATGGCAGTGTCCGGGCTGGATAGGATGGCGCCAATCTAGCGATCTTGCCTTTTGATAACTGTGAGCTTGATCCCGAAAGTTAGCGCTACCAGATAGCGCTAACATTGATCTATGATAGCGCTATCATTTCTCTCACAGAAGGGTTTCATCCTGCCCCTTATCGGCCTCAAAGAAGGTAAAATCCGGTTTGAGCAAATAGTCAGTGCCCCGCTTTTGCCTTAAAGTGAATGCCCGCATGCCGAGGAAGGGAAAGGATGTCAGAAGCGAAAAAACGCCGCAGCACGGGTCGGGTGACCCTCAACGACGTGGCCCAGTTGGCTGGGGTGGGAGCCATGACGGTGTCGCGCGCCCTGCGCACCCCCGAGCTGGTGTCCGACAAGATGCGCGAGCGCATCGAGGCGGCGGTGGATGAACTCGGCTATATCCCCAATCGGGCGGCGGGGGCTCTGGCTTCCGCCACTTCCCAGACCATAGTGGTCATCGTCCCCAGCCTGGCGGAGCGCGCCTGCGGTGACATGATTGCCGGGCTGCAGCAGACCCTGCTCGCCGAGGGCTATCAGATCATGCTGGGGGATGCCCAGCACCTGAAGCAGCAGGAGGCCAGCCTGCTCAGCAATTTCCTGCAGCACAATCCGGCCGCCGTGGTGTTGTTTGGGGGGGATCCCGGGGAGGTCATCCGGCAGCGCCTGCAGGCGGCCCGCTTGCCGGTGGTGGAGGTGGGAGCTATGGCGCGCCATCCCATCGACATGAACGTCGGGGTCTCCAACTTCGATGCCGGTTATCAGCTGACCCGCCACCTCATCGAGCGCGGTCATCGCAACATCGGCTTTCTCTGTGCCCGCCAGGAGCAGTGGATGCTGCAGCAGCGCATGCAGGGCTGGCAGAAGGCGCTGCTGGACAACTACCTCTCCCCGGACGCCATCATCAATACCTCTGAGCTGCCGAGTTTTAGCACGGGGGCGGCCATGCTGGGGGAGTTTCTGCTGCGCTGGCCCGAACTGGATGCGCTGATCTGCGTCAACGACGAGCTGGCGGCCGGGGTGCTGTTCGAATGCCAGCGCCGCCATCTGAGCGTGCCGGGCAAGCTCGCCATCGCCGGTTTCGACGATCTGGATGTGGCGCGCGCCTGTCATCCTGCGCTGACTTCGGTCAGGATCCCCTATCACCAGATGGGCAGGGAGGCGGCGGAGCTGATCCTGCGCCAACTGGCGGGAGAGGAGGTGGCCGGCATGAGCCTCGCCCTGGATTTTCAATTGCAAAAGCGTCAGAGCACCTGAGGAGCGATGCCACGACAGGGCGAGGCAAGCATGTTCAAGGCGTTGTGACCGAAGACCAGGTCGGTGCCCCGTCGCCCTGCGCGGGAACTGCCAGCCGACGTGTTCGCCCGGTCTGTCACCGGGTTGGAGCAGAGCGTGGATGCCACCGGAGCCATGACTCCAGGTGGCTGGCTGCACCCTGATAAAGCTCTGATCGGAACCACTGGCGAGCCCCATTATTCTGGATAGACTTTGTAGGCCGGTGCACTATCCAAGGAGAATGAGCATGGGTACGCAGACGCCTGATTTCGATCTCGATGATGACTGGGAGCCGGAATCCTGGGAAGACGAGCTGGAGGAGCTGGATGACGAGAGCTGGCAGGACTATGACCCTCTCGACGATCAGTGACTCCCTGTAACGCCTGAGGGCGGGCCTGGTGCCCGCCCGATTTTTTGTGTGGCGAGGGGGGCAGCCCTTGGTGAGAATGGGGCGGGCTGGTTAGAATGAACTGCTCAAATGACGCTGTACAAGGCAGGCAGCGGCTCAACAACGATTCCAACGACGCCAAGGATGAATATGCGCTCACTCGTCATCATGTTTTGTGCCGCCCTGCTCGGGGGCTGTGTTTCCAACTCCGACGACCCTTGCGAGAAGGTGTGGAGCGACGTGGGAGAGGCGGACGGCAAGCTCGGTTTTGCTGGCGATAGGGTGGCTTTTCACCAGACCCAGTGCGGGGAAAAAGTGGACGTTGCCCTTTGGGAGCTGGGTCGCCAGAAGGGGCTGGCCTGGTATTGCCGACCCGAGCATCTCTATCTGGCAGGACGGTCGGGAGAGGAGTATCGCGGCGTCTGTCCCAACGACGTGCAGGCCCGTCGCCTGTTTGAACAGGGTCGCCATGGCTGGACTGATCAATAAATCAGCCTTCCTCTCTCTTCTGAAATCTTGCGTGAATCTCTTCGTGAGAAGAGGGACCTACCCTTCCTTATGTTTCAGCCGCAGCGGCTGGCACAGGTAATCCTTGTCATTGGCGCTGCGGGCACACTTGCCACACACGAATTTGGGTTTGCGCACAATCTTGCGCAGCGTCTTGAGATCGGCGGGGATCTCGTGACGGCGCCACTCACACAGCGTCTTGTGACCCATGACGTCCTCGACAGTGAATGCAACGGGTGAGAGGGGCAGGACCCCTCCCGGTGTGGTTACTGGTACAGGTATTTGGTGAAGATGAGCTCGCGGACCGCCTTCTTGCCCGTCTCCTTGACCAGCAGTTCGTTGACCTTGGCCTCACACTCCTTGCGCAGCTCTTCCCGGTTCACCAGGGACTTGATCTGTGCGCCCGTCTTGCTGCCAATCAGCCGGATGATGGCGTCGCGGATCAGGGGGTCGTGCTGCTCCAGCAACTTGAGGTCGGCAGCGTCCGTGGCCATCAGCTCTACCGTCACCCGTACATAGCCGAGGGTTTTGCCGTCGCCAAGGTAGTTGGTGATGATGTCCGGATCCAGAGCGTGATAGGCGAATCCCGGCTGGACGGCGGAGGAGGCGGGATCGGTGGCCTCTTCCTCATTGGCGAAGGCCTGTGTATTCAAGAGGGTACACCCCAGGGACAGCAGCAGAATTCTGAAGATCTTCATCTGGATGGCTCGGCAGCGACGGATGCCCCATTTTTGATGCTGCCATCGGGGCCGTCAAGCACGGATGTTCTTACAATTCGCCATTGATTTACGGATAATAAACCGGTTTTTAACCTGACAACGGAAATCTCCGGATGGTGAAGCTGTGAAGTCCGAGTTGACTGTTCCCCTCGTCCAGCTTGTCCCGTGGCGGGCACCCGCAGAGTGTGAGCCCCCCGAGGCGCTGCGTCCCTGGTTGCTGGAGGCCGATTCCATGACCCGGCGCCTGCGTCGTTACAATCATCACCTCTCGGTGCAGCTGCTCGGCAATCGCGCCGTGTCGCTGACGGTGGACGAGCAGGCGCTGGTAGCGGTGTCGGCCCCCGTGGGCATGTGCCGCGAGGTGATCCTGCACGGTGATGGCGGGCCTGCCATCCTGGGTTGGACCCTGTTTGCCGAAGCGGCCTTGCAGGGGGGCGGTTTGCAGGATCTGGGAGAGCAGCCGCTGGGAGAGCGCATTTTCGGTGAGGCACCGGCGCGGCGGGATCACCTGCAACTGGCCTGTTTCGAGATAGCGAGCAATCCCTGGTGTCCGGCCGCCACCGTCTGGGGGCGTCGTTCCCGCCTGTTTCTGGGGCAATGGCCACTGCTGGTCCATGAACTTTTCCTGCCCTCGCTATCGTCTCATTCGTTGCCATCGGATAAGGAGCTGGAGTGAAGCTGTTAACCAAGGAGCGGGGACTGGCCTATGCGCAGTTGGCCCGCATCGACAAGCCCATCGGTACCCTGCTGCTGCTGTGGCCGACCCTGTGGGCGCTCTGTCTGGCGGCTGGTGGCCTGCCTGACCCCTGGATCCTGACCGTGTTCGTGGTGGGCGTTTTTCTGATGCGCTCCGCCGGCTGTGTCATCAATGACTATGCGGATCGCAACTTCGATGGTCATGTGAAACGCACCGCCGGGCGACCGCTGCCCATGGGGCGGGTCGCCGAGCGGGAAGTGCTGGTGCTGTTTGCCGTGCTGGCGCTTCTCTCGTTCGCCCTGGTGCTGACGTTGAACCCGCTCACCATCAGCCTGTCCTTTGCCGGTCTGCTGCTGGCGGTCTGTTACCCCTTCATGAAGCGCTTCATCCCCATCCCCCAGCTGGTGCTCGGCATGGCCTTCTCCTGGTCCATTCCCATGGCCTACGCGGCTCAGGCCAATGCCCTGCCGCCGGAAGCCTGGCTGTTGTTTCTTGCCAACCTGCTGTGGACCATCGCCTATGACACCGAGTACGCCATGGTGGACAGGGATGACGACCTCAAGCTTGGCCTCAAGTCGAGCGCCATCCTGTTCGGCCGCCACGACAAGCGGGTCATCGGCGCGCTGCAACTGGGGACCCTGCTGATCCTGCTGGGGATCGGGCAGCTGATGGGGCTGGGATCCGGTTATTACTGGGGACTGCTGGGGGCGGCGGCGCTGTTCGTCTACCAGCAGCGACTGATCCGGGAGCGGCAGCGGGAAGCCTGCTTCCAGGCTTTCCTCAACAACAACTACGTGGGGGCGCTGGTGCTGCTCGGGGTGATGGTTCACTACCTCTAACCTGCCCCCTTCCTTGATGAAAAAAGGCCGCATGATGCGGCCTTTTTGTTGGGTGTCGACGCCTCAGAGCCGGTTGCCCGCCTGGATGGTGCGGCGGATCTTGTTGCTGAGCAGCGGCACTATGTTGTCGGCCAATGCCTGGAAGCGGCCGAGATCCGGTTTGCAGCCCGGATCCAGATAACCTTCGCTGCGCAGGGTGTGGATCAGGGTGCTGAACAGCTTCTGGTCGAAGAACTCGGGGGCGTTGATGCCGTGCAGGGTGCCGAGGCGCTCCGCCATCATCAGGCCGTCCGCTTCCAGCTGCTCCGCCTCGATGTGGGGCTGGGCCAGCATGCGGGTCAGCACGATGGCGTAGCGTTGCAGGGTCTCCTGGATGCTTTCGGCCAAGAGCAGCAGGCGCATCTGGTTGCCGGGGTTGACCCAGTAGCCGCCGCAGCGTGCCTCGACCAGTTGCTGGCGCAACAGCTCGGCCAGCAGGGCATCGATCAGTTCAGGCAGCTCCTCCTCTTCATAGCGCAGGAAGAGTTCGGTCTTGAGCAGGGGGTAGATGTCGACACAGCGGGCGACGATCTCGCTGCGGGAGATCCCCTCGCACCGCTCGATCAGGGCCGCCACCAGGGAGGGCATGGCGAACAGGTGCAGTATGTTATTGCGGTAGTAGGTGAGCAGGATCGCCTGATAGCGGTCCAGGCTGATGATCTGGCCCAGCTTGTCCTCGCTCACCTCGAACTTGTTGAGCTCCATCGCCTGCTCCAGCAGGGTCCTGGCGTCCTCGTCCGGCATGGTGCTGTGCGGGCTGTAGGGAACCTGCTTGAGCAGGTCCAGATAGGTGTTGAGCTGGGCCTGGAGTTCGTCCCGGGTCAAGGCGTGGCGCTCGGCGGCCAGCAGGGCCAGGGCACTCAGGGTCAGGCCGTTGACGGCGGCGGCATCGTTGATACGGGTCATCAGCAGCTCGGCCAGCTGATTGACGGTGGAGGCCATCCACTCGGGACGCTCCTCCCGGCCGATGCTCTCCTTCCAGGTGGGCACATGTTCGCCGAGGTAGCTGTTGAGGGTCAGCGGTTCGCCGAAATTGACGAAGCCACGGCCATAGTTGCGCAGCTTGCGCAGGATGCCGAGCACCTGCAGGAAGCTCTCCTTCTCCTTGCGGCTCCCCTTGAGTTCGTTGTGGTAGGTGTTCACCTCCATCACGTGCTCGTAGCCGAGGTAGACGGGGACCAGGGTCACCGGCCTGTCCAGCCCGCGCATCATGGCCTGCAGGGTCATGGCCAGCATGCCGGTCTTGGGGGGCAGCAGGCGACCGGTACGCGAACGCCCGCCCTCGGTGAAGAACTCCACCGAGTAGCCCTTGGCAAACAACAGGTTGAGGTACTCCCGGAATACCGTGCTGTAGAGCGGATTGCCCTTGAAGGTGCGGCGGATGAAGAAGGCGCCGCCGTGGCGGAAGATGGGGCCCGCCGGCCAGAAGTTGAGGTTGATGCCCGCCGCGATGTGGGGCGGCACCATGCCCTGGTGGTAGATGACGTAGGAGAGCAGCAGGTAATCCATGTGGCTGCGATGGCAGGGGACGTAGACGATCTCGTGCCCTTCCTGGGCCAGCTGACGCACCTGCTCTGCTCCGTTGACCGAGAGGCCGCGATAGAGCTTGTTCCACAGCCAGCCAAGGAAGCTTTCGCCGAGGCGGATCAACCGATAGGAAAAATTGGAGGCGATCTCGTCCATGTAGCCGTGGGCACGCTTTTGCGCCTTCTCCAGGCTGATCCCTTCCCGTCTGGCCTCCTCCTCGATGGCCTGCTGGATCACGCTCGAATCCAGCAGTTGCTTGAACAGCAGGTTGCGGTTCGGCAACTTGGGTCCGGTGGCGGCCAGCTGTTGGCGGCTGAAGTGGGTGCGGGCCACCCGCGCCAGCTTGTGGGCGATGGCCTCGTCGGTGCCGTGCTTGTCCGCCATGTAGCGCAGGGAGAGGGGAGGGGAGAAGCGCACCAGGTTCTCGCGCCCTTTCAGGATCACGATCAGCGCCTTCTTCAGGCGGTTTGGCGCCAGGCTGCTGATGATGTTCCAGCCGGAGGCCTCCTCGCCTTCCCGGCCCGGGGCGCGGCCCCAGAACAGGGTGACGGGTACTACCTGGATGTCCAGCGCCGGATCCTGCTTGTGCAGGTCCAGCAGCTGGTGGAACTCCTGCAGGAAGGGGAGCGGCTTGTTGCGCGTGCCAAACAGGGGAGGCGGACGATCCAGACAGACGTAGCGCGGCAGCAGCTGGCCACCCAGCTCCAGCGGCGTGAAGGGACCGGGCAGGCCGAGATCCTCGCAGCACTGTTGCAGGGTCATCAGGTCGGTGATCGAGCTGGTCTTCAGGGCATAGACGATGGGTCTGGCCGGATCCAGCTTGAGCTCCGTGATGGGATTTTCCGGCAGGCTCTTGTGATTGACCAAGCCACTGACCGGCCATTGCAGGATGGCTCTGGAAATGTTCTGCCCAAGGGACATGTGCGTCTGCTCTCCAAAAAAATGCGGCGTGAGCATAGCAAATCACCGGCGGCTTGTCGCCGAGAGGTACGATGAGTCGGTACTTCAGAGCGGGGGGAGGGGCAAATGTGCGTCGGGTCGCGACAAATGCCAGTTGCGCCTTGCCTTGGCCCCAGCACTGTATATACTGCCAGTGTGCTGTATAAAAAGACAGGTGCCCATGCTATGAAACCCCTTACCCCTCGCCAGGCTGAAGTACTCGAGCTCATCAAGGCGAACATGAACGAGACCGGCATGCCGCCGACTCGCGCCGAGATTGCCCAGAAGCTTGGCTTCAAGTCGGCCAACGCGGCCGAAGAACATCTGAAGGCCCTGGCCAAAAAAGGGGTCATCGAGATCATGCCGGGTACGTCCCGCGGCATTCGTCTGCTGCTCGAAGAAGAGGACGTGCAGCCTGAAGAAAACGGCCTGCCACTGATCGGCAAGGTGGCGGCCGGGGAACCCATCCTGGCCCAGGAACACATCGAGAGCCACTACCAGGTGGATCCCGCCCTGTTCCACCCGCGGGCAGACTTCCTGCTGCGGGTGCAGGGCATGAGCATGAAGAACATCGGCATCATGGACGGGGACCTGCTGGCGGTACACAAGACCCAGGAGGTACGTAACGGCCAGGTGGTGGTGGCGCGTCTCGATGAAGACGTCACCGTCAAGCGCTTCCAGCGCAAGGGCAGCCAGGTGTGGCTGCTGCCGGAAAACGAAGAGCTCTCCC
The DNA here is from genome assembly GCF_019048565.1 of Aeromonas sp. FDAARGOS 1406. NCBI lineage: Bacteria > Pseudomonadati > Pseudomonadota > Gammaproteobacteria > Aeromonadales > Aeromonadaceae > Aeromonas > Aeromonas sp. FDAARGOS 1406. Next base: position 2,763,712 of record NZ_CP077378.1, read on the forward strand.
CCATCGAGGTGGATCTCGCCAGTCAGCACCTCACCATAGAGGGCCTGGCGGTCGGCGTGATCCGCAACGCTGACTGGATGTAAGCATCCGATGCGATGAAGAGGCTTCCTGCGGGAGGCCTCTTCATTTTCATCTGCCGATGGCATCTCCCTCCCCACCTTTTCGCTTCTCCTTCCTGTGCACATAGTCTCGCCGCACGACATGCATTTCGGATATATCCTTTGATAAGGCCCCTGTCATGGTCGGTGATCAGGGAAGGGGGAGTCGCACCGGGCAGCACGCCATGGCAGGGATGCATGATCGCCGGGTCGGTGCGCAGAAGGGAGAGTCGCCTCACACTGGGGACTCGTACAGTCAGTACGCTGCCGTGGTTGGTTCGTCGTTGAGGACAAAGAGACTCGTCAGCGTGACCTGTTGAGCAAGGAGGACAGGTATGGCTTCAAGCTCGCCGTGGGATCCGGTGCCGGCCGCAGCGCCCGCATCTTCCATCACCCGATTCATCAAGGGCAGTCGGATGACATGGTTCTATGCGCTCTGGGTCTATCACAAGGGAGATGGCTGGACCATCTGGCTTGGGTGCCCCAAAGACAAGATTGTCCGCCTGGTTCGTCTGTTTCGCCGTCATCACGACATCGGATTGCCGGATGAGCCCTGGACTGCCCCCGTCATCCCGCTGCGCGTCCCCCTGAGACGTGCCCAGCCGCAGCACAGGCTGCGGCCCTGATCCCTCTTCCTGTACAGACAAGAGCCCCGCCAGAGCGGGGCTCTTGTTTTGGCGCCGATGCGGCTGATCCATGGCACAGACGCTTTCCCGCCGGGATGCAAGACTAGCCAGCGGCGGGGGCGGGCGGGTTACAATGACCCCTACCGGTTTTGCCCCTAGGGCTTCTAACATAAGCAAGGCTTTGTTTTATATGGTTAAACCACGCTTTTACCTGCTGCTGTTGCTGTTCATCGGCGCCATTGCGGCGGCTTATTACTGGAGTCAGCCCGTGGTGCCGGAACAGGCCGATTACTACCCGGCGGGGCGAGACATCAACCCGTTTACCCTCACGGATGCGGATGCACAGCCCTTTACCCCTGCCAACCTGACGGGACACTGGAGCTTTCTGTTCATCGGCTACACCTACTGCCCGGATGTCTGTCCGACCACGCTGGCGGATCTGCGCAGCGTCTATCCGGCGTTGAAGAAGATAGCCCCCACTAGCCAGGTGGTATTCATCTCGGCGGATCCCCAGCGGGATGACAGCGCCCGCCTGAAGAGCTATACCGCCTTCTTCGAGCCCGAGTTCAAGGCGGCGACAGCACCTCACAGTGCCCTCTTTCCTCTGGTCCGCAATCTGGGGCTGGTCTATTCCATCGTGGAAGGGGAGCGCAAGGACTACCTGATCGACCACTCCGCCTCCATCGTGCTGATCAACCCCGAGGGGAAGCTGGTGGCCACCTTCCGACCCAAAGTGGCACCGGGTGAGGTGCCCCACGTGGACATGCAGACCATGGTGGCCGACTTCGCGCGCATCGTGCGGCTGGCTGGCGAGTGAGCCCGGCGCGCACCATGCTGATTCCCGCCTGGCTGAAGGATCCTCGCCGCCACGGAGCCGTCTTCGCCCTGGCCCTGCCCATGGTGTTCTCCAACGTCACCACGCCCTTGCTGGGGCTGGTGGACACCTGGGTGATCGGTCATCTTGGCCAGGCCTGGTTTCTCGGCGGCGTCTCGGTCGGTGCGACCTTCATCAATCTGCTGTTCTGGTTGCTTGGCTTCCTGCGCATGTCCACCACAGGGCTGACCGCCCAGGCTCAAGGTGCAGCCCATGCCGAAGGGCAGCTCGACACCCTGGCGCGGGCCCTGGGCTTGGCGATAGGACTGGGCATGGCGCTGTTGCTCCTGTTGTTGCCGTTCCTGCCTGCCATCATCGCCCTCGGTGGCGGCTCTTCCGAGGTACAGACCTATGCCGGTCAGTATGTGTCGGTGCGGATCTGGAGCGCCCCGGCGGCCTTGTGCAATCTGGTCATCATGGGGTGGTTGCTGGGCATGCAGGACGCACGCAGTCCCATGCTGCTGCTGATCCTGGGCAATCTCGTCAACATGGTGCTGGATGCCTGGTTCGTGCTGGGATTGGGCTGGCAGGTGAAAGGGGTGGCCGCAGCGTCCCTGCTGGCGGATTACAGCACGCTCGGGGTGGGGCTCTGGCTGGTGAGCCGGCATCTGCGCCGACTTGATCCCGGGGTGTGGCACAACGCCTGGCTGCGCTGGCGCCAGTGGCCGGCCCTGCTACGGCTGCTCGCCCTGAACCGGGATATTTTCATCCGCTCCCTGTGCCTGCAACTCTGCTTCGTGTTCATGACTCTGCAGGGGGCCAGGCTGGGGGATGTGGCGGTGGCCGCCAATGCGGTGCTGCTCAATTTCCTGATGCTGATTTCCTACGGGCTGGATGGATTTGCCTATGCGGTGGAAGCCATGGTAGGGCGCGCCATCGGGCGGCGCGATCGGCCGCTGCTGCGGGAGGCCATCGTCCTCAATCTGGGCTGGGCGCTGCTGATCGCCCTGGCATTCACCCTCTCGTTTGCCCTGGGGGGCCACTGGCTCATCCGTCACATTACCGACATACCGGCGGTGATCGCCGAGGCGCAACGTCAGCTCCCCTGGCTGGTGGCCATGCCGCTGCTGGCGGTCTGGTGCTTCCTGCTGGACGGGGTCTTTATCGGCGCCACCCGGGCCCGGGAGATGCGCAACAGCATGCTGGTGGCGGTGTTTGCCGGCTTCTTTCCCATCTGGTGGTTCTGCCAGGGATGGGGTGTGGCGGCCCTGTGGGCCGCCATGAGTGCCCTGATGGCCGGTCGTGGCCTGACGCTGGGCTGGCTCTGCTGGCGACTGGAGCGTGATGGACGGCTGCTAGCGGGGCAGGGGACGGCGCAGTCAGTCTGAATCCTGGCCACCTTGCCAATATCGTCAGCGGTCAGAGCGAGCCTGAATAGTCGAACTGTCGCCAGCTCTCGTAGACGAACACCGCGACAGCGTTGGCCAGATTCATGCTGCGGCTCTGGGGCAGCATGGGGATGCGCAGCCGCTGCTCGAATGGCAGGCTCTCGATGATCTCCATGGGCAGGCCTCGGCTCTCGGGCCCGAACAGCAGGGCGTCACCGGGGGCAAACCGGGCCGCCGAGTGGGCGGTGCGTCCCTTGGTGGTGCAGGCAAAGACCCGTTGGGGGGCGACGGCTGCCAGAAACGCCTCATAGTCAGGCCAGCGCTTGATGTCGGCAAACTCGTGATAGTCGAGCCCGGCCCGCTTGACCCGTTTGTCATCCCACTCGAACCCCAGAGGCTCTATCAGGTGCAACCGGTAGCCGGTATTGGCGCAGAGGCGAATGATGTTGCCGGTGTTGGGGGGGATTTCCGGTTGGTAGAGCACGATATCGAGCATGGAAGGATCCTGGGCTGGTGCGAAACGGGCGCCAGCATACCCAGCACCCGTGCCGATGAAAAGGGGGAGGTCAGGGCATGGGCAGACGGATGGTGATGACCAGTCCGGTCGGCTGATTGCTGCTGGCCCGGATGGTCCCCCCATGACGCTGGATCGCCTCGGCGGCGATGGCAAGGCCGAGACCAGTGCCCCCGGTCTTGGCGTTGCGGGCATCGTCCACCCGAAAGAAGGGCAGGAACAACCGGGGCTGCTGCTCCACCGGCACGCCAGGGCCGTCATCCCGTATGGTCATCACCCACTCCCGTCCCTCCCGGTACCAGTCCACCTTGATGAACTCGCGGGCATACTTGAGGGCGTTGCGCAGGGGATTTTCCAGGGCGCGGGCCAACAGTTCTGGCCACATGGTGAGGGATTCGGCGGGCAGGGAAGGGAGTCTGAGCTGTTTGCCGTTCTGGTTTGCCTCGAACATGGCATCGTCCAGGATGGGCTCCAGCAGCTCCGCCAGGGGCAGCGTCACCGGCGCCTCCACATGTTGCTGCACCCGCGACAGATCCAGCAGATCCCCTATCAGCTTGTCGAGCCGGGCTATCTCCCCTTCGATGCGCGCCAGCTCGGCGCTGTCCCCCTGCTTGCGGCGGATCAGCGCCTGTGCGAGCTGGATGCGGGTCAGGGGGCTGCGCAGCTCGTGGGAGATGTCGGAGAGCAACTGCTTCTGCTTCTGGATCATGTCCTTGAGGGTATCGACCATGCGACTGACATGTTCGGCCAGCTGGCCTATCTCGTCGCGCCGCCCCAGGTTGGGGATCTGTATTTCCAGGTTGCCCTGGGCGAGTTGGGAGACCGACTGCTGCAACTGCAGTATGGGGCGGGTCAGGCGCCAGGCGAGCAACAGACAGAGCGGGGTGCTGACCAGCATGGCGATGCCCAGGATCTGGATGGGGTGATCCAGGATCTGGATGAAGAGGAACAGGTAGGAGTTTTCGACGTTCAGACCGAAATAGACGTGATAGGTCTGGCCGCGATGGACCATCTGGAAGGGGCCGGCGATGGCGCGCTGGTGTTCGCTGCCCAGCATGGGCTTGGCCGGGTTGTCCGAGTCGAGCATGAAACGGATCACGAACTTGCTCAGCCGGGTGCTGGACTGCATCTGCCCCTTGGCATCGCGTAGATAGATGTTGTCCACCGGCAAGAGGCCCGCGGCATCGATGGCCTTGGCCAGATCGAAATCCTGCTCGGGATCCGCGCCCCGTTGCAGCGCCGCCAGGTTGTTGTTGAGACGGGTAATCTCGTGGGCCGGCAGCGGGATGATGTTGCGGGGGTCCAGGGTGGGTAGGATTACCACCGCGGCCACGACCAGCAGCAGGATGAACCAGAACCAGAGGAAGATCTGGGTGGAAAGGCCGTTGAAGGTGCGGGCCGATTTCATGCCTGCTCCAGCCACAGGTAGCCTCGTCCCCGCACTGTCTTGAAGCGGGGCTGGCCGTCAGCCCGCTCCGGCAGCTTCTTGCGCAGGTTGCTCAGGTGCATGTCGATGGCCCGATCGAAGGGTTCGAGCTTCTTGCCCAGCACCTGCTCGGAGAGCAGGCCCTTGCTGACGATCTGGCCCGGATTGCGCAGCAGGCACTCCAGCAGGCCGAACTCGGTGGCGGTGAGTTCCAGCAACTGATCGTCGCAGCGAGCCTGTTGTAGGCCGGGCTGCAGCACCAGATCCATGAAGCGCACCTCTTCCGAGCTGCCGCCGCGCTGGGGAGCCTGGCTCTGGGTTCGACGCAGGATGGCGCGCACCCGGGCCAGCAGCTCCCTGTCGTCGAACGGCTTGGCGAGATAGTCGTCGGCACCGGCCTCCAGCCCGTTGACCCGATCCTGGCTGTCGCCACGGGCGGTCAGCATCAACACCGGGGTGTCGTGGGTCTTGCGCAGCCGGGTCAGCATCGCGAAACCGTTGAGTCTGGGCATCATGACGTCCAGCAGCACCAGGTCGAAAGCCTGTTCTGCCAGTCGCTGCAATCCCTCTTCCCCATCCTCGGCGACGGTGACCTCAAACCCCTCCAAGGTCAGGATTTCGGTGAGCAGCTGGGTCAGTTCGAGATCGTCGTCGACCAGGAGTATTTTGTTCATCTGGGAGTCACTCTGTTGATTTTGCACGCCAAACTGACGTCCGGGTCAGGGTATAATAAGTTTTTACGCGTCGGAGGAAAGCCGGTTTTGAGCCACCAACACTATTCCCGCTGGGTCACCCTGGCCAGCATGGCCGCTGTGACCACCGCCACCCTGCTCATCCTGGGCAAACTGATCGCCTGGCTGATGACGGATTCATCCAGCCTGCTGGCATCCCTGACCGATTCCTTCATGGACATCAGCGCCTCTCTCATCAATCTGCTGGCCATCCGTTATGCGCTGGCCCCTGCCGACGAAGAGCATCGCTTCGGCCACGGCAAAGCGGAGTCCCTGGCGGGTCTGGTGCAGTCGGCCTTCATCTCGGGGTCCGCCCTGCTGCTGGTGATGCACGGCATCTCGTCGATGCTGAATCAGGTGCCCGTGGTGCGCCTGGAGGCGGGGATCTGGGTCAGTGTCGGCTCCATCGTGCTGACTCTGCTGCTGGTGAGCTTCCAGGGCTTTGTCATCCGCAAGACCAACAGTGTGGCCATCAAGGCCGACATGCTGCACTACCGTTCCGACCTGCTGCTCAATGGCGGCGTGCTGGTGGCACTGGTGCTGGCGGGGCAGGGGTGGTACTGGGCCGATGGCCTGTTTGCCATTCTGATCGGTCTGTTCCTGGTGTGGGGGGCCGTCCATATCGGCTACGAATCGGTGCAGGCCCTGCTCGATCGTCAGTTGCCAGAGGAGGAACAAGCGAGAATAATGGCCCTCTGCTGTGCCGTAGAGGGGGTGCATGGCGTACATGACCTGCGTACCCGCCAATCCGGGCCGACCCGTTTCGTGCAGTTGCATCTGGAACTCGATGATCAACTGCCTCTGGTCAGGGCCCATCAGATAGCCGACGAGGCTGAACTGGCCGTCCGCCAGGCCTTCGAGCGGATGGATGTGATCATTCACATGGACCCCATCTCGGTGCTGACAAAAGAACGACAAAGCACTCACCCTGAACAACAGTAGGCTGCAACATGGATGATCTGGTTGCCAGAACCTGGCAAAAAATTCAGCAGGAAGCGCAGAGCATGGCGGCCCAGGAGCCCATGCTGGCCAGCTTCTTTCATTCCACCATTCTCAATCACCGGGATTTGCGCTCGGCGCTGAGCTTCCAGCTCGCCAACAAGCTCGACAGCACCACCATGCCTGCCATCGCCTTGCGGGAAGTGATCGAGCTGGCCCTGCGCAGCGAGCCCGAGCTGCTGGCCGCAGTGGCCGCCGACATCTGCGCGGTGCAGGATCGCGACCCGGCGGTCGACCTCTTCTCCACCCCGCTGCTCTACCTCAAGGGATTCCATGCTCTTCAGGGGTATCGGGTGGCCAACTGGCTGTGGCGTCAGGGACGCCGTGCCCTGGCGCTCTATCTGCAAAACCAGATCTCCGTGGTGTTCGGCGTGGATGTACACCCGGCCGCCCGCATCGGCAAGGGCATCATGTTTGACCATGCCACCGGTATCGTGGTCGGGGAAACCGCCGTCATCGAGAACGACGTCTCCATCCTGCAGAGTGTGACTCTGGGAGGGACCGGCAAGGAGAGTGGCGATCGTCACCCCAAAATCCGGGAAGGGGTGATGATAGGGGCGGGGGCCAAGGTCCTCGGCAACATCGAGGTGGGCGTCGGCGCCAAGATCGGTGCCGGCAGCGTGGTGATCAACCCGGTGCCGCCTCACACCACGGTCGCTGGCGTGCCCGCCAGGATTGTGGGCCGCCCCGAGTGCGACAAACCTTCCCTGGACATGGATCAGTGCCTCTGATCCCCTGACCGAGGCCGTTGTATGGTCAAGCGCTGGTCAGGCTTTCTGATCCTGGGGATGTGGCTGCTCAACCTGCTGCACCTTTATCTGGACTTCTCCCCCTGGCCCGCCGCCATCGCGGCCTGGGCCGCCTCCCTGCTCACCTGGCCCTGGCTGGTGGGTGCCGCACGGCGTCAGGCGCTGGCCCTCTACGGCGCGGCGCTCCTGCTGCTGCTCTTTTCCTGGTGGCGGGGGGCCAGCCTCAGCCCAGGTGACTGGCTCTTGCCGAACATCAACATGCTGACCATGTTTGCCGCAGTGAGCACCCTCAATCTGGCTACCTCCGGCCTCTTGACCGGCACCGCCTCCTGGTCCGGTCGCAAGGGGCTGTGGAGCACCATGGCCAGCCTCAATCTGCTGGGGGCCGTCATCAATCTTTCGGTGCTCTTCATCATCGGCGATCGGCTGGAGCGCAACGGGACGCTGGAGCGGCGTCAGGTCATGGTGCTGAGCCGGATCTTCTGTGCTGCTGCGTTTTGGTCCCCCTTCTTCGTCGCCATGGCGGTGGCCCTCACCTATGCACCGGGTCTGCAACTGGGCAGCATACTGCCTTTTGGCATACTGGCGGCCTTGCTGGCCATGGGGCTGACGGCCTGGCAGGTAGAGCGACTCGGTGTGGAGACCTTTGAAGGTTATCCGCTGCGGCTCCAGACCCTGGGGCTACCGGTGACCCTGGCACTGCTGGTGCTGGTGATCCACCGTTTCTGGCCCGGACTCAGCATTCTGGCGGTGATCGCCCTGGTGGCGCCCTTGCTGGCCTTGCTGTTCATGCCGCAAGCGGGGCGAGGGGCTGCTCTCAAGCGCCAGGTGGTGGAGCGCTTCCCGGCCATCGGTGGCCAGCTTGTGCTGTTTCTGGGGGCCGGCCTGCTGGCGGCTGGCATCAACAGCGCGCTGTCAGTACTGGACTTTGGCAGTGGCCACGGCCTGCCGCTGTTCAACCACTTCGGCTGGCTGGAAGCCTGCCTGACCCTGCTGCTGATCTTCCTGGTGGCCATAGTGGGCGTGCATCCTCTCATCAGCATCTCGGGGGTGGCGCCGCTGCTCTGGCCGCTGGCACCGGATCCCAGCCTGCTTGGCATGTGCTTCCTCATGGGGTGGGGGCTGGCGACCGGGACGAGCCCGCTCTCCGGCTCCAATCTGGCGCTGGCGTCCCGCTACAACCTGAGCGCCGGGCTGCTGCTGCGCTGGAACCTGCTCTACGGCCTGCTGATGTACGCCGTGGCCTGTCTGATGATGGGGGGCTTCATCGCCTTGCATGGCTGATGACGGCATCGGCAGGAGGGCGGGTTATGCCACGGCGGACGCCCGGGATCGAGGTTCCTGCTGCCTGCGAGAAAAACCGACGCATATTTAAGCAATACCGGGCCGCAGGGCGCATTTTGCAACGTGCTGGCTTGTTTGTGCCGAGCGCATCAGGGTATGCTGGCTCCACGCGCTTGAATCGCCCTCTGTGGGGCATCGCAATTGAACATACAGGTATGCATATGTCACTAGAAGTCCTTGAGCAACTCGAATCCAAAGTACAATCCGCCGTCGACAACATCTCCTTGCTGAAGATGGAGCTGGACGAGCTGAAAGAGCAGAACAGCAAGCTGCAAGACGAAAACCACCAACTGCGCAACGAGCACGTTGCCTGGCAAGAGCGTCTGCGTGCCCTGCTGGGCAAGATGGACCAGATGGGCGATGCCATCTGATCCCGTCTAGATTGACCGGAATGAAAGCGGGCCGCTCCTTGAGCGGCCCGCTTGTTTTGGTCTGCCGGGCAATCAGAGTGCCAGCAGCTGTTTGACGGTCTTCTCGATGCCGTCCGCCGCCTCCACAATATTGTTGGCCAGCATGTAGGCAGGGGTGGAGATGACCTTGCGCTCCTGATCCACCACGAATTCGCTCACCGGGCAGTCGAGATGACTGCCACCCATGGTTTCGATGGCGTTGGCAGCGTCCTCGTCGTTGCCAATGGTGGCCAGGGTGCCTGCCCCATAGATGAGCGGGATCATGGCCGGTGCGATGCAGATGTAGGCGGCCGGTTTGCCTGCTCTGGTAAAGCTCTGGCAGGCCTTCAGCACATCCGGCTGGATGCGGCACTCTGCGCCCTTGATGGCGAAGTCACACAGGTTCTTGGCGGCGCCGAAGCCGCCCGGCACCAGCAGGGCGTCGAAGTCGGCTGCATCCAGTTCAGCCACATCCCTGATCTGGCCGCGGCAGATGCGGGCCGCCTCGACCAGCACGTTGCGGCTCTCTCCCTCGCTGACCTCGCCGGTCAGGTGATTGATGACATGAAGCTGAGGGACATTGGGGGCGAAGCATTGAACGGATGCTCCCTGACGGGCCAGCGCCAGCAGGCTGATGACGGCCTCGTGGATTTCGGCGCCGTCAAACACGCCACAACCACTCAAGATCACGGCCACTTTTTTCATGACAGACTCCTCGTTGTTGAAAATGTGAGCCAGGGTAGATTGTTGTACTTTTGTATGGTTATCGTTCGACCTCCGCTGGTCAAGTCATCTCCCTGTGCTAGGATTGTTTCGTTTTGGATCCTGCCTCAGTACCCCCCTTGAATTTTTTTCCACATTGATCGAGATCATGATGAGTGTGTCATGTTGAGTTTTCATGATCTCAACGTAATGTTTTAAAAGATATTTTTTGTTTTAATCCACAGCTTTGTCACGGCCGTGATGCAATGGTGCCATTTTTGAGCACAGAGTTATCCACAGCAATGTGCCCCACCTGTGCGCCGGGGTGATGGTGGGAGTCCCCTTGGTGTGGTGCGGGCCCTGTGGCATCCTAGCGGCTGTTTATTCTTGGCAGGACGATTTTCATGGCCTCTAGCAATCCTCTTATTCTGGTCGACGGATCTTCATATCTTTACCGCGCCTTCTTTGCCTCGCAGCAGGCCGATCTGCGCACCTCGACCGGCTTGCCTAGCGGCGCCGTCCGTGTCATGGCCAACATGATGCGCAGCCTTCGCAAGCAGTACCCCGACTGCCACGTGGCCGTGGTGTTCGACGCCAAGGGCAAGACCTTCCGCGACGACATCTATCCCGAATACAAGGCAACACGCGCCAGCATGCCGGACGATCTGCGCAGCCAGGTCGTCCCTATCCACCAGATGATCAAGGCAATGGGTTTCCCCTTCCTGATGGTCGAAGGGGTGGAGGCTGACGACGTGATCGGCACCCTGGCCCGTCAGGCGACCGAGAAACAGTTGCCTGTGCTCATCAGCACCGGCGACAAGGACATGGCGCAGCTGGTCTCCGACCATGTCACCCTGATCGACACCATGAAGGATGTGAAGACCGATCGGGAAGGGGTGATCGAGAAGTTCGGCGTACCGCCCGAGCTCATCATCGATTACCTGGCGCTGATGGGGGACAAGGTGGACAACATTCCCGGCATGACAGGTGTCGGCGAGAAGACCGCACTGGCTCTGTTGCAGGGGATAGGCAGCATCGACGAGATCGCCGCCAACCTCGACAAGGTGGCGGCGCTCGGCTTCCGTGGCTCCAAGGCGTTCGCCGACAAGTTCCGCGAGCAGGAAGAGCAGGTGCGCCTTTCCTATGTGCTGGCCACCATCAAGACCGACGTGGCGCTGGAACAGAGCCTGGAAGAGTTGCAGCTTGGCCCCATCGACAAAGAGGCTCTGCTGGCGGTCTATCGCGAGTATGAGCTGCGCAACCTGATCAAAGAGCTGGAGTCCGGTGGCGCTGAGGAGAGCGAAGCAGAAGGTGATGAGGAAGGCGCCGCCCCGGCAGCCGCCATCGAAACCGACTATCGCTGCATCCTGGACGAGGCCGAATTCGACGAGTGGCTGGCACGGTTGCAGGCGGCGCCGCTGTTTGCCTTCGACACCGAGACCACTAGTCTCGACTATATGGAAGCGCGCGTCGTTGGCGTCTCCTTTGCTATCGAGCCGGGCAAGGCGGCCTACGTGCCCTTCGGCCACGACTATCTGGGGGCGCCGGTGCAGCTGACCGAGGCCGTGGTACTCGGCAAGCTCAAACCGCTGCTGGAAGATCCGGCCCGTCTCAAGGTGGGGCAGAACCTCAAGTACGACCGCAATGTGCTGCTCAACCACGGCATCGAGCTGCAGGGTATCGCCTACGACACCATGCTCGAATCCTATGTGCTCAACTCTACCGCCAGCCGCCACGACATGGATTCCCTGGCCCGCAGGTATCTGAACGTCGAGACCATCTCGTTCGAGGACATTGCCGGCAAGGGGGTCAAGCAGCTCACCTTCAACCAGATCGAACTGGAGCAGGCGGCTCCTTACGCGGCGGAAGATGCCGACATCACCCTGCGTCTGCATCAGGCGCTGTGGGGCAAGCTCTCTGCCGAGCCGGGACTTGCCAAGGTATTCAGAGAGATCGAATTGCCGCTGCTGCCGGTTCTGGCGCGGATGGAGCGACTCGGTACCACCATCGAGCCCAAGCTGCTGCATCAGCAGAGCCAGGAGATCGAAGTGCGTCTGGCAGAGCTGGAGAAGCAGGCCCACGAGCTGGCCGGGCAGGAGTTCAATCTCTCCTCGCCCAAGCAGCTGGGTGAAATCCTCTTCACCAAGCTGGGGCTGCCTATCATCAAAAAGACCCCCAAGGGAGCGCCATCCACTGCGGAAGAGGTGCTGGCCGAGCTGGCGGAGACCTATGAGCTGCCGCAACTGCTGATGGAGCACCGTGGGCTGGCCAAGCTCAAGTCCACCTACACCGACAAGCTGCCGCTGATGATCAAGCCGCAGACCGGGCGGGTGCACACCTCCTATCATCAGGCGGTGGCGGCGACCGGTCGGCTCTCGTCCACCGATCCCAACCTGCAGAACATTCCGGTGCGCAACGAACAGGGGCGCCGCATTCGGCAGGCCTTCATTCCGTGCGCCGGTTACAAGCTGGTGGCGGCGGACTACTCCCAGATCGAGCTGCGCATCATGGCCCACCTCTCCGGTGACAAGGGGCTGCTGACCGCCTTCGCCGAGGGCAAGGACATCCACAAGGCGACCGCCGCCGAGGTGTTCGGGGTCGCGCTTGATGCGGTGACCAGCGACATGCGCCGCAGTGCCAAGGCGATCAACTTTGGTCTCATCTATGGCATGAGTGCCTTCGGTCTGGCCAAGCAGCTGGGGATCGGTCGCGCCGAAGCGCAGAAGTACATGGATCTCTACTTTGAGCGCTACCCGGGTGTGCTGGAGTACATGGAGCGTACCCGCCAGCAGGCGGACGCCCAGGGCTATGTGGAGACTCTGTTTGGCCGTCGCCTCTATCTGCCGGATATCAAGTCTCGCAACGCGGGCCTGCGCAAGGCGGCCGAACGGGCCGCCATCAACGCCCCCATGCAGGGTACGGCTGCCGACATCATCAAGCGGGCCATGATCAACGTGGATGGCTGGATCCGGGGCATTGAAGACCAGTCGATCCGCATGTTGATGCAGGTGCACGATGAACTGGTGTTCGAGATCCGCGAAGAGAAGCTGGAAGAGTACATCGCCCTCATCAAGGAGAAGATGTCGGGTGCGGCCGAACTGTATGTGCCGCTGGTGGTGGAAGCGGGCACCGGTGACAACTGGGATCAGGCCCACTGATCCTGCCTGATGGTCACATAGCTATATAAGAAGAGAAGCCCGGCATGATGCCGGGCTTCCTGTTTGTGGCTGCAGGGTCAGGCCTCTTGCAGGTATTCATCCTTGAGCAGCACATAGTTGTCGGCCGAGGTCTTGAGGAAGGCGATCTCGGCCGGCTTGAGAGGGCGGGCCTGCTTGACGGGATTGCCCATATAAAGAAAGCCGGCCTCGAGCCGCTTGCCTGGTGGCACCAGGCTGCCCGCCCCGATCATCACATCGTCTTCAACGATCACCCCATCCAGCAGGATGGCACCCATGCCGACCAGCACCCGGTCGCCTATGGTGCAACCGTGCAGCATGGCTTTATGACCGACCGTGACATCCTCACCTATCAGCAGCGGATAGCCGCCGGGGTTGCTGGCACTCTTGCGGGTCAGGTGCAGCACTGTGCCGTCCTGAATGTTGCTGCGCGCACCGATGCGGATATGGTTGACGTCCCCTCTGGCGGCCACCATGGGCCAGATGCTGGCATCGTCACCCAGCTGGATATCCCCCACTAGGGTGGCGCAGGGATCCACATATACCCGTTTGCCCAGTTGCGGGCGTTTTCCCTTGTAAGGTCTCAGTCGCAAGTCCATCTTGGCCTCCTTGTTTTCGGCCATTCTAGCAAGACGACACCGGTTTCTGTGGATAAGTTTGTATAAAAGCTGTGTTTGGATATGAATAACTAAAAAAGTGCCGATTTTTACAATTTTATTGCAGAGGAGGGGTTGCCAGAACGAATTAGCTCCCTATAATGCGCCTCCATCGACAGGGCAAGCGGCAACGCAAACAAGCCGGTCGGTAGCCTCGAAAAGCCTTTGAAAATAAGG
>NZ_CP077378.1:2782500-2857500 GCF_019048565.1 Aeromonas sp. FDAARGOS 1406
GTACGAGAGGACCGGAGTGAACGAACCTCTGGTGTTCGGGTTGTCACGCCAGTGGCACTGCCCGGTAGCTAAGTTCGGAATCGATAACCGCTGAAAGCATCTAAGCGGGAAGCGAGCCCTGAGATGAGTCATCCCTGACCCCTTGAGGGTCCTAAAGGGCCGTTGGAGACCACAACGTTGATAGGTGGGGTGTGTAAGCGTAGCGATACGTTGAGCTAACCCATACTAATTACCCGTGAGGCTTAACCATACAACACCCAAGAAGTGTTTCTGGCCTTGTAGCGAATGAGTGAACTACTTACAAATTCAGTGGTAATGACAAGCAACTAGCAAAGTCGTTATTCACGTCAGCTTTCTGGATTAAGATTTTGCCTGGCGGCAATAGCGCAGTGGAACCACCTGACCCCATGCCGAACTCAGAAGTGAAACGCTGTAGCGCCGATGGTAGTGTGGCATTCGCCATGCGAGAGTAGGACACTGCCAGGCACCCAATTTTAGATTACGCATTGAGCGTGGTCTTTACCGGTTAGTGTGCTGATATGGCTCAGTCGGTAGAGCGCATCCTTGGTAAGGATGAGGTCCCCAGTTCGATTCTGGGTATCAGCACCATTAAATAAGAAAGCCTCCCAATAGGGAGGCTTTCTTGTATCTGCCTTTCAGCCATCCATCGCAAATTGCAGTCCTGCAATGTCGCACCTTCTTGTTGCTGAGATATCTTCCCTTTCTATCCCGTATGCTTTCCGGGCGCCGCTTCTCTCTTAAAGGGATCCGGGCTAAGTTGTGGATTGGCAAAGACAACTACGCTTTCGAAGGGGAAAGAACATGCTGATTAGGAATGTGCGTCTGGCGGGCAGGGAAGGGATGTGGCAAATCCTCTGTCAGGGAGGCGTGATCCGGGCCATTGAGCCCATGAGCACTCAGCTGCTCTCTGCCCGCGAGCTTGATGGTGAGCAAGGCCTTGTCATCCCCCCCTTTATCGAACCGCACATTCACCTCGATACCACCCAGACGGCTGGCGAGCCGAGTTGGAACCTCTCCGGTACCCTGTTCGAGGGGATCGAGCGCTGGGCCGAGCGCAAGGCGCTGCTGACCCATGAGGATGTGAAACAGCGAGCCATCCAGACACTGAAATGGCAGATTGCCAACGGCATCCAGTTTGTCCGTACCCACGTGGATGTCTCCGACCCCAATCTGGTCGCTCTGAAGGCGATGCTGGAGGTGCGGGAGGAGATGAAGGAGTGGGTGGAGCTGCAGATAGTGGCCTTCCCACAGGAGGGGATCCTCTCCTACCCCAACGGCAAGGCATTGCTGGAAGAGTCCCTCAAGCTGGGGGCCGACGTGATCGGTGCCATCCCCCATTTCGAGTTCACTCGGGAGTACGGGGTCGAAAGTCTGCACTACGTCTTCGATCTTGCGGAGAAATATCAGGTTTTGATGGATGTGCATTGCGACGAAATCGATGACGAACAGTCCCGTTTTATCGAGACGCTGGCAACCCTGGCCTACGAGCGCGGCATGGGCCATCGGGTGACCGCCAGCCACACCACCGCCATGCATTCCTATAACGGTGCCTATGCGTCGCGACTGTTCAGGCTGCTGAAGATGGCGGACATCAACTTCGTCGCCAATCCGCTGGTGAACATTCACCTGCAGGGGCGCTTCGACAGCTATCCCAAGCGTCGTGGCATCACCCGGGTGAAGGAGATGCTGGAGGCGAACATCAACGTCTGCTTCGGCCACGACGACGTGTTCGATCCCTGGTATCCCATGGGCACGGCCAACATGTTGCAGGTGCTGCACATGGGGCTGCATGTCTGCCAGATCATGGGCTATGAACAGATCAACGACAGTCTCAAGCTCATCGGCAACCACAGCGCCCGCACCCTGAACGTGCAGGATCGCTACGGCATCGAGGTGGACAAGCCCGCCAACCTGCTGATCCTTCCTGCTGAGAATGGTTTTGATGCGGTGCGCCGCCAGGTGCCGGTGCGTTATTCCATCCGCCATGGCAGAGTCATCGCCGATACTCGCCCGGCTGAGACGACCCTCCACCTTGTGAATCCAGAACCGGTAGACTTTCGCCGCTAGGGTCTAGCCGGGTCGATTAATTGCCCGGCTGTCCCCTGCTGTCGAGATTTTGCATAATGCCAACCTGACAATCTTGGAGACTGCTTGATGCAAACCTGGTTATTTGTCGCTGTCGGGGGCGCCTTCGGTGCCTGCCTGCGCTTTGGCATCGCCGAGCTGATGGCATGGCTGCTGGGACGCCACTTTCCCTATGGCACCCTGGTGGTCAACGTGGTGGGTTCCTTCATCATGGGGATTGCCTATGCCCTGATCAGCCATGGTCACGTGGTGGAACACCCGATGAAGCCATTGCTGATGGTGGGTGTCCTCGGTGCCCTGACCACCTTCTCCTCCTTTGCCCTCGATACGGTCGTGCTGGCCCAGCAAGGGGCCTATCTGAAGGCACTGCTCAATATCGGTCTCAATCTGTTCCTCTGTCTGGCCATGGTCGTGCTGGGGATGCAGTTGGTCACAAGCCGGGTTTGAGGTGTCCGCACGCCATCGGCTCTGGTAAACTGGCGGCCATTCTTTGCTCTATGGGTATTTGAGGGATGTCGGAACAGACTACTACTACGCATTTTGGCTATAAAACCGTGGCAGCGACCGAGAAGGAAACCCTGGTCGCCGGTGTCTTTCATTCGGTAGCGGCCAAGTATGATCTGATGAACGATCTGATGTCGTTCGGCATCCATCGCCTCTGGAAGCGCTTTACCATCGACTGCTCCGGTGTCCGCAAAGGACAGAAGGTGCTGGATCTGGCTGGCGGCACAGGGGATTTGACCGCCAAGTTCTCCCGCATCGTGGGTGAGACCGGCCAGGTGGTCCTGGCAGACATCAACGACTCCATGCTCAAGGTGGGCCGCGACAAGCTGCGCAACCTGGGGGTGGCCAACAACGTCTCCTACGTACAGGCCAATGCCGAGGCGCTCCCGTTCCCTGACAACCATTTCGACGTCATCACCATCGGCTTCGGCCTGCGCAACGTCACCGACAAGGACAAGGCGCTTGCCTCCATGTTCCGGGTGCTCAAGCCGGGTGGCCGCCTGCTGGTGCTGGAGTTCTCCAAGCCGGTGAGCGAAGTGATCGCCAAGCTTTATGATCTCTACTCCTTCAAATTGCTGCCGAAAATGGGCGAAATCGTAGCAAACGACAGCGAAAGCTACAAATACCTGGCGGAATCCATCCGCATGCACCCGGATCAGCAGACCCTGGCGGGTATGATGGAGCAGGTCGGGTTCGAGCAGGTGGAGTTCTACAACCTGACCCAGGGCGTGGTCGCCCTGCACCGCGGTTACAAGTTTTAAGGTCGCCTATGCCGATGGATGCCATGGTCACCGCGGTGATCGAAACCAGCCTCAACCAGTTGCTGGCCCTGGACAAACAGAGCCCGGAGCGGTTGCGCAAGCTGACGGGCAAGGTACTCAAACTGGAGCTGCGCGAACTCAAGCCGCTCTGGTTTGTCTTCTCGGAGCGCCGTCTGGATGTGCTGGCCAGGTTTGAAGGCGAGGCGGATGCGGTGTTGAGCCTCTCCCTGACTGCCCTCGGCCTGCTCAAGGAGCCTTCCGCCCTGACCCGCTACATCCGCGAGGAGAAGCTGGACCTGAGCGGTGACCCCCAGCTGGTGCAGGCATTCAGCGCCCTGCTTGGCGAGCTCGATATCGACTGGGAAGAGGAGCTGTCCCGCTACACCGGCGATGTGGTGGCCCACACCCTGTGCAGTGGTGCCCGTCAGGCTCGCCGTTTTGTGGGGCGAGAGTTGTGCCGTTCCCAGCGTCAAGTGGCCGAGTATCTGACCGAGGAGGCGAGGCTTGCCCCGGGTCCGCTGGAAGTGGCGAGCTTCAATGACGATGTCGAAGAGCTGGCCCAACAGATGAAGGCGATCGAGTTGCGGCTTGCCCGCCTCGAACAGCAGGTGAGCTGATGACCCCGAAGGAGTTCAAACGCCTCTATCGCATCGTCAGCATCCTGCTGGAACAGGGCATCGACGAGCTGGTGCCCGCCCGTTATCAGCCCTGGCCTGGCCGTCTGGCCCGTCGCAGTCTGTTCTGGCTCAAGAACAAGCAACAAGGCATGAGCCGTGGCGCCCGTATTCGCCTCGCCTTCGAGGCCCTGGGCCCCATCTTCATCAAGTTCGGCCAGATGCTCTCGACCCGCCGAGACCTGCTGCCCCCCGACATTGCCGAAGAGCTGGCCCTGCTGCAGGACAGGGTGCCTCCCTTCTGTGGTCAGGCCGCCCGTCGCCAGATAGAAGAGAGCCTGGGTTGCCCCGTCGAGACTCTGTTCGATGACTTCGACGAGACGCCGCTGGCATCCGCCTCCATCGCCCAGGTGCACACCGCCCGGTTGAAGGAGAACGGCCGCGAGATCGTCATCAAGGTGATCCGTCCCGATATCGAGCCGGTCATCGAGGCCGACCTGCGCCTGATGCAGGCCCTGGCTCGTCTGGTGGCCCGTTTCGTGCCCCAGAGCGGACGACTGCGCCCCGTCGAGGTGGTGGAGGAGTATCGCAAGACCATACTCGACGAGCTCAACCTGATGCGCGAAGCGGCCAACGCCATCCAGCTGCGCCGCAACTTCACCGGCTCCGAGGCGCTCTACGTGCCCGAGGTGTTCACGGACCATTGCCGTGAGCAGGTGCTGGTGATGGAGCGCATCTACGGCATTCCGGTCTCCGACATTGCGGCGCTGGAAGCCAACGGCACCAACATGAAGCTGCTGGCCGAGCGCGGAGTGGAGGTGTTCTTCACCCAGGTGTTCCGTGACAGCTTCTTCCACGCCGACATGCACCCGGGCAACATCTTCGTCTCTTTCGAACACCCCGAGAATCCGCTCTGGATCGGCATCGACTGCGGCATCGTCGGCACCCTCAACCGGGAAGACAAGCGCTACCTGGCGGAGAACTTCCTCGCCTTCTTCAACCGCGACTACCGCCGTGTGGCCGAGCTGCACGTGGAGTCTGGCTGGGTGCCGCCCGATACCAAGGTGGACGAGTTCGAGTTCGCCATCCGCACCGTGCTGGAGCCCATCTTCGAGAAACCGCTCTCCGAGATCTCCTTCGGCCACGTGCTGCTCAATCTGTTCAACACCGCGCGCCGCTTCAACATGCAGGTGCAGCCGCAGCTGGTGCTGCTGCAAAAGACCCTGCTCTATGTGGAAGGGCTGGGTCGCCAGCTCTATCCCCAGCTGGATTTGTGGCAGACCGCCAAGCCCTATCTGGAAAACTGGATGCACGAGCAGGTCGGCCCCAAGGCGGTGTGGAATGCCATCAAGGAGAAGGCGCCGTTCTGGGCGGAGAAACTGCCGGAGCTGCCGGAGCTGGTCTACGAGACCCTGCGTCAGGCCCGCCATCAGCAGCACCACTTCGACCAGATGTTTGCCGATTTCCGTCGCCACAGTCGCCGTCAGGGGCAGGCCCGCTACCTCTTAGGGGTTGGAGCCAGCCTGCTGCTCGCGGGTGTATTCTTGCTGACCCAGAAACAACACATTGAGTGGGGACAAATCAGCCTCGCCGGCGCCGGGTTATGCTGGCTGCTGGGTTGGTTGCGAACCCGTTCCCATTAAATAACCTGCGCCATCGGGCGCCTATCCGGAGAGAAAGTCATGGGTGGTATCAGTATTTGGCAGTTGTTGATCATCGCAGTCATCGTCGTGCTGTTGTTTGGCACCAAGAAATTGCGCGGTATCGGTGGCGATCTGGGCGCGGCGGTCAAGGGGTTCAAGAAGGCGCTCTCCGATGAGCCGGCCGACACCAAACCCGAGCAGAAAGATGCCGAGTTCCCGACCAAGCAGTTGAACGAGACGGCCAGCAACGCCGAAGCCGCCAAGCAGAAAGACAAAGATCAGGCCTAAGCCATGTTCGACATCGGTTTTTGGGAACTGGTCGTCATCGGCGTCGTCGCCCTGGTGGTGCTGGGCCCCGAGCGGTTGCCGGTCGCGATCCGCACCGCCAGCCACTGGATAAGGCTGATCCGCAGCACCGCCAACTCGGTCAAGGCCGAGCTGGAACAGGAGCTCAAGTTGCAGGATCTGCACAACGATCTGAAGAAGGCCGAACGGTTGCAGATGAACAACCTGAGCCCCGAGCTGCAGGAATCCATCGAGCAGTTGAAAGCGGCCGCCCAGTCGGTGAATCGTCCCTATCAGGGGGAGAACGAGATCCGCCCGCCTCGGGAGCCCGCCCAGGCCGAGCCAGCCATTCCGGTGGCGGCCTCGGTGCCCGTGACCTCAGAGGTGCCACCGGTCAACAGTCAGCGAGAGAGCGAGCCAGTGCCCGCCAGCGAGTCCGCAGCCAAGGGGGAGGGTAAGCCATGAGTCAGGCAGAACAACCCCTCATCAGCCATCTGGTGGAGCTGAGAACGCGCCTGCTGCGTTCCATCACCGCCATTCTGCTGGTGTTCATTGCGCTGATCTACTTCTCCAACAACATCTACGACTTCGTGGCCCAGCCGCTGCTCAGCCAGCTGCCGGAAGGGACCAGCATGATAGCGACGGATGTGGCGACCCCCTTCATCACGCCCATCAAGCTGACCCTGGTGGTCTCCTTCTTCGTGGCGATCCCTTATCTGCTCTACCAAGCCTGGGCCTTCATTGCCCCCGGTCTGTACCAGCATGAACGGCGTCTCATCATGCCGCTGGTCGCCTCCAGTGCCGTGTTGTTCTACGCCGGCATGGCGTTTGCCTACTACGTGGTGTTCCCCCTGGTGTTCGGTTTCTTCACCAGTACCGCCCCCGCCGGGGTGACGGTGGCGACCGACATCGCCAGCTACCTGGACTTCGTGCTGACCTTGTTCTTCGCGTTCGGGGTGGCGTTCGAGATCCCGGTGGCCACCATACTGCTGTGCTGGACCGGGGTGACCACGCCCAAGAGCCTGAAGGAGAAGCGCCCTTACGTCGTCGTCGGGGTCTTCGTGGTCGGCATGCTGCTGACGCCGCCGGATGTGTTCTCCCAGACCCTGCTGGCGATCCCCATGTGGGCGCTCTGGGAACTGGGTCTCTTCTTCGCCCGCTTCTACGTGAAGAAAGAAGACGAGCAGGAGCAGGAACAATCGGAAGAGGGGAGCTGAGGCTCCCTTCCTCTTTTCATGCCTCCGTTCGAGGCGTATGGTAAGGCCCCATCGAGTAGGTGGTTTTCAAATACCTGATATGCATCTCTTCTGTTCGGAATCCCGGATTTCATGATCGACATCGGTTTGAACCTGACCAGCAGCCAGTTTGCCGGCGAACAGGCCGACCTGGTGGAACGCGCGCGCGCCGCCGGGGTGGAAGCCTTGATCCTGACCGGCACGGATCTGGCCGGCAGCCGCGAGAGCGCCGCATTGGCCGCCCGCTGGCCCGGTTACTGCTTCTCCACCGCCGGGGTACATCCCCACGATGCCAAAAGCGTCGATGAGGCGACCCTGCCCGCCTTGCGCGAACTGGCGGCCCTGCCCCAGGTGGTGGCCATCGGCGAGTGCGGTCTCGACTACAACCGGGACTTCTCCCCCCGTCCGGTGCAGGACGCGGTGTTTGACGCCCAGCTGGCGCTCGCCGCCGATCTCGGGATGCCGGTGTTTCTCCACTGCCGCGATGCCCATGACAAATTCGTCGAGATCCTGCGCCCCTGGTTGCCCCGCCTGCCGGGGGCCGTGCTGCACTGCTTCACCGGCTCCGACGCCGAGCTGGACGAGTGCTTGGCGCTGGGGCTGCACATCGGCGTCACCGGCTGGCTCTGTGACGAGCGGCGCGGCCAGCTGCTGCGCGAGCAGGTGGCGCGCATTCCGGCGGGTCGCCTGATGATAGAGACGGACGCCCCCTACCTGGTGCCGCGGGATCTGAAGCCCAGGCCCAAACGCAACGAACCCGCTTTCTTGCCGCACATCGCCCAGGTGGTGGCGGCCTGCCGTGGTGAAGCGCCCGAGGCCTTGCTGGCCCATACCCGGGCCACCTCCGCCGCATTTTTCCAACTTCCGCTTTTGGAGTGATTCATGGCCACAACTCTTCCGGGGGCCTTCCCGGGTCGCCGTCTGCGCCGGGTGCGCAAACATGATTTCAGCCGCCGCCTGGTGCGCGAGAACGTACTGACCGTCGACGATCTCATCTATCCCGTGTTCGTGCTGGAGGGAGAGGGTCAGCGGGAGGCCGTCGCCTCCATGCCGGGGGTGGATCGTCTCTCCATCGATCTGCTGCTCGAAGAGGCCGCCGAACTGGTCGCCCTGGGCGTGCCGGCGGTGGCCCTG
This sequence comes from Aeromonas sp. FDAARGOS 1406, assembly GCF_019048565.1. NCBI lineage: Bacteria > Pseudomonadati > Pseudomonadota > Gammaproteobacteria > Aeromonadales > Aeromonadaceae > Aeromonas > Aeromonas sp. FDAARGOS 1406. The sequence continues at coordinate 2,790,783 of NZ_CP077378.1, forward strand.
TTCCCGGTCACCCCGCTGGCCCGCAAGAGCCTGATGGCGGAAGAGGCCTACAACCCGGATGCCCTGGCCCAGCGGGCGACCCGTGCCCTCAAGGCCCGTTTCCCGGAGTTGGGGGTCATCACCGACGTGGCGCTCGACCCCTTCACCACCCATGGTCAGGACGGCATCATCGACGATGAAGGCTATGTGCAAAACGACATCACCACCGAGATCCTGGTGAAGCAGGCGCTCTCCCATGCCGCCGCCGGTGCCGACATCGTCGCACCGTCCGACATGATGGACGGCCGTATCGGGGCCATCCGTGCGGCCCTGGAGGAGAACGGCTTCGTTAACGTGCAGATCATGGCCTACTCCGCCAAGTACGCCTCCCACTACTACGGTCCGTTCCGCGACGCGGTGGGCTCTGCCGGCAACCTCGGCAAGAGCAACAAGGCGACCTACCAGATGGATCCGGCCAACGGCAACGAGGCCCTGCATGAGGTGGCGCTGGATATCGCGGAAGGGGCCGACAGCGTCATGGTCAAGCCGGGCATGCCCTACCTGGACATCATCCGCCGGGTGAAGGATCAGTTCGGCGTACCGACCTTCGCCTATCAGGTGAGCGGCGAGTACGCCATGCACATGGCGGCGATCCAGAATGGCTGGCTCAAGGAGAAGGAGTGCGTCCTGGAGTCCCTGCTCTGCTTCAAGCGGGCCGGGGCCGATGGCATCCTCACCTACTTCGCCAAGCGGGTCGCCCAGTGGTTGAAAGAGGACGCCCGACGCTGAGGCGGGGAGTGTCCATGCCCTCACAATGCCGGCCCTCGGGCCGGCATTGTCGTCTCTGGCAGATGGAATGCTGGTTTTATGAACAAAATGCCTGAAAAAGTGGGCAACATGCCCGTCTCTTGGCGGCAAAGGCTTGATAAATGGGGTTTCTGCCTACATCTTAGATGGTCCAAGCAGGCTTCTGGACGGCAGGGGCTGCAGAGCATTTAGAGGTACCGCAGATGACTAACCCTTTGCTGACAATGGACTCGCTGCCTCCCTTCAGCCAGATCCAGCCCGATCAGGTGCAACCTGCCGTGACGCAGGCCATCGCCGATTGCAAACAGAAGATTGAGGACGTGCTGGCCCAGAAGGAACCCCACACCTGGGACAGCCTTATCGCGCCGCTGGAAGAGGTCAATGACCGCCTCTCCCGGATCTGGTCGCCCGTCAGCCACCTCAACGCCGTACTCAACAGCGAGGCGCTGCGGGCGGCTCACGACGCCTGCCTGCCACTGCTCTCCGAATTCCAGACCTATGTCGGCCAGCATGAAGGCCTCTATCAGGCCTATCTGGCGCTGTCCGAGAGCGACGACTTCCCGCGGCTGGACGATGCCCAGCGCAAGGAGATCCAGAACACCCTGCGCGACTTCCGCCTCTCCGGCATCGGTCTGCCCGCCGAGGCGCAGCAGCGCTACGGCGAGATCCAGGCCCGCCTCTCCGAGCTGGCCTCCCGGTTCAGCAACAACGTGCTGGACGCGACCCAGGGCTGGAGCAAGCTGGTGACCGACGAGGCCGAACTGGCCGGGCTGCCGCAGAGCGCACAGGCCGCCGCCCGCCAGTTGGCCGAACTGAAGGGCAAGGAGGGGTGGCTGTTCACCCTGGACATCCCCTCCTACCTGCCGGTCATGATGTACGCCGACAACCGCGCCCTGCGCGCCGAGCTGTACGAGGCCTTCACCACCCGCGCCTCCGACCAGGGACCGAACGCCGGCAAGTGGGACAACTCCGCCATCATGACCGAGCTGCTCGCCCTGCGCCGCGAGCTGGCCCGGCTGCTGGGCTTTGCCAACTATGCCGAGCTGTCGCTCGCCACCAAGATGGCGGACAAGCCCGAGCAGGTGGTGACCTTCCTCACGGATCTCGCGGCCAAGTCCCTGCCGCAAGGCAAGGCGGAGCTCGAAGAGATCCGCGCCTTTGCCGCCGAGCAGCACGGTCAGGACGAACTGGCGGCCTGGGATCTTGCCTATTACGCAGAAAAGCTCAAACAGCACAAGTTTTCGGTCTCTGATGAGCAGTTGCGTCCCTACTTCCCCGCCGGTCGGGTCGTGAAGGGGCTGTTCGAGGTGGTCAAGCGGGTGTTCGGCATGAAGGTGCGCGAGCGTCTCGGCATCGACACCTGGCACCCGGACGTGCGCTTCTACGACATCTTTGACGCCGATGACGAGCTGCGCGGCAGCTTCTACCTGGATCTCTATGCCCGCGAGCACAAGCAGGGCGGCGCCTGGATGGATGTCTGCCTGGGTCGCCGCTACCGTCAGGACGGCTCCCTGCAAAAGCCGGTGGCCTACCTGACCTGCAACTTCAACGGCCCGGTGGACGGCAAACCGGCCCTGTTCACCCACAACGAAGTGGTCACCCTGTTCCACGAGTTCGGCCACGGCATTCACCACATGCTGACCCGCATCGATGTGGCCGGTGTGGCCGGCATCAACGGCGTGGCCTGGGATGCGGTGGAGCTGCCTAGCCAATTCCTCGAGAACTGGTGCTGGGAATCCGAGGCGCTGGCCTTCATCTCCGGCCATTACGAGACCGGGGAGCCGCTGCCCGCTGATCTGCTGGAGAAGATGCTGACCGCCCGCAACTTCCAGGCGGCGATGCAGATGCTGCGCCAGCTGGAGTTCGCCCTGTTCGACTTCCGCCTGCACCAGGAGTTTGACCCGGCCAGCGCGGATCAGATCCCTGCGCTGCTGGATGAGGTGCGCAGCCAGGTCGCCGTGATGACGCCTCCGGCGTTCAACCGCTTCCAGCACAGCTTCTCCCACATCTTCGCGGGCGGCTACGCGGCGGGCTACTACAGCTACAAGTGGGCCGAGGTACTCTCTGCCGACGCCTTCTCCCGCTTCGAGGAGGAGGGGATCTTCAACCCGGCCACGGGCCACTCCTTCCTGAAGAACATTCTGGAAAAGGGCGGCTCCAGGGAACCGATGGAGCTGTTCCGTGCCTTCCGTGGCCGGGAGCCCCAGGTGGATGCGCTGCTGCGTCACAGCGGTATCGCCGCGTGAGGTCCCGCCGCCACAGTGAGCCTCGATTGGATGAGCTGCCGCGCCACTGCGGGAGCTTCAAGCAGGTACACATTTGCGGCATAGTGGGATCGAAACGTGATTTTTGATAGAAAAAGGGACCTTTTGGTCCCTTTTTCCAAGCCTTTTTAATATCTTGCGGAGTGCATGTTTGCACTGTCCCCGCCTCTTCAGTAGAGTCGGGTTCTACCTTCCAGGGAGAGAAAGAACCTTGCCATGAGGCGAGCACTCGAGTCTGTCTATCAAATCATCTCCAGCCTGTCTCATTCGAGTGGTCAGGGATATTTTGATGCCTTTGTGAGTGAAATCGCCAACGCGGTGGGGGCTGACTTCGTCCTGGTGTCCGGCAAGGATCAGGCGGGTCTGTTCTTTACCGTGCATGCCGCCTATCCCGCCTCCCTCGACATCAACTCCTACAGCTTCCCCCTCGCCGACACTCCGGGGGAGATCGCCATGCAACAGGGTGAAGCCTGGTTCAGTGATCGTACCCGCCAGCTGTTCCCCCACGCCGCCGTGCTGGAGCGCTGCGAGGTGAGAGCCTATGCCGGCGTCGCGCTCAAGAACGCCGAGGGAGAGACCATCGGCCTGTGCAGCGTCATGTTCAAGCGGGCCATGCCGAGAATGGAGAAGATAGTGGGCCTGCTGCGTCTGCTGGCCCCGCTCGCCGGTCGTGAACTGGCGCTGATGTATCAGCAGCGCCAGAGCCAGGAGCAGCCGGCGCAACCGGAACATCACCACTTCCTGGACACCATGATGTCCCATGCGCCCGTGGGCATCGGCAAGGTGGATCTGGGCGGCAAGATCCTCTGGGCGAACCCGGCCATCGAGAAGATGCTCGGCTACAGCCAGGAGGAGCTGCAACAGCTCACCGTCGCCGAAATCAACCATCCGGACGACTGGCAGACCAGCATTGCGCTCTACGACGCCCTCAAGCGGGGGGAGCGTCCCGCGTTTACCCAGGAGAAGCGTTATCTCCATCGGGATGGGACCGTCCTGTGGGGACGGGTGACGGTGACCCTGATCCGCAACGAGCAGATGCACCCCGACTATCTCATGGTGGTGCTGGAGAACATCGATCCCATCAGGCGCCATGCGGAGCAGCTCAAGCTCTCCCACCGGGTCTATGACAACCTCTCCGAAGCCATTCTGGTGTGCGATGCCGACAGTCGCATCATCTCGGTCAATCCGGCCTTCGAGAAGATCACCGGTTACAGCGAGGAGGAGGCGTGTGGCCAGCGGCCCAGCATGCTCAAGTCCGGACTGCACGATCAGACCTTCTATGCGGACATGTACCACGCCCTGGAGCGGGTGGGGATCTGGCGTGGGGAGGTGTGGAACAAGCGCAAGAACGGCAAGCTCTATCCCCAGCAGCTGATGATCAGCGCCGTGCGGGAAGGGGGCAAGATCAGTCAGTACATCGCCATCTTCAGCGATCTTTCCCAGACCAAGCTGGCGGAGCAGAAGATCGCCGCCCAGGCCAACTACGACAACCTCACCGGCCTGCCCAACCGCTGGCTGTTCGGTCGCTGTCTGGCCCGCTTCTGCGAGCGGGGGGAGCGCTTCGCCCTCATGGTGCTCGACCTCAACAACTTCAAGGCGGTCAACAACAGCATGGATCACCATGTGGGCGACGCCCTGCTGCGGGAAGTATCGGATCGGCTGGTGAGCCGGGTGCGCACCGAAGACCTAGTGGCCCGCATCGGCGGCGACGAGTTTGCCTTCCTGGTGCCCGGCATCGTCAACCGCCGTCAGGCCGAGGTGTTTGCCAAGCAGGTGATCGGCGGCTTTGCCCGTCCCTTCATGCTGGCCAACCAGCACCTCTATGTGACCGCCACCCTGGGGATCACCCTCTGTCCCAATGACGGCGGCGACAGCGACGAGCTCTTGCGCAATGCCGAGCAGGCCCTGTTCGTCGCCAAGCGCCAGGGACGCCCCCTCGGCACCTACAACGCCTCCATGCGGGAAGAGGTGAGCCAGCGCCACCAGATGCAGCACGATCTGGCGGAGGCCATCAAGCTGGGCCAGCTGACCATGGCCTACCAGCCCATCTGGGACAACCGCAGCGGCCGGGTCGCCAAGCTGGAGGCCCTGGTGCGCTGGTATCACCCCCACTGGGGTCAGGTCTCACCGGCGGATTTCATCCCGCTGGCGGAAGAGGCGGGGCTCATCCAGGGGCTGGGTGCCCTGGTGCTGTGGCAGTCTTGCCGGGATCTGGCCAGATTGCAGCAGTCCGGCTTCCCGGATCTGCAGATGTCCATCAACCGCTCCACCCTGGAGTTCCAGACCATAGACCCGGAGGCCAACGAGTGGCTCAGGGTGATCCGCCACTTCGAGCTGGATCCGGCGGACATCATCATCGAGATCACCGAATCTCTGCTGATGGAGACCAGCGATCAGCACAGGGTGCGGATCGATGCCCTGCGCGAGGCGGGCTGCAAGCTGGCCATCGACGACTTCGGCACCGGCTACTCGGCCCTCAACTACCTGCGCACCTTCCCGGTGGATCTGGTGAAGATCGACCGCTCCTTCGTGCGCCACATCCCCTTCAACGAGCAGGACAGGCTGCTGCTCGACGGCATCATCAACATAGTGCACAACCTCGGCATGCAGGTGGTGATCGAAGGGGTGGAGACCCGGGAGCAGCTGAACTTCCTCTGCCTGAAGGGGTGCGCCTTCACCCAGGGGTATCTGCTCAGCCGCCCGCTGCCCTTCGACGATCTGACCGAGTACCTGAGTCTCAACCGTCAGGGAATGAACCTGGCGAATCTGACCACGGTGAGCTGACCCCCCGCTTCTGCTATCATGCCGGCTTCTGCGCCGTGATGAGTCCATGTTATGCCCCATATTCAGGTTTTCAGTGAAGTGCCCGCCCGCGATGGCGAGCTCGACGCCCTGCGCCAGCGCCTTGCCGACGTGGCGTTTCCCGCTCCTTTCGCCCTGGTGCTGACCGAATTGCGGTTGGAGCTGCGCAAGCTGGACGAACCCAAGCTGGGGGCCGTCTATGTGGACTTCGTGGAAGGGGCGGTGGCCCATAGGCGCAAGTTCGGTGGCGGGCGCGGCCAGTCCATCGCCAAGGCGGTGGGATTGAAGTCGGGAGCCATGCCGACCGTGGTGGATGCCACCGCCGGGCTCGGGCGCGATGCCTTCGTGCTCGCCTCCCTCGGTTGCAAGGTGACGCTTATTGAGCGCAGCCCCGTGGTGGCTGCCCTGCTCCAGGACGGTCTGACCCGGGCGGGGCAGGATCCCGAGATAGGCCCCTGGGTGCGCGAGCGGATGCAACTGCTGCAAGGCCCGGCGGTGGAAACCCTGCTGACGCTGACCGAGCGGCCGGAGGTCATCTACCTGGACCCCATGTTCCCCCACAAGCAGAAGTCGGCGCTGGTGAAAAAAGAGATGCGGGTGTTCCAGTCCCTGGTGGGGGCGGATCTCGACGCGGATGCCCTGCTGCCGGCGGCGCTCAGGATGGCTGACAAGCGGGTGGTGGTGAAGCGGCCCGACTATGCGGGCTGGCTCAACGAGCACAAGCCCAGCATGGCCATCGAGACCAAGAGCAACCGCTTCGACGTCTATGTGATGGCGGCCCTGGCGGCGAACTGATGCCAGCCACCATGGCGGGACAAAAGAAAAGGAGGGCCAACCCTGGGTTGGCCCTCCTTTTTTGTGCCGGGGTTCAGAGGAGGGGGGCGAAGTGGATGTGCTTTGCCTCCCCCTGCCAGACCAGATCCAGGGTGGCCAGATCCGCCAGGCTCAGGCGCACGTTGCTGGTCAGCAGCAAGTCCTCGACTCCCTCGTTGGCCTCTATGGTCCGGATCCCGTCCGTCCATTGGTGGCCACGCCGGTCGGTGATCGTCACCGGCAGGTGCCAGCCGGCGGCGATCTCGAGCCAGTCGTAGAGGTCGCAGGCGATGGGTTGATAGTCGCTCATGGGGCCATCGCCTCCTCGCTGCCCTTACTGGAAATCGATGCTGGTGGTGGGGGCAGCCACGACCTGATCTTTCAGCACCTGCTCCTGTTGCAGCGCGTCGCCAGCCAGCTCGGGATCATCCTCGTCGCCGTTGCAGACCAGCACGGCGTCGTAGTGGCCAAGCTCGACGAAGCCCAGCTCATAACCGTAGACACCGTTGTCCAGCACCACAGGGGCGCTGGCATAGAAGCCGTTGTCGCTGTCGGCCATGTCGGGGTAGGCGTCGTCGCCCACCGGACGCAGGTCGTCATAGAAGTAGACAAACGTCTTGTCGGTCAGCTGACCGCCGCAGAGCCCGGATGCCACCGTCCCCTTGACGGTGGCGACCTCGGTGGTGTTCACCAGTCTCACCCCTCTGGGCTTGAGCTTGTAGTACTCCTCGTGGCCCGGCAGCACCATGGAGTGGCGCAGGTCGAACTCGGTGGTAAAGGCACTGAGGCCGTTGGCGGCGATGGTGAAGGCATCCAGCTTGAGCTCGCTGCTGGGTACTTCCAGCGGCTTGATCACGCCGTCATCCTGTTTGACGTAGGAGTAGGGGGTGCCGTCCAGGAACTGGTTGGCGACCTCACGCCCGTCCAGCACCCGCAGCCGCATCTGGCTGTACTCGCCGGGGACCACGCTCTGGCTGGCCAGCAGGGGGCGGCTGGCGGAGCCCTGATAGCTCAGCAGATCGATATAGGTGAACAGCGGATGACCGCTGCCGTCGAGGGGGATGCTCTCCCCGAGCGGGGTACAGCCGTCGTCCTGGGCCGAGGTCAGGAAGCTGGCGGTCGTCCAGCCTTGTTCCGTCCCCGTGACCGGGTTGATGCTGATATTGGAGACGGCGATGCAGACCTTGCTGACCGAGTCCACCGGGGCATCGGAGAAGGCCAGTGACATCTGGGCATTCGGCTGGCTGTCGTTGTCACTGCCGCCACCGCAGGCGGTCAGCAGGGCGGTCAGGGCTATCAGGGGTATGTGTTTCATGGTTTCCGTTCCTGTGGGAGAGACCATTCAACTCTAGCCGAGTCGCTGGCAGTGACTAGATGGACGGAAGGCGCGACATGGCCTGCATTGGCGAAAAATAGAATGAAATCAACGGCAAGGCCTTGAATGGTGCCATCTATGGGTGCGAAGGAGGTTGTCGGAACAGACGGGAAAGAGAGCAGAATGGGCGCAAGGCGCCCGTTCAGGCTTCCAGCAGGCGGGTGGCCCAGCCCATCTTCTGCTGGCGCTCCACCTCGAGGCGCAGCTCGCTGGCGCGCAGGTAGTGCTCGTCCAGCCAACCCTTGGGCAGGGTCAGGGTCAGGGCATCTTCATCGGCTTGCAGCATGAACCTGGGCACAGTGCCCTGGGTCCGGCGCATGCAGAGGATGAGGGAGATGCGCAGGATGCGAGCCAGCCGGATCGCCTGGCGACCGGTGACGGCGCCCTGTTTCTCCAGCGGCTCCAGCTTGAATTCATCTCGCTGGTTGAACAGCAGGGCCGACAGCAGCTTCTTCTGCGCGGGGGTGAAGCCCGGCATGTCGATGTTGTCGATGATGTAGGCGGCGTGCTGCGGCGCCTTCTTGTACTCGATGCACAGACCGATTTCGTGCAGCAGGGCCGCGTAGCGCAGGATCGGGCGACCGTAGCGCTTGGAGAGGCGCCAGGCCGGCTGCAACTGGGTGAACGCCTCGATGGCGGTGTCGCGGACCCGCTCGGCGTGCTCCTTGTCGAGCTGGTAGCGGCTGATCAGGCTGTCGGCGGTGCGATCCCGGGCATCACAGTCGTGATTGTTGCCGAGCAGGCCGTAGATGAGCCCTTCCCGCAGGGCACCACCCGCCAGGGTCATGCTCTCGATGTCGAGGGTCTCGAAGATGGCGATCAGGATGGCGAGACCGGAGGGGAACACGGTCAGTCGTTCGGCCGCCAGCCCTTCGAGCTGCAACTGATCGAGTCTGCCGCAGGCGATGGCCTGACCCATCAGCTCTTGCAATTTGGGCAGGGTGACCCGCTCGCTCTTGCCCTGGGCCAGCATGATCTCCTGCAGCGCCTGGACGGTGCCGGAGGCGCCGACGCAGGTGCGCCAGCCGAGGACACGGTAGTCCGCAGCCACTTTCTCCAGTACCGCCTTGGCGGCGGCAATGGCCTGGTTGAAGCGCGCCTCGGAGAGCTCGCCATCACCGAAGTGGTTGTTGAGCCAGGTGACGCAGCCCATGTGCAGGCTGTTGAGCAGCTTGGCTTCGCTCTGCTCGCCGATCACCAGCTCGGTGCTGGCGCCGCCGATGTCGATCACCAGCCGGTTGCCTTCCCCTGCCGACGTCCAGGAGACTCCTTCATAGATGGTCTTGGCTTCTTCCTCGCCCGAAATGATCTCGATGCTGTGGTTGAGCACCCGTTCCGCTTCGCTGATGAATTCGTCGACGTTGGTGGCCAGGCGCAGGGTGGCGGTGCCCACTACCCGGATGTTGTCGGACGGGATGTCCTGCAACTGCTCGGAGAAGAGGCGCAGGCAGTCCCAGCCCCGCTCCATGGCGGCACGGTTGAGGCGAAAATCGGCATCGAGGCCCGCGGCGAGGCGTACCTTGCGCTTGACCTTGGTGACGGTGCGCAGGGCACCGGCGACCTCGCGCACCACCAGCATGTGAAAGCTGTTGGAGCCGAGGTCGATGGCGGCATAGAGAGGCGAGTTGTGCAACTTGGCCGATCCCTCAGTTCTTGCGGGGGGGACGACGACGGTTGTTGCTGTTGCCACCGCCCTGGCGATCCCGCATGTTGCGGTTCACCGGCTGGCGGTTGCGGAACACCCGTTTTGGTGCGGTGACGTCATCCAGCAGCGCCTCGCGGTCATACTTGCTGACCGGGATGGGGTGGTGGATGTACTCCTCGATGGCCGGCAGGTTGAAGGCATAGTCTTCACAGGCCAGGCTGATGGAGTGACCGCTTCTGCCGGCGCGGCCGGTACGACCGATGCGGTGGACATAGTCTTCGGCATCGTCGGGCAGGTCGTAGTTGAAGACGTGGGTCACGTCGGGGATGTGCAGACCACGGGCGGCCACGTCGGTGGCGACCAGGATATCCAGGGTACCCTTGGTGAACTCTTCCAGGATCTTCATCCGCTTCTTCTGCGGCACGTCGCCGGTCAGCAGGCCGACGCGGTGGCCGTCGTTCTCCAGCCAGGCGTGAACGTCTTCACAGACGTGCTTGGTGTTGGCGAAGACGATGGCTTTCTCGGGCCACTCCTCTTCCATCAGGGAGAGCAGCAGCAACATCTTGTCTTCGTTGGAGGGGTAGAAGAGCTCCTCCTTGATCCGCACGCCGGTCATCTGTTCCGGTTCGACCTGCACATGTTCCGGGTGGTTCATGTGTTCATAGGCTAGCTCCTGCACCCGCAGGGAGAGGGTGGCGGAGAACAGCATGCTCAGACGCTCGGTGGCGGGGGGCATGCGGCGGAACAGGAAACGGATGTCCTTGATGAAGCCCAGATCGAACATGCGATCCGCTTCGTCCAGTACCACGACCTGGATGTTGCCGAGATCAATGACCTTGGACTTGAAGTAGTCGATGATGCGACCCGTGGTGCCGATCAGGATGTCGACGCCCTGTTCCAGCACGGCCAGCTGCTTGTCGTAGCCTTCGCCACCATAGGCGAGACCGAGCTTGAGCCCGGTGGAGGCGGACATGCTCTCTGCATCGTTATAGATCTGGACGGCCAGCTCCCGGGTCGGGGCCATGATGATGGCGCGGGGCTGGTTGACGAGGCGCGGCCTGGTCAGCGGATGGGTCAGCAAATAGTTGAATGTCGCCGCCAGGAAAGCCAGGGTTTTGCCGGTCCCCGTCTGGGCCTGACCGGCGAGGTCATGACCTTCAACCAGCAGGGGCAGGGACAGTGCCTGGATGGGCGTACAATAGTGAAATCCCTTTGATTCCAGACCAGCCAGAACTTCGGGTTCGAGGCCCATTTGGGCGAATTTTTCGGTCGTTAGATGTGTTTTGCTCATGGCGGTAGGTTATCAGGTTAGGCTTGCAATAATAAACAGGATCATTTCAAATAGGGCAACTATTGCCTTTGTTGAACCATCAATAAAGCCTTAATTACTGACTGGAGTTGGAGATGAGTGACAAGATTGTTCAGCTGAGCGATGCCAGCTTCGAGGCCGATGTAATCAACGCCGACAGCCCTGTTCTGGTCGATTTCTGGGCCGAATGGTGTGGACCGTGCAAGATGATTGCCCCGATCCTGAACGAAGTTGCTCAGGAATATGAAGGTCGCGTGACCGTGGCGAAATTGAACATCGATCATAACGCCGACACTCCGCCCAAGTACGGCATTCGTGGTATCCCGACCCTGCTGCTGTTCAAGAATGGTGAAGTGGCAGCGACCAAGGTCGGCGCCCTGTCCAAGACCCAACTGAAAGAGTTCCTGGACGGCAACCTGTAATAATCAAGAAGGAGCGCATTGCAATAATGCGCTCCTTGTGTTTTATCACCTAGACGCTCACCCTGATTGGTGCTAGTTTATCGCTCGTTTGCTAACCTTTTTGCCTGACTCTTTGCTTAACTACCAGCCTGGCAAGTCAAATCCGATCAGCATCAATCCAGCAGACTGTCTCCTCATTTCAATCCTTGCTTACAGACTTTCACCACTATGAATCTGACTGAACTTAAGAACACTCCTGTGTCCGAGCTGGTCCAGCTTGGCGAATCCATGGGGTTGGAAAATCTGGCTCGGGCGCACAAGAAAGACATTATCTTTGCAATCCTCAAGGCGCACGCCAAGGGCGGCGAGGATATCTTTGGCGACGGTGTGCTGGAAATCCTGACCGACGGTTTCGGTTTCCTGCGCAGTGCAGACGGCTCTTATCTCGCTGGTCCGGATGACATCTATGTCTCCCCGAGCCAGATCCGCCGCTTCAACCTGCGTACCGGCGATACCATTTCCGGCAAGATCCGGCCGCCGAAAGAGGGCGAGCGCTATTTCGCCCTGCTCAAGGTCAACGACGTCAACTACGACCGTCCGGAAAACTCCCGCAACAAGATCCTGTTTGAAAACCTCACTCCCCTGCACGCCAACGAGCGTCTGCGCATGGAGCGTGGCAACGGTTCCACCGAAGACATCACCGCCCGTGTACTGGATCTGGCATCCCCGATCGGCAAGGGCCAGCGCGGTCTCATCGTTGCACCGCCCAAGGCCGGTAAGACCATGCTGCTGCAGAACATCGCCCAGAGCATCGCCTACAACCACCCGGATTGTGAACTGATCGTGCTGCTGATTGACGAGCGTCCGGAAGAAGTGACCGAGATGCAGCGCATGGTGAAGGGCGAAGTCATCGCCTCCACCTTCGACGAGCCGGCCTCCCGTCACGTCCAGGTCGCCGAAATGGTGATCGAGAAGGCCAAGCGTCTGGTCGAGCACAAGAAGGACGTGGTGATCCTGCTGGACTCCATCACCCGTCTGGCCCGCGCCTACAACACCGTCATCCCGTCTTCCGGCAAGGTGCTGACCGGTGGTGTGGACGCCAACGCCCTGCACCGTCCGAAGCGTTTCTTCGGTGCGGCGCGCAACGTCGAAGAGGGCGGCAGCCTGACCATCATCGCCACCGCGCTGATCGATACCGGCTCCAAGATGGATGAAGTCATCTACGAAGAGTTCAAGGGTACCGGCAACATGGAACTGCACCTCTCGCGCAAGATTGCCGAGAAGCGCGTCTACCCGGCCATCGACATCACCCGCTCCGGCACCCGCAAGGAAGAGCTGCTGACCGCACCGGACGAGCTGCAGAAGATGTGGATCTTGCGCAAGATCATTCACCCCATGGGCGAGATCGACAGCATCGAGTTCCTCATCGACAAGCTGGCTGCGACCAAGACCAACGACGAGTTCTTCGACTCCATGAAGCGTCAACAGAAGTAACAGCCTCTTCCATGACAAAACCGCGGCCCAGGTCGCGGTTTTTGTTTATCTATTTCACGGCTGGCTTAGTAGTATGAAGCCTCGATGTCACAAGGAAAGAGACGTCATGAAGCTGGTGTTGTTCATATGGATGGGTTGGTTGTGGCTGGCGGCCCCGGTGCATGCCGATTCCCCGCCGCAATTGCAGGCTCCTCTGGTGGCGGACGAGGGACTGGATGGGCATCGGGCGTACCTGGACGGCCGTATGGCGCTCGGGCAGTTTGATGCCATGGACTCGTTGCTTGAGACCCTGTCGGTGGGGCAGCGGGAGTTCCTGTTGTTCCAGTTGCTGGGTGAGCTCAAGTCATCGGGCGCACCCAGCCCGGCGCTGCTGGCCTGGGTGCGGGCACAAGCGGCCAAGGCGCCACAATGGCTGGTGGAAGGGAAGGTGGACGGTTTCCTGGTGCAGCTACCCGCCTATGACTTCCCCGCCGAGGCCCGGCTGGTGTTGAGCCACTGGCAGCAGCTGGCCTGGCAGGACAACTATCGCCAGTTGCTGGAGCAGGATCGCTTCGACTTCAAGCAGGTCTACTACAGCCGCAATCCCGAGCTGGCACAGCAGCAGCAGGCCCTGCTGGCGGTGCTCGATCGGCAGCCGGTATCCGTGCTGCGCCGGGAGGCGCAGCGGCTTGCCGCCCTCAATCTCTTCCTGCCGGACAACCAGTTGCTGCTGCACTTCATCGAACAGACCGGGGAGACGGCACTCTACCTCAAGCTGTGGCGTCAGCCAGTGGATCACGATAGCCTGACTGCGCTACACACCATTTCCCGCTTTTATTCAGGTCAGGAGGCGAGCGATCTGCTGATCGCCGCCAGCCAGAACAGCCGCCTGATGGTCCCCGCCCTGCACCAGCTCAGCCGCCTCTCCCCCTTGCCGGACGGGGCCCAGCAGTTCCTCCTGGCCGAACTCGGCAAGCACCAGTATGGCGGGCTGGTGGCCGGCCTGTTGTTGCAGATGGACGAGCCCAGGTTCCTGGGTCAATTGGCAAACCGGTTGACGCTTCAGGAGCGGCGACACGCCTCGTCCGTCATGAGGTCCGATACGGGTACACCGGATACGCCGCCAGGGTTATAATGCGGGACCACCTGATCCCGCTGGGGTACTTGCATGAAATACAAGGACTTGCGTGATTTTATCGCGCAGTTGGAACAAAACGGACAGCTCAGGCGCATCAGTCGCGAGATAGACCCCTATCTGGAGATGACCGAGATCAGCGACCGTACCCTGCGTGCGGGGGGCCCGGCTCTGCTGTTTGAGAATCCCAAGGGCTACACCATGCCGGTGTTGACCAACCTGTTCGGCACGCCGGACCGGGTTGCCATGGGCATGGGCCAGCCCAACGTCAGCGCCCTGCGCCAGGTGGGGACCTGGCTCTCCTATCTGAAAGAGCCGGAGCCGCCTCGCGGGCTCAAGGAGCTGATGGAGAAGCTGCCCATCTTCAAGCAGGTGCTCAACATGCCGACCAAGCGGCTCTCTTCGGCCCCCTGTCAGCAGGTGGTGCTGGAAGGGGACGCGGTGGATCTGGATCAGATCCCCATCCAGCACTGCTGGCCCGGGGATGTGGCGCCCCTGGTCACCTGGGGTCTGACCATCACCCGCGGTCCCTACAAGAAGCGGCAGAACCTCGGCATCTATCGCCAGCAGAAAATCGGCAAGAACAAGCTGATCATGCGCTGGCTGGATCACCGGGGCGGCGCCATCGATTTTCGCGAGTGGCAGGAGGCCCACCCGGGCGAACGCTTCCCGGTGGCGGTGGCGCTGGGCGCCGATCCGGCGACCATCCTGGGCGCGGTGACGCCGGTCCCGGACAGCCTCTCCGAATACGCCTTTGCCGGTCTGCTGCGGGGCAGCCGTACCGAGGTGGTGAAGGCGCTGAGCTGCGATCTGGAAGTGCCCGCCAGCGCCGAGATCGTGCTGGAAGGCTATCTGGAGCCGGGGGAGATGGCCCCCGAAGGGCCTTACGGCGATCACACCGGCTACTACAACGAAGTGGACGAGTTCCCGGTCTTCACCATCACCCACATGACCATGCGCCGGGATGCCATCTACCACAGCACCTACACCGGCCGTCCGCCCGATGAGCCGGCGGTGCTCGGGGTGGCGCTCAACGAGGTGTTCGTGCCGCTGTTGCAGAAGCAGTTCCCCGAGATAGTGGACTTCTACCTGCCGCCGGAGGGGTGCTCCTACCGGATGGCGGTGGTGACCATCAAGAAGCGTTACCCTGGCCACGCCAAGCGGGTGATGCTGGGAGTCTGGTCCTTCCTGCGCCAGTTCATGTACACCAAGTTCGTGATCGTCTGCGATGACGACATCAACGCCCGCGACTGGAAGGACGTGATCTGGGCCATCACCACCCGGATGGACCCGGCTCGCGACACCACCCTGATCGAGCACACCCCCATCGACTACCTGGACTTCGCCTCTCCGGTCTCCGGGCTCGGCTCCAAAATGGGGCTGGATGCCACCAACAAGTGGCCGGGGGAGAGCAATCGGGAGTGGGGTCAGCCCATCGTTCAGGACGAGGCGGTAAAGCAGAAGATCGATGCCATCTGGGATGAGCTGAAGATCCTCGACTGAGGGATCCCCGATGGGGCGCGGCCATTGTGACGCAAAAGTGCGGTATTGCCGTGCCGAATTGGGTATGCTCGACGGACCTGACCACCAACTGGTCGCCATAAAAACAGTGAAACCATGAGCGAAGCGGGCCGGGCAGGCCCCTCACAAGGACAAGAATGCAACGTATCAAGTGCCGCGTAGAGGAACTGCGCGAATATGTCGACACCATCTGGCACGTGGCGCTGGCGCCGCAGCAGGAGGTGAGCTTCAAGCCGGGCCAGTATCTGCTGGTGGTGATGAGCGATTCGGACAAGCGCCCCTTCTCCATCGCCAACTCGCCGACCCGCTCCGGCGTGCTGGAGCTGCAGATCGGTGCCACTCCCGAGAATGCCTATGCCGGTCAGGTGCTGGCCCGCATGCGCGAGCAGGGAGAGATCGAGGTCGAGCTGGCCGCCGGCAAGGCGTTCCTGCGCGACGAATCCCCCCGACCGCTGATCCTGATGGCGGGAGGCACCGGCTTCTCCTATGCCCGCGCCATCCTGGAATACCTGATCGGCAGCGGCAGCAAGCGTCCGGTGTTCCTCTACTGGGGGGTACGCCAGGCGCACTGGCTCTACGAGCTGGAGCAGATGCAGCAGTGGGAGCGCGACTATGCGCCGCTGACCTTCATTCCCGTGGTGCAGGAGCCCGAGAGCGACTGGACCGGCAGGACCGGGCTGGTGCACAAGGCCATCATGGATGACTTCGTCAGCCTGCATGACTACGACATCTATGTGGCGGGCCGCTTCGAGATGGCCGGTGCCGCGCGGGAAGAGTTCAAGGTGCTGGGCGCCGAGCCCGAGCGCATCTTCGGCGATGCCTACGAGTTTATCTGACCACGGCCAACCGCAGAGCGTCGATCTGCCCCCTTATCGTCTTGCGAGAGAAGGGGGATGAGAAACTCGTTGTCCCCATAAAAACGACAAACCCCAGCCTGGCTGGGGTTTGTGCTATCTACGGCGGGTCACGCCGGATCATTCGCCCTTGGCAGCGAGCTGCTGCTCGAGCTGGGCCAGCTTGGCCTCGAGGGCGGTCAGCTTCTCCCGGGTGCGCAGCAGCACCTTGGTCTGCACGTCGAACTCCTCGCGGCTAACCAGATCCAGCTTGTTGAGCTGGGCCTGCAAGACCTGACGGGTCTTTTTCTCCACCTCTTCACCCATGCTGCGAATGCCGGGGGGTAGGGCGTTGTGTATCTGTTTGGCGATCTCTTCCAGTTTTTTCGGGTCGATCATGGGGGTCTCCTTAAGCAATGGCGCCATTCTACCGACAAATCGTCCCCTTTGCCGAGATCGGAGCGGCTTTTTGCGCCATGGATCCAGCCGGGCTCTGGTCGGGTCTGGTTGATGTACCCTGGCTGCTACCCTGTGACACCGGGAATCAATTCCAATTCCTTGATGGTGTACACAAAAAAATCAGATCAGATGACTGACCAGAGGCTTATTAATTGTTGCGTTGCTGTTAATATGATTCGGTCGGGTTTGAACCCTACCCCGTCAGGCTCATCATGGATAACAACATAAAAGAGATAAGGATATGAAGAAAAAGCTAATTTACGCGGCCGTCGTCAGTGCGCTGCTGAGCGGTTGTGGTGGCAGTGACGACAACACAGGCGATACCTCAAGCTATCTCGATTATCTGCTGAGCGGCTCCAATGCAGTCCGACCCAGCGCCCTGGCAGCCCGTGCGACCGACGGTACCCTGAAATTCTCCACGGAAACGGCGGATCTCTCCAACCCGGTGTCCGCCCTCTCCACCCTGGATGGCTGGTCGACTACCCAGGCGATCCAGATAGTGCCGGTGACGGCCTCCGGCATCCAGGTCAAGGCGCCGGCCGCTGCTGAATTCGCAGCCTCCGTGGCCCCCCTCTACCTGATGGAGCTGGAGTTTGACAGTGCGGCCCTGCGTCCGAGCGGCGTGAAAAAGGTGCTGACCTACGGGGTGGACTTCGTGGTGGCCGAGACGACCGGGAAGCTGAATCTGGTGCCGCTCAAGCCGCTCAACCCCTCTTCCTACTACATGATAGTGGCGACCGATACCCTCAAAGACAGCACGGGTGCCCCCCTGCGACCGGGTAGCGACTACAGCAACTACAAGACCAGCACCGGCAGCAACGCCCAGGAGCAGACCATCAGCGGCCTGATTGCGCTGCAGGAAGGGCTGTTCAAGGCTGCCACCGGCATCACTAGCGACCACGTGATCTTCTCCGACTGGTTCGGTACCCAGTCCGGCGCCGACGTGCTGGTGGCGGTGAAAGGGGCGGCCGCATCCGTGCTCAAGAGCCCGACCCTGGACGCTGCCGCCCTGTGGAAGCAGGACGCCTTGGGCAATACCAGCCTGCCTGGCACCTATACCCTGTCGGTGAGCGGCGGCAGCCCCTTCCTGACCCAGCTGGACGCCGAGAACTTCCTGCCCCAGGAGCAGAAGGATGCGATTGCCGCCGCTTTTGGTGACGGCACTCCACTCCACAATCTGGCCTTGGGTACCACCGTCTACAGCGGCACCGTCAAGCTGCCCTACTTCCTCTCCTCCCCGACCACCGCCGGCTCCTGGGACAAGGCGAAGACCCAGTCCTGGCACGGTGCCATCCCCAGCCTCTACGCCATCGCGAACGCCCTGAAGGCCCAGGATGCCGAAGTGATCGGCGGCCTGGTGGGGGCGGGTGTGGATCCGGCCCTGCTGGGCGAACTCATCGCCGATCCGAGCCGTCAGGCCGAGCTGCTGGCGGAGGCGAGCAAGTTGATCGGGGTGACCCTCACCTCCGGCGGCAAGGCGCTGGATCCCGAGATGAATATCGGGCGCTTCAACCCGCTGCCGGCATTGGAAGAGGTGCAGTCCGTCCCGATGCGGATCTTTGCCGCCGCACCGCTGGCGAACATCACCGACGTGATCATCTATCAGCACGGCGTCACCTCGGTGAAGGAGAACGCCTACGCCCTGGCCCTTGGCCAGATTGGTGCCGGTGCCCAGGCGAGCAAGAACGTGGCCGTGGTGGTGATCGATCATCCGTTGCACGGTGAACGCGGCTTCGCCCTGACCGGCAGCATGGACTCGGTGACCACCTCCGACAACCCGACCCCCTACCTGAACCTGAGCTACCTGACCGTGGCCCGCGACAACCTGAAACAGAGCGTCGCGGATCTGCTGGGCCTGCGTCTGGCGGTGGGGCTGGCCAATGCCAAGGGGGCTATCGGCACCGCTGGCAGCCTCAAGGTACACTTCCTGGGTCACTCTCTGGGTGCCATCGCGGGGGCCAACCTGCTGGCGGTGGCCAACCAGTCTGTTGGCAACCCGACGGCAGACGCCCTGTTCAAGTTCGACACTGGCGGCCTGGCCATGCCGGGTGGCGGCATAGCGCCGCTGTTGCTGAACTCGCCGACCTTCGGCCCGACCATCCAGATGAGCGTGCTGACCGCTGGCAGTGCGGCCCTGAAGGCAGCCTTCACCGCCTACGCCCCGAACTGCAAGACGGCGGTGCCGACCTGCTTCGTCAACGAGTTCCTGCCGAGCCAGGATGCGGCCACCCAGGCCACGGCGGCCAGCACCCTGCAGAGCTACAGCTTCGCGGCGCAGTCGGTGCTGGATTCGGCAGACCCCATCAACTTGGGGAGCGGCATCGCGGCGGACTTCCCGCTGTTTGCCACCGAAATCGTCGGCGACGGCGCCCTGAGCCTGTCGGATCGAGTGATCCCGAACAGCATCGCCACCGCCCCGCTGGGTGGCACCGAGCCGCTGTTCAAGGTCCTGGCCCTGCAACCGCTGACCGCCACCGGCGCCGCCAACCACAGAGCGGCCCGCTTTGTGGCCGGGGGGCACAGCTCGCTGCTGGCACCTGACGAGAACTTCGATCCGACCGGCGCCGTCACCACCGAGATGCAGACCCAGTTCGGCAGCTTCTTCGCAAGCGGCGGTACCGCGGTCAAGGTGACCGACGGCAGCCTGCTCAAGCAGTAAGCCGGCCGACCAATAAAAACGCCGCCCCTTGGGGCGGCGTTTTTTTATGGCAAATCGGCTCAGGCTGGCCTGTGGTGCCTGTCCAGCCAGCCTTGGGCAAGGCCGACCAGCAGACCCGCCAGGTGAGCCATGTTGGTGGTCGCTTTGGTTGCCGAGCCGTTGCCGGCAACCAGGCCTCACCCCGGCCTGTGGTGCCTGTCCAGCCAGCCCTGGGCAAGGCCGACCAGCAGGCCGACCAAATGGGCCATGTTGGCGGTGGGGGTGCCGAGCATGTCCAGGAAGCCGAGTACCAGCCAGACCAGCATGAAGCCCATCAGGGCTGGCGGCATGGCGAGGCCGCAATCCGGTTGCAGCCTGGTTCGCAGCCAGCTGTAGCCGAGCAGGGCATAGACCACCCCGGAGAGGCCGCCAAAGCGCGGGCCGCTGACAAAGAACTCGGCGATATTGGGCAGGGCAGCCCCGACGATGAGCAGGATGAACAGCTTGCCGCTGCCGAGGCGCTGCTCTATCTGGCCACCGAGATACCACCACCACAACAGGTTGAACACCAGGTGCAGCACCGAGAAGTGGATGAAGGCCGGGGTGACGTAGCGCCAGGCCTGCCAGTCGGTGAACTGGGCCAGGGTGGGGTGGAAGGCGAGCTCGTCGAAGATGGGCAGGCCGATGGCATCCAGAGCGTAGATGGCCAGGCAGGCGATGATGACCACCAGGGTCAGGGGGCCCGCCTGGTGGAGGAAATCGGTGACCGGATCCGTCATCCCCTTGCTGTAGTCGATCCGGGCATCGGCATGGCCGGATTGCCAGGAGGCCTCCATGTAGCGGGGGTGATTGGGTTCGCTCAGGAAGCGCTTGACCTCCTGCTGGGCCTGGGCGAGGCGCCGTTCGTCTGCCAGCCAGACCGAGACGCCAAGCTCTGACTGGGTCAGCTCGCACGGAATGCCCAGGGTAGCGAGATAATCCACCAGCGCCTGGGCCATGCGGGCGTCACCCAGCACCAGCAGTTGGATCATGCCGGTTGAGGAGGAGCGACCCGCCTCTGTCATGCGTCCCCCGCCTGGATGGGGAACTCCCTGCGCCAGGCCTCGAAACCGCCATCCAGGCTATAGACCTCGTCATAGCCTTGTTGCAGCAGGTACTGGGCCGCCCCCTGGCTGCTGTTGCCGTGATAGCACATCACGATGACAGGGGTATCGAAGTCCACCTCGTTCATAAAGCGAACCAGGGTGCCGTTGGTAAGGTGGAAGGCGCCGACTGCGTGGGCCGTCTCGAAGGATTGGGGATCGCGAATGTCCACGAGACGGGCTTCGCCTGCGCTCAGCTTCTGGTGGGCATCATGGGCGCTGATATGGGCAAACTGGTCCATTGAGATGTCCTGAAAATGGAAGGTTGAAGGGCAGTTTACCGCAAGCGGCGGTTTGCGCTAAGTGTGCAATGGAGGCGGCATCCAGGGGATCGCAATTTTCTTCAATATCGGGCCGCCCGGGCCGGGTAGGCTCGGGCTTCCCTCAATTGAATGAGCATCATCCATGGAATTCAGTCTGCTGTTATCCATGGCCGGGTTTGCCCTGGCCATGTCCATCTCCCCGGGGCCGGTGAATCTGGTCGCCCTTGGCACCGGCGCCCGGTACGGTTTCACGGCCAGCCTGCGCCACGTGGTGGGGGCCACCCTCGGCTTCATCCTGCTGCTCCTGCTGATGGGGCTGGGTCTTGGCGGCGCCCTGTCCCGCTGGCCTGTGGCGCTGGGGGCCATTCACTGGGGCGGCGTGCTCTTTCTCGGCTGGATGGCCTGGCAGTTGCTGGTGGACAGCGGCGAGGTGAAGGAAGTAGAGGGTGTGCCCCCCGCTTTCTGGTACGGGGCCTTGATGCAGTGGCTCAATCCCAAGGCCTGGCTCGCCGCCAGCATGGGGATGGGAGCCTATGGGATCGCGGGCGGCATGAGCCAGATCGCCCTCTTTACCGGCATCTATCTGGTGATCTGCCTCGGCTCCATCGCCTGCTGGGCCTATGCGGGCAGCCGATTGCAGGGGTGGCTGGTCTCTCCTCGCCGATTGCGCTGGTTCAATCGGGCCATGGCGCTCTTGCTGCTGCTCAGCGCCGCCTATCTGGTGCGCTCGTCCTGAGGGACGAGCTGCGCTTTGTACTGGCCCGGGGTGGCGGCCACCCGGCGTTTGAACTGGCGCTGGAAGTGGGCCTGATCGGCAAAACCGCTGGCAAGGGCCACTTCCGCCAGGGGCTGCCCCTGGCGCAGCAGGGTGCGGGCGTGGCGAATGCGCTGATCGAGCAGGTAGGCGTGGGGCGTCATGCCGTAGTGGCGGCTGAAGGCGCGCACGAAGTGGGAAGGGGTAAGCCCGGCCACCGCACTCAGCTGTGCCAGGGTGAGGGCGCAGGCACTCTCGTCCTGCATCAGCTCGGCGGCTCGCTGCAGGTGCCGGGGAGGGCGGTCATCCCACTTGGCCGGGGTGAGCCTGGCCAGAAGCTGGCGGCTGAAGAGGTGGCAGGCCACTTCGCGAGCCAGGGGATCCGGCTCCTCCACCAGTTGCCGATGAAGCCGGCAGAGCCCCTGGTAGAGCAGGGGATCCCGGCTTGCGGTCATGTCGAAGGGGCGAAACGCGTTGCCGAGCCCGGCCTCCTCCTGCTGGCGCTGCAACCAGAGGTTGTCGATGTAGAACATCAGATAGGACCAGGGCTGGTCCGCGACGGGATTGCAGGCGTGCACCTCTTCCGGGTTCATCAACACCAGGCTGCCGCGGCCGACCTCTTGCAGGCTGCGCTGGTTGAGGTAGTGGCTGTGGCCGCCGGTGATGGCGCTGATGGAGAAGTGGGGGTGGCTGTGCTTGTCGTAGCAGACGCGCCGGCCATCCTGCACCGCCCGCGCCTCGATGAAGGGCAGGGCGGGATCGTGCCAGAAGTGGTGCTGATCCTGCGTCGCCCGCGCACGGCTCACGATGTGCTCCTCGGCGGGGGGCTGTTCCCCTGCCTGGCTCGGGGAGCGCGGCAGGGGAAGGGTGACGATGGTTGCTGCATCCTCAGCCGCCGAGATAGGCCTGGCGGACGGCGGGGTTGGCCAGCAGGGCCTCTCCCGTGTCTTGCAGCACCACCCGGCCGTTCTCCAGCACATAGCCGCGATCCGCCAGCTTGAGCGCCTGGTTCGCGTTCTGCTCCACCAGGAAGATGGTCATCCCCTTCTGGCGCAGTTGCTCTATGGTGTCGAAGATCTGCTGGATGACGATGGGCGCCAATCCGAGGGAGGGTTCATCAAGCAGCAGCAGGCGCGGCTTGCTCATCAGGGCGCGGCCGATGGCCAGCATCTGCTGCTCGCCGCCGGACATGGTGCCTGCCCGCTGCTCCAGCCGCTCCTGCAGGCGGGGGAACAAGGTAAATATCTGATCCAGCAGGCCGCGCTGCTCCGCCTTGTCGACGAAGAAGGCCCCCATCAGCAGGTTCTCCTCCACCGTGAGGCGGGCGAAGATGCGGCGCCCCTCCGGCACCACGGCGATGTCCTTGCGCATGATGCGGGCGGTGGTGAGAGAGTCTATCTGCTCCCCCTCGAACCAGATGGAACCGCTGCTGGGCTTGGGCTCGCCACACAGGGTCATCAGCAGAGTGGTCTTGCCGGCGCCGTTGGCGCCGATCAGGGTGACGATTTCCCCCTCTTTCACCTCGACGCTGACGTCGTGCAGCGCCTGAATTTTGCCGTAGTGGGTCGATACGTTGCGAAGTTCTAACATCTTTTTGTCCTTACGACTCGCCCAGATAGGCCTTGATCACCGCCGGATTGCTGCGGATTTCGTCCGGTTTGCCGTGGGCCAGCGGGGTGCCCTGGTTGACCACGAAGATGCGGTTGGAGATCTCCATCACCAGCTTCATGTCGTGCTCGATCAGCAGCACCGAGACCCCGAACTCGTCCCTCAGGTTGGAGATGAGCTCGTTGAGCTCGTCGGTCTCCTTGGGGTTGAGGCCTGCGGCCGGTTCATCCAGCATCAGCAGTTCGGGCCGGGTCGCCATGCAGCGGGCGATCTCGAGGCGGCGCTGCTGGCCGTAAGCCAGGTTGCCCGCGGCGCGGTTGGCGAGATCCTTGAGGCCCACCTTTTCCAGCCAGAAGGCGGACTGCTCCAACCCCTCTTTCTCGGCACGGCGGAAGGAGGGGGTCTTGAACAGGCCGGCGATGAAGCCGGTATTGAGATGCCTGTGCTGGGCCACCAGCAGGTTTTCCACCGCCGTCATCTCCTTGAACAGGCGCACGTGCTGGAAAGTCCGCACTATGCCCTTGCGGGCGATGAGGTGGCCGGGCAACCCCTGGATCTCCTCACCCTTGTAGCGAATGACACCGCCACTCGGGCGATAGAAGCCGGTCAGGCAGTTGAAGATGGTGGTCTTGCCCGCCCCGTTGGGGCCGATGATGGAGATCACCTCCCCCTTTTCCACATCCAGCTTGACGCCGTTGACCGCGAGCAGGCCGCCAAAGCGCATCGACAGATCTGAGACATCCAACAATGGTTGATTGTTGCTCATTTACGCAGCTCCATATGGGGTCGACTCATGGGCAGCAGTCCCTGCGGCCGCCAGATCATCATGAATACCATCAAGAGACCGAACATCAGCATGCGATATTCGTTGAACTCGCGGGCGAGCTCCGGCAGCACCGTCATCACGATGGCCGCCAGCACCACCCCGATCTGGGATCCCATGCCCCCCAGCACCACAATCGCAAGAACGATGGCCGACTCGATGAAGACGAAGGATTCCGGGCTGATGAAGCCCTGGCGTGAGGCGAAGAAGCTGCCGGCAAAGCCCGCGAAGCAGGCGCCTATGGTGAAGGCGGTCAGCTTGATGATGGTGGGGTTGAGCCCCAGGGACTTGCAGGCGATCTCGTCTTCCCGCAGCGCCTCCCAGGCACGGCCGAGCGGCATGCGCAGCAGGCGGTTGATGACGAACAGGGTCGCCACTACCAGCACCAGGGCCATCAGGTAGAGGAAGATCACCTTGTGGTTGGCGTTGTAGGCGATGCCGAAGAAGTCGTGGAAGGTGCCAAAGCCCCCATCCTTGACGGTGCGGTTGAACTCCAGGCCCCCCAGGGTCGGTTTCGGAATGCCGGAGATCCCGTTCGGACCGCCGGTCAGGGTGGTCATGTTGTTGAGCAGGATGCGGATGATCTCGCCAAAGCCCAGGGTGACGATGGCCAGGTAGTCCCCCCGCAGCCGCAGCACCGGGAACCCGAGCAGGAAGCCGAAGGTGGCCGCCAGCAGACCTGCGATGGGCAGACACTCCCAGAAGCTCAGACCGAAGTAGGTGTTGAGCAGGGCGTAGCTGTAGGCGCCGACCGCATAGAAGCCGACATAGCCGAGGTCGAGCAGACCGGCGAGGCCCACCACCACGTTCAGTCCCAGCCCCAGCATGATGTAAATCAGGGTGAGGGTGGCCAGATCGATGGCGCCGCGAGAGGCCATGAAGGGCCAGCTCACCGCAAACAGCAGCACCAGCACGGCGGTGAGGTTATAGAGCTTGGGGGCCTCTTCGGGGCTTGGCAGCACCAGCTTGGTGAAGCCGACGGAGAAGCCGCTGATGGAGGCCTGGAACAGGCGGCTTATCTGGCCGCGCAGCATCTGGAACCAGAAGACGATGGTGGCGCCCCCCAGCAGCCAGGCCAGCGACACATCGAGGCGGCTCACCACCAGCAGGCGGGAGCCATCGGTCTCCAGCTTGAAGCCGAGCAGCCAGAAGGAGAGCACCAGCAGCACCAGGCTGGCGATGCAGGCATGGATAAATTGACGTTTCATCAGACTTTCTCCACTTCCGGACGGCCGAGAATGCCAGTGATGGTCATGAACAGCAGCACGAGGGCATGCATAGATTGGTTTTTCATACCTTCTCGACCTCCGGACGACCCAGGATGCCGGTGGGCATGAAGAGCAACACGAAGATGAGCAGGGCAAAGGCCATCACATCCTTGTACTCGGTGCTGAGATAGCCCGCGGTGAGCGCTTCCACCACGCCGAGCAGCAGGCCGCCCAGTACGGCACCGGGAATGCTGCCGATGCCGCCCAATACCGCGGCGGTGAAGGCCTTCAAGCCCGCCATGAAGCCGAGATAGGGGTTGATGACACCGTAGTACATGCCGAGCAGCACCCCCGCGACGGCGGCCAGGGCGGCCCCCAGCACGAAGGTGATGGAGATGACCACGTGGGTGTCTATCCCCAGCAGGTTGGCCATCTTGATGTCTTCGGAACAGGCACGGCAGGCACGCCCCATGCGGGAGCGGCCGATGAACTGGGTCAACGCCAGCATGGTGACGAAGGTCACCACGAAGATGATGAGCTGCATGTAGGAGAGGCTGGCCTGGAAGCCATCCTCGCCGCCGAGGGTCCAGCCCCCGGAGATCAGAGTGGGCATGGCGATGTCACGCGAGCCCTGGGCCATCCGCATCATGTTCTGCAGGAAGATCGACATGCCGATGGCGGAGATGAGGGGGATCAGGCGGTTGCCGCCCCGCAGTGGACGATAGGCCACCCGTTCTATGGACCAGCCATAGCTGCCGGTGATGATGATGCTGACCAGGAAGGCGCCCCCCAGCAGCAGCACGGTGCTGTCGATGCCCATCATCATGAGCCCGGCCATCACCATGAAGGCGACATAGGAGCCGATCATGTAGACCTCGCCGTGGGCGAAGTTGATCATGCCGATGATGCCGTAGACCATGGTGTAGCCGATGGCGATCAACGCATAGGTGCTGCCTATGGTCAATCCGTTCAGCAACTGCTGAACCAGATAAAGAAGGTGTTCGGACATACCGCGTTCCCTGTGTACTTGCCCGCAAAGAAAGGAGGGGTGACTCACGTCACCCCGACCGGCAGATTATTTGAGTTGAGTGGAGGTACCGTCGGCGTGCCACTGGAACACACCGAATTCGAAGCCTTTCAGGTCACCGTTCGGCGCCCAGGTCAGGGGGCCCATCACGGTGTCGATCGGTGCAGCCTTGATGGCGGCAGCGACGGCAGCCGGATCATCCTCGCCCGCCTTGGCGATACCGGCCGCCAGGGCCTGCATGGCGGCGTAGGTGGTCCAGACGAACGGACCGGAGGAGTCCTGACCCTTGGCCTTGAACGCTTCCACTATGGAGGCGTTGGCCGGCACCAGGTCATATTTGTTCGGCAGGGTCACCAGCAGGCCTTCGGAAGCAGGGCCGCCGATGGCGGAGATGTCCTTGTTGCCCACGCCTTCCGGACCCATGAACTTGGCCTTCAGACCCTTCTCGCCAGCCTGGCGCAGGATCAGACCCAGCTCGGGGTGGTAGCCGCCGTAGTAGACGAAGTCGACGTTCTCTTTTTGCAGCTTGGCGATCAGGGCGGAGAAGTCCTTGTCGCCGGCGGTGATGCCCTCATAGGCAACGACCTTGACGCCGGCCTTGTCCAGCGCGGCTTTCACGCTGGAGGCGATGCCTTCACCGTACTGTTTCTTGTCGTGGATGACGGCCACGCGCTGGGGTTTGACCTGCTCGATGATGTACTTGGCGGCGGTCGGGCCCTGGTCGCTGTCCAGACCGATGGTGCGCAGGGTCAGCTGGTAACCGCGCTCGGTGATCTTGGGGTTGGTGGAGGCGGGGGTGACCATCAGGACCCCTTCATCTTCATAGATGTCGGAGGCGGGCAGGGTGTTGTCGGAGCAGAGGTGGCCGACCACGAACTTGACGCCGTCGTTGATCACCTTGTTGGCGATGGCCACGGCCTGCTTGGGATCGCAGGCATCGTCATAGATGACGGCTTCGATCTGCTTGCCCTTGATGCCGCCCGCCTTGTTGATCTGCTCGACCGCCATCTTGCCGCCGGTGAACTGCATGTCACCGTACTGGGCGACCGGGCCGGTCAGGGGGCCGGCAATGCCGATCTTGATGGTATCGGCCGCATTGGCCATGGAAACTGATCCAAACAGAGCCAAAGAAACCGCTGCTCTGACTGCCATTTTGCTGAAGTTATGCATTGATTCGTCCCTTAATCAGTGAATTGTTTCATTTTATGCACGTCATTCCGAGCCTGTGTCCCGCCAGCCCGGCGATAGATAAGGTTCTATCATTCCTCGCCGGGCAATAACAAGATGTTAAAGATACTAACCGGAGCAGGTGTGAGAGAGGTTTTGTGAAACTAACACGCAGTTTATTGCTGTTTACTGGAGTTTAATGTCGTCAAAGTGGTGCAACATACAGATAACAAATTGTCATGGTGACAATTTCCAGAGTAAAAAACTGACGATATTTCATTCTGCATCCGCTCTCATTTTGACCAAAATCCGTTTGCGCAAAAAGAAATGACCGCATAGATTAGCCAGCATTGATAATTCACTGGCAGCGCCCGTTAAAACCAAGCCTTTATTCGGGAAATCTGCTACTGTTCCGCCTTTGTTATTCAGGAGACAGAGATGGCAACTATCAAGGATGTCGCCTCGCGCGCAGGCGTATCCATCTCCACCGTCTCACATGTACTCAATCACACCCGTCGGGTCAGCGAAGACGCAACCCAGAAAGTGCTTGAGGCGGTGGCAGAGCTGAACTACGCGCCCAACTCGGTGGCGCGCAGTCTCAAGATCAATTCGACCAAGACCATCGGCATGCTGGTGACCACCAGTGCCAACCCCTTCTTCGCGGAAGTGGTACAGGGGGTGGAAGCCTACTGCTTCGAGCAGGGTTACAGCCTGATCCTGTGCAACACCGAGAACCAGCCGCCACGCCAGCAGCACTATCTGCGCATGCTGATGGAGAAGCGGGTGGACGGTCTGCTGGTGCTGGGGACCGATATCGACACCCAGTTCAGGGACATGCTGCGTATCCACAAGAAGGTGCCGCAGGTGGTGCTGGACTGGGGCAACGAGTGCGATTTCGCCAACGTGATCAACGACAACGCCCGCATCGGCGCGCGTCTGGCGGTGCGCCATCTGCTGGAGCAGGGCCACACCAACATCGTCTGCATCACCGGCCATCTCGCCAAGCCGACTACCCAGCAACGGCTGGACGGGGTGCGCGATGCCCTAGCTGAACAGGGGATGACCCTGAAAGAAGAGCAGATCTTCGAAGGGGACTACGAGAGCCAGAGCGGCTTCGATGCCATGCAGCGCATCCTGGCCCTCACCCCTCGCCCGACCGCGGTCTTTGCCTTCGACGATCCCATGGCCATCGGTGCCATCTGCGCCGCCTGGGAGGCCGGGGTCAAGGTGCCGGACGATATCTCCATGATCGGTTATGACGACGTGGAGATGGCGCGCTTCTCCAGCCCGCCGCTCACCACCATCCGCCACCCCAAGGCCGAACTCGGCCTGCTGGCGGTGCAGCAACTGGTGAGCCGGATCCGCAACAAGGAGCTGGAAGTGGAGTCCATGACGGTGCAGCCCGAGCTTATCGTCCGCCGCTCGGTCAAGTCCCTGCGCTGACGGCGCCACGGGTGCCATGAACAAGAAACCCCCTCGCCAGCGAGGGGGTTTCTGTTTTTGGGCCCCTCTCGTATCTGGGGGCGTCAGGCCTTGAGACCGAGCCGCCTGGCGAGGCGGTGCAGGTTGCCGCCGTCCAGATCCAGCGCCCGGGCGCTGGCGGCCCAGTTGCCGTCATGGGCCGTCAGGGTCTGCTCGATGAGTTGGCGCTGGAACAGATCGGTGGCGGCGCGCAGGCCCAGGCCGGCAATGGCCGGAGAGGCGGGCTGGCTGACGGTGTCGGCGGGAAGGGATGAGCCCGTCGGTCCCAGGTTGAAGTGGTGGGGTTTCAGGGTCGGCGAGGGGCTGCCCTGTTCGGCCCTGGCCAGCACGGCGGCGCGGTGGATGGCGTGCTCCAGCTCCCGCACGTTGCCGGGCCAGTCGTGGCGCTCGAGCAGTTGCAGCGCCTGTGGCTGGATACGCAGCTGCTCCAGCCCCAGGCCGAGCCGGCAGCGCTCGCAAAAGTAACCGGCCAGCAGGGGAATGTCGCCCGGACGTTCCCGCAGTGCCGGGGCGTGGATCGGGAAGACGCTCAGCCGGTGGTAGAGGTCGGCCCGAAACTGCCCCTCGACCACCGCCTGTTTCAGATCCCGGTTGGTGGCCGCCAGGATGCGCACATTCACCTTGAGCGGGGTGTCGTCACCGATCCGCTGCAGATCGCCGTATTGCAGCACCCGCAGCAGCTTGGCCTGCAGCGCCAGCGACAGCTCCCCTATCTCGTCGAGAAACAGAGTGCCCTTGTCCGCCAGCTCGAACTTGCCCGCCCGATTGTGGATGGCGCCGGTGAAGGCCCCCTTCACGTGGCCGAACAGCTCGCTCTCGGCCACGGATTCGGGCAGGGCGGCGCAGTTGAGATAGACCAGGGGGGCATGGGCGCGGGGCGAGCCGCCATGCACCGCCTTGGCGATCAGCTCCTTGCCGACCCCGGTCTCCCCCAAAATCAGCACGTTCAGCTCGGAGCTTGCCACCACGTCTATCTCGTGGCGCAACCGGGCCATGGCGGGGGAGTGCCCTATCATCTCCGGCTGCTCAGGGCCGGGCCGGGTGCCGGGGACCAGGGGCTCGCTGCTCTGGCGGGCGAGCCGCTCCAGCAGCAGGGCGTTGTCGAGGGCGGCGGCGGCCAGAGCCCCCACCAGCCGCAGCTCCTCGTCGCTGATGCCGTCGAACTGGGTCGGGTTCATGCCGTCTATGGTCAGGGCGCCGATCAGCGCCTGATCCGAGAAGAGCGGCAGGCCGACGCAGGCGTGTACCTTGAAGTCGTCGTGATCCGGCAGCAGGCCGTCATAGGGGTCGGGCAGGGTGCTGTCGGCAGGGAAGCGCACCACATCCCCGGCGCGGGCGATGGCCTCGAGGCGCGGGTGATCCTTGAGGGCGAAGCGGCGGCCCAGCACGTCCTGCATCAGGCCGTCGATGGCCAGCGGGATGAACTGGCCCCCCTCGTAGCGCAGCAGGGCCGAGGCATCCGATTTCAGCAGGCTGCGCACGCTCTGGATCAGGCGGTGGAAGCGGTCCTGATGGGAGATGCCGAGTTGCAGGTCGAGGGCGATGCGCGCCAGGCTGTCGGTCGAGATCACGATAATTGTCCAAATGACAGTGTGTTTGTGATTTTGACTATAAAGGCATGGTGTCATAATGACAATGTGTGATATGCGAAACCATTAAAAACAACGAGTTACATTTTGGCACGTCCGCTGCAATAGCTGGTTCAGTTGAACATCCACTATTGCATTCGAGGAACTGCCTGATGAGCATTCACGTCAAGAACAACATCCACTGGGTCGGCCAACGGGACTGGGAGGTACGCGACTTTCACGGCACCGAGTACAAGACCCACAAGGGCACCAGCTACAACAGCTACCTGATCCGCGAAGGGAAAAACGTGCTGATCGACACCGTCGATCACAAGTTCAGCCGGGAGTTCGTGCAGAACCTGGCGGCCGAGATCGATCTCGCCGCCATCGACTACGTGGTGATCAACCACGCCGAGGAGGATCACGCCGGCGCCCTGACCGAGCTGATGGCCCGCATCCCCGGCACCCCCATCTACTGCACCCACAACGCCATCGACTCCATCACCGGCCATCATCACCACCCGGAGTGGAACTTCCACCCGGTCAAGACCGGTGACAGCCTGGACATCGGCAACGGCAAGCAGCTGGTGTTCATCGAGACCCCCATGCTGCACTGGCCCGACAGCAT
Source organism: Aeromonas sp. FDAARGOS 1406 (assembly GCF_019048565.1). Lineage (NCBI taxonomy): Bacteria > Pseudomonadati > Pseudomonadota > Gammaproteobacteria > Aeromonadales > Aeromonadaceae > Aeromonas > Aeromonas sp. FDAARGOS 1406. The sequence continues at coordinate 2,821,907 of NZ_CP077378.1, forward strand.
GATGACCTACATGACCGAGGATGCGGTGCTGTTCTCCAACGACGCCTTCGGCCAGCACTACTGCGACGAGCACCTGTTCAACGACGAGGTGGATCAGACCGAGCTGATGGAGCAGTGCCAGCGCTACTACGCCAACATCCTCACCCCCTTCAGCCCCCTGGTGACCGCCAAGATCAAGGAGGTGCTCGGCTTCAACCTGCCGGTGAGTATGGTGGCCACCTCCCACGGCATCGTCTGGCGCGAGGACCCCACCCAGATCATCCTGAAATACCTGGAGTGGGCCGACCACTATCAGGAAGATCGCATCACCTTGTTCTACGACTCCATGTCCAACAACACCCGCATGATGGCCGACGCCATCGCCCAGGGCATCCACGAGGTGGACCCCGGCGTGGCGGTGAAGATCTACAACGTGGCCCGCCACGACAAGAACGAGATTCTGACCCAGGTGTTCCGCTCCAAGGGGATACTGGTGGGTTCCTCCACCATGAACAACGTCATGATGCCCAAGGTGGCGGGCATGCTCGAAGAGATCACCGGCCTGCGCTTCCGTAACAAGCGCGCCTCGGCCTTCGGCAGCTACGGCTGGACAGGTGGTGCGGTGGACCGGATCCAGACCCGATTGATGGATGCAGGCTTTGACATCAGCCTCTCCCTCAAGGCCAAGTGGCGGCCGGATGGCTCGGCGCTGGCGGAATGCCGCGAACACGGCCGCCAGCTCGCCCGTCAGTGGGCGTTACACCCGCTGGACGCACCCCGCCCGATCACCACAACCCAGACAACCGTGACGCCCGTCCCCGCGATGCCTGCTGTTGAGCCGCAAGCCGCAGCGGCCGCCGCCGAATGGGATGACGACCAGGCCATGCTCTGCACCGTCTGCCAGTGGGTCTATGACCCGGCCCAGGGTGAGCCGGATCAGCTGGTGGCGCCGGGCACCCCCTGGGCCCAGGTGCCGGAGAGCTTCCTCTGCCCCGGCTGCGGCATCGGCAAGGAGGTATTTGAACCCTGCGCCGTGGAGGCCTGTGTATGAGCGCAGCAACGCAGAGTGACGCCGGCATCAGCCGGGAGATAGTGGTGATCGGCAGCGGCTTCGCTGCCCAGCAACTGGTCAAGAGCCTGCGCAAGCTTAACGCCGAGCAGCCCATCCGCCTCATCACCGCCGACAGCGGCGATGAGTACAACAAGCCCGACTTGAGCCACGTGGTGAGTCGGGGCTGCCCTGCCGCAGCCATGACTCGCCTTAGCGGCAGCGATTTTGCCGAGCAGCAGCGCATCGCGCTGCTGCCCCACTGCCCGGTGCATGGCATCGACCCTGCCCGGCGGTTGGTGCTGACCGAACGAGGGGAATTCCCCTACGGCCAGCTGGTGCTGGCCACCGGTGCCAGTGCGGCGCGCCCCGATCTGCCGGGCAGCGAATCCCTGGTCACCCTCAACAGCCAGCAGGAGTTCGCCGCCATCGAGGCGCAACTGCGCCAGGCCCGCCGCATCCTGGTGCTGGGGGCGGGGCTCATCGGCTGCGAGCTGGCGATGGACATGGCGAGCGCAGGAAAAGAGGTGACGCTGGTGGATCTGGCCGACAGCCCCTTAAGCGCCCTGCTGCCCGCCGCCCTGACCGAGCCGCTGCAACAGGCCCTGCGCACCCAGGGGGTCAGTCTGCAGTTCGGGACGGGTCTCGCCAGGATAGATGCCCAGCCGGGGGATGGCTGGCGCGTCACCCTGACCGATGGGCGCATCAGCGAGCAGGATCTGGTGATCGCCGCGATCGGCCTGCGGCCGAATCAGGCCCTGGCCCGTGGGGCCGGGCTGGCAGTGGAGCGCGGCATCCTGGTCGATGATCGGCTGCAGACCAGCGATCCCCATATCTTCGCACTGGGGGATTGCGTGCAGTGGCGGGGCCAGCTGCTCCCCTTCCTGCAACCCATAGTGCTGGGGGCCAATGCGCTGGCGCGCACCCTGCTCGGCACGCCGACCCCGCTGACCCTGCCGCCCATGCTGGTGAAGGTGAAGACGCCGCGTTATCCCTTGCAGTTGGCCGGCCGCACCAAGGGCGAGGATCTCGCCTGGCAGTGCCGCTGGAACAGCCACGGCATGGTGGCCGAGGCGCGCGATCAAGCCGGCGAGCTGTGCGGCTTCGTGGTGGGGGGCGACCAGATGAGCGCCGCCTTCCCGCTGCTGCGTCAGCTGCCCCGTTAACCCCTTTCATTGCACCGGCCGGGTCGACCCGGCCACGCGAGGAGAACCGATATGGCCATGCAACTGATTCCGTCTCACTGGGTAGTGCGCCGCTCCACCCCCTTCTTCACCCGCCAGAATGTGCCCCAGGCCCTGCTCACCCACCACAACACCGCGGCCGGGGTGTTCGGCCAGCTCTGCGTGATGGAGGGCACCGTCACCTATCACGGCTTTGCCGATGAGCAGGCCGAAGAGCCCGAGCTGAGCCTGGTGATCCGGGCCGGGGAGTTTGCCACCAGCCCGCCCCAGTACTGGCACAGGGTAGAGCTGTCGGAGGATGCCCGCTTCAACATCCACTTCTGGGCCGAGCAGGCCGAATCCGACCAGCCGCTGTTCCACAGCCGCAAATAACGGGGTTTAAGGCTGAGGGGGCGGAGCGGGCAAATGCCCCCTCTGCCCATGCAGATCAAAATCATCAACTCAGATGTTGGTTATCCTGCCCCCTCGATTCGGATGAGCACTGTGAGGGAAGCATGAGCCTGTTGGAAGCCCTGACCATGACCTCGGGTCTGGTCTATCTGGTTCTGTTGTTGTGGCAGGGCCGCAGCGGTTGGGGCTGGACGCTCTCTCTGCTGTTGGCCGCCGCGCTCTGGCTGCTGGTGGCGGATTCGGTACTCTGGCTCGCACTGGGGCTGGTGGCCACGACCCTGGCGCTCTGGCTGCGCTATCGCCCCCTACTCATGCTGGCCCACATAGACAGTCAACGTCTCAGAACGGCCACCAGGCAGCTATTGCTGCTGTGTTGGGTGTTGGTGGCGGTTCAATATGTTGTTCATATCGGACAGTTGGGGCTGGGGATGACCCCCTGGCTGGTGCGCCCCGACGTGGTGGACGGTTTCCTGCCCATCGCAGGTGGTCTCGGGCTGCGGGCCTGGCTCGGGCAGGGGCTGACGGACCCCCACCACCCGGCGGCCACCGTCACCGTGCTGGTGCTCTCCCTGTCGGCCCTGCTGCTGGGTCGGGCGTTTTGTGCCTGGTTCTGCCCGCTCGGGCTGGTGGGGGAGTGGCTGCACGGCCTGCGCTCGCGCCTGTTGCCGGGGGAGTGGACCCCGCCGCGCTGGCTCGATGCCGTGTTGCGCGGCCAGAAGTTTCTGGTGCTCGGCTTTCTGCTCTTCATCATATTGCTGGCGGTACCCGCCGCCGCCCTGCCCGGCTACCTCGCCAGCCCCTACCATCAGGCGGCGGACATGAAGATGGGGGCCTTCTTCTTCAACCTGACCCTGATCTCGGGCCTGTGCCTTGGCTGGGTGCTGCTGCTCACCGCCACCTTCCGGCAAGGGTTCTGTCGCTACCTCTGCCCCTACGGCGCCTGGTTCGCCCTGCTCGGCCTGCTGACCCCACTGCGCATTCGCCGCGACCCGGCCCGCTGCCTGCGAAGTGCGGGCCACGACTGCGACAAGTGCAGCCGGGCCTGCCCCTCGCGCATCCAGGTGCACCAGCTCATCGCGGTGCGCAATCTCGAGTGCACCAGTTGCCAGAGCTGCGTGGCCGCCTGCCCCAAGCGGGCCGATGCCCTGCATCTTGGCACGCAAGGGCAGCGACTCGCCCCCCGCCAACTGCTGGGGCTGCTCTGTCTGTTGCTGCTGGTGTTGCCGCTGCTCGCTTACGGCTTGCTGGATCTCTGGGTCAGCCAGACACCGATCCCTGACCGCTACGAGTTGTTGCAGCGGCTGCCCTGGCTGAGCCACTGAGGGGGAAAGGGCAAAAGGTGGATGATGGGGGGATCTTTCGGATTGGCGATAATAAGCTGTATAAAAATCCCCCGCCAAATTGTTAGCGCCATCCCACTTTGCTCATATTGCAATTGATCATATAGCGCTCCCCACCATAATGGGTGCTGTTATTTGGCGTTGTTAATATCAATTGGATGAGCAACAACATGAATATCAAGGTCAGCTATCCCAAGTGGTTTACCCTGGACCATAAGATCGCGTTCTTCTTCCCGCTGTAATTCCCCGCGGCGGCGCGGCATGCCTGCCATGCCAAGAGCCCGCCTCCATTCCTGAACTGAAATAGCTGCACCCGTCTTCGCCTGTTTATTCTGGCGAGGCGATGTCGTGCACCCATTTCCCAATATTTCCCACCTGCCGGACATTCTATTTTCGGCGGGGGAAGAGACTCATTTTGAATATTTAAATCTGGGGTGTTTATATTATGGAAAACTTCAAGCATCTGCCCGAACCCTTCCGTATTCGTGTCATCGAGCCGGTCAAGCGCACCACCCGTGCCTATCGGGAAGAGGCCATTGTCCGGGCGGGCATGAACCCCTTCCTGCTGGACAGCGAAGCGGGAATTCAGATAATAAGTGCGACACTCATGGATGAATGGCGAGAGGTGGCCAACTGCTGATTGGTGGTACCCTTCTGCTCGCCAAAGTAAAAGCAGTATCACCATGAGCTATCAGCAGTTGACCGAGGGGCAACGATACCAGTTATCGGTGCTTCGCGCACAGGGGATGTCCATCCTTGCCACCGCACGCGCCATTGGCGTTCATCGCTCCACCCTCTACCGGGAGCTGCGTCGTAACGCCGGGCCGCAGGGCTACCAGCCAGACAATGCGCATCAGCACGCCACCCACCGACGGGCCAGTGCGGCCAAATCTCGGCTATCTGCCGATGTCATCCAGTTTGTCGAGCTGACACTCGCCTGGTGGTGGAGCCCGGAGCAGATAAGCGCGGTGGGCAAGCAGATAGGCCTCATGGTGAGTCACGAGTGGATATACCGCCATGTGGCCGCCGACAAAGCCCGGGGTGGCCAGTTGTACCGCCATCTGCGCCAGGGCCACAAGCGCTACCGCAAGGGGGCGAGCAGCCTGCGTTCTCCCATCAAGGAAGCCCGCTCTATTGATGAACGGCCGGCTATCGTCGATAGCCGGGAGCGGCTCGGTGATTGGGAGGCGGACACGGTGCTGGGCAAGCAAGGCACAGGTGCACTGGTCACCCTGGTGGAGCGCAAGAGCCGGCTCTATCTGGTCAAGCGGGTCGCGAGCAAACAGGCTGGGGTGGTGCGGGATGCGATAATCGAGATGTTAACGCCCTACATCGAGCAGGTGCATACCATCACCTTTGACAACGGCGGCGAGTTTGCCGAACACAAGGCGATAGAGGAAGCGCTGGGTGCCGAGACTTACTTTGCGCACCCTTACTCTTCGTGGGAGCGCGGTCTGAACGAGAACAGCAATGGGCTGTTGAGGCAGTTTATCCCAAAGGGAACAGACCTGAGAGAGGTCACGGACGAGGATGTCAGGAGAGCGGAGCAGTGGCTCAACCTACGACCTCGGAAATGTCTCGGATTCAGGCAGCCTGTCAAGGTATTCGAAGAGTACCGTCAGGCGGCATAGGCGAGTGTCGCACTTCGAAGTTGAATTCGCGAAGACGTCTTCATCGACCTGCTGACCGACAGTGGCACCGGCGCCATCACTCAGGACATGCAGGCCGCCATGCTGCGCGGTGACGAGGCCTACAGCGGCAGCCGCAGCTACTATGCCCTGCAACAGGCGGTGCAGGAGATCATCGGCTACTCCCTGACCATCCCCACTCATCAGGGGCGCGGCGCCGAGCAGATTTACATCCCCGTGCTCATCAAGAAGCGGGAGCAGGAGAAGGGGCTGGATCGCAAGAAGATGGTGGCCCTCTCCAACTACTTCTTCGACACCACCCAGGGCCACACCCAGATCAACTGCTGCGTGGCGAAGAACGTCTACACCAGGGAGGCGTTCGATACCTCGGTCACCGCCGACTTCAAAGGCAACTTCGATCTGGTGAAGCTGGAAGAGGCCATCCTGGAGGCGGGCCCCGCCAACGTGCCCTACATCGTCAGCACCATCACCTGCAACTCCGCCGGGGGGCAGCCGGTCTCCATTGCCAACCTGAAGGCGGTGTACGAGATCGCCAGAAAGTACGACATCCCCGTTATCATGGACTCCGCCCGCTTCGCCGAGAACGCCTACTTCATCCAGCAGCGGGAGCCCGGCTACGCGAACTGGACCATCGAGGAGATCACCAGGGAGTCCTACAAGTACGCCGACGGCCTCGCCATGTCGGCGAAGAAGGATGCCATGGTGCAGATGGGGGGGCTGCTGTGCTTCAAGGATGACAGCATGCTGGACGTCTACACCGAGTGCCGCACCCTGTGCGTGGTGCAGGAGGGCTTCCCGACCTATGGCGGCCTGGAAGGGGGCGCCATGGAGCGCCTGGCGGTGGGCCTGCGGGACGGCATGCGCCAGGACTGGCTGGCCTATCGCATCGGCCAGGTGCAGTACCTGGTGGACGGGCTGGAGGCCATCGGCGTGGTGTGCCAGCAGGCGGGGGGCCATGCGGCCTTCGTGGATGCGGGCAAGCTGCTGCCCCACATCCCGGCGGATCAGTTCCCGGCCCACGCCCTGGCCTGCGAGCTCTACAAGGTCGCCGGCATCCGCGCGGTGGAGATAGGTTCCCTGCTGCTGGGGCGCGACCCCGCCACCGGCAAGCAGCACCCCTGCCCGGCGGAGCTGCTGCGCCTGACCATCCCCCGTGCCACCTATACCCAGACCCACATGGACTTTGTCATCGAGGCCTTCGGCGAGGTGAAGAAGAACGCCCACCGGGTGAAGGGGCTGGACTTCATTTACGAGCCGGCCGTGCTGCGCCACTTCACCGCCAGACTGAAAGAGGTCGAGCATAACGACCCGTCAGCCGGCAAGACGCAGAAAAAATTGATAGAAGCATAACGAGTCAGGGGCACAGATTTTTCTGTGCCCTTTTTTTTGGTTCTTCGCGGGATCCTGGGAAAGTGGAAGTTGACAGACAGGGTGCTGGTAAACTGGTTGTCGCCAAACACACCACCACCATCACCCTGCTGTCGCCGTGCATCATATTGATATTACCTCCTTCTGGCCAGGTTATACCGTCATCGCCCAAGCGCTTTCTGCCAACCATCACACCCTGTTTACCCTTGAGCCTCGCGCCGACTTCTTGCCCCGTTGTCGCCGATGCCTGCAACCCACGCCATTGATCCACGACCAACGTATCCGCCGGGTGCGTGAGCGAGACCTATTTGACCGACAAGTCTGGTTACAACTGCCTGTTCGCCGCGTCGACTGTCTGCGCTGTGGTCGCGTCAGTGAACATATCGACTGGCTCCCCTCTGGCTCCCGCCTCACCCGGCGCATGCAGTGCTGGATTGAAGCGCTCGTTCAGTACCTCCCCATCCGCCATGTCAGCCAGCTCACCGGGGTCGGTTGGCACACCATCAAGGAGATCGACAAGCGCCGTTTGCAGACTAGTGTGGGCACCATCGAACTTGGGGAGGTGCGGCGGCTGGTGATGGATGAGTTTGCCCTGCACAAGGGACACCGCTATGCCACCGTGATCATGGATGCCGAGCGAACCCGCGTCCTGTGGGTGGGGCACGGCAACAGTCGGGCCGCTATCCGTCCCTTCTTCGAGCAGCTCGGCGAGCGATGCCAGCAGATTGAGGCGGTGGCGATGGACATGAACACGGCGTTCGACCTGGAGGTGAAGCAACACTGCCCGCAGGCGGAGGTGGTCTACGACCTGTTCCACGTGGTGGCTCGCTATGGCCGAGAGGTGGTGGACCGGGTGCGAGTGGAGCAGGCGAATGCACTGAAAAGCGATAAACCGGCGCGAAAAGTGGTCAAAAGTGCGCGTTGGTTGCTGCTACGTAATCGGGCGAAGCTGAGTGAAAAACAGGATGTGAAGTTGCAGGAGCTGTTGGCGGCGAATCAACCGCTGGCGATGGTGTACGTGCTGAAAGAGGCGTTGAAGGGCATCTGGTATGCGCCGAGCGTGTGGGAAGGATGGCGACGATGGCGGAGCTGGATGCGGCAGGTGAAGGAAAGCGGGCTAGCGCCGCTGCAACGATTTGGTCGAAATTTATCGAAATATATGCGGGGGATCCTGGCGAGTGCAAACTACCCGATGCACACGAGTGTGCTGGAAGGGGTGAACAACAAGATCAAAGTGATAAAGCGCATGGCATATGGATTTAGGGACTCAGAATACTTTTTTCTGAAAATCAAGGCGGCCTTCCCCGGAAAGCCGCGATGAACCTTTTTTTTCACTGCTCTGTGAAAGATTTGGAGTGACACACATGACATCAACACCGTCCGTCATCGGAGGGGCCTGCATCATTGCCAGCGTCTGTGTCGGTGCCGGCATGCTGGGGCTGCCGAGCGCGGGAGCCGGGGCCTGGACCAGCTGGTCAACCCTCGCCATCATTCTTACCATGGTCGTCATGACGGTTTCAGGCTGGATGCTGCTGGAAGCCCTGAAACCCTACGCATTGACCGCCTCCTTCAACTCGGTGACCAAGGATCTGCTCGGTCACAGGATCAATCTCTTCAACAACCTCACCGTCTATTTCGTGGGCGGCATTTTGCTCTATGCCTACATCACCTCGTCGGGTCTCATCCTGGGCGGCCTGCTGGGCATCAATAGCCAGCTGGCCTCGGTGTTGTTCGTGCTGGTGTTCTCCTGGTTCGTCTGGCATTCGACCCGGGCGGTGGACAGGATTTCGGTCGTCCTGATCGTCTTCATGGTGCTGAGTTTCGTGTTCGGGGTCTCCGGGCTTGCCAGCAAGGTCGACACCGCCAAGCTGTTCAACTCCTTTGCCGAGGAGCTGGGCCGCGCCCCTTACGCCCTGGCCATGTTGCCGGTGGCGCTCACCTCGTTTGGCTACCACCACTCGGTGGCATCGATGCGCGCCTATTACGGCGAGGAGCAGAAAGCCAGGCAGGCGATCCTGGGGGGGACCCTGATCGCCCTGGCGCTCTATCTGCTGTGGCTGCTCAGCATCTTCGGCAACCTGCCTCGTCCCGCCTTCGGCCCCGTCATCGCCAAGGGGGGTGACGTGGATGTGCTGCTGGGGGCGCTGGCCTCGGTGATAGAGTCCAGGCAGGTCTCCCAGGCCATCAACCTCTTCTCCATGGCGGCCATCCTCTCCTCCTTCATCGGGGTGGGGCTCGGGGTGTTCGACTATCTGGCGGATCTGTTCCGGTTCGACAACAGCCGCCGGGGGCGGGCCAAATCCTGGGCGGTGACCTTCCTGCCCCCCCTGGCGCTCTCCCTGATGTTCCCGTTCGGCTTCGTGGTGGCCATCGGCTATGCCGGGGCCGCGGCGACCGTTTGGGCCTGCATCATCCCGGCCCTGCTGGCGAAGAAGTCCCGGGAGCTGGCCCCGGACGAGGCGGGGTTCAAGGCCCCCGGCGGCCAGCCCATGGTGGTGGCCGTCATCGTCTTCGGGGTGCTTACCGCCATCTTCCACCTGATGGCCATGGCGGGTCTGCTGCCCGTCTACACCGGTTGACCCTGGTGTGCTGAACCTGGCCCCATCCCGAGCATATTCCACGGATGGGGCGCAGGATCCGGTCCGTTTCTCCCCATTTTCCCTCCGGATTTGATACCCGAAGGCATGCAGGGTAAAGTCCCCCGGCGCCAGCAGTGGCGAACGCAGGAGAAGCACGGCGGTGTGCCGTGACCAGTCGACAATCCGTTTGGGGGAGTAATGGAACAGAAACCATCGTTGGTGGGCGGGGCATGCATCATTGCCGGCGTCTGTGTGGGGGCCGGCATGCTGGGGCTGCCGAGTGCGGGGGCGGGCGCCTGGACCCTCTGGTCCATGCTCGCGGTGGCACTGACCATGGTGGTGATGACGGTCTCCGGCTGGATGCTGCTGGAGTCCTATCGGGGCTATCCCCTGCGCGTCTCCTTCGATACCGTGACCCGGGATCTGCTGGGGGAGAAGGTCAACGCCCTCAACAATCTCAGCGTTTATTTCGTCGGTGGCATCCTGCTCTATGCCTACATCACCTCGGCCGGTCTCATCATCGACGGTATGACGGGGATGGGCAGCCAGTGGGCGTCCGTGCTCTTTACCCTGGCCTTCTCCCTGCTGGTGTGGCACTCCACCCGGGCGGTGGACCGCATCTCGGTGTTGCTGGTGATCCTGATGGGGCTGAGCTTTGCCTTCGGCATCTCGGGCCTGTCGATGAACGTGCGCTTCGATCTGCTGCTCGACCGGGTGGGCAGCGAAGTGAGCTACGCCCCCTATGCCCTGGTGATGCTGCCGGTGGCGCTCACCTCGTTCGGCTACCACCATTCGGTCTCCTCCATGCGCGCCTACTACGGTGAAGAGCGTCGCGCCAGCCGCGCCATTCTGGGGGGCACCCTGATCGCGCTCGCGTTTTACCTCATCTGGCTGGTGAGCGTCTTTGGCAACCTGCCCCGCAGCGAGTTCGGCCCGGTGATCGCGGAGGGGGGCAACGTGGATGCCCTGCTCAAGGCTCTCGGTTCGGTGATCGAGTCCAAGGCGGTGGCCAGCGCCCTCAACGCCTTCTCCATGGCGGCCATCCTCTCCTCCTTCATCGGGGTGGGGCTCGGGGTGTTCGACTACCTGGCGGATCTGTTCAAGTTCGACAACAGCCGGGGTGGCCGCGCCAAGTCCTGGGCGGTGACCTTCCTGCCGCCCCTGGTGCTCTCCTTGCTGTTCCCGTTCGGCTTCCTGGTGGCCATCGGCTATGCGGGCGCCGTGGCGACCCTGTGGACCTGCATCATCCCGCCCCTGCTGGCCTGGAAGGTGCGGGCGGCCCGGCGCGAAGAAGGTGGCGAGGGCTTCCGCGCCCCCGGTGGCCTCTTCATGATCGTCCTGGTGATCCTGTTCGGCGTGCTGACCGCCGCCTTCCACCTGCTCAACATGGTGGACCTGCTGCCCGCCTACAAGGGCTGAGCCGTGACCCGGGTCGCAGTGCCAGCACACAATGACAAAGAAGGAGCCTCATGGGCTCCTTCTTGCTTGTCACACAGGCAATATTGGCGTCGGTTACTGAATGCCGACCGACAGGGAGTGGGGGACCTTGGCGCCTTTACGGGCGGTGGCGCGCATCTGGTAGACCTGGATCAGGTACTTGCCCGACTTGGGCAGGGTGCCTTGCCATTTTGTGTCCACGTTGCCGCCGCCCAGAGCCTCGGCCTGACCCGGGATGGCGCCCGGCGCGAAGACGTTGAAGTTGGCATTGGTGCTGCCGGTGATGGCGACAGTCATGGTCTGGCTAGATTGGCCCCTTGAAGATCCAGACACTTCGCCCCTCTTAACTTAAGAGGTAGTCTTGGAGCTATGTTCAGTACTAGTCACAACGAGAAGATGGTCGAAGTGTTAACAGGGGCCGAGCGCCGTCGACGCCGGACTCCACAAGAAAAGATCGCCATCGTGCAGCAGACCTTTGAGCCCGGGATGACCGTCTCTCATGTTGCTCGCTTGCACGACGTCAACGCAAACCAGCTTTTCAAATGGCGTAAGCAATTCCAAGAAGGGTCTCTCACGGCGATCACCGCCGGTGAGGATGTTGTTCCTGCTTCCGAGTTGGCTGCTGCCATCAAGCAGATCCGAGAGCTACAACGTCTGCTCGGGAAGAAGACCATGGAGAACGAGATCCTCAAAGAAGCCGTGGAGTATGGTCGAGCAAAAAAATGGATTGCGCATGCGCCCTTGTTGCCGGGGGACGACGATTAAGTGCTGTGAGCCAGGCTCTTAATGTATCGCGTGCGCAGCTATCCGTTCGTGTTCATCGAAAACCGGGTTGGCAAGATGGTCGTCATCATCGCCAGCGTGATGATGCAGCCTTACTTGGCCGTATCATGGAGGCGATGGCAGAGCTTCCCTCCTATGGCTATCGCCGGGTCTGGGCGCTGTTACGGCGCCAGTCTGAGGCAACAGAACAACCTGTGGTAAACGCTAAGCGGGTATATCGCGTAATGCGCGAGCATGGCTTGCTGCTGGAAAGAAAACCAGCAGCACCATTGGCCCAGCAGGCACATAAGGGGCGTGTTGCCGTCAAGGAGAGCAATCGACGGTGGTGCTCAGATGGCTTCGAGTTTCGCTGTGATAACGGTGAAAAACTACGTGTCACGTTCGCCATGGATTGCTGCGATAGGGAAGCGTTGGACTGGGCGGCCAGTACTGGGGGTTACGACAGTGACACTGTGCAAGATGTCATGCTGAGGTCTGTCGAACGTCGCTTTGGGGATTCGTTGCCGGCATCACCGGTGGAGTGGCTGACTGATAATGGCTCGGCGTATCGAGCCCATGAGACCCGCGCGTTTGCACGAGAAATCGGGTTGGAGCCCAGAACTACTGCGGTGAGAAGCCCACAGAGCAACGGTATGGCGGAGAGCTTCGTGAAGACGATGAAGCGAGACTATATCGAGATGATGCCAAAACCGGATAGCCGAACAGCGGTAGGCAATTTGGCTATCGCGTTTGAGCATTATAACGAACACCACCCGCACAGCGCCTTGGGATACCGTTCACCCCGGGAATTTCTGCGCAGTCGGGTATCACAATCCTAAGCGGGAAAAAGTGTCTGGACCTATGGGGTCAAATCCACTGGCCTTCTTTGGCGCCCAGAGTGTAGTTGATGGTGTCATAACCGGAGAAGGTGCCGTCAACCTTGGCGCTGTGCGCGCCTTTGGCGAAGTGCACCGGCACCGTGGTCACCTTGTCTGCCGCCTGAACCGAGGCCGCCATCATCATGGCCAGCAAGGCGGCCGTTACTGCTTTTTTCATTATCTATTGCTCCTGTGATCGGGCCCTGGCACGGGCCTCGAGGGGAAGATATGCCTGAACGATGACGCGACTCCATCGAAATGATGGGGCGGTCGGAGTGGGGGATGTTGCAAGATTTGGGGTATGCACAGACGGACATGGTGCCTTTTGGCCGCAAGCCAGATGAACACAAGGTCGATGGGGTTTTATATGGCGAGTATCCCTGATACAGGGGGCGTTTTTGTCAACGTGGTGTTGACGAACAGGGTGCCCGCTGCGGCCATGACTCTGCGACAGAATTGATCGCCCCGGGTCTCCTGCATGGTCAGGGCGCGGGAGGGCTTGCGGAAAAAGAGGACGTCATGGCTGGCTGGTGCCCTCAGCCGCCATGGCCTGCTGCTCATAGCGCGCCACCGTGCCGTCCTGCTTCATTTGCCGGATCACGCTGGCAAGGGGGGCCAGCAGATCCTGATGCCGTTCGTGCAGGTAGACGTAAGAATCGGCCAGCTCCATCACCCCGGCGGAGTAGATGCCGGCATAGCCCGGGTCCTGGCGCGTCAGGGCGGCCAGGGCCTGGCTGGCAATCAGGGTCTGCTCCACATAGAGGTCACTGCGCCCCTTGAGCAGCTTGCCCATCCCCTGCTCGGCGGTGGTGATGGCAAAGAGCCGGTTCGGTGCCACCACCTTGCCCAGCATCATCTCCGGCAGCTTGGCGCCACGGCGAAACTCGACCCGATAACCGGTGCCCAGCAGGCTGTGCCACCCCTGCAGCTGGATCCCGGGCTGGTGGGCATAGGCCTGATAGGAGACGGCGAAATGGGGCTCGGGCACGCGCTGGAGGGTGCGGGTCTGCTGCTGGTAGCTGGCGGCGCGGTGGATCTCGCCATCGACCTGTCCCTGCTCTGCCAGCAGGGGGGCCCGTCCCCCGGGGTAGCCCTGGTACTGGAAGTCATAGCCCAGGCGAGCGAACGCGTCCCGATAGATGAGATCGAGCCAGCGACCATAGGGGGACTCCCTGGTTTCAAGGGAGCTCACCAGTGTGATGTTGCCCCTGCCTTGCGCCCCCCATACCTGGAAGGCCAGCAGCAAGAGCAGTGAAAGAGCGAAGAAGCGGTATCCTGAAACCTGCGCCATGGTGTCCCTGTCAGAGCGGTGGTTGCAAAGGGTGACAGTCCTATCCTAGCCCAGGGGGTTGCCCGGTCCAGCGCTTTCTGCCGTCCGCCCGTGGATACCCTCCGGGCCGCCTTGCCCGAATGAACGACAACAAAGGGAGATAGCCAGCGCCGCTCACAGGCTGGCGAAATCCACCTCGGGCAGGGTTTCGAAGCCGGGGCGGGCAAACAGATAGCCCTGCATCAGGCTGACGCCCATCTCCCGCAGGCAGGCCATCTCGTCGCGGGTCTCGACCCCTTCCGCCAGCGGGGTGATCTGCAACTCCGTAAACAGCGCCAGACAGTGGCGAACGATGGCCTGACGGATCGGGTCCTGGTCGATGCCGCGCAGCAGGTGCATATCGAGTTTGATGATGTCGGGGCGAAAATCGGCCAGCAGACTCAGGCCCGAGTAACCGGCGCCAAAGTCGTCGATCGCCGTCTTGAAGCCCAGGGCCTGATAGTGATCGACGATGCCGCGAATATGGCGGTTGTCCTGCACCTGTTCCACCTCGGTGAACTCGAACATGATCTGCTCGATGGGGAAGAGGTGCTCGCGGGCCGCCTGCAACGTGGTGCGAATGCAGCGCTCCGGGCGATAGACCGCATTGGGCAGGAAGTTGATGCTCAGCATGCCCCGCATATCGAGCCGGGCGGCCAGCGCGATGGCCTTGATGCGGCACAGCTGATCGAAACGGTAGCGGTTGTCGTCGTTGACCCGGGCAATCACGCTCTGCGCCGACTCGTTGTTGAGCCCCCGCACCAGGGCCTCGTAGCCGAAGACAGTGCGTTGGCTGCAATCGACGATGGGCTGGAAGGCCATGGTGAAATCGAAGTCGAGATCCACCTGCTCATGACACTGCTGGCAGAGGGTGGAGGACGGGGCGGCAGGTATATCCATGACTCTCCTCTCGGGGCGTGGCGGCGCTGGGGACTGACTCAAATGATAACAGCTCGGCTCCGCCAGCAGAGTAATTTCCCGGTAATACGCAGCCACTCCTCCTGAGGTACCAAACGTTACCCCGTTTGCTGCAAGATATGCGGCAAGGGCGGGCGCGGATGGCCTCGCTTGTTTGCCAGAGATCGGGCGATGCCCCGTAGGCACCCGTTAGCGCCGCTGGTGGCAGCCAACTCCGCCAAGGCAGTCGGTATAAACAGAATTTATGGGTTTTCGGATAATGACCCAATTTTTACTTATGCATGCTCGCAGTGTGCCCTGATGCAGCAACTTGGCCCGCTCATAGCCCGCAAAGGGCAATGGCCGATCTTGAGCAACCGGCATAGAGCACCAGCCAATGCCCTGTAGGTTCGATTAGCGCAGCGTAATCGGACGAACGAGAGGCTTTGATTGCGGTTGTTGTCGTGCAACAGAGGCGGCCAGCCGGAGGGAGGAAATTCGGCTGGCTGTTATGGCGGGAGAATCGATTTACGCGAACGTCCGATTACGCCTGGCGGCTAATCGAACCTACGGGTTGCCCCCTTCTCCCCTCGCGGGAGAAGGGTTGGGGATGAGGGGGCGTTATGCCAACCCAAGGTCAATGTTGGGTTTCTCGATGCTCGGCACCGACCGGCATGCTCTGCAAGCCACCGCTTTCTGTAGGTTCGATTAGCGCAGCGTAATCGGACGAACGAGAGGTTTTGATTGCGGTTGTTGCCATGAAACAGGGTGGCCAGCCGGAGGGGAAAATTCGGCTGGCCGTTATGGCGGGAGAATTGATTTACGCGAACGTCCGATTACGCCTGACGGCTAATCGAACCTACGAACTGACATTGTTAGCTAATGCCAATTACGGACATCATGTTTGAAAATTTGCTTGATGAGAAAGTTGCATTCATAATGCTCATGCTTTTTTCATCTGAATAAACATTTAAACCAAAGGGTTTTAAATTTAATTTATTAACTGTAACACTTCCATTCTTTTCTTTTTCACAGTCAATTATCACGCCATCTGGCGTAGTTACTTTAACTCTATTTCCGCTTTTAATTACAAGAACAGATGGGTTTGTAGAGAAATTATCTTTTACCAATGGATACCACTCTGAACCATCTTGTTTGGCTGGTATATTAATCCATATCCTGGGAATCTTGCCATCCCCTATTAATATGGGAGCGAATCCTTTGAAATCTATCAAAGTATTAACATTGGATATGATGTTGCTACCGATATAAATACTACTCGGTGCCTTATAGTTGGTGGGAAGAGAATTAATCTTCATTGCCATTCTCCCTTAGTAACATGTAGTTTTCTTTTTTTGTTATTGATGAAGTGCTCTTCTATCGCGTTTAGTAAATCTTCCTTTTCTTTGTCTTCATTAGATTTAACGAAACGCTTTGTTACTAGGCAAATAAATAAGCCAATGACTAGCGATATTATTTCCCATCCAGCTAGTTGAGGGTCTTCTTTAGCTACTAAGGAGGCTACGGCTTTTCCAATGATCGATATTAGTAGGCCTATACTAGCACCTGCGAACAAATTAAAATACATTTCTGTGTTATCAGGCTTTTTTATGATGCTAAATTCATATCTAGTTAAATCGTATGGCATTTCAGCGATATAACGTGTGGGCTCACTTTCTATAAAACCTTCCATTATTAACGGCTTGTCGAATATCTCGCCAGAAAAATGCTTTGATGCGACATTCTTAGAGTCTTTAGGCAATTTAGGTTCCTTTATCCTATTGATAATGACTCATGTCATAAAAATACTAACCTTATCACACAGAGATTCTTGTATTGAACCTATCTGTAAAAAAATGGCGCCTATGGCGCCATTTTGGGGTAATACAGGCAATCTTCGTTACTGCAGCAGGGAGATATCCGCGACTTGCAGGAACAGGTTGCGCAGGTTGTTCAGCAGTGCCAGACGGTTGGCCTTGAGGGCTTCGTCGTCGGCCATCACCATCACCTCGTTGAAGAAGGTGTCGACCGGCCCCTGCAGGGCGGCCAGACGTGTGAGGGCAGCCTGATAGTCACCGGCAGCGAACAGCGGGGCCAGTTCGGCTTGCAGTTCGGCAACCTGGGTGGCCAGCGCCTTCTCGGCGGCATCGACCAGCAGTTCCGGTTTGACGGCAGTCGGCAGTTCGCCTTCGACCTTGGCCAGAATGTTGCTCACGCGCTTGTTGGCGGCAGCCAGTGCCAGGGCGGCATCCAGCGTGCGGAAGTGGCTGACGGCCTTGACGCGACGATCGAAGTCGAGCGGACGGGTCGGGCGGCGGGCCAGTACGGCCAGCACTACGTCGGCACCGATACCTTCGTCCTGATAGGCGGCGCGGAAGCGGCCCAGCATAAAGTCGACCACGTCGGTAACGACGGTTTTGTTGGTCAGCTTGTCGCCGTAGACGCGTACCGCTTCTTCAACCAGTTCAACCAGATCCAGATCCAGCTGCTTCTCGGTCATGATGCGCAGGGCACCGATGGCGGCGCGACGCAGGGCGAACGGGTCCTTGTCACCCTTCGGCAGCATGCCGATGCCGAAGATACCGGCCAGGGTGTCGAACTTGTCGGCCAGCGCGACGGCGCAGGCAACCAGACCGGACGGCAGGGCATCACCGGCAAAGCGCGGCATGTACTGCTCGTTGAGGGCCACGGCCACGGCTTCGTCTTCGCCATCGTGACGGGCGTAGTGCATCCCCATGACACCCTGGGTGTCGGTGAACTCGCCGACCATGTTGGTCATCAGATCACACTTGGAGAGCAGACCGGCACGGCGGGCCTGAGTCACGACGGCATTATCGCCACCACTGATGCGCTCGGCGATAAAGCCAGCGACGGTCTCGATACGCTCGACCTTGGCTTTGACGGTGCCCAGCTGTTGCTGGAACAGCACGGTTTCAAGGCGCGGCAGGCGGGAGGCCAGGGTCTGCTTGAGGTCGGTCTTGAAGAAGAACTCGGCGTCAGAGAGACGGGGACGAACCACCTTCTCGTTGCCGCTGATGATCTGGCTCGGGTCTTTGGACTCGATGTTGGTGACGAAGATGAACTTCGGCAGCAGCTTGCCGTGCTTGTCGTAGACCGGGAAGTACTTCTGGTCACCCTTCATAGTGTGCACCAGCGCTTCAGCCGGCACGGCCAGGAACTTCTCTTCGAAGTTGGCGGTCAGCACCACCGGCCACTCGACCAGTGCGGTCACTTCTTCCAGCAGGGCGTCGTCCAGATCGGCCACGCCACCGAAGGCGGCAGCGGCCGCTTCGACGTCAGCCTTGATTTTGGCCTTGCGGGCCATGAAGTCGGCAATCACCATGCCGCGCTCCTGCAGGATCTGCGGGTACTGGCTGGCGTTGTCGATGGTGAACTCGCTCTCGCCCATAAAGCGGTGGCCGCGGATGGTGCGGGCAGAGTCGATACCCAGAATGTGGGCGGGCACCAGCTCGCCATCCAGCAGCAGGGTCACGGTGAAGACCGGACGCACGAACTGGATGGTCTTGTCGCCCCAGCGCATCATTTTCGGGATGGGCAGTTTGGCCAGCGCCTGGCTAACCAGTTCGCCCAGCAGATCGACGGCCGGACGGCCTTCGACCTTGGCGGTGTGAACCAGCCATTCGCCCTTGTCGGTGACCAGACGCTCGGCCTGCTCAACGGTGATGCCGTTGCCACGGGCCCAGCCTTCGGCAGCCTTGGTCGGCTTGCCTTCGGCATCGAACGCCTGCGCTACGGCCGGGCCGCGCTTCTCGACGCTCTTGCTCGGCTGTTCGCCAGCCAGCTCGCTCACCTTCAGCGCCAGACGGCGCGGTGAGGCAAACCACTCGACGGCGCCGAAGGCCAGATCGGCCTTGGTCAGTTCGGCTTTGAAGTTGTCGGCAAAGGCTTCGGCCAGGGAGCGCAGGGCTTTGGGCGGCAGCTCAGCAGTACCGATCTCTACCAGAAATGTATATTGTGCCATGTCCGTTCCTTAACCTTGCTTGTTCTCACTGCGCTGACACATAGGGAAGCCCAGCGCTTCGCGGGAGGCGTAGTATGCCTCTGCCACGGCCTTGGTCAGGGTGCGAATGCGCAGGATGTAGCGCTGACGCTCGGTGACCGAGATGGCCTTGCGGGCATCCAGCAGGTTGAAGGAGTGAGCGGCTTTGAGGATGCGCTCGTAGGCAGGCAGCGGCAGCGGTTTTTCCAGTGCCAGCAGGTTCTGGGCTTCCTTCTCGTACTGCTCGAAGCAGTGGAACAGGAACTCCACGTCGGCGTGTTCGAAGTTGTAGGTGGATTGCTCCACTTCGTTCTGGTGGAACACGTCGCCGTAGGTGGTCTTGCCCAGCGGGCCGTCAGACCAGACCAGATCGTAGACGCTGTCGACGCCCTGGATGTACATGGCCAGACGCTCGAGACCGTAGGTGATCTCGCCGGTCACCGGCTTGCACTCGAGGCCGCCAACTTGCTGGAAGTAGGTGAACTGGGTCACTTCCATGCCGTTCAGCCACACTTCCCAACCCAGACCCCAGGCGCCCAGCGTCGGGTTTTCCCAGTTGTCTTCCACGAAGCGGATGTCGTGGATTTCAGGATCCATACCCAGTTCTTTCAGGGAGCCCAGATAGAGTTCCTGAATGTTGTCGGGGGAGGGCTTGATGATCACCTGGAACTGGTAGTAGTGCTGCAGGCGGTTCGGGTTCTCACCGTAGCGGCCGTCAGTCGGACGGCGGGACGGTTGTACGTAGGCGCAGGCGATGGGCTCCGGGCCCAGGGCGCGCAGGCAGGTCATGGGGTGGGAGGTACCGGCACCCACTTCCATATCCAGCGGCTGAATGATGGTACAGCCCTGGCGGGACCAATAGTCCTGCAACTGCAGGATCAGGCCCTGAAAGGTTTTGACATCGAATTTTTGCATAGTGTTTTTCGCGCGAAATGAAATCAGAGCAAGATTTGCTGAATGTGAACCGAGGGAGTATACCGTCTGGCATGGTCGGATAATAGGCGAAATTACAGGGGATTAGTGGGGCTATGTTGCCGCTTGCCCTATGATGTCGCCGACGCAAGCGGCCTGCCGATGGCCGATGAAAAACAGGGGAGAGGAAATGGAACTGCGCTGCGCCTGGGTGACCAAAGACCCGGAATACATCGAATACCATGACAAGCAGTGGGGCAGGCCGGTGTATGACGCCCGCGAGTTGTTTGCCAAGCTCTGCCTCGATGGTCAACAGGCGGGGCTGTCGTGGATCACCATCCTCAAGCGCACCGAGAGCTACCATCGCGCCTATGCGGATTTTGATCCGGTGCGCATCGTGCAGTTCGACGACCAAGATGTGGAACGGCTGATGCAGGATACCGGCATCATTCGCAACCGGCTCAAGGTGCAGTCGATCATCAAAAACGCCCGCGCCTATCTGGCGCTGGAGGCGGAAGGCATCGACTTCGTCGATTATCTGTGGGGCTTCGTGGGCGGCGCCCCCATCGTCAACCAGCGTCAGGGCAACGGCGACATTCCGGCGACCTCGCCGGAGTCGGATGCCATGTCCAAGGCCCTCAAGAAGCGCGGCTTCACCTTCGTCGGCAGCACCATCTGCTACGCCTTCATGCAGGCGGTGGGCATGGTGAACGATCATCTGGTGACCTGCCCTTGCCACGCCGAGTGCCAGCAAGCAGCGGCGACGTGAAGGGGAAATGCACGAAGAAGGGAGGCTCAAGCCTCCCTTCTTTTTTGCTCTGAATCAGCAGGGCTCAAGGGGGCGGCCGAGCGCCTCGCACACCTCGTCGCTGCTCATCAGCCGCACGAAGGGGCCGGCCAGGGTGGCGTTGTGATGGGCGATGATCTGGGGGGCGGTCAGTTGCGGCGTGTCCATGCAGGTATGGGCATCGCTCACCAGCACTACGGTGTAGCCGAGATCTGCCGCCGCCCGGCAGGTGGTGTCGATGCAGTACTGGGTCTTCATGCCGGTGACGATCAGGGTCTGCACGCCGTCCTCTTTCAGCCAGCCATCGAGACCGGTGCCATGGAAGGCGCTGGGGCGCTGCTTGTCGAACACCCGATCGGCCTCGCCGACGACCAGCTCAGGCGCAAGCTGCCAGAACGGACTGCCGGCGGCGATGGGGCTGCCGGCCGGGCCCGTGTGGCGCACCGCCAGCACAGGGAGAGCGGCACTGCGGGCCGCCTGGCTCAGGCGATTGATGTTGGCCAGGGTCTCGGCCCCGGCATGGGGGGCTTCCGGGCCGTGAAGGAGGCCCACCTGGATGTCGATGATGAGCAGCGCGGGGCGGGAAAGGGACGACATGGTCATGGCTCCGTGAGAAATGTCACCCACTCTGGGGCCATGGGCTCTTATGAGACAACCCGCATATGGGGGGCAACCACTCCAGACCCCGGGAGCATGTTCCGTTGCACCGGGCCTGGGGCCTTTTCGCCCCTCGGTACAGCCGGGATACAGTCACACGGGTTCACCATCGGGATCGTCATCACGAGGGAATCCCGTGTCACTGAGCGCCGCCGCCCTCTCTTCCCCGGTTGTCTGAGCCTGATCGGCTGTACCCCGGGGATGATGTTGCTCGTCAGGGCAAACACGAGGGGAAGCCGGCCCTGTGCAAGAAGGTCCGAGGCTGCACAGACGACGTCCCCGAGGGCCGAGGTTGCGCTACCGGGATCCTGCCCCTCCCCTATCATTGAAAGACGCCGGACCGGTTCAGGTTGTCTGGCGAAGGAGCCATCATGAAGAAGTCCGTATTGGCCCTGCTTGCCGCCACCGCCTTGCTGGCCGCCCTGCCTGCACAGGCCACCAAGCAGGCCCAGGAGCGCCGTGACGCCCGCGATGTGCGTCAGGATACCCGTCAGGAGTCCCGTGACGCGAAACAGGCGTGTCGTGAGGGGGTGGTGGGCAATGCCGACTGCCGCCAGGAGCATCGTGACAACAAGCAGGAGGGGCGAGACAAGGCCCGGGAGATCAAATATTGAGGCGGGCCCGTCCGAAGATGGCCTGCACCGAGTAAGTCGCAAGGGGCAGGGGGCGTTTTGCCCCCTGACCATCTTCGCAATGCGCGCGTCACACTCTGGCGCCTCTCTGGGTTAGAATGCGCGGCTATCGGCTAGAGTCGTTCTTTTTCAGAGGTTTTTTCATGCATTTCAAGAAACTGGTTCCTGCACTTGCCCTGACCGTCGCCATCACTGGCTGTACCACCAACCCCTATACCGGTGAATCCCAGACCTCCAAGGGCGCCTGGGGCGCGTTGGCGGGTGCGGCGACCGGCGCAGCCGTGGGGGCGCTCTCCTCCAGCAAGGGCGACCGCAAAAAGGGCATCCTGACGGGCGTCGCCGCCGGTGCGGCCCTGGGTGGCGGTATCGGTTACTACATGGATGTGCAGGAAGCCAAGCTGCGTGAGAAGCTGCAAGGCACCGGCGTCAGCGTGACCCGCAACGGTGATCAGCTGATCCTCAACATGCCGAACAACGTCACCTTCGACAGCTCCAGCGCCCAGCTGAAAGCCGCCGGTGCCAACACCCTGTCCGGTGTGGCCCTGGTGGTTGCCGAGTTCGACAAGACCCGTCTGAACGTGGTCGGTCACACCGACAGCACCGGCTCCCGCGAGCTGAACATGAAGCTCTCCCGGGATCGCGCCGATGCCGTTGCCGCCCAGCTGATCGGCCAGGGCGTGTCCGGCAGCCGCATCGCCATCAGTGGTGTGGGCCCGGATCAGCCGGTGGCCAGCAACAGCACCGCTGAAGGTAAGGCCCAGAACCGTCGGGTAACCATCACCCTGACCCCGACCGCCTAAGCGGCCTGCGTTGCAGTCATGAAAAAGGCCCCGCCAGTGATGGCGGGGCCTTTTGCTATCCGGCGTTGTGGGCAGTGGCGCCTTGTTCTTTGCTCCCTTCTCCCCTTGCGGGAGAAGGGTCGGGGATGAGGGGATAACCGCCTCTTAGACAGCCGCAGTCAGCTGCACTTCCACCTTGTAGCCTTCGTGGGCGAGGCGGGCCTGTACGCAGGCGCGGACCGGGGCTGTGTCGGCATCAGGGGAGCCAGGCATCCCGCTTTGTTTAGACAGCGGCAGTGAGCTGTACTTCCACCCTGTAGCCTTCGTGGGCGAGACGGGCCTGCACGCAGGCGCGCACGGGGGCTGTGTCGGCATCAGGGGAGACAGGCATCCCGTTTTGATTAGACAGCGGCAGTCAGCTGTACTTCCACCCTGTAGCCTTCGTGGGCGAGACGGGCCTGTACACAGGCGCGAACGGGGGCTGTGTCGGCATCAGGGGAGCCAGGCATCCCGCTTTGTTTAGACAGCCGCAGTCAGCTGCACTTCCACCTTGTAGCCTTCGTGGGCGAGACGGGCCTGTACGCAGGCTCTGACCGGGGCTGTACCCGCAGGGATCCAGGCGTCCCACTGGGCGTTGAAGGCGGCGATGTCTTCAATGTCCTTGAGATAGATGTTGGCCATCAGGATCCTGTCGACGCCGGAACCGTTGGCTTCCAGCAGACGCTGCAGGCTTTCCAGCACTTCACGGGTCTGCTGGTGGATGTCGGCGGTGTCGGTGGCGGGCACTTCCACCACGTAGAGGGTGCCGTTGTGGATGACCACATCAGACCAGCGCTGGGTGGTCCCGATACGGGTAATGGTTGTCATGTTTGCTCCGGTACAGGGTTATTGACCCTTGCGGATCAGATAGCGATAGGGGGCCTGCTCTGTCTCGCTGGCGACCAGGGTGTGGTCCATGAAGCGGCAGAAGCTGGGAATGTCGCGGGTGGTGGAGGGGTCGTCGGCGCTGACCAGCAGGGTCTCCCCATCCGCCATCAGCCGCACTTTCTTGCGAACCATCATCACGGGTTCGGGGCAACGAAGCCCGATTGCGTCCAGCTCGTGGGTCGCATTGCAGAATTCAGTACTCATGAATAATCAACCTTCAGCCGCACCTTCTTGCGCGCTATCGTCACGGGTTCGGGGCAACGAAGCCCGATTGCGTCCAACTCGTGCGTTGCGTCGCAGAATAAAGCACTCATCAATAATCAACCTTCAACCAATTCGGCCAGCAATGATACTCACGGCGAAAAAATAATCAAACCACGGGGCGGTTATGCAGCATATGCTACCAAAATGTGAACCGGCTCTACCCAGGCTTCGCTCGATGAGTAATATAAAAATTGAACCATATTCAACAAGGAGGTGTGAATATGCAGGTCTCCTACGGCAGATTGCAAGCCTACGCAGGCATGGGGTTCTTGTCGTTCGCCATGATAGTGCTGGGCAGCCCGATCGGTAATACCGGTACCTGGTTCGGCTCCATGGTGATGATAGGACTGGGGCTCTGGATCGAGCTCAGCGACTACTACGACGAGGATGAGGACGAGAACGATCCCTCCTGAGAGCCTGGCTCTCGGCACTCAAAGGCGGACGATGTCCGCCTTTGTCATTTCTGCTCCGCGCCGGAACGGGTCGAGCGCATGGCGCGTTCCAGCTGCTGTGCCGTCTGCTCGGGGTTGGCCCTGGCGTCGTTGAAGAAGCTGCTTAGCACATCCATGATCCCCTGGCGCATGTTGGTGGGCACCGCCATCCCCTCCGCCATGCTGGGCAGCAGGTTGTCCTGTTGCTCGGCGTGGAGGAAGTCCCGATAGGAGCGGATGGCGCAGCGATCGAACTTGCTCATGTCTGGCTTGATGAGCGCCGGGATGGAGCCCTTCACCCGGTTGAACGCTTCCTGGAAGCGCGGTGTCATCAACAGCCTGGCCAGCTCGCCCTGGGCCTGCAACTGGGCGGGATCCCGCTGCTTGAACATGGCGATGGAGTCGAGGTTGTAGCTGAACAGCCCCTGGCTGCCCGGGCTTGGCAGGCACTCGATATCCTCGCCGGGGCGGTAGTTGCCTGCACTCAGCTCGCCTTTCACCCAGTCCCCCATCACCTGCATGGCGGCGCCGCCGCTCTCCAGCAAGTTGGTGGCCTGGTGCCATTTCAGGCCGGCGTATTTCTCGGGCACATAAGCGCGCAACTGCTGGAAGCGAGTCAGCACCCGCACCATGTCGGGGCCGGTCAGGGTGGCGCTGTCCTGTTCGAGGAAGGCCTTGCGATAGAAGGTCTTGCCCCCTTCGCCGAGGGCCACCGTTTCGAACAGCACCGCGATCTGCCAGGGTTCGTTACCGATGGCGAGGGGGGGGATGCCCTGCTCCTTGAGCTTGTCCGCCACCGCCACGAACTGGGCCCAGTCGGTGGGGGGCTTGAGCCCCTGTCGCTCGAATACCTTGCGGTTGAGCCACAGCCAGTTGACCCGGTGGATGCCGGTGGGGACCGCCATCAGGGCGCCGTTCTGGCTGAGTGTGTCGCGCACCATGGGGGGCAGCTGAGGGTACCAGCCGAGATGCTCGGCCATGGGGGTGAGATCGCGCAGAAAGCCCAGGCTGCCCCACTCGTGCAGCTCGAACCCCTTGAGGTGGGCCGCCTCCGGCGGGTTTGCCGCCAGGGCCCGGCTCTTGAGCACCGTCATGGCGCTCTTGCCGCCCCCGCCCTGTACCGCGAAGTCGTTCCACTGGTTGCCCTGTTCGGCCCACTCGGACTTGAGCACTTCCACGGCCCTGGCCTCGCCGCCGGAGGTCCACCAGTGCAATACCTCCACCTGGGAGGCACAAACGGGCAAGGAGAGCAGGGCGATGACAGAAAAAGACAACCACTTCATACATTACTGCCTTGGTAGGGAGAGGGTGGCCTGCAGGCCGCCCTGGGGGCGATTTTCCAGCACCAGGTCGCCGCCGTGGGCGTGGGCTATGTTGCGGGCGATGCCAAGGCCCAGCCCGGTGCCGGCGGCATCGGTGCTGAGGCGGTAGTAGGGCTCGAAGATGCGCTCGAACTGATCGTCCGGCAGGCCGGGCCCCTCGTCCATGATGAAGAGGATCAGCATCTCCTCGTCGTCCATGATGATGATGCGCACCTTCTGGCCGTACTTGATGCCGTTGTCCACCAGGTTGCCGATGCAGCGCTTGAGGGCCAGCAGCTTGCCGCGATAGGGCCACTTGCAGTGACCCTCGATGGTGAGCAGATCCTCGTGCAGGTTCATGGCCTCCGCCATCTGCTCCAGCAGGGCGTTGACGTCGATCTGCTCAAGGTTCTCGTGAATGTCCGTCTCTTTGACCGTCTGCAGCGCCCCTTTGACCATCAGCTCCAGCTCGTCCAGGTCCTTGTTGAACTTGGCGATCTGCACCTCGTCGTCCAGCAGTTCGACCCGCAGTCGCAGCCGGGTGATGGGGGTCTTGAGGTCGTGGGAGATGGAGCTGAAGAGGCGCTCCCGATCGTCGATGAAGCGGCGAATGCGCTGCTGCATGATGTTGAAGGCGCGGGTCGCCGCCACGATTTCGGAGGCACCCTCCTCTTTGAGGGACGGCTGGTCGATGTCCTTGCCGAGGTTGACCGCCGCCTTGGCGAGGCGACGCAGGGGGCGGGTCTGCCAGCGCACCAGCATGAAGGTGAAGAAGCAGAGGAAGACCGTCATCAGGGCGATGAAACGCACCTGGTTGCTCGGCATCACGGTGTCATCCAGCGTCATGTAGGGGGCGGGCAGCAGGGCCGCAAGATAGAGCCACTCCCCCGGTTCTATCTCTATTTGGGTCACCAGCACCGGCGGATTGATGGGCTCCAGGGACAGAGTGTAGCGGGCCCAGGAGGAGGGGAGATCCGCCAGCAGGGTGTCGTTGTTGAAGACGTGCAGCTCCTCGGGGCGGGAGAAGTCCACCTTGATCGCCATGGCGTCGGAGAGCTTGCGGCTGAGCACCTCCTGCACCTCCTTGAGCACCAGCGTTTTTCGCTCGCTGTCGGGGATGGCGCTGATGTGGATCTCTTCCTCGTTCAGGGAGACGAAGAAGCGGCTGCCCCCCATGTTGCGCAGCTGATCCAGGGCGATGTGGCGGTATTGCAGGGGCAGGGACTTGAAGAAGTTGACGGTGGAAGCCGCCGACAGCGCCAGGTTGCGGGTGGTGCTGAGCATGCCCTCCAGCTCCCGCTTCTGGATCTGCTGCATCCAGATGCCGGTGAGGATGGTCTGGGAGAGCAGGATGGCGAGCAGCAGCAGCAGCAGCATCCGCGACAGCAGGGAGCGGGGCACCAGGGCCCGCCAGAACTTCTGCCCCGTCATGGCAGCGTGTGTCTCTTGTCGATCAGCATGGGGTGCTTACCTCTGTGCCTTGCCGTTGCCCCGTGATGGGTCTCTCTTCTGCCCGTTCAAGGTCTCGCCGTAGCGTCTGTCTGTTACGGGATCTCGTGGACTTCGGCGATCAGCATGTAGCCGCTGCCGCGAATGGTCTTGATGATGCGCGGGCTCTTGCCGTTGTCACCCAGCTTCTGGCGCAGGCGGCTGATCTGCACATCGATGCCGCGCTCCATGGGCAGGCTCTCGCGACCGCGGGTGGCGTCCGAGATGGTATCCCTGTCCAGCACCACGCCGGGCTGCTGCAGGAACATGCCGAGCAGCAGGGCATCACTGCCGGAGAGATCCAGCAGGCTGCCATCTTCGTGGGTCAGCTGGTGGCTCAGGGTGTCCAGGGTCCACTCGGCGAAGCGCAGCCGACGGCTCGGTTCCTTCTCTTTCTCCGGCTGGCGGAATTCGGCGCGGCGCAGCAGCGCCTTGATGCGGGCCTGCAGCTCGCGCGGGCTGAACGGCTTGGCGATGTAGTCGTCGGCGCCAAGTTCCAGACCGATCACCCGGTCAGCCTCGTCGGAGGCGGCGGTGAGCATGATGATGGGTACCTGGGAGTCGCGGCGGATCTGCTGGCAGAGGGTAAAGCCGTCGTCGCCGGGCATCATGATGTCCAGAATGATGAGGTCCGGGCTGTGCTGGGCCAGTTGTTGGCGCATCTCGTTCCCTTCAGCCGCGGTCAGTACCTCAAAACCGGCCCGGGTCAGGTACTCGTTGAGCAGCTCGCGGATCTCCCGATCGTCGTCGACGATAAGCAGTTGTTTGCTCGTTGACATATGTATGTGCATCCACCCATTTTTTTGTGCAGATTGAACCTGTCGGGGGAGTAAAAAGCAAGCAAGCCCCCCCTCTAATGTGAAGTTATGGGCAATATAGCCTCAGGATTGGCCCCGATCGCGGGAAAAGAATAAAAAAGGCCGACCCAAACGGGCCGGCCAACACGCAGATTCCGACGGCAGGAGCGCACCCCGTGTGGCGCGTTCCACAGACTCGACAGCAGGGTCGGCAGGCTGACCCGGTATTCGTGATGGGGCCGCAGTGCCGGGAAGCAGGGCCGCCTTCTGTCTGTTGTTGCCGCCCCGAGGCGGCGTCCCTGACCGGTGAGCGGTCAGGAGTGATTCACTTACACCCGTTCGAACACGGTGGCGATGCCCTGACCCAGGCCGATGCACATGGTGGCGACTCCCAGGGTGGCGTCCTTCTCTTCCATCAGGTTGATCAGGGTGGTGGAGATGCGGGCACCGGAGCAGCCGAGCGGGTGACCCAGGGCGATGGCGCCACCGTTGAGGTTCACCTTCTCGTCCACCAGATCCTGCAGACCCAGATCCTTCACGCAGGGCAGGGACTGGGCGGCAAACGCTTCGTTCAGTTCGAACAGATCGATGTCGCCGACGGTCAGACCGGCCCGCTTGAGCGCTTTCTGGGTGGCCGGCACCGGGCCGTAACCCATGATGGCGGCGTCACAGCCGGCGATGGCCATGGCACGTACCTTGGCGCGCGGGGTGAGGCCGAGCGCCTTGGCACGGTCCGCACTCATCACCAGCATGGCGGCGGCGCCATCGGACAGGGCCGAGGAGGTGCCGGCGGTGACGGTACCGTTGACCGGGTCAAACACCGGGCGCAGCTGGCTCAGAGTCTCGACCGTGGTCTCCGGGCGGATCACTTCGTCGTAGTCGTAGAAGAAGCGGGCGCCGCTGGCGTCATGGCCTTCCAGCCCGACGATCTCCTTGGCAAAACGGCCTTCCACGGTGGCGGCGTGAGCGCGGCGGTGGGAGCGGGCGGCAAACTCGTCCTGCTGCGATCGGCTGATGCCGTGCAGCTTGCCGAGCATCTCGGCGGTCAGCCCCATCATGCCGGAGGCTTTCGCCACCGACTTGGCCATGCCGGGGTGGAAGTCCACCCCGTGGCTCATGGGCACGTGGCCCATGTGTTCGACGCCGCCGATGATGAAGATATCCCCATCACCTACCTGAATGGCGCGGGAGGCATCATGCAGCGCCTGCATGCTGGAGCCGCACAGGCGGTTGACGGTGACTGCCCCCACCTGCTTGGGAATGCCGGCCAGCAGGGCGGCGTTGCGAGCGATGTTGAAGCCCTGCTCCAGGGTCTGCTGCACGCAGCCCCAGTAGATATCCTCGATCTCGTTCGGGTCGAGGTTGGGGTTGCGCAGCAGGATGGATTTCATCAGGTGCGCGGACAAGTCTTCTGCACGCACGTTGCGGAAGGCGCCGCCCTTGGACCGGCCCATCGGGGTCCGGATACAGTCGACAATGACTACGTCTTTCATGAATGGATCTCCTTTCCGCAATCAGTAGAAGGTGTTGCCCTGGGCGGCCATCTCACGCAAGCGGTCGCTGACGCGGTAGAGCGGGCCCAAGTCGGCATACTGGTCGGCCATGGTCACGTAGTGATCCAGACCGATAGTGTCCAGATAGCGGAACACGCCGCCGCGGAAGGGAGGGAAGCCCAGACCGTAGACCAGCGCGATATCGGCTTCGGCTGGCGTGGCGACTATGCCCTCTTCCAGGCAGAGCACCACCTCGTTGATCATCGGGATCATCATGCGGGCGATGATGGCGTCCTTGTCAAAGTCCTGCTTCGGCTTGGCGATGGGGGCCAGCAGCTCGTAGCTGGCGGTGTCGGCCACCTTCTTCGGCTTGCCCTTCTTGTCCTGCTCGTAGGCGTAGAAACCCTTGCCGTTCTTCTGGCCGAAGCGGCTGGCGTCATACATTACGTCGATGGCGGTACGACCTTCCTTGCTCATGCGCGCCGGGAAACCCTGCGCCATCACGTCACCAGCGTGGTGGCCGGTGTCGATGCCGACCACGTCCAGCAGGTAGGCGGGGCCCATGGGCCAGCCGAACTCCTTCTCCATCACCTTGTCGACGGCGGCGAAGTCGGCGCCATCGGCGACCAGCTTGTTGAAGCCGAAGAAGTAGGGGAACAGCACGCGGTTGACGAAGAAGCCGGGGCAGTCGTTGACCACGACCGGGGACTTGCCCATGGCGGCGGCGTAGGCCACCACGCGGTTGATGGTTTCATCGGAGGTCTGCTCGCCGCGGATGATCTCCACCAGCGGCATGCGGTGCACCGGGTTGAAGAAGTGCATGCCGCAGAAATTCTCGGGGCGCTTCAGCCCCTTGGCCAGCAGGGAGATGGGGATGGTGGAGGTGTTGCTGGCGAGCACGGCGTCTTCGCCGATGATTCCTTCCACTTCACTCAGCACGGCGGCCTTCACTTTCGGGTTCTCGACCACGGCTTCGACTACGACGTCCACATGCTTGACGCTGTCATAGCTCAGGGTCGGCGTGATGGCGGAGAGCACCTGGCCCATCTTGATGCCGTCGATGCGACCGCGCTCGAGCTGGCCGTTGAGCAGCTTGGTGGCCTCATTCATGCCAAGTGCCAGCGCTTTTTCGTTGATGTCCTTCATCACCGCCGGGATGCCTTTGCTGGCAGACTGGTAGGCGATGCCGCCCCCCATGATGCCGGCACCCAGCACGGCGGCATGGCCGGTGGCCTTGTTTGCCTGCTTGGCGGCCTTCTTGGCCAGCGCCTTGATGTGCTGATCGTTGAGGAAGATACCGACCAGCGCCTTGGCCACGTCGGTTTTCGCCAATTTGATGAAGGTGGCGGCCTCGGCGGCCAGCGCTTCGTCACGGCCCATGCCAGCGGCGGCTTCCACCGTCTTCACGGCGGCCATGGGGGCCGGATAGTGTTTGCCCGCCACGGCGGCAACCATACCGGCGGCGGTGGTGAAGCTCATCATGGCTTCCAGTTTGGAGAGGCGCAGCGGGGCCTTCTTGGCGGCGCGGCGGCCCTGCCAGTCCAGCTTGCCTTTGATCGCGTCCTTGATCATCTGCACGGCGGCGCTGTGCAGCGCGTCGGGGGCGACCACGGCATCGATGGCACCCACCTTGAGGGCGTCATCGGCACGGTAATCCTTGCCGGTGGTGATCCACTCCAGCGCGTTGTCGGCTCCGATCACCCGCGGCAGACGGACAGTGCCGCCAAAGCCCGGCATGATGCCGAGCTTGGTCTCGGGCAGGCCAATCTTGGCGCTGGTGTCAGCCAACCGGAAATCGGTGGAGAGAATAGTCTCGCAGCCGCCGCCCAGAGCATGGCCCTTGATGGCGGAGAGGGTGGGCACCGGCAGATCTTCGATGGCGCTGAAGATGTCGTTGGCCTTCTTCAGCCAGCCGAGCAGGTCTTCTTGCGGCAGATCGAACAGTTCCAGGAATTCGGTGATGTCGGCGCCGACGATGAAAGCGTCTTTGCCGGAGGTGAGGATCAGACCCTTCAAATCGGCTTGTTGCTGTAATGCGGCGATCGCTTCGCTCAGGGAGAGCAGGGTAGCGCGATCCAGCTTGTTGACTGAACCCGGGGCATCGAACCTCAGCTCGGCAATGCCGTCTTCGAGGTAGCTGACCGTCAGGGTTTCGCCTTGGTAGATCATGAGAGTGTCTCCTTGTTCCCACTCTGTGGGGAATGGTGCTCCTTTATCCCCAGCAGGGGGCGAGGCTCACTATTGATCCAAAAGGAGACATTTTCAACACCTATTTAAAACATTTGTTTAACAGTTGTCGAGTAAAAGCTCTTCATCACAAAACGGGCAAAAAAAGAGGCGCCTTGCGGCGCCTCCGATGGAGATGAGCGTGGTATCAGCTAGCCAGTTCCGGCCGGTTGCGATACTGGTTCAGGACCTCGGGATCGGCGAGGGCGTGGGTGTTGTTGACGGGGCGGTTGTGCACCACTTCCCGCACCGCCAGCTCTACTATCTTGCCGGACTTGGTGCGGGGGATGGCATCCACCTGCAGGATGCGGGCGGGCACGTGGCGGGCGGTGCAGTGCTGCTTTATTTGCTGGCGGATCCGCTCGCGTAGCGGCTCATCCAGCTTGCAGCCCGCCTTGAGCTTGACGAACAGCACCACCCGCTCGTCCTGCTTCCATTGCTGGCCGATGACGATGCTCTCCTCCACCTCGTCGAGTTGTTCCACATAGCGGTAGATCTCGCTGGTGCCGATGCGCACGCCGCCCGGGTTGAGGGTCGCGTCGGAGCGGCCGTAGAACAGAATGCCGCCGGTCGGGGTCAGCTCGATCCAGTCCCCGTGGCACCAGATGTTGTCGAACCGCTCGAAGTAGGCGGCGTGGTATTTGTCGCCGTTCTCGTCACCCCAGAAGTAGATGGGCTGGGCCGGGAAAGGCTTGGTGCAGACCAACTCGCCCTTTTCACCCAGCACCGGCTGGCCCGCCTCGTTGAATACCTGCACCGCGAGACCAAGGCCGCGCCCCTGGCTCTCGCCGCGATAGACGGGGCTCAAGGGGTTGCCGATGACGAAGCAGGAGCAGATGTCGGTGCCGCCAGAGATGGAGCTGAGCTGCACATCCTGCTTTATCTGCTGGTAAACGTAGTCAAACCCCTCCGGCGACAGCACGGATCCGGTGCTGCAGATCAGCCGTAAGTGCGGCAAGTCGTGGGTCTTGATGGGGGCATAACCCTGCTTGTGCAGCGCATCGAGATACTTGGCCGAGGTGCCGAACAGGGCGACCTCTTCGTCCCGTGCCAGATCCCACAGCACGTTGCCATCCGGGTAGAAGGGGGAACCATCGTAGAGCACCAGGGTGGCGCCGGAGGCGAGGGCGCTCACCAGCCAGTTCCACATCATCCAGCCACAGGTGGTGAAGTAGAAGATGCGCTCCCCCGGCTTGATGTCGCAGTGTAACTGGTGCTCTTTCAGGTGTTGCAGCAGGGTGCCGCCAATGCCGTGCACGATGCACTTGGGTTTGCCGGTGGTGCCGGAGGAGTAGAGGATATAGAGCGGGTCATTGAAAGCCATGGGCTCGAAGGCGAGCTGGGTGTCATGCTGGCTTGCCAGCAATTGCTGCCAGTTGTGACCAAGCTGCAGCGGGTTGCCGAGCAGAGGGATCATCACCGTCTGCTCTATGCTGTCGAGCTGACCGACGACGCTGGCCACCTTGTCCTGAATGTCGATGGCCTTGCCGCCGTAGCGGTAGCCATCCACCGCGAACAGCACCCTGGGACGGGTCTGGCCGAAGCGCTCCACCACGCTGGCCTCGCCAAAATCGGGGCTGGTGGAGGTCCAGATCGCGCCGAGGCTGGTGGTTGCCAGCATGGCTACCACGGTTTCCGGGATATTGGGCTGGTAGGCTGCGACCACATCACCCCGGCCTATGCCCTGGCTGCGAAGCCACTGGGCCAGGCGGGCGACCTGATCTGCCAGCTCATGCCAGCTCAGGGTCCGGCTTGGACCCCCTTCGATGCGGGAGATGATGGCCGGGCTCTCATCCTGACGGCGCAGCAGGTTCTCGGCGAAGTTGAGCTGGCTGTCGGGGAACCAGCGGGCGCGCTGCATATCCTGGCGGTTCTCCGCCACAATGTTGCCAAGCTCGCCCTTGACGCCGCAGTGCTGCCACACCAGGGGCCAGAAGCGGGTGGTCTTCTCCACCGACCATTGATACAGGTCGGCATAGCTGCGCAGTTGCAGACCATGGAAGTGATTGACCTCGGCCATGAACTGGTGGAGGTTGGAGTGCTGCATCCTGTCCTGATCCGGTGTCCACAGACAAAGGTTTTGCATGAGTCGTTCCTGACGGCTGATATCTACTGTCTGTGGGCAGTGTATTGAATTGTTCTTTGTTTGTTAATTGTCTGTTTTATCTTCATAACAAAAAGCCTGTAACCTATGCGTTACCTCACGAAGCGAAAGCCGGGTGGCTCGAGCCTTGATTCGCTTGATGTTATGCTGAAGTCACATTCGCCCGGAGCAGGACGCCATGAGCAGTTACAGCCAACTTTTTGCCCAGCATCTCGACACCCTTCAGCAGCGAACCCGCGACATCCTGCAACAACAGGGTCTTGGCGGTCTCGCTATCCACTCCGGCCAGACTCATCGCATCTTCCTCGATGATCAGGATTATCCCTTCAAGGTGAATCCCCAGTTCAAGGCCTGGCTGCCGGTGCTGGACAATCCTCACTGCTGGTTGCTGGTGGATGGTGTGAGCAAGCCGGTGCTGCTGTTCTACCGGCCGGTGGACTTCTGGCACAAGGTGGCGGAGTTGCCCAACGCCTTCTGGGTCGACTTCTTCGACATTCGCTTCCTGACTCGCCCGGAGCAGGTTGCCGATCACCTGCCGGCCAACAAGCAGGAGTGGGCCTATCTGGGCGGCCATCTGGAAGTGGCCGAGCTGCTGGGACTGGGCCAGCCCAATCCGGAGGCGGTCCTCAACTACCTGCACTACCACCGTGCCTACAAGACGCCCTATGAGCTGGAATGTCTTCGCGATGCCAACCGCATCGGCGTGCGCGGCCACATCGCGGCCAAGGACTCCTTCATGGCGGGGGCGAGCGAGTTCGAGATCAACCTGGCCTACATGAAGGCGGTCGGACAGGGGGCCAATGAGGCGCCCTACGGCAACATTGTTGCCATCAACCGCAATGCGGCCATCCTGCACTACACCCATCTCTCCACCCAGCGGGTGCCGGATGCGGAGCGTTACTCCTTTCTCATCGATGCAGGTGTGGACGTGCACGGTTATGCCTCCGACATTACCCGGACCTGGGCCTGGCGCCGCGGTGAGTTCGCCGATCTGATCGCAGCGCTGGATGCACAGCAACAGGAGATCATCGACGAGATCAAGCCGGGCCGCCGCTACAGCGAGCTGCACCTGCAGATGCACCACAGGCTGGCGCGCCTGCTGCAAGCCACCGAACTGGTAGACATGTCGGTGGACGAGATGATCCATACCGGGGTGACCAATGTCTTCTTCCCCCACGGTCTCGGCCACTTCCTCGGCCTGCAGGTACACGATGCCGGCGGCTTCATGCAGGATGAGCGCGGCACCCACCTGGCGGCCCCCGAGCAGTTCCCCTATCTGCGCTGCACCCGGGTGATCGAAGTGGGTCAGGTCTTCACCATAGAGCCCGGCCTCTACTTCATCGACAGCCTGCTGGAGCCGCTGCGCCAGGGTGAGCAGGGCAAGCGGGTCAACTGGAACAAGGTGGAGGTGCTGCGTCCCTATGGTGGCATTCGCATCGAGGACAACGTGGTGCTGCATGCCAACGGGGTGGAGAACCTGACCAGACAAGCAGGGCTCTGATGGCGACGGATTACCCCATACCGGCAGCCCCGCTGGAGGTGAGCGAAGAGATCAAGAAGAGCCGCTTCATTACCTACATCGCCCACACTCCGACCGTCGAGGCCGCCAAGGCCTGGATAGACGAGATCAAACAGCAACACCCGGGAGCCCGGCATCACTGCTGGGCTTTTGTCGCCGGCGCCCCCCAAGACAGCCAGGTTTATGGTTTCAGTGATGATGGCGAACCCTCGGGCACGGCGGGCAAACCCATGCTGGCCCAGTTGATGGGGGCCGGTCTGGGTGAAGTCGCCGCCGTGGTGGTGCGCTATTACGGTGGAGTGCTGCTGGGGACCGGTGGCCTGGTCAAGGCCTATGGCGGTGGTGTGGGGGCAGCACTCAAGCAACTTGAAACCTGTATCAAGCGTCAGCTGACCTCTTCCGTGATCCAGTGTGACTACACCGACATGGGGGCCGTGGAGTCCCTCATCTCTGCCCA
>NZ_CP077378.1:2862500-2987500 GCF_019048565.1 Aeromonas sp. FDAARGOS 1406
CGAGCGAACGGGGATTAGCCCTTAAGCATCTTGGAAGTTAGTGGAACGGTCCTGGAAAGGCCGGCGATACAGGGTGATAGCCCCGTACACGAAAACAACCTTGATGTGAAATCGAGTAGGGCGGGACACGTGACATCCTGTCTGAATATGGGGGGACCATCCTCCAAGGCTAAATACTCCTGACTGACCGATAGTGAACCAGTACCGTGAGGGAAAGGCGAAAAGAACCCCTGTGAGGGGAGTGAAATAGAACCTGAAACCGTGTACGTACAAGCAGTGGGAGCCCTTCGGGGTGACTGCGTACCTTTTGTATAATGGGTCAGCGACTTACATTTTGTAGCGAGGTTAACCGTATAGGGGAGCCGTAGGGAAACCGAGTCTTAACTGGGCGTCTAGTTGCAAGGTGTAGACCCGAAACCGGGTGATCTAGCCATGGGCAGGTTGAAGGTTGAGTAACATCAACTGGAGGACCGAACCCACTAACGTTGCAAAGTTAGGGGATGACCTGTGGCTGGGGGTGAAAGGCCAATCAAACTCGGAGATAGCTGGTTCTCCCCGAAAGCTATTTAGGTAGCGCCTCGGACGAATACTACTGGGGGTAGAGCACTGTTTGGGCTAGGGGGTCATCCCGACTTACCAACCCCATGCAAACTCCGAATACCAGTAAGTAATATCCGGGAGACACACGGCGGGTGCTAACGTCCGTCGTGAAGAGGGAAACAACCCAGACCGCCGGCTAAGGTCCCAAAGTTCTGGTTAAGTGGGAAACGATGTGGGAAGGCTCAGACAGCTAGGATGTTGGCTTAGAAGCAGCCATCATTTAAAGAAAGCGTAATAGCTCACTAGTCGAGTCGGCCTGCGCGGAAGATGTAACGGGGCTCAAACCAGGCACCGAAGCCGCGGATTCACACTTATGTGTGAGTGGTAGGGGAGCGTTCTGTAAGTCTGCGAAGGTGTATCGAGAGGTATGCTGGAGATATCAGAAGTGCGAATGCTGACGTAAGTAACGATAAAGGGGGTGAAAAGCCTCCTCGCCGGAAGACCAAGGGTTCCTGTCCAACGTTAATCGGGGCAGGGTGAGTCGACCCCTAAGGCGAGGCCGAAAGGCGTAGTCGATGGGAAGCAGGTTAATATTCCTGCACGACTTGTAATTGCGATGGGGGGACGGAGAAGGCTAGGTGGGCCAGGCGACGGTTGTCCTGGTGAAAGTGCGTAGGTGGTGTTTCCAGGCAAATCCGGAGACACAACACTGAGACACGAGACGAACGCACTACGGTGCGGAAGCCATTGATGCCCTGCTTCCAGGAAAAGCCTCTAAGCTTCAGATTACAAGTCATCGTACCCCAAACCGACACAGGTGGTCGGGTAGAGAATACCAAGGCGCTTGAGAGAACTCGGGTGAAGGAACTAGGCAAAATAGAACCGTAACTTCGGGAGAAGGTTCGCTCTTGATGGTGAAGTCCCTTGCGGATGGAGCTGTCGGGAGTCGCAGTGACCAGATGGCTGGGACTGTTTATCAAAAACACAGCACTCTGCAAACACGAAAGTGGACGTATAGGGTGTGACACCTGCCCGGTGCCGGAAGGTTAATTGATGGGGTTAGCGCAAGCGAAGCTCTTGATCGAAGCCCCGGTAAACGGCGGCCGTAACTATAACGGTCCTAAGGTAGCGAAATTCCTTGTCGGGTAAGTTCCGACCTGCACGAATGGTGTAACCATGGCCATGCTGTCTCCACCCGAGACTCAGTGAAATCGAATTCGCCGTGAAGATGCGGTGTACCCGCGGCTAGACGGAAAGACCCCGTGAACCTTTACTACAGCTTGGCACTGAACATTGAACCTACATGTGTAGGATAGGTGGGAGGCTTTGAAGGCGTGACGCCAGTTGCGCTGGAGCCGTCCTTGAAATACCACCCTTGTATGTTTGATGTTCTAACGCAGGGCCCTGAATCGGGCTCGCGGACAGTGCCTGGTGGGTAGTTTGACTGGGGCGGTCTCCTCCCAAAGAGTAACGGAGGAGCACGAAGGTTGGCTAATCCTGGTCGGACATCAGGAGGTTAGTGCAATGGCATAAGCCAGCTTAACTGCGAGACGGACAGGTCGAGCAGGTACGAAAGTAGGTCATAGTGATCCGGTGGTTCTGAATGGAAGGGCCATCGCTCAACGGATAAAAGGTACTCCGGGGATAACAGGCTGATACCGCCCAAGAGTTCATATCGACGGCGGTGTTTGGCACCTCGATGTCGGCTCATCACATCCTGGGGCTGAAGTCGGTCCCAAGGGTATGGCTGTTCGCCATTTAAAGTGGTACGCGAGCTGGGTTCAGAACGTCGTGAGACAGTTCGGTCCCTATCTGCCGTGGGCGTTGGATGATTGAAGGGAGTTGCTCCTAGTACGAGAGGACCGGAGTGAACGAACCTCTGGTGTTCGGGTTGTCACGCCAGTGGCACTGCCCGGTAGCTAAGTTCGGAATCGATAACCGCTGAAAGCATCTAAGCGGGAAGCGAGCCCTGAGATGAGTCATCCCTGACCCCTTGAGGGTCCTAAAGGGCCGTTGGAGACCACAACGTTGATAGGTGGGGTGTGTAAGCGTAGCGATACGTTGAGCTAACCCATACTAATTACCCGTGAGGCTTAACCATACAACACCCAAGAAGTGTTCTGAGACTTGTAGCAGATACCGAGAACGAATAACTAAATCAGCTTTTTCAGATTGAAGATTTTTGCCTGGCGGCAATAGCGCAGTGGAACCACCTGACCCCATGCCGAACTCAGAAGTGAAACGCTGTAGCGCCGATGGTAGTGTGGCATTCGCCATGCGAGAGTAGGACACTGCCAGGCACCCAATTTTAGATTACGCATTGAGCGTGGTCTTTACCGGTTAGTGTGCTGATATGGCTCAGTCGGTAGAGCGCATCCTTGGTAAGGATGAGGTCCCCAGTTCGATTCTGGGTATCAGCACCATTTTCAAGCAGTACAAGCTTTTGCCTGACGGCAATAGCGCCGTGGAACCACCTGATCCCATGCCGAACTCAGAAGTGAAACGCGGTAGCGCCGATGGTAGTGTGGCATTCGCCATGCGAGAGTAGGACACTGTCAGGCACCTATTCAGAAGAGGCCTCCCATGCGGGAGGCCTTTTTGCATTTCTGTCCTCCCGCCGCAATTCCCTGCTTCTATTTCAGTAAAAATGCTGGGCTATCAAGGGATTGCTCGTTACTCTTTAGCCGTTGCCCGATGAACACGTGATGCTGCCTGCGAGGTATTGATGGCTACGTTGAAGGAAATTGCACAGGAGGCGGGGGTATCGCTTGCTACCGTATCCCGTGTGCTGAACGAGGATCCCAGCCTGAGCGTCAAGGACGAGACCAGGCAGAAGATCTTCGAGATTGCCGAGCGGCTGGAGTACAAGACCAGCAGCGCCCGCAAAGGGGTGCACAAGAGCAAGCTGCAGCTCCTGGCTGTCTACGCCTATCCCCAGAGCACCGAGGTCAACGATCCCTATTACCTCGCCATCCGCTACGGCATCGAGACCCAGTGCACCCGCCTCAACATCGAGCTGGCCCACTGCTACAACGGTGCCGAGGGGCGTGAGCTCTCTGCCGTCGATGGCATCCTGGTCATCGGCCATCTGCCGGAAGAACGGCTGGCCGTGCTACGCGGCCTGTCTGCACAGCTGGTGTTCGTGGATTGCCGCTCTCAGGGGGATTTTGACTCGATTGACGTTGATTTGGCACTCATCAGCCAGCAGGTAGTGGACTTCTTCATCGCCGAGGGCCATCAGCGCATCGGCTATATCGGTGGCCAGGATGATGGCCCGGATCTGCGGGAACTCGCCTTTCGCGATTATGGCCAGCGGCTTGGCGTGGTGCAGGAGAGCGACCTCTATCGCGGAGACTTCTCCAGCGCTTCCGGCTACAAGCTGGCGAAGGAGATGCTGGCCGGCGACTGGCCCAGGGCACTATTTGTCGCCTCCGACTCCATCGCCATCGGCGTGCTGCGTGCCATCCACGAGAAGGGACTGGCGATTCCCCAGCAGATCGAGCTTATCAGCGTCAACGATATCCCGACCGCCAAGTTCACCTTCCCGCCGCTCTCCACGGTGCGGATCCACTCCGAGTTGATGGGCTCCCAGGGGGTCAACCTGCTGGTTGAACGGCTGCGTGACGAGCGGGATATCCCGCTGCGGGTGCTGGTACCGAGCAAGTTGACCCTGCGTGGCACCACGCGCTGATTTTAGTAAAACAACCTGCATTTTAGTTGCACCATCTTATGGTGGTGCGACTCCTCTCCCAAGCAAACTGCTTTGCAATATCATCCAATGACGTCACATCACAATGTTTTATAGTTGATTTTACTGCCATTCAGCCAGCTATCATCAACATCCGTGCCACACCCATCCGCCCTATTCCCTTTTATCTTCCGCTTCTGATCTCGCTCACAAAACCATCCGCTCACTGTGATCAGGTTAAAACTTTACCTATTAAAAACTGATATTTAGTAAATGTTTATCTAGAGTTTACCCAGTTAACGTTGCCTTGTTCCGGGAGGACATGTGAATAACTGGGAAAACGTCCAATTCGTTGGTGAAAACAGGCTGGCTCCGCGCGCCTACTTCTTCTCTTATGCCGACCACGTGCTGGCGGCCACCATGCAGCGCGAGCTGAGCCGCCGTTTTCTGGGGCTGAGCGGCCAATGGCAGTTCCACTACTTCGACCACCCCCTGCAGGTGCCGGAGGCCTTCTATCACAGCCCCATGAGCGAGTGGGGCCAGATCACCGTGCCCAACATGTGGCAGATGGAAGGACATGGTCAGCTCCAGTACACCGACGAAGGTTTTCCCTTCCCCATAGACGTGCCCTTCGTGCCGACCAACAACCCCACCAGCGCCTATCAGCGCAGCTTCACGCTGAGCCCGGCCTGGGATGGCGAGCAGGTGATCATCAAGTTTGACGGGGTGGAGACCTACTTCGAGGTCTATGTGAACGGCCACTATGTCGGCTTCAGCAAGGGGAGCCGTCTCACCGCCGAGTTCGATATCAGTGCCTACGCCAACATTGGCGAGAACCTGCTGTCGGTACGGGTGATGCAGTGGGCGGACTCCACCTATATCGAAGATCAGGACATGTGGTGGATGGCGGGGATCTTCCGCGACGTCTATCTGGTGGGCAAACCGGCCGCCCATGTGCAGGACTTCTTCATCCGCACCGCGCTGGCCGACGACAACCGGAGCGCGACCCTGAGCTGCGATATCCAGCTGGAGAACCTGGGGGCAGCAGCCCGTGATCTCCGTCTGGTCTGGTCCCTGCTGGATCAGGGCAGCGAGATCGCCAGCGGCTCGCTCGACCATCTCGCCATCGACGGCAAGTGTGATTGCCGCTTCACGCTGGATCTGGCCAACCCCCATCTGTGGAGCGCCGAAGATCCTTACCTCTACCAGCTGCAACTCTCCCTCTACAACGGTCAGGGCGAGCTGCTGGAAGTGATCCCGCAGCGGGTCGGGGTGCGTGAAATCAAGGTCAAAGATGGTCTCTTCTACGTCAACGGCCACTACCTCAAGCTGCACGGGGTGAACCGTCACGACAACGACCACCTCAAGAGCCGTGCGGTCGGCATGGACCGTGTTGAGCGCGATATCGTGTTGATGAAGCAGCACAACCTCAACTCGGTGCGTACCGCCCACTACCCGAACGACCCGCGTTTCTACGAGCTGTGCGACCAGTACGGTCTGTTCGTGATGGCGGAGACCGACGTGGAGACCCACGGCTTTGCCAACGTCGGCGATCTCAGCCGCATCACCGACGACTCCTTCTGGGAGCCGGTGTTCGTGGATCGCATCGAGCGCCACGTGCACGCCCAGAAGAACCACCCCTCCATCATCATCTGGTCGCTCGGCAACGAGTCCGGCTACGGTTGCAACATCAGAGCCATGTACCAGCGCTGCAAGGCGATCGACCCGACCCGGCTGGTGCACTACGAAGAGGATCGCGATGCCGAGGTGGTGGATGTGGTCAGCACCATGTATTCCCGCGTCTCCCAGATGAACTGCTTCGGCGAGTTCCCGATGGCGAAGCCACGCATCCTCTGCGAATACGCCCACGCCATGGGCAACGGCCCGGGTGGCCTGAGCGAATACCAGCAGGTGTTTGACCGCCATCCCCACATTCAGGGTCACTACATCTGGGAGTGGTGCGATCACGGCATTCTGGATCAGGACGAGCATGGCCGCCCGGTCTACAAGTACGGCGGCGACTACGGCGACTACCCCAACAACTACAACTTCTGCATGGATGGCCTCATCTATCCGGATCAGACCCCGGGGCCGGGCCTGCGCGAATACAAGCAGGTGATCTGTCCGGTCAAGATTCGCGCCCTGGATCTGGCCAGCGGCAAGCTGGAAGTGGAAAACCGCTACTGGTTCTCCACTCTCGACGACATCCGTCTGCTGGTCGAAGTGAAGGCTGAGGGCGAGCTGCTGGCCAGCCAGCAAATCCGGTTGGAAGGGATTGCTCCCGGTGCCACCACTGCGCTACAACTCGAGCTGCCATCCCTTGATGGGCGGGAAACCTTCGTCCAGCTGCGGGTCATCAAGGCCACTGCCACCCGTTACAGCGCGGCGGAGCACGAGCTGGGCCAGTACCAGTTCCGGCTGAAAGAGTCGACTCGCCAGCTGCAGCCCTTTGCCAATCCCAACGCTACTCCGTTGGATATCGCTGATGAGCGCCTCGCGCTGACCTTGAGCGGTAGCGGCTTTGCCCTGCGCTTCTCGCGCCTCGACGGCAAGCTGGTGAGCTGGCAGCAGGATGGTATCGAGCTCATCGAGCGTTCGCCGCGCCTCACCTTCTTCAAGCCGATGATCGACAACCACAAGCAGGAGTACGAGAGCCTGTGGCACCCCAACCACCTGCAGATCATGCAGGAGCACTTCCGCACCTTAAGCTGGCGTCAGCTGGGCGAGGCGGTCGAGGTGACGGTCGAGAGTCTGATCGCGCCGCCGGTGTTCGACTTCGGCATGCGTTGCCGCTACGTCTACACCCTGAGCCCGAATGGTCAGCTGCATGTGGCACTGTCCGGTCAGCCCTATGGCGGCTATGACGACATCATTCCCAAGATCGGCTTCGAGCTGGGCATTCGTCAGGATCTCGACCGGGTGCACTACTACGGCATGGGGCCGGGCGAGAACTATCAGGACAGTCGCCAGAGCAACTGGATCGACAGCTTCCAGAGCACAGTCAGCGAGATGTGGGAGCACTACCCCTTCCCGCAGGACAACGGCAACCGCCAGCAGGTGCGCTGGGCGACCCTGACCAACCGCCACGGCGCCGGTCTCTACGTGCGGCCCGATGCCCCCATCAACCTGAGCGTCTGGCCCTACAGCTGGGAGCATATCCACGCGGCGCAACACATCAACGAGCTGGAGCCGAGTGGTTATCTCACCCTCAATCTGGATCACAAGGTACTGGGGCTCGGCTCCAACTCCTGGGGCTCCGAGGTGCTGGACTCCTGGCGGGTGCGCTTCGAGCCGTTCAGCTTCGGCCTGACCCTGCTGCCCATCGCTCGCGGCAACCTCAATCCGGCTGCGCTGGCCGGGCTCGATCTCACCATCAACGGCGGGAGGAACCTCGCATGATCACCCTGGACAACCTGACCCTGTTCAAAAACATCTACCGAGAGGGCAAGAAGTGGGGCCGCTGCGTGGAGGCCATCAACAACCTGCCGAACCTCAAGCCCGGAATCTGCCACTCCATCGGTGACTCCCTCACCTACCGCTTGCAGGAGGGGGCCAGCCCGGCCACCTCCCTGTTCGAGGGGCAGCGCCGCTACTTCGACGTTCACTACTACCTGGAAGGGGCAGAGACGGTGGAGTTTGCTGCCAAGTCGGATCTGCGGGTCGAGCAGGGCTATGACGACACCACAGACCGCGAGTGGCTGGCTGGCGAGGTGCGTGAGCGCCAGCAGGTGGGCAACGGTCAGGTGGTGATCTTCGAGAACGATGAGGCCTACCGGTTTGTTGGTGATGCACCGGTGCGCAAGCTGATCATCAAGGTCACCGTCGAAGGCGGCTACTTCAAAAACAAATAACAAGCCGCCGGTTCTGCACTGACAAAGCCGGAAGGGCGGGGCTCACCCTACACATCATGCCCCGCCCTTTCGCGAGATAACTACAGGTCTGGAGATGCACCATGTCTGATTCCAAACGCAATACGATAGGCAAGTTTGGTCTGCTGTCGCTCACCTTCGCGGCGGTATTCAGCTTCAACAACGTCATCAACAACAACATCGAAATCGGTCTGGCCTCGGCACCTATGTTCTTTCTGGCCACCATTTTTTACTTCATTCCGTTTTGCCTGATCATTGCGGAGTTCGTGTCACTGAACAAAAACTCCGAAGCGGGGGTGTATGCCTGGGTGAAGAGTTCCCTCGGCGGTCGCTGGGCCTTTATCTCCGCTTACACCTACTGGTTCGTGAACCTCTTCTTCTTCACCTCGCTGCTGCCGCGGGTTATCGCCTACGCCTCCTATGCCTTCCTCGGTTACGAGTACATTCTCACCCCGGTGGCGACCACGGCATTGAGCATGGTGCTGTTCGCCTTTGCCACCTATGTCTCCACCAACGGTGCCAAGATGCTGGGCCCCATCACCTCGGTGACCTCGTCCCTGATGCTGCTGCTGACCCTCTCCTACATCCTGCTGGCAGGTGCGGCACTGGTGGGCGGCGTGCAGCCGGCAGATCCCATCACGGTAGAGGCCATGATCCCCGATTTCAGCTGGGCCTTCCTGGGTATTACGACCTGGATCTTTATGGCGGCCGGTGGCGCCGAGTCGGTGGCGGTCTACGTCAATGACGTGAAAGGGGGCTCCAAGTCATTCGTGAAGGTGATCATCATCGCCGGGATCTTTATCGGCGTGCTCTACTCCATTGCATCCCTGTTGATCAACGTGTTCGTCCACAGCGATACCCTGAAATATACCGGCGGCTCGGTGCAGGTGTTCGAGGGGCTGGCGGCCTACTTCGGCCTGCCGGAGATCTTGATGAACCGCTTCGTCGGTCTGGTCTCCTTCACCGCCATGTTCGGCTCCCTGCTGATGTGGACCGCGACCCCGGTGAAGATCTTCTTCTCC
The DNA here is from genome assembly GCF_019048565.1 of Aeromonas sp. FDAARGOS 1406. Taxonomy (NCBI): domain Bacteria; kingdom Pseudomonadati; phylum Pseudomonadota; class Gammaproteobacteria; order Aeromonadales; family Aeromonadaceae; genus Aeromonas; species Aeromonas sp. FDAARGOS 1406. The sequence continues at coordinate 2,871,620 of NZ_CP077378.1, forward strand.
GAGATCCCGGCCGGCATCTTCGGCAAGAAGACGGTTGAGCTGAACGAGCACGGCGTGCCCGCCCGTGCAGCCTGGATCCAGTACCTCATCGTGCTGCCGCTGATGGTGATCCCGACCCTGGGCTCCAACACCGCGCAGGATCTGATGAACACCGTCATCAACATGACAGCTGCCGCCTCCATGCTGCCGCCGCTGTTCATCATGCTGGCCTACCTCAATCTGCGGCTGAAGCTCGACCACCTGCCGCGGGATTTCAAGATGGGCTCGCGCTCCACCGGCATCGCCGTGGTCTCGGTGCTGATCGTCCTCTTCTCGGTGGGCTTCCTCGCCTCCACCTTCCCGACCGGCGCCGACATCATGACCATCGTCTTCTACAACGTCGGCGGGATCGTGATTTTCCTCGGCTTCGCCTGGTGGAAATACAACCGATACGAGGCCTCCCTCAGCGCCGAGGCGCGCGCGAAAGAGGCCGAGCCAGCGGCGCAGGTCGTCATCCAGCCGTCATGACCCCCATCAAACCGGGTGGCCGTTGGCCACCCGCAAACCGTTGAACCAGAAAAGGAAAAGTGCATGAGCGAGACGATCGAGTTTGCCGAATTCAAACGGGTCGAGATGAAGGTGGGCAAGGTGCTGGAGGTGGTGCGTCACCCCGGGGCCGACAAACTCTACATCGTCCAGATCGACGTAGGGGGCGAGCGGCCGCTGCAGACCGTCACCAGTCTGGTGCCTTACTACAGCGAAGAGGAGCTGATGGGCAGCGAGGTGGTGGTGCTGACCAACCTCAAGCCCACCCGAATGCGCGGCGAGCGATCCGAGTGCATGTTGCTCTGCGCCGAGACCCTGGACGAGAGCCAGAGCGTGCTGTTGCAGCCGCGGGTGCCGATGGCGCCGGGCACTCCGATCGTCTGACTGGTATTGCGAGCCGGTGCGGGAGACGGCACCGGTTCACCAACGAGGCCGTCCACGCGGCCCGCTCATAACAAGAGAGTAAAGGGCAGGGTCGACAGACCCTTGCCAAACACATCACAGAGTCACAGCGTTACCCGCAGGGAACGCGAGTCCACTGGAGGACACCATGTCTGAATCCGTACGCGGCACCATAGGCAAGTTTGCCTTGTTGTCGATGACCTTTGCCGCCGTGTTCAACGTGCGCAACATCGTCAACAACAACATCGAGCTGGGGCTCAGCTCCGCCCCCATCTTCCTGCTGGCGACCATCGTCTACTTCATTCCGTTCGTCTTCATCATCGCCGAGTTCGTCTCGGCCAATAAAAACTCCGAGTCGGGGATGTACGACTGGCTGAAAAAACCGCTCGGCACCCGGATGGCCTATCTGGGCTCGTTTCTCTACTGGTTCGTGAACCTGTTCTGGTTCGTCTCCCTGCTGCCCAACGTCATCGCCTACGCCTCCTACGCCATGCTGGGCTATGAGTACAGCTTCTCGCCCATGGTCACCTCGATCATCTCCATCGTGCTGTTTGCGGCGGCGACCCATATCTCTACCAAGGGGGCGAGCTGGCTGGGAAAGATTGCCGAGATCGTGGCCTACGGGGTATTTGCCCTGTTCGCCATCTATGTGCTGGGCGCCCTGATGGCCCTGAGTGGCGATCATGTGCCGGCCCAGCCCATCACGCTGGAGGCGATGACTCCCACCGTCAACTGGGCGACGCTCGGTATCATGTGCTGGATCTTCCAGGCGGCGGGCGGTGCCGAGACGGCGGCGGCCTACCTCAATGACGTGAAGGGGGGTCAGAAGTCCTTCATCAAGGTGATCATCAGCGCTGGCATCGTCATCGGTGCCATGTATGCGGTCGGTTCCCTGCTGGTGAACGTGTTCGTGCCGCGCGAGAGCCTCACCTATGCCGGCGGCATGGTGGAGATCTTCACCGGCATGGCCCAGTACTTCGGGCTTTCCGAGGCGCTGGTGGGCCGCTTCGTCGGCGTGGTGCTGTTTATCGCCATGTTCGGCTCCATGATGATGTGGACCTCGGCGCCGGTGAAGATCCACTTCTCCGAGATCCCGCAGGGGGTTTACGGCGAGAAGACCACCCAGCTCAACGAGCACGGGGTGCCGGTGCGCGCCGCCTGGTGGCAGTTTGTCTTCGTGTTCGTGATGCTGGTGATCAACGGCTTCGGCTCGGAATCGGTGCAGCAGATGATGAACACCGCCATCAACCTCACCGCCGGCACCGCCATGCTGCCGCCGATCTTCATCATGGTGGCCTACTTCGTGTTCCGCTGGAAACATGACGACACCCCGCGCGAGTTCCGCATGGGGTCGCGCACTTTCGGGATGGCGGTGGTGTCGGTGCTGATCGCCATCTTCGTGGTGAGCATGAGCGCCTCCGCCTTCCCGGCCGGGGTGGATCTGGTGCGTGCCTTCTTCATCAACGTCTTCATGACCGCGGTCTTCTCGGCGCTGGCCTACTGGTGGATCTCCCGCTTCGAGAAGCGCCAAGCCCGCAAGTCAGGTGGCAACGAGAAGAAATCGGGCAGCGGCACCCTGGCCAGCCAGCGCTGACCGGCATGTGGCAAGCAGGAGACGGGCGACCAGGGTCGACCGTTTTTTATTGGCCGGATCCGGGGCCGGAGGGTCAAAATCGTTTAGTTTTGCTGTGAGAATGTGCGTTATCGTTTAACAAAATGAAACAAATGAAGCTGCCGCTCAACTTTGCACCACAGGGTGTTCGGGGTAAGCTTGTCCCTTCGTATCCGGGGTCGCCGTCTGATGACGCCTTCCCCGTGCCCTGTCGTCCCCTCCCGTGCGGGACGCGCTTTCTCTGGAGACTCCCCGTGCGTCTGGATCCTTTTACCTCTGTGCTGATTGCCGTGGTGGCCCTGGCCTCCTTCTTCCCCTGCGAGGGGCAGGTGGCCGTCTGGTTCGGTCTGCTGACCAAGCTGGCGGTGGCGCTGCTGTTCTTCATGCATGGTGCCAAGCTGTCGCGCCAGAACCTGCTGGCGGGCCTCGGCCACTGGCGGCTGCACCTGGTGGTGATGGCGAGCACCTTCCTGCTCTTCCCGCTGCTGGGGCTGCTGCTCACGCCCCTGGTGCCCCAGTGGCTGAGCCCGGCCATCTACCTCGGTTTCCTTTACCTGTGCGCCCTGCCCGCCACCGTGCAGTCGGCCATCGCCTTCACCTCCATGGCGGGGGGCAATGTGTCGGCGGCGGTGTGCAGCGCCTCGGCCTCCAGCATCCTCGGCATCTTCCTCTCGCCGGTGCTGGTGGGGCTGATGATCAATGTGCAGGGGGAGGGGGTCGATACCTGGCACTCCATTCAGGCCATCATGGTGCAGCTGATGTTGCCCTTCGTGGTGGGGCACCTGTCACGCCCCCTCATCGGTGGCTGGGTCGACAGCCACCGGCCGCTCATCGGCAAGCTGGACCAGAGCTCCATCCTGCTGGTGGTCTATGTGGCCTTCAGCGAGGCGGTGGTGCAGGGGATCTGGCACCAGGTCGGCTGGTACGATCTCGCCAGCATCGTGCTGCTGAGCTGCGTGCTGCTGGCGCTGGTGCTGGGGTGGAACGTCTGGATCAGCCGTCGCCTCAGTTTCAACAGGGCGGACGAGATCACCATCGTCTTCTGCGGCTCCAAAAAGAGCCTGGCCAACGGGGTGCCCATGGCCAACGTCATGTTCCCCGCCGCCAGCGTCGGGGTCATGGTGCTGCCCCTGATGATCTTCCACCAGATCCAGCTGATGGTGTGCGCCGTGCTGGCCCGCCGCTACCGCGAGCAGGAGGCGGTGCCCCAGGTACAGGAGGGGTAAGCGGTCCGGATAAAGAAGAGGGAGGCCATGGGCCTCCCTCTTTCGTTTGCCGCGTCGTCAGCGTTTGCGCCAGACGGTGAGCTGGGCCACCGTGTGCTGGTACTTGCGGGCGGTCTCGCGGATGACGAAGGGGACGTCCCTCGGGGGCATGTGCTCCTCGAACTCCTCCGCCAGCAGCCGTTGCAGCGCCTGATAGGTGCCGAGGGCCTCGCCGTTTTCCCGGATGCCGCCGAGCCAGTTGGCCTTGGGGGTGTAGTCGGTCAGCCAGGTGTAGGGGCTGGTGAGCACCAGCAGGCCGCCGCTGCGAAGGCGCGGAGCAATGTCCCGCAGGAAGCGGGCGGGCTCCCGCAGCCGGTCGATCAGGTTGGAGGCGAGCACCAGGTCGTAGTCGCCGTACTTGGGCTTGAGGTTGCAGGCATCCCCCTGGCTGAAGTGGACCCGCTCGCTCTGCTCGCGACCGAGCTCGTGGCGGGAGAGGCGCGCCTCGCAATATTCCACCAGATCCCCTTCCACCGGCACCGCATAGCGGAAGCTGTCCTGTCTTGCCAGGGTCAGGGCCACGTCGATGAAGCGGGCCGAGTAGTCCACCCCGTCCACGTGGGCGAAGCGGCGAGCCAGTTCGAAGCTGGCCCGGCCGGTGGCGCAGCCGATGTCGAGCGCCCGCTCATGGCGGCCGCAGAGCTCGCTGGCAAGACCGGCCAGAGCCTCGGCGTAGTTGGCGACCCCGAAGTGGCTCGGACCGTACTGGAAGTCGAGATACTGGGCGACCAGGGTGTCGGTTTCATAAGGGTTCACGATGACGGGCTCCTGATGGCGTGAGACCAGGTAGCGGAAGCCCGCGTGCTGGAAGAAGTGGCGACGGAAGGCGTAGCGGGAGGATTTGAGCGCCTCGTTGCCGGTGCTGATCCAGCTCCCGCCCTTGATGAGGGTGTGCTTGCCGTCGAAGGTGGGGGTGGAGAAGTCGTCGTAGAGGGGGTGCACCTTGAACCCCTCGAAGCCGTCGATGGCGGTGCTGGTCCACTGCCAGACGTTGCCCACCAGATCGAAGAAGCTGCCCTGGGGGCAGGCATCCACCGGGCAGGAGGAGGCGAAGCGGGCCAGGTTGATGTTGCCGGGGGCCTCCATCCAGTCCGGCTGATCGCCGGCCAGTTGTTCCCGTAGCAGCATCCACTCCCCCTCGCTCGGTAGCTGGACGGGCAGGCCGGTCTGATCCGCCTTCCAGCGGCAGAAGGCGGCGGCCTCCAGCTGGTTCACCTCCACCGGCCAGTCCCAGGGCATGGGGACCTGCTCGGTCATCAGCCGCAGATGCAATTGTTCGGGTTCGAGGGGGTCGCCGACCCAGAAGGTGGGCATGCGGGCCTTGGCATACTGGCGCCAGCCCCAGCCTTCGTCATCCCACCAGTCACGGGTCTCGTAGCCGCCCGCCTGCACGAAGGCCAGGTATTCGGCGTTGCTCACCAGCATGCGGCTGGCCTGGAAGGGGGCCAGCTCGATGTGGCGCTCGCCGTATTCGTTGTCCCAGCCGTAGGTGGCGTCCTGCTTGCCGAGGCGCACCTGGCCGCCGGCCACCGGCAGCAGGGTGTTGACGGGGACGGCGGCGAGATCGTGGCGCGCCTCGGGGCAGACCGGCCACTGGGGCTGGCTGCGCACCCAGGCCAGGGGCAGCTGGCGGATCAGCACGCTGGAGGTCTCGAGGTGGATGCGCTCGTGCTCTATGCCCATCAGGATGACCCAGGCCGGGCTCTGCCAATGGATGGGCAGCTCGATCGGCATCCGCTCGATGAAATCACACACCAGGGCGCGCACCCGGCCGCGGTAGTCACGCAGCTCGGCCACAGTGGGCCAGTCGTAGTGGGTTTCGTCCAGATCGTCCCAGCTCATCTCGTCCACCCCGATGGCGACCAGGGCCTCGATGCGGGGGTCGAGCCGACTCTCGATGAGACGGGCCGCCAGCAGCTTGTTGACGAAGAAGGCGGCGGTATGGCCGTAGTAGAAGATGAGCGGGTGGCGCAGGGGGATCGCCTTGTTGAACCAGGCCCGCTCGTCGGCCAGGCAGTCGAACAGCGAGTCGTAGAGATCGAAGGTCTGGCAGAAGTAGGCGAGGAGCTCGCGGCGCTTGTGGTCGGGATCGTCGCCGGTCAGCAGCGGGGTGCGGGTGGGGGCAGGCAGGCCCGGATGGACGAATGGGTGGCTGGCTTGGGTCACGCTCTGACTCCTTGTTGATTCTGGCGGGTGAAGCAGCGATGGAGTGCTCTATACGCACCAGGTATCACTATTGGCTCAACGAACCGGGGCGGCAACCAAAAAAATGGGTCAACGCCCTCCTTCGGGTGTGGTCAGATTGACCAGATTGTGGTCTGAATGACTCTTTGTTGTGGGCAATTCGAGCCTCGAAATATTGAAATGGATAGATAAATCATAATGTTATCCATGTGGCACAGGGTTTGCTCATTGCCACTCACCTGCCGCGCCGTGCGGCAAAGAGGAAACGAGGAGTAGCGGGATGAAATGGATGCTGGGCGTGGTGCTGGCCCTGGGACTGACCGGATGCAGCTGGCAGGATGACGTCAAGGTGCGCGGGGAGGGGGCCGTGGTGGAGCAGCAGCATCCCCTGGGGCATGAGGTGACTCGGGTGCTGGCGGGCGTGCCCGCCAACCTGTACCTGGTGGCGGGAGAGAGCCACACCCTCAGGGTCAAGGGGGAGGCCAATCTGCTGCCCTATCTGGTGCTCACCGAGCAGGGGGAGAAGCTGGAGATCGAGGTCAAGGATGGCTACCGGCTCGACCCCACCCAGCCGCTGGAGATCACCATCACCCTGCCGACGCTGCACGAGTTGGCACTGGCGGGAGTTGGCAACGGCGCCTTGCGCGACTTCAAGGGGGATGATCTGGTGCTCTCCCTGGCGGGCACGGGGGACATCGTCGCCAGCGGGCTGACGCTGGATCGGCTGGAGGGCAACATCGCCGGGCTGGGCAACCTGGATCTGGGGCAGGGCTCCGCCCGGGTGATGGCGCTGAACATCGCCGGCGCCGGTGGCGTCAAGGGGGCCGGGATCGCCAGCGAGGAGGTCGAGGTGAGCATCGCCGGCAGTGGCGAGGTCGAGGTGCGTGCCCGGTCGCGGCTCAAGATAGAGATCGCCGGAGCCGGTGCGGTCAACTACTGGGGCAGCCCAGCGCTGACCAGCGAGATCGCGGGCTCGGGTCAGGTGAGCCGGTTGGGGAGCTGATCCCATCACCGCAACAATGAAAAAGGCCCCTCGGGGCCTTTTTTGCAGGATGCGACGCTGTTGGGTGACGCTTCACTCGAGGGGGAGTGCGAGGCCCAGATCGGCGTTCAGGCGCATCAGCAGCCACTGCATGCCGGCGAGGTGCTGGTGGTCATGGCTGACGAGCAGGCGCACCAGACCGTCCAGAGTCACCTCCCCATAGCCGCCATAGCGGGCGCGGCGCTGCCAGGCGTCGGACGGTACCGTCTTCAGCCATTCGACGGTCTGCAGGCGGGCGGTGCGAAACCGGTCGAGCTGCGTGGCGGTATCCTGCCGGGGGTAATCATGGTCCAGCGCGAGCTGATAGCCATCGAGGGAGGCGAGCTCCGGCAGGCTCTCCGCCAGGGTGCGACGAAACCGCACCTGATAGCCCAGCACCTCGATGTCCAGCAGGTGGCAGAGGTGCCCCCTGGCACTGAAACGCTCGGAGGGGATCCCGGCCCAGTTGGCGGGTTCCCAGTCCAGACGGTCGGTGGGGACCTGTGCCAGCAGCCGCTCGAACTGGTCCGGCATGGCCAGCAATGTGGTGAAGAGAGGCATCCTTGTCTCCTGTTTCCGGGTGAATGGCCGCCCGCTGACGGGGGGCGGCCACGAGCGGGTCAGCCTCAGGCCGGTTCGCCCAGGTGGTTGGCGTGAAAGCGCAGGTGCGCCTCGATGAAGCTCGCCACGAAGTAATAGCTGTGGTCGTAGCCGGCATGGCGGTTGAGCGTCAGGGGCCACGCCCGGGTGGCGGCCACTTCGGCCAGGGTGTCGATGCCGAGCTGCTCCGCCAGGAAGGGGTCGTCCAGCCCCACGTCCACCAGGGTCGGCAGGGGTGGGCTGTCGTGGTGGCGCAGCAGCTGGCAGGTATCCCACTCCTGCCACAGCAGGGGGTTGTTGCCGAGGTAGGCGCCGAGGGCTTTCTGGCCCCAGGGGCAGCGGCTCGGGTGGCTGATGGGGCTGAAGGCCGACACCGAGCGGTAGCGACCCGGCTCGCGCAGGGCGGCGATGAGGGCGCCGTGGCCTCCCATGGAGTGGCCGCTGATGGCGCGCTTCGTCGAGACCGGGAAGTGGGTCTCGATGAGCTCGGGCAGCTCCCGGGTGACGTAATCGTACATCTGGTAGTGATCCCGCCAAGGGCTTTGGGTGGCGTTGACGTAGAAACCCGCCCCCATGCCAAGGTCATAGCCGGGATCGTCCGCCACCCCTTCACCGCGGGGGCTGGTGTCCGGCGCTACCAGAGCGATGCCGAGCTCGGCGGCGATGCGCTGGGCCCCGGCTTTTTGCATGAAGTTCTCGTCGGTGCAGGTGAGACCGGAGAGCCAGTAGAGCACCGGCACTTTCTGGCCGGTGAGGGCCTGGGGCGGCAGGTAGATGGCGAAGCGCATCTCGCACCCCAGCACATTGGAGCGGTGGCGATACTGCTTGTGCCAGCCGCTGAAGCTCTTGTTGCTGCTGATGATGTCCAGATTCATGTAAGGACTCCTTGCCCCGCCCATGCGATGGGCGGGGCGCTCATGGGATCAGTAGTGGATGACGGTGCGGATGCTCTTGCCTTCGTGCATCAGATCGAACGCCTCGTTGATCTGCTCGAGGGGCATGGTGTGGGTGATGAAGTCGTCCAGCTTGAACTCACCCTGCATGTAGCGCTGTACGTAGCTCGGCAGCTCGCTGCGACCGCGCACGCCCCCGAAGGCGCTGCCGCGCCACACCCGGCCGGTGACCAGCTGGAACGGACGGGTGCTGATCTCCTGGCCCGCACCGGCCACGCCGATGATGACCGACTCGCCCCAGCCCTTGTGGCAGCACTCCAGCGCCGCGCGCATCACCTTGACGTTGCCGATGCACTCGAAGGAGAAGTCGACGCCGCCGTCGGTCATCTCGACGATCACCTCCTGGATGGGCTTGTCATAGTCGTTCGGGTTGATGCAGTCGGTGGCACCCAGCTTGCGGGCCAGCTCGAACTTGCTCTCGTTGATGTCGATGGCGATGATGCGGCCGGCCTTGGCCAGGCGCGCGCCTATGATGGCGGAGAGGCCGATGCCCCCCAGCCCGAAGATGGCGACGCTCTCACCCTCTTTCACCTTGGCGGTGTTCATCACGGCGCCGATGCCGGTGGTGACGCCGCAGCCCAGCAGGCAGACCTCTTCCAGCGGGGCGGCCGGATCCACCTTGGCGATGGAGATTTCGGGCAGTACCGTGTATTCGCTGAAGGTGGAGGTGCCCATGTAGTGGTAGATGGGCTGGCCGTCCTTGGAGAAGCGGGTGGTGCCGTCCGGCATCAGCCCCTTGCCCTGGGTGGCGCGGATCTTCTGGCACAGGTTGGTCTTGCCGGATTTGCAGAACTTGCACTCGCCGCACTCGGGGGTGTAGAGCGGGATCACGTGATCGCCGACCTTGACGCTGGTGACGCCCTCGCCGACGGACTCGACGATACCGCCCCCTTCATGGCCCAGAATGCAGGGGAAGACCCCTTCCGGATCTTCACCGGAGAGGGTGAAGGCATCGGTGTGGCAGACGCCGGTCGCGACGATGCGCACCCGCACCTCGCCGGCCTGGGGCGGCATGACCTCGACCTCTTCGATGGAGAGGGGCTGACCCGGTCCCCAGGCGATGGCGGCTTTACACTTGATGCTCTGAACCTGTGCCATGAATGACGTCCTCGTAGTGGTTGGATGAACGGAAATGAGTTCGGAGATCCAGTGTAGTTTCCCGCCGATTTGGTGATAATAACGCTAAGTATCAAATCACTTTTACACACAGGTAATAATGTTCGGCTGGGAAGGGGTCTGTGAATTTGTCAGCGTGGCGGAGCAGGGGGGCTTTACTCCGGCCGCGCGCAAGCTCGGGGTGTCGGTGGCCCAGGTGAGCCGCCAGGTGGCGCAGCTCGAAGACAGGCTGCAGGCCAAGCTGCTGCTGCGCACCACCCGTCAGGTGCGTCTCACCGAACTCGGGGAGATCTATTTTCGCCACTGCCGCCAGTTGCTGGACAACCTCTACGAGGCGGAGCTGGCGGTGGGACGCCATCAGGCGGTGCCCCAGGGCTCCTTGCGCATCACGGCCCCGGTCTCCTACGGCGAGAGCCGCATCGCCCCCCTGGTGAACGACTTCATGGTGCGCTTCCCCCAGCTGGAGGTGACCCTCAACCTCACCAACCAGTTGCTGGATCTGGTGCACGAGGGGTTCGATCTGGCGATCCGCCTCGGCCACCTCAAGGATTCGACCCTGGTGGCCCGCAAGCTGGCGCAGCGGGTACCCTATGTGTGCGCCTCCCCCGCCTACACCGCCCGCCACGGCATGCCCAACAGTCTCTCGGAGCTGGCCCGTCACACCTGCCTGGTGGGCAACGGGGACGAGTGGCACTTCACCCTGAACGGTAAACCCCACAGCGTGCGGGTACGCGGTCTGCTTCAGTGCAACAGCGGCCACGCCCTGCTGGATGCGGCCATCAAGGGGATCGGCATCATCCAGCTGCCGGACTACTATGTGAGCGACCACCTGGCCCGGGGGGAGCTCATCGAGCTGCTGCCGGAGTTGCGGGCCCCCGAGGAGGGGATCTGGGCCCTCTATCCCCACAACCGCCACCTCTCCCCCAAGGTGCGGCTGCTGGTGGACTATCTGGCCGAGCGCCTCAGTGATCCCCACCAACCCGCCCTGGTGCGCCCCATCGGCTGAGCCGTCGCCCGAAAAAGAAAAGGCCCGCATGTGCGGGCCTTTTGCATGGCATGAAGGGCGGGGCTATTCCCGCTCCTTGACGTAGGGGGTGCCGAGGGCCTTGGGGGCTACCGCCTTGCCGATGAAACCGGCCAGCAGGAAGACCGTCAGGATGTAGGGCAGCGCCTCGATGGCCTGCACCGGGATCGGGAAATCGCCGATGCTGACCCCTTGCAGCCGGATAGCGACCGCGTCGAGGAAGCCGAACAGCAGACAGGCCGCCATGGCGTTCCAGGGGCGCCACTTGCCGAACACCAGGGCCGCCAGCGCCATGAAGCCCTTGCCCGCGCTCATGTTGGGGATGAACTGGGCGGTCTGGGCCACCGCCAGATAGGTGCCCCCGATCCCCGCCAGCAGGCCACCGATGATGAGGGCGGTGTAGCGCATCCGCACCACGGAGATACCGGCGGTGTCGACCGCCGCCGGTGCCTCGCCCACCGCCCGCAGCCGCAGGCCGAAGCGGGTGCGGAACAGCACCCACCAGGCCAGGGGCACGGCGGCGAAGGCCACGTACTCCAGCAGGGAGTGACCGCTCAAGAGCTCGCTGTAGAGCTGGCCGATGACGGGCACGTCATAGAGCTCCTTGGCATAGGGCAGGTCGATGGGGGCGAAGCGCGCCGCGCCGGAGAGCGCCGGGGTCTGGCCCCCCTGATCGAACCAGTAGCGCCCCAGGGTCACGGTGAGACCGGCCGCCAGGATGTTGATGGCCATGCCGCTCACCACCTGATCACCCCGGTGGGTGATGGTGGCGAAGCCGTGCAGCAGGGCGAACAGGATGGAGATCCCCACCCCGACCCCCAGCCCAATCCAGGCGGAACCGGTGACGGCGGCCGCCGCCGCACTGGCGAAGGCGGAGGCCAGCAGCTTGCCCTCCAGGGCGATGTTGACCACCCCGGAGCGTTCACAAAACATCCCGGCCATGGCCGCCAGGATCAGTGGCGGTGCGGTGCGGATGGTGGCATCCAGCATCAGGATCAGCATTTCGAACATGATCAGGCTCCTTTCACTTGGGCGGCCGGGCGGTTGGCAAAGGCCAGATAGGCCTGCTCGATACGCGGGCGCAGCATGTGCTCCAGGGCGCCGCAGAACAGGATCACCAGACCCTGCAGCACCACGACGATGTTGCGGTCCACCCCGAACTCGAAACTGAGCTCGGCGCCGCCCTGGTAGAGGAAGCCGAACAGCAGGCTGGCGATGATGACGCCGACCGGGTGGTTGCGGCCCATCAGGGCCACCGCGATGCCGGTGAAGCCGAAGCCTTCCACGAAGTTGAGCTTGATCTGGTGCAGCTCACCCTGCAGCACGTTGAGGGCGAAGAAGCCCGCCAGCATGCCGGAGATCACCATGGCCAGGATCACCACCTTGGGGTAGGAGATACCCGCATAGGCGGAGGCACTCTGGCTTGCGCCCACGGAGCGGATCTCGTAGCCCCAGCGGGTATGCCAGATGAAGACCCACACCAGGGCCGCACAGATCAGCGCCCAGAAGAAGCTGATGTTGAGCGGGCTGTTGGGCATGGCGATGCCGAAACCGGCCGCCAGCTCGCTCATCTTCGGCAGCCAGCTCGCCACGGCGAACACCTTGCTCTCGGTGGCCATGGATCCTGGCGGCTTGAAGACGTCGACCAAGAGGTAGGCCATCAGGGAGGCGGCGATGAAGTTGAACATGATGGTGGTGATGACGATGTGGCTGCCCCGCTTGGCTTGCAGCCAGGCCGGGATGAAGGCCCAGGCCGCGCCGAACAGGCCGCCGGCGATGATGGCGAGCGGCAGCAGCAGGGCGAACGGCAGCACGTCCCCGAGCAGCAGACAGACCAGACCGACCCCGAGGCCGCCGATATAGGCCTGCCCTTCACCGCCGATGTTGAACAGGCCGGCGTGGAAGGCCACCGCCACCGCCAGACCGGTGAAGATGAAACCGGTGGCGTAATAGAGGGTGAAGCCTATCCCCTCGCCGGTGCCGAAGGCGCCGTACCACATGATTTCGGCTGCCTCGATGGGGCTGATGTCGAGGTAATAGAACAGGATGGCCGACACCAGGAAGGCCAGCAGGATATTGACTGCGGGCAGCACGCCCACGGATATCCAGGCAGGAACACGTGCTTGGCTCATGAATGGGCCTCCTTGATATCGTCGGGGACTGGTGTGTTGACCATCATCAGGCCGAATCCGTTACAAGTGGTTGTGACCTTCATGATGTGGCTCCTTGTGATTGGCTTGCCGCCACGTCGTCAGGAACTATGTTCGCCATCATCAGGCCGATGGTGCGTTCATCCGCCCTGGCGCCGTCCAGCTCGCCGACGATGCGGCCATCGGCGATGACCAGAATGCGGTCGGAGAGGCTCATGATCTCGTCCAGCTCCACCGACACCAGCAGCACCGCCTTGCCCTTGTCGCGCATGGCGATGATCTGCTGGTGGATGTACTCGATGGCGCCGATGTCGACGCCCCGGGTCGGCTGGCCGACCAGCAGCACATCCGGGTCCTGCTCCACTTCCCGGGCGATCACCAGCTTCTGCTGGTTGCCGCCGGAGAAGTTGGCGGTCTTGTGCTCCGGGCTCGGCGGGCGCACGTCCCACTTCTCCATCTTGGCCTGGCAATCCTGGCGGATCGCCTCCTTGTCCTGCAGCCAGCCCTTGTTGTACTGGGCACGGCGGTGATAGCCGAGGATGAAGGCCTCTTTCGCCTCGAAGCGGTTGATGAGCCCCATCTTGTGCCTGTCTTCCGGGATATGGCCGAGGCCGAAGTTGCGCACCTGCTCCGGGTCGGCCGGGTGGCTCTGGCTCACCTCGTGGCGCTGCGTCCCGGCGATGGTGAAGCCGCCCTTGCTGGGCTTGAGGATGCCGCCGAGCATGCTGAGCAGCTCGGACTGGCCGTTGCCGGAGACCCCGGCGATGCCGACCACTTCCCCCGCCCGCACCTCGAAGCTGACGGATTTGACCCGTTCGACCCCGGCGTCATCGACGTAAGAGAGGCCCTCGACCTTGAGCTTGGCCTCGCCCGGCTGGGCGGTGCCCTTGTCGACCTTGAGGCGCACCTTGCGGCCCACCATCAGCTCGGCGAGCTGCTCCTTGTCGGTGTCTTTGGTGGCGACATGGGCCACCATCTCCCCCCGGCGCATGATGGAGACCTGATCCGTGATGGCCAGGATCTCCCGCAGCTTGTGGGTGATGAGGATGACGGTCGCCCCCTGATCCCGCAGCTTTTTCAGCACCTCGAACAGGTGATCCGCCTCTTGCGGGGTCAGCACCCCGGTGGGCTCGTCGAGGATCAGGATGCGGGCACCGCGATAGAGCGCCTTGAGGATCTCGACCCGCTGTTGCAGGCCCACCGGCAGATCCTCGACCTTCTCGTGCAGCGGCACCTCGAGACCATAGTCCCGTGCCAGCTCGCCCAGCAGCTTCTCGGCGGCCGCCAGGCTCTTGCCCAGGCGCCAGCCGTTCTCGGCCCCCAGGATGACGTTTTCCAATACGGTAAAGTTGTTCACCAGCATGAAGTGCTGGTGCACCATGCCCACCCCGGCGGCAATCGCATCTTGGGAGCCATGGGGTTTGAACGGATTCCCGTCGATCAGCATCTCGCCTTTGTCGGCGTGGTAGAAACCGTAAATGATGCTCATCAGGGTCGACTTGCCGGCGCCATTTTCGCCGACGATGCCGTGAATGCTGCCTTTACGAACCTGAAGGTCGATCTGCTTGTTGGCGTACACGTCGCCGAACCGCTTATCGATACCCCTTAATTCGATGGCATAGCGATCTGTCTGGTCCATGATGCAGTCCTTGCGGGTCATGAAGTAGAGACTAAAAACCGGCCCGTGCGGGCCGGTCATCACTGGTTGAGAGTCGTAGCAGTGACTCGGTATTTGCAGGATCAGTACTTACAGGAGTTGTCGCTCATGTAGTCGTGCACCTTGATCTTGCCGGCGATGATGTCGGCCTTGATGCTCTCGACCTTGGCTTTCATTTCCGGGGTGATCAGCTTGGCGTTGTTCTCGTCCAGCGCCCAGTCAACCCCGCCTTCGGCCAGACCCAGGGACTGGATGCCCGGCTTCCAGCTGCCCTTGGCGGCGTCATCCCAGCTTTTGTACGCGGCCAGACCCACGGACTTGACCATGGAGGTCAGCATGGTGCCCGGTTGCAGGTGGTTCTGGTTGGAATCCACACCGATGGCCAGCTTGCCTTCGTCCTTGGCAGCCTGATAGACACCGATACCGGTGCCACCGGCGGCGGCATAGACCACGTCGGCGCCCTTGGCGAACTGGGACTTGGCCAGTTCTGCACCCTTGGCGGGGTCAGCAAAGGCTGCCGGGGTGGAGCCGGTCATGTTCTGATAGACGTCGATCTTCGGATTGATGTACTTGGCGCCTTGCTCATAGCCGCACTGGAACTTGCGGATCAGCGGGATGTCCATGCCGCCCACGAAGCCGACCTTGCCGGTCTTGGAGGCGATGGCCGCCAGGGCACCCACCAGGAAGGAACCTTCATGCTCCTTGAAGATGAGGGACTGGACGTTCGGCTTGTCGACCACCATGTCGATGATGGTGAACTGGGTGTTCGGGAACTCGGTGGCAACCTTCTCTACTGCGGAACCCATGTTGAAGCCGACGGCGACGATGGGGCCGTTGCCACGGCTGGCCAGACGACGCAGGCCCTGCTCGCGCTGGGCTTCGTTCTGGGGTTCGAACTCCTTGACCTTGACGCCTTTGTCCTTGTTGTAGACTTCGACACCGTTGCGGAACACGGCTTCGTTGAAGGACTTGTCGAATTTGCCTGCGGTGTCATAGATGACGGCGGGCTCGGAGGCTGCCTGGGCGGACAGGGCAGCGAGGGTGAGGGCGGCCACGGTGGCCAGCTTGAGCACTTTAGTCACGATCGTATCCTTGATTGTTATGTGAGGGTCCACAACCTGTCTTGGCAGGTCATAAAGCACGCTGGCTAACTGTAAGTGAGCCAGCCCGTTGGTCAAGGGGATCATAGAGGAAAAACGTTTGCGTTAACGGTTTGAAATATAAGCAAATTGCCTTATAAGTGTTTGTTTTATGGTGTTTTTGCAGAATTAAATTCCGTGATTAATAGGGCTCGATCGACATTTGTGTTTGGATTCATGACGTTAGGCGCAACCGTTTTCCTCCCCTGATGAAAAAACTGGCTTCCATCGGCACCAGCCCTGCGGCCTCATCGACGCCACGTTGGCGGGCGGGCTGGCTGATCGCCAGGAGATCCGCCCCGGGTGTGACAGCCCAAGATGGGTGGCTATTTTCCCTCCCAGGGCCGTCGTCTGTGGCCGTTTTTCCTGCTCGTTCGGGGCCTGCGTGATGGCAAGCACGTTCATATGGAAATGTATTGGTGTTTGTCATATGAGTACGCTAGGTTATACCCGGGTTAACTTGGCCCCCGGGATGGGGGCGTATTTTTTACATTTGTTCGGGTGATAAAAATGAAAAAGAACGTGCTGAGTATGGCAGTGGCTTGTGTGTTGTCCGGTGTCATGTTGACCGCTTGCGGGGGCGGTGGTGACGATAACGGTGGCGGCAGCAATGGTGGCAACAATGGCGGTGGCACCGACACCGGCAGCAAGCCTCTTCACACTGCCGTCTTCCTGGATTCCGTCGTGGGTGGCCTCGACTATCGGTGCAACGATTACACCGGTGTCACCAATGCCAAGGGTGAATTCCTGTTTGATGATGGCGACACCTGCGAATTCGCATTGGGTAACCAACGCCTGGGGGCGGTGACCCTCAAGGCGGGCAACTCGCTGGTGACCCCTTACACCCTGGCGGGTGACGACAAGGAGAAAGCGATCCGCATTGCGGCATTGCTGCAGACGCTCGACAGCGACAGCAATCCGGAGAACGGCATCACCCTCGACAAGGCGCAGGTCGCGCAACTGGGGATCGTCGAACTGGGTAGCGATGACGCCTTCAACACCTCCCTGGTTGAGGCGCTGAAAACAGCGGGCCTCACCAAAGCCGTCGTCTCTCTGGCTGCGGCGAAAGCCCACCTCTCCGCCACCCTGGCTGGCGTCAATGGCCGCTCCGTGGCGGTCGACAAGGTGCTGAGCGATCTGCAGGGACTGACCGATCTGAAAAACCTGGACGTCGAGAGCAAGTTCAAGGAGTACAAGGAGACCCTGCAGGCCGAGACCGGTGAGAGCGGCAAGGCCGATCGCCAGATCGTGCTGGCCATGCTGACCATGCTGGAGGTGACCAACAACCCCGTGGTGGCTGAACGCCTGGGCTTCACCTCGTCCGCCATTGGCAGTGGTTACAGCACCAGCCTGGCCAAGGTGATGGATGTCATCATCCATACTCCCGGTACCGCCTCCGTGGCGCTCAAAGGTGGCAAGGGATATACCCGTGACGTGGCCAAGCTGATGGGCGCCTATGCCGACAGCCTGGAAAACGTCGCGGCTGCCCTGGCCGATATCCAGGATCCGGATTACAGCGCCACCTATGGCGATGACGATACCGTCACCCTCAACCTCGACGGTGCCAAGGCCCTGCGGGCCTCGGCGATGGCGATGGCATCGGCCCTCAACATCGTCGCCTCCTACCAGTACGGTCCGGACAGCGCCTATGTCACCCAGCAGGAAGAAGTGATCTTGCCGCGTATGCACATCAAGGACACCTGGGGCATGCAGCTGACCACCACCTATGAAGAGAGCAGCAGCACCTTCGAGACCCAGTTCAGTCAGCAGGAAATCGAGCCGGATGCGCTGGTGGCGCACGCCGATTTCTTCCGTTTGACCGACGATGCCAAAGCACGGTTGGCCAAGGCCAAGTCGCAGTTGAAGGATGCGGTGAGCCTCGCTCTGACCATCGATCAGAGCAAGCTGGACGAGTCGTTGACCCAGGATGAGATCGAGGCCAATGCCGCGACTCTCAAGGAGCTGGCGAACCACTTTGCAGGCACTGTGCCCACTATCCAGTGGGAAAGCGTCGAGACCCGATACGTCAATACCGGCATGGGCTGGCAGCCTCAAGAGGTGGGGGTGAAGTACAACATCAATGTGCTGCCGTTCTTCGATGAGATGCTGGATCGCAGTGACATGACCATCAAGGTGACCGGCGGCTGTGATGGCGCCGTGGGGGCGCGGGATGCCGAGCTGTCCAAGGCCATGGGAGAGCCCATGTGTCTCATCACGAGCGACGAGTTCAAGGCACTTGCCCAGAGCGATCGCGGCGCACTGAAGTACATCGGCTGGATGCAGGAAGATCAGGAGAGCCACACCGCCATCTATGCCAAGGGGGTGGGTTATGACTGGTCAACCCAGATGACGCCGGTGGCCGGGTCGACCTTTGACAAGGTCTTCGTCTCCTGTACCGACCTGGATGACAACAAGGTCAGCTGTGCCGATCAGCTGTAAACCAGTGGGAGCGCTCCTGACGGGGGCGCTCCTGTTGTGGATGCCGGTGGCACAGGCTGCCGGCATGCTGACGCGCTACACCGATTATCGGGAGCGTGTCTTCGATCGTCAGGGTCAGTTGCAATATCAATTGACCACCCACGAATACTTGCAGCGGATGCCCAGCGGGCGTCCGTCATTGTCCAGTCTGTTTGCGTTGCGAGAGATGCAACGAGCATCACTGCAGCTCAAGCAGGGCACCTTGATGGTGAATGACGTCATCGTGCGCTTCGAGCATGGGCATTATCAGGACGGCATGCTGGTGATGGGGAACACGGAAGTGACCCTGCCTGAGGGCCGCATGCTGGCCGCTTCACTGCGATTTGATCCCGTCCAGCAGGTGCTGGATGCCCCCCGCGCCCGGTTGCTCAGCTTTTCCGGTGAGGTACTGGGCCAATACCGGGACTATCACCGCCCCCTTCGTTGATCCTGCCGGTTGGTCTCTGGCGGCTCAGGCCGTATAATCCCCGCCTGTATAAATAAACAGGAGTGGTGATGGACGTTTCAACCCTGCTCGACGGGCTCAATGACAAGCAAAGAGACGCGGTGGCGGCCCCCCGTTGCAACCTGCTGGTGCTGGCCGGTGCCGGTTCGGGCAAGACCCGGGTGCTGGTGCACCGTATCGCCTGGCTGATGCAGGTGGAACGCTGTTCACCCTTCTCCATCATCGCGGTGACCTTTACCAACAAGGCGGCGGCCGAGATGCGCGGCCGGGTCGAGAAAGTGATCGGCGACGGCGTGCGCGGCATGTGGATCGGCACCTTCCACGGCATCGCCCACCGCTTGCTGCGGGCCCACCATCTGGATGCGGGCTTGCCCCAGGACTTCCAGATCCTCGACTCCGACGACCAGTACCGGCTGATCCGCCGTGTGCTCAAGGCGCTCAACCTCGACGAGAAGCACTGGGCCCCGCGCGCCGTGATGGGCTATATCAACGGCAAGAAGGACGAGGGGCTGCGCCCCGGCGACATCGACCTCTACGGTGACCCCGTCACCCGCACCTATCAGCAGATCTACAAGACCTATCAGGAGACCTGCGATCGCTCCGGGCTGGTGGATTTTGCCGAGCTGTTGCTGCGCGCCCACGAGCTGTGGCTGAACAAGCCGCACATCCTCGAGCACTACCGGGATCGCTTCCAGAACATCCTGGTGGACGAGTTCCAGGATACCAACGGCATCCAGTACGCCTGGCTGCGGATGCTGGCAGGGGATTCCGGCAAGGTGATGATCGTCGGCGACGATGACCAGTCCATCTACGGCTGGCGCGGCGCCAAGATTGAGAACATCCAGCGCTTCCTGACCGACTATCAGGGCGCCGAGACCATCCGCCTCGAGCAGAACTACCGCTCCACCGCCAATATCCTCAAAGCCGCCAACTGCGTCATCGCCAACAACGCCGAGCGCCTTGGCAAGGAGCTGTGGACCGAAGGGGCCGAGGGCGAGCCGATCTCCCTCTACGCCGCCTTCAACGAGGTGGACGAGGCGCGCTTTGTGGTCGGCCGTCTCAAGGATTGGAAGGAAAAAGGCGGTTTGCTCGCCGACTGCGCCATCCTCTACCGCTCCAACGCCCAGTCGCGGGTGCTGGAAGAGGCGCTGATGCAGGACGCCATGCCCTATCGCATCTATGGCGGTCTGCGCTTCTTCGAGCGCCAGGAAATCAAAGACGCCATGGCCTACCTGCGGCTTATCAACAACCGTGGCGACGACGCCAGCTTCGAGCGGGTGGTCAACACCCCGACCCGGGGCATCGGCGATCGCACCCTGGAGATACTGCGCAATAACGCCCGGGATCAGGGCCAGAACCTGTGGCAGTCCGCCAAGATATTGCTCAACGACAAGGTGCTGACCGGCCGCGCCGGCAATGCGGTGCGCGGCTTCGTGGATCTCATCGACGCGCTGGAGGAGCAAGTCTCCCTGCTGCCGCTGCACCAGCAGGCGGATATCGCTATCCAGCACTCCGGCCTCAAGGCGATGTATCTGGCGGAAAAAGGCGAGAAATCCCAGGCGCGGGTAGAGAACCTGGACGAACTGGTCACCGCCTGCCGTCAGTACCAGCGTCCGGACGAGCTGGAGGACATGAGCGATCTCTCCGCCTTCCTCGCCCACGCGGCGCTGGAATCCGGCGAGAATCAGGCGGACGAATATGCCGATGCGGTACAGCTGATGACCCTGCACAGCGCCAAGGGGCTGGAGTTTCCGCTGGTGCTGCTGGTCGGGGTCGAAGAAGGGATGTTCCCCAGCCAGCAATCGACCGAGGAGTCGGGCCGGCTGGAGGAGGAGCGGCGCCTCTGTTACGTCGGCATGACCCGCGCCATGGAGAAGCTCTACATCTGTTATGCGGAGAGCCGCCGTATCTATGGCCGCGAGATGTTCCACAAGCCGAGCCGCTTTATCCGCGAAATGCCCGCCGAGTGTCTGGAAGAGATCCGGCTGCGCACTCAAGTCAGCCGCCCCACCCAGTACGGCCGCTTCAGCCAGAACGAGGTGCAGCAGAGCTTCGACGCCAGCGGCATCAAGCTCGGCCAGCGGGTGCTCCATCCAAAATTCGGGGAAGGAATCGTGCTCAACTTCGAAGGGGTCGGCCAGCAGAGCCGGGTGCAGATCCAGTTCGACGACGTCGGCGCCAAGTGGCTGGTGACGGCTTACGCGAGATTGGAGGCGCTTTAATCCCCTCACCCTGACCCTCTCCCAACGGGAGAGGGGATCATCCCCGAGATAGTCTTTGCCTCCTTCTCCCATGGTGGGAGAGGAGCTTGTTCTCGAGATCGTCTTTGCTCCCTTCTCCCCTTGCGGGAGAAGGGTTGGGGATGAGGGGGCATTGGCAAATGGTGTCGGGGCTTACCAGATGGCACGGCTGGCGCCGTGCAGGATGCGAGGGCTTGGCCCTCGACAGGGTTTCGCCCGCCCTTCGGGCCTGGGCGAGTGACTTTGGAAAGACCCAAAGTCACCAAAGGTCTTCTCCCCCGCCAATCCGCTGGCTTCGCCAGTCCCCTCAGTTCAGAGCCAACGTCGGACGGGCCGCCGCAGACGGCACATCCCTGTGCCGGCTGCGGCTACGCCATCATCCCTGATGGTGTCCCTGACGTTGTCTCTGATCCTCGGTGGATTGGAGGGGGATCAATACCGTGCCTGCCTTTGGCTTAGAAGCATCCTGGATAGTCACTTTAGCCAGAACGAGGGTCGCACGATCTCTGAGACCAGCGGCATCAAGCTCGGCCGGCGGGTGCTTCATCGGAAATCGGGGAAGGGACAGTGCTGAACTTCGAGGGGGTCGGTGTCAAGTGGCCAGCCGCTGACTGCTCCAGACTGGAAGCGCCTGACTTCTTTTGTCTTTTAAATACACTAACCCGGCTTTAGGCCGGGTTAGTCGTTATATCGCGATAGCAATTAGTACTCAATTATGCCTAGATATTTATTTTTTGATGTTTTGATATACCTTGGAATATTGCATCTTCTTCTTGCTTAATTTTATTGTATATCCAATCAGCCATCATTTCTTCCGCTTGGCTATCTAGACCTTGAGAAGAATATTTGAAAAATGTCTTTTCAAATTCGTTGGAAACAGTATATCCATCAAGCTCGTTTCCTTTGGGCACTAGGAGTTTGGCATAGCCCACTATTTTCCTTTTTTTTAGCGTGTTCATTCTCGGCCCCTCCTTATCTATCTCTTTGACATAGACACACTATCATTTAGCACACTTTTAAAGTTAAATCTAGTTTTTGCTTTGATTATTTTCGTGATTTGTATATATTTCTATAGCAACATCTAAATACACAGCAATAAGTGACGCTATATTTTGTAGAAAATCTTTATCTCTTTCCAATGAGAATTGTTCTGGTTGGGCACTTGTCAACACAAGAACTCCTAGACACTCATTGTCTGAATTGCTTTCATTATATGTTAGGATTGGGACGGATATAAAAGAGCAATAATTTCTTTTATCTGATGGGTTAGTTATTTTCAGTTCATTACTTTTAGTAATATCGGGGCATATTTTCAATTCTTTGTGTAAGTGTGTTAAACCTACACCTGATTACCCATGATTAGCAGTCAGTTACCACGAACTATACTGAACTTACGTACAGTTATCGAGGTGCGAGATCATGGCCAAAAGCAAAATCCAATTCCAGAAAGGCTACAGCCTGTTTGAGTTTCTCAAGGACTATGGCACTGAGGCTCAGTGCGAAAACGCGCTGTTCACTTGGCGTTTTCCTAACGGCTTTGTCTGCCCTGAATGTGCCAACAAGACCTGTTGTCGCCTGAGAAGGCGGCCACGTGTGTGGCAATGCAATCACTGCCGTCACCAGATGTCATTGACTGGAAACACGATTTTCGCAAACACCAAGCTCCCACTGACCAAGTGGTTTCTGGCAATGCACCTGTTGTCACAGACCAAAACTGGCTTGTCAGCGATGGAGCTAAAGCGCCAGTTGGACGTCAAATATGACACCGCCTGGATGCTCAAGCACAAGCTGCTGCAAGCCATGAAAGAGTCCGATGACAAGCAGCCCATCAGCGGCATCATTCAGCTCGATGATGTCTACTGGGGGGGCGAGCGCCGTGGTGGCAAACGGGGTCGGGGCGCGGCAGGCAAGACGCCGTTTGTGGCAGCAGTGGCCCTGAACAAGGAAGGACATCCAATCAAGATGCGGATGACGGTGGTCGATGGTTTCAAAACCAAGTCCGTTGCTGATTGGGCAAAACGGCATATTGCCAGTGGCAGCGCGGTGATATCCGATGGATTGGCCTGTTTCAAAGCGGTCAAGGAGGCCAATTGTGAGCACCTGGGTGTTGTCACCGGGGGCAACCTGGACTGGCTGGATCATCCGGCATTCAACTGGGTAAACACGATGATAGGAAATGTGAAAAACTCGCTGCGGGGCAGTTGCCATACGCTCGGAGCGAAGCATTTACCAAGGCATCTTGCGGAATACTGCTTCCGGTTTAATCATCGTTTTGACCTCAAGAGCATGTTGGTTGAATTGGGGCATGCAGTCGTGGCAAGCCCTCCGATGCCATATCGGCTCTTGAAGCTGGCTGAGGGTCATGGGTAATCAGGAACCTACATGCCCAAAACCAGGTTTCCAACTTCTATCTTTTCTAATAATTCTATCATCACAGCGTCTTGATGCTACCTGTAGCTCTTGGTTGCGGTTATCATATATATAGAGAGCTATGTTGTATCGAGATTCACTAACAAAACTAAATAGCACTTCTCTGTGTATGGAAAGATAGCTGAGTATTGTGTCAAAGAAATCCTGCAGTTTATTATCCATTGTTTCTTCAGAAAGTGAACCATCTCGTTTACCGTGGATCATATCCCTGATGTGACTATTAACTTTTAATGTTGTTAGATAGATAACTAACTTTTGTGTTGCTGTCAACGAGGTTGATAAATGCATTCTTTCATAAATTTTTTCAATATCATCAGATATGCTATTATATTTTTTCACTAACTCGGAAAGCTCTATAGTTGTATCACTTCTCTTATCAAGGTAATGAAATCCAACGGAGAGCAAAAAATGAACAACCAAGAAAACAAAACAGAATATAAAAAATGAAGGATGAAGCTTTGATAAGTCATCTTTAAATAAGAAAACATAGGAAACACCAAGGCCAATAATAATTGGAGCGAAACAAGTGTTCCATATGCTAAATGTTGATATAAAATAACCAGTAAACTTTGAATTAATATATTTGTTCTTTTTAAGAACACTTTCAATTCTTTCTTGGTCCATATAACGACGCAACCCCCTATTAGAAATCAATTTCTAGCTAAGACGTAGCTGATATAACTACGCCTTGCTTTAAAACTCAATCACTTAACCAACTTGCTCTCCATCACCCCTTGCTTGCCTTCTTCCTCACTGACCTGACTCGGCTTGGAGCGGGCCATCAACAGGCCCATCTTGACCTCTTGCCAGACGCAGCAGTTTTTGCCCGCCCTCGGCACTAAGAGTCTGGGTGGCGTCGTTCTCCGACCTGTAAGAGATGCGGCTGCCCGGTGCACTCTGTTTTGGTTGGAAGAAAGGCAAATAAAGGTTCGCATGGGGCCTTGCTGACACGCAATCGCTCAGACTGGTACCGATGTGACGGGATTCAATATTTCGACAATTAACGGACATGGCGTACCGCTTTGAAGCTGAAACCAGCCAAGGCATACTGCCCCGTTACCAGATAGGAGTCATTGATGTCTACATGAATGCCGACACTGCGCCGGCTGGGGTTGTGGTTGTTGCGAAAATCGGCGCTGGCGCTGCTGACCAGCCTGCTGTTTATGATTTCGTTTACCCTGTTTCAATACGCATCCTGGTGGCCGGCACTGGCCGAGGATACGTCTCTCGAATGGAGTGGCTTCTTCCAAGGGCGGACCTTTGCCGAGCTGGCCCCGGCCATGCTGGAGTTCAGCGCCGTGCTCGCCTCTGCCTTCTGGCCGCTGTTTTTGCTGACGCCCCGCCCGCTGTTGTTGCCGCTCTTTGCCGGGCTCTGGTTGTGGCAGACCTATGACATCGCCTTGATGACGGCAACCGCGTCGACCTGGCTGCCCCACGAGATCATCTGGACCTTTATCCTGCCTCACACCCACTGGCTGCTGCTCACCCTGTTGTCGCCGCTGCTGCTGATCCGCCAGCTTGGCAGGCGACTATTTGCGGATACATCGGCAACACAGGCAGGGGGCGTCATCCTGGACGACGGACGGTAGCCAGGGGGAGCGACCGATTCTGCGAACGTCCGATTACGCTTCGCTAATCGAACCTACACGCTGCATACAGGTATCGTGGCCGAGAGGCACAAACCCCAAGCTCCCGCCTGTCTGACCTACCTCGGCTGAAACGCCTTGACGATAAATTCGATAAAGAGCCGCACGTTGCGGGACTGCTCCTTGTGGAAGGGGTAGACGGCGAACAGGGCGTGGGGGTCGGGTTGCCAGTCGGGGAGCAGTCTGACCAGGGAGCCGTCCGCCAGTTCGTTCGACACGAATTCATCCGGTACCAGGATCACCCCAAGCCCCTGCACCGCCGCCTGTTTCAGGGCGATGCCGTTGTTGGCACAGAAGCTGGCGGGGGGCAGTTCCACTGCCACGCTCTCCGCGTCCCGGGTGAAGAACCACTTGTTGGGGGAGGAGGAGAGGCTGTAGCGCAGGCAGTTGTGGCCCTTGAGATCCGCCGGGTGGGCGGGCTGGCCCGCCTCCTTCAGGTAGTCGGGGGCGGTGCAGAGCACCCGCTGCACCTCGCACAGGGGTTTGGCGCGCAGGGTAGAGTCCTCCAGGGTGCCTGCCCCCCGGATCACCACATCCAGCCCCTGATCCACCAGATCCATGTAGGCGTCGCTCAGGATCACCTCGATGCCGATCTCCGGATAGCGGCGCTGGAATTCGCAGACAAGGGGGTTGAGCCGGATCAGCCCGTAGGACATGGGCATGCCGATCCTCAGCCTGCCCCTGGGGGTGAAGGAGGCGGCCATGATGGACTGGTCGGCGGCCTCCAGGCTGTCCAGCACGGCGCATATCTGGCCGTAATAGGCCATGCCCGATTCGGTGACGCTCAGCCGCCTGGTGGTGCGGTTGATCAGCGCAATGCCGAGAAAGGCTTCCAGCTCGTTGATGTTCTTGCTGACCGCCGCCTGGGAGAGGCGCAGGTCGTCCGCCGCCGCCCTGAAGGTGCCCATTTCCACCACCCGGCGAAAGACGTTCAGCGCCGTGATCTTGTTCATACTGCCCCCGATAATTCACCACTGGTAAACGATGGTGCCATCATGGCGCGGTGAATTCACTGTCTCCGGCTCATCGGGCGCCAGGTAACAGAGAGGCGCAACAAGGGCGGCAGGGCCTTGACCCGACCGCCCTGTGCCGCGGTGGCTTATTGCGCCTTGAGCGGTGCGGGAGGCAGGCTGATGCCGACATCGGCCCAGGGGTTGGTGCCGAGCAGTTTGGCGTGGGGCACGTCGGCCTGGTAGCGCATGGTGAATTCTTTTGGACCGTGGGCGAAGGCCACCAGCAGCCCCTGTTTGCATCCATCAGCCCGGCGTGCATGCCCAGCCCGTGATAGCTGATCCGCACGGCCTTGTCCTCCAGGCCCACCTTGTCGATCTGGAAGCGGGCGATGCTGCCGTCTTTGAGGGTAAAGCCCCAGCGGAAGGGGCCGCCGCTGACCACCGTCATCACCTCGTCGATATCGGTGCCATCCTCGGCGGAGTTGACGTGCATGCGGCCATATTAGCCGAGCACGGCGCTGCGGGTGCGTTCGTCCAGCGCCATCAGGTCATAGACCTTGGGGTAGGGGCCGACGCCTGTCTCTTCGGTGGCGACGCCGCCCCCAGGCACTGCGGGCTCGCGCCCTGCTAGCCTGGCCTGCTCCAGCAGCTCCCCCTGACTCAGATTGAAGGCCGCAATCAGAGTGCCGTGTTCCGCCCGGGTCAGGGCGCGGTGGTGGGAGGCGGCGAGCAGCGGCCTGGCGGCGTCGGGAATGTCGACGGTGACCACGTTGACGCCGATGGGGTTGAGCGCGTTGTTGACCGCCTCGACCCCGGTCACGGCGGGGCGGCCATCGCTGAACTGCACCGAGACGATGCCACCGGCGAAGGTGTTGAAAGAGAAGGCCGAGGCGAGGGTGCCGGCCAGCAACGGGATAGGGGTGAGTTTCATACAAGACTCCTCGTTAAGGTTCGAGAAGCAGTCTAGGGCGGTGATGTGTTCACTGAAATGACACTCGGATGATATGAAAATTCACTGATAGTAATGAATCGTGGGGATCAGAGCCGTCGGCCCGCCCTGGGGTAGATCGCCCTCTGCCAGAGGGTGTGAGCCCGGTTAACGCAACGGGGCCCGGCTTGTGGTATGACTCGGGGCGTCACCAAACAGAACCTGTCGGAGGACGAGACAATGCTGGCGTTGATCACCACGGCGCACCACACCTGCTACCCCAATCCCATCGCCTTTCGGGCCGGAGAGCGGGTGCGCATCGGCCACGAGGACGACGAGTTCCCGGGCTGGGTGCGCACCTTTACCGCAGACGGCAACGAGGGGTGGGCGCCCCTGTCCATGCTGACCCCGATCAGCGCCGAGGAGGCGCAGGCGCGCCAGGACTATACCGCCCGGGAGCTGGATGTGGCGGTGGGGGAGCGGGTACGGGTGGATCGGGAGCTGGCAGGCTGGCTCTGGGTTCACAACGAAGCGGGGCAATCAGGCTGGATACCGGCAAGCTGCATCGCCTCGCCCTCATAAGGTGGCAGCGGCTCGGAGAAGGAGTCGATAGCGGAGAGAGAAACCCGGCCAGCGACGGACGTGCGGCCGGGTGAATTGTAAAGAGTAGGGTGACGGAAAACGGGATCAGCCTAGTCTAATCAACTCGATGGGGGCGTAGCGCTCCTGACTGTTTGTCAGCAGCACGCACTTCTCATGTTCCGCCTGATAGGGGGTCAGGTTGTCGGTGTGCGCCTCCTTGAGGGTGTCGACCGCGCCGGTGGCGGCAATCATCACTCGTTGGCCCAGGGTCAGCACATTGCGGTTTCGATCGTAGATCTTCATGGCATTCTCCTTGTGGGATGGGTGCCCCGGCCCGTGCCGGGGCAACGGGCTCCAGACTACGCCCCTCGAAAAACGAGATGCCTGTCACAGATCAAAAAAAGGGGAAAGAGGGACTCGGTGCGGCGACGGGGTATGGCGCGCTGGCCTCGCAGCCCGCCGGTGATCGCCACCGCCTGTCGCAGGGCAAGGAGGACGCCCCCGCTTTTCATCCCCTCGGGCTCGAACTGCAAGGGGGATGCGCTATAGTGGAGCCGCTCGTTTTACTGCCTTCAACCAACCGAGAGTGCATTATGAATCGTGATATCGCAGCCCAGTTCATCAAGATGCTGACCAACCTGGACCAGTGTCTGGCCAAGGCCGAGGCCCACGCCGAGGCGAAGAAATTCAACGTGGACAACTTCTTCAATGAGCGCCTCATCGTCGACATGCTGCCCCTGAGCAAGCAGGTGCTGATCTGCTGTGACAGCGCCCGCGCCGTGGTGGCCACCGCCAGCCTGAGCGAGCCGCCGGTGCTGGGGGATGATCCCAAGACCATGGCGGATCTGCGCGCCCACGTGGCCAAGACCATCGCCTATCTGCAAGGCAAGCTGGACGCCGATTTCAGCCAGTATGCGAGCGGCCACTACTACCCCTACTGGGCCGGTGGCAAGGGGATGGACGGCCATAGCTGCGTTCACGAGTACGGCATCCCGAACTTCTACTTCCACCTCACCATGACCTATGCCCTGCTGCGCCAGGCCGGGGTGGATCTGGGCAAGCGGGATTACCTGGGCGGTCTGAACCTGCAATAAGCCGTGCTTCAGCGACGACAAAGCCTGCCCCCTGGCAGGCTTTGTCGTTTTCGGCCCGGCTCAGCGCCCCAGGTTGTCGGCCAGTTGCTTGGCGCGACTTGCGGCCCACTGATCGATCATCTTCTCCATCTCCAGGGCGGTGATGGGGGAATCCTTGTGGGTGGTGTCCGGGCTCTCGCGAGCGTCCATCACCCGCACCAGCAGCTTGCCGCTCTGGGCGTCAAGCAACTGGGCCATGCTGCCCACCTTGAGCAGATAGGGCTCCTTGCCTATTACCTCGCGGGTGACGTTGATGGCGATCTTGGCGGGCAGCAGATCCCGCAGCTTGGGGTCGGGCCGGGTCAGGTCGAAGTTGGTGATGGCCGCCTGCACCCGCATCACGCCGGGGCCGGGTTCGGTAGCCATCTTGACGCCCTGCTTCATCAGCTCCCGCTGGAAGGTGGCGTGGTAGTAGCGGCCGATCTCGTTCTGCTCGTTGGCGGTCAGCAGATACCACTGGCCGTTCTCCTGGCGGATGAACTGCAAGGGATCGAGCAGCACCTGATGGTACTGGCGCAGATCCACGCCGGGCTCCTTGTAGATACGCTGGTTGGGGTTGCTTTCACTCTGCTGGAAGGCCGTCAGCGGGATCGCCTGCAGGCTGTGGGTGACCTGGTTCTTCACGGCGCACCCGCCCAGCAGGGCGGCGGCCATGGTCATCATCAAGACTCGTTTCATGGGGGCTCCTGGCGGTGGATGGTCGCTGCAAGGACGCAGCCCGCCCTGCCCACAGAGATACCTGATCAGGCCCCTCTCTCACAAAGGGTATCTGTGCGGGGGCCACCGGGGGAGCCCCCGTGTCGGGTCACTCGGCGGGGATCTCGGGCTCCACCAGGGTGGCGAGCTGCATCAGGGACTCCTGCCAGCCGAGGTAGCACATCTCCACCGGGATGACCGCCGGAATACCCGCCTGTTCGATGGCGAGATCGGTGCCGCACAGCACCTGGGTGAGGGTGATGGTGACCTGCATCTCCCCCGGCAGGTTGGGGTCGTCGAAGCGGTCGGTGTAGCGGATGCGCTTGCCCGGCTCCAGCACGAGATACTCGCCGCCGAAGGCGTGGGTGTGGCCGCTGGCGAAGTGGGTGAACGACATCCTGAACTGGCCGCCGACCCTGGCATCCAGCGCCGCCACCTTGCAGGTGAAGCCATGGGGGGGCAGCCATTTGGCCAGGGCGTCCGGCTCGATAAAGGCCTGGTATACCCGCTGTGGCGGGGCCTTGAGTACGCGATGCAGAGTGACTGTGTTCATGGGGGACTCCTCTTGGTGGCAACAGGGACGGGTCGCAGCAAGGATAGCCGTCATCCCCGTGGCCTGCGGGGGTGCGTCGCCTCCTTTCGCCTGCAGAGAGGATTTTTCGTTTTCTCTTCAAGGAGTTGATCAAGATAGAGGTTATTGTCACCGTTCGCTCATATAATCGCCGCCATGCAAGCGACTCGGAAGGATTCGATGACACAGCTGATGGCGGCCCTGCTGGGGCTGTTTTACGCCAGCCTGATCTGGGCGGCGCCCGTCCCCTTCGTGACGGCCCCCGGCCCCCATGCCACGCAGGGGAGGCTGGAGCCCCTGCTCTCCTGGTTCTCGGGGGAGTTTTCCAGCCAGGAGCAGGCCACCTTCGATGCCCGCTTCACCAGTGCCGAGCTGCGACTGGTGGAGATCTGGCCCGGGGAGGGCCCCTTTCGCTGGGTCTATGCGGAGCAGTTTCTGACCGAGCGGGCGCAGCGACCGTTTCGCCAGCGCATCTACCGTTTCTCCCCGCTGCCCGATGGCCGCATCCTGATGGCGGAGCTGACCATGCCGAGGGCCACGGATTTCGCCGGCGCCTGGCGCCAGCCCGAGCTGCTCGATTCCCTCACTCCGCAGCAGCTCTCCCTGCGCGAAGGGTGCGAGATCTGGCTGACCCGCCAGCCGGGCGGGGAGTACAAAGGACAGACCCGGGTCGGGCATTGCGCCACCGATTTTGGCGGTGCCACCACCCTGGTGCAGTACCTCTGGATCGGCCCGGACAGTGTCCGGCTGCTGGACAGGGCCTATGACAACGGCGCCCATCAGCGCTGGGGCAGCCCGGGGGAGGGTTACGTCTACCTGCGCAAGGGGATGCGGCGCGGGGAGTAGTCGCGCCGTCCGTCAAGGCCCCTCCCTGCTTGCCGCCAACAAGGACGTGCCGGTCAGGCCGCTGGCCAGTGCCCTTGCAGATCCACCAGGATGGAGAGGCTGACCGCGCCAAACAGCAGGCCCGTCATCAGGTTGAGCGGGCGCTGGATGCGGCCGAGCAGGTGCTGGGCGCGGGGAGTGGAGAGGCTCCAGGCCAGGGCGCTGAACCAGACGAGGGAGAGCAGGAACAGCTCCAGGATCAGCAATCCCCGGGTCAGGCCATCCACCTGGGGTGTCACCATGGCGGCCAGCAGCCCCATGAAGAACAGCATCGCCTTGGGGTTGAGCAGATTGGTGGCCAGCCCGCTCTTCACCCCCTTGCGCCAGCCCGGCCGCTCGCCTCCGGCGCGCAGCGCCAGATCCCCGCTTCCCTGCCAGGCCACTTTCAGTGCCCCCCAGCCCAGCCAGCCCAGATAGAGGGCGCCCACCAGTTTCACGGCGAGAAAGAGCCAGGGCTGGCTTGCGATCAGCAGGCTGATGCCGGTCAGGCTCAGGGTGGCGTGGAGCAGGATGGCGAGGGCGATGCCAAGGGCCGCTCCGAGGGCGGTGGGCCTGTGCAGGCTGGTGCGCAGGATGAGTGCGAAATCCGGGCCCGGGCTCGCCAGGGCGACGAGGTGGACGAGACCCAGGGTCAGAAACAGGCTGGTGAACATAAAAGACCTCCGACAGCGGTATGGAGGTGACAGCATGGGGCAGGACGGGGGACGGGAGATTGTAAAAGATTGCAGCGGCGGTGATTCAGGCGGGCAGCATCTGCTGGCGATACTCCGCCGGGGTGAGCCCGAAGGCCTGACGAAAACCGTGGTGGAAGTGGCTCTGATCGAAGAAGCCCACCGCCAGTGCCACCTCGCTCACCGGCAGACCGCTGCCGAGCAGGCGCTTGCCCTGTTCGAGGCGCAGCCGCTTGAGCCAGGCATAGGGGGTCATGCCGGTCTTCTTCTTGAACTGACGGAGGAAGGCGAAGCGATCCAGCCCGAACAGGGCGGCCAGGTCCTCCAGGGTGTGGCGCTCGTCCAGCCGGGCCAGCAGATGGTCGCGCAGGAACCTGAGCTGGGGATCCGCCAGGGCGTGGCGCTCGGGGGCGAGCCGGAACAGTTCGCCCAGCAGGGCCAGCAACTGGCTCTCCGCCAGCAGGCCGTCGGGGGCAGGGCCGTCCAGGTGCATGTGCAGGCGGGCAAAGCCCTGGTAGAGGTCGGGGCGGCTCTGCAATCCCTGGTGGAAAAAGGGCTCGGGGTGTTCCGGCAGCCAGCGGGCCAGCTGCTCGGGGGCGATGGAGAAGACCCGCACCTCGTACCCTTCCGGCAGCAAGCTGAGGCCGTCGTGCATTTCGTCCGGGTTGACGGTGGAGAGTTCGCCGCGCACCAGGTTGTGGCTGTTCCCCTTGTGGATGAACTTCTGGCCGCCCCGCTGCACCAGACCGATGTGGTAGTCCAGATGCACGTGGCGGCCATAGCTGAACTCCCTGTGGTGGGAGTGGGAGAGTTCAACCCCCGGCAGCAGCCGGGATTGCCAGTAGTGGATGCGGGATTGGGGTGCGTTCATCCCCTATTGATACCCCGAAAGCGGCCCCTTGGCTTGTAGATTATTGCGCCGGCGCCTCAGCTGGCCTCCTGGCGCCGCTTGCCGCTGCGCAGGCCATCCAGGCTGAACAGCACCAGGGCGCTCCAGATGCAGCCGAAGGTGATCATCTTGTCCAGCGCCAGCGCCTCGCCATACAGGGTCACCGCCAGGATGAACATCAGGCTGGGGCCTATGTACTGGAAGAAGCCCAGGGTGGAGAGCTTGAGTCGGGTGGCCGCTGCGGTGAAGCAGAGCAGGGGGGCCGTGGTGACGGCGCCCGCGGCGATGAGCAGCAGGTTCAGGTGCCAGTCATTCTGGGTGAGGTGGCTGGTGGGGCTGTCGGCGATGCCCCACAGATAGAAGGCGGCCGGCGGCAGCATGATCAGGGTCTCGATGAGCAGGCCGGTGAGGGCGTCCAGGGCCAGTTTCTTGCGAATGAGGCCGTAGATGGCGAAGCTCGAGGCCAGCACCAGGGCTATCCAGGGCAGGGAGCCGAAGGCGATGAGCTGGACGGCGACACCGACAAAGGCGAGCCCCACCGCCCACCACTGCAGGCGGCGCAGCTTCTCGCTCAGAAACACCATGCCGAGCAGCACGTTGAACAGGGGATTGATGTAGTAGCCCAGGCTCGCATCCAGCATGTGGCCATTGTTGATGGCCCAGATGAACAGCAGCCAGTTGCCGCCGACGGTGACGGAGGTGAAGGCCAGGGTGAGCAGCACCTTGGGCTGGCGCAGCACCGCCTGCACCTTGTGCCACTGGCGTCCGAGCAGCACCAGCACCATCAGCAGGGCGCAGGACCAGATCATGCGGTGGGTCAGGATCTCGGCGGCCGGCACGGCGGAGAGGGACTTGAAGTAGATGGGTGCCAGGCCCCAAAGGGTGTAGGCGCCGAGGGCATAGAGGACGCCCTGACGCTGGATCTGTTGTTGCATGCGGATAACCTTCACTGGAGTGCGGATGTCGGGAAACATCGCAAAAAGTCAGTGTAGCGATCCTTTTGCAGGGAAAGAAGACAATAAATGGGTCTGACGGGATTTTAACAGCAGGAGCGACTTCAGCGACCGCCCCCGCGGCGGATCTTCTCCACGTCCATCAGCAGCCACAGCATGAGGGCGATGGCGGAGATCCAGGGGCCCCAGGTGACATAGGCTTCCCCCTGACCCAGCACGAAGAACAACAGCGGCAGTCCCACCACCAGAAACAGTACACTTCCCAGAAAAAACAGCATTTTTATCTTTAAATTTAATGGCTTGCTATTTGACGATTATATCGATTGAGCGAGGGGATAAAAGAGTAAAAATGAGAAAGGGGGATTTCTCCCCCTGTTTTGTTGATAAGCGTCATTTATGACGTTATTCGAGCTGGATCCAGGTGCTTTTCAGCTCGGTGTACTTCTCCAGGGCGTGCAGGGACTTGTCGCGCCCGTTGCCGGACTGCTTGAAGCCGCCAAACGGCATGGTCATGTCGCCGCCATCCCAGTTGTTGACGAAGACGGTGCCGGCGCGCAGGGCGCGCGACCCTTTCACCGCCTGGTTGAGATCCGCCGTCCAGATGGCGGCCGCCAGGCCGTAGTCGGTGTCGTTGCCAAGGGCGATGGCCTCTTCCAGGGTGTCGAAGCCGGTCACCGCCAGCACGGGGCCGAAGATCTCCTCGCGGAAGATGCGCATCGTCGGGGTCACGTCGTCAAAGATGGTGGGTTCGATGTAGTAGCCGCCCTCCTCGGGCTGGGTGCGCTTGCCCCCCAGCAGCAGCTTGGCGCCCTCCTGCTGGCCGATGGCGATGTAGTTGAGGACCTGCTCCATCTGGATGTGGTCCACCATGGCGCCGATGCGGGTGGTGGGGTCGAGCGGGTTGGCCGAGATCCATTCGCGGGCGTGGGCCAGCAGCCGCTCCATGAATTGGGGCTTGATGCTGTTTTGCACCAGCAGGCGGGAGGCGGCGGTGCACACTTCCCCCTGGTTGTAGAAGATGGCGCCGACGGCGCTTCTGGCGGCGGCATCCAGATCCGGTGCATCCGCCAGCACGATGTTGGGGCTCTTGCCGCCGCACTCCATAAAGGCGCGTTTCAGATTGGATTTCCCGGAGCACTGCACCAGATGCTTGCCGATCTTGGTGGAGCCGGTGAAGGTGATGCAGTCGACGTCCATGTGCATGGCCAGCGCCTCGCCCACGGTGTGACCAAAGCCCGGCAGCACGTTGAAGACGCCGTCGGGGATGCCCGCCTCCTTCGCCAGACCCGCGATGCGCAGGGCGGTGAGGGGGGATTTCTCGGAGGGTTTGAGGATCACCGAGTTGCCGGTGGCGAGCGCCGGGCCCAGCTTCCAGCAGGCCATCACCAGGGGGAAGTTCCAGGGCACGATGGCGGCCACGACACCGAGGGGCTCCCGGGTCACCAGAGCCAGGGCGGACTCTTCCACCGGGGCGACCTGATCGTAGATCTTGTCTATCGCCTCGGCGTTCCAGGCGATGCAGTTCGCGGCGGCGGGGGCGTCATACCCCATGGCGTCGCCGATGGGCTTGCCCATATCCAGCGACTCCAGCAGTGCCAGCTCCACCAGGTTCAGGCGCATCAGCTCGGCGAAGCGCTGCATGATGAGCTTGCGCTGCTTTGGAGAGAGGCCGCACCAGCGCTTGTCGTCGAAGGCGGCACGGGCCGCCTTGACCGCCAGCTCGGCATCGGCGGCGTCGCAGGAGGCGACCCTGGTCAGCAGTTGGCCGTTGGCCGGATTGATGCAATCGAAGGTGGCGCCGTTGACGGCATCCCGGTAGGTGCCGTCGATAAAGGCTTGCGAGGGCAGGGTCAGATGGGCGGCCTTGTGTTGCCACTGGGCCAGGGTCAGGTCACTCATGTTCACTCCTTGAACCGGCAGAAAGTCAGTCTCCGCGTATCAATATGCTAAACATCCTGCCGCTTGTAAATCCATCTTGTAACAATTCATTAAACACTGTTCCCGAACAACCCGGGCCAACGGCGGGTCACACCGGGCGCCCTGGCCTGTGGTGTCGGGGGTCGCGCGGCGGGGCGGGAGCCCGTGTCGCGGGCCTGATCCCCGGGTCGGGCAGGGGTGGATCCCGGCGGGCTGTTCCGGGAAAAGGCCCGTCAGAAGCTGGCGGGCGTGTTGGCCGAGATCAGCACGCACTCCTGATCCCCCACGTTGCGAAAACGGTGGGGAGTGCGGCTGTCGAAGTAGTAGCCATCCCCCGGTGCCAGCAGGTGAACCTGCTCGCCTACCGTGACTTCCACCTGACCCCGGATGACGATGCCGCACTCTTCCCCTTCGTGACTCAGCATGTCGTCACCGGTGTCGGCGCCCGGGGGCAGTATCTCCTGCATCATGCCGATGGCGCGGTTGGCGCGGCTGTGACCCACCAAACGGTAACTGATGGGGTGGGTGCCGAGATCCGGCATGTCGTCCGCACGGAAGATCACCTCGGAATCCATCTCCGTCTCGTCGGTGAAGAAGCTGGCCAATGACATGGGGATGCCTTCCAGCACCTTGCGCAGGGAGGCCACCGAGGGGCTCACCTGATTTTTCTCGATCTGGGAGATAAAGCCGTTGGTCACACCGGAGCGTTTTGCCAGCTCGCGCTGGGAGAGGGCCGCCTTGGTGCGAACCGCCTTGAGGCGGTGACCGATATCCATCGATAGACACTCCTTGACTGTTTACTATTATTAAAATTGTGTTAAATATCTTATACCACCCCTGAGGGGTGACACCAAGCCGGGCGATAAAAGCCCTTTTTTATGGATTCAGGTGTTTAATTTAATAGGCATTAGCCGGGTGTTACTAAACGCCTTAAGGATGAGGTGACCATGAAACCTGTCAGCGACATCAATACCCCCGACATGTCCGCATTCTGGATGCCGTTCACCGCCAACCAGCAGTTCAAGGCGGCGCCGCGCATCCTGAAGTCGGCAGAGGGGATGTATTATCACTCAGAGGATGGCCGCAAGATACTGGATGGCACTGCCGGACTCTGGTGTTGCAACGCAGGCCATGGTCGGCGCGAGATCGCCGAGGCGGTCTCCCAGCAGATCTCCCACCTCGATTTTGCCCCCACCTTCCAGATGGGCCACCCCCTGCCGTTCGAGCTGGCCAACCGGCTGGTGGAGATCGCCCCCAAGGGATTCGGTCACGTCTTCTATACCAACTCCGGATCGGAGTCCGTGGACACCGCGCTCAAGATTGCACTGGCCTGGCAGCGGGCTCGCGGCCAGGGGACCCGTACCCGGCTCATCGGCCGCGAGCGCGGCTACCACGGGGTGGGTTTTGGCGGCATCTCGGTGGGGGGCATTCCCGGCAACCGCAAGTGGTTCGGCTCCCTGCTGACCGGGGTGGATCATCTGCCCCACACCCTCAATATAGGGAAAAATGCGTTCACCAAGGGATTGCCAGCAGAAGACCTCACCCTGGCCGATGAACTGGAGAAGATTGTCTTTCTGCACGACGCCAGCAACATCGCGGCGGTCATCGTCGAGCCCATCGCCGGCAGCACCGGGGTCATCATGCCCCCCAAGGGCTATCTCAAGCGGCTGCGGGAGATCTGTACCAAACACGGCATCCTGCTGATTTTTGACGAGGTGATCACCGGTTTCGGCCGCCTCGGCTCCCCCTTCGCCGCCCAGGAGTTCGACGTCATCCCCGACATGATCACCTGCGCCAAGGGGCTCACCAACGGAGCCATCCCCATGGGGGCCGTGCTGGTGCAAAACCATATCTATGACGACATGATGGCGGCGGGCAAGGGGGCCATCGAGCTGTTCCACGGCTACACCTACTCGGGTCACCCGGTGGCGGCGGCGGCGGGTCTGGCCACCCTCGAGATCTACCGGAGCGAAAATCTGCTGACCCGGGCAGCCGAGCTGGCGGGCTACTGGGAGGAGGCTGCCCATTCCCTCAAGGGCTGCAAGCACGTGAAGGACGTGCGCAACTACGGCCTGGTGGCGGGCATCGAGCTCGAATCCATGCCCGATGCACCGGGCAAGCGGGCCTACGAGGTGTTCGTGCGCTGTTTCGAGAAGGGGGCGCTTATCCGGGTGACCGGCGACATCATCGCCCTGTCGCCTCCCCTCATCATCGAGCGCAGCCAGATCGACGATCTCTTCACCCTGCTGCAGGACGCCCTGCAGGCCCAGGACTGACCCCCACATCACACAGGATGGCGCTCGTCCCGGGCGTCATCCCCCTGTGCTGCCCCGGCGCGGCGAGGGGAGGACGGATGACCCATCACGGAGGATTTATGAGTTACAGGATCGACAACTTCATTGACGGCGAGACGACCGAGAGTCGCAGCGAGCGTTTCGGTGCCATCTTCAATCCGGCCACCGGCCAGCAGCAGGGCTCCGTCGTTCTCAGCACGGCCGACGAGTGTGCCGAGGCGATTGCCTGCGCCGAGCGCGCCTTTGGGGAGTGGGCCCAGACCCCGCCGCTGGTGCGGGCCCGGGTGCTGTTTCGCTTCAAGGAGCTGATGGAGCAGCACAGGGACGAGCTGGCCCAGCTCATCAGCCGTGAGCACGGCAAGGTCTTCTCCGACGCCCAGGGGGAGCTGACCCGGGGGCTGGAGGTGGTGGAGTTTGCCTGCGGCATTCCCCATCTGCTCAAGGGGGAGCACTCCCTCAACGTGGGCCGCGGGGTGGACAGTCACTCCATGATGCAGCCGGTGGGGGTCTGCGCCGGCATCACCCCGTTCAACTTCCCTGCCATGGTGCCGCTCTGGATGTTCCCGGTGGCCCTGGCCTGCGGCAACACCTTTATCCTCAAGCCCTCGGAGAAGGATCCGTCCCTCTCCCTGCGCATGGCCGAACTGCTCAAGCAGGCGGGCCTGCCGGACGGGGTGCTCAACGTGGTCAACGGCGACAAGGAGGTGGTGGACGTGCTGCTGACCGACCCGCGGGTCGGTGCCGTGTCGTTTGTCGGCTCCACCCCCATCGCCCAGTACATCTATGCCACCGCCTCGGCCCACGGCAAGCGGGTGCAGGCCCTGGGCGGCGCCAAGAACCACATGGTGGTCATGCCGGATGCCAATCTGGATCAGGCGGTTTCCGCCCTGATGGGGGCCGCCTATGGCGCGGCGGGCGAGCGTTGCATGGCGATCTCGGTGGCCGTGGTGGTGGGTGACGAGACCGCCGATGCCCTGGTGGCGAAGCTCTCGCCCCTGGTGGCGGCCCTGCGGGTCGGCCCCGGTCTCGGTCAGAGTCCGGAGAACGAGATGGGGCCCCTCATCAGCCGGGAACACCTGGCCAAGGTGCGCGGCTACGTGGATCAGGGGGTGGCCGAGGGGGCCGAGCTGGTGGTTGATGGCCGGGGCCTGAGCC
The DNA here is from genome assembly GCF_019048565.1 of Aeromonas sp. FDAARGOS 1406. Taxonomy (NCBI): domain Bacteria; kingdom Pseudomonadati; phylum Pseudomonadota; class Gammaproteobacteria; order Aeromonadales; family Aeromonadaceae; genus Aeromonas; species Aeromonas sp. FDAARGOS 1406. The sequence continues at coordinate 2,910,134 of NZ_CP077378.1, forward strand.
ATGGCGAGGGCTACTTCATCGGGGGCAGCCTGTTCGATCGGGTCGGCCCCGAGATGCGCATCTACCGGGAGGAGATCTTCGGCCCCGTACTCGCCATCGTGCGGGCCCCGGACTACGAGACGGCCCTGCGCCTCATCAACGAACACGAGTACGGCAACGGCACCGCCATCTTCACCGGTGACGGAGATACCGCAAGGGACTTCACCACGCGGGTTCAGGTCGGTATGGTAGGGGTGAACGTTCCCATTCCGGTGCCCATGGCGTTTCACAGCTTTGGTGGCTGGAAACGGTCCATCTTCGGGCCGCTCAACATGCACGGGCCGGATGGGGTGCGCTTCTACACCCGGATGAAGACGGTGACCGCCCGCTGGCCCCAGAGCCTGCGCGCCGGCGCCGAGTTCTCCATGCCGACCATGAAGTGAGCCGCTGGCTCGCTGCCATGGCTTTAATCTCTTGCCCCCGCAGGCCGCCGGTCTGCGGGGGCGCTTCTGTCAAGGAGTAACAGATGCGACTGGGTATTCTCGATTGTGACCGGCTGGACCCCGATTTGGTGGGGGATTTTGGTCCCGTTTACTCCGAGATGTTTATCAAGGGTTTCCGGGCGTTGGCCCCCGAGCTGGAATTTCGGGTCTGGTCCGCCCTCGACGGCGATCTGCCCCTGGATCTGACCGAATGTGATGCCTGGCTCATTACCGGCTCGCGTCACGATGCCTACAGCGACATCCCCTGGATCCTGGCGCTGCGCGACTGGATCCGCCGGGCCCACGATGCCAACGTCAAGCTGGCCGGGGTTTGCTTCGGCCATCAGGTGATCGCCCAGGCGCTGGGAGGGGAGGTGATGAAGTCCACCAAGGGGTGGGGTCTGGGGGTGTCGGTCCATGCCATGCAGACGACAAAACCCTGGATGGCGCCGGGTCTGGACACCATCCGCATCCTGGCAAGCCACCAGGATCAGGTGGAGCAGCTTCCGCCGGGGGCGACCCTGCTCGCGGGCAACGACTTCTGCCCCAACTTCATGTTCCTGCAGGGGGATCACATCGTCGCCATCCAGGGGCACCCGGAATTCTCGGTGGCGTACAACCGGGCCCTGATCGAGCGGCGACGGGACAGGCTGCCCGATGCACATTACCAGAGCAGTCTCTCTTCCCTGGAAGGGGAGGTGGATTCCGCCACCATGATGCAGTGGCTGCTGCAGTTCCTCGGCATCCTGCCGATCGGGGCCGACGCGCGCTGAACCCCGTTTGTCATATCCACCGCGCTGATGCTAGATTTTGTAGCAAAATGAAGGATCAAGCGGCGATATGCCCAGTCCGGATGATACACTGGCCGCCATTTTTGGCGGCCTAGTCCATCGACGAGCGCCGCGTCAGTCTGTGAGGGGGCAACCTTGAAACTACAGCAGTTGAAGTATCTGATCGCGGTGCGGGACCACAATCTCAACGTCTCCGTTGCCTCCGATGCGCTCTATACCAGCCAGCCTGGGGTGAGCAAGCAGATCGGCTTGCTGGAGAGCGAGCTGGGGGTGCGCATCTTCGAGCGCCGCGGCAAGCACCTGCACCGGATCACCCCGGTGGGGGAGGAGATCATCAAGTGTGCCGAGGCCATGCTCAATATCGAGAGCAAGATCAAGGCCATCTCCCGGGAGTACCTGGATCCGACCGTGGGCACCCTCAACATCCACACCACCCACACCATCGCCCGCTACCTGCTGCCGAAAAGCGTCACCTACTTCACCAAAAAGTACCCCAAGATCTCGTTCCACCTGCATCCTGTGATGTCCGCCACCAAGGAGCAGATCAGCAAGGGATACTCGGATTTTTCCATCGTGGCCCACGAGATAGGCTTCGACAAGGAGCTGATCGCGCTGCCCGCCTACCTCTGGACCCTCTCCCTGGTGGTGCCCCAGGAGCACCCCCTGGCCAAGGTGAAGAAGCCGACCCTGGAGCAGCTCTGCCAGTATCCCATCCTGAGCTACGAGAGCGGCGCCACCGGGCGTCAAGTGCAGGACAAGGTGTTCCAGGCGGCCGGCCTCACCCCCAACTACTACATGACGGTGATGGATGCCGGCGTCATCAAGCGCTACGTGGAGTTGGGCTTTGGCATCGGCATCATCTCCTCCCTGGTAGCCAACGATAGCGATGCCCCCGGCCTCGTGGCCATCAATCTGGAGCACCTGTTCGAGCCCTGCCCGGCCCAGATCTGCTTCAGCAAGAGCATCCTCTTGCAGAACTACATGTATGACTTCATCAGCTCCTTCTCCCCCCATCTCACCAAGGAGATGATCCAGAACGTGATGCAGCAGCCGACCCAGGCGCGCATCGACGAGCTGCTGTCAGGGGTGGAGCTGCCCGTCTACTGATCCCGCTTCCGTTTCTGTGCCGGCACCCCGGGGTGTCGGCCTCCTCCCGCCGAGGTTTCCATGTCCCGCATCCTGCTGCTCGCCAATCTCAACTGTGATCATGTGCTCTCCCTGGCCGAACCCCTGGTGGCGGGGGCGCGGCTGCAATACGTGGATCAGGGGCGCAGGCTCGGCGGCGGCGCCGCCAATACCGGCATCGGACTGGTGTGGGCGGGGCACGAGGTGATCATCGCCTCCCGGGTCGGGCTGGACGACACCGGTGACTGGCTGCTGGAGCAGGCGGCCTCCTACGGCCTGGATTGCAGCCATGTGGAACGCTTTGGCGGCGAGACCGGCGAGCTGCTGGTGCTGGTGGACGCCACCGGTGAGCGCACCATCCTCAGGCGCCCACGTCGTCCGGATCTGCCGGGGGATCTGCCGACCGAAGGGGTGGACTGCCTCTATGTGAACTATCCGGGCACCGCCATCGTGGGCTACATGCGCCAGATGCTCGCCAAGAGTTTCGTGGTGGCCCAGTATCCCAAGGGGGGGCAGGCCCGCCGCCCCTGCCACGTGCTGGTGGCCTCCCGCTCCGATCTCGGCGAGGTGAGCGATCCCTGGCAGCATGCCCGCCAGCTCGCGGGGGAGCAGCTCGAATGGCTGGTGCTGACCGAGGGCAAGGCGGGCGCCGTGGCCATTCACGGGGAGGAGCAGGTCAGGGTGGCGGCGCGACCGGTCTCCGTGGTGGATACCACGGGGGCGGGGGATGCCTTCGCGGGCGGCCTCATCCACGGTCTTGCGCGGGGCATGGCCATGGCCGATGCGCTGCAGTGCGCCGTGGACTGGGGCGCCTTCGCGGTGGCCTCCGAGAGCTCCATCCCCTCCCAGGCGCTGCGCAACTGGCTGAAGCAGCCCCACTGAACTCGCCGGACAACGGCTCCGGCGATGGCAGAGGAGGTGGGGGGTTGTCGACGGAAACCGCCAAAACCCCTCGCTGAGGCGGCAAGTTTGCGATCAATCAAAGAAAGTGTCGATTTATGTACATCTTCGTCGACACCCGCCCAGGCTGCTCTTACCCTTGTGACTTCACGACTCGGTCGAAGAAGCCCATCCCGTGCGCACGCATGTGCAGACCCCCTCTTTGGCCACCGGCTGTCGTCCTGATTTCTGGCTTGTAGTAAGAGGCAAGTGCGACCATGCAACTGACACGATTTACCGACTACGCCCTGCGTACCCTGACCTTCCTGGCCATCCAGCCCGGTGATCGCCTGTCGACCATCACGGAAGTGGCCGACACCTTCGCCATCTCCCGCAATCACGTGGTCAAGATAGTGCATCAGCTCGGCATCAAGGGTTACATCGAGACGGTGCGTGGCAAGCATGGGGGCATCCGCCTCGGCCGTGCCGCCGTCTCCATCAACCTGCGCGATGTGGTGATGGACATGGAGCACGTGCTCTGCCCGGTGGACTGCAAGCGCGAAAACTGCCGTCTCTCCGGGGGCTGCCGCATCCAGGGCATTCTACGCCGCGCCATGCACGCCTTCCTGGAGGTGCTGGGGGAGTACACTTTGGCGGATGCGGTGCGGGATCCAACTCGTCTGTGCCACCTTCTCGGTATAGAGCAGGATAATATCCTGACCATGGCATGATGCCACGGTGAATGACAGAGGGGCCTGCGGGCCCCTCTGTCATTGCCAGCGATCAGAGCTGGGGCACAAGGGTGATGGCTCCGTGCAGACAGGCGAGGCCGCAAGCGCCGCAGCCATCGCAGGCGGCCATGTTGACGGTCACTCCCTCGCTGCCGACCTTGATCGCCTGCTGGGGGCAGGCATCTTCGCACAGCAGGCAGTAGTAGCCCTGACGGGCCTGGCAGCTCGCCTCTATCCTGACCCGGGTCTGCACCTGACGGCCGAGGCAGAGATCCAGTGCGCCCGTGGGGCAGGCTCTGGCACAGCTGCCGCAATAGCTGCACTGGCCACAGGCGAGATCCAGCACTGGGGTACCGGCGATGGGGCTGCCGTCATATTCGGGGCGATCGGCGGGTTTGATGAGGCCGTTGGGACACGCCTTGAAGCAGTCGCCACAACGGGTGCAGAGGGTGAGGAACTGGGACTCGTCGATGGCCCAGGGCGGGCGTGCCTCATGGCAGACCACCTCGGGTCTGCGGGGGCTCCCCCATGCGTGTGCCAGCCAGCGACAGAAAAAATGCGTCATGCCCACCTCTATACCTATTAGGGGTTAATTTTATCCAGTTTTGGGCCGGCAAGCCAGAGAATAGCGGCGGGCAGGATCGCAAGCCGGGTTGCCCTTGTGTAAGCTAGGCGGGTCTTTTTGCGGGATTGAATGAACTCATGTGGCTATTTCTGTGGCGTGCTTCTCTGCTCTATGTCTTCCCCCTGCTGATGTGGGCCTACTGCCATCTCAAGGGTATCGAGTTCAGTGAACTGGATACCGGGGTCAACAGCCACAAGTGGGTGGTGCTGGCGGCCTATCTGCTCTATGTGCTGATCTGGTTGCTGCTCAACCGCTATCTCGAACTCTTCCTGCGCCAGCGGGGGCGCCGATGACCCCGCTGCTGACCTGGTGGCCTGCCATGCTGGCTGGCGGGCTGGCGCTGCTGTTCGGCTGGTGGTGGGGGCGACGCAGCGGCCGTGAAGAGGCGCTGCTGCTGGAGGAGCGTTATCAGGGGTTGCAGGATCGCTGGGACGCGCTGCAGGACGAGAAGATGCTGGTTCAGCAGAAGCTGGATCAGCAGCAGACCCTGCTGCTCAAGCTCACCGCCCGTCTCAAGGAAGCCGAGGCGACCCTGCGCAGCGAGCGCATCGCCAGCGCCGAGAAGCTGCAACTGCAACAAGAGGCTGAACAGCGCCTCAGCCAGCAGTTCGAGAACCTCGCCAATCGTATTTTTGAACAAAATGCTGGAAACTTCCGCGAACTGAATCAGAACAGCATGGATCTCCTGCTGACTCCACTCAAGGAGCAGCTCGAGGGCTTTCGCCGCCAGGTGGGAGAGACCCACGCCCAGGAGACGGCCCAGCGCCACAACCTCAAGTTCGAGCTGGAGCGCCTTGCCGAGCTCAACGCCCGCATGACCGAAGAGGCGGCGGCGCTGACCCGGGCCCTCAAGGGCGACAGCAAGCAGCAGGGCAACTGGGGGGAGGTGGTGCTGGCGCGGATCCTCTCCGAGTGCGGCCTGCGCGAGGGGCATGAGTACCACACCCAGGTCAACATCGAGGTGGACAAGGGCAAGCGCTACCAGCCCGACGTCATCGTCCACCTGCCCCAGGAGAAGGACATCATCATCGACGCCAAGGTGTCGCTGACCGCCTATGAGCGCTGGTACAACGCCGCTGATGATCTGGAGAAGGCGGTGGCGCTCAAGGAGCACGTCGCCTCGGTGCGCAACCATATCCGCGAGCTGGGCCGCAAGGATTACCAGCAGTTGCCCGGGGTGCGCACTCTGGACTATGTGCTGATGTTCGTGGCGGTGGAGCCTGCCTTCCTCGCTGCCCTGGAAGCGGACCCTTCCCTGGTGCGCTACGGGCTGGAACACAACATCCTGCTGGTGAGCCCCACCAACCTGATGGTGGCGCTGCGCACCATAGAGAACCTGTGGCGCTACGAGCGGCAGAACCAGAACTCGCGCCAGATAGCGGAGCGGGCCGGCCGCCTCTACGAGAAGCTGCGGCTGTTCGTGGAGGAGATGCAGCAGATGGGGGGCAGCCTGCACAAGGCGCAGGAGAGCTACGACAAGGCGATGGGGCGGCTGGTCAACGGTCGTGGCAACCTGATCGCCCAGGCCGAGCGCTTTCGCGAGCTGGGGGTCGAGGTGACCAAGCCCTTGCCGGACGCGCTGGTGGACCGGGCGCTGGAGCGAGAGGAGTCGGCGGACTGAGGGGAGTCGTCATTCGCCGGGACAACGAAAAGGGCAGCCATTGGCTGCCCTTTTCGTTTCATGCAACAGCCTGGACGGCTGCTTATTGCTTCCAGAAGGAGGGGAAGAAGAGCACCGCCACCGTCAGGATCTCGAGGCGTCCCAGCAGCATGCCGAACGACAGTATCCACTTGGCCGCATCCGGCAGACTGGCGAAGTTGGTGCTGGGACCGATGACAGGCCCCATGCCCGGGCCCACGTTGGCCACGGCGGTGATGGAGCCCGAGATGGCGGTCAGGGGGTCCAGTCCGATGGCGGCGAGCAGGGCGGCGATGAGCAGGATGATGGCGAAGTAGACCAGCACGAAGGAGATCAGGGAGCGGATGATGGCGTCGTTGACCGGACGGCCGTTGTACTTCTGGGGAAACACGGCGGAGGGGTGCATCAGCTGGCGCATCTGTTTCTTGAACAGGGCGAAGGCCACCTGGACCCGAAAGATCTTGAGCCCGCCCGAGGTGGAGCCGGAGCAGGCGCCGAGTGCCAGCAGGATGATGAAGATAATGGTGGTGAGCGGGCCCCAGGTGCCGAAGTCGCCGAGTCCGAAACCCGTGGTGGTAAGCACGGAGACGATATTGAAGCTGCTGATGCGCAAGGCATCCATGAAGCCGTAGATGTCTCTCACCCAGAGATAGAAGGTGACGACCAGGGTCACCCAGACGATCAGCCAGAAGAAGCCCTGCACCTGGGCATCCTTGAACAGGCTGTTGTCACGGCGGGAGAGAGCCTGCACATAGAGCAGGAAGGGCAGGCCGCCGAGGAACATGAAGAGGGTGCCTATCCAGTGCGCCGCGTGGGAGAAGTGGGACATGGATTGATCGGAGGTGGAGTAGCCGCCGGTGCTGAGGGTCGTCATGGCGTGGTTGACCGCTTCGAACAGGTTCATGCCACTCACCCAGTAGGCGAGGAAGCAGAGCATGGAGAGTACCAGATAGACCAGCACTATGTTGTTGGCCACCGTTTTGGCGCGGGGGGCGCTCTTGTCGGACCAATCCGAGCTCTCGGTCTGGAACAGCTTCATGCCCCCGACGTTGAGGTAGGGCAGTACCGCCACCGCCATCACGATGAAGCCGACTCCGCCCAGCCACTGCAGGATGGATCGCCACAGCAGGATGCTGTGGGCCATGCCGTCGAGCCCCGACAGCACGGTGGATCCCGTGGTGGTGACCCCCGACATGGTCTCGAAGTAGGCGTCGGCAAAGTCGATATGGGTGATGAAGACGAAGGGCAGGGCCCCGAAGACGCAGGCGACCACCCAGACCGAGGTGGTGAGCAGGAACATCTCCCGCACGCCGAGGTGAAACTCTGCCTTGCGACCGTAATGGAGGCAGAGCAGGGCGGCACCATGGGTGATCAAGACCGACTTGAGAAATTCGACGAAACCTTCCGAACCGGTCAGCAGGGCCAGCAGGGTGGGCAGCCACATGAAGAGCGCCAGCTTGGAGAGTACCAGCCCGAGCGTGAAGACGATGGGATGCAGCTTGATCATGCAAGATAACCTGGTCGTTGATTGAAAAAAGACCCGGACCTTTCCTGAGAAAAGGGGCCGGGTCCGGATACCGTTGCCAGAGACATGGCCGGCTTACAGGAAGAAGGGACTGGGCTGGAACAGACGCTCCACTTCCGGGATGTACTTCTTGTCCACCAGGAACATCACCACGTGGTCATCCTGCTGTATCTGGGTACGATCGTGGGCGATCAGCACCTCGTCACCGCGCACCACTGCGCCTATGGTGGTGCCCGGGGGCAGCTTGAGCTCGCCCACCGTCTTGCCCACCACCTTGGAGGTGTTCTCGTCCCCGTGGGCGATCGCCTCGATGGCTTCGGCCGCCCCGCGGCGCAGGCTGTAGACGTTGGCGATGTCGGCACGGCGCACATGGGTCAGCAGGGCAGAGATGGTGGCCTGCTGGGGGGAGATGGCGATGTCGATGGAGCCGCCCTGTACCAGGTCCACGTAGGCGCCGCGCTGGATCAGCACCATGGTCTTCTTGGCCCCCATCTTCTTGGCGAGCAGGGCCGACATGATGTTGGCCTCATCCTCGTTGGTCACCGCGATGAAGACGTCGATCTGGTCGATGTGCTCCTCCGCCAGCAGCTCCTGATCCGCCGCATCGCCGCAGAAGACGATGGTGTGTTCCAGGTGTTCGGAGAGCTGCTCCGCCCGCTTCTGGTTGCGCTCGATGAGCTTGACGCTGTAGCGCTTCTCTAGCTGGCGGGCGAGGCCGGCGCCTATGTTGCCGCCGCCGACGATCATGATGCGCCGGTAGGGGCTCTCGAGGCGTTGCAGCTCCGACATCACGGCGCGGATATGGCCCGCTGCGGCCACGAAGAACACCTCGTCATCGGCTTCGATGATGGTGGTGCCCTGGGGGCGGATGGAGCGCCCCTGGCGGAAGATGGCGGCGACCCGGGTTTCGATGTTGGGCATGTGTTCCCGCAGGGTGGAGAGCGCATTGCCCACCAGGGGGCCGCCGTAATAGGCCTTGACCGCCACCAGGCCCACCTTGCCGTCGGCAAAATCCACCACCTGCAACGCCCCCGGATACTCGATCAGGCGACGCACGTAGTCGGTTACCAACTGCTCGGGGGCGATCAGGTGATCCACGGGGACGGATTCGGGCAGGAACAGGCGATCCCGCTCCACCAGATAGGCGGGGGACCGAATGCGCGCCACCTTGTTCGGGGTGTTGAACAGGGAGTAGGCGACCTGGCAGGCGACCATGTTGGTCTCGTCGCTGTTGGTGACGGCGACCAGCATGTCGGCATCCTGGGCGCCGGCTTCGCGCAGCACCCTGGGATGGGCGCCGTGGCCGTTCACCACCCGCAGGTCGAATTTGTCCTGCAGTTCGCGCAGGCGCTCGCTGTCGGTGTCGACGATGGTGATGTCGTTGTTCTCGCCGGCGAGATTCTCGGCCAGGGTGCCACCCACCTGACCTGCGCCCAGAATGATGATTTTCATAAGGCCATCTTACTCAAGGTTGTTGCTTCGTAATGAGGCGGCCCGTCACCGGGCCTGCCATCCGCCGGTTCGGCCTACAGCTTGATGAGCTTGGCATAGTAGAAGCCGTCCATCTCCGCCTCGCCGGGCAGGAACTGGCGACCCGGACAGGCCGGGGTGTCTTCTGCATGCAACGGCACCAGGCGGGCATCCGGGGTATCGGCCAGGAAGGCGCGGATCTGCTCCCGGTTCTCTTCCGGCAACACGGAGCAAGTGGCGTAGAGCAGGGTGCCGCCGTGCTTCAGCTTGCCCCAGAGGGCATCGAGAATGCGGCGTTGCAGCTCGGCCAGCTCGCGGATGTCCTGATCCCGGCGCAACCACTTGATGTCGGGGTGACGACGGATGACGCCGGTGGCGGAGCAGGGGGCATCCAGCAGGATGCGGTCGAACTGCCCCTGTGGCCACCACAGATCCGGCGTGCTGGCATCACCGTGGATCACTTGGGCCTGAAGGCCGATGCGATCCAGGTTCTCCTGCACCCGCTTGAGGCGGTTGTCGTCGGCGTCGACGGCAACCACGCCGGCAAGGGCCGGCTGGCGTTCCAGCAAATGGGCGGTTTTGCCGCCGGGGGCGGCGCAGGCGTCCAGCACCCACTCGCCTGGCTGGGGATCGAGCAGGGCGGCGGCCTGCTGGGCGGCACCGTCCTGCACCGAGCAGTCACCCTGCTCGAAGCCGGGCAGCTTTGTCACGTCGCAGGGGCGCTCCAGCAGGATGCAATCTTCCCCTTCCACACCGGCCATGGCCGGGATACCCACCTCGCTCATGCGGGCCAGCATGGCCTCGCGGCTCTGGCGCTGGCTGTTGTTGCGGATCCACATGGGCGGGCGCTGGTTGTTGGCCTCCATGATGAACTCCCAGTCATCGGGATAGGCCTGACGCAGGCGCTTGGTGAGCCATTCGGGGTGGCCGAGGCGGACGCTGGGAACGCGGTCGATGCGCAGCAGGATCACTTCGGCACTGCGCTGGAAGTTGCGCAGTACGCCGTTGATGAGGCCGCGCAGGGAAGAACCCTTGAGCAGCTTGACGGCGTTGACGGTCTCGGCCACGGCGGCGTGAGCCGGAATGCGGGTATAGATGAGCTGGTAGAGGCCGACCAGGATGAGGTAGTGGAAGATGCGGCTCTTGTTCTTGAGCGGCTTGTCCATCATCTCGCTGACCGCCGCATCGAGGCGGGGCAGCCAGCGCAGGGTGCCGTAGCAGAGTTCTTGCAGGAGGGCGCGATCGCGAGGGGCGACCTTCTCCTGGGCAGCAGGCAGAACGGCGGAGAGAGATTGGCCCTGATCCAGCACCTGTTGAATGACGAGAGCAGCCTGTGCGCGTGTTTTCATAGCGTTACCTTAGATGCACAAGTCGGGGCCAGGGCCCCGCTTGTGTCAATTCAATCCAGATCAAATCAGTTGCGTGCCAGGTTCAAACCAGTCGCGGCGAGAGTTGAGCAGATCCGAAACGGACATGGCCTTCTTGCCGGGAGGTTGCAGGGTTAGCAGGCGCAGCACCCCCTGACCGGTGGCAACCTCGATCCCCTGCTTGTCGGCCTTGAGCAGGGTACCGGCTGCCTGGCCGTGCGCCTTGGGAAGGACTTCGGCCTGCCACACCTTGACGGTCTGTCCGGCGACCTCGAACCAGCTGATGGGCCAGGGGTTGAAGGCGCGGATGCAGCGTTCGATGGCAATGGCGTCCATCGACCAGTCGATGCGGGCCTCTTCCTTGGAGAGCTTCTCGGCGTAGTTGGCCAGCGCATCGTCCTGGGGCTCGGCGGCGGTGTCGCCGGCAGCCATGGCGTCCAGGGTATCGACCAGTGCCTGCGGGCCCAGACCGGCCAGCTTGTCATAGAGGCTGACAGAGGTCTCATCACTGGCGATGGGGCAGGTTACCTTGCGGATCATGGCGCCGGTATCCAGCCCCACATCCATCTGCATGATGGTGACGCCGGTTTCGGCATCCCCCGCCCAGATGGAGCGTTGAATCGGGGCGGCACCGCGCCAGCGCGGCAGCAGGGAGCCGTGCACGTTGATGCAACCCAGACGCGGCGTATCGAGCACCGCCTTGGGGAGGATGAGGCCATAAGCCACGACGACCATCAGATCGGCACCCAGAGCGGCCAGTTCGGCTTGCGCCGCTTCATTGCGCAGGGAGGCAGGTTGATAGACCGGCAGATCGTGGGCCAGCGCCAGCTCCTTGACCGGGCTGGCAGTGAGCTTCTGGCCGCGACCGGCGGGCTTGTCCGGCTGGGTATAAACGGCGACGACCTCGTGGCCGGAAGACAACAACGCCGCCAGATGACGGGCGGCGAAGTCGGGGGTACCGGCAAAAATCAGTTTCAGCTTGTTCAATGGAGCGGATCCTCAGAGGACTTTGCGATCTTCACGGGCCATCTTTTCCAGCTTCTGACGAATGCGCTGGCGCTTGAGCGGGGACAAGTAATCCACAAACAGCTTGCCGACCAGATGATCCATCTCATGTTGTATGCAGATGGCGAGCAGATCGTCCGCTTCCAGCTCGAAGGTGTTGCCGTGGCGATCTTGCGCCCTGACCTTGACCCACTCGGCGCGCGGAACCAGAGCACGGTTGCCGGGCACGGAGAGGCAGCCCTCTTCGATGCCGGTGCTGCCGGACTGCTCCAGGATCTCCGGGTTGATCAACACCAGCTGTTCTTCGCGGTTCTCGGAGACATCGATGACGATGATGCGCTGATGAATGTCGACCTGGGTCGCAGCCAGGCCGATGCCTTCCTCCGCGTACATGGTTTCGAACATATCATCTACAATGTGTTGTAACTCGGGTGTAAAGGCTTCGACAGGGGCCGCGACTGTGCGCAGACGCTCATCGGGGAAACGCAATACATCTAGAATGGCCATAATTTTTTCTTTAGTTTCATATAAACGCAGTCAATATTGACGTAATTCTAGTCATTTACGCCGACAAAAAACAGCAACACTTTGCGTGCAGAAGTAACAGGGAGTGTTATGTATCTGAAGCAAATCGTCGTCGCCTGCCTGGCGACAGCCTTGGCCGGTGGCGCCATGGCACAGCAGTTGACGCTCAAATCCGGTTACCCCGAGACTTATGTGGTGCAAAAAGGGGACACCCTCTGGGATATCTCGGGCCAGTATCTGGCCGAACCCTGGCTCTGGCCACGCCTCTGGAACATCAATCCGCAGATCGCCAATCCCCACTGGATCTATCCCGGTGACGTGCTGCACCTGAGCTGGGTCAATGGTGAGCCTCGGCTCGGCAAAGCCAGTCAGGGGGGCAAGCAGGTCATCCGTCTCTCGCCCAAGAACCGCTATGAAAACAAGGCCAATCCCATACCGACCCTTCCTCTGAGTGAGATAGCGCCCTTCCTGCAGACCGACCACATTCTGGCCAACAGCCAGCAGAGCAAGGACCTGCCCTATGTGCTCGGCAACAATGACAAGCATGTCGGGATGCTGGAGGGTGACATTCTCTATGTGAAAGGAGCCCTGAACCCGGGCCAGAGTTATGGCCTCTATCGCCCGGGGGTGGCATACAAGGACAAGCATACCGGCGAGTCGCTCGGTCAGGAGGCAATTTTTGTCGGCACGGTGCGGGCAGAGGAGTACCTTGCCCACGACACCACCAAAGTGACGCTGACCCATAACCGGCGTGAGGTGTATCAGGGCGACAAGGTGATGCCGCTGCCGTCGCAGGAGAGCATCTCTGCCGTGTTCATGCCAAAGGCGGCACCCTCCATTTCCCCCGGCTATGTGATCGAGCTGCCGAGCAAGGTACATGGTGGGGGCAAGTTTGATGTGGTACTCATCAACAAGGGGGGGCGTGATCAGGTGGCCCCGGGCGATGTGCTCGAGATCCTGCGCCCGGGAGCCGAGATGGTGGACAAGAATGGCAAGGTGTCATACCGGGAATATTCATCCGTTTATGACAAGGCGTTCTATTCTGCCGGCAAGTCATCGCTGCCTGCCGAGGCCGTTGCCAGAGTCATGCTGTTCAAGGTCTACGACAAATTGAGTTACGGTCTTATCCTGCAGAGTCAGGATCTGGTCGGCTCTGGCTATCAGGTCAGTAATTTCTGACGTGTCCTTGCCACTGGAGCGGTTGTCGCTATGGCTGACGCTGGATGCCGTTACAGGCATAGGCCCGGTCACCGCCGCTCGCCTGCTGGCTCATGTGGGTGGTGACATCACAACTCTGTTTGACTCAGATGATGGCGCCCTGCGAGTTCTTGGTCTGCAGAGTGCCCAGATTCAGCAGATGAGATGGCCTCTTCCTGTCGTGGAGCAGGGATTGAGCTGGGCCGCCGAGCCCGGCAATCACCTCCTCTGTCCCGATGACCCCGCATATCCTGCCCTGCTCAAAGAGATCCCCGGCGCCCCGCTCTTGCTCTACTGCCGCGGGAACGTCTCATCCCTCTCCCTGCCACAGTTGGCGATGGTGGGTACCCGCCACCCCACCTATGCCGGCAAAGACAATGCGACACGCTTGTGTGCCGAGTTGGTGGGCTGTGGTCTGGCGATCACCTCCGGCCTCGCGTTGGGCATCGATGGCGTCTGCCATCAGCAGGCGCTGGCATCGGGCGGAATCACCCTGGCGGTGCTGGGATCTGGTCTGGATTGTCTCTACCCCAAGCGTCATCAGGGGTTGGCGATGCAAATCCTCGAGCAGGAAGGCCTGCTTGTTTCCGAGTTGGCGCCCCAGCAAGGCCCCCTGGCTGAACACTTCCCTCGCCGCAACCGTATCATCAGTGGCCTGTCGCTGGGGACACTGGTGGTGGAAGCGGCAGAACAGAGTGGTTCGCTCATCACGGCCCGTTATGCGCTGGAGCAGGGCCGCGAGGTCTTTGCCGTTCCCGGCGCTCCGCAAAATGCACAGGCAGCAGGGTGCAACCGTCTGCTTCAACAGGGTGCCAAGCTGGTCTTGAATGCCGCCGATATCCTGGAAGAGTTTCCAAGGCTGGTCTTGTCCCCTGGACCTGCCAACGGTTCTTCCGAGGCGCAGCATAATAGCGAATTGCCTTATGCCGATTTGTTGGATAACGTAGATTATGAGACCACGAGCGTGGATACCGTTGCCGAACGGGCCCGGCTTCCTGTCGATGTCGTACTGGGCAGGTTGGTAGAGCTGGAGCTGGTTGGTGCAGTGATGGCGGTAGCCGGTGGATACGTCAGAGCGAGGAGGGCGAATCATGTTTGATGTATTGATGTACCTTTTCGAGACCTACATCCACAGCGATGCAGATGTGATGGTCGAGCAGGATGAACTCACCGACGAACTGAGCCGGGCCGGTTTCGACAAGGACGAGATCGAGAAAGCGCTCAACTGGCTGGAGCGACTGGCCAACCTGCACGACAGCGAGCGGGAAGTCTATGTCACCGCAAGCCAGCAGGGCTCTATGCGGATCTATGCGCCGCAGGAGCTTGTTCGCCTCAGTACTGAATGTCGCGGTTTCCTGCTGTTCCTGGAGCAGGCGCAAGTGCTGAATGCCGAAACCCGTGAAATCTGCATCGAACGGTTGCTCGAGCTGGACAAGCCGGACATCGAGCTGGACGATCTGAAGTGGGTCGTCATGATGGTGCTGTTCAATGTGCCAGGCAGCGAAAACGCCTACCAGCAGATGGAAGAGCTGGTGTTTGACGAGTCGGACGGCGTCATCCACTGACAGCCCGGTGCCGCGCTGGTAGAATTCAGGCCATCTGGATTTCAAGGCGCGGCCCATGTCAAAGATCGATCACCACCTCTTCTCTGCCCACGAACATGCCTTCGAGCGCGAGCCGTGCCCGCAGTGTGGTGCTGAACTGGTGATCCGCCAGGGCAAGCACGGTCCCTTCCTTGGTTGTTCAGCCTATCCCGCTTGCGATTACATTCGCTCCCTCACGCCCTCTGGCCGCGACATAGAGAAAGTGCTCGAGGGGTCGTCCTGTCCGGATTGTGGCCATCCACTGGCCATCAAGAAGGGTCGTTACGGTCTGTTTGTGGGATGTACCCAGTACCCGGCCTGTCAGCATATCGAATCCCTTCAGGAGAGTGACGATACCCAAATCCTCTGCCCGGAGTGTGGCAAAGGTCATCTGGTGAGCCGCACGTCCCGTTATGGCAAACAGTTCTACTCGTGTGACGCCTATCCTCACTGCAAGTATGTGGTGAATGACAAGCCGGTTCCCATGCCCTGTCCCGAGTGTGGCTGGGGCATCATGATCGAGAAGAAGGTGCGGGGAAACCTGCGCTGGGTCTGCCCGCAAAAGAAATGCTCCCACCAGATTGAGCGGGTATAATCTCGCCGCCCATGATCAGGCAGGCGGATTGCTGGTCAGCGTGAGGTTGTGAGCCGATGCACATCGCCCAACTTGCCCTGATCCTGACCTGATCGCCATCTCAAGCTCCCTGCGGTTGCTCGGTTCACTGATGCACTCAAGCGTCTGAACCGAAATGCATGACTGAAGAGGAGCAGGGATATAGCCCATATCGCAGCAGTGATGGCCCCGATGCCGTCATGTCGGTTCAACATACAATCCAGTGATGAGAGGCGGCAGCGTGGCTGTCGCATGTGCTTATGCCAAATGAATTTGAACAAGCGGTTGCCGCCCTTCAAGGAGAAGGGGTTATCGCCTATGCCACCGAAGCCGTGTTTGGTCTGGGGTGTGATCCTGATTCCGAAGCCGCCGTGCAGCGGCTGCTGGCCATCAAGCAGCGGCCGGTGGAGAAGGGATTGATCCTGATCGCGGCAGATCTGGCGCAATTGCAGGACTACATCGACCTGAGCCAGCTCAGCGATGAGCAGCTTGCTCGCGTGCAGGCGAGCTGGCCTGGTCCCTTCACCTGGATCATGCCCGCTCGCGCGACGACGCCGTCCTGGTTGACCGGTCAGTTCGAGACCCTGGCGGTGCGGGTCACAGGCCATCCCCAGGTGCAAGGGCTTTGCCGGGCATTTGGCAAACCGCTGGTGTCCACCAGTGCCAATCTCACCGGTGAGGAACCCGCTCGCCGGGTGGCTGATATTGGCGATCTGCTGGCAAGCCAGCTGGCTTACATTCTGCCCGGCGAAGTCGGGGGGCAAGCCAACCCGTCCGAAATCAAGGACGCCCGCACCGGGGCCATTATTCGCCCATCCTGAGTTGGGCACGGCCCTGTTTCATGCAGGTTGTGCGATGAGGTCATGACAATACGAGAAGTGCAGGCAGTGCATGCATGATGCCTGTCTGACAGGAGATAAAATGAGCAAACCGGATGTGGCCCAGGTAAAAGCCTTCCTGCTGCAATTGCAGGATGATATCTGCCGTGGCCTGGAGCAGGCCGATGGATGCGGGCGCTTTGTGGAAGATGCCTGGAGTCGCGAAGGTGGTGGTGGCGGTAGAACACGGGTGCTGCGTCAGGGGGCGGTGATCGAGCAAGGTGGGGTCAACTTCTCCCATGTCTATGGCGATGCCATGCCGGCATCCGCGACCGCACATCGTCCCGAACTGGCTGGCCGCAGGTTTGAGGCCATGGGGGTATCGCTGGTGATCCACCCGCATAATCCCTATGTACCGACCAGCCATGCGAATGTGCGGTTCTTCATCGCCGAGAAAGAGGGGGAGGAGCCGATCTGGTGGTTTGGTGGCGGCTTCGACCTGACGCCCTTCTATCCGTTCGAAGAGGACGTGAGGCATTGGCACCAGGTCTCCTGTGAGCTCTGTCAGCCGTTCGGCACCGACATTTATCCCGAGTTCAAATCCTGGTGCGATCGTTACTTCTTCCTCAAGCATCGGGGCGAGACGCGCGGGGTGGGCGGTCTTTTCTTCGATGACCTGAACCGCTGGCCCTTTGCCGACTGCTTTGCCTTTATGCGTGCAGTGGGTGAGGGTTACCTCGCGGCTTACTTGCCGATTGTCGAGCGACGCAAGGAGCTTGCTTATGGGGAGCGGGAACGGGCGTTCCAGCTTTATCGCCGTGGCCGCTACGTGGAGTTCAATCTGGTCTACGACCGCGGGACCCTGTTCGGACTGCAGACGGGGGGGCGCACTGAATCCATCCTGATGTCGATGCCGCCGCTGGCGCGCTGGGAGTACGACTGGCAGCCGGAGGCTGGCAGCCCGGAGGCATTGCTCTATAGCGACTACCTCAAACCGCGCGAGTGGTTGTGACCAGAGGGGCCATGATGGCCCCTTCTTATTGGCCGATATTCGGCTTGTTCCTTCATGAGAAAACCCGTTAAATCGGGATATTGCTCTCAAAAGGAACGCCTTGATGGATCGTTATCTGGTTTTTGGCCACCCCGTGCGCCACAGCAAATCTCCCTTCATTCATACCCTGTTTGCCAGGCAGACCCAGCAAGAGCTGGAGTATGGTCTGGCAGAACCGGCCGTCGATGAGTTTGCCAGCGCTCTGAACCACTTCTTCGCCGAAGGAGGGAAGGGGTGCAACGTGACCGTACCTTTCAAGGAGCAAGCCTTCGTGCTGGTGGAGCGGCTGAGCCCCAGGGCCAAGCGGGCGGGAGCGGTCAACACCATCAAACTGACTGATGATGGCGTGCTGCTGGGTGACAATACCGACGGCGCCGGGCTGGTCGCCGATCTCAAGGCTCACGGAGTGAACCTTGCCGGTAGCAGGATCCTGCTTCTGGGAGCTGGTGGCGCAGCTCGTGGCGCCCTGGCCCCCCTGCTGGCGGAAGCACCGGGCGAGATCGTTGTGGTCAACCGTACCCATGCCAAGGCGGAACAGTTGGCTGTGGAATTCAGGGATCTGGGCAGCATCACGGCTCAATCCTATGAACAGCTGGTGGGGCCGTTCGATCTCATCATCAATTCCACCTCAGCCAGTCTGCAAGGTGAGTTGCCACCTTTGGCTCCAACCCTCATCCACCCGGACATCGCGATCTACGACATGATGTATGGCGCAACGGACACAGCCTTCATCGGCTGGGCCAAGCAACATGGCGCGCGCCATACCATGGATGGATTGGGCATGTTGGTCGAACAGGCTGCGGAGGCTTTTACCGTATGGCGAGGGATCCGGCCCGGTACCAAGCAGGTATTGAGAGAGTTGCAGCGCAATCTGGGCGTCGTGTGAACCAACTAGTGCGCTCTATTGGGCGGTCGGCAGATCTGATGTAGAGATTTTGCATCGCTGGATAAGGGCTCCCTCGTGATGCGGCACGGCACGTGTGATGTGAAACGGTCGTTCTGCGGTGGGTGTGTGGCAGAACAGGTGCCATTTTTATAAAACCATTGCGTAACAATAAGTTACTTTTACTTTGCCATCACTCGCAGAATTTTTTTGAGTTTTTTCTCAAAGCAGCGGAACTTCTGTAACGGACTGCTGACTAACTGGATAGTTGAGGAAGTGCTAGCTAGTCACCTTTATAACTCCCCGGTATTCGTACTGGGGATTTTTTTATCTGCATGAAAATTATGAATATTTTTTCTTTTTCCTACCCTTGAAACTAAATTACATAAATTACTTTCACTTTCTGCTGCTTTGCTGTACAGTTGTCGGCGTAGGGTACAGAGGTAAGATGTTCTATCTTTCAGACCTTTTATTTCACGTAATTGAATGTGGCTGAATAGCAGCCCCGATGAGTCATCGTCGGGGCGTTTTTTTATGAGTAACGTTTAGAGTAAATGCTTTAATTGTTGCCGTTCCTTGTTAGAATGAAGGCGTTTCTTGAGGAAAACCAATCGTCTTTGTTCTCGAGAACTCGCTTTTTCCCAAATTTTTGAACTCATTTCTTCAGGCCGGTTTGCAATGGCAAGACCGGCCTCATTTTTATCCCTATATTGCCTCGCCGTGTAATTAAATTTCAGTTTCGTTTGTTACAGCCTTCAATTCTGATTTTTTACTCGATATCCATGAAAACGGTATCAGGCTGATGATTAGTTAATTCTTTTCGCGTCTAAACATGCTATCAGTATGATTTAAATATATTTTTTGAGGTTTTTCTTCAGAGGTGGCGAAGGCGGGGAGGGAGGGCTCGGAGATGGGGGGATCATGAAAGCCTTTCAATCAGCGGAGGTCCAACTCCGCCAATTGCAGCCAGGGAGAGGAGTCGTTTACTCCTCGTTCTGATTATCTTCGTCGTCTACCTGGGCGTTGTCTGCTTCGGACAGGTACCAGCCGCTCAGGGTCTGGGCCAGCTTCTCGACGCCGATATTGGTCAGAGAAGAGAATGCTTCAACCTGGATCTGCGGGCCCAGTTCTGCCACCGCCTGACGAACCTTGATCACCTGGTTGTTGCGGGGCCCCGGGCTTAACTTGTCCGCCTTGGTCAGCAACAGCATCACCGGCAGTTCACGGTGTGAACTCCATTCCAGCATGTTCATGTCGGTTTCCTTGAGCGGATGGCGGATGTCCATCAGGATCACCAGCCCTTTCAGGGACTCCCGTCGTTGCAGGTATTCAGCCAGTGACTTTTGCCACTTGAGCTTCATTTCCAGCGGAACCTGGGCATATCCATAGCCGGGCAAGTCGACCAGGCGTTTGCCCGGTTCCAGCTCAAACAGGTTGATCAGCTGAGTACGGCCAGGGGTCTTACTGGTACGTGCCAGGTTCTTGTGCTTGGTCAAGGTATTCAATGCAGACGATTTGCCAGCGTTGGAACGACCGGCAAACGCAATCTCGACACCCCCATCATTTGGCAGGTGGCGGATGTCGGGTGCGCTGGTCACAAAATGCACCTTATTGAAATTCAGAGTTTGTGTATCCAACGTAAATTCCCCATAGAGATAGAGGGTTATAGAGTTACTTTTTTGTGAAATAGTGTAAAATGGCGTCGCTTGAACGCGTTTATTTTAACATGCCTTCAGCGGCATGGGATCTGGAAGCCTAATAACGAGAAAGTTGGAACGCCATGAAGAACCTAGTCATTACACTTGCTCTGATGGTTGGCGTAACTGGGATGGCACAAGCCAAGGGCGATGCCGCTGCGGGACAAACCAAGGCTGCCGTCTGTGCGGCCTGTCATGGACCGGACGGCAACAGCCCAGTCGACATGTATCCCAAGATTGCTGGTCAGCACGCATCATATATCAAAAAACAATTAGTTGAACTGAAGGCTGCAGCTTCTGGCCAAACTGGTCGGATTGCGCCCGTCATGGGACCCATGGCGTTGCCGTTGTCCGAGCAGGATATGGACGATCTTGCCGCCTATTTCTCCAGCCAGAAGGTGACGCCGGTTGCCGTGCCCGATGATGTGGTTGCCGCAGGCAAGGCGCTTTATATGGGGGGAGACATGGAGCGAGGCCTGGCCGCCTGTACCGCCTGTCATGGCCCACGGGGTTCCGGCGTCGAGCAAGCGAAGTATCCCAGCCTGTCAGGGCAGCATCCCGCCTATATCAAGGCCCAGCTCACCGCTTTTCGTTCGGCGACCCGCGACAACGATCCCAATGGCATGATGCGGGATGTGGCCAAGAAGCTGACGGATCAGGACATCGAGGCGCTCTCCAAGTATGTGGCGGGGCTTCACTGATATAGCCTGTTAGTTATCTTGTTGAAAAGAACAGGGAACCATTGTGTTCCCTGTTCTTTTTTGAGGTTGTAGCGATCGCCCGTAAACAGCCTGCTTTGCTGTAAGAGATCTTCTATATACGGGGCTGGTCGTGTCTGAAAGATTGCTCACATATATTTTTTTATGTTTTGTTTTTCAATGAATTAAGAAATATAACATCACTTTGTACCAGTTCGAAATGTGCTTTGGTTGATTGAGTCATCCAGCGAAGAAGTTACAGTAGGCAATCAGGATTGGCCGGAGAGAGGGAGCAAGACCCGTCTTCGGTTTGACAGGATGTCTGCTCGGAGCATGCGATGAGCAATAGATGCAAAAAGCCAGGATGGTGACCGCCAGGGATGAACGGGGCTGCGGGAGGCAACCACCCCGATGGGAGGCAGGATGTCGCCGGTTTGGGTTAGACAAACAAACACACGCACACTCAGGACTGGTCAATAAGGATCAGGATGATCCAACGAAATGATGCGCCGTGGTTCGCCCAGGGATAAGGCGATTGGCTACCAGGGAATGGCACTCGCATGATGGAAAAAGGCAGCTTCGGCTGCCTTTTTTCTATTGGGTCATTAACCCGCCAAGACATTCTGTGTCAAAATACCAGCAACATGCCCAGAGGATGCCGATCCTGCGGTGTTCAGCGGCCCAAAGTGGTCGAATTGGTGCGGGATCCCACTCTTGTTCCATATTTACTGTTCCCCGCTTCAGCATCCTCCCCGGACGACACGCTCCGGGGGTTTCCATTCAGTTATTTGTCGGAGTCATTCATGTCGGCCAAACAACCCAACCGCAAGCCTACCGGCAAGCGCAAAGAATCAGATGCCAGTGCCCAGGAAGGTCGTGAGCGCAAGCGCGCCGCCAAGCGCAAGGGCCTGAAGGCGGGCTCCCGCCAACAGGTCGAGCAGGCGGGCAAAAAGAGCGGCTCCAAGCAGGCCAAGGATCCACGCATCGGCTCTCGCAAGCCCATCGCGCTGATTGCCGACGAGAAGGGCAGCAAGCCGGTGGCGACCAAGCCTGCGAAAGAGAAGCGGGTGGTGATGACCCCCGAGCAGGAGCTGGCGTCCATCGAGAATGATGATCGCCTCAATGCCTTGCTGGATCGTCTGGATGCCGGTGAAACCCTGGAGGCCGCAGAGCAGGCATGGGTCGATCAGCGGGTTGACCGTTATCAGGAGCTGATGGACGAGCTCGGTATCATCGACAACGACGATGACGAAGATGGCGACATGGATTTTGATGATGCCGATTTTGATGAGCCGAGTCAGCCTGCCTCCGAAGAGGAGTTGTGGGAGCGTTTCTCTCAGGCGGACTACCAGCCTGAAGCCAAACCCGAGCCGAAGAAAAAGTGATGAGTGGATGGATGCTGGCCGCCCTGTTGGGTGGCCTGATTTTGCTGGGGCTTGCCGTCTATGCCGGCGCCCTGATGGCGCGCCTCAAACGCCAGCAAGAGATGCAGCAGCACGCCATTGCGGCCCGCAACGAGCGGATCCTGGAGAGTGTCAGGGTGATCGCCCACGCGGTACGAGATGGTCAGTGCGACTACTCAGA
Source organism: Aeromonas sp. FDAARGOS 1406 (assembly GCF_019048565.1). NCBI lineage: Bacteria > Pseudomonadati > Pseudomonadota > Gammaproteobacteria > Aeromonadales > Aeromonadaceae > Aeromonas > Aeromonas sp. FDAARGOS 1406. The sequence goes on from NZ_CP077378.1 coordinate 2,932,401, forward strand.
AGGCGCCATCCGGCTGACCAATCTGCTGGATGCCTTGCAAATAAAGGGGGGCCGCGCCTTTGCCACCGAGTTCCCGGGGCTCTACGGCCTCTATGAGAAGGTGAAGGAAATGCCGACCCATGAGGCGAGGCGGGCACTCAAGCGCAATGAAGTGATGAAGATGGATCTCGAACGCAGCGGCTACGAGGCCGAGCTGGAGGCGCAGATCCTTGAGGATGTCGCCAGACTGAAGGATTTTCAGTTAAGCCGGTGAGCCCATGACAAAGACAGAGGAAGCAAGCGTGCAAGCAGAACAGATTGTGTGGGATCAGGCCCTGATCGAAAAATACAACTACAGTGGTCCGCGTTACACCTCCTATCCCACTGCGCTGGAGTTCAACGAGGGGTTCGGCTATCCGGACTTTGTCCAGGCAGCGGGCCAGTATCCTGCACGCAATCTGTCGCTCTACGTGCATATCCCCTTCTGTCACAAGCTCTGCTACTACTGCGGCTGCAACAAGGTCATTACCCGGCACCAGCACAAGGCAGATCAATACCTCGACTACCTCGAACAGGAGATCAAGGCCCAGGCCCCCCTGTTCAAGGAGAGACTGGTCACCCAGCTGCACTGGGGTGGCGGCACACCCACCTATCTGAGCGAACCCCAGACTCGTCGTCTGATGGCCATGTTGCGGGAGCACTTCCACTTCGCCGAGGAGGGGGAGATCAGCATCGAGGTGGATCCCCGCGAGATCGAATTGTCCATGCTGGATGTGCTGCGGGAGCTCGGTTTCAACCGCATCAGCCTTGGCGTTCAGGACTTCAACAAGGCGGTCCAGGTCGCGGTCAATCGGGAGCAGGACAACGACTTCATCCGTGCCATGCTGGTTCGTGCCCGCGAGCTGGGGTTCCGCTCCACCAATCTGGATCTCATCTACGGTCTGCCGCACCAGAACCGGGAGAGCTTCCATCACACCCTGGAAGAGGTGCTCAAGACCGACCCGGCCCGCCTCTCCATCTTCAACTATGCCCACCTGCCGAGCCGTTTTGCCGCCCAGCACAAGCTGAAAGAAGCGGACATGCCGGCACCGCAGGAGAAGCTGGCCATGCTGCAGGACACCATTGCCTTCCTGACCGGCCAGGGTTATCAGTTCATCGGCATGGACCACTTTGCCAAGCCCGATGACGAGCTGGCCGTCGCCCAGCGTGAGGGCAAGCTGCATCGCAACTTCCAGGGCTATACCACCCAGGGGGATTGCGATCTGCTGGGGCTGGGGGTCTCTTCCATCAGCATGATGGGGGATGCCTATTCCCAGAACCAGAAGGATCTCAAAACCTACTACGCCCAGGTCGAGTCACTGGGCCATGCCCAGTGGAAGGGGTGCTCCCTCAATCGGGACGATCTGATCCGTCGTGAGGTGATCAAGCGCCTCATCTGCGATTTTTCCCTGAACTTCGCCGCTGTGGAGCAGGCCCACGGCCTGGTGTTCAAGGAGTATTTTGCCGAGGATCTCAAGCTGTTGCAGACCTTCATCGATGACGGTCTGGTGCGCATGACCGAAGAGGGGCTGGAGGTGGTCTCCACCGGTCAGCTGCTGATCCGCAACATCTGCATGTGCTTCGATGTCTACCTGCGCAACAAGGCGCGCCAGCAGCAGTTCTCCCGGGTGATCTAGGCCGGGCAATGTCGTGGGACAATAAAAAAACCGCCTTTCGGCGGTTTTTTTATTGGGTTTTACCCCTGCTCAGCGTTGAGCCGCGCGGGCACTCAGCTCGGCCTTCTCGGCTTCGCTCAGGAAGGCCAGGGTCAGGCCGTTCTGCTGGGCGGTGCGGATGTCGCTCACCGTCATGCCTGCAGCCGGGGCCGCCACCTCGTATTCATGGGGCAGGTCGATCCCCTCCACCGCCGGATCGTCGGTATTGAGGCAGGCCAGCACGCCGGCTGCCAGGAACTGGCGGATCGGGTGATCGGCCAGACTCGCCACCGTGGTGGTCTGGAGGTTGGAGGTGAGGCAGGACTCGATGCCGATGCGGTGTTCGGCCAGATAGGCCATCAGGGCCGGATCCTGGATGGCCTTGACACCGTGGCCGATGCGCTCGGCTCCCAGCTCGCGAATGGCCTGCCACATGCTCTCGGGGCCGGCGGCTTCACCGGCGTGCACGGTGACTCGCATACCTGCATCCCGCACCCGGCGGAAGTGGTCGGTGAAGAGATCGCCCGGGAAGCCCAGTTCGTCGCCGGCCAGATCGATGGCGACCAGGCGATCGCGATGAGCCAGACAGGCATCCAGCTCCTGCTTGCACTGCTCGGTCCCGAAGGTACGGCTCATGATGCCGATGAGGTTGGTCTTGATGCCGAAGTCACGGCTGCCTGCAGCCACGCCGTCGATGATGGCTTCGACCACACCCTGCGGGTGCAGTTTGTGGGTCATCGCCATGTAGGCCGGGCTGAAGCGCAGCTCGGCATAGTCGATCCCGGCACGCAGCAGATCTTCCACGTTTTCGTAGGCGACCCGGCGGCAGGCATCGTAGTCGGCCAGCACGGCCACGCCCCAGTCCAGTTTCTTCAGGAAGGCCACCAGACTCGGCTCGTTCTCGACGATCTGCACGTGCGGGCGCAGGGCTTCCAGCTCATCGGCCGGCAGTCGGATGTTGTGCTGACGTCCCAGCTCGAGAATGGTCTGCGGGCGGATGTTGCCATCCAGATGGCGATGCAGGTCGGTCAGGGGGAGGGATCTGTCAATCATGGGGCACCTTCTGCGAGTCGGGTTGGAAAGCCTGCCATTCTAGGCGGGGCGCCTGAAAAAGATACCCCGTTTGCAAGCAAACGGGGTGTGATTGGTCAGGCTTTCCCTCAAGGCGTGATGGGAATCGTTTTTCCCGCAGGCTCAGGGAATGTCGAGCTCCTTGAGCTTGCGGGTCAGGGTATTGCGGCCCCAGCCGAGCAGGCGGGCAGCCTCCTGCTTGTGACCGTGGGTGTGATCCAGTGCCGTCTCCAGCATGATCCGTTCGAACTGGGGCATGGCATCCGCCAGGATATCGGTCTCCCCCAGGGCCAGCTTGGCGGCCACCCAGTCCTGCAACTGCTGCTGCCAGCCACCGGTCAGGGCGGGCTGGCCCGGCTCGGCGGTGCTGGTGATGGGAGTCAGCAGCTCGGTGGGCAGATCGCCTACCAGCACCTCCTGGCCCGAGGCCATCACCGTCAGCCAGCGGCAGACGTTCTCCAGCTGGCGCACGTTGCCCGGCCAGGGCAGGCGGCTGATGTAGGTCTGGGTATCCGGGTGCAGGCTCTTGGCCTCCACGTTCAGCTCCTTGGCGGCTCGCAGCAGGAAGTGCTGGGCCAGCTGGGGGATGTCCTCCCGGCGCTCCTTGAGGGCCGGAATATGGATGCGGATGACGTTGAGGCGGTGGAACAGGTCTTCCCGAAACTCGCCGTCGGCGACCCGCTTCTCCAGATTCTGGTGGGTGGCGGCAATGATCCGCACATCCACCTGCACCGGTTGGTGGCCACCAACCCGGTAGAACTGCCCGTCCGCCAGAACCCGCAGCAACCGGGTCTGCACGTCCAGCGGCATGTCGCCTATTTCGTCGAGAAACAGGGTGCCACCATCGGCCTGTTCGAAGCGGCCGTGACGAATGTTGTTGGCGCCGGTGAAGGCTCCCTTCTCATGACCGAACAGCTCGGATTCGATGAGATCTTTCGGGATGGCCGCCATGTTGAGGGCGATGAAGTTCTTGTGGGCCCGGGGGCTGTGCTTGTGCAGGGCATGGGCAACCAGCTCCTTGCCGGTACCGCTTTGACCGTTGATGAGCACCGAGATGCTGGAGCGCGACAGCCGGCCGATGGCGCGGAACACCTCCTGCATGGCAGGGGCTTCGCCGATGATCTCCGGGGTGGTGGTGGCTTCCTGCTGGCGAGCCTTGCGCTTGGTCCGCTGCTCCTTGAGGTGGTTCTCGGCCCGGCGTACCAGGGTGACCGCTTCGTCGATGTCGAACGGCTTGGGCAGGTATTCGAAGGCACCTCGCTGGTAGGCGTTGACTGCGGAGTCGAGGTCCGAGTGGGCCGTCATGATGATGATGGGCAGATCGGCTTGGCGGCGATGGATCTGCTCCAGCAGGCTCAGGCCGTCGATGCCCGGCATGCGAATATCCGAGAGGATCACGTCCGGTGAGCGCATCTCCAGTGAACTCAGCAGGGCTTCGCCGTCGGCGAAACTTTCGCATTCGAAGCCTTCGCTGCCAAGGGTGCGCTCCAGAACCCACCGGATGGAGCTGTCGTCATCGACGATCCACACTTTTGCTGTCATGAGGTTCCCTTACTTGCGAAGTGGTAAATAAATGGTGAATTCGGTGTGGCCCGGCCAGCTGATGCAGTCGATGCGCCCCTTGTGCTGATCGATCAGGTTCTGGGCGATGGAGAGGCCCAGGCCCGTTCCCCCGTCCTTGCCGGTGATCATGGGATAGAAGAGGGTGTCGCGAATGGCGTCGGGAATGCCGGGGCCGTTGTCGATGATCTTGATTTCGGCCGCCAGGCGATAGCGCTGGCCATGGATGGTGATCTGGAAGGCGGTGCGCGTCTTGATGCGGATGAGGCCGTCCTGATCCCCAAGGGCCTCGGCGGCGTTGCGCACTATGTTCAGGAACGCCTGTTGCAGCTGGTCCGATTCCATCTCGAATTCGGGGATGCTGGGGTCGTAGTCACGCTCGATGCGGATCTGCGGCGGCAGCTCCAGGTCCACCAGACGGCGCACCTGTTCCAGCACGGAGTGAACGTTGTGCATCTGGTGACGGCCGGGACGCTGGGGACCGAGCAACCTGTCGACCAGCACCCGCAGGCGATCGGCCTGCTCGATGATGATGCCGGTGTATTCACGCAAGGCCGGGTCGGGCAACTCTTTTTGCAGCAGTTGGGCCGCGCCGCGCAATCCCCCCAGGGGGTTCTTGATCTCGTGCGCCAGGCCGCGCACCAGCTCCTTGGCGGCCTGCTGCTGGGCGTGTTGCTGCAGCTCCTGGCTGATCTTCTTCTGCTGATCGATCTTGCGCAGCTCTACCACCATCAGTCGCTGTTCATGATCGGCCATGGGGCTGACGCTGATCTCCACCAGCCTGGGCTCCCCCTCCACCACCAGGGTGACTTCGCTGTCGGTGAAGCCCTGCCCCGAAATGAGGCACTGTTTGAAACGCTGCAGATCGAGAGAGATGTGTTCCAGCAGGTGGGGCAGTTCGATGCCGATCAGTCGTCGTTCGCTGAGGGAAAGCAGCTGCTCTGCCGCCGGGTTGACGAATTGAATGCAGAGACGCTCATCCATGAGAATGACGGCGGTCAGCAGGTTGTCCAAGAGTGTCTTGGCGTTGTCCGAGCGGGTTGGCACAGGTTTCTCCCTAAAACGGTGCTGTACACCTAGAATGCACCAATATAGTGCATCAAGTTTACCCGCATCGGTGCGTCACATCACCCCTAATTGGCCTTGGGGGCGGCTCTGGGAGCCTGATTCACCGACGCCCTGTGCAGGTAAAAGGTGGTTGGCTTAGATTTAGCAAGGATCGTACCGTCTTTGGCGAGCAACTCGAGCCGTGCCTCGTAGGCGCCCCTATCGAGGTTTTCCACCCGTATGGCCAGGCTGTTGTGAACCAGGGGCACCGCCTTGCCGTTCAGGATCAGGCGCACATCGTATTGCACCGGGACCTGGGGAGAGATCTCGCCCTGGAAGACGATGTTGCCGGTATTGTCACGCAATGTGCTGCCCGGTTCCGGAGAGATGAGGTCGATCTCCAGAGGGGCGGCCTCCAGGGCTTTCCTGGCATCGACACCGGTCAGGCTGTTGAAGTTGTCCACCTGGACCGAGTGGGGGGCTGTGCCGATGAGCGGCGAGACCCGCAGGTCCACCTCTTTTGCGCTCTTGCCGGGAGGGGGGGCATCGGTGTAGTGGGTCACCCCCTGGGGATCGACCCAGGAGTAGACGCGGGCGGCCTGTGCGGAACAGGAGGCCATCAGCAGGAGGCTCAGCAGCCAGGGTACAGTGTTCATCCATCTCTCCTTGACGGGGTTCACCTTAATCCTATCAGAGAAAAACCACGGGGTCGGGGCGTGAGCAGCCGAGGGTGGTACGGCTCCGTGAACGGGATCATCTTTCTGCATGATCGTGCCCGTTTGGCGGTATTTCCGTTGCCAGAATGAAAAAAACCCGCCAGATGGCGGGTTTATCATGGGAAAGCGGATTAGACGGAGTAGTACAGCTCGAACTCCAGCGGGTGCGGAGTCATGCGCACGCGGTCAACATCCTGCTGTTTCAGTTCCAGGTAGGAGTTGATGAAGTCATCGCTGAACACGCCACCACGGGTCAGGAACTCACGGTCTGCATCCAGTGCGGACAGCGCTTCGTCCAGGGAACCGGCAACGGTCGGCACTTCAGCGGCTTCTTCCGGCGGCAGATCGTACAGGTTCTTGTCCATGGCATCGCCCGGATGGATCTTGTTGATGATACCGTCCAGACCGGCCATCAGCTGGGCAGCGAAGGCCAGGTACGGGTTGGCAGCCGGATCCGGGAAGCGTACTTCGATGCGGCGGGCTTTCGGGCTCGGCACGACCGGGATACGGATGGAGGCAGAGCGGTTGCGGGCGGAGTAGGCCAGCATGACCGGTGCTTCATAGCCCGGCACCAGACGCTTGTAGGAGTTGGTGGTCGGGTTGGCGAAGGCGTTGATGGCCTTGGCGTGCTTGATGATGCCGCCGATGTAGTGCAGCGCCATCTCGGACAGACCGCCGTACAGGTCGCCTGCGAACAGGTTGACGCCGTCTTTGGCCAGGGACTGGTGGCAGTGCATGCCGGAGCCGTTGTCACCGAACATGGGTTTCGGCATGAAGGTGACGGTCTTGTTGTAGGCGTGGGCCACGTTGTGGATCACGTACTTCAGGACCTGTACTTCGTCAGCCTTCAGAGTGAGGGTGTTGAAGCGGGTTGCGATCTCGTTCTGACCAGCGGTCGCCACTTCGTGGTGGTGAGCTTCGACGACCTGGCCCATCTCTTCCAGCACCAGGCACATGGCGGCACGGATGTCCTGGGAGGAGTCAACCGGGGCAACCGGGAAGTAACCACCCTTGACGAACGGACGGTGACCCTTGTTGCCGTGCTCATAGTCGGTACCTGAGTTCCAGGCAGCTTCTTCGGATTCGATCTTCACGAAGCTGTGGCCCATGGTGTTGGAGAAGGTGATGTTGTCGAACATGAAGAATTCCGGCTCCGGCCCGAACAGCACGGTGTCAGCGATGCCGCTGGACTTCAGGAAATCTTCGGCACGCTTGGCGATGGAGCGCGGATCGCGGTCATAGCCTTGCATGGTGGCGGGTTCCAGCACGTCACAGACGATGTTCAGAGTGGTCTCTTCGGTGAACGGGTCCAGTTTGGCGGAAGCCGGGTCCGGCATCAGCACCATGTCAGACTCGTTGATGCCCTTCCAGCCGCCGATGGAGGAACCATCGAACATCTTGCCGTCTTCGAAGAAGTCTTCGTCAACCTGGTGGGAAGGGATGGATACGTGCTGCTCTTTACCCTTGGTGTCGGTAAAACGCAGATCAACAAACTTGACTTCGTGTTCCTGGATCAGGGCCAAAACGTTCTGGGCTGACATGCTAAGTAACCTCCGGTGTTAAAACTCTTTGGGTGAATGCGTCGTCACATTCACATAAGCCAGTATCGTGCCAAGTTTGTGACAGCTTGATTTCAGGGCACTTGCACCGTTTCAGGCTGTCGAGAAACCCGTTCTCATGCCGGTTGCTGCATTAAAGTGGTGCAACCTTGGATCGTTTTGGTGCGCCGAGATGGTGCGCCAGCGTATCCAGGCCATCTAAGCAGCCTTTTGCTGCGGGGTCCATGATCCTGATCCTTTGTTGTGCGTGAATGTGTTGCAATTCTGCTAGGCAGATCACAAAGGCGAGAGTACAATTAGCGCCCAATTTTACCCGGTGATTTGAGGCGAGAATGTTAGAGAATTTACGCAATATTGCGATTATTGCGCACGTTGACCACGGCAAAACGACTCTGGTTGATAAGCTGCTGCAGCAATCCGGCACTCTGGATCGCACCAGCGAAGGTCAGGAACGGATCATGGACTCCAATGATCTGGAACGGGAACGTGGCATCACCATTCTCGCCAAGAACACTGCGATCCGCTGGAACGACTACCGCATCAACATCGTGGATACCCCGGGTCACGCCGACTTCGGTGGTGAAGTTGAGCGCGTACTCTCCATGGTTGACTCCGTGCTGCTGCTGGTCGACGCCGTTGACGGCCCGATGCCGCAGACCCGTTTCGTGACCCAGAAGGCGTTCGCCCAGGGTCTGAAGCCCATCGTGGTCATCAACAAGATCGACCGTCCGGGTGCTCGTCCTGACTGGGTAATGGATCAGGTCTTCGATCTGTTCGACAACCTGGGTGCCACCGATGAGCAACTGGACTTCAAGGTTGTTTACGCCTCTGCACTGAACGGTTGGGCCACCCTGGATCAGGACGTCCCGTCCGAGAACATGGAACCCCTGTTCCAGGCCATCGTCGACAACGTGGAAGCCCCGAAGGGCGACGTTAACGGTGCCTTCCAGATGCAGATCTCCCAGCTGGACTACAACTCCTACGTGGGCGTCATCGGTATCGGCCGCATCACTCGTGGTCGCGTCAAGACCAACCAGCAGGTCACCATCGTCGGTGCCAACGGCAAACCGCGTACCGGCAAGGTCGGTCAGGTGCTGGGCTACCTGGGCCTGTCCCGTACCGAAGTGACCGACGCGCAAGCGGGCGACATCATCGCCATCACCGGTCTGGGCGAGCTGAAGATCTCCGACACCATCTGTGACAACAGTGCCGTCGAAGCCCTGCCGCCGCTCTCCGTGGACGAGCCGACCGTGAACATGACCTTCCAGGTCAACACCTCGCCGTTCGCCGGTAAAGAAGGCAAGTTCGTCACCTCCCGCAACATTCTGGAGCGTCTGAACCAGGAGCTGGTCCACAACGTGGCCCTGCGCGTGGAAGAGACCGAAGATCCGGACAAGTTCCGCGTCTCCGGCCGTGGTGAGCTGCACCTCTCCATCCTGATCGAAAACATGCGTCGCGAAGGTTACGAACTGGCGGTATCCCGTCCGGAAGTTATCCTGCGTACCGTGGATGGCGAACTGCAAGAACCGTTCGAAACCGTTACTGTGGACGTGGAAGAAGCGCATCAGGGTTCCGTGATGGAGCAGCTCGGCCTGCGTAAAGGCGAGATGACCAACATGACCCCGGATGGCAAGGGTCGCGTCCGTCTGGACTTCATCATCCCGAGCCGTGGCCTGATCGGCTTCCAGACCGAGTTCCTGACCATGACCTCTGGTACCGGTCTGCTGTATCACACCTTCGACCACTACGGTCCGCACAAGGGTGGCAGCATCGGTGAGCGTCAGAACGGCGTGCTGATCTCCAACGCCACCGGCAAGGCTCTGACCTTCGCCCTGTTCGGTCTGCAAGACCGTGGTCGTCTGTTCATCGGTCACGCGACCGAGGTGTACGAAGGCCAGGTGATCGGGATCCACTCCCGCTCCAACGACCTGACCGTCAACTGCCTGAAAGGCAAGCAGCTGACCAACATGCGTGCCTCCGGTACCGATGAAGCCCAGGTGCTGACTCCGCCGATCCGCATGACCCTGGAGCAGGCTCTCGAGTTCATCGACAACGACGAGCTGGTCGAGATCACCCCGAAAGCCATCCGTATCCGCAAGAAACTGCTGACCGAGATGGATCGCAAGCGCGCCGGTCGTGCTTGATCGAGAGCTGTTCATCGACAGACCAAAGAGAGGCCTTATGGCCTCTTTTTTTATGGGCTCGACATGAGGGTGCATGGGGCCTTAGTTCGATGGAGGCGCATCCGGCCGGTCTGCGGGTGGCCAAATGACCACCCTATCTGACACAATGTCTGCATGATCACGCTTACGAGAAACAAGATGCAGCAGCAGATCCGCGGCCGTCTGGCCCATGCACTCTCCTTCTTGCGCCACGATGGTGCCCACTTCGCCCAGTTTGTCTGGGGCCGCTTCCAGCAGGACAGATTGACGGTGACCGCCGGTTACCTGGCCTATGTCACCCTGCTCTCCCTGGTGCCCATGATCGCCGTGGTGTTCGGCATGATGTCGGCCTTTCCGGTGTTCCAGAGCCTGAAGCAGGCGATGGAGCAGTTTGTCTATCACAACTTCGTCCCCACCGCAGGGGAGATGCTCAAGGAGTACATCGACGGCTTCGTGGCCAACGCCACCAACACCACGGCCGTCGGTATCGGTGCCCTGATCGTGGTGGCCCTGATGCTCATCTCGGCCATCGACAAGAATCTCAACTACATCTGGCGGTCCACCCGAAGCCGGCCCTTGGCCCAGGCATTCGCCATGTATTGGATGATCCTGACCCTAGGCCCCGTGCTCATCGGTGCCAGCATCGCCATCTCCTCCTACATTCTCTCGCTCAGGTTGTTCGCGGCTGACAGCCTGTTCGGTATCGGCTATCTGCTGCTGCGCAGCCTGCCGTTCCTCTTCTCCGTGCTCACCTTCCTGCTGATCTATACCGTGGTGCCCAACTGCCGCGTGCGGCTGACCCACGCCTTCATCGGAGCCCTGGTGGCGGCCACCCTGTTCGAGCTGGCCAAGCGTGGCTTTGCCATCTACATCACCAACTTCCCCTCCTACCAGGCCATCTATGGCGCCCTGGCGACCATTCCCATCCTGTTCGTCTGGGTGTATCTGAGCTGGCTGGTGGTGTTGCTGGGGGCCGAGACCACCGCCTGCCTCGGGGAGTACGAGAAGCCCGGTGCAGAGGAACTGGCCTGACGCCGGCCGGCCATCACACCGGATCCCGGCACAAAGACGTTGGTCCGGGCAGGGCATTTATTGGTAGCATCGACGACCGCTCATCCCGCAGGATGGGCGGTCGTGCTGTTTTGAGAGGAGAGGGATGTGATTGCACTGATTCAGCGGGTCAGCGAGGCCAGCGTAACGGTAGAGGGAGAGGTGACTGGGGCCATCGGCCAGGGGTTGCTGGTGCTGCTCGGGGTGGAGCAGGGGGATGACGAGGCCAAGGCGGACAAGCTGCTGCACAAGGTGAGCGGCTATCGCATCTTCTCGGACGAGAACGGCAAGATGAACCTCAACGTGAGCCAGGTGGGTGGCAGCCTGCTGGTGGTCTCCCAGTTCACCCTGGCGGCGGATACCGGCAAGGGGATGAGACCCAGCTTCTCCGGTGGCGCCCATCCCGCAGATGCCGAGCGACTCTATGAGTACTTCGTAGCCCGCGCCAGGGAGAGCGGCGTGCCGACCGAAACCGGCCGCTTCGCCGCCGACATGAAGGTCAGGCTGCTCAACGACGGCCCCGTCACCTTCTGGCTGCAGGTATAAGGGTGGCAGGCAGGGCAGGCCTCACCGGAGGGCAGGACGCGATGCCTGCACACTTCGCAGGTTCTTCACCCTGCCGGTGCTCGCCCGCCCAGGCTAAGCTGACGGGTCGCGTGCAGGATGACGTTGCGGTAGCCGGGCACGTCGTGGACGTGGGTCGGGCCTATCCACTCCTCTGCCAGTCGCAGAGCCTGTGCCTGTTCGAGCCGGGTGCGGGGCAGCAGATTGATGATGAGGGTGCCGCTCAGGCGGCTGGCCAGTGCCTGATAGAGCGGAGCCTGGAACAGCAGCAGGGGGTTGCCGTCCTGGCTGAACAAATCCAGCAGCACCAGATCGTAGATCTCCTGGCACTGGTGCAGGAAGTGCAGCGCATCGGCGTGATGCAGCCGAGGTGAGCCCCCTGACGAGGGGAGGAAGAACTGCTGGAACAGGGTGAGGATCTCGGCATCCAGATCCACGCAGTCGTGGTGGGCATCGGGCCAGCGTGCCGCCAGGTGACGGGTGAGATCCCCTCCGCCCAGCCCCAGCTCCAGGATCCGGCTTGCCTGCTTTGGCAACTGCTCCGCGATGCTCCGTTGATGAGGCAGACAGAGGCGGGCCGGTTGGTGGAGGCTCATGGCGGATTGCACCACGCCGTCCATTTCCAGCCAGCGATGACGGGCATTTTCAAGCACCGAAACGCGGCGTTCGGGTTTGGCGCTGAGGTGCAATAAGTGATCGGCTTGGTACGCTTGCAGATTGAAGTCCATGAATTTGCACGGCAAGATGGCTTTCGACCAGTGTAACTCAAGGATGTTGTTATGTACCGGGTGGTCACCCCCCAAACGGCAGCCGAGCTGGATACCTACTACAGGCTGCGCCGGGAGAAATGGTTGCGTCAGTCCTTCCATCTGCCAGTCGGCGCACACTCAAGGATCGCTTTATGTACCGGGTAGTCACCCCAGAAACACCAGCGGAGCTGGATGCTTACTATCAGTTGCGCTGGGAACTACTGCGCAAACCCTTCAATCTGCCCCTTGGCTCCGAGCGTGACGAGTACGATACCGTCGCCATTCACCGGCTGATGCTCTCACCCGACGGAACGCCCATCGCCGTGGGTCGCCTCTTTGTGGGCGGCGATGAAGCCCAAATCCGCTTTATGGCGCTGCGACCCGAATTTCGCGGCCAGGGGCTGGGCGCCCGCATGGTGGAAGATCTCGAGCAGCTTGCCCGCGACGAGAAGGTAAAACGGCTGGTGATGAACGCCCGCCAGGAGGCGGTGGAGTTCTATCGCCGCTGCGGCTTCCTCGAGGTAGGGGAAGGCCCCGTCTCCTTCGGCCGCATCCCTCACCGCCAGATGATCAAGTCCCTGAGTCCCATGCAGACCATCCAGTACCGTCCGGAGTGGTGCCAGGATCTCACCACCCGCTGGTCGCGGGGCATTCCCATCAGCGAGAAGATGGGGGTGCACATCACCCACTACGATGGCCAGACCTTCCACCTCAAGGCCAACCTGGCGGCCAATCTCAACGTCCACGACACCATGTTCGCCGGCAGCATCTACAGCCAGTGCGTGCTGGCGGGCTGGGGTCTCATCTGGTTGCAGCTCAAGGAGGCAGGGCTGGGAGGGGATACCGTGCTGGCCGAGGGCAACATCAAGTATTACCGGCCGGTGAGCGAAGAACCGGAGGCGCGGGTGGCCCGGGAGGGCATGCCCGCCGTGCTCGAGCCGCTGAGGGGCGGAGAGTCCGCCAAATTCAGCCTGCGGGTGCAGCTGTTCAGCGGCCGCAAGCTGGCGGTGGAGTTTGTCGGTCAGTACGTGGTACTGCCCATCAAGCGCGGCGCACGCTGATCCCTGATGTTCACAGCAACAAGGCCTCTTCGCGAGGCCTTGTTCGTTATTGGGCGGCCGGTGGCCGTGGGCGCCAGAGCGGGCCGCTTCGTCCCTGGGCGGGGTAGCGCACACCCGCCTCCCAGCCACAGGCGTCCTGTCCCGTGGGGAAACTCCAGCCCAGGTCGGGCGCATTGAGGGGGCCGCGCCAGCGGGCGAGCAGCTCGGCGCAGCGCCCCTTGTTCAGGACCCCGAGGTCGAGCTGCCACTGGTCTGCGGCCAGGTCGACACCCCCTTGCAGTGCCAGCAGGTGGGTGATGGTGGAGGCACCACCTTGCTCGATCCGCACCTTGCCCTGCTCCGCCCTGGCATCCAGCCTGATCTGATAGAAGGGGGTGTCTCCGCGTTGCATCGCCTGCCACAGCATCTGCGGTGTCAGATCGGGGGGGGTCTGCTCCCTGAACCAGTCATCCAGCAAGGGGTCGATGCCGACCTTGTCCCAGAAGGGATCCTTGCTCTCCAGGCTCAGGCTGCCCTGAAGGGTCCGGCGCCAGTTGGCCGTCTGCTCGCCGGGCTGCCCGTTGAGGTCGGCCTGCAGATCTGCCGCCAGATCCACCTTGCCCGCGAAGGAGACGGGGGAGTGCAGCAACTTGCCCCACTGCTCCAGATCCAGCTGCTTGCCCTGCAACTGCAGGCGGCTCTCCTGCCCGGGCGTCCTGCCCCACTGGCCGCTCAGGTTGAGGGAGCCCTCGTCGGGCAGGGAGGTGGTGAAGGTGTTGAGCTGCCAGGAGCTGGGGGTCAGCTCGCCATCCAGGGTGCCGTTGCGAGCACTGAGACCGTCCCACACCAGCTCGAACCACTTGCTCTCGATGCGGGCGCGCCCCAGCAGGGGGCCTGGCTGGTTGCCCCGCAGGGCGAGATCGTTCAGGTAGAGTTGCCAGCCGGTCAGGGAGAGGGGCAGGGTGTCGTCGAAAGAGAGCACCTTGAGCTTGTCGAAGGCCAGTTTGCGGATGTCGATCTGTTGCGGGCGCCAGCCCTGCCAATCCTGCCACCACCCCTGGGGCAAACTGATGTCCATGCCGCTCAGGGCCAGATCCTTCAGGGTGAGCTTCTGCTGCTGGGTGTCGAGGGCCAGCTCGACGTTGAACTCCCCTTCGTATGCTTTGCCCCGCAGCTCGGCATCCAGCTGCCGGGAGGAGAAGGCGAGCTTGCCCTCGACGGCCTCAAGCTGGAACAAGCCGCGGCCCATGTCGCCTAGGGTGCCCGCCAGATAGCCGCTGGGCTGGCTGCCCGCCTGCCAGTCGAAGGCGGTGAGCTGGCCGTTGAAGTTGTTGAGGGAGAGCTCCTGATCGATGGCATTGATGCTCACCTGGGCAAGCTGACCCCTGTCCAGGGTGATGCGGCGCAGGGGGAACTCGCCAGGGGGGATGTCACCAAGCTCGAGTCGCATGGCGCGGGCCTTGAGATCGTGCAGTTGCAGGCTGCGCTCTGGCCAGTTCATCACCATGCCGGTCTCGAGCAGGCCGTCGAACAGGTTGGTGGTCAGTCTGTCGGTGCTGAGCACCTGCCCCTCCAGCCGCCCCTTGAGGCTGAGACGGGCCAGGGTGAACATGGGGGTCTCCAGCTGGTTGATGCCCAGGGTGAGGTTGGCCTGGGGCTGGCGTCTCGGGTCGATCAGTTCCCAGTCACTCAGGGATGCACTGAGGCTGCGCAGGGTCAGGGCCTCGCTCTGCAGGTTCAGGTTGTCGATGGTGCTGTCGCTGATGGTGAGGGAGTGAACCGGCAGGCTTGGCAACTGGTTGGGGAGCGGCAGCTTGATGACGGGACGGATGAGGTCCAGGTGGGCGATGCGCACATCCCGGTTCAACCAGTCGATGTGCTCGATCTCCAGATAGAGTTTTTCCAGCTGTACCGCATCCCCATAGCGCACCTGTTCCGCCAGCAGGGTGTAGGGGTGCAGCGGATTGAACACCAGCCGGCCTATGGTGACGGGCACCCCGGTCTGCTGGCTGAGCCAGTTGGCGATGGGGCCTTTGGCGCGCTCGGCATCGAACAGGCCGAGACCGACCCAGACAAAGAGCAGCAGGAAGGCAAAGGTGTAGAGCAGGCCGCGGAGCCAGGAATTCATCAGTGCTTTCCTCCTGTTTCTGTTGCTTGGTCAGGCATTCGAGTAGTGATCCCGTAGACCGAGCCAGCATCGTATCAAGGGTTCGACATGGCTCGGGTGTTTATCCATCAGGCAAGGTGACCCTCTTCTGCATCTGCCTTGGTCAAGCATTGGAGTAGTGGTCCCGCAGGCCCAGCCAGCGGCGGATCAGGGGCTCGACATGAGCCGGGTGTTTGTCCATCAGGCAAGGTGACCCTCTTCTGCATCTGCCTTGGTCAAGCATTGGAGTAGTGGTCTCGCAGGCCCAGCCAGCGGCGGATCAGGGGCTCGACATGAGCCGGGTGTTTGTCCATCAGGAAGCGCGCCATCTTCTGCACCTGAGGGATGAGCGGCTGGTCGCGCACCAGATCGGCGATCTTGAGATCGGCCAGGCCGGTCTGGCGGGTACCGAGCAGCTCGCCTGGGCCACGCAGCTCCAGATCCCGCTGGGCGATGAGAAAGCCGTCGTTGGTCTCCCGCAGTACCCCGAGGCGGCTCTGGGCGGTCTTGGACAAGGGGGCATGATAGAGCAGCACGCAGTGAGAGGCCACCGACCCCCGCCCGACCCGGCCGCGGAGCTGGTGCAACTGGGCCAGCCCCAGTCGCTCGGGGTTTTCGATGATCATCAGGCTGGCATTGGGCACATCCACCCCCACCTCGATGACGGTGGTGGCGACCAGCAGTTGCAGTATGCCCGCCTTGAACTCCTCCATCACCCGCTGTTTCTCGACGGGGCGCATCCGGCCGTGTACCAGGCCGATGTGCAGGCCGGGCAGCAGGGTTTGCAGCTCGGCGGCGGTGTCTTCGGCGGCCTGGCACTCCAGCACCTCCGACTCCTCGATCAGGGTGCAGACCCAGTAGGCCTGCTTGCCCTCCTCGCAGGCGAGCCTCACCCGCTCGATCACATCCTGGCGGCGACTGTCCGGCAGGGCGACTGTGGTGATGGGAGTGCGGCCCGGCGGCAGCTCGTCGATGATGGAGGTGTCGAGGTCCGCATAGGCGGTCATCGCCAGGGTGCGGGGGATGGGGGTGGCGGTCATGATGAGCTGGTGGGGATGCACCCCTTCCCGCTCTCCTTTTTCTCGCAGGGCGAGGCGCTGATGCACGCCGAACCTGTGCTGTTCATCGATGATGACCAGGGCGAGGCGCTGGAATACCACCTGCTCCTGGAAGATGGCGTGGGTGCCCACCACCATCTTGACGCTGCCGTCCGCGATGGCGGCCAGCGCCTCTTCCCGCGCCTTGCCCTTCTGCTTGCCCGCCAGCCAGCCCACCTTGATGCCGAGCGGCTCCAGCCACCTGGCGAAGTTGATGGCGTGCTGTTCGGCCAGCAGCTCGGTCGGGGCCATCAGCCCCACCTGGCAGCCGTTGCCGATGGCCTGCAGGGCGGCCAGCGCCGCGACCAGCGTTTTACCTGAGCCCACGTCCCCCTGCACCAGCCGCATCATGGGGTGGCTCTGCTGCAGATCCCTGGCTATCTCCGCCACCACCCGGCTCTGGGCGCCGGTGGGGGTGAACGGCAGGGCGCCGAGCAGTTGCCGGACCAGCTCGGGAGCGGGTTTGAGGGCGCGGGCCAGCTGGGTCTGTGCCTGGGCGCGCACCTTCAAGACCGAGAGGTTGTGGGCCAGCAGCTCTTCCAGTACCAGCCGCTGCTGTGCCGGGTGCTGGCCGCTCTCGAGCAGGGCCAGCGCCACCGAGGGAGGCGGGCGGTGCAGCAGCTTCAGGGCGGCGGCAAGATCGATCTGCTGGGGATAGAGGCCGGCAGGCAGCAGCTCCTCGACCCCGTAGAGGTCGAGCTGGGCCAGGGCCTGATCCGTGAGGCTGCGCAGGGTGAGCTGGCGCAGCCCCTCTGTGGTGGGGTAGACGGGGGTGAGGGCCTCTTCGGTCTGGCCGGCCTGCTCCTCGCCGAGCAGCTTGTACTCGGGGTGGGCCATCTCCAGGCCGTACTTGCCGGGACGTGTCTCGCCGAAGCAGCGGATAAGGCGGCCCTGGGCCAGGCTGTTTTTCTGGGCAGCGGTGAAATTGAAGAAGCGCAGGGTCAGGCTGCCGGTGCCGTCGCTGATACGGCACACCAGCATGCGGCGGCGCCCCATTACCAGCTGGGTGTCCTGGATCTCGCCCTCGACGGCACCGTGCAGGCCGGGCGGCAGATCGCCGATGGGCCACACCTGGGTGCGGTCCTCGTAGCGCAGGGGGAGGTGGAACAGCAGGTCCTGTACCGTGGCCAGCCCCAGCCGCTCGAGTTTCTCCAGCATCTTGCTGCCGACACCCTTGAGGCTGTCGAGGGAGATTTTATCCAATTTCATCAATTAGATGCCCGAAAACACTGTAAATATGTCCAGATGATAGGGGTTGTTGCGGCCTCGATGCAAGCCGCGTTGTGCCGTTCCGGGCTGGTGGGCAAGGGAGCGGGGGGAGGGTCATCCATGAAAAAGGCCTGCCGGAAACGGCAGGCCTTTTCACTGACGGGGCGCCCTGGCGGTCAGATGATGCGCTTGAGCAGGAGGTGAGCCTTGACCCTGTGGATCCGGGCCAGCAGCTTGCGCACCTGATCCGGGTAATCCTTGATCTGCTCTATCTGGTCGAAGTGACTGATGCGGCGGGTGTGGGCCAGGATGTTCTCCCGCTCCGCACTGAACTGCTCGCGCAGGTGATGGTGCTGGTCGTGTACCAGCAGGCCGTTCTCCAGATCCAGCGCCCAGGCTCGGGGATTGAGGTTGTTGCCGGTGAGCAGGGCCCACTCCTCGTCCACGAAGATCCCCTTGAGGTGATAGGAGTTCTTGTCGCAACACCAGAGCATGAGGTTGAGCCGGCCGTTGTCGATGTGGTGCTGGTTGCGTTCGGCAAACTTGCGCAGATTGGTCTCGTAGAGATAGGGCAGGCCGCCTATGGTGGAGAACTTCTCCTCTGGCGGGATGAAGAAGTCGTTGGCGGTCTTGTCGCCCACGACGATGGTCACCTTGCAGCCGCGTCTGAGCAGCCCTTCCACGTCCTTGTTCAACTCCTTGGGGGGGTTGAAGTAGGGGGTGCAGATGAAGATCTCCCGCTCGGTAGCCCGCACCAGGTTGCGGATCATCCGGTTGAGCTGGTTGCCCCGCTTGCCCAGGCCCACCATGGGGGTCACGGCGATCTCCCGATCGTTGGGCTGGATGCTCTCGAAGCGGTACTGGCAGAGGCGCAGACGCTGCTTGAAGCGGCGGATCGGTCCCTTGAGCTGCTTGGCGCCGGGGATGCCGGTGCGATCCAGCCGCTGGACGGCCTCGCTGCCGAGGAAGACGTCATCCACGTAGTTGACCATGCTGCGGGTCAGTGCCGGGCTGTGGATCTGGTGATAGCGATCGAAGCGGTAGCGCTCCTGCTGGTGCAGGTAGATGTCGTTGAGGCTGGCGCCGGAGTAGAGCAGGGTGTCGTCGAAGATGAAGCCCTTGAGGTGCAGCACCCCGAGTAGCTCGCGGCCCTTGACCGGCACGCCGTAGATCTCGATCTGGTGTTGGTGGCTGGCGGCCATGGCCTGGTACATCAGGTGGTTGCCCCCCTGCTTGCCCTTGCCGATCAGGCCGCGCTGGGCGCGGTGGAAGTCGACGAACACCTTGATGTCGAGAGAGGGATTGCGCTGCTTGGCGGCATAGAGGGCGGAGAGGATCTCCCGTCCCGCCTCGTCATCCTGCAGATAGAGCGCGATCAGATAGATGCGCTGGGTCGCATGGGAGATGAGCGACAGGATCCGGCTCTTGAAGTCTTTGGCGCTGCTGAGTATCTGGAACTGATCCGCGGCAACCGCGATCTGGGGTAAGCGGGTCAGCAACTGTCGATAATGTGCCGATGAATGCATAGAGAAGCCTGAAATCACGGGATGAAGCGTTCCACTCGGGGCGAAGAATAGGCAATTCTAGCAATCTGTGGCGATGGGCCCAAGCAAGAATCCGTAAAAAGTCGGTGCAATATCACATCGGGGCCGACGGATGCGGCCCCGATGTGTTTCCGTCAGAGGATGGCGCTGGCCGTGGCCACGATGAGGAAGGCGATGGTGCCGAGCAGGGTCTCCATCACGGTCCAGGTCTTGAGGGTGGTCTTCTCGTCCATGTTGAGGAAGCGGCTGACCAGCCAGAAGCCGGAGTCATTGAAGTGGGAGAGCACGGTGGCGCCCCCGGCGATGGCGATGACGATGAAGGTCAGGTCCAGCTCGCTCAGGCCGGTGGTGGCGGCCACGGTCGGCGCCATCAGGGCGGCGGTGGTGGTCAGGGCCACGGTGGCGGAACCCTGGGCAACCCGCAGCGCGGCGGACACCAGGAAGGCCGCGAGGATCACCGGCATGCCGGTATCGGAGAGCACGTCGGCCAGCGCGGTGCCGATGCCGCTCGCCCGCAATACGCCGCCGAACATGCCGCCGGCACCGGTGACCAGGATGACGGCGCAGACCGGGGCCAGGGCGTCGTTGCAGAACTTCTCGAGCTGCACCTTGCCCTGGCTCTGGCGGAACATCCAGAGGGCGTACAGCACAGTGATGAGCAGGGCGACCGGGGTCTTGCCGACCATGCGCAGCACGTTGACCCAGTCCGCACCCTTGTCGATGACGCCCATGACGCCCAGGGTGTTGAGGCCGGTATCCATGAAGATGAGCACCAGCGGCAGCAGCAGGATGGAGATCACCTGGCCGAAGCTCGGCGCCTTGTCGGAGATCTGCTCGGCACTGGCGGTGAAGCTCGGGGGCAGGGGCAGCTCAAACTTCTTGCCGGACCAGAGCCCGAACAGGTAGGCACCCAGATACCAGGTGGGCAGCGCGACCAGCAGGCCCACGATGGTGAGCAGACCGATGTTGGCACCCAGCAGCTCGCTGGCGGCCACCGGGCCCGGGTGGGGCGGGAGGAAGGCGTGCATCACCGCGAAGGCGCCGGCGGAGGGCAGGGCATACTTGAGGACGGAGCCGCCGAACTGCTTCGCCACGCTGAAGATGATGGGCAGCATGACGATGAGGCCGGCGTCGAAGAAGATCGGGAAGCCGAACAGCAGGGAGGCCACACCCAGCGCGAAGGGGGCGCGGTGGGAGCCGAAGCGGTTGATCAGGGTATCGGCCAGTACCTTGGCGCCCCCCGTCATCTCCAGGATCCTGCCTATCATGGCGCCGAGGCCGACCAGCAGCGCGACCGAGGCCAGGGTGCCGCCGAAACCGGTCAGCATGGTGGGGATCACCTGGTCATAGGTGACCCCGGTGGCCAGGGCCGTCAGCATGCTGACCAGGGTCAATGCCACGAAGGCATGTACCTTGAATCGCATGATCAGCACCAGCAACATGACAATGGCTCCGCCCGCTACCGAGAGCAGATAGGCGACATCGGGTGTGTTCATTGCTCCGTCCATAAAATTGTCCTCAAATGGTTCTAGTTGTTGTTCTGCACATTTCTGTGCTGCACTTCACATTGCGAAACGTTACCGGTAACATGTTACCGGTAACGTGGTAGCTTAGAACCCATCAGGCGAACGTTTTTTGAAAAGTGAGAGAGAGGTCAAATAATGGCGGGCAAGTGCATTATCGTGATGGGTGTGTGTGGCAGCGGCAAGTCCAGCATCGGCCTCAAGGTGGCCAATGCCCTGGGGGCCAAGTTCATCGACGGCGATGATCTGCACCCTCGCGCGAACATCCAGAAGATGGCGGCGGGCAACCCGCTCAACGACGAAGACAGGGCCCCCTGGCTGGAGCGGATCCGCGATGCGGCCTACAGCCTGGAGCGCAAGAACGAGCTCGGTGTCATCGTCTGCTCGGCCCTCAAGAAGCAGTACCGCGACCAGATCCGCGAGGGCAACGACTCGGTGAGTTTCCTGTTTCTGGATGGCAGCCAGTCCCTCATTCTCGAACGGATGCGGGCACGGCAGGGCCACTTCATGCGCGAAGCCATGGTACAAAGCCAGTTTGATACCCTGGAGCGACCGGATGGCGAGCCCGGCGTGTTTCGCATCGATATCGACGGGACCTTCGAACAGGTGGTCGACCGTGCCGTCACCGCGCTGACGCAGGCGCAATGAGCCATGTCGCGCGCCCGGCTGCGGCCGACCGCGCCCGTATATAGAGTTGGAGAGAAAGCTATGACCCATCCCGTGATCACCCAGGTGACCAACCGCATCCGCGAGCGCAGCACCGCCCGCCGTGCCCGCTTCCTGGCCCGCATCCAGCGCCAGACCGATCAGGGCAAGACCCGCGCCTCCCTCTCCTGTGGCAACCTGGCCCACGCCGTGGCCGCCTCGAGCTGTGACGAGAAGGGGCGGATCCTCGACATGACCCGCGCCAACGTGGCCATCGTCACCGCCTACAACGACATGCTGAGTGCCCATCAGCCCTATCAGGGCTACCCGGACACCATCAAGGGCGCCCTGGCGGAGCTCGGCCACAGTGCCCAGGTCGCCGGCGGCGTGCCCGCCATGTGCGACGGCGTGACCCAGGGTCAGCCGGGGATGGACATGTCCCTCTTCTCCCGGGACCTCATCGCCCAGGCCACCGCGGTCTCCCTCTCCCACAACACCTTCGACGCCACCCTGCTGCTCGGCATCTGCGACAAGATTGCCCCGGGCCAGATCATGGGGGCGCTTTCCCACGCCCACCTGCCCACCGCCTTCGTGCCGGCCGGCCCCATGGCGAGCGGCATCAGCAACGACGAGAAGGTGAAGGTGCGCCAGCAGTACGCTGCCGGTGAAGTGGGCCGTGACGCCCTGCTCAAGATGGAGTGCGGCGCCTACCACGCGGCGGGCACCTGTACCTTCTACGGCACCGCGAATACCAACCAGCTCGTGTTCGAGGCCATGGGCCTGATGCTGCCGGGCTCCGCCTTCGTGCATCCCCACAGCGAGCTGCGCCACGCCCTCACCGAGGAAGCGGCCCGCCGCATCAGCGCCATGATCCCGGGCTCCCCGGCATATCGCCCCCTGAGTGCGGTGATCGACGAGCGCGCCCTGGTCAACGGCCTGGTGGCCCTGCTCGCCTCCGGCGGCAGCACCAACCACAGCATCCACATGGTGGCGCTGGCCCGCGCCGCCGGGCTGGAGCTGACCTGGGACGACCTGAGCGATCTCTCCGACGTGGTGCCGCTCCTGGTGCGCATGTACCCGAACGGCCCGGCGGACGTCAACGCCTTCGAACAGGCGGGGGGTGTGCCCGGTCTGATGCGTCGTCTGGCCGAAGAGGGGCTGATCCACCTGGATGCCACCCCGGTCTTCGGCGAGATGCAGGACTACCTCAGCCGTCCGGCACTGGTGGATGGCAAGCTGGTGTGGCAACCGGTGGGCGAGAGCGCGGATCCGAGCGTGCTCTCCCCCTCTGGCAGCGAGTTCCAGGCCACCGGCGGCACCAAGCTGCTGGCGGGCAACCTGGGCCGCGCCGTGGTCAAGGTCTCCGCCGTCGCGCCCGAGTATCGGGTCATCGAGGCCCCGGCCCGGGTCTTCTCCTCCCAGCATGCGGTGGAGGCGGCCTACAAAGCCGGTGAGTTGAACCTGGACGCCGTCATCGTGGTGCGCCACAACGGCCCGGCCGCCAACGGCATGCCGGAGCTGCACAAGCTGATGCCGGTGCTTGGCAACCTGCAGAAGGCGGGTCACAAGGTGGCCCTGGTCACCGACGGTCGCCTCTCCGGCGCCTCCGGCAAGATCCCGGCCGCCATCCACGTCACCCCGGAAGCGCTGCACGGCGGGGCCATCGGCCTGCTCGCCGATGGCGACCTGCTGCGGGTGGATGCCGAGTCAGGCCGCCTCGACTGCCTGACCGATTTGAGCGGCCGTACCCAGGCCGAGATCGACCTCACCCTCGAACAAGAGGGGTGGGGCCGTGAACTGTTCAGCGTGATGCGTCGCGCGGTATCGAGCGCCGAGTGCGGCGCCACCATCTTTGACTAAGGAAGAGCTATGCAGAACTGGAAAGTGACCCCTGCCGAGGTGTTTGCCGCCTCCCCCCTGGTACCCGTGATGGTCATCAACGACCTGGAGCAGGCCCTGCCCATGGCCAAGGCGCTGCTGGACGGCGGCATCTCGGTGTTCGAGATCACCCTGCGCACCCCGGTGGCGCTGGACGCCATCGCCCTCATCGCCAAGGCGATGCCGGATGCCATGGTCGGTGCCGGTACCGTGCTCAACTGCGCGCAGTTTGATGCCGCCGTCGCTGCCGGTGCCCGCTTCGTCATCTCCCCGGGCATGACCCCGGCCCTGCTGGCCCATGCGGCCAAGAGCACGGCGCCGCTGATCCCGGGAGTGGCCACCCCGACCGAGGTGATGCAGGCGCTGGAAGCAGGCTACGACCACCTCAAATTCTTCCCGGCCGAGGCGAACGGCGGCACCAAGGCACTCTCCGCCATCGCGGCGCCCCTGCCCCAGGTGAAATTCTGCCCCACCGGCGGCATCGGCCCGAAAAACGTGGCCGACTACCTGGCGCTGAAATGTGTGGCCACCGTCGGCGGCTCCTGGATGCTGCCGGCAGACGCCGTCAAGAGCGGCAACTGGGAGGAGGTGACCCGCCTCTCCCGGGAAGCGGTTGAATTGGTTAAACGCTAAGCAAATATCGTTTAGAAAAATTAAACAGGCCACCCCCGGGTGGCCTGCTGTTTTTCCGCCCCGGTAGGGGGTGGGCCGTTTGCTTCCGGCCTCGCCCTGGCTTAAGGTCGGGGGCCGCCCCTCTCCCCTGGAGCCTTCATGTCCTGTCTGCATCCATCCTACCCGCAAGGGCACTTCACCGCGCTGCACTGCCACCCCCATGCCCAATACTGCTATCTGCACGACGGGGGCGGCATCATCACGGGGCGAGGGGAGGGAGAACTGCTGGTGGCGGGCCAGGTCTGCTTTATTCCGGCGGGGTGGGAGCACGAGTTTCGCGTGCTGCGCCGCTCCCGGCTCTCCCTCCTCTATGTGCCGACGTCGGCCCGCACCGCCTTCGGCCCCTTGCAGGCCAGCCCGCTGCTGGCGGGCCTCTTCGCCCGCCTGCCCGAGCTGGCCGAGGAGGAGGTGAAGGGGGCCTATCTGACGGTGCTTGGCCAGGAGCTGGAGCGCGCCGACCCGCTCGCGGCGCGCATTCCCCTCACCGGGGAGCTGGACCCGCGCCTGCTGCGGGTGCTGGACAGGGTGTGCCAGGCACCCGCCATCCATCTGACGCTGACGGCGCTGGCGGCAGATTGCGGCGCCTCGGTGCGCACCCTCAACCGGCTCTTCCTCCAGCAGCTGGGGGGCAGCTTTCGCCAGTGGCGGGAGCAGGTGGTGCTGGGACGGGCGCGCCAGTTGCAGCACCGGGGGCTCACGCTGGCCCAGATCGCCGATCGGCTCGGCTACGAGGATCCCGGTGCCTTGTCCCGCGCCCTCCAGCGCCTTGCCCGGCGCGAACCGACGGTCTGAGGGCGCGTCGTCTGCCTTCCTGCCCGCCATGGCGGTGTCTGCGGGTTGCTGGCAGTCAGCGCCGCGAACCGATATCCGCATCCTCCTTGCTGCCTGCCAGCAGACAGGTCACCTCGTCGGTGTGGCAGATCCGATCGCCGCGAAAGGTGAAGAGGCCGCTCACCTTGCAGACCAGGGTGCCGCCGTCCTGGCGGGTGGCCCGCACCACATGGGTCGAGTGCACCCGCTCCCCCTGCGCCAGGGTGGCGACAAACTCGATGCTCGCCCCGGCCAGATGGCGGCGCAGTGTGGCGATGTGCTGGTGAAACGCCGGGTAGTCGAGCCGCTCGCCGTTCACCTCCTGGCAGTAGTCGGGGGTGAACCAGGCGTCGAGCTCCGCCAGGGGGAAGGCGGGATCGCAGATGACGCGCTGCAGGCAGGCTTTCAATCGTTCGGTGTGGTGCATGGTCTGCTCCTGACAGGGGGGATGGAGGAGCCAGCATAGGCCAGGGGACAGCGAGGGGAGAGGGGAGAAGGCGCCATCATGGCGGTCGAACGCGCCATGATGGCCGGGGATCAGCCGAGGCTTTCCCCCTCATAGAGGGAGAAGCCGATGTCCTTGCACCTGGTCGCCAGCGGCTGGCCGCCGAGGCGGGCCAGCAGCATGATGGCGGCTTCGCGACCTATGGTCTCGCGGGGGGTAACGATGCTGGCGAGCTTGGGGGTCATGGCGTGGCCGATGTCGAGGGCGTTGCTGCCGGCGATGGCCACCTGATGGGGCACCGGGATCCACCTGGCCTGGCATTGCAGCAGGGCTCCCACCGCCAGGTCGTCGTTGGTGCAGAACAGGCCGTCGAGATCGGGGAAGCGCGCCATGGCCTGGGCCAGCAGCTCTCCCCCCAGGGTGAAGCTGGAGGATTGCTCCGTCAGCAGGTGCTGGCCGGTCAGACCGAAATCGGCCATCGCCTGGTAGTAGCCTTCCATTCGCAGTTGGGTGCGCACGTCGAGCCGGGCGCCGAGGTAGATCACCTTGCGCCGTCCCCGGCGCAGCATCTCTGTTACCATGGCCCGGGCGGCGGCCCGGTGATCCATGCCCACCACCATGTCGATGGGGGAGAGGGGCAGATCCATGGTCTCCACCACCGGGATGCCGGCGGTGGCGATCATCTTGCGGGTGCGCTCGGTGTGCTGGGTGTCCGAGAGGATGAGCCCGTCCACGTTGTAGGAGAGGAGCGAGGCGACCTGCTCCTCCTCCCGCTCCGGGCTGTAGCCGTAGTGGGCGAGCAGGGTCTGGTAGCCGGCGGGCCGGGTCACCGCCTCGATGCCGTGGATCACCGCCGAGAAGACCTGGTTGGAGAGGGAGGGGATCAGGATGCCGATCGCCTTGCTGGTGGCGTTCGACAGCATGTCCGGCGCCCGGTTCGGGATGTAGCCGAGCTCCTCCACCGCGGCGGCGATGCGCTCGCGGGTCCCTTCGGCCACGGCGGACGGGTCGCGCAGGTAGCGGCTGACGGTCATCTTGGTGACACCGGTCAGGTCGGCAATGTCCTGCAGGGTAGGGCGGCGCTTGCGGGTGTCGTTCATCTGGGGATCCGGCAAAAAATGTTACACGTAACATTACCGTTTTTGCACGGCAATGTCAGCATATGACGCCATCAACAGGGGGCAGGGGATGATCAAGGGCAGGTGTTTCGAGGGGGTCCACTTCGAGCAGCAGGAGGTGGAGGGGGAGCAGTTCCAGGGGTGCCGCTTCATCGGCTGTCACTTCTCCTGGCTCGATCTCGGGGAGAGCCGCTTCGTCGACTGCAGCTTCTATGACAGGGAACGGGAGCTGGGATGCCTTTTTCAGGGCTGCGATCTGAGGGAGGCGAGCTTCCTGCGCTGCGATCTCACCCTGGCGGACTTCGGCCGCAGCCAGTGTCTTGGGCTGGAGATGCGCGACTGCCAGGCCATGGGGATCAACTTCGCCCATGCCAGCTTCGCCAACCGGATCACTGCCAAAAGCTATTTCTGCGAGGCCCACCTCACCGGCAACAACTTCAGCTACGCCAACTTCGAAAGCTGCCTGCTGGAGCGGTGCGAGCTTGCCGGAAACCGCTGGCAGGGGGCCAACCTGCTGGGCGCCTCCCTGGCAGGCTCGGATCTCAGCGGCTCCGAGTTCGGGCAAATCGACTGGACCAGCTTCAACCTGCAAGGGTGCGATCTGCGCCAGTGCGATCTGCCCGGCCTGGATCTGCGCCGGGTCAACCTCGCCGGGGTGCAGATCAATGAAGATCAGCAGCAGGGGCTGCTGGAGCAGATCGGGCTGGTGGTCTTCCCCTGAGCGGGGTGGAAAAGAGGTAAGTTTTCATCATCGGGGCGGGCGGTGTGGTGCCTCCCCTGCCAAGCAAAAAGCCTGCGCGATGCAGACTTTTTGTCAGGTGAAGTGCTAAACGACGCGGTGTTGCTGTCTTTTGCTCCCTGCTCCCCTCGCGGGAGAAGGGCTGGGGATGAGGTAGCGGACTCCACTCGGGCACCGCCAAGGCGGGCTTAGCGTCTGGCCAGCCACTTGGTCGGGTTGATGGCCTCGCCCTGATAGCGGATCTCGAAGTAGAGGCCGGAGCGCTCCTGTCCGCCGCTGTCGCCGACCAGGGCCACGGGCTCACCCTGCTCCACCTTTTGTCCCACCTGTCGCAGCAGCGACTGGTTGTGGCCGTAGAGGCTCATGTAGCCCTTGCCATGGTCGATGACCAGCAGCATGCCGAAGCCGTCGAGCCAGTCGGCGTAGACCACCTGGCCCGGTGCCACCGCCTTGACCTGGGTCCCTTCGCTGGCGCCGATCAGGGTGCCCTTCCACTTCAGCTCGGCGGTACGTGGCGAGCCGTAGGAGATGAGGATGGGGCCCTGCACCGGCCAGCGCAGGTTGCCACCCGTGCTCAGACCGCCGTAGCCGTTGCTGCTTGCCTTGGCGCTGTTGCGGGCGGCCGCTTGCTGCTGCGCCACCTTGGCCTGCTGTTCAGCGACGCGTTGCTGCTGGGCCGCCAGCCGCTGCTGTTCGCCGACCTGGCGCTGCTGGGCCGCGATCCGCTGCTGCTCCTCGATGCGCTTCTGCTCGGCTGCCAGGCGCTGGGCCTCCAGACGGCGCTGGCGCTCCTGCTCGGCCTTGATCTTGGCGAGGCGCTCCCGCTCGGCCCGTTCGCGGCGTTCCTTTTCTTCCTGCTGACGACGCAGCTCTTCCAGCCGCGCCTTGAGCGCCTTCTCCGCCTTGACCAGCTTGTCGAGCTTCTGCTCGTCGGCCTGCACCGACTGCTGCAACTGGTTGCGCACCTTGGCACGGCTCTGCTGGCTGGCCAGCAGGCTCTGGTGATGCTCCTGCTGCTCGCCGAGCAGGGTCTGGAGGCGGCTCTCGGTCTCCCTGGTGGCCTGCTGGTTCTTGGCCAGCTTGTCACGGGTGGCGCGCAGGGCTTCAATGGCCTCGATACGGGCCTTGTTGAGGTAGTCGAAATAGTCGAGGGCGCGGCTCAGCTTGGCCGGATCCTGCTGGTTGAGCAGCAGTTTGAGGTAATCGTGGTTGCCCGCCTGGAAGGCGCTTTCCGCCTGCTTGGCCAGCAACTGCTTCTGGTGTTTGGCTTGTTGCTCCAGTGCCAGCTTGTCCTGCTGCAGGGACGCCAGCTTCTGCTGGTTCTGCCGGAGTTGCTGTCTGGTCTGCTCGAGTTTGGCGGCGGCAGCCGAAATGGCCTGCTCGTCAGCCTTGAGCTGGGTGTTGAGCTTGGCAAGCTCCTGCTTGCTGAGCTTGAGGGTCTGTTGCTGTTCCTTGATCTGGGACTGCATGGCCCCCAGCTGCTGGTTCGCAGCCTGGGCTGTGCCGGTACCGCCGATCAGGCAAAAAAACAGCGCGCCGGCCAACAGGCCGACGCGACTGGTTTTCTGTGAAATAATTTCGCATCCCCGCATGGGGCAGGATTATTTCAGAATCATCAGGGGCTTGCCAGTCATTTCCGGCGGCACCGGCAGACCCATCAGGGTCAGCATGGTGGGGGCCAGATCGGACAGTTTGCCACCTTCGGCGACCTCGGCTTTACGACCGAAGTAGATGAGGGGAACCGGCAGATTGGTGTGGGCGGTGTGGGCCTGACCAGTCTCTTCGTCCATCATCTTCTCGGCGTTGCCATGGTCGGCGGTGATGAGGCACTCGCCACCCACTTCCGCCAGGGCGTCGGTGACGCGACCGATGCAGTGGTCGACCGCTTCACAGGCTTTGACGGCCGCATCGAACACGCCGGTGTGGCCGACCATGTCGCCGTTCGGGTAGTTGCAGATGATGACGTCGTACTTGCCGCTCTTGATGGCCGCAACCAGCTTGTCGGTCAGCTCTTCGGAGCTCATCTCCGGCTGCAGGTCATAGGTAGCCACTTTCGGGCTCGCCACGATTTCGCGATCTTCGCCGCTGAAGCAGGCCTCTTCGCCACCGTTGAAGAAGAAGGTGACGTGGGCGTACTTCTCGGTCTCGGAGATGCGCAGCTGGGTCTTGCCCTGCTTGGCCAGCCACTCACCCAGGGTATTGACCAGGGCGGTGGGCGGATAGGCGCAGGCGGTTTTGATGTCGGCCGCGTATTCGGTCAGCATCACGAAGTGCAGCGCCGGGGTGGCGGTGCGGGCGAAGCCGGTGAAGTCGGTATCGACGAAGGCGCGGGTGATTTCGCGGGCGCGGTCGGCGCGGAAGTTCATGAAGATCAGCGCATCGCCGTCGATCATCGGTACAGCGTCGCCGATGCGGGTGGCTTTGACGAACTCGTCGTTCTCGTCGCGGGCATAGGCGGCGGCCAGCGCGTCGGTGGCGTTGTCGGCGGTGAATTCGCCCTTGCCCTGGGTCATCAGGTCATAGGCCTGCTGCACGCGATCCCAGCGGTTGTCGCGGTCCATGGCGTAGTAACGACCGATCATGGAGGCGAAACGACCCTTGCCCAGTCGGGCAAACAGGGCGTCGAACAGCTCGATGGAGGACTGGGCACTGCGCGGCGGGACGTCGCGGCCATCCAGGAAGGCGTGGAAGTAGATCTGCTCGGCGCCACGCTTGGCGGCCATCTCGATCATGCCCATGATGTGCTCTTCGTGGCTGTGTACGCCACCCGGGGACATCAGCCCCATGATGTGCACGGCCTTGCCCTTGGTCACGGCAGCGTCGACAGCCTTGGCCAGCTCGACGTTCTGGAAGAAGTCGCCGTCCTGGATGTCCTTGGAGATGCGGGTCAGCTCCTGATAGACGACGCGACCGGCACCGATGTTGGTGTGGCCCACTTCGGAGTTGCCCATCTGGCCGTCCGGCAGACCCACGTCCAGGCCGGAGCCGGAGATCAGGGTGCTGGTGTAGTCACGGGCCAGGCGATCCAGATTGGGGGTCTTGGCAGCAGCAACGGCGTTGTACTCTTGCTTGGTGCTGTAGCCCCAACCGTCCATAATGACCAGAACCAGCGGTTTCTTAGCTGTTGACATAAGGCTATGTCCTCTCGGATAGGAATGAATTGCGGGAAGTGAAACTAGCGTAATATTACTACATCTGCCGAAATAGTCACCTGATAGCCAAGTCCCTCTCCAGCCTCGCTTTTTAACTGTTATCCCGCTGTTTTAGGCATGTTGCCGGCTTGTCTGCCGCGGCGGGGTTTCCTCTGTTTCCCCCCTCATTTCGGCATGGCGCATCCTCTCGTTCGGCCCGGTTGGAGGAGGAAGAATCGGCAGCCATCCCTGATGGGAGCTTGCTCTCGCTTTGCCGCCAAGATGGCTGATCTTATGCAGGGCCCCATGTATACTCGGGCCCTTGTCTTGGTCCCTGGATAGTAGAAGATGCAAGAGTATTTGGATTTCGCGGCCCGCAATCCGCTGCTGACCGCAGCCTGGTTGGGCCTGGCAGGCACTCTGGTGTATACCACTGTTCGTGCTCGTTTTTCTCCGGTGAAGGCGGTCAACAACCACGCCGCTACCCTGCTTATCAACCGTGAAAATGCCACCGTCGTGGACATTCGCAGTCAGGATGAATTTGCCAAGGGCCATCTGGCCGGGGCCCATCACCTGCCGCTCGCCCAGATCCAGGCGAATAATCTGGGTCCGGTTGAAAAGCACAAGGATGCCCCCATCATAGTGGTGTGCGAGTCGGGGATGACCGCTGGTGGCGCGGGTCGCCAACTGAGCAAGGCCGGTTTCAAGCAGGTGTATGTGCTCAGCGGTGGCATGGCCCAATGGCGTGCAGACAATCTGCCGGTGACCAAAAAACGCTGATTTAAGGGCCTGCGCCCACTCATTATCTTAAAAAGGAATCAAACGAAATGGCTGACGAAATCAACAACCAGGAAGTGCAACCGGAATTCCACATCCAGCGTGTCTACACCAAGGATGTCTCCTTCGAAGCCCCGAATACCCCGCACATCTTCCAGAAAGAGTGGCAGCCTGACGTCAAGCTGGACATGGACACCAAGACCAATGTCCTGGCCGACAGCGTCTATGAAGTGGTGCTGACCCTGACTGTCACCTGCAAGCTGGAAACCGAGACTGCCTTCCTGTGTGAAGTGCAGCAAGCCGGCATCTTCACCATCGGCAACCTGCCTGAGCCGCAACTGGCCCACTGCCTGGCGGCCTTCTGCCCGAACATCCTGTTCCCGTATGCCCGCGAAGCGGTATCCAACCTGGTGAGCAAGGGGTCCTTCCCGCAGCTGAACCTGGCACCGGTCAACTTCGACGCCCTGTTCGCCCAGCACATGGCGCAGGTACAGGCCCAGCAGGCGACTGCGGAAGCCTGATAATGGCCGACCAGATCGCAATCTCGGTTCTGGGGGCGGGGTCTTATGGCTCCGCCCTTGCCATTTCTCTGGCGCGCAATGGTCATCCGACCCTGCTGTGGGGTCACGACCCTGCCCATGTCGCCGAGCTGGAACAGGATCGCTGCAACAAGGCATTCTTGCCGGATGTCCCCTTCCCGGCCGATCTGCAACTGACGTGGGATCTGCAGGCGGCGGTGCAAGCCGCTCCCGTGCTGCTGCTGGTGGTGCCGAGCCATGTGTTCGGCCAGGTACTGGCCCGGGTCAAACCCTTCCTGCGCCCGGATACCCGGATCGCCTGGGCGACCAAGGGGCTGGAGCCGGACAGCGGCCGTCTACTGCAAGAGGTGGCGCGGGAGGTGCTGGGGGATGCCATTCCACTGGCGGTCATCTCGGGCCCGACCTTCGCCCGCGAGCTGGCTGCCGGTCTGCCGACCGCCATCTCGGTGGCCTCGACCCACGACGACTTTGCCGACGATCTCTCCCACCTGCTGCACTGCGGCCGCTCGTTCCGGGTCTATACCAATCCGGACTTCATCGGTCTGCAGCTGGGCGGGGCGGTCAAGAACGTCATCGCCATCGGTGCCGGTCTCTCTGACGGACTCGGCTTTGGCGCCAACGCCAGAACCGCACTCATCACTCGGGGTCTGGTAGAGATGCAGCGTCTGGGCGCCGCCCTCGGGGCCGACGCCAAGACCTTCATGGGGATGGCGGGGCTCGGGGATCTGGTGCTGACCTGTACCGACAACCAGTCGCGCAACCGCCGTTTCGGTCTGGCGCTGGGAGCGGGCAAGTCGGTTGACACCGCCATGGCCGAGATAGGCCAGGTGGTGGAAGGCTATCGCAACACCAAGGAAGTACATCTGCTGGCGGCCCGCTGTGGCGTCGAGATGCCCATCTGCGAACAGATCTTCAAGGTGCTGTACGAGGACAAGAACCCGAAAGAGGCAGCCATCGCCCTGCTGTCGCGAGACAAGAAGGACGAGTGATCTGCCAGCCGCAGCATGCAAAAGGCCCCGCCAGCTGGCGGGGCCTTTTCTTTGCCGCAAGGGGGCAAATCAGTAGTAGGAGTGGTCGCCGCGCTGGTGCTCGGTGGCATCCTTGACGCCGTTGAGCTCGCCCGGGAATTTCTCCAGCAACTGCTTCTCGATCCCCTCTTTCAGGGTGTAGTCGACCATGGAGCAACCGTTGCAACCGCCGCCAAACTGCAGGATGGCCAGTTTGTCGTCGGTCAGCTCGACCAGGGTGACCTTGCCGCCGTGACCGGCCAGCATGGGGTTCACCTCGGACATCAGCACGTACTCGATGCGGTCGATCAGCGGGGCGTCGTCGGCCACCTTGCGCATCTTGGCGTTGGGGGCTTTCAGGGTGAGCTGGGAGCCCATCTGATCGGTGACGAAATCGATGGTGGCATCCACCAGGAAGGGGGCGCTCAGGGGATCGACCAGGCAGTCGAAGCCGCTGAACGGCAGGTGCTGATCTTCCGGATCGACCGCGTCGGGTGGGCAATAGGATACGCCGCACTCGGCATTCTGGGTTCCCGGATTGACCACAAACACCCGGATGTTGGTGCCATCAGGCTGCTTCTCCAGCAACTTGCGGAAGTGGGCCTGGGCGGTGTCGGAAATGCTGATCATCACTATCCTCATAAACCTGAGTGTACGACTAGGGTATTCATGATAACTCGCTTGGCGGGGCTTGGGTAGCGTGCCGATGGCGAGCCTGTGAGCCCGGGCGTATCGGAATCATGCCGCCAGCGGCCTCCCGGGCCGGATCCCTGCCCGGTTATTTCAGGTGTCGGAGGGTACGGCAGATGGCCCACACCTCTACCGTGGTGACGCCGTGCTCATGGAGCAACCGGGTGAGTTGACCTGCGGTGGCGCCCGTGGTGACCACATCGTCGAGCAGTGCCACATGCCGGTAGTGGTGAGGTTCTATTTCGAAGGCGCCACGCAGATTGCGTCGCCGCTGGCCGGCACTGAGCCGGGTCTGTTGCGGGGTCGACCTTGTCCGGCGCAGTACGCGGGTGTCGCAAGGAATGCCGGTGAGTGCGCTCAGGGCATGGCCGATTTCTTCTGCCTGATTGAAGCCGCGCCACCACTGGCGCCACCAGTGCAGGGGAACCGGAATGATGACCTGCGGTGGGTTGGCGAGGTCCAGATGGTCTGCCAGCAGGCGGGCAAGCAGCGGCGCGAGCAGGATCTGACCGGAATACTTCAGCTGGGGGATGAGTTGGGCATAAGGTGCCTGATAATCGCCGATCACCTGCAAACGCTCCCAGGGGGCGGGTCTGCGTTGGCAGCGTCCGCACAGCAGTTCGCTCTCGCGATGTTGCTCCGGCAGCGGTGCTGCACACATCAGGCATCGTCTGTCGTGTTGGCGCTGGGCGTGGCGACACCAGGAGCACAACAAGGGCGTGTCATCACAGGGTTGGCGACAGAGCAGGCACAGACCGAGCCAGTCGGACTGGGTGCCAAGGATCGGACTTGCTTTGGCGAGCAGCCGCTTTAACATGCAGGCTCCAAGCAGATAAACAGGGATCTTGAGTCTAGATGAGCGTATCGGTTGAGCGGTTTGGCCAGGGCCCGGACCTGGTGTTGTTGCATGGCTGGGGTATGAACGGGGCCGTCTGGCATGGTATTGCCCAAGAACTGGCTGCCCACTATCGGCTGCATCTGGTGGACCTGCCCGGCTTTGGCAACAGCCCCCTGCAAGCAGGGACAGACTACACCCTGCCCTGGCTGGCAGAGCAGATGGCGGCCATATTGCCTGAAAAATGCCATCTGCTCGGCTGGTCCCTCGGTGGTCTGGTGGCGAGTCAGTTGGCGCTGACCATGCCTGAACGCCTTCACTCTCTCATTACCGTAGCCAGCTCTCCCTGCTTCATGGCCCGCGACGAGTGGCCCGGGATTGCCCCCAAGGTGCTGGCAGGGTTCAACCAGATGCTGGCCGGCGACTTCATGCAGACCATAGAGCGCTTTCTCGCGATCCAGGCTATGGGCAGCGAGCACGCCAGAAACGACATTCGCCAGTTGCGTCACTGGCTGGCGGAGCGACCCGCTCCCCGGCTTGCGGCCCTGGAGGCAGGTCTGGGTCTGCTGGCCGAGGTCGATCTGCGGGATGAACTGATCGGCCTGGATCTGCCCTGGCTGCGTCTTTACGGCAGGCTGGATACCCTGGTGCCGAAGGCCGCCATTCCCTTGCTGGATGCGCGCTACCCTGCCAGCCACAGTCTGGTGCTGGAGAAGGCATCCCATGCTCCCTTCATCTCCCATCCAGAGCAGTTCATCACCCTCCTGCGGCGGTTCATTGACTGAGATTTGAGCGGCAGGCTTCAATAACTCGTCAGGTTGATGGATAATTAGCCAACCCTACAGAGGAGTGTGCCAATGCGTATCGAATCAGCCATGACGGCAGGCGTGCAGGGGTTCCAACGGGCCGAGCAGTTGGCGGGCCAGGCTTCCAGCCAGATCGCCCGTCTCAATACGCCAGCGGGTGATCAGGTGCAGTTGCCGGATGAACTGGTGAATCTCAAGGTGGCCGAGCTGCATGCCGGGGCATCCGCCAAGGTGATCCAGACGGCCAGCGACATGCTGGGCACCCTGATCGATATCCGGGTGTGACATGAACATCAACGTCAGTCTGCCGACCATCATTCCGAATCAACTGCAGCCGCAGACGGAATCGGCACAGACTGACAACCGCCGTGCAGAACTGGTGCCCCCCAGCCGCCAGAGCGAAGCGTCCAACGCCGAGTCCGGCGTCGGTTCCCAGAAAGAGAGATCCCGGGCCGCCCAGGCCAATCCCGCCACCCCATCCTCGTCCACGAAAGAGAACGGCCAGACCGGCCCCGTGATGGTGGCGCACCGTTTTGTCGAGGCAACGGGGGAGGAGGGGGAGCGTCGACAACGTCAGGAGGGTGAGCAGCAGGAGCAGCAAAAGCAGCAGCGTCAGGCGGCTGCGCTGGTCGAACGGGATCTCGAAGTTCGCAAGCACGAGCAGGCGCACCAGGCAGCCGGCGGCGAGCATGCGGGAAGCCCTACCTACCAGTTTTCCCGTGGGCCGGATGGCAAGCGTTATGCCACCGGGGGGGAGGTGGTCATCGACATGGGGACCATTCCCGGGGATCCCGCCGCGACCATCGCCAAGATGCAGCAGGTGCGTGCCGCAGCACTGGCTCCCGATGAACCATCGTCACAAGACATGAGTGTGGCCCGCGCCGCCTCTGGCAAGGAGGCACAGGCCCGCAAGGATCTGATGACCCTCAGGCAGGAAACCACAGGCCCGCTCGGTGCTTATATGGACAATCGAAACCAGGTGATTGCCAGGCACTATCAGCAAGCGGTGAGGTCGGCCTCCCCGCATAGCCTGAGTCAGGACGTCTGATCCCGCTCCGTGCAGGCATGAAAAAGCCCCTTTCGGGGCTTTTTTGCATTCTGGGGGCTTATTTCTTCAGTTTCGACAGGGCAGCCGCGAAGGCGTTGCCCATGGCACCCTCGGTCGGAGCGCTCTGACGGGGCGCCTGTTTCGGTCGGGTGTTGCCGGTGTGACGCGGCTCGGCCGGTTTGCGGGCAGGCTGGCCGGCTTTTTCATCCAGACGCATGGTCAGACTGATGCGTTTGCGCGGTACGTCGACTTCCAGCACCTTTACCCGGACGATGTCACCGGCCTTGACCACCTCGCGGGGATCCTTGACGAAGCGATCGGTGAGGGAAGAAATGTGCACCAGCCCGTCCTGATGGACGCCGATGTCGACGAAGGCGCCGAAGTTGGTGACGTTGGTGACCACACCCTCCAGCACCATCTCGGGCACCAGATCGCTGATTTTCTCCACCCCTTCCTTGAAGGTGGCGGTCTTGAACTCGGGGCGCGGGTCGCGGCCTGGCTTGTCCAGCTCACCGATGATGTCGGTGACGGTAGGCACCCCGAACTGCTCATCGGTGTAGTCGGTGGGCTTGAGGGTGCGCAGCAGGCTGCTGTTGCCGAGCAGGCTGTCGACGGTCTGCTCCAGCTTGGCGAGGATCCGCTCCACCACCGGGTAGGATTCCGGGTGCACCGCCGAGCCGTCCAGCGGGTTGCTGCCGCCCCGAATGCGCAGGAAGCCGGCGCATTGCTCGAATGCCTTGGGCCCGAGTCGGCCAACTTTCAGCAACTGCTGACGACTCTTGAAGGCGCCGTTCTCGTCGCGGTAGGCGACGATGTTCTGCGCCAGGGTCTGGGAGAGGCCGGAAACCCGGTTGAGCAGGGCGACCGAGGCGGTATTCACATCCACCCCCACCGCGTTCACGCAATCCTCGACCACCGCGTCGAGGCGGCGGGCCAGCTGGCTCTGGCCGACATCGTGCTGGTACTGGCCCACACCGATGCTCTTGGGATCGATCTTGACCAGCTCGGCCAGGGGATCCTGCAACCGGCGGGCGATGGAGACGGCGCCGCGAATGGAGACGTCGAGATCCGGGAATTCCTGGGAGGCGAGCTCGGAGGCGGAGTAGACCGATGCCCCCGCTTCACTCACTACTATCTTCTGTGCCTTGGCGGCCGGGTAGCGCTCGAACAGATCGCTCACCAGGCGGTCGGTTTCCCGGGATGCGGTGCCGTTGCCGATGCTGATGAGCTCGACCTTGTGCTTCTGGCACAGCTCGCTCAGGGTCTTGAGACTCTGGTCAACCTGGCGTTTGGGTTCGAACGGATAGATGGTCGCGTGATCGACCAGCTTGCCAGTGGCATCCACCACCGCCACCTTGACCCCGGTGCGGATGCCGGGATCCAGCCCCATGGTGCAGCGCATGCCGGCCGGTGCCGCCATCAGCAGATCCTTGAGGTTCATGGCGAACACCTTGATCGCCTCGTCTTCTGCCGATTCGCGGATGCGGCCGATCAGCTCGGTCTCCATCTGCAGGGAGAGCTTGATCTTCCAGGTCCAGCTCACCACCCCCTGCAGCCACTTG
This sequence comes from Aeromonas sp. FDAARGOS 1406, assembly GCF_019048565.1. Classification (NCBI taxonomy): domain Bacteria; kingdom Pseudomonadati; phylum Pseudomonadota; class Gammaproteobacteria; order Aeromonadales; family Aeromonadaceae; genus Aeromonas; species Aeromonas sp. FDAARGOS 1406. The sequence continues at coordinate 2,969,813 of NZ_CP077378.1, forward strand.
TCGGCCGGGCGGTGTTGCAGGTTGAGTTTGAGGTGATGGGCAATGATCCCTTCGCAGGGGCTGGCACCCTCATCCTCGCCGGTGACCAGCGCCAGGTTGAGGATCCCCTCGTTGCGGCCGCGCAACATGGCCAGCACCCGGTGGGAGGGGGCCTTGTGCAGGGGTTCGTCGTGTTCGAAGTAGTCCTTGAACTTGGCCCCTTCCTGCTCCTTGCCGGCCACCACGCGGGCACGCAGGGTGGCGTTCTGCCACAGGTAGTCCCGCAGCTTCTCAAGGAGATCGGCCTGCTCGGCGAAGCGCTCCATCAGGATGTAACGGGCACCGTCGAGGGCGGCCTTGCCGTCGGTGATCCCCTGCTCGGCATTGAGGAAGCGAACCGCCTCCTGTTCGGGATCCTTCATGGGGTCACCCAGCAGCAAATCCGCCAGTGGCTCCAGCCCCGCCTCGATGGCCATCTGTCCCTTGGTGCGGCGCTTGGGCTTGTAGGGGAGGTAGAGGTCTTCCAGACGGGTCTTGCTGTCGGCCTCGTTCAGCTCGCGGGCCAGCTCGGGGGTCAGTTTGCCCTGCTCTTCGATGGAGCGCAGGATCACCTGGCGGCGATCCGCCAGTTCACGCAGGTAGCCGAGGCGGCTCTCCAGGGTACGCAGCTGGCTGTCGTCCAGACCGCCGGTCACCTCTTTGCGGTAACGGGCGATGAAGGGAACGGTCGCGCCTTCGTCCAGCAGGCGAACGGCTGCCTGCACCTGTTCCGGGCGGGCATTCAGCTCACCGGCGATCTGATGTTCTATTACGTGGCTTTGCATCGAGGGTCTCTTGGTCAGGTCCTGTCTCACTGGCCAGCGTGGGGCTGTGTCGCCGAACAGGGGGTCTGTCCTGGCGATACTTTAGATACCTGCCAGGCCACTGCCGCGCGGGCCGGTTGGCGCCGCAAGGCGCCGGGTGTGAGCACTATATGGGGTCGGGCAGCGGGATGCCACCCCGGCAGAAATGACGTTTCTCATACCCAGTGGGCGGACATGCTCGGTCTCTCCTGGCCTTGTCAGCCGATTTGGCAGTGAGGGTCGGCCTGGCTTATTTGGGATAGCTGATCTCATTGATGTACCAGCAGGCGTCACCCACTGGCGTTTGAACCATGGCTTCATCGCCCACCTCTTTCTTGAGCAGGGCACGGGCCATGGGGGAGTCGATGGAGATGTAATCCTTGCGGCCGAAGATCTCGTCATAGCCGACGATGCGAAAGCGCTTGGTCTCACCCTCGTCGTTTTCCACCTCGACCCAGGCACCGAAGAAGACCTTGCCCTCCTGGGAGGGGGAGTAGTCGACTATGGTCAGCTCTTCCAGGCACTTGCGCAGGTAGCGAACCCGGCGGTCGATCTCCCGCAGGCGTTTCTTGTTGTACTGGTAATCGGCGTTCTCGCTGCGATCACCCAGGCTCGCCGCCCAAGCCACTTTTTTGGTGACATCGGGCCTCTCCTCCCGCCAGAGCATGTCGTGCTCCTGCCGGAGCCTGGTGTAGCCTTCACGGGTAATGAGTTTGGTTTTCATGGGGTTATCACTCCCTCGCCAATTGCATCCGGTTGCTCGGGATCTTAGTCATTGTCGCCGCGCTGTCGAGCAAAAAGCAGAGCTGGCCATCCATCCCTCCCGGCTCCGGGGCCGAATGAGGGCAATAACCGGTAACATATTTATGCTTTGTGGTTGCAGGGGGCGGCTCTAGTATGAGGGGAGACAGAGAAGAGAGGTGGCAATGAGTCAGCAATACAAGGTCCTGGTGGTGGACGACGATCTGAAACTGCGTTCCTTGCTGGAGCGCTACCTCACCGAGCAGGGGTTTGTAGTGCGAGGTGTCGCCAACGGGGAGCAGGCCGATCGCCTGCTGACGCGTGAAAACTTCAGCCTGATGGTGCTTGATCTGATGCTGCCGGGAGAAGACGGCCTCTCCATCTGCCGCCGCCTGCGCGAGGCCGGCAACCAGATCCCTGTCTTGATGCTCACCGCCAAGGGGGACGAAGTGGATCGCATCGTCGGTCTGGAGATGGGGGCCGACGATTATCTGCCCAAGCCGTTCAACCCCCGTGAGCTGCTGGCCCGGATCCGCGCCGTGCTGCGCCGCCATACCGTGGAGCTGCCCGGCGCCCCTTCCGCGGCGGAGAAGATGGTGAGTTTCGGGACCTACCAGCTCAATCTGGCGACCCGTGAACTGAGCCGTGATGGCGAACCGGTTGCCCTGACCAGCGGGGAGTTCGCCGTGCTCAAGGTGCTGGTGAGTCATCCTCGCGAACCGCTCTCCCGTGACAAGCTGATGAACCTGGCCCGTGGTCGCGAGTACACGGCCACCGAGCGCAGCATTGATGTGCAGGTCTCCCGCCTGCGCCGCCTGCTGGAACAGGACCCGGCCCAGCCCCGCTATCTGCAGACCGTCTGGGGTCTGGGGTATGTGTTCGTTCCGGACGGTGAGAACGCATGAAGAAAGTGGGCAGCATGTTCTCCCGCATGCTCTGGTTTCTGGCTGCCGTGCTGGTGGTCTATCAAGTCGTCTCCTACGTTACCTTCTACAACTACCTGCTGGCGCCGACTGTCAAGCAGATCAGCCACCTGCTGGCAAACCAGGTCAAACTCATCTTTCCGGTGGACAACAACCAGCTGGCGCTCAGTGAAGATGCCGAGGCGCTGGTCTATGTCACCACTGGCAGCGACATCTATACCCAGAGCGAGGCGGAGCAGCACGGGCTGAATGATTCCAAGCCCTACCCCTATCTGGAGCAGAGCATCAGCCGCGAATTGAAAGGGGATACCAGGGTCAGGGTTGAGATCCAGGATCACTACATCATCTGGATCCAGCCTCCCCAGACCAGCCAGATGTGGGTGCGTATTCCCCTGACGGAAATTGAAGATGACGACATCGAACCGCTCATCCTCTATATGAGCGTCTTGCTGGTGGTGACCCTGTTTGCGGCCTGGCGTTTTGCCCGTCAGCTGGTGCGGCCGCTGGAGGATCTGGAAGCGGGGGCCGTGGCGGTAGCGCGCGGCAACTTTCCCGATGCCCTGGGGGAGCAGGGCTCGCGGGAGGTGCGCCGCCTGACCCGCACCTTCAACCACATGTCGAGCTCCATCAAGGGGCTGATCGAGGAGCGCAACCTGATGATGGCCGGGGTATCCCACGATTTGCGCACCCCTCTTACCCGTATTCGTCTCGCGACCGAGATGATGTCCTCCGGGGATGAGTACCTCAAGGAGAGCATCAATGCGGACATCGATGAGTCGAACGGCATCATCGATCAGTTCATCGACTACATTCGCCCGAACGAGGGGCTCGATGCTCGGCCCGTCGACCTGACCCAGCTCATTCACGATGCGTTGCTGATGCAGACCGATCAGGGACTGGAAGTGGAGCTGCTCCTGCCGGAGGAGGCGGTGCGTGTGGCCTGCCATCCCATCAGCATTCGCCGTATCCTCAACAATCTGTCGGGCAACTCCCTGCGCTATGGCGCGACCCGGTTGCAGGCCGAGCTCAGGGATGATGGCCACTGGGTGCGGCTGCGACTCTCCGACAATGGCCCGGGGATCGCAGAAGAGGACTACTCCCGGGTGCTCAAGCCCTTCACCCAGGGCAATGTGGCGCGCACCGGTGGCGGGAGTGGGCTGGGGCTGGCCATCGTTGCCAAGATAGTCTCCCAGCATCACGGCACCATCAGGCTGGGGCGCTCCGAACTGGGGGGCTTGCAGGTGGAGATCCGGCTACCCAAGAACCAGCCGCTGGAGTGGATGGATTGAAAGCAGGGCGTATCGAGGGATACGCCCTTTGTCTGTCAGGGGTGGGGGTCGCTCACCTTGCGGTAGCGCTTGCCATATTTGAGTTGCTGGATAAGCAGGGCGGCGACGATGAGAACCAGCCCGATGGGGGTTGCCGGGTGAATGGTTTCGCCGATCAACAGGTTGAGCAGCACCAGAGAGGCAAACGGCGAGATGAAGATAAGGTTGCTGATGGGGGCCGTGTTGGTGGCGTGGCGCAGGGCCATCAGCCAGAGCACGAAACCGAAACCCATCTCGAACAGCCCCACATAGATGGCGCCAGCCCATCCCTGCCAGGCAGTCATGGCAAAGTCCGAGAGCAACCAGGTCGCCACGATGATGAAGGGCAGGCTGATGAGGAAGCCGAGCAGCAGGCTGACGACGGGATCCCCCTGATTGCGGGTGTTGAGGATCCAGTAACCGGCCCAGATCAGGGTCGACACCAGCGCCAGCGTGACGCCGAGCGGACTGTCGAACTGCAGACCGAACACGTCCCCCCTGGTGGCGATCACCAGGGCGCCGAAATAGCCGAGCACGATGGCGACGCCATCGCGGCGGCGCAGCTTTTGACCGAGGAAGGGAACGGCCAGCAGGCTGAGGGTGATGGCCCAGGTGTAGTTGAGAGTCTGCGCCTGCTGGGCGGGCAGCAGATCATATGCCTTGAACAGCAGCAGGTAATAGAGAAAGGGGTTCAGGACCCCGAGAGCGAGGTAGTAGAGGGGGCGACGCTTGATGTAGTCGAGCAGTAGTGGCAGTTTGCCCTGACAGGCCACGATGCACCCCAGGGTCAGGGTCGAGGTGCAGGCCGCGACCAGCAGCAGCTGTACCGGTTCAAAGTAGGCGAGGGAGATCTTGAAGGCGCTGGCCACCGTGGACCAGAGGGCGACGGCACAGAGCCCGTACTGGTAGGCTTTCTTCTGATTCTTGAGCATGGGATGGGTTCCGCAGACAGGGGCGAGGGCGCAGTCTATCAGCCTGTTTGCAACATTGTCGTTACCCCTGCCAGGCAAGGGCTTGCCCAGCCGTTGGCGAGATCCATCTGTCACATAAAATTGCGCACAATCTGTCCGCCTTCACTTGCGTGAGTGGAAAAAATCCGTATAATCCCCTCCGCTTGCCCATGAGGTAAGCCAGACGATATGTCTGCTTGCTGAGCTTCCCGTTTACGAGTTGCCAGCCATACAGTCCTCCCGATATGGGAGGAAACGTGAAAAATCACACCTCTGGCGGGAGTAGTCCCGGTCGGGCGGTGTTGATTTATGTTCTTTTATCTATTGGAGCTCTGTCAATGCAGAACCAAAGAATCCGTATCCGCCTGAAGGCTTTTGATCATCGCCTGATCGATCAATCCACTGCGGAAATCGTTGAAACTGCTAAGCGCACTGGCGCGCAGGTTCGCGGTCCTATCCCGCTGCCGACTCGCAAAGAGCGTTTCACCGTTCTGATCTCCCCGCACGTCAACAAAGACGCGCGTGATCAGTACGAGATCCGCACTCACAAGCGTCTGGTAGACATCGTTGAACCGACTGACAAGACCGTTGACGCTCTGATGCGTCTGGATCTGGCAGCTGGTGTAGACGTCCAGATCAGCCTGGGTTAATTACGGAAAGAGGTTGATAACAATGACAATCGGTCTTGTAGGTCGCAAAGTGGGTATGACTCGCATCTTCACTGAAGATGGCGTTTCTATCCCGGTGACTGTTATCGAAGTTGAAGCTAACCGTGTAACTCAGGTCAAATCTGTAGAAACCGACGGCTACAACGCTATTCAGGTTACCACTGGCGCCAAGAAAGCCAGCCGCGTAACCAAGCCGGAAGCTGGCCACTTCGCCAAAGCTGGTGTAGAAGCCGGTCGCGGTCTGTGGGAATTCCGCCTGAACAACGGTGAAACTTTCACTGTTGGTAGCGAGCTGAAAGTAGATCTTCTCGCTGACGTTAAGCTGGTAGACGTTACCGGCACATCCAAGGGTAAAGGTTTTGCCGGTACTGTTAAACGCTGGAACTTCCGTACCCAGGATATGACCCACGGTAACTCCCTGTCCCACCGTGTACCTGGCTCCATCGGTCAAAACCAGACCCCGGGCCGTGTATTCAAGGGCAAGAAGATGGCTGGTCACATGGGTGCTGAGCGTGTAACGACTCAGAACCTGGAACTGGTTCGTGTTGACGCTGAACGCAACCTGCTGCTCATCAAAGGCGCAGTACCGGGTGCAACCAACGGCAACGTGATCGTCAAACCTGCCGTCAAAGCGTAACGTCTGAGGAGATAGTAATGGAATTGGTAATGAAAGACGCCAAGAGCGCTCTTGAAGTTTCCGAGACTACCTTCGGGCGCGAATTCAACGAAGCTCTGGTTCACCAGGTTGTCGTTGCATATGCCGCTGGTGCCCGTCAGGGTACTCGTGCGCAGCTGACTCGCTCTGAAGTGTCTGGTGGCGGCAAAAAGCCGTGGCGTCAGAAGGGTACTGGTCGTGCCCGTGCTGGCTCCATCCGTTCGCCCATCTGGCGTTCAGGTGGTGTGACCTTTGCTGCTAAGCCGCAAGATCACAGCCAGAAAGTAAACAAGAAGATGTACCGCGGCGCTATCCGTAGCATCCTGTCCGAGCTGGTACGTCAAGAGCGCCTGATCGTTGTTGAGAAGTTCGGCATCGAAGCGCCGAAGACCAAAGAACTGATCGCCAAGCTGAAAGAAATGGAACTGACTGACGTTCTGATCGTGACTGCTGAAGTCGATGAGAACCTGTTCCTGGCTGCTCGTAACCTGTACAAAGTTGACGTGCGTGACGTTGCCGGTATCGACCCGGTCAGCCTGATCGCTTTCGACAAGGTTCTGATGACTGCTGACGCAGTTAAGCAAATCGAGGAGATGCTGGCATGATCCGTGAAGAGCGTCTGCTGAAAGTTCTGAAGGCTCCGCACATCTCTGAAAAGAGCACCATGGTCGCAGAAAAGCAGAACACTATCGTGTTCAAAGTTGCTGTTGATGCCACCAAGGCGGAAGTCAAAGCTGCAGTTGCGAAACTGTTCGAGGTCGAAGTTGAGACCGTCCGTACCCTGAACATGAAGGGTAAGACCAAGCGCGCAGGTGCACGCGTAGGCCGTCGTTCCGATTGGAAAAAGGCTTATGTGACCCTGAAAGCTGGTCAGGACATCGACTTCATGGGCGCAGCCGAGTAAGAGGAGTTCTGAAAAATGGCAATCGTTAAGTGCAAGCCTACTTCTCCGGGCCGCCGCCACGTCGTCAAGATAGTCAACCAAGAGCTGTACAAGGGCAAGCCCTTCGCCGCTCTGCTGGACAGCAAAAGCAAGTCCGGTGGCCGTAACAACAACGGTCGTATCACCACTCGTCATATCGGTGGTGGTCACAAGCAACACTACCGTCTGATCGACTTCAAGCGCGATAAAGACGGCATTCCGGCCAAAGTTGAGCGTCTGGAATACGATCCTAACCGTACCGCAAACATCGCCCTGGTGCTGTATGCAGACGGTGAGCGTCGTTACATCCTGGCTCCGAAAGGCCTGAAAGCTGGTGATGCAATCGCCTCTGGTGCTGATGCTGCCATCAAGGTAGGTAACACCCTGCCGATGCGCAACATCCCGGTCGGTTCTACCGTTCACGCCGTTGAGATGAAGCCTGGTAAAGGTGCCCAGCTGGCTCGTTCCGCTGGTACTTTCATCCAGATCCTGGCTCGTGAAGGTAACTATGTAACTCTGCGTCTGCGTTCCGGCGAAGTACGTAAAGTTCTGGCCGAGTGCCGCGCTACCATCGGTGAAGTGGGTAACTCCGAGCACATGCTGCGTCAACTGGGTAAAGCCGGTGCTAACCGCTGGCGTGGTATTCGTCCGACCGTTCGCGGTATGGCGATGAACCCGGTTGATCACCCGCACGGTGGTGGTGAGGGTCGTAACAAGGGCATGCAGCCTGTGTCCCCATGGGGCCAGAAGGCTAAGGGCTTCAAGACCCGTAAGAACAAGCGTACCGACAAGTACATCGTACGTCGTCGTAACAAGTAATTGTTAACATAGAGGAATCACCATGCCACGTTCTCTCAAGAAGGGTCCATTTATCGACCTGCACTTGCTGAAGAAGGTAGAGAAAGCGGTGGAAAGCGGGGATAAAAAGCCGGTTAAGACCTGGTCCCGTCGTTCAATGATCATCCCGAACATGATCGGTTTGACCATCGCTGTCCATAATGGTCGTCAGCACGTTCCGGTTTTCGTTACCGAAGAAATGATCGGTCACAAACTGGGTGAATTCGCACCGACTCGTACTTATCGCGGCCATGCTGCTGATAAGAAGGCTAAGAAGCGCTAAGGGATAAATGATGGAAGCTATCGCTAAACACCGTTATGCCCGTACTTCTGCCCAGAAAGCTCGTCTGGTAGCCGATCAAGTACGTGGTCTGTCCGTAGACAAGGCTCTGAACATCCTGACCTTCAGCCCGAAAAAGGCTGCTGTTCTGGTGAAGAAAGTGCTGGAATCTGCCATTGCCAACGCTGAGCACAACGAAGGTGCCGATATCGACACCCTGCGTGTTGCCACCATCATGGTAGACGAAGGTCCCTCCATGAAGCGCATCCGCCCGCGTGCCAAAGGTCGCGCGGATCGTATCCTCAAGCGTACCGCTCACATCACTGTAGTGGTATCCGACGCTAAGGCTGGGAGATAAGCAATGGGTCAGAAAGTACATCCTAATGGCATTCGCCTGGGTATTACCAAGCCTTGGAATTCTACCTGGTTCGCGAACACCAAAGACTTCGCTGACAACCTGTACAGCGATTTCCAAGTACGCCAGTTCCTGACCAAGGAGCTGAAAAACGCTTCCTTGTCCAAGATCACTATCGAGCGTCCGGCCAAGAGCATCCGTGTGACCATTCACACCGCTCGTCCGGGTGTCGTGATCGGCAAGAAAGGCGAAGACGTTGAAAAACTGCGCAAAGCTGTAGCCGCGATCGCTGGCGTGCCTGCTCAGATCAACATTTCCGAAGTCCGCAAGCCGGAGCTGGATGGCAAACTGGTTGCCGACAGCATCACTTCCCAGCTGGAGCGTCGCGTAATGTTCCGTCGTGCTATGAAGCGCGCCGTACAGAACGCCATGCGCCTGGGTGCCAAGGGCATCAAAGTGGAAGTTTCCGGTCGTCTGGGCGGCGCTGAAATCGCGCGTACCGAATGGTACCGTGAAGGTCGTGTGCCCCTGCACACCCTGCGCGCCGACATCGACTACGCAACTTCTGAAGCCCACACCACTTACGGTGTGATCGGCGTTAAAGTTTGGATCTTCAAGGGCGAAGTTCTGGGCGGTCTGGCTGCAGTCAATGCTGCCGCTGCTCAAGAGCAGGCTCCTGCGAAGCCCAAGCGTGACAACAAGCGCCGCGCTGCCAAGTAAGGAGATTCGGTAAATGTTGCAACCTAAGCGTACTAAATTCCGCAAGACCCACAAGGGTCGTAACCGCGGTCTGGCCAATGCCGGTAACGAAGTATCCTTCGGTACCTTTGGCCTGAAGGCGACATCTCGTGGTCAACTGACTGCTCGTCAAATCGAAGCAGCCCGTCGTGCCATGACCCGTCACGTTAAGCGTCAAGGCAAGATCTGGATCCGTGTGTTCCCGGACAAGCCCATCACCGAAAAGCCCCTCGAAGTTCGTATGGGTAAAGGTAAGGGTAACGTGGAATACTGGGTTTGCCCGATCCAGCCTGGCAAGGTTCTGTACGAGATGGATGGTGTACCTGAGGCTCTGGCGCGTGAAGCGTTTGCCCTGGCCGCAGCTAAGCTGTCTGTTCAGACCACTTTCGTAATTAAGACGGTGATGTGATGAAAGCCCAAGATCTGCGTCAAAAGAGCGTCGAAGAACTGAACCAGGAGCTGCTGGGTCTGCTGCGTGAGCAATTCAACATGCGCATGCAAGCTTCCACCGGCCAGCTGGCTCAGACTCACACTCTGAAACAAGTGCGTCGTGACGTCGCACGTATCAAGACTGTACTGACTGAGAAGGCAGGTGCGTAATGACTGACAAGATCCGTACTCTGCAAGGTCGTGTAATTAGCGACAAGATGGACAAGTCCATCACCGTCGCTATCGAGCGCAAGGTAAAGCACCCGATCTACGGTAAGATCATCAAGCGCACTACCAAGCTGCACGTGCATGACGAGAACAACGAGTGCAAGGCTGGCGATCTCGTGGAAATCCGCGAGTGCCGCCCGCTGTCCAAGACCAAGTCCTGGACCCTGGTTGCTGTCGTAGAAAAGGCCTAATTCGGTACTTTTTAGCCCAAACGGCCCCCCATCGGGGCCGTTTGTTTTTTAGGCTACCTTTTCAAAAATAGCTGTGTTATAGTTTCGCGCCTTTTGAAGGCAGCCAGATCCCATCAGGGATAAGAAGTAAACAAAGCGGAGCACTAAGATGATCCAGATGCAAAGTATGCTGGGTGTTGCCGACAACTCCGGCGCTCGCAGTGTAATGTGTATTAAGGTTCTGGGTGGTTCGCACCGCCGTTATGCCGGCATCGGCGACATCATCAAGGTTTCCATCAAGGAAGCCATTCCTCGCGGTAAAGTGAAGAAAGGTGATGTGTATAACGCGGTGGTCGTACGCACCCGTAAAGGCGTTCGTCGTCCGGACGGCTCTGTCATCCGTTTCGACAACAATGCGGCTGTGTTGCTTAACAACAACCAACAGCCAATCGGTACTCGTATTTTTGGCCCGGTGACCCGTGAACTCCGTAACGAGAAGTTCATGAAGATTGTGTCCCTGGCACCCGAAGTACTGTAAGGAGTCGAACGATGGCAGCTAAAATCCGTCGCGAAGACGAAGTAATTGTTCTTACCGGCAAAGACAAGGGCAAGCGTGGCAAAGTCACTCAAGTCCTGATTGCAAAAGGTAAGGTAATCGTGGAAGGCATCAACCAGGTGAAGAAACACCAAAAGCCGGTACCCGCACTGGGTCAGGCTGGCGGCATCGTCACCAAAGAAGCCCCCATCGATGTATCTAACGTCGCGCTGTTCAACTCTGCCACTGGCAAGGCTGACCGCGTTGGTTTCCGGATTGAAGACGGCAAGAAAGTCCGTTTCTTCAAATCCACCGGCGAACTTGTGAAGTAATTGGAGTTTAACGATGGCGAAACTGCATGATTACTACAAATCCGATGTAGTAAATGAACTGTCCAAGCAGTTCGGTTACAAGACTATCATGCAAGTCCCTCGGATCGAGAAAATCACCCTGAACATGGGTGTTGGTGAAGCGATCTCTGACAAGAAGTTGCTGGAAAATGCTGCTGCCGATATGGCTGCCATTTCCGGTCAGAAACCGCTGATCACCAAAGCACGCAAATCTGTTGCGGGCTTCAAGATTCGTGAAGGCTACCCGATAGGTTGTAAAGTAACCCTGCGTGGCGAGCGTATGTGGGAGTTCCTGGAACGGCTGATTTGCATCTCCGTACCGCGTATCCGTGACTTCCGTGGTCTGAACGCCAAGGCGTTCGATGGCCGTGGTAACTACTCCATGGGCGTGCGTGAGCAAATCATCTTCCCGGAAATCGACTATGACAAGGTCGATCGCGTCCGTGGTCTGGATATCACCATCACCACTTCCGCGAATACCGACGAAGAAGGCCGTGCTCTGCTGGCTGCCTTTAACTTCCCATTCCGCAAGTAAGGTTAGGGTTATGGCTAAAACATCCATGAAAGCACGTGAAGCAAAGCGTGCGAAGCTGGCAGCCAAGTTCGCGACCAAGCGTACCGAGCTGAAAGCTATCATCGTTGATATGAACGCTTCTGAAGAAGCGCGTTGGGATGCTGTCTTGCAACTGCAACAGCTGCCCCGTGATTCCAGTCCGTCCCGCCAGCGTAACCGTTGCAACATCACTGGTCGTCCGCACGGTTTCCTGCGGAAGTTTGGCCTCTCTCGCATCAAGGTGCGTGAGCATGCCATGAAGGGCGAAATTCCGGGCCTCAAAAAGGCCTCTTGGTAAGAATCTCGGGAGTTAGACTATGAGCATGCAAGATCCGATCGCGGATATGCTGACCCGCATCCGTAACGGTCAGGCGGCGAGCAAAGTTGCGGTTTCCATGCCTTCTTCCAAGCTGAAAGTGGCTATCGCCAAAGTGCTGAAAGAAGAAGGTTACATCGCTGGCTACAACGTAGCTGGTGACGTGAAACCGGAACTGGAAATCGAACTGAAGTATTTCCAGGGCAAGCCGGTTGTAGAACTGATCCAACGCGTGAGCCGTCCCGGCCTGCGTATTTACAAGCGCACTACTGATCTGCCGAAAGTCATGGGCGGTCTCGGTGTTGCTATCGTGTCCACGTCTAAAGGTGTGATGACCGACCGTGCTGCCCGCAAGGCAAGCATGGGTGGTGAGATCATCTGCTACGTCGCTTAATAGGAGGTCGGAAATGTCTCGCGTTGCTAAGGCACCCGTCACTATTCCTGCTGGCGTAGAGGTGACTCTGAACGGCCAAGAACTGTCCATCAAAGGTGGCAAGGGTTCCCTGGTTCGTTCCATCCACGCCGGTGTAGAAGTGACCAAAGAAGACAATGTACTGAAGTTCGCTCCGCGCGACGGCATCGCTGGTGCTGACGCTCAGGCCGGTACTGCCCGTGCATTGGTCAACAACATGGTAGTCGGTGTTACCCAAGGCTTCGAGCGCAAGCTGCAGCTGGTTGGTGTAGGTTACAAAGCCTCCATCAAGGGCAATGCTGTTGCGCTGGCACTGGGCTTCTCTCACCCGGTAGAGCATGCGCTGCCGGCTGGTGTCACCGCTGAATGTCCGTCCGCCACCGAGATCGTTCTGCGTGGTGTGGACAAGCAGCTGGTTGGCCAAGTCGCCGCCGATATCCGTGCTTACCGCGCTCCGGAGCCCTACAAGGGCAAGGGTGTACGCTATGCCAACGAGCAAGTGCGTACTAAAGAAGCTAAGAAGAAGTAAGGTAACACTATGGACAAGAAAGCAGCTCGTCTCCGTCGTGCTACTCGTGCTCGGAAAAAGATGCAGGAACTGGGAGCTACCCGTCTGGTTGTTCACCGTACCCCGCGTCATATCTATGCGCAGGTTATTGCAGCCAACGGTTCCGAAGTTCTGGCCTCTGCTTCCACAGTAGAGAAAGCCATCAGTGAAGCTCTGAAATACACCGGTAACGCAGATGCTGCTACCGCTGTAGGTAAGGCTATCGCTGAGCGTGCTATTGCCAAAGGCGTTCAGAACGTATCTTTCGATCGTTCCGGTTTCAAGTATCACGGTCGTGTAGCCGCTCTGGCTGCCGCTGCTCGTGACGCTGGTCTTCAGTTCTAAGCTAGGAGTCGAAGATGGCTAAAGTCGAATCTCAAGCCGGCGAACTGCAAGAAAAGCTCATTGCAGTAAACCGTGTTTCGAAAACTGTTAAAGGTGGTCGTATCATGTCCTTCACCGCGTTGACCGTGGTGGGTGATGGTAACGGCCGTGTAGGTTACGGTTACGGCAAGGCCCGTGAAGTTCCGGCCGCCATTCAAAAGGCGATGGAACAGGCTAAGCGTAACCTGAACAAGGTTGAGCTGAACAACGGCACCCTGCACCACCCGGTGCGTGGCGTTCACTCTGGTTCCACCGTGTTCATGAAGCCGGCCTCCCAAGGTACTGGTATCATTGCAGGCGGCGCCATGCGTGCCGTACTGGAAGTTGCTGGTATCCACAACGTGCTGGCCAAGACCTACGGTTCCACCAACCCGATCAACGTTGTTCGCGCAACTGTCGACGCTCTGGTTCACGGTCAATCACCGGAACAGATCGCGGCCAAGCGTGGTCTGCGCGTTGAAGAAATTCTGGGGTAATGCGACATGGCTAACACTGTAAAAGTAACTCAAACTCGCAGCTCTATCGGCCGTCTGCCAAAGCACAAGGCGACTCTGCGTGGTCTGGGTCTGCGTCGCATTGGTCACACCGTTGAGCTGGAAGATACTCCCTGCGTACGCGGCATGATCAACCAGGTTTATTACATGGTTAAGGTGGAGGGCTAAGCATGCGTCTGAATACTCTGTCTCCGGCCGCTGGCTCCAAGCGCGTCAAGCACCGTCCGGGCCGTGGTATCGGTTCTGGTCTGGGCAAGACCGGTGGTCGTGGTGTTAAAGGTCAAACCTCTCGTTCCGGTGGCGGCAAGGTCCGCAACGGTTTCGAAGGTGGCCAGATGCCTTTGAAAATCCGTCTGCCGAAGTTCGGTTTCTTCTCTCGCAAATCTTTGGTATCTGCCGAAGTGCGCCTGAACGAAATCGCCCTGGTAGAAGGTGATGTGGTCGATCTGAGCACTCTGAAGCAAGCCGGTGTTGTTACCAAGAACATCGTATTCGCTAAAGTTGTTCTGTCTGGCAACATTGACCGTGCTGTGACCGTTCGTGGTCTGTCCGTCACCAAGGGTGCACGTGCAGCCATCGAGGCCGCTGGCGGTAAAATCGAGGAATAATCAGTACAATGGCTAAGAAACCAGGATTGGATGTTAAAGCACAAGGTGGTCTGAGCGAACTGAAGAGCCGTCTGCTCTTCGTTCTCGGGGCAATTATCGTGTTCCGCGCAGGCTCTTATGTGCCGATTCCTGGTATTGACGCCGCCGTACTGGCCGAGTTGTTCCAACAACAGAAGGGCACCATCATTGAGATGTTCAACATGTTCAGTGGTGGTGCACTCTCGCGTGCTTCTATTCTTGCGCTGGGGATCATGCCGTACATTTCGGCGTCGATCATTATCCAGCTGCTGACTGTGGTTCATCCCGCTCTTGCTGAACTCAAGAAAGAGGGTGAATCCGGCCGTCGCAAGATTAGCCAATATACCCGTTGGGGCACGCTGGTTTTGGGAACGTTCCAGGCCATTGGTATTGCAACCGGTCTGCCGAATATGATGCAAGGACTCGTGACTCATCCGGGTTTGGGCTTCTATTTCACAGCCGTTGTGAGTCTGGTCACCGGTACCATGTTCTTGATGTGGTTGGGTGAACAGATTACCGAGCGTGGGATTGGTAATGGTATCTCGCTGATTATTTTCACGGGTATCGTTGCTGGTCTGCCTCATGCCATTGGCGCTACGGCCGAACAGGCACGTCAAGGGGAATTGCACATCCTGCTGTTGTTGTTGCTGGGCTTGATTGTTTTCGCAGTGACTTACTTTGTGGTGTTCGTGGAGCGTGGTCAGCGTCGTATCGTCGTTAACTATGCCAAGCGTCAACAAGGCCGCCAGGTATTCGCCGCGCAAAGCACACACCTGCCGTTGAAAGTGAATATGGCCGGTGTGATTCCTGCGATTTTCGCATCCAGCATCATCCTCTTCCCGGGGACCATTACCTCTTGGTTTGGTCAGGGCGAGGGCAAGGTGGCTGATATCCTGCAACAGGTCTCTATGGTCCTGCAGCCGGGTCAACCCTTGTATGAGATGCTCTATGCAGCAGCCATTATCTTCTTCTGCTTCTTCTATACCGCGCTGGTGTTCAACCCACGCGAGACAGCAGATAATCTGAAGAAGAGTGGAGCCTTTATCCCGGGGATCCGCCCGGGCGAGCAGACAGCACGTTATATCGATAAGGTTATGACTCGCCTGACATTGGCAGGTGCGCTCTATATAACCTTTATCTGTCTGGTACCCCAGTTCTTGATGACTGCCTGGAACGTACAGTTCTACTTCGGTGGCACTTCGCTGCTGATTATCGTGGTAGTTATCATGGACTTCATGGCTCAGGTTCAGACCCATATGATGTCTCATCAATATGGCGACGTCCTGAGGAAGGCCAACCTGAAGGGCTACGGCCGCTAAAGGTCGGCGTAGTTACGGAGTTAAGCAATGAAAGTTCGTGCTTCCGTTAAGGCAATCTGCCGTAACTGCAAAATCATCAAGCGTCACGGTGTGGTGCGTGTGATTTGCAGCGAGCCAAAGCATAAACAGCGCCAAGGCTAATTTTTTACGGTTAGTACTTGCAACAAATAGTTGTGCTGGCTAATATAGCCAGCCAACTTTTGTTGTGTATTGGTTGACCGCCACGTATCCGCTCACGGGCTTTGTGGTGGTCGTTATCTACTATATGTAGGAGTGAATAGTGGCCCGTATCGCTGGCATTAACATTCCTGACCATAAACATGCAGTCATTGCGTTGACTGCTATTTATGGCGTCGGTCGTACCCGCTCCAAGGCCATCTGTGCCGCAGCCGGTATCGCTGAGAATGTGAAAATTAAAGACCTGGACGAAGCTCAGATCGAGAGTCTGCGTGAACAAGTAGGTAAATTCACCGTCGAAGGTGACCTGCGTCGTCAGATTTCCATGAACATCAAGCGATTGATGGATCTGGGTTGCTACCGTGGTTTGCGTCACCGTCGTAGCCTGCCTGTTCGTGGTCAACGTACCAAGACCAACGCTCGTACCCGTAAGGGTCCGCGCAAGGCTATCAAGAAGTAACGGGAAGGTAGAAAATGGCTAAAACTCCGACTCGTGCTCGCAAGCGCGTTAAAAAGCAAGTGAGCGACGGTATTGCGCACGTTCATGCATCTTTCAACAACACAATCGTGACCATTACTGACCGTCAGGGCAATGCTCTGTCTTGGGCTACCTCTGGTGGTTCCGGTTTCCGTGGTTCCCGTAAGTCCACTCCGTTTGCTGCCCAGGTAGCTGCTGAGCGTGCTGGTGAGATCGCCAAAGAATACGGCGTGAAGAACCTGGAAGTCATGGTCAAAGGTCCGGGTCCCGGTCGTGAGTCTTCCATCCGCGCTCTGAACGCGGCTGGTTTCCGCATCACTAACATTACTGATGTGACTCCGATCCCGCACAACGGTTGTCGTCCTCCCAAGAAGCGCCGCGTGTAACGCTGTAGCTACTTGGTCTAGGATTGTTGGAGAAAGAAGATGGCAAGATATATCGGTCCTAAGCTTAAGCTTAGCCGTCGTGAGGGCACCGACCTCTTCCTGAAGTCTGGTGTTCGTGCGATTGATTCTAAGTGCAAGATTGACACCGTTCCTGGTCAACACGGTGCGCGTAAAGCGCGTCTGTCCGACTACGGTGTGCAACTGCGCGAGAAACAAAAAGTACGTCGTATCTACGGCGTATTGGAAAAACAGTTCCGCAACTACTACCGCGACGCTGCCCGTCAAAAGGGTAACACCGGTGAAAACCTGTTGCAGCTGCTGGAAGGTCGTCTGGACAACGTCGTCTACCGCATGGGCTTCGGCGCCACTCGTGCTGAATCTCGTCAGCTGGTGAGCCACAAAGCCATCATGGTAAACGGCCGCGTTGTGAATGTTCCTTCTTTCCAGGTATCCCCTGAGGACGTGATCTGCGTTCGCGAGAAGGCTAAGAAGCAAGCGCGTATCAAAGCTTCCCTGGAAGTTGCTGGTCAGCGCGAGAAGCCGACTTGGGTAGAGGTTGACGCTGCTAAGATGGAAGGTGCCTTCAAGCGCCTGCCGGAGCGTTCCGACCTGTCTGCCGACATTAACGAACAGCTGATCGTCGAGCTTTACTCCAAGTAAAGCTAGCTTCTAAAGAGAGGACACAATGCTGGGTTCTGTAACAGATTTTCTTAAACCGCGGCTAGTTGACATCGAGCAAGTTAGCCCGACTCACGCGAAAGTGACTCTCGAGCCGCTTGAGCGTGGCTTTGGCCACACGCTGGGCAATGCCCTGCGTCGTATTTTGCTGTCATCTATGCCCGGTTGTGCGGTTACTGAAGTCGAGATCGACGGAGTACTGCACGAGTACAGCAGCAAAGAAGGTGTACAGGAAGACATTCTTGAAATCCTGCTCAACCTGAAAGGTATCGCTGTGAAGCTGGAAGGCAAGGACGAGGTAACTCTGTCCCTGACCAAGTCTGGAACAGGCCCCGTTACCGCTGGTGATATCACTCACGGTGATGAAGTCGAGATCGTAAACCCGGAGCACGTAATCTGCCACCTGACT
>NZ_CP077378.1:2992500-3420000 GCF_019048565.1 Aeromonas sp. FDAARGOS 1406
CTGTGGCTGGGGGTGAAAGGCCAATCAAACTCGGAGATAGCTGGTTCTCCCCGAAAGCTATTTAGGTAGCGCCTCGGACGAATACTACTGGGGGTAGAGCACTGTTTGGGCTAGGGGGTCATCCCGACTTACCAACCCCATGCAAACTCCGAATACCAGTAAGTAATATCCGGGAGACACACGGCGGGTGCTAACGTCCGTCGTGAAGAGGGAAACAACCCAGACCGCCGGCTAAGGTCCCAAAGTTCTGGTTAAGTGGGAAACGATGTGGGAAGGCTCAGACAGCTAGGATGTTGGCTTAGAAGCAGCCATCATTTAAAGAAAGCGTAATAGCTCACTAGTCGAGTCGGCCTGCGCGGAAGATGTAACGGGGCTCAAACCAGGCACCGAAGCCGCGGATTCACACTTATGTGTGAGTGGTAGGGGAGCGTTCTGTAAGTCTGCGAAGGTGTATCGAGAGGTATGCTGGAGATATCAGAAGTGCGAATGCTGACGTAAGTAACGATAAAGGGGGTGAAAAGCCTCCTCGCCGGAAGACCAAGGGTTCCTGTCCAACGTTAATCGGGGCAGGGTGAGTCGACCCCTAAGGCGAGGCCGAAAGGCGTAGTCGATGGGAAGCAGGTTAATATTCCTGCACGACTTGTAATTGCGATGGGGGGACGGAGAAGGCTAGGTGGGCCAGGCGACGGTTGTCCTGGTGAAAGTGCGTAGGTGGTGTTTCCAGGCAAATCCGGAGACACAACACTGAGACACGAGACGAACGCACTACGGTGCGGAAGCCATTGATGCCCTGCTTCCAGGAAAAGCCTCTAAGCTTCAGATTACAAGTCATCGTACCCCAAACCGACACAGGTGGTCGGGTAGAGAATACCAAGGCGCTTGAGAGAACTCGGGTGAAGGAACTAGGCAAAATAGAACCGTAACTTCGGGAGAAGGTTCGCTCTTGATGGTGAAGTCCCTTGCGGATGGAGCTGTCGGGAGTCGCAGTGACCAGATGGCTGGGACTGTTTATCAAAAACACAGCACTCTGCAAACACGAAAGTGGACGTATAGGGTGTGACACCTGCCCGGTGCCGGAAGGTTAATTGATGGGGTTAGCGCAAGCGAAGCTCTTGATCGAAGCCCCGGTAAACGGCGGCCGTAACTATAACGGTCCTAAGGTAGCGAAATTCCTTGTCGGGTAAGTTCCGACCTGCACGAATGGTGTAACCATGGCCATGCTGTCTCCACCCGAGACTCAGTGAAATCGAATTCGCCGTGAAGATGCGGTGTACCCGCGGCTAGACGGAAAGACCCCGTGAACCTTTACTACAGCTTGGCACTGAACATTGAACCTACATGTGTAGGATAGGTGGGAGGCTTTGAAGGCGTGACGCCAGTTGCGCTGGAGCCGTCCTTGAAATACCACCCTTGTATGTTTGATGTTCTAACGCAGGGCCCTGAATCGGGCTCGCGGACAGTGCCTGGTGGGTAGTTTGACTGGGGCGGTCTCCTCCCAAAGAGTAACGGAGGAGCACGAAGGTTGGCTAATCCTGGTCGGACATCAGGAGGTTAGTGCAATGGCATAAGCCAGCTTAACTGCGAGACGGACAGGTCGAGCAGGTACGAAAGTAGGTCATAGTGATCCGGTGGTTCTGAATGGAAGGGCCATCGCTCAACGGATAAAAGGTACTCCGGGGATAACAGGCTGATACCGCCCAAGAGTTCATATCGACGGCGGTGTTTGGCACCTCGATGTCGGCTCATCACATCCTGGGGCTGAAGTCGGTCCCAAGGGTATGGCTGTTCGCCATTTAAAGTGGTACGCGAGCTGGGTTCAGAACGTCGTGAGACAGTTCGGTCCCTATCTGCCGTGGGCGTTGGATGATTGAAGGGAGTTGCTCCTAGTACGAGAGGACCGGAGTGAACGAACCTCTGGTGTTCGGGTTGTCACGCCAGTGGCACTGCCCGGTAGCTAAGTTCGGAATCGATAACCGCTGAAAGCATCTAAGCGGGAAGCGAGCCCTGAGATGAGTCATCCCTGACCCCTTGAGGGTCCTAAAGGGCCGTTGGAGACCACAACGTTGATAGGTGGGGTGTGTAAGCGTAGCGATACGTTGAGCTAACCCATACTAATTACCCGTGAGGCTTAACCATACAACACCCAAGAAGTGTTCTGAGACTTGTAGCAGATACCGAGAACGAATAACTAAATCAGCTTTTTCAGATTGAAGATTTTTGCCTGGCGGCAATAGCGCAGTGGAACCACCTGACCCCATGCCGAACTCAGAAGTGAAACGCTGTAGCGCCGATGGTAGTGTGGCATTCGCCATGCGAGAGTAGGACACTGCCAGGCACCCAATTAAACAGCGATGTGAAGAATCACGTCACTGGCTGCGAGGATGACACCTCATAGAAGCGGCACATGATTTAGCGAAAGCTAACCGAATGCGGAGCGGTAGTTCAGTCGGTTAGAATACCGGCCTGTCACGCCGGGGGTCGCGGGTTCGAGTCCCGTCCGCTCCGCCACTAAATAGAAAGCCCAACCTGTTGAACAGGTTGGGCTTTTTTTCATATCTGCAGTTTGAAATGCCCGCTTGATGTTCGTGACCGTGACCAAACGGTGACCATTTCGTGACCAACCCCCTGATTTGACCGGAGGTCGACGAAGCGGATACGGCTATGCCGGTGCTCTTCGTTATACCAGGCCATAAAGTCGCGCACCCACTCCCTGGCCGCTTCCAGACTGGCAAAGCCGTCTGATGGCCACTGCGGACAGTACTTCAGCGTCCTGAACAATGACTCCGAGTACGGATTATCGTTGCTTACCCGAGGCCGTCCCCGCGAGGGCGTGACACCCAGGTGTCCGAGTTATTTTAGTAAGGCTAGGGTTTCAAGGCTTCAACTGTTGCAACAAGCTCGCTGATACTCGCATTTACACTCTCGATAGCTTTTTCGACATGCTCGATAGATTCATGACCTTTTTTCGCTATCACATTGATTTCTTTTAAACCGGTGTCAATTTTATCAATGAGTCCCGCGTTCTCTTTTACGACCTCTGCAATGTCGGAGGTTGCGGAGGCCGATCTGGCGGCAAGCTTTCTTACTTCGTCTGCAACAACTGCGAACCCTCTGCCGGAATCTCCGGCTCTTGCAGCTTCAATCGCCGCATTAAGTGCCAATAAGTTTGTCTGATCGGCAATGGAACGTATAGTAGTAACTATTTCCTGAATATTTTTTGACTTCAGATTTAGCTCTTGACCAACTTGTGCAGTATTTTCAACCTGTGATGCGATTTGAACACTGGTATTCACGCTGTTATCCAGCTCTCGCATTGCCGTTGTTGTTAACGCCGATGTCTTTTCGGATGTTTGCGCCGCGAGGTTCACTGTATTAATGGCGTTATTGACGCGCTCAGAAATATCTGACGCAAATTTTATCACTTTATAGACTTTACCTTGCCCATCAAGAATGGGGTTGTAAGTTGCTTCAAGCCAGACGCTCCTGCCAGACAGACTTCTTCTTAGAAATCGACCTGCCTGATAGTTACCGTTAGCCAAGTTGCGCCAGAAATTTGGGTTATCACGATAAAAGTTTTCATCACAGAAGATTTTGTGGTGTTTACCCTTTATCTGTTCCAGTTTGCAATCCATTGCATTAAGAAAATTCTGGTTAGCATTGGTGATTATGCCATCCGGGGTGAATTCAATTACAGCCTGAGAGCGGTTAAGTGCAGTAAAAACGGCATTCTGCGATGAAGATTCATTATGCTGCGCGGTGACATCAAAAGCCAATTTAACAACACGATACACCTTACCTTGTGCATCCTTAATTGGCACATAACGTGCGCCGACAAAGATAGTTTCTCTATTCTTCTTTATATATTTAAAGGTATCTCGCAGCGGTTTGTCCTCAAGGAGATTTCGCCAGAAGGTTGTATACTCGGGCCTCGATGTATAGGCAGTCTCAAACAAAATGCGGTGATGCTGGCCCAGAAGTTCCTGTTTACTGTACCCCATAAAGTCAGCAAACTTCTGACTCACTTCAAGTATTTCGCCTGAATGATTAAAAATCACCATCGCGGTAGCGTTTAACATGGCATTAAAGAGGAGTTTTTCATCAGAAACTTTTAGTGGTTCTGTTAAAGTGGGTGTTTTCTTTAGAAAGTCGAACATAATCAGTATTCTCTTTTATAGCTCAAAAGTAATTTTTCAAACTGCTCAACAGAGAGAGGTTTATCGAAGTAGTAACCTTGCCCCCAATCACAACCCAGTTCTGCCAGTAGCGTCGCAATTTCTTGAGTTTCAATTCCCTCAGCAAGAGTTTTCAAGCCAAAAATCTTTGCTGTTGAAATAATGGTTTTAACAATGGCGAGGTTTTTCTCATCTTCACGTATTGACTTGATAAAGTGCATATCAATTTTCAGCACATCTGCATTGATGTTTTTTAGATAACTTAATGAAGAATGCCCCATACCAAAGTCATCAATGGCAATCGAAAAACCTTTACTTCGTATCATATTTAAAGTTGATATTGCTTTATCGGGATCACGCATAAGCCCTGTTTCGGTAAGCTCAAGCTCAAAATCATTTGGCTCTAACCCTGCGAGCTCTATCAAAGTTAAAAAACCATAAATTGCAGACTCATCATCAAAGCTTTTCGCTGAAATATTAAGGGCGAGCTTGAAACGCAAATTTTCTTGCGAGAACACTTCTTTTTTCTGCCAACTGCGTTTCAGTTCAATAACACGTTCTAATACGAGATGCGTCAACTTATTGATTAACCCTCGCTCTTCAGCAATTGGAATAAAGGATCCTGGCGAAACTTCGCCAAGCTCTTCGTCTCTCCAGCGCACCAGAACCTCAGCACCGACTAACTTATATGTTTTTAAACAAACTTGAGGTTGAAGGACGATTCGCAGATTTTCAGGATAGGAGAGTAAGGTTCTCTCAAGTTGCTTTGAGATAATTGATTTTTTCTGAATCCTTTCACCCACTTCAATATTAAAATAGCAACTGGGTAAACCGGACTCTTTGGCCATATTAAGTGCTATATTGGCACCTCGTGTTATTGCATCAAAGGTATCCGCATCCTGAGGATATAAAGCAATTCCAGCTCTTGAATTGATACTGACTTCACCCTCTAGAATTTCGAGCGGCTCAGCGATAGCTTGTTGTAACCTGTTGACCATTATTGATGCCGCATCGGGATTAGATAGAACGGCTGCAAGCGCAAAAACATCAGAATTTAAACGGGCTAAGGAGTCAAACTCTCGATCTATGTCATTGACGATAGGTAAAGTCTGGCAGTCCTCGTTCTCAAAGATACAACGCACTAAAGTATCTGCACCGCGGATGGTTTTTGCTAATCTGCGACCGACCGCTTGGATGACTGCATCACCCGCTTCGTATCCCATTGTTTCGTTAATGTCTTCAAGATTAACCAGGTCGATATATACAATCGCGATGGTATATTGATGTCTCTGTGCAATTTTAAGTAGGTATTTAACTCGGTCAGAGAATAAATTTTTATTAGCCAGTCCCGTTAGCTCATCAAAAAATGCCAATTGCTTGATGCGATGCTCTTTGGCTTTAATGTCACTTAAATCACGCCAAATTACCAGGATAGCGTTTTTTCCAAGGTAGATTACTGGAATGAGCGTTACCTCTATCGGTAGATGGTGACCTTGTTTAGTGATATGAAGCCATTCAAAACGCTGGTAGCCCTCTGTTGAGGCTTTATTTAAAAGAACTTTGGCGAGCTCTTCGCTGTTGTTTTTACCCTGGCTCAATGGTGAAAATTGAATAGGCGACAAGCCAATCAGCGCTTTGCGGTCAGACAAGCAAAAAAGTTTAGCGGCTGCATCATTACAATCGGTAATCACAAAATCTGGGCTGATTATGCCCATCGCATCCTCTGATTTATGCAGCAACTTCACCAAGCGCTTTTCGTTTTCACTTTTGAGTCTTTCATAATCAAGCTGCGCCGAGATGTCTCGAATTATATTGACGACGACTTTTTGGTTAAACGCGGTTTGTACAATCTGCATACTAATTTCTGCAGGATAGATGTTGCCATCCCCTTTGTGATGTTGGGTAACAAAATGCAGCAGCTCCACCTCACCCATTTTGAGTGGCTTCAAAAGCCGATCGAACGATTGTGAATCGTAGCTCAGCTTAAATTCGTAGGGCTTCATAATTTGTAGCATCGCCCAACTCCGCCCAAGTTGACGCTGTGCAGCAAGGTTGGCATATAAAATGTCCAACGTTTCGGCATCAAAAAATAGGACGGCATCAGTGATTTGATCCACAACGCTTTTAAAGCTGGTCAGTTCGTCCTGCCTCAAGCGCTCTTGAGTTATATCCAGCTCAACCGAAATATACCCCGAGTGCTCTCCAAGCTCATTAAACGTAGGGTTGCAACTAATGCGACTCCAGAAGGTCTCTCCACTCTTTCGATATTTAAGTAATTCAATTTCAATAGACTTTCTCTTTGCGACAGCTTTTTGTAACTTCAAAAGGTCAAAGCTGTTAGTCTGTGGCCCAGTTAATGTTGCCCACGGCGATTGACCCGCAAGCTCCTCCAAAGAATAACCAAAGATTCGTTCGAAGCCGGCATTACACCAAGTGATGTTGTAATCACAATCTAAGATCATTACTCCGTTCACAGTCTGTGTAGCAACTAATGCAAGGCGGGCGTTCTCTTCCAGTATCAGAGCAAGTTTATTTTTAATCTCTCTTGCTTCAGACAGCGATTCCAAGGTTTCGAGGATGGGGTTCAGTTTCTCAACGTCAGATTGTTCATAGCCGTTGGCTGCGTTAGCCAGACCGACCATGCCAATCAACTTACCATTATGTTTAATTGGTAATCCAAGGAAGGAGGAGAGCTTGGGATGACCATGTGGTGTGCCACCAGCACGAGAATCATCCTGAGGATTGTTTGAGATAACAGCTTGGCCGGTTGTTAATACTTCACCCAGTAAATTGTGATGATTATGGAACTCTAAGTCATCCGCCTTACTTTTTTCATATAGCTCACGGGTTTGATGATCCCAGCTGCTATTTGTCAAGACGCTGACTTTCAGATATGGTCGTAGTTGCGAGTCTTCCCGCACCTCACCAATCAAACCGAACTGACTATCTGTCAGAGCGATGAGCTCATTAAGTAAAAGGCTAAGTGCACTGCCATACGACTCATTCAGTATAAAAGCGCGCTGAATCTTAGCGATGGCATTGCTAGTGCGAATTTGAAAATCGTATTTGTCAGAAATCTGCTGCCTGGACTGCTCAAGTGTCTGGTGGCTAGCGTACATGTAGGCGTCAAAGGCGAGGGTGATATCCAGCAGCGCGACTTTGTAGAGCGCAGTTAACGTTGGCTCGATACGCTCCTTATCGCTATTCAATATCACACTGACGAATTTACAAACGAGATCTAAGTAAACACCGTAAGCCCCAATATACCATTGTGGCGTCAAACCAACTCTTTGGTGCGCAATGCCCACTCTAATACGATCTTGGGCGTAGTCGAATCCATAATCGCCGGCAGTTAATTTCCTAAAGTACAGTTTTTGTGTCTCTTGAAGTTTTCCCATTAGGTTAACGTCATGCAGCATTTTCGATGCATGGTCAAACTTTAAAAGATGCTGATAAAAAGCATGAATAAGCTCATTCTCATAGGCATAAAGTGGTTTATGAATGGCTTCGAGCAATTGAATCTCGGTAGTTGAAAGATTAATAAGAGCTTTACGCTCATCAAAAGAGACCGGGTTGATGTTTAATCGCTTTAGTACTTCTTCCACTCTCATAGCGCACCTGTCTTTACTTCATTAACAACCAGTGATTGATTGCTTGTAATAATTCATCGGGATGAAACTTAGCGATAAATTGGTCTGCGCCGACTTTCTTAACCATAGACTCGTTAAACACACCACTTAATGAAGAGTGCAAAACGACGTGAATATCTTTTAGAAGTGGTTCAGATTTAATCGCGGATGTCAGTGTAGAGCCATCCATTATTGGCATCTCAATATCAGAAATGACCAAAGGTATTCTCTATGCAATTACTGCTTTATGTTTTGCCGCAAAGTCTTGTAAATATTGAAGTGCAGATTGGCCATCATGAACCACTTTAGACGGGATATTTACACTGTCTAACACGCGTTTGATCTGATTTCTGGCCACTGCTGAATCATTCACAACCAATACTTCAATCTCAGAGGTGTTGAACCCTTTAAGCTGTTGCGCCGTTTCAGCTTCAATTTCATGGTCGTTGGGCATGATCTCCGAGAACACTTTTTCAACATCTATGACTTGAATGAGCTTGCCTTCAATCTCTGTCACTGCAGTTAGGTAATGACTTTGCCCTGATCCTTGAGGTGGAGGTTGAATTTGACTCCAGTTAAGATTAACGATGCTATCAACTGCCGAAACCAGAAAGCCTTGGATATGGCGGTTGTATTCCGTCACAATCACAAAAGCCTGTTCGGGATAACGTATCGGCTTACCTGTCGTAGCTTCACTCAGGTCGATAACGATAACTGGATTGCCACGAAGCTGCGCAATGCCCTTTATAAAAGAATGGGCTCCTGGCATTTCAAAGCGATTTTGACCTGCCAGATTTGTCCTTTGGTCAATAGACTTCATTAACATATTCATTTAAAACGCACCACCAGCTCGTGTAGCTCTTCAGATATTTTCTTAAGGTGCTCTAGAGAGCTTGCTGCTTTATCAGCAGAATTGGCGCTTTCATCGGCCAATGTTGAAATACTTACAACCTGGCGATTGATATCTTCAGCCATATGAGCTTGCTCCTCTACAGCTGCTGCCATCTGTGTCGTCATATCGGATATATGCCCGACTGAGGCAACGATTCCTTGCAGCATATCTCCATTCTCAATGACTTTTGACAGCCCCTCGTCAGCGTCAGAAGCACCTGATTCAGCTACTTTAACGGCCTCGCTGGATTTTAGTGAGAGAGCTCTGACAATCCCGTATATTTCTTTCGTAGAATCTTGGGTACGTTTTGCAAGATTACGCACCTCTTCAGCAACCACGGCAAAACCTCGGCCTTGCTCGCCGGCACGCGCTGCCTCGATAGCAGCATTTAGCGCAAGTAAGTTGGTCTGTTCAGCAATCTGTTCAATTACTTGAGCTGCTTGGGCAATTTTCGTCGTTTGTAGCTCTACATCAACAACGGATTTCGAAATGGTCTGGACAGTTGCTCTAAGTTTTTCAATAGAGGCGCTTGTTGTTTTGGATAGTCCTCCACCGGTTTCGGCCAGATTAAATGCTTTATCAGCTTGTGAAGCGGTATTGGAAACATGATGCGATACCTCTGAAATAGTTGTCGTCATCTCATTCATCGCTGTAGCAACCTGAATCGTTTCAGATTGCTGGTGATCAATAACCTGCTTAGATTGTTTAACCAAGTCAAATGAGGAAAGTGTTTCGCGCGATACTCTTTTCGCGGCATCATCAATGCGGTTGATAATAGTTGTCAGATGAGCTTGCTGGCTCAATACAGAGACTTCTAATGCGCCAGTAAGTCCGGACTTATTGGTGTAGGTGAGAACTGCGAGTTCATGCGAGAAAGAACGGCTTAGTAATTTCTTTAAGTCAGACGCTCTGGCGTGGTCTTTCACATTGACCCAAATTGCATAGATCGCAATGACGGCGAGCAACAAACTCTCTGATAACTCTTTGTAACCAAGAAAGAATGTCGCAAGCGCGATAGCGACAGACACCATTAAAAAAATGTTAGGCAGCGATATAGGTAACGGTTTAGGTAAATTACTTCCCGCACTCAAGCGGCGGTATAATCTGTCTGCTCTTTGTACATCTTCTGCTCTTGGGCTTGATCGAACAGATTCGTACCCAATAACTTGTCCATTAGCTGTCACGGGTGTCACATAAGCGTCTACCCAGTAAAAGTCACCATTCTTACAACGGTTCTTAACCAACCCCATCCATGCTTTACCCTCTTTTAGATGTGACCACATCACTTTGAAAGCCATCGCTGGCATATCGGGGTGTCGAACAATATTATGTGGCTGGCCAATTAACTCCGACCTGGAAAATCCGCTTACCTCAACGAAAGCGTCATTACAATCAACAATATTGCCGTTTTTATCCGTAACTGAAATCAGCTTCACAGACGATGGGAAAGTTTTTTCGTTAGATGTAACAGGGAGGTTTTTACGCATAGATAGCATCGGTGTGTATTTTTAGCATACTAAATACATCTTACATCATGTAGGTGTATCAACCTAGATCTATTAGTAAATATTTATATGCACCGAATTTGTGCAAACTGATTGAACTATCCTTATTTCCTATGCTAGGCGGGGTGTGTTTAAACGTTTACATTACCGATTAAGTTTTTGATTTATCAACTTCGCATTTGCTACGAGTTCATTGATGTCAAATGTTGTACGACCTAACCCCATCAGTGGTACAGGGCGGGATCGCACTTTGTTAATGAAATTTGAACAGGCAGATCGTCTGTGATCTAATCGCGTCTCCATGCAGGAGGCACGCGCTATGACGTTGATTGAACACCTTACCCTTGTCGAAGAAACTCGCTCTGAGATCAATCGTAAACATAACCTGTACAGATCTAGGGAAGGTGCGAATAAGCGGGGAAATTCTTCTCGGCTGACTCAGTCATTTCATTTTTTCAGTTTGAGCCGATCTTTTCTCCCGTAAATGCCTTGAATCAGCCTATTTAGACCGTTTCTTCGCCATTTAAGGCGTTATTCCCAGTTTTTAGTGAGATCTCTCCCACTGACGTATCATTTGGTCCGCCCGAAACAGGTTGGCCAGCGTGAATAACATCGCCAGTTGGTTATCGTTTTTCAGCAACCCCTTGTATCTGGCTTTCACGAAGCCGAACTGTCGCTTGATGATGCGAAACGGGTGCTCCACCTTGGCCCGGATGCTGGCTTTCATGTATTCGATGTTGATGGCCGTTTTGTTCTTGCGTGGATGCTGTTTCAAGGTTCTTACCTTGCCGGGGCGCTCGGCGATCAGCCAGTCCACATCCACCTCGGCCAGCTCCTCGCGCTGTGGCGCCCCTTGGTAGCCGGCATCGGCTGAGGCAAATTGCTCCTCTCCATGCAGCAGATTACCCAGCTGATTGAGGTCATGCTCGTTGGCCGCGGTGGTGACTAGGCTGTGGGTCAGGCCACTCTTGGCATCGACACCAATGTGGGCCTTCATGCCAAAGTGTCACTGATTGCCTTTCTTGGTCTGATGCATCTCCGGATCGCGTTGCTGCTCTTTGTTCTTGGTCGAGCTGGGAGCCTCAATGATGGTGGCATCGACCAAGGTGCCTTGAGTCATCATGACGCCTGCTTCGGCCAGCCAGCGATTGATGGTCTTGAACAATTGGCGGGCCAGTTGATGCTGCTCCAGCAGGTGGCGGAAATTCATGATGGTGGTGCGGTCCGGCAAGGCGCTATCCAGGGATAACCGGGCAAACAGACGGATGGAGGCGATTTCGTACAGAGCATCTTCCATCGCGCCATCGCTCAGGTTGTACCAATGCTGCATGCAGTGAATGCGTAGCATGGTTTCCAGCGGATAAGGTCGCCGGCCATTACCAGCCTTGGGATAAAACGGCTCGATGACTTCCACCATGTTTTGCCATGGCAGAATCTGCTCCATGCGGGACAAGAAAATCTCTTTTCTAGTCTGACGGCGCTTACTGCTGAATTCACTGTCGGCGAAGGTGAGCTGATGACTCATGATGAACCCTTTTTCATGGCTCCAGATGACAAACATGATCTCATATCAGGGACTTGTTCGCACCTTCCTTAGACAACGCCATCATTCATATCAAATATTTTAAAGCAATTCTTTCCGGAATATTTTGCTTCATACATAGCGTGATCAGCCTGTTTTAACAAATCGCTTGCAGTATATTGCTGCCCACGGAACAATGTAGCGCCAACGCTTGCAGTACAACAATGTACGATTCCTGCGACATGATAAGGCTCTGCAAGCCGTTGAATCACTTTGTTAATAACGTTACAGACCCAAGTATCAGGATCGGCTGAACATTCAGCTGGACCGTTCAGCAACACAACAAATTCATCCCCCCCAAACCTGGCTACAGTGTCACTATCCCGCACGACCTCTTTTAATCTTAATGCCGCTTCTTTTAATAATTCATCACCAGCGTCATGTCCTTTAGTGTCATTGAGAATTTTGAAATTATCTAAATCCAAAAACAGTAACGCAAATACCCTGCTGTCTCTGCAGGACTTGATAATTGCCTGACTGAGTCTGTCATTTAACAGACTCCGATTGGCCAAGCCCGTTAACGAGTCATAAAATGCTAAGCGGTGAATTTCAGCCTCAGCAGCTTTTGCCATACTGATATCACGAGCTATTTTTGAAGCACCGATGACTTGACCCTCAGCGTTATAAATCGGTGAAATGGTGACAGACACATCTACTAAATGACCATCACGATGCATACGCTGGGTTTCAAAATGGTTCACTTTTTCTCCCCGCGAGATACTGGCAAGAATGCCGGGCTCCTCATGTAAACGGTCCGGTGGAATAATGTTTTTTAATGACTGACCTATCATCTCGTCTGCTGTATAACCAAATATAACTTCGGCACTCTGATTCCAGCTTGCAACTATGCCATTGATGTTCTTACTGATAATGGCATCATCTGATGAATCCACTATAGCTTTAAAGTGTGCCAAATTTAGTTCGGCCAGTTTACGCTGTGTCTGCGCAATCCAGGAAAGAACGCTGTCAGAGTATTTTTTATCGACCTGAATAGGTGTCAAAAAATCTCCACTACCAATAACAGTGATAGTCTGTTGTAAATCCTGGATTGAACAACCGATGATTCTTCTGAGCTCTTGCCCCACCTTAAAGATCAGTAAGATCAAAAAAGCGCCAAGCACAAATAATGCCGCTGTCGCTAACTGCAAGCGCTGATTTGTCATTGTGACTTCATACTGAGTTCTGGCAATGATCATCTGCTCTGTTTCAATAATAGGCCGCATAACCGCAGCTTTCATCGCCATAAAGTGATTGTCAGCAAGCATTGCCAAAGCCTGATCACGTTTTTGCGCTGATGTAGGGGGTTGTTCTTCAAACAGAGCCATAGCTCTGTTTTCCAAATCAACTAATTCGTCTGAACGAGCTTTTGACTTTTTCAAATTTTCCAGCTCAGCTTTCGTCACTCCGGCCTGTCGCATTAACTCCACCAACGGGACGGCTATCTCTTGTGGTTTGGTTTCATCAATTTCTGCAGCTGCCTCGATCGCCTTGAAATCCCAGTACGCCAAACTGTAGTTGTGTGGCCTTGGTCTTTTGCCATCACGGATTTCGACTACTGCTTGAAACTGTTCTTTATATTCAGGTTTACCTGTAATAACGTAAGTTCTGACCAAACGCGCTAAATCACTGGAAGACTGTCGCAACTCTTCAGCCAAACGAATTGATGTTTCCCTACTTTTTACGGCTTGTTGATAACGGGCTTGTTCATGAGCAACAACAATAAAACTGCCGATAAGTAACACTACAATGAAAAACATGGAGTACAAATATAGCTGAAACGTCGTTGGATATTTTTTCCAGTTAACCATCTTTGCACCTATTAAATCGCGAATTCAACTTCGAAGTGCGACACTCGCCTATGCCGCCTGACGGTACTCTTCGAATACCTTGACAGGCTGCCTGAATCCGAGACATTTCCGAGGTCGTAGGTTGAGCCACTGCTCCGCTCTCCTGACATCCTCGTCCGTGACCTCTCTCAGGTCTGTTCCCTTTGGGATAAACTGCCTCAACAGCCCATTGCTGTTCTCGTTCAGACCGCGCTCCCACGAAGAGTAAGGGTGCGCAAAGTAAGTCTCGGCACCCAGCGCTTCCTCTATCGCCTTGTGTTCGGCAAACTCGCCGCCGTTGTCAAAGGTGATGGTATGCGCCTGCTCGATGTAGGGCGTTAACATCTCGATTATCGCATCCCGCACCACCCCAGCCTGTTTGCTCGCGACCCGCTTGACCAGATAGAGCCGGCTCTTGCGCTCCACCAGGGTGACCAGTGTACCTGTGCCTTGCTTGCCCAGCACCGTGTCCGCCTCCCAATCACCGAGCCGCTCCCGGCTATCGACGATAGCCGGCCGTTCATCAATAGAGCGGGCTTCCTTGATGGGAGAACGCAGGCTGCTCGCTCCCTTGCGGTAGCGCTTGTGGCCCTGGCGCAGATGGCGGTACAACTGGCTACCCCGGGCTTTGTCGGCGGCCACATGGCGGTATATCCACTCGTGACTCACCATGAGGTCTATCTGCTTGCCCACCGCGCTTATCTGCTCCGGGCTCCACCACCAGGCGAGTGTCAGCTCGACAAACTGGATGACATCGGCAGATAGCCGAGATTTGGCCGCACTAGCCCGTCGGTGGGTGGCGTGCTGATGCGCATTGTCTGGCTGGTAGCCCTGCGGCCCGGCGTTACGACGCAGCTCCCGGTAGAGGGTGGAGCGATGAGCGCCAATGGCGCGTGCGGTGGCAAGGATGGACATCCCCTGTGCGCGAAGCACCGATAACTGGTATCGTTGCCCCTCGGTCAACTGCTGATAGCTCATGGTGATACTGCTTTTACTTTGGCGAGCAGAAGGGTACCACCAATCAGCAGTTGGCCACCTCTCGCCATTCATCCATGAGTGTCGCACTTATTATCTGAATTCCCGAAGTAATCGCTGCAGGCGTCGTTGAGCTGCACTGAATAACCCTTAAGAAATAAAAGTTCAGACTCTACCTTCTGCATGAGAGCCATCAAGAGGGCGGGACCGGAACTTATATTTCACTCCCCCGCAGGACTGTCCTCCTCCTCGACATACCTCAACAACTCTCCAGGCTGGCATCCAAAATATTTACACAACGCATTGATTGTATCGGTATTGGTGACATTACCAGGCACGTTGGCGATCCGGGTCAGGGTTGCCCGACTGATCCCTGTTTTTTCGCTCACTTCAGAGAGAGTTATGCGGCGCTTTTCTTGGAACGATTTTTCGTCAAGTAGCTTGATGAGCAGGATCCTAATCATGACTTATCCATAGCGAGTATTTTTCACATAGCCTACCAAATGAAACATGCATGATGCAAAAAAAGCATTGACAAATACATTGCGTGATTTATATTCATCTTGCGCGAGCGAAATGACTCATTTGTGATTCACTTGGAGGCGAGATATGAGTACCTATCTGACAACCGAAGAGCTCTCATCACGGATCAAATACGACGTGCGAACAATCCGCCAGAGTCTGAAAGACGCTGTGCTGTTCGAGGGCGTGCATTACATCCGTCCGTTTGGTGGGCGAAAAATTCTCTACATCTGGGAGCGGGTAGAGGAGTCCATGCTGCAAGGAGCAGCAGCCCACGATCTCATTGCTAGCTTGAAGTGAGGTGGTGCGATGGGCTCGATAAATAGCCGTAATGGCAAGCTTTATCTGGACTTTCGTTACAGGGGGGTCCGCTGTCGGGAGCAAACCACGTTGGCTGATACCCAGGCTAACCGGCAGAAGCTCAATAAGGTGCTCTGCTTGATAGAGCAACAGATCCGTATCGGTACCTTTGACTATGGGCATCACTTTCCCAACAGTCCCAAGGTTGAGAAGTATGTGGCCATGGAGAGACTGAGTCGGCAGAAGGCCTCTGGTGCGCGGATGATTTTCTCCGCCTTCGCCGAGCTATGGCTCGATGAAAAACGGGTCGAGTGGCGGGAGAGCCAAATTGAAACGGTGGATGGCATTTTACGCTGTCACCTGATTCCGGCCATGGGTGAGCAGCTGTTAGCTGCCATCACCAAGCAACAGATCTTGGCGTTTCGGTTGCGCTTGTGTGAGCCGGGTGGGCAGAACGAACGGGCGCTGTCGGCTTCCCGTATCAACCACATCATGACCTACCTGCGCCTCATCTTGAACGAGGCGGCCGAGCGGTTCGAGTTTGATAGCCCGTGGCGCAATATCAAGGCCCTGCCGATGCCTAGGGCGCAAGTCCTGCCGTTTACCCTAGAGGAGGTGCAACTCATTCTGACCAAGGTACGGGCGGACTATCGTCCCTATTTCACGGTGCGTTTCTTCACTGGCATGCGCACGGGTGAGATCGATGGGCTTTGTTGGGACAATGTGGATTTTGGCGCCCGCCTTATTCATATTCACCAGTCCTTGGTCAGGGGTAAAGTCGGGCCCACCAAGACCAGTGGATCTCACCGCACCATCGCAATGAGCCAGCGAGTCTATGAGGCCTTGCGTGAACAGTGGGGGTTCTCGGGCGAGAAAAGTACCTTCGTGTTTTGTGCTCGCAACGGTGAGCCACTCAACCACCGCAATGTGGCTCAGCGTGTCTGGTACCCATTGTTGGCCAATCTGAAGCTTGAAAAGCGCAACCCTTATCAGACTCGCCATACGGCTGCCACTCTGTGGCTGGCCGCCGGCGAAAATCCGGAGTGGATTGCCCGCCAGCTGGGTCATTCCACGACCAGCATGCTGTTTCGGGTCTATTCGCGCTATGTGCCCAATCTGGTCGGTCGGGATGGTGCCGCTTTCGAACAACTGCTGGACGGTGAACTTGATCTGGAGGATGAGGTATGAAATTCACATCCCCGTTTAACTTGACGCTGGTGTGGGCCGAGCTGATTCACGGCTTGCCTAGTGCTGGCGTGTGGCGTTTGACTTTCCTGAAAGGGGGTCGCCATGTCGATGTCAGCGGTGAGCTGCTGGCGGATGTGGTGCCGGCTGGGCAGTGGTTGCTGCTGGAGATGAATCGCGAGGAAGTGCCTCGATTGATGACCTTCATGCCGTTGCCTGTTGAGGTGCGTCGTGACGACATTGAGCAGCAATTTTCATGGCTGGCAGATAAACAACATGCCATCTTGTCGGATATCTGGGGGATGCTCGCTTATTTACCGGATGCGGCCCTGCGGCGATTCTACCTCGCCGTGCTGCTTGATGATCGCATCATGTGGCCCTTCTTCACCGGCAAGGCGAGCAACCAGTACCATCATCACCATACCGGTGGACTGCTTGAGCACAGTCATGAGGTGGCAATCACCGCCTCGGCGCTCTGCATGCAGCATCAAGTCGGCCCGATTAGCACCAGCGTGGCCTTTATCGGCGGTCTTCTGCATGACATCGGCAAGATCCACCTGTTCTACAACAACACAAGCGGGAACGGGGTCGTGGGGCAACATGAGTCGTTCAATTTCATGGTGCTGGCCGAGCCGCTGGCCCGCCTCAGTCAGGAGGCGCCCAAGCTGTTTGAGGCCATCAGTTCTTGCCTTTCCATCAAAATTGGTCGGCAGTCGGAGGCCTATCTGCCAGCCCAGATGGTTCATATCTGTGATCGATTGTCTATGGATGTACACAACTGGCGACGGGCTTTCACCGAGGTCCCGGCCTATTACTGGTTTGTCAAATCGCCTTATGGCGATCAGGTCTACAAACGGTTGGACTGAGATCTCGAAGCTCTGACGGCCGTTGACAGCAAGATGTGCCGAGAGTGCCACAGCGCCCGACTGTTTGCGGCGCTTTGGGCAACTTGCAGGGACCACATATCGGCAGGATACTTTCAGCATCCCTTGGGGTTCAGGGACTATCCTGTTTGATTTATGCAACAAGGAGCATGTATGAGCTCGAGCATCGTCATTCTCAGTATCTTCTT
Organism: Aeromonas sp. FDAARGOS 1406; assembly: GCF_019048565.1. Taxonomy (NCBI): domain Bacteria; kingdom Pseudomonadati; phylum Pseudomonadota; class Gammaproteobacteria; order Aeromonadales; family Aeromonadaceae; genus Aeromonas; species Aeromonas sp. FDAARGOS 1406. The sequence continues at coordinate 3,010,161 of NZ_CP077378.1, forward strand.
TCTAGCCATGGAGCTGATCGCCTTTGCTGCTGGATATCTCTACCTTGAGGGCAGAAAGCTGAAAAAACAGACAACCCAGACACCCAATAATTTTGATGAAAAGAGTGGGGCAGGATCCTGAAACCAATTGGTTAGGGAATTTGAGCTCAGCCCGTGAGAGGGGTGGGCTCAATGGGCGGGGATGACCCCCACTTTTCAGAGCCGCGCCAGAAAGAGCTTGCCTGGCTAATCCCATCGGGGTTCATCCTGAGCAACAGACCATTCGGCGGCGCGTTGACGGCCTTCTTCATATAGTTGCTCTACGACATCCCTGTAAACATCCTCATCAGCCCTCTGTAGAGCCTCATGGAATAATGACCCACATAGCGCCATTTCATAGTGCGTCATGTCACGGCTCATCCTGTCAATCTCCATCAGTACCTCGTACGTCATTGGATTGGTGTCGGCCAGTTTTGCGATGCGTTGCAGATTTTGTGAATCGCCAATTTGCCAGCGGCGGATGCTGGTCGCCTTGAATAGGATTATGGCAAAGCGATGAAACAGATAGCGCAACATCGGTGATGAATGGCCCGCCTGGCATAATTCCTCCTTGGGGTGGTTTAGGTATAAGTAGGCATAGCCTTGGGGAAACTGCTGCACTTTGCGCAGCGTGCTGCGCTCGACGGCCAGCGCTGGATGAAGGTGCCAGCGTTTGGCAGGTTTATCTTGGGGCACGTGGAGATCAAGTCGCCACTGAGACCAGGGATATAACTTGCTGACAAAGGTCATAAAGCGGCGGAAGATTTTTGGAGAGGTGAATTTGATCCCGGCATGGGAGCTGTTTGAGTTGGTCAGGCAATAGCGGATGGCCCACCTGAACTCGGCCATCTGTTTGGGTCTCTTTCTCATGGCTTGGCAGACTTTCAAGACGTCAGCCAGTGCATGTTTCTCTGCGGTTGTGCCGAGTTCAGCCGGGAGCAGTTGTCGCTGCCGGTTGCGGGGAATCAACCGTGAGCGGGCTTTTTGTGTCACCAGATTGCCTAGCTCGATTGCGCTCGCATGCCAAGTCGCCAGCAACTCTTCGCTCAAGCCAAATTGGCTGGCTATCTCCCGTCGATCCTTTCCTTTTTCAAGATGCTTGAGGACGGCTTCACTCTGCACGTAATGACTGGCTCGGTTTGCATCGGCGAGGGTTTTCGCCTTGATGCCTTGCCGCACTTGGCGCGGTGGTGTTGCCTGATAGGCTCCCAGCCTTTTCAGTAGGTGGGGCATCAGCTTAGCCGGGGTCAGGGGCGTTGGTTTTTCCTGTTCGCAGTCTAGTGTGCGTTGCTTGTGGGTCGATATACCAAACAGATATTGGCTCTCTTGCCTGGAGAGCGGGGTTTGGTTGCATGCTAGGTGGCAGCCAAGTAACAGGTCGGTGAAGTGCAGGTAGTGATTCAGTGTGATCTCGGGACTGCTGTGCCCAGCCATCACTGCGAGCGCCATATAGCGATCCCGCAGGCGATGCTGGCCTGCGATCAGGCGGACAATCTCCTCGCGTTGTGTGTCGGGGTAGGGCAACAAGGCTCGCTGGACAATGTCTGGCAAGGACACCAGATCGTGATGCAGCAGCAACTGCATCCGAGAAAAACAGCTGTGACGCAGGTGGTAGAGTCGATAATGAAGGCCGCCACTGAGTTGGTAGAGTACAGACCTGACCATCAGGGAGATCTGTTGCAGGTTGACCCGCTCGTGGAGATTGCCCGCAGCGTGGAACAGCAACTCCTTGTTGCTATCCGCCTGCATCCGTCGCTCGCCAATATAGCGTTTGAGGAGATCGCGCTCATTGCCGGTGAGCATGGGGTAAAGTGGTACTTTGCGCAGTGCCGCATCGGTCTTGTTATGACCGTGGCGGTTGTTGCGGACAAAAAGCCACCCGATGGGGGAGGGCTCAACATCCATTAGCCGCAACTTGGCGAGTTCTCCGGGGCGCAAACCGGTGCGATAGGCCATGATAAGAAAGGATTTAAGCATCATCCGCAGAGTAACGTCGGTATCGATGAAGCAATCGACCTGTGCCAGCAAACCGGCAAAGAGGGGCTCATCGACTATGGCGGCGCTGACATGGGGAATTTTCTTCTCGCCGGTTGCAAGTGATTCTGGTAGCGCTGCCATATCAAACGCCTCGACGGCGAAGACATGCATGTCCTGAAGGCGGCCAGCCATGAAGTCACGCTGATATTGGCTGCGTGGGCGGTTAAGAATGCTGTGATAGAGTTCGGTAAAATCGATGCCATCGTAGCTTGCAAGCGGTAGTTGTGCGGTCATCGATAACCACTCCTTGCCGATGCTTTCGAGGTAGCGCTGAGCAGTCGACGGGGCCAAACGGCGTGTCAGAAGCAATGACAGCAACCAGCTGACTAGCACTTGTTCGCTGAGCGTAAGGGCACTCGTGTTCCCAAGAGCATCGAGTTCCGTGATGATGGTTTTCGGGCCCTTGGGCGCGGCTGGGTCTTGTCGAAAAATCGCTCTTAATTCATCTAGCAGATAGGGTTTTTGCGATGGCTGGCTGGTGCTTGCCATTGGCCATTTCGCCACGCTTTCTAGAGAGTTAAATTTCTGATAGGTGTCCTGGTTGGCTGGGTACAGGCGAGGTTGGAGCAGCCGGTGCCAGTATGCGAGAGGAAGTGATGCACTTGGGGTTCGTCCTGCTGCATATTCCAGCAGTACCTGCGGGAGTTCAGTACCAAGCTGATGTTCGGTTAAGCCGATGGCTCCTCTGCAGAGCGCTTGCTGGCTGATCTCTGCTCCCAATTCCTTTTGCAACAATCCAAGGCACTCTGCCTGTTTGGTTGGAGGGCACCAAGTTGCGGGGCGATGTTTGAGAAACTGCCGCAATATACCGAGGCTGATTGGGTCAGGCATGTAATTCACTTGGGTGATGGCCCGTATACCAGTCTGGTGTATCTCGTTGTGTTCTGCATTGCCATCGTGTTCGTCATGATGGTAATAGCTGTTACTGGGAAGCTCGCCAGGCTCGAGGGTTAGGGTGATCCAAGTTAGTTCATGATTACCGGACAGCGGCTGGATTTCGAGCAATGCATGCCCCATGGCGAGCCACAAATAGGGGCGATTGAGCCCGCCATAGAGGATTCCGCAGACGAGCAAACGGGCGAATAACCGGTCGGGGTCTTGGGTCGGTTCACTCAATGTGGTGCGCCAAGTATGAGCTGCGTTGGCCATAGTGATAGTCGCTTGGTGCCAATGCTCGGAGCGAAATGGGTGAGGGCGTCGCACAGTCAAGTAAGGAGGGGGGATCGCAATGCACCAGATTCCCTGCCGGTTCCCCATCTCCAGTTTCTGGCAGATAACCGAGTAGGCAAAGCGGTAGGCGTGCAGGGTCTTTAGATCTTGCCGCAGTTGGGCATCAATGTCTGGCCACAACCGTTCAAATCGGTCGGCACAGGGAGATTCTTCCAACATCTCTGGTAGATGATGACGAAAGATCTTGATGGCCTGGGTGATCACCACTTCGGCCTCATCTTTACGGTCCTGTCGGCGCTTATCTCGGCCAAGTTGTACCATCAGCTCGCGGCGCCGCGGTGATAGGATCAGAGGATTTGCCATCCTGCCCTTGCCTCAATCTGGTGAAAATTCAAATGTGCTTCAATGAGGTCGGCAACGTGTTGCAGAGTCTGGATGGACAGGCAGCTGTGGCGACCGAATATCGACTCGCCGATCTCCTCGTGCCCCATCCAGCCATCGATCACTGACGGTGCCAGTTCGCTGCGCAGCAGGACGCTGCGTAGATGGTGGCGAGCCCAGTTGTGCTGGATCGGCAGCCGGTTACCCAGTTGCTGATTGAGGTTGCTGGGTGTGGGATCCTGAGGCAGCAGATGACCCTGACTGTCATGAAGGATGAAAAACAGCAGATTTTTGCTGCCATCAAGTGCGGCATCGCAGCGCTGTGCCAGCCCGCGATGCAGAAGTCGGTAGCGTTGACCCAGGGCATGTAGATGGGCTTGGTAAAGTGCGACCTGGCGAGCGGCGGTGACAGGGATCACCAAGGTCCGAGCCGCCAGCCCATTACGGATCTCTTTATCGCTTATCCACCATGTACGCGTGATGGGGTTGTAGTCAGCGAGCGATCCCAGTGGAGCAGTCACATCCCGGTGACCAGTTACAAACGTCAGCAGTGCCCACACGTAGCAAAGGTAGTGATTGTGAAAGCTCGCCACCTCCTCAAGGGCTGCATCACGCTTGGGGGCCGGTGGCGGTATTAACAGCCGGTTAAACAGGTTATGCAGCACCTTGCCCGGCAGGAGCAGACTACTGCCAACCGTGGCAGGGATGCTACGGGCTGGCGGCAGACCCGCATCCAGTCCCGCCAAGTTAAACAAAAACTGTAGATAGGCTCGATGGTGCTTGGTCACCTGGTCGGTGGGGGTATTACTGTACGCCAGTGCCGGGCGCTTCTTGTAGTCCTGACCACGGACGAGCGCCACCTGCATCAGATCGAAGCCTTGGTTGATATACCAGTGCTCCAGATAACGAGTGACTCGCCCCAGGGTTAGCCGGGTTTGGTGGCGTTCGTTGATAAGCGCAAGGTGCTTTTTCAACAACTGTTCGCTCGGGGGCGGTGCATTGACAGCCAAATGTTGTAACACCGTTGGGAGCGGCAGAACGACACGTGAGTGGGTGGGGGGCAGCAGAGCATGTAGTCGCTCATCCAGTGTACTTGCTGGTACCTTGTGTTCAATGACGAGGCAGAGGTGATCTTTTATGACCTGCAAACTCCGGCCTGTTGCTAGGCCACCAGGGATACCGCCGCATACGAGAGCTAGCAATAACCAACCTCCAGCAGGGTCACCCTCGTTGACTGCATCCCTCACTAGATGCTCGATATCCCAATCACTGGCCTGCTCGAAGCTACACGGAAGTGACAGCTGACGCACTGCCAGTTGTTCGGTGACTCGCCTGTTCAATTCGGCGCGTAAAAATGGTGAGCGGTGCGGAGAGCTGGGGTCGTGGATGCGCACGGTCTTGGTATCAAGAGCGAAAGGCAGCTCATCGATCGGCTCTCCATTAGGCCCTGGTCGCATAACTAGCTCTTCGATCACGATGTCAGTGTCATCAGTTTTTTCTAGCTGAATCAATTGGACATAGTGCTCGGCGACGGGCAGTTTCTTTGACCTGCGATAGCGAGTGATGCCTTTTGCCAGGCGATAGGCATCGTAGATGACCACACACAGAAAACCAAGCCCTCGCTCGATGAGCGGCGATAGCGCGTGTTGGCGGTTGGCACGTAGCGTCGTGATGAGTGTCGCCAGATCTGGGTGAGCCGCCATATCCGGCAGTTCTTGCAGCACCGGTGTGTGCCGTGCTTCGGTAGCGATCAGACGGATCTCCCGCAGCGCGTTTTCGATGGCGGAGTCATGATCACCGATGAGGTGTAACTTTAGACAACTCACGATGACCAGTTGCTGGTAACATCGATAGTGATCGCGATCGTCATCTGACCAAGCCGAGGGGGAAGTGATATTGATCGCAGCGGCGAATCCGCACTCGGTCAGTAATTGCTGTCGCCTGAGGTAGTGACAAGCCTCAAATGGAGTTTTTATGTTACCTGATTACCCATGATTAGCAGTCAGTTACCACGAACTATACTGAACTTACGTACAGTTATCGAGGTGCGAGATCATGGCCAAAAGCAAAATCCAATTCCAGAAAGGCTACAGCCTGTTTGAGTTTCTCAAGGACTATGGCACTGAGGCTCAGTGCGAAAACGCGCTGTTCACTTGGCGTTTTCCTAACGGCTTTGTCTGCCCTGAATGTGCCAACAAGACCTGTTGTCGCCTGAGAAGGCGGCCACGTGTGTGGCAATGCAATCACTGCCGTCACCAGATGTCATTGACTGGAAACACGATTTTCGCAAACACCAAGCTCCCACTGACCAAGTGGTTTCTGGCAATGCACCTGTTGTCACAGACCAAAACTGGCTTGTCAGCGATGGAGCTAAAGCGCCAGTTGGACGTCAAATATGACACCGCCTGGATGCTCAAGCACAAGCTGCTGCAAGCCATGAAAGAGTCCGATGACAAGCAGCCCATCAGCGGCATCATTCAGCTCGATGATGTCTACTGGGGGGGCGAGCGCCGTGGTGGCAAACGGGGTCGGGGCGCGGCAGGCAAGACGCCGTTTGTGGCAGCAGTGGCCCTGAACAAGGAAGGACATCCAATCAAGATGCGGATGACGGTGGTCGATGGTTTCAAAACCAAGTCCGTTGCTGATTGGGCAAAACGGCATATTGCCAGTGGCAGCGCGGTGATATCCGATGGATTGGCCTGTTTCAAAGCGGTCAAGGAGGCCAATTGTGAGCACCTGGGTGTTGTCACCGGGGGCAACCTGGACTGGCTGGATCATCCGGCATTCAACTGGGTAAACACGATGATAGGAAATGTGAAAAACTCGCTGCGGGGCAGTTGCCATACGCTCGGAGCGAAGCATTTACCAAGGCATCTTGCGGAATACTGCTTCCGGTTTAATCATCGTTTTGACCTCAAGAGCATGTTGGTTGAATTGGGGCATGCAGTCGTGGCAAGCCCTCCGATGCCATATCGGCTCTTGAAGCTGGCTGAGGGTCATGGGTAATCAGGTTATGTTAAGAGCACTGGGGTTCACCCGATAGCGTGGATGGCTAGCCCAGCGTTCCAAATCTCCGTAACGGTGCCAGTAATCATCTGGCATGTTTCCCATCAGCCACTTGAGCATCGCGAAGGTGGTCAAGCGCAATGAGGGCGGTAGAAGCTTTGGGCATACCACGTGGGACAGGTGACACAGTCGTCTGTGGTAACGCTCCTGATCTAGAGGGGGCCTCTCATCCATGGTCCGGACTCCAGTCGGTGTCGAGTAGCGCAATCGGATCAGCGAAGGGGTTGGCGACCGGAGTGTTGCTGACCGCTCGTCGGCGTTGCTGGACCAGCGTGCCTCGGCTACACCCCGTCCATAGGCAAAGGTCTGCATCGCTCACCTGTGACTTGTCGAAAAAATACTGTGCCATATGCCGGGGCAGTTGGGCCTGAAAACTCTCTCGCAAAGCGGCGAGCTCTCTGCTGTCGATGCTCATAACGAGCAGGCTGAAGGCGCTGGCCCACGCCTGTTGTTCAATGTCGGCATCGTTGGAGACGTGGGATGGGGTGTTATGAATGAGCAGCGTGCCCTCCGGCGGATAGGGAGCCTCCCAGTACAGCGCCGGCCACAGCGGTGAAAACAGCAGAAATTCCGTTGGGCGCATCTTTTTGTTTTTACCCTGCTGGTACAACATGACGCCCTGTAATGGTTGCCGAAGCAATTGGCTGGTCAGCCCGCCGGGCAGGTTTTTCCAAGAGACGAGACGGGGGTAGGCGAGGCTCCACTGATACGCTGCGTGGGCGAGCGGATGGACAGAGAAACGGAGGTCTGGGTGGGCGCGAGACAGCGTGAAGGGGTCACTCATCAGACACCTCAAAATGGTAATTGGTCTATTTTGAGACTAGCGCCCTGCAAATTCGCGATCAAATATTGATCATTGAAATATCGATATTTTGTGACCGTGACCACGTATGTGGCGTAAATTGTTCTTAATGGTAAAACCGAATGTCAAAGGTAATTGTCATTAAGAAACAATTGATTACATTTAATGCCACATAAGTGAAATAGAGATAATCTGGCTGGAACGGCCTGTCACGCCGGGGGTCGCGGGTTCGAGTCCCGTCCGCTCCGCCACTAAATTGAAAGGCCTTCCCTATTGGGAAGGCCTTTTTGCTACCTGACATTTACCCAGTCTCTCATCCTCAGTAGCAGGTAGCTTGGTTGGGTTATCACCCATCCCTACGGCAATCTCCGCCCTATAGAATGGCATTCATGCTTCATTCGTGGTCACACATATAGACAGTTCAGGGATGACTCAACAATCTGCCTGGCTGAGCAGAAGTCAGTGGCCATCGTTACCTGGAGTTAGTCGCCAGGAAATATCCTGGCTTGTTGGTTGCGGCTGATCTGCTGCGTTCTGAGGGCCTAGTGGATGTCGCTGAGCATAGACGAGGGAGGGCGCAGGAAAGGTAAGGTGCGCTACTGTGGCTGAATCTGATGGGGTTATCCAGGATGCAGAGGATATCTGGTAAAAGCGTGATGTTGTAGGACCGCTCAGGCTGATTCCATTTTCTGTTGTGTCGCGAGCATGGGGTGCACAAAGAAAAGGGGACAGCAGATGCTGTCCCCTCAAGTCATTTCGTCCATTCCCTGAACTGCCATGCTCCCTGCAATCCTTGACGCTATCCTTTCCTTTGGAAATTCCCCTTCCCAATCCGTTGGGGTGTCCTGTGGCCTTCCTAGCCTGGCAATCTGTCCTGATTGCTTCACCCTCTCCTTCCTGGAGGTGTCCATTACCACATCCCGTGGTGTTCCTGCGTCATTCTGACTGATAACCATCCTTGCTATCACGCTTCATCTTGAAGCTGTTCCTGACCGCGTCTTGCGGTGTCCTTTCATCCTTGATGAGCGACAATCCGTGCCACTCAACCTCATCCCGAGGTATCCAACTACCGCATCCTGCGGTTGTCCTGTCGATCCTTGTGATAACCATCCTGGCTATCAACCCCATCCCGAGGTGTTCCTTGCCCACATCCTGCAGGCTATTCCTTGTTTATGCGCTGTTTCTGCATCCTGCCGAATCAGCTCGTCCTTGTGAGACCCATACTAAGGCAATTGCAGGCTCGAACAAGGTGTGCATTCGGCTTGGGTTCCGTGACTCGCGGTGCAGAAATGGATTGGTGTGGGATATTGTTCATTATTATCAATGTGTTAGTTAGTTTCTGTGGAAAGCATACCCAATGCGGGATGGCTTCACGTACGGTTCAACACAGAGGGGTCTTACAGGGGGAATGGCAGATCTCTTACAAGCAGAAATCGGTAGGAAAACGATGGTACAGCCGCTTCAATCAGGGGTGTAAGGGTTCAAAATTAATTGAATACTTATGCTTTAAAAGTAGACAAAAGCCGAGATAAATCTCGGCTTTGTATTGTCTGCTGGTTTCTTTAGCTGACCCTTGTCCCAGGAGTCGGGTAGGCCTTGCGCAGTGATTCGGGTGCAAGCACCTCCAGGTTGCCGCTCATGTTGTTCAGCCAGGAGCGGAACTCGGGCGTATCCTGCACTTCGGTCTCCACCACCACGCTGCGCTTGTCGTAACGGGTCATACGCGGGTTATGCCCCGGGATTTGTCCATCGATCAGGGTCGGGCAGTTGGCATCGATGCGCCCGACGAAGCGGATCGGACCGCTGACGTCCTGATAACCCTGGTCGCGGATCAGCTTCTGGATATTGAAGTCCTTCGGCTGGGTCGCGCTGAAGTTGGTCAACTCCACGTTCTTGATGTGATCGAACGGAATGCCGTAGACCTTGGGATCCAGCTCGGACAGGGTACAGAGCAGGATGGGGCCATCGGGCTGGTTCAGGATGCCGAGGGGATTGATGCGGTCATAGCAGAGCCAGACAGTACGCTCCTTGATGACACGCTGGATCTCGGCGCTGAACTTGCGGCCACGCCAGAGGGCGTCGCGGATCAGGGTGCTGCGGCGGATCTCCGGATTGCCGGCGAAGGGGCGAGGTGACTGGTGCACGCTCTCCAGCCAGCGCTCGGCCAGTTCGCTCTGGCTGTCGCGGATCACCTGACCAGCCTTGTCGATCAGCGGGTTCAATTCGGTCAGCACGCTTGCCGGCAACAGTTGGCTTGCCTGGTCGCTCCAGGTTTTCAGGGCCACTGCCAGCGAGAGCGGCATGATGTTGGCAAAGTCATTGAGACCATGGCGCTCGAAGCACCAGCCATGAGGCTTGCTGCGCTCATCGGAGGTGAGGTCGAACAGTCCCATGCCGGACATCTCTTCCAGGTCCCGTTGCACGGTACGGAGACTGACGTGAATGCCTTCCTCTTCCAGTTTTACCTGGAGTTGGCTGGCGGTCAGCTTGTAAGGGCGGTGCGGGATGCAACGCGCCAAGGTCAGTTGTCGTAACAGCTTCTTACTCATGGTGCATGCCTTCACTGGTTTAGCGTTGAGTGTATCCTAGCCATGGCCTACGACAGTCTATGTCGCAAGTTTTGCTGCGACAACTGTCGCCATTTTTATACATGAAGAGTCATGACATTGATAAATAAGACAAAAAAGAAATATAAAGGGGTTGTTTGAGCCCTTTTTTTATTGCAAACAAGCCTTGCGAGGATGCTCGCGACCAGGGTGACTGGAAGGAAATGGAAGCAGGAAGGAGGGGGAGGTGGGGAGGAGGTGAGGGACGGACCCTCACCTCGACACGTCGTTATGCCAGCCAGGACCAGGCTGATTTGGTGATGGCTGCGCCCACCATGTAGCCGAATACTGCGAGAGCGGCCACTCCGGCCACCAGCTTCTGGCCGCGGGCAGGGCGCTTGAGCGCCATGACGCCAAGGCCGATGTAGATCACCAGGGCAATCAGCTTGGCCAGCAACCAGGGCTGCTGGCCAGGGCTCATCTGCAGGGTCACCGCCAGCAGCACACCAAACAGCAGCAGGAAGGTGTCGTTGATGTGGGGCAGCACCTTCAACCATTTCTGTTGCAGCCGCCCGCTGCCCGCCAGCGCCAGGCTCCAGCGGTAGAGGAAGAGCAGCAGGCTGACCAGGGCCAGGGTCATGTGAAGGTGTTTGAGCATTGGGTAATAGGCAATCATGTTGCTTCCTTGTCGTTGTCGGGCAGACCGCTGTTCCATTGATGGGCGTGGGTACGCTCCTGTCCTTCCTGATCGTCTTGCAGCAGGTCGGAGAGGATGTCGCGGTATTGCAGGCTCTTGTTGATATAGGTGTGCTCGTCGTCCAGGTAGTTGACCTGTTCCCGCAGCAGCCGATTGTCATACTGCTTGAACATCTGCCCCGCACGCCAGGCCTGATTGGCCCTGAATCCCAAGAGGGTGAGTGCTTCTACCCCAAGATCCACGGCCGACCCCAGGGTTTCGCGGTGCACGCTGTCTATCCCGTGGCGCAGGATCTCGTGGGCATGGGGTCTGTCCTGGGCACGGGCCAGTATTCTGAGGTGCGGGAAGTGCTTTTTCACCATCTCGATGACTTCGAGGGAGGTGGCCGGGTCATTGAGGGAGAGCACCAGCAGTTTGGCCTTGTGGGCGCCGGCCGCGTGCAGCAGGTCGAGTCGGCTGGCATCCCCATAAAACACCTGGTAGCCGTACTTTCTCAGCATCTCTATCTGGCTGGCATCCTGCTCCAGGATGGTGGTGCCAATACCATGGCCGTGGAGCAGACGCCCCACTATCTGACCGAAGCGACCGAAGCCGGCGATGATGACCGGGTGTTCCACCAGCTCGGGCTGTTCGTGTTCGGGGGTGTCGCTCTGGTTGCGGTAGTCGAACCAGGGCTGGATCACTCGATCGTTGAGGATAAGCAGCAGCGGTGTCAGCGCCATGGAGAGCGCCACCAGCAGCGTCAGCAGTGAGATGGTGCTGCCCGGCAGTACCTTGTTCTGGGCGGCGAACGAGAACAGCACGAAGGCGAACTCCCCGCCCTGGGCCAGGGCCAGGGCGAAGGTCCAGCGTTGGTTCGGGGAGAGGCGAATGACAAAGCCGAGCCCCATCAGCACCAGCCACTTGAGCACCATCAGACCGATCACCAGTGCTGGGATCAACAGGGGATGGGCGGCAAAGAGGCTGAAGTCGATGCCGGCACCCACCGACATGAAGAAGAGGCCGAGCAGCAGCCCCTTGAACGGCTCTATGTCTGCTTCCAGCTCGTGGCGGTATTCGCTGTCCGCCAGCACCACGCCGGCGAGGAAGGAGCCGAGGGCGGGGGAGAGACCGACGGATTCCATCAGCACGGCGATGGCGATCACCAGCAGCAGGGCGGCAGCGACGAAGATCTCCCGCATGTGGGACTGGGCGATGGCGCGAAACACCGGCCGCATCAGGTAATGACCACCCAGCACGATGCCAGCGATGGCGGCCACCACCAGCAGGCCGTGCTGCCAGCCTGCCAGCTCCGAGCTGCCGCTGCTGGCGACCGGTGCGATGGCCAGCAGCGGCAGGATCGCCAGGATGGGGATGACGGCGATGTCCTGGAACAGCAGCACGGCGAAAGCGGAGCGGCCGCTCTCGCTCTGCATCAGTTTGCGCTCCTGCAGGCTCTGCAGCACGATGGCGGTGGAGGAGAGCGCAAGAATGAGACCGATGGCGAGCCCCTGCTGCCAGGGCAGACCCAAAAGATAACCCACCCCGGTCAGGGCGACACTGGTGAGCAGCACCTGCAGGCCACCGGTGCCGAGGATGGGCCCTTTCAGTTGCCACAACAGGGCCGGGCGCAGCTCCAGACCGACCAGAAACAGCATCAGCACCACCCCGAACTCGGCGAAGTGCATCACGTCTTTCTGCTCGCCCACCAGACCAAGCAGGAAGGGACCTATGATGATCCCCGCCAGCAGGTAGCCAAGGACGGAGCCCAGCCCCCACCGCTTGGCCAGCGGGACGGCGATCACCGCCGCCGAGAGGTAGATCAGGGCATCAAACAGCAATCCATGTCCCATCAGCGGCTTCTCCTTAACATGATGAATGCCGGTGAGGGCTGGCCGGGCCTGCGCCCGGATCGAGTGTGTGTCATGGGAGTACCCCCAGCAGATCGCGCAGATAGGGGCTCTCGGCCAGCTGGGCCGGGGTCAGCTGCTCGTCACGCAGGGCGCACAGCAGTTGGCGATAGTCCTGGCCGCAGCGGCGCAGCGCCTCGGGATCCTCGAGTTTGTGGAAAGAGTGCAGCACGAAAGGGGGCAGCCAGCGCATTCCGCACAGCTGTGCGGTCTGCTGGAAGGGGAGCAGGAAGTCGAGCAGCGGGCGCTGATTGTAGCCGGCGCGGCAGTAGGATTCGGGGCCGCCCCCCGTGGTGATGGCGCTGAGCCACTGCTTGCCGTTGAGGGCATGGGCCTCGGGGCCGTAGGCATAGCCGTACTCCAGCACCAGGTCCATCCACTCTTTCATGATGGCCGGGCAGGAGTACCAGTAGAAGGGGTGCTGGAAGACGATGATGTCGTGCTCCGCCAGCAGGGCCTGTTCCCGTTTCACGTTGATGAACATGTCCGGATAGCGTTGGCAGAGATCGTGCAGGGTGATCCCCTCCAGCCCCTCGATGGCGTGCAGCAGTTGCTTGTTGGCCCGGGAACTCTGCAGCGCCGGGTGTGAAAAGATGACCAGAATGCGTTTCATGGGATTCCTGAAGAGGGTCTGCTGCCGGCACATGCGACAGATTGTGAGCTGAAACGTTATCAAGAAGCTCCCTGGCCCGCCAGTTCCGGGATCAGTGCGCGCAGCGCCGGATTCAGGGTCTGGTGGGCGGGGTAGCAGAGGCCGATGCGGCGGAACATCCGGGGGCCGCTCACGGGCAGGGTGCACAGGCCCGCTTCGTCCTCCACCAGCCCGTCGGGCAGGAAGCTGATGCCCACTCCGGCCAGCACCAGCGCCATCACCAGCCCCTTGCTCTCGGCCTTGGCCACCAGATTGAGGGTGAGCCGGTCACAGGCCAGCAGGCCTATGGTTTGCTGATGGGCTTCGCAGGGGGGACACTCAATGAAATCATGGTGTTGCAACTCAGCCAGCTCGATACGCGCCCTGCCCGCAAGAGGGTGTCTCCTGGGAACGCACAGCACGTACTCCTCTTCCCAGAGCGGCAGGAAGATCTCGTCCTCCCGGCGCAGGGCATCCAGGGTCAGTCGGCAGTCGGCCGGGGTGCCGTAATCGGAGAGGGTGAGATCCAGCTCGGGCAGTACCCCCTGCACCCGCCGAAGCAATCCCGCCAGCCGACGGCGGCTGAGGTCGGGCATGATGGCCATGTTGAGTCTCGCACGCGTCGCCTTCTGGCGAAACAGAGTCGGCAGGCGACGCGCCTCTTCCACCAGCTTGACGGCGTGGGGATAGAGATAGTGGGCCGGATCCTTCGCTTCCACCCCCTTCTTGCCCCGGATGAAGAGGCTGTCCCCCAGGCTCTCTTCGAGCTGGCGAAGGCCGGCGGAGAGGGAGGGTTGGCTCACGTGGCAGCGGGCTGCCGCCGCCGTGATGTTCTTCTCTTCATAGATGGCGATGAAGAAGCGCAGCAATCTCAGGTCCAGCATGGGGATACCATAGTTAATTCAGATGATAACCAGCGGAAAACTATATTTATCGCCGATGGATGTAGCGACTATAGTGACTGGGTCCCGTGCTGGCCAGCCCTTGTTTGACGCCCATTTCAACGCATCAGAAGGAAAACTCCATGTCCAAGTCCCTCGTGGTGATCACCGGCGCGTCCGCCGGGATCGGTGCCGCCATTGCCCGCGCCTTCTCCACCGCCGGCCATCCGCTGCTGTTGCTGGCCCGCCGGGTCGAGCCCATGCAGGCGCTGAACCTGCCCGATACCCTCTGCATCGGGGTCGATGTCACCGACACCGCCGCCATGAAGGCCGCCGTGGCGCAGGCGGAGGCGCAATTCGGCCCGGTGGGATGTCTGGTCAACAATGCCGGCGTCATGCTGCTGGGACAGGCCGACGTGCAGGATCCTGCCGAGTGGCAGCAGATGCTCAACATCAACGTGATGGGGGTTCTGAATGGCGTGCATGCGGTACTGGCCGGCATGAAGGCCCGCCGCAGCGGCACCATCATCAACATCAGCTCCATCGCCGGTCGCAAGACCTTCCCGAACCATGCCGCTTACTGCGCCACCAAGTTCGCCGTCCACGCCCTGACCGAGAATATCCGGGAAGAGGTGGCCGATGTGGGCGTGCGGATGGTGACCATCGCTCCGGGCGCGGTGGAGACCGAGCTGCTCAGCCACACCACGGACGAGCGCATCAAGGCGGGCTATCACGACTGGAAGGATCAGATGGGAGGCGTCATTGCACCCGAGGTGATCGCCGACGCCGTGCTCTACGCCTGGCACCAGCCGGCCAACGTCTGCGTGCGGGAGATCGTGCTGGCAGCCACCCGTCAGCAACCCTGATGCAAACGGGGGAGGGGTTGACCCTCCCCCTGGGCCAAGGGTTACCATAGGCCCTCTTTCGTCATTGAGTCGTCTCATGGTCCTGACCCGTCGCCAACTCGCTCGCGCCCGCCGCTGGCTCCCCCTGTGGAGTCTGGTGCTGGTGCTGATGTCGTTTGGCAGCCGTGCGGCCACCGATCTCTGTACCCTGACGCCCCATTGCAGCCAGAGCGAGCGTACCCTGGAAAAAGCCATGCCCTGCGGCAGCTTCACCTCGGCGCTCGCCATGACGGTGCTCACCAACGACAGCCTGACGGTTGCCCGGCTTGAGCCCGACAGGCCGACATACCTCTCTCCCTCTCTGTTCATGCCGGAGGCGCCCCTGAAGCGTCTCGAGCGTCCGCCCCGTCACCACGGCTGAGTCGAGTTTCCCTTTCCGGGCATTTCTTCTTAACCGAGGTGAGATATGTACAAGTCCCTGTTACTGGCCGTGCTGGCCGGTACCGTCAGTTTTTCTGCTCTGGCAACCGGGCAGATGACCGTCTACAAGTCCCAGTATTGCGGTTGCTGCAAGACCTGGATCAAGCACATGGAAGAGAACGGCTTTGAGGTCAAGGTCGTGGAAACCGAGCAGCTTGACCCGATCAAGCAGCAGCATGGCATCACCCCGCAGCTGGCCTCCTGCCACACCGGGGTGGTGAACGGCTATGTGGTGGAGGGGCATGTGCCCGCTGCCGACGTGCAGAAGCTGCTCAAGGAAAAACCGGCGATCCGCGGTCTGACCATTCCGGGGATGCCCCAGAGTGCGCCGGGCATGGATATTCCGGGTCAGCCCTATCAGGTGCTGAGCATCAGTGACGAGGGCGCGACCAAAGTCTGGTCGAGCTACCCCGGCTGATGGATGCTGACCGTGAGCAGACACACTTCCATCATGTGAGGCACACCTGAGCGAACCCGTGTCGCCCACGGTCAGGGAGGAGGGCCGCCATCGCGAGATGGCGGCCCTTTTTCGTCGATTTGGGGGGGAATGTCCGGGGAGCCCTTGCAACCCCGGGCGACAAGGGGCAGATTGATCGCCAATTTTTATTTTCTCAGGGACGCTTTTCCCACTGCCTGCCGGTGTGCCGTCTGGATGCGTGCAGCACCAGCGGGAGGGGCGGCCCTGTGACAGCGCAAAGGATGCGACATGTTCACCTTTTCCCGGGGGTTGCTGCTGGCTTGCCTGCTTGCTGCGCCCTGTTCCCATGCCAACGAAGAGTCCGCCATGCCTACAAGCGATACTTCCACCCAGCCTGTCATTGTCCCCCCGGTGGCTGCCAAGCACCCCCATACCCTGAAAAAACACGGGGACACGCGCGTCGACAACTACTATTGGCTGCGCGATGACGAGCGGCAGAAGCCCGAGGTGCTGGACTATCTCAAGGCCGAGAATGCCTACACCGAGGCCATGCTCGCACCGATCAAGCCGCTGCGCGAGCAGCTCTACAAGGAGATGGTGGCCCGTATTCCCCAGCAGGACGAGTCTGTCCCCTATGTGAAGAACGGCTACCGCTATCAGACCCGTTACGAGCCGGGCAAGGAGTACGCCATCTACTCCCGCAGCAAGGTGGAAGGGGACGGGGCGCCCGCCCTGCTGCTGGATGGCAACCAGCGCGCCGAAGGCCACGAGTTCTATGCCCTGGGGGCGCTCGAGGTGAGCCGCAACAACCGCTGGCTGGCGGTGGCGGAAGATTATCTCTCCCGCCGTCAATACAGGATCCAGTTCCTCGATCTGGAGAGTGGCGCTTGGGCCGCCGACACCCTCGAGAACACCTCCGGCAACCTGGTGTGGGCCAACGACAGCAAGACGGTCTTCTACGTGCGCAAGCACCCCAAGACCCTGCTGCCCTACCAGGTCTATCGCCACGAGCTGGGCACGGACCCCGCGAAGGATACCCTGGTCTACGAGGAGAAGGACGACTCCTTCTATGTGAGCCTCTACGCCACCACCTCGGAAGATTTCATCGTCATCTCCCTCTCCAGCACCACCACCAGCGAGGCGCGCCTCATCGATGCCAATGTGCCGGGCCAGACGCCACGCCTCTTCCTGCCCCGTCAGGTGGATCACGAGTACAGCCTGGATCACTACCGCGGCCGCTTCTATGTGCGCTCCAACAAGGACGGCAAGAACTTCGGCCTCTATGAGACCAAGGAGAGCCCGGTGGATCGCTGGAAGGCGGTGATCGCCCCCAATCCGGACGTGCTGCTGGAGAGCTATGCCCTGTTCAGGGACTGGCTGGTGCTGGAGGAGCGCAGTCAGGGGTTGACCCGGTTGCGTCAGGTCAACTGGCAGAGTGGCGAACAGAAGGAGATCGCCTTCGACGATCCCGCCTATGTCACCTGGCTTTCCTACAACCCGGAGCCGGACACCAGCGCCCTGCGCTATGGCTACTCCTCCATGACCACGCCGTCCTCCACCTATGAGCTCGACATGGACAGCGGCAAGCGGACTCTGCTCAAGCAGCAGCCGGTGGCGGGCTTCGTGCCTGCGCAATATGCCAGCGAGCGGCTCTGGATCACCGCCCGTGACGGCGTAGCCGTGCCGGTGTCGCTGGTCTATCGCAAGGACAAGTTCAAGAAGGCAGGGGGTGGTGCAGGCACCAATCCCCTGCTGGTCTACGGCTATGGCTCCTACGGCGCCAGCATGGACCCGGACTTCAGCAGCTCACGCCTGAGCCTGCTGGACCGGGGCTTCGTCTACGCCATCGCCCATATCCGGGGTGGCGAGGAGCTGGGCCGCACCTGGTATGAAGAGGGCAAGCTGCTCAAGAAGCAGAACACCTTCAACGACTTCATCGACGTGACCGAGGCGTTGGTGGCGCAAGGCTACGGCGCCAGGGATCAGGTCTATGCCATGGGAGGCAGCGCCGGCGGCCTGCTGATGGGGGCCGTCATCAACCAGGCGCCCCAGCTCTATCGCGGCGTGGTGGCCCAGGTGCCCTTCGTCGACGTGGTCACCACCATGCTGGACGAGTCCATTCCCCTCACCACAGGGGAGTATGACGAGTGGGGCAACCCGAACAAGAAGCGCTACTACGACTACATGAAGGCCTACAGCCCCTACGATCAGGTCAAGGCCCAGGCCTACCCGAATCTGCTGGTGACCACGGGGCTGCACGACTCCCAGGTGCAGTACTGGGAGCCGGCCAAGTGGGTGGCCAAGCTGCGTGAGCTGAAGACGGACGACAACCAGTTGCTGCTCAGCACCGACATGGAGGCCGGTCATGGCGGCAAGTCGGGCCGTTTCAAGGCCTATGAGGACATCGCCCTGGAGTTCGCCTTCATTCTGGAGCTGGCTGGCAGCAAGGCGTGATGGCCGGGCCCAAATGAAATCAGCTTGTTACCAAACCCCGTTCCGGCAGCCCCGGATCGGGGTTTTTGCATCTTGGCGACAAAAGCGTCATTAACGTCGTGTTTATGCTGTTCAGTAAGCACTTCGCAATATAACGGACCAGGTTTCTAATCCTTGCCAGTCAAGGGTTGCGAAAGAATCTGGGCGTGCTTTTTATTGCTTCCCTTTGATAGTTCATGTAATTAATCTGCCCTTGAGAAATGAATGATCCGCTTCAAACTTCTCGCTATTTAAATCCGCCATTTTGCTGTTTTGTTTGATTTATGTTGGTGTTATGTGCTTAATCGGAGCGTTAATGCTTTTGAACTGACCCGTTTCTGGTCAGATCACCTCCGATCGGCATGACGCTGATTATCTCACCGCAGGATGATGGTGGCTTCTGGAAGGGCGCGTGCCGCTCGACCATTTCCTCGTACGAGGTCGTATAGGCGAACCCAGTCTTGGTGCGGGTCTGTCTCATATTCTCCCGGGAAACGGGTGAAATAAATCAATGAAAAGGATGAAGAACATGAAAGGATTATCCTTGGCGTGCGCCTTGTCGGCGGCTCTGGTCGGTGTGTCGTTTGGTGGTCCGGTGCAAGCGCAGGAGCGCTTCGTGACCATAGGCACCGGCGGTCAGACCGGCGTCTACTACGTGGCGGGCCAGTCCATCTGCCGCTTCCTCAACCGCGGCGCCGCCGATCACCAGATCAAGTGCAACGCCCCGGCCAGTGGCGGCGGTGTTGCCAACGTCAACGGCATCCGCTCCGGCGAATTCAACTTCGGCATCATGCAGTCCGACCACCAGTACAAGGCGATGAAGGGCGTCGAGCCGTTCAAGGCCGAAGGTCCGATGGATGACATCCGCGCCGTCTTCTCCCTGCAGAGCGAAGTGTTCACCATTCTGGCCCGCAAGGACGCCAAGATTGCCAGCTTCGACGACCTGAAGGGCAAGCGCGTCAACATCGGCAACCCGGGTTCCGGTCAGCGTGACACCTTTGAAGAGATCATGACCGTGAAGGGCTGGGACAAATCCGCCTTCAGCCTGGTCTCCGAACTGAAACCCGCCGAGCAGGCCTCTGCCCTGGGTGACAACAACATCGACGCCATGAGCTACTTCGTCGGCCACCCGAACGGCGCCATTCAGGAAGCCTCCACCACCACGGACACCGTGCTGGTGCCGGTCACCGGCCCCGAGATCGACAAGCTGCTGGCCGAGAAGAGCTACTACAGCAAGGCCGAGATCCCGGGTGGTCTCTACAAGGGCAGCCCGAACCCGACTCCGTCCATCGGTGGCAAGGCGGTGCTCTCCACCAGCGCCAAGGCTGACCCGGAAGTGGTCTACCAGCTGGTCAAGTCCGTGTTCGACAACCTGGACCGCTTCAAGCGCCTGCACCCGGCCTTCGCGGATCTGAAAGAAGCCGACATGATCAAGGTGGGTCTCTCCGCTCCGCTGCATGAAGGCGCTGTGCGTTACTACAAGGAACGTGGCTGGATGTAATCCGGCTGCGTCTTCGGATGTGCCCCGGACTCGCTCCTCCTTCGGGGGAGCGAGTCTCATTTATTGCAGTACCTACAGAGTCACATTATGCAGCAAACACAACAACAAGAGGCGTTCTCGGCCGAGGAGCTGATCGCCCAGGACGTCGGCGCCAGGCTGCCCGTCGGCCCCATGAGCTGGATCATCGCGGGTCTTGCGCTGATCTGGTCCCTGTTCCAGCTCTGGATTGCCTCGCCGCTGCCCTTCTCCCTCGGCATCGGCGTCCTCAACGACACTGAAACACGCTCGATTCACCTGGCCTTCGCCATCCTGCTCGCCTACCTGGTGTTCCCCGCCATGCGCAGCTCGCCGCGAGACAGGGTTCCCCTTGCTGACATCGCCCTGGGCCTCGTCGGTGCCGCCGTCGCCAGCTATCTGTTCGTGATGTACCAGGAGCTTGCCCAGCGTCCCGGCAACCTGACCACCATGGACTTCGCGGTGGCCTGCGTCGGCATTCCGCTCCTGTTGGAAGCGGCCCGCCGTGCCCTGGGCCCGGCCCTGGCGGTCATCGCCATCGTCTTCCTGGCCTACAGCCTGGCCGGTCCCTGGATGCCTTCCCTGCTGGCCCACCGCGGGGTGAGCCTGCATGCGCTGGCCAACCACCAGTGGATCACCACCGAAGGGGTGTTCGGCATCGCCCTTGGGGTCTCCACCAGCTTCGTCTTCCTGTTCGTGCTGTTTGGCGCCCTGCTCGAGCGTGCCGGTGCGGGCCACTACTTCATCCAGCTTGCCTTCAGCCTGCTGGGTCACCTGCGCGGCGGCCCGGCCAAGGCGGCCGTGGTCGCCTCGGCCCTGACCGGCGTCATCTCCGGCTCCTCCATCGCCAACGTGGTGACCACGGGCACCTTCACCATCCCCATGATGAAACGGGTCGGTTTCTCCAAGGAGAAGGCCGGCGCGGTGGAAGTGGCCTCTTCGGTCAACGGCCAGATCATGCCGCCGGTCATGGGGGCTGCGGCTTTCCTGATGGTGGAGTACGTGGGCATCCCCTATGTGGAGATCATCAAGCACGCCTTCCTGCCGGCGGCCATCTCCTACATCGCCCTGCTCTACATCGTGCACCTCGAGGCGCTCAAGCTCGGGATGCAGCCCATCGGCAACCGTCAGCCGCGCCCCTGGCTGCGTCGCCTGACCGGCTTCGCCTTCGGTGCCGCCCTCATCAGCGGCCTCTCCATGGCGGTCTACTACGGTCTGGGCTGGCTCAAGCCGGTACTGGGTGACTATGCCCTGCCGGGGATCAGCGTGCTGCTGGCCGTCGCCTACCTGGGACTGCTGAAGATCGCCGCGAGCAACGCACCGCTGCCGGCGGAAGACCCGGACAAGCCACTGGACGAGCTGCCCGAGACCCGCGCCGTGCTGCTCTCCGGCCTGCACTTCCTGCTGCCCGTGGTGGTGCTGGTGTGGTGTCTGATGGTGGAGCGACTCTCCCCGGGCCTGTCGGCCTTCTGGGGTTCGGTGATGCTGATCATCATCCTGCTGACCCAGCGACCGCTGCTGAACTGGCTGCGCACCGACGGCAAGCATGACTACGGCTCCTTCACCGATGGCGTGGTGGACCTGCGCGAGGGGCTGATTGCCGGTGCCCGCAACATGATCGGCATCGGCATTGCCACCGCCACTGCCGGCATCATCGTCGGGGCCGTCTCCCAGACCGGCGTCGGCCTGGTGCTGGCGGATCTGGTGGAGTTCCTCTCCATGGGCAACCTGCTGCTCATGCTGATCCTCACCGCGCTGCTGAGCCTCATCCTCGGCATGGGGCTGCCGACCACTGCCAACTACATCGTGGTATCGAGCCTGCTGGCGCCGGTGATCGTCACCCTGGGTCAGCAGAACGGCCTCATCGTGCCGCTCATCGCGGTGCACCTGTTCGTCTTCTACTTCGGCATCATGGCGGACGTGACCCCGCCAGTGGGGCTGGCCTCGTTCGCCGCGGCCGCCGTCTCCAAGGGTGACCCCATCAAGACCGGGATCACGGCGTTCTACTACAGCCTGCGTACCGCGGCGCTGCCGTTCCTGTTCATCTTCAACACCGATCTGCTGCTCATCAACGTGGACTTCGCCCACGGCGTACTGATCTTCTTCGTGGCCACCATCGCCATGCTGATCTTCGCTGCCGCCACCCAGGGCTTCTTCCTGGTGAAGAGCCGCTGGTACGAGAGCGTGCTGCTGCTGCTGGTGGCCTTCACCCTGTTCCGTCCTGGCTTCTGGATGGATCTGCTGCACGACCCGTATCGCGACACCGCCCCGGCCGAGCTGGTCCAGACCATGGGGCAGGTGGAGGCCGAAAGCACCCTGCGCCTGCGCATGGAAGGGGAAGATGCGGTGGGCAAGTTGCGCCGCTTCACCGTGCTGCTGCCGGTGCCGGAGGGCGCCAGTGGCGAGGATCGTCTGGCCAAGCTGGGGATCCAGACCTATGAGCAGGACGGCAAGATCCTGATCGACACCGTCACCTTCGGCAGCCAGGCCGCCGATCTGGGGCTGGAGATGGATCAGCAGATCCTGAGCGTCAAGGCGCCCACCGAGCGCTGGCCCAAGGAGCTGATGTGGCTGCCGGGCTTCCTGCTGTTCGGGGCCGTGGTCTGGCTGCAACGCCGCCGGGTCGCTCGACCCTGATCATCACCCAATAAAAAACGGCGCCTTCGGGCGCCGTTTTTTATGCTGGGCTGTGATGCCGGCCGCTTCGGACCATCAGTCCAGGGCATCAGTTGGACTGGGTCTGCTTCTGTTTTTGCAGTTGGTCGAGGGTCTGCTGCTCCTGCGGGCTGAGGCCAAGCTGCTCGCAGGCCTGTTCAAAGCTGATGCCAAGATGGCACATCATGATGTCGATAGCGGGCAGGTAGTTGGTCATAGCGTCTTCCATGGTGATCCTCCAGAACTGTCTCTTATGCCCGAGGGCGGGGATGGGGGCAATTAGACTTTAGGTGTAGGGTGCCATCTGCTTCAGCCTCTGCCACTGGCCGGGGGAATTTGCTACTCTTGCGGGCACTAAAGAGGTTGCCGCCCCAGGGTGAGCAGCCGGTGAGGAGCAGGGCATGTTATTGAGTTTCTTGATCATCGCATCGGGCTGGTGGCACATCCGCGCGGCTTACGGCTCAGACTCCCGTCAGTTCTACATCAGCAAACCCCTGACCATGATGTTCATCATCGCCCTGGCGTTTGGCTACCAGAGCGACGATCACAACGGCTCCCACGCCTGGATCCTGCTCGGTCTCTGCCTGTCGCTGGCGGGGGACGTGCTGCTGATGCTGCCACGGGATCGCTTCATCCAGGGGCTGGCGGCATTTTTTGTCGCTCACCTCTGCTACATCGTCGGTTTCGCCCAGGGGCCCCTGGTGCTCAAGCTGGTGGACGGCCTGCTGCTGTTGCTGGTGGCCGGCATGGTGTTCGGGCTCCTGTGGGGCCAGCTCGGCGAGATGAGGATCCCCGTCTTCTGCTACATGCTGGTGATCATCGCCATGGCCTGGGTGGCCGCCGGTGCCTGGCATGCCTCTCTCACTGCCGGCAGCGCCGCTGCCCTGGTGGGGGCGCTGATGTTCCTCTTCTCCGACAGCATGCTGGCGCTGGACAGATTCCGCCGCCCCTTCCCCCATGCCACGGCCTGGATCATGAGCAGCTACTTCGCGGCCCAGTTCCTGATCGCCGCCTCCCTGGCGGGCTGACCGGCGGGCAGCCATGAAAAACGGGCCTTCTGGCCCGTTTTGCTATGTGAGCCCCACCTTTCACGCCTCGACCGGTTCTGCGTCAGGGGCCCTCGGGGCAGGCTGCTTGAGCAGCAGCATCAGGGCGCTGGCGATCAGCAGGAAGATACCCATCACGTAGAACACCTGGTTGTAGGCCATGATGGCCGCCTCGCGGCTGATGGTGTTCGACAGCATGGCCCGGGCCTGCAACTGGGCCTGCTCCGGCCCGGCTCCCTGGGCCATCATGGTCTGGGCCAACTGCATCAGATAGGCCTGCCCCTCGATGCTGGTGGCGGCCAGGGTGCTGCCGATCTGGCTGACATGAGTCCGGGTGTCGTTGTCGATCAGGGTGGCGATGATGGCGATGCCGAAGGCGCCCCCCAGGTTGCGCAGCACGTTGAGCAGGGTCGAGGAAGAGGGGATCTCGTCCGGCGTCAGGCTGGCGGTCGCCACCAGGGAGAGGGGCACCATGATGAAGGGCTGCCCCAGGGCCCGCACGATGAGGGACTGGATCAGCTGGGGCCCGGCGTAGTCGGCGTTCATGTTCACGTTCATGAAGCAGCTGATGGCGAAGACCAGAAAGCCGAAGCTCACCAGATAGCGCGGATCTATCTTGTGGGTCAGCTTGGGCACCAGGGGGAGCACCAGCAACTGGGGCAACCCCATCCACATCAGTACTTCACCGATTTCCAGGGCGTTGTAATTGTGGATCTGGGTCATGTAGAGGGGCAGCACATAGATGGAGCCCATCAACCCCATACCGAGCACCAGGTAGGCGAAGCAGGCCAGGGCGAAGCGCGGGTTGTGCAGCAGCCGCAGGTTGACCAGGGGGTGGTGGCGCAGCAACTGGCTGATGACGAAGAACACCAGGGCCACCACCGAGATGACGGTGAGCCGCACGATGAAGCTCGAGCCGAACCAGTCCTCCCGGTTGCCCTCCTCCAGCACCACCTCCAGGAGGCCGAGACCCACCGCCATGGTGAGGATACCAATGAGATCCACCCGCTTGATCACCTCCCAGTCCACCGGCTTCCTGTCCAGCCCGTGGGCCAGCATGGCCATGACCAGCAGACCGGGCGGCACGTTCAGATAGAAGATGTAGTGCCAGGACATCTGCTCCGTCAGCCAGCCCCCCAGGGTCGGGCCGATGGCGGGGGCGAAGGTGGCGCACAGGCCGAACAGCGCCATGCCGGTGGCTCGCTTGTGCAGCGGCAGCAGGCTGACGATGAGGGAGAAGGCCATGGGGATCAGGGCCCCGCCGGTAAAGCCCTGTAGCGCCCGAAAGACGATCATGCTGGTGAGGTTCCAGCTGAACGAGCAGAGCACGGAGGCGACGATGAAGGCGCCCGTGGTCCACAGCAGGTAGCGCCGCACGCTCAGTCCCCGGCTCAGCCAGCCGCTCAGCGGTATGGCGATCATCTCCGCCACCAGATAGGAGGTGGAGATCCAGGAGCTCTCGCTCAGGGTGGCCGAGAGTGCCCCCTGAATGTCTTTCAGGGAGGCGTTGGTGATCTGGATGTCGAGGATGGCCATGAAGGCGCCGATGAGGCCCCCCATGACCGCGATCCAGTTGCGGCGTGGTATGGCGTCCATCAGTGGGCGGCCACCACGGGATCAGGGGTGCGGGTGTCGACGATCACCTCGGTGGAGAGGCCGGGCAGCAGCTTGCCCACCAGGGCGCCCGGATCCGGGATGCTGATCTTGACCGGCACCCGCTGCACGATTTTGGTGAAGTTGCCGGTGGCGTTCTCCGGCGGCAGCAGGGCGAACTTGGCGCCGGTGGCCGGAGAGAGGCTGTCGATGATCCCCTCGACCGGTTGATCCGGATAGGCATCCAGGATCACCTCCACCTTCTGGCCCGGCTGCATGTGCTGCAACTGGGTCTCTTTGAAGTTGGCCTCGACCCACACCTGGCTCAGGGGCACCAGGCTGGCCACCTGCATACCGGACTGGACGTAGAGCCCTTCCCGCAGGCTGCGCTTGCCGATGATGCCGTCAGCCGGGGCTCGCAGCTCGGTGTAGCCGAGTTCCAGCCTGGCTTGTTCAAGCTGGGCCTCGCTCAATGCCAGCCTGGCCTGGTTCTGCTTGGCTTCGGCATCCAGCACCAGCAGCCGCTCGCGGGCGGCCTGCAAGGCGGCTTTGGCCTCCAGTGCCTGGGCCTGGTTGACCTGCAAGCCGGCACGTACCTCGTCCAGGCTGTCCTGGGAGCTGTAGTGACGCTCATTGAGCTGGCTGACCCGGCGCACCTGCTGCTGGGCCCGGACCTGCTCGGCGTTGGCCGAGCTGACTTTTGCCTCGGCCTGGCGGATGAGGCTCAACTGCTGGATACGGGTGGCGGCGAGGTTATCCGCCGTCGCCTGGTTGAGGTGCAGATCGGCCTCGGCCTCCTCCACCTTGGTTCTGTATTCGCGGTCGTCGAGCCGGGCGATGAGCTGGCCGGCCTTCACCGCCTGGTTGTCGGTCACCAGTACTTCGCTGATGTAGCCGGAGAGCTTGGAACCGATGCCGGTCACCTCGCTTTGCAGGTAGGCGTTGTCGGTGCTCTCGAAGTAGCGGCCATGCAGATACCAGTAACCGGCAAACAGCAGGCCGAGCAGGGCCAGCACCAGGGCGGCCAGCAGGGGGATCTTCTTGTGTTGACTCATGATATTGGTTTTCCTGAACTGTGGCGGGCAGGCTAACATCGTGCAACTGTTTCGATTAGTATCCATTCATGAGATATACAGTTTCACTGGTGAAACAATGGACCTGAATGCTGCCTTAATCCTCGTTCGTATCGTCGACAAGGGCTCCTTTACCGCCGCTGCCCAGGAGCTGGGCATGACCAAGGCGACGGTGAGCCGCCGCATCGCCGAGCTGGAGCAGCGTCTCGGCGCGCGGCTGCTCTATCGCTCCACCCGGCAGCTCACCCTGACGGAAGCCGGTGAACAATATTATCTACGCTGCAGCAAGGCGGTGGAGGAACTGGCCCAGGCCGAGCTGATGCTCAGTGCCAGCCAGCAGGAGGTGACGGGGACCCTCAAGCTGGCGGTGCCCATCGAGACGGGACAGCTGGTGGTGGGCAGGCTGGTGGCGAACTTCCTGCAAGCCTATCCGGGCATGAAGGTGGAGCTGGAGCTGACCAACCGCATCGTGGATCCCATCAGCGAGGGGTTGGATGCCATCGTGCGGGTCGGCGACATGAGCGACTCCAACCTGGCTGCGCGGCGTCTCTGGAGCACCGAGCGGCTGCTGTGCGCCAGCCCGGACTATCTGGCGCGCCACCCGGTGATCCAGAGGCCCGCCGATCTGGTGCATCACGAGCGGATCGCGGTCAGCACGGGGTTCCTCGCCTCGCACTGGTGTTTCGAGCTGGATGATCGCGAAGTGCTGGTGGATCCCCCGTCCCGCTTCCAGGTCAACAACATCACCTGTGCCAGGGAGGCGGCGAAGGCGGGGCTGGGGCTGGCTTCCCTGCCCGCCATGCTGTGCCATGATGAGCTGGCGAACGGGACGCTTGTCTCCTTGCTGCCGGAGTGGCAGCAACCCAGGGTACCCATCTACCTGCTGTTTCCCGAGCGGCGCCTGATGCCGCGCAAGCTGAGGGCATTCATCGATTTTCTGGTGGCCAACGGCCCGGCTTACGGCATCGACAAGCTGCTGTAAGGGGTTCGAGGACAACGTATGGAGCGGTGGATGAATCTGTATCGGGCATCTCACTCCCGGAAGATGCTCGCCCTGGAATGATGGTAGTGCTGGTGATGACGGCACTGGCAAGGGTTTCGAGGACAACGTATGGATCAGTGGATGAATCTGTATCGGGCATCTCGCTCCCGGAAGATGCTCGGCCTGGAATGATGGTAGTGCTGGTGATGATGGCACTGGCAAGGGTTTCGAGGACAACGTATGGATCAGTGGATTAACTTGTATCGCGCCTCTCACTCCCTGGAGGCGCATGCCCTGAAAGGGGCCTTGGAGGTAGAGGGAGTCAGGGTGCGCCTCAGCGGCGAAGGGCTCTCCGGCGCGCTCGGGGAGCTGCCGGTGGATCTGCTGCAAGTGACCCTGATGGTGAACGAGCGGGATCGTCAGCGGGCGGGCCGGATCATCGAGCGCTACCAGCAGCGCCAGGGCAACGGCTGGCTGTGCGGCCAGTGCGGGGAGGAGAACGGCGCCAACTTTGATATCTGCTGGCGCTGCCATCACGATCCCCAGGATCATTGAACGCCCCTCGCGCCCTCAGCGCAGGGTGAAGTCGATGTCATCCCCCGCATGGGCATCGTGGTAGGTGGCGAGATCCAGCTCCTTCTCGCTGCGGGCGATGAGCACGGAGACCAGGATGTCGCCGGAGACATTGACCGTGGTGCGCGCCATGTCGAGGAGCCGGTCTATGCCTGCGATGAGTGCCACCCCTTCCAGCGGCAGTCCCACGGCAGTGAGGGTCAGGGTCAGCAGCATCAGCCCGGTACCGGGTGTGCCCGCCGTGCCGATGCTGGCCAGCGTGACGATGCTGATGATGGTCAGGTAGTCCACCAGATGCAGATCCACCCCGAAGGCCTGGGCCACGAACAGGGCGGTGACCCCCTGATAGAGGGCGGTGCCATCCATGTTGATGGTGGCGCCGATGGGCAGCACCTTGGCGGTGATGGCGGGGGAGACCCCGAGCCTGCGTTCGGCGCAGGCCAGGCTGATGGGCAGGGTGCTGCTGCTTGAACTGCTGGTGAAGGCCACCGCCTGGGCATCGACGATGCTCTTGAAGTAGTGCAACGGGTTGAGGCGCGCCATCAGGAGCAGCAGGCTGCTGTAGACGCCAAGCACGTGGAGCAGGCAGCCGAGGTAGACGGCGCCGATCACCTTGAGCAGCGGCAACAGCAGGCTGACGCCGTACTTGCCGGTCATCCAGGCCATCAGGGCGCAGACGCCATAGGGGGCCAGGGCCATCACCATCTGGGTCAGCTTGAACATTCCCTCTGCCAGGGAGGTAAAGAACAGGATGGCGGGGCGGCCGCGTCGTCCGGTGGCGTTGAGGGCGAGAGCGAGGGCCACGGCGAACACGATCACCTGCAATATCTTGCCATCGCCCATGGCCTGCACCGGGTTGCGCGGCACTAGGTGGCTCAGCACGCTGGCCAGAGTAGGTTGCTGCGCCATGGCGCCCCGTTCATAAGGGCCCATGTTGGCGCCCATGCCCGGTTCCAGCAGCCAGCCCATCATCAGGCCGATGCAGATGGCGACGGCGGTGGAGCAGAGATAGAAGCCGATGGCCTTGCCGGCGATGCGGTCGAGCCGCTTGCCCTTGAGCAGGGCGGTGAGGCCTGCCAGGACGGAACAGAAGATGAGGGGCACCATCAGCATCTGGATGGTGTTGACGAACAGGACGCCGATGGGCTTGAGCAGCAGGGCCTGCTCGCTGAAGCAGAGTCCCAGACCTATCCCGGTCAGCATGCCGAGCAGAGTCTTCAACCAGAGCGGGCGACGGGTCCAGATCCGCCAGGGTTTGAAGACCAATCCATGGAACAGCATGACGCCAATGTCCTTATTTTCTGTCTGCGGTGGCAAAAAGGGGCGACAGTGTAGCCATCCCCCCGTCAGGTTGCCACATTATCGACAAAGCGGTGCTCACGACCAGCCCGCTGGCGTTAAAAAAGGCGTTTTGTTGGCCTATATCAAGAACCCTCTCCGGGCTTCGGGCTTTAATTGTCATCTGACATGATGATTAAAGAGGTTCGAGATGTCCCAATCGATACACGGTCACGAAGTGATGGAGATGATGCTGGAGCAGGAGAGTCCGTTTACCCGGGCCAGCCTCAGGGCGGCGATCGCCTCGCGCTTCGGTGCCGAGGCCCGGTTCCACACCTGCAGCGCCAGCGAGATGGACGCTGACGCCCTGATCGACTTCCTGGCCAGGCGCGGCAAGTTCATCGACTCGGAGTCAGGGTTCCAGACCCGCGCCGACAAGATCTGCAACCACGGATGATCGCCAGTGGCGAGCGCGGTGGGGCGCTCGCCGAATCCCGCCACCTTTGTTATATTTCGCCCTCCTTCCCCTCTTGTTGAAAGGTTCTGCCCGGGCGCTCTATGGACACACTCTCCGCTGCCGTCATGCTGTTTCTGATCATGGATCCGCTGGGCAACCTGCCGGTCTTCCTCTCCATCCTGCGCCATGTCGACCCCAAGCGTCGACGCAAGGTAATGCTGCGGGAGCTGTTGTTTTCACTGGTGATCATGATGGGCTTCCTGTTCGCCGGTCAGCAGATCCTGAGCTTCCTCAACCTGCGTCAGGAGGCGGTCAGCATCGCGGGGGGCATCATCCTCTTCCTCATCGCCATCAAGATGATCTTCCCGAGCCCCGGTGGTGTGACCGGGCTGGCGGCGGGGGAGGAGCCCTTCCTGGTGCCCATGGCCATCCCCATGATTGCGGGCCCCTCCATCCTGGCTTCCCTGCTGCTTCTGGCTAACCAGGAGCCGACCCGGATGGTGGACTGGTCATTGGCCCTGCTGATGGCCTGGGGGGCCAGCGCCGTGATCCTGATGTTCTACGAGCTGTTCAACAAGCTGCTGGGTGAGCGAGGACTCACGGCGGTGGAGCGGCTGATGGGCATGCTGCTGGTGATGATCTCGGTGCAGATGCTGCTGGACGGGGTACACCACTATCTGGCGGTGACGGGTCAGAACTGACGGGGCGAATGCTGATGTCAACGTGAAACGGGGCTTCTTGAGCCCCGTTTTTTTTGCGCGTCAGGCGGCAGCGGCCGGGCCGTCCGCCGAGGTTTCCAGCTTGCCCATGATGAGAGCGAGCAGGGTCTCCCGCAGCCAGCGATGGCCCGGATCCTCCTCGTGGCGCTGATGCCAGATGAGCAGGTGGGAGATGCTGTCCAGGGCGATGGGCAGCGGCAGCGGCACCAGGGGATAGACCTGGGTCGCGTGGCGGGCATAGAGCCGGGAGAGGGTCACTATCATGTCCGAGTGCATGCCCATGCGCAGGGCCGCCTCGAAGGAGGGGACGGTCGCCTCGATCCGGCGATAGAGATCCTGCTCCGCCAGCTTGTGATCCAGCATCCAGCGATCCCTCCCCTCGCAGTAGGTCTGCACATGGGGGTAGGCGAGGTAACGGGCGAGATCCCACTCGGGCTCCTGCAAGGCAGGGTGATCCCGCTGCACCAGGCAGGTGAGATCGTCGATGGTGAGCAACCGCTGGCAAATGGCGTTGGGCAGGGTGTCGAGGCGAAAATCCGAATTGATGCAGTTCTCCCGCACCGTGAAGGCGATATCCACCTGGCCCTGGCTCATCTCGGTCAGGCTGTGCTCGGTCCACTCCTCGTAGCGCAGGCGGATGCCAGGAGCCTGACGCTTCAGTTCGCTCAGGTAGAGGGGGGCAAACAGGGTGAAGGCGCTGTCCATGCTGGCAATGACGAACTCCCGCTCCGTGCTGGCGGGATCGAAGTCCGGCGGTTGGATCAGGTTGTCCAGGGAGAGCAGTATGGGCTGCAGTTGCTGCTGGAGATCCAGGGCGCGCGGAGTGGGATCCATCCCGTAGGCCGAGCGCACGAACAGGGGATCGTCAAAGGTCTCCCGCAACCGTCCGAGGGCCTTGCTGACGGCGGACTGGCTCAGGTGCAAACGGCGTGCAGCCCGGCTGCCGTTGCGCTCTTCCAGCAAGACTTGCAGGATTATCAACAGATTAAGGTCTATGCGTGCAAGCTGTTCCAGCAACATGATATGAATCCTCTTCAATTCCTAGATGAATATATACCATTTGTTTTCATATCTTGGCGATCCTATGCTCGACGGGTCTCTCGCCCTGGTGGCGGCTGGTACAGGATGTAGCGGTTGAGGGGACAAGTAGCACCGACTCATACGGCGGCCCATGGTCGCCGTATTTTTTTGCGCCTCGTCGCCGTTTTTGCGCGATTTTTTCGCCAACTTGCACCTGCCTTGATTTTGCCCAACAATCGATACGCTTTCTTTTGATACAACCTCCAGGTATCTAACAGTCAGGAGTCTCCCTATGGGACTGGGTGGCATTCATATCTGGCATCTGCTGATCCTGCTCGTGGTCGTCGTCGTGGTGTTTGGCAGCAAACGCCTGGCTGGCGCCGGTGAGGATCTGGGCACTGCCATCAGGGATTTTCGCAACGCCTTGCGCGACGATGACAATATCCGGAATAAGTAGGAGTGAACGTATGTCTGTAGACGAGAAAGTGGAACTGAACGAGACCTGTGACAGTTGTGGCTGTTTTGCCGAAATTGGCACCATCATCGGCGAAGGTGACGACGTCATGGAGCTGGTGATCGAGGCCGCTGCAGAAGCCGACGCCCGCGAGAAATTTGCGGCTTACGAGGCGCTGGCCAAGCAGGTCACTGCCGACGCCAAAAGCAGCAGCGAGCTGAGCCGGGGCCCGGATGGCGTGATCCTGAAGGCCCGCCTGCAATTCACCTGCACCGCCGAGAAGCTGATCTTCGAGATGCGCGCCCGCTCCCTCTGAGATCGTGATGACACGGCAGGCTTGCCTGCCGTCTTGCTCTGCCCCTCGCTTTTTCCCTCCCTTTGCGTTGTATAGTGAGTTATCCCACGGACGATCCGTTTTCCGTCCGGCATGCGCCGATCGGCAGAAGATCCCGCGACGCCCCATGACTTGGCGCAGGCGCC
This sequence comes from Aeromonas sp. FDAARGOS 1406, assembly GCF_019048565.1. Lineage (NCBI taxonomy): Bacteria > Pseudomonadati > Pseudomonadota > Gammaproteobacteria > Aeromonadales > Aeromonadaceae > Aeromonas > Aeromonas sp. FDAARGOS 1406. The sequence goes on from NZ_CP077378.1 coordinate 3,042,340, forward strand.
TTCTCTGACAGACCCGACGGTGCGCACCGGCCCACAGCGAGGTGGTTACATCATGATGCGGCGATGGATCTGGGCCCTGCTGGCTCTCTGCTCTCTCCCTCTGCTGGCGGCGGATCTCAAGCCGCAGTTGCTGCCCCAGGCCGGTGATCTCGAACACATCCTGCAAAAAAAAGAGCTCAGGGCCCTGGTGGTCTATGAGCGGGGGTTTTTCTTTTTCGACAAGGGAGCCCAGTACGGCATCCTGGTCAATCAGCTTCAGGGATTCGAGCGCTGGTTGAACCAGACCTACCTGGCCAAGGAGAAGCTCAAGCTCAAGATCATTTATATCCCGGTGCGCCAGGACAAGCTGCTGGACTACCTCGCCGAGGGGCGCGGGGATCTGGTGGCCGCCAACCTGACGGTCACCCCCACCCGGCGTGAGCAGGTGACCTTCTCCCAGCCGCTGATCGCCCCCATCGAGGAGTGGGTGGTGAGCCAGCGGGATCTCCCTGCCTTCAATCGCATCACCCAGCTGTCCGGCCGGCGGGTCTGGGTGCGAGCCAGCTCCAGTTATTTCGAGAGCCTGCACCAGCTCAACTGGCTGTTTCGGGAGCTGGGGTTGCCCCCGGTCTACATCGAGACGGTTCCCGAATACCTGCAGGATGGGGACCTGCTGGAGATGGTGTCAGCCGGGATCATTCCGCTGACGGTCACCGACAGCTTCAAGGGGCGGATCTGGCTCGACATGATTGGCGGCCTCAAGGCCCACAGGCTGATACCGCTGCGGGACAAGGGGCGCAGCGCCTGGGCCCTGCGCAACAACAGCCCGGAGCTGCTCAAGGCGGTGAACGCCTACATCTCGGAGTCGAGCAAGCGGACCCTCTACAGTGACATGACATTGCGCCGCCTGCTGGCGCAAAGCGACCGCATGAGCAACATACTGGCGCCGGACCCGCTGGGGCGCCTGTCGACCATTCGCAAGGTACTGGAAGCCCAGGCGGACAAGTATCAGCTGGACTGGCTGATGCTGGCCGCGCTGGCTTACAAGGAGTCGGGGCTCAATCCCAATGTCGGCTCTCACCGGGGGGCCGTCGGCATCATGCAACTGCTGCCGAGTACCGGCAAGGAGGTGGGGATCCGAGGCGCCAGACTCACCAGTCTGGAGGGTAATGTGGAGGCGGCCTGTCGCTACATGCGACTCATCCTGGACACCTACTTCAATGATCCCGGGATGGACAGGCTCAATCGCCATCTGTTCGCCCTGGCCGCCTACAATGCGGGTCCGAACCGTGTCCAGGCATTGCAGGCCAAGGCGGCCGACAAGGGGCTGGATCCGAACGTCTGGTTCGGCAACGTGGAGCAGCTGGTGGCCAACGACGTGGGCCAGGGGCCCATCAACTACGTCGGCACCATCTACAAATACTACGTGGCCTACCGTTTCAGCCTGCCCCAGCTGGAGGGCAAGTCAGAGGCCATCGAGGCGGTGCAGCCCTGAGCCTGTCAATGCTGGCCGGGGAGGGGATCCTCGTGATGCTGCGCAAGGGGCTCCCAGCCCAGATCCCGGTGCTGCTGGTACCAGGGCATCAACAGCCTGGCCGGGGTGGGATCCGGTTGGCTGGCATGGGGTCTCTGACTGAGGGAGGGGTGGTCGCGCAGTTCCATCATCGGCTCCTTGACACTGGGCTATCGGGGCGGTTGTCTGGGTTATGCCACCACCAGATGACAGGGAGATGACCCTTGATCCCCGCCGAGTTTGCCTTGCTCGCCGATCCCGGCGCCGCCCTGAAAGCCCGATGCCAGTTGATCCGCCAGGCTCGCCACCGGATCCTCGCCCAGTATTACAGCTGGGAAGAGGACGGCAGCGGCAAGCTGCTGCTGGCGGAGCTGGTGCGGGCGGCCCGGCGCGGAGTGGTAGTGCAACTGCTCATCGATGATCTCTACGGCGGGGAGAACCGCTTTCTGGAGGCGGTGGCGGCGGAACCGGGCATCGAGGTGCGCCTGTTCAACCCCTTCTGGCTGCGGGGCTGGCGTCCTCTGACCCTGCTGCTGGAAGGGGTGCTGAGCTTTCGCCGCATCAACCACCGGATGCACAACAAGCTGCTGCTGGTGGATGGCAGCCAGGCGGTGATCGGCGGGCGCAACATCGGTGATCGTTACTTCGGGCTGGGGATGCCGCCTCACTTCATCGACCTGGATCTGCTCTGCCGCGGCCCCCTCTGTCAGCAGGCCGAGCAGGGGTTCGCGCTGTTCTGGCACAGTCGCTGGAGCCACCCGGTCCGTCGCCTGTTGAGGCGCCCCTTGTTGCCAGCCGAAACCCGGCCCTGAACGACTTCCTGCTGGCCCTGACAGACCCCGCCATGGCGGCCGCCTATGATCTGCCGGCCACTCTGTTTGATGAGTGCCCCGTTCCCCTTTGCTGGCATCCCGGGCGAGGGCAGTGCTGGTTCGATCGCCCCGGCAAGGGGCTGGTCGCCCGGCCGACCACGGCGCCCCTGCTGGGACGCACGCTGGCGAGCAATCAGGGGGCCCTGAGGTTGGTGAGCCCTTACCTGATCCTGACACGGGGGCTGCGTCGCCGGCTCAAGGGGCAGCGACGGCAGGGGGTCGACATCGAGATCCTGACCAACTCCCTGGCCAGCACGGACGTGCCCCTGGTCTATGGCGCCTATCGACGTCACCGCCCCTGGCTCGAGCGTCAGGGGGTCACCCTGTTCGAGCTGACGACGGAGGCGTTCAGTCTGCATGCCAAGCTGATCCTGATGGGGAAGGAGGAGGCGCTGCTCGGCAGTTTCAACCTGGATCCCCGCTCCCTGATGCTCAACACCGAGTTGATGCTACACCTCCATAGCCCGAGGTTGTGCGACGAGTTGCAGCAACTCATCGATGGCTGGTTGCAGCAGGCCGTGCACCCGGTGGCGGCGTCCCCCTCTGCATGGCGGCGCCTGCTGGCGCAATTGAGCGATTGGTTACCTTTGCATCGTTGGTTGTGAGTGGGATCCGCCTTGTGCGAGATCTCGCAAAGCCTTGTGCGCCTTCGAGGATAACGTTTGCCATCCAAAAACGGGACTGGATTGCATCGTATTGTTTTTAATCGATTTATATTAAGGGCGCCGTAACAATCCAGGCTCCTCGACTGCATAGAGGTGCGTGTAGAACGGTTTTTTATTTTATTTAACTGCGTAGTATCTCGAGTGCAAGGACAAACACGGCGGCTGGTCTGCCGTGTGGGTGACGGCAACAGGGGAAATGGGCCAACCGGATTGCTCCGGCAGGCGAGGCGGATCGGGAGCGGAAACCCGTGATTCCAGACAGACCCCCGTGGTTGCGGGAGCCCAATATGGAACATGCTATTTGCGAGGGGGTGACATGCGAATGTTGCCCCATTTTTTATGCCCGCCGTCTGCTTGCCCAATCAAAAAGACCGCCTGCTGGCGGTCTTTTGCGTGATGTCTCGGCGATCAGGCGAGGCCCGCCAGCAGACGACTCCAGTTGCGCTTGGCAACGAGGAAACCGTCTCGCAATGTGCGGTACTCCAGTTGCAGCCTGAGCCTGTCGTAGCGTGCGAGGGCTGTGCGCTTGCGCTGCTCCAGCAGTGACTTGCGGCTGGCATAGTAGTGCTGGATCTGCAGGCTCAGCTTGTCGTACTCCTCCTGCAGCAGTGCCTGCCAGCGTTCCCTGTCGTCCTGCTGGTGCACTCTGGCCTGGGCGCGCTTGAGTTGCATCTCCAGCCTGGCCTGCTCGATGCGTTCCTCCGGGCAGGATCTCAGGTCTTTGGCGAGCCCGCACCAGGCGGCGGTGCGGATCAGCCACTTGGTGGGATCGAACTGCCACCACTGAATGCCGTTGCGGTAGTCGTTCTCGAACAGGTGATGGAAGTTGTGATAGCCCTCGCCAAAGGTGAAGAAGGCCAGGATGCCGTTGTCCCGGGCGCTGTTGCGATCCGTGAACGGCTGGCTGCCCCAGATGTGGGCCAGGGAGTTGATGAAGAAGGTGGTGTGATGGGTCATCACCATGCGCAGCACCCCGGCCAGCAGCATCATGCCGAGCAAATCCCCGTGCAGGAGGCCGAGCAGCAGCGGAATGCCGATGTTGGTGACCAGAGCCAGGGCGAGATAGTGCCTGTGCTGGAAGGTGACCACGGGGTTGTTTTGCAGGTCGCGCACATTGCTGTAGTCGTGGTAGGTATCGCGCTGGTATTCCCGCAGCATCCAGCCGATGTGGGAGTACCAGAAGCCGCGACCCGCACTGTAGGGATCCTTCTGGTTGTCATCCACGTGGCGGTGGTGGCGGCGATGATCCGAGGACCAGTGCAGCGCCGAGTTTTGCAGGGCGAGCGCGCCTCCGATGGCGAAGATCCATTGCAGGGCCGGGTGCGCCTTGTAGGACTTGTGGGACCAGAGCCTGTGGTAGCCGGCGGTGATGGAGATGCCGCAATAGCAGAACAGCAGCAGGAAGCAGAGCCACTGCCAGAGGTCGTAGCCCTGGCTCAGTCCATACCAGGGGACCGCTATCAGTGCCGTGAGCCCGGAGAGGGCGAACAGCAGGGTGTTGGTCATGATGATCGGGGGGCGGTCCATTTCACTCGGCTCCTTTCAGCGAACAGCTGTTCACTATTCTCCATTGAGCCGGAATGCGGGTCAATGGTAAAAAAGTCGGAGACAAACCTGATCCCGGCCCCGCCTTCGGGTTATCATCTGGCCTCGCTAATCTCAAGGTGACTGTTTTCGTGGGTATTCGCGCGCAACAAAAAGAAAAAACCCGGCGTACGCTGATCGAAGCGGCGTTCAGTCAACTCTGCGCCAACCGCAGTTTCTCCAACCTCAGCCTGCGGGAAGTGGCCAGAGAGGCGGGCATAGCGCCGACCTCCTTCTATCGCCACTTTAGGGACATGGAAGAGCTGGGGCTGACGCTGGTGGACGAGGGAGGGCTGACCCTGCGCCAACTGATGCGCCAGGCTCGCCAGCGCATTGCCGGTGGTGGCAGCGTCATCAGCACCTCGGTGCAGACCTTCATGGAGTTCGTCGAAAACAACCCGAACATCTTCCGGCTACTGCTGCGCGAGCGCTCCGGCACCTCGGCTGCATTCCGTCAGGCGGTGGCCCGGGAGATCCAGCACTTCATCGCCGAGCTGACCGATTATCTGGAAGCCACCACGCAGGCGCCACGGGAAGAGGCCTATATCCAGGCGGAGGCCATGGTGACCATCGTCTTCAGCGCCGGTGCAGACGCCCTCGACATGACCCCGGAAGAGTGCAAGGCACTGTCGGAGCGCACCATCAGCCAGCTGCGGATGATCGCCATGGGCGCCGAGGTGCAGAACCGCAAGCGCCACGAATCTCTCACATAACGCAAGGATGGACAGCCTCATGCATGAACCGAACGCGATTCCGAAGAAGCCCCTGGTGCTGGCCCTGCTGATCGGTATCTGTGGCGATGCCTTCCTGTCGGCCTTGATGGAGTCGGTCGTCCCCTTCTCCTTCTACCCCCTCATCGCCCTGTTGCTGGCGGCCAGCCAGCTCTATCAGCACTATCGCCATGAGCCCATGGTGGGCAACACACCCAGCTGCATCCTGCTCTGCTTCTTTATCGGCGTGTTCGGCCATTCTGCCCTGGTCAAGGTGCAGTACCCCGAGCTTGGCAGCAACTTCTTCTCCCTCATTGCCATGCTGCTGCTGCTCGCCGCCCTCTCCATCAAGCTGGGAATCAGCCTCGGAACAACGCAGAAGGAGTGACGAATCACTCCTTCGGGTCGGGCCGGGGGTGGCCTAATCGGCCCTGGGGGGGGTCTCTCCCTGCTTCCTGGCGTCTATGATGGCCTGCAGCTTGGTGCGGATATCCATCATGCCGAACACCCCGAAGATCAGCACCTGGGTGAATTCGAGACGAGTGACAGCGAAGTAGGGTTTGCATGCCGCCTTGATCATGCTGGCCTGTACCCAGTGCATCAATATCACGATGACGCCGCACACCGGCAGAAAGCCGTTCAGTTTGCCCGGCAGGGTGCCCAGCAGGGCGAGTGCCACACCGAACCAGAAGAACAGCAGCACCCCCATCGCCAACAGATTAAACACCCGCTTCATCGTTTACCTCCCGTACATAGAGTTGATAGCAGACCTGATGTGATCGACCTGCTTGTCCTTGAGCCGTTGTCCAAATTGACGGAGAAGGGGACTGTACCCATCTCCCCTTTAAACAGCAGCGTCATGCTTGGTGTCCCGCAGATAGAGCTGATAGCAGACCTGACCAGCCTGCTTGTCCTTGAGTAGTTTCCAGCTGGCGGGCAGCGCCAGATCGGCCATCTCTTTTTCCCGCTCCAGATAGATGAGGGCATCGGATGCCAGCCAGCCGCGTTGCTCCAGCAGCTCGCACACCTGGGGCAGCAGCTCGCGACGAAACGGTGGGTCCAGAAAGACCAGATCGAACGGCGTGGCCGGGCCTTGCAGCCAGCTCACGGCATCAGCCTGGATCACCTGCCCCTGGCTGCTGCCCAGGGTCGTCAGGTTCTTCTTGAGCTGGTCGGCGGCGCCTCTGTCCATCTCGATCAGGGTGACCTGTTCGGCATAGCGGGACAAGGCTTCCAGCCCCAGCCCGCCGCTGCCGGCGAACAGATCCAGGCAGCGGGTACCGCGCACGTGGGGAGCCAGCCAGTTGAAGATGGTCTCCTTGACGCGATCCGTGGTGGGTCTGAGCCCTTCCACATCCCTGACGGGGAGTTTGCGCCCCTTCCATTGGCCGCTGATGATTCGTACCACGCCCGCTCGCCCCTGGGGGGCCGGGCTCTTGCTCGGGCTGTTACGGCTGGATTTCACTCTGGGCATCGCGTTTCGTCGTCAGAAAATAAAGTGATAGTATAAGGCGGTTCATTTTTATGCCGACCCGCCGAGGGACGGCTATCTTAGCAGTCAGCCTTTGATGTGAGTATTTTTAGATGGCAAAAGGTTTGTTTTCCTGGCTGGGTTTCGGCCGCAAGAAAGAAGAGGCTGAGGCCGTTCCATCGCAGGCGCCCGACGCTACCCCGGCGGTCGTCGAGTCGGAGGCCGCCGCTGTTCCCGCGCCTGTCGCCGATGTTGCCCCGGCTGATGCCCCTACCGCCAAGCCCGAAGCGCCGCTGAGCGGCCCTGACGAAGGCCCCCTGGTTGTGGAAGAGCCGGAGGGCGAGCTTGAGCCCGTCATCGTCAATGAGGCCTTGATCTCAACCGAAGCTCAGGTCGCAGAAGAAGCCATTGTCGCCGCCGAAGCCCGCGCTGAGGAAGAGGCTCGTATTGCCGCCGAGGCTCGCGCCGCAGAAGAAGCCCGTATTGCCGCCGAAGCCTGCGCCGCAGAAGAGGCTCGCATCGCTACCGAAGCCCGCGCCGCAGAAGAAGCCCGTATTGCTGCCGAGGCCCGCGCCGCAGAAGAGGCCCGTGTTGCCGCCGAGGCCCGCGCCGCAGAAGAAGCCCGTATTGCCGCCGAGGCCCGCGCCGCAGAAGAGACCCGTATTGCCGCCGAGGCCCGCGCTGCGGAAGAGGCTCGCATCGCCGCCGAAGCCCGCGCCGCAGAAGAGGCCCGTATTGCTGCCGAGGCCCGCGCCGCAGAAGAGGCCCGTGTTGCCGCCGAGGCTCGCGCTGCAGAAGAGGCTCGCATCGCTGCCGAAGCCCGTGCCGCGGAAGCCCGTGTCGCCAAAGAGGCCCAGCGAGCGGAAGATTTGCGTCTGGTCGCCGCGATGGAGGCTGAGGCCGCCGCGCTGGCCGCTCTGCCGCTGGCAGACAAGGTGGACGACGTCACTCAGGAGAAGCCGCAGCGGGAGGGCTTCTTTGCCCGCCTCAAGCGCAGCCTGGTGCGTACCAGGGAGAATATCGGTTCCGGTTTCTTCGGCCTGTTCAGCGGCAAGAAGATCGATGACGATCTGTTCGAAGAGCTGGAGACCCAGCTGCTGACCGCCGATCTTGGCGTCGACACCACCACCCGCATCATCGAGGGGCTGGTACAGCACGCGGACCGCAAGCAGCTCAAGGATGCCGAGGCGCTCTACGGTCTGCTCAAACAGGACATGGGCGAGATGCTGGCCAAGGTCGAGCAGCCCCTGGTGATCGACACCAGCAAGAAGCCTTACGTCATCCTGATGGTCGGTGTGAACGGCGTCGGCAAGACCACCACCATCGGCAAGCTGGCCAAACAGTTCCAGGCCGAGGGCAAGAGCGTGATGCTGGCCGCTGGCGATACCTTCCGTGCCGCTGCGGTCGAGCAGCTGCAGGTGTGGGGTCAGCGCAACAACATTCCGGTGATTGCCCAGCACACCGGTGCCGACTCCGCCTCCGTCATCTATGACGCCATCGAGGCTGCCCGCTCCCGCGGGGCTGACGTGCTGATCGCCGATACCGCCGGCCGCCTGCAGAACAAGAGCAACCTGATGGAGGAGCTCAAGAAGGTGGTGCGGGTGATGAAGAAGCTGGACGATACGGCGCCCCACGAGATCATGCTTACCCTGGACGCAGGCACCGGCCAGAACGCATTGAGCCAGGCCAAGCTGTTCAGCGAGGCGGTGGGCCTGACCGGCATCACCCTCACCAAGCTGGACGGTACCGCCAAGGGTGGCGTCATCTTCGCGGTGGCCGACAAGTTCCAGATCCCGATCCGCTACATCGGGGTGGGCGAGGGGATCGACGATCTGCGCCCGTTCGTCGCCAACGACTTCATCGAGGCGCTCTTCAGCCGCGAAGAATAAATCCGGCTGACATGAGCCGGCCCGGCCGTGACAAGCATGTGTTCCATACCCCGACTCCGGTCGGGGTATGTCACTATGAGGGCACAGGCATGGCTCATTCGGACAAGGATGACATGTGGCATGGTTTTGACCGGTGTTGTCATCCAGGTGTTGTGCCGGTACGGGGGAGTGAGCGCCCCATGCTTTATCCCGGTCGGGGTTTGTCAATCTCAGGGAACCGTTATGATTCGTTTTGACAAGGTCAGCAAGGTCTACAGTGGCGGTCATCAAGCGCTGCAAAAGGTCAGTTTTCACCTGCGCAAGGGGGAGATGGCCTTCCTGACCGGCCATTCGGGGGCGGGCAAGAGTACCCTCCTCAAGCTCATCAGCGTGATGGAACGACCGACCGACGGCCGCGTCTTCTTCCACGGCGATGACGTCAGCCACATCCAGCGCAGTCAGATCCCCTACGTGCGCCGCCAGATCGGCATGATCTTCCAGGATCACCGCCTGTTGATGGATCGTACCGTGTTCGACAACGTCGCCCTGCCCCTGGTGATCGATGGCTACAGCCATGGGGACATCAACAAGCGGGTGGCGGCGGCGCTGGACAAGGTCGGGCTGCTCGGCAAGGAGCGTTACCAGCCTCGCATGCTCTCCGGTGGTGAGCAGCAACGGGTCGGCATCGCCCGCGCCATCGTCAACAAACCACCGCTGCTGCTGGCGGACGAGCCGACCGGCAACCTGGATCCCCAGCTTTCCATGGACATCATGCATCTGTTCGAGGAGTTCAACCGCTTCGGCGTCTCTGTGCTGATTGCCACTCACGATCTGGGGCTGATCGCCCGGATGCGCTACCGCACCCTGACCCTCAAGGCGGGTCGCATGTATTCGTCCGGGGAGGATCGCTGATGGCTATTGTTCGTCATAAACAGCCGCCGTTGCGTCGTTTGATGATGTATGGTGTGGATCATGTGCGTCAGGCCTTTGCCAGCCTGGGTGAGCTGTGGCGCAACCCGCTCGCCTCCCTGATGACCCTGGCGGTGCTTGGCGTGAGTCTGGCGCTGCCTTCCTGTTTCCACGTATTGCTGAAGAATGCCGAAGTGGTAGAGGGGAGCTGGCAGACCAGCTCCCAGATCTCTCTCTATCTGCGCAAGGATCTGCCGGAGCAGAGCATCCTCGACATGAAGCAGCGGATCCTGCTCTATCCGGAGGTGGAGTCCGTCACTTATATGAACCGTGACGAGGCGCTCAGGGAATTTCGGGAGATCTCCGGTTTCGGTGATGCCCTGGATTATCTGGACAGCAACCCGCTGCCGCCGGTGCTGAGCGTGATCCCGGATCCGCGCTGGCAGAATCCCGAAGGGGCCGCCGAGTTGCTCGCCAAGCTGGAGAACGAGCCCGGTATCGAGCAGGGCAAGCTGGATCTGCAGTGGTTGACCCGGTTGCAGGGGATCATGAACCTGCTGCGCCACACCATTACAGGTATCGCGGTGTTGCTGCTCTCCGCCGTGTTGCTGATCGTGGGCAACACCCTGCGCCTGAATATCCTGAACCAGCGTTCCGAGATTGAAGTGCTCAAGCTGGTGGGCGCGACCGATGCCTTCATCCACCGTCCCTTCCTCTATACGGGCATCTGGTTCGGGGTCATCGGCGGCATGCTGGCCTGGTGGCTGACCGAGGTGATGGTGATCTGGAGCGAGGGAGTGGTGAAGGAGCTGGCGGGGCTCTACAACAGCAACTTTCGTCTGGTGGGGATGGGGGCGTTCGACGGCTTCAATCTCATACTGCTGGGCGCCCTGCTGGGGCTGATCGCCTCCTGGTTCTCGGTGCACAGGCACATTCGCGACATAGAACCGTCCTGATTAATTTGTCAGCATTTTAAAGCGCTGGATTTTGCGAACTGGATCAAGTAAAAGAGTGGCCCGTTTCTGGCACGGGCCACTTTCTCAGAGTAATCTGAATGGTGTCTGCGCCGAGGATCATATGTGGATCCTCTGAACCTTTTGATTTATCAATGGTCTATTGACTGCAACAGAATGAATACGGGTATGGCCCCTATGCCTTGCTCGTCTGACTTGGCAAGCATGTGAAGGTTGCGAGCTCCGCAACAATGGACTTAGCATGCTACTTTTCAGGGGTCCTTTACTGTGACCCCTTTTTTTTGACTGTTCATTTATGATTCATGCCGTCAGCCTAAGATAGGCCGGGTTCATGCTGGGGTGATGTATGATGCAGCACGCAGAATGATACCTGGTCGGTAGACACGTCTTCTCAGGGTGTTAGACTGATTCGATTGAAAAGTAAGAGGTAGAACATGGGAACTTCATTGCAACGCACTATGGCTCTGATTCCGCAAGGTAGTCTGGAAGGCTATATCCAGGCCGTCAACTCGATCCCTGTGCTGAGCGCAGAGGAAGAGCGCGAACTGGCGATGCGTCTGCAGCAGGATGGTGATCTCGAAGCTGCACGCCAGCTCGTTATGTCGCACCTGCGTTTTGTCGTTCACGTGGCCAAGAGCTACTCCGGCTATGGCCTGCCTCAGGCCGATCTGGTGCAGGAAGGCAACATCGGCCTGATGAAAGCCGTCAAACGCTTCGACCCGAGCGTGGGCGTGCGTCTGGTCTCCTTCGCCGTGCACTGGATCAAGGCCGAAATCCACGAATATGTGTTGCGCAACTGGCGCATGGTCAAGGTGGCGACCACCAAGGCCCAGCGCAAGCTGTTCTTCAACCTGCGCAAGTCCAAGAAGCGTCTGGGCTGGCTGAACCACGAAGAAGTGCAGGCCGTGGCTGCCGACCTCGGGGTATCCGCTGCCGACGTCACCGAGATGGAAGCGCGCATGAGCAATTACGATCAGGCCTTCGACCTGGTCGGTGACGATGAAGACGAGGGTGGCTTCGCGCCGGTGCACTATCTGGAAGACAAGTCTTCCGATCTCGCGGCGAACATCGAGAACGACAACTGGGACAGCCATGCCACCCGTCGCCTGAGTGCGGCCATGGCGACCCTGGACGAGCGCAGCCAGCACATCATCCGTGCCCGCTGGCTCGATGACGAGAGCAAGACCACCCTGCAGGAGCTGGCCGATACTTACGGCGTCTCGGCCGAGCGGGTGCGCCAGCTTGAGAAAAACGCGCTCAAGAAGCTGAAAGATGCCATGGATGCCTGACGGCCTCCTCCGGTAAGAAGCAGGGCCTGATGGCCCTGTTTTTGTTTTGCGGGGATCTGGTCGGCCTTGCCTTGGTTACCCTTGTGTATGGTATGTTGCCGCCACTGCCACAGTAGGGAGAGCAGAAGTGAAACTGTTGAACGACTTGTTTACCAACAACCGCGAGTGGGCGGAACGGATCAAGGCCGAGGATCCCAATTTCTTCGCTACCCTGTCCGCCCAGCAGGCACCTGAGTACCTCTGGATCGGCTGTTCCGACAGCCGGGTTCCCGCCAACCAGCTGATGGGGCTCTTGCCGGGGGACGTCTTTGTCCACCGCAACGTCGCCAACCTGGTGGTGCACACCGACTTCAACTGCCTCTCGGTGCTGCAATACGCGGTGGAGGTGCTCAAGGTGAAGCACATCATCGTCTGCGGCCACTATGGCTGCGGTGGGGTCAAGGCTGCGATGCAGAACCAGGAGCTGGGTCTCATCGACAACTGGCTGCGCAACATCAAGGACGTCTACTTCAAATACGGCGAACAGCTGGATGCCATCGAGGATGAGCACGAGCGCTTTGACTACCTGTGCGAGCTGAACGTGGCCGAGCAGGTCGCCAACGTCTGTCACACCACCATCATCCAGAATGCCTGGCGCAAGGGGCAGGAGCTGGCGGTGCACGGCTGGATCTACGGCATCAAGGATGGCCTGCTGCACGATCTCGATCTCTGCATCAGCGGCCCTGACCAGATCCCGGACGTCTATCGCGCCTGGCCGGACATGCGTCCACCCCACCGTCGTCGCTGAGGACCAGCCGGTGGCTCCTGCGCTCTACCTTCAGATAAAGCAGCACATCCTGGACGGGATCCGCGAACGCCACTATCAGGCGGGCGACCGGATCCCGACCGAGGCCGCCCTGTGCGAGCAGTTTGCCGTGAGTCGCATGACGGTGAACAAGGCGCTGCGTGAACTGGTGGCCGAAGGCTGGCTGGTGCGCACCGCCGGATCCGGCAGCTTTGTGGCCGACAGGCGTACCGAGTCGCCGCTCCTGGCAATTCGCAATATTGCAGACGAGATCGCCGAGCGGGGCAGCGAGTACAGCGCGCGGGTGATCCGGCTGCAACGTCAGGCCGCCGACGAGAAAGTGGCGGTACGTCTGGGCCTGCGGGTCGGGGCGCCCACCTTTCACAGCCTCATCGTCCATCAGGCCGATGGGGAGCCGCTGCAACTGGAGGAGCGCTTCGTCGATGCCGAGCGACTGCCCGGCTATGGCGAGCAGGATTTCACCCAGCAGACGCCAAACAGCTATCTGATGGAGATCTGCCCCCTTTCCGAGATGGAGCACGTGGTGGAGGCGGTGCTGCCGAGCGCCGGCGAGGCGGGCCTGCTGCAGGTGCGGGTCGATACCCCCTGCCTGCTGCTGCACCGGCGCACCTGGTCGGATGGCTTTCTGGTCTCCTATGCCCGCCTGCTCTCGCCAGGTTCCCGCTACAAGCTGAGCTCCAAGACGCGTCTCGCATAATTGTATATACAAATTAAGCATTTAAAAGCCCACCTCTCGGTGGGCTTTTTTGTGCTTACACTCTAATAAAGCCGCTGTTATCAAGATGTGAACTTGATCCTTTCTTTCTTTTCAGAGATCGGCTATAAATTATTGTATATACATTTAGAGGTCGGTATGAACAAGGAACTGTTGAACTGCGAGCGGGTCTGGCTCAACGTGACACCCGCCACCCTGCGCCCCGATCTGGCGGACTACGGCCTGCTGGAGCCCCATGCCCTTGGCGTGCGGGATGGCAAGATCCACGCTCTGGTCCCCATGCAGGATCTCAAGGGCCCCTATGCCGCCTCCTGGCAGGACATGAAGGGGAAGCTGGTCACCCCCGGTCTCATCGATTGCCACACCCACCTCATCTTCGCCGGCAGCCGCGCCGAAGAGTTCGAACTTCGCCAGAAGGGAGTCCCCTATGCGGAGATCGCCCGCAAGGGGGGCGGTATCATCAGCACGGTGCGCGCCACCCGGGCAGCCAGCGAGGAGCGGCTCTATGAGCTGGCGTTGCCGCGGATCAAGTCCCTGATCCGGGAAGGGGTCACCACAGTCGAAATCAAGTCCGGCTACGGCCTCACCCTGGAAGACGAGCTCAAGATGTTGCGGGTGGCCCGTCGTCTGGGAGAGACGCAGCCCATCCGGGTCAAGACCACGCTGCTGGCGGCCCATGCGGTGCCGCCGGAGTATCGCGACGATCCCGACTCCTGGGTCGAGACCATCTGCCAGGAGATCATCCCGGCGGCGGCCGAGGCAGGTCTCGCGGATGCGGTGGATGTCTTCTGCGAACACATCGGCTTCTCCCTTGCCCAGACCGAGCAGGTCTATCTGGCGGCGGATCAGTACAACCTCGCGGTGAAAGGGCACATGGATCAGCTCTCCAACCTGGGGGGCAGCACGCTCGCCGCCCACTTCGGCGCCCTCTCGGTGGATCATCTGGAATATCTGGATCAGGACGGGATCCAGGCGTTGGCCCACCGTGGCGTGGTCGCCACCCTGCTGCCCACCGCTTTCTATTTCCTCAAGGAGACCAAGCTGCCCCCGATCGCCGCCTTGCGCAAGGCGGGGGTACCCATGGCTGTCTCCTCCGACATCAACCCGGGCACGGCTCCCATCGTTTCCCTGCGCATGGCCATGAACATGGCTTGCACCCTGTTTGGCCTGACCCCGGTGGAGGCCATGGCCGGGGTGACCCGCCACGCCGCCAGGGCGCTTGGCGAGCAGGAACGGCTGGGGCAGCTCAAGGTCGGCATGCTGGCGGATTTCCTTGTCTGGAACTGCGGCCATCCGGCCGAGCTCAGCTACCTCATCGGTGTCGATCAGCTGGTGAGCCGTGTGGTCAACGGGGAGGAAACCCTTCATGGATAAGTTCAACGGGATCGACATGTCGGTCTGGCAGGGGCGTCAGGATCCCGAAGACGGTGAGTTGGCCCTGCGCTGGCACGATAGGGTGCAACCCTGGCAGGGGAATCGCGAACCCGGCGTGGTGCTGCTCGGCTTTGCCTGTGACGAAGGGGTGCGCCGCAACAAGGGGCGGGTCGGTGCGGCCGGTGCACCGCTGGCGGTGCGCAAGCTGCTGGCCAACACGGCCTGGCATCTGGGCGCCCCCGTCTATGACGGCGGGGATCTGGCCTGTGAGGACGGCGATCTCGATGCCGCTCACGGGCGCTTGGCCGAACGGGTGGCGAGTGCGCTGGATCAGGGGCACTTCCCCCTGGTGCTGGGAGGCGGCCACGAGGTGGCGTTTGGCAGCTGGAGCGGCCTGAACCGTCATCTTGGCGGCGAAGGGCGGGTCGGGATCATCAATTTCGACGCCCACTTCGATCTACGCATGAAACAGGAGCAGGCGAGCTCGGGCACCCCCTTCTTCCAGATTGCCGAGCAGTGCGCTGCCCAGGGCACTCCCTTTCACTATGCCTGTCTCGGGGTGGCCGAAACCGCTAATACCGCGGCGCTCTTTGCCCGCGCCGAGGCGCTGGGAGTTTGGCACGTGCTGGACGAGGCGATGACGCAGACCGAACTGCCAGCCTTGCTAGGCGGGCTGGATGCCTTCATCGCCCGTTGCGACCACCTCTATCTCACCATCGATCTCGACGTGCTGCCAGCGGCGGTGATGCCGGGAGTGAGTGCTCCCGCTGCTCGCGGCGTGGAGCTGGCGGTCATCGAACCGCTCATCGCCCATATCCGGGCCAGCGGCAAGCTCAGGCTCGCCGATCTGGCCGAGTACAACCCGAACCTGGATCAGGACAACCGCAGTGCCCGCGTGGCTGCGCGCCTGGTTCACCAGTTGACCAAGTAGTGGCGCACCGCGCCGCCTGACTGCATCGCTAAACAAGGAGTGTCTATGTCTGTACAACACCAGGATCCCCGCCACGATCCGAGCCGCGTGATCCGTGCTCCCCACGGCACCCAGCTGACCGCCAAGAGCTGGCTCACCGAAGCGCCACTGCGGATGCTGATGAACAACCTGGATCCGGATGTTGCCGAGCATCCCCAGTCCCTGGTGGTGTACGGCGGCATCGGCCGCGCCGCCCGAAACTGGGCCTGCTATGACAAGATCGTCGAGGTACTGACCCGGCTCGAGGACGATCAGACCCTGCTGGTGCAATCCGGCAAGCCGGTCGGGGTGTTCCAGACCCACAAGGATGCGCCGCGGGTGCTCATCGCCAACTCCAACCTGGTGCCCCACTGGGCCAACTGGGAGCACTTCAACGAGCTCGATAAAAAGGGTTTGATGATGTACGGCCAGATGACCGCTGGCTCCTGGATCTACATCGGTACCCAGGGCATCGTCCAGGGCACCTACGAGACCTTCTTCGCCGTGGCCAACCAGCACTTCAACGGCGAGCCCAAGGGCCGCTGGATCCTGACCGGGGGCCTGGGCGGCATGGGCGGCGCCCAGCCCCTGGCCGCCACCATGGCCGGCTTCTCCATGATCGCCGTGGAGTGTGACGAGACCCGCATCGACTTCCGCCTCAAGACCCGCTACGTCGACAAGAAGGCCTACAGCCTGGATGAGGCGCTGGCCATGGTCGAGGAAGCCAAACAGAGCGGCACCGCCGTCTCCGTCGGCCTGCTCGGCAACGCCGCCGACGTCTTCGCCGAGCTGGTGGCCCGCGGCATCACCCCGGACGTGGTGACCGACCAGACCTCCGCCCATGACCCGGTACACGGCTACCTGCCCCAGGGCTGGAGCGTGGCCCAGTGGCGCGATCTGCAGAAGAGTGCGCCGGAAGAGGTCAATGTCGCCGCCCGCCGCTCCATGGCCCGTCAGGTTGAAGCCATGCTGACCCTGCAGGCCCGCGGCGCAGCGACCCTGGACTACGGCAACAACATCCGCCAGATGGCGCTGGAAGAGGGGGTCAAGAATGCCTTCGACTTCCCCGGCTTCGTCCCGGCCTACATCCGTCCGCTGTTCTGCGAAGGGATAGGTCCGTTCCGCTGGGTCGCGCTCTCCGGCGATCCGGAAGACATCTACAAGACCGACCAGAAGGTCAAAGAGCTGATCCCGGACGATCCCCACCTGCACAACTGGCTCGACATGGCCCGTGAGCGCATCGCCTTCCAGGGCCTGCCGGCGCGTATCTGCTGGGTCGGGGTCAAGGATCGGGTGCGCCTCGGTCTGGCCTTCAACGAGATGGTCAAGAACGGCGAGCTGAAGGCGCCGGTCGTCATCGGTCGCGACCACCTGGACTCCGGTTCCGTGGCGAGCCCGAACCGTGAAACCGAATCCATGATGGATGGCTCCGATGCCGTCTCCGACTGGCCGCTGCTCAACGCCCTGCTCAACACCGCAGGCGGCGCGACCTGGGTCTCCCTGCACCACGGTGGCGGTGTCGGCATGGGCTTCTCCCAGCACTCCGGCGTGGTGATCGTCTGTGACGGCAGCGACGACGCCGCCAAGCGGGTCGGCCGCGTGCTGCGCAACGACCCGGCCACCGGCGTGATGCGTCATGCGGACGCGGGCTACGAGATTGCCATCAACTGCGCCCACGAGGCGAAACTGGATCTGCCGATGCTGCACGCAGCCGGTAAAGGGGTGAAATAAGATGTTTGAACTCAATCTGCAACCGGGCAAGCTCTGCCTCGCCACCCTGCGCCGCGTTAGCCGCGAGCCGGTACACGTCAGCCTGGATCCGTCCGCTCTGCCGGGGATCCACGCCTCCGCCGCCGTGGTCACCAAGGTGATCGAGCAGAATCGCGTGGTGTACGGCATCAACACCGGCTTTGGCCTCCTGGCCAACACCCGCATTCCGGTGGAGCAGCTGGACGAGCTGCAGCGCTCCATCGTGCTCTCCCATGCCGCCGGCATCGGCGAGTACATGGATGACGCCACCGTGCGCCTGATGATGGTGCTGAAACTGAACTCCCTGGCCCGCGGCTTCTCCGGCATCCGCCTGGTGGTGCTGGAGGCCCTGATGCGCCTCATCAACGCCGAGGTCTACCCCGTGGTACCGAAGAAGGGCTCCGTCGGCGCCTCCGGCGACTTGGCGCCCCTGGCCCACATGAGCTGCCTGCTCATCGGGGAAGGCAAGGCGCGCCACAAGGGTGAGCTGATCGACGCCGCCACTGCCCTGAAGATTGCAGGCCTGGAGGCCATCTCCCTGGCGCCGAAAGAGGGGCTGGCCCTGCTCAACGGCACCCAGGCGAGCACCGCCTTCGCGCTGGAAGGGCTGTTCCACGCCGAAGACCTCTACGCCGGTGCCATTACAATCGGTGCCATGAGCGTGGAGGCGGCCCTCGGCAGCCGCCGTCCCTTCGATGCCCGCATTCATGAGGTGCGCGGCCAGCGCGGCCAGATCGATGCGGCCGCCTGCTACCGCCACCTGCTGGTGGATGGCAGCGAGATCGGCATGTCCCACCACAACTGCGAGAAGGTGCAGGATCCCTACTCCCTGCGCTGCCAGCCGCAGGTGATGGGCGCCTGTCTGACCCAGATCCGTCAGGCCGCCGAGGTGCTGGTGTGCGAGGCCAACGCGGTTTCCGACAATCCCCTGGTGTTTGCCGATGATGAAGAGATCATCTCCGGCGGTAACTTCCACGCAGAGCCGGTGGCCTTCGCCGCCGACAACCTGGCGCTGGCCATCGCCGAGATCGGCTCCCTGTCAGAGCGTCGCATGGCGCTGCTCATCGACTCGCGCATGTCCGGTCTGCCGGCCTTCCTGGTCAACAACGGTGGCGTGAACTCCGGCTTCATGATCGCCCAGGTCACCTCGGCAGCGCTCGCCTCCGAGAACAAGACCCTGGCCCACCCGGCCTCGGTGGACAGCCTGCCCACCTCGGCGAACCAGGAGGACCACGTCTCCATGGCCACCTTCGCCGGTCGCCGTCTGGCGGACATGGCGGAGAACACCCGCGGTATCCTGGCAGTCGAGCTGCTGGCGGCGGCCCAGGGGCTCGACTTCCGCGCGCCGCTGCGTTCTACCGAGCTCATCGAGCTGGCCAAGGGCCGTCTGCGTGAAGAGGTCAGCTTCTACGACAAGGACAGGTATTTCGCGCCGGACATCGAGGCGGCGGCCGCGCTGCTGGGCCGTGCCAGCTACAACGACCTGATCCCGGCCGGGACCCTGCCCAGCCTCTGAATCGAAGCCTGAGCAAACCATAAAAAAAGACCGCCCATGGGGCGGTCTTTTTATTTCTGGGCTTTGGGTGCCGCTCCTGTCCTTGGCCATCGGGAGCGGGCTGACCAGCTGCGGACACTGTTATCCGTGTTCGAATATCAGGCACCGGTGGGCCGTGAAGGGCACCATGAAGAGTTGGCGCCGTTAGCCATGCTCGAACATCAGGAACAGGTAGACCACGAAGAGCACCAGGTGGGTGGCGCCGTGCAGGGCGTGAGTGCGGCCGCTGCTGAAGGTCACCTTGCACACCATGAGGGTGGTGACGAGCAGTACCATGTCGGCCGGGGAGAGGCCGAGGCGCACGTCGTGGCCCACCAGGGAGCCGATGAAGAGCACCGAGGGAACGGTGAGGGCGATGGTGGCCAGCACGGAGCCGAAGTAGAGGTTCATGGCGCGCTGCAGCTGGTTGTTGAAGGCCGCCTTGATGGCGCCGACCGCCTCCGGCGCCAGCACGATACAGGCGACGATGAAGCCACCCAGGGCCGCCGGGGCCTCCATCACATGGACGCCGTGATTGATGGGGATGGCCAGCGTCTTGGCCAGCAGGATCACCACCACCAGGTAGGCCAGCAGCAGCAGGGTGTGATAGACGTTGCTCTGCAGGGGGCCGTGGTGCTCCTCGTGATCCTCGTGGTCGCTGTCGACGAAGAAGTGGCTGTGGCTGCGAGTCTGGATCAGCAGGAAGACGCCGTAGAGCAGCAGCGAGATGATGATCAGCATCCAGGACATGGCGCCGGACAGGCCGCCCTGGGAGCCCCCCTGGGTGAAGTTGGGCAGCACCAGGCAGAGCAGGGCCAGGGGAATGATGGCCACCAGATAGGATTTGACCCCGTCCAGATTGAAGTTCTGGGTGTGGTAGCGCCAGCCGCCAAACAGCAGGGTGAAGCCCACCAGGCCGTTGGTCACCAGCATCACCACCGCAAACATGGTGTCACGGGCCATGGTGGGGTTGGGCTCGTCGGTCAGCATGACGGAGGAGATCATCACCACCTCCAGGGAGATGACCGACAGGGTGAGGATCAGGGTGCCGAAAGGTTCGCCGAGCTTGATGGCAAGGGCATCGGAGTGACGGACGACGGAGAAGATGGCCCAGGTGACGACGGCCAGCAGGAGCAGCGACACCGGCAGGTAGACCGCAAGGGGGGTTGCCTCCGTCAGCAGCTCGCTGCCGAGCGTCTTGAAGAAGAGCAGGGTCAGCAGGCCGGCGGGCAGGGCAATCTCTTGGCGGATAAATGACTTCATAGGCAGTGGTTCTCATCTCGGGGCGGCGGTGGCCGACAGGGTATGGAGCGACTTGGCGTCGTCACCGGCGTGACGAACCCGCAGATGATAAAGGCTGTTGTCCGTTCAGGGGAAAATCATTTTGTTACAAATCGCGAGAGCGCCGGACCCGTCACCCGGATCCGGCGCCGCCATCAGGTGCTCGTGCGGCTCTGACTCCAGGCCATCTGCCAGATCTTCAACTGGCTGAGGGACATGGGTTTGGCATAGACATAACCCTGGATGAGATACACGCCATGCTCGCTCAGATAGTCGACCTGGGCCTGGGTCTCGACCCCTTCGGCGATCATCTCCATGCCCGATTTGAGGCCGAAAGCGATGGTGGCATCCAGCACGCTGCGCTTGAGGTCGTCCGTGCCTATGGTATCCACGAACATCTTGTCGATCTTGATCTGGCGAATGCCGAGCCGTTGCAGGTAGGCAAAGCCGCCATAGCCGGTGCCGAAGTCATCCAGCTTGAAGTGATAGCCCCTCTCCTGCAGAGCTGCGATCTCCGCCATGGCCCCCTGGATGTGCTTGATGGGATCCCGCTCGGTGAGTTCGAAGGTGAGGCGGGCCGGCGAGGGCCAGCCATGGCGCTGCAACTGGGTGCGCAGACGAGGTTGCTCGATATGGCCCGCCACCAGATTGACGCTGACCCACTGATGCGGGGCCAGGACGGGGAGATCCGCCAGGATGCGCTCCAGCAGTTGATCCGTCATCGGCAGGATGAGCCCCTGCTCTTCCGCATAGGCGATGAAGGTGCCTGGCGACACCAGATCCCGTCCTCGCTGCCAGCGCAGCAAGGCCTCGAATCCCACTACCCTTCGGTTTCTGCTGTCCACTATGGGCTGATAGAAGGGGATGAACTCCCGCCGAGCCAGCCCTCTTTGCAGCAATCCTTTGAGGGATCGCCGGTAGTTTCTAAGGCCCCAGTAGAGGGCCGCCAGCAGCACCCCCAGCGCCCCGGCCGACCAGAGGCCATCACGGTGTATCTGTGAGCGGGCGTAGCGTTTCAGTGCCTCGCCAGCCCAGAGGGTCTGTTCCACCTGATGCTGGGGGTCGAAACTGAGCAGCCGCATCGGGTTTGCCTCTTCTCGAATGTGCTTGTTGCCACGGGGGAAAAAGAGCCCGGACTGGGTCGGGTGCTTGTGGTTGAACTCCAGGTAGAAACAGTCGTTGCAGGGGGGGCGCAGCAGCTCATGGCTCCAACTGCTGTCGAGCACCCAATAGGCCAGATTGCCGTTGCGTCTCGCATAGACCAGGGTTTCGCGTTCGGTATCGAACATGGGGGCCGTGCTGGAAATATGAAAGTCGGGGGAGACCGGTATGCCGGCGTCGGCAAGCTGGGGCAGGGCGGGGCCCAGGGTGGAGCAGCCGCTCCCGTTGGCAAGCTGCAGGCCGGCCAGGCGAATATGGCGGTTGTAATACTGGGGTGAGCGCAGCAGCGCCATGTCTTTGGGGCCGCAATCGAAGGCAAAGTGGGCGAGTTGAGCGGGGACATCGTGATCCAGGAGCTGGTTGCGCTCCTGCTGGTAGTCGAGCAGAGCCCTTTCCTTTGTCTGCAACAGGTGGTGAGCCAGCTTGTCGCTCAACAGGGGGGTGAGCAACAGCATCAGCAGCGGGGGCAAACAGAAGAGGCCCAGAGGAATCCATAACGGAGATCGTGCAGACATGGTGGGCACCCTTCTTCCCTGAAATGAAACAACCCGATTGAGGCTCAAGCATCATAGCATTAGCTGCATCGATTTGAGCCAAGTTGGTCACACTTGGAACAAAAACGATAATTAATTGATAAATAAAGGATATGGCTACACACCTGAACGAGATTCAATCGCTGACCTGTCATAAATGACAATTGTCCAGCTTATCTGAAGTGGCTAAAGTAACGGTGCGGTTTGACTCACCGTGTGTTCAATACTCCTGTATCTATTTTTGTCAGTAGCACAGAGTGTTAGTTTTGATATGAGTGTTTCTTTTGGTCCCCGTTGTGGGACCATTTTTCTGTCCGCTCCTCAGCCTGTGTCCCCTCGTTCTCTCCCTTGATGCCTCTTTTGCGGCCCGCGCAACGGCGCCGCATGACGCATCCGCCCGCTTATTTGCAGAAGCGGGATCTTCATCCATAGGCGGCGTTTGGTCTGGGCTGATACCATGATGCCCTATGGATGCTGTCGGCTACGGAAAGGCACATGAAACTGACCACTCAACTCGTCTCTTTTATTACGCTGTGCGTGATCTCGGCCATGGCCATGGTGATGCTCGGCGGGGTCTTCAGTTTCCGCCAGATGGGAATGGAGCTGCAGCAGAACCGGGTCGACTCCCTGGTGGAGATCATCGACAAGCAGCTCGGGGTGACCGATGACCAGCAAGCCCTTGCCCGCTGGCTGCCCTCCCTGTTGCGGGCCTCCCATGTGGTGGAGCTGGAGATCCGTCAGGACAAGCAGCGGGTCTACTGGTTTCGCGATGTGCAGCAGCAGACGGACGAGAGCCTGCTGATCGCCTACAGCGAGGCGATCCCCAATCAGGCCGGGATGCGGGCCGACTTCAAGCTGGACAGGCCGTTCAAGGAGTTCGAGTACTCCATGAAGGCGATGTTCGGCATCTCTCTGGGTATCTTCATCGTGGTGTTCGGGCTCTGGTACTCCATCCGCTGGCTCCGTCAGCAGTTGCGCGGTGCCGAACTGCTGGCAGAGCGTGCCCAGCTGATCCTGGATGGCAAGCTGACCAAGCTGGCCCATGACCCTGCCGAAGAGTGGCCTGTTTCGGCCAGTCAGGCCCTCACCCATCTGCTGACCGAGCTGGCCGACGCCCGCAAGGAGCGCAGCCGCTTCGACAACTTCATCCGCAGCAACGCCTTCGTCGACAAGACGACGGGCATCGGCAACCGCCTCTTCTTCGACAACCGGCTGGAGAGCGCCATCATGGAAGCAAGCGTGATCAGCGGCGGCGTGCTGCTGATCGAGCTGGCCGGTCTGGAGGAGCTGGATCCCGAGCTGAGCGGGCGCCCGAGCCAGGAACTCCTGATGGAGGCGAGCGCCACCATCGCCGCCTTCGTGCGCAAGCACAGCGGAGCCCTGCAGGCGCGCTATGCCGGTCAGGTCTTTGCCGTGCTGCTGCCGAACATGTCAGAGAGCGAGATGGTTGACGGCGCCAGCCAGTTGCTCAAGAGTCTGCAACGACTGCACTGGCCCGAAGCGGTCAATGCCGACACCGCCGTCTATCTCGGTGCGGTCTGCTATCAGGCACAGGATTCCCTGCTCAAGGTGCAGGAAGAGGCGGAGCTGGCGCTCAAGAGCGCGCGCCTGCAAGGACACAGCGGCTGGTTCCTGTTCGAGAAATCCCTCAACGAGGAGGCGAGCAGCAAGGGAACGGTGCGCTGGCGCACCCTGATCAGCCGTCGCATCGAGGAGCAGGGCATCGACTTCTACGTCCAGCCTGTGCAGCAGGAGCGGGATCAGGTGGTGTTGCAGCAGGAGCTGCTCATCCGCCTTCACGACGAACAGGGCCGGGAGCTGCAGGCGGGGGTCTTCATGCCCATGGCGGAGAAGGCCGGTCTGCTGCTGCCGCTGGACAGGCTGGTGGTGGCCCGAGCCTTGCGACTGCTGCGCCAGCGACCGGCATCGAGCTGCCCCATCAGCCTCTCTCTGTGCGCCCAGAACCTGCTCACCCGCGAGTTCCAGCGCGAGCTCTTCTTCGAGCTGTTCCAGTTGCCGCGCAGTACCAACGAGGGGTTGATCCTGCAGTTGTCGGAGTCCCAGGTGACCCGCCACTACGAGGCCCTCAAGCGGCCACTTAGGGCGATGCGCATGCTGGGGTGCAGGCTGGCCATCGATCATGCGGGCCAGGACGTGGTGAGCACCCAGTACATCAAGGAGTTCGAGATCCACTTCCTCAAGCTGCACCCCAGCCTGGTGCGGGAGATCCACCTGCGCCAGGTCAACCAGATGGCGGTACGCAGTCTGGTGGGGGGCTGTGCCAATACCCAGACCCGGGTCATCGCGGTGGGGGTGGAGAGTGGCGACGAGTGGAAGATGTTGCGACACCTGGGCGTGCATGCCGGTCAAGGTCCCTGGTTTGCCGACCCCGAGCCCCTCAACCTGCCTGACTAGCGTCCCGGCCGGGGTGACAGGCGGCCCTGCTCCTCCAGGCCCGCCAGCCCCTGCAAGCCACCGGTGTGGATGAAGATGATCTTGCTGCCGCGCGCAATGCGGCCTGCCGCCAGTTCGCGAAACAGCCCCCACATCGCCTTGCCACTGTAGATGGGTTCCAGCGGCAAGCCGGTTTCGGCACTGAATGCCTGCACCCATTGCCAGAGTGCCGGACTGAACCTGGCATAGCCGCCGTCGTGGTGATCCAGCGCGATGCGCCAGCCCGGGATGGTGGCCGCCGCCGGATGCAACCGGCATACCTCGCCGGTGATGAAGTCGGCCCCCTTGAGCACCGCGATGGCCAGGATCTGCTCCTGCGCCCGCTTGCCCGCGATGAGCCCCGCCAGGGTGCCGCCGCTGGCGCAGGGCAGCACCCAGAGATCCGGCGAGAAGGGCACCTCGTCGACCAGCTCGGCCACCCCGGGGATGGCCAGCGGGCTGCTGCCTCCTTCCGGTACCAGCAGGGTGTCGTCATCCTCGAACCGGGCAAGCCATTCGGGATCCTGGCGCCGGCGATAGTCCTGGCGGTCGACAAAAACGAGATCCATGCCCCAGCCTTTGGCCGCTTTCAGGGTGGGATTGCTGACGGTATCCCCTTCACCGCGTATGATGCCCGTGGTGCGCAGTCCCAGTCTGAGTCCTGCTGCGGCCAGGGCGTGGATGTGATTGGAGTAGGCGCCGCCAAAGGAGAGGATGTGGCCCTTGCCCAGCATCTGTGCCTGTTGCAGATGGTATTTGAGCTTTCGCCACTTGTTGCCGGAGAGGGTCGGGTGGATCAGATCGTCCCGCTTGCACCAGAGCATGACGTCATGGGCGGCCAGCAGAGGATGCCGGATCCGGTGCAGGGGGGAGGGGAGCTGAAGGGGAGCAATGGGATCGTCTCCCGCGGGTGCCAGCGTGGCCGTCGATGCGTCGTTTGTCATAAAGTTGGAGGCTAATATCCTGTTTATGTTAAGGTTTAGTCCGTTTTACGCGGCCAAATGAAGATCCAGATGAAGTCACTGTTCAGGCGTTCTCCCTCCAGCCATCAGGTCGGGATCCTGCTGGCCAGCGATCGCATTCTGCTGGCCTGCGTGGACCCGGTTCCCGTGTTTGCCAGCCAGCCTGTCAACGGCCCCCACGACTGGTCCAAGGCCCTGGCCGAGCTGTTTTCCCGGCACGGTCTGGCCAAGTCTAAGGTGCGGGTGGCCCTCGCGGCCAGCCTTTATCAGCAAATCCAGATCGACAAGCCCGCCGTCCCCGATGCCGAGATGGCGGGGGCCCTGCCCTGGGCCATCAAGGATTTCGTCAACGAGCCGGTGTTGCAGCTCGCCATGGATTATGTGGACCTGCCGACGCCCCCTGCCGGGCGTCCGCGCATCAACGTTGTCTGCATGCCCAAGAGCCGGGTGCAGCAGGTGGCGGATGCGGTCAACGGCGCGGCGACCCTGGAGGCCATCGTCAGTGACGAGCTGGCCATGACGGCCCTCTACGAGGCGGACCAGATGGTGCGCATGCTGCTCTGGCAACCCCGGGGGCAGGAGCTGCAACTGCTGGTCTTCCATCGGGGCGGACTCTGTTTCTCCCGCCAGTTGCGTGGATTTGCGAGCCTCACCGGCAGCCATGAGCCAGATGCCGACCAGCTCGACGCGCTGGCGCTGGAGATCCAGCGATCCATCGATTATCTGGCTGGCCATCTCAAGCTGCCCGAGCCCGGCCAGTTGCAACTGGCCATCGCCTCCTCCGCCATGGGGGTACTGGTGCGTCACCTGGAGCAGACATTCGGTTTCCCGGTGTCGGCCATGGCAAACAAGGCGGTACTGGCAGGAGTCGAATACCTCAGTGCCTATGGCGCGGCCCTGGGCAGGAGCGACTGATGAAACACCATATCAACCTCTATGGCGCCGAATTCCGGCCAAGACGCCTGTGGGCCAGCCTGCCCCAGATGGCGTTGGTCTGGGGCGGCGTCCTGGTGCTGCTGCTGGGGGCCACCCTCTTCTATGGCTGGCAACAGCAGGGCCTCGATCGTGAATTGGCTGGCGTGCGGGCACAGCTCGACGTGCAGCGCGGCGAGGCCAGGCGTCTCGATGCTGAGCTGGCGCGCCATCTGGCGAATGCAGACTTGCAGCGGCAACTGGCCGACAAGCGGGAAGAGCTGGGGGCCAAACAGGCGCTGATGCAGCAGCTTGGCCACCTCTCCCTGCAAAAATCCCAGGGCTATGCGGGGGTGATGGCGGACCTTGCCCGCCTGCGGGATCCCCGCCTCTCCCTGCAACGGATTGAGATAAGCGACGGGCGCATCAACCTCGCGGGTGTGGCCGAACGCAGTCAGGACGTGCCCGCCTGGGTGAACCGCTTCAAGCAGACCCCCTCCCTGGCGGGCAAGCAGTTTGGCGAGCTCACCCTGAGTCGGGACAAGGAGGGCCAGCTTGCCTTCCAGCTCAGTGGCATAGCGCGGGAGACTCCCTGATGGACATGAAGGCACAATGGCAGGGATGGGCGCAGCAGATCGCAGCCCTCAGCCTGCGCGAGCGGATCCTCATTCTGTTGACCGGGGTCGTGCTGCTCGGGGCCATGGGCATCTATGGCTGGCTGGATGACGCCGATACCCGGCTGGGCCAGGATCGGCAGGCCCTGGCTGCGGCGCAGCGGGATCTGGAGATCCTGACCCTGGAAAACCAGGGCAAGCAGGCCAGGCTGGGGCGGGATCCCGATGCCCAGGTACGCGAGCAGCTCGCCAGTGTCGAGACCACTCTGCGCCAGATGGATGCCGAGCTGCTGGCTCAGACGGTGGATCTGATCCCCGCCCACGAAATGCCCGCGGTGCTGGAGGCCCTGTTGTCCCGCTCCGCCAACCTGCATATGCTGGCGCTCACCTCCCTCAAGCCCGAGCCGCTGATGGCCGGGGAGCAGAAGGTGAACCTGTTCAGGCACGGC
The DNA here is from genome assembly GCF_019048565.1 of Aeromonas sp. FDAARGOS 1406. Taxonomy (NCBI): domain Bacteria; kingdom Pseudomonadati; phylum Pseudomonadota; class Gammaproteobacteria; order Aeromonadales; family Aeromonadaceae; genus Aeromonas; species Aeromonas sp. FDAARGOS 1406. The sequence goes on from NZ_CP077378.1 coordinate 3,069,645, forward strand.
ATCCGGCTTCAGCTGGAGGGCGGCTATTTCGATGTCTACCAGTACCTGAAAGTGCTCGAAGCCCTGCCTCGCCACTTCTACTGGAAGGGCTTTGACTACCGGGTGGTCGAGCATCCCAAGGCGGCGGTAGCGATGGAGATCTACACCCTCAGCACCAGCAAGGAGTTCATCCGTGGTTAAGCGGCATGTTGGCGGGACGGGATCCCGCATTTTTGCCTTCCCATCCTGGCGCTGGCTGGCCCTGTGGGGGAGCCTGCTCGCGCTGCAGGCCCAGGCCGAGGTGCTGCAGGATCCCACCATGCCCCTGGCGGGATCCGGCTCGGCGGCGAGTGTCGCCAAGGAGGCCGGTCTGCCCAGGTTGCAGAGCGTCATCCTGGGGAGCGGGCCCGCCCTGGCGGTGCTCGACGGTCAAAGCTACCGGGTCGGCCAGCAGGTCAACGGATTCCGGCTGGTGGGGATCAGCGCCGACAGCGTGGTGCTGGAAAAAGCGGGCAAACGCCAGACACTGACCCTGTTTGGCAGCAAGATCCGGATGTGAAGCGGGTGTCGCACGGGATGGTGCGGGCCAGGTTTGTCGAGTTTCATAGCGAGTCAGGTGCACGAATAAAATGAAAAAAAAACCTTTTTGTCTGCTTCCCCTCGCGCTGGCGGTGGTGGGTTGCACTACCTATCGTCACCCCGAGCCGGTACAGGCCAAAGATGCACTCAAGCAGGCGATGAGCGAGCAGAGCCCGACCGCCCCCCTGACTTCCCTGCCGCCCTCGGTGCAGAGCGAGCTGTTGCAGCTCAATCGTCCCCAGCAGCCGATGACCATTCCCGAGAAGCGGATGCGCATCGCGGCCCATGACGTGGACGCGGTGGAGTTCTTCGGCTCCCTGTTCAAGGGCTCCCGCTACAGCGTGGCGGTCCATCCCGGTGTGGCGGGCGTCATTTCGGTAGAGCTCAAGGACGTGACCTTGCAGGAGGCGCTGGCGACCGTCGGCGACATGTACGGCTTCGATGTGCAGCGCAAGGGCAACGTGTTCCACGTCTATCCCGCCGGTCTGCGCACCGAGACCATCCCGGTCAACTATCTGATGATGTCCCGTCGTGGCCTCTCCCGCACCTCGGTCAGCACCGGCGGGGTGACTTCTAGTGAGAACAACTCAAACAACAGCGGGTTGAATTCCAACAGCAATACCGAAATATCATCTAGCCAGAATGGCACAGGTATTTCGAGTAATTCCAATACTCAAACCACATCGAATGGTACCCAGATTGAGACTGATACCAACAGTGATTATTGGACCGACTTACGTGACACTTTGCAAACACTGATTGGAAATGGTGATGGTCGGGCTGTCATCACCAGCCCACAGGCAGGCTTGGTCACTATTCGCGCCTATCCGAAAGAGCTAAAAGCAGTCCGTGAATTCCTGACTCAATCCGAAAGTCATTTAAAACGTCAGGTCGTACTCGAAGCGCGAATTATGGAAGTAGCTCTTAGTGAAGGTTATGAGCAGGGGGTAGATTGGAGCGGTTTGACAGCTAAATAGCTGTTCCGAATAGTAGATCACCGGAGGAAGGGAACTCAGTCCAGTTTGTGCGATCTGATTAGTCGCTAAACAAAACAAGCCACACCCAAAGGACTGAGTTGATGCCTATCCTACCACCTCTGCCACGACCACAACGGCGCCGCATTCACAAAATCATCCATGCCACCCGTGATAAAGGACATGCTCGTCGCTTGATGGCCATCTTGCTGTTACATGAAGGACGCACGATCACCGATGTTCATCACCTTACCGGCGCTGCGCGCTCGACCATCGGTCGTTGGCTTCGGTGGTATCGAGATGAAGGCATAGATGCGCTAGAAGCCTTACCGGCTGGCCGTGCCCCAGTCTTACCTATCGCCAAGATTGTCACCTTACTGGTGCTGCTCATGCAGTTTTCTCCGCAAGATTTTGGTTATCAGCGCAGCCGTTGGTGTACTGAACTATTGGCTATAAAAATCAATCGGTTAACAGGGCTCAATGTGGCAGCCTCCACGCTCCGCCGATGGTTACCTCGTATGGGCATTGTCTGGCGCAGGCCCGTGCCGACCTTGCGGATAAAAGACCCAGCCTATCAGGAAAAAATGGCGAATATCGACGCCGCGCTGGCCCGCTGTGATGCCGATAATCCGGTGTTTTATGAGGATGAAGTCGATATAGACCTCAATCCCAAATTAGGAGCCGACTGGATGTTCAGAGCGCAGCAAAAGCGGGTTGTCACACCGGGGCAGAATGCCAAGCATTATCTGGCAGGCGTTCTCCACGCAGGCAACGGAAGGGTACTTTACGTCAGCGGGATCAAGAAAAACTCATCGCTGTTTATTGCCATGCTGGAAAAGCTGCGCCACCACTACCGACGAGCCAAAACCATCACGTTGATCCTCGATAACTACATCATTCACAAAAGCAAACAGACCGAGCGATGGTTGAAGAAGAATCCCAAGTTCTGCCTGGTGTTCCAGCCAGTTTACAGCCCTTGGGTTAATCACATAGAACGGCTATGGCACAAGTTACATGAAACCATCACGCGCAATCATCAATGCAGAGGGATGGCAAACCTGCTGGCCCGAGTGAAACACTTCATGGATACCGTGTCTCCTTTCCCGGGGAATGGCTATGGCACAGCGAAGGTGTAGCACTATTGGGATCAGTTATTTAGTTGGGATGGCAATAAAGGTATTCCCAAGGTGGCTCAGCCAGACCTGATGGCGCCTAATATCCCAGAGAGTCAGCAGACCTATAACCTGCTTAAGGGGGGAGGATCCCTTGGCGAGAGTCTGGTTGGTGCAGTAAATCCGATCTTTAACGCAATTGGTGGGGGGGCTGGTTTCACTATTACTGACGGCAACTTCAATGTGGCGGTCAACCTGCTCAAGACTCAGGGGGATGTGAATACCCTCTCCAGCCCCCGTGTCACTGCGACAAACAATCAGAAGGCTGTGATAAAGGTCGGGACGGACGAGTACTTCGTCACCAATGCGACGACGACGATTACCTCAACCACAACAGGGACTGAGCGGACACCAAATGTTGAGTTGACCCCCTTCTTCTCCGGTATCGCGCTGGACGTAACGCCACAGATCGACGAAGAGGGCAAGGTGCTGCTTCATATCCATCCGTCAGTGATTGATACCGAAGAACAAAACAAAACCATCGATCTGGGCACCACGGGAGGCAAGATGACCTTGCCGCTCGCCAAGAGCTCGATCCGCGAGTCGGATACCGTGGTGCAGGCCAACAATGGGGACATCATCGTCATCGGTGGTCTGATGAAGACCGACAGGCAGGAGATTGTCAGCAAGGTGCCGCTACTGGGGGATATTCCCTGGGTGGGCGAAGCCTTTACCAACCGCCGCGAGAGCACCAAGAAGGTGGAGTTGGTGATCATGCTCAAACCGACCGTGGTGGAGAAAGATACCTGGCAAAACGAGCTGCAACGCTCCTCCGAGCTGCTCGACAAATGGTATCCCCCCAAGGGCTGATCCGGGATGACGCGCCTGTTGAGCACTCCTTCTCCCATGTGGCGGCGCCTCCCAGCTGCAGCCAGTCTGCCCTGCCCGACGGCGGAGGCGCCATGTCGCTGATCCGGGGCTGTCTGCGGCTGCGCACCCGGGACTCTGGCCGGGAGGGTGCATGTATCTGAGCCACTTCGGACTGCGGGAAGCCCCCTTCGGCCTGACCCCGAACACCGGTTTCTATTACGGCCTGCCCCCCCACGAGGAGGCCATGCAGGTGCTCAACTGGGCGCTCTCCCAGGGGGAGGGGTTCATCAAGGTGACTGGCGAGGTCGGCACCGGCAAGACCCTGCTCTGTCGCAAGCTGCTGAGCGAGCTCGGCTCCGAGGCCTGCCCGGTGCGTCTGGCCTGGCTGCCCAACCCCCATCTCACTCCGGGGGAGCTGCGCACGGCCCTGGCCCTGGAGCTGGGGCTGACGCTGGCGGGGGAGAGCGAGCTGGATCTCACGGATCGCATCCATCGCCATCTCATCGCCCTGCACAGGCAGGGGAGCCGGGTGGTGGTGCTGATCGACGAGGCGCAAGCCCTGCCGGACGAGACCCTGGAGGCGATCCGGCTGTTTGGCAACCTGGAGACCGAATCCAGCAAGCTGCTGCAGATCGTGTTGTTCGGCCAGCCGGAGCTGGATAACCGACTCGGCAAACCCCGTCTGCGCCAGCTGCGCCAGCGCATCGGCTTCTCCTACCGTTTGCGGCCGCTGCGGCTCGACGAGACCCGGGCCTATCTGGAGTACCGGCTGCAGGTGTCCGGCTATCGCGGGGCCGCCCTGTTCGATGGCCGCGCCCTGCGCAGGCTGTGGCGCGCATCCCGCGGCATTCCCCGCCTCATCAACATACTGGCGCAGAAGTGCCTGATGCTGGCCTATGGTCGCGGTGTGCGGCGGATCGACAGCGCCCTGGTCCGGCTCGCCATCCGGGATACCGATGATGTCCGCCGTGGCCGTCTCACCCTCTGGTGGCCCCTGTTGTTGTTGTTGGGCACCGCCCTGGCGTATGGAGTCTGGTCATGAGCGTGATCAATCAGATGCTGAAAGATCTGGATAGGCGTCAGCAAGAGGCCGAGGGAGCCGCCGTCTATGTGGCGCCGGTGCGCCAGCAAGGCTGGTGGATGCTGGTGCTGACCCTGCTGTGTACCCTGGCCCTGGGGATCCTCGGCTGGCGCACCTGGATCTTCTGGCAGCAGAGCCTGCGAGCCTCCCTGCCAGCGGCGCAGGTCGAGGCCCCCCGCACCGCCCCTGCGGTGGCGCCATCCGCGCCCCTGGCGGTGGTGGCCACCACGCAGGCGGTCTCCTCTGCTGCGCCAGTGGCAAAGGTGCCCGCCGCCGGTGCCGAGTCGACCGCCGCCAGAGTGGCCCCCTCCGCAGCCGAGCAGGCTCCGGCCGATGAGGCCGTGCTCACCGATGAGGGCAATCCGCAGGAAGCGCTGGGGGACGAGACGATCCCGAGCGACGAGGAGCTGCAGCCGGACCTCTATGCCGAGCTGGCTGCTGAGCAGGGCGCCGAAGAGGCGCCTGCACCCGCCGCGCCGCGCAAACCCGGGATCCTGAAGATCGAGACGGTGGAACTCTCCGACGCCGAGCTGGCCACCCTGGCCGAGCGCAAGGCGACCACGGCCATGGCCAAGGGACGGATGCAGGAGGCGCGGGATGGCTACTACGAAGTGCTGGCCCACGATCCCCACAACCAGGGGGCGCGGGAACAGCTGGCGGGCCTGCTCTATGGCGCCGGACGGCTGACCGAGGCCGCCCAGGTGCTGGAAGAGGGGCTGAGGCTGGATCCCGCGCAGGCGGACCTGCGTCTGCTGCTGGCCCGTGTGGCCATCAGCGGCGGGGATCGGCAGAAGGCGTTGGACTGGCTCACCGGCTATCAGCCCGATATTGCCAGCAATCTGGATTATTACGCCACCTGGGCCGGTCTTGCCCAGGAGCTGGGGCAGCCTGTCCAGGCGTCCGAGATGTACGTCAGGCTGTTGCGCCAGCAGCCGGATCAGGGGCGCTGGTGGCTGGGACTGGGGGTGGCGGAGGATGGTCAGGGACATCGTCAGCGGGCACTGGATGCCTATCGCAATGCCCAGTTGCACGGCAATCTGGGGGAGGCCTCCACCCAATGGCTCGAACAACGAATTGGCCAACTGACCCATTGATAGAACGGCAGTTCGATGAGCCCATGCCATCGGACAAGGCAGCGGGCGTGAAGCAACAGAGATCGGAGCAATAATGGCACAACCCAGACTGAAAATGCGCCTAGGCGACCTGCTGGTACAGGAACAGATCATCTCGGATGATCAGCTGCAGCTCGCCCTGCAGCAGCAGCGCCAGACCGGCCGCAAGCTGGGGACCACCCTCATCGATCTCGGCTTTATCAGCGAGGTGCAACTGCTGACCTTCCTCGCCCGTCAGCTGGATGTGCCCTTCTTCGATCTCAACAACCTCACCATCGACGTCTCGGCCGTGGCGCTGTTGCCCGAGGTGCAGGCGCGCCGCTACCGGGCGCTGGCCGTCAACCTGAGCGACGACAAGGTCACCGTGGTGATGTCGGATCCGGCGGATCTGAGCGCCCTCGACGCCATCGCTGCCCTGCTCAGCCCGCGGGAGCTGGTGCTGGCCGTGGCCCGTGAAGGCCAGCTGCTGGAGTATTTCGACCGCCTCTATCGCCGCACCCGGGAGATAGAGAACTTCGCGGTGCAACTGCACGAAGAGCATCAGGAGACCGGCTTCGAGCTGGGAGCCGGCAGCCTCAATGCCGCAACCGACGAGGGGGAGGCGACGGTGGCCAAGCTGCTGCGCTCCCTGTTCGAGGACGCGGTACAGGTGGGTGCCTCCGACATCCATATCGAACCGGACGAGAAGGTGCTGCGCATTCGCCAGCGTATCGACGGCGTGCTGCACGAGAACATCCTCAACGAGGTGCGCATCGCCCAGGCGCTGGTGCTGCGCCTCAAGCTGGTGGCCGGGCTCGACATCTCCGAGAAGCGTCTGCCCCAGGATGGCCGCTTCAACATGAAGGTGCGCGGCCGCGACGTGGATGTGCGGATGTCCACCATGCCGGTGCAATATGGCGAGTCCGTGGTGATGCGGCTGCTGGATCAATCCTCCGGCATCTTGTCGCTCGCCGAGACCGGGATGCCCCCCGCCATCCTGACCCGCTTCCGCCGTCAGCTCAAACGCCCTCACGGCATGATCCTGGTGACGGGCCCGACCGGTAGCGGCAAGACCACGACGCTCTACGGCGCCCTCTCCGAGCTCAACCAGGCCAGCCACAAGATCATCACGGTGGAAGACCCGGTGGAGTACCGCCTGCCCCGCATCAGCCAGGTGCAGGTCAATCCCAAGATAGGGCTCACGTTCTCCCAGGTGCTGCGCTCCACCCTGCGCCAGGATCCGGACATCCTGCTGGTGGGGGAGATGCGGGACAACGAGACGGTGGAGATCGGCCTGCGCGGCGCCATCACGGGTCACCTGGTGCTGACCACCTTGCACACCAACGACGCCGTGACCAGCGCCCTGCGTCTCATCGACATGGGGGCGCCCGGCTATCTGGTGGCGAGCGCCCTGCGGGCCGTGGTGGCCCAGCGCCTGGTGCGGCGGGTGTGTGAACACTGCGCCTGCGAGACGGCGCCTGACGAGGGGCAGGCCACCTGGCTCTCGGTGCTCTCCGGTGAAGCGCCGGGCCAGCATCGCTATCGCAAGGGGCGGGGCTGCCAGAGCTGCAACTTCACCGGCTATGCGGGCCGGATCGGGGTCTACGAGCTGCTGGAGCTGGATCAACCCATGATGGATGCCCTGCGCCGCAACGATGCCGAGGGGTTTGCCCGGGCGGCACGGGCGCATGAGCACTACCGCCCCCTGGCCCTGACGGCGCTCGACTATGCCCGCGAGGGGATCACCTCGGTGGACGAAGTGCTTCGGCTGGCCGAGGACCTGGGGTAACGCATGAGGCATCTGGATCGTACTGAATCACTCTGCCGGGGTCGCCCATGAACCGTTTTGCCTACAAGGGGCGTGACAGCCAGGGCCAGGCCGTCAGCGGCGTGGTGGAAGCGGTCAGCGAGCTGGCCGCCGCCGAGCAGCTGATGCGCCGCGGGGTGATGCCCACCGAGCTGAAGGCCGGCAAGGCCAGGTCTGCCAGCATCGACTGGTCGCTGCTGCTGGAAGGGAGCGTCAAGCTGGAAGAGCTGGTGGTCTTCAGCCGCCAGATGTATGCCCTGACCCGGGCAGGCATTCCCATCCTGCGCGCCATCGCGGGGCTGGAGGAGAGCGCCCACAGCAAGCCCCTCAAGCGGGCGCTTCACGCCCTGGGGGAGGATCTGGCCAACGGCCGGCCGCTGTCGAGCGCGATGCAGTCGCACCCGAAGGTATTCAGCAGCCTCTTCGTGGCCATCATCCACGTAGGGGAGAACACGGGTCAGCTGGAGGAGGCCTTCCTGCAGCTCGCCAACTATTTCGATCTGGAGCTGGAGACCCGCAAGCGGATCAAGACCGCCATGCGCTACCCCACCTTCGTGCTGATTGCCATCGCCGTCGCCATGGTGATCCTTAATATCATGGTGATCCCCGTCTTTGCCGGGATGTTTGCCAAGTTCGGGGTGGAGCTGCCGCTGGCGACCCGGATCCTGCTGGCCACCTCCCACTTCTTCGTTCACTACTGGTGGCTGCTGCTCGCCATCCTGGTGGGCGCCGTCGTCGGCTGGCGACGCTGGGTCGCCACCACCAAAGGCAGGCTGACCTGGCACAGATGGCAGCTGCGGCTGCCCATCGTCGGCTCCATCATAGAGCGCTCCCTGCTTGCCCGTTTTGCCCGCAGCTTCTCCATGATGCTCAAGGCCGGCGTGCCGCTCAACACGGCGCTGACCCTGGTGGCCGATGCGGTGGACAATGCCTGGATGGCGGGGCAGATCCGCGACATGCGGGGCGGCATCGAGCGGGGGGAGAGCCTGCTGCGCACCGCCGGCGCCAGCGGCCTCTTCACCCCTCTGGTGATGCAGATGATCGCGGTGGGGGAGGAGACCGGTCAAGTGGACGAGCTGCTGCACGAAGCGGCCGAGTATTACGAGCGTGAAGTGGATTATGACCTCAAGAGCCTCACCGCCCGCATCGAACCCATCCTCATCGGCATAGTGGCGGTCATGGTACTGGTGCTGGCGCTGGGTATCTTCACTCCCATGTGGGACATGATGAGAGCTGTTCGTGGCCAGTGACAGGGTTCAGCATCTTTACTCCCCTGATGGTGAGACACGATGAGAGCGGTGCGCGGCCAGTGACAGGATTTAGCATCTTCATTCCTCTTATGGTGGGACATGATGAGAGCGGTGCGCGGCCAGTGACAGGGTTTAGCATCTTCACTCCTCTGATGGTGAGACACGATGAGAGCTGTTCGCGGCCAGTAGGCAGTATCTTCATGGTCATACGGATGCCGCCCGTGCCGGGCACAGAGAACAGGGTATGAAAGAGCATGAGCAGAGAGTCCGAGCAGGATGAGCACTGGCTGGGGGGATATCGGCGGATCGTCGTCTTTATCCTGCTGGCGGTCATCGTCACGACCCTGGTCATGAGCTATCGCAATCACAGGGAAGAGGCGCTGGCCATCAGCGCCAGCCTGCTCGGTGAGCAGTTCGCACAGCGGGCCCAGCGCCTGCACGGACGCTGGCTCGACGAGCGGCGTCCGTCGGTGCTCCATGCCGAGGGCACAGCCTGGCAGTTCGATGAGCGGGGCTGGCCTCTGGCGGTGTTGCCGCGCCAGTCGCCATCGGCCGATTGCCGTCAGCTCTGGCTCGCCCTGTTGGGGCACGATGAGGGGCTCTTATCCTGGCAGGCCCTTGCCAGCGAAGGGGGTGGCGGGTGTGAATTCGGCCAGGAAGGGCACTGGCTGCACTACAGCTTCACCGATGGCCGGGTGGTGGCCCGCCCCTGATTGGGTGCTTCAAGTATTTCATTGACATGATTTTTTTCTATCCGCATGAAATAATGCGGACCATTACGGAGGCAGCATGGCAGCAAAGAGAGTGAGACCCGTTCGGGCGCTTGGCCGGATGGCCGGTTTTTCCCTGATTGAGCTGGTGATCGTCATCGTGATCCTGGGGATCCTGGCCGTCACCGCCTTGCCCCGCTTTCTCGACGTGACCGACGAGGCGAAGAAGGCGAGCGTGGAGGGGGTCTCCGGCGGGTTCGCTACCGGCGTCTCCCTGGTGCGGGCACAGTGGGAGGCGGAAGGGCGCGCCAAACAGGATGGGCTCAACACAGTGCTCTATGACGGCTCGCGTTTTTACCTGACGACGCCAACCGACACTCAGGTCAATAACGGCGAACTCTCCCCGGGGTATCCTATGGACACGGCGGCGAGTGGCAGCGCCGATGTGAACCCGGCCAGCCTGACGGCGGCCCGCTGCCTCAATATCTGGGAGGGACTGTTGCAGAATCCGCCCAAGGCGACCGCCAGCTTTGACGAGGTACGCGGCAGCGGCAATGACCTGAAGTTTTATGCTACCGTGAGCAGAAATGGACTCGATTCAGTCTGTCGTTACTATCTGGTCAACAGCCTGAGCAAGGGCAGCGATGGGCGCTATCAGGACCCGCAAGGGAGCACGGACGCCTACATGAGTTTCAGTTACCGCCCGGCCTCCGGCCAGGTGACCACCCATATCAATTGATAAACCGAGGAAAGACGTAATGAAGAAGCAATCGGGTTTCACCCTGATCGAACTGGTTATCGTGATCATCATTCTAGGCATTCTGGCGGTCACCGCCGCACCCAAGTTCCTGAATCTGCAGGATGATGCGAAAAAAGCAGCTGCTAATGGAGTGTTGGCGGCGGTACAAAGTTCTGCCCAGCTGGTGTATAGCCGCGCAGTGCTTGATGGGAAAGAAAAAGATGAAACCGGAAATGCGACTGTAAGCGGAGCCGGGTCAACAACAATCAAGATTTTTGCTGGTTATCCAAAAGCCTCCAAAGACGGTATTGAGGCTGCTATCAATCTTGATGGTGGCTGGAGTGGTTCCACCGTTTCTGGCAGTACTACAACTTATCAATTTGTACCGACTGCAAATAAGAAAGATGCTGAGTGTGTTTTGTACACCCAGGGTTCAAGCACTACAGCTGCCACATCCAAGGTGGGCAAGCTGGATGCTGATGCAGGGAAATGTAGTTAATTCAGTGATAAGCAAGCGAGGCTTCGGCCTCGCTTTCTCTTTTGTTCCGGTGAGAATCCGAATGGCAACAACCAAGGGCTTCACCCTGATTGAACTGGTCATCGTGATCCTGTTGCTCGGGATTCTGGCCGCCTTTGCCGTGCCCAAGTGGCTGGGCAAAGGCGGCTTTGAAACCCATACCCTGCGCGACGAGCTGGTGGCCCGGCTGCGGCTGGTGCAGACCATGAACATGCATGAAGGGGAGGGGCGTTGTACCCAGCTGGTGCTGGAGGCCAACCGCTTCGGCCACCTGACCCGGACGGGGAGCTGTACGCCCGGATCCATCGCTGGCTGGAGCGGGGATGAGCAGACCCGAGGGCGGCTGGTTACGGCCTCCGGTGGCCTCTCCCTCCCCCAAGGCAGCTTCTCTTTCGACAAGCGCAGCGGCCGCCCCCTCTCTCCGTCAATCTGCACCGGTGGTTGCAACCTGGTGGTGAGCGACGGCCGGGAAAGCGCACTGCTGCGCATCGAGCCCGAAGGCTATGTCCATGCGATCCCCTAAGGCCCGCCGCGGCTTCACCCTGGTCGAGTTCGTGGTCGGTATCGTGCTGCTGGCCATCGCGCTGACCGGCATCCTGGGGTTCCTTATCAACCAGGCGCCCCAGGCGGTGGATCCGGTGCAGCAGGTGCGGGCGGCCCAGCTGGCCCAGCGCATCCTGAACGAGGTGCTGCAGAAGTCCTTCGACGAACACTCGGATCACAACGGCGGGCGTTTTCGCTGCGGCGAGACGGCGGATGAGCCTGCCGTAACCTATTCCCCCTGTACCTCCCCCGCCGACTACGGTCCGGACGGCGGCGAGACCCGCCCTTATCAGTTCAACGACGTGGACGACTTCGATACCGGGGGGAGCTGGGTGGAGGCCAACCGCTTTACCCAGACTGCCGCCGGCATCCGCGACGAGGAGTATCGCGGTTACCAGGTGAAGATTGCTGTCACCCCCGACACCCTGTTCGGCAGCACGGGCCATGGCGCCGAGTCCATCGGCAAGCGCATCGAGCTGTGGGTGCGCCTGCCGGACAAGAGCGAGCTGGCCTTTGCCCTCTATCGGGGGAACTACTGATGCGCGCGTCATCGAGAGGGTTCACCCTGGTGGAGTTGGTGATGGTGATCCTGCTGCTCGGGGTATTGGCCACCTTCTCCAGCCAGTTCATCGGCATCGGCACCCAGATCTACGGGGATGCCAGCCGCCGCGAGCAGTTGATGAGCGATGCCCGCTTCGCTCTGGAGCGGCTCAATCGCGAGGTGCGGGACGCGGTGCCGGGGTCGGTGCGCATCGAGGACGAGGGGGGCAACGCCCTGGAGCAGGGGGCCTGCCTGCGTCTCTGGCCCATCGCCACCGCCAGCCGTTACCTGGGCTCGGCCCTCGGCAACGGGCTCACCATAGTCGAGCCGGATCCGCTTCCCCGGGACGGGGAGAGTGCCATCGTCTACCCCCTTGCCGACCCTGTGCTGACCCTGGTTCAGGGCTGCCTCCATGGCACCTGCGTGGCCCGGGTCGATACCGTGGGCAGTCCGGTCTCGGGGGCACTGGCGATGACACTGGGCAGTGGCTTTGCCAGGGAGTCGCCGGGACAACGGGTCTACTTTGCCAGCCAGCAGGTGCGCTACTGCGTGACGGGCACCACCCTGACCCGGGCCAGCGCCGCCATCGGCCTGGATTTTAGCGGGAGCACACCGGCCCTGATGGCCGAGCATATAGGTACGGGTTCCTATTTCTATCGGGATCCCGCTGCCTTTATCTCGAGTGAGGTGGGGCTGCGGCTGGAGTTCGAGCAGCGCGGCGAGCGCGTCCTCTTCAACCACAAGTTGGAGACGCTCAATGTCCCCTAGGCCCCCCCGTATGCGACACGCCCAGCGCGGCAGCGCCATCATGATCGCTCTCTTCGTCATCGTCATCATGGCGCTGCTGGCGGCTGCCATGGGCCGTTTCCTGGTGGACAGCGGCGAGAAGAATACGGTGGAGGTGCGCGGAGTGCGGGCCCTGATGGCGGCCCAGAGCGGGCTGGAGATCGCGCTCTACCGGCTCTATCCCAACGACGAGTGGACCGCCCAGCGGTGCGAGGCATCGACCACGACCGCCTTTGCGCTGCCCGGGCTGGCGGATTGCGAAGCCGAGGTGAGCTGTCAGCAGATCGCCGTGAGCGCGGCCGGAGGGACCCAGACCGGGTACAGATTCCGCAGTGAGGGGCGCTGCGGCGATCCGGGCGTGAACAGTGGCCCCAACCCGGATTTTGCCGTCAGCCGGACTATGGTGGCTGAAGCCTTCGATGGAGTAAACCCATGATGCGTCGCCTGTGTGCCGCCCTGTTGCTGTTGCTGTGCCTGCCGGTCCAGGCCGCGCTGGATTGTAACAGCGTCTTCCCCGGCCCCATCCAGAGTCACGATACGGCCGGTACCCTCTATATGCAGTCCGGTGCCCGGGTGGAGAATTACAATGGCCTGGAGGTCTGCTTCAAGCGGGTCACCGGGTATACGAATGAGATGAACGCGCTGGCCTGCGGCACGGGCAAGTGCCAGATCACCGGGGTGGCGAGCCTGAAGCAAACCCGCCCTGCCTTTCCGGGCAGCACGGATTCGGCCAGCTATACGGTGGCGAACTGGACCACCCCCACCGTCATCCTCGGGACCACCCCCAACTACGGCAAGGAGGCCAGCAGCAGCCGCTGGGATCTGGGCAGCCTGACCATAGATGGCTTGGTCAATGCCAACGGGTCTGGCAATGTCAGCTTCTCGGACAAATACAGCACCTATGTGATCAAGAGCCTGACCATGCAAAATGGCGGCGTGATGACGCTGACGGCTGGCAAGACCTACATCATAGAGGGTGATCTGCAACTGACGGGGGGCAGCCTTATCAAGCTGGTTGGCAGCGGCACCACCTCGTTTTACGTCAAGGGCGACATCACGGCGCACAACGACTCGCAGCTGCAGACGGGGTCCGCCTTCAAGGCCTATGTGGTCGGCAGCCTCATGCTCACCGGCAGTGACCAGCTGGCCGGGACCTATTACGCGGAAGGGGACGCCACCTTCGAGAATGAGGTGGTGCTGCGGGGCCAGCTGAGCGCCAGGAACGTCAATCTGAAGGGCAACAGCAAGGTCCTCTATGACAGCGGTGAGCCCTTGCTCACCTGCTTCAGCGACGACTTCTCCGCCAGCGCCCTCGGCAATAATTGGGTGGTGGCCCGCAGCAGCGGCAGCTTTACCCCGGCCATCGTCAATGGTCGGCTGGGGATGACCCAGGCCAGCACCAAGCAATCCACCTCGGCCACTTACCAGCGGCTCTTCCCCGCCGCCAACAACCTGGTGACCATAGAGTTCGACCAGTACGCCCACAGCGGCAACGGGGCGGACGGCATGGCGGTGGTGCTCTCCGACGACAGGGTGACCCCCCAGCCCGGTGCCTTCGGCGGACCGCTCGGTTACGGCTTCAAACCGGGGTTGAACGGGTTTGCGGGGGGCTGGCTGGGGATAGGCATCGATGAGTTCGGCAACTTCTCCGGCGAGGGGGGCACGATCAACGTGGGCCAGCGTCGCCAGTCGGTCGTGGTGCGGGGCTCGGGTTCGGGCACCAGCGGCTACAACTATCTCAAGGGAACCTGCAACGACGGCACCACCAACACTACGGGCAACTGCCTGTCGCCGACCGTGGACAGCGGCACCAACACCAACCGGCCACACCGCTATCGGCTGACGGTCGACTCCCGGGTCAGCGGCCAGTCTCTGGTCAAGGTGGAGCGCAACACCGGCAGCGGCTACAGCACCCTGATCGGCAGCTTCAATGCCGCCGCCCAGAGCGGCCAGGCGGCGATCCCGGAGAACCTGCTGCTGTCGTTGACAGGCTCCACGGGGGATCTGACCAACGCCCACCAGATCGACAACGTCCAGATCTGCGCCCTGCGTTCGAACCCGGTGGGCACCCAGATCGATCACTTCGAGTTCGATCACAGTGGCAACGCCCTGACCTGCAATCCGGAGACCCTGACCATACGCGCCTGTGCCAACGCCAGTTGCAGCCTGCTGGTCACGGGTCAGGTGAGCGCCACGCTGACCCCGCTCAAGAGCGGCAGCAATGGCTGGGTGGCCAGCAGCCAGGTGGCCTATGGAGGCAACGCCGCCACCGTGACCTTCAGCGGTGGCACCACGACCCTGCAGCTTCGCAACAATCTGGCGACGGCCATGACCGTCGGGGTGAGCGGCTCGACACCCGCCACCAGGCCGCTCAGTACTACCCTGTGCCGCGCCGGCAGCGGCGCCCTGAGCGCCGCCGCCTGTACCCTCAGCTTTGCCGACAGCGGCTTCGTGTTCGATGTGCTGGATACCTATGCCAACAGGCCGCAGGATGTGGTGATCAGCGCCGTTAAGAAAGACGATGCGACCAAGCAGTGCGTTCCCGGCTTCGCCGGCGTGAGCAAGCCGGTCAGCTTCTGGGGCGCTTATATCACTCCCGATGCCAATGCATTTGGCAGCAAGGTCGCGATAGATGGCAACCCTGTCTCGACATATGCGGCCAATGTGGCGTCGCCGACGGGCACTGTCATCAACGTGAACTTCGATAGCCAGGGCAAGGCGACCCTGAAGAATGTTCGCTATCCAGACGCGGGCCAGATACGGCTCAATGCCCGCCACGATGGCAGCGGAGATACGGCGGGGCTGGTGATGACGGGGTCGGACACCTTCATCAGCCGTCCGGTGGGGCTCTGCATCACGCCAACCCAGGGAGCCTGCGCGGCAGGCAACAGTAGCTGCCCGCTGTTCAAGCGAACGGGAGAGGCATTCCCGCTGACCGTTGCTGCCATGGCCTGGCAGGCCGACATTGATACCGACTTCTGTAGCGGCAACCTGCCCACTCCCAACTTTACGCTGGCCAATATCGCCCTGGGCAGCCAGCTGGTGGCTCCTTCACCAGGTGTGGAGGCAGTGGTCGGCACTGTCAGCTATGACCACTCCAACCAGCAGGGCAGCAGCAACCTCAACCCCCTCACCCAGACGGTCAATGAGGTCGGTGTGTTCAGGATGACGGCGACCCCGCCGGCCTCGGGTTACTTCGGCTACACCATCCCCCCAGCCAGCAGCGTGCCGGTGGGGCGCTTCGTGCCCTGGGACTTCAATCTGGTGAGCGGCACCGTCACTCCGGCCTGCGGCGGTTTCAGCTATATGAGCCAGCCATTTGACGTGCAGACAACGGTGCAGGCGCGCAACAAGGAAGGGAGCGTCACGAAGAACTACCGTGATGCCTTTGCCAGGGGTGCCCTCACCCTGGTGGTCGCCAACAACCAGGACGGGGTGGACAGATCCAACCGGCTGGATCCCCTGGTGACCAGCTGGTCCGCCGGCGTGGCGGACTTCACCGGCCAGAGCCGCTTTATGCGGTTGCGGGAGCTGACCCCGGGCCTGAGTGCGCCGGAAGAGCCGTTGCGGCGGCTGCAGTTCGGCCTTCGGGTCGCGGATGGCGAGACGCCCGAGACCAGCTTCCTCGCCGACCGGGACATGAATCCCGCCGTGACCGGCACCTGCCAGAGCGGGGTGAATTGCACCGCGAAGCGGCTCGATGTCCCACAGGGGACGGACGACACCATGCTCGCCTACTACGGCCGCCTGCTGGCCAGCACCCGGCAGGGGGTCGCCAGCGCCCCCCTGGCGCTGCCCTTGCAGGTACAGTATTTCGAAGGGGGGAGGTGGAAAGTCAATCAAGCGGATGTGTGTACACAGCTATCTCTGGCCAATGAGGGCTTTGATCCGGCAACCAGCCTAGATCCGACGCGCAAGATCAGTTTCAACAACGGCTCCTATGAGGCCACGGGTCAGGTGCCAGGAGCCACGCCGCAGCAATCTTTCCGCAGTACGCTGACGCTCAGTGGTTTGGCTGCGCCAGCCAGTGTAGCGACGGCAAACAAAGGGGAGATCCTGTTTCATTTCTCTGCACCAGTACCAGTACCAAATAAAGCTTTTGGCATTCCCTACAAGGTGGAATTGTCGAAACAGCCGTCACGGCCACTCTGGCTGGCGGACCCGGCCACGGCGGATCACCTGCTGGGGGAGGCCATCTTTGGCCGGGATCGGGGTAATGACAGAATTATTTATCGCCGGGAAGTGATGCCCTGACACCCGTGCCGCGGTGATGAGAGAGACGCATTGGTGTACACCTGCGTCTTATCTCCTTGTTTCGTAGAGTTTGTCGGCTTGTGCGGGTGAGTGATGACTCGCATTTTTGTCGCGCCTGATTGATTGGCGACAGTTTGAGCGCTTGCCCATTGGGGTGGGCATTGGTAAAGTTAGCCGGTTTTCTGCACCTCAAAATTCTTAGGATTTCCCGTAGCCATGTTCAAAAAGCTCAGAGGCGTCTTTTCCAACGATCTGTCGATCGACTTGGGAACTGCCAACACCCTGATCTATGTAAAAGATCAAGGGATCGTCCTTAACGAACCCTCAGTTGTCGCCATTCGCCAAGAGCGCGGGAACGCCAAATCGGTCGCTGCTGTCGGTCATGCCGCCAAGCAGATGCTGGGTCGTACCCCTGGTAACATCTCCGCCATTCGTCCGATGAAAGACGGCGTGATCGCCGACTTCTATGTGACCGAGAAGATGCTGCAGCACTTCATCAAGCAGGTTCACGACAACAACTATTTCCGCCCCAGCCCGCGCGTGCTGGTGTGCGTACCGTGCGGCTCCACCCAGGTGGAACGTCGCGCCATCAAGGAATCCGCCCTGGGCGCCGGTGCCCGCGAGGTCTACCTGATCGATGAGCCCATGGCTGCCGCCATCGGTGCCGGCCTGCCGGTCTCCGAAGCGACCGGTTCCATGGTGGTGGACATCGGTGGTGGTACCACCGAAGTGGCGATCATCTCCCTGAACGGCGTGGTTTACTCCCAGTCCGTCCGTATCGGTGGTGACAAGTTCGACGAAGCCATCATCAGCTACGTGCGTCGCAACTACGGCAGCCTGATCGGGGAAGCCACCGCCGAGCGCATCAAGCACGAGATCGGCTCCGCCTACCCGGGCGAAGAGGTGCGCGAGATCGAAGTCCGTGGTCGCAACCTGGCCGAAGGGGTGCCGCGCAGCTTCACCCTGAACTCCAACGAGATCCTGGAAGCGCTGCAAGAGCCGCTCTCCGGCATCGTCTCCGCCGTCATGGTGGCCCTGGAGCAATCCCCGCCCGAGCTGGCGTCCGACATCTCCGAGCGCGGCATGGTGCTGACCGGTGGTGGTGCCCTGCTCAAGGACATCGACCGTCTGCTGATGGAAGAGACCGGCATCCCGGTCGTCGTGGCTGAAGATCCCCTCACTTGTGTCGCCCGAGGTGGTGGCAAGGCGCTGGAGCTGATCGATATGCACGGTGGCGATCTGTTCCACTACGAATAAGACCCAAAGCCGGCCGAGCGCCGGCTCTTTTTTGACGACTCATGAAACCCATCTTTGGTAGAGGCCCTTCGCTTCAGTTACGGTTGTTTCTCGCCGTCATCATCTCCGTCGCTGCCATCGTCGCGGATTCCCGCTTCGGTGTGTTCAGCCACGTCCGCGTTTACCTGAGCTCCCTGGTGAGCCCGCTGCAGTACATCGCCAACACCCCAGGTACCCTGCTCGACACCATGTCGACCCAGGTGCAGACCCGTGCCGATCTCATCGAGCAGACCAAGCAGCAGGAACAGCAACTGTTCACCCTGCGCTCGCGCCTGCTGAAGATGGATCAGCTGGAGCACGAGAACCAGCGCCTGCGAGAGCTGCTCGGTTCCCCCGTGCACAAGGAGTCCCGCAAGATGGTGGCCGAGCTACTGTCGGTGGATTCCGATCCCTTCAGCCACCAGGTGCTGATCAACAAGGGGGCGCTGGACGGCGTCTACAACGGTCAGCCAGTGATCAACGATCAGGGGGTGGTCGGCCAGGTGCTGCACGTGGGATCCACCACCAGCCGCGTCCTGCTCATCACCGACTCCAGCCACGGCATCCCAGTGCGGGTGCTGCGCAACGACTTGCGCGCCATTGCCTCCGGCAGCGGCGAGCTCGACAAGCTGGAGCTGCGCAACCTGCCGCGCAACACCGACGTCCAGGTCGGCGACCTGCTGGTCACCTCGGGCCTGGGCGGCCGCTTCCCGGAAGGCTATCCGGTGGCCACCGTGACCCGCTCCGACTACGTGGAGGGCAAGCCCTTCGCCCAGATCGAGGCCAAGCCCCTGGTGGCGCTGGACCGTCTGCGCTACCTGCTGCTGCTGTGGACCGACAAGAAACCGGAAGTACACGACAAGGATGCCCTTGAGCCTGCGGCGAGCGCCTCGGTGGCCACGGCAACCTCGGCGGCGGGGGCGACGCGCTGATGCTGCAACCCGCCAGTGGCAGGATCTGGATCTGGTGTTCGATCCTGCTGGCCCTGTGCCTCTCCATCCTGCCACTTCCCTTTCAATTCGAACCCTTCCGTCCGGACTGGCTCGCCATGGTGCTCATCTACTGGGCGCTGGCGCTGCCGCACCGGACCAACGTCGGCACCGCCTGGGTGGCGGGCCTGCTGCTGGACGTGCTGCTCGGCAGCACCCTCGGCGTGCGGGCCATGGCCATGGCCATCACCACCTACCTGGCGGCATTCCAGTTCCAGAAGATCCGCAACTTCTCCCTCTGGCAGCAGGCGCTGATCATCGGTCTGCTCTCCCTGGTGGGGAAGATCACCGTGTTCTGGGCGGAGCATCTGTTCAGCCGGGCCAGCCTCAACTTCGCCTACTTTTGGTCGACGTTGACGACGATGTTAATATGGCCCTGGATTTTTATGGTCTTGCGCAAGGTGCGGCGTCGCTTCAATATCAAGTGAATGTGAATAAAAACAACGCATTGTAACTGCGCATCGTCTCATTGAGTGAAGTATGAACAAGCACAACGAACTGCAACTCTATCTCGCCTCGGGCTCTCCCCGCCGGCACGAGCTTCTGACCCGCCTGGGCTACCGTTTCGAGGTCCTCAAGCTGGATGTGCCGGAGCTGCGCAACGACGGTGAGAAGCCCCAGGATTACGTCTGCCGGCTGGCCCGCGACAAGGCGATGGCCGGTGTGGCCGCGGCGCCCACGGCGCTGCCTGTGCTGGGGGCCGACACCATAGTGGTGCTGGGGGAGTGGGTGCTGGAGAAACCCTCCGACCTGCTGGACGCCAAGGACATGCTGGAAGCCCTCTCCGGGCGGGTACACCAGGTGATGACGGCGGTGGCCCTGGCCACCCCGGAGCGGTGCGATGTGCGGCTGGTCACCACCAACGTGGCGTTTCGCAAGCTGGACGAGGCCGAGATCGAAGCCTACTGGCGCACCGGCGAGCCGTGCGACAAGGCGGGCGCCTATGCTATCCAGGGCATTGCCGGCAAATTCGTCAGTCGCCTCGAGGGGAGCTACAGTGCCGTGGTCGGCCTGCCCCTGCTGGAGACGGACCTGTTGATCAAGCAGCACCTCGAGCAGACCCGGTAATCCTCTCGTCAGCAGTGCGCTGCTGAGTTACCCGTTGTTCGTCGTGCCAGAATTCAAAACTAGAAAGGCAAGGTAACTTATGTCGGTAGAACTGCTGGTAAACGTCACCCCCTCCGAAACCCGGGTCGCCCTGGTCGAGAACGGTCTGCTGCAGGAAGTGCATGTGGAGCGTCAGGCCAAGCGCGGCATCGTGGGCAACATCTACAAGGGCAAGATCAGCCGCGTGCTGCCCGGCATGCAGGCCGCCTTCGTTGACATCGGCATGGACAAGGCCGCCTTCCTGCACGCCTCCGACATAGTGCCCCATACCGAGTGTGTGGCGATCAAGGAGAAGGAGCAGTTCCAGGCCGGCAACATCGCCGAACTGGTGCGCCAGGGGCAGGACATCATGGTACAGGTGGTCAAAGACCCGCTCGGTACCAAGGGGGCTCGCCTCACCACCGACATCACCCTGCCATCCCGTTATCTGGTCTTCATGCCGGGCAGTGCCCACGTGGGGGTCTCCCAGCGCATCGAATCCGAGGCGGAGCGCGAGCGCCTCAAGCGCACCGTGGCCGGCTATGTGGACGAACTGGGCGGCTACATCATCCGCACCGCCGCCGAAGGGGTGGGGGAGCAGGAGCTGGAGCAGGACGCCGCCTTCTTGAAGCGCCTGTGGCGCAAGATCCTCGAGCGCAAGCAGAAGTACCCCCCCTGCAAGATCCTCTACGAGGATCCCAGCCTGGCGTTCCGGGTGGTGCGCGACTTCGTCGGGGCCGAGCTCGACAAGATCCGGGTCGACTCCCGCCAGAGCTTCGATCAGCTCAAGCGCTTCACCGAGGAGTACGTGCCCGAGCTCGCCAACAAGCTGGAGTACTACTCCGGCGAGTCGCCCATCTTCGATCTCTACGACGTGGAGAACGAGATCCAGCGCGCCCTGGAGCGCAAGGTGGAGCTGAAATCCGGCGGCTACCTCATCATCGATCAGACCGAAGCCATGACCACGGTGGACATCAACACCGGCGCCTTCGTCGGCCATCGCAATCTGGAAGAGACCATCTTCAACACCAACGTCGAGGCCACCGCCGCCATCGCCCGTCACCTGCGCCTGCGCAACCTCGGCGGCATCATCATCATCGACTTCATCGACATGCAGTCCGAGGATCACCGTCGTCGGGTGCTGCACAGCCTGGAGCTGGCGCTGGCCAAGGACAGGGCCAAGACCAACGTCAACGGTTTCTCCCAGCTCGGGCTGGTGGAGATGACCCGCAAGCGTACCCGGGAGAGCCTGGAGCACGTGCTTTGCGCCGAGTGCCCCGAGTGCAAGGGGCGCGGCCGGGTCAAGACGGTGGAGTCGGTCTGCTTCGAGATCCTGCGGGAGATCATCCGGGTCAACCGCGCCTACGACGCGGATCAGTTCACCGTCTATGCGGCCCCCTCGGTGGCCGATTACCTGCGGGGGGAAGAGTCTCACAGTCTGGCGGAGCTGGAAGTCTTCATCGGCAAGCAGGTCAGGGTGGTCTCCGAGCCGCTCTGTGGGCAGGAACAGTTCGATGTGGTGATGATGTAATTGGTCTATCGCTGGCTGAGTCGGGGCTGGTTGGCCCTCGGAGTCTTCTTCGTGCTGCTGGCCGTTCTGGTCAGCGTGGTACGACTGGGCGGCCCTTTGCTCAACCAGCACCGGGCGGCCGTGATAGGGACCCTGCTCGGAGAGAGTCAGCTCGAGGTGAGCGTGGATCACGTCGGGCTGGAGTGGACTCCCCGCGGCCCGGCCATCGGGCTGGAAGGACTGGCCATCGCCCCCGATTCGGGGCGTTTCTCCCTGCGCCTTGGCAAGGTGTGGGCCCACCTCGACTTCTGGCGCTCCCTCAACGAACTCAGACCGGTGTTTGGCCAGTTGATCCTGAGCGACGGCAACATCGCGCTGGACATGACCCAGCCCGCCACCCCCGTCAGCGGGAAGAGCGCGAACCAGCAGGAGGCCCTGCTGCGCTTCCTGCTGACCCAGCTCTCCACCTTCGACATTCACGACACACGCCTGAGCCTCACCACGGCACTGGGGGAGGTGCGCGCCCTCGACATCGCCCAGTTGCGCTGGCAGAACCGCGGCAAGCGGCATCAGGGGGTCGGCAAGGCCTATCTCATCAACGGGGTGGGGGAGAGCACCCTGGACCTCATCATCGATGTGGATGCCCCCGAGGTGCGGCTCGACCGCCTCAAGGGCCAGCTCTATCTGGGGGCCAGCGAGCTGGACATCAGCCCCATGCTGGCCCGGATCCACGCCGGCGCGCCGCCGGTGAGCGGCCAGCTCGACTTCCAGCTCTGGAGCGAGTTCGAGAAGGGCAGGCTCGGCAACTCCCTGCTGGCCTTTGGCAACAACCACCTGATCTGGAAGGACGAGATCAAGGGAGAGTCGCACCGCCTCGACCTGCAGGGGGGCAAGATCCAGCTGCGCCGGGACGGCGAGGCGTGGCAGCTCGCCAGCCACGACGTCATCTTCAAGCTCGATGGCGCCACCTGGCTGCACAGCCGCCTGCAGCTCGAGCGCATCGGCTCGCGCATCCAGGGCTATGTGCCCGCCATCGATATCGACCAGATTGCCAACTTGAGCCAGCTGGTCTCCGGCCTCTATCCCGAGCTGACCGAGACCCTCAAGCGCACCCGGCCAAGGGGCCAGTTGCAGGAGCTGGTCCTGCAGGCCGACGGGGACTGGCAGGGGCTCTCTGTGCAGGGGCAACTGCGCGGCTTCGGGACCCGGGCCTGGCACGATGTGCCCGGTCTGCAAAAGCTGGACGGCGACTTCTGGCTGACCCCGAACGGGGGGCGTGCCCGCCTGACCCTGGGCAAGGGCAAGGTGGATCCGGCCCGCCACTTCAAGGAACCCATCCCGGTGGACAGCCTGAGTGCAGCCCTCGACTGGTGGCGGGCGCCGCAAGGCTGGGTGCTCTATGGTCAGGACATTGCCCTGGAGAACCCGGATCTGCGCCTCGCCAGCCGGTTTCGCCTCGAGCTGTTCGAGCACCCCTTCCTCGCCCTGACCGGGCGCATCGACGTCAAGAACGCGGCCCATGCGGATCGCTACTACCCCCTGGCGGTGATGGATGAGGGGCTGGTGAGCTACCTGAGCGGCGCCATCAAGGGGGGCAAGGCCAAAGGGGCCGACCTGCTCTGGTACGGCGAATTCCGTGACTTCCCCTACGACAACGGCAAGGGCGTCTTCCAGGTGGCGGTGCCGCTGCAACAGGCCACCTACGAGTTTTTCCCCGGTTGGCAGCCGCTGACCGACCTGCAGATCGATCTGCTGTTCCAGAACGCCAGCCTCGACATGAACAGCCGCGCCACCCAGCTCGGCAAGGCCAGCTCCGACTCGGTGCATGCCTGGATCCCGGACCTCTATCCGGGTGCTCACCTCTACGTGGATGCCAGGGTTGAGGGCGAGGGCAAGGCCATCAGCGACTATTTGCAGGACTCGCCGCTGGGGGGAACCGTCGGTCAGGCGCTGCGGGAGGTGGAGATCCGCGGCCCCATGAAGGGCACGGTGAAGCTCGACATACCGCTGGATGGCGAGGGGGAGGTCAAGGCCAGCGGGGAAGCCAGCTTCAAGGACAACAAGGTGAGGATCGCCTCCCTGGATCTGCCCCTCGACGGGGTCGCAGGGACGCTCGAGTATGACAACGAGCAGACTCGCATTCACAACCTCAAGGCCAGCCTGTGGAACCAGCCGCTGACCCTGGATTATCAGGGGCGGCAACTGCCCCACGGCTATCAGGCCGACCTCAAGTTCCAGGGGCAGTGGGACAGCCGCCGCCAGCGCCGGGACATACCGGCCCTCGAGATGCTCCAGGGGCGCAGCAACTGGTCCGGTACCCTGGGGCTGACCCTGCCCGAGAACAAGGCGTTCAGCTTCCAGCTGGCGCTGGACTCCAACCTGCAGGGCATGGGGCTGGATCTGCCCGTGCCCCTGACCAAGGCGGCGGGTACCCGGCTGCCCCTCAAGGTGACGGCCCGCGGGCGGGATGGCAGCGCCGACATCCGCGCCGTGCTGGGGGCGGACATCGACATGCAGAGCCGCCTGGTGTACGGCGACGGCGTGCCCTATCTCAGCCGGGTGCGGGTCAATATCGGCCAGCCCGGGGCGCGGGTGATGCAGGACAAGCCCATGCTGCTCGCCATCAACCAGCAGCAGGCGGACGTGGCCGGCTGGCTGGCCCGTCTCAAGCAGTGGCTGCCGGCCGGTTCGGCGCCGAGTGACAATGCTGTGGTGGGCCCCTCTTTCTTGCCCCAGGAGTGGTGGGTGGATGGCCAGCTGGCCCGTGCCGACATCGGCAGTGCCAGCCTCAAGGCGGTACATTTCACCCTGGGGCCGGTGAACCAGGCCACCGAGGTGATGATCGACAGCCCCGACGTGATGGGGGTGGTGCGGGTGCCGGTGGCCGATGGGCGCCCCATCGATGCCAAGTTTGCCCGCATCTACTGGTCCGGCAAGGGGACCGATCTCAGCCCGGATCCCGATGAGCGCCAGGACAGGGCCATCATGAATGCCATTCCCTGGCTCACCTTCAGTTGCGTGGATTGCCGCTTCGGCGAGCTGCCCCTGGGTGAGGTGAAGGGGGAGCTGCTGCCCGGGGCCAACCGGCTGGATCTCAAGGGACTGGAGATGCGCCTGGCGGGCAGCACCCTGCGCGGCAGCGCCGAGTGGCTGGCCCGTGGCAGCCAGATGCAGACCCGTGCCAGGGTGAACCTCGAGACCCGCAACAGCGAGCTGCTGCTCAAGCGGCTCGGCTACACCTCGCCCATCGGGGATGCCCCGGGCAAGCTGGCGCTGGATCTGAACTGGCGTGACGTGCCCTACCGCCTGAGCCTGCCGACTCTGGCGGGCAGCGCCGACTACCAGCTGGAGGGAGGCACCCTGCGGGAGGTCAACGACAAGGGGGCCCGGCTGCTCTCCCTGCTGAGCCTCGACTCCCTGATGCGCAAGCTGCGCCTCGATTTTCGCGATGTATTCGACAAGGGCTTCTATTTCGAGTCCATGTCCGCCTCCGCCAAGGTCAATCAGGGGGTGGTGGAGAACAACGACTTCTACATGAAGGGGGCCGCAGGCAACCTGCGGGGCAAGGGCATCGCGGATCTGGTGCGCTGGCGGCTCGACTTTGATCTGAGCTTCTCCCCCAACCTGGGCGGCACCCTGCCGGTGGTGGCGGCCTTCTCCCTGACCCCCATCACCGGGCTCTATGTGCTGGCCCTCTCCAAGCTGCTGGAGCCAGTGGTGGACGTGGTGACCCGCATCGATTTTCGGGTCTCCGGCCCGCTGGACGCCCCCAGGCTGGTGGAGGCGGGGCGGGATCGCGCCCGCATCAAGCTCAACCAGCACCAGAAGGATGCGGTGGATGCGGTGGCGCCCGGCCTGCCCGCCAAGGAGGTCACCCCCTTCCTGCTCGATCCCAAGCACCAGGGCTCGGGTCAGCGCTGAGGGCATGCACCGGGCTGGGGGACTTTCCCCCGGCCGCCAAACCCCTCATAGTGCAGATATTTCCCCGCGAGCCGAGAAGGCCTTCTGTCACCGGTCACCGGCTCGCCCAACAGATGAGTGCGGATATTGCCCTGCGAGCCGAGAAGGCCTTGTGTCACCGGCTCGCCTAACAGAAGAGTGCGGATATTGCCCTGCGAGCCGAGGAGGCCTTCTGCCACCGGCTCGCCCAACAGAAGGAGCGCGTCATGTGGCTAGCTGCCATGCAGTTGATTTCGGGTCGTACCTGGCAGGATAACCGGGAGCGGATCGCCGCCGAGCTGGCGAGTCTGCCCGGGGAGCGCCCCTTGCTGGTGCTGCTGCCGGAAAACTTCGCCCTCTTTGGCGAGCGGCAGGGGTATCTGGACGGGGCAGAGCCATTGGGAAATGGCCCAATCCAGCAGCAACTCTCTGATTGGGCCAAATCCCACGGCATCTGGCTGGTGGCCGGGGCCATGCCCACCGCCATCGCCGGTGCCGACCACATCCACACCAGTACCCTGGTGTTCGATCCCGACGGCGCGCTCAAGGGGCACTACCACAAGATCCACCTGTTCGACGTGGACGTGGCGGACAATCACGGCCGCTACCGGGAGTCGGAGACCTTCAGCCCGGGTGATCAGCCTGTGCTGGTGGACTCCCCCTTTGGTCCCCTCGGCCTTTCTATCTGTTATGATCTGCGCTTTCCCGAGCTGTACCGCCAGTTGGCCCGGGCCGGTGCCCGGGTGCTGCTGGTGCCTGCCGCCTTTACCGCCGTCACCGGCGAGGCGCACTGGGAGCCCCTGTTGCGGGCCCGTGCCATCGAGAACCAGTGCTACGTGGTGGCCGCCAACCAGGGGGGCACCCACGAGACGGGGCGCCAGACCTGGGGCCACAGCATGGTGATCGACCCCTGGGGCCGGGTGCTGGCCTGTCGGGCGTCGGGGCAGGGCACCGTGCTGGCGCCGCTGGATGGGGCCCTGATCGATGAATTGAAACGCACCATGCCGGTGCTGCAACACGCCCGCCTGCTGTGAGCCCGCGGCCGTGGATTTAACCGTTACGACATCTCGCATGAGAGTGGAGAGAAAGATTTGAGTCTATTGAGCCAGGTTAGTGCCTCCCTGTTGGCCCCGAACGATCTCGACGAAGGGCGGCTGCAACAGCTGCTCGGCAGCCTGATGAGCCATCAGGTGGAGTTCGGCGACCTCTATTTCCAGCGCAGCTGGCACGAGTCCTGGATGCTGGAGGACGGCATCGTCAAGGATGGCAGCTACAACATCGATCAGGGGGTGGGGGTGCGCGCCGTCAGCGGCGAGAAGACCGGTTTCGCCTACTCGGACGAGCTGAGCCTGCTGGCGCTGCAACAGTCGGTGACTGCCGCTCGCGGCATCGCCGCCGCCGGTGCTCACGGCAAGGTAAAAGCATGGGCTCGCACCGAAGCAAACCTGCTCTACCCGGCGCTGGATCCCCTGCAGACCCTCGACAAGCAGCAGAAAATTGCCCTGCTGGAGCAGATGGACAAGTTCGCCAGAAGCCTGGATCCCGCCATCAATCAGGTGATGGCCTCCATCAGCGGGGTCTATGAAGAGATCCTGGTGGCCGCCACCGATGGCACCCTGGCCGCCGACGTGCGCCCCCTGGTGCGCCTCTCGGTGACCGTCATCGCCGAGAAGGGGGATCGCCGTGAGCGCGGCAGCGCGGGGGGCGGTGGCCGCTTCGGTTACGACCATTTCCTCGAGCTGGACGGGCTCGAGAGCCGGGCGTTTGGCTATGTGCGTGAAGCGGTGCGCCAGGCCCTGGTCAACCTGGAGGCCATCGATGCCCCGGCCGGCACCATGCCGGTGGTGCTCGGTGCCGGCTGGCCCGGCGTGCTGCTGCACGAGGCGGTGGGTCACGGTCTGGAAGGGGACTTCAACCGCAAGGGCTCCTCCGCCTTTGCCGGGCGCATCGGCGAGCAGGTGGCTTCCAAACACTGCACCATCGTCGATGACGGCACCCTGCCGGGTCGGCGCGGCTCCGTCTCCATCGATGACGAGGGGACGCCGGGGGGCTACAACGTGCTGATCGAGAACGGCATCCTCAAGGGTTACCTGCAGGACAAGCAGAATGCTCGCCTGATGGGGGTACCGCTCACCGGCAACGGCCGCCGCGAATCCTACGCCGCCCTGCCGATGCCGCGCATGACCAACACCTACATGCTGGCGGGTCAGTACGATCCAGCGGAGATCATCGCCTCGGTGAAGAAGGGCATTTATGCCCCCAACTTCGGTGGCGGCCAGGTGGACATCACCTCCGGCAAGTTCGTCTTCTCCGCCTCCGAGGCCTACCTCATCGAGGATGGCAAGATCACCGCGCCCATCAAGGGGGCGACCCTGATCGGCAACGGCCCCGAGGCGATGAGCCAAGTTTCCATGGTGGGCCGTGATCTCGCGCTGGATCGCGGGGTCGGGGTCTGCGGCAAGGAGGGGCAGAGCGTACCGGTCGGCGTCGGCCAGCCCACCCTCAAGCTGGATCAGCTCACCGTGGGCGGCACCCAGTAAGGTCACACACCTTTGTAAACCCCGGCCCGGCGCCGGGGTTTTTATTGGAACGCGCAAGCAATAAAAAGCCCCGGCAGGCGCCGGGGCTGGGAAAGGGGTCGGGTCAGTTGACCGAAATGGCGCGGGCGTCGATGAAGAAGCGGGCATGGCCGTGGTCATCCACCCTTATCTGGGCGAGCAGGCGATCCTTTCGCTTGAATTCCCATCCTGTCTTGATCCGGGTCAGCGCGGGGCTGGCGGCACCGACCACGTTCAGATACTCATGAAACAGGCTGTAGCTTCCAATCTCGGTCAGCATCTTTTCCATTTGCATATCTCCTCAAGTGATGGGGTCAGCACATGCCACGCTAGCGGCAACCTTCTGAACCCTGCCTGTACAAAAACCAGACTACCCCATCAAGATGAAGGCAATATGATCAGGCGCAAGATCAGGAGGGATTTGCACGAAAAATGACACCGTTTTCAATCAGGGCTGGCGCGGCACGGCGAGATGATCGAGGGCGGTAGATCCGGCATGGGTCGGCAAGGCGGCAGCGGGTTGTTCCATCACCTGGCCATGGAAGACGGGATCCTGAGCCACCTCCTTGACGCCGTTGATGCAGAACTGCATACCCATGCACACCAGCAGGAAACCCATGATGCGGGTCATGGCGTCGATGCCGGTGGCGCCGAGGATCTTGCAGACGGGATCCGCCAGCTTGAGCACACCCCAGCTGATCAGGCTCATCAGGGCGAAGGCGGTGACCATGGCGGCATAGATGACGACGCGATCGGCCTCGGCCGGTAACTCGGCGATCTGGGCCGCGCCGCTGATCACCAGCGCCATGGTACCGGGTCCGCACATGCTGGGCATGGTCAGGGGCACGAAGGCGATATTCTGGTTGGCCTCGACCCCGGCAGACTGGTTTGGCGAGGGGAACAGCATGCGAAAGCCGATGAAGGCGATGATGAGGCCACCGGCCAGGCGCAGGCCGGGAATGGAGATCCCGAACAGATCCAGGATGGAGGATCCGATGAAGAAGCTGACGCACAGGGTGGCGAACAGATAGAGGGCGGCCATGTTGATCTAGCGGCGGATGTGCTCGCGGGACATGCCCTTGCTCAGTCCCAGCAGCAGGGTGGCCGTGGTGGGCGGGTTGACCATGGGCAGCAGGGCCAGCAAGGCGAGAAAGACGACCTGGAAGAACATAGTGGACCTCGGGCAGATGGACGGATTGGGGTGAGCTGGCAGGTCCGCAGCGGACCGCCACCCGGTCGATGATATCCGCAAAGAACAAGCCCCGACAGTGCGGGGCTTGCTTGGGAAGGATCAGGCGGCCTGCGGGGTGGCCTGGCGTTGGCCGCGCTGGCGCAGCCAGAGCCAGATGCCGAGCACGAAACCGAGGGCGGCCTGGCTGACCACATAGTGGGAGGGGGCCAGCACGTCCTCCTTCATCCAGAGGGTGACCAGCATGGGGGTGAGGCCGCCGAAAATGGCGTAGGCCACGTTGTAGGAGAACGACAGCCCGGAGAAGCGCACCACCGGCGGGAAGGCATTGACCATGACGTAGGGCACGGCGCCGACGATGCCCACCGCAAAGCCCGCCAGCATGTAGAGGGGCACCAGCTGATCCGTGCCGGCTGCCAGGCTGTGGTAGAAGGTATAAGTGGCGCCGGCCAGCAGCAGGGAGCCCAGGATGAAGGTAGGACCGCTGCCGATGGCATCGATCAGGCGACCATAGACGATGCAGCCCAGGGTGAGGGCGACGATGGCCAGGGAGTTGGCGGTCAGGGCATCGGCCGGGCTGATGCCGTGGACCTTCTGCAGATAGGTCGGGGTCATCAGGATCACCACCACTATGCCGGCGGAGAGCAGCCAGGTCAGCAGCATGGAGACGACGACGCTGCCCTTGTGTTCACGCAGCACCGTCTTGAGGGGCAGCTCCTCGGCCAGGGACTTGTTGGCCTGCATCTCGGCGAAGACCGGAGTCTCGTGCAGCCAGCGGCGCAGGTACATGGCGACGATGCCGAACACGCCGCCGAGCACGAAGGCCAGACGCCAGCCCCAGTCGCTCACATCGCCCGGGCTCATGCCACGGTTGATGGCGGTCGCCACCAGGGAGCCGAGCAGGATGCCGGCGGTCAGCCCCGCGGTGAGGGTGCCGCAGGCGACACCGACCCGGCGGGCGGGCACATGTTCGGCCACGAAGACCCAGGCTCCGGGGACCTCCCCGCCGATGGCGGCCCCTTGCAGGATCCGCAGCAGCAGCAACAGCAGGGGGGCGGCGATGCCGAGCACGGCGTAGGTGGGCAACAGGCCGATCAGCAGGGTCGGCAAGGCCATCAGGATGATGCTGAGGGTGAACATCCGCTTGCGGCCGATGAGATCGCCAAAGTGGGCCATGATGATGCCCCCCAGGGGGCGGGCCAGGTAGCCGGCGGCGAAGATGCCGAAGGTCTGGAACTGGCGCAGCCACTCGGGAATGTCGGCCGGGAAGAAGAGCTCGCCGATGACCACGGCGAAGAAGACGAAGATGATGAAGTCGTAGAATTCGAGGGCGCCGCCCAGCGCCGCCAGGCTCAGGGTTTTGTAATCCTGTCGATTGAGGGGGCGACCGTGGTCGTGCGATGTGCTGACTTTACTCATATCCTTATGTTTCCCATCGTTTTTTTAGTTATTCTCCCCGGTGTGCTGCGGGGATACGCTCACCCACGAGGGTATGCTTTTGTGTCCCGCAATGTAAATCGCACAATTCGCAACACTGTCTTGCAGCACGGTGCGGCAAGTAGCTGGAGAGATCATGACGAAGAAAAAGGTACTGCTCTCCTGGAGCAGCGGAAAAGACAGCGCCTGGGCCTTGCATCGCCTGCGCCAGGATCCGGCCATCGAGGTGGTGGGGCTGTTCACCACCCTCAACCAGGCGTTCGAGCGGGTGGCCATGCACGGGGTGCGCAAGCAGTTGCTGCTGGCACAGGCTGAGTGTGTGGGCTTGCCGCTGACCACCATCGACCTGCCCTGGCCCTGCAGCAACGAGGAGTATGGGCGCATCATGACGGGCTTCATCGCCGATGTGCAGGCCAAGGGCATTCACCACATGGCGTTCGGGGATCTCTTTCTTGAGGATGTGCGCGCCTATCGGGAGCGGCAACTGGCGGGGACCGGCATCACGCCGCTCTTCCCGCTCTGGGGCAGCGACACGACCGAGCTGGCGCAGGCGATGATCGACGCCGGGCTCAAGGCCAGGGTCTGCACCCTGGATCCGGGCAAGCTGGACGCCGGGTTTGGTGGTCATGAATTCGGCCCGGCCTTCCTGGCTGCCCTGCCCGCCGGGGTGGATCCCTGCGGCGAGAACGGGGAATTTCACACCCTGGCCTGGGACGGCCCCATGTTCCTGCATCCCCTGCCCATCCGGGTGGGGGAAACGGTGCTGCGGGACGGCTTCGTCTTCACCGATCTGCTGGCGGAGGATCCCGAATGAGGGAAGACCCCCTCGGGTGAGAAAGGAAAGGGGCCGGCTCCGTGAGGAATCGGCCCCTTTGCGTTTGCCCCCTTCAGCGGGCGGCGAAGGTGTCGCAACTGGCGGGCTTGCCGCTGTCAAAACCGCGTTTGAACCAGGTGAGGCGCTGGGCCGAGGTGCCGTGGGTGAAGCTGTCGGGAACGACCCGGCCCTGACCCTGCTGCTGCAACCTGTCGTCGCCGATGGCCTGGGCGGCGTTGAGCGCCTCTTCCAGATCGCCGCGCTCCAGCACCTGCTCTTTTTCCATGTAGTGTCCCCAGACCCCGGCGAAGCAGTCCGCCTGGAGTTCGAGCTTGACCGACAACCGGTTCTGGGCGACCTGGCTCAGCCCCTGCTGCTGCTGGCGCACCTTGGTGGAGATACCGAGCAGGTTCTGCACGTGGTGGCCCACCTCGTGGGCGATCACATAGCCCTGGGCGAAGTCGCCGTCGGCCCCCAGCTTGTCGCGCATGTCCTGATAGAAGGAGAGATCGATGTAGACGGTGCTGTCGGCCGGACAGTAGAAGGGCCCCATCACCGACTGCCCCTGGCCGCAGCCGGTGCGGGTCGCACCGCGATAGAGCACCAGTCTGGGGGCCTGATAGTGATTGCCGCTTTGCTGGAACATCTCGCCCCAGGCGTCCTCCGTGGAGGCGAGCATCACCGAGGTGAAGCGGGCGAGGGGATCGTTTGCAGCCTGGGACGAGTTCTGACGCTGGGGCTGGCTCTGCGGGGCCGGATCCTGCAACAGGGGGCCGAGGTCCACGCCGTAGTACCCCGCCACCATGACCACCACCAGCAGGATAAGGCGCCCCTTGCCGCCGATGGGCAGGCCGCCACCTCCGTTGCCGCCGCCTTGCTGGCGTCGGTCTTCCACATTGTTGCTCTCACGGCGATCTTGCCAGCGCATATCCCCATACTCCCGTCATTGGTGGTGGCAGTAATGATAATGGCTGGCGCCGGGGCTTGCCTAATCGGCCCGGGTTATTCGGCCCAGGGCATCTCGGGCAGGCTGTCGAGAAACTTGCCGTAACGGACGAGGTTGAAGGGGCCCTGTTCGGCTTCCATGGCCATGAGTTCGGCGCCCAGGGCGCAGGCGATGTATTGCAGCGCCTCTTCCCGCGGAGTGCCCTTCATCACCAGGCGCATCAGGGTGGCTTTCACCTGGAGGGGGTGGCCGTCGGCGAGCTGGTTCTCCACCATCTCCAGTAGTGTCTCTTCATCAAAAAATTCGGGGGTATCGGTCATGGCCGTTCTCCTGCCTGTTCCATGGGGTGGGCAGTATAGCGGGGACGCGGCTCCCGGGGGCGAAAATATCGTCCGGGACTTGCCAAGGGGGCGGGGCGGGAGCAGTCTTGGACACTCTCTCTGCCGAACGAGCCCATGCCATGATCCTCTCCGAGCGCCTGGAACTGCGCGAACTGACCGTTGTCGATGCCCCCTTCATTCTCGAACTGCTCAACGATGGCGATTTTCACCGCTACATCGGCGATCGCGGGGTACGTACCCTGGCGGATGCCGAAAACTACATCCAGCAGGGGCCTGCGGTCAGTTATGCCCGCCACGGTCACGGACTCTATCTGGTGGTGCGGCGGGAAGACGGGGCCAGGCTCGGCATCTGCGGTCTGATCAAGCGCGATACCCTGCCCTGTGAAGACATCGGCTATGCTTTCCTGCCCGCCTGGCGTGGTCAGGGCTATGCCATCGAAGCCGCGCGGGCGGCCATGGCAGATGGCCGCGAACGGCTCGGGATCGAGCGGGTGGTCGCCATCGTCACCCCGGGCAATGAGCGCTCGGTCCGGCTACTCGCCAAGCTGGGGCTGAGTCAGGGTAAATGGGTCAGGTTGGGGGCCGGCGAGGAGGAGTGCCTGCTGCTGGAGGCGCCGGACAAGGAGACTTGTGGGGTCTAGCCACCGCTCTGGGAGCGGGGCCATGCAGACTATGACGTCAGGCAAGGAGGCCGCCGTGAGTTGCGGCCTGTCTGCATCGGGTGCTGCCGGTGGGCAGGCAAGGTCAGTTGAGCTCTTCGATGGAGAACTCGCCGGCGATGCCATCACAGGAGATGGCGAAGCCGCCGCTGAAGCGGGTGCTGAACTGGATCAGGAACGCATCGTCGTCGTGCTCTTGCACGGGCAGGTTGATGGGTTTGCTGCGACGCAGGGGTTTGCGGATCTGTACGTGTTTCATCATGGTATTTCTCTATATAAATTAAGTGTTTGCTCCTTGTATTGGCAAATGTCAGGTCAATGGGCGCGGTCAGCACGATGGCGGACGAGCGCGCAGGAATACCCAGCCCGGTTCAGGGGCGTCTGCACTTTCAAGGAAGGCGCCAAGGACCACGCGGATGCATGATGCTACTTGGGAGTGGGCAGATCGGGTCTGCACCGTGAGAGCCGGGCAACGCAGGCAGACAGCCTGAACGGTTCTCAAGGCGAGTAAATCAGAAGAAGGTTATGCGGGTACTGGCAGGATTCATCGTGAGGTGAAGCATTGCGAACATAATCAGGGCTGATTAACTAGCCGGCGCGCATTCTCTCCTCGAAATGTGTAAAAAGCAAACACTAATTGTGCGTTCACCCAGTCATTCCCTGTTTTTCACAGCCACGGGGATGACAAAAGGGCTCCCGAGGGAGCCCTTTTCATTGCCGGTCAGGGACGGGCTCAGGCGTCGCCGCAGGCCTTCTTGGCGGCGGTGATCATGGGGGTAATGGTCATGCCCTGTACCACGATGGAGAACATCACCACCGAGTAGGTCATCACCAGGATCACCTGGCGCAGATCGACGTTGTGTTCCGGGATCATCATGACACCGGATGGCAGTGCCAGGGCCATAGCCATGGCCAGGCCGCCACGCAGGCCGCCCCAGGTGAGGATGCGCACCGAGAAGGTGTTGTAGTTGCGGAACTTGCGGAACGCCACATAGGGCAGGGAGACGCTGATGAAGCGTGCAGCCAGGCAGAGCGGCACCGCGATGACCAGCAGGATCCAGTCGCGCCAGTCGAGGTCCAGCAGCACCAGTGCCAGACCGATCAGCAGGAACAGCAGGGCGTTGAGGAACTGATCCATCAACTCCCAGAAGTGATCCAGGTGGTGCTGGCTCTGCTCGGAGAAGCCGGAGTGACGGGTCCAGTTGCCGATCATGATGCCGGTCACCACCATGGCCAGGGCGCCGGAGACGCCGATCATGTTGGCGCAGGCGAAGCCCGCGGTCGGGATGCAGAGGGTCAGCAGCAGCTCCAGGGAGCCGTCGTCGGTGGCGCTGATCATCACGTGGGCGATGAGACCCAGCACGGCCCCGAACAGGATGCCGCCGAGAGCCTCATGCAGGAACAGACCGGCCACGCTGCCGAAGGTGGGCTCCACGCCGCCAAAGGCCACGGCAAACACGGTGGCGAAGATGACCAGACCGACACCGTCGTTGAACAGGGATTCCCCCTCGATCTGGATGGCGATCTGGGGTGGCGCCTTCATCTTCTTGACGATGGCCAGTACGGCGATGGGGTCGGTGGGGGAGATCAGGGCACCGAACAACATGCAGTAGACCAGCGGCACATCCCAGCCCAGCAGCTTGGCGATGAACCAGAAGCCGTAGCCGATGAGGAAGGTGGAGAGCAGGGTGGCGGCTATGGCCAGAATGGTGATTTCCCACTTCTGGCTACGCAACGCCTTGAGGTTGATGCCAAGGCCGCCGGCGAACAGCAGGAAGCCCAGGATCCCCTTCAACAGGAAGTTCTGGAAGTCGATGCTCTCCATGGTCTTGATGGCGAGAGGCTCCAGATTGAACCAACCCAGTTTGCCAAACAGCACCAGCAGCGCGGAGATCAGCATGGAGCCCGCAGTGATGGCGATGGTGGTCTGGATCTTCACAACATACTGGTTGGCAAAGGCGATGAAGATCGCCAACGCTGCCAGGAAGCAGAGTGTGTAGTAGACGCTCATAGTTATTTTTCTCTTTGGTAAACAGCAAGCACGTATCCCTCTTGAGGACGGGCATAGGGTACTCCCGGGTTAGATCATGCTCATTACCTATTTATGGTTATATTTAATCGTTGTCACGGACAGATAGACGGCTAGATTTCCATTTAATTTGATTGCTGCTAGGATGGGCATCACGCAGTTGCATGGATGTAAGGGGTACGAGCGGTGTCGAGCAGAGAGTCGAACAAGAAAGCGGATGTCACAACCAGGCTGGAAGCCTGTCTCAAGGAGCGGATCCTGATCATCGACGGGGCCATGGGCACCATGATCCAGGGTTACAAACTCGGTGAGGCGGACTATCGGGGGGAGCGGTTTGCCGACTGGCATACCGACATCAAGGGCAACAACGACCTGCTGGTGTTGAGCCGTCCCACCGTCATTCGCGAGATCCACGACCAGTATTGTGCCGCCGGGGCCGACATCCTCGAGACCAACACCTTCAACGCAACCCGCATCGCCATGGCGGACTACGAGATGGAAGCGCTCTCGGCCGAGATAAACCGGGAGGCGGCCCGCCTGGCCCGCGCCGTGGCGGACGAGTGGACAGCCAAGGACCCGGCCAAGCCGCGCTTTGTGGCGGGGGTCCTGGGTCCCACCAACCGTACCGCCTCCATCTCGCCGGACGTGAACGATCCGGGCAAGCGCAACGTCACCTATGACGAGCTGGTGGCCGCCTACACCGAATCGACCCACGCCCTGATCGAGGGCGGCGCCGACATCATCCTGATCGAGACCATCTTCGACACCCTCAACGCCAAGGCGGCCGCCTTCGCGGTGGACCTGGTGTTCGAGGAGCTGGGTTACAGCCTGCCGGTGATGATCTCCGGCACCATCACGGACGCCTCCGGTCGTACCCTCTCGGGCCAGACCACCGAGGCCTTCTATCACTCCCTTCGCCACGTCAAACCGGTCTCCTTCGGCCTCAACTGTGCGCTGGGGCCGGACGAGCTGCGCCAGTACGTGGAGGAGCTCTCCCGCATCAGCGAGACCCATGTCAGCGCCCACCCCAATGCCGGTCTACCCAATGCGTTTGGCGAGTACGATCTGGACGCGGTCGAGATGGCGGAGCATATCCGCGAGTGGGCCCAAAGCGGCTTCCTCAACCTGGTGGGCGGCTGCTGCGGCACCACCCCGACCCACATCCGCGCCATGGCGGACGCCGTGGCGGGCATCAAGCCCCGCGCCCTGCCGGATCTGCCGGTAGCCTGCCGGTTGTCGGGCCTGGAGCCTCTCATCATCACGGCGGACTCCATGTTCGTGAACGTGGGTGAGCGGACCAACGTCACCGGCTCGGCCAAGTTCAAGCGCTTGATAAAAGAGGGGCTCTACGACGAGGCCCTCGACGTCGCCAAGCAGCAGGTGGAAAACGGCGCCCAGATCATCGACATCAACATGGATGAGGGGATGCTGGATGCCGAGGCGGCCATGGTGCGCTTCCTGAACCTCATCGCCGGGGAACCGGACATCGCCCGGGTGCCGGTGATGATCGACTCCTCCAAGTGGGAGGTGCTGGAGGCGGGCCTCAAGTGCGTGCAGGGCAAGCCGGTGGTCAACTCCATCTCCATGAAGGAGGGGGAGGACAAATTCATCGAGCAGGCGAAACTGCTGCGTCGCTACGGCGCCGCCGTCATCGTCATGGCGTTCGACGAGGTGGGCCAGGCCGATACCCGGGCCCGCAAGTTCGAGATCTGCCAGCGCGCCTACCGCATTCTGGTGGACCGCGTCGGCTTCCCGCCGGAAGACATCATCTTCGACCCCAACATCTTCGCGGTGGCGACCGGCATCGACGAGCACAACAACTACGCGGTGGACTTCATCGAGGCGGTGAAGGACATCAAAACGCACCTGCCCCACGCCATGATCTCCGGCGGCGTCTCCAACGTCTCCTTCTCCTTCCGTGGCAACGAGCCGGTGCGCGAAGCCATCCACGCCGTCTTCCTCTACCACGCCATCAGGAACGGC
This sequence comes from Aeromonas sp. FDAARGOS 1406, assembly GCF_019048565.1. NCBI lineage: Bacteria > Pseudomonadati > Pseudomonadota > Gammaproteobacteria > Aeromonadales > Aeromonadaceae > Aeromonas > Aeromonas sp. FDAARGOS 1406. Next base: position 3,107,233 of record NZ_CP077378.1, read on the forward strand.
ATGGACATGGGGATCGTCAACGCGGGCCAGCTTGCCATCTACGAAGACATCCCGGTCGAGCTCAAAGAGAAGGTCGAGGCGGTGGTGCTGAACCTCAACGACAACGCCACCGAGGCGCTGCTGGCCATCGCAGAGAAGTATCGCGGCGCGGGTGCCCAGGCGGAGGATCCGCGGGATCAGGAGTGGCGTAGCTGGCCGGTGGGCAAGCGGCTCGAACACGCCCTGGTCAAGGGGATCACCGACTTTATCGAGGAGGATACCGAGGAGGCGCGCGCCCAGGCCGAGAAGCCGCTGCACGTCATCGAGGGGCCGCTGATGGATGGCATGAATGTGGTGGGCGATCTGTTCGGCGCCGGCAAGATGTTCCTGCCCCAGGTGGTGAAGTCGGCCCGGGTGATGAAGCGGGCGGTGGCCTACCTGCAACCCTACATCGAGGCGGAGAAGTCCGGCGGTTCCAGCAACGGCAAAATCGTGCTGGCCACCGTCAAGGGCGACGTGCACGACATCGGCAAGAACATCGTCGGGGTGGTGCTCCAGTGCAACAACTTCGAGATCGTGGATCTCGGGGTCATGGTCTCCTGCGAGACCATCCTCAAGACGGCCCGGGAAGTGAACGCCGACATCATCGGCCTGTCGGGCCTCATCACTCCGTCCTTGGACGAGATGGTGCACGTAGCAAAGGAGATGGAGCGTCAGGGGTTCAAGCTGCCGCTGCTCATCGGCGGTGCCACCACCTCCAAGGCCCACACCGCGGTGAAGATAGAGCAGAACTACTCCGAGCCCGTGGTCTATGTCTCCAACGCCTCCCGCGCCGTGGGGGTGGCCCAGAGCCTGCTGAGCCCGGAGCTCAAGCCCGCCTTCGTCGCCCGCATCGACAAGGAGTACGAGATTGCCCGGGATCAGCATGCCCGCAAGCAGCCGCGCTCCAAGCCGGTCTCCCTGGCCCATGCCCGCGCCAACCGCCATCAGCTGGACTGGGTGGGCTATGAGCCCCCGGCGCCCCGGGAGCCCGGCGTGCAGACCTTCGAAAACGTGCCCATCTCTGTGCTGCGCCCCTACATCGACTGGACGCCGTTTTTCCTGAGCTGGGAGCTGGCGGGCAAGTTCCCCCGCATCCTGGAAGATGAGGTGGTGGGGGAGGAAGCGACGCGCCTCTACGCCGACGCCAACGCCATGCTGGACCAGTTGGAGAAGGATCAGAGCGTGCGCTGTGCCGGCATCGTCGGCCTGTTCCCCGCCAACGCCGTGGGGGACAGCATCGAGGTCTACACCGACGAGACCCGCACCCAGGTGCGCAAGGTGCTGCACCACCTGCGCCAGCAGAGCGAGAAGCAGGGCTTCCCCAACTACTGTCTGGCGGACTATGTGGCGCCGAAGGAGAGCGGCAAGCCCGACTGGATCGGCGCCTTCGCGGTGACCGGCGGCATCGGCGAGGAGGCCATCGCCAAGGCCTACAAGGCGGACCACGACGACTACAACGCCATTCTCATCCAGGCGGTGTGCGATCGCCTCGCCGAGGCCTTTGCCGAATACCTCCACGAGCAGGTGCGCAAAGTGCACTGGGGCTATGCCCCGGACGAGGCGCTCAGCAACGAAGAGCTTATCCGCGAAAATTACCAGGGGATACGTCCGGCGCCGGGCTACCCGGCCTGCCCGGAGCACACCGAGAAGGGGAGCATCTGGGAGCTGCTGGGGGTGGAGCAGGCCATCGGTATGCAGCTCACCGAGTCCTACGCCATGTGGCCGGGGGCGGCGGTATCCGGCTGGTACTTCTCCCACCCCGAGAGCAAATACTTCGCCGTGGCCCAGATCCAGCAGGATCAGGTGGAAGACTACGCCATGCGCAAGGGGATGACCCTGGCAGAGGCCGAACGCTGGCTGGGGCCCAACCTGCATTGATCCCCGTCTGCCCCGCTTCACGCAGTGCGGGGCAGACGCCGGGTATGCACGCCATATCGAGGTTGCCATGAAGATTGGATTTGTCGGTCTGGGGGCTGTGGTGCAGACAGCCTATCTGCCTGCACTCGCCGCACTGGCGGAAAATACCGAGATATGGGGTTTTGATCCCGCCATCACCCTGCCCGGCGTCATGTCCGCCCCGACCCTGGAAGCCCTGCTGGCCGAACCCCTGGATCGGCTGGTGATCGCCACGCCTTCCCTGCTGCATCTGCCCGTGCTGGAGCAGGCACTGGCCAGCGCCATTCCCCTCATCCTGGTGGAGAAACCCGTGGTGGCCACCCTGGCCCAGCACGATCGTCTGCACGCCCTGCTGGCGGACCCCGAGGTCGCAGCCAGGGCCAGGGTGCTGGCGCTGGATCACTGGATGGCCCGCAATGCCGTCCAGCAGTTGCTGCTGAGCGGCAAACTGGATGAAGGCTGGCAGCCTCGGGAACCAGAGGGCGCCGGGGTCGTGCTGGCCACCCTCGCCGATATCAGCGCGGTGGAGGGCTTTTTGCTGGAACCCTGTGGCCTGGACGAGGCGGGGCATCCCTGTGCCCTCAACTTCGCCACCGGGGAGCCGGATCGGCGGGTCCTGCGCCATCCAGACGGGGTGATCCTCGACATCGGCACCCATCTGCTGGCGATGATCCGGGAACTGCTGGTGGCCCTGGGTGGGGACGACCGCCTGCACCTGATCGCGGAGGGCGTCTGCGACCGGCTGGGGCAGCCCATCCGGCGCGGGGATCTGGAGACCGCCGAGGGGCGAGCCTGCCTGCGTGGCGAGGCGGCAGGGGTGCCCCTGACCCTCTGGCTCGACAAGTATGCCGGTCCCGGGGTGGAGAAGAAGGGGCTTTGCCTGCACTTCAAAGACGGGCGGCGCATCGAGCTGCTTCGCCGCAGCAACCTGGAGTGGCTGCACCATCACGACGTCGACGGGATGCGGGGCTGGCAACATGAGGGGCCCCTCTATCGCCACTGCATCGCCCAGACCCTGCTGGCCCCCGTGCCTTTGGGAGGCTGGGCCGGCACCACGGCGCGCCGTTTGCAGGAGGTCGCCCTGCTGCTTGAGTTGCAGCAAGGGCTGCGCGGCCCCCATTGACGTCGTTGTGCGTCATCGGGCATGAGGGCTGGTGGCTGGCGCCGTCTTGCAGAACGGTCCGTTCTTGAGTACGGCACTCTCGGTTTTTGCCCGTTCTTGCAGAACCGCGCATGGTGAGGGGAAAGGATTGGCGTTGCCAGTCGTTCATGGCACCTTATACTCTCCAGTCCGATTATCAGGTCTGCCATTTCCATGAATATTGCCATTTTATCCCGTGAGCCCAACAACTACTCCACCCGCCGTCTGGTCGAGGTGGCCCGGGCCCGTGGGCATCAGGTCGAGGTGCTCGACACCCTGCGCTGCTACATGAACATCGCCTCCCACAGCCCCTCCATCCATTACGAAGGACGGGAGCTGGAGAGCTATGACGCCGTGATCCCGCGCATCGGTGCCAGCATCACCTTCTATGGCACCGCCGTGCTGCGCCAGTTCGAGATGATGAGCACCATGGCCCTCAACAGCTCGGTGGCCATCTCCCGCTCCCGGGACAAGCTGCGCGCCATGCAACTGCTCTCCCGTCACGGCATCGGCCTGCCGGTGACCGGCTATGCCCACAGCACCCACGACGTACCGGATCTCATCACCATGGTGGGGGGCGCCCCCCTGGTGGTGAAGCTGCTGGAGGGCACCCAGGGGATTGGCGTGGTGCTGTGCGAGACCCAGAAGGCCGCCGAGAGCGTCATCGAGGCCTTTATCCAGACCAACAACAACATCCTGGTGCAGGAGTACATCCGCGAGGCCAACGGCGCCGATATCCGCTGCCTGGTGGTCAACGGCAAGGTGGTGGCCGCCATGCGCCGCCAGGCCCAGCCGGGGGAGTTTCGCTCCAACCTGCACCGGGGCGGCACCGCCGAAGCCATCAAGATCACGCCGGAAGAGCGTGCCACCGCCGTGCAGGCCGCCAAGATCATGGGGCTGGACGTGGCCGGGGTGGATATTCTGCGTAGCGCCCGCGGCCCGCTGGTGCTGGAGGTGAACTCCTCCCCCGGCCTGCAGGGGGTGGAGGCCGCCTCCGGCAAGGACGTGGCGGGCAAAATCATCGAGTTCCTCGAGCTCAAGGCGAGCCGCAAGCACAAGCCGGCGGAATGAGCCCCAAACGAGTGTTATACAGGTAAGCACAGGGCGCCCTCGGGCGCCTTGTTGCTATCTGGAGGGTGGGCTGGAAGGCTGCGGGCTTGCCGGGAAGTGTCTCCCTTCTCCCGTTGTGTTGAACAGCCGGGGAGAAGGGCCGGGGATGAGGGGGCTATGCCGCCCCGGGGGCGCCGGGGATCATCACCAGCCGGGCGCTGAAGACCCCCTCCACCAGATGGGTCTCAATCTGCCAGCCCAGCTTCTCGCAGATGCGCTGGATGATGGTGAGACCGCAGCCGTAGCCGAGGATCTGATCCGGCGCGGCGGCGGTTGGGTTGCTGATGGTGAGCACCTGCTCGTGCAGAGTGATCTCGATGTGCCCCTCGGCGTAGCTCAGGGCGTTTTTCAAGAGGTTGCCGAGGGCGATGGCGAGCAGGGAGAGGGGGGCCTGCACCTCGCTCTCCTCGTCCAGTTGCAGGCGAATGTCCAGCGTCTCCCGTTGCAGCAGGGGGGCGAGGCGGGTCAGCTCCCGGCGAATGAGCGGCGCCACCTGCTGGGGCGGGCGCTCCACGGCCTCCTTGCGTCCCAGCAGCAGGAAGGTTTCGGTGAGCAGGGCCATCTCGTCGGCGGCGGCGCGGATGCGGCTGACGGCGCGGGCTGCCGGGGCGGGCAGGTCATTCACCTTGCCGAGCAGGGCCGCGGATCCCTGGATCACCATGTTGGGGGTGCGCAGCTCGTGGCTGGCAAAGCGGCTGAACTCCTGTTCACGGGCAAACACGGCGGCTACCTCGTGCTTGCCCGCCAGCAGCGCCTGCTCTATCTCTCGCAGCTCCTGCCAGGGGGCATCGGGCACGAAGTCCCCCTGATCCGGGGTCAGGTGGGCGACCCGCTGGCGCAGCCGCTCCAGCGGCCTGGTGATGTGACGCACCAGCCAGATGCCGAAGGCGAGGCTCCCCAGCAGCAGAGCCAGGCCGATGAGGCGGGTCACCAGATGCAGCTTGGCTTCGTAAGGGTCCAGGTAGTCGTCCGCATCGTCGTTGAACACCAGATAGAGCAGCCCCTGACCCGAGGGGTGGGCGCGTACCAGGAAGTGCTTGTCCTCCCGGCCCAGCTGATGCTCGAAGAAGCCGGGGCTCTGGTAGGCCTTGAGCCAGGCGGGCAGGCGGCCCGCCTCTGTCCAGTAGCTGGAGAACTGGCGCGGGCTGGGGGCGGGGGCCGCCATCCCGAGGCGCAACCAGTCGTCGTCATAGCGGGTTGCCTCCGCCTCCAGCCAGTGGCGCAGGCTCAGCTCCTCCATCTTGTTCTCGGCCACCACCATCAGCAGGCTCAGGATCACCAGCAGCAGCAGACCGGCCCCTCCCAGCGCCAGCACCAGGCGCCGGCGCAGGCTCGGCAGACCGGAGGCAAGGGGCGGCGTCGGGTTCGTCATGGGGTCACCAGCCGGTAGCCCTGGCCGTGCAGGGTCTCCAGCATGGGGGTGGGGAAGGGCTTGTCGAGGGCGCTGCGCAGGGCATAGATGTGGCTGCGCAGGGCGTCTGAGTCGGGCTCCTCGTCGCCCCAGACGGTGTCGAGCACCTCCTGGCGCGTCACCAGCTGGGGCGCGCGCTTCACCAGCAGGGTGAGGATCTGGAACGGGATCTTGCCGAGCTTGAGCTCCACCCCGGCGCGGGTGGCGCGGCCGCTGGCGGGATCCACCGTCAGATCGCCAAAGCCGAGGACGCCCATGTCCCCTCTGGGGCCACGCAGGCTGAGGGCCTCCAGGCGCACCTCCAGCTCCTCCATGGCGAACGGCTTGACCAGATAGTCGTCGCCCCCCGCCCGAAAGCCTGCCAGCTTGTCCTCCAGGCTGTCACGGGCGGTGAGAAAGAGCACCGGGGTCGCGATGCCGTCCGCACGCAGCCGCTCCACGGTACGCAGGCCGTCTAGGCGCGGCATCATGACGTCCATGATGATGACGTCGAAGCGCTCCTGGGCCAGCAGTTGCAGGGCGGCCTGGCCATGATAGGCGCAGTCCACCCTGTGCCCGGCCAGCGCCAGATAGTCCATGATGGTCTCCGCCACCTGGGGACTGTCTTCCACCACCAGTATTTTCATGCTCTGATCTCCTGGTCTGTACCGCTATTTCACGGCCATTTCACACCGGATGGGACATCCTGTGTGCCAGTGTAACCCCGAGGATCCCCGATGAAGAAGTCTCTCTGCGCCTTCTGGTTATTGATTCTATTGCCTTTTGGTCTGGTGCAGGCGGCCGAGTTCAAGCTCACGGGCCGCACCACCTGGCAGCTTGGCCAGTTGATGGTCAACGGCATTCCCTTCGTGATCGATGAGCGCGCCCGCTTCAAGGATGGCCTGGATGAGGACGATCTCGGCGGGACCTGGGTCGATCTGGAAGGGGTCGTGCAGGAGACGGCGGCAGGGGAGCGGCGGCTCGTTCGCGAGGTGGAGGCGCTGGAAGAGGAGGACGAGATGGAGCTGGAAGGGCCGGTGGAAGGGGGGCGGATCTGGGGCTATGTCACCTCGGATGGGAGCCTCTCCCCGTTCGAGGGGCGCTGGCTGGAGCTGGAGTGCAAGTTTGACGGCATGCGCCTGAGCCAGTGCCGGGAGGATGACTGACCGGTCAGTGCGGACCGGGAAAAATTGCCCGTCCGGGGCCATAGTTAAACCTCACCCCGTGACCCCGGACCGCCTGCCATGACCCGAACCGCACTCTGCCTGCTGCTGTTGCCCTTCTGTACCCTTGCCGACGACGCCGAGCTCTGGCTGGTGGAGCTGGAGCACAACGACGGGGTGCGCCTGCAATTCCAGGGGGCTGAGCTGGAGCTCGGCAGTGCCGAACTGCACGGCGTGGCGCAGCCGGACGGGCTCGTGCCCGGCATGCACCTCGCGATCCAGAGCCGCTACGGCGTCGCCGAGACGATCCGGGTGCTCGACGGGGCGCCGGATCCGGCACTCGGGGCCAGCTGGCGGCGGGCGGAGGATCGACTGCTCACCCACAATCAGCAGGCATTGCTGCTACAGGAACTCGGCGTGCTGGTGTTTGATGCTGACACTCGCTGGATCAACGGCAGCGCCGCCGATCTGCAACCGGGTCGCCGCCTGGTGCTGAGCCGGGATGAAGAGGGCCGCCTCACCGATATCCTCATTCCTGACCCCGAGCATCCCCTCGACGCCGAAGAGTGAGACCTCTCTCCCTTTCCCCTTGTTAATGGCTTGTACTTTAAATTTCCCCACTTATACTGGCGCACATCTTGTCGGAGTGCTGACCGTCGAACGACGCTAAGCTGAGACCGTTAATTCGGGATCCGTGGAACCTGATCAGGTTAAGACCTGCGAAGGGAAACAAGGGTAACTTGCGGGTTACCGCGCCGGGGAAGGCACACCTTCCCGCCAGCTGGAGGCAGACCGCCTCTGGCTGGCACAGGCGCACAGGGGGAGGTTGTCCCGTCCGGTTGTCCTTAGGGCGCCGGGTTTCCAGACTAGGGAAACACCGGGACGGCAGAGCAGGGAAGATCCATGCCCGACTCACTCCCCCGAGCACACCCCGCCGCAAGTTCATCTTCTCCTCGAACTCCAGACAAGCAAACACCCATAACTTCAACCAGTTAATGTGAGTTTTGCTATGTCTACCAATGTTTCTGATACCACCAAATCCAGCCGCCGCGAGCAGCGCTCCAGCGCCCAGACCTTTATCGACAACCTCAAGGGGATGGCTCACCCCAACTCCCGCCGCATCTTTATCCAGGGTTCTCGCCCTGACATCCGGGTGCCTTTGCGGGAGATCCAGCTGGCCGACACCTTCGTCGGCGGCACCAAGGACGCTCCCCAGTTCGAGCCCAACGAGCCGGTGCCGGTTTACGATACCTCGGGCCCCTATGGGGAAGAGGCTGCCCCCATCGACGTGCGCCGCGGTCTGCCGCGCCTGCGCGAAGCCTGGGTGCTGGAGCGTGCTGACACCGACGCGCTGGAGGGGTTGAGCTCCACTTTCACTCAGGAGCGGCTGGCGGACGAGGGGCTGGATCACCTGCGCTTCGAACATCTGCACTCTTCGCAACATAAGGCCCGCCGTGCCAAGCCGGGCCGCCGGGTCACCCAGCTCCACTATGCCCGCGCCGGTATCGTCACCCCCGAGATGGAATTTATCGCCCTGCGCGAGAACATGGGCCGCGAGCGGGTGCGCTCCGAGCTCTTGCGCACCCAGCACCCGGGTCAGGGCTTTGGCGCCAGACTGCCCCAGAACATCACGCCTGAGTTCGTGCGCGATGAGGTGGCCGCCGGTCGCGCCATTATCCCCAGCAACATCAACCACCCGGAAGCGGAGCCGATGATCATCGGCCGCAACTTCCTGGTGAAGATCAACGCCAACATCGGCAACTCGGCGGTCACTTCCAGCATCGAAGAGGAAGTGGAGAAGCTGGTCTGGTCCACCCGCTGGGGCGCCGACACCGTGATGGATCTCTCCACCGGCCGCTACATCCACGAGACCCGCGAGTGGATCCTGCGCAACAGCCCGGTGCCCATCGGTACCGTGCCCATCTATCAGGCGCTGGAGAAGACCAACGGCATCGCCGAGGATCTCACCTGGGAGCTGTTCCGCGACACCCTGCTGGAGCAGGCCGAGCAGGGGGTGGACTACTTCACCATCCACGCCGGCGTCTTGCTGCGCTTCGTGCCGATGACTGCCAAGCGCCTCACCGGCATCGTCTCCCGTGGTGGCAGCATCATGGCCAAGTGGTGCCTGTCGCATCACAAGGAGAACTTCCTCTACGAACACTTCCGCGAGATCTGCGAGATCTGCGCCGCCTACGACGTCAGTCTGTCGCTGGGGGACGGTCTGCGTCCGGGCTCCGTCTACGACGCCAACGACGAGGCCCAGTTCGCCGAGCTGCGCACCCTGGGCGAGCTCACCAAAATTGCCTGGGAATACGACGTGCAGGTGATGATCGAGGGCCCCGGCCACGTGCCCATGCACATGATCGAGCGCAATATGACCGAGCAGCTGGAGCACTGCCACGAGGCGCCCTTCTATACCCTGGGCCCGCTCACCACCGACATTGCCCCAGGGTACGATCACTTCACCTCCGGCATCGGCGCCGCGCTCATCGGCTGGTACGGCTGCGCCATGCTCTGTTACGTGACCCCCAAGGAACACCTGGGCCTGCCCAACAAGGAGGACGTGAAGCAGGGGCTCATTACCTACAAGATCGCCGCCCACGCTGCTGACCTTGCCAAAGGCCACCCGGGCGCCCAGATCCGCGACAACGCCATGTCCAAGGCGCGCTTCGAGTTCCGTTGGGAGGATCAGTTCAACCTGGCCCTGGATCCCGACACCGCCCGCGCCTACCACGACGAGACCCTGCCCCATGAGTCCGGCAAGGTGGCCCACTTCTGCTCCATGTGCGGGCCCAAGTTCTGCTCCATGAAGATCACCCAGGACGTGCGCGACTATGCCGCCAAGCTGGAAGCCGTAGAGATAAAGCTGGTCGGCATGGACGGTCAGCAGGAGCGGGTGGTGGCCGAGGTGGAGAGCGGCATGGCCCGCATGGCTGAAACCTTCAAGGAGACCGGCGGCGAGATCTACCATCAGGCGGCGACTCTGAAGCAGGCCGCAGGGGAGGAGGCGTGAGCAGCGAGCGCGGGGCTGTCAGCCCCGCCGACCTGTCGCCTGTGACGCAGGCCCGCCCCGTGGTCTGGACCATCGCCGGGTCCGACTCCGGCGGCGGGGCCGGCATTCAGGCCGACTTGCACACGATGCATGACCTCGGCGTGCACGGCTGCTCCGTCATCTCCGCCATCACCGCCCAGAACTCGGTGGCGGTGAAGATGGTCGACCCCGTGCTGATGCAGACCTTCGCCGCCCAGATCGATGCCCTGGGGCTGGATCTGCCACCCGCCGCCATCAAGATCGGCCTGCTGCCGACCCGGCTGCATGTGGAGGTGCTGGCACGCAGGTTGTCGACCGTCGAGGCTCCCTTCGTGGTCTACGACCCGGTGGCCATCGCCAGCACCGGCACCCCCATGGCGGAGCCCGGCATGCTGGTGGCGGTGCGCGAGCACCTGCTGCCACGTCTGTCGCTCATCACCCCCAACGGTCCCGAGCTGGAAGCCCTGACCGGCCTGCCCGCCACCAGTCCCGAACTGGTGCGCCTCGCCGCCCGGCGGCTGCGCGAACTCGGCGCCCGCGCCGTGCTGGTCAAGGGGGGCCACCTTGAATGGGGCGGGGATCTCAGCCTCGACTACTACCAGGACGAGACCCGCGAATTCTGGCTCGCCGCGCCGCGCCTCGATACCCGCCACGGTCACGGCACCGGTTGCGCTTACGCCAGCGCCATCGCCGCCGTGGTGGCGCAGGACTATCCGGTGGAGGACGCCATCACCCTGGCGCGGGCCTACCTGCAACAGGGCTTGGCGGCGGCGCAAGGAGTGGGCGCAGGTCCGGGGCCCATCGCCCATCTCGGCTGGCCTGCCGATCTGGCCCACTTCCCCCGCGCCGTGCTGGCAGGCTCACCGCTCGATCGCCATTTCGGCCTGTATGAGAGAAGCAGCGCCCGCCTGCCGCAGGCCCCCTTCGCGCCGACCGAACACCACCTCGGTCTCTATCCGGTGGTGGATTCGGTCAAGTGGCTCAAGCGTCTGCTGGGGGCCGGGGTCAAGACCATCCAGCTACGGATCAAGAATCTGCCCGCCACAGAGGTGGCGCCGGCCATTCGTGATGCGGTCGCGCTCGGTCGCCGCCATGGGGCGCGGCTCTTTATCAACGACTACTGGCAGCAGGCCATCGAGGCGGGTGCCTGGGGCGTGCATCTGGGGCAGGAGGATATGGAGACCGCCGATCTCGCCGCCATTCAGGCGGCGGGGCTGCGCCTTGGCATCTCCACCCACGGCTACTTCGAGCTGATGCGGGCCCGCGAGCTTGCCCCCTCCTATATCGCGCTGGGCCATATCTTCCCGACCAACACCAAGGCGATGCCTTCGCGCCCCCAGGGGCTGGCGCGGCTGCACCACTACCGCGCCCTGATGGCGCAGTGGCCCACGGTGGCCATCGGTGGCATCAGCGAGGAGCGGGTGGCGGCGGTCAAGGCAAGCGGGGTCGGCAGCATTGCGCTGGTCTCGGCCATCACGGCGAGCGACGACTGGCAGGGGGCGACCGAGCGGCTGCTCGCCGCCGTGGGGGCGGGGGATGAACCGCGCTCGGCCTGCGTGATACGGGAGGCAGAACATGCGCTCTGATGCCGCTTCTCTCAGTGACAAAGAGTACCTGCGATACGGCCGCCAGCTGATGCTGGCGGAAGTGGGGGAAGCCGGTCAGGCGCGGCTGAAAGATAAGTCCGTGCTGATCGTCGGTCTCGGCGGGCTCGGCTCGCCGCTGGCCCTCTATCTGGCGGGGGCCGGGGTGGGCACCTTGTGGCTGGCCGATGGCGATACGGTGGACTCCAGCAATCTGCCGCGCCAGATCCTGTTCGATAGCGAGGCGGTCAACCACTCCAAGGCGGAGCTGGCCCGCGAGCGCTTGGCCGCCCACAACCCGCTGGTGGAGCTGATTGCCATCAATCAGCGACTCGATGCCGCCAGCCTGCCGGAGTTTGTGACCGAGGTGGATCTGGTGATCGACTGCTGCGACAACCTCGCCACCCGCCAGGCCATCAACGCCGCCTGCGTGGCCCAGGGCAAGCCCTGGATCTGTGCCGCCGCAGTGGGCTGGCAGGGGCAGCTGATGGTGCGCACCAGCAGCGATCACGCCTGCTACGCCTGCCTCTATCCGCTGGATACCAAGCTCGCCCAGAGCTGCGAGACCAGCGGCGTCACCGGCCCGCTGGTGGGGGTGATGGGCTCTTTGCAGGCGCTGGAGGCACTGAAACTGCTGCTCGGGATGCCGAGCCCGGTCGCGGGCACTCTGCGTCGCTTCGATGCCCTGACCCATCAGTGGCAGACCCTCACGCTGGCTCCCGATCCCGATTGCCCGGTTTGCGGCAGCACCCACCCGGCTCAGGAGAATTAACCATGAAGATCCGATTGAACGATATCGAGCTGACGCTGCCCACCGGCCAGCGCCTGACTGAGCTGCTGGCGGTGAAGGAGATTCCCCCTCAGGGGGTAGCGGTGGCCCTCAACGGCGCCGTGCTGCCCCGTGGCCGCTGGGCCGAGACCCGTCTCAATGACGGGGACGAACTCCACCTCTTCACCGCCATTGCCGGAGGCTGACCCATGATGCTCGCAGTCCCATCTTCGCGTGTTCTGCCTTGCGGCGGCACTTCATCTCTTCTTACCACTGTGGCGGGAGGCTGACATGCTCAAGATTGCCGATCACACCTTCTCTTCGCGCCTCTTCACCGGCACCGGCAAGTTTGCCCGCCCGGAGCTGATGGCCGCCGCCATCGAGGCAAGTGGCTCCCAGCTGGTCACCATGGCCATCAAGCGGCTCGAACCGGGCAAGGCCCACGACGATATCCTCACGCCCCTTCGGCAACTCGGGGTCAAGCTGCTGCCCAACACCTCGGGGGCCAAGACCGCCGCCGAGGCGGTATTTGCCGCCCACCTAGCCCGCGAGGCGCTGGGGACGAACTGGCTCAAGCTCGAGATCCACCCCGATCCCCGCTACCTGCTGCCAGACCCCATCGAGACGCTCAAAGCCGCCGAGCAGCTGGTGAAAGAGGGCTTTGTGGTGCTGCCCTACTGCGGTGCCGACCCGGTGCTCTGCAAACGGCTCGAAGAGGTGGGTTGCGCCGCCGTGATGCCGCTGGGCGCCCCCATCGGCTCCAATCAGGGGCTGGTGACCCGGGAGTTTCTCTCCATCATCGTCGAGCAAGCCAATGTGCCCGTGGTGGTGGATGCGGGGATCGGTGCGCCGAGCCATGCGGCCGCCGCCTTTGAACTGGGGGCCGATGCCGTGCTGGTCAACACCGCCATTGCGGTGAGCGGCGACCCGGTCGCCATGGGCCGCGCCTTTGAGCTGGCCTGCACAGCCGGGCGCAGCGCCTATGAGGCGGGCCTCGGCGCCCGTGCCCTGCAGGCGCAAGCCTCCAGCCCGCTTACCGATTTTCTGGGGGCGTTATGAGTCAGCATGCCAATGACCCCACCCCGACCCTCCCCTTGCCAGGGGAGGGAGTGTCGACTCCGCCCTCTTGTGAAGTAGGAGAGCGGGGGGGCGGATTAACACCTCCCCCTTGTGAAGGGGGAGGCCGGGAGGGGGTTGAGAGAAAGTCGGAGAGTTTTCTCGATAGATGGCAGGAGCTGGAGTGGGACGATATCGGCATGCAGATCCGCGCCAAGACCGCCGCCGATGTCGAACGGGCGCTGGGTTCACCCCGCCGTACCCTGAGCGATTTTATGGCGCTGATCTCACCAGCTGCCGAGGCGTATTTGCCGCAGATGGCGGCCGAGGCCGAGCGCCTGACCCGCCAGCGCTTTGGCAACACCATCGGCTTCTATGTGCCGCTCTATCTGTCGAACCTCTGTGCCAACGACTGCACCTACTGCGGCTTCTCCATGAGCAATCGCCTCAAGCGCAAGACCTTGAATAGCGAGGAGATTGAGCGCGAGTGTCTGGCCATCAAGGCGCGCGGTTTTGACAGTGTGCTGCTGGTGACCGGCGAGCACGAGCACAAGGTGGGGCTCGCCTATTTTCGGCAGGTGTTGCCCATCATTCGCCGCCACTTCAGCACGGTGGCGATGGAGGTGCAGCCCCTCTCGCAGGATGAATACGCCGAGCTCAAGACCCTCGGCCTCGATTCGGTCATGGTCTATCAGGAGACCTACCACGCTCCCACCTACGCCCGCCACCACCTGCGCGGCAACAAGCGGGACATCGCATGGCGCCTCGCCACGCCGGATCGGCTGGGCCGCGCCGGGATCGATAAAATCGGGCTGGGGGCGCTCATCGGTCTCTCATCGGACTGGCGCGCCGACAGCTACTTTGTCGCCGAGCACCTCGCTTGGCTTGAGCGCCACCACTGGCAGAGCCGCTATTCACTTTCGTTCCCGCGCCTGCGCCCCTGCACCGGTGGGCTGGAGCCTGCCGTCATCATGTCGGATCGCCAGCTGGCCCAGCTTATCTGTGCCTGGCGCCTCTTCTCGCCCACGCTGGACTTGTCCCTCTCCACCCGCGAGTCGGCCACTTTTCGCAACGGCGCGGTGCGCCTTGGCATCACCCAGATGTCGGCCGAGTCGCGCACCCAGCCGGGTGGCTATGCCGAGGGGGATACAGAGGAGCTGGAGCAGTTCGCCATCCACGACGACCGCCCGGTGGGGGAAGTGGCTGCCGCCGTGCGGCAGGCCGGGTTGCAGCCTGTGTTCAAGGATTGGGAGCCCTTCCTGGGCCGATAGGGGCGGCCACGCCCCCTCTTTGCCGGTGGCATCCGGCATGGTTGGGCGGTGTTCGGCCACACACCTTGCTGGTGGCGACGCTTTGGCTCCCTCCTCTGCGAAGGGGAGGGCTAGGGAGGGGTCTTGATGCGATATTTCATTGCCATCGTAGGGTCGATAAGCCATCAGGCGTAATCGTCCGCTTTGTGGTGTGTGTGATGGATGGCTCGGCTGTGCCGTGCAGGACGCGAGGCCGTTGGCCTCGAAAGGGTTTCGCCCGCCCTTCGGGCTTGGGCGAGTGACTTTGGAAAGACCCGTTCTTATCAAAAAATGCACCAAAGGTCTTCTCCCCGCTTATTCGCCCGACTTTGTCGGGTTCCTTCGGCACACCCGCTTGTCCGACGGCACGCGGCGACTGGATTTGACCCCATAGGTCCAGACACTTTTTCCCGCTTAGGATTGTGATACCCGACTGCGCAGAAATTCCCGGGGTGAACGGTATCCCAAGGCGCTGTGCGGGTGGTGTTCGTTATAATGCTCAAACGCGATAGCCAAATTGCCTACCGCTGTTCGGCTATCCGGTTTTGGCATCATCTCGATATAGTCTCGCTTCATCGTCTTCACGAAGCTCTCCGCCATACCGTTGCTCTGTGGGCTTCTCACCGCAGTAGTTCTGGGCTCCAACCCGATTTCTCGTGCAAACGCGCGGGTCTCATGGGCTCGATACGCCGAGCCATTATCAGTCAGCCACTCCACCGGTGATGCCGGCAACGAATCCCCAAAGCGACGTTCGACAGACCTCAGCATGACATCTTGCACAGTGTCACTGTCGTAACCCCCAGTACTGGCCGCCCAGTCCAACGCTTCCCTATCGCAGCAATCCATGGCGAACGTGACACGTAGTTTTTCACCGTTATCACAGCGAAACTCGAAGCCATCTGAGCACCACCGTCGATTGCTCTCCTTGACGGCAACACGCCCCTTATGTGCCTGCTGGGCCAATGGTGCTGCTGGTTTTCTTTCCAGCAGCAAGCCATGCTCGCGCATTACGCGATATACCCGCTTAGCGTTTACCACAGGTTGTTCTGTTGCCTCAGACTGGCGCCGTAACAGCGCCCAGACCCGGCGATAGCCATAGGAGGGAAGCTCTGCCATCGCCTCCATGATACGGCCAAGTAAGGCTGCATCATCACGCTGGCGATGATGACGACCATCTTGCCAACCCGGTTTTCGATGAACACGAACGGATAGCTGCGCACGCGATACATTAAGAGCCTGGCTCACAGCACTTAATCCGTCATTCCGCACCTGATTTTGCTATTTTCAGTGCTTGACGGCGATCGGCCGTTCTGATCTATTACTCTCTTTTGCAGGTAGATCATCATGGCCGCACCCGCTATCTCGATCCGTAACCTCGATCACCTTGGTTTGGTCGCCGCACTCTGCCAGGAACTGGGCATTGCCCGCATGATCGATGCCTTGCTCCCCAAAACCCCGCCTTTCAAGGTCTCACATGGTGAAGCCTTGGTCGCCATGATAGTGAACGGCCTCGGCTTTCACAGCAGCACCCTGCACATGTTCCCGCAATTCTTCGCTAACAAGCCGGTTGAGCGCCTGATTGGCCCCGGGATCTGTGCTGATGACCTCAATGATGATGTGCTCGGTCGCTGTCTCGATGCCCTCTTTGAGGCCGATGTCAGCGCCTTGTATCAGGTGATGGCGGCGCAAGTTGTCGAGCGGCTGGGGCTCAAAAGCACCGCAGTGCACCTCGATATTACCAGCTTCCACGTCGATGGCGCCTATGACTGTGCCGATGGGGATCTGGTCGGTAAGCTGCAACTGGTGCGTGGTTATAGTCGTGATCACCGGCCAGAGCTGAATCAAGTGATCCTTGAGCTCATCTGTGAAAATCAGGCCGGCCTACCTGTCTATATGCAGGCCCTGAGCGGCAATAGTAATGACACCAAAGCCTTTGCCCAGACCGTTCGTCGCCATTTGAGCAGTCTCAAGGCCGCGCAGGAGTGCCGTTATCTGGTCGGCGATGCCGCACTGTACTGCGCCGATACCTTGCAATTACTGGCGCAACAGCAGCAACTATTTGTGACCCGGGTGCCCGTCACTCTCAATGAGGCAAAGCAGGCCGTGGCAACCATAGGTGCACAACCGCTGACCGCTCTGGGCAATGGCTATCATGGCCGTTGGCAACACGCGAATTATGCCGGGGTCGCGCAACGTTGGTTGCTGGTGCGCAGCGAACAAGCCAGCCACCGCGAGCAGCAGACATTGGCCAAAAACCTGCTCAAAGACAGTACCCGCGAGCTCAAAGCCTTCGCCAAATTGTGTGCCCGACGCTTTGCTTGTGAGGCGGATGCCCAAGCTGAGTTGAGCTGTTTTACCGCCAGCTTGATGCTGCTGCAACTGGATGCCGAAGTGGTAGGTGAACCCGTTTATACAGGACGTGGCAGACCCAAGCGTGGCGAAGAGCCAATTGGCCATCAGTTTCAAATCACTGGGTTGGCGGCAACTAGCCTGGCTTGCGTTGAAGAGGCCCACAACCAGACCGGGGTGTTCATCCTGGCGACCAATGACCACAGCGATACGCTGACCATGGCCGAACTTTTGGCCACCTATAAAGCGCAGCAGAATGTCGAACGGGGCTTTCGTTTTCTCAAGAGCCCGGAGTTTTTAACCTCCTCACTGTACCTGAAAAAGCCGGAGCGGATTGAAGCGTTGCTCATGGTGATGACCTGTAGCCTGATGATTTACGCAGCGTTGGAGCACCGGATCCGGCAGGGATTAGTGGAGCAGAATCGCAGTGTGGCGGATATGAAAAAGAAACCGACCCAGCAGCCGACGGCCCGTTGGATCTTTTTGCGCTTTGGTGGCATCCATGAATATCGACTGGGAGAAGCTCCGCCACAAGTAACGGAGCTAACAGGAGACCAGCAGATCATTTTGGAGGTATTGGGTGAGCGCTATCGGCAAATTTATTCCTAAATCAGGTGCGGAATGTCGGCTTAATCGTCGTCCCCCGGCAACAAGGGCGCATGCGCAATCCATTTTTTTGCTCGACCATACTCCACGGCTTCTTTGAGGATCTCGTTCTCCATGGTCTTCTTCCCGAGCAGACGTTGTAGCTCTCGGATCTGCTTGATGGCAGCAGCCAACTCGGAAGCAGGAACAACATCCTCACCGGCGGTGATCGCCGTGAGAGACCCTTCTTGGAATTGCTTACGCCATTTGAAAAGCTGGTTTGCGTTGACGTCGTGCAAGCGAGCAACATGAGAGACGGTCATCCCGGGCTCAAAGGTCTGCTGCACGATGGCGATCTTTTCTTGTGGAGTCCGGCGTCGACGGCGCTCGGCCCCTGTTAACACTTCGACCATCTTCTCGTTGTGACTAGTACTGAACATAGCTCCAAGACTACCTCTTAAGTTAAGAGGGGCGAAGTGTCTGGATCTTCAAGGGGCCAATCTAGCGACATCCTGTCTCGCGGCCTGGACAAGCGGGCTCGCCTCAGCGAATAAGAGGGGGAGCCAAAACCGTGCCCGCCATAACCTCAGGGTAATTGTAGGGTGCAATAAGCAGAACGAATTACACCACTAATTAATTGTTTTGCTTCGACCAACGGTGCAATTCACTTCATTCATTGCACCTTATGGTTATAGCAATCTAGTAGTGAACCGATTATGGAGTTATTTTGTTAACAACATTATCTATAGCGCTCAAGCCTAGATTTATCTGAGCCTTGTTCACTTTTACATCAGGGTCGCTGTGAACAGAATAGTAATCTTGCTTCATTCTGGATAATGGTGTGCCATGATGAGCAGCCACTACTCCTGCGGTATTAAAATCGCGTAATTCAGCAACATATTTTTCTAAAAAGTCTGCTTTGGAAGTTGCTGCAATAGCATGTGGAGAGAATCTTGTTTGGTCTGCAATATACTCATTGTAAAGTTGATCTGCAGTTGCCTCAGAAAATGCAGCGAAGGCCGCCGCAGCACCTTTAAACTGAGTGAATCTATTCCCAATAGCTAAATAACTGATCCCAATAGTGCTACACCTTCGCTGTGCCATAGCCATTCCCCGGGAAAGGAGACACGGTATCCATGAAGTGTTTCACTCGGGCCAGCAGGTTTGCCATCCCTCTGCATTGATGATTGCGCGTGATGGTTTCATGTAACTTGTGCCATAGCCGTTCTATGTGATTAACCCAAGGGCTGTAAACTGGCTGGAACACCAGGCAGAACTTGGGATTCTTCTTCAACCATCGCTCGGTCTGTTTGCTTTTGTGAATGATGTAGTTATCGAGGATCAACGTGATGGTTTTGGCTCGTCGGTAGTGGTGGCGCAGCTTTTCCAGCATGGCAATAAACAGCGATGAGTTTTTCTTGATCCCGCTGACGTAAAGTACCCTTCCGTTGCCTGCGTGGAGAACGCCTGCCAGATAATGCTTGGCATTCTGCCCCGGTGTGACAACCCGCTTTTGCTGCGCTCTGAACATCCAGTCGGCTCCTAATTTGGGATTGAGGTCTATATCGACTTCATCCTCATAAAACACCGGATTATCGGCATCACAGCGGGCCAGCGCGGCGTCGATATTCGCCATTTTTTCCTGATAGGCTGGGTCTTTTATCCGCAAGGTCGGCACGGGCCTGCGCCAGACAATGCCCATACGAGGTAACCATCGGCGGAGCGTGGAGGCTGCCACATTGAGCCCTGTTAACCGATTGATTTTTATAGCCAATAGTTCAGTACACCAACGGCTGCGCTGATAACCAAAATCTTGCGGAGAAAACTGCATGAGCAGCACCAGTAGGGTGACAATCTTGGCGATAGGTAAGACTGGGGCACGGCCAGCCGGTAAGGCTTCTAGCGCATCTATGCCTTCATCTCGATACCACCGAAGCCAACGACCGATGGTCGAGCGCGCAGCGCCGGTAAGGTGATGAACATCGGTGATCGTGCGTCCTTCATGTAACAGCAAGATGGCCATCAAGCGACGAGCATGTCCTTTATCACGGGTGGCATGGATGATTTTGTGAATGCGGCGCCGTTGTGGTCGTGGCAGAGGTGGTAGGATAGGCATCAACTCAGTCCTTTGGGTGTGGCTTGTTTTGTTTAGCGACTAATCAGATCGCACAAACTGGACTGAGTTCCCTTCCTCCGGTGATCTACTATTCGGAACAGCTATTTAGGTGAACTTTAGGAAGAGGCATATTCCTTTGGCTCGCTTTTGCTGAAAATGTATAATTTCCAAAAAATGGGTGTGGTTGTGTTGTTCCATGTATAAGTGCAAAGAGTGCTTTTACTGCGACTCTTGGGAAAGTGCGAACAAGTATCCCAAGAACAAAAAATGAAAATTTTAGTCATTCAATATCAATGGGTTACCAGTAAATGCTCTCGTGCCATATGACTTATTCGCACCTTCCCTTGAAGAATCATCAGCATTCATTGGGACAAGTAACCGTGATGCGCCACAAATTGCGAGTTCAGTATAGATAGAGAAAGAAGGATTCGTGTCGAAAAATACAGTCCATTCATCCTGTTCCAGACTAGATAATAATCTTTGGAAAATCTCATGAACCCATTTCCAAGGATCTCCCAAGCCAGGAATTGGTGTACGTCCAGCCTCCTCTGTTATTGCCGGCGCCATAAGCTCTAAATTTCCATCTCCACTTAGAAGATAAAGATTATCAGGCATCATTGCATTTTTTGTTGATACCTGAATGTAGAAGTTTTTTATATCAGGGATCCTGATTACCCATGATTAGCAGTCAGTTACCACGAACTATACTGAACTTACGTACAGTTATCGAGGTGCGAGATCATGGCCAAAAGCAAAATCCAATTCCAGAAAGGCTACAGCCTGTTTGAGTTTCTCAAGGACTATGGCACTGAGGCTCAGTGCGAAAACGCGCTGTTCACTTGGCGTTTTCCTAACGGCTTTGTCTGCCCTGAATGTGCCAACAAGACCTGTTGTCGCCTGAGAAGGCGGCCACGTGTGTGGCAATGCAATCACTGCCGTCACCAGATGTCATTGACTGGAAACACGATTTTCGCAAACACCAAGCTCCCACTGACCAAGTGGTTTCTGGCAATGCACCTGTTGTCACAGACCAAAACTGGCTTGTCAGCGATGGAGCTAAAGCGCCAGTTGGACGTCAAATATGACACCGCCTGGATGCTCAAGCACAAGCTGCTGCAAGCCATGAAAGAGTCCGATGACAAGCAGCCCATCAGCGGCATCATTCAGCTCGATGATGTCTACTGGGGGGGCGAGCGCCGTGGTGGCAAACGGGGTCGGGGCGCGGCAGGCAAGACGCCGTTTGTGGCAGCAGTGGCCCTGAACAAGGAAGGACATCCAATCAAGATGCGGATGACGGTGGTCGATGGTTTCAAAACCAAGTCCGTTGCTGATTGGGCAAAACGGCATATTGCCAGTGGCAGCGCGGTGATATCCGATGGATTGGCCTGTTTCAAAGCGGTCAAGGAGGCCAATTGTGAGCACCTGGGTGTTGTCACCGGGGGCAACCTGGACTGGCTGGATCATCCGGCATTCAACTGGGTAAACACGATGATAGGAAATGTGAAAAACTCGCTGCGGGGCAGTTGCCATACGCTCGGAGCGAAGCATTTACCAAGGCATCTTGCGGAATACTGCTTCCGGTTTAATCATCGTTTTGACCTCAAGAGCATGTTGGTTGAATTGGGGCATGCAGTCGTGGCAAGCCCTCCGATGCCATATCGGCTCTTGAAGCTGGCTGAGGGTCATGGGTAATCAGGTCAGGGATAGTTCTGTTTAAAATTGCATCACTTATATATCCTACGACACTCTTGGGTGTAGCCATTGAGCACAATGTGAGAACTTCATTTTCACCACCGACACCCCCTCCAAGAATTAACATTGAACTATTGGCTTGTGGGCACAAATCAATTACTAATACTTTCCTTTCAGGATGTAACTCCGCAAATCTTGATGCGACATGGAATGTGACAGTGCTTTTACCTGTCCCACCTTTGTTATTCCAGATAGCGTACGCTTCCATAACATCTCCCCGTGATAATTTCAGTATGTAATTTACATTGAAAAGCTTACAAAAAGACCTCGTTATAATAAGTTCGTCAAGACACTTATTATATCTTGTGGGCCAGTGTACATCTGCCTAGGCTTTGTCTAAAGCGTTTGAGTTCAAAGGTGTGAGATACCTCAGCTGTGATATCAGTAAAATGAATATACATTCGCTAATTTTTTATACTCCCCCCCTCTCCAACTCGCCAACTTCCCCGCCGCCGATCAAGTTCAAATTCCGGCTGATCCGCTCCACCGGCCAGTCCCACCAGGCGAGTGCGCCCAAACGGGCGATGGTGTCGTCGTCAAAGCGATAGCGGAGCACCTTGGCGGGGTTGCCGCCGACCACGGCGTAGTCGGGCACATCGCCGGTGACCACGGAGCGGGCGGCGATGATGGCGCCGTTGCCGACTTTGACCCCTGGCATGATCAGGGCCTCATAGCCAATCCAGACATCGTTGCCGATGACGGTATCGCCCTTGTAGGGGAGGCTGCCCGGGGCGGGGGCGGCGCTCTCCCAGCCGTTGCCGAAGATAAAGAAGGGGTAGGTGGAGAAGCCGGAGGTCTGGTGGTTGGCGCCGTTCATGATGAACTTCACCCCGCGGGCGATGGCGCAGAACTTGCCGATGATGAGCTTGTCGCCGATGAAGGGGAAGTGGTAGAGGACGTTGCGCTCGAAGCCCGCCGCATCCTCCGGGTCGTCGTAATAGGTGTAGTCACCCACCTCGATATTGGGTCCCTTGATGGTGTTCTTGATAAAGCACACCTGGGGGAAGCCGTTCATGGGGTGGGGGTTGGCGGGATCGGGTCCGTGCATGGGGGGCTCCTCTGGGGTCTGGGCTCTGGCTACCCTAACGGAATCGGGTGGAGCCTTGCCACCCTTTTGTGCCCTCCGCTTCGCCAGTCTCTGTCGCCCCCTGCCCATGTGCGCATCGACCCGGGGCGGGTTTGTCTCTAGCATGGAAGGGCGGCGGAGTCTGGCTCCGTCAAAATGGATGATGGACGAAGTGCGCCTTGCACACTTCTGGCGGAGAGAAAAGATGAAGCTGCGTTCCTTGTTGATGGTGGGTGCCCTGCTGCTGGGCGGATGTGCGGTCAATCCCTATGGGGGGACGCCTGCGCCGGTCGGCGAGCCGGACAAGCCGGTGACCAAACCAGAGAAACCCGTGGCCGAGCCTGACAAGGCCGAGCCGGTGCCTGCTCCCAAACCCGTGGCACCGACGGGGCTGGCGGTCGCCCTGGCCGATGACTTCCTGAAGGCCGCCGATGTGCAGGCGCTGGCGGGCAGCAGCCCGGTACTGCTGCTGATGGCGCCCCAGAACGGTACAGGTGAGCCCTTCAGCACCCAGCCCCTGGCGGTGGCCATGATCCAGCGCATTCAGGCCAATAGCGGCTTTCGTTTCGCAGACCCGGGTCAGGTGGCGGCCATCACGGGTCAGCTCGAATACCAGCAGGGGGGCATGAACCCCGCCTCCCTGGTGCGCCTGGGTCGTCAGACCGGGGCGGGTTACATGCTCTACGGGGATCTCCTCTCTGAAGGGGGCCGCTACCGGCTCGCCATGAGCCTGATGGATCTCAAGAGCGGCGAACTGCTCTGGAACGCCAGTCGATCCGCGGCCCGCTGATGCCGGCTCGCCATGAGCCTGATGGATCTCAAGAGCGGCGAACTGCTCTGGAATGCCAGTCGATCCGCTGCCCGCTGATGCCGGCTCGCCGGATCCCACTTGACCGGGATCCGGCCCTGCCCCCCTTGTCCGGGGGCGGGAATGCCCCTGTGGCGCTCCTGACGTCACAGGGGTTGAGATGTCGCACTGCCTGAAGGCAAAAACACCTTCCTGACTGTCTGACAACCCTGGTTCTGACAGCATCCCCGATTGCTACCATTCACTTTGCCGGAGGCTTGTCCGGTGAACACGTCACCGATCGCATCCTTCCCGCCCGGCAGGCAGCTTTCTGCCCCTGTGCGATACTCCATGAGTCTTGTATAACAGGAGTACAGGGACCCACTCCCACGGATAGCAAGGAGCTCGGATGGCGCTCTCAGTGGCACAACTCTACGAAGTGATGGCCCAGTTGCCGGATCCCGTTTTCATCCTCAGCGAAGATGGCTACTACATCGAGTACATCGGCGGGATGGAGCAGCAGTCCTACCAGAACGGCAACCCGCTGATCGGCAGACAACTGCTGGACGTGCTGCCCGAGGACAAGGCGCAGTGGGTGATGGCGCAGGTGGCTCAGGCCCTCGCCAGCGGCCAGGTGCAGGTGGTGGAGTATGACCTCTCTCCCGCCGAGGTGGACGGCATCGACGCCGACGCCGGGCCCCAGGGAATGCAGCGTTTCGAGGGCAAGATAGCGCCCTTGCCCTCTTTATATGAGGGGAAGCGGGCGGTGGCCTGGATGACCCGCAGCATCACCCGCCAGCACGAGCTGCAACAGCGGCTCAAGCGGCTCGGGGAGACGGATCAGCTCACCGGCCTCTACAACCGCCACTTCTTCTTCGACCAGTATCACCACAGGGTGCAGGGGCAGCATCTCACCGGCCTCATCATGCTGGATCTCGATCACTTCAAGCAGATCAACGATCGCTTCGGCCACCAGACCGGAGACAAGGTCTTGTGCCGGGTCTGCGAGTGCGTCTCTGCCCAGTTGCGGGGGGAGGATCTCTTCGTGCGCAGCGGTGGCGAGGAGTTTCTGATCCTGCTGCCGCAGATCGACGAGGGGATATTGCTGAAGGTGGCGGAGCGGATCCGCGCCGCAGTGGCGGCCATGGCGCCGGATCCCGCCCCCGTGACCGTGAGCCTGGGCACCACCCTGATCCAGCCGGGAGAGGATCTTGGCACCGTGCTGGCCCGGGCGGACGAGTGGCTCTATCGGGCCAAGCGGGGCGGGCGCAACCGGGTGGCCCACGATGGGGCGTCCTGAGGGGCGCAGTGAACAGGAAAGAGGGCGACCCGGGGTCGCCCTCTTTCATTTGGCCGGGTCAGATCAGCCGAACAGGGTCGAGATATTCTGTCCCGCCATCAGCAGGCCGATGGCCAGGGCGCTGAACCAGACCAGGGTAGCGGCGACCAGGGCATAGCCGAGGGCGACGAAGAGTCCGTCCCGCTGCAACATGCCGATGGCCAGCAGCAGGATGGCCCAGGCGGGCATGGCGTTGGTGAAGGGAATGGCGCCCAGCGGCAGCATCAGCAGCAGGGCGGCCAGCATGATGAGCAGGCCGTTGCAGCGGTTGATGGTCACGCTGCCGGTCAGGATGAGCAGGCGCGGGCGGATGAAGCGGTCGATGCGGGCCAGCAGATCCGCCCCCTTGTGCAGGGTCGGCTTGAGGTGCTCGGCGGCGAAGCGGCGCTCCATCAGGAAGGCGGGCAGCCAGGGCACCCGGTTGAGGGTGATGCCGATGCCGATGAAGAGGATCAGCAGGCCAAAGGGGGTGCTGACGCCGGGAATGGAAACCGGCAGCAGAAAGGGAACCGTGAGCAGCACGCAAAACAGCAGCATGCCCTGTTCGCCCACCAGGGCCAACATCTGGCGCAGGCTGATGTGGCTCTCCTCGATGGCGTGGGCGGTGGCCCTCAGGGTATCGGAGAGCGTGCTTTGGGGGTCGTTGAGTTGCGCGGCAACCATTCCTGAGATCCTCGTTTGTTGATGCCACCGCTGTGGCGCCGCCAGCTTACGGGGCCGAGGTTAATCCCGGATGAATAACCCCGGGGAGCAAAGATATTTCCATCGGGAGCGGGGCAATGAGGCTGGTACAGCCCCCGTCCAGTGTGGGAGACGGGCGCTCTGATATGCTTTGCGCAGGTCTTTTCACCAAAGGATGAGCACATGAGAGGAGCGATGGGGATGGTGCCGGGGTTGCTGCTGCCCCTGGCGGGCTGGGCAGCCGAGCCCCCGGCGACGGGTTGGCAGCTGACTCCCTTTGCGGGATACAGCTCGGCCATCGACTTTCGGGCCATGGACGAGCCGGCCCCCACGCCGCACGGGAGCGACATCGACACCCTGCAAGGGGAGCGCTCCGGCAGTTGGGGGCTCTTCATCAGCAGGGAGGTGGATGACCCCGGCATGGTGGAGCTGCTCTACAGCCACCAGTCGACCCGGGTGTCCCCCGAACTGCCCGACAGGCTGACGGTGGACACCCTGCACTTCGCCGGTGCCCTGACTCTCTCGGACAACCTGATGGCCCCCTATATCGGTGCCGGGATCGGGGTCACCCGCTTCGATGCCTACGATAGCGAGACGGCCCCTTCCATGTCCCTGGCCCTCGGGGTGCAGCCGCGCCTGACCGAACATCTGGCCGTGCGGGCCGAGGTGCGCGGTTATGGTGCCCTGGTCAACGACGACAGCCAGTTTCTCTGCAACCCCGAGATCTGCGCCTTTCGGGTGCGAGGGGAGCTGATCACCCAGTGGCAGGCCAATATCGGCTTGACCCTGAGGTTCTGAGCCCCGCTCGGACTAGGCGATGCCCTTGGTGACGCGGCTGAGGGGCTCGTTGACGTCGAACACCTTGTACTGCACCGCGCTGGCGCCCATGGCGAGCACCCGCTGCTCATGCATGGTGGCGTAGGCGAGGGCGCTCCCCTCATCCTCGAACAGATAGATGCCGCCCGCCTCGCCGGTGCGCGGGTTCTCGGTCCAGATCTTGGAGATGAAGCCGGGCTCCCGGGTGATGGAGTCGGCCAGCGGCATGGCCGCAGCAGTGAGGGCCGGTCCCATCATCTGGGCGGGGAAGTTGAAATGGATCTGCAGCAGGCTGGGCATGATAAACCTCTCGTGGGCGTTGATTGGCGGAATCCGCATCATAGGAAGCCCGCATCTTGGCTGCAAGAAGGCACATTTTCGTGGCATAGTTACCGCAAAGTAACCACTCACGAGCCATACCGTGCCCTCACTGCCCTGTCCCGCCTATCAGGTATTGCGCCTGCTGACCGGCAAATGGAAGCCGGCCATTCTGTTTCATCTGCGCGAACAGACCCTGCGTTTTGGCGACCTGCGCCGCTGCCTGCCCGAGGTGAGCCAGAAGGTGCTCACCGCCCAGCTCAAGGAGCTGGAGAGCGACGGTGTCATCATCCGCACCCTCTACCCCGACGTACCGCCCAGGGTGGAGTACAGCCTGAGCCCCCTTGGCGTCGCCCTGATCCCCCTGCTTCAACAGATGCACGATTTTGCGCTGAACCACGTTGATCTGCTGGCTGGTCAGGGTCCTGTTTCTAGCGAGCCCGCAGCAACCAGCGGCTGAGGGCGGTGGCCGCCAGCAGTCGGTAGCCGAGCAGAGTGAGCGCCAGCAGCGCGGGTACCTTGAGGAGTTCCCACCACACCTGCTTGCCCTGGGGGCCGAAGATCATCAGCCACACCACCAGCATCATGTGCAGACAGTAGAGGCCGAGCACCTTGGGGGCCTGGCGCTCGAGCCAGCTGCCCTGGCCCCAGCCGGGGTTGGCCAGCAGCAGGCCGAACAGCCCCAGCGCCCAGGGAAGCGAACCCAGCAGGTAGTCGTGGCGATTGAGGGGCACGGCGGCAGCGCGCAGCAGCCCTGCGGCCTCCAGGGCGTAGAGCCCCATCCCCACCATCATCATCAGGGCGCAGCGCCTGGCGTCCGGCTGCCAGGCACGCAGGCGCAGCTCGGCGCCAAGCGCCACGAACAGCAGGGAGAAGAAGGGGCCGTTGCGGGTCAGCAGGGCCCACTCGCCCCCGAGCAGCGAGCCATAGGAGCCGCCGATCAGGGCCAGGGCGTAGAGCAGGGCCCCCAGCAGCAGGGCCAGCCTCGGCAGGCGGACCTGCTGGCAGAGCCCCAGGATCAGCACCGCCACCATCAGGGCGGGCAGGAACCAGAGGTGGATCATGCCGCCCACCCACCAGACGTTGAGATGATCCCCGAGCTGCATCTGCCACTGGCCCGCCATGGCGGGCAGGTAGCCCTCGCTCACCGCCGCGAGCGGGTTGAACGGTATCAGCACGTAGAGCAGGCTCCACGCCAGCCAGAGCCCCAGCAGGGGTCGGCAGTAGCGCAGTGCGACCGTCAGCGGGTGGCCCGCAGCGAGGGCGGGTTGCAAGAAGTAACCGGCGCACAGGAAGAACAGCGGCACCGCGAAGCGGCAGAGCTGGTTGATGACGGCCCCGACCAGAGGGTAGGGCGTGCCGTCCCACAGGGCGGGGTCGAAGGGGTTGCTGAAGGGGGAGAGATGGATGGTCATCACGGCCAGGATGGCCACCACTCGCCCGCATTCGATGCTGGAGATGCGCATGATTCCTCGCGGCGTTCGGGAGCTGGGCGCACCCTATCAGCCGCAGGCGTTCCCTATCCAGCCGCCTGGTCGCCAACTGTGACCCCCATAGGCGGCCGGTTACCCTTTGTTACCCGAGGTGCGGGCAAGGTTACCGCCGCCGGGAGCGGGATCCCGTTTTGGTGTCGGTAAAAGGGCTAGAGCAGGGCCACCAGCACGGCGACCAGGGCGCCCAGCAGCAGCAGGGTGATGCCGCGACCGGCGGGGCCGTGCAGCTTGTTCCACATCAGCAGGCTGGTGAGGGCCAGCAGCAGCATGGCCAGGGCCGCCAGATCCCCCACCAGTTGCCAGGGCAGGCCGGTGCCCATGCCACGGTGCAGCCGGTTGAGGCTGGCAGCGAAGTTGGCCTGCTGCAGCTCGGTGCGCACCAGCAGGGTGCCTTCCACATAGCTGGCGGCCACGCTTTCGCTCAGGGTGACGCCGCGCAGCTCCCAGCGGGCCGGCAGGGTGAGAGAGCCGGATGGTGTGGGCAGGGTCTGGGGCGGGGTGATCTGGGGTCGCCCCTCCTCGAACATGTCTGCATAACGCTGTTGCAGCAGGGCTTTCAGTTCATCCGGGCTGGCCAGCGGCGTGCTCAGTACTATCTCTTCGCTCGATTTGGCGGTGTGGGGACCGGGCAGGGGCAGCACGGCCCTGTGTTGTAGCCAGAGGCCGGTGAGGCCGTAGAGCAGCATCAGGGTGAGGGTGGCAAAGCCTGCCCAGGCGTGGATGCGGCGCACCCACTTGTTGTTGTGCAGGGGGAGTTTTCTGCGTGTCATCGTTCGGTGCTTCATAACAATCTGGCCAGCGAACGCTGGCCAGAGGGGTCGGTAAACAGGGAGGATCAGAAGCGGTAGGCGGCGGTCAGGTGCAGCTGACGGGGCGTGCCCGGCATGATCTGGGCCGCGCTGGTGGCGCTGACGAAGTAGTCGTGATCGGTCAGGTTCTCCACGCTCAGCTGGGCTTCCCACTGGGGCCAGCGATAGCCGGCACGGGCGTCGAAGCGGGCGTAACCGGGCAAGGTGGTGGTGTTGGCGTTGTCGGCGAAGCGATCCCCCACCGCCGTCACCCCAGTCTCGCCGAACCAGCCCTGCTTGCCGCTCTGGTAGCCGGCGAACAGCTGGCCGTTCTGGCGGGAGACGTTCATCGGCCGCTTGCCTTGCAGGTCCGCATCTGCCTTGACCTGCTCGGCATCCTGGATGGCGACGCCGCCGCGCAGATAGATCTCGTCGGTCAGCTGGGCACGGGCGCTCAGCTCGATGCCGTCGGTGCGCTGCAGACCGGTGAGGATCACCCGGGTGGGATCCAGCGGATCCTTGCTGCGTTTGTTGTACATCTCCAGCCGGTAGAGAGAGAAGGTGGTGGCGAGGCGGCCGTTCAGCCAGTCGCTCTTCACTCCCCCTTCATAGAGCCGGGTGTGCTGGGGATCCAGGTTGTTGTTCTTGTCCCCCGGGGTGATGCCGATAAGCTCACCGCCCACCGGGGTGAAGGTCTTGCTGTAGGAGGTGTAGAAGGCATGCTCCTCGATGGGGTTCCACACCAGGCCCAGGCGCGGACTCAGGCTGGTGACCGAGAGGGTCTCTTCCTTGTCGAGGTCGTTGCGGCGGCTGCTGACGGTGAAGTCGTCGCGGCGCAGGCCTGCCAGCAGGTGCCAGTCGCCCAGGCTGAGCTGATCCTGCACATAGAGGCCGACACCGCGCACTCTGTGATGGGCGTCGCTGGAGAGTTTCATGGCGCCGTCGTAGGTGGGCAGGGAGCCCGGATCATAGAGGTTGCCTGCCGGGATCGGGTTGGCATTCTGGTAGAGCTTGGGGGTGCGATCCTGCCAGCCCTGCTCCAGGCCCACCAGCAGACGATGGGCGATGGGGCCGGTTTGCAGCTGGCCTTCCGCCTCGGTGTTGCTGGTGAGGCTACTGGCCTTGAGATCCTGCTGCCAGCGGGCACGGGTCACCTTGTCACCCTTGACGCTGGTGACATAGGTGTTGTCGAACTGGCTGTCGAGGGTGGTGTAGCCGAGCTGCTGGCGCAGTTGCCACTGATCGTTGATGTCCCAGGTGAAGCGGGAGCGGGTGGACTGGGCCACATCGTCGATGAAGTCGCGGCGGGTGTCGCTGTAGACGCTCTCGATGGGGACATCCGCCGGGCGACCATCGACGCCGGGAATGCCGCGATCCGGGGTGCGATCGTGCTCGTTGCGCTCGTACTGCACCAGCCAGTTCAGGGTGTCGGTGATCTCCCAGTTGACGGAGGGGGCCAGCAGGGTGCGCTTGCTGGTCACGTCGTCGCGAAAGCTGTCTTTGTCTTCCTGGGCCAGGTTCAGGCGCACCTGTACCCGCTCTCCTGCCTCGCCGTTGAGGTCGGCGGCGAAGCGTCGACTGTCGAAGCTGCCGACCTGGGCGCTGACGCTGGAGGCCTGCCCCTTCTGGGGAACCTTGCTGACCCGGTTGACGATGCCGCCCGTGCTGCCACGGCCGTAGAGCACGGCGGCGGGGCCCTTGAGCACTTCGACCCGTTCGATGTTGCCAAGGTCGCGGGTGTATTGCATGTCGTCGCGCAGGCCGTCGAGGTAGAAGTCGTTACTGGCGCTGAAACCGCGGATGGTGACGCCGTCAAAGCGGGTGTCGCCGCTGGCGTTGACGCCAGGGATGCCGGTCAGGGCTTCACTCAGGGTGGGCTGGCCGAAGGCGGTCAGCTCGCTTGCCTTGACGCTCTCGATGCTCTGGGGCACCAGCTTGGCCGGGGTGGCGGTACGGGTCGCGGTGGCGACCTCTTCATGTTGGCTGCGTTTGCCGACCACGGTCAGGGTTTCGTCTTCGGCACGGGGGCTGGTGCAAACCGCCAGCAAGGCGACGCCCAGCAAGGCGCGCGGGGGGATGGAATGGTTCATCTGGGTGTGACTCTTTGTCGACCAATCGGCCTGAACTTGTTGATTTATTTGTAATTATTGATTTCTCTCATCGCGAGAGGTTGCTAATGATATTGATTTTCATTTGCTTTGCAAGGAGAAGATGCAAGAAAAAGAGATCATTGGCGGGCAGGCATTGAGGGGGCTGGAACCTCGGGGAAAAGGCCGGGGGAACCTTGGTTCGGTTCGGAGGGGACGCTACCATGGTGGCCTCGCGCCTTGGCGCACCATCCGGCACACACAGGGAGATAAACATGGTCGAGATCATCAGGGCGGATCTGCACAACCCTCGTCACGGCGAGGCGCTGATCGCGATGCTGGACGAATACGCCAGGGACGAGATGGGGGGCGGCAGTGCGCTGGCGGACGAGGT
Source organism: Aeromonas sp. FDAARGOS 1406 (assembly GCF_019048565.1). Lineage (NCBI taxonomy): Bacteria > Pseudomonadati > Pseudomonadota > Gammaproteobacteria > Aeromonadales > Aeromonadaceae > Aeromonas > Aeromonas sp. FDAARGOS 1406. The sequence continues at coordinate 3,138,253 of NZ_CP077378.1, forward strand.
GAAGGCGAATCTGGCCGACGCCCTGGCCGCGCGACCCGGTGCCCATGTGCTGCTGGCCTGGGTCGATGGGGAGCCCGCTGGCGTTGCCACCTGCTTCGAGGGCTTCTCGACCTTCGCCTGTCAGCCGCTGCTCAATATCCACGACATGGCGGTGCACCCTGCTCATCGCGGTCACGGCATCGGCAAGCAGCTATTGGCGGAGGCGGAGCGGCTCGCCCGGGAGCTCGGTTGCTGCAAGCTGACCCTGGAGGTGCTGGAGGGGAACAAGGTGGCCCAGGCTGCCTATCGCGCCAGCGGCTTTGCGGGTTATGAGCTCGATCCTGAGGTGGGCCGGGCCATGTTCTGGCAGAAGAAGCTCTGAGCCTCAGTGACAACGCGATCATCCCAAATGAAAAACGGCGCGCAGAGTGCTCTGTGCGCCGTGTCGTCAGGTGGTTGCCGACTTAGAAGTCGTAGCGGGCCGCCAGCTGGAAGTCATCCTTGGTGTTGAGCTTGCCGCTGTCATGGCTGTCGAGGTTGTTGATGCGGTACTCGCCGATGACGCGCAGGTTCTTGTTGAACTTGTACTGGGCACCCAGGGTGTAGTAGTCGATGGAGTCGTAGTCAGACTTGCCAGCCTGCTCCACCTTCTGCTTGTTCCACAGGGCCATCAGGCCGAAGCCGCTCTCGAAGTTGTAACCCAGCGCCCCTTCCCAGCCGGTGTGATCCTTGCCAGTGGCCAGGAAGTCGCTGCCGTCGGCATAGCTCAGAGCGGCGTAGAGGGCCTTGTTGTCGTACTTGGCGGAGAGCAGCCACAGCTTGGCATCCTCTTCACCGCTCTTGTCGCGGATGCCCACGTTGTAGGCGGTCCCCAGGGAGAGGTTGAACGGGAAGGTGTAGGCCACGGCGGCACCGTAGGCGGCATCGCTGTCCTTGCTGGAGGTCTCTTCGGTGTCACCGCCATCGAACTTGTAGCTGGTATCTACCTGGAAACCGTTGAACAGGCCGGAGTACTTCAGCACGGAGCCGGCGCGGTTGGTGGCGAAGGTGTCGGTCTTGGCGCCCAGTGCCTCGTTGCCGTAACCATCGGAGAGGGAGACATCAGTCCAGTCCGCCAGGAAGCCAGGAGCCCCCTTCTGGCGACCGAAGGTGACGGTCCCCCAGTTGGCGCCGACACCGGCGAACGCCAGACGGGTACGCAGGTTGTCGGAGTTCTCGCTGACGGTCTTCTCGCTGTCGTTGATGTACATCTGCAGTTCGTACTGGGCCAGCGCCTTGAGACCCGGGTTGATCTCGCTCTCTACCTTGGCGCCCAGACGGACAAACTGGTTGGCCCCCTGCTTGTCGCTGTATTCGTTCTTGATGTCACCGTTGGCGTCCAGCTCTTTCTTCTCGCCGAAGAACTGGCCGGCGTAGATGCGGCCGTAGAGGTCGAGCAGGGTGCTCTCGTTTTTGTACACTTCGACGGCTTGAGCCTGGAAGGCGGCGGTAAGAGCCAATGCTACTACTGTCAGCTTTTTCATCATGATCCCTTGTGTTGCAAGCTTTTGTTTTAAAAGACGGGGCCATGCTAGAAGTGACAGATGACAGTCGGGTGACCGTGCAATGAACAAACCGTGTCGGTTCCATGTCAGCGGGATGAAAACCGGGATTTATGTGGCTGGTCGCCACTTTTACGCGCAAAGGTTTGCCCTTGTGGTAGAATGCCGCCCGTTTTCGAGCTCCTAAGGTTGGATATGCGATGAGACGTGAACTGGCAATCGAATTTTCCCGAGTGACGGAAGCGGCTGCACTGGCTGGCTACAAGTGGCTCGGACGTGGTGACAAGAATATCGCCGATGGCGCGGCCGTGGCGGCCATGCGCCACATCCTCAATCAGATCCAGATCGATGGCGAGATTGTGATCGGCGAAGGGGAGATCGACGAAGCCCCCATGCTTTACATCGGCGAGAAGGTGGGCACGGGTCAGGGCGACGCCGTGGACATCGCGGTCGACCCCATCGAAGGGACCCGCATGACCGCCATGGGTCAGGCCAATGCCCTGGCCGTGCTGGCGGTGGGCGACAAGGGATCCTTCCTCAAGGCTCCCGACATGTACATGGAAAAGCTGATCGTGGGCCCCAAGGCGAGAGGCGCCATCGATCTCGATCAGGCCCTGGAGCTGAACCTCAAGGCCGTGGCCAAGGCGCTCGGCAAGCCCCTCTCCCGTCTGACCGTCATCACTCTGGCCAAGCCGCGTCATGACAAGGCGATCAAGGAGATGCAGGGCCTGGGGGTGCGGGTGTTCGCCATTCCCGACGGTGACGTGGCCGCCTCCATCCTCACCTGTCTGCCGGACAGCGAAGTGGACATGCTCTACGGCATCGGTGGCGCACCGGAAGGGGTGATCTCCGCCGCGGTGATCCGCGCCCTGGACGGCGACATGCAGGCTCGCCTGATCCCCCGCCACCAGGTCAAGGGTGACAGCCCCGAGGTTCGCGCCCTGGGTGAACAGGAGATCGCGCGCTGCGAGGAGCTGGGCATCGACGTGAGCAAGGTGCTCAAGCTCGAAGATCTGGCCAAGAATGACAACGTCATCTTCTCGGCCACCGGCATCACCAAGGGTGATCTGCTGGAAGGGATCACCAGCGACGGCGTCATGGCAACCACCGAGACCCTGCTGATCCGCGGCAAATCGCGCACCATCCGTCGTATCAAGTCGATCCACTTCCTGGATCGCAAGGACAGTGTGGTACGCGACATCATCCTGTGATGTGCTGACTCCCGCAGCAAAAAGCCCGGCACTGCCGTAATGCCGATCAGTTAAGGATCCATTGACCGATCCTCAGGCTGTGTAAGAATCCGAAACTCCTTGTTGGGTTTCGGATTTTTTTATGCGTATCGACCAAGCTCTCGACTTCATTCACGCCTGTCCTCCCGGAAAGTTTGAGTCCCTGTCTGACCTGCTGTCACCTGAACTGGTGCAGGCTTGCTTGGCCGAGACGGGCTCCGTCTCCTTGCGCCGACGGCGCATGCCCATGGAGCGGGTGCTATGGGCCATTATCGGGATGTCCTTGTTTCGTCATGTCCCTATGGCCCAGCTGGCCAACCAGCTCGATATCCTGTTACCCGGCGACCGGCCGTTTGTCGTCCCCAGCGCCTTCATCCAGGCGCGCCAAAAACTGGCTGACCAAGCCGTTCGACAGGTGTTCCAGCAGACCGCCACACTCTGGCATCAGCTGTGTCAGCACCCCACCTGGGCCGGCTTGCAGCTGCTGGCCGTGGACGGGGTGGTCTGGCGCACGCCCGATACTCCGGACAATGCCGGCGCCTTTGCCAAGTCGAAAACCGTCCAGGGGGAGACGCAATATCCCCAGGTCCGCATGTTGTGTCAGATGGAGCTGACCAGTCATCTGCTGACCCAGACAGTGATGGACTCCTGTGCGGTAAACGAGATGGTGTTGGCAGAGCAACTGATTGAAAAAACACCCGATAATAGCCTGACCCTGTTCGATAAGGGCTTCTACTCACTGGGGTTACTCCATGCCTGGCAACGCCAGGGCGTAGCGCGTCACTGGCTTATTCCGCTGAAAAAGGGGGCTCAATACGAGGTCATCCGCAAGCTGGGGCGGCAGGATGTGCTGGTACGCCTCAGAGCCAGTCCGCAGGCCAAGAAGAAGTGGAGCGAGTTGCCGGAGCAGTTCGAAGCCCGGCTGCTGACCCGGACGGTAAACGGCAAGGAGCGGCAGGTGCTGACCTCGCTCACCGACCCGCTGCGCTTCCCGGCCAGCGAGTTGATGGAGCTATACCAGAATCGCTGGGAAATCGAGCTGGGCTATCGGGAGATGAAACATAGCCTGCAACAGCACCGGCTGACGCTGCGCAGCAAGAAACCCGATGGAGTAAGGCAGGAGCTATGGGGCTTGGTATTGGCCTATAACCTACTGAGATATCAGATGGTTAGGATGGCGGCGAGCTTAAAGGGCTATACGGCCAGCCAGTTGAGCTTTCACATGGCATCGGTGTATCTGCTGCATGAACTCAGTTGCCTGCCGTTTGTGTCACCGGGCATGGTTCCAGGGCGTGTCGCTGAGTTGGACAAACAGGCAGAGCAGTTCAAGTTACCCGCCCGCCGAGAACGAAGTTACCCAAGGTGCATCAAAGCCAAACCACAGAAGTATGCGACGAGAAAACCTAGTAAAAACAATGCCAGTCAGGCTTAACTGACTGGCATTACGGCACTGCCGGGCTTTTTGCGCTCTGCAGGGCGCCAGGGTGCCCGGGCAGGGATAAGGCTTAGGAGAAACCGGACTCCTTGCTACACTGCGGTGCCCCACAGAGGAAAAATCACATGGAATGTCGTCAGGGATGCGGTGCCTGCTGCATCGCCCCCAGCATCAGCAGTGCCATTCCCGGCATGCCGGACGGCAAGCCCGCCGGTGTGCCCTGTGTGCAGCTCGATGCGCACCTGGGGTGCAAGATCTTCGGCCAGCCGGAGCGCCCGGCGGTGTGCGGCGGCTTTCGCCCCATGGCGGACGTGTGCGGCTCCCATCGCCAGGAGGCCATCTGGCTTATCGGCGAGCTGGAGCGGCTGACCGCCTGAGCCCTTGACCCTCTCCCTCGGGGAAAGGGTGTCTGCTTGTCTCCCTTCATCTCCGCCCCTTCTCCCGCAAGGGGAGAAGGGGGTGCCGCCATTCGGAGTCATGAAAAAGGCCCCCTCGCCTGGCGAGGGGGCCTTTTTTATCGTCGGCTCATGGTGAAGCCAGCTTATTCCTTGATGCGCTCGATGCGACCACCCAGGCCTTGCAGCTTGTGCTCGATGTCTTCGTAGCCACGGTCGATGTGATAGATGCGATCGACGATGGTGGCCCCTTCGGCCACGAAGCCGGCCAGCACCAGGCTGGCGGAGGCGCGCAGATCGGTCGCCATCACCTGGGCACCCTTGAGCTGCTGGGTGTCGCGGCAGATGGCCACATTGCCCTGCAGTTCGATGTCGGCACCCATCCGTACCAGCTCGGGCACGTGCATGAAGCGGTTCTCGAAGATGGTCTCGGTGACCATGCCGGTGCCCTGGGCGACCGCGTTCAGCACGGTGAACTGTGCCTGCATGTCGGTCGGGAACGCCGGGTAGGGGGCGGTCTTGATGGTGACAGGTTTCAGGGTACGACCTGTCATGTCGAGGGTGAGCCAGTCGTCACCCTTTTCAATCAGGGCGCCAGCCTCTTCCAGTTTGACCAGTACGGCTTCCAGCAGGCTGGGGTCGGTGTTGCGGCAGGTGATCTTGCCACCGGTCACGGCGGCGCCCACCAGGAAGGTGCCGGTCTCGATGCGATCGGGCTGCACGCTGTAGCTGCCACCGTGCAGACGTTCTACGCCGTCGATGGTCAGGGTATCGGTGCCCGCGCCCTGGATCTTGGCGCCCAGCGCGTTGAGGAAGTTGGCCAGATCGACCACCTCGGGCTCACGGGCGGCGTTTTCGATCACGGTGCGACCGTCAGCCAGGGTGGCGGCCATCATCAGGTTCTCGGTACCGGTCACGGAAACCATGTCCATCAGGATGTGGGCACCTTTCAGGCGGCCGTCGACGCGGGCTTTGATGTAGCCCTCTTCGATGACGATCTTCGCGCCCATCAGCTCCAGGCCGTGAACATGCAGGTTGACCGGGCGGGCACCGATGGCACAGCCGCCGGGCAGGGAGACGTCTGCTGCACCGAAGCGGGCTGCCAGCGGGCCCAGGGCCAGGATGGAGGCACGCATGGTCTTCACCAGCTCGTAGGGGGCGACATGATTGTTTACCGCGCCGGTCAGCACGGTCACGTTGCCGTTGACCTTGGTGGTGGCGCCCAGCATCTCCAGCAGCTTGAGGGTGGTACCCACGTCTTTCAGGCGCGGTACGTTGGAGAGTTGAACCTCTTCGTCACACAGCAGGGTGGCAAACAGGATGGGCAGGGCGGCATTCTTGGCGCCGGAGATGGTCACTTCACCGGAGAGGGTGCAGGGGCCGGTGATCTTGAATTTGTCCATGGTTTACTTCTTTACCAAATCAGGAGGGCAGCTGGAATTTACGCTCGCGTTTCCACTCGGCGTCGGTATAGGCCTTGATGGAGAGAGCGTGGATCTCGTTGGTGGCGATCTTGTCCATCAGCGGGGCATAGATGGCCTGTTGTTTCTTGACCCGGCTCATGCCGTCAAACATGTCGCCGACGGCGATCACCTGGTAGTGACTGCCGTCCCCTTTGACATGGACTTCGGACAATGGCAAAACCTCGAGGAGTATCGCTTCAATTTCAGAGACTTGCATTATGAGTCCTCAGTTGTGAGCGGGGTTGAATGAAAGAGGCTGGCCACCCCGTAAAGGTTGGCCAGCGTATGGAAATCGTTGGAGGCACCAACCAGTGTCGGAGTGGCACCCCGTGCCAGTGCCGCCTTGGCCCACTTGACCAGCAGGGCAAGGCCGGCGGAATCCAGGGTAGTGACGGCACCGAGTTCGAGCCGGTCGTCCTGCCACCAGTCGGCGCGGCGTTGCCACAGATCGTTGACCTGCGGGGCCTGCAAGTCACCGCTCAGGATCATGACTTGATCACCAGCGGCTTGGCATTGTGTTCACGCAGCTGGGCGATCACCGCATCGATGCCGTTCTGGCGAATGAGGCCACCCAGCTCGTTCTGCTTGGCAGAGAGCAGGCTGATCCCTTCGGCAACCATGTCGAAGGCTTTCCACTCGCCGGTCTTGTTGTTCTTGCGCAGCTTGAACTCGAGGAAGATGTCCGGCTTGCCGGCCTCTTTCACGCTGACGTTGACGGCGGTGATGTTGCTCTCGGCGGCTTTGCCGGGCTGGACCTTGACGGTCTGCTTGTCAAAGTGTGCCAGGGCGTCGGCGTAGGAGCTCACCATGTACTCGGTGAAGACGTCCACAAAGGCGTCACGCTGGGCAGGGGTCGTCTGTTTGATCTGGTTGCCGAGCACCTTGTAGGCGGCGAAGCGGTTGTCCACGTAGGGCAGCAGCTCCTCGCGGATGATGACGCGCAGGTGATCGGGGTTGCTCTTCACCTGGGCCTGATCGGCTTTCAGGCGGGCAAAGGTCTGCTGGGCGGCCTGATCCACGAGGGCATAGGGGTCCGAAGTGTTAACATCCGCACGGGCGACGAGGGAGAACAGCATGCTGGTCATCAGACCCAGCATCAGGGCGATCTTCTTGAACATGGTTACTCCTTGGTTGCGGGTGTGTTGGCCGGGGAGGACTGGCTGTAGAGGAACTTGCCAATCAGATCTTCCAGCACGATGGCGGACTTGGTGTCTTCGATCATGTCGCCATCCTTGAGCATGCTGGTGCCCATCTCCTCATCGCTGAACCCCGGTGCCAGACCGATGTACTGCTCACCGAGCAGGCCAGAGGTCAGGATGGAGAGGGTGCTGGTCTCGGAGAACTCGCCGGCACTCTTCTGCATCTGCAGGGAAACGATGGGGACCTGGCTCTTGGGATCCAGGGTGATGTCGCTGACACGACCGACGACGACGCCGCCGACCTTGACCGGCGAGCGTACTTTCAGGCCGCCGATATTATCGAAATGGGCGCGCAGGGTATAGGTTTCTCCTTCCGGTTTGAAACTCAATCCCGCCACTTGCAGTGCCAATGCCAGAATGGCCGCGATGCCAGCCAGCATGAAGGCGCCAACCAGAAATTCTACTTTGCTGAACTTCATCTTTCCCTTATCCAAACATGACTGCGGTGAGTATAAAATCCAGACCGAGCACGGCCAGGGATGAGTGAACCACGGTACGGGTGGTCGCCTGACTGATCCCGGCCGAGGTCGGTTTGGCATCATAGCCGTTGAAGAGCGCTATCCAGGTCACCACCAGGGCGAAGATCAGGCTCTTGATGGCGCCCTGCATGATGTCGTCCTGCCAGTCGACGGAGGCCTGCATGGCGGACCAGAAACTGCCTTCGTCCACCCCCAGCCAGTCGACACCAACCAGCTTGCCGCCAAAGATGCCGATCAGGCTGAACATGAAGGCCAGCAGCGGCATGCTGATGACCCCGGCCCAGAAGCGGGGCGCCACGACCCGACGCAGCGGATCGACCGCCATCATCTCCAGGCTGGAGAGCTGCTCGGTGGCCTTCATCAGGCCGATCTCGGCGGTGAGGGCGGAGCCTGCACGACCGGCGAACAGCAGGGCGGTGACCACAGGGCCCAGCTCACGGAGCAGGGAGAGGGAAACCAGAGGCCCCAGGCTCTGCTCGGCGCCGAAATCCTTCAATACGTTGTAACCCTGCAGGGAGAGCACCATGCCGATGAAGAGGCCGGACACCAGTATGATGGCGACGGATTGCACTCCCACCACATACAGTTGCTGCACCAGCAGCGGGAAGTGCTTGCGTGGCTGGGGCCGTCCTGCCAGTGCATGAAACAGCATGATGGTTGCCCGGCCGACGGCGTTGATGAAACGCACACCGCTGCGGCCCAGCTTGCTTATCTGACTTGTCAACATCACAGATCCTGTAGCAGGTCGCCTGCCGGAAAATGAAACGGAACAGGACCGTCGGGCAATCCCTTGAGGAACTGCTCGACTTCGGGATTGTGCTCCTCGCGCAGCTGCTCCGGTGTGCCGTGTGCCACTACCTTGCGGTTGGCGATGATGTAGGCGTAGTCGGCGATGCTCAGCACTTCCTTCACGTCGTGGGTGACGATGACGGAGGTGATGCCGAGTGCATCGTTGAGCTCCTTGATGAGCTTCACCAGCACCGCCATGGTGATGGGGTCCTGCCCCACGAAGGGCTCGTCATACATGATGAGATCTGGATCCAGCGCGATGGATCTCGCCAGGGCCGCGCGACGCGCCATGCCACCGGAGAGCTCGGACGGCATCAGCTTGGCCGCCCCGCGCAGACCGACAGCTTGCAGTTTCATCATGACGATGGTGCGGATCAGCTCTTCCGGCAGGCCGGAGTGCTCCCGCAGCGGAAAGGCCACATTGTCGAAGACGGTCATGCCGGTGAACAATGCACCACTCTGGAACAGCATGCTCATCCGTTTCCGCACTTCATACAGGCGCGAACGGGAGAGAGTGGGAATGTCTTCCCCGTCAAACAGGATATGACCGGACTCAGGCTTGAGCTGGCCCCCGATCAGGCGCAGCAAGGTGGTCTTGCCGATCCCGCTCGGACCCATGACGGCGGTGACCTTGCCACGGGGAATGGTCAGGTTGATCCTGTCGTACAGCAGCCGATCCCCGTGACTGAAGGTCAGGTCGGAGATGGTGATCAGGTCATCGTTCAAACAATTGTCCATCCGGTATAAATGAAGAGCGAATTTTATGGGCTAGTCTAGGTCTAAGCAACAGCGAGGAACAACTATTGAGCGGGTTTCCCCCCCAAGTACGCGACAGTTTTATGTAACAACCTGCGTCAATGACCGCCCATTCCGCATCCGATTCGCTTATCTCGGCAGACTTTTTTATAATCCCGCAGCAAATTTCGGCCCGGAGCTGTGCCTTTATGTCTGTAAAGCCTGAAAAAGTGTCTGAATTGTTCGATTTCCGTCGCAGCGCCCGAGCGGTGCTGGACATAGAAAAACAAGCCATTGATGGACTCTACCAGTACCTTGACGAGGCGTTCGAGCGCGCCTGCGAGATGGTGCTGCGCTGTGGCGGCAAGATAGTGGTGACCGGCATGGGCAAGTCGGGTCATATCGGCAACAAGATTGCCGCGACCCTGGCCAGCACGGGAACGCCCGCCTTCTTCCTGCACCCGGGCGAGGCGAGCCACGGGGATCTCGGCATGATCTCAGCCGGGGATCTCATCATCGCCATTTCCAACTCCGGCGAGAGCGACGAGATCCTGGCCCTGCTGCCGGTGCTCAAGCGCCGCGGCATTCCACTCATCTGCATGACAGGCAATCCGGCTTCCACCATGGCGAAAGAGGCCAACGTGCACCTGTGCATCAAGGTGGAGAAAGAGGCCTGCCCCCTCGGTCTGGCCCCGACATCCAGCACTACCGCCACCCTGGTGATGGGGGACGCGCTGGCCGTGGCCCTACTGGAGGCCCGTGGCTTCACCGCCGATGACTTTGCGCTGTCGCATCCGGGCGGGTCCCTCGGCAAGCGGTTGCTGTTGCGAGTGGGCGATCTGATGCACAGCGGCGAGCTGTTGCCCAAGGTGGGGATAGATGCCACCATCAGCCAGGCGCTGCTGGAAGTGAGCCGCAAGGGGCTCGGCATGACGGCGGTGGTGGACGATCAAGGGCTGCTTGCCGGTCTGTTCACCGATGGTGACCTGCGCCGCATTCTGGACCTGCAGGTGGACATCCATCACACCCCCATCAGCCGCGTCATGACGGTGAACTGTGTTACCGTAGGGCCTGAGATGATGGCGGCCGAGGCCGTCAAGCTGATGGAAACCAGGAAAATCAACGGGTTGTTGGTCGTGGATGGGGAGAGACACCCGCTGGGTGCCTTCAACATGCATGACCTGCTGAAAGCCGGAGTAATTTGATGCAAGACGTACCGACCCTCTATGGTCCGGTGACGCGCAGCCAGTACGAGAAGGCGGCGCAGATCCGCCTGCTGGTGTGCGATGTGGATGGGGTGCTCTCCAACGGCTTCATCTATATGGGTAATAACGGCGAAGAGCTGAAGACTTTCTGCACCCGTGACGGTGCCGGCATGCGTGCCCTGCTCAATGCGGGCATCGAGATTGCCATCATCACGGGGCGAAACTCCCGCATCGTCAGCGATCGCATGAAGAGTCTGGGAGTCCAGCACCTGGTGCAGGGGGCAGACAAAAAGCTGCCCCACTTCGAGGCCTTGCTGACCAAGCTCGGGCTGGATGCATCGCAAGCCGCCTATATGGGAGATGACACCATCGATCTGCCGGTGATGCAGGCTTGCGGCCTGGGTATCGCCGTTGCCGATGCCCATCCGCTTGTGCTGGCGAAGGCGGATCTGGTGACGCGGCTTGGCGGTGGCGTCGGGGCCGTGCGCGAGGTGTGCGACCTGATCTTGCAGGCCCAGGGATTGGCTGACTATCAACCCGAGGCGTCGCGATGAACAAACAGACTGTGCTGTTCGGCCTGCTGTTTCTGGCTGCGCTGGCGGCCTGGCAGCTGGGGGAGATCGAGCTGGTCCCCGAGCCGACCACCAAGACGGAAAATTTTCAACCGGACTTCACCGCCAGAGAGTTGGTGACGACCCGTTTCAACGAGCAGGGCAAGCGCACCGAGCGGCTGGAATCCGAATATGCGGAGTACTACCAGGTACTCGAGCAGGCCACTTTCACCAAGCCGGTGGTCTACCTGTTCGATGACAAGGGCGCGGCCGAATGGAAGCTGACGGCCGAAACCGGGGTGCTCAACACCGATGACAATGTGATCCTCCGTGACAAGGTGCATCTGGACGGTCTGCTGCCCGCGTCCTTCATCTCCACGCTGGATACTTCCTATCTGGAGCTGGATCTGGTGACGCAGGGGATGAGAAGCAACCAGCACATCAGCATTGTGGGCCAGGAGTTCCAGACCGAGGGCGTTGGCCTCAAGGGTCACCTGGAACGTAAATATTTCGAGTTACTGGATAAAGGCCATGCCACTTATTTCAATGAAAAACGTTAATCTGGCCCTCACGGCCCTGTTGCTGTGCGGTTCCCTGAATGCCAAAGAGTCCGATTTCGCCGAGAAGGTCTATGTGGATGCGGTCAAGCAGGTGGCCGAGATGCAGGACAACCGCATCACCTTCAGCGAGGATGTCATCATCACCCAGGGCACCATCAAGATTAAGGCCGACAAGGTGGTGGTGATCCGCTCCGGCGACAAGGGCGCCGAGGTGATGACCGCGTATGGCAACCCAGCCACTTTCTTCCAGGTGCTGGACAACGGCAAACCGGTCAATGCCCATGGCAACAGCATCCGCTACGAGCTTAAGAACCGGCTGGTAACCATCACCGGCAATGGCCAGCTCAAGCAGGAAGACAGCCAGGTGACCGGCGATCTCATTCGCTACGACATCGTCAAGCAGAAGATGATTGCCGAGAGCAAGGGGCCCACCCAGCGCGTCAAGACGGTGTTCCTGCCGGATCAGGTGGAGAACTTTGACAAACCCGCCGATCAGAAGAAGTAGGAAACAACAGCCATGGCAGTGTTAAAAGCAACGGGTCTGCAAAAGAGCTACAAGCGCCGCATGGTGGTCAGCGATGTGAGCCTGGAGGTGGGTACGGGCCAGATCGTGGGCCTGCTCGGCCCGAACGGCGCGGGCAAGACGACCTCCTTCTACATGATCGTGGGCCTGGTGCAGCGGGATGCCGGCCTCATCACCATCGACGAGCAGGACATCAGCCTGCAGCCCATGCATATCCGTGCCCGCAATGGCATCGGCTATCTGCCTCAGGAGGCCTCCATCTTCCGGCGCCTGTCGGTGTTCGACAACTTGATGGGGGTTATGCAGACCCGCAAGGGGTTGAGCCGCGAAGAGCGGGAAGATAAGGTCGAACAGTTGCTGGAAGAGTTCAATATCACCCATATCCGCGACAGCCTGGGCCAGAGCCTCTCGGGTGGGGAGCGGCGCCGGGTGGAAATCGCCCGGGCGCTGGCGGCAGAGCCGAGATTCATTCTGCTCGATGAGCCTTTCGCAGGTGTTGATCCTATTTCAGTCATCGATATCAAAAAGATCATCCAGCATCTGAAAGAACGCGGGTTGGGTGTGCTGATAACGGACCACAACGTCAGAGAGACGCTGGATGTGTGCGAGAAGGCCTACATCGTCAGCCACGGCAAGATGATTGCCGAGGGCGCGCCGGCCGATATCCTCGCCGATGAGCAGGTCAAGCGCGTCTATTTGGGCGATCAATTCAGTCTATAGTAAGGGGGCACCCCTCATTTTTGTTAGGTGACTGCCTCGCTGAACATAAGGATATCCCGACGTAGATGAAGCCGACATTACAGTTGCGTCTCGGTCAGTCCCTGACCATGACGCCACAATTACAACAAGCGATTCGTCTGCTCCAGCTCTCCACCCTGGAACTCCAGCAGGAAATTCAGCAAGCGCTCGACAACAACCCCTTGCTGGAGCAAGAGGAGAACGAGGCGCAGGAAACCAGTCAGACAGAGACACAGGACGCCAGTCAACTCGACTCCAGCGATGCCATGGCCCAGGAGAGCATGCCGGATGAACTGCCGGTGGACACCACCTGGGACGAGGTCTACTCGGCCGGTACGGCCCAGAGCGCAGGTCCCATCCATGACGGGGAAGACAGCGTCTATCAGGGGGAGACCACCGAGAACCTGCAGGACTACCTGCTGTGGCAGATGCGGCTCACCCCGTTCAGTGATGTGGATGCTGCCATCGCCCTTGCCATCATCGATGCCATCGACGAATCCGGGTATCTGACTGCCACCCTCGAGGATATTCAGGCTGCAGTCAGCAGCGAGGAGGTAGAAGTCGAACTGGATGAGATAGAAGCCGTGCTCAAGCGGGTGCAGCATTTCGATCCGGTCGGCATCGCCGCCCGTTCGGTGCAAGAGTGTCTGCTGATCCAGCTCGGCCAGTATTCGCCGGACCTGCCCTGGCTCGACGAAGCCAGAGAGGTGATCCGCGAACACATGGACCTGCTCGGCAATCGCGACTACCGCACCCTGGCTCGCAAGACCCGCCTCAAGGAGAGCGATCTCAAGGAGGTGCTGGATCTCATCCAGCAACTGGAGCCCAGACCCGGCAACGGCATCATCCAGAGTGAATCCCAGTACGTGATCCCGGATGTGTCCGTGGTCAAGAAGGGTAGCAAGTGGGTGGTTGAACTCAATCCGGATTCTGCTCCGCGCATCCGTGTCAACGAGGCCTATGCGGCCATGGCGCGCAATGCCCGCAGCAGCACGGATACCCAGTTCATCCGTTCTCATTTGCAGGAGGCCAAGTGGTTCATCAAGAGCCTGGAGAGTCGTAACGACACCCTGCTCAAGGTGGCCAGCTGCATCGTCGAGCAGCAGCAGGGCTTTTTCGAGTACGGCGAAGAGGCCATGAAACCCATGGTACTCAACGACATCGCGGAAGCGGTGGAGATGCATGAGTCGACCATTTCACGGGTCACGACCCAGAAGTACATGCATACGCCCCGCGGCATTTTTGAACTGAAGTTTTTTTTCTCCAGTCACGTCAATACGGAGGGAGGAGGAGAGTGCTCATCGACCGCTATTCGCGCCCTGATCAAGAAGCTGGTGACGGCGGAAAACCCCGCCAAGCCGCTTAGTGATAGCAAGATCGCGGATTTGCTGGCCGAACAGGGTATTATGGTGGCGAGACGCACGATCGCAAAGTACCGTGAATCCTTGTTGATCCCGCCATCCAATCAGCGCAAACGCCTGGTTTAGGCAAACAAAAGGAAGACGTTATGCAAATTAACCTGACCGGACACCATGTCGAGATTACCGAAGCTCTGCGTGATTATGTGAACAACAAATTTGCCAAACTCGAGCGTCACTTTGACCATATCAACAACGTACACGTGGTGTTGAGCGTCGAAAAACTGAACCAGATCGCCGAAGCCAAGCTGCATGTCAGCGGGGGAGAGGTGTTCGCCAATTCGCAGCATGCCGACATGTATGCGGCGATTGATACCCTGCTGGATAAACTGGATCGGCAGATCATCAAGCACAAAGATAAGTTAAATCAAAAATAACTATGCAACTTGAACACATACTGAGTCGGGACTGCACCAAGAGTGCGGTCCCTTGTACCAGCAAGAAACGCGCGCTCGAGATCATCAGTGAACTGGCCGCAGAGCGCCTCGGCGCTTCCCGCCAGGTCCTGTTTGAAAGCCTGCTGGCGCGAGAAAAGATGGGTAGTACCGGGATCGGAGCCGGTATCGCCATCCCCCACGGCCGGATTGACGACGCCTTCGCGCCGACCGCCGTGTTGATGACCTTCTCCGAGCCCATCCCTTTCGATTCTATCGACAATCAACCGGTTGACCTGCTCTTTGCATTGCTGGTGCCGGAAAGCGAGTGCAAGCAGCACCTCAAGACTCTTTCCCTGATGGCATCCAAACTGGGTGACAAGGCCGTCTGCCGCCAGCTGCGCCAGGCGACCAGCGACGAAGAACTCTATCAGATCATGACGTCGGCCTGAGGCCGGGTCTGACACTGCCACGTTGGCGTGAGGGGACAAGATGCAGTTAATAGTAGTAAGCGGTCGTTCGGGCTCCGGCAAGACGGTGGCCCTGAGGGTGCTCGAGGATCTCGGGTACTACTGCGTGGACAACCTGCCGGTCAACCTGCTGCCCCAGTTGATCGTGTCGGTGGAGAGCCAGTATGACAAGCTGGCGGTCAGCATCGACGTGCGCAACCTGCCTGCCCAGGCAGACAGGCTGGAGAACCTGCTGAGCCAGGTGCGCAACGAGGGGCGAGTCAAGTTTTCGAGCTTCTTCTTCGATGCGGACAACGCGACCCTGCTCAAACGCTACGGTGAGAGCCGCCGTCTGCATCCTCTGTCCCGCAACAAGCTTTCGCTGGACGAGGCGATCCGGGAAGAGACCCATCTGCTGGCACCGCTCTCCTCGACCGCCGACCTGCGCATCGACACCACCAACCTCAGCATTCACGATCTCAGCGAGCTCATCAAAACCCGGGTGCTCGGCAAGAAAGAGAACGAGCTGGTGCTGGTGTTCGAGTCATTCGGTTTCAAGTACGGCATTCCCAAGGATGCGGACTTCGTGTTCGACGCCCGTTTCCTGCCCAACCCGCACTGGATCCCGGAGCTCAAGCCCTTCACCGGCAAGGATGAGCCCGTGGCCAACTACCTCTCCAGCCAGCCGGATGTCATGCTGTTCATCCAGCAGATCGAGAATATGCTGGGGACCTGGTTGCCCCACCTGGAGCGCAACAATCGCAGCTATGTGACCGTCGGGATTGGCTGTACCGGCGGACAACACCGCTCGGTGTTCATCGCCGAGCGGCTGGCCAGCGCATTCCGGTTGCTTGGCAAGAACGTGCAGATCCGCCATCGCACGTTGGACAAGCGTTCAAACCCCGCCTGACAGATCCACAGGATGCTCAGATGACCGTTTCCGCCTCGGTAGAAGTCAAAAACAAGTTAGGCATTCACGCGCGACCGGCCATGATGCTGTTCGAGCTGGTGCAGGGGTTCGATGCCCACGTGTTGCTGCGCAACGAAGAGGGGGTCGAGGCCGACGCGGACAGCGTGATCGGCCTGCTGATGCTGGACTCCGCCCAGGGCAAACAGGTGGAGGTGCAGGTGGAGGGCCCCGAAGAGGTGGAGGCCCTGGCCGCCGTGGTGGCGCTGTTCACCTCGGGCTTCAATGAGGAGTAATACGCCTCGGCGTGCTCAAGGTGCGCTGCGAGCCAGCGTCTTGAAAGCGGCAAAATCCCGACAAGCCAGCAGACTTCTGCTGGCTTTTTCGTTCATCAGTGCCAGAAACAGATCATAAAGTCCCATGGCTTCCTCATAATCCGCCTTGGCGATGGCCAGCACGAAGATGAGGGTAGCGCTCTCGCCGTTGCCCCAGTCGATCCCCTGGGGGGCCAGCACGGTATAGACCAGGGTGCGGCGCGCCAGCAGGCCGAGGGAGTGGGGCAGAGCGATGCCGTCCCCCAGCAGGGTGGAGACGATCCGCTCCCGCTCCTGCAAGGATCCCCGGAATCCGCTCTGCACCAGATCCTCCGCCTCAAGCTGGCTGCAGATGCGATCAAACAGCACCCCCTGGCTGATGGGTTCATCAAGCACCATGAAGTGGTCGGCATCGAAATACTTGTCGAGCAGATAGGGACGGGTGCGATCGACGAGCACCAGCTTGCCGAGCTGCTCCAGCTGGTATTGGGTCGGGAAGGGGGAGACCTGCACCACGGGAGCATTCTTCTCGCTCACCTTGAGGGTGCTGATGACGAAATCCTGCTCGATCCGCGCCAGCCCTTCGTAATCCCGCACCGACTCCAGCGTGGTCAGCTGCAGTTGGGGGTATTCCCGCCGGATGCGTGCTTCCAGCACCCGGAAGGTGGCGTTGCCCGCATCGCACAGCAGCAGCGCCTGGGGGCGCCGGGTGTAACCGATGTCGTAGTGGCGCTCCAGGCCGACCCCGATGTGGATCACCAGGTAGCCGATCTCGTGGTGGGTCAATCGGTAGGGGGTCTGCCTGATCCACTCAGAGATGGCCGCCAGGGTGATGTCGTAGGCGAGGGGGTAATACTGCTTGATGTGATCCGCCAGGGGATTGTGGCTGCCAATCTGGTATTTGACCCGCAGCAGCATGGCGCCGATGTGGGTCTGCAGGTCGGCTCGCAATTGCGGGTCGCCGCGCAGGTCATAGGGGTAGTGCTGGTGGATGTAACCCAGCAGGTGCGCCGTCAGCTGCTCGCTCTCGGCCGCCATGGCCGGGCTGAGCAGGGGCGTCTCTGCAGTGAGGCGAGCCTGGATCTGGATGGCGAGACAGGCGATCTCTTCCTGCCCCGGTGAAGTCAGGGTCGGCAGCTCGGCATAGATGTCGCGGGCCACCACTGCCAGGGGCGGGGTGATGTCGTCGCTGGCAAACTGGCGCAACTCGTGGCCAGACGCCTGGTGAAGCAGGGCGACGGCACAGTAGACGATGACTTGCTGCAGGCTCTCGTCGGCCAGGCGCAGCTGATGGCGACCGAGTTGCTCGTGAATGTGGTTGCCCACTACCTCCAGCGTCTTGCTGGGGCAGAGGGTGGGCAACAGGCTCTGGAGCGGATGCTGGTGCAGCAGCTCCTGGCAGAGCAGTTGGGTGAGGCAGGCGCGGATCGCCATCTCGCTTCCCGCAATGCGCATCCCCACTCTGGGTTTGCTGTCGATGGTGAGCCCGAAGTGGGCGAGCCGCTCCCGCACCTCCGTCATGTCCCCTTGCAAAGCCGCCCGGCTCAGATACCAGGTGTCCGCCAGCTCGTCGAGCTTGATCCCCTGTTCCGCCGTCAGCAGCAAGACCTGGAGGTGCAGCACCCGCTCGCGGCTGGTGCGAGGCAGGGGGCTCTCCTGCCCCTGGGCGGCCAGCAGCGCATCGAACAGTCCCTGATTGTAGATCTTGAGCTGGTAACCGCTGCCCCGCTGATGGATCAGGTGGGCGCCCCGGGTGGCGATGAGCTCGTTCAGGGTCGCCACGTCGGTACGCACCGTGCGGGTGGAAACATTGAGACGGCGGGCCAGCTCCTCCTGTGGCAGGGGCTCGGCGTGAAGCAGGGCGAGCAGTTGCTGGAGTCTGGGGTGGGGCAGCTTGGTCATGAGGGGGTGGGGACTCCTGTCGCGGATGGTGGGTCGATGTTAACAAGGGGGTCATTAACAAGCCAGGCACCGCCCAGTGATCGGACCGGTGCCTGTGGGGTTGCTATGCCAGCAGTGCCTTCACCATGGCGAGGAGGGTACGCACATCCTCCGGCCGGGTCTGGCCGCTCTCGCTGTCGATGATGGAGCTGTAGACATGGGGGATCACCTTCTCGACTCCTGCCTCCAGCGCGATCCGCACTATCTCCTCGAAGTTCTCAAGATCGATACCGCCGGTGGGCTCCAGCCAGAAGCCGTGGCGGGCACAGGCCTCGGCCACCGCCTGATACTCGGCGCGGCAGGCGAGTCCCCCCATGGGGAAGAATTTGACCGAGTTGCCCCCCATGTCTTTGAGCAGGGCAATGACGGTATCGATGGGGACATTGCCGTCAGGCTGCTGGCTACTCAGGGGGCCAGTGGAGATCTTCACCATGCCGGGGGTGCCGGTGGGGGAGACAAGGCCATTGACCAGGGTGTCAGCTTGACCGAGCAGCGCCCGGCTGGCCCCGACCCCGGTGAACACCTGATTGACGTGCTGGGGCTGCAGCTGGCGGGCCAGTTCGGCCACCATGGCGGACTGGCGCGGATCACCGGCTCCCAGCCCGATGGAGAGGGCGTTGTCGATAAGCTTGGCGTAGGCCTCCATGTCGGCGACGGCAGAGGGAATGTCCGGGTAGTTCTTGGAGAGCACACCGACCAGGACGTGGCCCTCGGCAGCCTCATAAATGTCGACGGCATTCTCTTTGGAACCTGCCAGCACGTTGAGGCAGACCCGATCGCGGTAGTAATTGGGGGTAAGAGACATCAGTTGTTCTCCTGAACGAGGTGGGCAATGGCGGAGTGGATCTGGTCGAGCTGGGGCTGGGTGACGCTGCGCACGTCTATCTCGATGTGCCCCTCGTTGGCCTTGTAGCCGCGGCAGTAGATGGCGGGGGTACCCTGTTGCAGACGGGAGACCACTTCCACCGTGGTCATGCCGATCTGCTGGTGGTCGAAGGCGATGTCGGTGCGGGCGATGTCGCGCCCCGCGCTGTCCCACACCACCTTGGCGCTGACGCCGGGCAGCTGGTTGAGGCGCTCGATGAAGGGGGTCATCTTGGCGACCATGGCGGTGCCGCTCTCCTTCTCTTTGGCCAGGTAGCGCTCGATGGCGTGGGTCAGGCCGAGGATCCCCTCCTTGCCCACCTTCATGGCACGGCCGATGCCGCCAGCCTGCTGCTTGACCCACTCCACATACTGACGTCTGCCGAGTACCAGGCCGCTGGTGGGCCCTTCGATGGCCTTGGCGCCGCTGTAGATGACCAGATCCGCACCCTGGTTGTAGTAGAGACGCAGATCCTCTTCGGCCGCTGCATCGACGATGAGCGGGATCCCGTGGGCCTTGGCCACCTCGGCCGCCTCGGTCACCGACAGAATGCTCTTCTGTACGCAGTGGTGGGACTTGATGTAGAGGATGGCGGCGGTATTGGCATGGATGGCGGCGGCCAGCTGGGCGGGTGAGCACTCGTTGGCGTAGCCTGCCTCCACCACCCTGCCGCCCCCCAGGTTGACCATGGTGCCGACGGGGGCACCAAAGTTCACGTTGTGGCCCTTGGGCAGCACGATGTCGCTCGGCACGTCGTGGGCATGAGCATGCAACTGCTCGAGGCGATAGGGGTCGCCGCGCACGATCACGGCGGCCACCGACTGGGCGATGCCGGCGCTGGCGCAGGAGACCACCACCGCATCTTCAACGCCCAGCAGATCGGCCAGGTAGGCGCCGGTCTTGTTGACCAGATCCTTCACCTCGAAGTAGTGGCCGAGGCCGAAGTTGACCGCATCGACCACCTCCTGCTCGGGGGTGGAGACGCCGAGGATGGTCATGCGCCCGGAGGCGTTGATCACCGGTTTGAGCCGGTATTTCTCATACACAGAAGGCATGGTGTGATTTCCCGTAGTGAGTCAGAACCAGTTCGCCGCCCACCAGGGCGGCGAGAGGGAGCAGTTGCCGGTCACCGTTGCGGGTGCCGGCCTCGGTATCGGTAAAGAGAGTGGGGCCGCAGCTCACCTCGAACAGGGTGATGTCTGCATCGGCGCCCACCTCGAGTCGCCCCTTGCCGGGCAGGCGCAGGGCATCGGCGGCCTGGTGAGTGACGCAGGCGAGCACCTGCTCCAGGGTCATGCCGATGGCGAAGAACTTCGACATCACGTGGGCAAGGCTGTAGACGGGCCCCTTGATGCGGTTCTTGCAGTAGATGTCTGAACTGATGGTGTGGGGCAGGATGCCCTGGGCAATGGCCAGCTCCGCCACTTCGAAGCTGAAGCTGGCGCCGCCGTGGCCGATGTCGAGCAAGAGTCCCCGCCGCATCGCTTCGCGTACCGCCTGGCGCAGTTCACCCGCCGGGGTCAGGATGCGGTTGGGCTTGCCGTTGAAGCAGTGGGTCAGCAGATCGCCCTCCCCCAGCAGGGCGACGATCTCGTCCAGATCCGGCGGCGTGTTGCCCACGTGCACCATCAGTGGCAGGTTGCCATTGGCCTGCTGGATCTGCTTGGCCATGCGTAGGGGTTGCAGACCGCTTTCACCCACCACGCTGCCGCTCATGCGCGCCTTGATGCCGACGATGAAGCTGGGATGGCGCCGGATGGCCGCCTGGGCGAGGGCGGGATCGATGTCTGCCGGATCCGCCAGATCGTTCTGGCGCAGCAGGCCGATGCGGGAGATGTTGAGCAGGGCGTGCACCCGGGTCTTGCAGCCGGCGGCGAGACGCTGGAAGTCGTCCACGTCGTCGGCCCCGGTACTGCCGGCGTCGATGACGGTGGTGACGCCGGATTCCACGCCCACCTTGTCCGGCTCATCGTGATAGAGGGGGGAGGCGGGGTAGCAGTGGGTGTGGCCGTCAATCCAGCCGGCGCTCACATGGACCTGCCCGCCCAGAGTGAGGGTTTGCTTCGCCTCCGAGCTTTCTGGCAGCGAACCCAGCGCCGCTATCTTGCCATGCTTGATGGCGACGTCGACGAGCTGCCCGTTTCCCAGGCGTCCCGCCCTGATGATCATGTCGTACATGCTGATATCCCTCTTGGAACCTGCTTGCGCTCTTACTGCGAGGCCGCTTCCAAGGCTCATGTGTTGCTCTTCACCTTGCTGACGACCTCTCGCGACAGAGCGCAAACAGGTTCTTGAATGCCGCCCAAGAGACGGCTTTGGATTAAGCCAGAGCGATGGGGAAGAAGGTCCCGAACAGCATGGCCCCCAGAATGGCGCCACCCGTGATGGGCTTCTCCCAGATGTAAAACAGCAGGGCACCCAGCAGGGAGCCTATCCCGATGGGAATGGAGGCGCCCATGGCGGAGAGGATGATGAGGGGACCGAGGAAGCGGCCCGAGCTGTTGCCAGCCCCCATCATGACGTCCGCCCCGTAGGTGGAGTTGCTCTGGTTGATGGTGAACTTGCGCGCCAGGATGATCACGTAGCCGATGGCCATCCCAATCCCCATGCCGGTGATCAGGGAAGCGGTGAAATTTTCCACCGGATAGACGATGCCGGCCCCCAGCAGCAGGGCGGGCACCCCGAGGCCGACTCCGGTCTGGATGGCGCCGCCGATGTCGAGGATCCCCACCAGGGAGCCCTCGATGATGCGGGCGAACAGGAAGCTGGCACCGAAGGCGGCGACTGCACCATAGGCCCCCGTGTCCATGCCGGCTTTCAGCATGGCGACGAAGGCCACCTCGTTGAAGGCGCCGACCCCGTAGAGGTAGAACATGTGGGTACCGGCGAAGACGCCGGAAGAGAGCAGACCGACAAAGATGGGGAAGGACCAGTCGGCATACCAGAAGTTGTTTCTCAGTTTCTCATCCATGGTGTGCTCCCTTATTTGCCGCTCATGAGGTTGTGGACGTTTTCCAGCCAAAGGGGAACGCCCAGGTGGAAGGATTCAATGAGTTTCATGTCAAAGCCGCGGAAGAAGCCGCTCAGCACGAACAGCAGGACGATGGCACTCATCATCACCTTGGTGACGTGGTTCCAGCCGCTCTCTTCCACCCCCTTGCCGATCAGGATGCCAAGCACCAGGCCTGGTACCGCGTTGCCCATGATGAGCTGGGCCAGACCGCCGAAGATGGTGGCCCAGAAGCCGGACTTCTTGCCTGCCTCGATGGCGGCCAGCCAGAAGATCACCGGCATGACGGTATTGACCAGCAGGTTGGCGGCGGGCACCAGTACCTTGACCGCGGTGACCTGCAGGGCGGCTGGCACGGCGGCGGCGGTGCTGTTGAGGAAGGCGACTACGATGGCACCTATGATGCCGCAGGCGATGGCCATCTTCTTCGGGTCATGGAGGGTGGTGGCGAGATCCCGGTTCTTGATCATCAGGGCCGCTGCACCCCAGTTCGGCAGGATGCGGTGATCCACGTCCTGAGTGAAGGCGCCGGCCGCGACCGTGGAGGCCCAGGCGTTGAAGAAGAAGCCCAGACCGAACGAGAAGTGGGAAGCGGGGTCCCCTTCGCAGGAGTTGAGCTCGCCCAGGGTACGGAACGCGCCCATCCCCTGCACGGTCGGGGCGTGGAACATCCGCGCCGCGCCAGCTCCCACCCCGACGCCTACCAGGCCGCCGATGATGAGTGACTTCATCAAAATGATTAGAAACATCCAACTTGTCCTTTTGGTTGTGGGGTCAGGCCCGGGTGAAATCCACCTTGTCGACATCCAGGCTGGTGACCTTGACGGTGATCGCCAGCCGGACCCGGAACTCATGGCGCTGGCGTGGCAGGAAGAAGAACAGGAACTTCTCCACCCGTACCGACTCCTCGGCCTCGAGCACCTCGACCTCGAGGGGTTCGATGCGCAGCATCACCTTGGGGCTCTCCTTGAGCAGGCTGGGTTGCACCTGGCTGAGGGCGGCGGCGAACGCCTGCTGGCGAGTCGCCCCCTTGCCGTTGACCGTGATCCGGGTGGTGAAGTGCTCTTTCATCAGGCGCGTCCGTGTTTCTTGGCGAAGGCTTCGATCAGCTTCTGGCCCAGCTCTTCCTTGTCCATGAAGCCGAAGCCCAGTACCACGCACCCCTCGTTGATGGCGGTGACACCCTCTTCGATGGATCGCATGCCGTAGCGGCACTTGTAGCCGTACTTGGTCTGGGCCGTGATGGCGCCCGCGCCACCGCTGCCGCAGAAGGAGATGCCAAGGTCGGCCTGCTCCTTGTTCATCACATCACCGAGCTTCATGTCGGCGGCCATGCCGGGGATGACGGTCACGGTGGCGCCGGCGGCTTCTGCGCCGGCCCCCACTTTCTGACCCTTGCCGAGACGATCTCCAATCACGAGTTTGATGGCAGTCATTTAGCTTTCTCCTTTTACTGAGCTGAGTTCGTTTTCTTTGGCCACTTCAAAATGGACGGACAAGAGGTGCGCCTCCTCGTAGGCGAGGCGGTCGAGCCAGGCGACGACCTGTTCGGCCAGGCGCAGGGAGAGGGGGGAGATCTCCTCGAACAGGCTGAGGTCGACCTCCGGCAGGGACTCCCCGCTGTAAGAGCGCCACACCATGGCCTTGACGTGGGAGGCCAGCATCTGCTGCTGCACGTCGTTGGGGCGTATGCCCTGATCCGCCAGCAGGTTGTGAATGCGGGCCAGGGTCAGGTCGGTCTTGCGCAGCAGTGCCGGGCTGTCCGGGGTCAGGGGGGCGTCATGGGTGTCGGTATTCAAAGTCTGCTCTCCAGGCTGGCAGAAAGGATGGGATCACCATAAAGCGGAGGAGAGTGCGGGAGGAGGCAGGTTTTTTCCGATTCGAAGTGGAAATCCGGAGGGAAAGGCATCCAAAGAAGTCCTTTTGGCGATCAATAAGAGGAAAGGAGCGGACTGGCGGCAAGGGAGTGTGATCGGTGGCGGGTTTTGACGGCGCCTTCGCCAGATCGTTTATTGGCGCAATATGTGAGCTGTCTCACGAACAAGCGGGGGCGGAGGAAAGCGGGCACAAAAAAGGCTATGTCCCAATTACGTGTTGCATGGGGCGCCCCAGCGCCTCATGCAAGCAACGTGGCACATTCACTTCCCGCCCGTAGCGCTCCAACATCCTTCGCCAACCCAGATAATTTCTCAGATAGTGGGTCGCTACCCCATGGAACCGCTCCATCCACTCTTTCAACCGACGGTGATATCCGTTTACATGCTGGATATGGTACGCGCCAACCACACGCTCGCCTTGACGATTGCGCACGACCTGATGGGTCACTCCCTGCGCTTTGCTGAAACTGGCATACACCCCGGCGCCGTCGCTACACAACACCGCATCTGACGAGACAAGGGGTGTCAAAACAGCTATCACCGTCTCGGCATTCATTTTCTCCAACTGAAAATCCGCATGGTGACCAGCCCGGTCCTGAACCACCATCACCGGGATGTAATCCGGCCCTGTGCCTCGGGTACGGCCTTTGCCCCCACGGTGGCGGGCCGGGCGGGGCAAACCACGTTGCCCTTTAAACGACTCCAAGAAGAAGGTCTCATCAACCTCGACGATACCCCCTTCCCGTGCCGCCTGGTGACTCGCCATGGCTTTCAGGAAGCGGTGACGCCACAAGAAGGCGGTGTTTTTACAGACTCCGCAGCGGACGGCAGCCTGTCGGACGGTCAGACCGTCGATGAGGGCCTGGGCGTAGTCTTCCCAGCATTGTGCCTTGCGAAGTCGAGCCAGAGGCGTCTTGGTGAGAACGGAACTGGTGCGCAGACACTGCTTGCAGCGATAACGACGCAGCCCTCGACTCCAACCCCAGGGAGCCAACTGCGTAGCCTCGGCCTGACAGTGAGGGCAACATCGACAAGCGGGGAGTTGAGCGGCCAGCGAGGTGATTGGGTGAGGGGTAGTGAGTTCATGTTGCGCGAGGCGACGCTGGCGCATGGTGAGCTGTGGAAAGAGAGACAGTAGATGTTGAAAGGCTTGGGTATCCATGATGGAGGCCCTCAGGGTGATGACCTACTTCAAGGTTAGCCTTTCAACATGTAATTGGGACAGCGCCACAAAAAAGGGCCCTGTCGGGCCCTGCGAGGATCCGCCGCTCAGGTGGCGGGTGCCGCACTGCTGGTCGGCAGGGTCTGATTCTGGTAGCGCAGGTCCTCTTCGATGATGACATCGACGTCCAGCGGCTTGCCGTTGCGGATCACCGAGATGGTGAGCTTGGTGCCGGGGCGGCTCTCGACGATCTTGTCCATGACGGGACGCACGCCGGTGATGGCCTCTCCGTTGATCTTGAGCAGCACATCCCCACGTTTGAGACCGGCCTTGGTGGCTGGGCCATTGGGATCCAGGCTCTCCACCACCAACCCCTGCAAGTCCCCCAGGTTCAGCATGCGCGCGACGATGGGATTGATCTCGACGCTGGAGATGCCGAGGTAGCCGCGGATGACCCGACCGTTGGCGATCAGCTCGTCCATGATGCGCTTGGCCAGCTTGTAGGGGATGGCAAAACTGATGCCGTAGCTCTCCTGATTGCCGTTGAGGTGGTAGGCGGCGGTATTGATACCCACCAGATCGCCACGGCCATTGACCAGGGCGCCGCCGGAGTTGCCCTCGTTGATGGCGGCATCGGTTTGCAGCAGATCCTGTCTGCCATTGCTGTCCGGCCCCATGCTGGAGAGGCCGATACGCCCGGTGGCGCTGATGATGCCCTGGGTGATGGTCTGGCCGACGTTGTAGGGGTTGCCGATGGCGAGCACCACGTCTCCCACGTCCGGCAGACGATCCGGGTCCTGCGGGATCACCGGCAGGTTGTCCGATTCGATGTAGAGCACCGCCAGATCGGTCAGTTTGTCGGTGCCGACCAGCTCTGCACTGAATACCCGGCCATCTTGCAGGGCGACGATGATCTGGTCCGCATCGGCGATGACGTGATAGTTGGTGAGCACGTGACCGCGCTGGTTCATGATGACGCCGGACCCCAGCCCCTGGGGTCTGAGTTCGGCTTTTTCACCGCGATTGCCGGCGAAGCTGCGGGTGTAGATGTTGACGACGGCAGGGCCGGCGCGATGGGCCGCGTAGGAGAAGCTCAGCTCGCGGGCGTTGGTGATGAGGCCCGGCAGGGGAGCGCCGCCGCGAAAATTGGGAAACACCAGCAACAAAAGCGCAGCCATGGCGAGGCCAAAGCCGACGGACTTGCCCAAGTAGCTGATCAGAGGTGGGATTTTCATGTCTTTCTCGTCCGTACAGGCTGCGGGCAGAGAATAACATTATCGATGGATAAAAATCACCCGCGGCGGTTGCCGCGGGTGTGAGGGGCTTAACGGATCACCAAATAGAGCGAGGAGTCACCGCGCTGGATGTTCAGCGCCAGGACTTCCGGCTTGTTTTTCAACACCTTGGTCAGTTCACCCATGGAGTTGATGCGCTGGCGGTTGACCCCGATGATGATGTCGCCCTTTTGCAGGCCGGAGGCGGCTGCCGGTGAGCGGGGATCGATGTCGGAGACGGCCACGCCGGTCACGGGGTCCGTGATGGTGCTCAGCTTGGCCCCTTCCAGTGCCGGATGCAGGGCGCTGGCCAGGATCTCGCTGTCATCCGCTTTCTTCAGGGTGACCTTGACGCTCTGCTCCTTGCCGTCACGAATGAGGCCGAGCGAGACCTGCTTGTCGGCCCCCATGGTGGCGATTTTGGCACGCAGCTCGCCGAAGGAGCGGATGGGCTTGCCATCGATGCTGATGATGATGTCACCTGCCTTGATGCCTGCCTTGGCGGCGGCGGAGTCAGGCATGACCTGGTTGACGAAGGCACCGTCCTTCTTGTTGTAGCCGAAGGTCTTGGCGATTTCGCTGGTGAGCTCGGTGCCGGTGATCCCCAGCTGGCCACGGCGTACTTCGCCGTATTTCACGATCTGCTCGGAGAGATCGCGCACCATGTTGGACGGGATGGCAAAGCCGATGCCGATGTTGCCGCCGTTCGGGCCCAGGATGGCGGTGTTGATGCCGATCAGCTCCCCGCGCAGGTTGAGCAGGGCGCCGCCCGAGTTGCCGGAGTTGATGGCCGCATCGGTCTGGATGAAGTTCTCCAGATTTTCGATGTTGAGGCCGCTGCGACCCAGGGCGCTGACAATGCCGGAGGTGACGGTCTGGCCCAGGCCGAACGGGTTGCCGATGGCCAGCGCGTAGTCACCGACTCTCAGCTCGTCGGAGTCGGCGAACTTGATCTGCACCAGATCCTCGGCCTTGATTTGCAGCAGGGCGATATCCGACTGTTTGTCTTCCCCTATTTTCTTGGCCGCATACTCACGGCCATCCTTCAGGTTGACCTTGATCTCGTCCGCCTCGTGGACCACGTGGGCGTTGGTGATCACGTAGCCTTTCTTGGCATCGATGATGACGCCGGAACCAAGCGCCTGGAAGGGCTGCTCGCTCACCTGCTCGTCAGGCATGTTGGGGCCGAAGAAGAAGCGGAATTGTTCCGGCAGGCGTTGGCGGGTGATCTTTTTGCCAGAGACGGAGATATTGACCACGGCAGGGGTCACCTGCTCGAGGACGGGGGCCAGGCTCGGCATCTCCTGGTTGTTCGCCATCAGGGGCAGTGCGGCCTGCGCCGGTGCTGAGGACATGGCGATACCGACACTGAGGGCTAAGACACTGAATACAGAAAGAGATTTACGCATATGAGAAACAGCTCCCAGAAAAAGTTGCAGTGCAATCGTCAAGGTCTGACCACGATAAAGCGTAATTAGTTCAACTGATGATCAGCCCGGCTGCTTGAGCAGGCCGGACGCACCGGCGTAATCGCGGGGAGGAAGGCCCGGCTCCTCGCTGTTGGCGGCATCGCCTGTTTCTTCCACTTCGGGTTCGCGGAACAGTGGTTCCTGTACCTTGGCCAGGAACTTGCTCTGTTCCGCCATGTGGCGATAAAGGGTCTGGTACTGTTCGGCCAGTTGCTCCATCAGGGCGGCGCTGTCGGCGAAGTGGGTGGTGATCTGCCCCTGGTAGCTTTCCAGCTCCTTGTGGGCTTTTTTCAGCTCCTGTTCCAGGCGTCCGGCATCCCGGCTACGGACAGAGAAGCGGCCGATCAGCACGCCGATGATCAGGGCGGCGATCGCCAGCAGGATCCCGTTAAACAGAGTCATAGAAGCTCCTTGTTACAGCTAACACGATGAATTTGAAGCGGTCGGATGGACCGCAACGCCTCGTTGGCACTATACCGTGCCCCCCGAGAGCGTGATACCATTTTGTCCCTCATTCAGGGACTTGGAGGCGGTTTACAGGATGACCCCGCAGCAAAAATATCAGCAGGATTTGCAGCGCCCCGGCTTTGTGGCCGATCCGGCCCAGGCCATGGCAGTCGCCCGCCTGGAGCGACTCTATCAGGATCTGTGCGCAAGCCCGACTCCGACCAGATCCCGTGGCCTGCTGGGTTGGCTGCAAAAGCCGAAAACCCGTGACCCTGTCCAGGGGTTATATATGTGGGGCGGTGTGGGCAGAGGCAAGACCTGGCTGATGGATACTTTTTTTGAGAGCCTGCCGGGGGAGCGCAAACTGCGCATCCACTTCCACCGTTTCATGCACCGTGTGCACGACGAGCTCAAAGGGCTGACCGGTCAGTCCGATCCGCTCAAGCTGATCGCCCGCAAGCTGGCCGACGAGACCGACGTCATCTGTTTCGACGAGTTTTTCGTCTCGGATATCACGGATGCCATGCTGCTCGGCACTCTGTTCCAGGAACTCTTTGGCCATGGCGTAGTGCTGGTGGCCACATCCAACATCCCCCCTCAGGATCTCTACCGCAACGGGTTGCAGCGTGCTCGCTTCCTGCCTGCTATCGCGCTTATCGAGCGTCACTGCGAGGTGATCAATGTCGATGGCGGTGTCGATTACCGGCTGCGAACCCTGGAACAGGCAGAGATCTATCACTTCCCGCTGGATGAGCAGGCCAGGAGCAACCTGGATCGTTATTTCAGCCAGTTGACCGGGATTGGGCCGGTGACTGCCGCCGCACTGGAAGTCAACCATCGCCAACTGAGTGCACTGGGCGTGGGGGAAGGGGTGCTTTATATGGAGTTTGAACAGCTGTGCTGTACTCCACGCTCCCAGGGCGACTACATCGAACTGGCCCGTGAGTTCCACACCGTCCTGCTGGCCAATGTGCAACCCATGGGCAGCGGCACGGATGACGCGGCCCGCCGCTTCATCGCCATGGTGGACGAGTTTTATGAGCGGCACGTCAAGCTCATCATATCGGCGGCGGTCCCCATGACCGGGCTATATGGCGAAGGCCTGCTGAATTTCGAATTCAAGCGTTGCCTTTCAAGGCTTCAGGAGATGCAATCGCACGAATACCTTGCCAGAGTGCACCTTCCTTAGTCACAATACCGCGCCTGCCAGTCGGATGGGCATCTGCGGCAGGTAGGGCCGGGCGACATTTGCTAGCTTCATGGCAGTGAAATTAGCAGGTGATATTTAAGGCAACTTCACTTATAATCGCCCGGCCCACGTTACAGCTGTCGATAAGACAGCAACACTTTAAGCTTTACTTGTATTCGAAGGGGTACAGGTAGGCCATCGTTTGTTGTTTGTGGGAGAGCCCCCATAAGCAATTGGGTCTGTAACAGGTAATTGGGTTTAACTTAATGAAAACTTTCGTTGCCAAGCCAGAAACCGTAAAACGTGACTGGTACATTGTGGACGCAGAAGGTAAAACTCTGGGTCGTATCGCAACCGAGATCGCTGCTCGTCTGCGTGGTAAGCACAAAGCCGAGTACACTCCGCACGTTGACACCGGTGACTACATCATCGTTGTAAACGCTGAGAAGGTACACGTAACCGGTAAGAAATTTACCGACAAAATGTACCACGCTCACTCCGGTTTCCCGGGTGGTATCAAGTCCATCAGCTTCGACAAGCTGATTCAGCGTAAGCCGGAAATGGTAATCGAAGCTGCCGTCAAGGGCATGCTGCCGAAGGGTCCGCTGGGCCGTGCCATGTTCCGTAAGCTGAAAGTTTACGCAGGCGCAGAGCACGCTCATGCTGCTCAGCAACCTCAAGTACTGGATATCTAACGGGAACTGGCAACATGGCAGAAAATCAATACTACGGTACCGGCCGTCGCAAAAGCTCCACTGCTCGCGTATTCATCAAAGCGGGTAGCGGTAAAATCGTAATCAACCAGCGCTCCCTGGAGCAATACTTCGGCCGTCCGACTGCCCGCATGGTAGTTCGTCAGCCGCTGGAACTGGTCGAGATGACCGAGAAACTGGATCTGTACATCACCGTTAACGGTGGTGGCATCTCCGGTCAAGCTGGTGCGATCCGCCACGGTATCACTCGTGCTCTGATGCAGTACGACGAGACCCTGCGTTCCGAACTGCGTAAAGCTGGCTTTGTTACTCGTGATGCCCGTAAGGTTGAGCGTAAGAAAGTCGGTCTGCACAAAGCGCGTAAGCGTCCGCAGTACTCCAAGCGTTAATTCGCTTTTGGTACGCACTCTCAGGAGTGTCAAAAAAGCCTGGCAATTTGCCAGGCTTTTTTTATTGGTAATGTTACATGTGACAATGCTAAGCATACGTCACAAAAGACAAAAAATTGTGTATTTATTGTTTTTGCCCATCGACTCCCTTTCTTGTCAAATTGTTATCTTTTCTTTAAAATTTCCATGGTCTTTCTGTGTCAATTGCCACTCCGCTTCCATCGCAGTTGTCAGAGGGAGAGGAGAAGTAAACAGGGACACTATAAGAATGAGCGGAGTCCACATGGGAGAGTTTTTGGATGAGCAATGCGCCAGTTGATACCGGTCGCCGCAGATTTCTTACCTGGTCAACGGTTGCCGTTGGCGGTGTAGGAGCTGCTTTTACCGCAGTGCCGTTTATTAAGTCATGGAATCCGAGTGCCAAAGCCAAGGCGGCAGGGGCCCCGGTTGAAGTGGATATCAGCAAGCTGGAGCCGGGTCAGCTAATCCGCGTCGAGTGGCGTGGTAAACCGGTCTGGGTGGTGAAGCGTACCAAGCAGACGCTGGATGCTCTGGCTGCACACGATGACAAGCTGCGGGATCCTGCGTCAGACGAGCCACAGCAACCGGACTATGCCCACAATGGCTACAGATCCATCAAACCGGAAATCTTCGTGGCCGTTGGCATCTGCACTCATCTGGGATGCTCCCCTTCCTATCTGCCCGACAGCTTCGGCGAGCAGGTTCAAGGGGTAACTTCCGGCTTCTTCTGCCCCTGCCATGGCTCCAAATTCGACATGGCTGGTCGAGTGTTCCAGGGCGTCCCCGCACCGCTGAACCTGGTCATTCCGCCATACCAATTTCTTAGCGACACCACCATTCTGGTCGGTGCCGATGGCAAGGAGGCCTGACCATGTTTGCCAAACTCATGGGCTGGATCGATGATCGTTTCCCGCTCACGGCCATGTACAACGACCATATGGCCAAGTATCCGGCGCCCAAGAACCTGAACTTCTGGTACTTCTTCGGCTCGCTTGCCATGTTGGTGCTGGTCAACCAGATCATCACCGGCATCTGGCTGACCATGAACTACAACCCCTCGGCGGAAGGTGCCTTCGCTTCCGTGGAATACATCATGCGGGATGTGGATTACGGCTGGCTGCTGCGTTACATGCACTCAACCGGGGCATCCGCCTTCTTCATCGTGGTCTACCTGCACATGTTCCGCGGCATGATCTACGGCTCTTACCAGAAGCCAAGGGAACTGCTGTGGATCTTCGGCATGCTGATCTTCCTGGTACTGATGGCCGAGGCCTTCATGGGTTACCTGCTGCCCTGGGGGCAGATGTCGTTCTGGGGGGCCCAAGTCATCATCTCGCTGTTCGGTGCCATCCCCGTTATCGGTGACGATCTGACCCTGTGGATCCGGGGGGACTATGTCATCTCGGGTGCAACCCTGAACCGCTTCTTTGCCCTGCACGTCATCGCTCTGCCGCTGGTGCTGGTGATGCTGGTGGCCATGCATATCCTGGCGCTGCACGAGGTGGGCTCCAACAACCCCGATGGTATCGACATCAAGAAGCACAAGGACGAGAACGGCTGGCCACTGGATGCGGTCGCGTTCCACCCCTATTTCACCGTGAAGGACATGATCGGGGTAGCCGGTTTCCTGTTCTTCTTCTGTGCCATCATCTTCTTCAAGCCGGATATGTGGGGCTATTTCCTCGAGAAACCGAACTTTGAGGTGGCCAATGGCCTGAAGACACCGGCGCATATTGCCCCGGTCTGGTACTTCACTCCCTTCTACGCCATCCTGCGTGCGGTGCCTGACAAGCTGCTGGGGGTCATCATGATGGGCCTCTCCATCGTGGTGCTGTTCCTGTTGCCCTGGCTGGATCGTTGCAAGGTGCGCTCGGTGCGTTACCGCAGCACCCTGCACAAGCTGAACATCGCCCAGTTCGTGGTCTGCTTCATTATCCTGGGGGTGCTGGGCGTGCTGCCATCAACCCCGACCCTGACGCTGATTGCACAACTCTGTACTCTGGGTTATTTCGGATTCTTCGTCCTGTTGTTCTTCTACAGCAAGAATGAGAACACCAAGCCGCTGCCGGAGAGGGTGACATTCAAATGAAAAGAATAATTTTTGCAGTGCTGGCCCTGCTGCCTGGTCTGGTGTTGGCCTCTGGCGGTGGCTTCCCCCTCGACAAGGCGGAGTACGATCTGAGTGACAAGGCATCCCTGCAACGGGGGGCCGCCACCTTCATGAACTACTGTGCCGGCTGTCACTCCACCCAGTACCAGCGTTATAACCGGGTGGCGGCCGACATCGGTATTCCGGACGATCTGATGAAGGAGAACCTGGTCTTCACCGGCGCCAAGATCGGCGATCTGATGAAGAGCGCCATGTCCGAGAAGGATGCTGCTCGCTGGTTCGGTGCGCCGCCCCCCGACCTGACCCTGGTTGCCCGGGTGCGTGGTGCAGACTGGATCTACACCTATCTGCGTTCCTTCTACGTGGACGAAACCCGTCCATTCGGGGTGAACAACGCCGTCTTCCCGTCCGTGGGTATGCCCCATGTGCTGGAGCCGTTGCAGGGGACGCCCCGTGCCGAGTTCGAGACGCACACCCTGGATGGCGTGGAGATGCAGCAAGTCGTCAGCATCAAATCTGACGGCAACGGTGAAATGAACAACGAAGAATATGATCAGACGGTACTGGATCTGGTAAACTTCTTGGTCTACTCGGCTGAGCCGGTGCAGCAGGAGCGCGAACGCATGGGCTTCTGGGTACTCGGATTCATCGCTATCTTCTTCATCTTCACTGTGCTGTTGAAGAAGGAATTCTGGCGCGACGTTCACTAAGCGACCAGATCGGAGTAATATGACGCACGGCAATGAAGACAGACATGCTTCATTGCCGTTTCTGCTTTTTAATGACGGGAGGGTTCAATGGCTGTAGCTGCCAATAAGCGTTCGGTAATGACGCTGTTTTCCGGTGCCAACGATATGTTCAGCCATCAGGTGCGTATTGTCCTGGCGGAGAAGGGTGTTAGCGTGGATATCTGCCAGGTTGATCCTGCCAACCTGCCGGATGAGCTGGCCGAGCTGAACCCGTACAACACTGTACCGACTCTGGTGGATCGCGAGCTGGCGTTGTACACCTCGCGCATCATCATGGAGTATCTGGACGAGCGTTTCCCGCATCCGCCCCTGATGCCGGTTTATCCGGTCGCGCGCGGCAACAGCCGTTTGATGATGCACCGCATCGAGCTGGACTGGTACTCTCTGGCCGACAAGATCATGGCGGGCACCGATACCGAAGCCGCCCGTGCCGAGTTGCGCGACAACCTGCTGGCCATCGCCCCCATCTTCGGCGAGATGCCCTACTTCATGAGCGAAGAGTTCGGTCTGGTCGACTGCTACATGGCGCCGTTGCTGTGGCGTCTGCCGAGCCTGGGCATCGATTTCACCGGCCGTGGCGCCAAAGAGCTGAAGGCTTACATGGTACGCCTGTTCGAGCGTGAATCCTTCCAGGCTTCCCTGACCGAGGCCGAGCGCGAGATCCGTGCCGGCGTATGAGCATGGAACCGACAATGACACCCAGTCGCCCGTATCTGCTGCGGGCGTTTTTTGACTGGTTGCTGGATAACGATCTGACACCCCATCTGGTGGTCAATGCCAACATTCCCCATGTGATGGTACCGATGCAGTTCGTGCAGGATGGCCAGATTGTTCTGAACATAGCCCCCCGGGCCGTGGGCCAGTTCCACATGGACAATGACGCTGTCAGCTTCAGCGCCCGTTTCGGTGGCGTATCGCAGCAGGTCTATATCCCCATGGCGGCCGTACTGGCCATCCATGCCAGGGAGAACGGAGTGGGGACCCTGTTCCCGCCGGAGCCCGGGTATGACCTCTGGCTGGAACAGGCACAGTCACCCACGCCGGTTGACCCCGAGCCGGAACCACCGCGCCCGAGCGGTCGCCCGACCCTGAAAGTCATCAAATAAAAAACGCAGCCTGAAGGCTAATGCCAGTCAGTTAAGCCTGACTGGCATTGTTTTTACTAGGTTTTCTCGTCGCATACTTCTGTGGTTTGGCTTTGATGCACCTTGGGTAACTTCGTTCTCGGCGGGCGGGTAACTTGAACTGCTCTGCCTGTTTGTCCAACTCAGCGACACGCCCTGGAACCATGCCCGGTGACACAAACGGCAGGCAACTGAGTTCATGCAGCAGATACACCGATGCCATGTGAAAGCTCAACTGGCTGGCCGTATAGCCCTTTAAGCTCGCCGCCATCCTAACCATCTGATATCTCAGTAGGTTATAGGCCAATACCAAGCCCCATAGCTCCTGCCTTACTCCATCGGGTTTCTTGCTGCGCAGCGTCAGCCGGTGCTGTTGCAGGCTATGTTTCATCTCCCGATAGCCCAGCTCGATTTCCCAGCGATTCTGGTATAGCTCCATCAACTCGCTGGCCGGGAAGCGCAGCGGGTCGGTGAGCGAGGTCAGCACCTGCCGCTCCTTGCCGTTTACCGTCCGGGTCAGCAGCCGGGCTTCGAACTGCTCCGGCAACTCGCTCCACTTCTTCTTGGCCTGCGGACTGGCTCTGAGGCGTACCAGCACATCCTGCCGCCCCAGCTTGCGGATGACCTCGTATTGAGCCCCCTTTTTCAGCGGAATAAGCCAGTGACGCGCTACGCCCTGGCGTTGCCAGGCATGGAGTAACCCCAGTGAGTAGAAGCCCTTATCGAACAGGGTCAGGCTATTATCGGGTGTTTTTTCAATCAGTTGCTCTGCCAACACCATCTCGTTTACCGCACAGGAGTCCATCACTGTCTGGGTCAGCAGATGACTGGTCAGCTCCATCTGACACAACATGCGGACCTGGGGATATTGCGTCTCCCCCTGGACGGTTTTCGACTTGGCAAAGGCGCCGGCATTGTCCGGAGTATCGGGCGTGCGCCAGACCACCCCGTCCACGGCCAGCAGCTGCAAGCCGGCCCAGGTGGGGTGCTGACACAGCTGATGCCAGAGTGTGGCGGTCTGCTGGAACACCTGTCGAACGGCTTGGTCAGCCAGTTTTTGGCGCGCCTGGATGAAGGCGCTGGGGACGACAAACGGCCGGTCGCCGGGTAACAGGATATCGAGCTGGTTGGCCAGCTGGGCCATAGGGACATGACGAAACAAGGACATCCCGATAATGGCCCATAGCACCCGCTCCATGGGCATGCGCCGTCGGCGCAAGGAGACGGAGCCCGTCTCGGCCAAGCAAGCCTGCACCAGTTCAGGTGACAGCAGGTCAGACAGGGACTCAAACTTTCCGGGAGGACAGGCGTGAATGAAGTCGAGAGCTTGGTCGATACGCATAAAAAAATCCGAAACCCAACAAGGAGTTTCGGATTCTTACACAGCCTGAGGATCGGTCAATGGATCCTTAACTGATCGGCATTACAGCCTGAAGGCTGCGTTTTTTCATCCTGCCAGATGGTCAATTCTGGGCAAACTCGAAGGCTTTGATCACCTGCTTAACGCCGCTGACGTGG
Organism: Aeromonas sp. FDAARGOS 1406; assembly: GCF_019048565.1. Classification (NCBI taxonomy): domain Bacteria; kingdom Pseudomonadati; phylum Pseudomonadota; class Gammaproteobacteria; order Aeromonadales; family Aeromonadaceae; genus Aeromonas; species Aeromonas sp. FDAARGOS 1406. Next base: position 3,174,394 of record NZ_CP077378.1, read on the forward strand.
CGGGCGATTTCCACGGCCTGATCCCCTTCCTGGCGAGTGACCAACCCAATGAGGAACACCTCGCCATTCTCGGTGACAACCTTCACCTTGGCGCTATCGAAGTTCTTGGTGCCCAGCATGTCGGCCCGCACCTTGGAGGTGATCCAGGTGTCATTGCTGCGCACGCCGATACTGACTGGTTTGCCAAGGCGCAGCTCGTTGTAGACATGGCGAACCCCTTCAATCCGGCTCACGATTCTGCCCGCTTCCTGTTTGTAAGCGTCAGAGGGTGTCTGACCCACCAGCAGCACACGGCCGTTGTTGCTGTAGACACTGATCTTGCTGGCGGCGCTCAGGGGCTTGTTGTCGGCCAACAGGTTGGCGGCTTTCAGCTCTATGGTCTGATCGTCCCACTGGGCACCCAGGGTGCGGCGATCGCCGCTCGCCTTGGCGGTGCCAGCCGCGCCACCGACCACCACGGCAGCACAGCCTTGCAGCAGCAGGACGCCGGTCAGCAGGACAAGAGCGAGAATAGGCTTCTTCATGGTTTCAGTCTTCCTGTTGCGGGAAAAGTGTCTGGTCGATGAGATCACAGAGACAGTGCAGGGTCAACAGGTTCACTTCCAGAATACGAGGACGGCGAGCGGAAGGAACGCGGATCTCCACGTCATTGGGGCCCAGCAGACCGGCGATCTCTCCCCCGTCTCCGCCACCGAGAACAATGATGGTCATGTCGCGGGAGAGGGCGGCCTCCGCAGCCTTGATGAGGCTGCGGCTGTTGCCTGTCGTGGTGATGACCACCAGGATGTCGCCTGGTTGTCCCAGAGCACGTATCTGTTTGGCATAGACCTCTTCGAAACCGTGATCCGTGGCGATGGCGCTGATGGTCGCCATGTCGGGCGTCAGGGCGAGACCGGGCAGGGACGGGCGAGGCGTTTCATAGCAGTTCACCAGTTCGGAAATGAACAGCTGTGCCAATGCCGAGGAGGGACCATTGCCACATGCCATCACCTTGTGGCCATTGAGCAGGCAGATGGTCAGCATCTGGGCTGCCGTATGGATGGCATCCGGCAGTGCTTCGGCGGCAGCTATCTTGGTCTGGATGCTCTCGGTGTAATTCTCTTTGATGGGATCAGTCATGGGGTCCTCTTAAAACGCGTTCTGGATCCAGTCCGGCTGGTCGCCCTCGAACGCGATCACATCGAATCGACAGGCCTGGTTGGCCTCATTGATGGCATGTTGCTTGAAATAGTGGCGCGCGGCCAGCACGATCTTGTGCTGCTTGCGCCGGGTGACCGAGCTGGCGGCACCGCCATGAGTGGCGTTGGCGCGATATCTCACTTCAACGAACACCAGGGTCTCCCCCTGGCGCATGATGAGATCGATCTCGCCGCCACGGCAGCGGTAGTTGCGGGTCACGGGTTGCAGGCCGCGGGCCTGCAACCAGCGTTCCGCTATTTGCTCAAAGTGTTGTCCCTTGCTCGTCGCTGCCGACGGCAACAGGTTCAACCACTGCTGGTGAAGTTGTGTCAGTAGCCTCTTCATGAGTCGCATCCTCCAGCTGGGGGGCGGCGCTGTCGCTGACCAGCTTGCCATTCTGGTAGGTGGCCCAGTCCAGCATGCGCACTATGTTGCCCTGGGGATCCACGCTCAGCTGGCCGCTCATGCCGGGTTGCTGCATGGCATTGACCTTGCGCATTTGCGGCAGGTTGCCTGCCAGGCTGACGGCATCGTAGCCGAGGGCGAACAGGCGCAGCAGGTCGCCCTGGGTCTGGGGCCAGAGCAGGGCAATCTGTTCACGCTGCGTCTCGAAGCCACCCAGCAGCAGTGGCATGTCGGAGATATGCATGCCGTTGAGCTCGGATGCCACCTCGGTCGTCCCGCCGTCGTATCCCCGCGAGCTGCTGTAGATGGGCAGGCTGCCCATGGGATTGACCGAGATGTCCACATAGGGCTTGATCATCCGGGTCTCCAGGCTGTTGGCCACCACATAGACGGCGTCGATGCCGCGCGGCGCGGCATCAGACAGCTGGACAATCTCCCCGGCTCGTGCGGTGGAACGGCCGCTCAGAGCGTTCTTGACCATGCCCTGCACTTCGTTGCGCGCCCCGAAGGTGGCAACCACGGGCTTCTCCTGGCTGACGCCGGCCCAGGCCTGTTCAAACGCCTTGATACTGCTGTAGCCAATCCGGCCTTGTGCCGCGATCAGCAGCGGCTTGCGGTAGCCCTGACCATAGAGGTACTGGGCCGCCTGGCTCGCATCGGCAGCGGCGGAGAGCGAGAAATAGAAGGTGTTGTCGTTGACGATCGGCTTGTCCAGCTCGTTGAGCGCCAGCACCGGCACGGTCGGACTCGACTTGAGCAGCTCCTCCACCTGATCCTTGAGCAGGGGGCCGATGATCATGTTGGCCCCTTCCTGAATGGCCTGCTTGTAGAGGTCCCCCATCGCCTTGCCCTGGGTATCATAGAAGTTCAGGGTGAACTGGCTCTGATTTTCTTTGTAGGACATCAACATGCCGTTGCGGATGGCGGCGCCCTGGGCTTCCAGGTTGCCGGAGAGCGGCAGGAAGACGGCGATCTGCTGCAGCGAACCGTTGTCCGTGATAGCGAGATCCCCAAGGCCGGCCGGCATGTCGCTCTGGGCAGGGTGGTTCGGGAAGCTCTGCTTCCAGCCGGCAAGCTGGCGGGCCAGCTGGCTCGGCTGTGCCCCGAATTCGTTCACCAGCGCAGCAAGACGCAGCCAGCCGGTGGTCACATCGGGAGCTGGCTCCTCTTCGAGCGCCTGCAGGGTGGAGGGGGTCATGCTTTTGAGCAGGGACCAGATCTGCTGGTGGTTGGTGGCCAGCTCATTCTTGGCCAGGTAAGGCTCCAGCAGGATCAGCGACTTGGCCGCGCCAAACTTGTTGTTGATGTCCAGTTGCAGCACCACCCGCTGGCGATACCAATCCTTCTGGGTATCGGCATCGAGGGCCACATCCGGCTTGCCTTCCAGCAGGATCAGGGCCTGGTTGGCGTTGCCCTGGGCCAGCAAGAGGTGCGCCTGCAGCAGTTGCAGTTGTGCCTGCTGCACCGGGTTGCCAGCCTGCTTCTGCAACTGTTGATACAGGGCGGCTGCCGGTTTGGCCTGACCGAGCGCCAGATAACTGCGCGCCGCCATCACCTGCCAGGTGAAGGCCTCGGCCGGTTTGGCGGGATCCACCTGCTCCAGATACCACTGGGCATTCTTGGTCAGATCCGAGAAGGCTGACGGCATGCCGGGTTGTCCGGAAGATTGATTGGGCTCCGACGCACAGGCGGCGAGCAGGACTGCCGCGAGTAGGATGCCGAAGAGTCGTGATACACTTAGCTGCTTTATAACCCGGTTCAAGTTCATTCCCCGACCAGTGTTGAAATTCTCCATAGTGTAAACGGGCCAATATGGCGACACAATTGTCGGGACACTCGGAGCTCCCATGAGTGACATCCCAACCCTGTATATAGTCCCCACTCCGATCGGCAATCTGGCCGACATCACCCAGCGAGCACTGGACGTGCTGCGTAGCGTCGATCTGGTGGCCGCCGAGGATACCCGGCATAGCGGGATCCTGCTCAGCCACTACCAGATCTCGGTACCGACCTTTGCCCTGCACGATCACAACGAGCAGCAAAAGGCGGATGTGCTGATCGCCCGCATCAAGGAGGGCAAGAGCGTGGCCCTGGTCTCCGATGCGGGGACGCCGCTCATCAGCGACCCCGGTTATCACCTGGTCACCCGTTGTCGCGAAGCCGGGGTCAAGGTGGTGCCGCTGCCCGGTCCCTGCGCTGCCATCACGGCGCTGTCCGCCGCCGGGCTGCCCACCGACCGCTTCGCCTTCGAGGGTTTCCTGCCGGCCAAGGCCAAGGGGCGGGATGATCGCCTGCAAGCCGTCATCGAAGACACCCGCTCTCTGGTGTTCTACGAATCGCCGCGCCGGGTGCAGGAGACGGTGGAAGCGATTGCTCGCATCCTTGGCGAGCGCCAGGTGGTGGTGTGCCGCGAGCTGACCAAGACCTTCGAGTCCATCCACGGTCTGCCCGCCTCCGAGATGCTGGCCTGGCTCGGAGAGGACGATAACCGTTGCCGCGGGGAGATCGTGCTGGTGGTCGCCGGAGCCAGCAAGGTGGATGACGAGTTGCCTGCGGAGGCGATCCGCACCCTGGGCCTGCTGGTCAGCGAGCTGCCCCTCAAGAAGGCTGCGGCCCTCACCGCCGAGATCCACGGGGTGAAGAAGAACGCCCTCTACAAATACGGTCTCGAGCACTATTAATTGCCGTAAACCGGAATTGACGGTTTACCCCGTCCGTCTCGCGAGGCTATAATCCGCGCCTCGGAGTTGGCTGGGCAATCGCTGCTTCGTCGTTGTGTCCCTCGGGACAGACGGGCGGAGGGGAGGAAAGTCCGGGCTTCACAGGGCAGGGTGCCAGGTAACGCCTGGGGGGCGCGAGCCTACGACCAGTGCAACAGAGAGCAGACCGCCGATGGCCCGCAAGGGATCAGGTAAGGGTGAAAGGGTGCGGTAAGAGCGCACCGCGCGACTGGCAACAGTTCGTGGCACGGTAAACTCCACCCGAAGCAAGACCAAATAGGCCCCTATTGGCGCGGCCCGCGTTGGGGGCGGGTAGGTTGCTTGAGCCAGCGAGCGATTGCTGGCCTAGAGGAATGATTGCTACCCGGGGCAACCCGGTACAGAACCCGGCTTACAGGCCGACTCCGACCTCTTTCCTGAAGAGCCTTGCGATTTATCGCAAGGCTCTTTTTATTAACCATAAAGTACTGCCTCGGTTGACTCGTGATATTTACTGTTGGGCTAGCTATGTTTAACAAATGTATTTTATATCAATCTGTTATGTGGAATTTTTCCATGTTCTGAATATCGTGATGGCGCTGGAGAAGCGCGGCCTGTATGGCTGATGTTTATTCGTGCAATTTGTCAGTTTTTTAATTGCTGAAAATTAATCGAGTTGCGGGTAACACAAATAACTTGTGGAAAATCAATTCATTTAATCGGTAGTTCCATCACGCTGCGTCAATATGTTCCCCATGCCCGAGATCCTTGCTTGAAAAGCCCCCTGCTCGTCCTTAAACTTCATGGTGGAGAAAAGTGGATCAAAGTGGTTTTATTGGGCATCTAGCCCCCATAACTCACCTTTCGGGGACTGCAATTTGTTGCGTGGCGCTCACGCCATCAGCTTGGACAGCAAGGGGCGGTTGGCGATTCCGACCAAATTTCGTGATTGGCTGCGCGACGAGTGCGACGGCCAGCTGGTCTGCACCATCGACATCGCCCATCCCTGTCTGCTGCTTTATCCCCTGAATGAATGGGAAGAGGTGGAGCGCAAGCTGAAGACCCTTTCCAGCACCAACCCGGCAGAACGCCGCCTGCAGCGTCTGCTGCTCGGCCACGCGGCCGAATGCGAACTGGATGGCAATGGCCGTCTGCTGCTCAGCCAGCCGCTGCGCAGCCATGCCGGGCTAGACAAGAAAGTCATGCTGGTGGGCCAGCTCAACAAATTCGAGCTGTGGGATGAAGCCCGCTGGCAACAACAGATCAACGACGACATCCTGGGCCTGCCCGAGGACGACTGGGCAAGTTCACCACGACTACAGGATTTTTCTTTATAAATGACCCAAGCCGCTGAACACATCACAGTGCTGTTGCACGAAGCCGTCGAAGGGCTGGCCATCAAGCCGGACGGTATCTACGTCGACGGCACCTTTGGCCGGGGTGGTCACTCTCGTCTCATTCTCCAGCATCTGGGCCCCAATGGCCGTCTGATCGCCATCGACCGGGATCCCCAGGCCATTGCCGAGGCGGCCAAGATCCAGGATCCCCGTTTCGAGATCGTGCACGGTCCCTTCTCCGGCATCACCCGCTATCTGACCGAGCGCGGCCTGCTGGGCAAGGTCGATGGCTTCCTGCTGGATCTCGGTGTCTCCTCCCCCCAGCTTGACGATGCCGAGCGTGGCTTCAGCTTCATGAAGGACGGCCCGCTCGACATGAGAATGGATCCCACCTCCGGTCAGAGTGCCGCCGAGTGGCTGGCCCGTGCCGATGTGGACGACATCGCCTGGGTGCTGAAAACCTTCGGTGAGGAGCGCTTCGCCAAGAAGATTGCTCGCGCCATCGTGCACGATCGGGTGACCGAGCCCTATGTGCGCACCCGCCAGCTGGCGGAGATGATTGCCCGGGTCAACCCGAGTAAGGAGAAGGGAAAGCACGCGGCGACCCGCAGCTTCCAGGCCATCCGCATCTATATCAACAGCGAGCTGGACGAGATCGAAACCGCCCTCAACGGCGCGCTGGACGTGCTGGCTCCTCACGGTCGTCTCTCCGTCATCAGCTTCCATTCTCTGGAAGATCGGCTGGTGAAGCATTTTATTCGCAAGCATGAGAAAGGTCCGGAAGTACCCCACGGGATCCCCCTGACCGAAGCCCAGCTTGCCGGTGGTCGCAAGCTGAAGTCGATCGGCAAGGCGCTCAAGCCTTCCGACCACGAGGTCAATGAAAACACCCGGTCCCGCAGCTCGGTGCTGCGGGTCGCAGAGCGTCTTGCGGAGTAAGCGATGAGCGATGTGCGCGTTCACCTCGCCAGGGAGATCGTTGCGGATCTCTGGCGCCACAAGTTGCAGGTCCTGTTGACCGTCGCCGTGCTGGTCACCGCCTTTGCGGTGATCCTGGTGACCAACATGACCCGGGGTCTGACGGCCAAGCAGAACGATCTGATGGCGGAGGAGGACAGGCTCAACATCGAGTGGCGCCACCTCTTGCTGGAACAGGGCACACTGGCTGAGCACTCCCGGGTGGCGAGTCTGGCCATGGACAAGTTGCAGATGGCTCGTCCCCTGGTGACCACTGAAAAGGTAATTACACAACCATGACACGCAAGGCCGCCACCAAGGCTCCGGCAAAGGACAAAGCCAAGGCGAAAGCACCCTCACTCTACCCGTGGCGCTTTCGTACCCTGGTTTTCTTCATCGGCATCGCGTTTGCGGGGCTGATCCTGCGGCTGGCCTGGATCCAGGTGATCGATCCGGACAGACTGCGCCAGGAGGGGGACATGCGCTCCCTGCGCACCACCTCCACCCAGGCGGTGCGCGGCATGATCACGGACCGCAATGGCGAACAGTTGGCGGTATCTGTGCCGGTCGAAGCGGTCTGGGCCGATCCCAAGACGGTGCATGAGTCCGGTGCCATCCACAACGAGCGTGCCTGGCTGGCACTCTCCGCCGTGCTCAAGCTCGACATCAACACCCTCAAGCATCGCATCGCCAACCCGAGCAAGCGCTTCGTCTATCTGCAGCGGCAGGTGACGCCTGCTGTGGCCGAGTACATCAAGGGGTTGAAGCTGGGGGGCATCTATCTGCGCCCCGAGGCGCGCCGTTTCTACCCGACCGGCGAGATAAGCTCCCACCTGGTGGGGGTGACCAACATCGATGGCAGCGGCATCGAGGGGATTGAGCGCAGCTACAACGAGTGGCTGACCGCAACCCCTGGCGAGATGAGGGTGCGCAAGGACAGGCAGGGCCGCGTCATCGAGCGCCTGGGCCTGGTGAAAGAGGGCAAACACGCCAACGATCTGCAACTGAGCATCGATCAGCGGGTGCAGGCGCTGGCCTATCGCGCCCTCAAACGGGCTACCGACGAGAACAAGGCCACCTCCGGCTCCATGGTGATGCTGGATGTGAAGACCGGCGAGGTGCTCGCCATGGTCAACACCCCCTCCTACAACCCGAACAACCGTGGCCAATACCAGAGTTTCCGGGTGCGAAACCGGGTGGTGACCGATACCTATGAGCCGGGCTCCACGGTCAAGCCATTGATTCTGCTTAGTGCCTTGCAAGCCGGTGTCACCAGCTGGAAGGACTTCATCCCGGGCGGCCCCCTCTTCATCGGGGCCAAGCAGATCCGTGACGTGAGTATCCACAAGGCGACCAACCTTTACGACATCCTGCGCTACTCCTCCAACATCGGCATGTCGCGCATCGCGCTGCGGATGCCGGCCCAGGAGATGATCAACACCCTGAGCATGGTGGGCTTCGGCATGGACACCGGCAGCGGCCTGATGGGGGAGAGCAGCGGCATGCTGCCCCAGCGTCGCCGCTGGTCCGACATCGAGCGAGCCACCCTGTCGTTCGGTTATGGTCTGCGAGTGACCCCGCTGCAGCTGGCCTCCGCCTACGCCACCTTGGCCAACAAGGGCAAGCGGGTTCCGCTCTCCATCATCAAGGTGACCAAGCCGCCCAAGGGTGAGCAGGTCATCGATCACAACAACGCCGCTGCCATGTTGCAGGCGCTGGAGTACGTGGTCAGCAATGCCATTCCCAAGGCCCAGATCCCCGGTTATCGGATCGGTGGCAAGAGTGGTACCGCCAAGGTGGCCGTGGCTGGGGGCTATGGCAAGGACTACATGGCCTGGTTTGCCGGTTTCGCGCCGGCCAGCAATCCCCGTTTCGTCATGGTGGTGGTGATTAACGAACCCAAGGGGGATGCCTACTACGGCGGTGCCGTGGCGACCCCGCCCTTTGCGGAGGCCATGGGAGGCGTGTTGCAGCTCTTCAACATCCGTCCTGATGCGATCCCGCCCGAGGTACCCGCCAAGCTTGCCCGCACGGAGGCCAACAATGGCGCACCGCGTACTTGACGGGCATCCGGCTTTTTCCATCGACCCCGCTGCTGTCGGGGCGTTTTCCATGGCGTGTACGAGCGCCCGCATTCCCGCATTTTCGGAGGCTTCCCATGCCGCCCCGCACACTTGATCAACTGATGAGCCACTTCGGCATCGATGCCCCGGCGCTTTCCCTCACCGATCTCCAGCTCGACAGCCGGCGGGTCGGTCCCGGCTCGCTCTTCGTGGCGATTCGTGGCCATCAGGTGGATGGCAGGCGCTTCATCGAACAGGCGGTGGCTCAGGGAGCGACCGCCGTGCTGTTTGAGGAGGACGGAGAATTCGTCCCTCCGGCGACCCAGATCCCCTGCATCGGCATGAGGGATCTTCCCGCTCGTCTCTCCGAGCTGGCCGGTCATTTCTACGGTCACCCTGCGCAAAAGTTGCAACTGGTGGGCATCACGGGCACCAACGGCAAGAGCACCACGGCCCTGCTGGTGGCCAACTGGCGCACCTTGCTGGGGGGCAAGGCCGGGGTCATGGGCACCATAGGCAACGGTCTGTTTGGCGAGCTCATCGAAGCAGAGAACACCACGGGCAGCGCGGTCCAGGTGCAGGCCAATCTGGCCGCCTTGCAGCAGCAGGGGGCTGATCTGGTGGCGATGGAGGTCTCCAGCCACGGTCTGGTGCAGCATCGCGTGGCGGCCCTGCCTTTTGCCGCGGCAGTCTTCACCAACCTGAGCCGGGATCATCTGGACTATCACGGCACCATGGAGGCCTATGCCGCCGCCAAGGAGGAGCTGCTGAAGCTGGTGGATGAGCCTTGCGCCGTCATCAACGCCGATGACCATCTGGGACGGCAATGGCTGGCGACCTATCCCGGTGCAGTGGCTTTCGGGGTTCATGGTCCGATTGAAAACCATGCCGGACGACAACTGACGGCGCAGGATCCCCATTTCCACCAACAAGGTTTTGATACGCGCATTAACTCCAGCTGGGGGAATGGTGTATTATCCGCCCCCTTGCTCGGCCGCTTCAACGTCAGCAACGTGCTGGGCGCCATGGGCGCCATGCTGGTGCTCGGCTACGACTTCGATGACCTGCTGGCGACGGCCCCCAGACTGCAACCGGTGACCGGTCGCATGGAGTGCTTCGGCGGTGGCGATGCGCCGCTCGCCGTGGTCGATTACGCCCACACCCCGGATGCGCTGGAGAAGGCCTTGCAGGCCCTGCGGGTGCACTGTGAAGGGCGGCTCTGGTGCCTGGTGGGTTGTGGTGGCGACAGGGATCGCGGCAAGCGTCCCATGATGGCTGCCATGGCGGAGCAGCATGCGGACTGCGTGATCCTGACCGACGACAATCCCCGTACCGAGGAGCCGGCCCGGATCATGGCCGACATGGTGGCGGGTCTTCGTGATCCCGGCGCCGTGCAGATTGAGCACGACAGGACCAAGGCAATCCAGTTGGCACTGAGCCAAGCGAGCAAAGAGGACATCATCCTGGTGGCCGGCAAAGGCCACGAGGATTATCAGATCATTGGAACCGACAAGCGGCACTACAGCGATCGGGAAACCGTCGCAGCCGCCTTGCACACATTAATGGAGTCATTCAAATGATGACCCTCAGGCTTGCCGACCTGGCGCAGGTGCTCGATGCCCGTCTGATCGGGGGCGACCATGAGATCACGGCGGTCAGCACCGACACCCGTACCCTGGGCGCGGGGGCGCTGTTCGTGGCCCTGCGCGGCGAGCGTTTCGACGCCCACGATTTCTGCGACCAAGCGGTTGCCGCCGGCGCCAGTGCCCTGCTGGTGGAGCGCGAATTGCCGCTGGCCATTCCACAACTGGTGGTGGGCGACACCCTCAAGGGGCTTGGGCGTCTGGGCAGGCTGGTGCGCGAGCGCATCAATCCGAAAGTGCTCGCCATCACCGGCAGCTGTGGCAAAACCACGGTGAAGGAGATGGCGACGGCCATCCTGCGTTGTGAAGGGGAGGTGCTGGCCACCGCCGGCAACTTCAACAACGAGGTGGGGGTGCCGCTGACCTTGCTGCGCCTCGAGCCGCAACACCAGTTCGCGGTGATGGAGCTGGGAGCCAACCACCCGGGCGAGATCGCCTGGACCACGTCGCTCGCCAGACCCGACGCCGCCATCATCAACAACGTCGCTGCCGCGCACCTGGAAGGCTTTGGCTCCCTGGAAGGGGTGTTCCATGCCAAGAGCGAAATCTTCGAAGGGTTAGGCGAGGGCGGCACCGCCATCGTCAATGCCGACAACGAGTTCTGGCCGAAGTGGCGTGAAAAGGGCATCCAGTGCGCCTTCTCCCTCCAGGATCAGCGTCAGCCGTTCCACGCCCGCGACATCGTGCTCAACGAGCAGGGTTGTGCCGGGTTTGTGATGGTGACGCCCCAGGGAGAGGTGAACCTGACCCTGGCCATTCCGGGTCGCCACAACGTGGCCAACGCCCTGGCTGCTGCCGCCGGGACCCTGGCCCTGGGCGCATCGCTTGCGTCCGTCAAGGCGGGGCTGGAGCAGATGGCGCCGGTCAAGGGCCGTTTCTGCGTGCAACGCTGGGGTGGCCTCACTCTGGTGGATGACACCTACAACGCCAGCGTGGAGTCCGTGCTGGCGGGTATCGATGCCCTGACCGCCATGAACGGCTACAAGGTGCTGGTATTCGGTGACATGAAAGAGTTGGGTGAGGAGTCCGCCGCGCAGCATGCCCGGGTCGGACACCACGCCCGTGAGCAGGGCCTCGATGCCGTGCTGACCGTAGGGGAACAGAGTCGCCACACCGCAGATGCCGCGGCTGGCCGACATTTCGATAACAAGGCGTCGTTGTTTGAAGTGCTTGCGCAAATGATAAAGACACATCAGGAAATTTCGATTCTGGTCAAGGGTGCCCGTGGCTCCCGCATGGAAGATATCGTCGAGATGGTCAAGGGCCATCAGGAGTCAGCCACATGCTAGTCTGGCTGGCGGAACTGCTCACCCCGCACTTCACCTTCTTCAACGTCTTCTCCTACCTGACGTTTCGCGCCATCCTGTCGATCATCACCGGTCTGGTGGTGGCGCTCTGGATGGGGCCGCGCCTCATTCGTCGCCTGCAGATCATGAAGTTCGGCCAGGTGATCCGCAACGACGGTCCCGAATCCCACCTCAGCAAAAAGGGCACCCCGACCATGGGCGGCCTGATGATCATTGCTGCGATTTTCACGTCTGTGCTGCTCTGGTGCCGCCTCGACAACCCCTATGTCTGGCTGGTGCTGTTCGTGCTGGGGGCCTATGGCGCCATCGGTTTTGCCGATGACTATCTCAAGGTGGTGCGCAAGAACACCGACGGCCTCATCGCCCGCTGGAAGTACTTCTGGCAGTCCGCGGTCGCGCTGGGTGTGGCAGTCTTCCTCTACGCCACGGCCACCCACGATGGTCAGACCCAGCTGGTGGTCCCCTTCCTCAAGGATGTGATGCCCCAGCTCGGCCTGATGTTCATCCTGCTGACCTACTTCGTCATCGTCGGTACTTCCAACGCGGTCAACCTGACCGATGGCCTGGATGGCCTCGCCATCATGCCCACCGTGATGGTGGCGGGGGGCTTCGCCCTGATCGCCTGGGCGACCGGCAACGTCAACTTCGCGAACTACCTGCACATTCCCTACGTGCCCTACACCTCCGAACTGGTGATCGTCTGTACCGCCATCGTGGGCGCGGGCCTGGGCTTCCTCTGGTTCAACACCTACCCGGCCCAGGTCTTCATGGGGGACGTGGGTTCCCTGGCCCTGGGCGGCGCGCTCGGTACCATCGCGGTGCTGGTGCGCCAGGAGTTCCTGCTGGTGATCATGGGGGGCGTCTTCGTGATGGAGACCGTCTCGGTGATCCTGCAGGTCGGATCCTACAAACTGCGCGGCGTGCGGATCTTCCGCATGGCCCCCATCCATCACCACTATGAGAAGAAGGGCTGGCCGGAGCCGCGCGTCATCGTGCGCTTCTGGATCATCACCCTCATGCTGGTGCTGCTTGGCCTCGCCACCCTGAAGGTGAGGTAAGCCATGGTCATCATCATCGGACTCGGCAAAACCGGACTCTCCTGCGTCGATTACTTCCTCGACCGCGGCGTCACGCCGCTGGTGATGGACACCCGTGCCAATCCGCCGGGCAAGGACGAGCTTCCCCCCGAGGTGGAGCTCATCCACGGGCTGGACGCGGAGCGGCTCAAGCAGGCGCACATGATAGTGGCGAGCCCGGGCATCGCCCTGGCGACTCCGGAGTTGAAGGCCGCCGCCGAGTTCGGGGTGCGCATCGTCGGTGACATCGAACTGTTCGTGCGTGAAACCCAGACGCCCGTCATCGCCATCACCGGTTCCAACGGCAAGAGCACGGTCACCACGCTAGTGGGTGAGATGATCGCCGAGGCGGGGCTCAAGGTCGGTGTGGGGGGCAATATCGGCACCCCGGCGCTGTCGCTCCTCAAGCAGCCCATGGATCTCTGCGTGCTGGAGCTCTCCAGCTTCCAGCTCGAGACCACCTACAGCCTGCGGGCCGCCGCCTCCGTGGTCCTGAACCTCAGTGAAGATCATATGGATCGCTATGCCGGCATGGCGGATTACCGCGCCGCCAAGATGGAGATCCATCAGCACTCCCAGCACATCCTGATCAATCGCGACGATCCCCAGACCCTGCCCGATGTGGGTCAGGTGTGGCAGAGTTTCGGCCTCGACTGCAACGGCTACGGTCGCTGCGAGCTGGAGGGCCGTCACTGGCTGACTTTGCACGGTGAGCCGCTCCTGGCGGTGGACGAGATGAAGATAGTGGGTGCCCACAACCAGGCCAATGCCCTGGCGGCCATGGCCCTGTGCGATGCGGTGGGCATTCCCCGCGAGGCACAACTTGCCGTGCTGCGCCGCTTTGAAGGCCTGCCTCACCGTGCCCGCTTCGTGCGGGAGGTAAATGGGGTGCGCTGGATCAACGACTCCAAGGCCACCAACGTGGGGGCGACCCTGGCCGCCGTGGCCGGGGTGCGTGAAGCGGTCAAGGGCCGCCTGCTGCTGCTGGCCGGTGGCCAGGGCAAGGGGCAGGACTTCGGCCCGGTGCAGGCCCTGCTCGGCAGCCAGATCGATCACATGTACTGCTTTGGTCAGGATGCCGAGGTGCTGCTGGCCCTGGGCGAACAGACCGAGCGGGTTGCCGATCTTGACGCTGCTGTCGCCAAGGCGGCGGCCGACGCCAGGCCCGGAGACTGGGTGCTGCTGGCCCCGGCCTGCGCGAGCCTGGATCAGTTCAAATCCTTCGAAGCGCGCGGCGATCGCTTCACCGAACTGGTGATGGGCTTATGAACGCCCTGCGCGTGGTTGCGGGATTCTTGCAGCGCTGGTTGCTACCGGCGCGCCCCGCCGGTCTCTACGATCGGCAGCTGGTGGTACTGGCTCTCGCACTGATGGGCGTCGGGCTGGTGATAGTGGCGTCCGCTTCCATTCCTGAGGGGATCGCCATCAACAACGATCCCTTCATGTTCGTGAAGCGCCACGGCATGTTCCTGGTGATGGCGCTGGGTATCTCCTGGTTCGTATTGCAGGTGCCCATGGCACGCTGGCAGCAGTACAACGGCCCCATGTTGTTGCTGGCCATCGTGCTGCTGGTGATGGTGTTGCTGGTGGGCCGCAGCGTCAACGGTTCGGTACGCTGGCTGCCGCTTGGCCCCTTCAACTTGCAGCCGGCCGAGTTCGGCAAGCTGGCGCTGTTCGTCTATCTGGCGGGCTATCTGGTGCGCCGCCAGAGCGAGGTGCGCGAACGCTTCATCGGTTTCATGAAACCCATGGCGGTGCTGTTCGTGGTGGCCATCCTGCTGCTGGCCCAGCCGGATCTCGGGTCAGTGGTGGTGATGTTCGTCACCTCCCTCGGGATGCTGTTCCTGGCCGGTGCCCGGCTGGTGCAGTTCATCGGTCTCATCCTGGTGGGTGTGAGCGCCGTGGTGACCCTGATCATCGCGGAGCCCTACCGGATGCGGCGGGTGACCTCTTTCCTTGACCCTTGGGCCGATCCCTTTGGCAGCGGCTATCAGCTGACCCAGTCCCTGATGGCCTTTGGTCGGGGGAGCTGGTTTGGCGAGGGGCTCGGCAACTCCATCCAGAAGATGGAGTACCTGCCGGAGGCCCACACCGACTTCGTGTTCGCCATTCTGGGCGAAGAGCTGGGCTACGTGGGGGTGCTTGGTGCACTCTTCCTGATTTTTGCGCTGGCGGTGAAGGCGCTCAAGCTGGGCCACCAGGCGCTGGTGGCCGAGCGGCTCTATGAAGGTTATCTGGCCATCGGCATCGGCATCTGGTTCAGTTTCCAGACTTTCGTCAACGTCGGTGCCGCCAGCGGCATGATGCCTACCAAGGGGCTGACCCTGCCGCTGGTCAGTTATGGCGGCTCCAGTCTCATCATCATGATGGTGGCGGTGAGCATGTTGATTCGTATCGATTTCGAGTTGCGCCAGGCGAGTGCCCAGGCGCGCGTGCGGGAGGTTGCGTGAGCAAGACGTTACTGGTGATGGCGGGTGGTACCGGGGGCCATGTGTTCCCCGGCCTGGCCGTCGCCGATCGCCTCAAGGCCCAGGGCTGGACCATCCACTGGCTCGGCACTGCCGACCGGATGGAGGCGGAGCTGGTGCCTGCCCATGGTTATCCCATCTCCTTCATCGACATCCAGGGGGTGCGTGGCAACGGCATCAAACGGCTGCTCGCGGCGCCCTACCGTGTCATCAAATCCGTGCTGCAGGCCCGCCAGGTGCTCAAGACCATCCAGCCCGATGTGGTGCTGGGCATGGGGGGCTTCGCCTCCGGCCCGGGTGGCGTGGCCGCCTGGCTGTCCGGCATTCCGCTGCTGCTGCACGAGCAAAATGCCGCCGCCGGCCTGACCAACAAGCTGCTGGCCCGTATCGCCAGGCGGGTACTGATGGCCTTCCCCGGTGCCTTCGCCCCCAATGCCCGTACCGCCGTGGTGGGCAACCCGGTGCGCCCCGAGGTGGTAGCGCTGCCGGATCCCCAACTGCGCAGCAGCAGCGATCCTCTGCGCCTGCTTGTGGTCGGTGGCAGCCTGGGGGCCCGGGTCCTCAACGAGCAGGTGCCTCCTGCGGTTGCAGCTGCCGGTGTGCCCATCGAGGTGCGTCACCAGTGCGGCAAGGGCAATGGGGAGGTCGTGGCTGCCTCCTATGCCGGGCTGGGGGTCGAGGCCGAGGTGAGTGAATTTATCAAGGACATGGCGGATGCCTATGCCTGGGCTGACCTGGTGGTGTGCCGCGCCGGCGCATTGACCGTCTCCGAAGTGGCCGCTGCCGGTGTGGCCGCCATCTTCGTGCCCCTGCCCCATGCGGTGGACGATCACCAGACCCGCAACGCCCTGACCCTGGTCGACGGTGGAGCGGCCGAGTTCCTGCCCCAGTCCGAGCTGACACCGGCGGCGCTGGCGTCGCGTCTATCCTGGCTCGCCGGGCGCAGGGAAACCCTGTTGAACATGGCCCAGGCCGCGCGCCGGGTCGCCATCATCGATGCTGCCGAACGGGTTGCCGATGAGTGCAAACGGCTCGCCACCGGCTGAGCCAAACGAGATGGAAGGCCAAGATGTGCCGCCAAGGCCCCGCTTCTGTCTTCGAACTGATGAATGTCGCCGAATGAAAATGGCCTGTGGCCGCGAATTGAGAAAGAACTATGACCAAGGTTGAACTGGCAAAACTGCGTACCGTTATCCCCGAAATGCGCCGCGTGCGTCGCATCCACTTCATCGGCATCGGTGGCGCCGGTATGGGCGGTATTGCGGAAGTGCTTGCCAATGAAGGGTATCAGGTGACCGGCTCGGATCTGGCCCGCAACGGGGTGACCGAACGCCTGACCTCTTTGGGCGCACACATCTTTGTCGGTCACAATGCCGAGCATGTGGACGGTGCCAGCGTGGTGGTGGTTTCCACCGCCATCAAGCAGGACAACCCCGAGCTGCTGGCTGCCCGCGAGCTGCGTATTCCCGTGGTGCGCCGCGCCGAAATGCTGGCTGAACTGATGCGCTTCCGTCACGGCATCGCCATTGCCGGGACCCACGGCAAGACCACCACCACCAGTCTGGTGGCGAGCATCTATGCCGAGGCGGATCGCGACCCTACCTTCGTCATCGGCGGTCTGCTCAACAGCGCCGGCACCAATGCCCGCCTGGGCAGCAGCCGTTATCTGATTGCCGAGGCGGACGAGAGCGACGCCTCCTTCCTGCATCTGCAACCCATGGTCTCCATCGTGACCAATATCGAAGCGGATCACATGGACACCTATGGCGGCGATTTCTCCAGGTTGAAGGCCACCTTCATCGATTTCCTGCACAATCTGCCGTTCTACGGCCTGGCCGTGGTGTGCGTGGATGACCCCGTGATCCGCGGCATGCTGCCGGAGATCGCCCGTCCTACCCTCACCTACGGTCTGAGCGATGATGCCGATGTGCAGGTGCTGGACTTCGTGCAGACCAGCAATCGCAGCCGCTTCCGGGTGCGCCGTGCAGGGGCGGGTGAGCTGGAGGTGACCCTGAATCTGCCGGGCATCCACAACGCCCTCAACGCCGCCGCCGCCATCGCGGTGGCAACCGAAGACGGCATCGGCGACGAGGCCATCATCCAGGCACTTTCCAAGTTTGAAGGGGTGGGGCGCCGCTTCCAGCAATATGGCGAGTTTGAAACCGGCCGTGGCAAGGCCATGCTGGTGGACGATTACGGTCATCACCCGAGCGAAGTGAAGGTGACCATCAACGCCGCTCGCGCCGGCTGGCCCGAGAAGCGGCTGGTGATGGTGTTCCAGCCGCACCGCTACAGCCG
Organism: Aeromonas sp. FDAARGOS 1406; assembly: GCF_019048565.1. Taxonomy (NCBI): domain Bacteria; kingdom Pseudomonadati; phylum Pseudomonadota; class Gammaproteobacteria; order Aeromonadales; family Aeromonadaceae; genus Aeromonas; species Aeromonas sp. FDAARGOS 1406. Next base: position 3,191,826 of record NZ_CP077378.1, read on the forward strand.
GACCCGGGATCTCTACGAAGATTTCGCGGACGTGCTTTCCAAGGTGGATGTGCTGGTGATGCTGGAGGTCTATGCCGCCGGTGAGGAGCCCATTCCCGGTGCCGATGGCCGTGCCTTGTGCCGTTCCATCCGCTCCCGCGGCACCCTGGAGCCCATCTTTGTCGCAACGCCGGACGATGTGCCCGCGGTGCTGGCCGACCTGATTGGCGAGGGGGATCTGGTATTGACCCAGGGGGCGGGGAACGTCGGTGCACTGGCCCGTCGTCTCGGCGAGATGAAATTGAGCGTGGATAGCATGAAATCCGGTGCCTGAGGGCCCAATGAGTATTTTGACCGCCAAGCCGAGGCCTATATAATGGCGAACCGGTCTGCAAGTGGCCGGCATGGCGCGTTTTACGGGGATCGATCGGGTGGAGGCAAGGGCACAAGGGCGCACCAAGGGGGGCTTCATCGCCGGGGTGGCATTTTTCATCCTGGTCATGTGGGGGCTCTACCAGACTGCGCTGGATGTTAAAGACTGGCTGACGGATGCCAGTCGGTTGCCCATGAGCGAGCTGTTGCTGCAGGGGCAACACGAATATTTGAAGGCCGATGAGTTGCGTGCTGCCGTGCTGGATGGTGCCGAACTTCGCAACTTCTTCGAGCTGGATGTGAACGAATTGCAGGCGCGTCTGAACGCTCTGTCCTGGGTGGCCCAGGTCTCGGTACGAAAGAAGTGGCCGAACAAGATCAAGGTCTATCTCACGGAACAGGATGTGGCGGCTCGCTGGAACGGCAACCGCTTCGTCAACACCAAGGGTGAGGTGTTCAGTGCCCCGGACAGGGTGAAGAAGCCCCTGATGCAGTTGTCCGGGCCCGATGATCAGGCCGCCAAGGTGCTGGAAGCCAGCCATCAGTACGAAACGCTGCTGGCGGCCAAGGGATACAAGTTGCTGGGGGTGAATCTGACCCCCCGCCATGCCTGGGAACTGACCCTGGATGGCAACATTCAGCTGTTTGTGGGGCGCTCGGATATCGCGCTTCGTCTGCAGCGGTTTATCGATGCCTTTCCGGTCATCGAGCCCCGTGAGCGGGTTGCTTACGTGGATCTTCGATACGACACCGGGATGGCAGTTGGCTGGAAGAAAAGCGAAGAGAAAGTGAATGACCAACACCGCAGATAGAAATTTGATTGTCGGACTGGATATCGGCACGACCAAGGTGGCGGTACTGGTTGGCGAAGTATTGCCTGATGGCGAACTCAATGTCATCGGCATGGGCAGCCACGCTTCTCGCGGGATGGAGAAGGGCGGGGTCAATGACCTCGACTCCGTGGTCAAGTCCCTGCGCCGCGCGGTGGAAGAGGCCGAGATGATGGCAGATTGCCAGATCAGTTCCGTCTATCTGGGGCTGTCCGGCAAGCACATCGATTGCCGCAACGAGACCGGCATGGTGCCCATCTCCGACGAAGAGGTGACCCAGGAGGACGTGGACAACGTCATCCACACCGCCAAGTCGGTGCGGTTGTCTGACGAGCTCCGGGTGCTGCACGTGCTGCCCCAGGAGTTCGCCATCGACTATCAGGAAGGGATCAAGAACCCGGTCGGCCTCTCCGGCGTGCGGATGGCAGCCAAGGTGCATCTCATCACCTGCCACAACGACATGGCGCGCAACATCGAGAAGTGTGTGGAGAAGGTGGGTCTGCGGGTGGATCAGCTGATCTTCTCCGCCCTGGCCTCCAGCTACGCCGTGCTGACCGAAGACGAGAAGGAGCTGGGTGTCTGCGTGGTGGACATCGGTGGTGGCACCATGGACATGTCGCTCTTTACCGGCGGCGCCCTGCGCCACACCAAGGTGATTCCCTATGCCGGCAGCACGGTGACCAGCGACATCGCCTATGCCTTCGGCACGCCGCCGCTGGATGCGGAGGCGATCAAGGTGCGCTATGGCTGTGCCCTCGGCCGCCTGGTCAGCAAGGAAGACAATATCGAAGTGCCCAGTGTCGGCGGTCGCCCGGCGCGCAGCCTGCAACGGCAGACACTGGCGGAAGTGATTGAACCCCGTTACACCGAGTTGCTCTCCATGGTGAATGACGAGCTGGTGCGGGTGCAGAGCGAATTGAAGGCACAGGGGGTCAAGCATCAGCTGGCCGCCGGTGTGGTCTTGACCGGTGGCGCGGCCCAGATCGAAGGCATTGTGGAGTGCGCAGAGCAGATCTTCCAGAGCCAGGTCCGGGTGGGCGAGCCCATGAATATCCGGGGATTGAGTGACTACGTACAGGCACCGGTGTACTCGACTGCGGTCGGGTTGTTGCAGTACGGCCGCACCAACCAATCCACCGGCAGTAACAAGGAATATGCCGCCAAGGCAAGCGTAGGTGGGCTGGTCAAACGGGTCAGCAACTGGTTGCGTGGCGAGTTCTAAAGATTTTGCTGAGTCAGGCAAATAAAGCGGAGAGACAACATGTTTGAATTTATGGATAGCCACACTGACGAAGCCGTCATCAAGGTGATAGGTGTGGGTGGCGGCGGCGGCAACGCAGTCGAGCACATGGTTCGTCAAAACATCGAAGGGGTCGAGTTCATCACCGTGAACACCGACGCCCAGGCACTGCGCAACTCCAGTGCCAATACCACCTTGCAGATCGGCGGTGGCATCACCAAGGGTCTGGGTGCCGGGGCCAACCCGGAAGTGGGTCGTGACGCCGCCATGGAAGACAGGGAAGCGCTGCGCGAGCTGCTGACCGGTTCCGACATGGTGTTCATCGCTGCCGGCATGGGTGGTGGTACTGGTACAGGTGCTGCCCCGATCGTGGCCGAAGTGGCCCGCGAGATGGGTATCCTGACCGTTGCCGTCGTGACCAAGCCGTTCTCCTTCGAAGGGAAGAAGCGGATGGGCTTCGCCGCTCACGGCATCGAAGAGCTCTCCAAGAACGTCGACTCACTGATCACCATCCCCAACGACAAGTTGCTGAAGGTGCTGGGCCGTGGCATCTCCCTGCTGGACGCCTTCAAGGCGGCCAACGACGTGCTGCTGGGTGCAGTACAGGGCATCGCCGAGCTGATCACCCGCCCGGGCCTCATCAACGTCGACTTCGCGGACGTGCGTACCGTGATGCGCGAGATGGGTACCGCCATGATGGGTACCGGCTCCGCCTCCGGTGACGACCGTGCCGAAGAAGCGGCCGAGAAGGCCATCTCCAGCCCGCTGCTGGAAGACGTGGATCTGGCCGGTGCCCGCGGCATCCTGGTCAACATCACTGCTGGCATGGACATGACCATCGAAGAGTTCGAGACCGTGGGTAACGCGGTCAAGGCCTTCGCGTCCGAGAACGCTACCGTGGTGGTGGGTACCGTAATCGACCCGGAAATGCACGACGAACTGCGCGTTACCGTAGTGGCGACCGGTATCGGTGCCGAGCGCAAGCCCGACATCACTCTGGTGAAGAACAACATGGTTCAAGAGCGTCCGGCCCGTCAGCCCCTGATCAGCGAAGCCCTGCAGTCTCGCGTGATGGAAGAGGCCCCGGCCAAGGTGGTGAACGCCGAGCCGCAAGCTCGTCGCGAACCGGATTATCTCGATATTCCTGCGTTCCTGCGCAAGCAGGCAGACTAAGCCTCTGATGGCTCTGGTTTGTTTGTTGCTTAAGGATTGTGCTAAGATGGCCCGGCAACGACCATCTGGTCAGGAATTTGAGCTGTTAAAGCGGATACGCCCATGATTAGACAAAGAACCTTGAAAACGAGTGTCCAGGCCACCGGTGTGGGCCTGCATTCGGGCCGGAAAGTCACTATGACGTTCCGTCCGGCGCCTGTTAACACAGGGATCGTTTACTTGCGTACCGATCTGAATCCTGTGGTCGCGCTGCCAGCCAACGCCGATCAGGTGCGTGATACCGTGCTTTGTACCGCTCTGGTGAACGAAGCCGGTGTTCGCGTGTCGACCATCGAACATCTGTCTGCCGCTCTGGCCGGGATGGGCATCGACAACCTCTATGTCGAGGTTGATGCCCCCGAGATCCCGGTAATGGACGGCAGTGCGCATCCGTTCATCTATCTGCTGCAGGAAGTGGGTATTCGTGAACAGAACGCACCTAAGCAGTTCGTGCGGATCAAGCAGAGCATCCGGGTTGAAGACGGCGACAAGTGGGCGGAATTCCACCCCTACCGCAACGGCTTCAAGATGGATCTCGAGATCGATTTCCAGCATCCGGTGTTTGAAGGCCGCAACCAGCGTTGCGTGCTGGACTTCTCCGGCAGCTCCTTCGTGAAAGAGATCAGCCGTGCCCGTACCTTCGGCTTCATGCGTGACATCGAGTACCTGCGTTCCCAGAACCTGGCACTGGGCGGCAGCCTGGAAAACGCCGTGGTGCTGGATGACTACCGGGTGCTGAACGAAGATGGTCTGCGCTACGAAGACGAGTTCGTGAAGCACAAGATGCTGGATGCCATCGGCGATCTGTACATGTGCAATCGCAGTATCATCGGTGAATTCCGTGCCTACAAGACGGGCCATGCCCTGAACAACAAGCTGCTGCGTGCCCTGCTGGCCCAGCAGGAGGCCTGGGAACTGGTGACCTTCGAGGGTGAGGGCGACAAAGCGCCTATCGCTTACTACGACAACGGTCTGGTTCTGGCCTGATAGCTGTGCAACAGGACGTCGGTCATCTCTCCGCACCGACGTCCTGTCATTTGTTTATTCCATCCTTTAATACCGATTATCTCCCGGTTTTATTGCCCGTGCAGGCCCTTGGCCTCACCTGACCGAGAAGACAGATTTCTATGAGCATTACCCTGATCCTCCACGGTAAGCAGCGCCGCAGGTTGCACTTACCCAAACAACGTCTGGCCTGGGTCGGCGGTATTCTCTTCACTGTATTGGCCTTGGGGGGCGGCTGGCTCTGGCAGAGCTGGCAGCAGAAAATGGAGGCGCTGGAAGTGGCGCTGACCCTGGCGCAGCAGCAAAAATCCACGCAAAGGGCCGATGAAGCCCGCGAACAGCTTGCCATGCTGGCCGCCCAGGTGGGCACCATGCAGGGACAACTTGGTCGCCTCAACGCCCTCGGCGAGCGCCTGACCGAGAAGGCGGACCTCGATCCCGAGGAGTTCAACTTCAAGGAGCTGCCCCCCATGGGCGGCCCTTCCTACGATGCAGACCTGGAAGTCAGCCTGGGTGAACTGCAAGATTCCATGGAACACCTCAGCCGTCAGCTCAGCAGCCGCGAAGAACAGCTGTCGGTACTTGAATCCTTCATCATGAACCACCATATCACCGATGCGGGTTTCATCCCCGGCTCACCGGTCAAGCAGGAGCGTGTCTGGATCTCCTCCGGTTTCGGTGGGCGGGTCGATCCGTTCAACGGTCGCGCCAAGATGCACAAAGGGGTGGATTTCCGCGGCAGGCCCGGCACCCCCATCCTGGCGACAGGCAAGGGGATTGTCAGCTGGGCGGGGCGCCATCCGGAGTTTGGCAACATGGTGGAGATTGACCATGGCAATGGTCTGGTCACCCGCTATGCCCACAATTCCAAGTTGCTGGTGGATGTGGGCACCCTGGTCGATGAGGGCCAGAAGATTGCCCTGATGGGGCGAACCGGTCGTGCAACCGGAGTTCATTTGCATTACGAAGTGTTGAAAGATGGTCGTCAGGTCAACCCCGCGCGCTTTCTGAATGCCAGACGGGGTTAGGTTTTTTCTTCAGGTTCCAGTGACGGAACGCTTATATAACCAAAACAGTTGGTACCCATGATTAGCACACTGCTCACCAAGATTATCGGCAGCCGGAACGACAGAACGCTCAAGGCTTTGCGCAAAATTGTAAAACAAATCAATGCGATGGAACCTCAATTCGAGGCACTGTCCGATCAGGAACTGCAGGCGAAGACCGCCGAGTACCGTCAGCGTCTGGAGCAGGGCGAAACACTGGAGCAGTTGCTGCCGGAAGCGTTCGCCACCGTCCGTGAAGCCTCCCGCCGTGTGTTCGGCATGCGTCACTTCGACGTCCAGCTGATCGGCGGCATGGTGCTGAACTCCAACCGCATCGCCGAAATGAAGACAGGTGAAGGTAAAACCCTGACGGCCACCCTGCCGGCCTACCTGAACGCCCTGACCGGCCGCGGTGTGCACGTCGTGACGGTGAACGACTATCTGGCCAAGCGTGATGCGGAAGCCAACCGCCCGCTGTTCGCCTTCCTCGGCATGACGGTGGACTGCAACGTGCCCGGCATGGATGCGTCCCAGAAGCGCGATGCCTACGCTGCCGACATCACCTACGGTACCAACAACGAATTCGGTTTCGACTACCTGCGCGACAACATGGCATTCTCGCCGGAGCAGCGCGTACAGCGTCCGCTCAACTACGCGCTGGTGGATGAGGTGGACTCGGTGCTCATCGATGAAGCTCGCACTCCGCTCATCATCTCCGGTCCGGCGGAAGACAGCTCCGCCATGTACACCCGGATCAACAAGTTGATCCCGCTGCTGGTCAAGCAGGACAAGGAAGACTCCGAGGAGTACACCGGCGACGGCCACTACACGGTGGACGAGAAGAACCGCCAGGCGCTGCTGACCGAAAACGGCCAGATCTTCGTGGAAGAGCTGCTCAAGAAAGAGGGACTGCTGGCCGAGGATGACTCCCTGTTCTCCGCCACCAATATCAGCCTGCTGCATCACGTCAATGCCGGCCTGCGCGCGCACACCCTGTTCGAGCGCAACGTCGACTATATCGTCCAGAAGGACGAGATCGTCATCGTCGACGAGCACACCGGCCGCACCATGCCGGGTCGTCGCTGGTCAGACGGTCTGCACCAGGCGGTCGAAGCGAAGGAAGGGGTCAAGATCCAGAACGAGAACCAGACCCTGGCCTCCATCACCTTCCAGAACTACTTCCGTCTGTACGACAAGCTGGCAGGCATGACCGGTACTGCGGATACCGAAGCCTTTGAATTCCAGCAGATCTATGGCCTGGATACCGTGGTCATCCCGACCAACAAGCCGATGGTGCGCAAGGACATGGGCGATCTCGTCTACCTGACCGCCCAGGAGAAATACGCGGCCATCGTGCAGGACATCCGCGAGTGCGTGAAGCGCGGCCAGCCCGTGCTGGTCGGTACCGTCTCCATCGAGAACTCCGAGCTGCTCTCCGGCATCCTGACCAAGGAGAATATCCCGCACAAGGTACTGAACGCCAAGTTCCATGCCATGGAAGCGGAGATCGTCGCCCAGGCTGGCCAGACCGGCGCCGTCACCATCGCCACCAACATGGCCGGTCGTGGTACCGACATCGTGCTGGGCGGCAACTGGCAGGCGGAGATCGCCCAGCTGGAAAACCCGTCAAGCGAGCAGATTGCCGAGCTGAAAGCGGCCTGGCAGGTGCGTCATGACGAAGTACTGGCTGCCGGTGGCCTGCACATCATCGGTACCGAGCGTCACGAATCCCGCCGTATCGACAACCAGCTGCGCGGCCGTTCCGGTCGTCAGGGTGATCCGGGTTCCTCCCGCTTCTACCTCTCCATGGAAGATACCCTGATGCGGATCTTCGCCTCCGACCGCGTGACCGGCATGATGAAGAAGCTGGGCATGGAAGAGGGCGAAGCCATCGAGCATCCCTGGGTGACCAAGGCCATCGAGAATGCCCAGCGCAAGGTGGAAGGTCGCAACTTCGACATCCGTAAAAACCTGCTCGAGTTCGACGACGTGGCCAACGATCAGCGCAAGGTGGTCTACGAGCAGCGCAACGAACTGCTGGACACCAACGACATCTCCGAGACTATTCACGTCATCCGTGACGACGTCTACGGCGCCATCATCGACGAGTACATCCCGCCCCAGTCCCTGGAAGAGATGTGGGACGTGCCGGGTCTGGAAGCGCGTCTGAAGTCCGATTTCGCCCTGGATCTGCCGCTGCAGCAGTGGCTGGCGGAAGACGACAAGCTGTATGAAGAGAAGCTGCGCGAACGTATCCTGGATGAAGCCACCAAGCTCTATGCCCACAAGGAAGAGCTGGTCGGCAAGGAGGTGCTGCGCAACTTCGAGAAGGCGGTGATGCTGCAAACGCTGGATGGTCTGTGGAAGGAGCACCTGGCGGCCATGGATCACCTGCGCCAGGGCATCCATCTGCGCGGCTACGCCCAGAAGAACCCCAAGCAGGAGTACAAGCGCGAATCCTTCGATCTGTTCACCCAGATGCTGGAGACCCTCAAGCGCGACGTGGTCAGCATCCTGAGCCGGGTACAGGTGCAGGAGCGGGATGTGGAGGCGATGGAAGAGCAGCAGCGCCAGCAGGCCGAAGCAGCTCCCCGTACCTACACCCATGCCACGGCCGAAAACCAGCTGGCTGACGAGGATACGGGTGGGGCCGAGGGCCATACCACCTTCGTGCGCGACGAGCAGAAGATCGGGCGCAATGATCCCTGCCCCTGTGGTTCGGGTAAAAAATACAAGCACTGTCACGGTCAGCTGACCTGACACCCTGCCATGATGAATACACCGCCTCCGGGCGGTGTATTCATTTTCGGACCAAGGAGGGGACGATGAGCAGATTGCCGGCGGGATGGGATGGGGAGGCACATGGGCACTGGCTGCAGGAGAGACGCCAGGAGGCGATCCGTTGTGTGCTGAGCAGGCTGAACGCAGAGACGAACAAATCTGTTCCCCTGCAACTGCAGTTTGCCTATTACCTCTTTTTGTCCGGCGATCCCGCCTCGGCGGCCCAGGTGCTGACGCTGGTGTACCGGTCCGCGCCCGATAACACGGAGGTGCTGCGCAATCTCTGTGTCTGCCTCTCGCGCTCCGAACAACATGAGCGGGCCGTGATGCACCTGGTCGAACTGGTGCGGCGCGAGCCGGATGATTATCTGGTCCATGACGGGCTTTGCACTTCCCTTGCCAAGCTAGGACGCCATGAAGAAGCGGCACAAGCGGGAACCCGTGCCCTGACTCTCAAGGATGAGGCCGTCTCGCAGCCCGTCGCGGGGTGGGTGCTGCCGACAGAGGGGCCTGATGTCTGGCTCGCGGAGCAGGGGGAGAAGCAGGCAGTCATCGCCTTCTCCTTGTGGGGAGCACAGCCCCGCTATTTGCGGGGAGCGCTCGACAATGTGCTGGCCGCAGCTTACCTCTATCCCGGTTGGCGGGTGCGCTTCTATGTGGATGGCAGTGTCCCCCAGGGGTTTCTGGCCTGCCTGCAGGAACATGGCGCCGAGATAAAGGTGCAGCCCGATGGCCAATCCCAGCGTCAGCGCCTCTGCTGGCGCTTCCTGGTCGCCAATGATCCCGGAGTGGGGCGCTTTCTTGTGCGCGATGCGGACTCCGTGCTGAATCTGCGGGAGCGGCTGGCGGTTGATGACTGGCTTGCATCGGGGCGCTGGTTCCATATCATGCGTGACTGGTGGAGCCACACCGATCTGGTGCTGGCCGGCATGTGGGGCGGTGTGGCCGGTGTGCTGCCTCCCCTTGCGCCGCTGATGGCGAGCTATCAGCCCAGTACCATGGAAACACCGAACATCGACCAGTGGTTCTTGCGGGACTGTTTATGGCGCTATCTGCGCCAGAGCGCGCGGGTACACGATCGTTGTTTCACTCCGCCCGGTGCGGTGCCCTGGCCGCAGGTTGCGCCGCCGGGCAATGAGCATGTCGGGCAGGATCTCTTCAGGGCCCGGGGGGATCAGCAGGCCATTCGGCTTGCCCCCTGGATCGCCCGTTTGCCGTGTTTACGCTGAGGACAATGATGGAACAGAAGAAACGGATCTGGGTGGCAGTGGGCGTCATCGAGAACGAACGGGGCGATATCTTCATCGCCAAACGCTCAGCCGATCGCCATCAGGGGGATCGCTGGGAGTTTCCCGGTGGCAAGGTGGAGTCGGGGGAGGATCTGCTCACCGCGCTGGACAGGGAATTGTGGGAAGAGATCGGGATCCGGGTGCAGGATTGTGCCCCCTTCATGGAGCTGCACCACGACTACCCCGACAAGCAGGTCTTGCTGGATATCTGGAAGGTGACCCGCTTCCACGGCGAGCCCTTTGGCAAGGAGGGACAGGAGTGCCGCTGGGTGCCACTGGCCTCGCTGCACGAATACCACTTCCCGGATGCCAACGGCCCCATCGTCGCGCGGTTGCAGGCCTCGCTTGCCTGAAAGGGAATCGATACCAACGAAAAAGGGCCTGAGGGCCCTTTTTTGATCGTGAAGTGTTTATTGCCAGGGATCGCCCTGTTCCGGATCGGGCAGCAGATCCGGGTTGATCTCGCCCGGGATGCGCTTCTGTTCATCCGCCCACTCGCCGAGGTCGATCAGCTGGCAGCGCTTGCTGCAGAAGGGGCGAAACGGGCTCTGCGGACCCCATTCGATCTCGCTCTGACAGGTCGGGCACTTTACCTTGGTCACCATGGGGCGCTCCTCAACAACAGGCGAGCTGGAAGGAGACGTCGCCTATCTGCTGTTCCGTCGTCGGCAGGAAGCGCAGGGCGAAGCGGTTCTTGTGGCCGCTCAGGGTCGGATAGCAGGGCTGGGTGCCCGCCAGACGGATGCGGATCAGTTCAGCCCCTTCGGCGGTATCCTGGAAGAAGCCGTTGGTGGCCACCTGGTCGCTGAAGTTGCCCGACTCGCGCCACAGGCGCAGCAACAGGGAGATGGCGTTCATCAGCAGGGTGATGTCACTCAGCCATTGCTGCATCTGCTGGTGGCGGGTGACGGCCGGGGTCGCCAGCCAGTGGTGCAGTTGCGGCACATCGAAGGCGCACAGACCACCCGGAATGGAGAAGCGCTGACGAATGGAGCCGAGCAGGCGATCCTCTTTCAGACGGGCGCCGGGGCGCGGGGAGTTCAGCAGGTTGCGGGAGAGCTGGGTACTCTCCTGCTGCATCCGCTGGATCTGCTCGAGATCGACGTCAGGCAGACTGGCCCAGTGGCTCAGGCGTTGGCCGAGGCGCTCCAGATCCTTGATGAGATCGGCTCGCAGGTCACCACGCTCCAGCAACTCCTGCAAATCGAACAACCCCTTGAAGAAGGCGATATGTGCCCAGGACTGGTCACTCTCCAGATTGTCGCGGATCTGGGAAAACAGAGACTCCAGACGAAGATAGGTCCGGCTTTTTTCATTGAGGGGAAAATCGTAAATCATGCCTAATCCTGGCCAGCCATAAACCGGCCTAGTGTACTCACAGTTGGTGGGCTTGTTGAGAGGCAAATGCCAGATATGTCTGGTGCAGGGCGAAAATTCGCTGTCCGATGGTCTCACTCGTACCACTCTGGTTGTCCAGGACGTCGTCGGCCATCGCCAGGCGCTCGCTGCGGCTCGCCTGGGACGCCAGTATCGCCTGGGCCTGTTCCCGACTGACGCCATCGCGGCGGCAGGTACGCTCGATTTGTGTCGCTTCGTCCACATCGATCACCAGCACCCGATCGGCGAGGGAAGTGAGCCTGTTTTCCACCAGCAAGGGGACGACCAGCAGGCAGTAGGGGGAGCGGGTTGCCGCACACTGGCGCAGCATCTCGCTGCGGATGAGGGGATGGAGCAGGGCATTGAGCCACTCCTTGGCCTGCGAGTCGGTGAAGATCCGCTCTCGCAGCCGGCGGCGATCGAGCTGGCCATCGGGGGCAACGACATCCGGGCCAAAATGGGCGGCGATGGCAGCCAGAGCAGGGGTGCCGGGCTCCACCACCTCGCGGGCGATGATGTCCGCATCCACCACCTCGATGCCCAGCTCGGCAAAGCGGTTGGCAACCGTGGTCTTGCCGCTGCCGATTCCCCCAGTGATGGCGACTACATACATGGGTCAGAGATCCTCTTGCTAGAGCACGACATCAAGATACCAGCGGGTGATGCTATCGCCCCACAGCAGCGTTATCCAGCCCGCGATGGCGAGATAGGGGCCAAAGGGAATGGGTTTGCCCTGGTGGTGGTTGCGCAGCAGGATGAGACCGATGCCGATGATGGCGCCCGCCAGCGAAGAGAGCAGCAGCACGATGGGCAAGGCTTGCCAGCCGAGCCAGGCGCCCAGTGCCGCCAGCAGTTTGAAGTCGCCATAGCCCATCCCTTCCTTGCCGGTCAGCAGCTTGAAGGCCCAGTAGAGGCTCCAGAGCACCAGATAGCCAGCCATGGCGCCGACCACCCCATCGGCCAGGGGCACGAAACCGCCCGCCAGATTGAACAGCAGGCCACCCCAGAGCAGGGGCAGGGTGAGCTGATCCGGCAAGAGCATCTTGTCCAGGTCGATGAAGGTCAGTGCGACCAATGTCCAGGTGAGCAACAGAGCGGCAAGGGTGCCCCAGCCGGGGGCAAGCGCGGCTGCTACCGAGACCGACAGCAGGGCGGTGAGCAGCTCGACCAGGGGATAGCGAGCCGAAATGGGGGCGTGGCAGTTGCGGCAGCGCCCCCTGAGCCATAGCCAGCTCAGCAGGGGAATGTTCTCCAGTGCCCCTATGGGGTGGTCGCAGTGGGGGCAGCGGGAGCGAGGCACCATGAGGTTGTATCGTCCGGTTGCAGGAGGAGTCTCTTCACCGTCACCGAAATAGTCGCTGTATTCGGCATGCCAGGCCCGCTCCATCATGATGGGCAGGCGATGGATCACCACGTTCAGGAAGCTGCCCACCATCAGGGAGAAAAGGAAAATCAAGGAGAGATAGAGCCAGGGCAAGCCCTGGGCCAGTTCGATCAAAGGCACCATAAATCAATCGCTTGTGTCGGGAACGGGGATGACAGATGGCCGGGGGAAATGTACCGCCCGGCCCTCTGTCGAGGGGGTCAGTGTATCACAGAGCCCAGCTTGAAGATGGGGAGGTACATGGCCACGACCATGCCGCCGACCAGCACCCCGAGCACCACCATGATGATGGGTTCGAGCAGGCTGGTGAGGCCGTCGACCATGTCGTCCACTTCCTGTTCGAAAATGGCGGCGACCTTGGAGAGCATGTCGTCGATGGCGCCGGATTCCTCACCGATCATCACCATCTGGGTCACCATGTCGGGGAAAAGATCCACGGTGCGCATGGCGACGTTGATCTGCATGCCGGCCACCACCTCGTTGCGAATGGCCATGGTCGCAGTGCGATAGACATAGTTGCCCGATGCTCCGGCCGCTGAGACCAGGGCATCCACCAGTGGGATACCGGCGGAGAAGGTGGTGGAGAGGGTGCGGGCAAAACGGGCCATGGCCGCCTTGTGCAGTATGTTGCCCACCACGGGAATGGTGAGGATGAACTTGTCCGTGTTGTCCCTGACCTTCTGGGATTTTCGCCAGGCCCGCACATAGAGGAAGACGGCGAGAGCAGCGCCGCCAAAGATGGCGTACCACCACTCCTGCATAAAGCGGGAGATGGCGATGACGAACCGGGTAAAGGCGGGCAGCTCGGCACCGAAGCTCTTGAAGATATCCTCGAACTGGGGAATGACGAAGAGCAGCAGGATCGAGGTGACGACGATGGCCACCAGAATGACCATGGACGGATAGAACATGGCCTTCTTGATCTTGGATTTGAGGGCTTCGTTCTTCTCGCGGTAGATGGCGATACGGTCGTAGATGGTCTCCAGGGCACCGGATTGCTCCCCGGCTTCGACCAGGTCGCAATAGAGGTCGTCGAAGTGGCGAGGATGGCGGCGCAACGCCTCCGAGAGCGGGGTGCCTGTTTCCACATCGGCGGCGATCTGGCCGATGAGCTCGCGCACCGCCGCTTTCTCGTGGCCGCGTGCGATGATCTGCAGGCTCTGTACCAGGGGTACGCCGGCGGAGAGCATGGTGGTGATCTGGCGGGAGATGACGGCGATGTCCATCGGCTTGATCTTGGCGCCGCCCTTGGAGAAGAGCCCCTGGCTCTGCTTGCTGACCCTGGTGACGTTGACGCCCTGCTTGCGCAGCTCGGCCTTGACGGTCGTGATGCTGTCGGCTTGCAGCTCGCCGGAGACCTTCTGTCCCTTGCGGTTGACGCCGTGCCAGCGGTAGGAGAAGACTTTTTTCGGTGCGTTGCGTTTTTGAGCTAATGTGGCCATCACTGCATCCTGCAATTGGGCGACGGTGGCCGGATGCTGCTGCCTGTCCGGCTCATCTTGGCTTGAAGAAGGTCATCGGGGTGATGGCAGCGGCTTCACCCGGCGAGATGACTCGGGCACTGCGAACTCAGTTGGTGGTGATCCTGTTGATTTCGGCCAGACTGGTGACGCCAAGACGCGCTTTCTCGAGGCCGGATGTACGCAGGGTGCGCATCCCTTCTTTTTGGGCTATGGCGGCAATTTGCAGCGAGTTGGCTCCCTGCATGATGAGTTTGGCGATGTTGTCGGACATCAGCATGATCTCATAGATGCCGACCCGGCCTCTGTAGCCTCCCGAGCACTCCTTGCATCCCACGGGTTTGAACAGCCGCAAACCGGCGGCCAGTTGCTGCTGGGTGAAGCCCAGCTCCAGCAACTCGGCTTCCGGCACCACTTCCGGCGCCTTGCAGTGATCGCAGAGTTTGCGGGCAAGGCGCTGGGCCATGATGAGGGTGACCGAAGAGGCGATGTTGAAGGCCGGCACCCCCATGTTCATCATCCGGGTGAGCGTTTCTGCCGCCGAGTTGGTGTGCAGGGTGGAGAGCACCAGGTGACCGGTCTGGGCGGCCTTGATGGCGATCTCGGCGGTTTCCAGATCCCGTATCTCCCCCACCATGACGATGTCGGGATCCTGGCGCAGGAAGGAGCGCAGGGCGCTGGCGAAGGTGAGCCCCGCCTTGGGATTGATCTGCACCTGGTTGACGCCGGGCAGGTTGATCTCGACCGGATCTTCGGCGGTGGAGATATTGACCTCGCTGGTGTTGAGAATGTTGAGGCCGGTATAGAGTGAGACCGTCTTGCCTGACCCCGTCGGGCCGGTCACCAGGATCATGCCCTGAGGTTTGGAGAGGGCGTGCAGGTATTGCGTCTTCTGCCGGTCGTCAAAGCCGAGCTGATCGATATTGAGCCGGGCGGCCGAGGAGTCCAGCAACCGGATCACGATCTTTTCGCCCCACATGGTGGGCAGGGTGTTGACCCGCATGTCCATGGATCTGTTGCGTGAGATCTTGAGCTTGATGCGGCCATCCTGGGGCAGGCGCCGTTCGGCAATATCGAGCCGCGCCATCACCTTGAGGCGAGCCGCGAAGCGGTTGGCCAGGTTGACCGGCGGCGTGGCGACTTCGTGCAGTATGCCGTCTACCCGAAAGCGGATCCGGTACTTGGTCTCGTAGGGTTCGAAATGCAGGTCGGAGGCCCCGCGCTTGATGGCATCCATCATGATCTTGTGGATGTATTTGACGATGGGGGCATCATCGTCTGCGGTGTTGACGCTCTCGTCGAGGCGGGAACTCTCGTCGGAGACCTCGAGTTCAGAGATCTCGGCCTCGTCGATATGATCCATGCCCAGGGTATCCTGCTCGCTCTCCATCAGCTTGCCGATGGCGGCGGTCAGCTTGCTCTCTTCGACCAGCAGGGCTTCCGTATGCAGGCCGAAGCTGAAGCCAAAGTCCTCCAGAGCCGACACATTGGTCGGATCGGACATGGCGATATAGAGGGTATGCCCCTGGGTGTAGATGGGCAGGACATGGTGCTTTTCAATCAGCTTTTGATTGAGGTATTTCTGCGGGATCTCGGCGAGATCAAAGGCCGCCAGATCAAGCAGAGGTACCCCATATTCCAGCTCGCAGAAATCGGCGAGGGCTTTGCTGTCGAGGATGTCGTTTTCAATCAGGAAGGTGACAAAGGGCTTGCGCTGCGCCTTGGCCTGGCTCAGATAGCGCTGTGAGTCCGGCTCACTGAGGAGGGAAGAAGCGGCCAGGCTGGTGGCCAGGCCGCTATTGAGGCTAGAGGTCATTAGTTAGGGCAATAGTCAGTATTAGCTTTACCATCTTCTTTCGCGCAGCTTCCTGACCAAGCAATGGGGATATTACTTGCGTCACCTGTGAGCTTGTATGTTTCACCTTCTGTGAGTGGTGACTGATCTGCGCTTGCTGCTGCCGTAATCGTGTAGTTATTACCGGTTACATCAACAGCAATAGTTGGAAGTCCAGTTGAGGCTGCTGCAGAAGGTGTCACATTCGCTATACCATTGGTGCCTGGGGTACAGTCAGCCACACTTTTTGTTTGCACACACACCTCGATCGCAGTTTTTTGAGCTCCTGTTGCTGTGACTAATTCGGTCATCTTGGCTTTCCGGCTGTAATTTTGATACGCAGGCATAGCGATGGCGGCGAGGATGGCGACGATCGCAACGACGATCATCAATTCGATTAGCGTAAACCCTGACTGTCTTTTCATGTGAAATATCCTTTTTTCCATGTTTCCTGATAAGCACCGGTGGAATGCTATCCACGCTGGTATCTTATCCGAGCGCTTCGGGTTGGCAACAGAGGCGGAGACCTTGTTAGCCACTTTTATGTCATTTAGTGAAATGTGTAGAAAAATCAAAGATTAAATGGCTTCCATTGGCACTTGTCATGAGGCGGGAGGGCCCATCTTCACACTCCTTATGTCGTGGGATCCTGCATAAAGAAAAGGCGCCGATGGCGCCTTTTGCAAGTATCGAGCCCTGTAATATTTTTGGGCACAAGCAACGGATGGGGCTTGCTCAAGCCTCGACAAAGCGCATGGAGAGATCCAGTGCCCGCACATGCTTGGTCAGCGCTCCCACCGAGATGAAGTCGATCCCGGTCGCGGCGTATCCGGCAAGGGTATCGAGGGTGACGTTGCCGGAGACTTCCAGCTTGGCTCTGCCCTGATTGAGGCGAACGGCTTCCTGCATCATGGGGATGTCGAAGTTGTCCAGCATCACGATGTCGGCCCGTGCGGCCAGGGCCTGCTCCAGCTCGGCCAGGGATTCGACCTCGACTTCCACCGGTTTGTCCGGATTGAGACGGCGCGCTTCGCTGATTGCTTCAGGGATGCCGCCGCAGGCGAGAATGTGGTTCTCCTTGATGAGGTAGGCATCAAACAAACCGATGCGGTGGTTTTTGCCGCCGCCGCAGGTGACCGCATATTTCTGGGCGCTGCGCAGGCCGGGCAGGGTCTTGCGGGTATCGAGCAGGCGGCAGTCAGTGCCTTCCAGCTCGGCCACATAACGGGCGGTCAGGGTGGCGACCCCGGAAAGGGTCTGCACGAAGTTCAGCGCATTGCGCTCGCCGGTCAGCAGCACGCGGGCGGGGCCATGGAGGCGGAACAGCTCCTGATTGGGGGCAAGGCGTTCACCATCTTGCACTTTCCACTCGACCTTCACTTCGCCACCGAGCTGGGCAAACACCTCGTCGACCCAGGGCTGGCCGCAGAAGACGCCCGCCTCGCGGGTGATGACTCGCGCGGTCGAGATGCGATCGGCCGGGATCAGCTGGGCCGTGATGTCGGCGCTGGCATCCGGTTGATCCAGCGCGGTGAGGGCATCGCCCAAGTCTTCGAGAAGTGCGGCGCGCACGGCGCGGCGGATGTCCTGTTGTAACATGCCTTATTCCTGCAAGGGTCTGAGAAGCAATTGCCTGTCTTTCTGGCGCAATTCCAGCCTGCCCAGGGCATTCATGCCCACCAGGATCTCCTCCCCGTCGGCAGCCGGATTGATAAAGACGGACAAATCGTACAGGGTCAGCGGACCCATCGCCAGACTTTCGATCCGGCCGGTTTCGACCTGGATCTCTCCGGCTGCCGTGTTGACACGGCTGCGGCCCGTGGCGACGAGGCCGAGCCGGGCGGCCACCTGGCTCGGTATGGTCACCCGGGTTGCTCCTGTGTCCAGCAGCAGTTGCACCGGCTGGTCGTTGATGGCACCCTCCAGACGATAATGGCCGCTGGCATCGGCCTTGAGTAGCAGATCGCCGCTGGCGGTCACCGACGGTTGTTCACGACCATGAAAGTAGAGGGTCAGCAGACCCAGCAGCGAGAGCCAGGCGAGCAGCCAGAGACGGCGTGCCATCGGGTGCATAGTGTGTCCCATATCGCGCGATTGAATGGCTCAGCCTAACATAGCGTTATCCATGAATTCAGAGACTTGTTCCCAGTTTTCCCATCCCGCCAGAGGCACATCGCTTCCATTTGTGAGTCGAGCAGACGATGACACAACCCACAACCCTGTTTTCCATCGATCGTGAAGGATGGTGCGAGCAGGCCCGCAAGGAGCCTTCCCCCCATCACAATGAGAGGCTCAGCCCGGATGATGTCTCCTTACTGGTGATACACGGCATCAGCCTGCCCCCCGGGCAGTTTGGTGGCCCCTTTATCGACGATCTGTTTCTGGGGCGCCTCGATCCCGGTGCTCACCCCTATTTCGCCGGTATTCACCAACTGAGGGTCTCGGCCCACTGTCTGATCCGCCGCGATGGGGAGCTGGTACAGTACGTGCCTTTTGGCGCCAGGGCATGGCATGCGGGAGTCTCGATCTGGGAGGGGAGGGAGGCATGCAACGATTTTTCCATCGGGATCGAACTGGAAGGGACCGACGAGCTTCCCTACAGCGACAAGCAATACGAGGTGCTGTCGGACCTCAGCCGGGCGATTGTTCACCGTTATCCCGCCATCACGGCGGACCGTATTGTCGGCCACTGCGACATCGCGCCGGGCCGCAAGACGGATCCGGGTGACAGTTTCGAATGGCCTCGCTATCGGGAAAAGCTTCACTTTGAGTGAAAAATCTAAAAATTATTTTGTGTTTTTAGAATCAATGGCTTGCCTTGTCTAGCAAGCCATTTTTCATGCTGTTGAACAAATGTTATCGGTGAGCAAGCTCACAGATATTGGTCAGACCATTTTCTATGAGCTATATCATGATTCCGCGTTTTTACCCCCAAAGTGGCAGCCTAGCTTCTTGATTCAGATCATCTTTTGGGTGGACTTTTTTCAAGCCCTCTGCTAATTTTCGCCCCAACCATAAAATTGGTAATACCAATTTAACAAAGTAGCCTCATGCCCTATATCAAGATAACTCAGCCCAAGTTGGCCGACGCCATTGTCGCCGAGCTGGAAAGCATGATTCTGGAAGGCAGCCTGCAGCCGGGCCAGAAGTTGCCGCCCGAGCGGGAACTCGCCATCCAGTTTCAGGTGTCGCGCCCTTCCTTGCGCGAAGCCATCCAGCGCCTGGAAGCGAGAGGACTCTTGTATCGTCGTCAGGGCGGTGGCACTTACGTACAAAATGCCCTGAGCAAGGGGATCGCCGACCCTCTGTTCGAACTGCTCAGCACTCACCCGGAAGCCCAGTACGACCTGCTGGAGTTTCGTCACGCGCTGGAAGGCATCTGTGCCTACTATGCGGCGCTGCGGGGCACCGAGGCTGATTTCGAACGGATTCGCCTGGCGCAAGCCGCCATCGAAGAAGCCGGTCAGCAAGGGTCGCTGGTGGTCGAATCGGCCGCCGTGACCCAGTTCTATCTGGCCGTGGCCGAGGCCTCCCACAACGTGGTGCTGCTGCATCTGTTGCGGGCCATGGGCCCCATGCTCGAGCAGAACATTTTACGCAATAACGAAATTTTGAATCGCCGTCCGGGAGTGGTCGCCAAGATCCGTCGCCATCGTGCGAGCCTGATCGAGGCTATCCTGTCGGGGGCTCCGGAGCGGGCCAGGGCTGCTTGTCATGAGCACCTGGCCTTTATCGAGGACACCTTGTTGGATATGCAGAGGGAAGACAGCCGGATCCAGCGATCCATGCGTCGGATCCGTCAGCAGGAAAACTAATCCCACAAGGCTTTCTTAATTGTCGAATGCTTGCGCCCTTCGCCGTGCAATGCCGTGCAATCACAACAACATAGGAACCAGCCATGTCTGATATCCTGAAGAACGATGTGGACCCGATAGAAACGCTGGAGTGGCTTGCCTCTCTGGAATCCCTGCTGCGTGAAGAGGGTCCGCAACGCGCTCAGTTCATCCTTGAACAGTTGGCCGAGAAAGCCCGCGCAAGCGGTGTGGACGTGGCTGCCAAGGCAAACCGCGACTACATCAACACCATCCCGTCCAGCGACGAGCCAGCTTACCCGGGCGACCTGGAAATGGAACGCCGCATTCGCGCCATCATCCGCTGGAACGCCATGATGATCGTGCTGCGCGCCTCCAAGAAAGACCTGGACCTGGGTGGTCACATGTCTTCCTTCGCTTCTTCCGCGACCATCTACGAAGTCTGCTACAACCACTTCTTCCGTGCCCGCAACGAGAAGGACGGTGGCGATCTGGTCTACTTCCAGGGTCACATCTCCCCGGGCATCTACGCCCGTGCATTCGCCGAAGGTCGCCTGACCGAAGAGCAGCTGGACAACTTCCGTCAGGAAGTGGATGGCAAGGGTATCCCTTCCTACCCGCACCCGAAACTGATGCCGGAATTCTGGCAGTTCCCGACCGTTTCCATGGGTCTGGGCCCCATCGCCGCCATCTATCAGGCGCGTTTCCTGAAGTACCTGACCGACCGTGGCATCAAGGATTGCTCCGAGCAGACCGTTTACGCCTTCCTGGGTGACGGCGAGATGGACGAGCCGGAAGCCAAGGGTGCCCTGACTGTTGCCGTGCGTGAAAAGCTCGACAACCTGGTGTTCGTGGTCAACTGCAACCTGCAGCGTCTGGATGGTCCGGTTGTCGGCAACGGCAAGGTCATCAACGAGCTGGAAGGTCTGTTCGCCGGCGCTGGCTGGGACGTGACCAAGGTCATCTGGGGTCGCAAGTGGGATGAGCTGCTGAAGAAAGACACTTCCGGCAAGCTGATCCAGCTGATGAACGAGACCGTGGATGGTGACTACCAGACCATGAAGTCCCGCGACGGTGCCTACGTGCGCGAGCACTTCTTCAACCGTTACCCGGAAACCGCCGCGCTGGTCAAAGACATGACCGACGAGGAGATCTTCGCCCTGAACCGCGGTGGTCACGACCCCCGCAAACTGTTCGCCGCCTTCTCCAAGGCTGCACAGACCAAGGGCAAGCCGACCGTGATCCTGGCCAAGACCATCAAGGGTTATGGCATGGGCGAAGCGGCCGAAGGCAAGAACATCGCTCACCAGGTCAAGAAGATGGATCTGGGCTCCGTGCGCCACCTGCGCGATCGTTTCAACCTGCCGGTCACCGACGAGCAGCTGGAAAACCTGCCGTACCTGAAGATCGAAGAGGGTACCGAAGAGCACAAGTACCTGCACGCCCGCCGTGCCGCACTGAAGGGCTATGTACCGACCCGTCTGCGCGAGAGCACCACCAAGCTGGAAATCCCGGCGCTGGATGCCTTCGGTCCGCTGCTGGGTGAACAGGCGCGCGAAATCTCCACCACCATGGCGTTCGTGCGTTCCCTGAACGTGATGCTGAAAGACAAGTCCATCGGCAAGCGCATCGTCCCGATCCTGGCTGACGAAGCCCGTACCTTCGGTATGGAAGGCCTGTTCCGCCAGATCGGTATCTACAGCCCGCACGGTCAGCAGTACACCCCGCAAGACCGCGACATCGTCTCCTACTACAAGGAAGACAAGCAGGGTCAGGTTCTGCAAGACGGTATCAACGAGCTGGGCGCCATGTCCTCCTGGCTGGCTGCTGCCACCTCTTACAGCACCAACGACTGCCCGATGATCCCGTTCTACATCTACTACTCCATGTTCGGCTTCCAGCGGATCGGCGACATGGCGTGGGCAGCCGGCGACCAGCAAGCCCGTGGCTTCCTGCTGGGCGCGACCTCCGGTCGTACCACTCTTAACGGAGAGGGCTTGCAGCACGAAGATGGTCACAGCCACATCCTGGCCAACACCATCCCGAACTGCATCTCCTACGACCCGTCCTACGCCTATGAAGTGGCGGTGATCGTACAGGACGGCCTGCGCCGCATGTACGGTGAGAACCCGGAGAACGTGTTCTACTACATCACTACCCTGAACGAGAACTATGCCATGCCGGCCATGCCGGAAGGCGCCGAGGAAGGCATCCGCAAGGGTATCTACAAGCTGGAAACCGTGGCCGGCACCAAGGCCAAGGTACAGCTGCTGGGTTGTGGTTCCATCCTGGGTCACGTGCGCACTGCCGCCCAGATCCTGGCCAGCGAGTACGGCGTGGGTTCCGACGTGTTCAGCGTCACCTCCTTCAACGAACTGGCTCGTGACGGTCAGGACGCGGATCGCTGGAACATGCTGCACCCGACCGCCGAAGCGCGTGTGCCCTACATCGCTCAGGTACTGGGTTCCGAAGCCACCATAGCCGCGACCGACTACATGAAGTCCTTCGCCGATCAGGTGCGTGCCTTCGTTCCGACCGAGAACTACCGTGTGCTGGGTACCGACGGTTACGGCCGTTCCGACAGCCGTGCCAACCTGCGTCGTCACTTCGAAGTGAACGAGTTCTACGTGGTGGTTGCTGCCCTGACCGAACTGGTCAAGCGCGGCGAGGTAGACAAGCAGGTTGTGGCCGACGCCATCGCCAAGTACGGCATCGATGCCGACAAGGTCAACCCGCTGTACGCGTAAGAGGATTGAGTGTCGCGCCGGGTATCCGGCGCGACCTTGCCTGGGTTTAAACGGATAACGCGGGATGCGCGTGGCGATGCTCAGGCAGTCACGTGGATGCACGCAAGAGGATAAAGCGCAATGTCCAAACAGATTATGGTGCCGGATATCGGTGCCGATGAAGTTGAAGTCACCGAGATCATGGTGGCCGTCGGTGACAAGGTCGAGCTGGACCAGTCCCTGATCGCCGTGGAAGGTGACAAGGCCTCCATGGAAGTCCCGGCCCCCGCCGCCGGTATCGTCAAAGAGATCCTGATCAAGGTGGGCGACAAGGTTGCCACCGGTTCCCAGATCATGGTCTTCGAAGCCGAGGGTGCTGCCGCACCGGCTCCGGCCCAGGCTGCTGCCCCGGTTGCTGCCGCGCCGGCCGCCGCCCCTGCTGCTGCCGCTCGCCAGGACGTCAACGTGCCGGACATCGGTGGTGACGAAGTCGAAGTGACTGAAATCATGGTTGCCGTGGGCGACATGGTTGAAGCCGACCAGTCCATCATCGCCGTGGAAGGTGACAAGGCCTCCATGGAAGTGCCGGCACCGTTCGCCGGTCGCGTGGTCGAGATCAAGGTTGCCGCCGGCGCCAAGGTTTCTACCGGCTCCCTGGTGATGGTCTTCGAAGTGGCGGGCGCTGCCCCGGCCGCCGTCGCCGCGCCGGCTCCTGCTGCCGCCCCTGTGGCTGCCGCTGCTCCGGTTGCTGCCGCTGCTCCGGTTGCTGCCGGTGCCAAAGACGTCAAGGTGCCGGACATCGGCGGTGACGAAGTGGAAGTGACCGAGATCATGGTCGCCGTGGGTGACAAGGTTGAAGCCGACCAGTCCCTGATCACCGTGGAAGGCGACAAGGCCTCCATGGAAGTGCCTGCGCCGTTCGCCGGTGTGGTCAAGGAGATCAAGGTGAAGGCGGGTGACAAGGTCTCCACCGGTTCCCTGATCATGGTATTCGAAGTGGCGGGTGCCGCGCCGGCTGCCGTGGCTGCTCCGGCTCCTGCCGCAGCGCCTGTTGCTGCCGCTCCGGCTGCCGCCGCTCCTGCAACCGTTGCCCAGGCTGCTGCCGCTTCCGATTTCGTCGCCAACGACGCCTACGTCCACGCCTCCCCGGCGGTACGCCGTCTGGCACGTGAGTTCGGTGTCAACCTGGCCAAGGTGAAAGCCTCCGGTCGCAAGGGTCGCATCGTCAAAGAAGACGTGCAGGCTTACGTGAAGGATGCGGTCAAGCGCGCCGAGTCCGCTCCGGCTGCTGGCACCGGCACTGGCAACGGCAACGGCATGAGCGTCGTGGCCTGGCCGAAGGTTGATTTCAGCAAGTTCGGCCCGGTCGAAGAGCTGGAACTGACCCGTATCCAGAAGATCTCCGGTCCTGCCCTGCACCGCAACTGGGCCATGATCCCCCACGTCACCCAGTTCGACGAAGCCGATACCACGGATCTGGAAGCGTTCCGCAAAGAGCAGAACATCCTGGCCGAGAAGCAGAAGCTGGACGTGAAGATCACCCCGCTGGTGTTCATCCTGAAGGCGGCCGCCAAGGCCCTGGAAGCCCATCCGCGCTTCTGCAGCGCCCTGTCCGAAGACGGCAGCAAGCTGATCATGAAGAAGTACATCCACATCGGCGTGGCGGTAGATACCCCCAACGGTCTGGTGGTTCCGGTGGTTCGCGACGTCAACAAGAAGGGCATCCACGAGCTGTCCCGCGATCTGGCCGAGATCTCCAAGAAGGCCCGTGCCGGCAAGCTGACCGCTGCCGACATGCAGGGCGGTTGCTTCACCATCTCCAGCCTGGGTGGCATCGGCGGTACCAGCTTTACCCCGATCGTCAACGCGCCGGAAGTGGCCATCCTGGGCGTCTCCAAGTCCGAGATGAAGCCGAAGTGGAACGGCAAGGAGTTCGTGCCGCGTCTGATGCTGCCGCTGGCTCTGAGCTACGACCACCGCGTCATCGACGGCGCTGACGGTGCCCGCTTCATCACCACCCTGAGTGGTGTGTTGTCCGACATTCGTCGACTGGTCCTGTAAGTGAGAGGGCGGGCCCAGAGCCCGCCCTTTTTGCTTCTCATTTCGTTAACAGGATTGTAAACTTGCCCCGTTTTTTTCACGGCTGCAGCCGCCTTGTTTGGCATAAGACTGTGCTGTCCGGGGATATAAGAACGACAAAGAGGTCATGATGAGTAAAGAAATCAAAACCCAGGTCGTAGTACTGGGTGCTGGCCCTGCCGGTTATTCCGCTGCCTTCCGTGCGGCCGACTTGGGTCTGGATACCATTATCGTCGAGCGTTACTCCACCCTGGGTGGCGTCTGCCTGAATGTGGGTTGCATCCCGTCCAAGGCGCTGCTGCACGTCGCCAAAGTCATTGAAGAAGCCAAGGCGCTGGCCGAGCACGGCATCGTCTTCGGTGCCCCGCAGACCGACATCGACAAGGTGCGTCTGTGGAAAGAGAAGGTCATCAACCAGCTGACCGGCGGTCTGGCTGGCATGGCCAAGATGCGTAAAGTCCAGGTCGTGAACGGCTTCGGCAAGTTCACCGGCCCGAACACGCTGGAAGTGGAAGGTGCCGACGGCAAGACCACAGTCACCTTCGACAACGCCATCATCGCCGCGGGTTCCCGCCCGGTGAAGCTGCCCTTCATCCCCCATGAAGATCCGCGCGTATGGGACTCTACCGATGCGCTGGAACTGACGACCGTACCTGGCAAGCTGCTGGTCATCGGTGGCGGCATCATCGGTCTGGAGATGGGTACAGTGTACTCCTCCCTGGGTTCCGAGATCGACGTGGTGGAATTTGCCGACCAGCTGGTACCGGCTGCCGACAAAGACATCGTCAAGATCTACACCAAGCGCGTTGCCAAGAAATTCAACATCATGCTGGAGACCAAGGTCACCGCCGTTGAGGCCCGTGAAGACGGCCTGTACGTCTCCTACGAAGGCAAGCACGCCCCGGCCGAGCCGGTTCGCTACGACAACGTGCTGGTTGCCGTTGGCCGTGTGCCGAACGGCAAGATGCTGGATGCCGAGAAGGCGGGCGTTGCCGTCAACGAGCGCGGTTTCATCGAGGTGGACAAGCAACTGCGTACCAACGTGGCCCACATCCACGCCATCGGCGACATCGTCGGTCAGCCCATGCTGGCCCACAAGGGTGTGCACGAAGGTCACGTGGCGGCCGAAGTCATCGCCGGCAAGAAGCACTACTTCGACCCGAAAGTGATCCCGTCCATCGCCTACACCGAGCCGGAGATGGCCTGGGTGGGTCTGACCGAGAAGGAAGCCAAGCAACAGGGTCTGAACTTCGAAGTCGCCACCTTCCCGTGGGCTGCTTCCGGTCGCGCCATCGCGTCCGACTGCTCCGACGGCATGACCAAGCTGATCTTCGACAAGGAGAGCGGCCGCGTCATCGGTGGTGCCATCGTGGGTACCAACGGCGGTGAACTGCTGGGTGAAATCGGTCTGGCCATCGAGATGGGTGCCGACGCTGAAGACATCGCGCTGACCATCCATGCTCACCCGACTCTGCACGAGTCCGTGGGTCTGGCTGCCGAAGTGTTCGAAGGCTCCATCACCGACCTGCCGAACGCCAAGGCCAAGAAGAAAAAATAATCTTCTGCCCGTTTCATAAGAAAAGCCGCTCCATGGAGCGGCTTTTTGTTGTCTGTCTTTCGGCACCCAGCGGTCAGCAGCGCCCCTTCTTGGCCTGTCCCGGTGGGCAGAAGGTACCGTAGCCTCCGCGATCCCCGTCGCTGACCCGGATCCGGGTATCGTCCACGCTCACGTCGGCACCGTGCACCCGCACGGGCCCGCTGCTGCAGGCGCTGAGCAGCCCCCCCAGCACTATCATCACGACCAGCTTGCCCATAACTCCTCCTCTCATTTTCCTGATTATGGGGCATTTTCAGAAGCCGGTGGAGGTGGCGCAAAAGCGCCTGCGTCACGGCTTGCCGTGGTGGCGACAGAGGGCGCCGCTGCGCCCTCTGTCGGGTGATGAAATGGGAGTCAAAAGTTACAGCCGGAAGTTGCCGACCAGCTTGTCGAGCTCGCCGGAGAGGTGCTGCAGGTTGCGGCTCGACTCGGTCAGGTGATGGGCGATATCGGCGGTCTCCATGGTGAGCTGGTTGATGTCTTCCACGTTGCGGTTGAGTTCGCCCACCACGCTCGACTGCTCTTCGGTGGCGGTGGCGACCTGGATGTTCATGTCGCTGATCTGGGTGATGTGCCCGGTGATCTGGTCGAGGGCGCCGTTGGCCTCGTCGGCCTGGGTCACCACCCGCAGGCTCTGGTTGCGGCCCTGGGCCATGGCGCTGACGGCGCGGGCGCTCTGCTCCTGGAGGCTGTTGATCATGCCCTGGATCTCGGCGGTGGAGGCGGCGGAGCGGCTGGCGAGGTTGCGCACCTCGTCAGCCACCACGGCGAAGCCACGGCCCTGCTCGCCGGCGCGGGCGGCCTCGATGGCGGCGTTGAGGGCCAGCAGGTTGGTCTGCTCCGAGATGCTGCGGATGGTGTCGAGGATGCTGCCGATGGAGTCGGTCTGGCTCGCCAGGGACTCGATGACCCCGGCGACCTGTTCGATTTCACCGGAGAGGCCGACGATGCCGTGACGGGCCTGGGCGACGACCTGGGCCCCCGCATCGGCCTGCTCGTTGGCCTGCTTGGCGACGTCGGCGGCGAGAGACGCATTGCCGGCGATCTCGGTGACGGTGGCCCCCATCTCGTGGATGGCGGTGGCGACCTGGACGGTGCGATCCCGCTGGGCGGTGCAGTTGTGCTGGGTGAGCTGGGCCTTGGCGGCCACCTCGCTGGCGGTGGCGGCCACCTGGCGGGAGTTGCTCGCCACCTGCACGATGGCCCCGTGGATCCGGGTCACGAACTGGTTGAAGCTGTGGGCAATCTCGGCCAGCTCGTCCTTGCCGGTGAGACTGGCGCGGCTGTCGAGGGCGAGGTGGCGGGCCACCTCGCCAATATGGGATTGCAGGAAGGAGACCCGGCGGCGCAGCCCGATGAGGATGAGGGTCGAGACGAGCAGCGAGATGGCGATGGCGATGACGATGATGGCGATCATCTGGGTACGACCGCTGTCATAGCTGTTTTCGCTCAGGTCGTTGCGATGCTGGGCCTGACCTATCAACCCGTCGAGCAGCTCATTGGCGCCCTTGCGCATGACCCCGTAGCTCTGGCTGTAGCGATCCCGGTAGATGGCGCGTGCCTCGTCCATCTTGTTGTCAGAGAGCGCCTGCAACATGGGGGTCAGCTCCTCCCGCTCCACCCGGGTGAATTGATCGAGCAGGGTCTGGGCCCTGGCCCGGGCGTCCGGATCGACCTGGGCCTTGACGGCCTGCTCCATGGCCTGGCGCATCTCGGGAATGTCTTCCTCGCGGGTCTCCTTGACCCGGGTCAGCACCCCCTTTTCGTCGCGCAGGGAGGTGTCCTGCAATAGCATCATGTCGATGCCGACTCGCATGCGCGGGATGCGGGAGGCCACTTCCGCCATGGCCCGCATGGGGGTGGCGGTATTCTGGAACAGCTCTTCGGCCTGCTGCCTGATGTTGTCCATGCTGCGCAGACTGGCGGCGCCAACCAGCAGCAGGGCGAGACAGGGCACGGTGACGGCCAGGATCAGTTGGGTTTTGATGGTGAGGTTGCCTGCCAGCATGTTGACTCCTTGGTGTGTTGCTGTGTCGCTACTGTAGCGGCTTGTCATGACGGTTCGCCGTCATGGGGGTCGGTATTCCCTGTCGACCCGGTGAAAAAAGGGCGCCGCAGCGCCCTTTCATCTTATAACCGGAAGTTGCCGACCAGCTTGTCGAGCTCGCCGGAGAGCTGTTGCAGGCTGCGGCTGGACTCGGTCAACTGGTGGGCGATGTCGGCGGTCTCCATGGTGAGCTGGTTGATGTCCTCCACGTTGCGGTTGATCTCCCCGACCACGCTGGACTGCTCTTCGGTGGCGGTGGCGACCTGGATGTTCATGTCGCTGATCTGGGTGATGTGCCCGGTGATCTGGTCGAGGGCGCCGTTGGCCTCGTCGGCCTGGGTCACCACCCGCAGGCTCTGGTTGCGCCCCTGGGCCATGGCGCTGACGGCGCGGGCGCTCTGCTCCTGGAGGCTGTTGATCATGCCCTGGATCTCGGCGGTGGAGGCGGCGGAGCGGCTGGCGAGGTTGCGCACCTCGTCGGCCACCACGGCGAAGCCACGGCCCTGCTCGCCAGCGCGGGCAGCCTCGATGGCGGCGTTGAGGGCCAGCAGGTTGGTCTGCTCCGAGATGCTGCGGATGGTGTCGAGGATGCTTCCGATGGAGTCGGTCTGGCTCGCCAGGGACTCGATGACCCCGGCGACCTGTTCGATTTCACCGGAGAGGCCGACGATGCCGTGACGGGCCTGGGCGACCACCTGGGCCCCCGCATCGGCCTGCTCGTTGGCCTGCTTGGCAACGTCGGCGGCGAGAGACGCATTGCCGGCGATCTCGCTGACGGTGGCTCCCATCTCGTGGATGGCGGTAGCGACCTGGACGGTGCGATCCCGCTGGGCGGTGCAGTTGTGCTGGGTGAGCTGGGCCTTGGCGGCCACCTCGTTGGCGGTGGCGGCGAGCTGGCGGGAGTTGCTCGCCACCTGTTCGATGGAGCCGTGGATCTTGGCGACAAAGTTGTTGAAGCCGGTCGCCACCTGGGCCAGTTCGTCACGGCCATCGACCTTGAGGCGATGGGTGAGGTCGCCATCACCGCTGCCGAGTTCGCGGAACAGGCGGGCCAGTTCGTTGAGGGGGCGGCTCACGGAGCCCGCCAGGAGAACGCCGAGCAGCCCCATGCCGACGGCGATGGCCAGGCTGACCAGCACCATGTGCAGGCGCGCTCTGTCCAGTTCGGCATAAATCTCGGCCTCCGGCACTTGGGCCACCAGATACCAGTCGAGCAGGGGGATGTAGCTGCTGGCCAGGATCACGGGCTGGCCGTCGACCTCGGCACGGGTGGCGGCAAAGGGCTGCTTGTTGAGCAGGTTGGTGCTGCTGCCGCTGGCCAGCTGGGTCAGGTTGTCCCGATCGATGCGGGCGGCGTCGGGGTGCAGCTTCACCTTGCCGCTGCCGTCTGTCATGAAGACGAAGCCGCTGTCGCCGATGCGGAAGTTGGCGAGCATGCTGACCATGCTGTCGAGGGATTTGGCGAGGCCGGCGAGGCCGCGTCCGTCGAGTTGCTGGAAGTTGACGAACAGTTTCACCTCGCCATTGCTCTCCCGAAAGATGCTGAGCATCAGATCCTGGCGGCTCTTGGTGTAGTCATAGAACCAGTTGTCCTGCTCGTGATTAAGAATGCGCAGAAAACCGTCCTGGTTGTAGTAGGCGGCACTCTGGCGATCGGCGAAGGAGGCGGTGACCAGGCCATACTGGCTCGTCATGTCCTTGAGCTGGTTGATGAGGATGGACTCCTGCTCTTTTGGCATGCCGCGCTCGACCCAGTCCAGCACGAAGCGGTCGTTGGCAAGCTGTCTGGCGGCATTGGCGACCGAAGTGAGATCCTTCTCGATCTCCTTGCCGATGCGCTGGGTCAGGTTGGGCAGCTCCTGCTCGAACATGCGGTTCTCGATCAGCTGCTGGGCAGAACGCTGGCTGAAATAGCCCACCAGCAGGCAGGAGAGGGCCACGGCGAGGATGACGGTGGCCAGAATTTTCTGTTTCAGTGTCAGGCTTGCGAACATAAGGGTGACTCGGAAGTGTGAACCAGGGTTGAACTCATAATAGCGGCTGATTTGGCGCGCTCTTGAGGCGGCGGGGGCGTTTATTGTCGATTAACGTTTGCGCTCACACCCGGATTGGACTGGATTGGCGCCCGATTTTGCCGAGACATCGTCGCAAGCGGGGCGACCCCTCGCCAGCACCCCGGCTTGCGGTTAAAGTGCTTGCACTTATAGTAGGCTGCACCTGACTGGCGGCCTGCCCGCTCGACTCGCACCGGATTTATGGACTCTCATATGCGCATCTTTCATCGGGGATGGACCCACCTGCTCGTGCTCCTGCTGGCGACCCTGCCGTTCATGGCGGCGGCCGGAGCCAATGATCCCGCGCCTTCGGCCAGAAACCCGGGGGCAACCAAGATGGATCGTCCGAGGATCGCCCTGGTACTGAGCGGCGGCGGGGCCAAGGGGTCGGCCCATATCGGGGTGCTCAAGGTGCTGGAGGCAAAGCACATCCCGGTGGACATCATCGTCGGGACCAGCATGGGCTCCTATGTGGCGGGCATGTATGCCATGGGGCTCAGCGCCGAGGAGGTGGAGCGTACGACGCTGGCCATCGACTGGAACAAGGGCTATCAGGACAAGGTGGGGCGCGACGAGCTCTCCCTGCGCAAGAAGCAGCAGACCGAGAAGTACCAACTGCGCACCGACATCGGGGTCAACGGTGACCAGACCCAGCTGCCGGACGGCTTCTTCCAGGGGCAGTCCATGGCCAGCCTGCTGCGCCACGCCACCTCCAACCTGCCGGCGCAAAAGAGCTTCGACAACCTGCCTATCCCCTATCGTGCGGTGGCGACCGACATGGAGACGGTGACCCCCTTCGTGCTGGATCACGGCAGCCTCGCCAAGGCGATGCAGGCCTCCATGTCCATTCCCGGTGCCCTCAAGCCGGTGGAGTGGGACGGCCGCATCCTGGCCGATGGTGGCACGGTCAACAACATGCCGGTGGACGTGGCCAAGGCCATGGGGGCCGACGTGGTGATCGCGGTGGACATCAGCGCCAAGCTGCGTACCAGGGAGTCCCTCAAGTCGGGGCTGGCCATGATCGATCAGCTCACCACCTACATGACCCAGGTGGGGACCGAAAAGCAGAAGGCGCTGCTCGGCCCCAGGGACATCCTGCTGACCCCCGAGTTCGGCAACATGGGGATCGCCGACTTCGCCCTGATGCCGGAGGGGATCAAGATCGGGGAGGCGGTCGCCAACAGTGCAGCGGCCCGGCTCGATGCGCTCTCTCTCTCGCCCGCCGCCTACGCCGACTATCGCAACGGCAAGCTGAGCCGGCGCGCCGAGCGCAGCGGCCAGCCCGCCTACTACATCGACAAGGTGGAGCTCATCAACAAGTCGCGCCTCTCCGACGACACGGTGCGGGCCATGCTGAACGTGCGTCCGGACAAGGTGCAGACCTACGAGAGCCTGGAGGCGGGGATCCGTCGCCTCTACGCCCTGGAGTCGTTCGATCGCATCACCTACGAGGTGGAGGAGCGGGACGGGGAGAACGTGCTGGTGGTGGACGCCAGCGAGAAGAACTGGGGGCCGGGTTATCTCAACTTCCAGCTCGGTTTCTCCGATGACTTCGAGAGCAGCTCCAACTACAACGTTGGCATGTCCTACACCCTGACCAACGTCAACGATTGGGGAGGCGAGTGGCTGACCGAGGCGTCCCTCGGGACCGCCAAGCACCTCAAGACCGACTTCTACACCCCGCTGGAGCCCTCCCAGACCTACTTCGGCGAGACGAGCCTGGCCTACGACAAGACCCAGCGGCGGGTCTTCTTCCCGGAAGAGAGCAGGTCGTCGTCCGGGGTCAGCTATCTGGACTCCGAGTACAGCTTCACCAGCGTGGATCTTGCCGTCGGCTGGAATCGCCAGCCCTGGAGTCGCTTCTCCCTTGGGCTGGAGGGCAAGATCGGCAGCGTGGAGATCCAGAACCTCACTAACGCGGATGCCGATGCCTCCGCCTGGGGACCCTACATCCGCTTCGAGCACGACACCCTCGACAGCCGCTACTTCCCCTATCAGGGGGTCTACTGGGACATCAAGGGGGGCTACTCCTACGTCGATCTCGACCCCTCGGACGGCCCCTCCGAGCAGGCCGAGGGGGTGAATTACCGGCTGGTGATGATCAAGCCCTGGTCCTGGGACAGGCACAGCCTCAACCTGATGCTGGAAGGGGGCGGCTCAAGCTCCCAGGAGACGGTACCGCTGTTCGTGCAGGATCTGGGGGGGCTGTTCCGCATGTCCGGTTTCCAGCATTACCAGTTGAGCGGTCGCTACAGCCTGTTTGGCGGATTGCGCTACATCTACCGGGTGGCGGACAATGACTTCGGTGCCTTCAAGGCGCCCCTGTTCCTCGGGGGCTCCCTCGAGCAAGGGGGGGTCTGGGACAAGGGAGAGGACATCAGCATCGAATCCTCCTATACCTCGGGTTCCCTCTATATGGGGGTGGAGAGTTTCCTCGGTCCCATCTTCCTCGGCTATGGCGTGGCGGAGGGGGGACACGACATGTTCTATCTGCAATTGGGCACTACGTTCCAATAAGGGCGAAATGCTGCCTTTTTGTTAAATCACCTTGGGTGGGCGGCTTGTCACTCTAAAAAAACCTAATAGGTTTATATGGTTATGCTGGTTTGATGAATAACTGCACAGGGTTTGGATTTTAATTAGTCGTTAAAACTTATATAGTGGGGGGCACCCTACGGGTGTCCCGCAAGGACGATCGCCGCGAGCTTGGGCGAACCCCAAAAAAAAGACCAAAGAGGAATTAGTCGTGCTTGAAACATACCGTAAACACGTCGCAGAACGTGCCGCCGAAGGCGTGGTTGCCAAACCTCTGGACGCAGAGCAGGTCGCCGCCCTGGTTGAGCTGATCAAGAATCCGCCCGCCGGCGAACAGGACTTTCTGAAAGAACTGTTGTCCTCCCGCATTCCCCCGGGTGTTGATGAAGCGGCCTATGTGAAAGCCGGCTTCCTCACCGCCGTCGCCAAGGGCGAGGCCCATTCCCCCATCCTGACTGCCGCCGAAGCCGTCGAGCTGCTCGGTACCATGCAGGGTGGTTACAACATTCAGCCGCTGATCGACCTGCTGGACGATGCGACCCTGGCTCCTCTTGCCGCCAAGGGTCTCTCCCACACCCTGCTGATGTTCGACTCCTTCCACGACGTGGAAGAGAAGGCCAAGGCGGGCAATGCCCACGCCAAGCAGGTGCTGCAATCCTGGGCCGACGCCGAGTGGTTCCTGAACCGCCCGGCCCTGGCCGAGAAGATCACCGTCACCGTGTTCAAGGTGACCGGCGAAACCAACACCGACGATCTGTCGCCGGCGCCGGACGCCTGGTCCCGCCCGGACATTCCGCTGCACGCCCTGGCGATGCTGAAGAACGCCCGTCCCGGCATCACCCCGGACAAGGATGGCGTCATCGGCCCCATCAAGACCATCGATTCGCTGAAAGAGCAGGGCTTCCCGCTGGCTTACGTGGGTGACGTGGTCGGTACCGGCTCTTCCCGTAAATCCGCCACCAACTCCGTGCTCTGGTTCATGGGCGACGACATTCCGTTCGTGCCGAACAAGCGTGCCGGCGGCGTCTGCCTCGGCGGCAAGATTGCCCCCATCTTCTTCAACACCATGGAAGATGCCGGCGCCCTGCCCATCGAAGTGGACGTCTCCAAACTGGAGATGGGCGATGTCATCGACATCTTCCCCTATGAGGGCAAGATCACCCGCCACGGCACCGACGAGGTGCTGGCCCGGTTCGAACTGAAGACCGAGGTGCTGATCGACGAAGTGCGCGCCGGTGGCCGCATTCCGCTGATCATCGGCCGCGGTCTGACCGACAAGGCCCGCGAAGCGCTGGGCCTGCCGTTCTCCACCGTGTTCCGCCGTCCGCAGCCGGTGGCCGATACCGGCAAAGGTTTCACCCTGGCCCAGAAGATGGTGGGCAAGGCGTGTGGCGTGAAGGGCATTCGCCCGGGCACCTACTGCGAACCCAAGATGACCACGGTCGGCTCCCAGGACACCACGGGCCCCATGACCCGCGACGAGCTGAAAGATCTGGCCTGCCTCGGCTTCTCCGCCGACCTGACCATGCAGTCCTTCTGCCACACCGCGGCCTATCCCAAGCCCATCGACGTGCAGACTCACCACACCCTGCCGGACTTCATCATGAACCGCGGCGGTGTCTCTCTGCGTCCGGGTGACGGCGTCATCCACTCCTGGCTGAACCGCATGCTGCTGCCGGATACCGTGGGTACCGGTGGTGACTCCCACACCCGTTTCCCCATCGGGATCTCCTTCCCGGCGGGCTCCGGCCTCGTGGCCTTCGCCGCCGCCACCGGCGTGATGCCGCTGGACATGCCGGAATCCGTGCTGGTGCGCTTCAAGGGCGAGCTGCAGCCGGGCATCACCTTGCGTGACTTGGTCCATGCCATTCCCTACGCCGCCATCCAGAAGGGGCTGCTGACCGTCGAGAAAGCGGGCAAGAAGAACATCTTCTCCGGCCGCATCCTCGAGATCGAAGGTCTGCCGACCCTGAAGGTGGAGCAGGCGTTCGAGCTGGCGGACGCCAGCGCCGAGCGTTCCGCCGCCGGTTGCACCATCAAGCTGGATAAAGAGCCGATCATCGAGTATCTGAAGTCCAACATCGTGATGCTGAAGTGGATGCTCTCTGAAGGCTACGGCGACGTGCGCACCATCACCCGCCGCATCAAGGGGATGGAAGAGTGGCTGGCCAACCCGGTACTGATGGAAGCGGACAAGGATGCCGAGTACGCCGAAATCATCGAGATCGACCTGGCCACCATCAAGGAGCCGATCCTGTGCGCGCCGAACGATCCGGACGATGCCCGTCTGCTGAGTGACGTAGCTGGCGACAAGATCGACGAGGTGTTCATCGGTTCCTGCATGACCAACATCGGCCACTTCCGCGCCGCCGGCAAACTGCTCGAGAAGTATCAGGGCGAGCTGCCGACCCGCATGTGGATCGCGCCGCCCACCAAGATGGACAAGGATCAGCTGACCGAAGAGGGCTACTACGGCATCTTCGGTCGGGTCGGTGCCCGCATCGAGATCCCCGGCTGTTCCCTCTGCATGGGCAACCAGGCGCGGGTAGCGGAAGGGGCCTCCGTGGTCTCCACCTCCACCCGCAACTTCCCGAACCGCCTGGGCAAGGGTGCCAACGTCTATCTGGCCTCTGCGGAGCTGGCCGCGGTTGCCGCCATCATCGGCAAGATCCCGACCGTGGCCGAGTACCTGCAGTACGCCAAGACCCTAGACGCCACTGCTGCCGACACCTACCGCTACCTGAACTTCAACGAGATCGCCTCCTACACCAAGAAGGCCGATGCGGTGATCCTGCAGCAAGCGGTCTGAGACTCGCCGGTCTGACCACTGAAAATAACAATGCCGCGTCTCGACGCGGCATTTTCCATTTCAGGGGGCTGCGCGATAATGACCCGCCATGCCCAGCAACGGCGTCGTCGATTTGCCTGGTACGCGCGTTGCGCTTTCGTTGTCTGGCCATGATGGCCCCACCGTTTCCTGGTGGGTATTTTTATACCGCGGTACCTGCGAAGCGGGCCCGCGCATTGCGGCGTGGTTGCTATGTTTCTGTTCCGGATTGATCTGGCCCGCATGAAGTGGCGCCTTGGTTGTGCCCTGCTGGTGTTAGCCCTGCCCCTGGTGGTGGGAGGGTGGATGGTGCATGACAGCTACGAGCAGGAGCTGAAGAACGATGCCAGTGCGTCAGCCAGCAAGGCCAGAACCTTGCTGGAGCGCATGCTGGATCAGGCCGAGCGGGCCAACCTCGAGGTATTGCCGCTGGCCGGTCGACCTTGCAGCGACAACCTGCTGCTGCTGCGCAAGCGAGTGGCGCTGGAGCCGTTCCTGCGCTCCATCAATCTGGTGCGACAGGGGATCATCAACTGCACCTCGCTGTTCGGGCCTGCCAGGGAAGTGGATGACGGCTCCCGCTACACGGATCGCAAGTTGCTGCTGATGAGCGGCAACCTGGTGCGCAAGAATCACCCCTTGCTGGTGGTGCGTCAGGAGCGGGGGCGTGATGCGGCACTGAGCGCCATTGACAGCAGTCAGCTCAGTTTCATGCTTACCCTGAGCAGCGATCCCAGCGAGCTGTTCTTGCAGGTGGGGTCCGCCTGGCTCGATGAGTCCGGCCACTTCCAAAGCGATCCGCCGAAACTGCACAGCAAGTTTGCCCTGATACTCGCCTCCCAGCGTTACCCCTTCACCATCCACGCCGGTTATGCCATGCCGATCTACTGGCGTGCCCTGTGGGAGGCTCGCCATCTGCAGCTGATCTGGCTGGGAGCCAGTTCGCTGGTGCTCTCACTGCTGGTGTGGTGGCTGCTTGGGCGGCCGGGGGCCCTGACGGACGAGCTGAGACGCGGGCTGCGAGCCAGGGAGTTTGTCCCCTATCTGCAACCGCTGATCGCCAGCAAGGGCGGCAAGATGGTGGGAGCCGAGGTACTGATGCGCTGGCAACATGCCACCGAGGGGCTGATCCGCCCCGATCTCTTCATCCCCCAGGCGGAAGAGTCTGGCCTGATCGTGCCCATGACGGTCAACCTGATGAAGACGGTGGCCAAGACACTCCACCCGGTGCAGGAGCAGCTGCCCGAGGCATTTCACATCAGCTTCAACATCAGTGCCATCCACTGCCGGGACCTCTCCCTGGTGGCGGAGTGCCGCGACTTCCTCGGCCACTTCGTGCCGGGACGGGTGGTGCTGGTGCTGGAGCTCACGGAGCGGGAGCTGCTGGTGACCAGCCCGCAGACCCTCTCCCTGTTTCGCCAGCTCGACGAGATGGGGGTGCAGCTCGCCATCGATGACTTTGGCACCGGCCACTCCAGCCTCATCTATCTGCAGCAATTCCACGTGGACTATCTCAAGATCGACCGCTCCTTCATCGGCCGTATCGGGACGGAGTCCCTCTCCGAGCACATCGTGGACAACGTCATCGACCTTGGGGGACGGCTGGGGTTGTCCCTGGTGGCCGAAGGGGTGGAGACGGAGCAGCAGGCCGCCTATCTGAGAGGCAAGGGGGTCCAGTATCTGCAGGGATACCTGTTTGCCCGCCCCATGCCGATACGCCAGTTCTGCCGGGAGCTGACGGCGGGAGAGATACAGGTCGCCGCCGGGCGCACCGCCCAGGGCTAGGCCGCGCCCACCAGGCTGTGCAGCCAGTTCACCAGGATGTCGTGGGGGCTGCCGGGTTCGGGAGGGGCGGGGGCGAGCAGGTGATAGCCGGTGCCGTCGGGGACGAAGCCGAGCGGTGCTACCAGCAGACCGGCCTCGATATCGTCGCACACCTGGCGGTAGGGGCCGATGGCGACTCCCAGCCCGGCGACTGCCGCCTGCAGGCTGAAATAGAAGTGCTCGAAGGTCTGACCCGGCACCTCCTCGTCTGCGGACATGCCTGCGTGCTGCTGCCACTCCAGCCAGGCGCCCGGACGGGTCTTGGTGTGCAGACGGGGGGCCGTTGGCCTGAGGGCCTGCACATCCCCCCTGGATTCAAAAAAGTGCGCCACCTTGCCCGGCGGGCAGACAGGGCCGGTCCGCTCTTCGAACAGCAACTGGTTGTAGAGCTCGGCAGGCCAGTGAAAGTCGTTGCGCCGGATGGCGAGATCGATGCCGCTGCCAAAGCTGAGGGCGCCGCCGCCCGCCATCAGGTGTTCGTCCAGCTCCGGGTGCAGAGCCTGGAAGGCGGGCCAGCGCGGGATCAGCCAGCGCATCAGGAGGGTGGGTTCGCAGGAGAGCACCAGCGACTGGGGACGGCTCTGCTGGCGCAGGGCCTGCGCCGTCTGGCGGATGCTGCCCAGCCCCTCTCTGACCGCCTGATAGAACCGTTCACCCGCGTCGGTCAGAAAGACCCGGCGCTGGCGCCGCTCGAACAGATGACCCCCAGATCCTCCTCGAGCAGTCGTACCGCCCGGCTGATGGCGCCATGGGTGAGATGCAGTTCATCGGCGGCGCGGCCGAAATGCTCGGTGCGGGCAGCCACCTCGAAACAGCGCAGGGCGGTGAGGGAGGGAAGCGAGAGGGCTTTTTGTGAGTTTTTTTCACCATTCATGTCAGAAATCATCGTTCGTTATTGGTGTTATTGGCAAATAAAATAGCCGATATCCCCTCTAATCAGGACTATTTTCATGACTGAACTGTTAGCCGTTGTCGCCATTACCCTCTTTGCCGTCATCAGCCCCGGGCCCGACTTTGCCATGGTGTCGCGCAACAGCCTGCTGCTCTCGCGCCGCACCGGCGTGCTGACGGCGATCGGCATCGCGGCCGGGGTCTGCGTGCACGTGGCCTACACCCTGCTGGGGGTGGGCCTGCTGATCCAGCAATCCCTCTGGCTGTTCAACCTCATCAAGTTGGCAGGGGCCGCCTATCTCATCTTCCTCGGCATCAAGATGCTGCGGGCCAAACCGGCTGCCGATGAAGAGAGCATCTGTCAGCCTGCCCTCTCCAGCCTGGGTGCGCTGCGCACCGGATTTCTGACCAATGTGCTCAATCCCAAGACCACCATCTTCATCGTCAGCCTCTTCATGCAGGTGGTGCAGCCGCAGACGCCGCTGGCGGTCCAGATCGGCTATGGCGCCTTCATCGCGCTGGCGCACGCCCTCTGGTTTGGTGCGGTGGCGCTCTTCTTCTCCACCCCTGAGGTGCGGGACCGACTGCTGGCGGTACGCCACTGGATCGATCGGGTGTTCGGGGGGCTGCTGGTGGGATTCGGCATGTTGCTGGCATTGACCCAGCAGACGCGCTGAGGCGGGGAGAGGGGCTCCCCCTATCCACCCCCGACTGTAGGGTCTTGTTTTTCATGCCTTGGCAGCCACTTTTCGGTAGAATTGGCGCTCATTTTGAAGTCAGATGAGGCGCGGTATGACGGTCAGGTTCCAGGCATTTCACAGCATCAAGGCGATTGGCAATCGGGAGGTGCTGTTCAACTGGTCCAGAACCAACCCCCTCGGCGCCCTTGATCAGGTGTGGCGCCCGACGACCCGTGACGAGCTGCAGCAACTGCTGCGGGAAAACCCCGAGCGCAAGCTGCGCCTCATCGGCTCCGGCCTCTCCTTCGAACCCATCCACAGCGTCTATGCCGAGGGCAGTCAGGCGCTGCTGGTGGACTTGCACCACCTGCGTGGCCAGTTGGCGCAGACCGCCGACACCGTCACCTATCAGGCGGGAACTCCGCTCGACACCGTCTACGCCGATCTCATCGCCATGGAGCGGATGTTGCCGGCTTCCCCCGGCGTCATCGGCATCCAGACCCTGGGCGGTGCGCTCAGCACCGGCACCCACGGCCAGGGGCTGCACCAGTCCGCCCTCTGCGATGCGGTGGCTGCCCTGACCGTGATGCTGGCCAGTGGCGACATCATCCAAGTGGATCGCACCGACTCGCGCTTCGGCGCCTTCGTGATGGGCATGGGGATGCTCGGCATTCTGCTCGACGTCACCCTGCAGACCGTGCCCAACCGCATCATGCGCTGCACCAAGTTCACTACCGACTATCCCTTCCTGCTGGCGCACAACGAGCGGCTCAACCGCGAGCACGCCTTCGTGAAGAGCTGGTGGTTCGCCTGGACCGGCGAGAGCCACATCTGGCTGGTGGATCCCGCCTCCGATGACGAGGTGGCCCGCTACCGCGCCGGGGGCAGCGAGCCGCTGGTGCTGGAGGGAGACATGGACGAGCGCATGAACCTGGCGCTCAATGCCACCATAGACGCGACCCTGCAGAAGATGGCCAGAGACACCAAGGACGAGGCCAGGGCAGGCGAGCACTTCGAGACGGTACGCCGCTTCAAGGACGCCTCGGATCTGGTGGGCAATGTCTACCAGATCCTCTGCAAGGGGATCCCTGCTCCCCAGATCAACTGCGAGGTGGCCGTGCCCCTCGAACGCATGGGGGAGGCCCTTGAAATCCTGCAGGCATGGCAGGAGGCGAACCCCGGCGTGCTGCACTACCCCTTCATCCTGCGCTGCACCGGTCCCTCCGTGGCCTGGCTCAGTGCCGCCCATGACAAGTCGGTGTGCTGGATAGGTTTTCTGGTCTATCTGGCGGCGGACGGGACCTTCGTCGGGGGCTCCATGGAGCAGATGCGCGAGTTGCAGCAACTGCTGGTGCCCCTCGGCGGCATTCCCCATTTCGGCAAGCACCTGGCGATGGACCTCTACGACTTCCCTGCCCTGCTGCCGCGCTGGCACGACTTCCTGGCCCTGAAGCGGGAGCTTGACCCCCATGGCCGTTTCGAAAACCGCTGGCTCGGCGACCTGTTCGCCAACCGGTAAGGATCTGACATGACCGATATGCAAGACACTCGCTTACTCATCCTCCTGCCGATCAGAGGGGGGGGATCTCTATGACAGACATGCAAGACACCCGCATCCCCGTGACCCTGCTGACCGGTTTTCTCGGCAGCGGCAAGACCACCTTGCTCAACCACTGGGTCAAGCAGCCCGAGCTCGGGGAGTGCGCCGTGCTCATCAACGAGTTCGGCTCCGTGG
Source organism: Aeromonas sp. FDAARGOS 1406 (assembly GCF_019048565.1). Taxonomy (NCBI): domain Bacteria; kingdom Pseudomonadati; phylum Pseudomonadota; class Gammaproteobacteria; order Aeromonadales; family Aeromonadaceae; genus Aeromonas; species Aeromonas sp. FDAARGOS 1406. The sequence goes on from NZ_CP077378.1 coordinate 3,232,442, forward strand.
GGCTGGATCACCATCTGGTACAGCAGGTGGACGAGCAGGTGGTGCTGCTCGATTCCGGCTGCATCTGCTGCTCGGTACAGGGCTCCCTGGTGGAGGCGCTGCAGGGGCTTTTCATGAAGGCCATCCAACGGAAAATCAAACCCTTCAAACGGCTGATCATCGAAACCACGGGTCTGGCCGATCCGGCCCCCGTGTTGTTCACGTTGAGGGAAGAGGGCTTTATCGCCCAGCGCTACCGCTTCGATGGCACCGTCACTGTAGTGGATGCCGGCCATATCGAGCAGCAGCTTGCGACTCAATATGAGGCGGTCAAACAGGTGGCGCTGGCGGATCTGCTGGTGGTGAGCAAGGGGGACCTGGTGGATGAAGAGACCCTTGCTCGGGTGGAAGCCCAACTGGCGGCCCTCAATCCGGCAGCCCCCATCCAGCGGGTCAGCAATGGGGTGCTCTCACCTGCGGTGCTGGAGAAGCTCGGCGCCTACAACGAGGCGGCGGGGCGCGACGTGCGCCAGTTACTGGCCTGGCTGCGTACCGAATCCCCGAAACAGGGGCTGGCTTCGCCCATGCAGCCGAAGATGACGCCGTTTGCCGCCAAGGTGGGGACGGTCGCGCCCACCCGCTTCGAGCACGGCAATATCGAAAGTTTCTCCCTGCGCATCGGCGAGCCGCTCAAGCCCTCCCGCCTGCTGGCCGCCATCGATGCGGTGCAGGCGCAATACGGCGATGCCCTGCTGCGTCTCAAGGGGATATTGCAACTGGAAGGGGAGAGCCAGCCCGTGGTGATCCACGGGGTGCACGGCCAGCTCTATCCGTTGCAGGCGCTGGGGGAGTGGCCCGAAGGCAAGGCCCAGTCCCGGCTGGTGTTCATCGTGAAGAGCCAGGACAGGGTAGGCATAGAGCAGTTGTTCCTCTCGACCCTCAAGGCCCCCGAACCCAGCCTGGAAGAGCACCTCAAGGCCATGCTCGGCCAGCCGGATGCCTGATATGCTGATATGACCCGCGCTCGTGCGGGTCTAATGAGATGGTCACCCCCACCCTGTGAGCGGTACGCTGACAGGGTGTTTTTCTTTCAGGAGAGGCCATCATGGAAAACGTTGCGCTTATTGGTATTGATCTCGGTAAACACTCTTTTCACATTCACTGTCAAGACCGGTTCGGCAAGGCTCTTCTTCGCAAGAAGTTCAACCGGACAAAGCTCATCGAATCCCTCGCAACTTTTCCTGTATGCACCATCGTCATGGAGGCATGTGCCGGAGCCCATTACATGGCTCGTCGGCTGGCTGAATTTGGGCATGAGAGTAAGCTCATTTCGCCTCAATTCGTGCGCCCATTCGTCAAGAGCAACAAGAACGACTTCATCGATGCTGAAGCTATTTGCGAGGCCGCCTGCCGTCCCTCCATGCGGTTTGTAACGCCCAAGACCGAAAGCCAGCAAACGTTGGGAGCACTGCATCGTGTGCGCGAATCGTTTGTGCGCGATCGGGTTAAGGCATCGAACCAGATACACGGCTTTTTACTCGAATTTGGCATCAGTCTGCCCGTCGGTCATGCCGCCATCAAGCGCCTGCCTTCTGTGATGGCTGAACACGAGTTACCAGCGCGACTGATTACCATGTTGGAGAGGCTGCATGCCCATTTCAAGTATCTGGAGCAGCAAATTGCCGAGATCGACAAGGAACTGGCCAGCCAGCTTGGCGATGACGATCTTGGTCAGCGTCTGATGACAATCCCTGGTGTCGGCCCGATCACTGCCAGCGTGTTGGCCGCCGAGCTCGGTGACGGAAAACACTATCGATGTAGTCGTGATTTCGCGGCGTCAGTCGGATTGGTGCCACGCCAGTACAGTACTGGGGGCCGGGCAAACCTGAAGGGTATCAGCAAGCGTGGCGACAAAAATCTTAGACGATTGTTGGTGCAATGTGCACGAGCCTATATGCAACGGCTAGAGCGGCAAACGGGACGATTGGCTGATTGGGTCAGGTCTATGTTGACTCGGCGACATTCGAATGTTGTGGCTTGTGCACTAGCCAACAAGTTGGCCCGCACGGCTTGGGCGCTGGCGGCACGGCATACCGAATTTCGGGCAATGCCAACCTGACGCGCCCCTATTTACTTTTGTACTGACACACCCACCTGGTTTTGCGACTGTGATATTGGATGACGTGAACGGCATACCGGCCTGACTGATAACCTGGCAAAAGAATAGGCTTTCTAGGCCGAGGGTCTTTTTAGGACAGTCAGGCGCGATTCTCATCGTGGCGCGGAGAACATTCTCCATCAAGACGCCGGATAGATTTAAGCAAGCCAACCACAACACCCGAAATCAAGGTTGCAAAAAAGGGGGTGACCATAGATTTCTTATGTGATGAGGAGAGACAGAACCATGCCTGACAGCTCCCCGATGGTGACGCCCGCCCAGCGCAAATGGCTGCCCTGGCTGACGGCGGTCGGTTTTTTCATGCAGACCCTGGATGGCACCATCCTCAACACCGCCCTGCCCAGCATGGCCGAGGCCCTGGGCGAGAGTCCGCTGCAGATGCAGTCCGTCATCATCGCCTACATGCTGACGGTGGCCCTGCTCATTCCTGCCTCCGGCTGGCTGGCGGACAGATTCGGCACCCGCCGGGTCTATCTGGTCGCCATCCTGCTGTTTACCCTGGGTTCCCTGGCCTGTGCCATCGCCAACACCCTGCCCATGCTGGTGATCGCCCGGGTGTTGCAAGGGGTCGGGGGGGCCTTGCTGATGCCTATCGGGCGTCTGGCGGTGCTGCGGGTCTACAGCAAGCATGAGCTGCTGAGGGTGATGTCGTTCGTCACCATCCCCGGTCTGCTCGGCCCCCTCATCGGCCCGGCCCTGGGGGGCTGGCTGGTGGAGGTGGCGAGCTGGCACTGGGTCTTCCTCATCAACCTGCCGGTGGGCCTGCTCGGCTTCGTGGCGAGCTGGCACTTCATGCCCGACCTTCGCCAGCACACCGCCAGGTTTGACTGGCAGGGGTTTGTGCTGTTCAGTGTCGGCATGGTGCTGGTATCCGTCGGTCTGCAAGGCCTGGGGGAGCACAGTATCTCAACCGGCTGGGCCCTGTTTGCGGTATTGTTCGGTCTGGCCGCCATGGCGAGCTACTGGCTCTATGCCGCCACGGCGGAGCAGCCCCTGTTCAGTCTGGCGCTGTTCAAGACGTCCACCTTCGCCATCGGTATCTGGGGCAATCTGTTTGCCCGCCTCGGCAGCGGCGCCATGCCGTTTCTCACCCCGCTCTTCCTGCAACTGGGGCTCGGCTTCTCCCCGAGCAAGGCGGGGATGACCATGATCCCCACGGTGATCGGCGCCATGCTGACCAAGACGCTGGTGAACAAGCTCATTCCGCGCATCGGTTATCGCCGCATCCTCATCGGCAACACCCTGGCGCTCGGGGCCATGATCGCGAGCTTCTATTTCATCGACAACCAGGTGCCCCACGGCGTACTGCTGGTGTGGCTGGCGGTCTTTGGCGCCATCAACTCCCTGCAATTTTCCGCCATGAACACCCTGACCCTGCAGGATCTCAGCAGCGAGCACGCCAGCAGCGGCAACGGTCTGCTGTCGGTGGTAATGCAGCTCTCCATGAGCCTGGGGGTGGCCATCGCCGCCAGCCTGCTGGGGCTCTTCTCCATCGGCCAGCCCGAGGAGAGTGGCCGCTGGCTGGAGGGGTTCCACCTCACCTATCTGTGCATCGGCCTGATGTCCATGCTGGCGGCGCTGATCTTCGCCCAGCTGGCGCGGGAAAAGCGCTGAGTCCCAGGCTCAGGGGGCGGGCAGGTAGCTCACGTCGCAGGGCAATCGGGCCAGCAGTCCGGCCAGGTGGGTGGTCTCCAGCAGGAAAGTCTGCTCGGGGTGGCCCGGCGTCCAGGTAAAGGCGTGGTGATTCATGAGCACGGGATCCACCAGCAGGGGGATGTCGGCGCGGGGCAGGAAGGGGCAGACGGCTCCCGGCAGGCAGCCAATCTCGGTCTGCATCTCGTCGGCGGTGCAGATGGAGGGTTTGGCACCGAGCGCCTCCTTGACCGCCTTGCTGTCGAGCCGGCCGTCCCTGTGGGTCAGCAGCAGGGCGAAGCGACCATCCTTGAACTTGAGGAAAAGGGTCTTGCTGAACTCGGCCTGCCAGCCGAGGCGAGCCTTGACCCGCTCGTCGGTGGCGTAATCGAGGATGGGTTCGTGCTCGAAGCGCTGGTGGGGCAGGTCGGTGAGCAACTGACGGTTGAAGTCGTGAATGGCATCGAGTGGCATGGGGTTCTCCTGTGATGGCGGTCATCCTGCCACTTGCACCGGCGCAGGCCCAATCACCGTTTCTTATCCGTCATCAGCGGAGTCATCAACAAGGGCACCCGAGGGTGCCTTTGTCGTTCAGTGATGCTGCAATTCGCCCGCTTTCCAGTGGAAGGGAATGGGGTCAAGGCGCTGGGAGGCTTTGTCGTAACCTGCCCACAGCTCACCGATGGTGCGACCATCGATGGGATGGCGGAATGTGGGAGCCAGCTCCGCCAGCGGCCAGAGAACGAAGGCGTTGGTGAGGATCTCGCCGCGCGGCAGCACCAGCGGTGTCTCGCAGACCAGCTCGCCGTAGAGCAGCAGATCGAGATCCAGGGTGCGCGGGGCGAACTTCTTGGCATCCGGCTCGCGGCCGTGAGAGAACTCCATGGCGCGCAGCCGCTGGCACAGGGTCGCCAGGGGCAGCTCGGTATCGGCACCCACCACCAGGTTGTAGAAGGGGCGACCGTTGAAGCCCACTGCCTCGCTCTCGAATACCCGGGAGACCTGCAACTCGCCGAATTCGGCGTGCAGGGCATCGAGGCCAGCGCGGATATGGCGTTCCCGATCGATGTTGGATCCCAGACTGATATAGATGCGGGTCATCAGTTGGCGCTCGCAGCCGGCGTGCGATGGCGCAAGATCTCGACCCCGACGCCTGCCGCATTGGGCACGGCACCCGGTTTGGTCAGGGTCACCTTGACCCACTGTACCCGCTCGTCTTCCAGCACCAGGGCGGCGACCTGCTCGGCCATGGTCTCGACCAGCTCCACTATCTTGCCCTGGGCGTGATCACAGATCTTGCGAGAGAGGGTGGCGTAATCCAGCGCCAGATTGATATCGTCGGTTGCGGCGGCTGGGCGATTGTCAAACCCCATCTCGAGGTCGAAACAGAGCTTCTGGCGAATGCCCTTCTCCCACTCATATACCCCTATGGTGGTCAAAACCTCGAGTCCGCGAATAAACACCTTGTCCATGACAGTACTTCTTCTTTACTCTTGATGGGCTGTGAAAACAGCGCAGGGATGCAGGCCCGGCAAGCAGATTGCCGCTGGCGGCCGGTTTGGGCGACACGCTTTCGGGCAAGCCCGGGCCTGGGAATGTGGCCCGCATCATACCCCATTCATATCGTGGTAAAAACGACCAAGATGACGGCCCTGACGATTTTGATGATTATTCTGGCCTATCTGGGCGGCTCGCTGTCCAGTGCCGTGCTGGTTTCCCGCATCACGGGTCTGCCGGATCCCCGTGACCATGGTTCCCACAACCCGGGGGCGACCAATGTGTTGCGCCTCGGCGGCCGGATGGCGGCGCTGATCGTACTGCTTCTCGACGTGCTCAAGGGGATGGCCCCCGTCTACCTCGCCTGGTATCTGCAGATCAAGCCCGTCTACCTCGGCTTTATCGGGGTGGCCGCCTGTCTGGGCCACATGTACCCCCTCTTCTTCCACTTCCGTGGCGGCAAGGGCGTCGCCACCGCCCTCGGTACCATGCTGCCCATTGGGTTTGCCATGGGGGGCGCCGTCATCACCACCTGGCTGCTGGTGCTGCTGGTGAGCGGCTATTCGTCACTGGCGTCCATCGTGACCGTGTTGCTCACTCCGCTCTTTACCTATCTGCTCAAACCGGAATACACGTTGCCGGTCTCCCTGCTCTCCTGTCTCATCCTGATCCGTCATCACGAGAACATTACCCGCCTGCTCAAGGGGGAGGAGTCCCGCCTCTGGGGGCGCCGGGGAGCGGTCCCGCCAGCAGAAGTGATGAAAATGGATGATGCTGCGCAAAAAAGAGACGAACGAGACGAAAAGTGAAATTTCCCGTTGACCACCTGCCCTAAAATCCGTTTAATAGCGCCCACGCCCAGATAGCTCAGTCGGTAGAGCAGGGGATTGAAAATCCCCGTGTCGGCGGTTCGATTCCGTCTCTGGGCACCATATTTTGGTGCCATGAAATAAAAACGTGTTCATGCACAATGGTTTGAAGTGTGCCGGCTTAGCTCAGTAGGTAGAGCAACTGACTTGTAATCAGTAGGTCACCAGTTCGATTCCGGTAGCCGGCACCATTTGCCCAGATAGCTCAGTCGGTAGAGCAGGGGATTGAAAATCCCCGTGTCGGCGGTTCGATTCCGTCTCTGGGCACCACGAATAATTCCTCCTTAGCTCAGTCGGTAGAGCGACGGACTGTTAATCCGCAGGTCGCTGGTTCGAGCCCAGCAGGAGGAGCCAAATAAAAAGCCCAGCAGCAATGCTGGGCTTTTTCTTTTCCCATTGTCCCCGTCCTGAATATGGCTTATACCTTCTTCCCCGAATAGATGGAGATCTCGATGGGACAAGGTGTGAAACGCACACAGCGCGATTACTCACTGAGGTTTAAATTGTCCCTGGTCGAGCAGATTGAAAAAGGTGAACTCACCTACCAGTAGACACAATTCCAATATGGCATTCAGGGCAATTCGACCATTCTGGTATGGTTGCATAAGCATGGTCTGCAGGGTTGGAGCCGACATTCCGCACCTGATTTAGGAATAAATTTGCCGATAGCGCTCACCCAATACCTCCAAAATGATCTGCTGGTCTCCTGTTAGCTCCGTTACTTGTGGCGGAGCTTCTCCCAGTCGATATTCATGGATGCCACCAAAGCGCAAAAAGATCCAACGGGCCGTCGGCTGCTGGGTCGGTTTCTTTTTCATATCCGCCACACTGCGATTCTGCTCCACTAATCCCTGCCGGATCCGGTGCTCCAACGCTGCGTAAATCATCAGGCTACAGGTCATCACCATGAGCAACGCTTCAATCCGCTCCGGCTTTTTCAGGTACAGTGAGGAGGTTAAAAACTCCGGGCTCTTGAGAAAACGAAAGCCCCGTTCGACATTCTGCTGCGCTTTATAGGTGGCCAAAAGTTCGGCCATGGTCAGCGTATCGCTGTGGTCATTGGTCGCCAGGATGAACACCCCGGTCTGGTTGTGGGCCTCTTCAACGCAAGCCAGGCTAGTTGCCGCCAACCCAGTGATTTGAAACTGATGGCCAATTGGCTCTTCGCCACGCTTGGGTCTGCCACGTCCTGTATAAACGGGTTCACCTACCACTTCGGCATCCAGTTGCAGCAGCATCAAGCTGGCGGTAAAACAGCTCAACTCAGCTTGGGCATCCGCCTCACAAGCAAAGCGTCGGGCACACAATTTGGCGAAGGCTTTGAGCTCGCGGGTACTGTCTTTGAGCAGGTTTTTGGCCAATGTCTGCTGCTCGCGGTGGCTGGCTTGTTCGCTGCGCACCAGCAACCAACGTTGCGCGACCCCGGCATAATTCGCGTGTTGCCAACGGCCATGATAGCCATTGCCCAGAGCGGTCAGCGGTTGTGCACCTATGGTTGCCACGGCCTGCTTTGCCTCATTGAGAGTGACGGGCACCCGGGTCACAAATAGTTGCTGCTGTTGCGCCAGTAATTGCAAGGTATCGGCGCAGTACAGTGCGGCATCGCCGACCAGATAACGGCACTCCTGCGCGGCCTTGAGACTGCTCAAATGGCGACGAACGGTCTGGGCAAAGGCTTTGGTGTCATTACTATTGCCGCTCAGGGCCTGCATATAGACAGGTAGGCCGGCCTGATTTTCACAGATGAGCTCAAGGATCACTTGATTCAGCTCTGGCCGGTGATCACGACTATAACCACGCACCAGTTGCAGCTTACCGACCAGATCCCCATCGGCACAGTCATAGGCGCCATCGACGTGGAAGCTGGTAATATCGAGGTGCACTGCGGTGCTTTTGAGCCCCAGCCGCTCGACAACTTGCGCCGCCATCACCTGATACAAGGCGCTGACATCGGCCTCAAAGAGGGCATCGAGACAGCGACCGAGCACATCATCATTGAGGTCATCAGCACAGATCCCGGGGCCAATCAGGCGCTCAACCGGCTTGTTAGCGAAGAATTGCGGGAACATGTGCAGGGTGCTGCTGTGAAAGCCGAGGCCGTTCACTATCATGGCGACCAAGGCTTCACCATGTGAGACCTTGAAAGGCGGGGTTTTGGGGAGCAAGGCATCGATCATGCGGGCAATGCCCAGTTCCTGGCAGAGTGCGGCGACCAAACCAAGGTGATCGAGGTTACGGATCGAGATAGCGGGTGCGGCCATGATGATCTACCTGCAAAAGAGAGTAATAGATCAGAACGGCCGATCGCCGTCAAGCACTGAAAATAGCAAAATCAGGTGCGGAATGACGGTTGGAGCCAGGGAGCATCGATTAGAGCTGGCAGGATCACATCATGCCTGATCCCGGCAACCAAATGTCTGAACAGCGTATCAAGGAGCTCGAGTAGCTGGCGCTGATGAGCCTGGAGGCTCAGTTCTTTGAAGGCGCCTCAATCGTAAAAAACGACCTGGTAAGCTCTCTCGCAGCGGTATGTCGAAAAGCTGACCATCTTCAGTGCTTGCTGGTTCCTCGGAATAAACCGTTAGGCTGACTACAATCGCAATCGGGTCGCCGACCTGCGTCATGCACAAGGGCAGCAGGTAGTGAGCTTTGTGCGCAAAGTTCACTACGGGTGGGCATCCACAAGTAGCATTATCTGCTGCAGGGCCAAGACGATGCTGGGCTGACGGTCTGGTGGGACAGACTGTTTAGGATATTGGCCGAGCACCGTCTGTTGGTGCAGCCCAAACGGGCCTATCACAAGACGCTCCACAGTTTTCAGCGTTTCTATCGCCATCCCAACTTGCTCAAACCCGGCCCGGTGAAAATCACTGCGGTGGCGCCAGGGCAGGTCTTGGTTGCCGACATCACTTACCTGCCGGCAAAGAGCGGGCCACTCTACCTGAGCCTGGTGACGGATGCCTTCTCGCGTAAGATAGCGGGGCATCACGTGCACGAAGGGATGCATGCTGAGTTGGTTGTGATGGCGCAGAGCACTGAAGCAACGGCGTGGCAGCGGGGAGTTTATCCATCACTCGGACGGCAGGGTGCAGTATTGCTCAGGCTTGAATCAGACGCTGTATGAACGGTACGGAGTACAGTACTCGATGACTGATGGGTATGACTGTTATCAGAATGCGCTGGCAGAGCGGGTGAACGGGATACTGAAAGGAGAGTTGCTGTAGCAAAGCCCGTAGGACCTGGTGTAGACGAGGAAGATGGTGCATAAGGTGGTGGGTAGTTATAACCCAGAATGATCGCATTAGGCCTCGCAATGCAGAATCCCCGATGCGGTACATCGGGTTCTGAGTGCCAGAAGTTAACTGAAAACATGTAAACGGACTTCAGGATTTCAGGCCCGCTCTTCGGTCAGGGGGCTGACACTCAGCACGGGGGCGGCATCGATGCCGTCGGCATTCATCATGGCGGAGATGCGTTGCAGGGATGAGAGCAACAACCCCTGCTCCCAGTTCTCCAGTGCCTGAAAGCGTTGAATGAAACTCTCCTGCAAGGGGGTCGGAGCCTGGGCAAGCAGGGCGCGTCCCGCGTCAGTGAGCGTCGCATGCACCTTGCGTTTGTCGGTTTCGCTGCGAATGCGCTGCACCAGCTGGCGGCTCTCCAGCCGGTCCATGATGGTGGTCGCGGTGGCCTGGCTCATGTTGGTGTGATCCGCCAGCTGGCGCATGGAGATCTGGCCAAGCTCGTCGATCCCCTTGAGCAGCAGGAGCTGGGGCGAGGTCAGGCCGGCCTCCTTGATCAAGCGCTTGGAGTGCATGTCGATGGCACGGATGATCTGGCGCAGGGCGATCAGCACTTCATCATGTTTTTCCATGGGGTCTGGGTCATCGCAGGGCTGTGGAGAGGCGCGAAATTCTCCGCCTAATCCATAACAAGGTCAATATGGTTTTTGATGTAATGGTTTTAGCTCTAATGAATATTGTGTTAGGTTATCGGACAATTGCCCCATTCCAACCCGATATTTGAGGAGTGAAATCATGCATGACGACCTGGATATCAAGTCCCTGGTTGCCGATCTGCGCGTGGTCAGAGTTCGCTATGAACTGCCTGATACCGCGGCATTTGTGCGTTATCAACCTGCTTATGACGAGGACCCCAACAACCTCAAGGTACACCACTACGATGGCGAGCTGCCGCTCTCTTGCAGTAACACAGGTTCTTTCAGTCTAAAGGAGTTGGTCAATGAGCTGCGCTATGCCTATGTGCTGGTTCACCTCTTCCCCGACGAGAGTGCCATGAACTTTTATCTGGCGGGTCTGGACAATGGGCTGGCACAGCTGGAGTTCATCGGTGGCTCCTATGACTTCAACCGCCTCTGGATCACCAGCGGTGTCTCCAATCTGGGGGTGCCCATGGCTATCTTCCTCGGCAAACGCCACGCAGTGAACGGCCAGCCGTCGGTGACCCTGGTGGATCACCGTGAGCAGGTGGCTGGTCGTCTGGCCTATCGCGCCATCGGCGGTGCCGGCGATCACGTGGGTGAAGACTTTTTCAACAACGACTAAGGAGGCCCGATGCGAGCAACCAAAGGGCTTTTGAAAGGCCTCAATCCCACCATGGCCATGACGGCCCTCACCGTCGTGACCCTCTTCCTGCTGTTCGGCGTCTTTGATCCGGATACCGCAGGCACCTGGTTTACCGGGGCCAAGGACACCATCATTGCTGGCTTCAAGTGGTATTACATCCTGGTGGTCGCCCTGTTCCTGTTCTTCGCCGTCTACCTGATGTTCAGCCGCTTTGGCAGCATCCGGCTGGGCGACGACGACCAGGTACCGGAGTTTGGCTACTTTGCCTGGTTCTCCATGCTGTTCAGCGCAGGCATGGGCATAGGCCTGGTGTTCTGGAGTATCGCCGAGCCCATGTATCACCTGCAGGGCAACCCCTTCATCACCGAAGGTATGACGCCGGAAGCGGCCCAGATCGCCATGCGCCTCACCTTCTTCCACTGGGGTCTGCACCCCTGGGCCATCTATGTGATCGTCGGCCTGTCGCTGGCCTTCTTCAGCTACCGGCGCAAGTTGCCGCTGGCCATCCGCTCCGTGCTCTACCCCATTCTTGGCGATCGCATCTACGGCTTCTGGGGCCATGCCGCCGACGTGCTGGCGGTGTTCGGTACCGTGTTCGGGGTGGCGACCTCCCTTGGGCTGGGAGTTTCCCAGATGAACACCGGCCTCAATCAGATGTTCGGCATGGGCGTGTCACAAGCGAACCAGCTCTGGCTCATCGGTGGCATCAGCCTGATTGCCACCCTGTCGGCCATCTCCGGCGTCGGGCGCGGGGTGAAGATCCTCTCCGAACTCAATATCTGGTTGAGCGTGTTCGTGCTGGGCCTCTTCCTGGTGCTGGGGCCAACCACCTATATCCTCAACGCCTATGTGCAGAACATCGGTGATTACCTGCAGAACATCGTCAAGCTGAGCTTCTGGACCAATACCGAAGCCAACGGTACCTCGGCCTGGCAGTCCAGCTGGACCGCATTTTACTGGGGCTGGTGGATCGCGTGGGCACCCTTTGTCGGCATGTTCATCGCCCGCATCTCCAAGGGCCGCACGATTCGTGAATTCGTGCTCGGTGTCCTGCTGGTGCCCTCCCTGCTCGGCATGCTCTGGCTCACCGTGTTCGGCGGGACTGCCATGAACCTGGAGCTGTTCGGTGGCGGCGGCGTAGTGGAAGCGGTCAATCAGGATGTCACCATGGCGCTCTACAAGACGGTGGAACTGCTGCACTGGGATACCTTCGGCTGGATTGCCAAGGGGGTGCTGACCCTGCTTATCTGCACCTACTTCATCACCTCCAGCGATTCGGGCACGCTCGTGATTACGACGCTGCTCTCCATCGGCGATCAGGATCCCCCGGTGCTGCACCGCGCCATCTGGGGGCTGGGGCAGGGGCTGGTCGCGGCCATTCTGCTGGTCTCCGGCGGGCTTGCCGCCCTGCAGGCCGCCAGCATCATCGCCGCGCTGCCCTTCTCGGTCATCATGCTGGCCATGTGCTACTCCCTGATGCAGGGGCTCAAACAGGAGAGCCAGCACCAGTTCGAATACAGGCAGAAGCTCAAGCGCCATCCGGGGTCGGTCAATCTGAGCCTGATGGATCGCATCGGTCCGGGCTGATGACAGGTTCGGTCAAACGAAAGGGGAACCTCGCGGTTCCCCTTTTTCATGCCTGTTCGGCGGTCGGTAGCTACAGCATCTGCTTGAGTCGATAGAGCAGGTCAAGGGCCTGTCGCGGGGTCAGCTCGTCCGGGCGAACTGCTGCCAGCTCCTCCACCACAGGATGGGGTTGCGGGGCGAGAGTTACCGGAGCCGGACGACTTTCGCCGGCGGCCACCGGAGTGGCACTCTCCAGCTCGTGCAGTTTGTGGCGGGCCTGGTGGATCACCGATTTCGGCACCCCGGCCAGCGCCGCTACCTGCAGGCCGTAGGATCGGCTGGCCGCACCTTCCTGCACCGCGTGCATAAAGGCGATGGTGTCGCCGTGCTCCACCGCATCCAGGTGGACGTTGGCCAGCCCGCTCATCAGCTCGGGCAGGCGGGTCAGCTCGAAGTAGTGAGTGGCGAACAGGGTGTAGGCGCCAATCTTGCTTGCCAGCTGCTCGGCGCAGGCCCAGGCCAGCGAGAGGCCGTCGTAGGTGCTGGTGCCGCGGCCAATTTCGTCCATCAGCACCAGACTGCGGGCGGTGGCGTTGTTGAGGATATTGGCGGTTTCGGTCATCTCCACCATAAAGGTGGAGCGGCCGGAGGCGAGATCATCCGACGCCCCGATGCGGGTGAAGATGCGGTCGATGGGGCCGATGCGGGCGCTGTCGGCGGGCACGAATGCGCCGATATGGGCCAGCAGCACGATGAGCGCAGTCTGGCGCATGTAGGTGGATTTACCGCCCATGTTGGGGCCGGTGATTATCAACATCCGCCGCTCCCGCTCCAGCTGTATCGGGTTGGCGATAAAGGGGTCGGTCATCACCTGCTCCACCACGGGATGGCGGCCCGCCTCGATGATGATCTGATCCTCGTCGATGAGGGTGGGGCAGCGATAGTCGAGGGTCTCTGCCCGCTCGGCCAGGTTGGCCAGCACGTCCAGCTCCGCCAGTGCGGCAGCAGACTCCTGCAGATCGCCGAGGTGCGGCAGCAGGGCGTCGAGCAGCTCTTCGTAGAGACGTTTTTCCAGCGCCAGCGCCTGGGCCTGGGCGGTGAGCACTTTGTCCTCGTACTTCTTCAGCTCATCGATGATGTAGCGCTCGTTGTTTTTCAGCGTCTGGCGGCGGATGTAGTGGGCCGGCACCAGGTGGCTGTTAGCGCGGCTCACCTCGATGTAGAAGCCGTGCACCTTGTTGTAGCCCACCTTGAGGGTGTTGATGCCGGTGAGCGCCTTCTCCCGCTCCTCGATGCGGGCCAGGCTGGCGGTGGCGCCATTGGCCAGATCCCGCAGCTCGTCCAGCTCCTGATTGAACCCTTCACGGATGACGCCGCCATCGCGGATGAGCACCGGTGGCACCTCCATCACGGCACGCTCCAGCAGGTCGAACAGTTCGGGGAAGGTGCTCGCCCGCTCGCGCAGCTGCTGCACCGCCTCGTGCTCGCTCTCCGCCAGCAGACGCTGCAACTCGGGCAGCTGAGCAAAAGCCTGCCGCAGCCGGGTCAGATCGCGCGGGCGGGCCGAGCGCAGGGCGAGGCGCGCCAGCACCCGCTCCACATCGCCGACCTGGCGCAGCAAACCGCCCAGCTCGTCATAGAGGTTCTGCTCGATGAGCTCCTTGATGGTGCTCTGGCGACCTTTGAGGATCACCCGATCGCGGATCGGCTGGTGGATCCAGCGCTTGAGCAGGCGGCTGCCCATCGGCGTGGCGGTGCAATCGAGCACGGCGGAGAGGGTGTTGTCGTGACCGCCGGCCAGATTCTGGGTCAGCTCCAGATTGCGGCGGGTGGCGGCATCCATGATGACCGCATGATCGGGCTGCTCCAGGCGCACGCTGCGAATGTGGGGCAGGGCGGTGCGCTGGGTGTCTTTCACGTACTGCATCAGGCAGCCGGCGGCGCACAGGGCGGTCTCGCTCTGCTCGACCCCAAAGCCCACCAGATCCTGGGTGCCGAACTGCTGGCACAAGAGCTTGCGGGCGGTGCCGAGCTCGAACTCCCACTCCGGGCGGCGGCGCAGACCGCGGCGACCCTCGATATGGTGCAGGAAGGCGAACGATTCGGGGTAGAGCAGCTCCGCCGGATTGGTGCGTTGCAACTCGGCGAGCAGGGTCTCTTCTTTCTCGAACTGGTTGATGAAGAAGCGGCCGGAGCCGATGTCCATGGTGCCGTAACCGAAGCGGCGGCCATCGTGGTAGACGGCGGCGATCAGGTTGTCCTGCCGCTCGCTGAGCAGCGCCTCGTCGGAGACGGTACCCGGGGTGATGATGCGAATGACCTTGCGCTCCACCGGCCCCTTGCTGGTGGCGGGATCCCCCACCTGCTCGCAGATGGCGGCCGATTCGCCGAGCTGTACCAGCTTGGCGAGATACCCCTCGATGGCGTGATAGGGCACCCCGGCCATCGGGATGGGGCTGCCGGCCGACTGGCCGCGCTTGGTCAGGGAGATGTCGAGCAGCTGGGAGGCCTTGCGGGCGTCGTCGTAGAAGAGCTCGTAGAAGTCACCCATGCGATAAAACAGCAGGATCTCCGGGTTCTCGGCCTTGAGGGTCAGATACTGCTGCATCATGGGGGTGTGGGCGCTCAAGTTGGCGCCTGGCGCTTGGTATTGTGCTGTCATGTGCTATTCCAGAAGGTGCTCTTGCGGGCAAACGTCTGCCGTCATGGGTCTGAATCTGGGGGCCATTCTACATGCTCGAGGCAAGATGGTGAGGAGGAATCTCCGTCTTGGGGGCAAAGCTGGCGTCCCGTCGCGGATCTGTGCATCCGGCTGATGCTGGCCAGAGTGGCCTGGGATGGAGCCTGGCCGAGAAGAGGCATGGGGGAGGAGAAATAGCATCCCCGCACGGATGCGGGGATGGGAGAGCGGGGAGAGTGTCGCCCTCAGTACATGGCTTCGTCGCCGCTCAGCATCTCGTGCAGCTTGGCTTTCTGCTCGGGTGTCAGCACCCGGCTCACCTCGAAGAGGTAGTGGGCGCGATGGTAGCGGGCCTCGGCCTGTACGTCGCTGATGGTCTGCAACTGCTTTCTCGCCGCCACTTCATCCCATTTGCCGGACTTGATCATGTTGACGATGACGTCCTGGCCGATTGCGTCGAGCTTGATTGAGCCCAGCTCCCTGGTGGCCTGCTCGCGCAGCCCCTTGATCTGCTCCACCTGCGCGCTGGAGAGGTTCAGCTCCTGGGCCAGGGTGGTCTCGCTCTGCAGCTCGGCGGTACCCTCGGTGGCAAAGGCATGGGTGGCGATACACATTGCGAGGGCTGTCATGGCGACGTTGAACGGATGCTTCATCCGGCTTTCTCCTTGGTCTGATGGGATGGAAACCGCATGCATGGCGGTGTTGGAACATGATAACGAGCAGCCATGTACTGGAGCTTAAGCGACGACAACTTGCTGACGCAGTGGCCCCGGGGTCGGTTGCCCGAGGGGCGGGGCAACTGCATAATGAGCGCCATATTTCGCCTGGAAGAGGCCGGAAGAGGACGCGATGATGGGACTTGAAGCAGAGATCTCCCGCTTATCCCGGGAATTGGGCGAGGCACTGCTGGCCAGAGGCTGGCTGGCCGCCACGGCGGAATCCTGCACCGGCGGCGGGGTTGCCACTGCCATCACGGATACTGCCGGCAGCTCTGCCTGGTTCGATCGCGGTTTCGTGACCTACACCAACGAAGCCAAACAGCAGATGCTCGGCGTCAGCATCGACAGCCTGTTGCGCCACGGCGCCGTCAGCGAACCCGTGGTGCTGGAGATGACCCGGGGCTGCCTGGCTCGCTCCGATGCGGGTATCTGCGTGGCCATCAGCGGTATCGCCGGGCCTGGTGGTGGCAGCGAGGAGAAACCGGTCGGCACTGTCTGGTTTGCCTGGGCAGATCGTACCGGTCGTCACCACTCCCTGCTCGCCCGTTTCGATGGGGATCGCCATCAGGTGCGCCAGCAGGCGGTCAGACAGGCCTTGTCCGGACTCCTGGCACTGCTCAAATAAATTGGGCTTGATACTGTATGCATAAACAGTATACTTAGCTCAACTTCACTTCTTATTCACGATTCCCAGCGGAGATTGGCATGGATCAGAACAAACAGAAGGCACTGGCGGCTGCGCTGGGCCAGATCGAAAAGCAGTTTGGCAAAGGCTCCATCATGCGTCTGGGCGACAGCAAGACCATGGATATTGAAGCCATCTCCACCGGCTCTCTCTCTCTGGACGTGGCGCTGGGGATCGGTGGTCTGCCGTGCGGTCGTATCGTCGAGATCTACGGTCCGGAATCCTCCGGTAAAACTACGCTGACCCTGCAGGTGATCGCCGAAGCCCAGAAGAAGGGCAAGACCTGTGCCTTCGTCGATGCGGAGCACGCACTGGATCCTATCTATGCCGCCAAGCTGGGCGTCAACGTCGACGACCTGCTCATCTCCCAGCCGGATACCGGTGAACAGGCACTGGAGATTTGCGACATGCTGGTGCGCTCCAATGCCGTCGACGTCATCATCGTCGACTCCGTGGCTGCCCTGACCCCGAAAGCGGAAATCGAAGGGGAGATGGGTGACTCCCACGTCGGCCTGCAGGCCCGACTGATGTCCCAGGCGCTGCGTAAATTGACCGCCAACATCAAGAACGCCAACTGCCTGTGCATCTTCATCAACCAGATCCGGATGAAGATTGGCGTCATGTTCGGCAGCCCGGAGACCACCACCGGTGGTAACGCTCTGAAGTTTTACGCCTCCGTGCGCCTTGACATCCGTCGTACCGGCGCCATCAAGGAAGGGGACGAGGTGGTCGGCAACGAAACCCGCGTCAAGGTCGTCAAGAACAAGGTGGCGCCACCCTTCAAGCAGGCTGAGTTCCAGATCTTCTATGGTGCCGGTATCTCCAAGGAGGGCGAGCTGGTGGATCTCGGCGTCAAGCACAAGCTGATCGACAAGGCGGGCGCCTGGTACAGCTACAACGGCGAGAAGATCGGCCAGGGCAAAGCCAACGTGATGAAGCTCTTCTCCGAAAACAAGGCACTGGCTGCCGAGGTGGAAGTGAAGCTGCGCGAGCTGCTGCTCTCTGGCGCCGCGCCGGTGGAAGAGAAGGCCACGGCTGCCGAATACGACGAGTTTGAAGCCGAAAACGAACAAGAGTTCGAATAAGGAATGAGGAAAGGCCGGGTTGATACCCGGCCTTGTTGTTTATGGCGGATGAATCAGTGAACGAAACGGGCGAGCCCGTCGAATTGACCTTTGAAGAGCAGCTGGCGGCCGCCCGTGCCTACGCCATGCGCAGTCTGGCCCGTCGCGAGAGTGCCGAGTCGGAGCTGGCCAGACGCCTGCGTCAGAAGGGATTCGAGGAGGAGGTGGTCGCCGTTGTACTCGACCATTGCCGTGGCTATGGCTGGGTCAATGACGATCGTTACGGTGCCATGGCGGTGCGGGCTGGTGCGGCCAAAGGCCATGGTCCGCTCAGGATCCGCTTCGACCTGCGCCGCAAGGGGCTGGTTGACACCCAGATCGAGACTGCCCTGGATCAACCCGAGCTCGACTGGTTCGAACTGGCGCTTGCGTTGTTGTCGCGTCGGGCAAAGGCGACCGACCTTGCCGACTTTAAACTGCGCATGAAGTGGCTCAAATATCTGATGGGGCGTGGTTTTACCCAGGAACAAGGCCGTTACGCCCTCTCAGCCATGCAAGGTGAGCAATAGTGGCGCGCCGAGGTTGAACACCTATAGCAACTGGCGTGCGGTACGGCTGGTGGGGAATATCAGCCCTTCGCCGGGTCTGTCGATGGCGGCCCTGTGGTCGAGCGAGGCATCCTGAAGCCCCCCTGTTGTGACGTCCTTGCGGGTGCTGCTGCCAAACGCTGGCCCCTTGGGGGCTATTTCACCCGTCAAGGGTCCCCACGTTTTACTTTACCCTGCAGAAAACTTACATTAATGCGGTTAAAAGTCCGTATTCGAATCAAGCAGGATTTTCCATGTACATGTCCACGTCAGAGATTCGCGCTGCGTTTCTCGAGTATTTCCGCACCCAGGGACACCAGGTTGTCTCTTCCAGCTCGCTGGTACCGCACAACGATCCGACCCTGCTGTTCACCAACGCAGGGATGAACCAGTTCAAGGACGTGTTCCTTGGCGCCGACAAGCGTGCCTATCACCGTGCCACCACGGCCCAGCGTTGCGTGCGGGCTGGCGGCAAGCACAATGACCTGGAAAACGTCGGCTATACCGCCCGTCACCACACCTTCTTCGAGATGCTGGGCAACTTCAGCTTCGGTGACTACTTCAAACAGGACGCCATCCGGTTTGCATGGGAATTCCTGACCGGTACCCTCAAGCTGCCCAAAGAGCGCCTGCTGGTGACCGTCTACGCGACTGACGACGAAGCCTTCGACATCTGGGAAAAAGAGGTCGGCGTGCCGGCCGATCGCATCGTGCGCATCGGTGACAACAAGGGTGCTCCTTATGCATCCGACAACTTCTGGGCCATGGGCGATACCGGCCCATGTGGTCCCTGCACCGAGATCTTCTACGACCACGGCGATCACATCTGGGGTGGCCCTCCCGGTTCACCGGACGAGGATGGCGACCGCTTCATCGAGATTTGGAACGTGGTCTTCATGCAGTTCAACCGTCAGGCTGACGGCACCATGGAGCCGCTGCCCCGTCCGTCCGTGGATACCGGCATGGGTCTGGAGCGTATCTCCGCCATCATGCAGGGAGTGCACTCCAACTATGAGATCGACATCTTCCAGGCGTTGATCAAGAAGGCGGCCGAGATTGTCGACACCACGGATCTGAGCAACCAGTCCCTGCGCGTCATCGCGGACCACATCCGTTCCTGCGCCTTCCTGGTGGCTGACGGTGTCATGCCCTCCAATGAAGGTCGCGGCTACGTGCTGCGCCGCATCATCCGCCGCGCCGTGCGTCACGGCCGCAAGCTGGGTGCTACCGACGTCTTCTTCTACAAGCTGGCTGCCGAGCTGGCCGTGCAGATGAAGGATGTGGCGGCAGAACTGATCGCCCAGCTGCCGCTGGTCGAGCGAGTGTTGCGCATCGAGGAGGAGCAATTCGTCCGCACGTTGGACAGAGGTCTGCTGCTGCTGGAAGACGTCCTGGCCAACCTCGGTGATGCCAAGGTTATCCCGGGTGAAGTGGTGTTCAAGCTCTATGACACTTACGGCTTCCCGGCCGACCTGACCGCCGATGTGGTGCGCGAGCGCGAGATCGGCATCGACGAAGAGGGCTTCAAGGCCGAGATGGAGAAGCAGCGCGCCCGCGCGAAAGAGGCTTCCAGTTTCGGCGTGAACTACAACGACGTGCTGAAGCTCGATTTCGAGACCCCCTTTACCGGTTACAAGCAGCTGAGCCAGAACACCCAGGTGGTCGGTATCTACAAGGATGGTGTCGAGGTCAATGGCCTCATCGCCGGTGAAGAGGCAGTGATCGTGCTGGCGGAGACCCCCTTCTATGCGGAGTCCGGCGGTCAGGTGGGTGACAGCGGCATCCTCAAGGTGGATGACGGCATCTTCGCCGTCACCGACACCCAGAAAGCGGGCAAGGCGATCATCCACAAGGGCTATCTGGAACTGGGTACCCTGGAGAAGGGAGCCGAGGTCGAGGCCGTGGTCGATGGCGACCGTCGTCAGGCCATCGCCCTTAACCACTCCGTGACTCACCTGCTGCACGCGGCCTTGCGCCAGGCGCTGGGTGAGCATGTGACCCAGAAAGGATCCCTGGTGGGCGCCGAGCGTATGCGCTTCGACTTCTCCCACTTCGAAGGGCTGACCATGGCGACCATTCGCCGGATCGAGGAGCTCGTCAACGCCCAGATCCGTGCCAACCACGAGGTGGCCACCCAGCTGATGGGGCTGGAAGAGGCCAAGTCAGCCGGTGCCATGGCGCTGTTTGGCGAGAAATATGAAGACGATGTGCGTGTGGTACGCATGGGCGACTACTCCACCGAGCTGTGCGGCGGTACTCATGCCAAGCGCACCGGTGACATCGGCTTCTTCAAGATCATCGCCGAGAGCGGCATCGCGGCTGGCGTGCGCCGTATCGAAGCGGTCACCGGCAAGAGCGCCATCGATCTGATGCACCAGCTGGGTGAACAGATCGAAGAGGCTGCCGCGTTGGTGAAGGGCGATCAGTTCTCCATCGCCGACAAGGTTCGTCAGGTACTGGACAAGGCCAAGATGATGGAGCGCGAGCTGGAACAGCTCAAGGCCAAGCTGGCGGCGCAGGCGGGTAACGACCTGCTGAGCCAGGTCATCGACATCAATGGCCAGAAGGTGCTGGTTGCCGCCCTGGAAGGGGTCGACCCCAAATCCCTGCGCGGCATGCTGGACGAGCTGAAGAACCAGATGAAATCCGGTGTCGTGCTGCTGGCAACCAGCAGTGATGGCAAGGTCAACCTGATCGCGGGCGTGACCAATGACCTGACCGGCAAAGTCAAAGCTGGTGAGCTGGTCAATCTGGTGGCCCAGCAGGTGGGTGGCAAGGGCGGTGGTCGTCCCGACATGGCACAGGCGGGTGGTACCCAGCCTGAGGCGGTGCCGGCGGCGCTGCAATCCGTTCACTCCTGGCTGGAAGAGCGCCTGTAAGCGGGCGAGGTGATCTGTGGCACTCTATGTACAGAAGTACGGTGGCACCTCGGTCGGCACGCTGGAGCGGATCGAGGCAGTTGCTGAGCGGGTTCAACTGACCCGTGCCCAGGGACATGACGTGGTGGTGGTGGTCTCCGCCATGTCGGGCGAAACCAACCGGTTGCTGGGCATGGCCCAGCAGCTGGACCAGGATGCCAACCGGCGCGAGATGGATGTGCTGATCTCCACCGGTGAGCAGGTCACCATTGCGTTGCTGGCGATTGCGCTCAACAAGCGCGGTTGCCCTGCAGTCTCGATGACCGGTGATCAGGTCCGCATCCACACCGACTCCGCCTATGGCAAGGCGCGCATCACCCGTATCGACACCGAGCAGGTGGAAGCCGCACTCGGTGCCGGCAAGGTGGTGGTGATCGCCGGTTTCCAGGGGCGCGATGAGCACAATGCCATCACTACCCTGGGCCGAGGGGGTTCGGATACCACCGCGGTGGCCGTGGCTGCGGCCATCAAGGCCGATGAGTGCCAGATCTTTACCGATGTGGACGGGGTGTATACCACGGATCCGCGCATCGAGCCCAAGGCGCGTCGCCTCGATACCATCACCTTCGAGGAGATGCTTGAGATGGCGAGTCTCGGAGCCAAGGTGTTGCAGATCCGTTCGGTCGAGTTCGCGGGCAAGTACCGCGTGCCGCTAAGGGTGCTGTCGAGTTTCGTCGACGGAGAGGGAACCTTAATCACATATGGAGGTGAGAGGATGGAAGCACCCCTGGTATCCGGCATTGCGTTCAATCGCAACGAGGCCAGCCTGACCATTCTGGGTGTGCCGGACAGGCCGACCGTGGCCGCGCAGATCCTGAATCCGATCAGCGACGCCAACATAGATGTCGACATGATAGTGCAGAACACCATGGGGGATGGTACCGCCGACTTCACCTTCACGGTGAATCGCGATGATTATCGCCGGGCCCGCGCCTTGCTGGAGGAGACCGCCAGCGAGCTGGGGGCCGCCTGCGTGCAGGGCAACGGAGAGATCGCCAAGGTCTCCATCGTCGGGGTCGGCATGTGGAATCATCCTGGTGTAGCGCGCACCATGTTCAAGGTATTGGGTGAGGAAGGGATCAACATGCAGCTGATCTCCACCTCTGAAATCAAGATATCCGTGGTGATTGACGAGAAGTACCTGGAGCTGGCCGTGCGTTCGTTGCACTCGGCGTTCGGGTTGGATCAAGAGCCTCATGAGCAGCCCTTGGGAAACAATCCCTGATTGATTTAGTTTCAACCATTTACCATATCGGTATCTTTGTAAGATAATGGCGCATATCGATATAAATACAAAACAGGATACAGGAGCAAGCGAATGCTTATTTTGACTCGTCGTGTAGGGGAAACCCTGATGATTGGTGACGAAGTAACCGTTACCGTACTGGGCGTAAAAGGGAACCAGGTTCGTATCGGTGTGAATGCACCGAAAGAGGTTTCCGTACACCGCGAAGAGATCTACATGCGGATACAGGCCGAGAAAGTCCCGGGCCAACCGAATTTCTAAGCCATTTCATGGCTGCCTGAAGGCGACATCCTGGATGTCGCCTTTTGTTTTTCAGGGGCCTGCAAATCGGCCTGCAGAGCGCGAAACTACTGGGTAAGTGTCGATATTGCTTGAATATTCCACTCTTTGGCCAAATGCTGAGCGAACGCTCTGTTTTCTCCAAAAAAGTGTTTGACTAAAAATCCCTGTGAAGTATTATCAGCCCCGCAAACGGAGAGGTGGCCGAGAGGCTGAAGGCGCTCCCCTGCTAAGGGAGTATGCGGCTTATACCCGCATCGGGGGTTCGAATCCCCCCTTCTCCGCCATTTTGCGCCCGTAGCTCAGCTGGATAGAGTACCTGGCTACGAACCAGGTGGTCAGAGGTTCGAATCCTCTCGGGCGCACCATATTTGACTCTTGGAGTCATGTGTTGACCATCAGCAAGTCGACACTAAAGAAGGCTTACTGTTGAGTAAGCTTTTTTTATCGTTTGAAAACAGGGCGCCCGTAGCTCAGCTGGATAGAGTACCTGGCTACGAACCAGGTGGTCAGAGGTTCGAATCCTCTCGGGCGCACCATTTCAAGCAATACAATGATTTATGAGCGCCCGTAGCTCAGCTGGATAGAGTACCTGGCTACGAACCAGGTGGTCAGAGGTTCGAATCCTCTCGGGCGCACCATGTTTCAAGCAGTGCAACAATTTATGAGCGCCCGTAGCTCAGCTGGATAGAGTACCTGGCTACGAACCAGGTGGTCAGAGGTTCGAATCCTCTCGGGCGCACCATATTTCAAGCAGTGCAACAAGTTGTGAGCGCCCGTAGCTCAGCTGGATAGAGTACCTGGCTACGAACCAGGTGGTCAGAGGTTCGAATCCTCTCGGGCGCACCATACAGACAGCCTCGACGTCAGTCGGGGCTGTTTTTTTATGGGCGATTTCCTCCTCCCCATCATGGGGTTGTCTCTCTCGTGTCCTTCTCCCTGACGCCCCCACGGGGGACGGTTCCCCCTGGCTGCACGTGCCCCTGGGTAACCACTCTCCACGTATCTTGCCTGGCAGGCTGCTGACGCATCCCGTGGCCGTGCCTGTGGATCTGGGTGCCCTTACCATAACGCACTATGCTGTGCGGGGCTGGCGCCCTCTGGCGCCCTCTGGCGGCCTGCTGAGGCATTTGGCGGGCAATAAAAAAGGATGCCGCGGCATCCTTTCATGTCTTCGTGGAAAGAATCAGCTTTTCAGCCACTTGCGGATGCGGTTGGCATCCCCGACAGGGGTGCGTTTGCCCACCGAGTTGAGCAGTACGATGGCGAGCTCCTGACGATCCGGTTTGGCACGCATCAGCAGGCAGCGGCCCGCTTCGTCGGTATAGCCTGTCTTGGAGAGGCGTACATCCCAGTCCGGGTTCTTCACCAGCGGGTTGGTATTGTTGAACATCAGGCTGTAGGCCGGCTTGTGAAAGCGCATCTCCCTGCTGGTGTCCTGGGTGAATTCACGGATCAGCGGCTGTCGATAGGCCGCAGAGAGGAGCTTGGCCAGATCCTGGGCGGTGGAGACGTTGCGGGTGGAGAGACCGGTGGAGTCATAGTAGCGGGTGTTGCGCATGCCGAGCTGTCTGGCCTTGTTGTTCATGGCGCGGATGAAGGCCTGGCGACCCCCCGGGTAGTGGCGGGCAAGCGCCGAGGCCATGCGGTTCTCGGAGGACATCAGCGCCAGATGCAGGGCGTCGCGGCGGCTGACCTGGGTGCCCATGCGCACCCGTGAATAGGTGTGCTTGATGTTGTCCCTGTCGTTCTGATCGATGGTCAGGGTCTGATTGAGGTTCTGGCGGGCATCCAGCACCACCAGCGCCGTCATCAGCTTGGTGAGAGAGGCGATGGGGCGCACCCGGGTGGGGTTTTTCTGATACAGGGTCTTGCCGGTGTTGACGTCCATCACCAGGGCACTGCCCGATTTGAGCTGCAGCTTGGCCGGGTCGGGGGTCGCCAGGGCTGTCTGCGAACCCAGCAGTCCCATCAATCCACCTACCAGCGCGATTGCGCGAATCCAACACCCCATACAACCAACTCCATCCACAGCGAAAAAAGGCGCTAGATTCACTCATTTTTGCCCCTGCTTTACAAGAGCGAGCAGGGGGAATTCGCCACTATTTTCCATAAAAAAGGGCCGCCTGTGGGCGACCCTGTGGTTTGTCTCACTCTCTGGAGACGCCGGGCTTGCGTCTGCTCCACCAGCGCCAGACCAGAGCGATGAGGCCGCCCACCAGCAGCACGACCGGCAGGTAGATAATGACGCTGAGAAATTGGGACTCATACTGCGCGGCCAGCTTGGTGTGGCTCAGGTAGTAACCCAGCCCGACCAGGGGGCAGATCCACATGATGGAGCTGATCAGGTTGACCACCAGGAAGCGCCCCTGGGGGATCTCGTTGGCGCCGACGATATAGGGGTAGGCGGTACGCACGAAGGCGATGTAGCGGGCGGTGATCAGGGTGATGATGCCGTACTTGTTGAGCAGGTAGTGCACCTTCTCCTTGTGCTTGTCATCGAGATGGGACATCAGCCTGTGATACATCCGGGTGTGGCCGAGGAAACGCCCCTGCATGTAGCCAAGCCAGGTACCGACGAAGGTCGCCATGATCAGCAGCGGGACCACTGCCATCGGCAACACCCCCTGATAGATCAGCACGCCGGTCAGGATCAGCAGGGTATCCCCTGGCAGGAAGGCGGTGGGGATAAAGCCATTCTCGAGCACCAGGAAGGTCAGCAGGACGACATAGACCATGAAGACCATCTTGGGATCAGAGAGTGTCGCCAGATCCTGATGCATAAAGGCGTGAGCCAGGTGGTAAAACTGCTCCATACATGCAAACTCCGCAGGTTAGCTGGGTTGGTCGGTCAAGGGCATGGCAAGCACCTTGTCGATGCGCAGGCCGTCCATATCCACGATTTCCAGTTGCCACTGTTCCAGGGTGACCAGGTCTCCGGTCTGGGGAAGGCGGCCAAGGAGCAGCATGATAAGCCCTCCAAGGGTGTGATAGTGATGTTTTTCTTCTTCCGGCAGACGAACCAGCTCCAGACAGTCCTTCAATTCTGGCAGCGGAATGAGGCCGTCGAGCAGCCAGCTGCCGTCGGCGCGCTGGAAGGCCCAGTTGTCTTCCCCATCTTCCTGCTGGAAGTCGCCGGCCAGGGTTTCCAGCAGATCCTGCTGGGTGACCAGCCCCTGCAGCTCGCCATATTCGTCCACCACCAGCACCATGTGCTCGGAGTGGGTACGGAAGTGGTTGAGCAGCTCCAGGCCGTTGAGGGTCTCCGGCAGCAGGCTGCCGTCCTGGGTCAGTGCCGCCAGATCGATGGGCTCTCCCTTGATGTAGGCGTGCAGCACCTTGCTGACGTTGAGGATGCCGACGAGATCCGACAGGCTGCCGTCACAGACAGGGAAGAAGCTGTGGCGATACTCCACCAGACGTTGGAGGTTCACTTCCAGCGGCAGTGACAGGTCCAGATAGCGGATGTCGCTGCGCGGCACCATCAGGGAGGCCAGGCTGCGTTCGTCGAGGCGGAACACGTTGCGCAACATAGTGTGCTCATGGTCCTCAATCACCCCCGCTTCGGAGCCCTCCACCAGCATGGCGTGGATCTCCTCCTGAGTGACGTTGTTGCTGCTGCGCTGATCGACCCGCAGCAGCCGCAGGCTGGCGTTGGTGGAGGCGGAGAGCAACCAGACGAAGGGACGGGTCAGGGTCGCCAGCCAGAGCATGGGGCGGGCTACCAGACAGGCAATGCGCTCGGCGCTGAGCTGTCCGAGGCGTTTGGGCACGAGCTCCCCTACCACGATGGAGAGATAGGTGACCAGCACGACCACGATGACGGTGGCGAGCAGGCTGCTGCTCTTGGGGGAGAGCCCCCACTCCTGCAGCCAGAGAGCGAAGGGCTGGGCCAGCAGGGACTCGCCATAGATACCGTTGAGCAGACCGATGCTGGTGATGCCGATCTGCACGGCGGAGAGGAAATGGGTCGGATCTTCCCCGAGCTTGAGGGCGATGGCGGCGGAGCGGCTCCCTTCGCTCGCCATTTTGGCGAGGCGTGCCTTGCGTGCCGTCACGATGGCGATTTCCGACATGGCGAAGACGCCATTGAGCAAAATCAATCCAAACAGGATCAATATTTCCATACTGCAGCAGCACTCCCGATAGAAAAGACCGCTGGCAGTGTAATGAATTTGCGGGCTCTGCGCTTGTGAAAGGAGGTGATTTGGCTCGTGAATTTTTGAATATCGCCCCGGCGGGAGGGATAAAACTGCGGGGCAGGAGAGGGAGAACTGAACCCCTGACATGAAAAAGCCCCCGATAAACGGGGGCTTGTCATGTTGCGCTGTGGCTTAGAGCGCGGCGATCTCGGCCTGCTGGGCTTCCAGCTTGGTCAGCTGGAGACGGTAATCTTCCAGCTTCTCGCGCTCCTTGATGATGACCGCTTCCGGCGCCTTGGCGACGAAGGCTTCGTTGCCGAGCTTGCCTTCGATGCGGCCGCACTCGCCCACCAGACGGGCCACCTCTTTGGCCAGACGGGCCAGCTCGGCTTCCTTGTCGATGAGACCGGCCATGGGGATCATCAGCTCGGTGGCACCGATCAATTTCTTGACCGACAGCGGGGCGGTTTCACCTGCGCCAAGTACGCGGATGGATTCCAGACGGGCCAGCGACTTGAGGAAGGCCTCGTTGTCAGCGGCGCGCTGGGCATCCTTGGCATCGCACTGGAGCAGCACGTTGAGGGGCACGCTCGGGGCCACGTTCATCTCGGCGCGGATGTTGCGGATGCTGACGATGAACTCCTTCACCCACTCCTGATCCGCCATCGCGGCGTCGTCCACCTTGGCGGCGTCGAACTCCGGGAAAGCCTGAATCATGATGGTGTCGGCGTGTACGCCGGCCAGCGGGGCGACCGATTTCCAGATGGTTTCGGTGATGAACGGGATGATCGGGTGTGCCAGGCGCAGCAGGGTCTCGAGGACACTGACGAGGGTGTGGCGGGCAGCGCGCTGCTCGGCCTCGGAACCCTTGGTCAGCACCGGCTTGGTCAGCTCCAGATACCAGTCACAGAACTGGTTCCAGATAAATTCGTACAAGACGCCTGCCGCGATATCGAAGCGGTAGGTATCGAGGGCGGTGCGGAAGTCTCGGATGGCCACTTGCAGCTGGGACTGGATCCAGCGATCCGCCAGGCTGAACTGCATCTCGCCACCGGCAAAGCCGCAATCCTGATCTTCGGTGTTCATCAGCACATAGCGGGAGGCGTTCCACAGCTTGTTGCAGAAGTTGTTGTAGCCATCCAGGCGCTTCATGTCCCAGTTGATGTCACGACCGGTGGAGGCGAGCGCCGCCAGGGTGAAGCGCAGGGCGTCGGTGCCGTGGGCATTGATCCCTTCCGGGAACTGCTTGGCGGTGCGCTTGGCGATCTTCTCGGCCATCTGCGGCTGCATCATGTTGCCGGTGCGCTTCTCCAGCAGGTCTTCCAGGGAGATGCCGTCGATCATGTCCAGGGGGTCCAGCACGTTGCCCTTGGACTTGGACATCTTCTGGCCTTCTTCGTCACGGATGAGGCCGGTGATGTAGACGGTCTTGAACGGGACTTGCGGCTGGCCGTTCTCGTCCTTGATGAAGTGCATGGTCATCATGATCATCCGGGCAATCCAGAAGAAGATGATGTCGAAGCCGCTCATCAGCACGTCGGTCGGGTGGAAGGTCTTGAGCGCCTCGGTGTTGTTCGGCCAGCCCAGGGTGGAGAAGGTCCACAGGGCGGAGCTGAACCAGGTGTCGAGCACGTCTTCGTCCTGACGCAGCACGATCACGGACGGGATGCTGTGCTTGGCGCGCACTTCCTCTTCGTTGCGGCCCACGTAGACGTTGCCGGCATCGTCATACCAGGCCGGGATGCGGTGACCCCACCACAGCTGACGGGAGACGCACCAGTCCTGAATGTCGCGCATCCAGGAGAAGTACATGTTTTCGTACTGCTTCGGCACGAACTGGATGCGGCCATCTTCCACCGCCTCGATGGCGGTCTTGGCCATGGGGGCCACGCGGACGTACCACTGGTCGGTCAGCATGGGCTCGATGGGCACGCCGCCGCGATCGCCGTAAGGCTGTTGCAGCACATGATCCTTGATCTCGGCCAGGAGGCCCAGCTCGTCCAGCTTGGCGACGATGGCCTTGCGGGCGGCGAAGCGCTCCATCCCGGCGAACTCGGTCGGCAGGGCGGCGTCATAGGCGGTGCTCGGGTTGCCATTGGTATCGACCACTTCGGCCTCGGCACGCACGTGGGCGTCCAGGGTGAAGATGTTGATCATCGGCAGGTTGTGGCGCTTGCCCACTTCGTTGTCGTTGAAGTCGTGGGCCGGAGTGATTTTCACGCAGCCGGTGCCCTTCTCCATGTCGGCATGTTCGTCGGCAACGATGGGGATCAGACGGTTCACCAGCGGCAGCAGGATGTGCTGGCCGATCAGCGCCTTGTAGCGGGGGTCTTCCGGGTTCACGGCCACGGCGGTATCACCCAGCATGGTTTCCGGGCGGGTGGTGGCGACGATCAGGTAATCCTGGCCTTCGGCGGTCTTGGCGCCGTTGGCCAGCGGGTAGCGAAGGTGCCACATGTGGCCCTTGATCTCGCGGTTTTCCACTTCCAGGTCGGAGATGGCGGTGTTGAGCTTGGGATCCCAGTTCACCAGACGCTTGCCGCGGTACATCAGGCCGTCTTCGTACAGGCGCACGAACACTTCCTGGACGGCGGCGGAGAGGCCCTCATCCATGGTGAAGCGCTCGCGCTCCCAATCCACGGAGTCACCCAGACGGCGCATCTGACGGGTGATGGTGCCGCCGGACTCTTCCTTCCACTGCCAGATCTTGTCGATGAAGGCTTCCCGGCCGTAATCGTGGCGGGTCTTGCCCTCTTCTGCGGCGATCTTGCGCTCAACCACCATCTGGGTGGCGATACCGGCGTGGTCGGTACCCGCCTGCCACAGGGTGTTCTTGCCCTGCATGCGGTTGTAGCGGATCAGGGTGTCCATCAGGGTCTGCTGGAAGGCGTGACCCATGTGCAGGCTGCCGGTGACGTTCGGCGGCGGGATCATGATGCAGAAGGAGTCTTTGCTGGTGTCGCCGTGGGGCTTGAAGTAACCCTGGGCTTCCCAGTGCTGATAGAGCGCCTGTTCGATGGCGTTGTGATTAAAAGTCTTTTCCATGGTCTCGCCGTATTCTGGATGGATGGAGTCTGGTGTTGATTCGTCGTGGATCGAGGGTGGCACAGTCAGGGCTGCGCCGGATCCGGTGCGGCAAGGACGGGCTGATCCCTCATCTCGAGGGTATGGCCCGCCTGGCGATAGTGCTTGTAGCGCTCGCGGGCTTGCTGCTTTTGCGTTTCGTCAGTGGGGACAAAATCTACCACTTGAGCGAAGTGTCCTGCAAACAAAGGTGTCTGCCGGGCCAGGTTGATGAGGCAGGCATAGCGCCGCCGTGGCGGCTGATGGCCTATCTCCACCGGAGCCTGACCGCTCTCCCCCTGCAACTGGTGCGGCACGAAGCGATCGGGCGGCAACTGCCACAACAGCTCGTCCAGACGCAGGGCCTGGGCCTCGTCCTCGCACAGCAGATAGAGGTGGCCTGCGCTCCAGCCATCGGCCGCAAGCTGGCAGGCGAGGCGCTCGACGGCGGAGGCATCCGCATCATCGGGCTGGCTCATCAGGTAAAAGGTCACTTGGCTCATCAGGTCGGTCCCGTTTGGCTGTGACGGACAGCGATTGGCCGTCTTCGGGAGCCGCGTCTGGCACGGACTTCCCGGATTCTCTCAATGAAACAAGGAAGAGGCAGGCCTCTTCCTTGTGATACAGGGTAACGCCTTCTCGCATCGCTCTTCGAGTCGATGGGGAAGGGGATCACTCCTTGTCTTCGACGTCCGCCACGCCGGCCCGGTTGAGCAGGAACTGGGTCAGCAGGGGCACAGGACGGCCGGTGGAGCCCTTCTCCTTGCCGCTCTTCCAGGCGGTTCCTGCGATATCCAGGTGGGCCCAGTTGTATTTCTTGGTGAAGCGCGACAGGAAGGCGGCGGCGGTGATGGTACCGGCCGGACGGCCACCGATGTTGGCCATGTCTGCGAACGGGCTTTCCAGCTGCTCCTGATACTCGTCGAACAGGGGCAGGCGCCAGGCGCGATCGCCGGCCTGTTCGGAGGCGTTGAGCAGCTCGTGGGCCAGGGGGTTGTGGTTCGCCAAGAGGCCAGAAGTATGGTGGCCAAGGGCGATGATGCAGGCACCGGTCAGGGTCGCCACGTCGATCACGGTCTCGGGATCGTAGCGGTCCACATAGGTCAGGGCATCGCACAACACCAGGCGGCCTTCGGCGTCGGTGTTGAGCACCTCGACGGTCTGGCCGGACATGGTAGTGAGGATGTCACCGGGGCGGTAGGCGTTGCCCCCCGGCATGTTCTCACAGCCCGCCAGCACGCCGATGACATTGATGGGCAGCTGCAACTGGGCCAGGGCGTGCATGGTGCCGAGCACGGAGGCGGCGCCACCCATGTCGTACTTCATCTCGTCCATGCCGTCTGCCGGCTTGATGGAGATGCCGCCGGAGTCGAAGGTCAGCCCCTTGCCCACCAGCACGATGGGCTTGGCGTCGGCGTTGCCCTTGTACTCGATGATGGCCATCATGGCTTCGTTCTCGGAGCCGCGGGCCACTGCGAGGTAGGAGTTCATGCCGAGCTCGGCCATCTCCTGCTCCCCCACCACCCTGGTGGTGATGTTGTCATAGGCATCCGCCAGACGGCGGGCCTGGGAGGCGAGGTAGGCGGGATTGCAGACGTTGGGCGGCATGTTCGCCACGTCGCGGCAGATGCGCACCCCTTTCGCCACGGCCAGGCCGTGGTTGATGGCGCGCTCGCCTATGGTCAGTTCCCGACGCGTCGGCACGTTGAAGACCAGCTTGCGCAACGGACGGCGCGGTTCGGCCTTGTTGGTCTTGAACTGATCGAAGCTGTAGAGGCCCGCCTTGGTGGTTTCCACCGCCTGACGCACCTTCCAGTAGGTATCCCGACCCTTGACGTGCAGCTCGGTCAGGAAGCAGACCGCTTCCATGGAGCCGGTTTCGTTCAGGGTGGTGATGGTCTTGTTGATGATCTGCTTGTACTGGCGCTCGTCGAGTTCGCGCTCCTTGCCGCACCCGACCAGCAGTACGCGCTCGCTGAGCACCCCCGGTACTTGATGCAGCAGCAGCATCTGGCCCGGTTTCCCTTCCAGGTCGCCACGGCGCAGCAGCGAGCTGAGGTAGCCGTCGCTGATCTTGTCCAGCTGTTCGGCAACCGGAGAGAGGCGGCGGGGCTCAAAAACGCCGACCACGACGCAGGCACTGCGTTGCTTCTCAGGACTGCCACTCTTTACACTGAACTCCATGGAATCTCCTACATCCTAAAGACAAAAGGCACCATTTATTGAATAATGCGGTGCTTGTTGGGGTATCAGAGGCGGAGCGAACAGTCACAGGCTCCGCAGTTCAAACTGGTAAAAATCCAATATAGGGCCCTATTTTTCAGGCATTCGACTAAAAACACAAGTTTACTTGGGAATGACTGTGATCGTTTTCCGATATTTGTTCAGGGAGACCCTGAAAACCCAGCTGGCGGTGCTGTTCGTGCTGCTGCTTATCTTCGTCAGCCAGCAATTTATCCAGATCATTGGCGATGCCGCCGATGGTGAGGTGCCGACGCGCCTGGTATCCACCCTCCTGCTGCTCAACCTGCCGAATATGGCGTTGTTGATGCTGCCTATCAGTCTGTTTTTAGCCATTCTGTTTGCTCACGGCCGTTTGTACGCGGAAAGCGAGATGACGGTGATGCACGCGGTGGGTTTCAGTCACCGTTTCATCATGGGCAGCGCCCTGGTGCTGGCCTTGCTGACCGCCGCCGTCGCGGCGTTCAACACCGGCTGGGTCGCCCCCCAGGCCAAGGAGCGGGAGTACCAGGTGATCGACGAGTTCAAGGCCGATCCCGGTATCTCTTTCCTGCAGGCCGGCCGCTTCATGGAGCTCGACAAGGGGCGCCTGGTGGCCTACATCCAGGATCTGAACGACAAGGGGTCGGAGTTGCAGAAAATCTTCGTGCTGCAACGGGCCGAGGGTGGCTCACCCCCGTCAGTGGTGGTGGCCAACGAGGGGCAGGTGACCGCCGACAGCAACGGCTTGCAGTGGCTGACCCTGACCGATGGCTCGCGCTACGAGGGGCATTTCACCGGCAAGCAGTTCCAGGTCTCGGAGTTCCGTGAATACAGCCTGGTGATCCGCCAGCAGGAGATGGAGCGATCCAACCGCAAGGCGGCGGCCAAGCCGACCCTGGCATTGCTCGGCACCCAGGACAATCAGCTGATGGCCGAATTGCAGTGGCGCCTGTCGCTGCCCCTCTCCATCCTGGTGCTCACCTTCCTGGTGGTGCCGATGGCGCGGGTCAATCCCCGTCAGGGGCGTTACGCCAAGCTGCTGCCGGCCATCCTGCTCTATCTCTCCTATTTCCTGCTGCTCAGTGCCGCCCGGTCGGCCATCGACAGCGGGCGTCTGCCCCACTGGCCCGGGATGTTCCTGGTGCCCCTGGTCTATCTGCTGCTGATAGGGTTGCCTCTCAACCTGCAGGGCACCAGCTGGTGGAACGGGGTCAAAGGGCAATTGTTCAAGAGAAAGTCAGCGTGATGCTGCAACCTGGGAGTCTCTGCTGATGTTCGGCATTCTCGATAGATACATAGGCAGGGTCATCTTCATGTCGATCCTGCTGTGCGAGCTGACCCTGGTCGGGCTCGCCGCGCTCATCAAGTACGTGGAGCAGTTGAAGGCGGTCGGGGAAGGCAACTACGACATGCTCAACGCCCTCTACTACGTGCTGCTCTCCATGCCCAAGGAGGCGGTGCTCTTCTTCCCCCTGGCTGCCCTGCTCGGTGGCCTCATCGGTCTGGGCCAGCTCGCGACCAGCTCCGAGCTGGTGGTGATGCAGGCGGCGGGACGCTCCAAGATCAGCATCGTCATGGCGGCGCTCAAGACCGCCATTCCCCTGATGCTGCTGGTGGGGCTGATGGGCGAGTACGTCGCACCGGCCGCCAAGCGGATGGCAGATGACATCAAGGCGGGGGCCATGTCGGAAGGGCGACTCACGGTCTCGGCCTACGGGGTCTGGGCACGGGATGGCAACAACTTCGTCAACATCAACGGGGTGCGCAACGATGGCGCCCTGACCGGTATCACCCTCTACCGCTTTACTCCGTCCCGCAACCTGATCGATGTGGTGCAGGCGAAGGAGGGGGTGTTCGAGGATCACCACTGGCTGCTGAAACAGGTGCACATCACCCGGTTTGACGATCCCACCCGGATCCAGGACGAAGAGCATGCCCAGATGGCCTGGCAATCCGAGCTGACCCCCAAGCAGCTCGGGGTGGTCAGCATCGATCCCGAGAACCTGCCCATCTCGGGGCTGCGGGACTACATCGGTTATCTGGATGCCAACAAGCAGGATGCCGGACGCTACAAGCTGGAGATGTGGCGCAAGCTGCTCTCACCGCTCTCCGTGGTGGCCATGATACTGCTCGCCTCCTCCTTCATCTTCGGCCCGCTGCGTTCGGTGAGCATGGGGGCGCGGATGCTGATGGGGATCATGACCGGCTTCGCGGTCTATGTGAGCGACAGGGTGTTCGGCCCGGTCAGCCTGGTCTATGCGGTCCCGCCCATCCTCGCGGCCATCGCACCCAGCCTGCTGTTTGGCGGCATCTCCTTCTATATCCTGAGCCGCAAGCAGTAGCGGCCTGAAGGGCGGCGGGCTGCTGACAACAGGCGGCCATTGCATCCCGATGCACCGCTTCCGTCAAGGTTCTGGGCTGCAAGCCGTCAGTTCTGGTCAACAAAAAGGGCACCTCGGGGTGCCCTTTTTCGTTGCCGTCTTGGGATCAGCGATTGAGCTGCTCCAGGTTTTCCGTCTTGCCGAGCACCACCACCTCGCACTCGGCCCAGATGTCCTGGAAGGCGCGGGGGCGGGCGCGATTGAACACACACAGCAGGTTGCCCAGGCCAAAGGCCGAGGTAGCGAGCCGGATCAGGGCCTGGGTGACGCGAATGTTGCTGCCGTCCAGGTTCTGGATGCGCAGGCGCCAGGCCCGCATGCCGATGGTCTGGCCGGCGCGGACCCAGAACCAGGTGTAGAAACCGCAGATGACGAAGGCCAGCCAGGCGCTGTAGAGGGGGCTGGTGAGCAGCCAGGCGGCATCCTTGCCCTCGGGAACGTGCGCCATGCCGGTGGCCAGCAGCAGGTGGGCCACCCCCATGCCGATGAAGCCGGCGATGATCAGCAGGGCAATCACCACCAGATAGTCATAGAGCAGGGCGCCGAGACGGCGCAGCAGACCGGCGGACGGATGCCGGGGAGCAGGCTGGAGAGGGGTGGGGGTCTTGCGCTTGGCCATGATGATTATTCCATTAATATGATGCGGGCATTCTATGTAACTGGCCTGGCATCGGCAAGGCGTTGAATAAATGAGCAAACAACGGTGGGGGCAAGAAAAACACCTTGCATGGCCAAGCGCCATTCGTATAATCCCTCGCAGCTGCCCGGGTGGCGAAATCGGTAGACGCAGCGGATTCAAAATCCGCCGTAGCAATACGTGTCGGTTCGAGTCCGACCCCGGGCACCATTATTTTCCCCTGTTTGGTCAACAGGTTATAGCGCTCAAGAGCGCTCCTGCTCAAAGTTTCTGCGGTTGATAACACTCATTCATGTGCAAATCTGTGCAAGAGGTTTCAACCAATGGCAAGTATCCAAGTTCTCACTCGAAAAACCGGCAAGTCCTATCGCGTTCAGTTCATGCGTAACGGCAACCGTGTATCCAAAGTTTTTACCCGCAAAAAAGACGCAGAGCAGTTCCTGGCTCAGATCACCGTATCTGACGAGCTGGCAGATGCCTTAACCAACGTCACCCTCACTAGCACCACCATTCAACAAGCTATTCATGAGTACCTTGAACAACACAAGGGACGAGACAAGTCTGTACCCCAGCGTCTGGGCTGGTGGGTTGAACATCTTGGCGACAAGACGTTGAACAAGGTCAACCGCCAGCGGATCAAGAATGCTATCTCTATTCTGGAGGCGGAAGGGAAGGCCCCTGCGACCCTTAACCGCTACAAAGCAGCGTTGTCAGCGGTTTTTGCGTACATGTGCGATAGGTATGACCTCAAGGTAAATCCTTGCCTGGAAGTGAAGCAGAAGCGGGAAGACAATGCTCGCACACGCTTTTTGTCGGCAGATGAACTGGCTCGATTGATGAAGGCCACCAAGTTGAGCAAGTGGGAGCGACTTCATATGCTGGTTCATATGGCGTTGACCACTGGAGCACGGAGGGGCGAGCTGATCGGCCTCAAGTGGTCAGACATCAATTTCAACACGCGAACTGCTCACTTGGCGGTTACCAAGAATGGTAGTCAGAGGGTTCTGTCTCTGACTGCTGACTTGCTTACTGAGCTCTCCCAGTTTCGTGAGATTGGTGCCAGCTTTGTTTTCCCTCACCCTTCTGGCCTCAATCGACCGTTTACCGAGTTTGACTACCACTGGCAGGCTGCGAAGAAAGCTGCGTTGCTCTCTGATTTCCATTTTCACGACCTTCGACATAGCTGTGCCAGCTTGTTGGCGATGAATGGTGCCAGCATTCTGGAGATCGCAGAGGTGTTAGGCCATAAGTCGATCACCATGACCCAGCGATATTCCCATTTGTGCAATGCCCACAAAGCTAAACTCACAGATCGGGTATTTGGTAACCTAATGAATTGTTAATCAATTAGGCTGTGCAGCCTAGATGTATTGAACATGTTAGCCTGAGCCCCTTGCATATATGGATGCGAGGGGTTTTTGTTTGTCTGGGGATGTTGTAGATGAGCGGTCAATATATAAGCAGTGATTTTCTAGAGGGTTTGGTTGTATGGCAAAAATCACCAGATGATGAACCCATCATCGTTGATGGAGAGGAGGGGATTCCTTACTTTTCTCCAAATGGCCGCCCGAGGCTGGCCATTATAAAAGATGGTCAATTAATAGACTCCGTATCAATCGATATCACAGTTAAAAAAGTAACGTCCGATGATGAGGTTGCGCGCCAAAATGACCAGTGTCATGTCGGAAGCTGGGAAAATAAAACCCCTCGTCTGATGGTTACAAGGAAGGTGGTTAAGAGGGCGATTCGGTATAACACAACGCTAAGGCAACTCGGATGGACTGATGAACGCCTTAAGTTGGAATTGAGCTGCCTCGCTCAAAGTTTAACTGGCGATAGTGCGACAAATCAGCCGGTGGCGGCTATCTGTACTCGAAATAGCATTTCTCCTCAGCAAGATGACATCCCATTTTTAGCGGTGGAAGCCTATGAGCATTACCAAGGTTTCGGTTCGAGAAAGGGCTTTAAAGCACCGCTAAAAAAGATAAATGAGCGGGAGCTTGCAGATACAGTGATGAGACTAGCCCTCTACATAGCGCTGCTCAATCCGTGTCTGGGAAGGCCCTGGGGAAAGCAATATACCCGGCAGGGGCAACGTCCTAATGAACGTCCTAAGACTCCTATGGAAATGACGCTGGAGTCCTTGGAGGACAGGCTGACAGACTTGCTTTGCCAAAATGATGAATGGTATCGAGATGAGATCTTGAGCTTAGAGATTTCAATAGCGTCAATCCGGCGTGATATCCAGATTGAAGAAATTCATCGGATGGCACAGCCTGATGCAGTAAAGGCCGCGAAGATCAAGCTAATGGCCTTAGGAATAGAATGTGAAACAAAGACTATTGCTCAGGAATGGACTCAATTTATTGCCAAAGCATGGGGAGTTATCCCCTCGAATGTCGTTAGTGCGGCTAAGAGGATAAACGAATGAAAAAGTCAAGAACAGAAGTGCGCTGGACTTCTGTTCTAAAAGAAAACCAATCACATCGCGTTAAATACTCCTCGACCAAACCGCAGAACACCAAGAGCAACAGGAAAGGGAGTATAAGCAGTATGCAAGATCTCAACCTCATCGCAATCAGCCAAGATCTGAACAACTGGCTGCCTGTGACCGAAATCCCCAAGCACTACCCCCAATTTAACTATCCCACACTGAAGGTCATGTTCTGGAAGCGAGCCGAGAAGCCCGGCTTGGAACGTTGCTGCCGAATTGTCGGTAGGCGGATGTTTGTAAACACCAAACTTTTCGGCTTGTGGATGGCTGGTGGATTGCCTGAACAACACCCGACGGATGATTAAACCGCAGGGAACCCATCTGTTACCGGATATAGGCAAACATGGTGTGCAAACCCTTGGGGAAAACATGAAAAAAAGCCCTTACCTGCGACAGTAAGGGCATTTCGGATTACTCACTGGCTCTGACAGTTTGGAGACCAAGGAGCCAGTGGGTGCGAGGTAATTTTAGCATGAAAGTTCACTTATTAATCCATAAAGGCCATCAAGGCTTGCTGGCTGAGGTCCATGCTTCGTCTTCTGATTCGGAGGGCAAGCGATGATCTATTTTGCATGGGCCGCTGATAGCCAGGCTGAAACCTTCTATGGACCACCCAATCCCAGAACCGGCAAACGCTCCCGTGTCGGAGTATTGAGTGCCTTCACCAGCCGAAAAGCGAGAGCCGCCTTTATAGCGCAAAGCCAAGGGGCTGCTGCTGCTGTAACTCGTCCTTATGATCGCCAAATGAAGGCAGGCTTAGATGACCGGGCATTCAATGAGCTGGTAGCCGCTCTGGTTGGGGGCGAGGTATGAGCACTGTAAGGTTTGTTTCTGATGTAGCCGCCGCTGCTGTAGGGCACTGGCCCGATTTGCTGGCGGGCCTTGGTCTCGATATTCCTCGTCATGGCAAGCATGGCCCCTGTCCTGCCTGTGGTGGCAAAGATCGCTTTCGACTCGATGACAAGGAAGGGCGAGGGACTTTCATCTGTAGCCAGTGCGGTGCCGGGGATGGGTTGGAGTTGGTATGTCGGGTGATGGGCAAGAGCCCCAGGGAGGCCGCCGAGTTGATAGCGCCTATGGTGGGGTTGGCAGCAGGTGGGCTAGATCCTGTCGAACGGGAGCTCATCCACCAGCAACAACAGGCCAAGGCCAAAGAGGTAGCCCGAAAGAGGGAACGTGGATACAAAAGGGCGGCAAAACGCGCCTACCATATCATGAACGCGCATTCGTTGGGCGGTAGTGCTTACCTATCCAGGAAAGGGTTTGCAGGGCTCCAGATCGCGATGAGCAATTCCAACGAGACCATAAACAGTGAGGAGTTTCCTGTCGGTAGCGTGATTGTTCCCTTGCTCGATAGTGCTGGGGCACTGGTGAACGTGGAGCTAATCCGCAACGAAGATGGTTTGAAACACACCTTGGGAGGTGGCCGCAAGGCTGGTGTATACCATCGCATTGACGGTGGGGCGCTGGTGGCCGTGGTGGAAGGCTATGCTACCGGCCTATCAGTCCAGCAGGCGACAGGGGCAACAGTCTATTGCGCGATGACTGCCAACAATCTGATGAACGTGGCTGAGATTGCCAGAAGCCAGAACCCAGACGCCGAAATCATCATCTGTGGTGATCACGATTTGGATAACGCAACAGGCCAACGTAATGACTCTACCAAGCACCAGACTGAGCAAGCAGCACAAGCAGTGGGCGGACGTGCAATATTTCCACCAGAGGCCGGGGACTGGAACGATTACCACCAAGCTCATGGGTTGAGCAAGACACAAGAGACCATCATGGGCGCAAGTCCCATACCGGCTACTAGCCAAAACCAAAACGCCAGCCAGAAGGGAGAGGAACCCAGGAAGATCGAGGTGAACCAGCTCCAACGGGGGCATGAGCTACCAGCCACCATGATCGACAAGATGAGTGCTAGTCAGCGGGCTGCACTACTGGTCAAACGATTGGGGAAAGTTGCTATCAGCCTTGAGGCCGAGCGTGTCTATCGCTATGACGGTAGCCTATGGACACCATGGACAGATACCGAACTGCGCCGCGAAATGGCTGCCATCTTTACCGAGCATGGAGTTCCGTTCAGTGACAAGGGTATTGCCGCCACAGTTTCCACGATGAAGCTGATGATCCCAACCATGGGCCAGCCAACCAAAGAGCTGATCGGCTTTGCTAATGGGGTTTATGATATGGCAACTCGCCAGTTTCGGCCACATTCGCCTAGTGATGGACTGCTCACGCACAACGGTATCAACTATGCCCCGCCGCTCGCTGATGAATGTCTCGATCGGGATGCCCCCAACTTCACTAGGTGGTTATGTCACGCTGTCGATAACAATGCCGCCAAGATGGCTCGCATCAATGCCGCCCTATATATGGTGCTGGCAAACCGTTATGACTGGCAGCTATTCCTTGAGGTTACCGGTGAGGGGGGCAGCGGCAAGAGCATCTTTGCCAATGTGGCAATCCTGTTAGCTGGTGGAAAACGGAACACTGGCTCAGGCAACATGGCCTCACTGGACCACGCTAAAAGTCGCTACCAGTTTGTCGATAAACGGCTGATCGTGCTGCCTGACCAGCCCAAATACATCGGTGATGGCAGTGGTATCAAGGCTATTACCGGGGGAGATTTGGTCGAGATCGATGGGAAGTATGAGAAACAATTTGCCACTGTCATCCAGGCTGTTGTGCTGGCCACCAATAACGAGCCTATGGTCATTACTGAACGCAATGGGGGAATATCTCGACGCAGGGTGATCTTTACCTTTGACCGGGTTGTGGCCGAAGCGGATAAAGACCCGTTGCTTGGCGACAAGATTGCCGCCGAGTTG
Organism: Aeromonas sp. FDAARGOS 1406; assembly: GCF_019048565.1. Taxonomy (NCBI): domain Bacteria; kingdom Pseudomonadati; phylum Pseudomonadota; class Gammaproteobacteria; order Aeromonadales; family Aeromonadaceae; genus Aeromonas; species Aeromonas sp. FDAARGOS 1406. The sequence continues at coordinate 3,272,696 of NZ_CP077378.1, forward strand.
CCGGTGGTGATCCGCCATCTGTTAACTCAGTTCGCCGAACCTGAGCATGCCCGTCACTTATTGCTGGAACAGCGTAACTCTGATGATGCCTTGACCATCAAACGAGCCACTGACCCCGTGATCGACCTTTGCGGGATGGTGCTCTTTCTGGATGAACCCAAGGGGTTGATGATGGGTGGTAATCCGGAGATCAAGCGGGAACCCAGGCGCTATCTCTATCATGCCTACCTTGCCTTCATGGAGTACCACGGCCTGGGGCGCCCGCTATCAGTTCAAGGTTTTAGCCGTGCGCTCAAGGCAGCAGCCAAAGAGTATGGCCGCCAATACTGCAGCAGGGTGATCAAGGGCAAATCGCAAACCAACATTATGTTGACCGAGGTAGCGGAGATGTTCTTACCCCAAGCTGTTTATGCCGATCAGTAATGACGACCCAGTGATGACAGAATGATGAGCTTGGCCGCTGTACCTGAGGATACGTAGGACTTTCATCTACAAACTCTACCCTCCCTACCTAGAACAGCTGAAAGCCTTGCCAGGCAAGGGATGCAAAGAGGTAGGGTGAGTATTATCTAACCCTACCCAAACCCCACTGGTCATCTTTTTCCCTACCGTCATGGCTGATGTGGCTTAGTTGCAAACCTACTCTATTCTGATTAACCAAACGGATGGGATCTTGCTGCTGGGGTAGGGTCTGAATGTTGAACCCTACACGCCTCAAGCCAGTCTTGGTAAGGCCTGCAATGGAGGTAGGCTGGGTAGGCGTAAAAAGCGGTAAAACAATTCAGGGGGATTAGCGGGCCAAGCCAATGATGATCCACCAAGCCCAACGTGAAGCAGAAGCGAATGATCGACGAAGTTCCGAAGATGTATGCCAAAGAGATAGCGGAAGAGGAAAAGCAGCGGCTAGAGGAGCAAATACGAGCAGAGCGCCAACGCAAGCAGCTAGAACGATTGTGCAAGCCAGCACCGGGAGTCGAAGATATCTTTCGGTATCGTAATGCTTGGGCTCGGAATGTCGGGCAGTCTAACCGTCGATTGATGGAGCGGGCAGAGCGAAACCGTGCCATTGCCCAGCTCGGGCCGATTAATCACTTGGCTGCTCTTGTCGTTGCAATGAGGTGGCACCCTCACCATGCCTACATTCTGGTCGTAGCAACAGACCCCGGTGTGACTTGTGAGGAGCTGACGGATTTCTACAACCTGAGTCATTCAAATCACAGGATGGTGTTCCGTCGCTTGAACACAGTGTTGAAGCAGTTGGGTTGGCGTTTCGCCTCATACCCCAGAAGTGCACCAAATGAACCATGGGGTTGGGAGTTGGAGAAAATCCCGGGGTGATCCCCCAAAGTGATCACTTTTTGCGTTACAGGCGATCATTATTGTCCTGCGAGGCCATAGGCTGGCATAACCCAATAAGAATGCTGGCTGCAGACCAGCTTACGTTACAAAATGAGGGAAAGTGATCACTTTTGGCAGAATGGTTTTGGTGAAAAAATAGGATCGCTTACTCTCGGCAAAGAGCGCGGTAACTAACAGTAAAATAGGGGTTTTTATTAAAAGTGATCGTTTTGCATAACGATCCTTTTTCTCTACGTTCGGCGATCCCTTTTCTGGCTAGCCAGGATCGTTTTTTATGGTTAATTGCCCCCCTTCTTAGCCCCCAGGCCAGTCCTGGCAAGGGATTGCTGGTAGGGGCTAGCGCACACGCATCTTCGACTAAGCCCCCAAAATGAAAATCCTTTATCCTGTTACGAGTGATCATTTGCAGAATGCTCTTGAACCTCGCTGTATCGAAAGGGGACGATTGATGACAGTGAGGGGGCAAGGGAGGTATTGGTTCATCAAACTGCCTAGCTCACGAAAACACCATGCCCCCTGTGGTAAACTGCCCGCATTTCCGTTTGGTCCTGAATATGCCTCGGCAGTTCCCCGTACTTTGAGAATCCCAATGACCACCAATATCTCTTCCCTGGCTAGCCTGATCTGGTCGGTTGCCGATCTGCTTCGCGGTGATTTCAAACAGTCCCAGTATGGCCGCATCATCCTGCCCTTTACCGTACTGCGTCGTCTTGAGTGCGTGCTGGCACCGAGTAAGGCCCAGGTGCTGGCCATGGTGGATACCACCAAAGCCATGCCGGAGCTGGCCAAAGAGAAGCTGCTGCTCAATGCCAGCGGCCACGCCTTCTACAACAGCTCTCCGCTGGAACTGGCCAAGCTGGGTGAAACCCATGTAGGCGATAACCTGGATGCCTACGTGCGGGCTTTCTCCAAGGATGCCCGTGAGATCTTCGAGCACTTCAACTTCGATGCCAGCATCAACCTGCTGGAAGATGCCGACCTGCTCTACAAGGTGGTTCGCTCCTTTGCCAACGTGGATCTCTCCCCGGAAGCGGTAGACAACTACCACATGGGTCTGGTGTTTGAAGAGCTGATCCGCCGCTTTGCGGAAAGCTCCAACGAGACAGCCGGTGAACACTTTACCCCTCGCGATATCGTGCGGCTCACCACCTCACTGGTGTTTGCTGGTGATGATGAGGCGCTCGGCAAGCCGGGCATTGTGCGTTCCATCTATGATCCCACCGCGGGGACCGGTGGCTTTCTCTCGTGTGGCATGGAGTATCTGCACGAGCTGAATCCCGCCGCACGGCTGGCAACTTTCGGCCAAGAGCTCAACCCCGAGTCCTACGCCATCTGCAAGGCCGACATGCTGATCAAGGGGCAGGAGATCAGCAACATCAAGCTGGGCAATACCCTCTCTGATGACCAGTTGCCCTACAAGACCTTCGATTATTGTCTTTCCAACCCGCCATTCGGGGTGGACTGGAAAAAGGTCGAAAAACAGGTGCGGGATGAAGCGACCAAGCTGGGTTTTAATGGCCGCTTTGGCCCAGGCTTGCCACGGGTATCTGACGGATCCTTGCTATTTTTGATGCACCTCATCGCCAAGATGCAGCAACCCACGGCCGAGTGTGCGGGCTCCAAAATTGGGATTATCCTCAACGGCTCACCGCTCTTTACCGGTGGGGCGGGCAGTGGCGAGAGCGAGATCCGCCGCTACATCCTCGAGCACGACCTGCTGGATGCGCTGGTGGCCCTGCCCACCGACATGTTCTACAACACTGGCATCGCCACCTATATCTGGGTGCTGTCGAACCACAAACCGGCCGAGCGTAAGGGCAAGGTGCTGCTGATCAACGCCAGCGATATTCACAGCCCGATGCGTAAATCGCTGGGCTCCAAGCGCAAGCAGCTGAGTGATGAGGCGTTAAGCGAGATTGTCAGCCTCTATAGTCGCTACGAAGAGAGCCCGATCGCCAAGATCTTCCCTACCACCGCCTTTGGATATCGTCGTCTGACCATCGAGCGGCCGCTGAAACTGGCGTTCTATCCGCTGGATGCCGATCGTCTTGCCAGCCTCACTACCGACAAGGGATGGGCCAAGCTCGATGGCACTTTGCAGTCCGCCATCCTGACTGCCTTGGGCCAGTTCTCTGAGGCCAAACTGCTCTCACGCGACACCTTCAAAAAACAGCTGACCAAGTTGTTGGGTGAGGTCAAGCTGCCTGCTCCGGCCTTCAAGCTGCTGCTGAGCCATCTGGGTGAGCAGGACGATGCCGCTGAGGTATGTAAAGCCAAGGGCGAGCCGGAAGCCAACCCGGATCTGCGGGATAACGAGAATGTGCCGCTGGGGGAAGACATTTACGAATATCTGCAGCGTGAGGTGCTGCCCCATGTGCCGGATGCCTGGATCGACACTAGCAAGACCGACCCTTTGGACGGCCAAGTAGGTATCGTCGGTTACGAGATCCCCTTTAATCGCCACTTCTACCAGTACCAGCCGCCACGTGATTTGGCTGCTATTGACGCCGACCTCGATGCGGTCGCCAAGGAGATTATGCAACTGCTGGCGGAGGTGCATTCATGAATGAAGCAGTGGTAACCCAAATACAAGGGCTAGCGGGCAAGTATCGGCCCTATCCTCAATATAAGGTTTCGGGGGTGGAGTGGTTAGGGGATGTTCCTAGCCATTGGGTACTACCGAAGTTTAAATGGCAACCTATAACCGGCAATGAGTTCGCATCGGGCCCTTTTGGCTCATCTATTGGTTCCCAATTTTATGTTGATGAGGGGGTTCCAGTTATTCGAGGAAACAACCTATCTCTGAATGCTAGTAAGCCACGCTTTAATAATACTGGATATGTTTATTTAGAGCCGAAGAAAGCTATAGAACTCAGAAATGCGGAAGTCAGGTCAGGTGACCTGGTGTTTACAGCACGAGGAACTGTTGGCCAAGTTGGTCTGATACCTTCATGTGAAGAGTTAGGATGGGATTCAGCGATTTTATCAGCGAACCAATTACGCTATCGCCCCTCCAACCCTGAATTAGACCCCGAGTTCATTTGGTATCTCTTCTCAAGTTGGTTTGTTTTAACTCAGGTTTATCTGAGTAGTGACAGTGTTGCACAACCAAACCTCAACCTTGGTTCATTGCGAGATATACGTTTGTTGCTTCCTCCTGTTGGCGAGCAACAAACCATTGCTGCCTTCCTCGACTACGAAACTACTCGGATTGATCAGCTGATTGCCCAGCAGCAGCGGTTGATCGAGCTGCTTAAAGAGAAGCGGCAGGCGGTGATTTCCCACGCCGTCACCAAGGGCCTGAACCCCAATGCCCCCATGAAAGACTCCGGCATCGAGTGGCTTGGCCAAGTTCCCGAACATTGGCAGTGTGTACCATTTGGTTTGTTGGTCTCACGTGCTGATTTGGGTGGAAACTATCTTGGTGGGCAAGAGGAAAACGGAATCCCATTTTTAAAAATGGGTAATTTAGGTCGAGGCTGTATTGTTCTTGATAAATTAGAGTGTTTAGAAGATGGCTCTAATTTTGACAACGCTCATCGACTAAGCATGGGCGATTTTTTATTTAATACTAGAAACAGTTTAGACCTTGTTGGGAAAGTAGCTGTTTGGCATGATGAGCTCGAATTTGCTCTGTATAATTCAAATTTGTTGAGAGTGAGATTTAAAAAAGATTTTGTCTCTAGTCCAGATTTCATGGGGTTTGTATTTAATTCCTCTGGTGCATTAGGATGGCTTGCCCTTCTTGCGAAGGGAACAACGAGTGTAGCTGCAATATATTATAAAGACTTACGTTCGATGGTAGTCCCTATTCCTCCAGTAGATGAGCAAAATGCAATCTCGTCATTTATTTCAAAGTGTTTAAGTCGACTGGATACTCTTGAGAAAAAAGCAATTCAATCAATAAATCTGATGAATGAGCGCCGTACAGCCCTGATTTCTGCTGCTGTGACCGGCAAGATCGATCTGCGGGGCTGGACACCGCCAGCAGAAGAAGCCGCCGCATGAGTTTAATGCCGCAAACCGAGGCGACTGATGCGATTGCTTCAACCAGCAATGACGAACAGTACCGCTGGCTGACCGAGTTGATTTTCGATAGCAAGGAGCTCGATAAGCTGGGGGGCATGGTCTCCGAGTTCAATCTGTTTGAAGCGATGGGGATGGTGCGTCAGGAGATCCGCCACTCCCATTTTCTCGGCACCCTCTTCAATCCACGTGAGCCCCATGGCTTGGGCTCTCGCTTCTTTGAGTCGCTGCTTTCAAGGATGCTCTATGACTTGCCGGATCGGCGTAGTGGCGAAGTCTCTCTGCTCGATATCGATCTGTGCGATTACGACGATCTGCAGGTATTTCGCGAGCAAGATCGTATTGATCTACTGCTGGTGAGCGAGCAAAACCGTCAGGTTTTTGTTATCGAGAACAAGATTGATGCCGGTGAGCATGGCAATCAGCTGGAACGGTATGAGCAGGCCGTACATCGCCGCTACCCCGAGTATCGCAAAGTCTTTGTCTTCTTGACCCTCGATGGCAGCGAGGCCAGTCGCGATGGCTGGTTAAACCTGAGCTATGCCCAGGTCATTGAATGCCTGAGCGAACTGGTCACTGATTATGGCCACCAGATCCCGCTATCAGCCCTTATCGGCATCGAGCACTACATCACCCTATTCAAGTGATATTTTATGGAAGATACCGAGATTGCGGAGCTCTGCCGCCGCATTTACAAGAAGCACCAGAAAGCCCTGGATCTGATTTTTGAGCACAGACCTGCTGATGGCGATGGCCGAACCGAGCGCCGGGATTGGGCGAAAGATGTTATCGCTCTTGTCGCAGAGCAGCACGGTTGGGAGAGCGATAGTGAGACAAGAACAATGGTTCGCTACGCCCATTTACCGTGGGATGACGGGAAGGGGATGCGTTCTTCAAACTGGACCAAAAGTGGCCGTGTTGTTCTGTTTGAAATCCAAAGCAATACAGACAAGCTGGAACTGAAACTGATAATTGGCCCTAGCAGTGATGCCTCATTGCGTGACCATCTGTTTAGCCGTGTGGAGCAAAGTGGTGTTGCAGCGCTGTCGACACGTAAACTGCGACAAAGCCCGCAATGGAGCCAGGTCTACTCACTGCGTCTGCTCGATAAAAAACACACTGTCGATGAGCCTGACGAAGAGGCGTGCAAAAAACAGATCGACAAGAAGCTACAGCATTTCTGGTCACACGACTGGCCCCTGCTGAAAGAGACCATGGACAAGGCGATTGAGACGTTGCCGTGATGGGCATACGAGTTGATTAGTTGAGTAGAGAGGGATGCGATGATACGGGAGCTGGTTTGCAATCAATGCCAACAGGTAGTTCGTGAGGATGAGCTGTTTGTCCACTTGGTGACCAAACACAATTGGAAAGCCGCTCGTCGAGAGCTTTCTCCCAGTCATAGCGAACCAATACCACTCACCACTCGTGAGCCGCGGACGTTTGTCCCCCGATTAGGGCCGATGAAGCCCAGCATTAGCTCTGCTGCGTTTATTCCGGAAAAGTGTAAGTTTTGCCAAAGACCGGTAGATCCCGCCCAGTTAGTGCAGCATCTAAATAGCTGTTCCGAATAGTAGATCACAGGAAGAAGGGAACTCAGTCCAGTTTGTGCGATCTCATTAGGCGCGAAACAAAACAAGCCACACCAAAAGGACTGAGTTGATGCCTATCCTACCACCCCTGCCACGACCACAACGGCGCCGCATTCACAAAATCATCCATGCCACGCGTGATAAAGGGCATGCTCGTCGCTTGATGGCCATCTTGCTGTTACATGAAGGACGCACGATCACTGATGTTCATCACCTTACCGGCGCTGCTCGCTCGACCATCGGCCGTTGGCTTCGGTGGTATCGGGATGAAGGTGTGGGGGCGTTAGAAGCCTTACCGGCTGGCCGTGCCCCGATCTTACCTGTCGCCAAGATTGTCACCTTACTGGTGCTGCTCATGCAGTTTTCTCCGCAAGATTTTGGTTATCAGCGCAGCCGTTGGTGTACCGAACTATTGGCTATCAAAATCAATCGGTTAATGGGGCTCAATATGGCAGCCTCCACGCTCCGCCGATGGTTACCGCATATGGGCATTGTCTGGCGAAGGCCCGTGCCGACCTTGCGGATAAAAGACCCTGCCTATCAGGAGAAAATGGCTAATATCGACGCGGCACTGGCCCGCTGTGATGCAGATAATCCGGTGTTTTATGAGGATGAAGTCGATATAGACCTTAATCCCAAATTAGGGGCCGACTGGATGTTCAGAGCGCAGCAAAAGCGGGTTGTCACACCTGGAAAGAACGCCAAACATTACCTGGCAGGCGTTCTCCATGCAGGCAATGGAAGAGTACTTTACGTCAGCGGGATAAAGAAAAACTCATCGCTGTTTATCGCCATGCTGGAAAAGCTGCGTCGCCACTACCGACGAGCCAAAACCATCACACTGATCCTCGATAACTACATCATTCACAAAAGCAAACAGACCGAGCGATGGTTGAAGAAGAACCCCAAGTTCTGCCTGGTGTTCCAGCCAGTTTACAGCCCTTGGGTTAATCACATCGAACGGCTGTGGCACAAGTTACATGAAACCATCACGCGCAATCATCAATGCAGAGGAATGGCCAGCCTGCTGGCCCAAGTGAAACACTTCATGGATACCGTGTCTCCTTTCCCGGGGAATGGCTATGGTACAGCGAAGGTGTAGCACTATTGGGATCAGTTATTTAGTGGAGTGCGAAAAGAGCCAAAAGGCGAAAGCAGCAGCGAGAAAAAGCAAGAGTTTGGCACCTATTGCGAATGACCGAATGCTTTGCCCGCACTGCAACACTGAGGTCGGCAAAAAGAACCTCAACAAACATATCAAAAAGATGCATCCCTCTATCGCAACCCAAAGTCAGAAAGAGGGGGCAGCCCCTTCGTTGTTTCAGGCTGCACCGGGCCAATGTATCTGTCCTTACTGCAAAGTCAGCGTTGGTAAAAAGAAATACAAACAGCATCTGGAACAACGCTGCCCGAAAAGACCTGTGGGTGCATCAGGCGTGAAGTTACCAAATACCTGTCACGATCCCGATATTGCAGCCTATTTGGCACGTACCGCTGTACCGGAAGAGAGCGGCCGATTTGGTAAACCACAAGCCAAAATTCGGCACGGCACTTATGGTTTGTCAAACATGGAATACGACGCTTGGGGAAGGAACGATTAAGCGATATTGGTTGACCATCTTTATTTATGACTGGAATAACAATGGATAACAAAGCACGGGAAAAGGCGTTTCAAGACCATATTATCGAGCAGCTGGCTGCTTCGGGCTGGCTGGTGGGTGAGTCGTCTCACTACGACAAAGAGCGAGCACTCTATCCGGAAGACTTGATCGCCTTTGTGCAAGATAGCCAGCCTGATGGGTGGCAGAAATTCTGCAAGACCTACGGCGAGCAGCCGGAACGCCACCTGCTGGATGGTGCGGTACGTCAGTTGAAACGCAGTGAAGGGGGAACCCTGTGGTTGCTGCGTAACCAGATTGAAGATCGCGGCCATCGACTCAAGGTCGCCAGCTTCAAGCCTGATCATGACTTGAATCCAGAACTGCTGGCTCGCTATCAAGCCAACCGGCTGCGGGTGGTGCCCGAGTTGGTTTATAGCCCCCATGGCTATGATGGCCGTATCGATCTGACCCTCTTTTTGAACGGCATCCCGGTGGCAACACTGGAGCTCAAATCTTGCTTCAAGCAGTCGCTGGAGAATGCCAAGAAACAGTATCGGGAAGATCGTCTGCCCAAGACCAATGGGCGTGATGAGCCACTACTGAGTTTTCGCCGCGGGGCGCTGGTGCACTTTGCAGTGAATCAGTTCGAGGTGGCGATGACCACTAAACTGGCGGGTGACTCGACTTTCTTCCTGCCATTCAACAAGGGCACCCGTGAGGGTGGGGCGGGCAATGATCAGCCCTTGCCAGTGAATGGTGAGGAGGGCATTGCTACCGGTTATCTGTGGCAAGAGATCCTGCAACCGGATAACTTCCTGCGGATACTGAGTCGCTATCTGCACCTTGAGGTCAAGGTGGAAGAGGATGAGCTGGGGCGGCAGAAGAAGAAAGAGACGATGATCTTTCCTCGCTATCACCAGTGGAAAGTGGTTCAGAATTTGTTGGCCACGGTGGGACAGGAGGGGGCTGGTCAGAAGTACCTGATCCAGCACTCGGCAGGGTCTGGCAAATCCAACTCGATTGCCTGGCTGACCCATCAGCTGGCCTCGTTCTACCTGGATAAAGGGGAGAAGTTGTTCAATTCGGTGATCGTGATTACCGATAGAACGGTGCTCGACAGCCAGTTGCAAGAGACTATCGCCCAGTTTGACCATGCTGATGGGGTGGTGAGTCGCATCAACCGGGAAGAGGGAGATGGCTCCAAGTCGGCACAACTGACCGAGGCACTGGCCAGTGGCACGCCCATCATCATCGTCACCATTCAAACCTTCCCGCACGTACTCAAGGCCATTCAGGAATCGACCACACTGAAAGGCTCTCGCTTTGCGGTGGTTGCCGATGAGGCGCATTCAAGCCAGACCGGCAGCACGGCTCGTCAGTTGCGTGAAGTCTTGATGGCCGAGCAGTTAGATGGGGAAGAGGAACTCAGCGGCGAAGATGTGATGAACATGACGCTGGCCGCTCGTGGCGGCAGCCAGAACATCAGCTATTTCGCCTTTACGGCAACCCCGAAGGGTAAAACGCTGGAGCTGTTTGGCCGCCCAGCGAACCCGGCGATGCCGCTTGGCCCGGATAACAAGCCCAAGCCATTTCATGTTTACTCCATGCGTCAGGCGATCGAGGAGGGTTTTATCCTCGACGTGCTGAAGAACTACACCAACTATTCGCTTGCCTACAAACTCGCCATGAAGGCAGAAGAGGCTGATAAGGAAGTGGATGCCAAGAAGGCTCGCATCAGGCTTTCCAAGTGGGTGCGGCTACACCCGCACAATATCGGCCAGAAAGTGGCGATCATCGTTGAGCATTTCCGCACCAACGTGGCCAATCTCCTGGGAGGGCAGGCCAAGGCAATGGTTGTGACGTCGAGCCGGCTGGAGGCTGTTCGCTACAAGCTGGCGTTCGATAAGTATGTAACAGAGCAAGGCTATGGTGCTATTCGTGCCATGGTGGCGTTCTCTGGCGACATCGAAGAGGAAGGGCAGAGCTTTAACGAGCGGAACATGAACCCCGAGCTTAATGGGCGGGACATGCGTAAGGCATTCGATACCCAGGACTATCAGGTGATGCTGGTGGCCAACAAGTTTCAGACCGGTTTCGATCAGCCCAAGCTGTGTGCCATGTATGTGGACAAGAAGCTGACAGGAGTGGATTGCATCCAGACCCTTTCTCGCCTCAACCGCACCTATCTAGGCAAGGAGAGCACCTTTGTGCTCGATTTTGTGAATGATCCGCAGGATGTGCTGGAGGAGTTCCAAAAATATTTTGAGACAGCCACCCTCGATACCGTCTCCGATCCCAATCTGGTCTATGACCTGTTCCACAAGCTGAAAGCGACGGGCATCTTTACCTGGAGCGAGGTGGAGGCGTTTAGTGATGCCTATTTCGATCCCAAGCGTGGGGCCGAAGCCTTGCCCGGTTATATCAAACCGGCTGTCGAGCGGTTCACCAAACGTTACAAGCTGGCGAGTGAAGCTGTGCGGGAGTGTCGCCAGATGCTCAAACGCATCGAGCGTGAAGGCGGGTCTGCGACTGACAAGGTAAATGCCGAACGGCGGGTCAAAGAAGCGACCGAAGCCAGGGGCGAGCTGGATCTCTTCAAGAAAGATCTCAACAGCTATGTGCGGTTCTATGAGTTTGTCTCCCAGATCACCGCCTTTGATGACGAATCATTGGAGCGGCTCTGCGTGTTCGCCCGCCACCTGCTGCCGATGCTGCGTCAGGAGGTACTGGAGGAGGACGAGATTGATCTCTCCCAAGTGTTGCTGAGCCATTACAACCTCAAGGCCAAGCGAACTCAGGATCTCAAGCTCAAAGCTGACGCAAGCGGCAATGGCTTGCAGGGCATCTCGGCGCTCGGCAGTGCCAAAGCAAAAGAGGAGAAGAAAGACTTCCTCTCTCACATCCTGGAGCAGTTGAACGATCTGTTTGGTACAGAGGTGACTGATGGGGACAAGCTGGATTGGCTACAGGGGATGGCCAGCAAGATTGCGGAAAACCAGCCCTTGATGGATCAGGTGCGAAATAACCCCCGCGACGCCATCATGCTGGGTGACTATCCCAAGGCGGTTGATGCGGCCGTGATCGAGCGGATGGATATTCAGAACGGCATGTCGCTGGACTACCTCTCTCGGCCCGAGGCGGCCAATATCATCCAGGGTTTGATCCTGGACCTGCTGTTCAAGGGATTCGGTAAGCCATTGCAAGGGAAGCTATGAGCAGTGTGAACTGGAATGATCTGTTGGCCCATCTCAAGGTGGTGGTGCCAGCAGGCAGCGTGACCAGCTATAAGGCGCTTTCGCGGCATTTTTATGGTCATGACAATGGTACTCAAGCTATTGCCTCCATGCTCAAGGCTGCCGTGGCAGCAGATGCTCACCATGCTACTTGGACCAACCGAGTGGTAGGGGCTGATGGAAGCGTCGTTGATGTAAACGGACAGGCGGATCAGCTGAAGGAAGAAGGTTGGCTATTGCCACTCAAAGAGGTGAGAGAGTGATGGGACAAGATGGCTTTCGCTTACCAAACCGAATCCATGATATCGGCTCGTTAGTGGTTCAGACCAAGGAATGGGGCTCTAAACCCTCGGTTGAAGATCTCTGGATGGCCTATCTTCTCGCTCGCGTTCCTGCAGAACGAACGAATGATGAAATTCAGGCTCTCCAGTCATGGTTCTATCAAGAGGTTGAGGAGCAGGGCTATGAGCTCTTGCTCATATAGCCCCTTGTTCGACTCGCGTATGTTGCGGTTGCTCAAGTGTTTCTGCTAGGGAAAGTGCGAACAAGTATCCCACGAACAAAAAATGAAAATTTTAGTCATTTAATATCAATGGGTTACCAGTAAATGCTCTCGTGCCATATGACTTATTCGCACCTTCCCTAGTTGTGATGGATGTTGTCCCAATTGAACATAAAATGCGTTATGTGCACATCTTTTCAGGGTGGCATGGAGCAAAATGGCGGTATCTAGGGAAAGTGCGAACAAGTATCCCACGAACAAAAAATGAAAATTTTAGTCATTTAATATCAATGGGTTACCAGTAAATGCTCTCGTGCCATATGACTTATTCGCACCTTCCCTAGGATTTTCATGCAAGGAATCACGTTCTCGAGGAAGGTGATGACATGAGCAAGGAAGAAAATGACCGGGAATCAGTTGATTTTCACCAAGCGGCGGAGCAGGGGGATGCCAATTCTCAGTACAGGCTGGGGCAGGCATACATATTCGGACGAGGTGTCCCTATCGACTCTAAACTAGCAATGTCATGGTTTCAGAAGGCTGCTGAACAGGGGCATTGCAGGGCTATGTACAAAATGGGGCAGGTATATAAATACGGGCAACAGGATGACCAGCAGGCTGCAACCTCGTACCGCAAGGCTGCAGATCTAGGGCATGCTTGTTCACAATACATGCTGGCAGAGATGTATGCTAATGGTGAAGGCGTGCAGGAGGATTTCCAACAAGCATATCATTGGTATCGGCAGGCCGCCGAGCATGGATCTTCTGAGGCCCAGTACAAGATGGGCTTGGCGTATGAATCCGGTCATGGTGCGCCGCAGGATGATAGACAGGCTTACGCTTGGTTCTATGTCGCGGTGGCAAATGGCTTCTATTCGGTATCGAAAGACCGAGATGAGGTGGCTAAGCGATTACCTTCCGCCGACTTGGTCCAGGCGCAGGCGTTAGCCACTCGTTACCTCGATCAGTATCAAGTGCGAAAAAGACTGAGGGGAGTAGCTCACGCCTGATAGTGCAATAAGAGGAGCACGTTAAAGAGGCGCTTCTTTTTTGCTGCCTGACATTTTGATTCTTGGTGTTCTATGGGGAATTAATTCTGACTTTGCCACGAGATTATCAGAAGATTTCTGGATAGTTTAGGCGTTGTTGATCAAATCCGTCGCTGGATGGCCGTTCCCCAACCCGTTGATACCACTCAATTCACTGGCTGGCGAGCAGGCATACCAAGCCCTATCAGCTTGTTCATCACCTTCACGCCAGCCAGGATTTCGCCCACCTGGGCGTTGTAGTTCCGCAGGCTCAGCGTTGGCCCGATGAGTTGCTTGAACCGGTACATGGCGGTCTCGGCTATCGAGCGCTGGTGATAGCCGGAGTCTTTCTTCCATTGCTTCAGTTCACCGGCCTTGAGCGCCGTCATCGCCTCGTTGCGGGGATGGCCTTCCTCCCACGGTGCCGCATTTTTTCTCGGCGGTATGGTGGCTTTCGCCCCCTTCTTCTTCAGTAGCGCATGACAGGCCTTGGTGTGGTAATCGTTGTACTGCTGCCAGTTGCTGATCTTGTGCTTGGACTTGCCCATCTGATGCTCTCGGAGACTGAGCTACAGGTGGATTTGACCCCATAGGTCCAGACACTTTTTCCCGCTTAGGGTTGTGATACCCGACTGCGCAGAAATTCCCGTGGTGAACGGTATCCCAAGGCAACCAATAGCAAGAACTGCGGGGGTCTCGTAACGCCGTCTGCAAGTACCTTCGGCGATGCACTTTTTGACTGGTGAGTTCGGATTCGTTTGGTTTAAGATAGCCATCCGGTGCCTATTGCTGTGATAGGTAACTCCCTTTGCTGGTCTCAAGTAAGAAAACAACAAAAAAATAACATAATGGAGTGGTTATGAAGAAGAATGTTTTGGCAGTTATGGTGATTTTTGGAATGTGTTCAACTGCAGCTTTGGCGGAGAGTGCAAATGTTAAGGATGCTTTGTTCTATGCATACAAAACAAATGTAACTCAACCCAAGCTGGACGATGATTCATTTATTCGTGACGTAACCTACTTTACGGATGAAGACAGCTACAACAAGGCCTATAGCGACGAATTTGTTTTTGAAGAGAATTTGGAGAAGTTTAGAGAACTAGCGAGAACAACTATAGAAAAGTTCGACACTGACAAAATATACGATATATATACAGAATTCTATTTGAGCAAGTACGACTTTAAGGACGGCGTATACAGACTGTATGATCACCCTCAACGGCAGGGAACATTTATTGGCGTATCCCCAATGATGCTCGATGCATCTTATAGCCTCGACGGGTTTTCTAGGAACATGAATAACCCGGCCATCCCGAACATCACCAAGATTAAGTTTATTAACGGTAGCGATATCCTCCCACTTAAAATGACCAAGGATAAGGCGAAGGCGCTCAAGAGTCGTAATATAAATAGCTTTTTCACAAAGGTAAGTTACAAGTTGGTTGGCACGAATGCTGTAGATACGGTGTATGCCCAAATAACAAAAGTCGAGTATTTCGGCGACAATCGAAGCAATTCCAAAAAGATTGCAGAGCAGGTTTTTGATCCAGTCCCAATGAAGTTGGTAGAGGTAAAACCAAGCGGGAAATATAAAGTCAACTTCAAGATTACTTTCGCCGATCAGACGCTGGCAGAAGAGGAACAGCTGGTTGGAATAGGGAATAGCGGTGATGTCTTCGCGTATCCTCGGCCTGATGTTTACAAAGTTTCTGCCAAATCAAAAGTGAACCCTGATGCTGCAGCTGTATCCACAACTGAATACGTCCAGCCATTGATGACCGTGGTGAAGAATGAGTATGGCAAAGCCGAATTTCTTTCAATATTTAAAATGAACGTTGTTGACCGGACTCGGTATCAGGTTGGTCCATTGGCTGGGGCTACGGGCTTGGCTGCAGCTAATGATACAAATGCTCCGGATATTAGCAACGACTTCTACGAAATTGCCGCTGGCGGGCCATTGATTGATGGTAAGTGGGAAGGATCCGGCGTGGCCGTCAAGGACTCCAAAGTTTATAACAACCTGAAATACACGATCACGGTGACCCAGGTGGATTAATCCAGAGTCATCAGAGCTGCAAGGTGTGGGATGGGAGTAACCTGAACCTACATCGGGAAAACTGGGACACCCACCTTTTGGTGTGCTGCTAGGTAGCGACCCGCTCAGAAAGGTGGGTGTCCTAATTTTATTAGGCCTGCAATGGGGTGTTATATTTATATTTTTTTGAACCGTATGGCCATTACTGGGGTTTGCTTTTCTAGGGTTTCGTCATCAATGATTTTCAGTGCTTCCTCACCTGCTTTGCTTTTGAAAACCAAGTAACTCACTTCACCACTTTTACGAACAGATATTTCATCGAATTCTGTGCGTTGGCCATTTGATTCAGTATAGTCTGACCCGATGATGAGTTGACCATTGCTGCCCCCCATCATCTGAATTGCCATCTTGTTAATCGCATCATTTCCCGCATCCATACTAATCTCGTAGGTTCCCTCAAAGCCATTGCCTCCACATGCTGTCAGCATGGTAGAAAACATCACTATTGCTGTCAATTTAGTCAATTTCATTATCCCCCCTTAATTTATTGAAATTCTCATGAAAAAGTTAATAACTTATAATGTTGTGGTTTCGTTAGGGCTCTCTGCAGAGAGCCTGGTTATTATATACAGACATATTGGTTCATTTCTACTATAAATAACTGTTCGGGTGCCCCTATATTTTCCTCCTAGTCCCACGAAACTGTAGTAGTCTCATTATCCCGGACACCATTTTAGGGTGAATGAATTACAGACATTTGCCACGAACTGGCTGTGGACGGCGTTGTTGCCCAAATCAGCCATCAGGCGACAACTTCCCCAGCCCCAAGTGACAGCTACATTTGGGGCTGCCTGACAGGCAGGCCAAGGGTATTTAGTTTGTTCATTGCCTTCACATACGCCATCACTTCGCCCACTTGGCCGTTGTAGTTACGCAGACTGATTTTCCCCTCCAGCAACTGCTTGAACCGATACATCGCCGTCTCTGCCAGCGAGCGACGGTGATACCCCGATATCTTCTTCCAGTGCGCCAGCCCTTCCTTGCGCATCACAAGCACTGCGCCATTTCTTGGGTGTCCTTTTTTCCATAACCCCGCGCTCTTGCGGGGCGGGATACAGGCGCTCGCCCCCTTGCTGGCTATCAGCCGATGGCAAGCCTTGGTGTCATAGGCGCCATCCGCATAAACATGTCCCAGCTTACGCCGCAGAGGGTTGAGCAAGGTCGGCAACACCTCGGCATCATGGATATTTTCCAGCGAGACTTCCGCCGCCACGATATCGTGGGTCACCGGGTCTACCGCCAGGTGCAACTTACGCCAGACTCGCCGCTTCTCGGCCCCGTGTTTTCTGACCTTCCACTCGCCTTCACCAAACACCTTCAGGCCAGTCGAGTCGATAACCAGGTCGGTAATGCGCCCCTTGCTGGGCTGCCGATAGGCCACTGTCACCGTGCGGGCCCGCTTGCTGACACAACTGTAATCGGGAGCACAGAGTGGTACGTTCATCAACTCAAACAGGGAGTCGAGTAGTCCCTGAGTCGCCCGCAGAGTGAGGTTGAAAATTCCCTTGAGCATCAGGAAGGTACAGATGGTCTGGTCAGTGTAAAGCTGGCTGCGGCCCCGCCGTCCATGATGGTCGTGGTGAAACCAGTTGCTCGTGGCCTCAGCATCAACCCAGAAGGTGAGTGAACCACGGTTAATCAAAGACTTGTTGTATTTAGGCCAGTTGGTGATGGGGTGAAGTGACGTGGCCATGATGCAGACTTGAAGAGGATGGTGGTGATCAGATCACCGAGTCCTCGGTTAGTTCCATTCAAGCTGCATCGATTTGGGCAACAACGCCGCTGTGGACATATAACCATGAACGGCCCAATATGGCGCTGGGTGGCTACACGCCAAAACAGCGCCTAATGCAGACCGCATGACCTCTACTTTTGAGTGCCCCTAAGAATGGGGGGAATACCGGCCAACTTGGCAGCTGGTGGACCTTGACGGTGTTCTACCAGCAGCAGGTCTGGCTGAGCTGCTTCAAAGTGGATACGGCAGGCTTCATGCTAACCACGAGAACATGCAGTCAACATGCGAAGTAGTTCTAGCAAGAGACAGTGAAATTTGGTGGGGATTACCTAGTTTTGCTAGTCGTTGGCGTGTGATTTCGGTGGGTAAAAATGTGCAAAGTGTGCAAACCCGCCTCACTCACAGCAAACTGGAGATAACTCAAACCCTCTTGATTCAAGGCATTACGAGTCGTACTATCCTTGTGAAACCGCAGTTTCGGGATTCAAAATCCGCCGTAGCAATACGTGTCGGTTCGAGTCCGACCCCGGGCACCATCAGATTCCATGACAAAAGGCCATCCTCGCGGATGGCCTTTTGTTTTTCCGGGCGGTGCTAAGAGGTGTACCCACAGACCCACAGACCCACAGACCCACAGACCCACAGACCCACAGACCCACAGACCCACAGACCCACAGACCCACAGACCCACAGACCCACAGACCCACAGACCACCAGACCCACAGACCCACAGACCCACAGACCCTCAGACCCACAGACCCTCAGACCCTCAGACCTTCAGACCTTCAGACCTTCAGACCCACAGGCTGTCAGGCCATCAACCTCTCGGACTGCCATCCCCTCAGTCGATATTCTGCGCGATACGCCACAGCACGCCTGAGGGGTCGTACAGACAGAACTCCTTCATGCGCCACGGCTGGGTGACGAGCTCCGTGACCCTGACTCCATAGCGGGCGGCGACCTGGCTCGCCTCCACTTGGGCCTGCCAGGCGGCCACGTCCTCCACCAGGAGGTGCATCATGAGCTGCTCGGCCAGCCCCGGGGGGTTGCCATCCTGCAGCAGGAAGCTTGCGTTGCCGAGATGAAAATAGGCCACGCCGTCGCCATCGGAGGCCAGGGTAAAGCCGAGATCCTGATAGAACTGCTTTGACAGTGTGAAATCCCGGGCAGGCACGAAGGCCTTGATTTCGGTCACGTTGAGATTGGGCATGGGCTCCTCGCGGCGCTGGGAACAGGGGAAGATGGCTTGCCAGTATGACCGGGCATTTCGGGGCAGGCCAGACGAATGGCGCGAGTTTGCACTCTTATCGTGCTTGTGCCCCTCGGGTGGGGGGATATTGGCCGTCAGCCTCATTTGATTTCACCATGGTATGGCCCATTTCATTTATTTCATAAATACCTTAGCGGGATAGATAAGCCTGCCAAGGTGACATCACCACGGGTTCGCCCCGTCATTGTGAGGTGGTTGGGTCATCCTGGTGCATTTTCCCGGCAATGCACAGCCAAAGTGCGATTTTCCCCCTGTAACCGGGCATCGTGCGCCAAGATGGTGCGTGTTGAATGTGATGAAAACATAACGCCATGAAATAAAAGGATTATTTTTCTTGGCCTGCTTTATGCTTTCCCCATGTCATGTCGCCATGATGTCTCCGTGAGCCACACAGGTACGGTGGGCAGGTGGCCAGGTTGGAAATGCATATCAGGAAATGGACCCGGATGCCGGGACGACAAGGAGAGGGCTGTATGTTCAAGAGACTCGTAATGACTGGCCTGCTGGCGCTGGCCGCCACCATGGCCGCCCCGGGCTGGGCCGAAGAGGTGGCCGCGCAGGCCGATGTGGTACAGGCGGCCACGACCGTGACCATCAACAAGGGGGACAATACCTGGCTGATGGTGGCGGCGGCCCTGGTGATCCTGATGTCCGTGCCGGGCCTCGCCCTCTTCTACGGCGGCCTGGTGCGCGCCAAGAATATGCTGAGCGTGCTGATGCAGGTGTTCACCCTGTTCTGCCTCATCACCGTCCTCTGGGTGGTCTACGGCTACTCCCTGGCCTTCACCGAGGGCGGCGCCTTCTACGGCTCCTTCGACAAGGTGCTGTTGATGGGGGTGACGCCGGATTCCATCGCCGCCACCTTCAGCAAGAGGGTCGGGATCAGCGAGTTCATCTACGTGGTGTTCCAGGGTGCCTTTGCCGCCATCACCTGCGGGCTCATCGTCGGCGGCTTTGCCGAGCGGATGAAGTTCTCGGCGGTGCTGCTGTTCGCGGTGATCTGGTTCACCTTCGCCTATATCCCGATGGCGCACATGGTGTGGTACTGGGCGGGTCCGGATGCCTACACGGATGCGGCCGCCGCCGAAGCGGCCGGTGCCACCGCAGGCTATCTGTTCCAGCACGGCGCTCTGGACTTCGCCGGCGGCACAGTGGTGCACATCAACGCTGCGGTGGCCGGTCTGGTTGGGGCCTTCATGGTGGGCAAACGGGTTGGCTATGGCCGTGACCCCATGACCCCCCACAGCCTGACCATGACCATGATCGGTGCCGCCCTGCTGTGGTTCGGCTGGTTCGGCTTCAACGCTGGCTCTTCCCTCGAAGCCAACGGCACGGCGGCCCTGGCCTTCGCCAACACCTGGATCGCACCTGCCGCTGCCGCCCTCTCCTGGACCTTCGCCGAGTGGGCGATGAAGGGCCGTCCCTCCCTGCTTGGCGCTGTCTCCGGTGCGGTGGCGGGCCTGGTCGCCATCACCCCTGCCGCCGGTTTCGTCGGTGTGGGGGGCGCTCTCATCATCGGCCTGCTCAGCGGGGTGGCCGGTCTGTGGGGCGTGCACGGTCTCAAGCGTCTGCTGGGGGCCGATGACAGCCTGGACGTGTTCGGCCTGCACGGGGTGTGCGGGATCCTGGGTGCCGTGCTGACCGGGGTGTTCGCCAGCCCGGATCTGGGCGGCACCGGGGTGTGGGACTATGTGACCAACCAGGTGGCCGAGGGATACTCCATCCTGGCCCAGGTCAAGGTACAGGTCATCGGCGTGGGGGTGACCGTGGTCTGGACCGCCCTGGTCTCGGCCGTGGCCTACAAGCTGGTGGACCTGCTGATCGGTCTGCGGGTGAAGGAAGATGCCGAGCGCGAAGGGTTGGACGTGACCAGCCACGGCGAGAAAGCCTACAGCCATTGATCCTGCTGCCATGAATGTCATACCGCCGGCCCCGTCCGGCGGTTTTTTATTGGGGCGGGCTGTCCAGGCTGCCCGGACCGGGCCGCTGGTGGCCGGGGTTGCTATTTGTGTTTGCGGGGTCTTTTATGCCTGCATTTTGGGCGGATCTCCGCTAAACTCTGCCACCCTTTATTCAGGGTCGCCGGGTCTGCCCCGTCGTCACCCTCTCTTTCATGCCTTCGGAGCCGCTCATGCCGTTAGTGGGACACCAACATCAGATCGATATTCTGGAACTGACCGACAAGGGGGATGGCAAGGGTCGCCTGTTCGATCGCCCCCTGTTTGTCGAGGGTCTGCTGCCCGGTGAGCAGGCGCTGGTCGAGTTGACCGAGGTCAAACCGAACTACCTGCACGGCAAGCTGGTCGAGTTGACCCAGCCCTCTGCCGATCGGGTGGCCGATTTTTGCCCCAACACCGAATGCGGTGGCTGCCAGGTGCGCCCGCTGGCCTATCCGGCCCAGCTTGCCCTCAAGCAGAGCCTGGTGCAGAGCGCACTGGAGCAGGTCGGGCTGGGTGAGGCCGTGGTCAACCCCATCCTCGGCATGGAGACGCCGTTTGCCTACCGCAACAAGGCCCAGTACGCGGTGCGTGGCAGCGAGGCGGGCGCCGAGATCGGCTTCTACCGCAAACACTCCCATGACCTCATCACCGCCGATGATTGCGCGGTGCAGGACTCCCTGCACGTGGAGCTCAACGCCCGGGTACGCAACTGGATGCGCGAGCACGACATCGCGGCCTATGACGAGGTGGCCCACACCGGTTGCGTACGCAACCTGATGACCCGCAAGGGCTTCAAGAGCGGCGAGCTGATGGTGGTGCTGGTGACCCTGGGCGAAGCGCTGCCGTTCGAAGCCGAGCTGCTGGCGGCCCTGGCGGATCTGCCGGTCACTACTCTGGTGCAGAACATCAACGAGGCGCGTACCAACCGCATCCTGGGTGACAAGAACCGGGTGCTGCTGGGCAGCGGGGTGATCCGCGACAAGATCCACGAGCTCGAATTCGAGATCTCGCCCCTCTCTTTCTTCCAGAACAACCCGAGCCAGACCGACGTGCTCTACTCCAAGGCGCTGGAGTATTGCGAGCTGACCGGCAGCGAGACGGTGTTCGACATCTATTGCGGCATCGGCACCATCTCCCTGTTCCTGGCAGGCAAGGCCGCCAAGGTGGTGGGGATCGAGTCGGTGGAGAGCGCCATCAGCGACGCCCGTCGCAATGCGGCCCTCAACGGCATCGAGCAGACCGAGTTCCACGTGGGCAAGGCGGAGCAGCTGATGCCTGCCCTGCATGCCGACGGGGTGAGTGCCGACGTGGTGGTGATGGATCCGCCCCGCAAGGGTTGTGACAAGGCGGTATTGCAGACCCTGGTGGCCATGGCGCCGCGCCGTCTGGTCTATGTCTCCTGCAACCCCCAGACCCTGGCCCGGGATCTCGCCTGGCTGGTCAAGCAGGGCTTCGTGCTGGACGAGGTGCAGCCGGTAGACATGTTCCCGCACTCCATGCACGTGGAAGCGGTTGCTCGCCTGAGCCTGCCAGCGAAAGCCTGAGCGGGCCGAGGGCGTGGCGTTAGCCAGATGGCTCTGATAAAAACGACTCCTGAGGGAGTCGTTTTTTTTATGGTCGTGGTCGGCAGAACCACCAGGCAGGGAGGTCGGCGTGATGATTCGTATGGCAGGGGTGGAGGATGCGGCGGCGCTGGACCGCTTCTTCGGGCAACTGGACAGGGAGACCCGCTTCATGCTGTATGAAGCGGGAGAGCGCCCCTCGGACATCGAGGGGCAGCGCAGGCGGCTCGAGGCCATGGCCGCGGCCCCCAACCAGGCCATGTGGCTGCTGGATCTGGCGGGGGAGGTGCAAGGGTTTGCCGCGCTCCTTGGTGGCGGCCTGGCACGCAACCGCCACTGCGCCCTGGTGGTGATGGGGCTGCGTTCGGGGGCGCGCGGGCAGGGATGGGGTGAACGGTTGCTGCGTACCCTGATCGCGGCCGCGAGGGATCTCGGTATCCACCGGCTGGAGCTGGGAGTGATGGCCCACAACGAGGTGGCCCACGCCTTGTATCGCAAGTGCGGGTTCGTGGAGGAAGGGGTGAGACGGCAGGCCTATCGGCTGGACGAGGGCTATGTGGACGAGATTTCCATGGGGCTGCTGCTGCCGCTGGACAGGCCATGACGCCGCTGGCCCCGAGATGCTGGTCTGGGGAGTTGGATTGGGGCAGGCTTGTGGGGAAACCATCGAGACAAGGAGGCGCCCATGAAGGGGATATTGCTGCGTTGGCTGGCTCGCTACGATGCCTGGTGCCAGGAGTGGGGACTCACACCGGAGAACCGGCGCTGCTGCGCGCCGGTACGCCATGATGAAGAGAAGAAGCGCCCGGACAAGGGCGACGACCTCACTGGAACTGGCGGGTCACGGCGCCAGTGACGCTGTTGTCGTCGAACGATAGCCCGTCGGGGTATGCCGGGAAGCGGCCAACGGAGCTGCGCAGGGTATAGCGGCAGTTGTCGTGACGAAGGGCGCCGTCAGCCTGAGCGTCTGCCGGGATGAGCCGGGAGATGTAGTCACTGTCTGAATCCTGGTGCAACTCATCGGCCACCGTCAGATCGGTATCGAGCAGGGCGCCAAACAGGCTCTCGCAGTCGTCCCGGCTGCTGACGGAGATCTGATCGCTGTCGCCACCGGGGAAGACGGTATCGGGCCCCTGACCTCCCTGGTCCTCCTTGGTGCCCACCGGCCAGCCATGGCTGTTGATGTCGAGATCCTGCCTGCCCATGCCGCTAAAGTTGTAGAGTGCCAGGGGCTCCCCCTTTACCTTGACCGCCCAGCCGGCGTGGGCGAGCCGGGCGGCACTGGCAAAGCTGCCCGCCGTGGCCGCGACGCTGCTCTTGAGCCCGTCGTCCTGGATGCTGATGAAGCGGGGCAGGGCGGTGACGGCCAGGATCCCCAGCACTATGATGACCAGCACCAGTTCTATCAGGGTAAAGCCTCGGGAAACGTGTGTTGGCATGGAATGAACCCATTGAGTACGACAGACAGGTAAGCGCGACATGGAATTGATAGACACCCACTGCCACCTCGATTTTCCGGTCTTTGACGCCGATAGGGAGGCGCTGCTGACCCGGTGGCGCCAGCTGGGGGTGGGCGAGTATATCATCCCCGCCGTGGGAGAGGAAAACTGGGGGCGGGTGATGGCGCTGGCCGGGCGCCACGACGGCATCCGTTATGGCCTGGGGATCCATCCCTGGTATGTGGGCAAGCAGCCCCGGGATGTACTGACCCGGCTGGAGACCCTGCTGGCGAGTCGGCCCCGTGGGCTGGTGGCCGTGGGGGAGTGCGGGTTGGATCTGCGCTCCCATGTGCCGCAGGAGGGGCAGGTCGAGATGTTCGAGGCGCAGGTGCGGCTGGCCATGGCGCATGAGCTGCCCCTCATCGTCCACTCGGTGCGTGCCAACGACACGGTCGCCAAGATCCTGCGGCGCTTCACACCGCCACAAGGGGGCGTCATTCATGCCTTCAGCGGCTCCCTGCATCAGGCGGAGGCGTTCTGGCAACTGGGATTTCGGCTCGGTATCGGCGGGGTCATCAGTTTCGAGCGGGCCAACAAGACCCGAGAGGCGGTGCGCGACATGCCGCTGGAATCCTTGCTGCTGGAAACCGACGCTCCCGACATGCCGCTGCAAGGCCAGCAGGGGGAGGTGAACACGCCGGCCAGCCTGCCGACCATAGCCCGCTTGTTGGCACAATTGCGGCAGCAACCGCTGGAGGATGTTATTTCGGTGTTACATGACTCCACCCGGCGGCTGTTCCCCCCAGGAAATCATGAAATTAACATTTGATTATCAAATGATGACCGAGTGATAAAAAACAGGGCCCATAAAAATCGTTTGCGGTCTAATTAAACGATGTTCAGGCCGTTTGTGGCTTATAAAATGTGACCAGTATTCTATTTTGTCGCACCGTAATTAGTATAATGCGCACCCTTGATTAGCGGCTTCAATACACAAATCGTTAACAAGCTGGCAGGTGCTACTAAAGAGGAAGTGTTAATAATGAATCTGATAATGGGTCTGGTAGGGATGGCGACGCTCGTCCTGATTGCGGTGCTGTTCTCCAGCAACCGCAAGGCAATCAAAATTCGTACCGTAGGTGGCGCCTTTGCCATCCAGGCCGGTCTGGGGGCCTTCGTGCTCTACGTACCGGTCGGTCGTGACATCTTGGTGGGCGTGTCCGACGCCGTCTCCAGCGTCATCGGTTATGGCCAGAACGGCATCGAATTCCTGTTCGGTGGTCTGGTTGGCAACAAGATGTTCGAAGTGTTCGGTGGCGGTGGCTTCGTCTTCGCCTTCCGCGTCCTGCCCGTCATCATCTTCTTCTCTTCCCTGATCGCGGTACTCTACTACCTCGGCATCATGCAGTGGGTGATCAAGCTGCTGGGCGGCGGTCTGCAGAAGGTGCTGGGCACCTCCCGTACCGAATCCCTCTCCGCCACTGCCAACATCTTCGTCGGTCAGACCGAAGCCCCGCTGGTGGTACGTCCCTTCATCTCCAAGATGACTGACTCCGAGCTGTTCGCCGTCATGTGTGGTGGTCTGGCTTCCGTTGCCGGCTCCGTGCTGGCCGGTTACGCCTCCATGGGTGTCAAGATGGAATACCTGATCGCCGCCTCCTTCATGGCTGCCCCGGGTGGTCTGCTGTTCGCCAAGCTGCTGGTACCGGAAACCGAGACCCCGAGCTACGACGAGAACACCGCAGAAGGTGAGCTGGACGACAAGCCTGCCAACGTGATCGACGCCGCTGCCGCCGGTGCCTCCGCCGGTCTGCAACTTGCCCTGAACGTGGGTGCCATGCTGCTGGCCTTCATCGGCCTCATCGCCATGATCAACGGCATCTTCTCCGGTGTGGGCGGCTGGTTCGGTTACCCGCAACTCTCCCTGGAGCTGCTGCTGGGCTGGCTGTTCTCCCCGCTGGCCTTCCTGATCGGCGTGCCCTGGAGCGAAGCGGTCGTGGCCGGTTCCTTCATCGGTCAGAAGCTGGTGGTCAACGAGTTCGTGGCTTACCTGAACTTCGCTCCCTACCTGAAGGATGAAGTGCTGATCAACGGTGTGGCCATGTCCGAGCACACCAAGGCGATCATCTCCTTCGCCCTGTGCGGCTTCGCCAACCTGTCCTCCGTCGCCATCCTGCTGGGTGGTCTGGGCTCCATGGCACCGAACCGTCGCGGCACCATCGCCAAGTTCGGTCTGAAGGCCGTGCTGGCAGGTTCCCTGTCCAACCTGATGTCTGCGACCATCGCAGGCTTCTTCCTGGCGCTGTCCGGCATGTAACATCGCCTGACTGACAGGATAAAGACGAACGCCACAGCGATTTGCTGTGGCGTTCTCGTTTGGGGTGGTGACAACCGTTTTCCTGTCAAGACTAATAATAAAGTGAGTCAAATCGGAGGTTCTATGAATGAAGTGCTACTGGCTATGGCGGCCGGCTTTATCGTTGGGGTGTTGTTTTCTTTCCTCAAGTTGCCGATACCGGCGCCGCCCGTCCTCTCCGGCGTCATGGGGATCGTGGGGGTCTATCTGGGGGGCATTGCCTACTCCTGGATCCTGACCCGCTTCTTCTCTTAAGCGCCTTCCAGCGCTGGATTTTCCGGGTGTGAGGTACCTCTGAAATTGGCAAATCCGGCTTGCAAACACGGGGTATCTCGGCTGAAATAGGCGATGCCAGCAGGGTGCTGGCATTGACTAATGCCCGGTGAATCCGGGTGTTGGCGGTCAAATGGAATTGATTGGGAAGTCGGGTCTGCGTAGTCGGCCTTTCTCAAGTCTTCATGGAACCAAGTCCGCACTTTTGTAAGAAAGTGACAGGGCTCTTGCCTTATTTGCAGCCGTATTGCCTGTGCATTTGCGCTGCAATTCCATATCCCGTTGCTCCGGGAACGTCTCTGCCGACCCTTGGTGTTCGGTGAAGCCGATCGCGGGTGATGGGGCTTAACAAGACTTTGGAGACATAGCATGACTGATCTGAAAGTGGCCGCCCAACGCGCCCTGAACCTGATGGACCTGACCACCCTGAACGATGACGACACCGATCAGAAGGTGATCGACCTGTGCCACAAGGCCAAGTCTCCGGCCGGCCTGACCGCCGCCGTCTGCATCTACCCCCGTTTCATCCCCATCGCGCGCAAGACCCTGCGTGACATCGGCGCCGCCGACGTGCGCATCGCGACCGTGACCAACTTCCCCCACGGCAACGACGACATCGAGATCGCCGTGGCCGAGACCCGTGCCGCCGTGGCCTACGGTGCCGACGAGGTGGACGTGGTCTTCCCGTACCGCGCCTTCATGGCCGGCAATGAACAGGTTGGCTTCGATCTGGTCAAAGCCTGTAAGGAAGCCTGCGGCGCCAAGGTACTGCTGAAAGTGATCATCGAGACCGGCGAGTTGAAGGAAGAGGCGCTGATCCGTCGCGCCTCCGAGATCTCCATCGACGCCGGTGCCGATTTCATCAAGACCTCCACCGGCAAGGTGCCGGTGAACGCGACCCCTGAAGCGGCCCGCATCATGATGGAAGTGATCAAGGCCAAGAATCCGAAAGTCGGCTTCAAGCCGGCCGGTGGCGTGAAAGACGCCGCCGTGGCGGGTCAGTATCTGGCCATGGCCGAAGAGATCCTCGGCAACGACTGGGTATCCGCCCGTACCTTCCGCTTTGGTGCATCCAGCCTGCTGGCCAGCCTGCTGGCCACTCTGGGGCATGGCGACAAGCCGGCCAACACCAGCGGTTACTAATAGGTTGATGAGAGGGCGGACTGCTGTCCGCCCTGTTAAGCCCCCACCTGTGGTGCGCGGGCAAGGATTCAGGCTTGTGTAACGCCAGCAATGGCGGAGGGAATGAAAGATGTTTTTGCCTCAAGAAATTATTCGCAAGAAGCGCAACGGTGAAGCGCTCAGTACCCAAGAGATTCAATTCTTCGTCCAGGGCATTACCAACAACACCATCGGCGAGGGGCAGATCGCGGCCCTGGCCATGGCGGTCTACTTCAAGGACATGACCATGGATGAGCGGGTCGCCCTGACCTGCGCCATGCGCGACTCCGGCATGGTGCTGACCTGGGACCACCTCAACCTGGGCGGCCCCATCGTCGACAAGCACTCCACCGGCGGTGTGGGTGACGTTGTCTCCCTGATGTTGGGCCCCATGGTTGCTGCGTGCGGTGGTTTCGTGCCCATGATCTCCGGCCGGGGTCTCGGCCACACCGGCGGTACCCTGGACAAGCTGGACGCCATCCCCGGCTACCAGACCTCGGTCGACAACGACCGCTTCCTGAAAGTGGTGAAAGAGGCGGGGGTCGCCATCATCGGCCAGACCGGCGATCTCGCCCCGGCCGACAAGCGTATCTACGCGGTACGGGATATCACCGCCACCGTCGAGTCCATTGCCATGATCACCGGCTCCATCCTCTCCAAGAAGCTTGCCTCCGGGCTCGAAGCCCTGGTGATGGACGTGAAGGTGGGCTCCGGCGCCTTTATGCCGACCTTTGAAGCCTCCGAGGAACTGGCCAAGAGCATCGTCGCCGTGGCCAACGGGGCCGGCTGCCGCACCTCTGCACTCCTGACCGACATGAACCAGGTGCTGGCCTCCAGCGCCGGCAACGCCGTGGAAGTGCGCGAAGCGGTGCGCTATCTGACCGGTGAGTATCGCAACCCGCGCATCCACGAAGTGACCATGGCCCTGTGCGCCGAGATGCTGATCTCCGCCGGTCTTGCCAGCGATGACGGCGATGCCCGCACCAAGCTGCAAGCGGTGCTGGACAATGGCAAGGCAGCCGAGATCTTCGGGCGCATGGTGACCGGCCTCGGTGGTCCCGCCGACTTCATGGAGCGCTACGACGCCTACCTGCCCAAAGCCGCCATCGTGCGCCCCGTCTACGCGGCCCACAGTGGATTCGTCACCGCCATGGACACCCGTGAACTGGGCCTGGCCGTGGTCGCCATGGGCGGTGGTCGCCGCGCCGCCGCCGACAAACTCGATTATGCGGTCGGTCTGACCGACTTTATCCGCCTGGGTCAGAGCGTCGATGCTGACAAGCCGCTCGCCCTGATCCACGCTCAGACAGAAGCTCAATTTGCCGAGGCTGCCCGCATGGTGCAGGCTGCCGTGAAGATCGGCGACACCCGACCAGAGGCGCTGCCCGAGGTTTACCGTCGCATCGGTCTGGCTGATTTGTAACAAGGGGAAGTCCCATGAAACGTACCTTTATTCTGATGATGGACTCTTTCGGTATTGGTGCTGCCGCCGATGCCGACAAGTTCGGCGACGTGGGTGCCAATACCCTTGGCCATATCGCCAAGGCGTGCGCCGCCGGTGAGATCGAGGGCCGTGGCGCTCTCAACCTGCCAAACCTCAGCAAGCTGGGTCTGGGCCACGCGGGCGAACTCGCCAGCGGCACCTTCCCGGCCGGACTGAACAAGGATGTCGAGGTGATCGGTGCCTACGGCTTTGCCCAGGAGCTCTCCTCCGGCAAGGACACCCCGTCCGGTCACTGGGAGATTGCCGGCGTGCCCGTCTTGTTCGAGTGGGGTTATTTCCACGACCATCACAACAGCTTCCCGCAGGAGCTGCTGGATGCCATCGTCGAGAAGGCCGGTCTGCCCGGGTATCTGGGCAACTGCCACGCCTCCGGCACCCAGGTGCTGGACGATCTGGGCGAAGAGCACATGCGCACCGGCAAGCCGATCCTCTACACCTCTGCCGACTCCGTGTTCCAGATCGCCTGCCACGAAGAGACCTACGGCCTCGAGAAGCTCTATGAGCTGTGCCACATCGTGCGCGAGCTGCTGGAGCCCTACAACATCGGCCGCGTCATCGCGCGTCCGTTCGTGGGCAGCGGCAAGGGCAACTTCAAGCGCACCGGCAACCGCCACGACTACTCCGTGCTGCCGCCGGCGCCGACCGTGCTGGACTACATGAAGGAAGCGGGTGGCCAGGTGGTCTCCATCGGAAAGATCGCCGACATCTATGCCCAGCAGGGCATCACCAAGCAGGTGAAGGGGACCGGTCTGACCGAGCTGTGGGACAGGACTCTGGAAGAGGTGAAAGCGGCCGGTGACCAGACAATCGTCTTCACCAACTTCGTGGACTTCGACTCCTCCTACGGTCACCGCCGTGACGTCAAGGGCTACGCCGATGCGCTGGAGTACTTCGACTCCCGCCTGCCGGAGCTGTTCGACCTGCTGCAGGATGGCGACGTGGTGGTGCTGACCGCCGACCACGGCTGTGACCCGACCTGGAGCGGTACCGACCACACCCGCGAATACATTCCGGTACTGTTCTACGGCAAGCCGGTCAAGGCGGGCTCCGTCGGTCGTCGCGAGACCTTCGCCGACATCGGCCAGAGCATCGCGGCCTACCACGGCCTGCCCAAGCTGCAATACGGTACCAGCTTCCTGTGATGGTGACCCCGGGCCGGTTCGCCTGCCCGGGGTGCCACAGGGCCCCGGTTTCCTGTAATGTACCGCCGCCGCGCAGGCAGCGGACAATCCATAAAGACAATAAAACTCAACCTAGTGTGAAGGAATAAAGAGAATGGCAACTCCTCATATCAATGCGAAAGATGGCGCCTTTGCTGATACCGTGCTGATGCCGGGCGACCCCCTGCGTGCCAAGTACATCGCCGAAACCTTCCTGGAGAACGTCGAGCAGGTGTGCGACGTGCGCAACATGTTCGGTTTCACCGGCACCTACAAGGGTCGTCGCATCTCCGTCATGGGTCACGGCATGGGCATCCCGTCCTGCTCCATCTACGCAAAAGAGCTGATCACCGACTACGGCGTGAAGACCCTGATCCGCGTGGGCTCCTGCGGTGCCGTGCGTGAAGACGTGAAACTGCGTGACGTGGTGATCGGCATGGGTGCCTGCACCGACTCCAAAGTGAACCGTCTGCGCTTCAAGGACCACGACTTCGCCGCCATCGCCGACTTCGACCTGGTGGCCAATGCCGTTCAGGCCGCCAAGAACAAGGGCGTGGCCGTGCGCGTGGGCAACATCTTCTCCGCCGATCTGTTCTACACTCCGGACCCCTCCATGTTCGACGTCATGGAAAAATACGGCATCCTGGGTGTCGAGATGGAAGCCGCCGGTATCTATGGCGTGGCCGCCGAGTACGGTGCCAAGGCGCTGACCATCTGCACCGTCTCCGACCATATCCGTACTGGTGAGCAGACCACCTCCGAAGAGCGTCAGCTGACCTTCAACGACATGATCGAAATCGCGCTGGACTCCGTCCTGCTGGGTGACAACTGATCCCCCTCGCGCATAAAAAAACGGCGGCCCTCGGGCCGCCGTTTTGCATTTTTGCGAAGCACGGTCAGAGATCGAGGGCGAAGCGCCCCTTGCCCGACTGCTTGGCCCGGTACATGGCGGCATCGGCCCGGTGCAGCAGATCGTCGATGTGACAATACTGGCCCGAGTGGCAGAGGGCGCCTCCTATGCTGCCGGCAAGGGGCAGCCGGTGACCGGCCACGTCCCCAGGAACCTCCATGGCCGCCAGCAGCCGCTCGCACAGGGCGGGCAGCTCCAGTTCCGGCTGGCGCAGGGCGGGCAGTATGATGGTGAACTCGTCGCCGGCCAGGCGCGCCACCATGTCCCCCGGGCGCACCTCGGCACTCAGCACCTGGGCGAAGCGTTGCAACAGGGCATCGCCGACGTGGTGTCCCAGCCTGTCGTTGATCCCCTTGAAGCCGTCGAGATCGAGGAACAGCAGGCCCAGGGGTTCGGCATTCTGGCGCACCCGCTCCAGCTCCCGGGAGAGGCGCAGGGTGAAGGCGCGTCGGTTGGGCAGGCCGGTGAGGGGGTCGTGAGCCGCCTCGTGTTCCAGCTGGCTTTGCAGCGCCTTGAACTCGGTGATGTCGCTGCCGAGGATGTAGACCCCGGGCTCGTCGCCCCGGCTCGGGATCATGGTGATCCTGAGGTCGCGTCGGCCTATGGGCAGATCGAAACGGTGCTCGAAACTCACCTGCTCACCGGCGAGGGCCTTTGCCACATAGGCCATGGCCCTGCCGTGGGCCTCCTCGCCGATGACGTCCCGCACGCTCATTTCCCGCATCTGTTCGGTATCGAGCCCGAAGTAGCGGCAATAGGCCTGGTTGGCGAACAGGTAACGCCCCTCGGGCGACACCATGCTGATGGTGACCGGCAGGCCATCGGTGATGGCCCGCAGTCGGGCACGGCCACGCTCGATCTCCGCGAGCACCTGGCGGCGGGCCGTGATGTCGTGCAAAAACAGGGCGATGCGCACCTTGCCGTCGAACTGGTAACGCTCGGCAATCACCTCGACCGGGATGTGCCGGCCTGTGCGGGTGATGATGTCGCACTCCAGCCGCCGTGGCGGACTCTGCGGGTTGCCTGACAGGCTCAGCAGGGGATGCTCGGCGCCGAGTAGCCCGAAGAGGGGACGGCCCAGCATCTCGTCGGCGTGCCAGCCGAGCAGGGTAGTGGAGGCCGGGTTCCAGCCTGTGATGATGAAATCGGCATCGAGCTCGAGGAAGGCATTGCTGGTGTGCTCCAGCATGTGCTGCAAGCGGTGCTGCTCCTGCCACAGCTGCTGCTGCATGGCGCCGCGCTCGCGCATCTCCTGATGCAGCTGTTCCACCGTGCGGGAAAGCTCCCGGGTCCGTGACTGCACCTGCTGCTCGAGCCCTTGCTGCAGCCGCACGAGTTCGGCCTCGGCCTGTTTGCGCTCGGTGAGGTCGGCAAACACGGCAATCATGTGGGGAGCCATGGTGCGGCTCTGGCAGAGGGTCACGCTGAGCTGGACCCAGCACTGGGTGCCATCGGCCCGGATCATCCGCTTCTCCAGCCGGTAATCCTGCCGTTGCCCCGCGATCAGGGCATCGAACAGGGGCTGCTCCCGTTGCAGATCTTCGGGATGGGTCATGGCGAGCCAGGTCCGGCTCAGCATCTCGTGCTCGCTGTAACCGAGCAGCCGCTCCAGCCCCGGGTTGGCTCTCAGCCATTTCCCCTCGAGGGAGGAGAGGGCCATGCCCACCGACGACTGGTTGAAGGTGAGGGTGAAGAGGTGCTCCTTGTCTTCCAGCACCTGGTTGAGGGTGCGCACCTGGTGGCGCCGCTCCAGATCGTGCAGGGTGTTCTCCACCAGGCGGCCGAAGTCGTCGAGATCCCGGCAGGCCTCTTCATCGAGATGGCGCGGCACATGGTCCACCAGGCAGAGGGTGCCGAGCACCACGCCATCAAGGGCGCGCAGGGGGCGGCCGGCGTAGAAGACCACGCCGGGATCATCGGTCACCAGCGGATTGTCGGCAAAGCGGAGATCCCGTCTGGCATCCGGTACCTGCATGATGTCGGGGCGCAAAATGGCATGACCGCAGAAGGAGTGCTCCCGGTTGATCTCGCACATATCGACCCCGGTGCGGGCGAGAAACCACTGCCTGTTCACGTCGGTCAGGGAGACCATGGCGATGGGGAGTGCGAAATGCCGGGTGATGAGCCGGGTGAGGCGATCAAGCTGATCGATGGGCTCGTGGTCGAGCAGGCCGAGGATGCGCAGTCGTTCCAGTCGACTGTGTTCATCCAGCGGCAAGGGGGGGGCAATCATGTGGCTCTCCTGCCAGTGATCTTGCCAGTGTTATATACAAGCCGGAGGATGTGATCCACTCCCGCTTATTGCGGAGCGGCGGGTTTGCTCTGTTTCTTGTGCTTGCGCACCCGCATGTAGTTGCGACGCACCCCGTAGGAGATGAGCAGGCCGGCCAGCAGCATCACCAGCAGCATCAGGCGTTGTTTCTCCTGGTTGACCTTGAGATGGGTATCTTGTGCGGCCAGCAGTTTCTGCTCTTCCAGGGTGATCCTCAGATAGCCCAGGGTCAGGTTTCCGTCCTGGATCTCCTGGACGAACTGGATGCGCCCCTTGCCCTGCTCCGGCAGGGATTTGTTGTCGCTGCCGATGGGCAGCAGACTGTCCAGCGGCAGGGCGTTGTCCGACTGGGCGAGGGGAATGCCGCGGGCGTCATAGAGGGTGACATCCAGAATGTCAGGCTCGGCGGCCAGATCCTGCGCCAGTCTCTCCAGTTCGCTCTCCTTATCCTCCTTGATCCAGCGGCGCATGTCCCGGGCGGCATAGGCGACCAGCGCCTGTGCCCTGTCCCGTGCCGCCGCGTGCAGGGCGGCCTGGCTCTCTCCCTGCATGTGGATGAGCAGCACCAGCACCCAGAGACCGAGCAGGACTCCCGCCGCCAGGCTGACAACACGTTTGATGGGAAGATGACGCACAGAACCGGGCCTCTGGTAATGGATGAGCGGGGCTGGCTGGTGCCCCGGTGCCGCGAAGCGGGAAACAGGGTGGTCTGTTTCCATGTCTGCCCGCACCGCAGGCGGGATCTTGGCGCTTGCCTGTACAAAAAGCAATACGCTACTCTGGGCCCGCATGATGAACCCCATGATTTCCAAGGAAGGCGTCTCTCTTATGTTGTTGTCCCAACTTCCCCGCTCCCTGCACGACTGGTCCGGGGCCCTGAGCTGTGCCCCCTGCTGGCAGCTCACCAACGAAGCCCTGCTGCCCGCGGCCAACGCCCACGACAGCGCCTGGATTGTCCTGTTTGGCAAGGGGCTGGAGGCCGGTCATCTGGCCCGCCTGGCCCAGCAGCTGGATGCCCTGGGGCTTGAGTCAAGCCTCTATCCCGCAGGGGAGCAGGCCGGTATTCCGCTGCTGCTGCTTGGCACCAACCGCTTTTCCCCCGAGCTGGTGCAGGCGCTCAAAGCCCAGGAGTGGGACATCGACCTGTGTCATCTGGCCGCCCTGCCTACCCTGAGTGAGCCCGGTCTGCTGGTGATGGACATGGATTCCACCGCGATCAGGATAGAGTGCATCGACGAAATCGCGCGGCTGGCCGGGGTCGGTGAGCAAGTGGCGGCCGTTACCGCGGCGGCCATGCAGGGCAAGCTGGAGTTTGCCGACAGTCTGCGTGCCCGGGTGGCGCTGCTGGAAGGGGCGCCGGTCACCATCCTCGACGAGGTGGCGGCCGACATGCCCTGGATGCCGGGCCTGCCACTCATGGTCGATGCCCTCAAGCAGGCTGGCTGGAAGGTGGCGATCGCCTCCGGTGGCTTCACCCGCTTTGCCGGCGAGTTGCAGCGTGCTCTGGGTCTGGATGCCATTTTCGCCAACGAGCTGGCGGTGGAAGGGGGCTTGCTGACCGGCAAGGTGAGCGGCCCCATCGTCGATGCCGCCGCCAAGGCCGAAGCACTGCAACAGCTGGCCTCGGAGTACGGGGTGGTTGCATCCCAGACGGTTGCGGTCGGCGATGGTGCCAACGATCTCAAGATGATGGCGGTGGCGGGGCTTGGCATTGCCATTCATGCCAAACCCCTGGTACGTGCCCAGGCGGCGGCGACCCTCAATCACCACGATCTGGAAGGGGTGCTCTGCCTGCTCGGCGCCCTGGCTTGTCGCGACCGACGCTGGTGCTGATCCCGCTCAAGGAGGAGCCGATCACGAGATGGAACTGTTACAGCAATCCCTGTTTGTCCCCTGCGGTGAGCATCGACTCCATGTGCGCCATATCCAGCCCGGTGTCGCGGTGCATGCCGACCCCATCCTGATGGTGCACGGGGCCATCGAGAACGGCCGCATCTTCTACACCGAATCGGGCAAGGGGCTTGCCTGCTTTCTGGCTCGCCACGGGTATCAGGTCTATGTGGCGGATCTGCGTGGTCGGGGTCTGAGCACACCGACCATCGCCGAGCGGGCCGGCCACGGCCAGCATGAGCTGATCACCGAGGATCTGCCCGCCCTGCAGCGCTGGGTATCGGCCCGCCATGCCGGTGCCCGGGTGCACTGGATGGCCCACTCCTGGGGCGGCGTCATCATGGCCTCGACCCTGGTGCGCTTCCCCGAGCTGGCGGAGCAGGTTGCCAGCCTGGTGTTCTTCGGCACCAAGCGGGGGGTCTCGGTGCAGAACCCGGAGCGCTGGTTGAAGGTGGATCTGATCTGGAACCGGCTCGCCCCCTGGCTGGCGCGCCGCCGGGGGTTTCTGGCCGCCCGCCGGTTGAAGATAGGGGCCGATGATGAGCCCCTGCGCTACTTGCAGGAGACCATCCCCTGGGTCAAGTGCGGGCCCTGGTTGGACCCCTTTGACGGCTTCGCCTATGACGAGGCGGCGAGCCGGGTCAACTGGCCCCCGCTCTGGATGATCTCCGCCAAGGCGGACAAGGTACTTGGCCACCCCGTCGACGTGCGCCGCTTCAGCGACGAGATGGGATCGGCTGCCCGCCACACCCGTCTTGGGCGGGACAACGGCAACCGGCTCGATTACGACCACATCAACATGCTGACGGCGCCCCAGGCACAGGAGGATCACTTCCCCGACATCCTCGCCTGGCTGCGCAACCCCCAGGCTGCCTGATAGACAAAAAACGGGCACTTGCGTGCCCGTTTTTTGTTGTCTCCCTGCCCTGCTGGCTAGCGGGGCCCGGATGGTATGCCAAGGCGGAACAGGGTCGCCTCGGTGGTATCGGTCAGTTCACCCACGCCCACGACACTCCAGAGCTCCTCTTCCAGCTTCTTGGCCTTGTGAATGGCGAACTTGGCGATGTAGTCCAGTTCACCCGCGATGAAGCTGGTGTCCGGGCGGCCGGTGCGCGAAATACCCACCAGTACCGAATAGAACTCTCCCTGTTGCCGGGCCAGCTCGATGAAGCGGCGCTTTTGATCCGGTGAGCTGAAGCTGCTGGCCAGGTGGCTGCGAAACAGGGGGGTTCCCCCCTGGGAGTGGAGGGCGGCGATGTAGACCTCCTCCTCTTCCGGCTTGTCTTCCCGCTCGATGGCGCGCAGGGGATTGAGCAGCAGGGCCTTGAGCAGTGCCCCCTGGAACAGGGGATACAGGTTCAACTGCTGATCCTGCTCGGCACAGATGCGCAGCAGACGGGAAAGGCTGCGTGGCTGTGGCGAGAGGCCGGCTGCGGCCAGTTTCGGTGCGGCCTTGAGCTTGTTCACATAGACGGGGGTGTTGAACAGGTGGTGGGTGTAGAGGTTGCGCAGCGCCCTGGCCATGCCGTGATAGCGATTGAACTCCCGGGTGGTCTTGAGCTTGTTCTGGTTGCTTTCGATCAGCAGGCTGAAGAACTGGTGGCCGGTATGGCGCTCAGCCGTCCCCTCGATGCACAGATGCAGCACGGTTCTGCTCAGGTTGAGGCTGACCAGCCGATAGGGCAGGCGTTGCAGGTCCATGTTTCTGGCGAGCTCCTGCAAACGGGGCAGAGCCACCGTGATGATGTCTCCCTTCTCCCCGTCGAACGGCTCCTCCAGCTCGATTTGCATGCCGTGGGCCGAGATGTCTCGGGTCCAGCCGACCCAGGATCGCTCCTTGTGATGCAAGACGATGGCCGTCTTGTGCATGTAGCGCGCCTCCTTGCGCAGTTGCACATAGTGCAGCGTCTCTATCTCGAAGGGGGCGGCATGGATGTCATGGCCAAAGCGCTGCAAGGCGTTGGCGTTGAGCGGCTCCTGGCTGGTCTCTCGCTGGAACTCGTCGCGCTGGTTGTCCAGGTTTATCTCCTGCAGCATGCCCACGTAACCGAGCTGGGCCAGGCGCTCGCGCAGCAGCCTGTCCTGCAACGGGCTCGCCCCGCCCTGGGGGTTGTCGAGGTCGGCCTCCCGCAGGGTGCAGGCTTCCATGCTGAACTTGTACACCCGCCAGCTAGGGCGGCGGGCGCCGATCTGGAAGAAGAGCGCGGTCAGTCCGCTCTGTTCCAGCTCCTCCCGGGTCGCGGAGAAGAAGTAGAGGTGGCTGCGTACCGCATGGGTAAAGCTGTAGATCAGCGTCTCGCGCAGCCCCTCTTTGCCTGGGAGCAACGAGGGCATGCGGGCCGCAGTGAAGAGGCTGGCGAGCATGTCGCGGTTCTTGGCGTCGCGCCAGTATTCGAGAATGTGCTGGTTGTTCTCGGTGCGCAGGGCGATCTCGAGGGCGGGGATGCTGCCCTTGCCGAAATAGAGGGGCATGCCGGTCATGCGCGGCAGATAGAACTGCTCATACCCCTTGATGACGGCGGCGGAGAGCAGGTAGTCGACGCTGACGCGATAGCGGCTGCGGTTGCGCTCGATGAAGTCGCGCAGGAACTCGTCAAACACCGGATGCTCGCCGTTCTTGAGCAGCCTGAGCCAGAATTTGTCCTCTTTTCTCTCCTCCCCCAGGATCTGGTAGCTGACCGGGTCACGCAGCAGGGGATGGGGATGATCGCGTTCCAGTCCGGTGAAGAAGACGGCTATCAGGTCGCCTGTCTGGTAGTCGGGCAGATAGGGCACGGATACCCGGATGCCGCCGAGGGAGATGTCGGAGCTCTTGGCGAGGATCTTCTCGCCGTTGGCGAGCTGGAGCACCATGGGAGAGCTGAAGTGCATGCGCTCTTCCTGTCGCCCGTAATGGCTGGCGAAGGGGATGGCGCTGACATCGAACGGACGAAACGGGCTGATGGGCAGTGCCAGATTGTCGCTGCGCCCCTGGTTGAGCTTGTACCAGGCTTGCAGCGCCTCGTAGACCCCCAGGGTGTAGCTGTCCCGGTAGAGGTAGCACTGGGATTGAAACAGCTCGATGGCCTCGGCGGGCATGAAGTGGGTCACCCCGTCGAACTCATGCACCTGACAGAGGGCGCCCAGCTCGTTGCGCATGTCGATGACGCGCCGACAGGGGGTGCACTTGCGTTTGAGTTCCATCTTCAGCAGGAACCGACTGTTGGTATTTTCGTTCTGGGTCAGACGGTTGAAGATTTCGTCGAAGTCCTTTTCCCGGAGCAGGGGGACAAGTTGTTCTATCAGATGTAGTGGTTGTTCTGAATCCATGTATTCCTGCCGCGGAAAGTCACTTTTCCGATTCTGGGTTTGATCTGCCGGTCGCAAACAAGTATATCAAGCAGGAATTCATCCTGTCCCCGAGTTATCCATGGCCAAAAACAAAACCGCCTATGTTTGTTCCGAATGTGGAGCCGACTTCACCCGCTGGCAAGGCCAGTGCAGCGAGTGCAAGGAGTGGAACACCATCACCGAGGTGCGACTGGGGGTGACGACACCCGGCAAGAGTGCTCGCTATACCGGTTATGCGGGCGCGGTCGGGAGCCAGGTGCAGACCCTGGCGGAGATCGCCACCACGGAGATCCCCCGTTTCAGCTCGGGCTTCAAGGAGCTGGACCGCGTACTCGGTGGCGGCGTGGTCCCCGGTTCGGCCATTCTCATCGGCGGCAACCCCGGGGCCGGCAAATCGACCCTGTTGCTGCAGACCATGTGCGCCCTGGCGCAGCGCATGAAGACCCTCTATGTGACCGGTGAGGAGTCACTGCAACAGGTGGCGATGCGGGCCGGTCGGCTGGGTCTGCCCACGGACAAGCTGCGCATGTTGTCCGAGACCAGCGTCGAGCAGATCTGTCTCATCGCCCAGCAGGAGCAGCCTCAGATCATGGTCATCGACTCCATCCAGGTGATGCACGTGGCGGATGTGCAGTCCGCGCCGGGTTCCGTCTCCCAGGTGCGGGAGTCGGCGGCGCTGCTGACACGCTATGCCAAGCAGAATCATGTGGCCATCTTCATGGTGGGCCACGTCACCAAGGACGGCACCCTGGCGGGCCCCAAGGTGCTGGAGCACTGCATCGACTGCTCCGTGCTGCTGGATGGCGGGCACGACTCGCGTTTTCGCACCCTGCGCTCCCACAAGAACCGCTTCGGTGCGGTCAACGAACTGGGGGTCTTCGCCATGACCGGGCAGGGAATGAAGGAGGTGAGCAACCCTTCCGCGATTTTCCTCAGCCGCGGGGAGGAGCAGGCTCCGGGCTCCATCGTCATGGTGATCTGGGAAGGCACGCGCCCCCTGCTGGTGGAGTTGCAGGCGCTGGTGGATTACTCCCAGCTCTCCAATCCGCGCCGTGTGGCGGTGGGGATGGACCACAACCGTCTCGCCATGCTGCTGGCGGTGCTGCATCGTCACGGGGGGTTGCAGATGGCGGATCAGGATGTGTTCATCAACGTGGTGGGTGGCGTCAAAGTCGAGGAGACCAGCGCGGATCTGGCGCTGCTGCTGGCCATGGTGTCGAGCTTCCGGGATCAGGCCCTGCCCAAGGACCTGGTGGTCTTTGGCGAGGTGGGGCTCTCCGGCGAGATACGGCCCGTGCCCTCGGGTCAGGAGCGACTGCAGGAGGCGGCCAAGCACGGTTTCCGCCGAGCCATCGTCCCGCATGCCAATGCGCCCAAACATCCCATCGAGGGGATGGAGGTGGTGCCGGTGAAGAAACTCTCCGATGCCCTCGAGGCCCTGTAACCAACCATGAAAAAGGAGCGTATGAACGCTCCTTTGTTTTTCTGCCCGCCCGCTCAGGATTCGGGGGGGACGTGGTCTCGGTGCTCTTGCAGCAACTGCTCCAGCTCGCGATGGAGCAGTTGCTCCTCTCCGATGTTCAGCTCGATCATCCGCTTGAGGTGAGTGGCGCTGTCGATGTCGATGTGGTGGCAGTAAAACCCCAGCTTCTTGCTGGCTTCGTGGGTCAGCTCGACCTGCATCTTGATCTCGATGTCGCTGCCCCCGAGCACGAAGCAGATTTCGTACTCCTTGTCCTCGCTGGCGACCCAATCCTCGGGTCTGAGCAGCAGGGCTCCCTGCAGGGAGACATCGACCAGCTGGGTGCGCCACTGGTGTTCACCCTGGGTGAGCTTGGCGGCGGTCAAATAGAAAATCCGAGTAAAGTGGCGGCGCTCGGCCATGGTCGTCTCCGGTCTGCGTGCGAGCAAGATGCTCATTCTTCATGTTGCAGAGTGTAATCCAGCTGGCACGCCAGGATATTGAACTGGCTCCGATATTGAATATCAGACCTGCTGATGGCTGAGGGATTCCACCACCTGCAGCGCCTTGACCAGCCGATCCTCCTGTTTGAACCTGTCCTCCAGCACGGGGCCGAGCTGGTTCAGATCCTCGTCCAGTTGCAGCAACTGGGCTTCGTCGGCGTTGCTGTACTTGTCGTTGAACTCCAGCGCGAATTCGGTACAGGCACGGATATGGGGGTAGATGCGCTTGGCCAGCTCCAGTTTGTCCCCGCTGGCTTGCTCAAAGGCGGTGACGACATGGTTGTAGATCTCGAAATGGCCTGCGCTGACGTAATCGACCAGTTGTTCGCAAAAACGTTGCAGTTCGACGTGACCTGGGAGGGTGCGTTGCTTGCACTTGGCGGGCATGAGGCCTGCCAGCCGCATGTACTCGACCAGCAACGCCTGTCTGGCATCCAGCCAGTCATCTATTGCTCTGTGCTTGCCTGCCAGTGCGCGCTTGGTTTTTTCCAGTTCAGTTAACATAGTCCCTCCATGGGCATGACATGCGGCTCTCGGGTCGCATGCCTTCGGTCATTCTCATCGACTGACGACACTCCTATAACTAGGGAAAATCCAGTTGACCGTCAATAGGAGTGTAGGGATATTGTTACATCAGGCGGGGATTTGCATGCCTCTCCCCACCGGTACTTCGCATCCTGTCGCCCATCCAGGGGACAAGGGGGCGATATATGTGACTATTTCCGCAGATCTTGATGAAAACCCCAGCATTCAAGCCAATCCGGCTGATAAAGCCTTTGCCTGAGTGTTTTTTTTTGAATAGAGTGGCCCGGTGCTAAATGCCCGATCATAAAGGAAATGTTATGAACAAAGCTCAACTTGTCGATGCAATTGCCGCCAAAGCAGACCTGAGCAAAGCTCAGGCCAAAGTCGCTCTGGAAGAGATCATCAATGGTATTACCCAGAGCCTGAAAGAGGGCGATGCCGTTCAGTTGGTGGGTTTTGGTACCTTCAAGGTCAACCATCGCGCGGGCCGTACCGGTCGCAACCCGCAAACCGGTAAAGAGATCCAGATTGCAGCCGCCAATGTGCCGTCCTTCGTGGCTGGCAAGGCGCTGAAAGACGCTGTCAAATAAGATCGTCTTGTAATCAAATGAAACCCGGCTTGTGCCGGGTTTTTTCTTGCCATCTTCGTCAAAATTTGTTTCAGATACACTCAGGATATGGCATGCGCTGTAGCGAGGTGGATATGGAACAGAAAAATGCCATTCGGCAGGTAGCCGTCCCTTGGGCTCCCTCTCGTCAACTCCCTCCCGGCCTGGTCGTGGCCGAACTGCATCAGGATATCTGGAGCGACACCCTGACCGTCATGCTGGGGCGTGCTCGCAGCATCGATCTGCCTCCGTTGCCCCTGTGCCGGGTGAGTTTTCGCCACATCTTCGCGGTGCGGGTGATGGAGGATTGCGATCTGGCGGAGGGGCGTGACAGCCACGTCATCGAGGAGCAGATCCAGCTCATCACCCCGTCCCGTTTCGCCAGCTGGTTCCATCAGGAATCCGATGGACTGCACCTGGATGAAGATTTGCAGCACTACCGCATCTCGACCTGGGATTACTGCGCCGATGTGCTGACCTCTTCTCCCCCTGAACTCCAGTTCATGGTTCAGGAAGAGTAAGCTAGACTGTCGGGTCACCTCCGTGGTGACAAAAAAGCCGGCGCAGGGGCGCCGGCTTTTTCTTGTTCGGGAGCGTGGGGCGCTTAGCCCAGGATCTGGTCCCGGTGCAGCCCCAGCACGATCAGCAGCCCGATGAAATAGAAGGCGCTGAGCTTGATGCCGAGAATGGTGAGCAGGCCGGCACACAGACGCACCAGGGCCTTGTGCAGCCAGGATCCGGTGAAGCGGTACATGATCACTCCACCGCGTCGGCTGGCGCGAACTCCGGCACCTTGGCCATGGCGTCCAGCACCACTTGAATGTCGGCCCCCGGCTTGCAGGCATTCTCGCTCAGATGGCGACGCCAGGCGCGCGCCCCCTGCATGTTCTGGAACAACCCCAGCATGTGGCGGGTCATGTGGGAGAGGTAGTTGCCCTTGGCCAGCTCTTGTTCGATGTAGGGCAGCATCATCCGCACCACCTCGTGGCGGCTCGGCACGGCATGGTTCTCGCCGAACACCAGATTGTCCACCTGGGCCAGAATGTAGGGATTCTGGTAGGCCTCGCGGCCCATCATGACCCCGTCGAGGTGCTGCAGATGTTCAAGAGTCTGTTCCAGACTGGTCACCCCGCCGTTGATGGCAATGGTCAGTTCCGGATAATCCTGCTTGACCTGGTAGACGCGAGGATAATCGAGGGGCGGGATCTCGCGGTTCTCTTTCGGACTCAGGCCGCTCAACCAGGCCTTGCGGGCATGGACGATGAAGGTATCGCAACCGGCGTCCCTTACCTGCTCGATGAAGGCCTGCAAGAACTCGTAGGAGTCTTGATCGTCGATGCCGATACGGGTCTTCACGGTGACCGGAATGTTGACCACGTCGCGCATCGCCTTGACGCAATCGGCCACCAGTGCGGGTTCACCCATGAGGCATGCGCCGAAGCGGCCGTTTTGCACCCGATCGGAGGGGCAGCCGACGTTGAGGTTGATCTCGTCATAGCCGCGCTCCTCGGCGAGCCTAGCGCAGCGGGCCAGGTCTGCCGGGTTG
Organism: Aeromonas sp. FDAARGOS 1406; assembly: GCF_019048565.1. Taxonomy (NCBI): domain Bacteria; kingdom Pseudomonadati; phylum Pseudomonadota; class Gammaproteobacteria; order Aeromonadales; family Aeromonadaceae; genus Aeromonas; species Aeromonas sp. FDAARGOS 1406. The sequence continues at coordinate 3,315,578 of NZ_CP077378.1, forward strand.
CTGCCACCCAGTTGCAGGGCGAGAGGGTGTTCCTGCTCGCTGTAGCCCAGATAGTCGCCCTTGCCGTGGATGATGGCGCCCGTGGTCACCATCTCGGTATAGAGCAGGGTCTGGCGGGTCATCAGACGGTGGAAATAACGGCAATGCCGATCGGTCCAGTCCAGCATGGGGGCGATGGAAAAGCGCTGCGCCTGCATAAAAATCATCCGGGTTGGCCAAACAAGGGGCGGGATTCTATCACAACGTGAGACAGCCCCAGAAAATGAATTTTGTCGCCGCGCACTGGGGGCCCTGTGATAGTATCCGGCTAATTGACAGGGTATCTGCGTGAACATGAATCAAGACCAACTTCTACAACGAGCGGAACGCCTCTGCGAGCAGCGCGGGATCCGTTTCACCCCGACACGGCGCCAGGTGCTCCGGCTGCTTGCCGCCCACGGCAATGCCATCAGTGCCTATGATTTGCTGGCCCAGTTGCAGCAGACCGAGGCTCATGCCAAACCGCCTACCGTCTATCGGGCGCTCGACTTCCTGCTCGAACAGGGCTTTGCCCACAAGGTGGAGTCGCTCAACGCCTTCATCTTCTGCTGCCACTTCGACCATGCCCACCCGATGCAACTGCTGATCTGCGATCGTTGCGGTGAGGTAGTGGAGCTGCACGATCCCGCCATCGACGGCGCCTTTTCCGAGCAGGCTCATCAGCATGGTTTTACTATTACCAACAAGACCATAGAAGCCCATGGTCAATGTGCCCGCTGTTCCGTTACCGTAGGAAGTCAAGATGAAGGCTGATTTTGTAAACCCGTTCCTGCTCTCCCTGCTCAACGTGCTCTCCACCATGGCACAGCTGGAACTCAAACCGGGCGCGCCCAAGCGCAAGACGGACGAGCTGGCTCGGGGAGATGTCTCCGGCCTGATTGGCATGGTGGGTCCGCAGACCCGGGGTTCCCTCTCCATCAGCTTCGAGAAGGGGCTGGCATTGGAGATCATGCGTCGCATGCTGGGGGAGGCGCCGGCCACCATCAACGAGGAAGTGACCGACATGGTGGGCGAGATCACCAACATGGTGACGGGCGGCGCCAAACGCATGCTGGGGGAGAAGGGCTATGAGTTCGACATGGCAACCCCGGTCATCGTCTCCGGTCCCAATCACACCATCACTCACCGGGCCGACGGCGCCAAGATCATGATGCCGTTCGAATCGGAGTATGGCCGTGCCACCATCGAGATCTGCTTCGAGTAATCGCCATGTGGAAGATGCTGAAATGGAGTGTCATCGGTGGGGTGGTGCTGCTTATCCTGTCGGATATCGAGATCAGCACCTCTCTCTACAAGTACGAAGACAACCGCGTGGAGATCAACTTCCCGCGCTGGCAGGCTGACCAGCCCTGGGGCACCCTGAGTTGGCATGCGGGCCGGTTTGAGCATCACTGGTACGGTCTTGCAGGCAAACCCAAGCCAGCAACCGTACTCTGAGGAGCGCTCTCCACAACGGATGAACCAGATTGCACCAACAAAAAAGAGGCCAGCGAATGCTGGCCTCTTTATTGGGTCAAGATCTGTTATCAGGCCGCTTCTGCTGCCAGCTTGCCATTGCCACGCACCATGACACCGAGGCCACAGGCCAGCAGGGTCGGCAGCAACCAGGCCAGGCCCTTGTCAAACAGCGGCAGGAAGGCGAACGCATCCATCTTCATGCCGGCGGCGCCCAGGCCGTCCAGGCAGCCGAACAGGAAGGCGACCAGCAGCACGGAGCGGAACACCAGGCGGGGGCGACCGAAGTAACCCTTCAGGAAGGTGACCAGCACCAGCGCCACGGCAACCGGGTAGATGGCGACCAGCACCGGAATGGAGAGGCTGATGAGCTGGCTCAGGCCCACGTTGGCCACGACGCCGCAGATGACACCCAGCAGCACGACCAGCTTCTTGTAGCTCATGCCGGTCAGGTTGTGGAAGAAGTCGGAGCAGGCGGAGATGAGGCCGACGGCCGTGGTGAAGCAGGCCAGGGTGATGATGGCAGCCAGGATGAACTGACCCGGTTGGCCGAACAGGCTCAGCACGTAGGCGTTGACGATGGCACCGCCGTTGCTCACGTCTGTGGCGACGCCGGCAGCGGTGTTGCCCAGCTGGAACAGGGAGACATAGACCACGGAGAGACCGATGGCGGAGATGATGCCCGCGATGGCCAGGTACTTGAACTGGCTCTGGTAGTCATGGATGCCTTTCTGGCGCAGCAGGTCGACGATCAGGGCGCCGAACATCAGGGACGCCAGGGTGTCCATGGTGTTGTAGCCTTCCAGAATGCCCTTCACGAAGGGGGTGCTCTGGTAGTCACCGGATGCGGCAGGCATGCTTCCTTGCGGTGCGACGAAGACACCGATGGCCAGGGTCAGCAGCAGCAGCATCAGCAGCGGGGTCAGGTACTTGCCGATGGCATCCATCAGCTTGCCCTGGTTCAGGGAGACCAGGATGGCCACGCCGAAGAACAGTACTGTGTAGGCAGCCAGACCGGATGGTCCCATGTCGCCAAGGAAGGGCTTGAGGCCCATCTCGTAGGCCACCAGGCCGGTACGGGGGGCGGCGAAGGCCGGGCCGATGATGATGTAGATGGCGACGGCCAGTGCGGTGGCCACGCCGGCCGGCAGCAGCTTGGTCATGCCGGCCCAGCCGTTGCCAGCCTTGGCGACGGCGATGATGGTGATGAGGGGCAGGCCCACGGCGGTGACCAGGAAGCCCAGCATGGCCAGGGAGAGGTGCTCACCCGCCATGAAGCCAGCCAGGGGCGGGAAGATGATGTTGCCTGCGCCCAGATAGAACGCAAAGGTCATGAAGCCCAATCCGAGTACATCGGACAATGTGAGTGATTTCGTCAAGTTCAACCTCGTCTGTCTTGTAAACTATTGCTTGTTATAGTTTTTTATTTGTCAGTGACCGGCACTTTCCGGGGGTAAAAAAAAGAGCCCCGCTGGTTTTTTCATCGCGACCAGTGGTTTGAACTGGTCTTGAGCGGGCGCTCATTTAGCAGTCAGCATAATGATGTGAAAAAATAGTTCAAGGCAAAATTTACATCTTCAAATAGAATGGGCTGGTTAGTTGGATATATCTGTCGGAATAGCCTCCTGTGGCAGAATGGATCACAATTTCACCCCTCTCACACTTGTTTAATCCTCTGCCAAGCAGCAATAAAACACGATTTGCCTCTTTCCCCTCTCTGGTAGTAACAGCCAGATAACAACGCTCATACAGATCATAACTCGACGAAATGCATAAAATTTCATCCGCCATCGCCGTGGGCAGCACCAGGGCCAGTTGCCCGGTACGGCTCAGCAGGCGATCGCTGGCGGCCAGCAATCCCCTGGGGTCGAGCCCCCCGGTATGACGGGCCAGAGCCCTGGCCGGATCGCGGAGTGTCTGGCCTGCCGGGAAATAGGGCGGGTTGGAGACGATGAGATCGTAAGGGGGGGCGAGGTGATCCTGAATGGCGCTCTCTATGATGGTGACCCGCTCACGCCAGGGGGAGGCCGCCGCATTCTCCTGGGCCTGCATGGCTGCATCCTTATCCAGCTCCACCCCGTCTATGTGGCAGCCGTTCGTGCTGCGCTGGGCCAGCATCAGGGCGATGAGGCCGCTGCCGGTGCCGATGTCCAGCACCCGGCGGGCGCTGTCGACCGGCGCCCAGGCTCCCAGCAGAATGCCGTCCGTACCGACCTTCATGGCGCAGCGGTCGTGATCGATGTGAAATTGCTTGAACGTGAAACCGTTGTTGCGCCCCATTCGGCCCTCCTCCTGTGCCTGCCCGCGGAAAATGGCCGGCGATTATAGCGGCTAAGCCACAGTCACCATAGGAGCCGGCGGCATAATCGCCTATAATCTGCCGCTTCCTTAATGACCGAGTATTGCCATGAGCCAGTCCTTTGATGATTTCGACCTGAATCCAGCCCTCAGTCGGGCCTTGGCCGAGATGGGATTCACCCGCCCCACCACCATCCAGCAGATGGTGCTGGAGCCAGCCCTGGACGGCCGCGATATTCTGGCTTCTGCGCCGACCGGAACCGGCAAGACCGCCGCCTTCCTGCTGCCCGCGATGCAGCACCTGCTGGACTTCCCGCGTCGCAAGCCGGGTCCGTGCCGCATGCTGATCCTGACTCCGACCCGCGAGCTCGCGCTGCAGGTGAGTGCTCACGCCAAGGCCCTGGCGGTGCACACCCATCTCAGCATCGAGACCATCATCGGTGGTGTCAGCCATGAAGAGCAGCTGCCTGCCCTGACCAAGACCACCGACATCGTGGTGGCCACCCCGGGCCGTCTGCTCGAGTACATCGAGAAAGAGGAGTTCGAGAGCCACGACATCGAGGTGCTGGTGCTGGATGAAGCGGACCGGATGCTGGACATGGGCTTCATCAAGGACGTGAACCGCATCGTGGAAGAGGCGCGCTACCGCAAGCACACCATGCTCTTCTCCGCCACGCTGGAAGGGGCCGGCCTCGAGAAGTTTGCGAGCGAGATCCTCAAAGACCCGGTTGAGCTGCACGCCGAGCCGCCCCGCAGCGAGCGCCGCCCCATCACCCAGTGGATCCACCTGGCCGATGATGCCGCCCACAAGCTGGCTCTGCTGGTGCACATCCTGAAAAACCCGGAAACCCAGAAGGCCATCATCTTCGTCAAGACCCGTGAGCGGCTGGCGGAGCTTTCCGGCCAGTTGCAGGCGGCAGGCGTGCCCTGCGCCTGGATCCGTGGCGAGATGGAGCAGGCCAAGCGCATCGAGTCTATCCGCAAGTTCCACGAAGGGGAGGTGCCCTTCCTCATCGCCACCGACGTGGCCGCCCGCGGCATCGACCTGCCGAACGTCAGCCATGTCATCAACTACGACATGCCCTACGGCGCGGATGTCTATGTGCACCGCATCGGTCGTACCGGTCGTGCCGGCAACCGTGGCTGCGCCATCAGCCTGGTGGAAGCTCACGACATGGCCATGGTCGCCAAGATCGAACGCTACACCGAGGAGCGCCTCAAGCGCCGGGTGATCGATGAGCTGCGCCCCAGACACAAGGAAGCGCGGGTGCCGGTGAAGAAGAAAAAGCCGAAGGATGCCAAGAAGTCGGCAAAGAAGAAAAAGAAGTAATGCCCCCGAGCACAGTTGAAACGGCCATCCCAGGATGGCCGTTTTGCTGTCTGCTGCCTGGGGAGTGGCCTGAGAGAGGCGCAGAAAAAAGCCGACGCAAGGACGTCGGCCAACAAAAAGTGCTTACAACAGAGGATTCACAGAGTCAGACCCGAGGATCTCCGACTTGGTTCCCTTGAATGTGTAATTAATTTTCAGCGCGCTTGAACATCAGGGTATTGGCGTCGGACTCTTCCGGTACAAAGTAGTAGCCGTCGGCATTGAAACCGGTCAGCTGTTCCACCCGGGTGAGCCGATGCTTGATGATATGGCGTGCCATCATGCCGCGGGCCTTCTTGGCGTAGAAGCTGATGATCTTGAACTGGCCGTTCTTCTCGTCCTTGAAGATCGGGGTGATGATGCGCCCCTGCAGGGCTTTCGGGCGCACCGACTTGAAATACTCGTCGGAGGCGAGGTTGATCAGTACGTCGTCCCCCTGGGCTGCCAGCGCCTTGTTCAGGTGCGCAGTGATGATGTCGCCCCAGAACTGGTAGAGGTCCTTGCCGCGCTGGTTGTCGAGGCGGATCCCCATCTCCAGGCGGTAGGGCATCATGAGGTCAAGCGGCCGCAGTACGCCATAAAGGCCGGAGAGCATGCGCAGGTGGGCCTGGGCGAAGTCGAGGTCGGCCTCGCTGAAATCTTCTACGGCCAGACCGGTGTAGACATCCCCCTTGAAGGCCAGCAGCGCCTGGCGGGCGTTGGCCGGCGTGAAGTCAGGCTGCCACTCGGCAAAGCGGGCGGCGTTGAGGCCAGCGAGCTTGTCGCTGATCTTCATCAGGCTGGCGATCTGGTCCGGGCTCAGTTGACGAGCCCGGGTGATCAGTGCTGCGGAGTGGTCCAGCAGTTCGGGTTGGGTGAAACGGGAGGTCACCAGGGGTGACTCGTAATCCAGCGTCTTGGCCGGGGAAACCACAATAAGCATAACTGTCCTTTACTAGCGGTGACGCACGCCCCTCATTCATCCAGGGTCACGTTGTCGAGAGTGCCTGCGCCCAGCTGCTCGCGACCCGACAGCTTGATGAGCAGTCGCAGGTCGTTGGCGGAGTCGGCATGGGCAAGGGCCTCACTGTAGCCAATTTGGCCGGCGCAGAACAGGGTGAACAGCGCCTGATCGAAGGTCTGCATGCCGAGCTCGCCGGATTTGGTCATCACCTCCTTGAGTCTGTGCATCTCTCCCTTGCGGATGATGTCGGTGACGAGCGGGGTGTTGAGCAGGATCTCGAAGGCGGCGACCCGGCGCTGCCCATGAGCGGAGGGGAGCAGCTGCTGGGCGACGATGGCGCGCAGGTTGAAGGAGAGATCGAACAGGAACTGGCGGTGCTTCTCCTGGGGGACCAGATGCAGGATGCGATCCAGCGCCTGGTTGGCATTGTTGGCGTGCAAGGTGGCGAGGCAGAGGTGCCCCGTCTCGGCGAACTGGATGGCGAACTCCATGGTCTCCTGGGAGCGGATTTCACCGATGAGGATGACATCCGGGGCCTGGCGCAGGGAATTTTTGAGGGCGACATCGAAGGATGCGGTGTCGATCCCCACCTCCCGCTGGGTCACCAGGCAGCGATCGTGCTGATGGACGAACTCCACCGGATCCTCCACCGTCAGGATGTGGCCGTCACCGTGCTGGTTGCGAAAGCCGATCATGGCCGCCTGGGTGGTGGACTTGCCGGCACCGGTGGCGCCGACGAAGAGCACCAGCCCGCGTTTGGCCATGGCGACCTCCTGCAGGATGGGAGGCAGCACCAGCTCGTCAAAGGTGGGGATGCGGGTCTCGATGCGGCGCAGCACCATGCCCGGCATATCCTGTTGCCAGAAGGCGCTGACCCGAAAGCGCCCCAGCGAGCCTCGCTGGATGGCGTAGTTGGCCTCGCGGGTGTGCAGGAAACGCTCGAAGTGGGTCTCGTCCAGGCTCTCCCTGATCAACGCCAGCGCCGTCGTATTGTCGAGGGGGGCTGGTCCGAGCGACACCAGACGCCCGTTGACCTTGAGGGTCGGGGGGGCATCGACCGTGATGAAGAGATCCGAGCCCTTTTGTTCAACCAGTGCGGCGAGCAGAACATCCATGTTCATGGCGACTCCTTGGGTGTGCGAGCTTAAATGGTATTGGGATCGACCGCCTTGGCCTTGGCGTCGAGGGAGGCGACGACCCCCCGGTTGACCAGCTGCTTGAGGCTCTGGTCCATGGTCTGCATGCCGTGGGTCATCCCGGTCTGGATGACGGAATAGAGCTGGGCCACCTTGTCTTCCCGGATGAGGTTTCGCACCGCCGGGATCCCCAGCATGATCTCGTGGGCCGCCACCCGGCCGCCACCGATACGCTTGAGCAGGGTCTGGGAGATGACCGCCCGCAGGGATTCGGAGAGCATGGATCGCACCATGTCCTTTTCCGAGCCGGGGAAGACGTCGATGATACGGTCGATGGTCTTGGCAGCCGAGGAGGTGTGCAGGGTGCCAAACACCAGGTGCCCGGTTTCGGCGGCGGTCATGGCGAGACGGATGGTTTCGAGGTCCCGCATTTCACCTACCAGGATGATATCCGGGTCTTCCCGCAGGGCCGAGCGCAGGGCGTTGCTGAAGCTCTTGGTGTCGCGGTGTACTTCCCGCTGGTTCACCAAGCAGCGCTTGTTCTCGTGCACGAATTCGATGGGGTCCTCGATGGTGAGGATGTGGTGGTGGAAGTTGTCATTGATGTAATCGACCATGGCGGCCAGGGTGGTGGATTTGCCCGAGCCGGTGGGCCCAGTCACCAGCACCAGGCCGCGAGGGTACTCCGCTATCTTGCGAAATATCTCCGGCGCCCCCAGATCGTCCAGGGTCAGAACGGTGCTCGGGATGGTACGAAACACGGCGCCCGAGCCGCGCGCCTGCTGGAAGGCGTTGACCCGAAAGCGTGCCATGCCGGGTACTTCGAAGGAGAAGTCCACCTCGAAGTTCTCCTCCAGCTCCTTGCGCTGGTGGTCATTCATGATGTCGTAAATGAGGGCATGGACTTCCCGGTGATCCAGGGCGGGCAAATTGATCTTGCGAACCTCCCCATCAACCCTGATCATCGGGGGGACCCCGGCCGAGAGGTGTAGATCCGAGGCCTTATGCTTTACACTGAATGCCAATAACTCTGTGATATCCATAGATTTGTTATTCTCCCATCACAAGATTACGAACGAAATATGAGCCAGATTGCCCAGCACCTGCTTCAGGTAAAGGAACGTATTGTAGAGGCTGCCCGGCGTGTTGGCCGCAGCCCAGATCACATCCAGTTGCTTGCTGTCAGCAAAACCAAGCCGCTGGGGGACATTCAGGCTGCCTATGCCGCCGGCCAGCGGCGCTTTGGCGAATCCTACGCCCAGGAGGCCGCGCTCAAGATTGATGCCTTGCGCGAGCAGAACGCCTGTACAGACATAGAGTGGCACTTTATCGGCCCGCTGCAATCGAACAAGTCCAAGCTGGTGGCGGAGCGGTTCGACTGGGTTCAAAGTGTCGATCGCGACAAGCTCATCGAACGCCTCAACAACCAGAGACCGGGAGGGCTCGCGCCGCTAAATATCTGTCTGCAAATCAATATTAGCGGAGAGAGCAGCAAATCCGGTACGTCGGAGCAAGAGATTTTCCACCTGGCCTCCCTGGTGGCCCAAAGCGAGCGGCTGCGGTTGCGCGGTCTGATGGCCATCCCCGAGCATACCCGCGACGAGGGGGTGCTGGCGGCCCAGATGGCGCGCATGCAGGCTCTGTTCACCGAGCTTGCGCAACAATACCCGAGCGTCGACACCCTTTCGATGGGGATGACCGAGGATCTCGAGCCGGCCATTGCCCACGGCAGCACCATGGTGCGGGTCGGGACCGCCATCTTCGGGGCCCGTGACTATTCATGAGCAAGAGCCGGGGCGAAAAACACCCCGGTCGTGCTTTTTTTCAGGTAAACAGGCGCGTGTGATGCTGTCAGCCCGCACAGGCTGGGTAGGCATCCGCTGCGATGTCAGTAACAGGAGTGTTTGATGCAGCAGAGAACCCTCGCCTTCATCGGGGCAGGCAACATGAGCCGCAGTATCATTGCCGGCCTCATCCAGGCGGGTTACCCGGCAGAGCGTATCATCGCCGCCAATCCCAGCCGCCCCAAGCTGGACGAACTGGCCAGCCAGTTCGGCATCCGTATCACCCAGGACAACACCGAGGCGGCCCGCGAGGCCGAGGTGATCGTGCTGGCGGTCAAGCCCCAGCTGATGGCGGGCATGCTGACGACGCTGGTGGCCGAGCTTGGCTCGCTGGATGGCAAGTTGCTCATCTCCATCGCCGCCGGCATTCGCGTCGCGCGCTTGCAGGAGATGGCAGGCGGTCACGAGCGCATCATTCGCACCATGCCCAACACCCCCTCCTTGCTGGGGCTGGGGATGACCGGGCTCTATGCACCGCCCGCCATCGGGCAGGCCGATCGGGCGGTGGCCGAACAGATGATGCAATCCGTGGGCAAGACCCTCTGGGTGGATGAGGAGGCCGGCATCAACGGCGTCATCGCGGCGGCGGGCAGTGCCCCGGCCTACTTCTTCCTGTTCATGCAGGCGATTGCCGAGGAGGCCGAGGCCATGGGCTTTACGCCGGAGCAGGCCCGCCTGCTGGTGCAGCAAACCGCCCTGGGAGCGGCCGCCATGGTGGAGCAAAATCCCGATCTGTCGCTGCAGACCCTGCGCGAGCAGGTGACCAGCAAGGGCGGGACCACGGCCGAGGCCGTCAAGACATTCCAGGAGCAGGGGCTGATGCCGCTGACCGCAAGAGCCATGCAGGCGGCCGTTACCCGGGCCGGCGAAATGGAAACCCTTTTCTGAATCCCTTTTAGCAAGGAGCCCGGATGAACACGGCTTACTTTTTGATTAACACTGTCTTTGATCTCTACCTCATGGTGGTGCTGCTGCGGGTCTGGCTGCAGTGGGCGCGGGCCGACTTCTACAACCCCATGAGCCAGATGGTGGTCAAGCTGACCAACCCGCTGGTGGTGCCCCTGCGCCGCGTCATCCCGGGTTTTGGCGGGCTGGATATGGCCTCTGTGCTGCTGGCGCTGCTGATCGCCTTTGGCAAGTTGGTCCTGCTCAAGAGCATGAATGTGCTGCAGGCGGACTGGCTCACTCTCTGTCTGTTTGCGACGCTCACCGTGCTGAAGAAGGCGGGTTCCATGATCTTCTGGATCCTGCTGATCCGCGCCATCCTGAGCTGGGTCAGCCAGGGTCGCAACCCCATTGAATACGTGATGCACCAGCTCACTGAACCCTTCCTGGCCCCCATTCGCCGCATCCTGCCTGCATTGGGCGGGCTGGATCTCTCCGTGCTGGTCGCCTTCATCGCGCTGCAGGCCATCAACTACCTGATGGGGGATCTGTTCGGCCAGTTGTGGTGGATGATCTGATGCCCGCCGTCCTGCTGGAAAGGGACGAGCTGGTGTTGCATCTGATGATCCAGCCCAAGGCGAGCCGGGATCAGATCATCGGATTGCACGGTGACGAGTTGAAAGTGGCCATCACGGCGCCGCCGGTGGATGGTCAGGCCAACAGTCACCTGATCAAGTACCTGGCCAAGCAGTGCAAGGTGGCCAAGGGGCAGGTTCGCATCCTGCGGGGGGAGCTGGGTCGGCACAAGACGGTCGCCATCGACGCGCCAAAGCAGATCCCCGCCGAGATTGCCGCTCTGCTCGATAATCAGGGTTGATACGAGAGGGATGACATCATGAAAACAGCCTGGATGAGTTGCCTGCTGGCACTCCTGATGACGCTGCCGCTGCGGGCTGAGCAGATGCAGGAGCTGGGCCCCTGGAAAGTGCACTACAGCGCGTTCAACTCCAGCTTCCTCACCCCCGAGGTAGCCAGGACCTATGGCCTGGAGCGCAGCCGCTATAACGGCATCGTCAATATCGCGGTGCAGAACAAGCAGGGGGTGGCACAGGCGGTGGGGATCAGCGGCGAAGCCCGCAATCTGACCGGCACCCTTCGCACCCTGAATTTTCAGGAGGTGAAAGAGGGGAATGCGATCTATTACCTGGCAGTGCTGCCCTATCGCAATGAGGACACCTACCAGTTCACCCTGAAGATCATGGGGGAGGGGCAGCAGCAGACGCTGACCTTCCAGCAGACCTTCTACGTCGACTAGATTGCAGGGTGAATGCAGATGCCCTGCCCCTACGGGGGCGGGGCATTTTTTTGCCCGGTGAACCGGTACTCGACGTCAGTGGCTGGCCAGGGGATAGGTAAACAGGGCCAGGTGGGCGAAGTTGAACAGGAAGTGGAGCAGGATGGCGATACTGAGGCGCCCGCTCAGCTGGAACGCCAGGCCATAGCAGGCCCCTGCCAGCGCGGCGAACAACACCAGCAACGGGCCACCGGCAAGATGGGCTGCGCCAAACAGCAGGCTGGCGACCAGGAGACCTGCCCAGGGCGTGCTTCGGCTTACCACCCCTTGCTGGATGCATCCCCGGAACAGCGCTTCTTCCGCCACACAGGTGAACAGCAGGTTGTTGAACGCGAACAGCCACCACCAGTGGGGCAGTCCCGCTTCGGGTTTGAGGGCGCCCAGTTGCCAGGCGGTGATGAGCAGGGCCGCGAGCGGCAGGATGAGCAGGGCCAGCGGCCGCCAGCGCATCGTTCCACCCGGGCCGAGCAGGCTGGGGATGGCCAGCAGCAGGGCGAAGAAAATGAGCGGCTTGTCCAGATTGAGGTAGAGGGTGAAGGGTACGCTGGCCGGGCCCGCCTGTACCTTGTCGAGCACCCTGAGATTGTCAAAGCCGGGCACCAGATGCAGCGTCAGGGCGAGGGACCACAGCAGGACCAGCGTCAGTGCGACGCCGCGCCAGGGTGGGGGCAGGGTGGGGGTACGCCAGGCCAGCAGCAGACCGGCGAGGCTGACAAGAGCGGCGAGGGGCGCGAGTCGCTCAAGCCAGAGGGCGGTGAGCAGGGCTAGTCCCAGCAGGACCATGCCGGGCCTGGTCCGGCGGGCGAGGCAGCAGAGTACGGCCAGCCCCAGGACGAGCCAGATGAGGATATCGGGGAGTGGTAACATCGAGTCTCCTTGTATGAATGAAGGGCGCACCTTAACGATCCCCCATGGTCTGGTTCAAGGAAAAGGGACTGGCCGGCAGAAGACGCGCAATGAAAAGCCGGAGCTGGGCTCCGGCTTGGGCGGCGGCAAGATGCCACCGAGAGAGGCGATGGCCTTCTCGTATCAGCGACCGGACTCGGCGATGACCCGGGCGATGATGTCGGCGCGTTTGCTGGCTTCCAGCTCGCCCAGGGCGATGAGACCGGCCTTGAAGATGACGTTCTTCGGCAGACTGACGTCATCCAGGGTGGTGATGGCCTCGACGTGCATGCCGTTCAGGCGGCTGGCATCGCGCGGGCTCAGGTTGACCTGGGTGTTCAGCACCTGCTTGCCCTTCTTCTTGGGCTGGGTGGGTTTCTTCGGTTGATCCAGCTCGTCTTCCGGCAGTTCGTCATCAAAATCGTAAATGGACATAGTCAATCCTGTTGGGTTGCAAGGGGCATGCTCGCCCGAATGGGGGTAATCAGCCCATATCCTCGTTGCGGATAAAGGCGCGCCAGGAGCCGAGTACCTGGGCAAAATCTTCCAGCCCGCACATGGCCAGCTGTTCATCATCGTAGTAGGCGAGATCGTCGAGATCCTCGTCCTGCTCGATATTGAGGACATTGGCCTTCACCTCGGCTTCCTCGTGGGTCAGCAGCAGGGAGTAGTCGCCCCCCAGCAGCCGGTATTCGGTGCGGGCCCGGCTGGAGAGCTGGTCGATGATGGCGAACAGCTCGTCGAGCTTCTCCTCGTCCTTGCCCACCTCGTCGATCAACCACTGGCCGATGGCTTCATGGCCCATGGAGAACCGGGCGCGATAGCCACCGAACGGGTCGCGGCGAAATTCATAATCCATAGCGGAGTCCATATCGGAGGGTGAAACCACCACGGCGCAAAGCGGCATGATGCCGGATCCTTGATCCATGGTGGGGCACTGATAGCGTAAAGTGGCCTATTCTAGCGATCCCCCCCGCGCTTGTCTTGATGATGTGGGATCTTTAACGGGTGATCCCGGTGATGGCGCACGCCGGGGACCCTGTCAACGAATGGTATGGAGAGGCAATGCAGCTCAACGACGCGCTCGCGCATCAGATAGTCAGCCGGGCGATGAAGATCCTCTCGTTCTCGGTCAATGTCATGGATGAGCGGGGACTCATCATTGCGTCCGGCAATCCGGAGCGGCTGCACCAGCGCCACGAGGGGGCCGTGCTGGCCCTGACCGAGAACCGGGTGGTGGAGATAAGCGAGGCCACCGCCCGGGAGCTCAAGGGAGTGAGGCCCGGCATCAACCTGCCCATCGCCTATCAGGGGGAGCTGCTCGGCGTCATCGGCATCTCTGGGGATCCGGACATCGTGCGTGCTTACGCCGAGCTGGTGCGCATGACCGCCGAGCTCATCCTGGAACAGGCGGCGCTCACCGAGCAGTTGCAGTGGGACAAGCGCCACAAGGAGGAGCTGGTGTTGCAGCTCATTCGCGGCGAAGGGCGGGCCGATCAACTGCAACAGGTGGCACGCTTCCTCGAGCTGGATCTCGCCCAGCCCCGGGTGGTGGCCGTGCTGGCGCTGGAGGAGGCCGAGCCCGCCCAGGTGAGGGAGCTGGTTCACCTGCTGGAAAACCCGGAGCGGGACAACCTGGTGGCCATCAACGGCCTGGACGAGATAGTGGTGCTCAAACCCGCCCAGCTCAGCGACGGCGTCTGGCAGTCGGCGCAGGAGCGCAGCCGGATCCGGCAGCTGCTCTCCCGTATTCCCCATTTCAAGGTTCGTATCGGGGTGGGTGATTACTTCGCCGGCATCCCCGGGCTGGCGCTCTCCTACCAGACGGCGCGAGACACCTTGCGCCGTGGCATGCGCCAGTCGCCCCGCAAGCAGGTCTATTTCTTCGAGGATTACCGGCTTTCAGTGCTGCTCGGCACCCTGGCGGACTCCTGGCAGGCGGATCAGCTGCGGGCTCCGCTGCAAAAGCTGGCGCAGGAGGACACAAAGGGAACGCTGCAAAAGACGCTGCGCCAATATTTCTTGCAGGATTGTGATCTGCATCCCTGTGCCGAAGCCCTGTTCATTCACCCCAACACCCTGCGTTATCGACTGACCCGGATAGAGCAGATAACCGGTTTGAATTTCAACAAGTTAGATGACAAGTTTCTGCTCTATCTCGGGCTCAGTCTCGATAGCTGATTTGTCTTTTCCAACAAAAATACAAGGCCGGTAAATGCTTTTTTTGGTTTTATGGCCAAAGCATTCCAGGCGGGGATCCCCATAATGGCGCCACTCATTACAACAACAAGGTGCCCGTCATGATCCCAGTCTCCGCGCTCGGCGCGCTCGCCGCGCTTTCCATCGCCATCTTCCTCATCCTGAAGAAGGTGCCGCCTGCTTACGGCATGATTGTCGGTGCCCTGGCCGGTGGCCTGATCGGTGGCGCCGACCTGACCCAGACCGTCGCCCTGATGATCGGCGGCGCCCAGGGGATCACCACGGCGGTGATGCGGATCCTGGCGGCGGGTGTGCTGGCCGGGGTGCTCATCGAATCGGGCGCCGCCACCACCATCGCCGAGACCATCGTCAAGAAACTCGGCGAAACCCGCGCCCTGCTGGCCCTGGCGCTGGCCACCCTGATCCTGACCGCGGTCGGCGTCTTCGTGGACGTGGCCGTCATCACGGTCGCCCCCATTGCGCTGGCCATCGCCCGCCGTGCCGATCTCTCCAAGGCGGCCATCCTGTTGGCGATGATAGGCGGTGGCAAGGCGGGCAACGTCATGTCTCCCAACCCCAACGCCATTGCGGCAGCCGATGCCTTCCACCTGCCTCTCACCTCGGTGATGGCGGCGGGCATCATTCCCGGCCTGTTCGGTCTGGTGATGGCCTACTGGCTCGCCAAGCGCCTCAACAACCGGGGCAGCAAGGTGGCCGCCGACGAGGTGGTGAGCTTTGACGGTGCCAAGTTGCCCGGCTTTGCCGCCGCCATCAGTGCGCCCCTGGTCGCCATCTTGCTGCTGGCCCTGCGTCCCATCGCCGGCATCGTGGTGGACCCGCTCATTGCGCTGCCCCTCGGCGGCCTGGTGGGGGCTCTGATGATGGGCAAGTTCACCAAGGTGAACCAGTTTGCCGTCTCGGGCCTGGCCCGCATGGCGCCGGTGGCCATCATGCTGCTGGGGACGGGGACCCTGGCGGGCATCATCGCCAACTCCGGCCTGAAAGATGTGCTCATCAGCGGCCTGACCGCTTCCGGTCTGCCCTCCTATCTGCTGGCCCCCATCTCCGGTGCCCTGATGTCGCTGGCGACCGCCTCGACCACGGCCGGGACCGTGGTGGCCTCCAACGTGTTCAGCGCCACTCTGATTGAACTGGGGATCAGCAGCCTGGCAGGGGCCGCCATGATCCACGCCGGCGCCACCGTGTTTGACCACATGCCCCACGGCTCCTTCTTCCATGCCACCGGCGGCAGCGTCCACATGGGCGTCGGCGAGCGACTCAAGCTCATCCCCTACGAAACCGCGGTCGGTCTGACCATCGCCGTTGTCTCCACCCTGATGTTTGGCGTGTTTGGCCTCGCCTAAGGAACTGATATGAAAATTGTGATCGCCCCCGATTCATTCAAGGAGAGCCTGAGCGCCATGGCGGTGGCCGATGCCATCGAGGCCGGTTTCAAGCAGGTGCTGCCGGATGCCACCTACGTCAAGCTGCCCATGGCCGATGGCGGCGAGGGGACGGTGCAGTCTCTGGTGGATGCCACCGGTGGTCGCATCCTGCCGGTCGAGGTGACCGCCCCCCTCGGTAACAGGGTGCAGGGCTTCGTGGGCCTGCTGGGGGATGGCAAGCGCGCCGTCATCGAGATGGCGGCGGCCTCCGGCCTCCATCTGGTGGCGCCCGAGCTGCGCAATCCGCGGCTCACCTCCAGTGTCGGCACCGGGGAGTTGATCCTGGCCGCGCTGGAGATGGGGGTGAACCACCTCATCCTCGGCATCGGCGGCAGCGCCACCAATGACGGCGGTGCCGGCATGATCCAGGCACTCGGCGGCAAGCTCCTGAAAGCAGATGGTACCCCCATCGCGCCGGGCGGTGCCGGTCTTGCCGAGCTGGCCACCATCGACCTGAGCGGGCTGGATCCACGTCTGAGCGGGCTCACCATCGAGGTGGCCTGCGACGTGGACAATCCGCTGTGCGGCCCCAAAGGGGCGTCCGCCGTGTTCGGTCCGCAGAAGGGGGCAACTCCCGAGATGGTGGCCGAGCTGGATGCCAATCTGGCCCGTTACGCGGACTGCATCGAGCAGGCGCTTGGCAAGCAGGTGAAGGCGATCCCGGGAACGGGGGCCGCAGGCGGCATGGGTGCCGCCCTGGTGGGGCTGCTCGGCGCCGAGCTCAAACCCGGCATCCGGATCGTCATCGAGGCGCTGAACCTGGCCGAGGCGGTGGCCGATGCGGATCTGGTCATCACCGGCGAGGGCCGCATCGACAGCCAGACCATCCACGGCAAGACGCCCATCGGGGTGGCTCGCTGTGCCAAGCAGTTCGGCAAGCCGGTGATCGGCATCGCCGGATGCCTCACCGACGACTGCGGCGTGGTGCACGAGCACGGACTGGATGCGGTATTCGCCGTGGTCAATCGGGCCATGTCCCTGCCGGAGGCGCTGGCCACCGCCACCACCAACCTGCAGCTCACGGCCCGCAACGTGGCGGCTCTCTACCTGCTGCGCAAATGACCCTCTCTCCTGGCCGATGCGGTGCATCGGCCTGACCCTGCCCCGTGCAGCAGAGTGAGCGGCCCGTCGTGGCACCTCTGACGCACTTGCCGATCCTTGGGTCGGCTTTTTTTATTATCCTGCTGTCTTTCATATGGTTTTTGTATTCTGACAAGGGGCTTTGCGGCATAGTGATCTCCCGACAGTGAGGGAGCCACGAGAAACAAGGCCCGCCTGAGGGAGGGCTTCCCATTCCGGGGGGCAATATGCGAGGTGCGAGCCATGATCCTGCTGACCCTGGGGGTGGTGTTGTTCACCCTGACTCATCTTTACCCCTGTTTTGCGGCACAGCACCGCGCCCGTCTGCGGGCTCGGCTGGGGGAGAACCGCTACAAGGGGCTCTTCTCGCTGCTGGTGTTCGTCGCCATCGGCTGCATCCTCGCAGGCTGGCGCAGTGCCAGCCCTATGCCTCTCTATTTTCTGCCTGTCTGGGGGCCCACCCTGGTGATGGGGATCATGCCGATCGCCCTTGTCCTGCTGTGTGCGGGGCAGGGGGCGAACCATTTCCGCCGTTGGCTGGTGCATCCCCAGCTGCTCGGGGTGCTGCTCTGGTCGGGGGCCCATCTGGCGGTGAACAGCGAGGCGCGTTCTCTGGTGCTGTTTGGCGGGCTCGGTCTCTGGGCTCTCATCAGCATCGTCTGGATTTCGATGCGGGAGTGGGGTCGTCACCCCCGTGCCGCCGCCACCTGGCAGGGGACGGGGATCAGTCTGGGTGCGGGGCTGGCCCTCACGGCTCTGCTTATCTTCTGGGGACACGGCTGGCTGACCGGGATCCCCCTGCACTGATCCCTGAACCAGATTCCGGGGTCTTGCGTATGATGGACAAAACAATGGGAGTCACGTCGATGAAATGGTTCACCCTGCTGCTGATGCTCGGCTCGGGTGCGGTCTCTGCCGCCTGCCCCGATTACTTCAACGTGGAGATGCGGGAGCTCAACAGCACCCAGCGCCACAACCTCTGCCAGTTGACCGAGGGCAAGGTGGTGCTGGTGGTCAACACCGCCTCCTACTGCGGTTACAGCGGTCAGTTCCGGGATCTGGAAGCCCTCTATCAGGGCTACAAGGAGAAGGGACTGATGGTGCTGGGCTTCCCTTCCAACGATTTCTGGCAGGAGGCGGGCAACGAGAACAAAACCGCCGAGGTGTGCCGCCGGGACTACGGGGTGACCTTCCCCATGTTCAACCGGGTGGCGGTGCGGGGTTCGGATGCGGTGCCGCTGTTCAAGGGGCTGACCGCTGCTGCCGACGGTGATGCGCCCAACTGGAACTTCCACAAGTACCTGGTCGGGCGGGACGGCAAGCTGATTGCGAGCTATGGCGCCAACCAGAATCCGTCGGATGATCCTCTCAAACAGCAGATCATCGATGCCCTGGGGCACTGACCCTACCCCATGGCGGGCCGCTCTGGAATAATGCGGCCCCGCCATCCACTCCGGTGACACCGTGCTGCAACGTCTTCCCCAAATGGTGATCTTCGATGCCCTGGTTCGTGAACAGGGCATCTCGGCGGCTGCGCGCCGCCTCGGGGTTTCCAAATCCCACATCAGCAAGCAGCTCGCCCTGCTGGAAACCGCGCTCGGCGCCCAGCTGGTACAGCGCACTACCCGCCGTTTCGGGCTCACCGAACTGGGTCAGGAGTATGCCCGCCACTGCCGCGCTCTGGTGGCGGTGGCGCTGGAGGCGGAATCCATGGTGGCGGAGCGCCGTGGCAAGGTGAGCGGCGTGCTCCATCTGGGGGTTGGTCAATCCTTCGGGCGGTTGCACGTGATCCCGCGCCTCAAGGCGTTTCAGGCACGTTATCCGGATCTGGAGCTGGAGGTGTCCCTGTTCGATCACCGCACCAATCTGGTGGATGAGGGGCTGGATCTCTGGATCACCACCTACGAGGACAAACCCGAGTCCCTGGTAGGGCAGCGACTGGCAGACATCGGCTTCGTGCTGGTGGCCTCGCCGGATTATCTGCTGAGTCACGGCACGCCACTGCACCCCAGGGATCTGGCCCATCACAATTGCATCACCTACCAGAGCCGGGAGCGGCGTTACCACGAGTGGTCATTTCGCCAGGGCAAGGAGCGCCAGACGGTGCAGGTGGCGGGCAACTATCGGGTGGATCTGGCGGAAGCGGTGCGGGACGCCGCCCTGGCCGGGCTCGGCATCGCCTATGTGGCCAACTACCTGCTGGACAAGGAGCTGCAATCTGGTCAGCTCATCCCTCTGCTGCCCCAGTGGCAACCGAACCAGAAGATGGCGGTGCACGCCGTCTATGCCAGGCGAGAGCATCTGGATCCCAAGATCCGCCTCTTCATCGACTTCCTCAAGGAGAGCTTCGGACCCGGGCCCTACTGGGCGCAGCGACTCGCACCCTGGCTCGGGGGGAAATTGTCCGGCACCGAGGAATAATCGTTTCCATACAAGAACACTGGCGTGAGTGCGGTTTCAAAGTTGTGTCAAATCAGTCAGTTGGCGCAACCGATATCGTGCAAACGTTTTTGCTAACAGGGTTGTAACCCGGCGGGGTTGCGGCGGTGAGGGGAGGGGAGCAGAATCCGCGCCCATCTTCAGCCTCACTGGATGGAATCCCCATGATTGCCCTGCTTGGTATCCTGAGCATCCTGGCCCTGGCCGCACTCTGCTCTGATAATCGTCGTCGTATCCCGTTGCGAACAGTGGGCTTTGCCCTCTGCCTGCAAGTGCTCTTCGCCGCCCTGGTGCTCTGGCTGCCCGCCGGTCAGCAGGTCTTGAACGGTGTCAGCGAGAGCGTCAGCAGCGTCATCGGCTACGGCCAGGAGGGGATTGCCTTCCTGTTCGGGGATCTGGCCAAGTTCAAGCTGGGCTTCATCTTCGCCTTCAACGTGCTGCCGGTGATCATCTTCTTCTCCGCGCTGATCGCCATCCTCTATCACATCGGCCTGATGCCCAAAGTGATCGCCCTGCTCGGCGGCGGCCTGCAGAAATTGCTGGGCACCGGCCGCGCCGAGAGCCTCTCTGCCACCGCCAACATCTTCGTCGGCATGGTGGAAGCGCCGCTGGTGGTCAAACCCTATCTCTCCAGGATGTCCGATTCCCAGTTCTTTGCGGTGATGAGCTGCGGACTGGCCTCGGTAGCCGGCGGCACCCTGGTGGGCTACGCCAGCATCGGGGTCGAGCTGAAATACCTGATTGCGGCGGCTTTCATGTCCGCCCCTGCCGGGCTAGCCATGGCCAAGATCCTGGTGCCGCCCGCCGCGCAAGAGGAAGATCACCACGAAGACGTGGAGATCCCCCGCGCCACCAACGTCATTGAAGCGGCCGCCGATGGCGCCATGGCGGGTCTCAACATCGCCGTCGCCGTGGGGGCGACCCTGCTGGCCTTCGTCGGCGTGATCGCCCTGCTCAACGGCCTGCTGGGCTGGGCCGGCGACCTGGTGGGGCTGGAGCTGAGCTTCCAGATCATCCTGGGCTGGCTGTTTGCCCCCGTCTCCTGGCTCATCGGCGTCCCCTGGGGTCAGGCCCAGGCGGCCGGTGCCCTGATCGGCACCAAGATCGTCATCAACGAGTTCGTCGCCTTCATTGCCCTGGTGCAGGATCAGACCCTGAACGAGTCGAGCAAGGCCATCGTCACCTTCGCCCTGTGCGGTTTCGCCAATATCTCTTCCATGGCGATCCTCATCGGCGGCCTGGGGGCCATGGTGCCGGAGCGCAAGTCCTTCATCGCCCGCTACGGCATGCGCGCCATCCTGGCGGGGGTGTTGGCAAACCTGATGAGCGCCTCCCTGGCAGGCTTGTTCCTCGCCCTCTGATAGACCCTGGAAGTCAGCACCTTCCGGTCATTGCCCGCTTCGGCGGGCTTTTTTGCACCCGCTTGCAGGCAAAAAAAAGCGCCTCTGGGGAGGCGCGGGGAAAAGACAGATTGGAAGCGTCACATGGGTGCCACCTGAATGAGGGATGAGCCGTCCCATCCAAGTGTGAAGCCATGATGCCTGATACTCTCTGAAGCGCTTCTGAGGCGATTCTTCATACTGTGTTCATTTTCAAAATGCTGCTGCAATGTGATTTTTAAATGATTTATGCTGAAATAAAATAAATAATCAGTGATTTATTTTGCTGTGCGGCTCAAAGGAAAGATGAATCGGGGCGGTGGGCATGCTCCTGCCATGGGGCGGATCTGGCGGCAGATTATCCCGGTGCAGGCTCAACACATCACGCAACCATGCTGCCAGATGGCAAGCAACCAGCATGTGATGGAGATGCTGTCCGTCATGGGCAGTGCAACGCCGCCTGCGGTCTGCTGTTGGGCCCAGCAACTCGTATGTGATGAAGATGCCGCTCGTCAGAGGATCCGCGCGAGTGGCCTGCGGTCTGTGGTGCCTGCACCCGCAACCCGCATTTGACAGGAGGCGCACCCTTTCATGGGGTCAGCGCGAAGTGGTCTGCGCTCTCCTGCTCCAGTGCCAGCAACCAGCGCTTGATGGGGATGCCTCCCCCGTAGCCGGTCAGTTCACCGCTGCGCCCTATGACCCTGTGGCAGGGCACTATGATGCTGAGGGGATTGCGGCCGTTGGCGGCGCCTACCGCCCGCACGGCCCTGGGGTTGCCGATGGCCTCTGCAATCTGGAGGTAGCTGACGGTCTCGCCGTAGGGAATGTCGCACAACGCCCGCCACACGGCCTGCTGGAATGGTGTGCCCGTGGCGGCCAGGGGGAGATCGAAGCGCCGCAGGCGGCCGGCAAAGTAGTCGACAAACTGCTCGACGAAGGGGGCCAGGGCGGCATCATCCCGCTGCCACTCCGGTTGCGGCAGGACGGGGCGCTCCCCTTGCACGAATTCCACGTGGCGCAGCCCGGCCCCATCGATGGCGATGAGCAGGGGCCCCTTGGCACATTCACAAAAGCTGTACTGCATTCTCTTGTCCTCGGGGTTGTGGCAGGTCACTCCAGCACGGGCTTGCCGCGGGTGGATTTGATCTCTCCCTTGCGTTTCTTGGCATCGACCCGCTTGCGTTGGGAGCTGCGGGTCGGCTTGGTGGCGTGGCGGGCCTTGGGGCGCCAGGCGGCTTTTTTCAGCAGCTCGGTCAGGCGGCTCATGGCCTCCTTGCGATTCATGTCCTGGCTGCGATGGGTCTCGACCCTGATCTGGATGAAGCCGTCGTGAACCCGGCTGTCGCTGAGCCGCTCCAGTCCCTCCTTGTAGAGCGGCGGCAGGCTGGGGGAGTCGCGATAATCGAAGCGCAGCCAGACGGCGGAGTCGGTCTTGTTGACGTGCTGGCCGCCATTGCCCTGGGCCCGCATGGTCTGGAATTGCAGTTCATGCCAGGGGATGATCACGCTGTTGGAGATGACTAACATGGGGTGATGCTCTCATTTGGTGCATCAAGGGAGTCTGGTGCAGCTTGGTGCCTCATTATGGGGCGAGATGCGCTTCCTTGGTGATCCTGAGCCTTTCTGGCTCAGAGTGTCATATCTATCTATATGAAAATAAACGATAAAAATACTTGGCACAAGAATTGATGACCCATTCGTGACATACCATGGATTGGGAGCAACCAGATGAAGCTGATTACTGCGATTATCAAACCTTTCAAGTTGGACGACGTGCGCGAGGCCATCGCCAACCTGGGGGTGGAAGGCCTGACCGTCTCCGAAGTGAAGGGTTTTGGTCGCCAGAAGGGGCACACCGAATTATACCGGGGGGCCGAGTACCAGGTCGACTTTCTGCCGAAGGTGAAGCTGGAGATCGCCACCGCAGACGAGAACGTCGAAGGGGTGATCGAGGCCATCTGCAAGGCTGCCTATACCGGCAAAATCGGTGACGGCAAGATTTTCGTCTATGACCTGCTGCAAGCGGTGCGTATTCGTACTGGTGAGAGCGACGACGAGGCGCTCTGAGTACGCTCCTTTGCCCGGCCGGGTCGGGCAAAGGTCCGGGCAGGTTCTGCCGACAGTGTGAAGGGGTGGTCGTCGAAAGACCGGATGGGATTCCATCCGGTCTTTTTGTTTGGCCGCTGATTAAATAGATCGTTCCAACCCAGCAAACAGCCTTGATCCTCTCCTCCCGATTCATGCAGAATGCAAACGAAAATGGTTATCACTCTTTACGCAGACAAGGAACGGATGATGAAAATGAAGATGTTGGCACTGGCTTTCTCCACGCTTGTCGCCCAGTCGGCGTTCGCCGCCCAGGAGGTAAACGTCTATTCGAACCGTCAGGATGAGCTGATCAAGCCCATCATCCAGCAGTTCGAGAAGGAGACTGGGATCAAGGTCAATGTGGTGTTTGCCAAAGAGGGGCTGAACGAGCGTCTGGAACGGGAAGGCAAGCTCTCTCCGGCCGATCTGATGCTGACCGTGGACATCAGCCGTCTGACCGAGCTGGTGGACAAGGACCTGGTGCAGCCGGTGGACAGCAAGACGCTGCAGGAGAACATCCCCGCCATCTATCGCGATCCGGACAACCGCTGGTTCGCCCTGACCACCCGGGTGCGTGCCATCTACTCCAGCAAGGAGCGTCTTGGCAAGCTCGACACCATCCGCTACGAAGATCTGGTCAAGCCTGAATTCAAAGGAAAAATTTGTACCCGTAGCGGCAAGCACGAGTACAATGTGGCGCTGGTTTCGTCCATGATTGCCCATCACGGCATGGCGGACACCAAGACCTGGCTGGAAGGGGTCAAGGCCAACCTGGCGCGCAAGCCCCAGGGCAACGACCGTGATCAGGTCAAGGCGATCAAGGACGGCATCTGTGATGTCTCCCTGGGCAACAGCTATTACCTGGGTGCCATGTTGAAGGACCCGGCGCAGAAGTCCTGGGCCGACGCGGTGGAGATCAACTTCCCGAACCAGGGTGATCGCGGTGCCCACGTCAACGTGAGCGGCGTGGCCATGACCAAGTATGCCAAGAACAAGGACGCAGCACAGAAGCTGATGGAGTTCCTCTCCGGGGATACCGCCCAGCACATGTATGCGGATGTGAATGCCGAGTACCCGGTCAAGGCAGGGGTCGAGCCTTCTGCCATGGTCAAGTCCTGGGGCACGTTCAAGTCTGACCCCATGCCGGTCAGCGATTATGCCAAGCACCGCAAGGACGCCTTGCAACTGCTGGATGAAGTGAAATTCGACTTGTAATCAGATGGGGCCAACGGCCCCATCAACTTCTGTGGACTCATGAAACATTTTGGATGGATTGCCGGCAGCTGGGTCACCGCTCTGCTGCTGGGTTTGCCGGTACTCGCCCTGCTCTTCTCCGCCTTCTCGGCTGATGGGGAACTGTTTGCCCACCTCGCCGATACCGTACTGCCCGACTATCTGCGAAACACGTCCGGCCTGGTGCTGGGGGTGGTCTGCCTCAGCCTGCTGTTCGGAGTGCCCACCGCCTGGCTGGTGGCCATGTGCGAGGTGCCGGGGCGCCGCGCCCTGCAATGGGCGCTGATGCTGCCCATGGCGATGCCCTCCTATATCGTTGCCTACGTCTATACCGACCTGTTCGACTACTCGGGCCCGTTGCAGGCGGGGCTGCGTGCCCTGTTTGGCTGGCAGGGACCTGCCGACTACTGGTTCCCGGTCATTCGCTCCCTCGGGGGCGCCGCCTGGGTGCTGGCGCTGGTGCTCTTCCCCTATGTCTATCTGCTGGCACGGGCCTCCTTCCTGGAGCAGTCGGTCAGCCTCATTCACTCCAGCCGTCTGCTCGGCTGCACCCCCTGGCAGAGCTTTCGCCGCTTGAGCCTCCCCCTGGCCCGTCCGGCCATCATGGTGGGGGCATCTCTGGTCGCGATGGAAACTCTGGCGGACTTTGCCACCGTCCACTTCTTTGCCATCAACACCCTGACCACCGCCATCTACGACACCTGGCTCGGCTACGGCAGCCTGGCGACCGCCGCCAAGCTCTCCTGTCTGATGCTGCTGGCGGTGGTGCTGCTCATCGCGCTGGAGCGCCGCTCCCGCCAGCGCCAGCAGGTGTTCCAGAAGTCCATGGGCTTCGAGCAGCCCCTGCGTTACCCCCTCGGGGGCCTGAGGGGCGTGCTGGCCGGGCTCTGGTGCTGGGGCCTGGTGCTGGCGGGGTTCGCCCTGCCGTTCGTCATCCTGCTCGATTACGGGGTGCGTTACTTCGCGTTGTCGTGGACGCCCGAATTCGTGCGCTTTGCGGGCAACAGCCTCGCCATCTCGGCCCTGACCGCCCTGCTGGCCATGGGCATCGCCCTGCTGCTCGGCTTCTTCCGTCGCCTCGATGGGGGGACTCGCAGCCTGCTGCCCCTGCGCCTCGCCGCCATGGGCTATGCCATGCCGGGGACCGTGCTGGCCATCGGCGTGCTGGTGCCGCTCACGGCCCTTGATTTTGGCATCAACGATCTGGCCGAGTGGCTCGGGATGCCGGGCCCCGGTCTGCTCCTGACCGGCACCCTCACCGCCATCGTGTTCGGCTATCTGGTGCGCTTCGTGGCCATCGCCATCGGGTCGGTGGAGAGCAGCATGAGCAAGATCTCCCCCAGCCTCGACATGGCGGCCCGCTCTCTGGGGCAGGGGGCGGGCGGCATGCTGCGTCGCATTCACCTGCCGCTGGTACGGCGCGGCCTCTTTGCCGGCGCCATGCTGGTGTTCATCGAATCCATGAAGGAGCTGCCCGCCGCCCTGCTGCTGCGGCCGTTCAACTTCGAAACCCTGGCGACCCACGTCTATCAGTTCGTCTCGGACGAGATGCTGGAGCGGGGGGCGCTCGGTGCCATCGTCATCGTGCTGGTGGGGCTGATTCCCCTGCTGTGGATCAACCGTACCCTGGATGGTCCAGGCCATTGAGCGGCCCCGTCCGGCATCACTACGCGAGAGGAAAAGAACCTTGTCCTGCCTGAATATCGAGAAGGTCAGCTGTCACTACAATGGCCGCCCCGTGCTGGAGCAGCTCTCCCTGCAGGTGGCCGACAACGAGATCGTCTGTCTGCTGGGGGCCAGCGGCTGTGGCAAGACCACGCTGCTCAAGGCGGTGGCCGGTCTGCTGCCCCTGGCCCAGGGGGAGATCCGGCTGGGAGAGACCCTGCTCGATGCCCCCGGCGTGAGTGTGCCGCCGGAGGCCCGCCATATCGGCATGATCTTCCAGGATTACGCTCTCTTTCCTCACCTGACGGTGGCCGAGAACGTCGGCTTCGGCCTGACCGGGCAGGATCGCGGCAGCCGCCAGCAGCAGGTGGAAGAGGCGCTGGCGCTGGTCAACCTGCAGGGATTGGGGGAGCGCTATCCCCATCAGCTCTCCGGCGGCCAGCAGCAGCGGGTGGCCATCGCCCGCGCCCTGGTGTGCAAGCCGCGCCTGATGCTGCTGGACGAGCCCTTCTCCAACATCGACACCCAGGTGCGGATGAAGCTGATCCTCGAGATCCGCACCCTGCTCAAACAGCAGGGCATTGGCGCCATCTTCGTCAGCCACAGCAAGGAAGAGGCCTTCGCCTTCGCCGATCGGCTGGCCCTGTTTCGCGCCGGTCGCATCGAGCAGGTGGGGGAGCCGGAGCAGCTCTATCGCCGCCCCGGGAACCGCTTCGTGGCGGAGTTTCTCGGCGGGGTCAACTATCTGGCGGCCGAGGTGGTGGACAGCCACTGCGTGCAGACCCTCCTTGGAACCATCTGCGGTCAGGAGCCCCATGGCCGCGCGGTGGGGGAGCGGCTGCAGCTCATGCTCAGACCCCAGCAGTTGGCGCTGACGGCGGCGGATGACGGTGAGCTCCGGGTGCGTGAGCAACAGTTCCTGGGCCATCACTGCCGGGTACTGGTGGAGTGTGGCGGCCAGCAACTGGAAGCCAGCATCGGTGAGCCTCTGGAAGGGGAGCGCGCGCGGGTGACCGTGGCGCCTCATGCCCTGGTGTTGTTTGACCCCTTGCCCTGAGTGCGTGGTATTGTCGTGAAATCAATGAACTGGAAGCGCGCTGGTTTATAATCGCGCCACGCCCATAGCCAACGCACTTGGAGAGAGACATGAAAGCCCAAGCCGGGATCTGCGCAGAGCCGAATCTGCACGCCCTCTATCTGATGTTCAATCGCACCGGTGACGCCGCTGCCCTGACCTCCCGCCTGGCCAGCCTGCCAGCACTCTGGGAGGCGGTGAGCGCCGACTTCCCCGATGCTGCCTTCAGCGGTCTGGTCGCCGTCGGGGCCGACGCCTGGGATGATCTCTATCCTGCCGCCCGGCCGCCCCAGTTCCGCGGTTTCATGGCGCAATCCGCCAACGGTCAGGAGGCCCCCAATACCCCGTTCGATCTGTTCGTGCAGTTGCGTGCTGATCGGGTGGACGTGCTGCATCATGCCGGTCATCGCGTCATGGCCCTTCTGGCCGGGCTTGTTGAATTGGCCGAGGAAGTCCGCGGTTTTCGCAACCAGGATTGCCGGGATCTGACCGGTTTCGTCGACGGCACCGAGAACCCGCAGGATGAGCACCGCGCCGTGGTGGCGTTGCTGGACGGCGGCGAGTTCGCCGGTGGCTCCTACATCCACGTGCAGCGCTGGGTCCACGCCATGAGCGACTGGGAGAAGCTGGCCCTGAAGGAGCAGGAAGACATCATAGGCCGCACCAAAGTCGACAACATCGAATACGAGTCCGCCGACAAGCCGCTCACTTCCCACATCAAGCGGGTCAACCTCAAGACCCCGAAGGGGGAGTCCATGGAGATCCTGCGCCAGAGCATGCCCTGGGGCACCATGAGCGAGCAGGGGCTCTACTTCATCTCCTGCTGCCGCACGCCGCTGCACTTCAACGCCATGCTGGCCAGCATGTACAAAGGGGAAGGCAGCCACTTCGATCACCTGCTGCGCTTCACCCGGGCGGTGACCGGCGCGGCCTTCTTCGCCCCTTCCGTCGATTTTCTGGTGGCCGAGGGCAAATAAGCCCGGCCTGCCGACCGCTCAAAACAAAAAATCCCGGCCAAGGCCGGGATTTTTGTGCGGATCGCCCAAGGCGACCGGATCAGGGCGTCTGCTCGAACAGCTCGAGGGCGGAGAGGTAGAGCTCCTCGATGTCGGTATCGCTGGTCGGGGTGATGAAGATGGTGTCATCACCGGCGATGGTGCCGAGGATCCCTTCGGCCTTGCCGAGGGAGTCAAGCAGGCGGGCGATCAGCTGGGCTGCGCCGGGGCTGGTGTGGATCACCACCAGAGCGCCGTTGTGGTCGACATCCAGCACCAGGTTCTTGAGGGGGCTGGAGGTGGTGGGCACGCCCAGCTCCACCGGCAGACAGTAGACCATCTCCATCTTGGCATTGCGGGTGCGAACGGCGCCGAAGCGGCTCAGCATGCGCGAGACCTTGGATTGGTTGATGTTCTCGAAGCCCATCTCTTGCAGGGCAGTCACTATCTCTGCCTGGGAGCCGAAACGCTCCTCTTTCAGCAAGGCTTTAAAGGCCTTGGCCAGTTTTTCTTGCTTGTCGTTATGTTTCATCTTGGACTCACGAATGAGGGGAGTGACCGCCTGTCACGCTCAGGCGGCAGATACGAACAGCGCTGCTATTTTGCATTCATATGCCTGTTTTGGCAAGGAAGCGGCGCTTGTTCTGCATATTGATTCAAATATAGCTTGCATCAACTTATGCTGGCGCTAGAATCAGGACGAAATTTTGAAAACTTATTCAATTGGGCTGTATGGGTATCGAATTAATCGGCATCGAAAAATCCTGGCACAAGGTGCCGGTACTGCAGCAGGTGAGCTTTCGGACTGCTCCCGGCGAGACCTTGGTATTGCTGGGCCCGAGCGGGGCAGGCAAGAGCTCTCTGCTGCGCATGATGAACTTGCTGGACACGCCGGATGCCGGTGTGTTGCGCATCGCAGACTGTGAATTTTCTTTCCCGTCCAGCCTCTCAACTGCCGAATTCAACCGTCAGGCACAGGCGCTGCGCCGCAAGGTGGGCATGGTGTTCCAGCAGTACAATCTGTGGCCGCACCTCACCGTGATGGAGAATCTGATTGAAGCGCCCGTCAAGGTGCTCGGCATGAGCCGCGACGCGGCCATCGAGAAAGGGGCCTATTTGCTGGCCCAGCTGCAACTGGCCGACAAACGGGACGCCTGGCCCGCACGGCTTTCCGGTGGCCAGCAGCAGCGGGTCGCCATTGCCCGGACCCTGATGATGGATCCCCAGGTGCTGCTGTTTGACGAACCGACGGCTGCCCTGGATCCCGAAATTACCAAAGAGGTGGCGGAGATCATCCGCACTCTGAGCCAGACCGGCATCACCCAGGTGGTGGTGACCCACGAGGTGGAGTTCGCCCGCAAGGTGGCCAGTCAGGTGATCTATCTGGAGAAGGGGCGGATCATCGAATCCGGCACCGCCGCCATCTTCCAGTCCCCGCAAACCAGCCGGTTTGCCGAATTCTTGATGCATTGATATTGAGTCGATAAGGAAGCTGTCATGAAAAAGAGTCTGTTGCTGATCGCCGCCATGGGTCTGCTGAGCACTTCTGTGCTGGCCAAAGAGATCAAGTTCGCCACCGAGGCAACCTATGCGCCGTTCGAATACCTGGATGACAAGAACGAGTTCCAGGGCTTTGACATCGATCTGGCCCGCGCTGTCTGCGAGCAGGCCAAGCTGGAGTGCAGCTTCCACAACCAGGCCTTCGACAGCCTGATCCCCAGCCTCAAGTTCCGTCGCTATGATGCCGTCATCGCCGCCATGGACGTGACGCCGGAGCGGGCCGCCCAGGTCGACTTCTCCGACATCTATTACGAGAACTCCGCGGTGTTCGTCGCCAAGAAAGAGACCTTCAAGGGGCCGGACGATCTGGTGGACAAGACAGTCGGCGTGCAGAACGGCACTTCTCACCAGTCCTATCTGGTGGACAACTGGGTGAGCAAGGGTCTGCTGACCGTGCCCTACGCCAGCTACCAGAGCGCCTTCCTGGACATGATGAATGGCCGTACTGACGGCGTGTTTGCCGATACGGCGGTGGCCGCCGACTGGCTCAAGCAGCACAAGGAATACGCCGTGGTGGGTACCCCGGTGACCGACGCCAAGTACTTCGGTACCGGTTTTGGCATCGCGGTGGCCAAGGGCAACCAGGAACTGCTGACCCAGCTGAACAAGGGGCTGGCCGAGATCAAGGCCAACGGCACCTATCAGAAGATCTATGACAAGTACTTCGCGCAGTAAGCCATGTTGAGCCTGTTGTTGGATGCAGCCTGGATGACCCTCGGGCTGGCCCTGGCATCCCTGGTCGGTGGCATGGTGCTGGCACTGGCATTCAGTGCGGCTGAGTTGAGCAAGCAGCGTTGGCTGGTGTGGCCCGTGGCCACCCTGACCACCTTGATTCGTGGTCTGCCCGAGTTGCTGGTGGTGCTCTTCATCTACTTCGGCTCGACCCAGGTGCTGTTCCTCATCACCGGGGAGTATGTGGAGTTCAGCCCGTTCGCCTGCGGTGTGCTGGCGCTCTCCCTGCTGTTTGCGAGCTACGCCACCCAGACCCTGCGTGCCGCCCTCAATGCGGTGCCCCCTGGGCAGCGGCTGGCGGCGCAGGCGCTCGGCCTGGGCAAGGGGCACACCTTCTTTCGCATCGTGCTGCCCCAGGCCTGGCGTCACGCCCTGCCCGGGCTCGGCAACCAGTGGCTGGTGCTGCTGAAAGACACCGCTCTGGTCTCCCTCATCGGGGTGAACGAGATGATGCGTCAGGCACAGATGGCTTCGGCCAGCACCTATCAACCCTTCACCTGGTACGCCGCTGCCGCCCTCATCTATCTGGCTATTAGTCTGGTGAGTGAATTCGGTTTGAAGCAGGCGTCCCGCTATACCCGCCGTTACGGAGGCTGACCATGCAGGATTACCTGATGACCCTGCTGGGAGGGCTGGCGATCACCCTGCAGCTCACCGCGTTCAGCTTGTTGCTGGGCGTGCTGATGGCGGCCGGCATGACCTGGGTGCTGGAGCGTCGCATTCCGGTGGCGACCCAGCTGGTGCAGCTCTGGGTATTGGTCTTTACCGGTACGCCGCTGCTCATCCAGATCTTCCTCATCTACTACGGGCCTGGCCAGTTTGAATGGCTCAAGGCGGGGCCGCTCTGGCCGCTGCTCAAGCAACCCTGGTTCTGCGCCGTGCTGGCGCTCGGTTTCAATACCGCAGCCTACTCCACCCGGCTGTTCAAAGGGGCGCTCGACGCCATCCCCGCCGGTGAAGTGGAGGCCTGCCGTGCGCTCGGCTTCTCGGCCGGACAGACCCTGTGGATGAAGACCCGCCATGCCGCCCGTCGGCTGGTCCCCGCCTATTCCAACGAGGTGATCCTGGTGCTCAAGGGGAGTTCGCTCGCCAGTACCATCACCATCATGGACATCATGGGGCTGGCCCAGCGTCTCAACGCCCAGACCTATGACACCCTGGCGGTGTTCACCGTGGCCGGAGCGCTCTATCTGACCATGAATGGATTGTTAACAATTGGTTTCCGCTGGTGTGAGCGTCGGGCACTGGCTTTCCAGTCCTGAAGCAGTCACATTTACCTCTTAATGATGAGGGAAGCACAGGAAATCTGTGTCTTTCCTCCCATTTATCGCATATTCCTCTCCGCTTTCATCGCCGCTTGTTCCCTGGCTCACAGAACCCGTGATTACAACTGTTATCAGATTGTTTTTTAGGAGGGGATCCTTTAAGGTGAGGCGCACAATAAGAATCAGCGTTAACCCAACTAGAAACAACCTTAAACCTACGCTTAGACATGGAGTTGATCATGAAAGTTGCCGTTCTGGGTGCCGCCGGTGGCATCGGCCAAGCCCTCGCTCTGCTGTTGAAAAACCGCCTGCCTGCCGGTTCCGAACTGAGCCTGTATGACATTGCCCCGGTCACTCCGGGCGTGGCGGCGGACCTGAGCCACATCCCGACTGACGTGAAAGTAAAAGGTTTCTGCGGTGAAGATCCGAGCCCGGCTCTGGTCGGCGCCGATGTCGTGCTGATCTCTGCCGGCGTGGCGCGCAAGCCCGGCATGGACCGTTCCGACCTGTTTAACATCAACGCCGGTATCGTCAAGAACCTGGTGGAAAAGTGTGCTGCTTCCTGCCCGAAAGCACTGATCGGCATCATCACCAACCCGGTCAACACCACGGTCGCCATCGCCGCCGAAGTGCTGAAGAAAGCCGGTGTCTATGACAAGCGTCGCCTGTTCGGCGTGACCACCCTGGATGTGATCCGTGGCGAGACCTTCGTGGCCGAAGCCAAGGGCCTGAACGTTGACAAGGTACGTGTCAACGTCATCGGCGGTCACAGTGGCGTGACCATTCTGCCGCTGCTCTCCCAGGTTGAAGGCGCCAGCTTCACCGCTGAGGAAGTGGCTGCCATGACCAAGCGCATTCAGAATGCCGGTACCGAAGTGGTGGAAGCCAAGGCCGGTGGCGGTTCCGCCACTCTCTCCATGGGTCAGGCAGCCTGCCGTTTCGGTCTGTCGCTCATCAAGGGTCTGCAAGGGGAAGCCAACGTCATCGAGTGTGCCTATGTGGAAGGCAACGGTGAGCACGCCACCTTCTTCGCGCAGCCGGTGCTGCTCGGCAAGAACGGTGTCGAAACCGTGCTGGACTACGGCAAGCTGAGCGCCTTCGAGCAGGAAGCGATGGACAGCATGCTGGCCACCCTGAAGGCTGACATCCAGCTGGGCGTCGACTTCGTCAAGTAAGTTGCTACGTCGACCGCAAGGGGAGCCCAGGCTCCCCTTTGTCATTTTCGGGGTTGGGTGTAGCGGGCTAAGGAGATGGCCCTGGCTGCCGATAACAGAAGGCAGCAGGAGATCCCTATGATAAAACCAAGAACCCTCATCGCCATTATCGGTGTGTGCAGCTTCCCTTTGCAGGGTGCGGAGCCCACCTCGGCCGCTGCGCAACCCCAGTCGGCGGCGGTCACGGCCGCTCCCGTCCCGACGCCCTCGGCGGCCTTGCCATCGACCGCCCCGGTCCCAACACCGGTTGCGGAGCCCTCGGCCAGTCCGGCCACAGCACCGACGCCCTCGGCGGCCTTGCCATCGACCGCCCCGGTCCCAGCACCGGTTGCGGAGTCCTCGGCCAGTGTGGCCACAGCTCCCATGCCCTCGGCGGCCTTGCCATCGACCGCCCCGGTCCCAGCACCGGTTGCGGAGTCCTCGGCCAGTGTGGCCACAGCTCCCATGCCGTCAACCGCGGTGCCGGCCGCTGCCGCCCCCGTGGCATCTGCCCCGGCCCCGGCGCCGCTGCCCAGGGCGACGACGCAGGCATCCGCTGCTGCGGGAGAGTTGCAGGCCGTGCCGCTCTATCGCCAGGACGAACTGCTCAACTGGATAGAGCAGGGGCGCCATCTGGCCCGGGTGAAGCAGGACAGGTGCCAGCTCACCCAGGATATCGAGGCGAGGGCCTCGGTGATGAAGATCCCTGCCTATCAGTTCCTCTGGGGAGACATGCTGGCCTGGGGAGTTTGCACCAAGCCGGATGCCCAGATCGGGGTGCAGTACATGTGGGAGGCCGCCAACCAGGGGCTGGCGCCGGCGCTGGAACAGCTTGGCCGCTATTACTGGAAGGGGATCCTGGTCCAGAAGGATCTGGTGCGGGCCGAGACCCTGATGCGGGAAGCCGCGAGCCTCGGCTTCTTGCGGGCACAGATGGAGTGGGTGGAGATGTTGCTGCAGGGCATGGGGAGTCCCCTGGATTATGAGGAGGCGTATCACTGGCTGCACGGCGCCGTCATCGGCGACAAGGCCATGCACCAGAAGGCGGCGAGCCTGCTCAGCCGGCTCGGCAACCGGATGCCCGCCAATGCCATCGCCCGTGCCAAGGCGATGCACTGAGTTCTGGTAGCCCGCTTTGATATTACAAGGCCCACGAAGCTGTGCTTGTGGGCCTTGTGCATTTTCCCGGTCAGGGGAGGGATCAGAGGCCCTGATGGGGGCCGAAGACCTCGTAGTGCATCCGCTCGGCAGGCACGCCCACATTCTCCAACTGAGCTTTGACTGCCTTCATGAACGGGACAGGGCCGCAGAAATAGTAGTGGGCGTCGGCCGGAATGAGGTCGGTGACCTGCTCCAGTGCCAGAGTGCCGCTGAAGTCGTAATCCTCTCCTTTGACATCCTGCTCCCCCGGCTCCCGATACCAGATCCGGCTCTCCAGTTTCCCGTGTTGCCTGCTCTTTGCCCGGATCTCGTCCCTGAACGCGTGGTGGGCGCCGTGTTCGCAGGCGTGAAGCCAGCGAATATCCACATCCGGGCCCTCGGCCAGCAAGTGGTTGAGCATGCTCAGCATGGGGGTGAGGCCGACCCCGGCGGAGATCAGCACCACGGGCGTGTCTGTCTCCTCTTGCAGGAAGAAGTCGCCGGCCGGCGGCATGATGTCGACCGTGTCACCGATGTGAAGATGATCATGCAACAGGTTGGAGGCCTGACCCCTGGGTTCGCGCTTGACGCTGATGCGGTAGTCGCGGCCATTGGGGGCGTCCGAGAGGGAATACTGGCGGATCTCCTGATGCTCGAGGGCGGGATGAACCAGCTTGATACTGAGATATTGCCCCGGTTTGAAACGCAACACGGGGTTGCCATCGAGGGGGGCCAGGACGAAAGAGGTGATGAGTTCACTCTCCTGACGCTTCTCCTTGATGATGAAAGGACGGGTTCCCTGCCAACCACCGTCCTGGCTTGTCTTCTCCCGATAGAGCTCGCTCTCCCGGCCGATAAAGATGTCGGCCAGCACACCGTACGCCTTGCCCCAGGCGGTAAGTACCTCCTCCGTGACAGCGTTGCCACCCATTTCTTTGAGCGTGGCCAAGAGATGACTACCCACAATGTGATATTGTTCCGGCTGGATCAGGAAACCCGTGTGTTTGTGGGCGATGCGTTCAACGGCTCCGGCCAGGGCCCCCAGATTGTCGATGTTTCTGGCATAGGCCGCCACCGCACTGAACAGTGCCAAGGGCTGTCCCCCGCTACGCTGGTGAGCCAGGTTGAAGAGATCCTTCAACTCGGGATTGTGGCTGAACATGCGCTGATAAAAGTGCCGTGTGAGGTCAGGGCCCGCCGATTCGAGCAAAGGAATGGTGCTCTTGATGACGGCGATGGTGGCTTGGTCTAACATAGGAGGTCCTTTCTAATTGAACATCTGGAATGTCACTTATTAAGTTGCATCCTAAATGTTTAATTGATCTGGATCAATCATCAATTCTTCGCGCTAGGCGCTACAGGCACTATGAGACTAACGAGCTATACCGATTTTGGATTGAGAGCCCTGCTCTATCTGGCCACCCTGCCGGAGGGGGAACTGTCGAGCGTGGCCAAGGTATCCGCCTTGTACGACGTATCCCGCAACCACATGGTGAAGGTGGTGAACCAGTTGGTAAAACTGGGCTATCTGCAGTCCCAGCGTGGCAAGAATGGTGGCATCCGCATGGCGCGCTCCCCCGACGAGATCAATATCGGGCAAGTGATCCGGGCATTGGAAGGCAATCTGGACGGGATCGACTGCAGCTCCCCGGTCTGCCATATCGTCTCCGTCTGTCTGCTCAAGAGTGCCTTGAAGGAGGCGATGAACGCCTTCCTCGCGGTGATGGATGGCTATACGCTGCAGGATTTGCTGGCAAACCGTGACGAGTTGCAGCAGGTGTTCGGTGAGCTCATCCCCACTCTGGTGCTGGAGCCGGATGACGAGAGCGAGTGAAACAAAAAGGCTGCCATCGGCACAATGCTGTTCAGATAAGCACTTTTTTGACTGATTATTCATAAATTGGATTTGAGTTGAGGGGGCAAGGCTGTGTCCAGTCGATCTTCCTCCAGCCTTTATCCAGCGGGGCTTGCAATAGAAAGAGGGAGGCATCATGCCTCCCTCGCTTTTTTGTCCTGATACTACGTGGACTGGAACTCAAATTCTCTTAAGTGAACAGCATTGCCCGCATGGCGGGCAATGCTGTTCAGATAAGCACTTTTTTGACTGATTATTCATAAATTGGATTTGAGTTGAGGGGGCAAGGCTGTGTCCAGTCGATCTTCCTCCAGCCTTTATCCAGCGGGGCTTGCAATAGAAAGAGGGAGGCATCATGCCTCCCTCGCTTTTTTGTCCTGATACTACGTGGACTGGAACTCAAATTCTCTTAAGTGAACAGCATTGCCCGCATGGCGGGCAATGCTGTTCAGATAAGCACATTTTTGACTAATTATTCATAAATGCGACTTGAGTTGGGGGAGCAAGGCTGTTTCCAGTCGATGTTCCTTCAGCCTTTATCCAGCGGGGCTTGCAATAGAAAGAGGGAGGCATCATGCCTCCCTCGCTTTTTTGTCCTGATACTACGTGGACTGGAACTCAAATTCTCTTAAGTGAACAGCATTGCCCGCATGGCGGGCAATGCTGTTCAGATAAGCACATTTTTGACTAATTATTCATAAATGCGACTTGAGTTGGGGGAGCAAGGCTGTTTCCAGTCGATGTTCCTTCAGCCTTTATCCAGCGTGGCTTGCAATAGAAAGAGGGAGGCATCATGCCTCCCTCATTTTTTTAGCCCTGATACTACGTGGACTGGAACTCAAATTCTCTTAAGTGAACAGCATTGTGCCATCGGCAGCCTTTTTTCAGGTTCTTCGCGGGATCCTGGGAAAGTGGATGTTGACAGACAGGGTGCTGGTAAACTGGTTGTCGCCAAACACACCACCACCATCACCCTGCTGTCGCCGTGCATCATATTGATATTACCTCCTTCTGGCCAGGTTATACCGTCATCGCCCAAGCGCTTTCTGCCAACCATCACACCCTGTTTACCCTTGAGCCTCGCGCCGACTTCTTGCCCCGTTGTCGCCGATGCCTGCAACCCACGCCATTGATCCACGACCAACGTATCCGCCGGGTGCGTGAGCGAGACCTATTTGACCGACAAGTCTGGTTACAACTGCCTGTTCGCCGCGTCGACTGTCTGCGCTGTGGTCGCGTCAGTGAACATATCGACTGGCTCCCCTCTGGCTCCCGCCTCACCCGGCGCATGCAGTGCTGGATTGAAGCGCTCGTTCAGTACCTCCCCATCCGCCATGTCAGCCAGCTCACCGGGGTCGGTTGGCACACCATCAAGGAGATCGACAAGCGCCGTTTGCAGACTAGTGTGGGCACCATCGAACTTGGGGAGGTGCGGCGGCTGGTGATGGATGAGTTTGCCCTGCACAAGGGACACCGCTATGCCACCGTGATCATGGATGCCGAGCGAACCCGCGTCCTGTGGGTGGGGCACGGCAACAGTCGGGCCGCTATCCGTCCCTTCTTCGAGCAGCTCGGCGAGCGATGCCAGCAGATTGAGGCGGTGGCGATGGACATGAACACGGCGTTCGACCTGGAGGTGAAGCAACACTGCCCGCAGGCGGAGGTGGTCTACGACCTGTTCCACGTGGTGGCTCGCTATGGCCGAGAGGTGGTGGACCGGGTGCGAGTGGAGCAGGCGAATGCACTGAAAAGCGATAAACCGGCGCGAAAAGTGGTCAAAAGTGCGCGTTGGTTGCTGCTACGTAATCGGGCGAAGCTGAGTGAAAAACAGGATGTGAAGTTGCAGGAGCTGTTGGCGGCGAATCAACCGCTGGCGATGGTGTACGTGCTGAAAGAGGCGTTGAAGGGCATCTGGTATGCGCCGAGCGTGTGGGAAGGATGGCGACGATGGCGGAGCTGGATGCGGCAGGTGAAGGAAAGCGGGCTAGCGCCGCTGCAACGATTTGGTCGAAATTTATCGAAATATATGCGGGGGATCCTGGCGAGTGCAAACTACCCGATGCACACGAGTGTGCTGGAAGGGGTGAACAACAAGATCAAAGTGATAAAGCGCATGGCATATGGATTTAGGGACTCAGAATACTTTTTTCTGAAAATCAAGGCGGCCTTCCCCGGAAAGCCGCGATGAACCTTTTTTCAATCCTCGTACTCTGAATCGTCCCGGTACAGGTGCGGCATGATCCTCGCCATCTTCACCATGTTGTTCTCCACTTCGAGAATCTCGATAGGGTAGCCCGCCAGCCTGACACTGATGTTGGGTTGGGGGATCTCCTCAAGGTACTCCAGGATGGCGCCATTGAGGGTCCGTGGGCCGTCCATGGGCAGGTGCCAGTCCATCTCCTTGTTCAGCTCGCGGATGCTGGCGGAGCCTTCGACCAGGAAGGAGCCGTCCGGCTGGGGATGGATCTCGTCACTCGGGGTCGGTGTCATGGAGGTGGTGAAGTCACCGACAATCTCTTCCAGGATGTCGTCCAGGGTGATCAGCCCCTGAATATCGCCATATTCGTCGACGATAAGGCCAATTCGCTCCTTGTTGCGCTGGAACTTGGCCAACTGCACGTTGAGGGGGGTCCCCTGGGGGATGAAATAGATGGGGTCGACTTCCCGAAGCAGGCTGGACTTGCTGAACTGATCCCGGGCGACCAGTCTCAGGGCGTCCCGTGAGTGCAGGAAGCCGACGACGTCATCGATGTTGTCGCGATAGAGCAGGATCTTGGTATGGGCGCAGTGGGCCAGCTGGCGCAGTATGATCTTCCAGTCGTCATTGATGTCGATGGCGGAGATCTCGCTGCGCGGGACCATGATGTTCTCCACCGTCATCTTGTCGAGATCCAGGATGCTTATCAGCATCTCCTGGTGGTGCTTGGGAATGAGATTGCCCGCCTCGTTGACGATGGTGCGCAGCTCTTCGGAATTGAGGGAGTCATCCTTGTTGTGCTCTAGACGCAAGAGTTTCAGCAGCAGGTTCGTGATGCTGTTGATGAGCCAGACAAGGGGAGCGAACGGCACCATCAGCCCCTTGAGGATCCAGGAGGCAGGGTAGGCTATCCGCTCGGGGAACATGGCCGCCAGTGTCTTGGGGGTGACTTCCCCGAATACCAGTACCACCAGGGTCAGCCCGAAGGTGGCAATGGCGACGCCGAGATCCCCGAACAGCCGGATGCAGACGATGGTCGCGATGGCGGAGGCCAGGATGTTGACCAGATTGTTGCCGATGAGAATGAGGCCAAGCAGGCGGTCCGGCCTAGCCAGCAGCTTCTCGACACGGCGGGCAGCTTTGTGCTTGGTCTGGGCCAGATGCCGCAGCTTGTAGCGGTTGAGCGACATCAGACCGGTTTCGGAACTGGAGAAGAAGGCTGACAAAAGGATCAAGATAACGAGAACAATCAGCAATGTACTCGTTGAGATACTGTCCAAGAAGGGCTCCTGTAAGGATGGTTGGGGAATGTTCGTGCGTCAGCTAAGCAGCACTTCCTTGACGAAGCGGCTGCCAAAATAGGCCAGTGTCAGGATGAAGCTGCCGATGAGGCTCAGCATGATGACCTTGCGGCCGCGCCAGCCACGGGTATGGTGACCCCAGAGCAGCAGAGCGTAGACGCACCAGGCCAGGATAGAGAGGATGGCCTTGTGGGACTTGCCCTGGGCAAACATGTCTTCCAGGAAGAACAGGCCGGATGCGATGGAGAGAGTCAGCAGCAGCAGACCTGCGGAAATGAGCTGAAACAGGCGTTTCTCCACCGTCATCAGGGGTGGCATGGCTGGCAGGTGGCTGATCTTTCTGGATTTCAGTTGCCTGTCCAGGCAGGCAAGCTGGAGGGCAAACAAGCAGGCGATCATCAGTACCGAATAGGCCATCAGCGCGAGGCCTATGTGCAGCAGTAACTGGGGGTGCGCTTCCAGATGGGTGATGTAGCGCCCGGGAATGAGCGCGCTGGCTGCCAGCAGCAGGGCTGAAAAACTGTAGACGACGGGCAGCAGGATCCAGCCGTTGAAGCGTCGGGTGACGCAGGTCATGAAGCAACTGATGATAAGGCTGACCAGGGACGCCACGTTCAACATGCTGAGATTCTGGCCGGAATGGGTGGCCAGCACTTCGCTGCCCACCGCCATGCCATGGGCGGTCAGGGCCAGGCCGACACAGGCGAACAGCGATACTTGCCCGACGGGCTTGGCGCTGAGCAGCAGGTGCAGTGAGGCGATGATGGCCAGCAGGTAAAACGCCAGGGCCAGAACAGAGATCACGATCATAACCAGGTCGTTGTCAAACAAGCTTTATGGATAAGAGGGGCAGTATACCTTGCACAAGATATGCTCGCCAGTTGTGCCAGAGGCTAACTGCCCACATATAAGTAGGCGTTGATGGTCACCGTGCGGCGAATAATCGTCCTCCGGCGTTGACTGGGGTATACTGCCCTCCATTTGTTGACCTGCCCGTTCGATGGCAGGCCGCCGCGGCAAGCGGCGAGTAATCGTCCCTAGAGTGCTGACCGGGGTATAATGCCCCCAGTGTCACGCCAAAAACCGGAAAGCGTCATGTTTGAGAATTTGACTGAACGACTCTCGCGCACCCTGCGCAACGTCAGCGGCCGCGGCCGTCTGACCGAAGAGAACATCAAGGATACCCTGCGCGAAGTCCGCATGGCGTTGCTCGAGGCGGACGTCGCCCTGCCGGTGGTGCGCGATTTCGTGGCGCGCGTCAAGGAACGTGCCGTGGGCCAGGAAGTGGCCAAATCCCTGAGTCCGGGCCAGGCCTTCATCAAGATAGTCCATGGCGAACTGGTCACCGTGATGGGGGAGGCCAACGAACAGCTCAACCTGGCTGCCCAGCCGCCGGCCATCATCCTGATGGCAGGTCTTCAGGGGGCCGGTAAGACCACTACGGTCGGCAAACTGGCCAAACTGCTCAAGGAGCGCAGCAAGAAAAAGGTGCTGGTGGTCAGTGCGGACGTCTACCGTCCGGCGGCGATCAAGCAGCTTGAGACCCTTGCGGGCGACATCGGTGTCGACTTCTTCCCGAGTGATGCCAGCCAGAAACCGATCGCCATTGCCACTGCCGCCATCGATCAAGCGCGCAAGAAGTTCTATGACGTGGTGATCGTCGATACTGCCGGTCGTCTGCACGTCGATGGCGAAATGATGGCGGAGATCCAGGATCTGCACGCCACCATCAAGCCGGTCGAAACCCTGTTCGTGGTGGATGCCATGACAGGCCAGGATGCTGCCAATACCGCCAAGGCCTTCAACGAAGCGCTGCCGCTCACCGGTGTGATCCTTACCAAGGCAGACGGTGATGCCCGCGGTGGTGCCGCACTGTCGGTGCGTCACATCACCGGTAAACCGGTCAAGTTCATCGGTATGGGCGAGAAGACCGACGCGCTGGAGCCGTTCCACCCGGATCGTCTCGCCTCCCGCATCCTCGGCATGGGGGATGTGCTCTCTCTCATCGAAGAGGTGGAGCGCAACGTCGATAAAGAGAAGGCGGCCAAGCTGGCCAGCAAGGTCAAGAGCGGCAAGGGCTTCGACCTGGAAGACTTCCGTGAGCAGCTGGCCCAGATGCGCAACATGGGTGGCATGATGGGGATGCTCGACAAGCTGCCCGGCATGTCCGGCCTGCCGGACAACATCAAGGATCAGATGGATGACAAGCTCACCGTGCGGATGGAGGCCATTATCAGCTCCATGACGCCGAAAGAGCGTGCCCATCCCGATCTCATCAAGGGCTCCCGCAAGCGCCGCATCGCTGCGGGCTCCGGCATGCAGGTCCAGGATGTGAACAAGCTGCTCAAGCAGTTCACCGAGATGCAGCGCATGATGAAGAAGATGTCCGGCAAGGGCGGCATGCGCAAGATGATGGGCCAGATGAAGAACATGCTGCCCCCCGGATTCGGTGGTGGCAGTCGCGGTCCGTTCTGATTTTCCTGCTGGTCAGGCAGAAAGGCTCACCCTGGTGAGCCTTTTTCATGCCAATCCCTGCGCAAAAAATAGCTGGCTTGGTTGCAATTATTACGAATCCAAGTAGAATTACGCGGCTTATTTTAAGCTAGGGTCTGCGTATTTGCAGGCCTTGTTCATTAGATGTTTATGAGGACGATATGGTAACCATTCGTTTACAACGTGGTGGCGCGAAAAAGCGTCCGTTCTACCAGGTAGTAGTTGCTGACAGCCGTAACGCCCGTGACGGTCGTTTCATCGAGCGCGTCGGTTTCTTCAACCCGGTTGCTGCTGGTAACGCTGAAAAGCTGAACCTGGACCTGGCTCGTATCGAGCATTGGGTTGCTACTGGTGCCGCTGTTTCTGACCGCGTTGCCAAGCTGATCAAAGACGCTGCCAAAGCTGCTTAATCAGCCAAACGGTAGGGAGTTAAGGTGGAAAAACCTGTAGTTCTGGGCACCCTGGGGACCGTTTACGGAATCAAGGGCTGGCTTAAAGTGAACTCCTTCACCGATGTTGCCGAAGCGATTTTCGATTACAACCCCTGGCTGATCAATCAGAACGGGGCGTGGCGTGAAATCC
The DNA here is from genome assembly GCF_019048565.1 of Aeromonas sp. FDAARGOS 1406. NCBI lineage: Bacteria > Pseudomonadati > Pseudomonadota > Gammaproteobacteria > Aeromonadales > Aeromonadaceae > Aeromonas > Aeromonas sp. FDAARGOS 1406. The sequence continues at coordinate 3,357,702 of NZ_CP077378.1, forward strand.
GGGTGTCATCCTGGAAGCGTCACAACAAGGGTCTGATCTGCAAACTCGATGGTATCGATGTGCGTGAGGATGCCCTGGCATTGACCAACGTCGAGATTGGCGTCCCCGCCGATCTGTTGCCTGCGTTGCCCGAAGGGGAGTTCTACTGGCGTGACCTCATTGGTTGCACCGTGGTAACCACCAAGGGATACGACCTGGGCAAGGTGACCGAATTGATGGAAACCGGCTCCAACGATGTGTTGGTGGTTGAGGCCAATGTAAAAGATGCCTTTGGTGCAAAGGAGCGGTTGATACCGTTCCTGGAAGAGCAGGTGATCAAGAATATTGATCTGACTGCTCGAACAATCGAAGTTGATTGGGATCCTGGTTTCTAGTTTCCCGCGCTAACACGGGTGCCGGAGGTTTCTTATGTGGATTGGGGTCATTAGCCTCTTCCCGGAAATGTTCCGAGCCATTACCGAGCACGGGGTAACGGGTCGGGCCGTCAAGAGTGGCCTGCTGCAGATTGAGTGCTGGAACCCTCGGGACTTCACCCACGACAAACACCGTACGGTCGATGATCGTCCTTATGGTGGTGGGCCCGGCATGTTGATGATGGTTCAGCCGCTGCGTGATGCCATTCATGCAGCCAAGCAAGCGGCGGGAGACGGGGCGAAAGTCATCTATCTCTCTCCTCAGGGACGCAAGCTGACTCAAGCGGGCGTGACCGAGTTGGCGACGAATCAGAAACTGATTCTGGTCGCCGGTCGATACGAAGGTATCGATGAGCGCGTGATACAAACCGAAGTCGACGAAGAGTGGTCTATCGGAGATTACGTGTTAAGTGGTGGCGAGTTGCCTGCCATGACCCTGATCGATGCGGTTTCGCGTCTGGTCCCGGGGGTCTTGGGTGATCAGGCCAGTGCCGAGCAGGACTCCTTCACGGATGGGCTGCTGGATCATCCCCACTATACTCGGCCGGAGGTGTTGGATGGGCTGACGGTGCCCGAGGCGCTGACAAGCGGCAATCACGAAGTGATTCGGCGCTGGCGACTCAAGCAATCGCTCGGACGAACCTGGCAGAGAAGGCCGGAACTTATTAACAACCTAGCTCTGACTGACGAGCAAGAATCACTTCTTGCCGAGTATGTCCGCGAAGTGCGTGACAGCGTTAAGTAGAGTTTTCAGTTTATCCTAGGTAAGGAAAGACAATGAGCAAGATTATTCAGCAGCTTGAACAAGAGCAACTGCGTACCGACATCCCGGCTTTTGCCCAGGGCGACACCGTACGTGTTCAAGTTCGTGTTAAAGAAGGTGGTAAAGAGCGTCTGCAGGCTTTCGAAGGCATCGTGATTGCCAAGCGTAACCGCGGTCTGCACTCTGCTTTCACCGTTCGCAAGATCTCCAACGGCGAAGGTGTTGAGCGTGTATTCCAGACTCACTCTCCGCTGATCCACAGTGTAGAACTGAAGCGTCGTGGTGATGTTCGCCGCGCCAAACTGTACTACCTGCGCAACCTGTCCGGCAAAGCTGCTCGTATCAAAGAGAAGCTCAACTAATTCGATTCGAATTGGTGTCGGTATGTCGGCGAAAAGCTCGACAGGTAGTGAAAAGGCTCGCCATTGGCGAGCCTTTTTTGTATCCGCTTTCGGGTGTTCCAGCTCAACCTGGCTGGCTGACCCGCACCACCGAGTTGTCACGCCCGAAGGGGCCAGGCACGTAGTCGTCCGCCTCCCAGTCGTTGTCATAAAGGGTTTTACCATCGGGTTGCACTAGCTGATAGCAATACTCGAAATGGCTGGGGCCATCGGTCGGCAGGTTGAGTGTCGCCTTGAACTCCCCGTTTTTCATCCTCTTCAGTTCAATGGGCTGCCACTGGCTGAATTCACCCAGCAGCAAGACCTGCTCGGCATCACCGGCGGCCTCCTTTTCGACGGCAAAGGTCACCTTGACCTCGGGACGCGATTTGAGGAATTGCTTGTTGATCGGCATATGGACTCCTTGTCACTGGTTGCGAAGAAAGTAGCGCTGGTTATTTTTATGTCACTTTATGACAAGGATGTTGATAAGCAGGATCAAAGGGGGAGGGCAAAATGGCGCTGCAGGAGCTGATGGGTGAACTCGATCTTGAGGTAGAAGCCCCGTGGTAGCGTCATGATGGGTTGGCCATTGCGGCCGATGGCGCGGGTCAGCGCCTTGCTGTTGGCCGCCTTGGGGCGCAGCTGCAATACCTGGCCGTGGCGGGCGCTGATCTGCTCCACTTCCCCCAGCACTATCATGTCCATCAGCTCTTCCCAGTCCTGGCGCAGCAGTCCTTCTTCCTCTTCATTCGGGCTCCATAGCAGCGGCATGCCGACGCGACGGTCGCCGACAGGGATGTCGCGGCTGCCTTCCACCGGGATCCAGAGCACCCGCGACAGCTTGTTGCGCACGTTCGACTCCTCCCAGCGCTGGCCGCTGACCCCGATGAGGGGGGCCACGCAGACAAAGGTGGTTTCCAGCGGGCGCCCTTGAGGATCGACGGGGATCGTCTTGAGCTCGATACCGAGATCCGGAAAATCCTGCTCCGGTCGGCTGCCCGCGCTGGCCCCCAGCTGCCACTCGATCAACTGCCCTGTCCAGCCCTTGTCACGTCTGAGATCCCGCGGTACGGGGATGCCTGCCGTTGCGGCAAGCTGGGCCAGAGTGAAGCCAGCCATGGCGTAGGCTCGACTTAGCAGCTCTTGTTCTGACTGGGGATTGGCAGGCATGAGGGCTCCTCTGGAGATAATAGACATCGCAATACGGATCCTTGCATGGTGTCGCTGATTTTATAACCGATCCTCGCCCGACTATACACAGGGAGACATGGATGGCCAAATTCAACATATCCAAATGATTTTAAAGGGATTTACTTTCTTTATCCAGTATATCGGCACGCCGGATCCCCGCAAAAACGAGTTGTCCAAGGGTTTGTGCAAGCTGTTGCACACAGTTATCCACAGAAATCTTGGATAACTGGCGTAAAGTGGTGAAAGGAAGCGTGGCACCAGAAATAAATGTGAGAGTACGCCGATTTTCAGCGCCATTTCGGTGCAGATAATGCGCCATATCTGTGGATAAATCCGTCTTGGTGGATCTTTGAGCAGTCGAACTTGTTCACAATTGACAGGCTGGATCCTCTTAGGCAAAAGACATGGATCTTGATCCAGCAATCAAACTATAACCTTATGTATTTAAATGTATATTTTGTTTTTAAGTGAATCGGATATGATATGCTTCCGTGCAATGCCACAGTATAAAACTACTGTATATACCTGCTTGATCACAGGTTTATGCACAGTCTGGGTGGGCAACTTGCCTAGCATGAACCTTCAATTTGTTTATAACTTTGCTTGAAATGCCAAGTTATTCATGAATGGAAGATGACAGTCCCTGTTTGCCGCCACGGGGTGAATGTGGAACAATCTCGTTATAGATTCAGCCTTTATAAGGTGATCACGTGATAGATGGTGACGGATTTCGTCCCAATGTCGGCATCGTGATCTGTAACCGTGACGGACAAGTATTGTGGGCTAAGCGCTATGGGCAGCACTCCTGGCAGTTTCCGCAGGGGGGGGTTGATGATGGTGAATCGCCGGAACAGGCCATGTATCGTGAGCTGTATGAGGAGATAGGCCTCAAGCAGGACGATGTGACCATACTGGCGACCAGTCGCAACTGGCTGAAGTATCGCTTACCCAAACGACTCGTCCGCTGGGACAGTTCACCGGTCTGTATTGGCCAGAAGCAGAAATGGTTTTTGTTGCAGCTCGATCCTGGCAAAGAGTCCAGGATCCAGTTTGGCTGTCATGGTCACCCGGAATTTGATGATTGGCGTTGGGTCAGCTTCTGGTACCCGGTTCGTCAGGTCGTCTCCTTCAAGCGGGAGGTTTACCGCCGGGTGATGAAGGAGTTTGCCCCGCTGGCCATGCCAGTCCCCGTGGTGCAGGCTAACCGAAAAGATGGGCGGCGCAACCGCTCGCGTTAAGGAGCACAACTAGTTGCTGACGGAACTCAGACGCATCGTGGAAAGCATGGCCGAGGCCAACACCCTCGAACAGGCCTTGCAAGCATTGGTGAGCCAGACCCGGCTCGCCATGACGGTGGACTGCTGCTCCGTCTATGTGGCCGAGCCGGACATGCGCCGCTATCGACTGGCTGCGACCGATGGTCTGGCCGAATCGGCCGTGGGCAAGGCCACCCTGCCGTTCGAGCAGGGTATCGTCGGTTTGGTGGGTCAGCGTGAAGAGCTGATCAACCTGGCCGATGCCCCCTCTCACCCCAGTTTCAAGTTCCTGCCCGATGTGGCGGAAGAGGCGTTTCGCTCCTTCCTCGGCGCTCCCATCATGCATCAGCGTCAGGTGGTGGGGATTCTGGTCGTGCAGCAGAAGGAGAGCCGCCTCTTCGATGAGGGGGAGGAATCCTTCATGGTCACCCTGGCGGCTCAGCTGGCTGCCCGCATCGCCCAGGCCCAGGCCAAGGGGTGGCTGCAGAAGACCGACTGGAGCAAGCCGCTGCGCGGTATTGCCGGGGCGAGTGGCATCGCCATTGCCAAGGCCTGGGTGTGGCGTCCGCGCAAGGCGCTCAATACCATCACGCCGCGCAAGGACGAGGATCATGCCAAGCAGCTTGCCCGTCTCGAGCTGGCGGTGGAGGAAGTGCGCCACGATCTGGAGAGCCTGGCACTGCGTTTTCGCGAGAGCTACAGCCAGGACTCGGTCGCCATCTTCGACATCTATCTGCACCTGTTGAACGATCCCGGCTACATCAAGCCCATCCGCAACAAGGTCAGCAAGGAACACTGGACGGCGATCTCGGCGGTCAAACTCATCAGCGATCGGCTGATAGAGCAGTTCAAGGGGATGAAAGATCCCTATCTGCGGGAGCGCTCCACCGATGTGAAAGACATCGCCCAGCGGCTCATCAGCCGGCTGGTGCAGGACGAACCCGAGCAGCTCACCATCGGCGAACCCGTGGTGCTGGTCGCCGATGAAGTGACAGCCACCATCCTTGCGGAGATCCCGAGGGAATTTCTGAGCGGTGTGGTGTCGCTCAAGGGCGGGACCAACTCCCATGCCGCCATCCTGGCCCGTGCCATGGGGGTGGCGGCCATCATGGGGGTGGATTTGCCCCTCGGTGACATCGGCGGGCGCACTCTGGTCATCGATGGCTACAGCGGCGATCTCTTCATCGAACCCAACCAGGTGATCCTGACCGAGTACCGGCAACTGCTGAGCGAGGAGCGGGCACTCGACACCCTGGTGCGCAGCGTCGACAACCAGCCCTCCGAGACTGCCGACGGCACCAAGGTCTCCCTGCTGCTCAACGCAGGGCTGAGTGCGGATACCGAGATCTCCCTCAATCATCTGGCGGACGGGGTCGGGCTCTATCGCACCGAGATCCCCTTCATGCTGCAGGACAGCTTCCCTTCGGAGTGGGAGCAGACTGCCCGCTATCGCGGGATCCTGGAAACCTATCGGGATCGCCCGGTTTGCATGCGGACTCTGGATGTGGGGGGGGACAAGCAACTGCCCTATTTCCCCATCGTGGAGGAAAATCCCTTCCTTGGTTGGCGGGGGATCCGGCTCACCCTGGATCACCCCGAGCTCTTCCTGGTTCAGCTCAAGGCCATGTTGCGGGCCAGCGAAGGGCTGGACAATCTGGCCATCATGCTGCCGATGATCAGCAGCGTCAGTGAAATCAAGGCCTCCCGTCGTCTGCTGGATCAGGCGTGGCGCGAGGTGTCGGAAGAAGCGGCCAGCCGCGATGCGGTGATCCGCTACCCCAGTCTCGGAGTGATGATCGAAGTCCCCTCCGCGCTGTACATCCTGCCGGAGATGGCGCCGCTCATCGACTTCTGGTCGGTGGGCAGCAACGACCTGACTCAGTACCTGCTGGCGGTGGATCGCAACAATGCCCGTGTCGCCAGCATCTACGATGCCTTCCATCCCGCGGTGATCCGTGCTTTGCAACTGTTGGTCGATGCCTCTCAGCGCTATCACAAGCCGGTCTCTGTTTGTGGCGAGCTGGCTGGCGATCCGGTCGGAGTGCTGCTGCTGCTGGCCATGGGCTATCGTCGTTTCAGCATGAATACCCACAACATCTCCCGTATCAAATACGTGCTGCGGCAATCCGACCTTGGTGAGTTGAAGGCGCTGATGGCGGATGGTCTCAAGCATGACAATCCTCACGTTCTGCGCGGCCTGTTTGCCCGCTATCTGGAAGAGCACGGTCTGGGAGGCTTACTGCGGGCTGGGCACAAGGTCAGGCTGCCCGATTGATATTCCGTCTTGTTACTGCGTAAGAATGATCGGAGAATGCGGCTTTTCTTATGATTGGGGCCGCCTATGCAGCACGACGGATATTGGGTTTTCTCGCAGATTGATCCCGTAGCATTCAGTTTGGGACCATTATCGGTACGCTGGTATGGTCTCATGTACCTGTTCGGTTTTGCCTTCGCCATGTGGCTGGCTGGTCGCCGTGCCGATGCACCCAACAGCGGCTGGACCCGCAACGAGGTATCCGACCTGCTGTTTTATGGCTTCCTTGGGGTGATCCTGGGTGGCCGTATCGGCTATGTGCTGTTCTACAACTTCGATCTCTTCCTCGCCGACCCGACCTATCTGTTCAAGATATGGACCGGTGGCATGTCGTTCCACGGTGGCCTCATCGGGGTGATCACCGCCATGATCTGGTTTGCCCACAAAACCCAGCGCCACTTCTTCACCGTGGCGGATTTCGTGGCGCCGCTGATTCCGTTTGGCCTCGGTGTTGGCCGCATCGGCAACTTCATGAACGGCGAGCTGTGGGGTCGGGTGACCGATGTCCCCTGGGCCATCATCTTCCCCGAGGCGGGCCCCGAGCCGCGTCACCCGTCCCAGCTTTACCAGTTCGCGCTGGAAGGGGTGGTGCTCTTCATCATCCTGAACCTGTTCTGGCGCAAGCACCCACCCCGTGGCGCCATTTCCGGGATGTTCCTGCTCTTCTACGGTCTGTTCCGCTTCCTGGTGGAGTTTGTTCGTCAACCAGACAGTCAGCTGGGTCTCTACTTCAACGAGATCAGCATGGGTCAGATCCTCTCTACCCCGATGATAGTGGCGGGGTGCCTCATGGTCTGGGCCGCCTACAAACAGCCCCGTCTGTTCGGCAATGCACCCAAGGAGGCGAAGTAATGCGTGCCTATCTCGATCTGATGCAGAAAATTCTGGATGAAGGGACCGTCAAATCCGATCGCACCGGCACCGGGACCGTCTCCCTGTTCGGTCATCAGATGCGCTTCAATCTGGCGGAAGGATTCCCGCTGGTGACCACCAAGAAGTGCCACCTGCGCTCCATCATTCACGAGCTGCTCTGGTTCCTCAACGGCGATACCAACACCGCCTATCTGAAAGAGCACGGTGTCAGCATCTGGGACGAGTGGGCCGACGAGCACGGTGATCTGGGGCCTGTCTATGGTGCCCAGTGGCGCTCCTGGCCGGCGGCCGATGGGTCTGTCATCGACCAGATCCAGAAGGCGGTGGACGACATCCAGCACAACCCGGATTCCCGCCGCATCATCGTCTCCGCCTGGAACGTAGGCGAGCTGGACAAAATGGCGTTGGCACCCTGCCACGCCTTCTTCCAGTTCTATGTGGCGGATGGCAAGCTCTCCTGCCAGCTCTACCAGCGTAGTTGTGATGTTTTCCTTGGCCTGCCGTTCAACATTGCCAGCTATGCGCTGCTGACCCACATGATGGCGCAGCAGTGCGATCTGGAAGTGGGGGACTTTGTCTGGACCGGCGGTGACGTGCACCTCTACTCCAACCACATGGAGCAGACGGCACTGCAACTCACCCGCGAGCCGCGCCCCTTGCCGCAACTGGTGATCAAGCGCAAACCTGACTCCATCTTCGATTACAGATTCGAGGATTTCGAGATCCAGGGCTATGATCCCCATCCTGGGATCAAGGCGCCTGTCGCTATTTGAGTAGATAATGAGCCTGGGGCGAGTATCGTCTCCCAGGTGACGATGAATCGACACTCAGCTGTTAGAGGCACCCTCGGGTGCCTTTTTGCATTTTATGTGAATTAATATGCAACATTCCGGGTGGAGAGATGGCTCCTGAAAAGGGGAAATAACCTGCTTATAGCAGGCATTATCTGTTTTGCTTTCGGTTTTTTCGTTGTTATCAGCCGTTAGAAACGATTTTTCATTGAGCTACTCTGGCCCTAGACTGAAAAGATGCAATTTTATGGGTAGTTAGATATGAGCGATGTATTCAAGCGTTTTCTCAAACTGGAGTCCGCTTCCGGGATCATTCTGATCCTGGCCGCCCTGCTTGCCATCGGCCTGGCCAATTCGGCGCTGGCGCAACACTATCAGGGCTTCCTCAATACCGAGGTGCAGGTTCGCATCGCGGCGCTCGACATCAACAAGCCGCTGCTGCTCTGGATCAACGATGGCTTCATGGCGATCTTCTTCCTGCTGGTGGGTCTCGAGGTGAAGCGAGAGATGCTGGAGGGGGCGCTTTCCTCCCGGGTGCAGGCAACCTTCCCGGCCATTGCTGCCGTGGGGGGGATGTTGGCACCGGCCCTCATCTATAGCTTCTTCAACTACGGAGACGAGGCTACCCGTGCTGGCTGGGCGATTCCGGCCGCCACCGACATCGCCTTCGCTCTCGGGGTCATGGCGCTGCTGGGCAAGCGGGTACCGACCAGCCTCAAGGTCTTCTTGCTGGCGCTGGCTATCATGGACGATCTGGGGGTCATCATCATCATTGCCCTCTTCTACACCCAGCAACTGTCGCTGACTGCGCTGGCGATAGGTGTGGTGGCCACCCTGACCTTGCTCTGGATGAATCGCCGTGGTGAGGACAGGATTGGACTCTATATGCTGGTTGGCCTGGTGCTCTGGGTTGCCGTGCTCAAGTCCGGTGTCCATGCGACCCTGGCGGGGGTCATCGTGGGCTTCATGATCCCCCTCAACGGCAAGCGTTACGCATCGCCACTCAAGCATCTGGAGCATGTGCTGCACCCCTGGAGCGCCTTCCTGATCCTGCCACTGTTCGCTTTCGCCAACGCCGGGGTATCGCTGGAGGGGATCTACTTCTCGGCTCTGCTCAATCCGCTCCCCATGGGGATCATCCTGGGGCTCTTCGTCGGCAAGCCGCTCGGGATTTTCACCATCAGCTGGCTGGCAGTGAAATCAGGCATTGCCCAACTGCCGCAAGGAGTGAACTTCAGACAGATCTTTGCCGTCAGCATTCTGTGTGGCATCGGCTTTACCATGTCGATGTTTATCGCATCGCTGGCATTCGAGCATGGCGGACTGGACTACGGCAGCTACTCGCGCCTCGGGATCCTGGCAGGTTCCACACTCGCGGCTGTGATCGGTTACATCGCACTGCGGATATCGCTGCCCAATCGGGAGGCGAATCAAAGTACGGAGGGGTTATGAGAAAACTAGGATGGTTAGTCATGCTGGCGAGCCCTGCACTCTGGGCAAATGGCCTGGTCGATTGTCAGCGGGATGCCACCTCTGCAAGTTGTTCTGCCTATCTCAACGGGGTGGTCGACAGCGCACTCATGCTGGGGGACTCTCAGGTAAAAGCCCGGTTCGGAGAGACCTTCGCCGAACGGGCACTGAGCAGTCGTGCCGGCGAGCGAGTCAAGCTGTCCAACAAGCGCTACTGCACCGAGCGAATGCCGGATGCCGGTCGTCTCAAGGCCCATCTGCAGGCACAGTTCGACGCGAACAAGGTTGACTCGATCAGCGACATGTATGACATTCTGGCGGTTGAACTCAGCTGCTACCGGAGCCCGCCTGGCGCGGGAACCCCATCGGATGTCACACCTTAACTACAACCATCTCTACTATTTTTGGATGACTCAGAAGAAGGGCTCCGTCACGCAGGCGGCGGAAGCCCTCTTTTTGACCCCACAGACCGTGACCGGTCAGATCAAACTGCTTGAGCAGCGTCTTGGCGGCAAGTTGCTGATCAGAAAGGGGCGCTCCCTTGAGGCCACCGAGCTTGGCCAACTGGTGTTTCGCTATGCGGACAAGATGTTCAGCCTCTCCTACGAGATGCTGGATATCGTCAATTACCGCAAGGAGAGCCAGATCCTGTTCGACGTCGGCATCGCCGATGCACTCTCCAAGCGTCTTGCCAGCCGGGTACTGCTCTCCGTGATCCCCAATGACGGTTCCATTCACCTGCGCTGCTTCGAGTCGACCCATGAACTGCTCCTGGAGCAGTTGAGCGAGCACAAGCTCGACATGATCCTCTCTGATTGCCCGGTAGACTCCAGCCAGCATGCCGGGTTGCTGTCCAAGCGTCTGGGGGGATGCGGCGTCAGTTTCTTCTGTAAGGCGCCTCTGCCCTCCCAGCCTTTCCCTGCTTGCCTGGAAGAGCGCAAGCTGCTCATCCCGGGCCGTCGCACCGCCATGGGTCGTCAACTGACCCAGTGGTTCGAGCAGCAGGGAATTTCCCCCAGCATTCTGGGAGAATTCGACGATGCGGCGCTGATGAAGGCGTTCGGTTTCTTCAACCAGGGCATCTTCATGGCTCCGACCATCTATCGAGAAGAGATCCTGGAGGGGGAGGAGGTGATGCTGCTAGGTGAAACCCAGGATCTGATGGAGGAGTATTACGTCATCTTTGCCGAGCGGATGATCCAACATCCTGCGGTCAAGCGAGTATGCGAGAGTGATTTCTCCTTCCTCTTTGCCGGGCAGGAGGATTTCACGGCCATTCAGCCAGCAAGCCTCTCGTTTTAAATCTACGGTGACGGCGCTATGATGCCTGTCTTGGAAGAGGAGGGTGAGATGCAATTGGAAGAAATGGAAGCGAATGCCGGGCGTGCCGTCACCCTGCTCAAGGCATTGGCCAATGAACGGCGGCTGTTTATCTTGTGCCAGTTGCTGGATAGGGAGCTGTCGGTCGGCGAGCTGAACGAGGTATTGGGATTGAGCCAGTCAGCCATGTCGCAGCATCTGGCGGTGTTGCGCCGGGATGAGCTGGTGGCGACGAGGAAGGAAGCCCAGACGGTCTATTATTCCCTGCGCAGCCATGAAGTGCGTGAGATGATCGGACTGTTGCACAGACTGTACTGTAGCGACCCCAAATAAAAAACCGGCACTAGGCCGGTTTTTTCAGCTTTCATCAGCGGATGCTGATTAAGCCATGGCTTTGATCTGGGCAGACAGGCGGCTCTTGTGACGAGCAGCTTTGTTCTTGTGGATCAGGCCTTTGGTCGCCATACGATCCATGATCGGCTGAGCAACAGCGAAAGCGGCAGTGGCAGCAGCCTTGTCACCAGAGGCGATGGCAGCGATCACTTTCTTCAGGTAGGTACGGGTCATGGAACGACGGCTGGCGTTGTGCTGACGACGTTTCTCTGACTGAAGAGCACGCTTCTTAGCAGATTTGATGTTAGCCAAGGTAAAACTCCTAAAACTGTCTTAGCGAGTGTATTGAAAAGGCCCGGAAATATGCCTTCCCAACCACATATTGTCAAATGATTTGTGCAAATAAACACCGCCCCCCGGTGGTGTGTCAGATGGGAGACGGTTAAACTGTCGGCCGATTCTAACAGCATTCTTTTCTTTCCGACAGTTCCAGAGGCCTCGTCTTGAGTAAGAAATTGATCAAATCCGGCATGATTGTGTCCGGAATGACGTTGGCATCCCGTGTGATGGGCTTGGTGCGCGATGTGGTCATCGCCAATTTGCTCGGTGCCGGGGTGGCCGCAGACGTCTTCTTCTTCGCCAATCGCATTCCCAACTTCTTGCGCCGGCTCTTTGCCGAAGGGGCATTCAACCAGGCCTTCGTGCCCGTGATGACGGAGTACAAGAAAAACGGTGACGAGCAGGCGGTTCGGGAGCTGCTGGCGGCGGTGGCGGGCACCCTGGGTGGCATCGTCACCGTTGTCACCCTGCTCGGGGTGCTGGGTTCCGGTGTCCTGACGGCTCTCTTTGGCTGGGGCTGGTTCTGGGATTGGCTGCATGGCGGACCGGCGGCGGAGAAGTTCGAGCTGGCCAGTCTGATGCTCAAGATCACCTTCCCCTACCTCTGGTTCATCACCTTCACCGCCATGGCGGGGGCCATTCTCAATACCTTTGGCCGTTTTGCCGTGTCCTCCTTCACGCCGGTATTCCTCAACATCACCATGATTGCGGCGGCCTGGTGGATCGCGCCCTTGATGGAGCGCCCCGAAATCTCCCTGGCGATCGGTGTCTTCCTCGGCGGTCTGGTCCAGTTTTTGTTCCAGTATCCTTTTCTGCGCCAGCTCAACATGCTGGTCTGGCCCAAGTGGGGTTGGCACCATCCCGGGGTGGTTAAGATCCGTACCCTGATGATCCCGGCCCTGTTCGGCGTCTCGGTCAGCCAGATCAACCTGCTGATCAACACCATGCTGGCGTCGTTCCTGGCTACCGGTGCCATCAGCTATCTCTATTACTCGGACAGGTTGCTGGAGTTTCCCCTCGGTCTCTTTGCGGTGGCCATCAGCACGGTGATCCTGCCTGCCCTGGCCAGAAAACACGTGGATGCGGATCCGGCTGATTTCTCTCGCACCATGGATTGGGGGGTACGCATGGTGATGCTGCTCGGCTTGCCAGCCATGGTCGGCATCGCCGTGCTGCGCGAGCCCATACTGCGGGTACTTTTCATGCGCGGTGAGTTCGGTCTGCACGAGGTGAACATGTCCAGTGCGAGCCTGCTGGCCTCCACCACGGGGCTGCTCTCCTTGATGCTCATCAAGGTGCTGGCCCCCGGTTATTACGCCCGCCAGGACACCAGGACGCCGGTGCGTATCGGCATCATGGCCATGGTAGCCAACATGGTGTGCAACCTCATTTTCATCTATCCGCTCGGCTACGTCGGGCTGGCGCTGGCGACCGCCTGCTCCGGCACGCTGAACGCCGCACTGCTGTTCAAGGGGCTCTATCAGCAGGATGTCTATCGCCCTTCCCGCAACACCGGGCTGTTCTGCCTCAAGCTCTTGGCGGCAACGGTCTTGATGGGGGGGCTTCTGGCCTATCTGTCACCGGATCTCGCCCAATGGGGGGCCTGGAGCATGGGCAAGGCCAGCCTGGAGTTAACCCTGCTGCTCTGCCTGGGCGGAGCGCTGTATGGCATTGTCCTCTTGGCATTGGGGATCCGGCCACGGCACCTGAGAGCCGGTCAGCAATAAGGAGCCAGCTGCAAGGGAGGGGACAGTACAGGGTCGATGGGGGCGGTCTCAGGGGCTGTCGGGTTGGCCCGCCAACGAGGTGCGATGCTCCTGGCAGAGTCCGAGAAGCGGGCGGGATGGCTAAATCGGGTCAACGGCAGGGCTGACCCTGCCTGCTGCCTGATATATAATCCGCCGATTTCCATGGCAGCAACGCACAAGGCACTGATGGAGCTTATTCGCGGCATTCACAATATCAAGCCCCGTCACCGGGGCTGTGTATTGACCATAGGCAACTTCGATGGGGTTCATCAGGGGCACCATGCGGTGTTGGCCCGTTTGCAGGAGAAGGCCGCCCAACTTGGCCTGCCGGCCTGCGTCATGTTGTTCGAACCCCAGCCGCTGGAGCTGTTTGCGGGCAGTGCCGCGCCCGCCCGCCTCAGCCGCTGGCGGGAGAAGTACGAAGCCCTCAAGGGAATGCAGATCGATCGCATGCTCTGCGTGCGTTTCACCCATCGTTTTGCCGAGCAGGCAGCCAGCACCTTCATCGAGCAACTGCTGGTGGAGAAACTCGGCGTGCACTATCTGGTGGTCGGCGACGATTTTCGCTTCGGCAAGGGGCGGGAAGGGGACTTCCACCTGCTGGAGGAGGCCGGTCGGCGCTTCGGGTTCGAGGTGATCAGCACCCAGAGTTTCCAGCTTTCCCGCCAGCGGGTCAGCAGTACCCTGGTGCGCGAGGCCCTCAAAGCGGGTCGCATGGCGGAGGTGGAGCTGATGCTCGGTCGCCCCTATGCCATCAGCGGCCGGGTGGCCCATGGCGACAAGCTGGGGCGCACCATAGGTTTTCCCACCGCGAATCTGGCCCTCAAACGCCAGGTTGTCCCGGTCGGTGGCGTGTTTGCGGTGGAAGTGATATGTTCCGGCAAGACTTTCCCCGGTGTCGCCAATGTGGGTGTACGTCCGACCTTGAGCGGTACACAAGCCAGATTGGAAGTACATCTATTTTATTTTTCTGGTGATCTATATGGTCAGCAGGTCAAGGTGCTGCTTCGCCACAAGCTGCGCGAAGAGCAGAAATTTGACTCTTTCACCGCCTTGAAAGAGCAGATCGAACGAGATGCCCTGGCGGCCCGAGCCTGGTTCGGGCTGCCACAATTTCATTTACCCAGCACTCTTTTAGAAAAGAAGGGAACCCAGGACTGATGAGCGACTATAAACACACCCTGAATCTGCCGGAAACCGAGTTTCCGATGCGTGGCGATCTGGCCAAACGCGAACCCAACATGTTGAAACGTTGGTACGATCAGGATCTTTACGGCGCCATTCGCCGCGCCAAAGCGGGTAAGCCTTCTTTCATTCTGCACGATGGCCCCCCCTATGCGAACGGCAGCATTCACATCGGTCATTCGGTCAACAAGATCCTCAAAGACATCATCATCAAGTCCAAGGGCCTCTCTGGCTTCGATTCCCCCTATGTGCCGGGCTGGGATTGCCACGGTCTGCCCATCGAGCTGAAAGTGGAAGGCATGGTCGGCAAGCCGGGCGAGAAGGTTTCCGCCGCCGAGTTCCGCGCCGAGTGCCGCAAATACGCCAAAACCCAGATCGAAGCGCAGAAGACCGACTTCATCCGTCTGGGCGTGCTGGGTGACTGGGAACACCCCTACCTGACCATGGATTTTGGGACCGAAGCCAACATCATCCGTTCCATGGCCAAGATCGTTGAAAACGGCCACCTGCACAAAGGCTCCAAGCCGGTGCACTGGTGTACCGATTGCGGCTCCGCGCTGGCTGAAGCGGAAGTGGAGTACTACGACAAGAACTCCCCCTCCATCGACGTGCGCTTCAAGGCCGTCGACGAGGCTGCCGTTGTCGCCAAGTTTGATTGCGCCGAAGGCCACACCGGCAAGGGCGCGCTCTCTGCCGTGATCTGGACCACTACCCCGTGGACCCTGCCGGCCAACCGCGCCATCGCCATGCATGCCGATCTCGACTACGCGCTGGTGCAGGTTGAGGGCGACAATCCCGAGCGTCTGATCCTGGCCGCTGAGCTGGTGAAGGATGTGATGGATCGCGCAGGCATCGAGCACTTCCACAACCTGGGTTACGCCAAGGGTGCCGCACTCGAGCTGCTGCGCTTCAACCACCCCTTCTACAGCTTCGACGTACCTATGGTGCTGGGTGACCACGTCACTCTGGATGCCGGTACCGGCGCGGTGCACACCGCCCCTGGTCACGGTCAGGAAGACTTCGTGGTCGGTCAGAAGTACGGTCTGGAAGTGGCCAACCCGGTTGGCAGCAACGGCGTCTATCTGCCGGATACCGAACTGTTTGCCGGCCAGCACGTGTTTAAGGCCAATGCGGCCGTGGTCGAGGTGCTGACCGAGCGCGGCGCACTGCTGCATCACAAGGTATTCAACCACTCCTACCCGCATTGCTGGCGTCACAAGACCCCGATCATCTTCCGTGCCACCCCCCAGTGGTTCATCAGCATGGAGCAGAAGGGTCTTCGGCAGCGCGCCCTGGAAGAGATCGAGCGTATCGAGACTCAGGGCATTGCCGAACACGGCCAGAGCGGCTGGGTCCCGGCCTGGGGCAAGAATCGCATCCAGGCGATGGTCGAGAACCGTCCCGACTGGTGTATTTCCCGTCAGCGTACCTGGGGCGTGCCCATCTCCCTGTTCGTTCACAAGGATACCCAGGCGCTGCACCCGGATTCCGTGCGCCTGATGGAAGAGGTGGCCAAGCGGGTCGAGCAGTCCGGCATCCAGGCCTGGTGGGATCTGGACAAGGCCGAGCTGCTGGGCGCTGATGCCGACAACTATGAGAAGGTGCCCGACACCCTGGACGTCTGGTTTGACTCCGGTTCTACCCACGCCTCCGTGGTCGACGCCCGTCCCGAGTTCAACGGCAAGCCGGCCGACATGTATCTGGAAGGCTCTGACCAGCACCGTGGCTGGTTCATGTCCTCCCTGATGATCGGCGTCGCCATGAAGGACAAGGCACCCTACAACCAGGTGCTGACTCACGGCTTCACCGTGGATGGTCAGGGCCGCAAGATGTCCAAGTCCATCGGCAACGTGGTAAGCCCTCAGGACGTGATGAACAAGCTGGGTGCCGACATCCTGCGTCTGTGGGTAGCGAGCACTGACTACACCGGTGAGATGACCGTCTCCGACGAGATCCTCAAGCGCTCCGCCGACGCCTATCGTCGTATCCGCAACACTGCCCGTTTCCTGCTGGCCAACCTGAACGGTTTCAATCCGGCGACCGACATGGTGGCGCCTGCCGACATGGTGGTGGTGGATCGCTGGGCCGTGGGCCGTGCCAAAGCGGTACAGGCCGAGATCGTTGCCGCGTTCGATGAGTACAACTTCCACGGCGTGACCCAGAAGCTGATGCAGTTCTGCTCCATCGAGATGGGTTCCTTCTACCTGGACGTCATCAAGGATCGTCAGTACACCGCCAAGGCTGACAGCCTGGCCCGTCGCTCCTGCCAGACCGCCCTCTATCACATCGCCGAGGCCATGGTGCGCTGGATGGCGCCGATCATGAGCTTCACCGCCGACGAGATCTGGGCCCTGCTGCCGGGCGAGCGCGGCGAGTTCGTGTTCACCGAGGAGTGGTACGACGGCCTGTTCGGGCTGGAAGCGGGCGAAGTGCTGAACGACGAGTTCTGGGCCGAGATCCTCACCGTGCGCGGTGAAGTGAACAAGGCGCTGGAAGTGGCCCGTGGCGAGAAGCGCATCGGCGGTTCTCTGCAGGCCGAGCTGACCCTGTTCGCCAAGCCGGAGCTGGCCGCGCGTCTGAACGCCCTGGCCGATGAGCTGCGCTTCGTGCTGCTCACCTCCAAGGCCAAGGTGGTCAGCGTCGATGCTGCACCGGCAGAGGCAGTGGCAACTGAGCGCGATGACCTGTGGCTCTGCGTTGCCCAGTCTGCCGCCGCCAAGTGCGACCGCTGCTGGCACCATGTAGAGGACGTGGGTACCATCGCGGGTCACGAAGAGATCTGTGGCCGCTGCGTCACCAACGTCGAGGGTGACGGCGAAACGCGTCAATTTGCCTGATGAACATGACTCAACATAAAAGCGGCCTGCGTTGGCTGTGGCTGGCGGTGCTGGCCTTCGTACTGGACCAGGCGAGCAAGCTCGCCGTGGTCAAACTGCTGCCATTTGGCTACCCGGGGGTGGAGATCACCCCCTTCTTCAACCTGGTCCACGTCTACAACAAGGGCGCTGCTTTCAGCTTCCTGGCAGATCAGGGGGGCTGGCAGCGCTGGTTCTTCGCCGTGCTGGCGTTCGCCATCTGCGGCCTGCTGATCCACTGGCTGCGCAAGCAGTCGGTCACCCAGCGCTGGAGCGGTATCGCCTACAGCCTGATCATCGGCGGGGCGCTCGGCAACGTGTTTGACCGGCTGGTGCTGGGCCATGTGGTCGACTTCCTCGACTTCTATTGGCAGCGCGCCCATTGGCCGGCGTTCAACCTGGCTGACAGCTTCATCTTCATCGGTGCCGCCATGATCGTGCTGGACGGCTTCCGTGGCGAGAAAAAACAGGACGCGACCTCATGAGCCAGCTGATTGCTGCGGACAGCAGCGTGCTGTTCCATTTCTCTATCAAACTGGAAGATGGCTCGGTGGCCGACAGCACGGCGCTGCACGGCAAGCCTGCCCGTCTGCGGATGGGAGACGGCAGCCTGACGCCGAGCTTCGAGCAATGCCTGCTGGGGCTGCGCGAAGGGGAGAGCAAGAGCTTTACCCTGGCGCCGGAAGAGGCGTTCGGCCTTTCCAATCCTGACAACATCTACCATCTCGATCGCGCCAAATTCGGTAACGAAGTTGAGCCCAAGGTGGGTACCATCATTCTGTTTGACCAGCCCAACGGCAGCGAACTGCCCGGGATCATCCGGGCGGTGGAAGGGATGTCGGTCACGGTCGATTTCAACCACCCCCTGGCCGGTCACACCGTCACCTTCGAGGTGGAGATCCTGGGAGTTGATGACGAGGAGAAGGTGCACTGATGGATATTCTGCTGGCTAACCCCCGTGGCTTCTGTGCCGGTGTCGACCGGGCCATCAGCATCGTCGAGAGCGCGCTGGAGAAGTTCGGTGCCCCCATCTATGTCCGCCATGAGGTGGTGCACAACCGCTACGTGGTGAACAAGCTCAAGGAGGCGGGCGCCGTCTTTGTGGAGGAGCTGGATGAGGTGCCGGATGACAGCATCGTCATCTTCTCTGCTCACGGTGTCGCCAAGGTCGTGCGCGAGATGGCCAAATCCCGCGCCCTCAAGGTGTTCGATGCCACCTGTCCGCTGGTGACCAAGGTGCACATGGAGGTCCATCGCGCCAGTCGCAAGGGCTCCGAAGCCGTGCTCATCGGCCATGCCGGCCACCCCGAGGTGATCGGCACCATGGGACAGTACGAGAACAGTGAGGGGGGCATGTATCTGGTGGAGACACCGGAAGACGTGGCCAAACTCAAAGTGAAGAACCCGGACGATCTCTGTTTCGTCACCCAGACCACCCTGAGCGTGGACGAGACCTCGGATGTCATCGATGCGTTGCGTGCGCACTTCCCCAAGATCCAGGGGCCGCGCAAGGATGACATCTGCTATGCCACCCAGAACCGCCAGGATGCCGTGCGGGAGATGGCCGGGCTGGTGGACGCCATGCTGGTGGTGGGGTCGCGCAACTCTTCCAACTCCAACCGTCTGCGGGAGCTGGCCGAGAAGGTGGGTGCCAAGGCCTACCTCATCGACGATGCCTCCATGATTGAGCCGCAATGGCTGGACGGGGTTGCCCGTATCGGTGTCACGGCGGGTGCGTCAGCCCCCGATGTGCTTGTTCAGAATGTCATTGCCCGTCTGCGCGAGCTGGGAGGCAAGATAGTGACCGAGCATCCTGGCCGGGAAGAGAATGTGGTGTTTGAAGTGCCGCCCGAGCTTAGAATTATTTGAATGTGGCCAGGATGGCCTGAGAATAAAGAGTTATGTTCCTGATGCCGGATTTGTCGTTGCGACCTATCCGGCATTAGACTATACGAACCGCCAGTCACCAAGGATGGGATATGATTGGGTTCTATCGAGGCTTTTCTCTCATTGAATTGATGATTGTCGTCGCCATCGTGGCGATTCTTGGCACCATCGCTTATCCCTCCTATCAGCAATATGTGCTGACCAGTCATCGTGTCGAAGCCAAGAGCATGCTGCTCAATGCAGCCAATCGGCAAGAAACCTATTTTATGGATTTCAATCAGTATGCATCCTCTGCTGCTGCTCTTGGTATCAGTAGTGCATCTGAAAATGGCCTGTATCAATTATCCATTGCCGTATCAGGCAACACCTACACCTTGTCAGCCAGTGCTGGCGCGGCGACGGCCCAAGCCAAAGATACCGATTGCACGGTGTTTTCGATTAATCAGTTGGGCGTCAAAAGTGCCTCTGGTGCAGCTAGCAATAGCTGTTGGGAATAGCCATGGCCATTCATGTTTCATCACATGAGAGAGGATTCAGCCTGCTGGAGGTGATGATCACCGCAGTCATCCTGTCACTGGGGCTGCTTGGTCTGGTTGCTTTGCAAACCCATTCCAAATTTGCCAGTTATGAAGCTCGTCAGCGTACTATCGCCAGCTGGTTGGCTAACGATATGGTTGAACGAGTACGAATAAATCGCGATAGCTGGACCGCATCCGGTGCAGTAACCGTTAATCTTGCCGCCAACTTGCCACGCCCGACATGCGCCGCTGCAGATGGCACAATCAGTGCGTGCAGTGCTGCAGATTTACGTAATGCCGACCTTCACTACTGGCAACAAGCCTTGCTTGGGGCCAGTGTTTCGGGGGCGGCATCTTCCTTGATTTCACCGATAGGCTGCGTGGTGCGGCGGGCCAATAATGTATTGGCTGTCGGGATATTCTGGGCTGGCAAGCAAGAGATATCTGATGGGGGAGCTGCTGCTGCCGCAGCAACGCTGATCAATGAGTGTCAACTCTCGACAGCAAATAATCTTTCGAGGCGCCAGTTTATTCTGACGACGACTTTATGATCTCTCGCGGTTTCACGCTGGTAGAGTGGCTGGTCGCTATGCTGCTCGGTCTATTTTTGTTGGCGGGGGTATTCACTGTTTTTGTGATGTCTCGCTCCAGCTCTGAAGATGCCTTTGATCAAAGTGAATTACAGGAGAATGGTCGGCTGGCCATTCGGCTGATTAGCCAAGATATCAAATGGGCTGGTTTTTTTGGGGCTTATACCGGCCAGTCAACACAAGTTGGTTCTTCTCTGAGCCTCAGTGCTGGCAGCATTGTTCCTGCTAGTAGCGATTGCCTGGATGAGCGCTCTGTCGGTAGTTTGCCATCAAATGCTGGTCCCATCAGGGGGCTATGGGTAAGCCGGGTATCAACCACCAAAGGATTGGCTGGATTCGCTTGTATTCTCGCTGCTGATCGGGTGGAAAACTCGGATGTTATCAGTATCAAGCGACTGGTAGGGCGTCCTATACCAGCATCAGAGGGATTGGATACAAACCGCTTTTATATGGCAGCCAATAGTCAGGAGGCGAGAATCATCAAGGGAAGTGAAACCCGACCACTCTTTGGTGCCAATAATGAGAGCCAGATCTGGGAATACCAGCACTATATTTATTACCTGTCACAAGAAGATGGTGTTCCTGTTTTACGCAAGCGCTATTTGACCGTCAATGGTGGTTCTGCTCTGATTGGTGGCGCTATGGCCGAAGGCGTTGAACATATGGTGCTGATGTATGGTGTTGACGACTCCTTGATCCCTGATGGGCGCATAGACAGATATATATCAACGGACCAAATGACAACACAGCGCTGGAATGAAGGGCGAGTATTGGGGGCTCGGCTTTTCTTGCTGATTAGAGCTGCTCGGGAGTCAAGTCGCTATAAGAATAACAATAGCTATCAACTCGGTAATATCACGGTTGATGGTGGTGGTGATGGTTATCGCCGTCTGCTCTTGGAAAGCAGTATTGCATTACGCAATCAACAAATTACCACCCGAGGTGGAACATGAGATTGGTTAAAAAAAACCAGGGTGTAGCATTAATTGTTGCACTGGTTATTCTGGTTCCCTTGACTCTGATTGCAGTAGTCGTCATGCAGTCCAGTGGTATGAGTCTGAAGATGGCGGGTTCTAGTGCCAGTTTGCAACGAGTGGAGCACGAAGTTGAAGGTACTCTGGAGTCTGCATTGAGCGATACTTCTCTCTCAACACAAATTGCAACACAGGCTATTGGGGTTTCAGCTGCAATAGGCACTACTACTCCAGCTACAACCCTGACAGTCAATACAGAAAGTGTATGTAAACGCAAATTTGAAGCCAGTAGCCAGAATGTAACGCCAGCTTGTCGTTATGCTGAAGCCACCACATCCAGTGCTTATGGCAAGGTGAATAGCCAAATGACCTTTACTGCCGGGGTAGAACAACCCTTGCTCAGTGCCAATTAGGGAGCCAGTAATGAACATAAGGAACTGTTTATTAACAAGCTTGCTGGTATTGTGTTGCGGAATATCAGGGACATCTTTAGCTGTAGGCACTGGCTATTCCGATGATACCGAGTTGTTTATTTATGACTTTGCCAAGGCGGGGGACTTCCGCCCTAAGGTGCTCTTTATTTTCGATAACTCGGGGAGTATGAAAAATACAACCGAAGTTGCTAAAGAGCCTTATGACTCATCGATAAGTTATCCATCATTGGCTAATGATCCAGATGTTAATAATAGTAATCGCTTCATCTATTTCTCCAGTGATGGAAAAGTTCCCACTATCAACAGTACCAAACGTTTTAGTGAGAATTTAAATGCATGTGCGACATCTAAAGGCCCTCTAAATAATGTGGGCCGATTTCAGTCACGAGTTTGGGGATATGAAATATATGATAAAAATAGAAAGGGGCGTTGGCGTTCTCTAAATGATTTTGATATTTACAGTATAATAATTGCAGATTGCCAGCAAGATATTGATGAGAAAAACGCAAACAATCAATATTCAGGTCCATATTCAACATATATTGTTGATGGTTATCCCGTTGACAAGCCGAATCGCACAACGGGAAGCTGGTTTTACACATCAAATGTAGCCAATGCTCTTGCTAGTGGTAGTTCTACCCAGATCTCATTATTTACGGCAAATTATGTCCGTTGGTATTACGGTAGTACAGGTGTGTCAACACAAACTCGATTGAAAGTTGCTCAGGATGCAGTCAAAGAACTGGTTTTGGCTACGCCAGCTGTCGATTTTGGTCTGGCTGTTTTTAACTACAATGATGGCAATGAACCAGGTAGTAGAAATGGCGGAAGAATAATCCGCAATATTGTAGGTAACGATGCCATCCTCACCTCTGGTAAAAGCGGTGCGCAGGATTTGATTGACAAGGTAAATAGTTTGAGCTCTGACACTTGGACTCCCTTATGTGAAACACTATATGAATCATATAGATACTTTGGCGGTTTGGGGGTGTACTTTGGTGACGATGATGTAAATCGTACTCCAAAGCGGGATAGCAATGCTGAAGTAACATCGGGTATATATAAAACCCCCTATGATAAATGTTCCAATAATGGTTATATCATCTATATGACAGATGGTGAACCAACCAATGATAAAGCAGCAGATTCCCTTGTCGCCAACCTGATCAGCACGTTATCTACAGAGGATAAGGTTGCTTATGGCGGCTTGGTTAGTTATGGGTCTTCTGGTGAAAAAAGCTATCTTGCTGCACTTGCCGGATATATGAAAAACAATGATGTAAACACCTCGGCTATAGGCAAACAAACAGTCACAACATTCACCGTGGGTTTTGGAGATGAAGCAATTAAGGGGGCCGGTGCATTATTGGCAGAGACCGCTCGTCGTGGTGGGGGTAAATACTATCCAGCAACCGATGCAACCCAACTTAACGAAGCATTAAAATCATCATTGCTAGCTATCTTGAAAATGAATGCCTCGTTGGTCTCTCCCGCCATTGCCACTAATAACTTTGACCGTACTCGCAGTCTGAATAATATTTATTATGCAATGTTTGAGCCTGGTTCTGGTCCACGATGGAAGGGCAATCTTAAAAAGCTGGTTCTGAATCCAGATAAGGGTTATGTAGTCGATCAGAGTGGCTTACCTGCGATATCCAGTGATGGAACAATTCTTGAGTCAGCAAGAACCTATTGGTCATCCACCAGTGATGGTAACAAGGTTGCCGAGGGTGGGGTACAAGAGATGCTGGCAGCTAAAACCAATCGCAATCTTTATATTATTCCCCCTTCCACTAATACATTAACTCCCTTTAGCCAGTCTGCTCTTGAGGGTATGGCAGGCGGGGCGACGCAGCTACGCACTGTCATGAAACTTGATAGTGCTGATAGCATGGATGACCTGCTTAATTGGACCAAGGGTATTGATGCGTTTGATGAGAATCAGGATGGTGATAGAACAGATAATCGGGAGCATATTCTTGGTGACCCGTTGCATTCACGGCCATTAGTGATCAACTACGGTTGTACAAAGTCGACAGGACAGACTACATGTACACCTGACTTGCGCATTGTGATGGGAAGTAATGCCGGCTTCTTGCATATGTTTAAAGACAGCGGCACCACGGTTGATGAAAGCTGGGCCGTTATGCCCTATCAATTTATTGCCAGTCAGAAAGCGCTGCGAGAAAACCTGGATTCATCGGCTCATCTATATGGTGTAGATTCATCGCCCACTGTGCTGGTCAATGAGCAAGTCAAAGATGGTCATATCAAGTCGTCACAAGGTGACAAAGTGTGGTTATTTACCGGGTTGCGCGGTGGTGGCAAGGCCTATTATGCGTTGAATATATCCGATCCGGACTCCCCTTCGCTTATGTGGCGGTTGGATAAAAACAGCGCCGGTTTCAGCAACCTGGGTGAAACCTGGTCGATCCCCGAGGTTGCGTTTATTCCCGGTTATTACACAGAAACCAATGGTAAAAAAACCTATAAGCCAGTCCTGATATTCTCTGGAGGTTATGATCAGGCCAAGAGCTATTTGGGCCAGGGGGCTGAAGACAGTGAAGGGTTGGGTATTTATATCGTGGATGCTGAGGCCGGCACGCTGTTGTTCAGCTTTACCCCAGATGCGGCCAGTGCAACCAACAAACAAGTTGCAGGCATGGTTTATAGCATGCCTGGCTCTGTCTCCGTGCTGGATAGTGATGGAGATGGTATTTCAGACCGAATCTATGCAGGAGATACCGGTGGCCAGATCTGGCGCATCGACATGAAGGGGACAGAAAAATCCAAATGGACGGCCATCAAATTTGCCAGTTTGGGTAATGCCCATTTAAGTGAGGGTGATAAGAAACTGGCAGACGACCGTCGCTTCTTTACTCAGCCCTTATTGGTGCGCACCATCAATAAAGGTTGGAAGTATGATGGTACAAATTATCTTTACAGTGAGCGTCCATTTGATGCCGTATTGATAGGCAGTGGTGATAGAAATCGTCCTTCCTCAGAAGCGACAACCCAAAATGTGTATGTGATGCTACGTGACTACAATGTTAATCCAACCTTGTTTGGGACAACGTCTGAACCAGCGGTGCCATCAAGTATCACACTGAACGATCTCTACGATGTGACCAGTGATCCCTTTACGGGTTTGAATGAAGAGCAGATTGTAAACACCACCAAGGCGTTGACCAGCAAGTTGGGATGGAAATTCTGGCTCAATGAAAGCGGTGAAAAATCAATGGGGGCTGGTTTGGTGTTGCAAGGCAAGCTTTATTTCACCTCCTTCTTACCTCAGGTACAGGACTTCCAACAATGTACGATTCAATCGATCGGTGCCATGCGCCAATATATGATTGATATGCACTATGGCACTTCGTTCAAATATGTACTGGATAGCAACAATCAGGAAGTTATTCAGCGTTACGTAGAGGTGCAAAATAAGGTTGCTGATGATCTGGTTATTCATGGTGGGGATGATGGCCGGATCAGGATTATAGGTGGTGCTCCGGGCAAGGAGGTCATCCTCAAAGATGATGGGAAGGGAGAGCCTGAGCGCTGTACCGGTGAAGGAGAATGCTCACAAGGTGCGGAAGAGGCAAAAATGGATATGTCCCCCAAGAAAATCTATCTCTATGAAGGAGAACAGGGATGAAACGCATGCTGCTCTGGTGTGTGGGCTTACCCTTGTTGGTTCATGCTCAAACGGAAGACATGAAATGTTATGTCACTCTGGAGGGTGGCGTGCAGATGGTGTTGCAGCAACCGGTTGCTGATACGAGCAAGGCAAATCTGGTCAGGGTGTTTAAACAGAAAGGTTATGAGATTGATGGGGTGGTGCATCTTGTCACAGAGGTAATCGAGTGCGTTCCTTTGGCGGCTACCTTTTCGCTGGCTGATGCAAAAAAACAAGATGAAATCCAACCCAGATAACGTTGGTTATTGAGTAGGGTAAAGGGGCTAAGAACAACTCAGCCCCTTTTTTTCGCTTCTGCTTCTGCCGGATGGGGAAACGATGATATCGACTCGGGGTGCCTGGTCGATACAAAACCGGAGTGTCATATTGGTGCCAATCGCAGTGCCATCTGGACTAAATCGCACAAATTGTCGATTGGCCGTCACGGTATGTTTTTCAAGAAAGGGTTCTGTTGCTGATAACAAGATATCGCCATTTGCAATATCGAATTGGCGATCCTGATTGGTGTCGATAAAGATAAGCATGCGCTGAGCGCCGGTTTGATTTGCGAGTACACAACCTTCTTTTGTGGAGTTTCTGACAGGCAGGGCAAGACATGCTGTGACGGGTTGCTGCTGTGTGATGGCTTGCCGTTGGCCGAAGATCAGGTGGTCCTGCAGGTTTCTTGTGTAGATGTCGCTGTCGGTAGATGTTAGCAGATTTGCCAATGACGGCAGTCCCAAGGTCAGCAGGATGGTTGTCAGGCTTGCCGATATCAAAAACTCAAGCAGGGTAAATCCATTTCGTGCCATAGCGTATGAGTCCTTGTTCAAAAGAGACTCTAAGCATAGTTATTGGATTGAAATGGATCCTTTTGTGCTCGTGTGTGTTTCGCGGTAGTTAACGCAGGTCATGGACATACAGCACCACTTGCCTGGCTATGGGCACGTCCGGCAGGCATAACTTCAATCTGAACGCCCTTTTCGCCGCTTACACAGAGTGAAAAGGTGACCTCGCTGTCAGACGTAATGGTGCCATCTGGGGTGAAGCGCAGCGCCTGTGCATCTGCAGAAATGGCCAGTTCTGCAGGAAACTCGGGACTTGCCGTCAGAGTTGTTTCGCTGCCATTGAGCTTCTGATCGCTATTAGTATCGATAAAAGCGATCTGCCGGGTCGCTCCATTTTGATTGGCAGTAACGCACTCTTCTACAGAATTATTGATAGTGGTCAGGCAGAGAGTAACCGTTTGCTGGTTAGAGATAGCCTGTTGTCTGGCATAGTTTAAGTGGTTGAGAAGGCTTTTTTCCTGTGTCGCCAAATTATTGCTGCCAAGCAGGTTAGAGAGGGAAGGAATACCAATCCCCAACAGAATGACGCCCAGCGCAATGGCTATCATCAACTCCATCAGGGTAAATCCGGCGTTTTTCATATCTGCGAAGGCCTGTCGTTCCGTGACTATCTACAGCTTATCCTTCCCGCTGGTTGCTGTCACACGGTTACGCCTGTCTTGAACTGGCAGATTGCCCCCCTTTTCTTTATCATTCCCCATCATTTTCGAATTCAAGATGCATCGCCATGGCAAAAGCCCTCTCTCTGATGCTTGCCCAGTTGAATCTGACGGTAGGCGCCATCGAAGATAACACTGACAAAGTGCTCGCTGCGGCCGCTCAGGCCGAACAGCAAGGTGCCGATCTGCTGGTTTGCTCCGAGCTGGCCCTGACCGGCTATCCACCAGAAGATCTGTTGCTGCGCGCCGACCTGATGATCCGGGTCGAAGCCGCGTTGGCTCGTGTTGTCGAATGGCAGGGCAACTGTGCCATTTTGGTGGGGCATCCCTGGCGTGAAGGAGAGGCGCTCTACAACGCGGCTTCCCTCTATGAGCAGGGCCAGCTGATTGCCCGTTACTTCAAGCAGGATTTGCCCAACTACGGGGTATTCGACGAGAAGCGCTACTTCACCGTCTCGACCGAGACTTGTGTGGTTCCCTTCCGTGGTCACAATCTGGGTCTACTCATCTGCGAAGATCTCTGGCAGCCGGGTCCGGCGCTGGCCGCCAAGGCGGCGGGGGCCGAGCTGCTGCTCACCATCAATGCCTCTCCTTATGATCAGGAAAAACCCTGGATCCGCCGCGAGCTGATGGCGGAACGCTGCGATCAGACCGGCCTGCCGCTCATCTACCTCAATCAGGTATGCGGCCAGGACGAGCTGATCTTCGACGGCTGCTCCAAAGTGTTCAACAGCCAGGGCGAGCTGACCCACAAGCTTGCTCCATTTGCCGAAGAGCTGGCGCTGGTGCGCTTTGCCGATGGTCAGCCGGTGAAGGAGCGGGAACCCGCCGCACCGCTGGAGCCGTTGGCCGAGACCTATCAGGCCCTGGTGCTGGCGGTGCGCGACTATG
The DNA here is from genome assembly GCF_019048565.1 of Aeromonas sp. FDAARGOS 1406. Taxonomy (NCBI): domain Bacteria; kingdom Pseudomonadati; phylum Pseudomonadota; class Gammaproteobacteria; order Aeromonadales; family Aeromonadaceae; genus Aeromonas; species Aeromonas sp. FDAARGOS 1406. Next base: position 3,385,410 of record NZ_CP077378.1, read on the forward strand.
TCACCAAGAACGGTTTTCACGGCGCCGTGCTGGGTCTCTCCGGCGGCATCGACTCGGCGCTGACCCTGGCCATTGCGGCCGATGCCATCGGGGCGGACAAGGTGCAGGCGGTGATGATGCCGTTCCGCTACACCGCCCAGATGAGCGTGGAGGATGCCAAGGAGCAGGCCGAGCGGATGGGGGTGGAGTTCAACATCATCTCCATCGAACCCATGTTCGAAGGCTTCATGACCCAGCTGGCGCCTCTGTTTGAAGGGACTGCCCGCGACACCACCGAAGAGAACCTGCAGGCCCGCTGCCGCGGCGTGCTCTTGATGGCGCTGTCCAACAAGCGCCGCCGTATCGTGCTGACCACTGGCAACAAGAGCGAGATGGCCGTGGGATATGCCACGCTGTATGGCGATATGGCGGGTGGCTTTGATGTGCTCAAGGATGTCCCCAAGACCCTGGTCTTCAAGTTGTGCGAATATCGCAACAGCGTGGAGTACGTGATCCCGCAGCGGGTCATCGATCGTCCCCCGTCGGCCGAACTGGCACCGGATCAGGTGGACCAGGACAGCCTACCCCCCTATGACATTCTGGATGCCATCCTCAAGCGCTACGTGGAAGAGGATGCGTCTGTCGCCGACATGGTGGCGGAAGGTTTCGAAGAGGCGGTGGTACGCAAGGTGATCCGCCTGGTGGATCTCAACGAATACAAGCGCCGTCAGGCCGCCGTCGGCCCTCGCATCACGGCTCGCAACTTTGGTAAGGACCGCCGTTATCCCATCACGTCCGGGTTCGGCAAACAGAACTGGTAAGGAGTCACCATGAAGAAGATTGAAGCCATCATCAAACCGTTCAAGCTGGACGATGTACGCGAGGCCCTGGCCGAGATCGGCATCAACGGCATGACAGTGTCCGAGGTCAAGGGGTTCGGCCGCCAGAAGGGCCATACCGAGCTCTATCGCGGTGCCGAGTACATGGTCGACTTCCTGCCCAAGGTCAAGGTGGAGCTGGTGGTGCAGGACGAGGATCTCGATGCCTGCCTGGAAGCCATCCAGAACACAGCGCGTACGGGCAAGATCGGTGATGGCAAGATCTTCGTCTGCGAGGTGGAGCGCGTCATTCGTATTCGTACTGGTGAAGAGAACGAAGACGCGATCTGATGTGGTGGATGTGCCCTGTGATGAACAGCAAGAGTCTGTCGCTCTGATGTCGTTGTACCGTATCGGGGTCGTGGCGGCGTGCCTGATGGCGCTCACCGCGTGCAGTACCCGGCCGCCGGCCCAGCCGGAAAACCTGTGCCAGATCTTTCGGGAGAAACCCGAGTGGCACGAGGCGGCGCTCAAGATGAACGAGAAGTGGGGGACACCTGTCCAGGTAGTGATGGCCATGATGTACCAGGAGTCCTCCTTCGTGCATGATGCCCAGCCGCCGATGCAGTATTTCCTCTTCATCCCCACCGGGCGGGCCAGTTCAGCCTACGGCTATGCCCAGGTGAAAGACGAAACCTGGGCCGACTACCAGCGGGAAACCGGCAACGGCTGGAGCGATCGCGACGACTTTGCCGACGCCATCGATTTCATGGGCTGGTACACTCACAAGGCACAGCGGCTCAACGGCACGTCCAAGTGGGATGCCTATGGCCAGTATCTCAATTATCACGAAGGCTGGGGGGGCTACCGACGTGGCAGCTACCGCAGCAAGGGATGGCTGATGAAGGTCTCCCGCAAGGTGGAGGCCCGTGCCCAGCGCTACGGTGCCCAGTATCGACAATGCAAGGATCAGCTCTCCAGCGGGGGCTGGTTCTGGTAACCAAATCAGGAGTCAGAAATGCCGTTATTGGACAGTTTTACCGTCGACCATACCCGCATGGCCGCCCCGGCAGTGCGGGTGGCGAAGACCATGCAGACCCCGAACAAGGACACCATCACCGTGTTCGACCTGCGTTTCTGCGTGCCGAACGAGGAGATCCTCTCCGAGCGCGGCATCCATACTCTGGAGCATCTGTTTGCCGGCTTCATGCGTGATCATCTCAATGGGAATGGGGTGGAGATCATCGACATCTCTCCCATGGGTTGCCGCACCGGCTTCTACATGAGCCTGATCGGTGCGCCGGATGAAGCCCGTGTTGGCGCTGCCTGGCAGGCCGCCATGAGCGACGTGCTGACCGTGCAGGAGCAGGGCAAGATCCCCGAGCTGAACGAATACCAGTGCGGTACTTACAGCATGCATTCGCTGGAAGAGGCCCATGCCATCGCCCGCCATGTGCTGGAGCGCGGTATCGGTGTCAACCACAATGACGAGCTGGCCCTGCCGGAAGAGAAGCTGAAAAGCCTCTGATCCCGATAAGGAAAGCATGAAAAAGGCCGGTCAATGACCGGCCTTTTTGCATCTGGTGGGATCAGGAGGGCAGTGGCATCACCCGATTGCGTCCCAGCTCCTTGGCCTTGTAGAGCAGCTTGTCGGTACGCTCGATCAGGGTGTCTGCCGTCTCCTGAGGGATGTATTCCCCCACGCCGAACGAGGCGGTGATGTGATCGATGCGTCGCCCGGATTTGCGATCCAGAATTGACATCCGCTCGATGACGCGACGCAGGCTCTCGGCCATCTGGCGGGTCAGCGCCAGGGCGCGGTTTGGCACCAAGAGGGCAAACTCCTCACCCCCCAGGCGATAGGCGGTTATGCCCTCCTTGCTGGCCTCTCGCAGCCGCTTGCCGACGATGCGCAGCACCTGGTCCCCCAGCAGATGTCCGTATTCGTCGTTGAAGTTCTTGAAGCGATCGATATCGGTCAGGATCAGGGAGAAGGGCTGCTTGCTGCGGATGAGGCTGTCCATCTCGAGATCGAAGGCGCGTCGATTGAGCAGAGACGTGAGCGGGTCCTCGGTGGCCAGCTTCCTCGTCTCGTTCAGGGCCTGTTTCAGCTCCTTTATCTCTTTCTCGGCGCTGCTGAGCTGGTTGCGAAAGTGGAGGGTGGACATGCGTACGTCACGCGACTCGCGCACGAGATCCCGCAGGATCCCCATGGTGTCTTCCAGGCTGAGCCCCTCGTCGTCTATCTTGCTCAGCTTGTCGAAACTCTTGTCGAGCATCTCCTGAAACAGCCCGGTATCGGAGATGGCATCCTGCATCGAGTGACTCAGCTCGCTGGCCATGGCCGCCAGGTTGAGTTTCATCGCCTCCATCTGCTGCTCGTCCTGGGCCGCAAGGTGCTGGTGGTAGAGACGCTCACAGGTGGTCAGGGAGAAGGTTCCCTGCTGTTTTATCGCCTGATCGACGGCATGGTTGAGTTCGGGCATGTCGCCGGAGACATAGCTGTACCAAAGGTGATAGTTGTTCGGCGTGGTGGGAATTTGATACTTGATCATCAGGGGAACCGCCTGTTTCAAATAGGCGGCAGATTGGGCGAACGAGTCCTTGCTCATGAGTTCCGAGTCTCACATACCTGCAAACTGTGTCCAGTATGACAGAGAGAATGGCCAAAAGGCAGTCGATGGATGCCATTAGCTCCCCCCTCCGATATAATGTCTGCGTTATTACCTACCCTAAGGCCTGCTTATGTCTCAAAAAGATCCTTTCCTCCAACGCGAGGCCGAAAAATACGAAAACCCCATCGCCAGTCGCGAGATGCTGCTGGAGCTCATCAAGGGCCATGAGAAACCCATGTCCCGGGAAGAGCTGGCCAAGGTCCTCAAGCTGACCGATGAAGAGCCGTTGGAAGCCTTGCGACGTCGCCTGCGCGCCATGGAGCGCGACGGGCAGCTCGTGTTCACCCGCAACCAATGTTACGCCCTGCCGGATCGCCTGAATCTGGTCAAAGGCTATGTGCTTGGCCACAAAGATGGATTCGGTTTTCTGCGCCCCGAGGGTGGTGGAGCGGATCTCTTCCTGAACAACCGCGAGATGCAGCGCCTGATGCATGGCGACTATGCCCTGGTGCAGCCGACCGAGATCGATCGCAAGGGTCGTCAGGAAGCGCGTCTGGTACGCCTGCTCAAATCCCGCGAGGCGGACATCGTCGGTCGTTACTTCGTCGAGAACGGCGTCGGTTTCGTGGTACCCGATGACAGCCGCATCGGCCAGGACATCATCATCCCGGAAGGGGAGAACAAGGGGGCTCGCCAGAGCCAGGTCGTGGTCGTGCGCATCAACCAGCGCGCCACTGCCCGCTTCAATGCGGTCGGTACCGTCTTGGAAGTCCTGGGTGAGAACATGGCGCCCGGCATGGAGATCGAGATCGCCCTGCGTACCCACGGCATTCCGCACACTTGGCCGGAAGAGGTGACCAAAGAGGTCGCCGGTCTCGGTGAGCAGGTGCCGGAGAAGGCCAAAGAGGGTCGCATCGACCTGCGCGCCCTGCCGCTGGTGACCATCGACGGGGAAGACGCCCGCGACTTCGATGACGCTGTCTTCTGTGAAGCCAAGCGCGGTGGCGGCTGGCGCCTGTGGGTCGCCATCGCGGACGTTTCTGCCTATGTGAAACCGGGCACGGCCCTCGACACCGAAGCCTATCAGCGCGGCAACTCGGTTTATTTCCCCGAGTTCGTGGTGCCCATGCTGCCGGAGGTGCTCTCCAACGGTCTGTGTTCCCTGAACCCGCAGGTCGACCGGCTCTGCATGGTGTGCGAGATGACCATCTCCGCCGCCGGCCGCATGTCCGGCTACAAATTCTACGAAGCGGTAATGAACTCCCACGCTCGCCTGACCTACACCAAGGTAGCTGCGATCCTGGACGGGGATCCCAAGCTGCGTCAGCAGTATGATCCGCTGGTGGGCCACATCGAGGAACTGAGCAACCTCTACAAGGCGCTCAAGCATGCCCGCCATCAACGCGGTGCGGTGGAGTTCGAAAGCGAGGAGACCCGCTTCATCTTCAACGCCCAGCGCAAGATCGACCGTATCGTACCGCTGGTGCGCAATGACGCCCACAAGATCATCGAAGAGTGCATGATCCAGGCGAACGTGGCGGCCGCCCGCTACATCGAGAAGAACGAGGCCGCCGCCCTGTTCCGGGTGCACGACCGCCCGGGCGAGGAGCGTCTGACCGGCTTCCGTGACTTCCTGGCCGAACTGGGTCTGGAGCTCAAGGGGGGCCTGGAGCCCGAGCCGAAGGACTTTGCCGACCTGGCCGCCAAATTCGAAGGGCGCCCGGATGCGGAATTGCTCTCCACCATGCTGCTGCGCTCCATGCGTCAGGCCATCTATCAGGCCGACAACATCGGTCACTTCGGTTTGGCCCTGAAGTCCTACGCGCACTTCACCTCGCCGATCCGTCGCTACCCGGATCTCATCCTGCACCGGGCGATCAAGTATCAGACCGCCAAGGAGCAGCAGGGCAACCTGCGCCACAAGTGGACCCCGAGCGGTGGCTACCACTACCAGCTGGAAGAAGTGGACCCCATGGGCGAACACTGCTCCATGACGGAGCGCCGTGCCGATGACGCCACTCGCGACGTGGCAGACTGGCTCAAGTGCGAGTACATGCTGGATCACGTGGGTGACGAGTTTGACGGCGTCATCGCCAGCGTCACCGGTTTTGGCTTCTTCGTGCGTCTGGCGGAGATCCACATCGACGGTCTGGTGCACGTCAGCACCCTCACCAACGACTACTACCAGTTCGACCCGCTGCACCAGCAGCTGATCGGCGAGAACTTCCGCCGTCGCTATCGTCTGGGTGACAAGGTGCGGGTCAAGGTGATGGGCGTGAACCTGGACGATCGCAAGATCGACTTCGTCATGGTGGAAGAGCCCCTCAAGGCCACCGGCAAGAACGCCAAGGAGATGGCGCGCAAGCAGGCCGAGATCAAGAAAGAGAAGGCCAAGAGCGCCCAGCGCCACGAGAAACGCAAAGAGGGCAAGGAGAGCGGTAAATCCGACAAGGGTGGCCGTGCCAAGCCCAGCAACAGACGACCGAGCAAAAAGGCTCGCGACAAGGCCAAGAGCACTAAATGAGTACTGAACTGATCTACGGCATTCACGCCGTCTCCGCGCTGCTGGAGCGCACCCCCGAGCGCTTCATCGAGGTGTGGGCTCTCAAGGGCCGCGATGACGAGCGGCTGCATCCCCTGCTGGCCGAGCTGGAGTCCCTCGGCATCAGGGTGCAGAGCGTGAACCGCAAGACGCTGGATGACAAGGCGGAAGGCAACAATCACCAGGGCATCATGGCCAAGGTGATTGAAGCGCCCAAGCTGGCCGAGCACGACCTGGCCAGCCTGCTGGACGATCTGGCGGCGCAAGAGACAGCGCCCTTCCTGCTGGTACTGGACGGGGTGACCGATCCGCACAATCTCGGCGCCTGTCTGCGCAGTGCCGATGCGGCCGGGGTGCATGCGGTGATCGTGCCGCGGGACAAGGCCACAGGCCTCACGTCCGTGGTGCGCAAGGTCGCCTGTGGCGCTGCCGAAGTGGTGCCGCTCATCCAGGTCACCAACCTGGCCCGCAGCCTGCGCGAGCTGCAGGAGCGCGGCGTCTGGATCGTGGGTACCGCCGGCGAGGCGGATCACGATCTTTATCAGGCCAAACTCACCGGTCCCATGGCGCTGGTGATGGGGGCCGAAGGCAAGGGGATGCGCCGCCTGACCCGCGAACATTGCGACGAGCTGGTGAGCATCCCCATGGCGGGGGCGGTATCCAGCCTCAACGTCTCGGTGGCGAGCGGTGTCTGCCTGTTCGAAGCCGTGCGCCAGCGCCGCGTCTGACAAGACGATGACCGACAGACCCCCCTTTGTCTGGGAACGGGTTGCAGATGAGCAGGAGGCCGAGCGCCTCCTCTCTTTTGTCCGCTCCCTGACCTTGCCCCCTCGCACCTGCCTCTGGCATGCCGGTGACAGTCCGGCACTGCTGGTCAGGGTGGAGGAGGGATTGCTGCGGGCCAGGGTGGTGCTGGCGGATGGCCGCGAGTACATCAAGGAGTTCTATTGGGAGGGGGACGAGTTTATCGACTTCCACCACCTGCTCAGTGGTGAGCCTGCCCGCTACAGTGTGGAGGCGCTGGAGCCTTGCCGACTGCAGCTTCTTCCGCTGGCGGATCTGCGCCGACTCCCTTGCTGGCCCGCCTGGTATCACCATCTCCTTGAGGTGCAACTGCGCATCAAGGAGGAGAAAGAGCTGTTGCTGCTGACCGGGGGCCCAGAGGCGCGCTATCAGCATTTTCTGCGAAGCTTCCCCGCGCTGGATGCCAGGGTCCCGGATCACCAGATTGCCGCCTATCTGGGGATCACCCCCATCAGCCTGAGCCGCATCCGCAGGCGGCTGAAAACGCGCGATCAGGGTTGAGCCAGAAGGGATTGCCGATGAACCAGGGCAGAGATCGGCTCTTTGCCGGCCATGTCCGCATTGGATGAGAAGGGGGGCAACTTAACCAAGGTTAATGCCCCTCGTCGGGAGCAAGATTATGCTGTCAGACCCCATTAAACAGGAGTCATTCATGAACTGGAGTATGAAATCCTGGTCCGAGCTGACCACGGATGAATTGTATGAGCTGCTTGCCCTGCGCGCCGAGGTGTTCGTGGTGGAGCAGACCTGTCCCTTCCAGGATCTGGACGGGCTGGATCGCCGTGACGGCGTGTTGCATCTGCTCGGTCGTGAGGGGGATCACCTGGCGGCCTATGCCCGCATCATGGCGCCCGGCATTGGTGATGGCAGCGGCGCTGCCATCGGCCGCGTGGTCACCTCTCCCACGTCGCGGGGGGGCGGACTGGGTCACCGCCTGCTGGCGCAAGCGGTCAGAGAGTGCGAGGCACGCTGGCCTGCACACAGCATCTGGCTCGGTGCACAGGCCCACCTGCAAGGTTTTTACGGCCAGCATGGTTTCGTGGCCGAAGGGGAAGGGTATCTGGAAGATGACATCCCTCACATGGGGATGCGAAGGGAGCCTGCCTGACATCGTCAGGCGCCAGGAAAGGGGCAAGTGGCCCCTCATCCGTGGTGCATCTCATGGTTTTTTGCTACCCCGTGGTCATGTGGTCGTCAGTCCGGGGTGAGATACCGCCGCGCTGATCTGCCTGCGGGCCTCTCTGTCGGGGCACCGCCCCGGTCAGGGCGGTGCGGCATCAGGAGGGCTGGGGTGGTTCAGGGAGTGACCCGGGTGGTGAGGGTAAATCCCTCTTCACTGGAGGCCAGCGTCACCTGAACCTGGCCCAACTCGGTCAGACTGCTCACATGGGTGCCGCCACAGGGAATGGTGATCTCCCGACCGTCCACCATGCCATGCCAGTAGCGGGAATCGATGATGGCATCACCGGCCCGGCTGCGGCGGATCTCGCCTCCCTCTTTGAGCCAGCGCATCAGCTGCTCGTTGACCTGGAGCGCTATCCTGTCGAGGTCGGCCAGCAATGCCTCGCTGTTGATTCCCTTTTTCCGAAGGCTCTTGCCGATCCGGTACTGCTCCTTTGATCCTCTGGGCTCGACCCGGGAGTGCTGGATGGCGAGGCGATCGAAATCCGGCTGCCCGAGAGCGTCCAGCTCGCTTGTCTCCTTTCGCCAATAGGGCGTGAGCGCCCGATTGAGGGCCAGTGCCACCAGGTGGCAGGCGCTGTGGCCCAGGCTCAGGGCATGGCGAGCCTCGGCATCCACTGTCAGTTCCACAGGCGAGCCAATGGCAAGGTGATGGGAACCGGCGAGGGGATGCACCACCACGAAAGCCCACCCATCCGCCCCCCGCTTGACCGGAATCTCCGTATCCACGAACAGCTCGCCCTCGGGACTGATGGCGCCCATGCGGCAGGGGCCCACGGCCGCTTCCCCCTCTTCCCAGCGCACTGTGCCCACGTCACCGGGTTGATCGGGCCAGAGGTGGCTCTGGGGATGAAAGGGGGTGAGGTCGGTGACCAGCAGGGTCGGATCCCCCTGTTTGCAACAGACGACGCTGGCCTGTTCCTGATGGTGGCCCAGTACGAAGCTGGCTCGGGTATGTTCCATGGCAGGGCTCCCGCAACGAGATGATGAGAAGGGAAAGGAGCAGCATACGCGAAAGTGCGAAGAGGCTCATCAACCCGGGTCAATGAGCCTCAAGATGGCGTTAGAGGGTGGTGACCAGCAGATAGGCATTGAGGCCGATCACCAGGGCGACGATGAGGCGCCCCACGGCCTGGGTGACGGGGTGATTGCGATGTGCCCCCATCAGGGCGCGATCACCGGTCAGGATCAGCAGCGGAATGAGAGCGAGGGCGATGCCGAAGCTCAGCACTACCTGGCTCAACACCAGGATTTCAGTGGTGTTGAGGCCCATGGCGATCACCACGAAGGCGGGGGCCATGGTGATGGCTCGGCGCAGCCAGAGCGGAATGGTGAAGCGCACGAAGCCCTGCATCACCACTTGTCCCGCCAGCGTTCCCACCAGGGTGGAGGAGATGCCGGAGGCGACCAGGGAGAGGCCGAACAGGGTGGCGGCTGCCGGGCCCAGCAGGGGCGTGAGGGTCTGGTAGGCCGTTTCCAGCTCGGCCACCTGCTGGTTGCCGGAGCTGTGGAAGGCGGCCGCCGCCATGGCCATCATGGCCAGGTTGACGAAGCCGGCGATGGTCATGGCGATGGTCACGTCGATCCGGGTGCTGTGCAGTCGCTGGGTCACCGTGCCCTGCTCCTGGGTGTGCTGGGTCAGGGCCGAGTGGAGATAGATGACATGGGGCATCACGGTGGCACCAAGCACGCCGGCGGCAAGATAGACAGCATCACCATTGGGGAGACCGGGGAAGAGTGCCCCTTCCAGCAGACTCGGCAGATGGGGGCGCGAGAACACCAGCTCGACGATGTAGGCGGCGGCCACGAACAGCAGCAGGCCCCCCACCACGAACTCCAGCGGCTTCTGGCCGCGGGATTGCAGCATCAGGATCCCCCAGGTGACCACGGCGGTGATGCAGGCCCCTTCCAGCAGGGTGATGCCGAGCAGCAGCTTGAAGCCGACCGCAGCGCCGATGAACTCGGCGAGATCGGTGGCCATGGCGATGATCTCGGCCTGCACCCAATAGGCCCAGACTGCGGGCCTGGGCAGACGATCACGAATGTGTTCCGCCAGGTTCTTGCCAGTGACGATACCGAGCTTGGCCGAGAGGGTCTGCACCAGCATGGCCATCAGATTGGCCCACACCACTACCCACAGCAGTTGATAGCCGAAGGTGGAGCCGGCCTGGATGTTGGTCGCAAAATTGCCCGGGTCGATATAACCGATGGCGGCGATGAAGGCGGGGCCGAGCAGGGTCAGCTTGAATTTGCGGGCCGGGATGGCCGTGGTGAGCGCAGGTTGCATACTGTCATCCTCCGTGGGGATATGAGGAGAGTATGGATCTAAATGATAACTGTTATCAATTAAAGTTTTGTATCGGGCTCATCGAGAAAAACATCTCGCTTCGCCAGTTGCAGTGGGAGAGGTGATTTCGTACAATACGCCGCCCTAGAAAGCAGCGTCTAAACATCACTATGTTCCTTGCCTCCGAGGTCTGGCTGCACCTGGGCGGAGGCTGAATTAATCCGTAAGGAGCTAAAATGCGTCATTACGAAATCGTCTTCATGGTTCATCCGGACCAGAGCGAGCAAGTACCTGGCATGATCGAGCGTTACACCGGCGCTATCACCACCGCTGGTGGCACCATTCATCGCCTGGAAGATTGGGGCCGTCGTCAACTGGCTTACCCGATCGACAAGCTGCACAAGGCTCACTACGTTCTGATGAACGTAGAAGCTGAACAGGCCGTTATCGATGAGCTGGAAACCAACTTCCGCTTCAACGATGCCGTTATCCGCAACATGATCATGCGCACCAAGCACGCCGTGACTGAAGTTTCTCCGATGGCCAAGGCCAAGGAAGAGCGCTTCACCCGTCGTGACGACGAGCGTCGCGAAGATGCTGTTGAAGCGTCTTCCGAAGAGTAATTCTTAGATCACCGCATTAGAGGATAAAGGCCATGGCACGTTATTTCCGTCGTCGTAAGTTCTGCCGCTTCACCGCCGAGAACGTTACCGAGATCGACTACAAAGATATCGTTACTCTGAAAAACTACGTCACTGAATCTGGCAAGATCGTACCGAGCCGTATCACCGGTACCCGCGCCAAGTATCAGCGTCAGCTGGCACGCGCCATCAAGCGTGCTCGTTACCTGGCTCTGCTGCCGTACACCGATCTGCACAACAAGTAAGAATCGGCCCGGCGCTTACGCCTAACTCAACGAAATTTATAGAGGAAAGGTAATGCAAGTTATCCTGCTCGATAAGATCGCCAAACTGGGCGGTCTGGGTGACCAAGTTTCCGTAAAAGCTGGTTATGCCCGTAACTACCTGATCCCGCAAGGCAAAGCTGTTATGGCCACCAAGGCCAACATCGAAGCCTTCGGTGCTCGTCGCGCTGAGCTGGAAGCCAAACTGGCTGCCAACAAGGCTGCTGCCGAAGAGCGCGCTGCCAAGCTGGGTGAGCTGGCTGCCGTTGTCATCGCCTCCAAGTCTGGCGACGAAGGCAAGCTGTTCGGTTCCATCGGTACCCGTGACGTGGCTGAAGCCATCACTGCTGCCGGCGTAGCCGTTGCCAAGAGCGAAGTCCGCATGGGCAACGTTCTGCGTAACACCGGTGAGTACGAAGTTGTTGTTCAGCTGCACGCTGACGTCAAAGCAACCGTACAAATCCAGGTTGTTGCTCTGTAATAGCGTTCCGCTCTTGCAGAAAAACCCGCGCACATGCGCGGGTTTTTTATTTTCAGATCAAGGGGTAAAGTGAAGGTCTGTTCCTCTGGAGGAGAACCTTTATGGCTGCCTGGGTCGAAGGTCGGGTCATCGAGCGCATCGAGTGGACACCCACCCTGCTCTCCCTGCGTGTGGAGGCGGAACTTGCCCCCTACAAGGCGGGTCAATTCACCAAGCTGGCCCTGGAGCAGGGCGAGCGTCGAGTCCAGCGTGCCTATTCCTTCGTCAATCCTCCCGGCACGCCCTATCACGAATTCTATCTGGTGGAGATCCCCGGCGGTGAACTGAGCCCCTCTCTCGGTTCCCTGCAGGTGGGCGACGGCCTGCTGGTGCAGTCCCAGGCCACCGGTTTTCTGACCTTGGATGAGATTCCCCCGGGACGGGATCTCTGGCTGCTCTCAACCGGCACCGCCATCGGCCCCTTCCTCGCCATGCTGGCAGAAGGACAGGTCTTCGACCGATTCGAGCATCTGGTGCTGGTACATGGGGTGAGAAAAGGGGAAGAGCTCAGCTATCAGCCGCTTATCGCCAGTTTTGCCGAGCAGCATGGCGAGCGTTTTCGCTATGTTCCCTTCGTCAGTCGTGAGACCTGGCCGGAGGCGATGGCAGGGCGCATCCCGGCAGCCATCGTCGATGGCAGCTTGCAGGCGAGGGTGGGGCTGAACTTCTCCCCCGAGTTGAGCCAAGTGATGATCTGCGGCAACCCCGCCATGGTGAAAGAGACTCAGCAGACCCTGCTCGGGCTGGGGCTTGCCAAGAACCTGCGTCGCGCTCCCGGCAATATCAGCATGGAAAACTACTGGTAGGGGACATGACTCCAGGGGCCACAGGCCCCTCAACCATGTCCATGGGCATGCTGGTCAGTGTTTTTGGTGGCCGTTGCCGCCGTGCTTGTTCCTGGGCTTGTCATGGCCCTGACCCGGGTTGTTGCCACTGTGAATGCTGCGGTTGTAATGGTCGCGGTATTTGCCATCCATGTTGTCGCAGTTGAGCTGGATGCGGCTGGTCCGGGTGCTGACATCCAGGCAGTTGTGCTGCCACCACTCGTACTCCTTGTCGTCCCAATCCAGGCTTACCCGGCCCTGGTCGGTGGAGATCCGGATGTCGTCATCGTGTTTGGAAGGGGGGGCAGCAAAGGCCATTCCCTGAACCAGAAGCAGGGAGAGCAGCAGTGCGCCGCGGGAAGTCATGGTCATGTGGGTCATCGCATCAAGGCTCCTGTCAGGGGGATCATTGATCCGGTTGCGTGCTGATCTGATTGGTGCTGGGGGGCTGGTTGCGCTGCGTCTCATCCTCCAGATTGAGGTTGATCCTCTTGCAGTCGGCGGCGGCCGTGTCACCGCTCCCGAGATCGAAGCAGTTGCTCTGGGACCAGTCAAACTGCGTGTCATTCCAGTCCAGATTGAAGGTCAGCGCATCCACGGAGAAGGTCTGGCTCCCTTCGTCCTGTGCCAGGGCGCTACCAGTGATCAGAAAAAGAGAGAGCAACAAAGCCGTCGTTCTGTTCATGATGTCCTCGAGTCGTGTTCGGTGGAAATGAGTGTAATGCGGCGGGCTTAACCCGAGCATAACCGCAGATGTTCTTCAGGTACGGGGTCGATTGTAGTGTTTTTCTGCTGCGGATTTGCACGTTTTGGTCGCACTCTGGGCAGCTGATCGTCCATCGGCGGGAATTCGGGGATTTGCCCTTCTCTCCGGGGGAGTGGCGACTATAATCGGCAGCCAACTTTTCCTGCAGATGTTTCCCGTTTCATCATGACTACTCAGGCTTGCACCGCATTGCGTTACCCCAAGGGATGGTTCGCCCTCACGACTGTCTACAGTTTTACCGGGCTGGCCATTCTGGCTTCCATCGTCTTCTCCCTGCTGCTGTTTCTCTCCATCGACGAAAACCCCCTGATGAAGTGGCTGTTCGGCGGGCTGGCCATCATCTTCGAGCTGGGCAAGTTCTACGTCTGGTACGAGTACGGCGAGTGCAAGGCGAGGCGGGATCTGGGCGGCGCCTTCTGGTCGCTGCTGTTCTACAGCGTGCTGGCCGCCATCTCCATCGGGGGCAGTATCGGCGGCATCAACAGCGCCACCAACACCATCCTGAGCCAGCAGGCGCGTCACGAGCGGGAGATAGCCCGTTTCGACGAGCAGATAGCCAGCATAGAGCGGCAGATCCAGCTCAACGAAGAGGCGGCCCGCAAATACATCGAGATGGCGCGTATCTCGAGCGGCGTCAGCGGTCTGCAGCAGGCCAACACCAAGCTCAGGCTGCGTCAGGACGAGCTGCGCCAGGAGCGGGACGCCAAGCCGCTGGGGGAGCAGTCCTCCATGCTGGGGCTGATGAGCAGTCTGGCGGACGGGGTCGGCATGAGCATCGGTCAGGTGCAGTTCCTGCTGGTCTGCTTCCTGTCTATCCTGCTCGATGCATTTGGTGCCTTTTTCGTCAGCCTGATTGGTGAGGAGAACCGCTTCCGCCGTCAATGGATGTGGCAACGGGAGAAGGCGCAAGCCGAGGCCCGGGTCGCAGCGCCGACCCCGGAGCCGCCAGCCATCAGCAGACCCATGCCCGAGCCAGCCGTGGTCGCCCAGGTGCGCGACGCGCTGGAGAGCGGCGAGCTCAAATGCAGCAAACGCAAGGTGGCAGAGGCATTGTCACTGTCTCTGGAGGAGGTGGACCGGGTGTTCCAGCATCTGCTGGCGCAGGGCGTGCTGGGGCAGGGCAGCAATCGTCACTACCATCTTCGTGCCGAGCAGGGGTGAATCCGGCTCAGTCGAACCAGATAAGACCCTCATAGGGTTGCTGTCTGAGAGAGGCGAGGCGGCTATCCAGGTTGCCTGCATGGATTTCCAGTCGGTGCCCGTCGGGATCCAGCAGATAGAGTGAATCCCCTTCGCTGCTGTTCTTCTTCCACTCCACGACGCCCGCCGCGCGCAGACGGGCGCAGAAGGGCGGAAACTGTTCAGGCGAGATGCCAAACGCGACATGGCTGTAATCTCTGGCCGGTTGGGGGGGATCGCAGGAGAGACAGAGCCAGAGATCGCCGAGGGTGAGATAGGCTCCCCGTGCCCATCTCACCCTGGGGCGACATCCCAGCAAGTCGACATAAAAGGCAACGCTGCTGTCGAGATCGCCGGTTGCCAGCGTGAGATGGTTCAGTCCCTGCAGCATCTTCTCTTCTTCCCCCTTGTCCCCGAACCCTAGTGAGTGAGCACCATCATCAGGCAGAGGAAGGCGGCAAGCCCGCCGCCGATGCCGATGATCCAGTAAAAGCCCTTTGCCCCCTGTTTGAGCGGAATGCGGAAGTAGAGCAGAAACGCCCACCACCCCAGGGCCAGCAACAGAGGAATAAGAAACATTCGAGCCATGGTGTCCTCGCTGTTATTCTGTTGACCCTTGATCAATCAACAGGATGGATTGTGCAATGACGCAGCTACAGATTACCGCATTCGGCGACCCCTCGGTACTCAGGCTCAACCCTTCCCTGGACAAGGTGCCCGCGGAGGGAGAGGTCCGGGTGCGCATCTGCTTTGCGGGGGTCAACCCCATCGATGCCAAGACCCGGGCCGGTCTCGGCTGGGCGGCGGCCCAGAACAAGGACAACCTGCCCTGGACGCCGGGTTATGACGTGGCCGGTGTGGTGGAAAAGGTGGGGCCCGGCGTGACCTCCCTGGCCGAGGGGGAACTGGTGTGCGGCATGGTGGGCTTCCCCCTCGCCGCCGGTGCATATGCCGAATCCGTGGTGGCCCGCGAGGAGGAGCTGGTCAAGCTCGATGGGGTGAGCCTCAGGCAGGGAGCGGCCCTACCGCTGGCGGGTCTCACCGCCTGGCAGGGGCTGCTGGAGCACGGTGGCCTGCAGTCGGGGCAACGGGTACTGATCCTGGCCGGTGCCGGTGGCGTCGGCCACCTGGCGGTGCAGTTTGCCGCCGCCTATGGTGCCCACGTGGTTGCCACGGCAAGCGGCGACAATCACAGCTTCCTTCATAGTCTCGGGGCGAGCCGGATGGTGGATTACCACCAGGCCGGGTGGTGCACCGAGGCGATCACCGATGGTCCGTTCGATCTGGTGCTGGATCTGGTGGGGGGCGAGAGCGGCAAGGCGGCGCTGGCCTGCGTCAAGCCGGGTGGCCGTCTGGTGACGGTCCCCACCATCACGGCCCAGCAGATCAAGGACGCGGGGGCCGAGCTTGGCGTCGAGGTTGTCGGCATGCTGGTCCATCCCGATCGAACGCAGCTGACCCAGATGCTGACGCTGCTTCGCCAGGGGGAGGTGAAGATCACCGTCTCCGGTGAATACACGCTGGCAGAAGGGGCGCTGGCCCATCAGGCCATCGAGCAGGGCCATGTGCGCGGCAAGCTGTTGCTGCGCATGTCCGCCGCAGACGGTCAGCCCGGATGATAGACTTCACCGGGATGGGGCTGGGAGGGCTGTTTCTGAGCGCCTTCACCTCCGCCACCCTGCTGCCCGGCAGCTCGGAAGTGCTGCTGGGCGCCATGGCGGTCAAGGGGGAGTGGAGCATGACCAGCCTGCTTTTCTGGGCGACGCTGGGCAATACCCTGGGTTCCATGACCACCTGGTGGCTCGGCTGGCTCGCCACCCACAAGAAAAAACCGGAAGATTTTCAAGGCCGTGGGGAACAAAAAGCCCTTGGTTGGCTCAAACGTCATGGCCACTGGTGTCTGCTGCTTGCCTGGACGCCTGTGGTCGGCGATGGTCTCTGTCTGCTGGCTGGTTGGCTGCGCCTCTCCTTCTGGCGCTCCCTCATCTTGATCGGGCTCGGCAAATTGCTTCGTTATGCCCTGGTGTTTCTGCTGGCCAGTCAGATCTTCTAGCCCTTTTGTCACTCACGAGGTACCCGTGAACAAACTCATTCCATTAAGCATGCTGCTGGGCTTCTCCCTTCCCGTGCTGGCGGCCCCGACCCTGGTGTCCGAGCAGGTCAAACAAGAGGGCAAGCTCGGCATTCCCTACCAGATGTACAAGCTGGACAACGGTTTGACCGTGATCCTGGCCCCCGACCACTCCGATCCCCTGGTGCATCTGGACGTCACCTATCACGTCGGCTCCTCCCGGGAAACCGTGGGCAAGTCGGGCTTTGCCCACTTCTTCGAGCACATGATGTTCCAGGGCTCCAAGCACGTTGGTGATCAGGAACACATGCGGATCATCAACGAGGCGGGCGGTGACATGAACGGCACCACCAACAAGGACCGCACCAACTACTACGAAACCGTGCCGGCCAACCAGCTGGAGAAGGTGCTCTGGCTGGAGGCGGATCGCATGGGCTTCCTGCTCGATGCGGTGAGCCAGAAGAAGTTCGAGATCCAGCGCGCCACCGTCAAGAACGAACGGGCCCAGCGCATCGACAACCAGCCTTATGGCCTGGTGGGCGAGCGGGTGGGGGAGGCACTCTATCCGCGTACCCACCCCTACTCCTGGCAACCCATCGGTTATGTGGAGGATCTCGACCGGGTCGACGTCAACGACCTCAAGCAGTTCTTCCTGCGCTGGTATGGTCCCAACAACGCGACCCTGACCCTGGGCGGCGACTTTGATACCAAGCAGGCGCTGGCCTGGATTGAGCAGTACTTCGGTTCCATCCCGCGCGGTCCGGATGTGGCAGAACCGACGCCCCAGCCTGCCACCCTGCCGGCAACCCGCTACGTGACGCTGGAAGACAAGGTGCATCTGCCGCTCCTGTATATCAGCTACCCGACCGTCTCCCTGGGTGACCCGCAGGAGCCGGCGCTGGACATCTTTGCCGATGTGCTGGGGGGCTCTGCCAGCTCCATGCTCTACCAGTCCCTGGTGAAAACCGGCAAGGCCATCGAGGCGGGTGCCTCCCACTCCTGCGAAGAGCTGGCCTGCACCCTGACGGTCTATGCCTACCCCAATCCGGCGGCGGATGGCAGCCTCAAGACCCTCAAGGGCGAGGTGGACAAGGTGATCGGCGAGTTCGCCCAGCGCGGCATCAAGCCTGCGGATCTGGAGAAGGCCATCAGCAGCTATCGCGCGTCCGCCATCTGGGGACTCGACAGCATCGAGGGCAAGGTAAGCCAGCTTGCCATGGGGCAGGTGCTGGCCCGGGATCCCGACTATGTGTTCAAGAATCTGGATGCCATCGCCCGGGTCAAGGGGTCTGACGTCAAGGCTGCCTACGACAAGTTCATCCAGAACAAGCCTGCCGTGGTGCTGAGCGTGGTGCCCAAGGGCAAGAGCGACTGGCAGGCCGCCAAGCCCAATTTCACTCCCGCCAAGCGGGAGCTGCCGGATTACAGCAAGCATGACAAGGTGCTGGCCGAGCGGCCGGTGAAAGATGACTTCGATCGCAGCGTGCAGCCCAAGGCGGCCGATGCGGTGAGCGTCAAGGTGCCCGCCATCTGGCGTGGCAAGCTCGACAAGGGGATCGAGATCATCGGCACCCACAGCGACGAGATCCCGGCCGTCTCCATCATGATCGCCCTGCCGGGTGGCATCCGGGCCGAAGGCAAGGGAGAGCTTGGGCTGGCCAGCCTCACCGCCGCCATGCTGGAGCAGGGGACGACGCGCCTCTCCGAAGCCGAGCTGAGCGACGAGCTGCAAAAACTCGGCGCCAGCATCAGTGTCTCCAGCGCCCAGTACAACAACCTCATCACCATCAGCAGTCTGGCGGACAAGCTGCCCGAAACCCTGGCGCTGGTGCGGGAAGTGCTGCTGCAACCCGGCCTGCGGGAAGCGGACTTCGAGCGGCTCAAGACCCAGATGCTGCAAGGCATGAAACAGAGCGAGCAGCAACCCGAGTGGCTGGCGGGTCAGGCGTTCCGCGAACTGGTCTATGGCAAGCAGAACCGCCTCGGCCAACCCTCTGACGGGGTGCTGGCGGACGTGGAGAAGCTGACCCTGGCGGATGTGAAGCGCTTCTATGAGGCCTATTACAATCCGGCCAATGCCAAGGTGGTGGTGACAGGTGATGTGACCGCCCAGCAGGTGGAATCCGGTCTCGCCTTCCTGACCCAGTGGCAGGGAACCGCCCCGACCCTGGGGGATCTCAAGCCCGGGGGAGAGCAGGCCAAGCCAGGCATCTATCTGGTGGACAAGCCGGGGGCCCCCCAGTCGGTGATCCGTATCGGCCGTCGCGCCATGCCGTTTGACACCACGGGAGACTATTTCATCGCCAACCTGATGAACTTCAACCTGGGTGGCAACTTCAACAGCCGCATCAACCTCAACCTGCGGGAAGACAAGGGCTACACCTATGGTGCCAGCTCGGGCTTCCAGGCCAACCGCGAGGCGGGTATCTTCGCGACCGGCGCCAATGTGCGCACCGATGCGACCGTGGATGCCATCCGCCAGTTCCTCAAGGAGATGGACGGCTACCGCAAGAGCGGGCCGACCCCGGTGGAGCTGGCCTACATGCGCAGCGCCGTCTCCCAGCAGGATGCGCTCTCCTACGAGACCCTGGGGCAGAAGGCTGGCTTCCTGCTGCAGATGATCATGTACGACCTGAAGCCGGACTATGTGCAGGCCCAGAACAACCTGATCAAAACGGTGTCACCCGAGACGCTGAAGGCCAGTGCAGCCCGCTGGCTGGATCCGGCCGAGATGGTGATTGTGGTGGTGGGAGACAAGCAAAAGCTTGAAAAACCCCTGAGCGAGCTTCATCTTCCCATCTATCCACTGCAACTGCCCTGAGGGGCGTCGCAACAATAAGTGCCGCCCCGGGTGGGGCGGCCACACATGAGCCGTGAATATGACTACTACTAGCTTGTCGCTCACCGAGTTGCTGGCTGCGCTGGGCACCCCGGAACGGGTGACCGCCCTCAAGGGGATCCGGCGCGGGATCGAGCGCGAATGTCTGCGCATCACCCCCGAAGGGACCCTGGCCCAGACCGATCACCCCAGAAGCCTGGGGTCGGCCCTGACCCATGCCAACATCACTACCGATTACTCCGAGAGCCTGCTGGAGTTCATCACGCCGGCCACCGACTCCATCGAGAGCCTGATCGAGCAGCTCGGCGACATTCACCGCCACACCATTCATCATCTGGGAGAGGAGCGGATCTGGCCCCTCTCCATGCCCTGCTTCGTCGGTGACGAGGAGAGCATCCGCCTGGCCCAGTACGGCAGTTCCAACATCGGGCGGATGAAGACCCTCTATCGCCAGGGGCTGAAGAACCGCTACGGCAGCCTGATGCAGGTGATCGCCGGGGTGCACTTCAACTTCTCCATGCCGGACAGCTTCTGGTGCGAGTGGCAGGATCTGGTGGGAGAGGGCTGCTGCAGCCAGCGATTCATCTCCGACAAGTACATGGGGCTTATTCGCAACGTCTACCGCTTCGGCTGGCTGGTGCCCTATCTGTTCGGCGCGTCTCCGGCCATCTGCGACTCCTTCCTCAAGGGGCGCAAGAGCAGCCTGCCGTTCCAGAAGGCCGGCAAGGGCACTCTTTACCTGCCCTATGCCACGGCTCTGCGCCTGTCCGATCTCGGTTACACCAACAGCGCCCAGGCGGGGCTCAAGATCAGTCATGACAGCCTGCCCGCCTATGTGAGCAGCCTGCGCCGGGCCATCAATACCCATGATCCCGACTTCGCCAGGATAGGGGTCAAGGTGAACGGCGAGTACCGCCAGCTCAACGACAACGTGCTGCAACTGGAGAACGAGCTCTACGCGCCGATCCGCCCCAAGCGTACCCCCCGCAGCGGCGAGAAGCCCTCGGATGCGCTGGAGCAGCGCGGCATCGAATACATCGAGCTGCGCACGGTGGACGTCAATCCTTTCACCCCGTTCGGTATCGAGGTAGATCAAATCCGCTTCTTCGATCTCTTCCTGGTCTGGTGCCTGTTGCGCCCGTCCCCCGTGCTCTCGGATGACGAGGTTGCCCGCAACCGCCGCAACCAGAACAAGGTGGTGCTGGAGGGGCGTCGCCCCGGCCTGACGCTTGAAGATGAGCAGGGCAATGCCATCGGCCTCAAGGAGTACGGCCTCAAGCTGTTCGACGAGCTGGCCGAGGTCGCAGCACTGCTGGATCGCTGCTGCGGTCGCAACCGCTATCGCGAGACGCTGGCGATGCACCGTGAGAAGCTGCTCGACCCCGAGCAGACCTACTCCGCCCGCCTGCTCAAGCAGTTGCTTTCAAGCGGCCAGGACAACGGCTGCTTCGGCGATGCGCTGGCGAGCCGCTACCGGGAAGAGATGCTGGCCGGCGAGCTGCAATACTGGGACGAGGCCTACTTTGCCGGCGAGGCGCGGGACTCCCTGGCCAAGCAGCGGGAGCGGGAACGCAGTGACAGTCTGTCGTTCGACGACTTCCTGGCTGACTATTTCGGTACCCGCCAGACCACGGTCTGAGGATGCCGCCAGGATGACGAAAGCCGCTCCCGGGAGCGGCTTTTTCATGGGAGCCCGGCGGTGGCCTGGCATAAAAAAACGGCCCGTTCGGGCCGTTTTGCATGGGGTGGTACACCGGTCAGAGGATGAGACCACCGAAGAAGAAGCCGAGCGCCACAGCCATGGCGATGGTGGCCACACCCGGGATGAAGAAGGGGTGGTTGAACACGGCCTTGCCGATGCGGGTGGATCCGGTGTCGTCCATCTCGACCGCGGCCAGCAGGGTCGGGTAGGTCGGCAGCACGAACAGGGCGCTCACGGCGGCGAAGGAGGCGATGGCCGCCAGCGGGCTGACACCCAGTGCCAGGGCGGCAGGCATCAGGGCCTTGGTGGTGGCACCTTGCGAGTAGAGCAGCATGGAGGAGAAGAACAGCACCACGGCCAGCAGCCAGCTGTATTGGCTCAGCAGATCGCCGGCGAACGCCTGGATCTCCACCATGTTGCCCTTCACGAAGACGTTGCCCAGCCAGGCTACGCCCAGCACGCAGATACAGGCGGACATACCGGACTTGAAGGTCGGCATGTTGGTGATCTGGGCCGCGTCCAGTTTGCAGAACAGGACCATCAGGGTGGCGGCGGAGAGCATGATGCCCATGATGGCGCCATCGCGGGGGATCGGCGGATTGCTGATGAGGCCGACATTGCCGGAGATGGCGGTGGCATAGGCCATCACGGCCACGATGGAGGCGACGAAGATGCCGACGGAGAGCTTGGCATAAGGCTTGATCTCAACCTGGCTGGTACCGCGCAGCTTGATGAGTCCCTTGGCTTTGCGCTCCAGATAGACTTCGTCCTGATCCAGCGGCTTGCCCAGCAGGTTGGCGATGAAGGCCCCCAGCAGACAGGCGATGAAGCTGGACGGGATGCAGATGGCCAGCAGGGTCAGGTAGTCGACGCCAAGCGGCTCCAGCATGCCGGAGAAGGCGACCACGGCCGCCGAGATGGGGGAGGCGGTGATGGCAATCTGGGAGGCAACGACCGCGATGGAGAGCGGACGGGAGGGGCGAATGCCCTGCTCCTTGGCCACTTCGGCGATCACCGGCAGGGTGGAGAAGGCGGTGTGACCGGTACCGGCCAGCATGGTCATCAGGTAGGTGACGACCGGCGCGGCGAAGGTGATGTGCTTGGGATTCTTGCGCAGGGCTTTTTCGGCCAGGTGCACCAGATAATCCATCCCGCCGGCCAGCTGCATACAGGCGATGGCGCAGATGACGGACGCGATGATCATGATCACGTCCCACGGGAGATAGGTCACCAGCTGATCGCTCGGGATGGGCATGCCCAGCCCCCAGGTCAGTACCAGTACCCCAAGACCACCGGCAAAGCCGATGCCGATGCTGCCTATCCGGGCCCCCAGATAGATAGCGGCGAGCACGACAAGTAACTCGATTCCAATCATAGCGAACACTCCATTTTCCAGTTTTTTTAGGTTTTATTAGGCTAAAAAGCCAATTCCCGATGGGGCTGTGGAGAGACCGCTCGGGAATTGACTTTAAATGGGCCGGGATAACCCCGGCCCATCTGCTCGCTTATACGGTGGCTTCGCGGGTGTAACGCTTGGCTTTGTATTGCGGGTTCATCAGGTTCTCGATGGAGAGGATCTCGTCCAGCTGTTCGGCGGTCAGCAGGCCGCGTTCCAGCACGACTTCGCGGACGTTCTTGCCGGTCTGGGCACAGATCTTGCCGACGATGTCGCCTTCATGGTGACCGATGAAGGGGTTCAGGTAGGTCACGATGCCGATGGAGTTCAGCACGTGGTTCATGCAGATGTCCGGGTTGGCGGTGATGCCTTCCACGCACTTCTCGCGCAGGGAGATGCAGGCTTTTTCCATCAGGCTCAGGGATTCGAACATGGCCTGACCGATCACCGGCTCCATGACGTTCAGCTGCAGCTGACCGGCCTCGGCAGCGAAGGTGATGGTGACGTCGTTGCCGAATACCTTGAAGCAGGACTGGTTGACCACTTCCGGAATGACCGGGTTGACCTTGGCCGGCATGATGGAGGAGCCAGCCTGCATTTCCGGCAGGTTGATCTCTTTGAGCGCGGTGCGCGGGCCGGAGGAGAGCAGACGCAGGTCATTACAGATCTTGGAGAGCTTCATGGCCAGACGCTTGACCGCACCGTGCAGCATCACATAGGCGCCGCAGTCGGAGGTCGCTTCGATGAGGTCCTCTGCCGGCACGTAGGCACGACCGGTGATCTCGGCCAGACGCTTGATGGCAAGACCGGAGTACTCGGGCGGAGTGTTCAGACCGGTACCGATGGCGGTGGCGCCCAGGTTCACTTCCAGCAGCAGCTCCTGGCAACGCTTGATGGATTTGATCTCTTCACGCAGGGTGACGGCGAAGGCGTGGAACTCCTGACCCAGGGTCATGGGCACGGCGTCCTGCAACTGGGTACGGCCCATTTTCAGGATATGTTTGAATTCCTTGGCTTTGACATCGAAGGCGGCGATGAGGGCTTCCAGAGCGTGCAGGGTGGTGTCGGTGCTGTTGACCACGGCCACGCGGAAACCGGTGGGGTAGGCATCGTTGGTGGACTGGCACTTGTTGACGTGATCGTTGGGGTTGATGACGTCGTAGCGACCCTTTTCAAGTCCCATCAGCTCGAGGGCGATGTTGGCCAGCACTTCGTTGGTGTTCATGTTGACGGAGGTACCGGCGCCGCCCTGATAGACATCGACCGGGAACTGATCGAAGCACTTGCCGGTGTTCAGCATCAGGTCGCAGGCTTCGACAATCTTGTCTGCGATCTCGGGACGGATGGTGCCCAGTTCACCGTTGGCCAGTGCAGCCGCCTTCTTGGTCAGGACCATGCCACGAACAAACTCGGGAACGTCAGAAATCTTCTGAGTGCTGATCTTGAAGTTTTCAACAGCGCGCAGGGTGTGCACGCCGTAGTAGAGGTCGTTGGAAACTTCTTTGGTGCCCAGCAGGTCTTCTTCAATGCGGACGTTCTTGATGTCGCTCATTGTTATGCCTCAGAAATCAAATAAATGGAAACGATCCTCACCGAGTGGTCGCGATTTCCCTACGCACATTTCATCCTGAAGCACCACACATCGGGTGGGGCAGTTGGGAGCCAGTTGCTCCCTGTGCAATGACTGGTGTTGATGTTACCCCAATTGAGGTATCCGGTATTAGACCTGGATCACTAAATTTGAGGCAACCTCAAATTTCTTGTGGTCATTAAACAGATATTGCAATCGGGCGATTAACTTTGACAGAACAACCACCTCAATCCCAGTTGGGCGGACAAATATTTATCCGTATTCCGGGGCCTGCGGCAGGAGAGGCTTGAAAAATGATCAAGCAACCCCATTTTAATGTCAGAAGACCTGAACCCGGCGCGTCAGCATCAGCGATGTGCGGCTGCCGACCGGACACCCCGGGTCCATTCATTCATCGCTCCGAGGTTGCTATGGGCAAGTTGTTACTGTTGTTGGTCGGGCTGGTATTGCTGGAGCTCACCGTCATGATCAAGGTGGGGTCCGTGATCGGGGCCTTGCCGACCGTTGGCTTGCTGGTGCTGACCGCCGTGCTGGGATCGTCGCTGGTGCGCAGCGAGGGGATCAAGACCCTGCTCACTGCCCAGCAGAAGATGCAGCTGGGGGAGATGCCCGGCCGCGAGGTGATGGGGGGCATGATGCTGGCGCTGGCGGGCTTGCTGCTGATTATCCCGGGATTTGTGAGCGATATTGTCGGCATCCTGCTGCTGCAGCCCTGGCTGCGCAACATGCTGGCCGACAAGCTGATTGGCAGCAATCAGTTCAGGATGCAGATGGGGGGCTTCCAGGCTCGCCAGCAGCCGTTCGAGCCGGGTCCCGGCGATGACAGGCCCGGACAATCCCCGCGAGCGGGTGGCAACACCATCGAAGGGGAGTTCGAACGCAAAGAGTAATCGCGAGCCCCGAGCTGTGCTGTCAGGGTTTCCCCTGATGGCACAGCCGCTCGAATCTGTGGCGGGCATACCCCCAAGCCAGCAATCCGGCGGCCAGGTTCGCCAGCAGCATCCCCAGATGGATCCCCTGTTCTCCCCCCAGTTTTGCCCCCAGCCAGGCCCCCGGCAGCAAGAAGACAAACAGTCTGATGCCGTTTATCAGCAGTGACACCGCCGATGCCCTGACGCCGTTGAGGGCCGAGGCCAGCAGCATCACCATGCCCTGAAAACCGTAGCCGATGGGGACCAGATGCAGATAGAGCACGATGAGGCGCACCACTTGCGGATGATCGCTGAACAGATCGGCGATGAAGGGGGCGAGAAGCCAGGTCAGCGCGTAGACCCCAAGCTGGAATATCAGGGCAAAGCGCATGCAGAGCAGCAGGGCGGCCTTGGCTCGGGCCGGATTCCCGGCGCCGCAGTTCTGCGAGATGAAGGGGGCCAGCACGGAGGAGAGCGCCATCATCACGATGAGCAGCAAGGCCTCGACCCGGGATGCCGCGCCGTAGGCGGCGACCACCTCGGTTCCCAGCCCGGCGAAAATGATCATCAACACGGCGTTGGCCAGTGGGTTGAGCATGTTGGTAAACGATGCGGGCACCGCCACATGGAGCAGGGCGCGCCAATGGGCCAGCAGCTGAGGGCGGGGAGAGAGGCGCCAGCGCAGCAGGCCCTCGCGGTGGCGCAATATATAGAGGCTGACCAGCATGGCCATCAGCCAGGAGAGGGAAGTGGCGATGGCGGCTCCCCGAATGCCCCACTCAGGGAAGGGGCCTGGCCCGAAGATGAGCAGAGGATCCAGCACGCCGTTGACCAGACCGGCGACCCCCATCACCAGACTGGGGGTCTTGGTATCCCCCGTGGTCCGGATAGCTGCATTGCCGACCATGGGCACGACCAGCATGGGGACGGTCAGATACCAGATAAGCATGTAGTCGTGGATGAGGGAGATGAGCTCGGCGCTGGCCCCCAGCAGGGTGAACAGAGGGGTAATGGTCATTGCCCCCAGCCCGGCGAGCAGACTCACCAGGATGACGGCAAGGAACAGACAGTCTGTGGTGATGCGGGCTGCCTCGTCATGGCGACCCTGCCCCAGGGCATGACCGAGCAGGGCACACAGGCCAGCCCCCAACCCCATGGTCAGGGAGGTGACGACAAAGGTGACCGGGAAGGTGAAACTGATGGCGGCTAGCGCCTGGGTACCCAGCATGCCGATGAAGAAGGTATCGACCAGGTTGAAGGCCAGGATGGCGATGATGCCCAGGATCATGGGGCCCGTCATGCGCAGCAGCATGGGTGTCATGGGGGCGGTCAGCATGGGATTGGGTCGGCTCAAGGCAGAGTCTCTAGGTGCTTTGGGCCTGAATGCTGGCCGTCTCCATCCGCCTTCCTGATTGGGGATGGGTGATCCATCGAAGGTGTTCATAGTACGTGAAAATATTTTTTTTGTATTTGCCCTTGAAGGGCTAGCCCTGTTGCCCCAGATCAGGGGCATGACAAATTTGGCCGATTGCGGCCATTCCTCAAGCAACACAGAGACTCATTTTGGGAGAGTTATCGATGAAAATTCGTCCACTGCACGACCGCGTCATCATCAAGCGCATCGAAGCTGAAGCCAAATCCGCTGGCGGCATCGTCTTGACTGGCACTGCGGCCCAGAAGTCCACCCGTGGTGAAGTTCTTGCCGTGGGGACTGGTCGAATTCTGGACAATGGGGATGTCAAAGCACTGGCCGTCAAGGTGGGTGACAAGGTGATCTTCAACGAAGGCTACGGCGTGAAGACCGAAAAGCTGGATGGCCAGGACGTACTGATCCTGTCCGAAACCGACATCCTGGCGATTGTCGAAGAGTAATCACCCTCCCTCTTTTCCCGAATTGATTTAAGGATTGAAGAACATGGCAGCTAAAGAAGTTAAGTTTGGCAACGAAGCTCGCATCAAAATGCTGGAAGGCGTCAACATCCTGGCCGATGCCGTCAAGGTGACCCTGGGACCGAAAGGCCGCAACGTGGTGCTGGACAAGTCCTTCGGCGCCCCGACCATCACCAAGGATGGCGTCTCCGTTGCCCGTGAAATCGAACTGGAAGACAAGTTCCAGAACATGGGTGCCCAGATGGTCAAGGAAGTCGCTTCCAAGGCCAATGACGCCGCCGGTGACGGTACCACCACTGCCACCGTACTGGCTCAAGCCATCGTCAACGAAGGCCTGAAGGCCGTTGCCGCCGGCATGAATCCCATGGATCTGAAGCGTGGTATCGACAAGGCCGTTGTGGCTGCCGTTGCCGAGCTGCAAGCTCTGTCCACCCCCTGTGCCGACAACAATGCCATCGCCCAGGTAGGCACCATCTCCGCCAACTCCGACGAGAAGGTCGGCAAGCTGATTGCCGAAGCCATGGACAAGGTCGGCCGTGACGGCGTCATCACCGTGGAAGACGGTCAGGGCTTGGAAGACGAGCTGGCGGTGGTAGAAGGCATGCAGTTCGACCGCGGCTACCTCTCCCCTTACTTCGTGAACAAGCCGGAAACCGGCTCCGTCGAACTGGATGACCCTTTCATCCTGCTGGTGGACAAGAAAGTCTCCAACATCCGCGAAATGCTGCCGGTGCTGGAAGGTGTGGCCAAGGCGGGCAAACCGCTGATCATCGTGGCCGAAGACGTGGAAGGCGAAGCGCTGGCGACTCTGGTGGTCAACACCATGCGTGGCATCGTGAAAGTGGCCGCCGTCAAGGCGCCGGGCTTCGGTGATCGCCGCAAGGCCATGCTGCAGGATATCGCCATCCTGACCGGTGGTACCGTGATCTCCGAAGAAGTGGG
The DNA here is from genome assembly GCF_019048565.1 of Aeromonas sp. FDAARGOS 1406. Taxonomy (NCBI): domain Bacteria; kingdom Pseudomonadati; phylum Pseudomonadota; class Gammaproteobacteria; order Aeromonadales; family Aeromonadaceae; genus Aeromonas; species Aeromonas sp. FDAARGOS 1406. The sequence continues at coordinate 3,413,172 of NZ_CP077378.1, forward strand.
CATGGAGCTGGAAAAAGCGACCCTGGAAGATCTGGGCCGTGCAAAGCGCATCGTCATCACCAAAGAGAACACCACCATCATCGATGGCGTGGGTGATGCTGCCCTGATCGAAAGCCGCGTGGCCCAGATCCGTCAGCAGATCGAAGAGACCTCTTCCGATTACGACCGTGAGAAGCTGCAAGAGCGCGTGGCCAAGCTGGCCGGCGGTGTTGCCGTGATCAAGGTGGGTGCTGCCACTGAAGTTGAAATGAAAGAGAAGAAAGCCCGTGTTGACGATGCCCTGCACGCCACTCGCGCAGCCGTGGAAGAAGGCGTGGTTGCCGGTGGTGGTGTAGCGCTGGTGCGCGTTGCTGCCAAGCTGGCCTCCCTGCGTGGTGACAACGAAGACCAGAACGTCGGTATCAAGGTTGCCCTGCGCGCCATGGAAGCCCCGCTGCGTCAAATCGTCATTAACGCCGGCGAAGAAGCCTCCGTCATCGCCAATGCCGTGAAGAACGGTGAAGGCAACTACGGTTACAACGCCTACACCGAACAGTACGGCGACATGCTGGCCATGGGTATCCTGGACCCGACCAAGGTAACCCGTTCTGCCCTGCAGTTCGCCTCGTCCGTCGCTGGCCTGATGATCACCACAGAGTGCATGATCTCCGAGCTGCCGAAGAAAGATGCACCTGCCATGCCTGATATGGGTGGCATGGGCGGTATGGGTATGATGTAATCCCGTCAAGTCATCAAACGGCTCGCTTTTGCGGGCCGTTTTTTTTAGTGCTACTAAGCTGAAGTTGTTGATAGTGAAATGATCTGAGGTGAACATGCGATACTTAGGGCTTCTCCCGTTACTCCTTTCCCTGGCCTTGCCGGGCATGGCGCAGGCGACACCGCAGGGGCCGGTCATTCTCAAGGTGACGGGGAATCTGGACCCTGCCGACCCGGCAGATGGAGAGGTGCTGTTCGATATGGCCATGATCCAGGCGCTGCCGCAGCATGAGGTGGTGACGAGCAATCCCTGGGTGGACAAACCGCACAAATACGTAGGGCCGAAACTGGCGGACGTGCTGACGGAGGTGAAGGCCAACGGCAAGAGCATCACGCTCACCGCCCTGAACAGTTTCCAGATCCGGATCAACTGGGATAAGGTCAAGCAATACGATCCTATTCTGGCCTGGCAGGATGACGGGATGACCATGCGGGTACGTGACAAGGGGCCACTCTGGTTTATCCTGCCACTGGATCAGCATCCCGAACTCAGGCGTTCCGAGTTCACCGACATGATGATCTGGCAACTGAGTGCGATCGACATTCAGCAGTAAAAACGGTGGTTTACGGGAGTACTGGGTGAAAGCGAAGACCAGGGCCTGGCCCTTACTCGGCGTTCTTTATCTATCCATTCTGTTGTTCACGGGTAGCACCCTCTATTGCCTGGTGCAGATACAAAATGCGACCCGGGTGATGGAGAAGTACACCTATGACGTCTCCTGGGCATTGATGCAGTTGCAGCTCGAGCTGGGCCGCTTTCTCAATGCCGTCGAGATTTACCACTATGGCGGCATAGACCAGGAAGCCCTGCTGCTCCGCTATGACATTCTCTGGAGTCGTACCCCCATCCTCCTGAGCGGCCAATTGAGAAAAAGCCTCGCGGACAATCCGAAGACGCTGCGGCTGGTGAAACTGACCGAAAGCAGCATTCGCAAGCTGGAGCCTGATTTGGTCAGGCTCAAACCGGGGACGCCGGATTACCAGCAAGTCATGATGACACTGGCGCCCTTGCAGGAACCCCTCTCTTACTCTCTTGCTTCCGTCATGCAGAACAACATTAACGTCTATACGGGCAACGACGCGCGTTTTGGCCAGCTGCGCAATGCCCTGCTGTTCATGGTGTCGGGGCTGGTGGTGTCCGTCATTCTGCTCAGCGGCCTGCTGGTGCGAGAAGCCAGGCGCCATTTCAGGACCGCTAGGATCGATCCCCTCACCGGGCTCGCCAACCGGCTGGCGCTGCTGGAAAAGATGGATGCCTATGTCACCCGTGACACCTCCTTCGGACTGGTGCTGGTCGACATCAACGACTTTCGTGATATCAACAGCAAGTTTGGCTACAACACAGGGGACCTCCTGTTGCAAGAGGTGGCAAAGCGTCTGCGCGCCCTGTGCGAAAACGGGGAGTGGGTGGCGCGTTTGGGGGGAGATCAGCTTGCCATGCTGCAACGGGAGGGGAGCGATCTTCGCCAGGTCAGGGAGCTCGTGGCCAGAGTACTCCACTCCATCAAGCAAGACATCATCATCGACAACTACCCTTTCCGGCTTGAGGTTGGTATCGGTATCGCCTTCTTCCCGACCGACAGCAACCAGACCCAGGAGTTGCTCAGCCGGGCGGAGCAGGCCCTCTCTCACAGCCGCAAGACCCATGTTCCCTATGTCATCTATGACAGTTCCCTGCTCAACGAGACGGCCAGGCGCAAGCATCTTGCGTCCGACATGGTGATGGCACTGGAGCACAATGCGCTCGAGCTCTATTACCAGCCCATCGTCAATCTGGAAAGTGGCCGCTGTGAAGCCGTGGAGGCGCTGCTGCGCTGGCGCCATCCCGAGCTTGGCTTTATCCCGCCCAACGAGGTGATCCAGGTGGCGGAAGAGTTTCAGCTGGCTGAGAAACTGGGTGGCTGGGTATTGAATACCGCATGTGAGCAACTGCATCAGTGGCAGCACCTGGGTTTGGTGGACTTGCAGATGTGCGTGAACATCTCCCCGGGCATGTACCAGCGCAACCTGCTGAAGCTGGTGGCCAGAGCGCTGATGGAGCACCATATTCCCGCGTCCAGCCTGGTGCTGGAGGTGACGGAAGACACCACCATGCGCGAGGTCAAGAACTCGCTGCAGTTGATGCAGGATCTCAGCCAGCAGGGGGTACATCTGGCCCTTGACGACTTCGGCACCGGCTACTCCTCCCTCAGCTATCTGCAGAAGCTGCCGGTGAGCAAGGTGAAGATAGACAGGTCCTTCATTCAGGGTATCGACACCTCTATCGAGGCGGCCGAACTGGTCGCCAACATCTGCCGTATGGGCTCCATGCTTGGCAAGAAACTGGTATGTGAAGGGATCGAGACCCAGGGGCAGCTCGATGTGCTGCGCTCATTGACCGACATACATCTGTATGGGCAGGGATATCTGTTCAGTCGCCCGGAGCATGCTGAAAAGGCCTATCAGACATTGCTGGAGATGGAAGAGCGCTGGTTGGCCCGGCGCTCGCCGGACAAGGCATATCTGCGTTGAACGATATGGCTCATGTCTCACCGGGCCCGGCCGATAGTCTCTTGGCAGGAGGTACACAATGGATATTTCTAGTTCTGCAAATGCGTCGTTCGGTTCTGCACTGATGGTGGCCAGCCTGGCCAAAAAGCAGCAGACCCAGGAAGGCGAATCCGCACTGAAACTGCTGGAAACAGCAGCGCAATCCGCTCCGGCTGCGCCGACATCGGCCAGCGCTTCCCTCGGAAGCAAGATCGATATCCGCGTCTGAGCGATAAAAAAGCCCCCATCTCTCGATGGGGGCTTTCTTTTTATTGGGCTGTTACCTGTCAGGCTCAGACCGGGAAAGGGGCCGGTGCCTCGAAGGTCATCCGCTCGCCGCTGCGGGGGTGGCTGATGGTCAGGCTGGCCGCATGAAGATAAAGGTGCGGTGCAGCCGCCAGCGCATCCGGGTTGGCGTAGAGGTTGTCGCCGAGGATGGGGTGACCCAGCTCCAGCATGTGTACCCGCAACTGATGGGAGCGACCGGTAATCGGGGTCAGCTTGATCAGGCTGTTGCCGTTCTCCACCTTCAGTTTCTGCCACAGGGTGAGGGCATGACGCCCCTCCTCAAAATCCACCTTCTGCTTCGGCCGGTTGGGCCAGTCGACGCAGAGCGGCAGATCCACTTCACCCGCATCCAGCACCGGTTCACCCCACACCCAGGCGAGGTAGTGCTTCTCGGTCTCACGCTCTCGGAATTGCCGGCTCAGCTCCCGGTGGGAGTTGGGGGTGAGCGGGATCACCAGCACGCCGGTAGTCGCCATGTCGAGGCGATGGGCAGCCGCCGCTTTGGGGTGCTGCTGCTTGACCCGATGGAGCACGCTGTCTTCATTCTCGGGGCCGCGCCCGGGGACGCTCAGCAGGCCAGTGGGCTTGTTGACTACCATGATGTCCTTGTCCTTGAACAGGATATCGAGCCAGGGTTCCAGGGGCGGGGAGTATACAAACATAGCGTCTCGCATCTTGGGTCAAAGCGGGGGCAAGCCCCCATCAGTTATGGGTAACCACGATAAAAAGTGCATGGCATCCAGCCTGAGTTGGGTCTGGTCGTTAGCAACCAGATGATGCCTGCACCGTTTTATCAGTTATGGGTAACCACAATAAAGCGGATGGCATCCAGCTTGAGTTGGGTCTGGTCGATCAGGTGGTGCAATTCTGCCTGCAAATTGCGCAGATAATCCAGTTCGCTGTCGCGCACGTTCGGGTTGACCGCCTTGAGCGCATCCAGCCTGTCCAGATCCTGTTGCAGGGTCTGCGCCATCTGGGCACGGGCCTTGTCGACAATCCCGGCTTTCAGTTCGTTGGCAATGACCTCGCCCTTGCCAATCAGGCCGTGGATCACCGGCTGGGATGCGGTAACCAGCTTGCTGCCAAGGTGGCGGTTGATCGGTGTCAGCTGGCGGTTGAAGGCATCGAATGCCACCTTCTCTCCCAGATTCTGGCCGTTCTTGTCCATCAGCAGACGGATCGGCGTCGGCGGCATGAAACGGTAGAGCTGGGGATGAGCCGCGGACTCGGCAACGAAGATCAGCTCAAGCAGGATGGAGCCGACCGGCAGCGCCTTGTTCTTGAGCAGTGCCACCGAGGTGGCACCGATCTCGGAACCCAGGATCAGGTCGATACCGCCGCGCATCATGGGGTGATCCCAGGAGAGCAGCGCCATGTCATCCCGCGACAGGGCGGTGTTGCGATCGAAGGTGATGGTCATGCCGTCTTGCGGCAGGCCCGGGAAGCTCGGCACCAGCATGTGATCCCCGGGAGTCAGCACCAGCGCATTTTCACCGCGATCATCCTGGTTGACGCCGATCTCGTCGAACATCTTGAGGGCGAAGGAGATCATGCCGGTGTCGTCATCTTCGGCGGCGAGCTTGTCGACCAACTGCTGGGCGGCGGTGCCACCGCTGGAGTGGATTTCCAGCAGGCGATCGCGACCCTGTTCCAGCCGGGCCTTGAGCGGCTCGTGCAGTTCGCGGGTCTTGGCCAGCAGGGCGTCGAGGGGGCCCTGCTCGCCGGTGTTGGCGGCCAGCAGCTCGAACAGCTCGTCACGTACCGCTTCGAACACCGGGCGGGCCGTCGGGCAGGTCTGCTCGAATGCATCCAGACCATCGTGATACCAGAGTTGCAGGGCGCGCTGGGCAGTCCCTTCCAGATAGGGGACGTGGATCTCGACGGTATTCTGCTGACCGATACGGTCCAGTCGGCCGATACGCTGTTCCAGCAGATCCGGGTTGAGTGGCAGATCGAACAGCACCAGATGGCTGGCAAACTGGAAGTTGCGACCTTCTGAGCCGATCTCGGAGCAGAGCAGCACCTGAGCGCCCCCCTCAGCTTGAGCGAAATAGGCGGAGGCCTTGTCCCGCTCGAGGATCGACATCCCTTCGTGGAACACGGCGCCACGGATCCCTTCACGGGTGCGCAGCGCCTCTTCCAGGGCGATGGCGGTGGCTGCTTCGGAGCAGATCACCAGCACCTTCTGCTGACGGGCGGAGAGCAGCAGTTCCAGCAACCATTCGACGCGCGGGTCGAACTGGGTCCAGGTAGCGTTGTCGCCTTCGAACTGCTGGAAGATCTTCTCGGGATAGAGGTAGCGCAGGGCACGGGTCTGCAGATCGCCGCCATTGCCACCCATCATCCCCATCACCTTGATGGCGGTCTTGTACTGCTCCGGCAGCGGCATGGGGTAGACGTTGAGGTGGCGCTCCGGGAAGCCCTGAATATTGGCGCGGCTGTTACGGAACAGCACCCGGCCGGTGCCATGCTGATCCAGCAGCTTGGCGACCGCCTGCTGACGGGCGGCGGCATCGCTCAAGTCCAGCCCTTCCAGCTGGCTGGCAAGGATTCTTTTAGCTTCATCGCTCAGGGTCTCGCCATCCAGCAGCTCCTGGGCTGCGCTCGCGACCTGACCGTAGGCCTGCTCCTCGGCGAGGAAGGCGTCGTAGTCGTAGAAACGCTCCGGGTCGAGCAGGCGCAGACGAGCAAAGTGACTCTGGTGGCCCAGCTGATCAGGGGTCGCGGTCAGCAGCAGCACGCCCGGTACTTGTTCGGCCAGCGCTTCCACCATTTCGTAGGCGCGGCTGGGGGCCTCCTCACTCCACTCCAGATGGTGCGCTTCGTCGACAACCAGCAGATCCCACTCGGCTTCCAGCACTTGTTCGAAGCGACGACGCTTCTTGCGCAGGAAGTCGAGGCTGCAGATCACCAGCTGTTCGGTCTCGAAGGGGTTCTCCGCATCGGCGAACGCCTCGATGCAGCGCTCCTCGTCAAACAGGGAGAAGTGCAGGTTGAAACGGCGCAGCATCTCGACCAGCCACTGGTGCTGGAGCGTTTCGGGCAGCAGGATCAGCACCCGATGGGCGCGGCCGGAGAGCAACTGCTGGTGAATGATCATGCCTGCTTCGATGGTCTTGCCCAGACCCACCTCGTCTGCCAGCAATACGCGCGGGGCGTAGCGGTGACCCACTTCATGGGCGATGTAGAGCTGGTGCGGGATCAGACTGACTTTCCCGCCAGCCAGGCCGCGAGTCGGGTTGCGGCGACGCTGGTG
>NZ_CP077378.1:3425000-3572500 GCF_019048565.1 Aeromonas sp. FDAARGOS 1406
TGTAACCATGGCCATGCTGTCTCCACCCGAGACTCAGTGAAATCGAATTCGCCGTGAAGATGCGGTGTACCCGCGGCTAGACGGAAAGACCCCGTGAACCTTTACTACAGCTTGGCACTGAACATTGAACCTACATGTGTAGGATAGGTGGGAGGCTTTGAAGGCGTGACGCCAGTTGCGCTGGAGCCGTCCTTGAAATACCACCCTTGTATGTTTGATGTTCTAACGCAGGGCCCTGAATCGGGCTCGCGGACAGTGCCTGGTGGGTAGTTTGACTGGGGCGGTCTCCTCCCAAAGAGTAACGGAGGAGCACGAAGGTTGGCTAATCCTGGTCGGACATCAGGAGGTTAGTGCAATGGCATAAGCCAGCTTAACTGCGAGACGGACAGGTCGAGCAGGTACGAAAGTAGGTCATAGTGATCCGGTGGTTCTGAATGGAAGGGCCATCGCTCAACGGATAAAAGGTACTCCGGGGATAACAGGCTGATACCGCCCAAGAGTTCATATCGACGGCGGTGTTTGGCACCTCGATGTCGGCTCATCACATCCTGGGGCTGAAGTCGGTCCCAAGGGTATGGCTGTTCGCCATTTAAAGTGGTACGCGAGCTGGGTTCAGAACGTCGTGAGACAGTTCGGTCCCTATCTGCCGTGGGCGTTGGATGATTGAAGGGAGTTGCTCCTAGTACGAGAGGACCGGAGTGAACGAACCTCTGGTGTTCGGGTTGTCACGCCAGTGGCACTGCCCGGTAGCTAAGTTCGGAATCGATAACCGCTGAAAGCATCTAAGCGGGAAGCGAGCCCTGAGATGAGTCATCCCTGACCCCTTGAGGGTCCTAAAGGGCCGTTGGAGACCACAACGTTGATAGGTGGGGTGTGTAAGCGTAGCGATACGTTGAGCTAACCCATACTAATTACCCGTGAGGCTTAACCATACAACACCCAAGAAGTGTTCTAAGGCTTGTAGCAGATACCGAGAACGAACAACAAAATCAGCTTTCTTAGATTGAAGAATTTGCCTGGCGGCAATAGCGCAGTGGAACCACCTGACCCCATGCCGAACTCAGAAGTGAAACGCTGTAGCGCCGATGGTAGTGTGGCATTCGCCATGCGAGAGTAGGACACTGCCAGGCACCCAATTAAACGGTGACGTGAAAAATCACGTTACTGGCTGCGAGGATGACACCTCACAAACAAGCAGCAAAAGATTTAGCGAAAGCTAACCGAATGCGGAGCGGTAGTTCAGTCGGTTAGAATACCGGCCTGTCACGCCGGGGGTCGCGGGTTCGAGTCCCGTCCGCTCCGCCACTAAATTGAAAGGCCTTCCCTGACGGGAAGGCCTTTTTGTTTTCTGGCATCTGGGTACGAGCTCAGGGAACAAGAGGCAACCGGCGGATCTGAATCGCCACTTGTCACGGACAACCCGCCTCTTCCCCCCTGTGGTGATTGCGTGTCTGGCATTGTCCCTTTACCCAGGGCTTACCCTTCGCTCTGGTTTACCTTTGTTCCTCCATCTTTTCCCAACCCGGCCAATCGACCGGGCTTTGTCGTGTCTGGAGATGAGCATCGCAAGCACGCGAATACGCTCTGGCCGAGAGTGCCAGAGGACCATCGGGAGCTCATATGCGGATAAGAGATAAGCAAAGCGCTTTTTCTTTCTTCATGGAATATGCATAAGCGGGCATGCTGTACTCAACCCAACGATATGGAGTATCACCATGAAACTGCGAATGACCGCTCTCACCGTTCTCTCCCTGCTGGCTCTCGGTCAGGTCCAGGCCGCCGAGGTGCGTCTGCTGAATGTCTCCTATGACCCGACGCGGGAGCTGTTCCAGGAGTACAACAGTGCCTTTGCCAAGGAGTGGAAGGCCAAAACCGGCGACGATGTGGTGGTGAGCCAGTCACACGGTGGCTCAGGCAAACAGGCTCGTGCCGTGGTGGACGGACTGGAGGCTGACGTGGTCTCCCTGGCGCTGGCCTATGACGTCGATGCGGTGGCCAAGGCAGGTCTCACCGCCAGCGACTGGGAAGGGCGTTTGGCCAACAATGCCTCTCCCTATACCTCCACCATCGTCTTCCTGGTGCGCAAGGGGAATCCCAAGCAGATCAAGGATTGGGGCGACCTGGTGCGCAAGGATGTCGCCATCATCACCCCCAACCCCAAGACCTCCGGCGGTGCGCGCTGGAATTATCTGGCTGCCTGGGGCTATGCCCTGAAGAAAAGCGGCACTGAAGAGGGCGCCAAACAGTTTGTCAGCGATCTGTTCAAGAATGTGAAGGTGCTGGACTCCGGGGCACGTGGCGCCACCACCAGCTTCATCGAACGCGGGCTCGGGGATGTGTTGCTGGCCTGGGAAAATGAAGCGTTGCTGGTGCTCAATCAGCCGGGCACCAGCGACAAGTTCGAACTGGTGGTGCCCTCGGTCTCCATCCTGGCCGAGCCGCCGGTAGCCGTTGTGGACAAGGTAGCCAAGAAGCATGGTACCGAGGCCGTCTCTAAGGCTTACCTCGAGTATCTCTACTCCGACGAAGGGCAGCGCATCATCGCCAAATACCACTATCGTCCGAGCAATCCGGCGATCCTGAAGGAGACAGCGGCCCAGTTCCCCAACCTGACGCTCTTCACTGTCAAGGATCTGGAAGGAGATTGGGACAAGGCACAGAAGAAGCACTTCGCCCAGGGCGGATCGTTTGACCAGATTTACCAACCGGGCCGCTAAGAGACACAGGCCCCTGTGACAACAGATAGGAGTACCACGATGAACAAGGTCCTTCTGGTTCCCGGTCTGCACAACAGTGGGCCGGATCACTGGCAGAGCCGCTGGCACCAGCAATTTCCCCAGTGGCAGAGAATGATGGGTCTGCCCTGGGACAAGCCGGATCTAACGGTCTGGAGCGCCAAGCTGGCGAGCAAGCTCAGGAGCCGGCGCAGCCGGGTCCACCTGGTCGCTCACTCCTTCGGCGCTCTGACGGCCATCGCTGCCGCCAGACTGCAACCAGACAAGGTTTCTTCCATCTTCATCGTTGCCCCTGCCGATCCTGCCCGTTTCGGTATCCCGGATGAGGTGTTGGCGGGGTCCATCAAGGTCTCTGCCCAGTTGATCGCCAGCCGCAATGACCCCTGGATGAGTTTCGAGCGGGCAGAGTTCTGGAGCCGGCAGTGGCAGGTGCCCTTGTTCGATGCGGGGGAGGTGGGCCATATCAATGCCCAGTCCGGCCATGGGGAGTGGCACCAGGGGCTCGCTTTGCTCGGCACCCTATACCGCCGTGCCGAAATGGTGGTGGAGCCTGCTCCTGCCGAGTGGGGCAAGCAGGCCGCACTCAGTTTTAGATGAGGGACCCTCGGATTGTCTCGGCACGATTTCCAGACGGGCTGGCAACTTGGCCAGCGTGACTGACTTTGCATGTTCCCGGTTTTACCGCTCCGTCTTTTAGGTCTTTTATTTATATAAAAGACCTTTTTTTATGCTTATCGCTCTAAAAGCCTTGTTCCACCATTGTTAGATAAAAAAGTGCTTAGCAAAGGCATTATTGGTGTTTGTTGTCCCTGGCCGCCGTGAGCAAAATCGTCACATCCAAAGTATTTATAACAAACGGATGTGTTATGCGATTCAGTTCTTATTCCGTCCTGCCAGGCCTGGGGCCAACGCTGGGCTTCAGTCTGCTCTATCTGGGCATACTGGTGCTGCTGCCGCTCTCGGCACTGGTGCTGTTTGCGGTCAACAACCTGAGTGCCGCCGAGTTCTGGCAGGTGATCGGCTCCCCCCGGGTGCTCGCCTCCTTTCGCCTGAGCTTTGGCGCCGCCTTCATTGCCGCCCTGCTCAACAGTCTGTTCGGTCTGATACTGGCCTGGGTACTGGTGCGCTATACCTTCCCCGGCCGCAGACTGGTGGATGCGCTGATCGACCTGCCCTTTGCCATGCCGACTGCCGTCTCCGGCATCGCCCTGTGCGCCATCTTTGCCCCCAACGGCTGGATTGGCCAATGGGTCGCTCCGCTGGGCATCGAGCTTGCCTACAACCCCATAGGGGTGGTCATTGCCCTGACCTTTATCGGGCTGCCCTTTGTGGTGCGTACCCTGCAGCCGGTGCTGCGGGAAGCGGAGAGCGAGCAAGAGGAGGCGGCCGCGAGCCTGGGTGCCAACCGCTGGCAGACCTTCATCCGGGTACTGTGGCCGACCCTGGTACCTGCGCTGCTCACCGGTTTTGCCCTAGCGTTTGCTCGCGGCGTGGGGGAGTACGGCTCTGTCATCTTCATTGCCGGGAACCTCCCCATGGTGTCCGAGATTGCCCCCCTCATGATCATGAGTCACCTGGAGGAGTATGACTACGCCGGTGCATCGGCCATTGCGTCCGTCATGCTGCTCATTTCCTTTGTGCTGCTGTTGCTCATCAACAAGTTGCAAGCCTGGAGCTGGGCTCGCATCGGAGGAAGCCGTATATGAACGCCTCTACTGCACATCTCGATCAGGCCCAGGAGTCCGTTCCGGCCACCCCGGCGCGTCATCCCCCGGTGACCCATGAACCGGTCTGGGTCAAATGGCTGCTGGTCACAGTCGGTCTGGGCTGGTTTGCCGCCTTGCTGCTGTTGCCGCTGGCCACCGTCTTCATCCAGGCGCTGAGCCCGGGTCTGGCCTTCTTCTGGCACGCCATCAGCGAGCCGGATGCCCTGAGCGCCCTGGGGCTGACCGCCCTGGTGACGCTCTGCTCGGTGCCCCTGAACCTGCTGTTCGGGCTGGCCGCCGCCTGGGCCATCGCCCGGTTCCGCTTTCCTGGCCGGCAACTGCTTATCACCCTCATCGATCTGCCGTTCTCGGTCTCGCCGGTCATCGCGGGCTTGATGTTCGTGCTGCTGTTCGGCAGTCGCGGCTGGTTTGGCGAGTGGCTCAGCGAGCACGACATCAAGATCATTTTCGCTACCCCGGGGATAATCCTGGCGACCACCTTCATCACTGTGCCCTTCGTGGTGCGCGAGCTGTTGCCCCAGATGGAGGCGCGGGGCCCGGAGGAAGAGGAGGCCGCCATCATGCTGGGGGCGAGCGGGTTGCAGATGTTCTGGCGGGTGACCCTGCCCGGCATTCGCTGGAGCCTGATGTATGGCCTGCTGCTCTGTACCGCCCGGGCGGTGGGGGAGTTTGGCGCTGTCTCCGTGGTTTCCGGCCACATTCGCGGCCAGACCAACACGCTGCCGCTGCACATCGAGATCCTTTACAACGAGTACCAGACCGGTGCCGCCTTCGCGGTGGCCAGCCTGCTGGCGCTGTTCGGGATCTTCACCCTGCTGGGTGAGACCCTGCTGGCCAGGCTGCGCGGCCAACCGACCCAGTCCCATTGATCCCGAATTAACGGTTATAGGAGAGGCATTCATGAGCATTCAGGTTCAAGGGCTCAACAAGCATTTCAATCAGTACGCGGCGCTGGCCGACATCAACCTCGATTTTCACGACGGTGAGCTGGTCGCCCTGCTCGGCCCCTCCGGCTGCGGCAAGACCACCTTGCTGCGGATCATCGCCGGGCTGGAGCAGGCGGACAATGGCAGCGTCATCATCCGCGGTGAGGATGCCTCGGATCTCCATGTGCGCGAGCGCAACGTTGGCTTCGTGTTCCAGCACTACGCCCTGTTTCGCCACATGACGGTGTTCGAGAACGTGGCCTTTGGCCTGAGGGTCAAGCCGCGCAGCGAACGCCCGGACGAGGCGGCCATCCGCACCCGGGTCAAGGAGCTGCTGGATCTGGTGCAGCTCAGCCACGTCGCGGCACGCTACCCGACCCAGCTCTCCGGTGGTCAGCGCCAGCGGGTCGCCCTGGCCCGGGCCCTGGCGGTGCAGCCCAAGGTGCTGCTGCTGGACGAGCCTTTCGGCGCCCTCGATGCCCAGGTGCGCAAGGAGCTGCGCCGCTGGCTGCGTGAGCTTCACGACGAGCTGCATGTCACCAGTCTGTTCGTGACCCACGATCAGGAAGAGGCCCTGGAGGTGGCGGATCGGGTGGTGCTGATGAACGCCGGCAAGGTAGAGCAGATTGGCACCCCTGCCGAAGTGTATGATCAGCCCGCCAGTGCCTTCGTGCACAGCTTCCTTGGCAGCGTGAACCTGTTTCGTGGCAGGGTGGCCGGGCAGGGGCTCGGCATCGGTGAACAGCAACTGGGTGGCCCCATCCCCTCCCATCTGGCAGAAGGGAGTGCGGCCATTGCCTATGTGCGCCCCCACGAGCTGGAGATCCTGCCCTCGGATGCCCCCGGTGGCATTCGCGCCACCATTACCCGCCTGCTGCCCATGGGGCCGCGCATCCGGGTGGAACTGCGTGGCGATGGGGAGACGGGAGGCGCCCACTACGAGGCCGAACTGAGCAAGGAGGCCGCCCGCGCTTTTGCTCCCGGCCAGGGGGTGCGCCTGGTGGCCAGGCAGGCACAGCTCTATCCCGACTACCAGATCTGAGGGCAAGCCGCGAGGTGCTGCCCTCTGTCAGGCTTGCTGCCGGGCCATGATCCCGGCAATCCATAACAAGAGGACGGTGGCACGAGCCACCGCCACTCAGCGCAGGAGGCGATGAGGTGAACTTTCAGCAATTGCGAATCATTCGGGAGGCGGCACGACGGGATTACAACCTGACCGACGTGGCCAATGCCCTCTTTACTTCCCAGTCCGGGGTCAGCCGCCACATTCGCGAGTTGGAGGAGGAGCTGGGGCTCGCCCTTTTCATTCGCTATGGCAAGCGTCTGCTCGGTATGACCGAGCCGGGCAAGGAGTTGCTGGTGATCGCCGAGCGTATCCTGGGGGATGCCGACAACATCCGCAAACTGGCGAGCACCTTTGCCAATCGCGACTCGGGCCGGCTGCTCATCGCGACCACTCATACCCAGGCCCGTTATGCCCTGCCGAGGGTAGTGAAGGCGTTTCGGGAGCAATTTCCCCTGGTACAGCTGGAGCTGCGTCAGGGGAGCCCGGAGGAGATAGTGCGGCTGGTGCAGACCGGTGAGGTGGACATCGGCATCAGCAGCGAGCAGCTCGACAAGAGCGAAGGGGTGGTGGCCTTTCCCTACTACCGCTGGCACCACAATATCGTCGTGCCGGAGCAGCACCCCCTCACCGCCGAGCGGGAGCTGACCCTGGCCGCTCTGGCCCACTGGCCCATCGTCACCTATCAGGCCGGCCTCACCGGTCGGGCACGGGTGGATGATGCCTTTGCCGAGGCGGGCATAGTGCCGCAGATCCTGCTGACCGCCCAGGACTCCGACGTCATCAAGACCTATGTCGAGTTGGAGATGGGGGTGGGCATACTGGCGGACATGGCGTTCGATTCCCAGCGGGACAAGGGACTGGTGCAACTGGACGGCAGTCGGTTGTTTGCGCCGCACACCGCCTGGATCGGCCTCAAGCAGGGGCAGTTCCAGCACAACTTTGCCTGGCAGTTCATCCAGCTCTGCAACCCCGAGCTGGCGCTGGCGGAGATCCAGGCCCGTGCCATGAGCAACGAGCCCCTGCTCGATTACCAGATTTGAACCGAGGGGTGGATGAAAAACGGGGAGCCATGGGCTCCCCGTTTGTTTGATGTTGACCTGATCTGGCACGGGAAACGCCGAGCGGGTTCTCGCCAGGTCGGAGACGTCCCATCACTGCGCTGTCCAGGCCTCCTGCCAGTGGGAGCCTACGCCCGGTTCATACTGGGTGGCCGTGCTCGCCCACTGGCTGCACCAGCCGCTGTAGGGGAAGGGTTTGCACTGATAGACCTTGCCGTTCTTCGGCTGCAGCACCCGGGTTCCGGCGGTGTAGGACTTGAGGCCGTCCGGGAAGGTGAACTGGTAATCGCCCCCGCTTGCCGGATCCTTGAACATGAGGTCCAGGGTCTGCTGCACCGCGTCACCACCGGCCTTGGGTTTGCCCTCGATCACCAGCTGATGGTGGCCTGCACTCAAGCCGGTCAGCGCCATGGAGAAACTCTGGCTGCCGTCCTTGATGTCGGCACTGCTCTGTCCCCTGGCGACACCGCCGTGGTCATAGAGGGTGTTGGTGATGGCGAGATCCCCCTGGGCCGTGACGGTGAAAGTCAGGGTGAGCTTGCCGTTGTCGAGCGTGTAGTCGCTCGCCAGACCGCTCACGCTGATCCCGTTCTCCACCGGGGGCTGCTGTTGCTCAAGCTGGATCTCGACCCGTTGCAGGTTGCTGCCAGCCTTGAGGTAGACCGGGTTCTGGCCATAGACGGGGTTGAACTGGCCGTCCGTGCCTTGCTGGCCCGCACGGATCTGGCTCTGCTCGGCGTTGATCTTGCTCGCCAGGGCGTGGGCCCAGTTGTTCTTCTGGCCCTGCCCGGCGCTGGCGATGGTCAGCTCGGTCTGGAGATCGGTGCGCTCGCCATTGGCATCGAACACCCGGGTTCTGGCTTTGTCACCCGCCACCAGGTCGATGGAGGGATAGATGGTCCCTCCCTGGCTCCAGGTCAGCGGGGGCTGGGTGCCATCCTTGAACCGGGCGTCGATCAGGTTGTAGAAGCTGTTGGCGGTATCCCCTACCTCCCACACCCCGAGAATGACCTGATAACCGGTACGTGCGGGCAGGGTGCACTGATGGGTCACCTGTTTGGGGGGCTGCACCATGTTGCCCTCGATGACGCAGAAGGGATTGAGATCGAACGCATCCCGGGTGAGGGGCTGGTTCGGGTTCCAGTCCTGCTTGGTGAGGTAGTAGCGCCAGTTGCGGGTCACGTGGTTGGCAGTGAAGGTCCAGCTGATGGCGAAGGGACCGGCCTGCACCTCACGTTTGGTCCAGCGATCGAGGGTCTGGGTGTTGAGCTCGCCGAATTGGGGGTGACCGGCCGAGGCTATCTGGCCGTCGGCGGGGCCGCCATCGGGGAAGCCGGAGGGGGCTTCCAGGCTCTGGGGTTCCCACTGGATGGCGCCACACTGGCTGTTGCCCCCTGTCTTGCACAGGTAGTTGCGCCCTTCGGGCTGGCTGATGTAGCCGTGAGCGAGCACGCCGCCACTGGCCAGCAGCGTCAGTGCAGCCGCGAGATGGGTGAGTCGGATATTTGCTGCCATACATTCCTCTGTTCGGTGATGTGGGCAGTCACGTTGGCAGGGGAGTTCCCCGAAACACGGTGCTGCAACCCCGCTATCCTGGACAGCTTGTCTTTAGACCGGAGGCTTTGCGTCCTGGCCTTTCAACCAGTTTGCCAAATGACTACAGAAAGGATCATGGTGCCGCCTGTGGCGACCACTCATCATGACTATATTTTGTTAAAAAATTAAGTGTAAAAATTGACAGTGCCATCTCATCGGAGCAGCGCATCAGCTGCAGATCACTCCATCGGGATCTGCGCGCTGGTTCAGTGCGAGAGGGTGGCCCGGGAGAGGCTCCAGTGGCCATGACAGGTAAGGAGCCCCTGCAAGCCTGGCAGGGGCTCACGGGGCCACTCAGTGGCGGGGTTGCATGCCTGCTCGGGAAGAGGACGCCTGGGTCGGTCGCATCATCCTGTCCTGGGCTTGGGCGTTGTCCAGCTTGAACACCGCCAGTCGCTCGTCGAGGCTTCGGGAGAGACCGGCCAGCAGTTCGCTCTCCTGGGCCAACTGGGAGGCCGCCTGGGACATCTCTAGTGCCGAGTCGTTGATGCCGCTGACGTTGCGGTTCATGTCTTCCGCCACCATGCTCTGCTGCTCCGCCGCCGTGGCGATCTGGGTCGCCATGTCACTCACGTGCTGGATGTGATTGACGATGAGGGAGAGATCCTGCCCCGCCTTCTCGGACTGGTTGACGCTGCTCTCCGCCAGCTTGCGGCTGGCGTCCATGGCGTTGGCGGCGGTGACAGCCCGTTGCTGCAACTGGGTGATGGTACCCTGGATCTCCTCGGTGGAGTGGCGGGTGCGACTGGCCAGCTGGCGCACCTCGTCGGCCACCACGGCGAAGCCACGACCCTGCTCGCCAGCCCGGGCCGCCTCGATGGCGGCGTTGAGGGCCAGCAGGTTGGTCTGCTCCGAGATGGCGCTGATGACCGCCGTCACCTCGCTTATCTGCATCACTCCCTCCTTGAGCTGGTTGACCTGCGAGGTGGCCTGATCCACCTCGGTGGCCAGCGCCTGGATGCCGTGCACGCTGGCATGGACATCCTGGTTGCCGAGCCCGGCCTCGCTGGTGGCATCCTGGGTGTCGCGGGCCGTATTCTCGGCGTGACCCGCCACGTCGGCGATGGTGGCGCTCATCTCGTTCATGGCGGTGGCGAGCTGGGCGAGCTGATCCCGCTGACTGTTGACCGCCTGGTTGGTCTGTTCGGCGGAGGCTGCGATGCGCAGGGCGGCATCCGCCACGTTGCGGGCCCCCTGGCTTGCCTCCAGCAGGGCGCGGCGGATGGCATCCAGCCCCTGGTTGGTGGAGCTGGCGACGGCGCCGAGCTCATCTCTGCCCAGCACCGGGATGCTGACCACCAGATCGCCAGCTGCGACCCGGGCCATGGCCTTGTTGATCTCGGCCAGGGGATTGACGATGGAGCGGCTGATGGCGAGTCCCAGCAGCCCCATCAACAGGATCACCAGCAAGGTGGCGCCACCCATCCACTCATATTGGGACCACATGGTGGCCTCAATGTCCTGCAACAACACACCGGAGCCCAGGATCCAGCCCCAGGGCTGGTAGCCCGTCACCAGCGACATCTTCTGGGCCGCCTCGCCGGACGGGGAGACCCACTGATACTCCAGCCTGCCCTGGTGGCCGCCCTTGCCGAGATCCACCATGTGCTGCCAGTGGGACTCGGCAGGGTTGTTGCCCATCTGCTGGCCGACCAGCTCGGGTTTGGCGGGATGCACCACCACCCGACGATCTTCATCCAGCACGAACAGGTAGTTGTCCCCGTCAAAGCGCATGCTGTCGAGCATGGCCTTGGCCTGTGCCTTGGCCTGCTCCGGGGGGAGGGTGGCGGCCAGGGCCTGGATCCGGCTCATGGCCAGGTCCAGCACCGCCTGCAGCCTGGCTTCCCGTTCACTCATCAGATTGCGGTGCAGGGCACTGGCCGAGATGAGCAGCAGTGCGATGAAGCCGACCAGGGCCAGTGAGAGCAGCAGCATCAGTTTGCGACTCACGGCAATATCACCGAGCTTGAACATAGTCTTATCCTTACTTTCCCATGCGGGTCTGATTGTGGCCGTTCTAGCGGCCGGACCTGATTATTGTTGTTTTTAACATCCCATTAACTTTCAATGGGTTGCGATGAAAAACAGCCAATTGAGCAGTTTGACAACCAGTATAGCCAGCAGACAGAAACCCTCGCTTTTGATAGCGTGATGGCGCGCATCCCGGCGCACAATTTGTCTGCTCCATTTGCAAGAAGTGTGAATGGGTTGGCATTTCACCAAAAAGGAGTGGGCGCCCCCGTGGTTGTCCCATAACAAGAGGGAAGTTATGAGTTCCATTGCCAGGAATTATCTCAACCAGCTCAATGCCGATTACCTGCAGGTGCACAGACGCAAGGAGGACCTGTTCTGGTCCACCTACATGGGCACCAGCGACGATCAGGCAGGCTTCACCGCGGCCGAACAGGCCTACAAGGCGTTCTGTGCCGATCCTGCCCGCCTGCCCGTGCTGCGGGAGATGCATGCCCAGGCCGAAGAGGCGGATCTCAGGAGCGGCCTGGGGGGCTGGATCGCCTTCTTCGAGTGCAACGTCATCGAAGATCCCGCTGCCTCCGCCCTGATGGACGAGCTGGTGGCCGCCGAGGCGGATCTCTTCGCCCGTCGCAAGGGGCTGAAGCTCACCTTGCTGGATGAGCAGGGCCGCCAGGTCCCCGGCAGCCTGCCCGCCGCCAGCACGGCGCTGGCCGCCAGCAGCGACGAGGCGGTGCGCCAGAGCGCGCTCGCCATGTTCCACACCCTGGAGCAGTGGGTGGTCGACAACGGCTATCTTGACATCGTCGCGCTGCGCAACCGCTTCGCCCGTGCCATGGGTTATCGCGACTACTTCGATTACAAGGTGCACAAGAACGAGCAGATGAGCCCGGAGCAGCTGTTTGCCATTCTCGACGACTTCATCGCCCGTACCGATGCCCGCTTGCACCAGAGTCTGGCGGAGCTGAAAGCGGCCAAGGGGGACGCAGCCCTGCTGCCCCAGAACCTGCGCTACAGCGTGAGCGGCGACGTGACCCGCCAGCTCGACCCTTACGTGCCCTTCTCCCGGGCGCTGAAGGATTGGGTCGAGAGCTTCCGCCGGCTCGGCATCCAGTATCGCGGTGCCACCCTCACCCTGGATCTGCTGACCCGGGAGGGAAAATACGAGAACGGCTTCTGTCATGGCCCGGTGCCGAGCTTCTGGCAGGAAGGGGAGTGGGTGCCGGCGGTGGTCAATTTCACCAGCCTGGCCAATCCGGCCCAGGTGGGCAGCGGCTGGAGCGGGCTCAACACCTTGTTCCATGAGGGCGGCCACGCGGCGCACTTTGCCAACGTCACCGGCAACGCCCCCTGCTTCTCCCAGGAGTTTCCGCCCACCTCCATGGCCTATGCCGAGACCCAGTCCATGTTCTGCGACAGCCTGCTGGACGACGCGGACTGGCTCAAGCGCTACGCCAGAAACGCGGCGGGAGAACCCATCCCCGATGCGCTTATCCAGGCCATGATTGAAGCGCGCCAGCCATTTCGCGCCTTCAACGAGCGCCAGATTGCGCTGGTGGCCTACTTCGAGCGGGATCTCTACGCCATGGCAGAGAGCGAGCGCACCCCGGCCACCGTGCTGGCCCTGGCCCGCAGATGGGAGCGCAAGATCCTGGGGGTGGATAGCCCGCGCCCGCTGCTGGCCATCCCGCACCTTCTGAACCAGGAGTCGGCCTGCGCCTATCACGGCTATCTGCTGGCACTGATGGCGGTGGAGCAGACCCGCGCCTATTTCCTGAGGCGCGACGGCTACCTCACCGACAACCCGCGCATCGGGCCGGATCTGGCCGCCCACTACTGGGGGCCGGGCAACGGCATGACCCATGACGAGACGCTGCAGAGCCTCACCGGCGAGGGTTTCAGCGCGGTGCCGCTGGCCGAGGCGTGCAACCGGAGCTCCGCCGAGGCGTGGCAACAGGCACAGACGTGCATGGCGGCGGCGCGGCAGCGCCCACCGGCAGGGGAGGGGACGCCCCTCGACGCCCATATCCGGGTGGTGCACGGGGCCGAGCTTATCGCCGACAACAGCGAGTCCGAGGCGCGCATGCTGGCAGAGTTCGAGGCCTGGATCCGGCGCCTTGAGACCGCCGAACCAGTGACCCAGGCCTGAGCCCGGTGTTGCACAGTCAAAAGAGCCCCATCAGGGGCTCTTTTCTTGTGCGTTGAGATGGCCTGACCCCATGGTGCCAGCCGGGGATTGGCGGGTGGACAGGCTCAAGTGTCACTGGCGGCGGCGCTGCCCGCTGGTTTTTCTCCCTGCGCCATCTTCCTGGCCTTGACGACCTGCGCTGAGGTGCCCGGTTGCAGGCAAGAGACGACGCCCAGCCCTTGGCAGGGCCTCTGCATGGCGGGTTGACGGCCATTTCCCCCTGCTGGCCACAGATATGTTTCTCCCGATATATTGAGTATTCACGGCGATCCCATATCATGGCGCTCGCTCGCCACCAGAGAGTGGCGACATTCAGATGATTTGCTAACAAGAGAGCCCAGAAGGCTCGCAGAGGGATGGATAGTGAGAGCCGTATTGCTGTGTTTGCTGGGGCTGTGGCCCGCGTTGAGTTTTGCCACTCTGTCCGCCGATATGGTGGTGGTGAAGAAGTCGAGTTACAGCCTGACCCTGATGAAGGATGGCAAGGAAGTGAAGCGCTACTGGATTGCCCTGGGCCCGGCTCCCAAAGGACACAAGCAGCGTGAGGGGGATCAGCGTACCCCGGAAGGTCGCTATACCCTGGACTACAAGAAGAGCAACTCCGGTTTCTACAAGGCCATTCACATCAACTACCCGAATCTGGACGACATCAAGCGCGCCAACGAGCTGGGTGTGAACCCGGGCGGCATGATCATGATCCACGGCCAGCGCAACAGTCTGGGGGATCGCAGGGTGCAGCCGTCCAACTGGACCAATGGCTGCATCGCGGTGCTGAACCACGAGATGGACGAGATCTGGAACGCCATCGAGCCAGGCACCCCCATCATCATCGAGCCCTGATCCCGCCTGCCAACGCCCGCTCTCATGCGGGCGTTGCATTTGTTGCAGACCATGACGTGACACTGCCTCCTGCGCCGTGCTAGTTTTTCCGGTTCGCATTGGCTGTGACAAGGATGATCCCATGATGTCGGAAACCCGCCTCCCTGTGCCCGAGCGCACGGGGGCGCTCTGGTGGCGCGCCACCCTGGATATGCTCCCGCTCTCCATTTCCGTCATCCCTTGGGGAATACTGTGCGGCGCCCTGGCGCTTCAGGCGGGTATGAGCCCGCTCCAGGCACAGCTGATGTCGCTGCTGGTCTATGCGGGGGCGGCCCAGCTCTCGGCCACCACCTTGTTTGGGGCGGGGACGCCGCTGCTGCCCATCATGGGCTCCACCATGGTGATCACCTCCCAGCATCTGCTCTATGGCTTCACCTTCCGGCGCGACGTGCTGCCGCTCTCCCTGCGCTGGCGGGCCAGCCTCGCCTTCTTCCTGACCGACGAGATGTTTGCGGTGGCGCTGAAAGAGAGGGAGCGCAGCGGCGCCTTCAATCCCGCCTATGCGCTCATCGCGGGCTTTGTCTTCTATCTGTTCTGGAACCTGGCGACCCTGCTCGGCATCGCCGCCGGCCAGTACATCGAGGGGCTGGACAAGATGGGGCTCGATTTTGCCATCGCCGCCACCTTTATCGCCATGACGCTCCCCGCCATGAAGAACCTGCCCATGGTGGCGGCCACTCTGGTGAGCGGCGGGACGGCGCTCGTCACCAAGCCGCTGCTGGCGGAGATCCACATCATCGTCTCGGCCCTGGCCGGCATGGTGGTGGGCTATGTGCTGCACCGGATGAGGAGGTGATCATGGGCTGGCTGATGATAGGGCTGCTGGCTCTGATCACTTTCTTCAACCGTTTTGCCTTCTTCTCGCGGTTGACCCGCTATCAGCCGGGGGCCGAAATGGGGGCTTTCCTCAGCTTCTCGGCCCAGTCGGTGCTGACCGCCATCTGGCTGCCCATCGTCTTCAGCTATGAGCCCGGCCGCGGGCTGGACTGGGATCCGGACTACCTGGCCGCCACCCTGCTGGTGACGGTGTTGACCCTGCTGCGCCTGCCTACCCTGGTGGTGGTGGTCGTCGGCATGGGGGGCTTCTTCCTGCTGCGCTGGCTGGGGGGCGTGGCCCTGTTCTGGCCCTGGTGAAGGATGTGCCGTGATCCTGCATGGCGGATGTCTTGATGGGATATCCGCCCTGTTGGGAATGTCACTTCAAAAAAGGCCTCTCAAGTGTGAGGATTTTGGTTCCACCCGCCACGGAGTGAACCATGTCCTTCACCGAAACCTGCCAGCGCATCGTGCGCGACCCCCTGCTGTCACCGGCCCAGAAGAGCCACGCCCTGGCGCTCGCCGCCGAAAACGCGTTGCCTTACCCCGAGTTGCCTGCCGCCGTGCAGGATGCCATGGCACAAGGGGTGCTGTGCGACATGTTCGAGGGACACGCTCCCCACAAACCGCGCTATGTGCTGCCGGATTACGAGCGGTTTCTGCGCCAGGGCTCGGCCTGGCTGGAGCTGGCGCCCCCCCTGGACTTCGACGAGGCCCTCGATGCCCTGCGCATCCTCTACCACCACGTGCCCTCCGTCACCGGCATGCCGGTCTGGCTGGGGCGCCTCGATCACCTGCTGCTGCCCTTCGTCGGTGAGCTGGATGATGAAACGCTCCATCGCAAGCTGAAGGCCTTCTGGATCTATCTGGATCGGGTGCTGCCGGATGCCTTCATGCACGTCAACATCGGCCCCGACGACAACCGGATCTGCCGGCTGATCCTGCGCATCGACAGGGAACTCCAGCAGGTGGCGCCGAATCTCAGTCTGTTCCACGACCCGGTGCAGACCCCGGACAACCTGTTGCTGCAAGGGGTCGAGAACATCTCGGCCTGCAGCAAGCCCCACATCGTCAACTATCCGCTGCACAGGGACACCTTCGACGAACGTGGCTTTGGCATCGTCAGTTGCTACAACGCCCTGCCCCTGGGGGGCGGTGCCAATACCCTGGTGCGGCTTTCCCTCAAGGGCGTGGCCGGGCAGAGCGCAGGGGTTGAGGATTTCATGGCGCGCACACTGCCTCACTACTGCGAGCAGGCCTCGCGGCTCATCGAGGCGCGCGCCGCCTTCCTGCACCGGGAGTCGGGTTTCTTCGACAGCTTCCTGGTGGAAGAGGGGCTGATCGAGGAGACGCGCTTCGTCCCCATGTTCGGCATCTTTGGCATGGCGGAGGCGGTGAACCTGCTGATGGAGAAGGGAGGCTTGCCGTGGCGCTATGGCCATGACGATGAGGCCAACCAGCTTGGCTATCGCATCTCGGCCCGCCTCTCCGAGTGGGTGGCCAGGAGGGGCCAGACCCATGCCTGGGGCGGCCGTGCCCTGCTCCACTCCCAGGGGGGACTCAGCGTGGACAGGGGCGTGACCCCGGGGGTACGGATCCCCTATGGCGAGGAGCCGGATCCCGCCAGTCACCTGCTGGCCCTGGCGCCCCACCACGGCTTTTATCACTCCGGGATCAGCGAGATCCTGACCCTGGATCCCACCATACGCCAGAACCCGCAGGCGCTGCTGCAACTCTGCAAGGGGGCCTTCGCCCTCGGTATGCGCGAATTCAGTGCCAACGTGGCGGACAGCGATCTGGTGCGGGTGACCGGCTACATGATCCGCAAGCGCGATGTGGCCCGCTTCGCGGCAGAAGGCTCGCGGCTGCAGACCACCTGCCTCGGCGCCGAGGCGAGCGAGCTGACCGGGATCCGCCAGCGGGCACCGCGGGTGGTGGCTATCGAGACCCTCTTGAATGAGCACTGAGAACGGCATGCAGAAGGGGGCCGAGCTCAGGGCGATGGTGAGCCGCTGGCTGCCCTTCTCCTGCGTGGACGGCCCCGGCAACCGGCTGGTGCTGTTTTTGCAGGGCTGCAACTTCCGCTGCCCCGGCTGCCACAACCCCCACACCATGGGGTTGTGCGATCACTGCGGTGACTGCGTGCCCGGTTGCCCGGGCAGAGCCCTGGCGATGCAGGAGGGGCGGGTGAGCTGGCAAGCCGAGCTTTGTACCCACTGCGACCGTTGCCTCGATGTCTGCCCTCGCCACGCCAGCCCCAAGACGCGCCAGATGTCGGTGGCCGAGGTGCTGGCCCTGCTGCGCCGCTATGGCCCGCTGCTCACCGGCGTCACCGTCTCCGGCGGGGAGGCGACCACCCAGTTGCCGTTCGTGATCGCCCTGTTCACGGCCATCAAGGCTGCGCCGGATCTGGCCCGTCTCACCTGCCTGCTCGACAGCAACGGATCCCTGGGAGAAACGGGTTGGCAGCGGCTGTTGCCGGTGCTGGACGGCGCCATGATAGACCTCAAGGGGTGGCGCGAGCCTGTGCATCTGGCCCTGACCGGGTGGGGCCGCGAGCGGGTGCTGGCATCGCTGCAACTGCTGGCGCAGGCGGGCAAGCTGGCGGAGGTGCGGCTGTTGCTGGTGCCGGGGCGGAGCGATTTTCTCGATGCCACCGGCGCGCTGGAGGAGGCGTTGACGACCTTTTTGCTGTCGCTGGGGCCCGTGCCCATCCGCCTCAACGGCTTTCGCCACCACGGGGTGCGAGGGGAGGCGCTGTCATGGCCAGAAGCCGGGTCGGCTGACCTGACAGTGCTGGCCAACGCATTGAAGGCCAAGGGGTTTGGGTCGGTGATGCTGCCTGCGATCTGAGCTCTGCAGCACGTCGGGATGCTGAGACCCGATATGACGCAACTGTGAACTCTGTCTATAGGGGCTGTCCGAGGGGACGGCTAGAATGGGCAAACCGTCCATCACCAACAGATACCCATGAGTGAATCCAACGCCCTTTATCGAGTGCAGTTCATTTGTCACAGCGAGCGTTACGAAGTCTATGTAAGAGAGGTGAATCAGGGCCAGCTGTTCGGCTTCATCGAGATCGCCCACTTCGTGTGGGACAACCACACGGCGCTCATCGTCGACCCCAGCCACGAGAAGCTGAAGAGCGAATTTGCCGACGTCACACGCACCCTTATTCCCATGCACCACGTGCTGCGGGTCGATCAGGTGCGCAAGCAGGGGGCCGCCCGCATCACCGAACTGGGCAACAACGTCACCTCTTTCCCAGGCCCCATCTATACCAAGAAGCCCTGAGTCCTGCCGCCAGGCATCATTGTGGGGCGTCCAGCTCCCGGGCCAGTTGCAGGATGCGCTGACGGAACCAGCGCAGGGCGGGATCTTCCCCCAGGGGGCCATACCACACCAGGCTGTGGGTCACGGCGCCGTAATCGAAGGGGACAGGGCGGCTCACCAACCCCTGGGTACAAGCCCGGGTAGCCCAGCCCTTCACGGCCGTGAGAATGAGATCGCTCTGGCGCAGCAGGGCGGCGGCGCTGCCAAAATCCGGCAGGGTGGCCCCCAGTCTGCGCCGTACCTGGCGCTGGGCCAGACTCTGCTCGAAGAAGGGATCGGCCAGCTCCTGATCGCGAATGGCGATGTGGCGCCAGCTCAGGTAGGCATCGAGATCCCAGGGGCGCATCAACGCCGGATGATCCGCGCGCATCAGGCAGACCAGCTCGTCCTCCCGCAAGGTTTCCCAGACGAGGCCGGACTGATTGACCCCGGGCTGGCTCTGATCGTGGGGCAGGATCACGAAGTCGAGCTTGCCCGCCGCCAGAGCAGCCAGTCCCTGCTCGTCCTTGTTACGCACGACGGGCATCAGCCCCGGCACCTCCTGCATCAACTGACCCAGTACGGCCCCCATGGGCCAGATCATGCTGCTCTCCCGCATCGCCAGGTTCAGCTCCCCCTGCCAGTTGGCAGGGGCAAATCCTTCCTGGCTGGTGAGGCCGTTGAGCTCCCCCAGCAGTTCGCGCAACTGGTTGAGGGTCTTGCTGACAGTGGAGGGGGTGGTGCAGAGGCGCTCGGCGCTGCGGGTGACACTGCGGGTGTCGAGCAGCAGATGCAGGGTCACCAGGTGGCGACCGCCGAGGCGGGAGAGGGCAATGAGATCCATCACGGTTCCACGGGCAAGGGGACAAATGAAAAGCCCCGCCTGAGCGGCAATGCTGATCAGTTAAGGATCCATTGACCGATCCTTCTGCTGTAGGACAATCCGGAACCAATCACTAGTTCCGGATTTTTTATGTCTATTGCAAACGATCTGAACGATGTTGTTGAGGCATCTGGCGACATGCTGGCTCGGCTGGCCATTTTTGCCGACCATATTCCCGACGAATGGATTACTGCCGCTGCCGCCTTGTCTGAAAAGGCCACTATCCGCCGACGCCGCTTACCTTCTGATATGGTCTTGTGGCTCGTCGTGGGGATGGCCTTTTTCCGCAATGAGCCCATCTCCGAGGTCGCTCGGCGCCTCAACATCTGTGCAGAAGGGTTGGCCAATGATGCCTTGCTCGCGGACAGTGCCCTGTCTCAGGCCCGTCAGCGACTCGGCAAACAGCCGCTCGAGTGGCTGTTCAAACAGTGCGCCGATGTGTGGGGGCGGGAACGTTATCCTGAAGACCATTGGCACGGTTTACAGGTCTTTGCCATCGATGGGGCCCTGTTCCGAACCCAGGATATGCCTGAACTCAGAGCACATTTCGGCTCGGGTAACACCTCAACCAACCGGCAGACACCCTACCCGATGCTGCGGTTGGTCACGCTCATGAATGTCCGCTCGCATGTCATTGCCAACGCGGCCATCAGCCCGTACCGCAAAGGGGAAATCCCCCTGGCCAGCGAGTTCATTCACTCATTGCCGGACAAGTCAGTGACCCTGCTGGATAAAGGCTTCTTCGGTGCCGACCTGTTGCTGCGTATTCAGGCCGAAGACACCGACCGTCACTGGCTCATCCCGGAACGCAAGGGGCTGGTATACACGGAACTTGAGCGCTATGGCGACGGTGACCGTCTGTTGCAAATGACGGTCTCGCCTCAGGCTAGCAAGAAAAACCCGGCGTTGCCGACACACTGGCAAGTTCGCGCAGTGACCTATGAGGTGGCAGGCAAGGAGAAAACGGTCTTTACCTCCCTGCCCGTGGCGCGATTCAGTGCAGCTCAGGTGGCGACCCTGTACCACGAGCGCTGGGAAATCGAGCTGGGATACCGGGATATCAAAAGCGCGATGCAGCACAACGCCATCACGCTGAGAAGCAAGAAAGTGGACTTGGTCTATCAGGAGCTGTGGGGATTGCTGCTTGGATACAATCTGGTCAGGCGGGAGGCCAGCCAGGCCGCCGTAGCCCATCAGCGAGCGCCCAATGAGGTGAGCTTTAAGTTTGCCTGTCAGTTCATCGCGAACCAGATGGCAGTGATGGCGGGCGCGTTATCGCCAGCCCATACGCCACGGAGGTTGGCGGAGTTGCGGGGCTGCATAGGCGTCATGTTCATAGAAAAACGCCCCAGGCCATCGAGACCCAGGGCGGTGAAGATATCAAAGACCCGTTTTCCGGTAAATCGCAATGCGGCTCCGCTTAAGTGAACAGCATTGCGCCTGAGCGGGGCTTGCGGGCTTAGCCCTTGAGCACTGCGGCCATGGCGTCGGCCACGTAGTCGACGTTGCGGCTGTTGAGGCCCGCCACGCACATGCGACCGGAGCGCACCAGGTAGACGGCGAACTCTTCCCGAAGGCGGTCCACCTGCTCCGGCGTGAAGCCGGTGTAGCTGAACATGCCGCGCTGGTTGATGAAGTAGCCAAAATCGCGGCCCGGCACCTTGGCACTCAGCACCTCGAACAGCTTCTGGCGCATGGCCTTGATGCGGGTGCGCATCTCGGTCACCTCACCGACCCACATGGCATGCAGTTCGGGCTGGCTCATCACCGCCGCGGTGATCTGGCCGCCGTGGGTGGGGGGGCTGGAGTAGTTGCGGCGTACGGTGGCCTTCATCTGGCCCAGCACCCGGCTCGCCTCTTCGGCATCCTGGCAGATGACCGACAGGCCGCCGCAGCGCTCGCCGTAGAAGGAGAGGTTCTTGGAGAAGGAGTTGCTGACGAAGAAGCTGACGCCGGCGGCCACCATGGCACGAATGGCGTAGGCATCCTCTTCCAGCCCGTCACCGAAGCCCTGATAGGCGATGTCCATGAAGGGGATCAGGTTCTTCTCGACCACCAGGGCGATCACCTGGTCCCACTGGGCACGGGAGAGATCCACCCCGGTCGGGTTGTGGCAGCAGGGGTGCAGCAGCACGATGCTTTTCGCAGGCAGGCTGCTCAGGCAGTCGATCATGGCGTCGAACTGCACGCCGCCGGTGGCCGCATCGTAATAGGGGTAGTCGTGCACCTTGATACCGGCCCCCTCGAACATCGCCTTGTGGTTGTCCCAGGTGGGATTGCTGACCCACACCTCGGAGGTCGGGAAGTAGCGCTTGAGCAGATCGGCGCCGATCTTCAGCGCGCCGGAGCCGCCGATGGTCTGGATGGTGGCGATGCGACCCGCCTTGACCGCTTCGTGCTCGGCGCCAAACAGCAGGTGCTGCACCGCAGTGCGGTAGTTGGCGGCGCCTTCCATCGGCTGGTAGGGGCGCGGGGCCGGGGCGGCGGCGCGCTGCGCTTCGGCCTGCTGCACCGACGGCAGCAGCGGAATGCGGCCCTGCTCGTCGTAATAGAGGCCAATCCCCAGGTTCACCTTCTGCTCGCGGGTATCTTTATGGAAGGTCTCGACTAGCGTCAGTATGGGGTCGCCAGCATAGGCATCGACGTGTTCAAACATGGGGGGTCCTTGAAGTTGACTGTCCAATTCGGCCGGCCATCAGCCGGGCCGATATGATGGCGCAATCCAGAGGTGGCCTCAAGTTGTTCGAGATGGCGACAGGGCTGACAAAGTCTGTCGCAGTGGTAAGCGCGGGGCCCTTGTCAGGATCCTGCATCCCGTCTGCACGTTCCTCCCATTTTGTCAGAGAAGGCTGCCTTATCGGGATCGTTTGGATAATATATGGATACATACGGCCCCTCTCATTCCCCTTACACCCATCCGGGGGAGTCAGGTTCAGCGCCACCTGAGACAAATTAATAGTTGCATAATAGTCAGGCTATTCTTTTGACAACCATTGCAGTGTGCCCGGCCCCTTCGGGGGGCCCACGATAACAGGTGACTCATCGCCGATGACCCGACACGTTTCTGATGCCGATTCTCCCTGGCTGGACTGGCATGGCCTGGGTGGCTGGAATGTCTATTTTCTTGCCAAGTTCGCCCTGCTCTGGGGGGATATCTCAACTTCGACCCCCTGATCAACCTGGTGTTTGCCGCCTTCCTGATCTTTCCCCTGCCAAGGGTCGGGTGGCGCCGTGCGCGGCACTGGCTGGCGTTGCCGGTGGGGGCGGGGATCTTCTATCACGATACCTGGTTGCCGGGGATAGAGAGCATTCGTGCCCAGGGCAGCCAGGTCTTCTCCTTCACCCTGGATTACTGGGCGGAGTTGCTCGGGCGTTTCATCAATTGGGAGATGGTCGGCGCGGGGTTCGTGCTGCTGACACTCTATCTGTTCATCGCCCAGTGGCTGCGCTTCACCCCCTGGATCCTGCTGGCGCTGCTCTGGCTCTGGGTCTCGCCCCAGGTGAGCAATCCCTTCGCGAGCAGCAAGGGGGCGAGCGAGCATGCCCTGAACACGTCCCGGGAGGAGACCCGCTCTTCAGTGCTGCCCATGGAGGAGCAGCTTGACCAGAGTGCCCCGCCGACCAACGAGAACCTCAACGCCTATCTCGATGACTTCTATCGGGAGGAGCAGGAGAGACTGGCGCACTTCACGGAGAGCCTGCCAGCCCAGGCGACCCCCTTCGATGTGCTCATCATCAATGTCTGCTCCCTGGCCTGGCGTGACGTGGAGGCGAGCGGCCTGAGCGGGCATCCGGTCTGGTCCCACTTCGACATTCGCTTCAACCGCTTCAACTCCGCCACCTCCTACAGCGGCCCGAGCTCCATTCGCCTGCTGCGGGCCAGTTGCGGGCAGACCAGCCACCAGGGGCTCTATGTGACGGCGCCGAAGCAATGCCTGCTGTTCGAGAACCTGGCCCAGCTCGGCTTTGCCAAACAGGTGGCCATGGATCACTCGGGGGATTTTGGCAACTACCTGACCGGCCTGCAGCAGTATGCCGGGCTGGATGTGACTCCCATGGACAAGAAGGGGTTGGCCCATGACCTCGCCTCCTTCGATGGCGAGCCCATCTATCGCGGGGATGCCCTGTTCGGCCGTTGGCTGAACGAGCGGACACAGAGTCAGGCGGCACGCAACGTCACCTTCTTCAACCTCATCGCCCTGCACGATGGCAACCGCTATGTGGCGAGCCGCCAGATAGCGCCCTACAAGGCGAGGCTCAAGACCCTGCTGGATCAGCTGGACGACTTCATGACGACGCTGGAGCAATCCGGCCGCAAGGTGGCCGTGGTGATGGTGCCTGAGCACGGCGCAGCTCTCACCGGCGACAAGATGCAGATGGCCGGGCTGCGGGACATTCCCAGTCCGAGCATCACCCAGGTGCCGGTGGGGGTTGCCCTGCTCGGTACCAAGGCGCCCCACGAGGCGACCCGCAACGTGGACACCCCCAGCAGCTTCCTGGCGGTATCAGAACTGGTCTCCAGGCTGGTGGGGAAGGATGTGTTCGGGAGCGAGACCATTGATTGGGATGCCCTGCTGGGCGATCTGCCGCAGACCCCGTCGGTGTCCGAGAACCAGGGCTCGGTGGTGATCGAATATCAGGGCAAGTACCACATCAAGCTGGGGCAGGGGGACTGGGTCCCCTATCCCCAATGAGACCGGAAGTGACGATGCGCAGCGAACGGCAATCAGACATGCAGACCCCCTTCGGCGTCCTGGTGGAGGGCACGGTGATCAATGACGTGGCCATGGTCCAGCAGGCCTTTGGTGTCAGCCTCTCCTATCAGGATATTGCCGCCAGGGAGCGGCTCGCCGCCTTGTGCGCACGCTTCCCCCTGCTGGCGGAGGTGGCAGTGAAAGGGCCCGAGGGGACTGGCGAGGGGAGGTCTGCATGAAGGTGATCGCCCTGCAGGGGATCCGGGGAGGTGTGGGGACCACCGCCATCGTGGCCGGACTGGCCCAGGCTGCCCATGAGCAGGGGGCAAGGGTGCTGGCGGTGGATCTCTGCCCGGACAATCAGCTTGGCATCCACCTTGGCCTGCCCCATGACGATCCGGGAGGCTGGAGCCGGCTGACCCAGCCGGCGCGGGAGTGGCGAGGTGCGCTTCACCGCCGGGAGGAGGGACTGGATCTGCTCTCCCATGGCGGGGAGGAGGGGGCGTCGGCCGAGTGGCTGGCGGGGATCGATGGCTATGATCTGGTGCTGCTGGATCTGCCCCTGGGCATGGCCCCCGTCATCCCCTGCAGGCGCTTGCTGGTGGTCAATGCGGATGCCAACTGCCATGTGCGGCTTCACCGCCACCCCTGGGCGGCCGATGAGCGTCTGCTGGTGACCCAGTTCTCCAGCCAGCGGGCCCTGCAGCAGGGGCTGCTGGATCTCTGGCTGGCAGGGGGGCTCCCTCTGCTCAATCTTCATCTGCACAGGGACGAAGCCATGGCGGAGGCCATGGCCGCCAAGCTGCCGGTCGGCCGCTATGCCCCCACCAGTCTGGTTGCCCACGAGCTGGCCGCCCTGGCGACCTGGTGTCTGGCAGAGGGGGAGGCCCCCCGATGAGAGTGCGGCTGCTGACGCCGGCTGCGGGCCTCTGGTGCTCGCAGCGCTATCGCGCACTGCGTGAGCGGGGGGCTTCCCGCCCGGGGGCGGCCGCATTGACCCTGGGCTGGCTGCTGGCCTGGGCTCTCTTCCCCCTCGAGCGTCATGGCTGGCAATGGGTGCTGGGCCATGCCCGGGGGCTCTATCCCCAGCTGACGCACCCCCGGGTGGGGGATCCCCTGCGCGTTCTGTTGCAGAGCCTCTGGATGATAGTGCGTCGCCCACAGCCCATCCCTCTGCGCTGGCCTGCCTCCTGGCAGCGGATCTGGCATAGGGGCACTCAGGCTCTCGGGGGCTTCCTGGCCCGCCAGGAGGAGAAAGGGCTGGCCGCCGCCAGGGCCACGCCCCGCGAGGCGCGCTGGAAGAGCGTGCTGCTCTGCGTGGTGGCCGGGAGCCTCTCCCTGCTCTGCGTCACCCTGCCGTTCACCCTGCAGGCGCAACTGGTGTTCGTCCTCCTGCTGGCGGCCATGGCCTTCATCCTGCGGGCTGTGCCGGGCCGTTATCCCATGCTGATGATGATGGTGCTCTCCCTCACCATCTCCTGCCGCTACATCTGGTGGCGCTACACCTCGACCCTCGACTGGTTCGACCCCGTCAGCCTGGCCTGCGGCCTGCTGCTGCTGGCCGCCGAGACCTATGCCTGGCTGGTGCTGCTGCTCGGCTACTGGCAGACCGCATGGCCCCTGCACCGCCCCCCGGCACAACTGCCGGCGGATCCGGCCCAGTGGCCCAGCGTGGATCTGATGATCCCCACCTACAACGAGGATCTCGCCATCGTGAAGGGGACTGTCTACGCCGCCATGGGGCTCGACTGGCCCGCCGACAAGCTGACCATCTGGCTGCTTGACGACGGGGGGCGGGCGGCGTTTCGCGATTTCGCCGAGGAGGCCGGGATCCGCTATGTGGCCCGGTCGACCCATGAGCACGCCAAGGCGGGCAACATCAATCACGCCCTCAAGATGGCCACCGGGGATCTGGTCGCCATCTTCGACTGTGACCACCTGCCGACCCGCTCCTTCCTGCAGATGACGGTGGGCTGGTTCTACCGGGATCCCCGTCTGGGCGTGGTCCAGACCCCCCACCACTTCTTCTCCGCCGATCCGTTCGAACACAACCTGCAACGGTTTCGCAAGATGCCGAACGAGGGGGCCCTCTTCTACGGCCTGGTGCAGGATGGCAACGATATGTGGGACGCCAGCTTCTTCTGCGGTTCCTGCGCCGTCATCAAGCGCACCGCCCTTGACGAGATCGGCGGCATCGCGGTGGAGACGGTCACCGAGGATGCCCACACCTCCCTGCGGCTGCACCGCCTCGGCTACACCTCGGCCTATATCCGGATCCCGCTGGCGGCGGGGCTGGCCACCGAAAGCCTCTCTGCCCACATCGGTCAGCGCATCCGGTGGGCGCGCGGCATGGTGCAGATCCTGCGTCTGGACAACCCCCTCTTCGGCAAGGGGCTCAAGCTGGGGCAGCGGCTTTGCTACTTCAATGCCATGCTGCACTTCCTCTCGGGCATACCGAGGCTCATCTTCCTGACGGCGCCGCTCGCCTTCCTTATCCTGCACGCCTACATCATCTATGCCCCGGCGGCGGCCATCGCCCTCTACATGTTGCCGCACATCTTCCACAGCGCCCTGACCAACTCCCGGTTGCAGGGCAAGGTCCGCCACTCCTTCTGGGGCGAGGTCTATGAGACGGTGCTGGCCTGGTACATCGCCAGGCCGACCACGGTGGCGCTCTTTGCACCCCACAAGGGGACGTTCAACGTGACCGCCAAGGGGGGTATGACGGAGGAGGTGTTCCTCGATCTGTCGGTCTCCCGCCCCTATCTGCTGCTGATCCTGCTCAATCTGTGCGGGCTGGGGTTCGGCCTCTGGCGCATCGGCACCGGCCCTGCCGACGAGGTGCCGACCCTGATCCTCAGCATGATCTGGACCCTCTACAACATGACCATACTGGGCGGCGCCCTGGCGGTGGCCTTCGAGTCGCGGCAGGTCCGTGCCAATCCCAGGGTGGAGATGGTGATGCCTGCGGCCATCAGGCTGGCGAACGGTCACCTCTACCCCTGTACTGTCAGGGATTACTCCAACGGGGGGGTCGGGGTGCTGCTCGAGGCGCCCCTGCCCCTGGCCGACAAGGAGAGGGTCTGGTTGCTGCTGCGCCATGACCAACGGGAGCAGGCGTTCGCCGCCAAGGTGCAGCGGGTGTTCGGCTGCAAGCTGGGACTGGAGCTGGAACCCATGGCGCAGGCACAGCATGTCGAGTTCATCCAGTGCACCTTCGCCCGGGCCGATACCTGGTCCCTGTGGCAGCAGCGTCTGGGCAAGGATCGCCCCCTCCACAGCCTGATCGACATTACCCTGCTCGGCTGGGGAGCTTACTGGCGTCTGGCCCGTACCTCACCCATCGGCTTTGTTTGTATCCTCCTCGAGAAGCTGGCTCGCTGGCTCCTCTCCTTCGTTCCCCGTCGCGTCTCCCCAGATTTCCGGGCCGGGACTCCGACCTCACAGACAGTGAAAGGATGATGAAACCACAACGCTACCTTATTCCTCTCCTGCTGATGGCACAGGGTGCGACCGCCGCCGAGGTCGTCGGCCCCCTGCCGCCCGTTCCCGCTCCGGTGCGCACCCAGGGGATGAGCTTCGAACAGATGGCATCATCGCCAGGCACCCTGTCCCTGCGCGGCAATGCGCCAGACGGACTGGCCGACTTCACCGTGCGGCGGGACGAGGTGGTGACCCGGGCCACCCTGGATCTGAACTTCACGCCATCGCCCTCCCTGCTGCCGCTCATCTCCCAGGTCAAGGTCTATCTCAATGACGAGCTGATGGGGGTGACGGCCCTCAACCAGGATCAGATGGGGACGATGACCCATGCCAGCATCGAGCTGGATCCCCGCTATGCCAAGGATTTCAACCGCCTCAAGGTGAGCTTCGTCGGCCACTATCGGAAAGTGTGCGAGAACCCGGCGAGCGATACCCTCTGGCTCAACGTCAACCGGGACAGCAAGCTGACCCTGCAGTTGCAGACCCTGCCGGTGCGCAACGAGCTCTCCTTCTTCCCCATGCCGTTCCTCGACGTGCGGGACAATGGCAAGCTGACTCTGCCCATGGTGTTCACGGGCTCAGTGCCCCCGGAGCAGCAGCAGGCGGCGGCGGTGCTGGCCTCCTGGTTCGGCACCAAGGCCCAGTGGCGGGGCCAGCATTTCCCGGTGCTCATCAACCAGTTGCCGGATCGCAACGCCGTGATCTTTGCCACCAATGACGCGCGCCCCGATTTCCTGGTGGACTATCCCGAGGTGAAGGGGCCCACCATCGACATGATCAGCTCCCCCGACAACCCCTATGTGAAGCTGCTGCTGATCCTGGGGCGGGATCAGCAGGACCTGCTGACGGCGGTGCAGGGGCTGGTGCGAGGCGATGTCATGCTGCGTGGCCAGAGCGTCATGGTGGACGAGGTGAAGCCGCTCTCCCCGCGTCAGCCCTACGATGCCCCGAACTGGGTGCGACTGGATCGCAAGATGCGCTTTGATGAACTGACGGAGTACCCGGGCCAGTTGCAGGCAACGGGGCGCACGCTGTGGCCCATGAGCCTGACGCTGCGCCTGCCGCCAGATCTCTATCTGCTGGGGGAGAACGGCATCAGGACGGAGCTGAAGTATCACCACACCTCGCCCACCCTGCGCGACGGTTCCCGGTTGGATGTGGGGGTCAACGGCCAGCTCATGAAGTCGTTCACGCTCGAGCCCGGCGAGATCAAGAGTGAGCGGTTGCTGACCCTGCCGCTCTGGTTTGCCGACGATGGCGACACCATGGCGCTGCGCATGCCCGGGCTCAAGACCACCCAGGCCAACAGCCTGAGCTTCTCGTTCGAGTATGCCCAGCAATACATGGGAGGAACGGAGGATGGCCGTTGCGACCTGGTGATGCCGCCAGCCCATCAGGTGCGCATCGACGAGGGCTCCACCATCGACTTCACCGGCTATCGCCACTTCATCGAGATGCCCGATCTCAAGGCGTTCGCCTATGCCGGCTTCCCGTTCAGCAGGATGGCGGATCTCTCCGACACCCAGATTGTCATGCCAGCCAGACCCCATCCCGGGCAGATCACCACCTTGCTCGATGCCGTCGGTGCCATCGGGGCTGAGACCGGGTATCCGGCGCTCTCCCTGCAGGTTCTGGACGACTGGGAGCGGGCGCGCACCGCGGATCGGGATACCCTGCTCATCGGCACCCTGCCGGAGGAGTTTCGAGGGGATCTGGCTCCCGACGCCCTGCTGCAATCCACGCGCAGCTGGGTCAACGAGCCAACCCGCCAGCACAAGGGGGATCTGCTGCACACCATGGCCGATCGCCAGCCCCAGGCCCGGGTGGGCATGACGGGCAACCGGGCCATCGCCGTCATCCTGGGGCTGCAATCGCCGACCCATGATCAGCGCAGCCTGGTGGCCTTGCTGGCGGATGGACCGGCGGGGGTCACATTGCTCAATGAGGCTCTGCAGACCCGTACCCTGCGCGATCAGGTGGCGGGCTCGGTGGCCATCATCCGGGAATCCGGGGTGAAGAGCCTGGTGGTGGGGGATCGCTACGAGGTGGGCTACCTGCCGTGGTGGGAGCGTCTCTGGCAACTGTTTGCCCGTTATCCGGTGCGTCTTGCCGGGCTGACCCTGCTCTGCATGCTGGTACTGGGCTGGGGCCTGCGGGTGCTGCTTGCCAGTGCCAGCCGCCGCCGTCTGAAGGAAGATTAAGAGATGACTCAGATGAAAAATGTCTGTGGTGCCCTGCTCCTCTGGGCCCTTTGTTCCCTCCCGGCGCAGGCCGTCTGCCACTGGCCGGAGTGGGATCACTTTCGCCAGCACTACATCAGCGAAGAGGGCAGGGTCATCGACCCTGCCGAGGGGCGCCGCATCACCACCTCGGAAGGCCAGAGCTATGCCCTCTTCTTCGCCCTGGTCAACGATGACAGGGAGACCTTTGCCCGCCTGCTTGACTGGACGGAGCGGCAGCTCGCCCGCGGGGATCTGACCGGCTTCCTGCCATCCTGGCTCTGGGGCAGGCAGCAGGACGGCAACTGGGGCGTGCTGGATGCGAACAGCGCGTCCGATTCGGATCTCTGGATAGCCTACAGCCTGCTGGAGGCGGGTCGCCTGTGGGACAACCACAGCTACTCTGCCCTCGGCACCCTGTTGCTGCGCCGTATCGCCCGGGAAGAGGTCGCCACGCTGCCGGGTCTCGGCCCCGTGTTGCTGCCCGGGGCGAAAGGCTATGAGGGGGAGGGACGCTGGACCCTCAACCCCAGCTATCTGCCTCCACAACTGCTGGCCAGATTCGCCTCCTTCAAGGGGCCCTGGGGCGAGATGCGGGCCCTCTTGCCCAAATTGTTGCAGGAGAGTGCGCCCCGTGGCTTTGCCCCGGACTGGGTGGATTGGCAGGGGGAGAAGGGGTGGCAGGTGACGGCGGACAAGGGCGACACCGGTGGCTATGACGCCATCCGCGTCTATCTCTGGCTCGGCATGTTGAGCGAGGAGGATCCCGCCAGGGCTTCTCTGGTGGCCCACTTTGCCCCCATGCTGGCGCAGCTGACCGAATCGGGTCATCTGCCCGAGCGGGTCTCCAGCCAAAGTGGACAGGTTCAGGGCAAGGGGCCGAGCGGCTTTGCCGCCGCCCTCCTGCCCCTGTCACGGGGCTTGCCGGTGCAGGTCACCTTGCGCAAGCAGGTCTCCGATCACGGGCTGGATGCGGATGCCTACTACGGCAGCGTGCTGACCCTGTTCGGCGCAGGCTGGGATCAGGGGCGTTATCGCTTTGCCGCCGACGGTACCCTGCAGCCGGATTGGAGCGAGTCATGTCAGGCAGAGTGACCCTGGGGTGCCTGCTCGCCTGCCTGATGAGCGGAGCCCTGGCGCAAGGGACGGTACAGCCGGTGGCCTGGCTGCTGGAGCAGGTCAGGATTGGCGAGGCCCGTGGGCGGGAAGATCTCGTCAGCAACAGCCTCTATTCTCTCTCCCTGGTGGAGCCCGATCATCCGGAGCTGCTGGCAGCCCAGGCCCGTCAGGCCCTGCGCCAGGGCAAGGTCAAGGAGGCCGGGACACTGCTGGCCCGCCTTGGCAAGCAAGACCCCGGCTCTGCGCTCTATCGTCAGGGCATGGCCAACCTGGCCCTGAACGAACCGGCCAGGCGCCAGCAACTGCAACAGGCGAGGCTGCTGACCAGCGCCGGCAGGCTGGAGGAGGCCGAGCGTCTCTATCGCTCCCTGTTCTCCGGTGACTTGCCCCCCAATCTCGACGTGGCGGTGGATTATGCCCTGTTGCAGACACGGATCCCGGCCATGAAGGCAAAGGGGCTGGCGGCCCTGGAGGCACTCAACCGGCAATATCCGGGTGAGCCCAGAGTGCGGGGCGGGCTGGCTCGCCTCTATCTGGCGGAGGGTCGGCGTCAGGGGGCGCAGAACCTGTTGCGCGAGATGGCGCGAGACCCCTATCAGCGGGACGAGGCCGCCGAGATCTGGCTCGCGGACATCGAATCCCTGCCCATCGGTCCCGGGAGCATCGCTGCCTTGCAGGAGTACATGGTGCTCTTTGGCGAAGGGGATACCACCAAGGCGGAACAGCTGCTCGCTACCCAGGAGGAGAAGTGGGCCTCGCCTGCCTATCGTGCACGCCAGTCGGCGCTCGCAAGCACGGCGGGAGGTGGTGCCTCCATCTCCCGCTTGCAGCGTGCCCTGGCTGCCAACCCGGGGGATCCCGAACTCATGGGGGCCCTCGGGCAGGCCTACTCCCGCAACGATCAGCGAGCGCTGGCCATCGCCCAGTTTGAACGGGTGCTGGCACACCCCGAGGTGACCGACAAGGACAAATGGCGCAGCCTGCTGGCCACCAACCGCTACTGGCTGCTGGTGAGCCAGGGGCGCAGCGCCCTGGAACGGGAGCAGTGGGATGAGGCGGCGACCCTGTATCGCCGTGCCATCGCCCAGGATGGGCGTGAGCCCGAAGCCTGGCTGGGGCTCGGAGACAGCGAGCGTGGCCGTCATCGCGATGCCGACGCGGAGTCCGCCTATCGCAAGGCGCTCGCCATGGGGAGCGCGCGGGAGCGGGCCCTGGCCCGCCTGTTCGATCTCTACAAGGAGCAGGATCCGGCGCGTGCCCTGGCCCTGCTGGAGCAGCAGGGCACCCCCGGGATGCAGGCCGAAAGGCGGCGGCTCAAGGCCGGGCTGTTGCAGGAGGAGGCCGATCAGCTCGATCGGACCGGCAAGGTGGCGGCGGCGCTGCGCCTTCGCGAGCAGGCACTCGCGCTGACCCCGGAAGAGGTGTGGCTGGCCTATCGAGTAGCCGATACCCGGGCCCGCCTCGGGGAAGCCGGTAGCGGGGAGCGGCTCTTGCGGGAACGGCTGGCGGCGCGGCCCCAGGACGCCACTCTGCGCTACGCCACCGCCCTCTATCTCTCGGGGCAGGACAAGACGGTGGAGGCGAGAGGGGTGCTGGCCGCCATCCCTAGGTCCGTCTGGACACAGGACATGGATGCGCTGGATCTGCGCCTCGCCCGTGACGAGGTGCTCGCCAGGGCGAGGGCGCGTCACGAGGCCGGGGATGATGAGGGGGCCGAACGCCTGCTTCAGCCGTTGCAGCCGGATGAAGAGGCGAGCCTGATGCTGGCGGAGTGGGCCACGGATCGGGGGGCCTATGCACTGGCGGAGCAGCGCTATCAGGAGGTGCTTGCCCGCACGCCGCAACAGCCCGAGGCCAGGCTTGG
The DNA here is from genome assembly GCF_019048565.1 of Aeromonas sp. FDAARGOS 1406. NCBI lineage: Bacteria > Pseudomonadati > Pseudomonadota > Gammaproteobacteria > Aeromonadales > Aeromonadaceae > Aeromonas > Aeromonas sp. FDAARGOS 1406. The sequence goes on from NZ_CP077378.1 coordinate 3,457,537, forward strand.
CATGGCCGAACTGGCCCAGGCCAGGGGCGATCTGGCAAAGGCCCGTCACTGGCTGCCCGCCTGGCCGGTCAGCCCGCTGCCCCCGGAGGGGGCCAACTACTACCGCCGGGTAGCCAATCTCTATCAGGCGCTGGGAGAGGGCGAGACAGCCCGCGCCATCTTCACCGACTACGAACCCCTGGTGGCGCTGCAACCGGCCTCCCAGCAGGCGGCACTGTTCTGGCGCGATGCCGCCCGCCAGCGCTTTGCCGAGCATGATGTGGAAGAGGCCCTGGTGCGGGATCGCAAGGGGCTGGTGGCCGCAGGTCTGGCCCCCCGCGAGGATCTGGAGGGGGGCGAGCTGACCCGGCTGGCCCGCAGTCAGGATGGGGAGGGGTGGCTGACATCCGGCCTGCGCAGCGATCTCGACAGGCATTACCGGCAGAGCCAGACCACCTTCTCCCTCGACAGCGATTACTGGGGCTCCAGCGGTACCGGGGGCTACTCGGATTTGCGGGCGCTGACCCAGATGGCGCAACTGGATACGCCGCTGGCCGGTGGTACCGCCTTCGGCCGCCTTGAACTGGTCGACATGGATGCCGGAGATCTGCCGGACTCCCCTTACCGGGCGCAGTTCGGTACCTGTGCGGCCAGGGACTGTCGCGGGGACGCGCACCAGCAGAGCCGGGGGACCACCCTGGCGGCAGGCTGGCAGCGGGGGGCCTGGGCGTTCGATCTGGGGACCACGCCCCTCGGTTTCGAGGTGGTGGACTGGGTTGGTGGCGCCACCTTGACCGGTGACTGGCACACGCTGGGGTGGGGGATGACCCTCTCGCGTCGGCCCGTCAGCAGCTCGCTGCTCTCCTATGGGGGAACGGTGGATCCGGGCACGGGCATCAGCTGGGGCGGGGTGCGGGCGAACGGGATCCGCCTCGATCTCAGCCGGGATCTGGGAGGGGCCGTCGGGTTCTGGGGCAGCGCCCAGCAGCACCTGCTGACCGGCAAGAACGTGCCCGACAACTGGCGCACCCGGCTCATGGGAGGGGGCTATTACAAGTTCGTCAACGAGACCCATCGCCGTGCCAGCGTGGGGCTAAGCACCATGCTGTGGCACTACCAGCAGGATCTGGGGGGCTATACCCTGGGGCAGGGGGGGTATTACAGCCCGCAGGGGTACTTCTCGCTCTCGGTGCCGGTCAGCTACCGGCAGCGAACCCCGGACTGGTCGTGGGAGCTGGGGGGATCGGGATCCTGGTCCTACGCCCGTACCGACGACAGTCGCCGCTACCCGCTGGAAGGCCTGTTGCCAAGCGGTTTGCCAGACAGAAATGCGCCTGTGAAAGGGGGGCAGTAGCAGTGGATTCGGCTACACCCTGAATGGCGTGGTGGAACACAGGCTGACGGAGCACTGGCGCATCGGTGGCCGGGTGGACATCCAGCAGGCGGATGACTATGCCCCCAGCCATGTCACCCTGTTCCTGCGCTACACCTTCAAGCCCTGGCAAGGGGATCTCGATATGCCGCCAAGGCCTCTCACTCCCTACGCGGACTTCGACTGACAGGGGGCGCCCGTCATCACCGGGCGCCCTTATTTCAGATAGGAACGCAGTACCCTCACCACCTGATCCAGATCCTCCAGCCGCTCGGCATGGGTCGCCTCCTCGGCGCCAAGATGCTCGCGCATGTGCCCCTCCAGTACCTCCAGCATCAGGCCGTTGACGGCGCCGCGGATGGCGGCGATCTGCTGCAGGATGGCGGCGCAGTCTGTTTCCTGTTCCAGAGCGCTCTCCAGGGCACCGGTCTGCCCCTTGATGCGCCTGACCCGTGCCAGCAGCTTCTTCTTGTCGTGAACCGTGTGTGACATCCAGGATCCTCTCGATCAATAAAACTATACTGGGGTATAGTATATGGCATCCTCGTTTTCAGGAGAAATCCATGCCATCCCTCGCCTCATCCCACTGCCACCACCCCGTCGTCCACGAAGGGAATCCCCTGGCCGAACAGAAGACCCGCTGGGCCGTGCTGCTCACTGTCGTCATGATGGTGGCGGAGATCGGTGGCGGCTGGTTCTACAACTCCATGGCGCTGCTGGCCGACGGCTGGCACATGAGCTCCCATGCCCTGGCCCTCGGCCTCTCGGTGCTGGCCTATCGCGCTGCCCGCCACTTCGCGCGGGATCACAGGTTCAGCTTCGGTACCTGGAAGATAGAGGTGCTGGGGGGCTTCAGCAGCGCCCTGCTGCTGGTGGGGGTGGCGGGATTGATGCTGTTCGAGTCGGTGGCCAGGTTGCTGGACCCGAGCCCCATCCATTATCAGCAGGCGATCGGCATTGCCCTGCTGGGCCTGCTGGTGAATCTGGCCTGTGCCTGGCTGCTCAGGGACGATCACGGCCATAACCATGGTCACGACCACCATCACGGTCATCACGACCACTCGCACGATCACCACCACGGCCATCAGGATCTCAACCTGCGCGCCGCCTACCTCCACGTGCTGGCGGACGCGGCCACCTCGGTGCTGGCGATTCTGGCGCTGGTGGGAGGCATGTTGTGGGGGGCGGACTGGCTGGATCCCCTGATGGGCATCGCCGGGGCCGTGCTGGTGGCGGTGTGGGCCAGGGGGCTGCTGCGTGATACCGGGCGCGTCTTGCTGGATGCGGAGATGGATGCGCCCCTGGTGGACGAGATCCGCGAGGTGATCGCCGAGCTGCCTGGCGCCGAGATCCGCGATCTGCACGTCTGGCGGGTGGGGCAGATGCAGTATGCCGCCGCGATGTCGTTGCAGATGGCAACCCCGGTCCCGGCACAGGTGATCCGCGAGCGCCTCGCCATCCACGAGGAGCTGGTGCACCTGACCATCGAAGTGTCTGCCGACTGACGCCCCTGGCGGGGGTCAGCGGGGAGGCTCGCTCCCCTGATCCTGCCAGAGGCAGCCCAGCATCAGCCTCAGCAGCAGTCCCGGCGGGTCGTCGAGCAGGCGGCCCGGCTCCAGCAGCAGGTGGCCGTCGGCACGAAAGCCCAGGCTGGCGTGGACCTTGCCTTCCTCGCCACACACCTGGAGGAGGCCGTTCAGGGAACCCCCCTCGCCGGGTTGACAGCGCAGCCGCAGCTCCCGTGGTTCCCCCAGCAGGGTGAAGGCGCGGGCGAGGGGCGGGCTCTCTTCATAATCCGGCCAGTTGAAGAAGTGATAGCGTTCGGCGAGCACGCCGGCCTGCTGGCAGAACTGATCGAACAACTGGGCAATGCCCTGATACTCCTGGTCCAGCCGCCTGGCCTGCTCCTCAATCCGTTTCATCACCCAGCCCCCTCTATCCATTTGATTGGACATTGATTTCGTCACTCGCTCCCCTCTTTCCGCTGGTATGGGCCGAAAGCGGTGCCAGGTCTGTGAGCGCGATCGAGTTTTCGTTATGAAAACGTTATCTTGTTGATGCGGATTGGTTTTTTTTGCCCATCCGCTCACATTTACGGCAATTCCCGCTGATTAATATGACACCGCTCGGCAATGACCGGGTACTCGGATATCGAGACTAACTACAGCGGGAATTATAAAAAAATGGATATGAAAAAGACCAAAGTGGCGCTGGTAACAGCCTCACTGCTCGCGCTTTTGTCAGGCTGTAACGACAACAGTTCTTCTGCTCCTGCCCCTCAGGATGAGCCCGTCGCTCGTCTTCCCAACGTCCAGCCCCCGGCCGAACTGCTGACGGCCGGCCCCGACGAAGCGGTCATCGCCCTGGTGGATACCCAGACCAGCGCGGCGCGCGGTGTCACCGGCCCGTTCGCCAGCCACAGCCTGCACCTGTGGAACAACGACGCCTGCAACTCGACCTCGGAGGGCGGCCTCAACACCGGTTGGGATGACAAGAGCAAGACGCCGTCCGCGGCGGACAGTTTTGGTCCGGCCTGGGTCGTGCCGCTCTCCAAGATGGAAGGCTGCATCAACTTCATCGCCCGCAACGGCGATCTCGCGAACCTGACCGGCAGCGACATGAAGGTGGTCTTCAGTGATCACCCGGATCGCACCGTGGCCATCGTCGCCGGCAAGAACGAGATCTTCGGCAGCCGGGCGGAAGCCTTCACCGCCGCCTTCGGCGTGGCGGGGGCCAGTGCTCATCTCATCGACGACAACACCCTGATTTGGCAAGGGGGCAAGGACAAGCCCTATGTGCGCCTCTACTACACAGAGTCAGGCACCATCACCGCAAACAGCGAGGGTGTATTCGATTTCCCCTACCTCAAGCTGACTCCGACCAGCCTGACCGAAGAGCAGCAGGCCAAATACCCGCATCTCAAGGATGCCGCCGCCTTCGCCCTGCCTGCGGGGAAAGATCTCAAGCCTCTGCTCAAGGGTGAGTTGGTCGCCATCGGGACCGATGCGGACGGCATCCTGCAGGGGGCGACCCTGGTGCAGAGTGCCGGTGCCCTCGATGCCCTTTACAGCGAAGCGGCCACCAAGCTGGCCTACGGCGCCGTGGTGGAGGGGGGCAATGTCACCTTCCGGCTCTGGGCGCCGACCGCCAAGTCGGTCAAGCTGGCGCTGTTCGACGAGCAGCACAAGTCGCTTGGCGAGCGCGCCATGACCCTGGACGAGGCCAGCGGCAGCTGGAGCGTGCAGGGGGGCAGCGATCTTGTCGGCAAATACTACCGCTACGATATCCAGGTCTATCACCCGGTCAGCCGCAAGCTGGAATCCTATCAGGTGACCGACCCCTACTCCCTGAGCCTGGCGATGAACTCCGAGTTCAGCCAGGTGGTGGATCTCGACGATCCGGCCCTCAAGCCGGAAGGCTGGGACAGCCTCAAGGCGCCCCACAGCCAGAAGAACCCCGCCGACATCACCATCTATGAGGCCCACGTCCGGGATCTGACCGGCAACGACGAGTCGACGCCGGTGGATCACCGCGGCAAGTTCCTCGGGCTGACCGACAGCGACAGCGTGCCCGTCACCCACCTGAAATCCCTGGCCAAGAGCGGCGTCAGCCACCTGCACCTGCTGCCGGTGTTCGACATCGCCACCGTCAACGAGGATCCGGCCAAGGTGGCCAACATCGGTGATGACTTCAGCAAGCTGTGCGAGGTCAATCCCGAGGTCAAGAACTCCAGGTTTGCCAGCCACTGTGGTGGCGGTGAGACCATCGAAGCCGTGCTCGGTGATCTGCAAGCCAGCGACAGCAAGGAGAACCCCGTGGTGCAGGAGCTGTACGGCTATCTGCGCGGGGTGGACTCCTTCAACTGGGGCTATGACCCCTACCACTACACCACCCCGGAAGGCTCCTACGCCACCAATGCGGAGGGGACGACCCGGATCAAGGAGTTCCGCGAGATGGTGCAGGCCATCAAGCAGAACATCGGCATGAACGTGGTGATGGACGTGGTCTACAACCACACCAACGAAGCGGGTCTCGGTTCCAAATCCGTGCTCGACAAGATTGTGCCCTGGTACTACCAGCGCCTCAATCCGGAGACCGGTTCAGTGGAAAACTCCACCTGCTGCTCCAACACGGCGCCGGAACACGCCATGTTCGCCAAGCTGATGGATGACTCCCTGGTCACCTGGGCACGGGACTACAAGATCGATGCCTTCCGCTTCGACCTCATGGGCCATCACCCGAAAGATCAGATGGTGCAGGCCCTGGCCGAGGTGAAGAAGGTCAATCCGGACATGTACTTCTACGGCGAGGGGTGGAACTTCGGCGAGGTACAGGATGACAAGCGCTTCGTGCAGGCGACCCAGAAGCACCTGGCCGGTACCGGCATCGGCTCCTTCTCCGACCGGCTGCGTGATGCGGTGCGCGGCGGCAGCCCGTTCGACGGCGGCGAAGCCATTCGCAAGGCCCAGGGCTTTGGCAACGGCGCCCTGGTGGATGCCAACGAGCTGGACGGCGTCGATCTCGCCACCGCTCTGCATCAGTCCGATCTGGTGCGCCTCGGCATGGCGGGCAACCTCAAGGAGTTCGTGCTGACCGACAAGGACGGCATTCCGAAGAAAGGCTCCGACATCGACTACAACGGTCAACCGGCGGGCTATGCCCAGGATCCGACCGAAATCCAGAACTATGTCGACAAGCACGACAACCAGACCCTGTTCGACAACCTGGTGTACAAGGCACCCGCCGGGGCCGACCTGGTGCGGATGCAGGGGGTCTCTCTGGCGACTGCCATGCTGGGTCAGGGCATTCCCTTCACCCACGCGGGTGTCGAGCTGCTGCGCTCCAAGTCCATGGAGCGGGACAGCTACGACTCCGGTGACTGGTACAACCGGGTTGACTACGGCTTAAGTGACAATAATTTTGACAAAGGGCTGCCGCGCAAGGACAAGGACGAGGCCAACTACGAGCTGATCGAGCAGGTGCTCGGCCAGCACGCCAAGCCGGGTTCGGCCGAGATGCATCAGATGGTGAACTTCTACCAGGAGCTCTCCGAACTGCGTCAATCTTCTCGTCTGCTGCGTCTTGGCAGCGGCGCCGAGGTGATCAAGCGGGTCGACTTCCGCAACACCGGCCCTGAGCAGATCCCGGGTCTCATCGTGATGAGCGTGGATGACGGGGTGGGCGCCGGTGCGGATCTGGATCCGGCCATCGACGGCCTGGTGGTGATGATCAACGCCACCAATCAGCCCCAGAGCATCGGCGATTTCCGTGACGGCAAGGATCAGCCCATCGATCTGACCGGCATGGTCCTGAGCGGTGCCCACCGTGACTCCGACAGCATCGCCAGCGGTGCGGCCAATGACAGCGGTCAGCTGACCCTTGGCGCCTGGTCGGCGGCGGTGTTCGTCAAGCCGCAGAGCGGTGCTCAGGGCGCGGGGCTGCCGGTGAGCAAGAAGACGGATCTGAGCACCTTGCCTCCCTTCGGTGACACCGAGGTGTTCGTGCGCGGTTTCCTGAATCAGTGGGATCCGGTCAACAAGATGAACTTCAGTGGCAACTTCACCTATGAGTTCACCACCGAGGTGACGGCGGATCAGCTGGGGTCGACCCAGGTGAAGATCGCTGGCAACGAGTGGAGCGGCCCCGTCAATTACGGCAAGTGCAGCGATACCGACCAGCTTGCGACCGGCCAGGTCAATACGCTCTGTGCCAATGGCGGGGATCTGCCGTTCAACGTGGAGAAGGCTGGCACCTACAAGTTTGTCTTCACCGCCATGAACAAGGACAAGCCCACCCTGAGTGTCAGCTACACCGAACCGGCGCAGAGCTGCAAGGTGCTGGATACCGTCGCGGGCAATCCGCTCGGCTTCCCGCTCTATGTGCGCGGCAGTCTGAGCGACTGGAACGCCCAGCCGGCCTACCAGCTGAGCTACAAGGGGATGGAAGGTAACCTCGCCATCTATCAGGCCGCCTTCAACTACGCGGGCAGCTTTGACTTCAAGTTTGCCAACGACGATGGCAACTGGAGCAAGCAGTTCTTCGTGAAGGATGCCGGTGGCACCCTGATCGCACTGGAGCCCGAGCAGGTTTACCCGCTCCAGCACGGCGACGGTGGCATGGGCAACAACAGCATCACGCTGGAACAGGGTCTGTGGAGCTTCCTGGTGAAGGTTGACCCGACCCAGACTTCCGGCGAGGTGGGCAGCGTCATCATCCAGGAGTGCAGCGCCAAGTAAGTCTTTCCCATCGAGCCCGGGGCTGGCTCGGCAGCCCCGGGTTGAATTCCGCCTCGCCAAGGGCGGGATAACACCGAGAGAGTAAGCAAAGCGCGACTGCCGACCGGCAGCCGCGCTTTTTCTTTGCTCGTGGGCGAGGCAATAAAAAAGCCGCCCCGTTGGAGCGGCTGTTGGTTGTGCAGTTTACGGCCGGACTAGCGTTTTCGCAGCAGGCGCAGGGCGTTGGCGGTGACCAGGGCGGTGGCGCCGGTGTCGGCCAGCACCGCAATCCACAGGCCGGTGATGCCGAGCAGGCTGGTGACCAGGAAGATGGCCTTGAGCCCCAGCGCCAGCGCGATGTTCTGGTGGATGTTGGCCAGCGCCGCGCGGGAGAGCCGGATCATGGCGGCGACCCCGCCGAGCTGGTTGTGGGTCAGCGCCGCATCGGCGGTTTCCAGCGCCACGTCGGTGCCGCCTCCCATGGCGATGCCGATGCTGGCCCGCTTCATGGCCGGTGCATCGTTGATGCCGTCGCCGATCATGGCCACCTTGCGGGTGCTGGCGAGCTGGCTTATCTCCTCTACCTTGCCTTCCGGCAGCAGGCCGGCGCGCCAGCCCATGCCGAGCTCGGTGGCGATCGCCTCGGCGGCGCGGGGGTTGTCCCCGGTCAGCATGATGCTCTGCAGGCCGAGCTGGTTGAGCTCTTGCAGCGCCGCAGCCGCTTCCGGCCGGATCTGGTCGCGCAGGGCCAGCAGGGCGGCCGGGGCGGCGTCGGGCTGACCGAGCACCACCACTGTCTTGCCTTGCAGCTCCAGGGCGGCGACCCGGCCCCGTGTTGCGTCATCGAGGGAGGCGACCCGACTCGGCGCCAGCAATTGCCAGAGAGCGCCGTCGATGCGACCCTCTACCCCCATGCCGGGCAGGGCGCGCAGATCCTGGGCCGCCGCCAGGGCAAGACCCCGCTTCCCTGCCGCCGTCACCACGGCGCGGGCCAGCGGGTGGTGGGAGCCCTGCTCGATGGCGGCCGCCAGCGCCAGCAGTTCGGCCTCCGGCTGGCCATCGAGGCTCACCAGTTCGGTCAGCTGCGGCTTGCCCAGGGTCAGGGTGCCGGTCTTGTCGAAGGCCAGGGTATCGATGTGGGCCAACCGCTCCAGCGCGGCGCCCCCCTTGATGAGGGCACCCTGCCGGGTGGCTGCCGCCAGTGCCGAGGTGACCGCCGCCGGGGTGGAGATGACCAGGGCGCAGGGGCAGCCGATCAGCAGCAGCGCCAGCCCGCGATAGACCCACTCGTCCCAGCTCTGGCCGAAGGCGAGCGGCGGTACCAGCACCACCAGCAGGGCGACCAGCATCATGGCCGGGGTATACCAGCGACTGAAGCGGTCGATGAAGCGCTCGATGGGGGCGCGCTGGGTCTCGGCCTCCTCAATGAGATGCAGGATGCGGTCGATGGCGTTGTTGCCGGGTTCGGACACCACCTCGAGGCGCAGCACCCGGTCCGCCGCCAGACTGCCGGCGGGGACCTTGTCACCCCGGCGGCGCTCCACCGGGATGGATTCGCCGGTCAGGGCGCTCTCGTCAAAGGCGCCGAGGGGGTCGAGCAGGCGGGCATCGGCGGCCAGGCGGGTACCCGGGGCGATTTCGATGATGTCACCGGGGCGCAGCTGGTCGGCAGCGACCTCTTCCCGCACCTCGCCCTCGGCAGTGGTGCGGATGCGCAGCGCCTTGTCGGGCACCAGCGCCATCAGGGCGGTGACCCCGGCGCGGGCGCGGCCGGCGGCATAGGCTTCCAGATGTTCCCCCAGCATGAAGAGCAGCAGCACCATGGCCGCTTCGGCGGTTTCGCCGAGGAAGAGGGCCCCCACGGCGGCGACCGTCATCAGGGTCTCGATGGCGAAGGGAGAGCCGCTTCTGGTCAGTGCCCACGCCTTGCGGGCGACGGGCCACAGCCCCCAGAGGGTGGCCAGGGTAAAGAGCGGCTGACCGAGCTGGTTCGGCAGCAGGGCCGCCATCCCCATCAAGCCGGCGAGCGACAGGGGCTGCCAGTATTTGCCGAGCAGGTTGCTGACTCTCTGCATCAGAGGGCTGCGGCCCGGTTCGCTGCGAGCCGTGTTCTGAGCTCCCCCTTTGAGCTGGAAGCCGGCGGCCAGCACGGCGGCGGTGACGGGATCGGGGGAGAGGCCGGGGGCCAGATCCACCACCAGCTTCTCGGTGGCAAACAGCACCCGAGCCTGCTGTACGCCCTCCACCCGGCTGACGGCGGTCTCTATCTTGCGTGCACAGCTGGGACAATCCATGCCCAGCACCTGCCAGCTGTGGCGGCGGCTGTTTTGCTCGGGGCTAGCCAGCGGCGGCTCGGTCGCGGCGGCCGTATGGGCGTGCTCGTGCCCCTGCTCATGATGATCGTGGTCGTGGGCTGTGTCGGTGGCGCAAGTGCCTCTGGGGGGCTCTTCATCCCCCGGGCCGTCTGCGCCACTTTGCCCCTGATGATCGTGGCGGGTCGGGTTGGCGACACCACTGGCCTGTGCCCCGTTGTCGCAGCAGTGGCTGGTGTGGCTGTGCCCGGCCTGTGGGGTGGCGGCCTTGCTGACGGCCTTGATGGGGGCGGCGGCGTGTTGATGGCTGCAGCAGGATTTGCTCATGATGCGTTCCTCTTGAGGGATCCCGCCCCTGCGGGATCCTGGATGACTGAGCCGAGTGTAAACCTTGGTGTAAAGTCCAAGGTCAAGCCCTCTTCTCCTCTTTGTCCGGGGCCATGTCAGTGGCCGCTGAGCTGCCTCTGGAGCAGGGGGGATGCAAAGGGATGCCAAATCCCTTTCATTAGCGGGTGTTTGTCATCCCGTGGCGGGCCTATACTGGGGACCCTGGATCCCACATCAATCATCAAGGACCTAACATGAGCAATACCGTCACCCTGCAAGGCAACCCCGTCTCCGTCTCCGGCCACTTCCCCGTTGCCGGTGAGCAGGCCAAGCCCTTCTCCCTGGTTGCTGGCGATCTGTCCGATGCGACCCTGGCGACCTTCGCCGGCAAGCGCAAGATCCTGAACATCTTCCCGAGCGTCGACACCCCGACCTGCGCCACTTCCGTGCGCAAGTTCAACGAGCAGGCAAGCGCCCTGAACAACACCGTCGTGCTGTGCATCTCTGCCGACCTGCCGTTCGCCCAGGCCCGTTTCTGCGGCGCCGAGGGTCTGGACAAGGTGGTGAACCTCTCCACCCTGCGTGGCGTCTCCTTCCTGCAGGACTACGGCGTGGCCTTCTCCTCCGGCCCGCTGGTGGGTCTGGCTGCCCGTGCCATCGTGGTACTGGATGAGCACGACAAGGTGCTGCACAGCGAGCTGGTGGCTGAAGTCGCCGACGAGCCGAACTACGCCGCCGCCCTGGCCGTTCTGTAAGTCGCGCCACAGGCTGATTGCCTGACGGCCTGCCCCGTTCACACGGGGCAGGCCGTTTTTATTGCGCTCCCGAACCTTTTACTTATGGGGTGGGTCTGGCTAGACTTCGCCTCCACATCCTCGTTCAGCCTGTATCTGCGATCCCCATGACGTTTGACGAACTCGCCCTTGCCCCCGCCCTGTTGCCCCTGCTGCCCGCAGCGCTGGAAAAACCGACCCCCATTCAGCAGCTAGCCATTCCTGCTGCCTTGTCAGGACGGGATCTGCTTGCCCTGGCCAGGACCGGCAGTGGCAAGACCCTGGCATTCGGCCTGCCGCTGCTGCAGAGGCTGGACGCAGCCAGTGACCGGGTACAGGGATTGGTACTGGTCCCCACCCGGGAGCTGGCAAGCCAGGTGAGCGCCGCCCTGCAGGAGATTGCCGACGGGTTGGGGGTGCGCCTTCTGACCCTGTGTGGCGGGGTGGCCCAGGAGTGGCAGGAGCAGGAACTGGCTCTCGGCCCCCAACTGCTGGTGGCGACCCCCGGACGGTTGCGGGACTTGCTGGCCCAGCAGACGCTGGGGCTGGGTGCCCTGCGCATGCTGGTGCTGGATGAGGCGGATCGCCTGCTGGAGATGGGGTTCTGGCCCGATATCCAGTGGCTGATGAAGGCGATGCCGGAGGCGCGGCAGCAGATGCTCTTCTCCGCCACCTTGCCGGTCGAGCTGGAGAGCCTGGCCTCGGGCCTGCTGCAGGATCCGGTGCGCATCGAGGCCGAGCCGCTCAACAGCCTGGTGAGCGACATCGAGGAGCGGCTCTATCTGGTCAACAGGAGCAGCAAGGTGCCTGCGCTGATCGCCCTGCTGGAGGCCGGAGAGTGGCCCCAGGTGCTGGTCTTCATCAGTGCCAGGGACGACGCGGACGGGGTGGCCAAGAAACTGGCCAGGGCTGGCATGACGGTGGCGGCCCTGCATGGAAACAAGGATCAGGCCACGCGGGAGCAGGCGCTGGCGGATTTCAAGGAGGGCAGGGTGCGGGTGCTGGTGGCCACGGACCTGATGGCGCGCGGCATCCACGTGGAGGCATTGCCCGTGGTGATCAATCTGGATCTGCCGGACCATGCGCCCGTCTACGTGCATCGTATCGGTCGTACCGCCCGTGCCGGACAGAGCGGTCTGGCCATCTCCCTTACCTGCCACGGGGATGGGGAGGCGCTCGAGGGGATCCGGGCCCTGACCGGTCGGCCCCTGCCCCTGGCGGCGCTGGCAGGTTTCCCGGTGACCGACAAACCCGCCAGCGGGGAGAGCAAACGGGCGCCAAGAGACAAGCAGGCGAACCGTCGCACCCAGGGCAAGCGCAGCATCAAGCAGTTCAAGGGCAAATCCTGAGACGGACTTCTTGCCCCCGGCGGGAGCCTGTCGTCGTGAAGGAGAGGAGAGATCGGCAGCGCGCCCGGAGGCGCGCCAAACTACACGGCAAGGGGGTCAGTCGTGGAACTGGTTGATCAGGCGGGAGAGGTTTTGCAGCCGCTCCACCAGCAGGGTGATGCCATCGAGGGCCTGACGGCTGTTGTCCGCGGTGTGGCTCGCCAGTTGGTGGATCTGGTGGATCCCCTGATCCAGGGTGCTGGTGACATCCGCCTGCTGGCTCACCGCCTGGGCTATCTCGTCGCTGGTGTGGGTCACCCGGGCCAGCATCCGGTTGATCTGGTCGAGCACCTCGGCGGTGGCCCCCATGTGCTGCTGGCAGAGCACTGATGTCTGGGCCCCCTGCTCCATGCCATCGGACAGTTGCCGGGTGCTCTGTTGCAGCGCCCCTATCATGTCGCTTATCTCGCCGGTGGAGCTGCGGGTCTTCTGGGCCAGGGCCCGTATCTCGTCGGCCACCACCGCAAAGCCGCGCCCCTGTTCACCGGCCCGTGCCGCCTCGATGGCCGCATTGAGGGAGAGCAGGTTGGTCTGATCCGCAATCTGCCCGATCACCTCCAGAATGCCGTTGATCTTCTGGCTGTCCTGGGTCAGGCGCGCCAGCACGCCCTGGCTGGCGTCCAGCTCCTGATGAAGCCTGTCGACCGAATCCCGGGTGGTGGCCAGCGCCTGCTGGCCACTGGCGGACACCTGCTGGACCTCGCCCACCAGCGCATTGGCCTGGTGGGCATTGTCAGCCACATCGCGGATGGACTGGCTCATCTGGGTGATGGCCGCCGCCAGTTGCTCGCTCTGGGCCCGCTGCTGTTGCAGGTGAGTGTCTATGGTCTGGATATGCCCCCTGTCATCCTCCGCCGCCTGCAGGATCTGCTGGTTGGTGTCCGCGCTGCGACCCACCACGGCGCGCAGCTCCGCCTTCTTCATGCGCAGCAGCAGTTCAAGGGCGGCCAGGCTGTCCTGACGCCTGGCATAGAGTACCTGGCAAAGGGCGCTGCCCTGCTCCTCGCCCGCCATGGTCAGCAGCCTGGCCAGCCGCCGTTGCAGATGCCTGCCATGTCCCATCTGGGCCAGCAAGCAGAGCAGGGTGATGACGCCCCACCCCGGCTGGCCGGTGACCAGACTGGCCCCCATGCCGAGCAGGGCGGTGCCAGAGAGCAGTAGACACAGCTGCCCCGGCTCCAGAGTCAGCCGGGTCAGCCAGGGCAGTGCCTTGCCGTCACGGATCCGGGCATAGAGCTGCTCTGCCCAGGCGATGTCGTGATCCTGGGGACGGGTGCGGACAGACTGGTATTCGATGATCTGCTGCTGATCGTTGAGAATCGGCGTGACGTAGGCGTTGACCCAGTAGAACTGACCACTCTTGGCGCGGTTCTTTACCAGCCCCATCCAGCTCTTTCCTTGTTGCAGGCGGCGCCACATGTCGGCGAACGCGGCCTTGGGCATGTCGGGGTGGCGGACCAGATTGTGGGGCTCCCCTTCCATTTCGGTCGCGCTGTAGCCCGCCACATCGCAAAAGTGCTGGTTGGCATAAGTGATGTGACTGGCGGGATCCGTGGTCGAGATCAGTGATATGTGATCGGGGAAACGGATCTCCCCTTCGTGCCGGGTTGTGGTCATGTGCGCATCCTGAATGAGCCAAGTAACTGATAAAATTATTTTTTATTTTTGTGATTGTTACGGCGTCATTGTAGATGTGGACTGTTACACCACCTTGGCTTGGGTCAATAAATCAACACGGGAAAGGCTGAAAAAAGTCGTAGATGGCGGCTCAGCCGCGGGGAGTGAAGTCGTGGATCTCCCCCGTCCTCGGCTTGAAGCGGGGGTCATTGTCTTCTGTGCTGGCGACCCAGGCCATGGCCTGGCAGAAACTCTCCTGCTTGGCGAAGGCATCCCGGGCCTGATCGATGGCTCGTTCGGCATTGCGCCGCTCCATCTTGCTGGCCTTGCGGTCGCTGAACTGCTTCTGCTGGCTCAACATCCATTCGAGGAAGGCCTGGCGGCATTCGGTTTCATCGGCGGCCTTGGCGGGAAGGGCAACAAACAGGGCAATCAGGAGCAGAGCACGCATGGCAGGATCGGATCACGGGGTTGATGAATGAAAAGAGGCGGCATTTTATGCCGGGAACTTGAACAGGAACAGTGCCAGGAGGGGTCAGATGTCCCGACCCCTCCCCGGACTCAGTGTTTGACGAGGTAGAGCTGACGGCTGTAGGCCACGTCTTCCGGGTTGTTGATGGGATACCCCTTGAGCCAGGGCTTGATGAGCCGGGCATTGGTGTACTGGTAGATGGGGGCGATGGGGGCCTCCTTCTGCAAGATGGCCTCGGCCTCATCGAACAGGCGGGCCCGTTCTGCGGGATCCTGACTGTTGGCCGCCTGCGCCAGCAGCTTGTCGTAAGCCGGGTTGGCGAACCGGGCCATGTTGCCGCTGTGGCCCGATCCCCAGAGCCCGAGGAAGGCGGAGGGGTCGTTGTAATCGGCGACCCAGGAGGAGCGGATCACCTCGAACTGGCCGCTTTGACGGCTGTCGAGATAGGTTTTCCACTCCTGGTTGGTGAGCTCGACCCGGGCCCCCAGCTTCTGTTTCCACAGGTTGGCGATGGCCAGCGCCATCTTCTTGTGAATTTCCGCCGTGTTGTAGAGCAAGGTCAGCTTGAGGGGATTGCTTGGGCCGTAGCCCGCTTCTTTCAGCAGGGCTCTGGCACGCTCGTCCAGCGCCTGCTGACTGCTGGTGGAGAGCAGATTGGGCTTGGGGTCGAAGTCGGCGGTCACGTCCGGGGTGAAGTGGTAGGCCGGTTTCTCCCCGGTGCCCAGCACCTTGTCGGCAATCAGGCCCCTGTCGATGGTGTAGGAGAGCGCCTGGCGCACCCGCACATCATTGAGGGGCGGGCGCTGGGTGTTGAAGGCGTAGTAGTAGGTGCCGAGCTGTTCCGGGGTATAGACCTCCCCCGGGATCTGGGCCATCAGGCTCTGGTACTGCTCCTTGGGGAAGGATTCGGTGATGTGCAGATCCCCGGCCAGATAGCGGTGGGTGGCCGCGCTCTCCTGGTTGATGGGCACGAAGGTGACGCGGGTCAGCACCGTGTGGGCGCGATCCCAGTAGTAGGGATTGGGCGTCAGCTCCAGTTTCTCGTTCACCACCCGGTGACTCAGCACGAAGGCGCCGTTGCCCACCAGCTTGCCGGGCTGGGTCCACTGGTTGCCATATTGTTCCATGCTGGCCTGGTGCAGGGGCGACAGGCTGGGGTGGGTCAGCAGGCTCAGGAAATAGGGCACCGGCTGGGAGAGGGTCACCTTCAGGGTATGGTCATCGACGGCCTCCACCCCGAGCGCATCGGGGGCCAGCTTGCCTGCCACTATGTCGTCCACCTTGTCGAAGCGGGCGAGCTGGGCGAACCAGGCGAAAGTGGCGGCTTCCCTGGGGTCAACCAGCTTGCGCCAGCCATAGACGAAGTCGGCGGCGCGCACGGGGTCGCCGTTGGACCAGCGGGCATCCGGCCTCAGGTGGAAGGTGAATGTCTGGTTCCCCTCGTTGTCCCAGCGGGATGCCACCCCGGGCAGTACCTTGCCGTCCGGCCCCTGGGTCAGCAGCCCCTCGTAAAGGTCTCTGAGGACCTGCAGCTCCGGCAGTCCCACCAGCTTGAGAGGGCTCAGGCTCGCCGGTTCATCCTTGAGATGACGGACGACGGCCTGTTCGGCGGCGAGTGGGGTGCCGGGCGGCACATCGGCAGCCTGGACGCAGGCACAGCCCAGCAGGGCCAGCAGGGGGCTCCATCCTTTCATGGTGAATCCTTCAAAATGTGTGAAGCGGGGAGAAAACTCGGCGAGAATGCATCGCCGGCAGATGGGAAATCATGATATCCCCTTTGCTGGTCAGACCGCCAGCATGAGTCCCATTGATATCCGATGCGGCTGTCAACGAAGGGGCGCCGTGAGCGCTAGGAAAAGGAGAGAATGATGAGAGCATGGATCTTGTTGGTCTGCGTGCTGAGCCAGGGCGCTTGGGCGTTGGCCCCGTGCGAGAAGAGCAGCCCGGTGGGAAGCTGGTGCGAGGTGAACATAGAGGCGCTGCACCCCACCCAGGGCGGCGTGGGGCAGTTGCAGGTGGATACAACTGCCCGGGAGCTGGCGGACAAGAGCGAGAAGCAGCTCGACAAACTGATGAAAAAGAAAGAGATCCCCATCGTCATCGCGCCGGATGGGGGTTACTGGCTGGTGGACAGGCACCACCTGACCAAGGCGCTGTGGCAGCAGGGGGTGAAGCAGGTCAGGGTCAAGGTGATTGCACGGTTGCAGGACAGGGCCAATTTCTGGAGCCAGATGCAGAACAACCACTGGGCCTGGCTCAAGGATGAACGGGGTCAACCCCTGACTCCCGAGCAGTTGCCCGGTCATATCGGTGAATTGCCGGATTATCCCTACCGCACCCTGGCGGGGCTGTTGCAGGATGCGGGCTACTTCAGCAAGAAGGATCAGGTCTACTTCGTCGAGTTTGCCTGGGCCAGCTGGCTCGGCCAGCAGATGGCCTGGCAGCCGATCGATGAGGTCAACCTCGCGGATCGCCTCGCCGAAGCCAAACGGCTGGCGTGCAGCAGCAAGGCGGCGGATCTGCCTGGTTACCCCGGCAAGCAGTGTCGCGTCAATCAGCCCAGAACGGCGGGTTGAGGGATCCTGCACAAAGGGTCTGGTTGATATTTGTTCTCGATTGGCCATGATACAGACTCCACTCGTGTCGGCAAAGGAGAGGAACATGGAACATCAGAACTGGCAACGTTACATGCTGGAGGCGGAGAATGCCCTTGGCATGGGGGCTCTGGGCACGGCGATCTGCCTCTATCAGCAGGCCCTGGGGGAAGTGTATGAGCTGGCCTCCGGGGATCTGGACGAACTGGCCAGCATGCGGGTCGCCACCTGTCACCGCATGGCCGACTTCTGGCGTGCCATGGAAGAGCCCGCCTATGAACTGCGCTACCTCAAGCTCGCCTCCGAGCTGGTCACCGCCCTGGTGCCCCAGTGCCCCAACCGGGAGTGCGAATCTCTCATCAGCGAGCTGGGCTGCTGCCGCGCCGCCCTGCTCTCCTTCTTGAAGCGCCACCCCAATCCGGAGATCGCCCGGCTTATCCAGGTGCAGGACAGGGTGCAGGGCTGTGAGCTGATAAGCCGGTTCCGTCTCAACTGAGTTCAGCGCCGTTTTTGCAGCTTGCTGGCGATGCGGTTTTGCGCCTCTTCCCCTTGCAGGGCCTGGGCGAAGGCGCGCGCTTCCAGGTCGATGACGAAATGCACCGCCTGTTTGAGCTCCTGCTTGAGCAGCGCCTTGCTCTTCTGGAGCGCCATCGGCGGCTTGGCCGCCAGTTTCAGCCCTTGCTCCCGAGCGAAGGGGAGCAGGTCCGCCGGGGCCAGCACCCGGTTGGCGAGCCCGAGACGCAGCGCCTCTTCTCCATCTATGGCCTCTGCCAGCAGCAACAGCTCCGCCGCCTTGAGGTGACCTACGGCGCGTGGCAGCAGCAGGCTGGCGGCAAACTCCGGCACCAGTCCCAGCTCGACGAAAGGCAGCTGCAGCCGGGCGTTGTCAGCCAGATAGACCAGGTCGCAGTGCAGCAGCAGGGTAGTGCCGATGCCGACTGCCGGGCCGCCCACGGCGGCGATCACCGGTTTGGGGAAGTCGGCCAGGGTGTGCAGAAATTGCAGGATGGGATCGTCCGGCTCAAGGGCGTGCTTGCCAACAAAGTCGTCCAGATCGTTGCCGGCGGTGAAGCACTCCGCCTGGCCCTGCAACAGCAGCACATGGACCTCTTCGTCCCAGGCGGCCTGGCGCAGTGCGTCGGTCAGCGCCAGATACGTCTCCGTGTTGAGGGCATTGCGCTTTTCCGGTCGATTGAAGGTCAGGGTGAGCAAGCCGTCCTGCTGTTCGGCCAGAATTGTGAGGGCCATGTCTGAATCCTTGTTGTCGGGGGCTGTCAAAAGCTTGCCACAGGGGTAAGCTTTGTCTCGTTTAACAACATCATAAAAGGATTTCAACCATGTTTAAACGTGCGTTTTATTCCACCATGGCACTGCTTCTGGCCGCCCCGGCCCTGGCCAAGGTCGACGCGGTCGATGGTTATGTGCGCCTGCTGCCCCCTGGCTCGCCGAACACGGCGGCGTTCATGGTGCTCAGGAACGATGGGGACAAACCGGTGAAACTGGTGGCGGGAGCGTCCCCTGAGGCGGGCCGTGTCGAGCTGCACACCCATTTGCACGAGAACGGCGTCATGAAGATGCGCCAGGTGGAGAGCATCGAGATCCCGGCCAAGGGGGAGGCCGTGCTCAAGCCCGGCAGCCTGCACATCATGTTGTTCGACATCCATACCCTGGCCCAGGGCACGCCCTTCCCGCTGACCCTGACCCTGGACGATGGTCAGACGCTGTCACTGAGCCTGCCCGTGAAGCCGGTCGAACCCATGAAAGGGATGAAGCACTGACATTTATGGACGCTTGTTCAGCTTTTTACTCTAGGTATTCCTTGCCCAGCGGGTAAAATGATGGCCTTTCCAGTCCAAAATGGAGCGAAGTGATGAAGAAGACCCTGATTGCCGGCACTGTGATGGCTCTGCTCAGCCATGGGGCCATGGCCGCCAATGACTGGCGTTTTGCGGCGGGTGCCGATCTGTGGAATGCCCAGGGAAGTGGCCAGGTCAGCAGCGTGGGTGCCGATGGCAGCTACGACGAGAACTACAACTGGAGCGGCTACCTGCAACTGGAGCACGGCATCCTGCTGCTGCCCAACGCCAAGTTTGAAATGTCCGACTTCAGCAGCAGCGGTGGCAGCTTCAACAACGATCTGCTGGCTTACGACCTGAGCCTCTACTATCGCCTGTTCAACAACGATCTGTTCCAGATCGATCTGGGTCTGACCGGTCGTCGCTACGACGGTGATTTCAACACCCAGCACTACTCCTATGACAAGGATGTGCTGATGGCCTACACCGGGGGTGAAGTACGCATCCCGGGGACCGGCTTTGCGGCGTTTGGCGATATGCGGGTGCAGGATGCCGACAACTACGACTACCGTCTGGGCGGCTCCTACAAGTTCTCTTCCGTGCCGCTCAAGATCCGCGCCGGCTGGCGTGAGGCCGAGATGGACTTCGATCGCGTCGATCAGACCATCGACGGCTGGTTCATCGGTGGTGAATTCACCTTCTGATCTCCCTGAGGAGCACACATGGGCCACATCATAGTGACTGGCGCGGGGTCCGGACTGGGCCGCGCCCTGACCATAGGGCTGGTTGAACGCGGCCATCAGGTTTCCATGATGGGTCGCCGTTACCAGAAACTGCAGGAGCAGGAAGAGCTGCTCGGCAAGGCGGTGATCGGCATTGCCGCCGATCTGGCGCACCACGAAGAGGTGGATGTCGCCTTTGCCGCTGCGGTGGAGTGGGGCGGCCTGCCCGACATGGTGATCCACTGTGCCGGTGTCGGCGAGTTCGGCCCGGTGGGTGTCTACACCGCCGAGCAGATCCGCCGGGTGGTGGAGAGCAATCTCATCTCCACCATACTGGTGGCCCAGCAGACGGTGCGCCTCATCGGTGACAAGGGCGGCGTGCTGGCGAATGTGCTCTCCTCTGCCGCCCAGACCGGCAAGGCCAACGAGAGCCTCTATTGCGCCTCCAAATGGGGCATGCGCGGCTTTCTCGAATCCTTGCGGGCCGAGCTGAAGAGTGCTCCCCTGCGACTGGTGAACCTCTATCCGAGCGGGATCCGCAGCGAGTTCTGGGAGAATTCGGATCACGTGGATTCGAGTGGCTTCATGACGCCGGAAGACGCTGCAGCCTACATGCTGGATGCGCTGGCCGCGAGAAGCAGCTGCCATGTGACCGATCTCTTTATCGGTCGCAATAGTTGAGGTAGTGGGCTCCGGCCTTTGCCGCCCGGGACAGCAGAAACAAAAAGCGCGCCAGATGGCGCGCTTTTTCATTGATGTGCAGTGCTAAATTATCTGCTTGCCTGCCTCTCTTTATGCCGGGCCATCATGGATTTGAAGGCGGGTAAATTCAGTGCCGACATGGCATGGATGATTGATGATGCATGTCGGCACATATTATTTCCGAGTCGCATATTCCCGCAGGAAGGATGGAATCACCTGTTTTGGCTTCTTGCCAAGGGTCAGCAGCAATTCAAAGTCCGGGTCGATAATGCCATGTCGACACGCCAGCTCTTCCAACAAGGCAAGCCAGAGGTGGGCCGTCACCTCTGCATCCGCCAGGGCACGGTGAAACACCCCGTCATTAGGCAGGCTCCGGTATTGCACCAGGGTACCCAGCTTGTGATCCGGGGCATCGGGAAACAGGCGCCTCGATAGCAGCAGGGAACAGGCGAACTGGCCGCGGTATTGCGCCGGCAATCGCTCTATTTCCGCATCCAGAAAGCGCTTGTCGAAGGAGGCGTTGTGGGCGACCAGATTGTCATCACCGATAAAGTCGACGAAATCCGCCATCACCTCGTTACAGGGGGGAGCCTGTTTCAGCATGGCATTGCTGATCCCGGTATATTGCTCGATGAAGCTGCTCACGTTGAAGCCCGGATTCATCAATGCCGAGAAACGCTCACTGATATGGCCATCCTTGATTCTGACGGCACCGATCTCGATGGCTCTATCCCCTTGTCCGGGTGAAAGCCCTGTGGTCTCGAAGTCGAGCACGACAACGGTATTGGCTGAGGCGATGGACATAACTTCTCGGGCAAGCTCGGTAAAGAGCGCCAGTCTAGGAAATCAGCCGTGCCGTGTACAGGGCAATGCAGTTATCTCATTGGTTCACGCTGGAGACGCATTTTTGTGCATCATGGCTGAGAGCCATATAAAAAGCCCCGAGTGCCGTGGCACTCGGGGCTTTCCTCTGAAAAGCGAAAGGCGGTGTCGCGTTATCAGCGACCCAGCTTGGCCTTGAGCAGGGCAACGATCTCGCCGATGGCCACTTCCTGCTTCTCGCCGGAGCGGCGGCACTTGTACTCCACCACGCCGTTGTCGAGACCACGGTCACCGATGACGATGGCGTGGGGCACACCGATCAGCTCCATGTCGGCGAACATCACACCCGGGCGCTCCTTGCGGTCGTCAAACAGCACGTCCACACCGGCGGCTTTGAGCTCGGCGTAGAACTGCTGCGCCTGCTCGGCCACGCGCTCGGACTTGTGCATGTTCATCGGCACGATGGCTACTTCGAACGGGGCGATGGCATCCGGCCAGATGATGCCGTACTGGTCGTTGTTCTGCTCGATGGCGGCAGCCACCAGGCGGGAAACCCCGATACCGTAGCAACCCATCTCCATGGTGACGGACTTGCCGCCTTCGTTCAGCACGCTCGCCTTCATCGCTTCGGAGTACTTGGTGCCCAGCTGGAAGATGTGGCCCACTTCGATACCGCGCTTGAGCAGCAGCTTGCCCTGGCCGCACGGGCTCGGGTCGCCTTCTACCACGTTGCGCAGGTCGGCAACCTCAAAAGAGGTGATGTCGCGATCCCAGTTGGCGCCGGTCAGGTGGAAGCCGGTCTCGTTGGCGCCGCAGACGAAGTCCGCCAGATGGGCGGCGCTGCGATCGACGATGATGCGACCGGCAAAGTCGACCGGGCCGATGGAACCGGCATCGCAACCGGCGGCCGCTTTGATCTGCTCGTCGTTGGCGAAGGTCAGCGGGTTAGCCACGCCAGAAAGCTTCTCGGCCTTGATTTCGTTCAGCTCGTGGTCGCCACGCAGTACCAGGGCGATGACGGCCTGTTTGCCGTGCTCGTCTTCCTCGGCCAGTACCAGCAGGGTCTTGGCGATGGCGGTCGGCGCCACGTTCAGGAAAGCGGCTACTTCATCGATGGTGTGGACGGCCGGGGTAGCCACCTTGGTCAGGGCTTTGGTTGCGGCAGCGCGCTCGCCAGCCGGTGCCAGGGCTTCGGCCATCTCGATGTTGGCGGCGTAATCGGATGTATCGGAGAAGGCGATCAAGTCTTCACCGCTCTCAGCCAGCACCTGGAATTCGTGGGAGCCGGTGCCCCCGATGGAGCCGGTATCGGCCTGCACCGGGCGGAAGTTCAGACCCATGCGAGTGAAGGCGGTGCAGTAGGCCGCATGCATCTTCTCATAGGTATCGACCAGGGAGGCCTTGTCGATGTGGAAGGAGTAGGCATCCTTCATCAGGAATTCGCGGCCACGCATCACGCCGAAACGGGGGCGCACTTCATCGCGGAACTTGGTCTGGATCTGGTACAGATTCAGCGGCAGTTGCTTGTAGCTGTTCACTTCGTAACGGACCAGCGCGGTGATCACCTCTTCGTGGGTCGGACCCAGCACGAAGGGGCGGTTGTGACGGTCGGTCAGGCGGCACAGCTCGGGGCCGTAGTCATCCCAGCGGCCGGACTCCTGCCACAGCTCGGCGGGCTGTACCACCGGCATGGACACTTCGACGGCACCCGCATTGTTCATCTCTTCGCGGACGATGTTTTCAATCTTCTTCAGGACCCGCAGGCCGGTCGGCAGCCAGGCGTACATGCCGGAAGCGAGTTTGCGGATCATCCCGGCGCGCAGCATCAGCTGGTGGCTGACAACTTCAGCGTCGGAGGGGGTTTCCTTGAGAGTGGAAAGCAGATATTGGCTGGTACGCATCGCGGTAGACCTTCGCTAGTTCGGGCGGCTTGGCCCTGGAAAATTTCAAGTGCGGAATTTTAACAGGCGAAGCCCCCCGGCCCAAGGGCTAAATTCAGCGGCGCTGGGGGGAGGGCGGGGGCCTTGCTCCGCCCGCACTAGACCCGAAATTGCGACAGCAACTGCTGTTGCTGCTGGCTGGCCTGATGGAGGGAGGAGGCCAGTTGCAGGCACTCCTGGGCTTCCTGTTCGCCCGTCTGGGCTTGCAGGCTGATATCCGAAACCTTGCCCGTGGTGTGCCCCAGGGTGTGGGAGAGCTGGCTGGTCGCCTCTGCCACCTGTTGCACCATGTCGGCGAGCTGATCGATGGCCTCTTCTACCTTGAACAGGATCTGTTTGGTGTTGTCGGAGTCCGCCATACCCGATTCCACGGTTTTCAGGTTGCGTTGCATCATCAGATAGGCCTGCTCTGTCTGCTGCTGGATGCTGTTGATCACGTCCGTTATCTCGGCGCTGGAGGTGGCGGTGCGATTGGCCAGGGTGCGCACCTCGTCGGCCACCACGGCAAAACCGCGCCCCATCTCGCCCGCCCGGGCGGCTTCGATGGCGGCATTGAGTGCCAGCAGGTTGGTCTGCTCCGAGATATTGCTGATGGTGGAGATGATCTGGCCAATCTGCCCTGCCTGCTCCTTGAGGGCGTTGATGGCGGTGGCACATTCACCCACCTCCATGACCACCCGCTGCATGCCGGCGGTGGCGGAGGAGACATACTGGCTGCTTTGCGTGGTGAGCTGGCGCACCTCGTTGGCGTTGTGTGCCGCCAGGTTGCAGTTGTCCGAGATGGTGGTGGCCACCTGCACCATCCGCTCGCTGTCGTGGTGCAGCGCCTGGGCATGCGCTGCGGTCTGGCGGCTGCTCTGGCTGATGGCCTGGACCCGGTTGACCGAGGTGTGCACGTGCTGGTTGATGTGCCGGTTGTTGTCCATGGTGGCGCTGATCATCTTCTGCAGCTTCTCGATGAAGCGATCCACGCTGCCGGCCAGGGAACCAATCTCGTCGTCGCGTGAGAGGTTGATGCGGGCATTGAGATCTCCCTCCCCGGCGGCGATGTCCTGCATGCGCTTGTCGACCTGGAGTAGCGGGCGAACAATGGTGCGAACCAGCCAGAAGCCGCAGCAGGTGACGATCAGCAGGCTGAGCAGCAAGCCCCCCAGGATGAGTCCCTTGGTGTAGTCGATGATGGCGTTGAGCTGGTGAACCTGATCCTCGACGGTGGCGTCCCCCTGGGCCTCGACCTCGACCAGAGCCAGCCTGAGCTGGTCGGCACTGTGCTCGTAACGGGCCAGCTGGTTCTGATAAGCGCTCAGGGCTGTGGTCCATTCACGGATCAGGCGGGCATTGTCGGCTTGCAGGGCGCGATACTGGGTGGAGAGCATTTGGCCTGCAAACTCCCCGTCACCGGGCACATCGAACTGGCCGGTTGCCAGCATGCCGTCAACCGCGTCCTGATAGAAGCGGGTGGCTTGTGCCAGCTCGGCCTGGATGGCAGGAGTAGGGCCTTCGCTCTGCATCTTCTCCAGCGCATAGAGCTGGCGCAAGAATCCGATGTTGGCCTCCATGCCGCCATCGGCCGCCTGCCAGCGGGTCGCGAGGCCGCCGTTCCAGCTGATGGCCTGATCCGGTGAGCGGGTGAGGCTCTCGACGGCCTCGTCACCGATCACCTCCAGCCTGGTCGAGAGGCGTGACATGCGTTCAGAACTGGCACGCAGCGCCTCATCGGCGCTCGTGAAGGTGCGATAGAGAGTCAGCAGCTGTGCCTGCTCTTGCTGATAGGTCTGCTCATGCTGCTTCAGCGTGGTGATGGCTGCCGCATCGATGAGCCCGCCTTGCTCCACCCGGCGCAAAGCGTCGCTGGCCGCCTCTTTTGCCCGTTGCAGCTCCGGTGCGTCGAGGGGGATCCCCGAGAGCATCTTCTGGATATAGAGCGACTGGTTGCCGAGTTCGATGGAGCCCTCCATGGCACCATCTGCCGTCTGCCAGGCGGCACCCAGGACGTAGGAGAGCAGATCAGTCAGCCGCTGGCTGCCATACCAGCCGATCGCCCCCATGCCCAGGGTGCAGCCGAGCAGAATGGTGAGTCCGAGGTTGGATGTGGTGACGATTTTCATGATTCAAGCCTTCCCTGGTGCCGAACAAGACCATTTCAGTGTTCAATCAATGACGAAGATGTGCCATCCCCGATGGAAAATAAAGTGACAGACAGTGTTCTGAACGAGGGAAATGGCCGGGTATGAAGAGCTGGTCATCCCATGATCTGCATGGACCTATGCTGGATACTTATCCAGTTATTCTTTATGCTATGACCCAATTTGCGAGAGTCTGCGTGGCGAGGAAAAGAACATGATCGGTCGCTTGAGAGGCGTCATCATCGAGAAGCAACCCCCCGAGGTGTTGCTGGAAGTCGGAGGGGTGGGATATGAGGTTCATATGCCCATGAGCTGCTTCTATGATCTGCCCGAACTCGGGAAGGAGGCCGTCATTCACACCCACTTCGTGGTGCGTGAAGATGCCCAGCTGCTCTACGGCTTCAACCACAAACAGGAGCGGGCGCTGTTTCGCGAGCTGATCAAGACCAACGGGGTCGGCCCCAAGCTGGCACTGGCCATTCTCTCCGGCATGACGGCCACCCAGTTTGTGATGAGCGTCGAGCGCGAGGAGATAAGCTCCCTGGTCAAGTTGCCCGGCGTGGGCAAGAAGACCGCCGAGCGCCTGGTGGTGGAGATGAAAGACCGCCTCAAGGGCTGGGTCAGCCACGATCTCTTCTCCCCGGCCGAAATCACCCTGCCCGCGAAAGAGAGCCCGCTGCGTGCCCCGGATGCGAGCGAGGAGGCGGCCAGTGCACTGGTGGCCCTCGGCTACAAGCCGCAGCAGGCCAGCCAGATCGTCAGCAAGGTGGCCGCCGACGGCATGTCGGTAGAGGAGATCATTCGTGAATCCCTGCGCAGCCTGGTGTGAGGTAGACAATGATTGAAGCGGATCGCCTCATCTCGGCCGGTGCCGCCCGTGAGGACGAGATCATCGATCGGGCCATCCGGCCCAGAAAGCTGGCCGATTACACCGGACAGGATCATGTCTGCGATCAGATGGAGATCTTCATCGAGGCCGCCCGCCAGCGCGGGGAGGCCCTCGATCATCTGCTGATCTTCGGGCCTCCCGGCCTTGGCAAGACCACGCTGGCCAACATCGTCGCCAACGAGATGGGGGTCAACATCAAGACCACCTCGGGCCCCGTGCTGGAGAAGGCCGGCGATCTGGCGGCGCTCCTCACCAACCTGGAACCGAACGATGTACTCTTCATCGACGAGATCCACCGTCTCAGCCCGGTGGTGGAGGAGGTGCTCTATCCGGCCATGGAGGACTACCAGCTCGACATCATGATAGGGGAGGGGCCAGCGGCCCGCTCCATCAAGCTCGATCTCCCTCCCTTCACCCTGATCGGTGCCACCACCCGGGCCGGCTCCCTCACCAGCCCCCTGCGTGACCGGTTTGGCATCGTGCAGCGCCTCGAGTTTTACAACGTCAAGGACCTGACCGACATCGTCTCTCGCAGCGCCCGCTGCCTCGGGCTCGACATGACGGAAGACGGCGCTCTCGAGGTAGCCCGTCGCTCCCGGGGGACACCGCGGATTGCTAACCGTTTGTTAAGGCGGGTACGGGATTTTGCCCAGGTGAAGTCTGACGGGCGAATTGACGGACCCATTGCGGCCCGTGCCATGGACATGCTGGATGTGGACAACGAAGGTTTCGACTTCATGGATCGCAAGCTATTGTTGGCCGTCATCGACAAGTTTATGGGGGGGCCCGTCGGGCTCGACAACCTGGCCGCCGCCATCGGTGAGGAGAAGGACACCATAGAAGACGTGCTGGAACCTTATCTGATCCAGCAAGGCTATCTGCAACGTACACCCAGAGGGCGGATCGCAACTCAGAGAGCCTACGCACACTTTGGCCTGGAACGACCGGCAGATCAGTAGACGTTGCGATATGAACCAAAAAGCCGCCCTTGAGGCGGCTTTTTGTTTTGCGGGCAAAAAAAAAGCCCACGGCACAGGCGGTGGGCAAAGACAATTCAGGATGGATGTTCACAGACAGTGAGCGCGTCTGCAGACCGGTCGGGAAAAAACAGAGGAGCCGTCGCGAGGCATCAGAGTCGGTTCATTTGATAGAGTTGAACGAAAGAAAGCTTGTAGTAACGGATGGTCTTGGCAACAAACTTTTTCATCATTAATCCCAACAAACAGGTTCGAAATGTTCATCGAATACGTACCGGGAACCCGGAATGACCGGCCTGTATTCAGAGGTATGCCCTCACTGCGAGGCGCATTGTAGGAGCTCTTTCCGGGTGGGGCAAACAAGAAAATCTATGGGCTTTTGATTAGATAAACTAATGATTTTGGTGGGGGTGTCAATCCGCATAAACATGTGTTTTTACTGGGTTTAAATTGATTTTTGGATGAGCCTGGCCATTTATTGAAATAATCGAGATGCGAGGGCTTTATTTCCGGGGTTGCGTATTTGTTTAACAGAATTGAAACTATTTTAATGTGTCATAAAATTGATTTAAATCAATTATTTACGACTTGGTGTTTTTTGTGATGAAGCTCCCATAATTAATGGGAAAAGCCCCATAAGTTACCTTGAAAAAACATGTATTGAGGGTGGTTTTACATTGATTTCAATCAAATAAAGGTGATATAAAACAGCGATCATTATAGGCGGGAATAGAACCCTGGTTATTGTTTATTAGATGTTAAACATTAGCTTTTTTTGTTCCTGTATATTGCCTTGTTGTTAATGTGGTGGCAGTCGAATCCGGTTAGTCCGCGAGGGGTGACCGACCGTTCGGGGACTTCCAATGGAAGCTTTGTCCTTAAAACTTAAAATAGCCGTGCCAATAATCGGTGAGGAAACATCATGATTGCTGAGCATGTGGTAGACCTATCGCGGTTCCAATTTGCTGCGACGGCCCTTTATCACTTCCTGTTTGTACCCTTGACGCTGGGGATGGCCTTCATCCTGGCGATCATGGAGTCTGTCTATGTGATGACCAACAACACAGTGTACCGGGACATGACCAAGTTCTGGGGCAAGTTGTTCGGTATCAACTTTGCCCTCGGGGTTACCACCGGGCTCACCATGGAGTTTCAGTTCGGTACCAACTGGGCTTACTACTCCCACTATGTCGGCGACATCTTCGGGGCCCCGCTGGCCATCGAAGGCTTGATGGCCTTCTTCCTGGAGTCCACCTTCGTCGGTATGTTCTTCTTCGGTTGGGATCGTCTCAGCAAGCGCCAGCACCTGGCGGCTACCTGGCTGATGGCGCTCGGGACCAACCTCTCCGCACTGTGGATCCTGGTCGCCAACGGCTGGATGCAGAACCCGGTGGGTGCCGAGTTCAACTTCGAATCCATGCGCATGGAGATGGTGAGCTTCGCCGACCTGGTGTTCAACCCGGTTGCACAGGTCAAGTTCGTCCACACCGTGGCGGCAGGCTATACCACGGGCGCCATGTTCGTGCTCGGGATCTCCTCCTATTACCTGCTGAAGAATCGTGATGTGGCGTTCGCTCGTCGCTCCTTCGCCATCGCAGCCGCGTTCGGCATGGCCTCCATCCTCTCCGTGCTGGTGCTGGGTGACGAGTCCGGCTACGAGACCGGGGAAGTGCAGAAGGTGAAACTGGCGGCCATCGAGGCCGAGTGGAACACGGAGCCGGCTCCGGCATCCTTTACCCTGTTCGGGATCCCGAACCAGGAGGAGATGCGCACCGACTACGCTATCAAGATCCCCTATGCCCTCGGCATCATCGCCACCCGTTCCCTCGACGGTCAGGTGACTGGTCTCAAGGATCTCAAGAGCGAGCATGAGCTGCGCGTGCGCAACGGCATGACCGCCTACGACCTGCTGACCAAGCTGCAATCCGGTGACAAGTCCGACGATACCCGCGCCCGCTTCGACGAAGTGAAGCAGGATCTGGGCTACGGTCTGCTGCTCAAGCGTTACACCCCCAACGTGACCGACGCCACCGACGAGCAGATCAAGGCTGCCGTGGATGACTCCATTCCGCAGGTACTGCCGCTGTTCTTCGCCTTCCGCATCATGGTTGCCTGCGGCATCCTGATGCTGGTGCTGATCGGTCTGGCCTTCTATGACAGCACCCGCCACAAGATCGGCGAGCGCAAGTGGCTGCTCAAGGCGCTGCTGTACGGCATTCCGCTGCCCTGGATCGCCATCGAGGCGGGCTGGTTTGTCGCTGAATATGGTCGTCAACCCTGGACCATCGCCGAGATGCTGCCGACTTATGTCTCTGCATCCAATATTCCTGCGTCCGAGATCTGGTTCTCTCTGATCGGGATCTTCCTGTTCTACACCGTACTGCTGATCATCGAGATGTACCTGATGTTCAAGTATGCGCGCCTGGGCCCAAGCAGCCTGAAGACGGGCAAGTACCACTTCGAACAGAGCAAGGCATAAGGAGAGTGACCCATGTTTGATTACGAACTGTTGCGTCTGGTCTGGTGGGTGCTGGTCGGCGTGCTGCTGATCGGGTTTGCCATCACCGACGGTTTCGATATGGGGGTGGGCGCCCTGCTCCCCTTCGTCGGCAAGAAGGATGTGGAGCGTCGCGTGATGCTCAACACCATGGGGCCGCACTGGGAAGGCAACCAGGTCTGGCTGGTGACCGCCGGTGGCGCCCTGTTCGCCGCCTGGCCCATGGTCTATGCGGCGGCCTTCTCCGGCTTCTACATCGCCATGATCCTGACCCTGATGGCGCTGTTCTTCCGTCCGGTCGGCTTCAAGTACCGCTCCCTGCAGGAAGACGCCAAGTGGCGCTCCAACTGGGACTGGGCTCTGTTCGCCGGTAGTGCCATTCCCCCCGTCATCTTCGGGGTGGCGTTCGGCAACCTGCTGCAGGGTGTACCGTTCAGCTTCAACCAGTTCCTGATGATGACCTATCACGGCAACTTCTTCGGCCTGCTCAATCCGTTCGGCCTGCTGGCTGGTCTGGTGAGCCTCTTCATGATCATCACTCAGGGTGCGACCTGGCTGATGATGAAGACCGAGGGGGAAGTGCTGGCCCGTTCCCGCACCGCCGCCATGATCTTCTCCCTGCTGACCCTGGTGCTGTTCGCCCTGGCCGGCGTCTGGGTAAGCGGCATGGATGGCTACGTGATCGTGGGCTCCGTCGCCACCGACGCCGTCACCAACCCGCTTCATAAAGAAGTCGTGGTGCAGTCCGGTGCCTGGATGCAGAACTACAACCTCTATCCCTGGATGATTGCCGCACCCGTGCTGGGTCTGGTGATGTGTCTGCTGACCGCCGTGGCGGCCAAGCTGGACAAGGGTTGGGTGGCGTTCTTGTTCTCCTCCCTGGCCATCGCCGGCATCATCCTGACCGCGGGCTTCTCCATGTTCCCGTTCGTGATGCCCTCGAGCCTCGAGCCGTCCCAGAGCCTGACCATGTGGGATTCCACCGCCTCCTTCAACACCCTCAAGGTGATGACGGTAGTCGCAGTCGTCTTCGTGCCGACCGTGCTGGCTTACACCATCTGGACCTACATCAAGATGTTCGGCCGGGTGAGTAACAAGCACATCGAAGACAACCAACAATCGCTCTACTAAGAAGGTGCCCTGATATGTGGTATTTCACCTGGATCCTGGGGCTGCTGCTGGCCTGTGCGTTTGGGATTATCAATGCGCTCTGGCTGGAGCACACCGAGAACCTGGATCGTCAGATTGATGAAGACAAGTGACAGGCTCGCCCGGCTGGCCGCTCCTCTGGAGCGCCAGCCATGGCAAGGTCTGATGCTGCTGGCGGCGGCCCTGCTGGCTGTCGCCATCTTGCAGGCGCCCAACCTGGTCGCGGCCAACACCAGTGAGCACGGCCTCTGGCTTGCGCCCTGGCTGATGTGGGCGGTCTGTTGCGGTGTCATGCATGGACTGGGGTTTCACCCGCGCAGCCTGGTGGGCCGCGTGCTGTTCTTCCCCTGGCTCGCCCTGCCCAGCCTGCTCTGCGGGCTCTGGCTGACCAGCAGCTACTACCTGCCATAAATGATGAAGGAGGTCGGCATGAGCCCACCTCCTTCTTCTTTTTTGAGGGGCGTGCCGCCGCCCGGTCAGAGCGACAGAACCTCGCTTGTCACGCCGCTCGCAGCCACTTCTCTTGTCCGCTTTTCTTGTGATGCTGACAGCCCTGTGGTCTTCGGCCTGTCGGCGCCGCAGCACGCCATAAAAAACAGGGGGAGAGGGGATTTCCCTGTCTCCCCCTGCTTCTTTCCTATTCAGCCCTGCGCTATGATAGCCCCCCATCTGACTGTCGAATGGATCACAGATTTTTATGGGGGAAGTCTCTGAGTTTCCGGTGCGTGTCTACTACGAAGACACGGATGCCGGAGGCATCGTCTACAACGCCAATTATCTCAAGTTTATGGAACGGGCCCGCACCGAATTCCTGCGCGCAGGCGGCATCGAACAGGATGTCCTGCTGCAGGCGGGGATCGCGTTTGTGGTGAGTCGCACCGAAATCGACTTCCGCGCGGCGGCCCGTTTCAATGAACTGCTGACCGTAATGACGCAAGTAACTGAAGTGAAACGCGCTTCCATGCGTTTTTCACAGCAGATCCTGGCGGCTGATGGACGGCTGATCACTCAGGCCATGGTACAGATCGCCTGTGTCAGTCATCCGCAAATGAAACCTGTTGCAATACCTGAAAAAATCAAGGGAGTGCTGTTAAGTGCACGCTGAAATTTCGTTTATTGGCCTGTTCTGGCAAGCCAGTCTGTTGGTGAAACTGGTCATGATGACCCTGATGGGCATGTCGGTCGTCTCCTGGGCGCTGATCATCCAGCGCTCCAAGGCCATCAAGGCGGCCAACCTCGCCTCGGAGCAGTTTGAAGATAGATTCTGGTCCGGGGTCGACCTCAATCGTCTCTACCAGGAGTCCTCCTCCCGTCGTGACGACATCGAAGGCATGGAAGACATCTTCTACTCCGGCTTCAAGGAGTATGCCCGCCTGCTCAAGGCCGGTGCCCGTGGTCAGGATGCGGTGATGGACGGTACCTATCGTGCCATGCGCGTCTCCCTGTCCCGAGCAGTGGACGATCTCGAGTCCAACCTGCCGGTCTTGGCGACCATCGGCTCCATCAGCCCCTATATCGGTCTGTTCGGTACCGTCTGGGGGATCATGAACGCCTTTATCGCTCTGGGTCAGGTTCAGCAGGCGACCCTGCAGATGGTGGCACCGGGTATCGCGGAGGCGCTGATCGCCACCGCCATGGGTCTGTTTGCCGCCATCCCGGCCGTTATCTTCTACAACCGCTTCACCAACAAGGTCGAACGGCTGGAAAACGCCTACGCCAACTTCATGGACGAGTTCACCACCATTCTGAACCGCCAAATCGCACAGCAGGGTGAGAAGTAATGCAAACCTATCAGCGGCTCAAACGCAAGAAGGTCGCCGAGATCAACGTGGTGCCCTATATCGACGTCATGCTGGTGCTGCTCATCATCTTCATGGCGGTCACGCCCGTGATCACGCAGGGGGTCAAGGTCGACCTGCCCCAGGCGGAGTCCGAGCAGTTGCCGGAAGACGCCAAGCCGCCTTTCATCGTCAGCGTCAATACCGAGGGTGAGTACGTCATCAAGGCCGGCGAGGCGGATGACGAACCCGTACCGAGCGGCACCCCAGAGGCGATGCAGCAGTACATCACCGAGAAGGCTATGGGCTATCTGGCCATCAACCAGAACGCGCCCGTGGTGGTCGCCGGTGACAAGTCCGTACGCTACGAGGAGGTGATCCTGCTGATGGTGGCCCTCAAGAAAGCCGGTGTGCCTCAGGTTGGTCTGATGACGGATCCGGTGAACTGACGGAGATGGATGTGAAGCGTGGTATTTCCGGTTATCTCGTCGCGTCGCTGCTGCTGCATCTGATCATCGGCATCATCCTGCTGGTCGGTGTCGACTTCAGCAAACCCAAGCGCCCCGAGTCCAAGGGACAGATCGTCAACGCGGTCATGATGGACAGCGAAATGCTGGAGCAGCAGATGCAGCAGGTCCAGCAGCAGAAGCAGGCCCAGCCCAAGGCTGCACAGCAGCAGAAGGACAAGGAAGACGCTGAGCGCGTCAAACGCGAGCTGGCACAGGAGCAGGAGCGTCTGCGTATCGCCGAGACCAAGCGCAAGCAGGCCGAAGAGGCGACCCGCAAGGCCGAAGCCGACAAGCAGAAGAAAGAGGCTGAACAGAAGCAGGCGGAAGAGAAGGCCCAGAAAGCCGAGGAAGCCCGCAAGCTGGAAGAGCAGAAGACCAAGAAGGCCGAAGCCGAACGCAAGGCGGCGGAAGAGGCCAAGGCGCTGGCGCTCAAGAAGAAAAAAGAAGAGCTGGAGAAGAAGCAGGCTGAAGAGAAAGCCAAGGCGGAAGAGGCCAAGGCCAAGAAAGCGGAAGCCGAGAAGAAGGCCAAGGCCGAAGCCGAGAAAAAGGCGAAGGCGGAAGCCGAGAAGAAAGCCAAGGCCGAGGCCGAGAAGAAGGCGAAGGAAGAGGCTGACAAGAAGGCAAAAGCTGACGCAGAGAAGAAGGCGAAGGCCGAGGCCGACAGAAAGGCCAAGATTGAGGCGGAGCGCAAGCGCAAGGCGGCCGAAGAGGCCAAGTTGCAAAAAGAGATGGAAGCCATGATGGAGCAGCAGCTGGCCGCCGAGGCCAATGCGCGCAGTCAGGCCGCATCGGCAGCCGCCAAGGGTGAGGTCGACAAGTATGCCGCCCTCATCAAGGCCACGGTCGAGCGCTACATGATTTTGGATCCCACCATGCGGGGCAAAACATGTACTATCGGTGTCAAGTTGGCCAGTAGCGGCTTCGTCATCTCGGTGGACAACGGTCAGGGTGATCCGGCGGTCTGTCGCTCCGGCAAGGCGGCGGTTCTGAAGGCCAACCAGTTGCCGGTGCCGAAGGATCCGGCGGCATTCGAATTGATGAAGGATCTACGCCTTCAGCTAGCGCCAACGATTTAAGAGAGTGTTTCTGCTTTGATTGGCAAGGGTTGTTGATCAGAGAACTGAGTCTCAAATTGGAACTGAGAGTTTAAGCCATGATAAGAAAAGTGTTTTTTGCTTTGGTTGGCTGTTTGTTGCTGGGCCAGAGTGCTCAGGCGGCCTTGGACATCGTCATCACCGGCGGTATCGACAGTGCGCGCCCCATCGCCATCGCCCCCTTCAAGTGGGAGGGCAATGGCCAGTTGCCGCAGGATATCGCGGAAGTGGTCTCCAACGACCTGATGCGCAGCGGCAAGTTCAAGCCGCTGGCTCGTGGCCAGATGCCGCAGACGCCGAGCACCAGCGGCGAGATCAACTTCGCACCCTGGGCTTCCCAGGGGGTCGAAGCCGTGGTGGTCGGCTCCATCGCCGCCGTGGGTGATGGTACCTACAAGATCAACTTCGAGCTGGTCGACGTCCTGAAAGGCCAGCTGGCCAAGACCCAGGGCGGTGAAGCGAACGGTTACATCCTGGACAGCCGCATGGCGACCATCCCGGGTGCCCAGATGCGCCAGTTTGCCCACCGCATCTCCGACATCGTCTACGAGCGTCTGACCGGTGAGCGTGGCGCCTTCCTGACTCGTCTGGCCTATGTCTCCGTGCAGCAGGGCACCCAGTTCCCGTATCAGCTGCGGATCTCCGACTACGACGGCTACAACGAGAAGACCCTGCTGCGCTCCCGTGAACCCCTGATGTCCCCGGCCTGGTCGCCGGATGGCAGCAAGCTGGCTTACGTGAGCTTCGAGAACCAGAAGTCCGAGATCTATGTGCAGGACATCTACACCCAGCAGCGCAGTCTGATCACCAGCTTCCGTGGCATCAACGGTGCGCCGGAGTGGTCTCCAGATGGTCGTCGTTTGGCTATTGTTCTGTCCAAAGATGGGCAGCCTGACATCTATGTCGTTGATGTTGCTAGCAAGCAACTCACCCGAGTCACAAATAACCGTACCATCGACACCGAACCCTCCTGGATGCCGGACGGTCAAACTTTGCTGTTCACCTCTGAACGTGGTGGCAAACCCCAGATTTATAGCGTAAATTTGGCGACTGGCATGACTCGCCGGATGACCTGGGAAGGGGATTCCAACCAGGGGGCATCCATCACACCGGACGGCAAGTCCATGGTGATGGTGACCCGGGTTCAGGGACAATATCGCATCGCTCGCCAGGATATGGAAAATGGAGCCATGCTGGTACTGACCCAGAGTGCTCTGGATGAATCGCCAAGTGTGGCTCCCAATGGCAGCATGATCATTTATGCCACCATCTATCAGGGTCGTAAGAGTCTTGCATTGGTGTCGACCGACGGTCGCTTCAAGGCAGTGCTTCCGACCAGTAGCGGTGAAATTCGTGCACCAGCTTGGTCGCCCTTCTTGAATTGATAAAAATCGATTGTTTTTTGTTTTGTTATAAAGGTTTAAGGAAATAGCATGCAACTCAATAAACTGCTCAAGGGTCTGGCCATCGCACTGCCACTGTTCACCCTGGCTGCCTGTAGCTCCTCTTCCGACTCCGACGCCGCTGGCGCCGAGTCCGGCATGACCGACGGCATGGGCGGTGTACAAACCGGCGGCGCCAACGGCATGTTGTCCCCGGAAGAGCAGATGCGTCAGAAGTTCGAAGCGCTGCAACGCGACAACGTGATCTACTTCCCGTACGATGGTTACGACATTCAGGGTCAGTACGCCGACCTGCTGGATGCCCACGCCAGCTACCTGCGTGAACGTCCGAGCGTCAAGGTACTGATCGAAGGCCACGCCGACGAGCGCGGTACGCCGGAATACAACATCGCGCTGGGTGAGCGTCGTGCCAAGGCTGTTGCCAAGTATCTGCAAACCCTGGGTGTGCAGGCCGAGCAGCTCTCCATCGTCAGCTATGGCGAAGAGAAGCCGCTGGATCTGTCCCACACCGAGGAAGCCTTTGCCAAGAACCGCCGTGCGGTCCTGGTTTACTAAGGTTTGAGTCGAACGAAGTTCGTTTATATGCAAGCGGCCATTTCGATGGCCGTTTTATTTGCACTAAACGTCAAGGTTTGATCCGAATGAAATCTGTATCAGCGAGCGACTATGCGCTGGCCGTTTTATTTGCACTAAACGCTAAGGTTTGATCCGAATGAAATCTGTGTACAAGCAAGCTGGTGTTGCGCTGGCCGTGTTGGTTGCTTTGAATGCGCAAGCGGCAGCACCCGTGAGCGATCTGAGCGGGGATTCTGGCAGCAGCGGCGTAGTGCTGAGCGGCAACAATGGTGCCATCGTACCGACCGGCAGCCTGGAAGACCGGGTTGCTCTGCTGGAGCGTACCCTCAACGCCCGTCTGCGTCTGCAGGCCGAACTGCAGCAACAGGTCGACTCCCTGCAAGGGGAGGTCTCCGAGCTGCGTGGTCAGCTGGAACAGCAGACCTACCAGATGGAGCAGTCCCAGGAGCGCCAGCGCCAACTCTACCAAGAGCTCGACAAGGTGGCCAACAGCCAGCCTGCCGCCGCGCCCGCAACACCTGCTGCAGGTGCTGCAACGCCTCCTGCCGCGGCTGCCAACTACTCCACCAACCAGGATGAGAACCAGGCCTACGACGCAGCCGTGAACATGGTGCTCAAGGAGAAGAACTACGACAAGGCCATTCCTGCCTTCGAAGGGTTCATCAAGCAGTTCCCGAACTCCAGCTATGTTCCCAATGCCCACTACTGGCTCGGCCAGCTGATGTTCAACAAGGGTGACAGGGCGGGGGCCGCGAGCCAGTTTTCCACGGTGGCGAACAAATACAGCAAGTCACCCAAGCGGGCCGATGCCCTGCTGAAACTCGGCATGCTCGCCCAGCTTGACGGCAAGAAAGCAGAGGCCAAGGCCTTCTATGAGCAGGTGATCAAGGGTTACCCCAACACCTCGCCGGCCCAGCTGGCCAAACAGAGTCTGGCCAAGCTGTGACATTGCTGCATGTCACTGTTTTCGTAACACTCTTGTAAATACCGGCGTGCTTTGTATGCGCAGTGAACAATCAGATTTAATTTAAGATTTTTCTATTGCGCCAGGATGATAAATCCGTAATATAGGCCGCCGTCAGAGCCGGAGCAGTAATGCAGTCGGCACTGGTCGTGGTGAGGGTCGTTAGCTCAGTCGGTAGAGCAGTTGACTTTTAATCAATTGGTCGCTGGTTCGAATCCAGCACGACCCACCATTTCTTCACAGCAGGTGAAGACAATATTCCCAGGTCGTTTAGCTCAGCTGGGAGAGCACCTCCCTTACAAGGAGGGGGTCACTGGTTCGAGCCCAGTAACGACCACCATGTTGTAACACTGGCCGCCACATGCGGTTCGTGAAAGGTTCAGGATGTGGGTCGTTAGCTCAGTCGGTAGAGCAGTTGACTCTTAATCAATTGGTCGTAGGTTCGAACCCTACACGACCCACCACTCTGAACATTGAATCCCAGGTCGTTTAGCTCAGCTGGGAGAGCACCTCCCTTACAAGGAGGGGGTCACTGGTTCGAGCCCAGTAACGACCACCATGTTGTAATACTGGCCGCCACATGCGGTTGGTGAAAGGTTCAGGATGTGGGTCGTTAGCTCAGTCGGTAGAGCAGTTGACTCTTAATCAATTGGTCGTAGGTTCGAACCCTACACGACCCACCACTCTGAACATTGAATCCCAGGTCGTTTAGCTCAGCTGGGAGAGCACCTCCCTTACAAGGAGGGGGTCACTGGTTCGAGCCCAGTAACGACCACCATGCTTTAAAAATGATTTAGATGGGTCGTTAGCTCAGTCGGTAGAGCAGTTGACTTTTAATCAATTGGTCGCTGGTTCGAATCCAGCACGACCCACCATCATTTCAGTCTTATCCCAGGTCGTTTAGCTCAGCTGGGAGAGCACCTCCCTTACAAGGAGGGGGTCACTGGTTCGAGCCCAGTAACGACCACCATGCTTTAAAAATGAT
The DNA here is from genome assembly GCF_019048565.1 of Aeromonas sp. FDAARGOS 1406. Lineage (NCBI taxonomy): Bacteria > Pseudomonadati > Pseudomonadota > Gammaproteobacteria > Aeromonadales > Aeromonadaceae > Aeromonas > Aeromonas sp. FDAARGOS 1406. The sequence continues at coordinate 3,495,515 of NZ_CP077378.1, forward strand.
TTAGATGGGTCGTTAGCTCAGTCGGTAGAGCAGTTGACTTTTAATCAATTGGTCGCTGGTTCGAATCCAGCACGACCCACCATCATTTCAGTCATATCCCAGGTCGTTTAGCTCAGCTGGGAGAGCACCTCCCTTACAAGGAGGGGGTCACTGGTTCGAGCCCAGTAACGACCACCATGCTTTAAAAATGATTTAGATGGGTCGTTAGCTCAGTCGGTAGAGCAGTTGACTTTTAATCAATTGGTCGCTGGTTCGAATCCAGCACGACCCACCATCATTTCAGTCTTATCCCAGGTCGTTTAGCTCAGCTGGGAGAGCACCTCCCTTACAAGGAGGGGGTCACTGGTTCGAGCCCAGTAACGACCACCATGCTTTAAAAATGATTTCGATGGGTCGTTAGCTCAGTCGGTAGAGCAGTTGACTTTTAATCAATTGGTCGCTGGTTCGAATCCAGCACGACCCACCATCATTTCAGTCTTATCCCAGGTCGTTTAGCTCAGCTGGGAGAGCACCTCCCTTACAAGGAGGGGGTCACTGGTTCGAGCCCAGTAACGACCACCATATAGAAAAGCCCGCAGCGATGCGGGCTTTTTCGTTTCCGTCTCCCATCAGGTTCGCAGTCGATCCAGCTCGCTTGCCAGGGTGGTGGCCGCCTGTTCCAGTGCCTCGCTCAGGCGCTGGCTGGCATTGGCCTCTTGTCCCAGGGTGGTGGCGGCGTCGCCGATGCGCATCAGGTTCTGGTTGATGGTGTCGCTCACGGCACTCTGCTGCTCGGCGGCGGTCGCCACCTGGCTGATGTGATCATGGATCTGCTGGATCTGGGTGACCACCTGATTGAGTGCCTCGAAGGCCTGCTCCGTGCCTTCAACCGTGCTCACCGAGCGGGCGATCCCCGTGCTCATCAACTGCTGGCTACTGGTGACCTCGGTTTGCAGGCTGCCGATGAGCTGCCCTATCTCGTCGGTGGATGAGCGGGTCTTGTTGGCCAGCGCCCTCACCTCGTCCGCCACGACGGCAAACCCCCTGCCCATGTCGCCGGCCCGCGCCGCCTCGATGGCTGCGTTGAGGGCCAGCAGGTTGGTCTGTTCGGCAATGGCCCGGATCACATCGAGGATGTGGCTGATATTGGTGCTGCGCTGGGCGACCTGGGCGACTGCCTTGTCGGCCTGATGCATGTCCTCAACCAGGGTATGGATCTCGTTGCGGGCCCTGCTCAATGTCTGCTGGGCCGTGCTGACATGGTGGGTCGCCGCTTCCGACTCCTGCGCCGCCTGTTCCGCATAGCCCGCCACGCTGACTGCCGTGGTGCTCATCTCGTGCATGGCGCTGACCACGCTCTCCAGCTCCAGGCTCTGATCATCCAGGCTGCTGCGCATGGCATCGGCCGTCTGTTTCATGCCCCTGGCCTGCTGATGCACCTGTTGCCCAATCTGCTTGCTGCCCTGCACCATGGCCCTCAGCTTGCCGAGGAAGGCATTGAGATGCCTGCCAAGCTCGATGAGCTCCTGGTGGGTGTCGATGCGCATCTGCTGGGTCAGGTCGCCCTCATTGCTGGCGAGGTGGGAGACGTGGCGGCTGATGAGGGAGAGGGGCGCCGTGATGGTCTGGATGAACCAGACAAGCAGCCCCAGGGCCACCAGGGTGATGACAACGATGGCGATCAGCTGCTGCTGCTGGGTCGCCTGCAACAGGCTGCCGAGCTGCTGGCTGATGGTGTTGGCCTGGCTGAGGGCGAGGGCCTTGGGCACCTTGATCATCAGCCACCACTGGTTGTCGGCAGCCTCGATCCGTATGGGCTGCTGCAGGATGAAATCGCTGTCGGTATCGGCGGGGTGTCCATTCGGGGCAACCAGTCCGGCCTCTGTCAGGGGGCGCCCCAGTTTGTCCGAATGGCGGTTGCTGCCGACGATGAAGCCCGTCTTGCTGACCAGGGTGACCTCGGCCTGGTTGTCATAGAGGCTCTTGCCAAGGTGCTCGGCCAGTTGCTGGAAGATGGGCAGGTTCATGTCGACCCCGGTGATCCCGGCAAACTTGCCATCCTTGAGGACGGGCACCGTCAGGCTGGTCATCAGCATCTTCTGACCAGGGCTTATCTCGTAGAGGTAGGGTTCCATCAGGCAGGGGCGACGTGTCTCGCGACCGCAGAGATACCACTCGCTGTTGCGAATGCCGAATTCATTGCGCGAGGTGTCGAACTTGGCGTCACTGGTGGCGGCATCTATGGTCTGCTGCGCGATGTTTCCGTTATGTTCCCGGGTGAAGTAGACCTCGAGACTGCCCTTGCCGGCAACCGAATGGCTGGCGCCCGTCTGCCAGTCGGCGTCCTGTTCGTCGTAACCGTTGGGTTCGAACTGGGCGTAGATGGAGCTGATCCCGTTTGCCTGGTGCAGGCGGCTGCCAAGTAGGAGCTCCACTTGCGGGCGACTCAGCCGCTGGTCCGGCTGGGCCATGCTTCCTTCAAGCTGCGCCGCCATGCCGAGCGGTATCTGATAGGCCTGCTGCAACTGGTCTTCGATCTGCACGGCATACCGCTCTGCCTGGAATTGCAGGGAACGGGAAACCTCCTGCTCCAGGGCGCCACGGGTCTGCGCCATGATGTCATCGCGCAGGCCGTTCAGCGAGGAGGACTGTATCCATGTCATGGCGACGCCACTGGCGAGAAAAAGTCCCAGCGTGAGCAACAACAACTTGGTCTTGAGCGAACGTTGTTTCATTCGACAACTCCTTTTGGCAAGAATGACAACGATATGGTCGGAGCGGGTCCTGACAGTTGTACTGTACTGGATTTGTTGATGGGTTTGTGCACGGCTTCTGGTTATAATTTTGGCCTTCCCGAGCGTTGATGGAACAGTCGCAATGAGCAATGCACTGAGCAGTATTCCGCCGGTAGTCGAGATGGACTACCCCTTCCCGGCCAAACCACAGCCCCTGACTCCCGAGCAGAAGGCGACCCTGATCGCCGAGATCAAGGTGCTGCTCGAGGCGCGCCAGGCCGTGCTGGTTGCCCATTACTACACGGATCCCGAGATCCAGGCCCTGGCAGAAGCCACCGGTGGCTTCGTGGGTGACTCCCTGGAGATGGCCCGCTTCGGTCGCGACCATGCGGCCCAGACCCTGATCGTGGCCGGTGTGCGCTTTATGGGAGAGACCTCCAAGATCCTGAGCCCCCACAAGCGGGTGCTGATGCCGACGCTGGAGGCCGAGTGCTCCCTCGATCTGGGTTGTCCCATCGACCAGTTCTCCGCCTTCTGCGATGCCCACCCCGATCACATCGTGGTGGTCTATGCCAATACCTCGGCAGCGGTGAAAGCGCGGGCCGACTGGGTGGTCACCTCCAGCATTGCGCTGGAGATCGTCGAACATCTGGACAGTCAGGGTCACAAGATCATCTGGGGCCCGGACAGACACCTCGGCGCCTACATCGAGAAGAAGACAGGGGCCGAGATGCTGCGCTGGCAGGGTCACTGCATCGTGCACGACGAGTTCAAGGCCAAGGCGCTGCGCGAGCTCAAGGCCCAGAACCCGGATGCCGCCGTGCTGGTGCACCCGGAGTCCCCGGCCTCCGTCATCGAGCTGGCGGATGCAGTGGGTTCCACCAGCCAGCTCATCAAGGCCGCCAAAGAGCTGCCCCAGCAGAAACTGATCGTGGCGACCGATCGCGGCATCTTCTACAAGATGCAGCAGGCCTGCCCGGAGAAAGAGATGGTGGAGGCGCCCACCGGCGGTGATGGTGCCACTTGTCGCAGCTGCGCCCACTGCCCCTGGATGGCGATGAACGGCCTGGTGGCCATCAAGGAAGCCCTGACCGACGGTGCCGAGCGTCACGAGATCCATGTGGATGAGGCACTGCGTCTCAAAGCGCTTGTCCCGCTCGACCGCATGCTGGATTTCGCCGCGGAGCTCAAGCTCAAGACCCAGGGCAACGCCTGACTGACTCTGATGGCAAGATGCAAAGAGGGCTCCCGCGGGAGCCCTCTTTATTTATCCGTCATCTGTATCGTCAGATGATGACGGTGGAGAAGCTGTGCTCCTCGTCGGGCGGGACGGTGATCCCGTCCTCGGCGGTGATGGCCGCCTCGACACAGAGCATGGTGCGATAACCGTCGTCACTCATGTCGGCCATGGCGCTGGCCCCTTCCTGCCAGGGAGTCCAGACCACCACGCTGTCGTGGTTGCCGTTGACCACCCGGGTGGTGCGCTCACCATCCTGCACGCTGACCATGGCATCGGGCTGGCGGTAGATGCGATCCATGGCTGCGGTGACGGTCAGCGCGCCCTGTTGCAGTTCGTTTCGGCCGGTCAGCTTGTCCAGATAGGGTTCGCCGAGGCCGGTCACGGTCACCGCTTCCGGCGCACTGATCTGCAGGTAGGTGTGCAGGGCGGCATTGTAGGTGAGCGCTGACTTGCCGGTGTTGCGGGTGGTCAGCACCAGGGAAAGCTCCTTGCCGACCAGTACGTCCAGCTCCAGCTCGAAGGCATGGGGCCAGAGCGTCCTGCTGGCATCGTTGTCACGCAGGGAGAGGTGGACGAGTGTGCCATCCCCGTGATCGGAGACCCCATCCAGCGTCCACAGGCAGTTGCGTGCGAAGCCATGAGCCGGCTTGCCGCTGCCAACGCGAGCGGGGGAGGGGCCGAACCAGGGCCAGCAGAGGGGAATGCCGCCGCGAATGGGCTTACTGCCATCCAGTATCGCCTTGTCGCTGAGCCAGAGAGAGGCCGGCTCACCATGGCGTTGGTAACGCAGCACGTGGGCGCCAAACAGGCTTATCTCGGCCCTGGCGTGCTCATTGTCTATGGTCAGCAGGGGCAGGCCATCCTGGCTCAGGGTGCAGTGGGCAGTCAGCGTACGTGTCGGTGTCATAAAGGCTCCAGTGCTCGGGGACATTCAGAAAGGGTCCGTGATTCAGAATACAAAAAGGCGGCCATTGGCCGCCTTTTTTCAAGCTACGCGATTGCGCATCCCAAATTACTTGGAGATGTGAGCGATCAGGTCCAGAACCTTGCTGGAGTAGCCCATTTCGTTGTCGTACCAGGAGACGACTTTTACGAAGGTCTTATTCAGCTGGATACCAGCCTTGGCATCGAACACGGAAGTCTGACGCTCACCCAGGAAGTCGGTGGAAACCACTTCGTCTTCGGTGTAGCCCAGCACGCCCTTCATGGCGCCTTCGGAGGCAGCCTTCATGGCCTGGCAGATTTCAGCGTAGGACGCTTCTTTCTTCAGGTTGACGGTCAGGTCAACAACGGACACGTCCGGAGTCGGAACGCGGAAGGCCATGCCGGTCAGCTTGCCGTTCAGTTCCGGGATGACCACGCCAACAGCCTTGGCAGCACCGGTAGAGGACGGGATGATGTTCTGAGCCGCACCGCGGCCACCGCGCCAGTCTTTGGCAGACGGACCATCAACGGTCTTCTGGGTAGCAGTGGTAGCGTGAACGGTGGTCATCAGGCCGGATTCGATACCGAAGGTATCGTTCAGAACCTTGGCGATGGGGGCCAGGCAGTTGGTGGTGCAGGAAGCGTTGGAAACGATGTCCTGGCCAGCGTAGGAATCCTGGTTGACGCCCATGACGAACATCGGGGTAGCGTCTTTGGACGGACCGGTCAGTACGACTTTCTTGGCACCGGCAGCGATGTGCTTGCGAGCGGTTTCGTCGGTCAGGAACAGACCGGTTGCTTCGGCAACAACGTCAACACCGATTTCGCCCCATTTCAGGTTGGCCGGGTCACGTTCAGCGGTAACACGTACGGTTTTGCCGTTGACGATCAGGTTGCCGTCTTTGACTTCAACAGTGCCCTTGAAGCGACCGTGAGTGGAGTCGTACTTCAGCATGTAAGCCATGTAGTCAACGTCGATCAGGTCGTTGATACCAACCACTTCGATGTCAGCACGCTCAGCGGCCAGACGGAAAACGAAACGACCGATACGGCCAAAACCGTTAATACCTACTTTGATAGTCATAATTGGTTACCTAACTGTTCAGTAGTCAAAGAAAATTCCGTTTGTAAATTTACTAGAACTCCCTCGCGAGTCAACCAACAATCTGCGCGAAATTGCGCTATATCATGAAAAACTGTGAAATTTATTTTCGGTTTATGTAACTGGCTACCAACTTTTGTTGAATGCATCATCAGCAAAGTCGGTGGCAGAGAACAACAATAGTGCCTGCCCGGTCACACATCCAGCCGGGGAGATATGTAAAAATGTGCGCGGTTTAGCATGGCCAAAGAGCCACTGTTCAAATACCAACCATAAAAATTAATCACAAAATAGCGTAGACAGAATCCACAGCGGGAATTCTCAAACTATGACCACCCTGATTGAACAGCTGGCTGCCGCCAAAGGCATTGCCAGTGAGTATGTTGATGCCTGGGGCCAGCCGGCCCTGGTATCCGAAGAGAGCAAGGCCGCCATGCTGGGCGCCATGGGTTACCGCGTCGACGACGAGGCCGCCCTGACCGAGCAGCTGGAGCAGGAGCATCGCCAGCACTGGCTGCGGCCACTGGATCCCGTGATGGTGGTCCGCAGCGGCGAGCCCATCAGCCTCGAAGTCCGTCTGCCCATCGAATTCGTCAACGACGCCCTCACCTGGCAGCTCCAGCAGGAGCAGGGTGCCGTGCTGTCCGGTCAATTCACTCCCATCGAGGGTGAGCTGGTCGGGGTGGCCGAGTTCGAGGAGATGGAGTGCCAGGCCTATCGCGTCACCCTGGATGTCCAGCCGGCGCTGGGTTATCACCAGCTCATCCTGCTCGAAGAGGGCAATGACGAGCCGCTGGCCACCATGCGTCTCATCGTCGCCCCCAAGTCCTGCTACAAGCAGGCGCCCATCGCCAATGGTCGCAAGGTGTGGGGCCCGAGCGTGCAGCTCTACTGCCTGCGCAGCCGCCACAACTGGGGCATCGGCGACTTCAGCGATCTCGGTCAGCTGGTGGAGAAAGCCGCCGCCTGGGGCGCCCACTTCGTCGGCCTCAACCCCATTCATGCTCTCTATCCGGCCAACCCGGAGAGCGCCAGCCCCTACAGCCCCTCTTCCCGTCGCTGGCTCAACGTCGCCTATATCGATGTGGAAGCGGTACCCGAATTCCTGGGCAACGATCGCCTGAAAGCGGAAGTGGCGAGCCCGGCCTTCCAGCAGCACCTCACCTCCCTGCGGGTCAAGGACAATGTGGATTACACCGGCGTCATCCAGACCAAGATCGGGATGCTGCGCCAGGTGTTCGACCAGGCCAGCTTCAGCGCCGAGCGTCAGGCTGCGTTCGATGCCTTCGTGGCTGCCGGCGGTGACAGCCTGCAACAGCAGGCAGCGTTTGACGCCCTTCAGGCCCACTTCTATGCCAAGGGCGAGAATGCCTGGGGCTGGCCGGTCTGGCCCGAGGCGCTGCGCGATTACCACAACCCCGAAGTGGCGGCCTGGATGGCCGAGCACCAGCAGGATGTGGCCTTCTATCTCTATCTGCAGTTCCTGGCTGACGAGCAGCTGGCCCGGGCCGATGCCCGCGCCAAGGCCGCCGGCATGGTGATGGGGATCTACCGGGATCTGGCGGTCGGCGTCTCTGAAGGTTCCACCGAGATCTGGGCAAACCGGGATCTCTACTGCCCGAAAGCCTCGGTCGGTGCACCGCCCGACATTCTTGGCCCCCTCGGCCAGAACTGGGGCCTGCCCCCCATGAACCCGAACCAGCTGTTCGAGGCCGCCTACCAGCCCATGGTGGATCTGTTCCGTGCCAACATGCGCTCCTGCGGCGCCCTGCGCATCGACCACGTGATGGCCTTGCTGCGCCTGTGGTGGGTGCCGCCCGGAGAGTCCGCCGCCAAGGGGGCCTACATCTATTACCCGGTGAACGATCTGCTGGGGATCCTGGCCCTCGAGTCTCATCGCAACCAGTGCCTGCTGATCGGCGAGGATCTCGGTACCGTGCCGGAGGGGATCGACGTGACCCTGAAAGAGAACGGCGTCCACTCCTACAAGGTGTTCTTCTTCGAGCGCTCCAAGGACGATGGCGGCTTCATCTCCCCGGCGCACTACGCCGAGCAGGCGATGTCCGCCCTGACCACCCACGACATGCCGACCCTCAAAGGCTTCTGGCACTGCGACGATCTGGCGCTGGGACGCGAACTGGGCCTGTACCCGGATGAAGACGTACTCAAGACCCTGTATGCTGATCGCCACCAGGCCAAGCAGCGGATCCTTGACAGCCTGCATGCTCATGGGGTCATCTCTGGCAATATCAGTCACGATGTGAACTGGGTCGGCATGAACACCGAGCTCAACCACGGTCTGCAACTGCACATGTCCCGCGGCAGTTGTGCCCTGTTCAGCACCCAGCTCGAAGACTGGCTGGAGATGGACAAGCCGGTCAACGTGCCGGGTACCAGCTACGAGTACCCCAACTGGCGTCGCAAGCTCTCCCGGGATCTGGAGGATATCTTCGCCGACGAGGCGCTCAAGAATCTGGCGGGCAAGATGAGCCGGGCCCGTGACGAGGCCAGCCGTTGAGCCTTGAACGCCAACATGTGACTCACTTTCATCCGCTTCGGCTTCGGCCGAAGCGGATGTTCAGCCATCAAAGGAAATGTCGATGCCCGTTGAACGTTTGGTTGCCGCCCGCTGTGCCGATCCCTTCTCCCATCTAGGCCTGCTGGCCAATCCGGATGGGCCAGGCCTGAAACTCACCGCCTGGTTGCCCGATGCACTCGAGGTCCGGGTCAGGGATCTCAAGTCAGGCAAGATAGTTGCCACCCTGACCGCCGCTGACGAAGCGGGCCTCTTTGAAACTGTTTTCACCCGCCGCAAGAATCCCTTCCCCTACCAGCTGATCGCGACCTACGCCGACGCCAGTGCCGACATCATCGACCCCTATCAGTTCCAGGCTGCCGCCTGGGAAGGGCTGGCGGAACTCACCTGGCAACCGGAAAACCTCTACCACACCCTCGGCGCCCAGTTGCGCACCGTGACGCACCTCGGCCAGCAGGTAGAAGGGGTACGCTTTGCCGTCTACGCGCCGAGCGCCACGGCGGTGAGCCTCATCGGGGATTTCAACTTCTGGGATGGCCGCCGTCACCCCATGCAGCGCAGCCAGTGCGGCCACTGGGTGCTGTTCGTGCCGGGGCTCAAGGCCGGGGATCGCTACAAGTTCGAACTCAAGGACCCGGCGGGCAATCGCCTGCCCCACAAGAGCGACCCGGTGGGCTTCTACTGCGAGCAGTACCCCTCGTTCGCCTCCGTGGTCTATGACCACGGCCAGTACCAGTGGCAGGACGCCGCCTGGCGCGAGAGCCAGCTCAATGACAAGCGCGAACAGCCCCTCTCCATCTACGAGCTGCACGTGGGCTCCTGGAAGCGCCACTCCAACGGCGACAGCCTTAGCTGGCGTGAGCTGGCGGTGGAACTGGTGGATTACATCAAGGAGATGGAGTACACCCACATCGAGCTGCTGCCAGTCTCCGAGCATCCCTTCAGCGGCTCCTGGGGCTACCAGCCGGTGGGCATGTTCTCCCCCACCAGCCGCTACGGCACGGCCGACGATTTCAAATACTTCGTGGATCAGTGCCACCAGGCGGGGATCGGCGTGATTCTGGATTGGGTGCCCGCCCACTTCCCGTCCGATGCCCACGGCCTGGCCCGCTTCGACGGCACGCCGCTCTACGAGTACGAAGATCCGCGCCGTGGCTGGCACCCGGACTGGAACTCCTACATCTATGACTTCGGTCGCGACACCGTGCGCCAGTTCCTGGTGGCCAGCGCCCTGTTCTGGCTCGACAAGTTCCACATAGACGGCCTGCGGGTGGATGCGGTCGCCTCCATGCTCTATCTGGATTACTCCCGCAACGCCGGTGAGTGGGTGCCCAACGTCGATGGCGGCAACCACAACTACGAGGCGATCAGCCTCTTGAAGTGGACCAACGAGGAGGTGTACGGCAAGTACCCCCACGCCATGACCATCGCCGAGGAGTCCACCGCCTTTGCCGGGGTCTCCCGTCCCACCTTCCTCGGTGGCCTGGGGTTTGGCTTCAAGTGGAATATGGGCTGGATGCACGACACCCTCAGCTACATGCAAAAAGAGCCCATTCACCGTCGCTACCACCACAACGACATGACCTTCTCCATGGTGTACCACTATGACGAGAACTTCATTCTGTCCCTCTCCCACGACGAGGTGGTCCACGGCAAGCACTCCCTGCTCTACAAGATGCCGGGGGACGAGTGGCAGCAGGCCGCCAACCTGCGCGCCTACATGGGCTTCATGTATGCCCACCCCGGCAAGAAGCTCAACTTCATGGGCACCGAGATCGCCCAGAGCAACGAGTGGAATCATGATGCCCAGCTGCCCTGGCACCTGTTGCAGTACCCCAGGCACGGCGGCCAGCAGCGGCTGATCCGGGATCTCAACCACCTCTATCGTCATGAACCTGCCTTGTATCAGGCGGATTATGAACAGGCCGGTTTCCGCTGGCTGGATCACAACGATGCCGACAACAGCATCTTCGCCTGGCTGCGGGCCGACAAGCTGGGGGCCCATCCGCTGGTGGTGGCCTGCAACTTCACCCCGGTGCCGCGCATCGGTTACCGTCTCGGGGTGCCGGCTGCCGGTCGCTATCGGGTGGTGCTCAACACCGACAGCGAGCATTACTGGGGCAGCAACTATGATGTGGGTCTGGTCTTCGTCGCCGAGGCGACCCCCTGGCAGGGGATGGCACACAGCCTGGTGCTGGACTTGCCGCCGCTCGCGACCTTGTTCATCAAACAGGAGTCCTGATGTTTGAAATGGAAAACGGGGTAGATCACCCGCTTGGCGCCCGTCTGGACGAGACGGGCTGCCACTTCTGTGTCTGGGCTCCCCAATCGGACAAGGTGGAGCTCTGCCTGTTCGACGAAGAGGAGCAGGAGCTGGCGCGTCTCCCCTTGCCCGGTCGGCGCGGCCAGTACTGGTTCGGCCACGTGCGCGGTGTCAAGGCCGGTCAGCGCTATGGCTACCGAGTGCATGGCTCTCCCCAGGAGGGGTTGCTGTTCGACCCGGACAAGCTGCTTATAGACCCCTATGCCCGGGCGCTCAGCCGTCCTACCTACTGGGACGATGCCCTCTACGAGGGGGACAGCGCGGCCATGGTGGGCAAGTCGGTGGTGGTGGACGATGCCTTCGACTGGCAGGGGGTCGGCAAGCCCGGCATCCCGCCGGAGCGGGTCGTGCTCTACGAGACCCACGTCAAGGGGTTCACCCGCCAGCACCCCGGCATCCCCAAGGCGTTGCAGGGCACCTATCTGGGCATCAGCCACCCGCTTATGATCGAGCATCTGCAGGGCCTGGGGGTGACCTCGGTCCAGCTGATGCCGGTGGCGGCCTTCATGTCCGAGCCCAGGCTCGAGCAGCTGGGGCTGACCAACTACTGGGGCTACAACCCCATCGCCTTCTTCGCGCCCGAACCGCGCTACGGGGCGAAGGATGCGGTGACCGAGTTCAAGACCATGGTGCGCGAGCTGCACCGGGCCGGGCTCGAGGTGATCCTGGATGTGGTCTACAACCACACCGCGGAGTCGGGCTTCGACGGCCCCATGCTCTCCCTCAAGGGGTTTGACAACGCGGGCTACTACGCCTTCGAGTCGGGTGCCCATGGTCCGGATTACCATCGCCACGCCAACGTCACCGGCTGCGGCAACAGTGTCAATCTGGATCACCCCAACACCCTGCGGCTGGTGCTCGATGCCCTGCGCTACTGGGTCACCGAGATGCAGGTGGACGGTTTCCGCTTCGATCTGGCGGTCACCCTGGCGCGGGAAGCAGGGGAGTTCGATCCCATGAGCGCCTTCTTCAAGGCCATGATGGCGGATCCCGTGCTGGCGCGGGTCAGGCTCATTGCCGAACCCTGGGACATCGGCCCCTTCGGCTATCGTCTCGGCCAGTTTCCGAGCCAGTGGCTGGAGATCAACGATCGTTACCGCGACACGGTGCGCGCCTTCTGGCGCGGGGATGCGGGCAAGATGGGGGATTTTGCCACCCGTCTGGTGGGCTCGCGGGATCTCTTCCCGAAGAACTGGCGCTCCCCCCACACCAGCGTCAACTACCTCTGCTATCACGACGGCTTCACCCTCGAGGATCTGGTCTCCTACAACCAGCGCCACAACCAGGCCAACGGCGAGGACAACCGGGACGGCCACGGCAACAACCTCTCCAGCAACCACGGGGTGGAGGGGCCGACCCTGGACCCGCGCATCAACAACCTGCGCCAGCAGCAGAAGCGCAACCTCATCGCCACCCTGCTGCTGTCACAGGGGACGCCCCACTTCCTGGCCGGGGACGAGATGGGCCGCAGCCAGCTCGGCAACAACAACGCCTACTGTCAGGACAACCAGATAAGCTGGGTGAACTGGCAACTGCGTCCGGAGGACGAGCGGCTGCTCGCTTTCACCCGCCAGATGATGGCGCTGCGGGCGGAGTCCGGGGTCTTCTCCAACCTGCAACTGAGCGACGACGGCTGGAACGGCAAGGCGACCAGCTGTCACCAGGTGAACTGGTATCACCCGGACGGCCATCAGCTCACCGATCAGGACTGGCACGCCCCCATGGGGCAGGCGTTTGCCATGGACATCGGCATGATCGGCTGCACCGGGGAGCGCTGGTACGTGCTGTTCAACGCCAGCGACTATGACATCCAGTTCCGCCTGCCGCCGCCGGGGGAGGGCATGGAGTGGATCCAGACCATCGACACCGCCACCAACGACGGCCTGCCCTTCCTGCCGGACGACATCAAGCGGCAGGTGGCGGTGGGGCGTGCCCACTCCCTCAAGCTGCTGGAGCGGGTCGCCCTGCCGGCGGCGGTGCTGGCGAGTGAAGGGGTGGTGGCAGCGGATGTTGTCGCCGTGTTGCCAACGGGATCACAGTTCCCGCTGGCGGGGTAGAGCCAGGCGCCCTGACTGGGTATGCTGGGCACCGTTATCAGTGGTGAGGAGCCGGAATGAGCAGTAACAACCCTGAACAGTGGCGCGACAAGCTGAGTGCAGAGCAGTTCCACGTCTGCTGGGAGAAAGGGACCGAGCGTCCCTACAGCGGTGCCCTGCTGCACAACCGCAAGAGCGGCGATTACCACTGCGTCTGCTGCAAGCAGGTGCTGTTCCACTCAGGAGCCAAGTTCGACGCGGGCTGCGGCTGGCCCTCGTTCGACCGGGCCATCGAGGGGACGGTGACCTACACCGAGGACAACAGCCACGGCATGAAGCGGGTGGAGATCACCTGCAGCCAGTGCGGCTCCCACCTCGGCCACGTCTTCCCCGACGGGCCGACCGAGACCGGCCAGCGCTACTGCGTCAACAGCCTGAGCCTGGATTTCGAGCCCGACGCCTGATCCCCGACACGACCAGCGGGCCTCCCTTCGGAGGCGCCGCTTTTTTATCTCCCCCTGTCAGGTGCCGGGCTATGCCAGCGGCAGGTAGATGTCGGTGACCAGCTCATGGGTGGGCACCTCGTGTACAAAGTTGTGGTAGTGGAAGAAGAGCGGAAAATCCCGCAGCTCTTCGCCGCTGGCGGGCAGCCAGTCGCGGTAGAGCGCCCGGGCACAGTCGGCCAGGAGGTCGTGGGAGCTGTGGTGGCGTACCACGGGGGATGAGGGCATTCTTCACGCCCCACTCATTGTCCTCGGCGACGGGGGACTCGACGCTGCCACAGAGGGTAAAGCGAAACGCCGCACCCTCCGTCGTGGCGGGGTCGTCCGGCGCCAGGCCATAGGTCCGGCTGGTGGCGACCGGGGAGCCGCCCGTGGCCTTGCGCCACTGGATGAAGCGCGCCGCGGTGTCGTTGATGCGCTCGGGCAGGCCCTGATGGGTCAGGGCGGCGACGGCGGTCTGCGGGAACTGGATGATGTCGACTCGCATGGGGTCAATCCTCTTTGTGGGGGGCCGTGGCAGGCAGCGATGCCAGTTGGCCCAGTCCGGGTGCTGCCTGAACTGGCTGGGCGTCAGGCCGAACGTCTGCTTGAAGGCGCGACTGAAAGATTCGCCATGCTGGAAGCTGGCATCGAGGGCGATATCAGTCACCTTGTCCAGAGGCGCGAATGCCAACCGGTAAGAGGCCTGCTTCAGCCGCAGCAGCTGGATGTAACGCCCCAGCGGCACGCCGCAGTAAGCGGCAAATTGCCGATGAAAGTGAAAGGGCGAAAAGTGCGCCACGGCGCTGAGCCGCTCCAGCGACAGGTCGTCGTCGAGATGGCGTTCGATGTGCTCTGTCACCGTTTGAAAGCGTCGGCGGTAGGCCTCTGTCTGGTTGTGATCCATGGTCTCTCCTCTGTGCTGCCCACTATCGGCCAACGGGCCCGAGCTGTCCTGACGGATCTTGCTCTCTTTGCCTCCCCTCGGGGATAAGAGCCATGACCGCCAGCCCGGCGGGCGCTGCCTGACTTGTCGCGGGTTCGTCAGGCCAGCAGCAGGGCAGCCGCCGTCAGCATGGCTGCGAGGGGCAGAACGGGGAGCCGTGGCACCCGCAGCAGGTAGAAGCCGACGGCGGCCAGCGCCAGATCGGTGGGGGAGAGCACGGCGCTCTGCCACACCGGCTGATAGAGGGCAGCCAGCAGCAGCCCCACCACGGCGGCGTTGATACCGGCCACGGCCCCCGCCAGACGGGGGCGGGCCAGCCAGTGCTGCCAGCAGGGGCCCAGCGCCCAGAGCAGCAAGAAACCCGGCAGGAAGAGCGCCAGGGTCGCCAGCAGCGCCCCGATGAGGGGAGTGGCGGGCAGCAGCACGGCGCCCAGGTAGGTGGCCAGGGTGAACATGGGGCCGGGTACCAGTTGGGCCAGGCCGTAGCCGGTCAGGAACTGCTGCTCGCTCAGGTGGTGACCCAGGCTCTCCTGCAACAGGGGCAGCACCACGTGACCACCGCCAAACACCAGGCTGCCTGCCCGGTAAAACTCGGCCAGCAACTGGCTGACGGGGCCGCTCGCCACCAGTGGCAGGCCGACGAACAGCAGGGCGAACAGCAGCAGGGTCGGCCAGTGAGGCTGGCGAGCCGGAGTGGACGCGGGGGGCTGACTCCCCGGGCGGGGGTCGCGCAGGGCACAGAGCAGGGCCGCGCCGAGCAGCATGGCGACCTGGGTCAGAAGACCGGGGGCGCACCAGAGGGCGGCGGCGGTGGCCACCATGACCCCCTGTTGCAGCGCCGTCTTGCAGAACTGGCGGCTCATGGTGAGCACGGCATCCGCCACCACGACGAGCGCCAGCAGCTTGAGGCCGTGCAGGGCGGCGTCCAGCCAGAGGTTGCCCGCAAGCTGACCCAGACCGACGGCGGCCGCCAGCAACAGCAGGAAGGAGGGGAGGGTAAAGCCGACGAAGGCGGCCAGGGCGCCGCCGATGCCGGCGCGGTGGCGACCGATGGCAAAGCCGAGCTGGCTGGAGGCCGGACCCGGCAGCAGTTGGCACAGGGCCAGCAACTGGGCGAACTCGGCCTGGTTCAGCCAGCCCAGCCGCTGGACAAAGGTGCGCTGAAAATAGCCGATATGGGCGGCCGGCCCGCCAAAACTGATGCATCCCAGCCACAAGAACTGCATGAATACCTGTCCCATCTTCCCCTCCTCGTCATCATCCTGGCCCGGATAATATGACAAAAAAGTGACAGTTTGGTGACGGTACGCCCTCCTGCGCAGCCTGCCATCAACAGGGGCTGGCGGGGTGACGGGTCGCCTCCGCCAGCTGACGAGAGGTACCGGGGTGACGCGCGGCAGCCTGCCGGTGAGGGTCAGGGGGCAGGTTGTGCCTGGGGCTGGTAGCATTGTCCCGCCAGCCAGCAGGCGATGGACTGGCGACTGGCATCGAAGTGAGGTTCGGGCAGAGTGTGCGGGTCGCACCAGATCCAGCCCTCGCATTTTTCCGGCTCCAGCAGTTGCGGCTCCCCGTCCACCTCTGCCAGCAGGGTGACCGAGATGTAGTGCAGGCCGCTCTCGCGCCAGGTCTCCAGGTTGTTGGTGACGGCGATGACGCGAGGCTGGCGGATGACGAAGCCGGTCTCCTCCGCCACCTCCCGGATGGCTGCCGACTCGAAGGTCTTCCCCAATTCCAGATGACCGCCAGCGATGGACCAGTAGGGGGCATGGCTGCCCTTGCGCTTGCCAAGCAGTACCTGGCCCTGGCCATTGGTGAGAATGACGCCGACACCGACGCGGGGATAGGGGGTAGACATAGGGGAGGCTCCTTGCTGAGACGGCGGGGTGCGCCAGGGAAAACGGGCCCACCTTAGGGGTGATGGGCCCGTTGTGCAAGCCGCCTGTTCAAGGGCGATCGGATGCCGATTCTCCATCGCTTAAATGGATGGGTCTGGCGACATTCTATCTGTTAAACAGATGGAAAATGCCCCCGGATCAGGGCAGTCTGACCAGCATCTTGCCGGTATTGCGGCCCTGGAACAGTCCGATAAAGGCTTGCGGCATGCTGGCCAGCCCCTCGCTGACGGTCTCCTCGGCCTGGAGGGTGCCCGCCTCGAAGGCCGGCATGGCCTCGGCCAGGAACGCCCCGTAGTGCTGCCAGTGATCGGAGACCAGCAGCCCCTGCATCAGGATGCGCTTGCGGATCACCTGGGAGAGGTTGCGCGGGCCGCTGGCCTGGCCGTTGCTGTTGTACTGCTCGATGAGGCCGCACAGCACGATGCGCCCGTGCACCACCAGGTGGTTGAGGGCGGCATCCAGCATGGCGCCCCCCACGTTCTCGAAGTGGACGTGGATGCCTTCTGGGGCGAGGCGGGCCAGCTCGGCGTCGAGATCAGGGGTCTCCCGGTAGTTGATCACCGCATCGGCACCCAGGGTCTTGAGGTAGGCGACCTTGTCGGCCGAGCCGGTGGAGCCGATGACCCTGGCCCCCGCCTGCTTGGCGAGCTGGACCGCCATGGTGCCGACCGCTCCGGAGGCCGCCGAGACCAGCAGGGTTTCACCGGCCTTCAGGTGTGCCACCTTGTGCAGGCCCGCCCAGGCGGTCATGCCCGGCATGCCGAGGGCGCCGAGGAAGCGCTGGGGCGGCAGGGTGGTGTCGGGCAGGCGGGTGAGCTGGGCGGCGTTTGCCACGAAGGCATCCCGCCAGCCCAGCATGCTGCTCACCTTGTCCCCCACCTTGAAATCGGGGTGGCGCGATGCCTGTACCGTGCCGATGGCGCCGCCGTCGAGGGGACCGTTGAGGGGGAAGGGAGGAACGTAGCTCTTGGCCTCGCTCATGCGGCCGCGCATGTAGGGGTCCACCGACAGCCACTGGTTGGCGACCTGTACCTCTCCCTCCTGCAGGGCGGGCAGGGGCACGTCCCGGAGGGCGAAGTCCTCCAGGGTGGGGAGACCGGTGGGGCGACGCAGCAGTTGGATTTGATGGCTGATGGCATTCATGGGCATTCTCCGGCAGTGGGGCCGCGCGTCGGGCGGCGGCCTGGTATTTTTGTTTGTGTGCAAACTAAAATTAGGGTAGCCCTGAGCGCGGAGGCTGGCAACTGTTTTGTGTGCAAACTATTCAGCCCCGAAGTTGATGGGGTATACTGCCCCCTTGTCGTCAGCGAGGTCCTCCATGAGCGAATTGAAAAAGCAGGTCTGTTTTGCCCTCTACAGCGCCTCCAATGCGGTGATGCGTGCCTATCGGCCGCTGCTGGACAAGCTGGATCTCACCTATACCCAGTACCTGGTGATGCTCTCGCTCTGGGCCCGGGACGAGGTCAGCCTCAAGGAGATAGGGCAGGAGACCGGACTGGATGCGGGCACCCTGACCCCCATCGTCAAGCGGCTGGAGAGCAAGGGGTGGCTGACCCGCACCGTCTCCCACGAGGATGAGCGGCAAAAGTGCATCAGCCTGACCGAGGCGGGACGCCAGTTGCAGCAGGAGGTCAGGGAGTGCTGTCTGGCGGACAGCTTGCGCAACCAGGTGGATCTGGCCGATGCTGAGTTGGCCCAGCTCAAGCAGCTTTGCGATCGCGTGGCGGCGCAGCTGGGGCGCTGATCCCTTTCCCCGTCAGGAGTGACCCGATGAAACCCATGCAATCCCTGCTCCCTCTGTTTGCCATCCTGCTGTGCGCCTGCGCCGATACCTCCTATCCCCGTTCCGAGTTGCAGATCGACGATGCCGATGCCTGGCAGGCCATCTGCAAGGACGGGGTCCGGGTGCGGGCGGTCACCGACGAGGGGATCTGTGCGGATCACCGCGGGGTGGCCATGTGGACAAATAAACCAAGGGCTGCACGGATGGCAGAAAAAGCGGCCAAGTAGTGTGACCTGTACGACATAAAATGACATGACCGGCCATGGGGCCGGTTTTTTTCGCGATCTTGCCAGCACTTTGGCACCTTGTTCATGGTGCACTCATTTTTCTCTTCCCATACTGGCCCTCAAGGTAGCAAACCAACAGGAGAGAGAGATGCAATCATCCATCGTCGTGCTCTCCATTCTGTGGGGGCTTGCCAGCTTTGGTGTGCAGGGGGATTTCATCGAGAGCCGTGATACCGCCTCCCCCTCCTGGCAGGCCGAGTCCAGAGTGGAGATGGAAGGGTACTTGATGGAGTCGTTGGGCGCCGATCGCTGGGTGTTCGACAACGGCAGCGAGAGCCTGGAAATCTCTCTGCCCAAAGGGCAGTGGGTGTCGACCGGTGAGCGGCTGCGGCTGCGCGGCGAACCCCTGCAGGAGCAGAGCGGCTGGTTGCTGCAGGTGCAGGACGTCAGCCAGGTCGAGGCATGACGAGGCGTCCACCACCTGGCGGCGCGATGGCGCCCGCGGGGCGGTGTTGACCGCGAATGCCCTTGATAGCAGAGACAAGAAGAGGAGGCCCGGGCCTCCTCTTACTTTTGGTGCTCCCCGGATGCGGGGTGGGTTGTCAGCCCAGGTGGTTGAGGGGCAGGGCGGTCTTGTGTTTGATGCGGCGCAGCACGAAGCTCGAACGCACCCCGGTCACGCCGGAGATGTGGGTCAGCTTGTCCAGCAGGAAGTGCTGGTAGTGCTCCATGTCCCGCACCACCACCTTGAGCTGGTAATCCGCATCGTTGCCGGTGATGAGGTCGCACTCCAGCACCTCGGGCAGATCCTTGACGGCGCGATCGAAGTTCTCGAACCGTTCCGGAGTGTGCCTGTCCATGGAGATGTGAATGTAGGCGGTGAGGGTCAGCCCCAGCTGGCGGGCATTGAGCAGGGTGACATGGGTATCGATGAGACCGGCATCCTCCAGCGCCTTGACCCGGCGCGAGCAGGGGGAGGGAGAGAGCCCGACCAGCTCGGCCAGCTCCAGGTTGCTGATGCGGCCATTTTCCTGCATCAGCTCCAGAATATGCCTGTCTATACGATCAAGTTTCAGCATTCTCCGTACCTCTTCGCAATTACTAATCCACTTTTCCTAGATTAAGGGTGAACTATTGCAAAAACAACTGAAAATACCTGCTACTTCACAACCACTCACCGCATCGCGGGGAGTACCATGGTTACATCTTCCGGTGGCAAGACAGGCGCCCGACCAGGTACCTGTGGTGAAGGACCTTACCGGGTCAAGAGCCCCATCAGCCGTTCGACCTTATCGGGAAACAACGGGCTGGAACGAGAGCACCCCCTCCCCGAAGGCAACAAAGCAGGCATCCCGGCGCCTGCTTTGTTGTTTTTGCGTTCCGCCCGCTCAGGGGCGGGGCGGCCGGATGCGATAGAGGCAGCGGTTGTCCCCCTCCAGCAGATACTGCTCCCGCTCCACCTCGGCCGGCGCCAGCAACCGGCGAAACAGCGCCAGCTCGCTGCGGCAAAAGCCCCGACAGGCTCTGGCCGCACTGCAGATGGGGCAGTGACTCTCCCACCACAGCCAGCTGCCGTCCTCCTCCTGCGACATGTCCGCCATATACCCCTCCTGGGTGCGCAGCGCCTTGAGCGTCATCAGCCTGTCTGCCAGCGCCGGCTGGGTTAGCCTGGATTCATAGCGTGCCTGCATCTGCTGCTCCCGCCGCGTGATGAGCTGCTCCATGCCCGCGTCGCCAAACACCTGCCGGATGTCGTCGATCAGCTGCAGGGTCAGATCGCCATGGGTGTCGGGGAAGCGTTGCCAGGCCTGGTCGGTGAGGTGCCACAGGCGCACCGGGCGACCGCGGCCGCGGGCCTCGTCGCTAAACCCCACCCAGCCCTCGGACTCCAGGGCCATCAGGTGCTGGCGCGCCCCCATGGACGTCATCTGCAACTGGTCGCCGAGTTCGGCGGCGCTCTGGGGGCCGCGGGTTTTCAGCAGATAGAGGATCTTGTCGGTACTGGCGTTCATGGGGGCTCCGGTGGTGGGTATCGGTGCGGTGACCGCCTGGATGAGGTCATTATGGTTAGCAGGGAGATTTAAATCAACAATCTGCTTTACTTAATGGACGACCCCTCACAATATAAATAAACCGATAACTTTATTTAATGAGGCGAAGATGGAAGGGATCAAGGGACAGGCGACCCTCTGGGTATTGGTGATGACGGTGACGCTGGCGGTGGCGGGGTTCAGCCTGCCTTCCCCCGTCCTGGCGCCGCTGCTGCTGGATCCGGCCCAGGGCATGCTGACGCCACAGGCGTCGGACTGGAGCCGCAAGGTGTGGCTTGGCGTCATCATGGGGCTCTATCCGTTGTTTCAACTGTTGGGGGCCCCCTTGCTTGGCCGTCTCTCCGATCGTCATGGGCGCAAGCCGGTGCTGACCCTCTGTCTGGTGGGGGTGCTGGCGGGGTATGTGCTGATGGCCCTCGGCATCGCCTGGCGTTCCCTGCCGCTCTTGCTGCTGAGCCGGGTGGTGGAGGGCTTCTTCAACGGCGACATCGCCATCGTGCAGGCGATGGCGGCGGACATGAGCACGGCCAGGACCAAGGCACGCAACTTCGCACGCATCAACATCGGCATGAACCTGGGTTGGGTGGTGGGTCCCATGATCGGAGGCTATGCGGCCGTGGTCTCGGGGGATTACAGCCTGGCGGCCTGGCTGGCGGTGGGGATGACGGTGATCAACCTGCTGCTG
Organism: Aeromonas sp. FDAARGOS 1406; assembly: GCF_019048565.1. Lineage (NCBI taxonomy): Bacteria > Pseudomonadati > Pseudomonadota > Gammaproteobacteria > Aeromonadales > Aeromonadaceae > Aeromonas > Aeromonas sp. FDAARGOS 1406. Next base: position 3,516,459 of record NZ_CP077378.1, read on the forward strand.
GTGCTCTGGCTGCTGCCCAATCGTCCCCCGGTGCCGGCGACCCGGGATGAGGCTCCCCTCTCGACCCGCCAACTGCTGCTGCAACCTCGTCTCCTGCCCTACTTTTCCCTGACCCTGGCAAGCTACGGGGCGGTGCAGCTCTACTTCACCTACTTCAATGTCTGGCTGGTGGAGCGGCTGGCATGGGATCCGGTGCAACTGGCCCAGGCCGCCGTGCTGGTGAGCGTGCCCATGATGCTGGGCTCCTGGATCGGGAGCAGCTGGCACGGCACTGGCGCGGCAGCTCCCTTGGCATCGTCGGCCACCTGGTGATGGCGGCGGGCATGCTGATGTTCATCCTGCCGACCCAGTGGTGGGGGCTCGCGCTCACCTTCATCCCGGCCGGCATCGGCATGAGTCTGGGGGAGCTGGCCACCTCGGTGGCGGTCTCCAACCGCAGCCATGCCAGCCAGCAGGGGCAGGCGATGGGGCTCTACCGCGGTCTGGCGGTGGGCAGCGAGATCCTGGCGGTGGTGCTGGGCAGCCTGGTGCTGCTGGCGGGGACCGAGTGGCCCTTCTACCTGGCCGGCCTCTGCGGCGTGATCTGTGCCCTCGGTTTCTACGGATTGCGCAGACGGGCGGACAGGCGAAACGCCGTGGCCGGGTGCGCCGAGGCGGGCTGACGAAGGGCGCGGGGATCACAGTTCGGCGACGGGATGGCGGGCCGGACTTGCATCGCGGCGCCGAGTCTGGGACGGTATGGCTCTTTGCTCCGCTGTTCCCGCCCCCCGGCGAGCGCGTCTCCCATCATGGGCCTTGCGATGCCCAGTCCGCATTCCCGGCGGTGAGATGTGTCGTCATGGCACTGGAAACGGGAGGGGATGGCGCCGCACCCGTCTCGACATTCTTGGAGGTGATATGAGTCGTTATCAGGCCATTGCATTGGACATGGACGGTACCCTGCTGAACCGGGATCACAAGATCTCGTCCGCTACCCGGGCTGCCCTGGCCCAGGCCCGGGCCCACGACATCAAGGTGCTGCTGGTGACGGGTCGCCACTTCATGACGGCCCGTCCCTTCCACCACGAGCTGGCCCTTGACACCCCCATCATCTGCAGCAACGGTGCCTACCTCTATGATCCGGTGCAGGAGAGGATCCTCGCCGGGGATCCCCTGGCCGTGGCGCCTCTCACCACCCTGCTGGAGGAGGTGCAGGCCCAGCAGATGGGGGCGCTGTTCCACCTGGGGGACGGCATCGGCTACCTGGGCTGCGAGGAGCACGTGGGCCGGATGCGGCGCTGGTCGGCAACCCAGCCGGATCACCTCAAGGTCTCCCTGCTGCCCGCCGAGGATATCGAGTCCTGGTTGCAGTCCCCCATCTGGAAGCTGGAGTTGTTCAACCAGGATCCCGGCCGGTTGCACCGTTTCGTCGGGGAGGTGGTGGAGAGACTGCCCTTCACCCGTGACTGGGCGGCCCCCTATGCGGTGGAGCTGGTGCAGCCAGGTTGCAGCAAGGGCAACCGGCTGGCCCAGTGGGCGGCGAGCGAGGGGATCGCCATGGAGAACCTGGTGGCCTTTGGCGACAACAACAACGACATCAGCATGTTCGAGCAGGTGGGGCTGGCGGTGGCCATGGGCAATGCGGCGCCCCAGATCCAGGCCCATGCAGACCGGGTCACCGCGGATCACAACGAGGATGGCATCGCCCTGGCGTTGCAGCGCTGGGTCCTGCCCGCCTGAGGGGAAAAACAGTCTGCGGCATAAACAGAAAGGGGCCATGTCGGCCCCTTTTTGTCAGCTCCCGAAGGAGAACTGGATCACCCGATCCGGGAAGCGCAGCCGGTTGTAGTCCCGGTACACCCCTTCGTAGTGACGGATGGCGCGCTCGCGCTGGGCACGGTAGTAGTCGCGCTGGCGGCTGTCGCTCTCGCCCCGGATCTGCTGATCCAGCTGGTGGATGCTCCGCTCGGTGCGCTCCAGCTCCTGCTGCAATTCGCCGAGGCGCTGCTCCAGCAGGTACTCCTTGCGGCCGCGCTCGAACTGGGTGAGGAAGCTGGTGTCGTTGGGGCAGACCCCCAGGTATTCGCTCCCTTCCCGTCCCTTGCTGTAGGCAAGCTCGGGGATGCAATAGAGCTCCAGCCCCTTGGCGTAGCCGCGCTGCCACTCCGCCTCATCCACCCTGAGGCCGTACTCCCCGCAGGTCTTCTGATAGTCGCGGGTGGCGCTTCGGGTCTTGCCCTGCTCCCCGTCCTGATAGCCCTGGTTGTACCAGCTCATGGCACGGCACTCCTCCTCCGAGAGGGAACTGCACCCGGCGAGCAGGAAGGGAAGGGTCAACAACAGGATCTTGGGGGACATGAGGGGGCTCCGACAGCAAAGGGGGTGGGGCATTCTAGAAGAGGAGGCCCGTCCGGGACAAGCACCGGGCGAGGGGGCCGTATCATGATGTTTTTATCAGTATTTTCAAGCCGTTGTAGACGGGCTTCCGGCAGCCTTTTCTTGCCGGGGGAGGCAGGGTAAACTGCGCCTACTTTTAACTGGCATGTAACATAAAAACAATGAAAGTCCTGACCGTCGATTATCGCTCCCCCGATGCGGCCGAGCGCTTCACCGAATCCCTGCGCACCACCGGCTTCGGAGTGCTGACTCACCACCCCATCCCGAAGGAGCTGGTGCAGTCCATCTATGACAACTGGTATCGCTTCTTCATGAGCGAACAGAAGCAGGATTTCCTGTTCAATCGCGAGACCCAGGACGGCTACTTCCCGCCCTCGGTGTCCGAGGTGGCCAAGGGCCACAGCCAGAAGGACATCAAGGAGTACTTCCACATCTATCCCTGGGGCCAGATGCCGGCAGAGCTGAAAGAGCAGGCGATGGAGTACTACCGCCTCGCCAACGATCTGGCCGCCGAGCTGCTGGGCTGGGTGGAGCAGCACACCCCGGGTGACATCGCCGCCCACTACAGCTGCCCGCTCTCCTCCATGATCGAAGAGAGCCACAAGACCCTGCTGCGGGTGCTGCACTACCCGCCCTTCGACGGCACCGAGGAGCCGGGCGCCATCCGTGCCGCCGCCCATGAAGACATCAACCTGCTGACCATTCTGCCCGCCTCCAACGAGCCGGGCCTGCAGGTGAAAGGTTCAGACGGGGAGTGGATGGACGTGCCCTGCGATTTCGGCACCCTCATCATCAACATCGGTGACATGCTGCAGGAGGCCTCCCGCGGCTACTACCCCTCCACCACCCACAGGGTCATCAACCCGACCGGGGGCAGTGCCGCCAAGTCCCGCATCTCCTTGCCGCTCTTCTTGCACCCCCGTCCGGATGTGGTGCTCTCGGAGCGTCACACCGCCCACAGCTATCTGATGGAGCGGTTGCGGGAGCTGGGGGTCATCTAATCCCGCCAGACCCGGGCAGACAACAAACCGGAGCATCCCCGCTCCGGTTTTTATTTTGTGGCGCGATTGGTGGATTATCCGAACTTTATTGGTTAATGATGCTAAAAACTGAGTTTTATATCGGATATACGCCGAGTGATTGCGCGCCCGCGGGCGTACTCTGAGCGCCATTTCGTGCCTCGCTGGCAGGCCCTTCCCGTGGAGTTCTTATGAAGCAGCCCCAATGGTCATCCCGGCTCGGTTACATCCTGGCCGCCGCAGGTTCCGCGGTCGGTCTCGGCGCCATCTGGAAGTTCCCTTATGTCACCGCCGCCAACGGTGGCGGCGCCTTCCTGCTGGTCTTTCTGTTGTTCAGCTTCACCCTGGGGGTGGCGGTGCTGATGGGGGAGACCTTGATCGGCAGCCTGACCCGGCGCGGGGTGGTGGGCGCCTTTGGTGAACTGATGGGCAGGCGCTGGCGCTGGGTCGGTGCCATGGGCTTGCTGTGCAGCCTGCTCATCTTCTGTTTCTACAGCGTGGTGGGCGGCTGGACCCTGGGGTACACGGGCATGGCCCTGGCGGGGGAGCTGCAACAGGGGGACGGCGCGGCACTGACCGCCCGTTTCAACGACTACGTCGGTGATCCGCTCTGGCCGGTGCTGACCCACCTGCTGTTTGCCGGCTTGACCTGGTGGTTCGTGCGGGGCGGCGTGCAACAAGGGGTGGAGCGCACCCTGCGCTGGATGATGCCGGCCCTCTTCATCATGATCTTGCTGCTGGTGGCCTTCGGCCTCACCCTGCCGGGCGCCATGGGCGGGGTGCGCCACTTCCTGATGCCCGATTTCAGCAAGCTCGGCATGTCGGGTGTGCTGGACGCCATGGGGCTGGCCTTTTTCTCCCTCTCCATCGGCCTTGGCATCCACACCACCTATGGCGCCTACCTGCCTTCCAGCGAAGGGGTCGGTCGCTCCAGCCTCTGGGTAGTGCTGCTGGCGAGCGTCATCGCCGTGCTGGCGGGCCTGATGATCTTCCCGGTACTGGCGGCGACCGGTATTGACCCGGCCTCGGGCCCGGGCCTCACCTTCATGACCATGCCGGCGGTGTTCCAGCAACTGCCCTTCGGCCAGGGGCTGGCGGTGGTGTTCTTCTCCCTGCTGGTGGTGGCGGCGCTCTCCTCCTCCATCTCCCTGCTGGAGCATTTGCAGTGCTTCCTGTGCGAGAGCCTGGGCTGGTCCCGCCGCGCGGCGTGCAACCTGGTCATTGCCCTGGTGATGGCGGGTGGCATCCCGGTGAGCCTGTCGTTCGGTCCCTGGGCCACCCTGACCCTGTTTGGCAAGAACATCTTCGAGTTGCTGGACTTCATCACCTCCAACCTGATGATGCCCCTGTTCGGGCTGGCCCTGACGCTGCTGCTGGGCTGGCGGCTCGGTCGCCAGGCGCTGCCCGAAGGGCTGGCTCCCCACTGGCGAGCCCTGCTGATGGGCTGCTGGCGCTGGCTGGCTCCCCTGCTCATTGGCGGCATTCTGGTGCGCGGCCTGGTGTAGGGAGGGTTGGTCATCTCTGCCACTCCCCAACCGGGCTGGCTGGGGAGTGGGGTGGCAGGATTGACTCTTTATAAAAGTCCGCTATTTAAAAATAAACAGAGTAACGATCTGAAATTTCGATATTTTATTTTGGTTAAATCTGTTTTTGGTTCTGTTTTAGACTATTTCCTGTCAACTTCTCTTGCCATGGTTTAGGCTGTGGCTCCTTTTTACCGTGCAGGCGTCGCCCTCCCATGTCACCCCTTATCGCTCTCTGTGGCCGATTTAGCCCCTTCCTGGAGAGGTGACCTTGCAGGTGTCGTTTGTCTGACTGTTCATTGCAAAGGTCGCCCTCAGGCGGCCTTTTTTGTTGCGGCGCACACCGCGTCTAGCCATGGAGTATCGAACTGATGTTGTCTTGCCCGGAGGTTGTATGAGCCAGGTTCAGTGGTCTTCCCGTATTGGTCATGTGCTGGCGGCCGCCGGCTCGGCGATCGGCCTTGGCGCCATCTGGAAGTTTCCCTATGTGACAGCCACCAACGGGGGCGGTGCCTTCCTGCTGGTGTTCCTGCTCTTCAGCTTCACCCTGGGGGTCGCGGTGCTGGTGGGGGAGACCCTGCTCGGCAGCCGCAGCCAGCGCGGCGTGCTCGGCGCCTTCCACAAGCTGGTGGGGCCGAACTGGCGCTGGATGGGTTACATGGGGATCCTGTGTGGCTTCTTCATCTACAGCTTCTACAGCGTGGTGGGGGGCTGGACCGTGGGCTATGCGGCCCTGGCCGTGGGCGGCGAGCTCAACCTGAGTGAGGCGAGCACCCTCACCGCACTCTTTACCGGTTATGTGAGCGATCCCCTCTGGCCGGCCCTCACCCATCTCGTCTTCGCCGGGCTCACCTGGTGGTTCGTGCAGGGAGGGCTGCAACAAGGGGTGGAGCGGGCGCTGCGCTGGATGATGCCGGCCCTGTTCGTGATGATGCTGCTCCTGGTGGTGACTGGGCTCTCCATGCCGGGGGCCATGGCCGGGGTACGCCAGTTCCTGATGCCCGACTTTTCCCACCTGACGGGGCAGGGGGTGCTCGACGCCCTGGGGCTGGCGTTCTTCTCCCTCTCCATTGGCCTCGGGGTACACACCACCTATGGCGCCTACCTGCCGAGCAGTGACGGGGCGCTGCGCTCCGGGGTCTGGGTGGTCACCCTGGCGAGCTGCATCTCGGTGCTGGCGGGGCTGATGATCTTCCCGGTGCTGGCCTCCACCGGCATCGATCCTGCCGCCGGCCCCGGCCTCACCTTCATGACCATGCCGGCGGTGTTCAACCACCTGCCGTTCGGTCAGGGGCTGGCGGTGATCTTCTTCCTGCTGCTGCTGGTGGCGGCGCTCTCCTCCTCCATCTCCATGCTGGAGCACCTGGTGCGCTTCACCACCGAGGAGTGGGGCTGGTCGCGCCGCAATGCCTGTCGGGTCCTGACCCTGCTCATCATGGCCTGCGGCATTCCGGTCAGTCTGTCATTCGGGCCCTGGGCGGACTACACCCTGTTTGGCAAAACCCTGTTCGATCTGTTGGATTACCTCACCTCCAACCTGATGATGCCCCTGTTCGGTCTGGTGCTGACCCTGCTGCTTGGCTGGAAGCTGGGGGACAGTATTGTGCCTGCGGATCTCTCGCCGCTGATGCGTGGTGCGCTGCTCTGGTGCTGGCGGCTGGTTGCCCCCCTGCTGATCGCGGGGATCCTGGTGCGGGGCTTGTTGTAACACACCTGCCAGGGCGGCATGCACCGCCCTGGATGGCTATAGGCCCTGATGGGGACCGAGGGGCGGCAGTTTGGGGGCCAGGTGGGATCTCACCTGTTGCAGGGTCTCCCGATAGGCGTTCCCATGGTGTTCCAGGAAGGCGGCACTGTGGTTGAGACGCTGCTCCAGCCTGTCCACCAGGCGGGCCACCGCCGGGGCCGCCATGCCAGCGGGCCAGCACTGGGTCAGCAATACCAGCAGTTGCCAGGCATCCCCCGCCTGGGCCGGGAATCGCTCCTGCAGGGTCAGTGCGCTCTGCACGGCGAGCTGGAGCTGACCCGTGGTCATGGCCCGTTGCCGCTCCTCGCGCAGCTGGGTCAGCTGCTGCTCCCGCTGCGCCAGTTGCCGCGCCAGATCGTCGACCACCTGCAAAATGAGCCCCTGCAGCAGCGGGGTCTGTGCCACCGGCCCCTGATACTGGCCGAGCTGGGCCAGATAACGCTGGGCATGGTGGGGAAGCCCGCAGAACTGGCTGACGGCCACCCCGAGCAACTGGTTGAGGTGATTGTCCCGCGCCGCCTCCGGCGGGTGCTTGGCCAGCAGCATCAAGGCGTCATCGAATCGATAATCCAGACCCAGCATCAGGGCGCGCAGCAGCCCCTCCTCGTGGGCACGCAGGGTCACGGCCTGCTGACCGAGCTCCTCCAGCGCTTGCTGCAGCCCATGAACTCTGGCCTCTCCCGGTGGATGCCAGAGCACCGCCAGGGTCGCATCCAGCAGGCAGCGTTCGACAGAGTGGCGAAACGTCTGTTTGGGGAAGTAGCGCAGGATGAAATCGGTGGCCTGCGCCAGCACCTGACCTTCATCCCTTCGCAGCAAGGCCAGCAAAATGGCTAGCTGGCGCCACTGCGGCTGCCAGGGGCAGCGTTGCAGCAAGCCTGACAAGGTTTCCCAGGCCGGATCCCACTGCGCCTCGTGCAGTTGGCAGGCGAGAACCAGCGCCTGATGGATGACGGGGGGCAGTCGCTCCCGGTTGCGGGCCAGATCCTTGTGGGCGCTCTCCACCCGGTTCAGCCCGAGCAGAGCCTGGTTCAGTCCCTGGCGTGGCCACCAGGCATCGTGCTCCGTGGTGCAGATGGCGTAGTGCTGGGCGGCCTGCACCCGTTCCCCGGCTTGCAGCAGCATGTAGCCCTTTACCCTGTCCATCTGTGCTTCCAGCCCCTTGTGGCTGGCGTGCCGGTAAAGCAGATCCTCGCACTGGGCGCAGGCGCTGCGCCACTCCCTGAGCGCCATGGGGGTGGCCAGGGGGCGGGTCACCGTGGTCAGTGCCAGCAGCGCTTGCAGGCTGTGCGCCAACTGCTCCGTGGTGAAGGGCACGGCCAGACGCAGGGCGAAATAGAGGTCGGAGGGGGGGAACTGGCCGGTGTCCTCGTCCTGCTCCAGCAGCAGGAGCACGCAGCCGGGCGCGAGCAGGCCCAGGTGGTGTGCTTCATGCAGCAGCCTGACGCCCTCGTGGGCCTGGTGGTGATACTGGCGGCAAAGAATGGCATCAAAGGCGTGCTGGCACAGCAGGGCGGGCAGGCTTGCAATCTCTTTGCAGTGGAACAGCTCGGTGGGGGGCAGCCCCAGATCACTCAGTCCCTGGGTGAGGGTCGAGCCCATCATGGCATCGTCTTCGATGAGGAGGATCTGCATCTTTGACGCTCCTTCGCCGGTCGGGGGTGGAGAGGTTGGATTCAAAGTTAGCCTCCACTCTCCCGCGAGAGCCAGAGGGGGTCAATACCCCACCTGGGTCAGGAATGGCTCAGTGCCAGCCTTGGGCAGGGCAAAGAAAGCATCACTGAAGGCCGGGCCCCCTGGCCGAGAAGGGGCAGTCCCGCTGGGGGACACGCAGCTCCCCGGCGCCCGACTCTCCCTGCCAGGCGAGCTCGAGCTGGCCCAAGCGCCCGAGGCGGCGCAGCTCGAACTCGTAGCGCAGGCAGGGGTTGTCGGTGGGCAGCTGCGTCATTCCGGCGGGCAGCCGGTAGTCGTAGCGCAGCAGAGGGCCATCTTGCAGTCGGCTCTGCACGGGCACCAGCCCCTCTGCCGTCGGTGCGGGGGCCTTGAGATAGCGGCGCAGCGCCACCGGGGCGTCGATGGCTTTTTGATAGTGAAGGCCGTTCATGGCTGCCAACTCCTCCTCCAGCCGCGTCAGCTCCCCCTCCAGTCCGCTCAGGGCGGCGCCAAGCTGTTGATGGGCCGGGGAGGCGCAGCCTCCCAGCAGCAGGGTCGCGATCAGCAGGGCGGGACGGACGGCAGACATGAAGGCTCCTCGGGTGCCAGGGTCAATGACTATAGCAGGGGATTGGTGGGCGGCGTGCCCCTCAGCAGCCCGGCGAGGCGCTCCAGCCCTTCGGCGACGCGGGCGTCGGTGGCGGGCTGGCTCAGGCTGAGGCGTACTCCCTGCGGGGCGGCAAACTGGCCGGCGGCGAAGTGTTCTCCGCTGGCGACCCCCACGTCAAGGGCGTTGGCGGCCTCCGCAAACTCCTGGCTGCGCCAGGGCTCGGGCAGCGGCAGCCAGGCGTGCATGGACCCCGCCTGCCAGCGCGCTCCCGGCAACAGGTGGCGCAGGAGCTCACCCCGGCGCGCCAGGATTTTTCGCTGGTGTTCGATGAGCGGCATGATCTGGCGCTGGCTCACCAGCTTGCAGGCCAGCTCGATGAGCAGCGGACTCACCATCCAGCTCGACAGCCGCATCGCCTGGGCGAAGCCGTTGCGAAGGGCGGGAGGGGACAACACGAAGCCGACCCGCAGGCCGCCGCAGGCGATCTTGGCGAGACTGCCGAGGTAGATGACCCGCTCCGGTGCCAGGTTGACCAGGGGAGGGAGCGCACTTTCGGGCAGCAGGCCGTTGACGTCATCCTCGACGATCAGCAGATCGTGGCGACGGGCGATGGCGACGATGGCGTCGCGTCGCGCCAGGCTCATGGTGGCCGTGGTGGGGTTTTGCAGGGTGGGGGTGAGGTAGAGCAGCTTGGCCCGGCGGGTACGGCACGCGGCATCCAGCGCCTCTGGCAGCAGTCCCTCCTCATCCATCGCCAGTCCCACCACCTGATTCTTGAGCTGGCGTGCATTGCCCAGCATGCCGGGGTAGCTCAGTCCCTCGCAAAACAGGGTCTCTCCCACGCAGCCGGTGGCCAGCAGGGCCAGCATGATGCCGTGCTGGGCACCATGGCTGAACAGCAGGCGATCTTCGCTCGCCGTGATGCCTTGCTCGGCGAGCCAGTCGACGAACAGCTGGCGCTGTGCGGGGCGTCCCGCCTCCTTGTCATAGCCGAGCAGGCCGTTGAGATCCCCCTGCGCCAGCTCGGTGAGCAGGGGCCTGATGATGGCGCCCCTGTCCAGCTGGACCGGGAGGTTCTGCCACAGCTCGATGCGCTGGCTGTCTTCATTGCGGATCACCCATTCGTTGGCGGGATCCGCCGCTCCCCTGACCCAGGTGCCGTGCCCGACCCGGGCTGCCAGCAGGCCCCGTCGCTCCGCCTCGGTGTAGGCGCGGGTGACGGTGCCCACGGTGACCCCCAGCTTGTCTGCCAGGGCCCTGTGGGTCGGCAGCCGGGTCTCGGGTGAGAGGATGCCTGTGGAGATGGCCTGCTCGATGGCCTTGACCAGTTTGAGGTAGAGGGGCCCCTCGAAAGGGGTGAGGTCGGGCGTCCAGATTGTCATGGTGACAATAAATCCATTGATCCAATATTGTCCGCAATATAGCGTGATTATCAGCCTATACACAACCAACAAGCACACATTGTATCGGTACAATGTGGCGAGAAAGGAGTCTCCCCATGACCATCGAATGGTATGCCACCCTGTTTGGCTTCGCCCTGCTCACCTGCGGCACGCCCGGGCCGAACAACCTGATGTTGACGGCGTCCGGCGCCAACTTCGGCGTGCGGCGCACCCTGCCCCATCTCATCGGGGTGGCGGTGGGCCAGCCTGTGTTGCAACTGGTGCTGGCGCTCGGCTTCTATCCGCTGTTCGAGCGCTGGCCCCTGCTCAAGCTGAGCCTGCAGGTGCTGGGCAGCCTTTACCTGCTGTGGCTGGCGTGGCGCATCGCGGTGGCAGGCGCCCCCGGAGATCCCGCCAGCCGTGCCCGGCCCTTGACCCTGCTTGAAGGGCTGGGCTTCCAGTTCCTCAATCCCAAGGCGTGGATGATGGGGATCTCGGCCATCAGTCTGTTCAGCCTGCCGGGGAGCGACTACTGGCCGAGCATGTGGGGCATCATGAGTGTCTTCCCCATGGCGGGGTTCCCGGTCTGCTTCGCCTGGGTGATGTTTGGCCATCAGCTCAGCCGCTGGATCAACTCGGACAAGGGGTGGCGTCGTCTCAACGGCAGCCTGGGTGCCTTGACAGCCCTGTGCGTGGTGATGCTCTGGTATTAACAGCACCTTGATTATTCATGCAAAGAAAATGCATTGCTGACCTTGTCGTCAGGGCGTCGGCTCTGCATATTAGGAGGCTTGCCGTATCTGAACGAGGTTGAGATGGATCTGAACTGGTTGCTCCCCCTGGCGGGCTTTGCCCTTATCACCTGTGGCACGCCGGGCCCCAACAACATGCTGCTCACCAGTGCCGGGGCCGCCCAGGGGTTTCGCCGCTCCGTGCCTCTGCTGGTGGGGGTGGTGGGGGGCATCAACCTGATGATCCTGGCCACGGCCCTGGGGCTCGGGGTGGTGTTCGAGCGTCTGCCCCTGCTGCACGACGGCCTCAAGCTGGTGGGGTCGGCCTACCTGCTCTGGCTGGCCTGGAAGGTGGCCAACGCCAGTGGCCCGGCGGAGGGGAACCGGCCGCTCATCCCGGCCCATCAGGGGGCCATGCTGCAACTGCTCAACCCCAAGGCCTGGATGATGGCGCTCTCCGCCATCAGCGGCTTCACCCTGGCGGGGGAGGCTTACTGGCCGTCCGCGGGCTGGGTGCTCGGCATTTTCTTCGTGACCGGCCTCTATACCGGTGCCTTCTGGGTGCTGTTCGGTGCCCAGGTGCGCCGCCTCATCCGCACCGCCACCGGCTGGCGTCGTTTCAATCTGGGCATGGGGCTCGCCACGGCGGCCTGCGTGCTGATGATCTGGGTTTAGGCCTCGGCCTGAGCCTTTACCGGCTGTCTTGTTGGCCCTTCGGGGCCTTTTTTATGGTTCTTCGCGGGATCCTGGGAAAGTGGAAGTTGACAGACAGGGTGCTGGTAAACTGGTTGTCGCCAAACACACCACCACCATCACCCTGCTGTCGCCGTGCATCATATTGATATTACCTCCTTCTGGCCAGGTTATACCGTCATCGCCCAAGCGCTTTCTGCCAACCATCACACCCTGTTTACCCTTGAGCCTCGCGCCGACTTCTTGCCCCGTTGTCGCCGATGCCTGCAACCCACGCCATTGATCCACGACCAACGTATCCGCCGGGTGCGTGAGCGAGACCTATTTGACCGACAAGTCTGGTTACAACTGCCTGTTCGCCGCGTCGACTGTCTGCGCTGTGGTCGCGTCAGTGAACATATCGACTGGCTCCCCTCTGGCTCCCGCCTCACCCGGCGCATGCAGTGCTGGATTGAAGCGCTCGTTCAGTACCTCCCCATCCGCCATGTCAGCCAGCTCACCGGGGTCGGTTGGCACACCATCAAGGAGATCGACAAGCGCCGTTTGCAGACTAGTGTGGGCACCATCGAACTTGGGGAGGTGCGGCGGCTGGTGATGGATGAGTTTGCCCTGCACAAGGGACACCGCTATGCCACCGTGATCATGGATGCCGAGCGAACCCGCGTCCTGTGGGTGGGGCACGGCAACAGTCGGGCCGCTATCCGTCCCTTCTTCGAGCAGCTCGGCGAGCGATGCCAGCAGATTGAGGCGGTGGCGATGGACATGAACACGGCGTTCGACCTGGAGGTGAAGCAACACTGCCCGCAGGCGGAGGTGGTCTACGACCTGTTCCACGTGGTGGCTCGCTATGGCCGAGAGGTGGTGGACCGGGTGCGAGTGGAGCAGGCGAATGCACTGAAAAGCGATAAACCGGCGCGAAAAGTGGTCAAAAGTGCGCGTTGGTTGCTGCTACGTAATCGGGCGAAGCTGAGTGAAAAACAGGATGTGAAGTTGCAGGAGCTGTTGGCGGCGAATCAACCGCTGGCGATGGTGTACGTGCTGAAAGAGGCGTTGAAGGGCATCTGGTATGCGCCGAGCGTGTGGGAAGGATGGCGACGATGGCGGAGCTGGATGCGGCAGGTGAAGGAAAGCGGGCTAGCGCCGCTGCAACGATTTGGTCGAAATTTATCGAAATATATGCGGGGGATCCTGGCGAGTGCAAACTACCCGATGCACACGAGTGTGCTGGAAGGGGTGAACAACAAGATCAAAGTGATAAAGCGCATGGCATATGGATTTAGGGACTCAGAATACTTTTTTCTGAAAATCAAGGCGGCCTTCCCCGGAAAGCCGCGATGAACCTTTTTTATTGCCGGGGCGGTGCGATCAAACGCGCCCCCTGAGGGATTGCAGCATTGGTTTGCACCATCGGGTTACATAAGGAGATCCCATGAAATGTATCGGTCTGCTGGGTGGCATGAGCTGGGAGTCCACCGTCAGCTATTACCAGGCCCTCAACCGGGGGGTACGCGAGCGGCTCGGCGGTCTGCACTCGGCGCGGGTGCTGCTGAGCAGCGTGGATTTTGCCGGGATAGAGCGGTTGCAGAACGCCGGTGACTGGCCCGCCACCGCCCGTCTGCTGGCGGCCGAGGCCAGGGCCATCCAGGCCGGTGGCGCCGATTTCCTGCTGATCGGGACCAACACCATGCACAAGGTGGCGCCGGAGATCGAGGCCGCCATCGACATTCCCCTGCTCCACATCGCCGATGCCACGGCCCATCGCCTCCAGGCCGACGGGGTGACCCGGGTAGGCTTGCTCGGCACCCGCTTCACCATGGAGCAGGATTTCTACAAGGGGCGGCTCCAGGAGCGCTTCGGGCTGGAGGTGCTGGTGCCTGATGACGCTGCACGGGAGCGGGTGCACCGCATCATCTATGACGAGCTCTGCCTCGGCGATATTCGCGAGTCGTCTCAGGCCGAGTATCTGGCCATCATCGCCGATCTGGCACAGGCCGGTGCCCAGGCGGTGATCCTGGGTTGCACCGAAATCGCCCTGCTGGTGGGGGCGTGCCAGGCCGCCGTGCCTCTCTATGACACCACCGCCATCCACGCCGAAGCCGCGGTGACGCTGGCACTTGCCTGATGTGGTGCGGGCGGCGCCCCTCTCGGCGCCCGCCTGTTTTTTCCTCCTTTCATAACTGTGAGTCAGCCTTCATTTCAGCAGGGTTGAAGCCGTTTTTATTGTCAATCGGCTCACATTTCCTCTTTTTGTCTCTTGAGTCCGGGGCGTCAGACGCCTAGTTTTCGATCACTGAAACGATTCAGCTTTCACAAAAACAAGAGACACGAGGATAAATCCATGTTGAAGAAACTCTCCATTGCCGTGCTGCTCGCCCTGGGCGCCACCGCGGGTCACGCCGCCGAATTTCTGCTGACCGACTCCCAGCAAGGGCTGGATGTGGGCGACTGGAAGATCACCAGCGAGAAGCTCGGCATCAAGAGTCCGGTTCCCTTCACCATCGAGAAGAAACGCCTGCACGGCGGCCGCCAGGAAGGGGTGGATCTGCTCATCGTCGACAACGGCGTCATGAAGATCACCCTGGTGCCGACCCGCGGCATGGGGATCAAGGAGGTCAAGGCGGCGGATCTGCGCCTAGGCTGGGATTCACCGGTCAAGGAGGTGGTCAACCCCGCCTTCATCGATCTCGAGAGCCGTGGCGGCCTCGGCTGGCTCGACGGCTTCAACGAGATGCTGGTGCGCTGCGGCTACGAGTGGACGGGTCATCCCGGGGTGGATGACGACGGCCGCCTCAAGAGCCTCCATGGCCGGGTGCAGAACATTCCCGCCTCCGTGGTCAGCGTGACCGTGGACGAAGAGCCGCCCTACGCCATCCACGTGCTGGGCCGGGTGGACGAGCGCACCTTCAAGATGAGCGAACTGGTCACCTGGACCCAGCTGAGCGTGGTGCCCGGTCAGGCGGAGTTTGCCCTGCAGGACAAGCTGACCAACCACGCGGATTACGAGAACGAGTACCAGATCATCTATCACGGCAACTTCGGGGCTCCCATTCTGGAGGAGGGAGCCAGGGTGAGCACGCCGGTGAAGCAGATCTCCCCGTTCAATGACTACGCCAAGGCCGGACTCAAGGGTTGGCAAACCTATCTGGGGCCCACCAAGGGCTTCGACGAGATGGTGTTCAACCTGGTGCCCTACAGCGACGCCGACGGCAATACCCTGGCAGTGCTGAACAACCGGGCCGGCAACGCCGGAGTGGCGGTGGGCTACAACACCCGACAGCTGCCGGTGCTGACCCTGTGGAAGAACACCGACACCCGGGCCCAGGGCTATGTGACCGGCATCGAACCCGGTACCAGCTATGCCTACAGCACCAAGTACCAGCGCCCGCTCGGGCTGGTCCCCAAGATCCAGCCGGGGGAGACCAAGACCTTCGATCTGACCTATCGCCTGCTGCAAAATGCCGACGAAGTGAAGCAGGCCCTGGCCCAGGTGGAGAAGATCCAGGGCGGTCGGGCCACCGAGCTGCGCGAGCAACCCCTGGTCAAGCTGCCATAAGGGAGAGACGCCCAGCAAAAAGCCGCTCCATGAGCGGCTTTTTCATATCAGGCCCGTCGATCAGACGTGGCTGTACATGGCTTCTATCTCGCGCTGGTACTTGGCCTCGATGATCTTGCGGCGCAGCTTCATGGTGGGGGTGATCTCCCCGAGCTCCATGGAGAAGGCGCTCGGCAGCAGGGTGAACTTCTTCACCTGCTCGAACTTGGCCAGCTCCTTTTGCAGATCCTGAATGCGGGCCTCGAAGAACTCCATCACCCGGGAGTGGCGCAGCAGCTCGGTCTTGCACTGGTACTGCAGGTTGATGGAGCGGGCGTACTCCTCCAGGGATTCGAAGCAGGGCACGATGAGCGCCGACACGAAGTGGCGGGCATCGGCGACGATGGCAATCTGCTCGATGAAGCGATCCTTGCCGAGGGTCCCCTCGACCAGTTGCGGCGCCACGTACTTGCCGTTGGAGGTCTTCATCAGCTCCTTCAAGCGCTCGGTGAAGTAGATGTTGCCCTCGTCATCCAGCTCGCCTGCATCGCCGGTGCGCAGGAAGCCATCCTCGGTCATCACCTCGGCGGTGGCCTCCGGCTTGTTGTAGTAGCCACGCATCACGGTGGGGGCGCGCACCAGCAGTTCGTTGTTCTCGCCGAGTTTCACCTCGATGCCGTTTAGCGCCGTGCCGATGGAGCCCAGCCTGAACTGGGTGTCTTCATAGCAGCAGACGGTGGCGGTGGTCTCGGTCATGCCGTAGCCGTACTTGAGGTTGAGCCCCATGGCCTGGAAGAAGAGATTCACCTCGTCCGCGAGACGGGCGCCCGCCACCGGCAGGAAGCGGGTGCGACCGCCGAAACGGGCGCGCAGTTTGCGAAACACCAGGCGCTCGGCAAGCCAGAGCTGGCCATAGAGCAGGGGAGAGGCGGACTTGCCCGCCTGACGGGTGGCGACCATCTGTTTGCCCACCCGGGTGGCCCAGCCGAACAGGGCGCGGCTCAGGCGCGGAGCCTGGGCGACCTTGGCCTGGATCATGGCGTAGGCCTTCTCGTAGAGGCGGGGCACGGCGCACATCACGGTGGGCTTCACCTCGCCGATGACATCCATCACCTTCTGCGGGTCGCGAATGTAGACGTTCTCGGCGCCGCAATAGAGCACGTAGTAGCTCCAGGCACGCTCGAACACATGGCTCAGCGGCAGCATGCAGAGGGAGACATCCTGCTCGCTGAGGTCGAGGCGAGCGTCATGCATCTCGAAGCAGGCGGCCATGTTGGCGAAATCGAGCATGACCCCCTTGGGTTCGCCCGTGGTGCCCGAGGTGTAGATGAGGGTCAGCAGGTCGTCCATGCGGTAGTGGCGCTCGCGCTCGCGCAGCACCTGCTCGCTGGGTTGGTGGTTGCCGGAGACGAGGAAGGCCTGGAAGTGGCTGGCCGAGGCGCAGCCGCGCAGATCGACGGTGCCGTCCAGGGCGACGATGTGGCTTATCTCGCCGCTGTCGATGAGGTGCAGCGCCTGATCGAACTGGGGCTGCTCCCCCACGAACAGCATCCTGATGCCGGCATCCTTGACGATGTAGCGCAGCTGATCGAGGGTGCTGGTGGGGTAGATGGGCACGCTGACGCCGCGGGCGGCCAGGATGCCGAGGTCGGCCTGGGTCCACTCGGGCATGTTGCGGGCATAGATGCCGACCATCTCGCCGGACTGGTGGCCCGCCCGGATCAGTCCCTGGGCGCAATAATCCATGGCCTGACCCAGGGTTCGCCAGCCGATGGCGCGCCACTGGCCATCCTGCTGGACGCGCAGGGCGGCCTTGTTGCCAAGGCGGGCAATACGCTCACGCATCACTCTAACCAGATGAAACTGCGACATCTCACGCATCCTCAAGTAACAGTTGTGCGCCCGCAGGGGCACCAAAATCGGGGCTGGAGTTTAAACTCTAACATTACAGCTTACAAGTGTGCGCCATTTGTCCTGGATCACAAAGTCGTCAACCAGATGAGAGTGAGGCATGATAGGGGGCAGGGATCGGATTCATTCAGGGAGTTGCACCATGAATATCGGGATCAAGAGCCTGTTCACCGGCGTGTTGCTGCTGTTGGCGGGGGCAGGCGCCCTCTGGTATCTGCTGGGGGGCGCGGGGAAGCAGGAGAATCCCTGGCTGAGCGGCGCCGAGGGCTATGAGCAGGCGCAGCGGCTGGCGCTGAGGGAAGGATACCCCTTGCTCTACGTGATCGAGCGCGCCAAGTGCCGACGCTGCAAGGCGCTGAATCCCAGGCTGTGGCGTGCCCCCGAGATGCAATCCGCCCTGGCGGGGCTGGTGAAGGTGCGACTCAACCCGGATGCGGGGGATGGCAGCGAGCACATTCTGCGCCGCTTCCCCCAGGTTGCGACGGCCCCTGGCATCTATGTCCAGCGACCGGGTGAGCCGCTTCGCCCCATCAAGATCGCGGTGGATATCGAACAGATCTGGATGCCCGGCGTCACCTATGGTCGCGGCTTCTTCATGCCTCTCTCGGGAGCCGCCTTCGAGGCCGTGCTGAGGGTGACCCTGAGCCTGGAAGACCCCTCCATCGACAACGCGCCCCTGCCCTGAGGGGGAAGCGAAGCGGGGGAGTCAGGGAGGTCAGAGAGGGTGTTGCCCGCTGACAGCGGTCTGCAGCGGGTTGTCAGCCGAAGTCGAACAGACGGGACATCAGCACGGCATCCTCCCTCTCCTGCCCGGTGCCATAGTAGTCGGCACGGCGGCAATACTCGGCAAACCCCTCGCTCTCGTAGAGGTTGATGGCGGTGCGGTTGCCGGCCCTGACCTCCAGGAACCAGGCCTCGGCCTTGCTGGCCTTGCTGCGGGCCAGGTACTCCCTGAGCAGCGCCCGCCCCAGCCCCTTGCCCTGAAAATCGGGGTGTACGCAGATGTTCATCAGGGAGCTGTCTCCCGCCACCAGATCCGAGATGTAGAAACCGGCCGGTCGTCCGTCCACCAGCATCAGGCCGTTGAGATAGCGCGGCCCGAAGCAGGAGAGCAGGTTGGCCTGGCTCCAGGGCTCCTGGTGGGCGGCCTGCTCGATGGGGTAGATGGCTTCGAAGTCGGATTCGAGCAGGGGGCGAAAGTGGGGCAAGAGGTCAGACATGGTCACTCCGGACGGGATTCAGGCTTGCGATGGACACCATGGCCGTGCCATGGTCGTGAGCATCAAGGGGTGTGGCGCTGCCGGCACTGCTGCCAGAGGGCGCGCTTGTGTGCCCCATCGGGCTTGAGCGGGCAGACCAAGGCATCGGGCCAGCGAGGGTCCGGCGCCGTCAGCCAGAGCAGGGGCGAAGTGGCCCCCGCGGGTAGGGAAGGCATCTCGGACAACAGGGAGACCTCGTCCGTGCCAAGGCCGAGCCAGCGGCAGATGTCCCCGAGCAGGGAGGGCGCGGGCAGCGTCTCTGCCAGCAGCCAGAGCTTGCCGGTCGGCAGAGGGGCAGTCTCCTGCGGGGCCAGCACCTCGTCGGCGGGCGTGTTTGCCGGCTGTGCGGCGCCGTCGGGGCTGGTGCCTCCCGCCAGGAGTCGGCCTCTCTGTTGCCAGAGGGGGATGCCCATGCGGGCCAGAATGCGCTGGCGCAGCGGGTCCAGCAGGGGATCTTGCATGGCGAAGGCTCACTCTTGATCTGCGTTGGGGTAAATAATGATGCGCAGAGTACACTCTCGCGGGATTTGCTGCACCCCGGACGTGCGCTTTTCGCCCTGTGGCGATGGCAAACGAGCGCCCCCCGGGGGCAGAGATGACAGACAATGAGAGTGGGGCGGGGCCAGAGGCCGGACCCCGTCACCACGGATGACCTATCAGCTTCGGAACTGTGCCTATGCCGCCTTTAGCCCAGAATACTGTTCGTGCCACCCCCATTCATGAGCGCCTGCCACGGCTCCTTTCCGCCCTTGGTGAGGGACTGTATGAGCGCCAGGATGCCCTGCGGCTCGGCCTGCTGGCGGCCCTGAGTGGCGAGAGCGTCTTTCTGCTGGGCCCCCCGGGCATCGCCAAGAGCCTGATCGCGCGGCGCCTCAAGCTGGCGTTTCAGGATGCCCGCCATTTCGAATACCTGATGACCCGTTTCAGTACGCCGGAGGAGGTGTTCGGCCCCCTCTCCATCCAGGCGCTCAAGGAGGATGGCAAGTACCTGCGGTTGACCAGCGGCTACCTGCCGGAGGCCGAGGTGGTCTTCCTCGACGAGATCTGGAAGGCGGGCCCCGCCATCCTCAACACCTTGCTCACCGCCATCAACGAGCGCCAGTTTCGCAACGGCGACAGCCAGCATCCCATTCCCATGCGGCTGCTGGTCACCGCCTCGAACGAGCTGCCGGCCCCGGACAGCGGGCTGGAGGCGCTCTACGACCGCATGCTGGTGCGGGTCTGGATGGACAGGGTGCAGGAGAAATCCAACTTCCAGGCCATGCTGGCGAGCGATGGCCAGTCCCATCAGAACCTGACCCCCTCGGTGCAGATTCGGGGGGAAGAGTACGACGCCTGGCAGGATGCCATCGAGCAGGTGCGCCTGCCGGACGCCTGTTTCGAACTCATCTACCAGCTGCGCCAGCAGCTCGACAGTCAGCTCGGGCACGGCTGCTATGTCTCGGATCGGCGCTGGAAGAAGGCGGTGCGGCTCATCAAGGCGAGCGCCTTCTTCAATGGCCGCGACGAGGTGGCTCCCCTGGATCTGCTGCTGTTCAAGGATTGCCTCTGGCACGACGAGGCTTCCCGCACCGCGCTGCTGGAGATGATCGGCGAGTTTTCCCGCCTCTACGGCTACCAGCAACTGGCGCTGACCCGGGAGCTGCTCTCCCTGCGCGAGCAGTTCAAGCAGTTGCAGGGGGCGGTCGCCCTGCGCATCGGCTGCAAGGCGGTCAAGCGCAAGCAGTGGTTCGGCCGCCGCGCCCGCGGCACCGAACTGCCGCTGGCCAACGCCAGGCCGTTCGGCAAGCTGGTGCACTTCCAGCTGCTCACCCCGGCGCCCCTGGATGGCAGCGATCCCGAGCGCCTCACCGGCACCCTCACCTTCGATCGCACCCTGCTCTCTCACTGGCACCCCACCGGGGAGGCGCTGGTGGGCTGGCCCCTCGGCAACCCCAAGGAGGGGCACTACGAGCTGGTGCTGGACGAGCAGTTGCGGCTGCACGTGCTGGATATCCAGCGCCAGCCCGTGCCACTGATGCTGGTGGAGCGCACCCCCATCCCCGAGGTGGTGATGGCCCCCTGGCTGTCGGCCCTGGACGACCTGACGGGCCAGGTGAACCGGGTGCTGCAAAATCTCAAGGGTCAGCGCAACCTGTTCGACCGTCACCAGCCCCATCTGTTCGTGGGGGACAACTGGTTGCGTCAGGTGGAGGACAGCTTCTTCGTGCTGAGCCGGGACCTGGAGCGGCTGGGGGCCGAGCTGCAGCAGTGGCGGGATCGTCTGCCTCTTCTCGATGCACAGGGGTGACGTCGCGCCTGACGTGGGATTGGTGAAATAAACAGGATGAAAAACATGTTTCGTCAGCATGATACTCCATCACATCTCAACATCCGGGGTGGCCCATGCTAGAGATCGGCATGATGGACCTGGGGCTGCTCATGGGGGAGGGGGAGCTGGCGGGGGAGATGGCGCTGCTGCTTGCCTCCACCCCCAAGATCTCCGAGTTCCTCAAGCGCTCGCCCCTGCAGGGCAAGCTGCTCAGAAAGCGCATCCAGACCTGGAGCGAACAGCTTGGGGAGGAGATGCGTCACAAGCCGGTGCCGGTGGCTCTCGAGCGGGAATACCTGCTCTATCAGGCCCATCGGCAACTGCCCCTGCCGGAGCTGGTGGGGCGCCTGCCCGCCCTGCTGGAAGCCCTTGAGCAGCACAGCCCTTTTGCGGGGGATGCCCGCAGCCTGGTGCGCCAGATAGTGGCCCAGCCCACCGAGGGGTTGCGCCAGCTCTTCATCGAGAAGTGGCGTGCCAGCCTGGTGGGCAGCCTGTTGCAGTTGCAGCAGCAGATAGCGGAGGCGGAGCGGGAGAAGCAGCGCCAGGAGATAGAGGATCAACTGCTGGCCAACCGGACCCTGGCCGATGCCCTGGATCCGCACCAGATCTCCGCCGGGGGGCTCTGGGATCTGGCCCAGGGGAGCTGGCACAAGCGCAGCCTGGCGCTGGTGAAGCAGTACGCCCGCATGTTGCAGCAGGAGCCTTTGCTCGCGGAGATCGCCGCCCTGCTTGGGCGCAGCGAGCGGGAGCGGCGCAGCGAGGACAGGACGCTGCCGCCGGTGCCTGTGCACGAGCTGGAGGAGGTGCAAAGTGACGATGTGCCCGACGATCTGGTGGGGGTGCACCCGGCCAGCGATCTGATGCGCCTCCTGCCGAGCGAGGCGGTGATGCTGGCGCTGCCGGAGCTGGAGCTGGAGTTCTATCGCCGTTATCTGGAGCGGCGCCTGCTGAGCTACCAGTCACGGGGCACCCTGCCGCGCCAGCGTCTGATGCTGCGCTCCCCCGAGCAGGGAGGGCAGGAGGTGCAGCCGCGTGGCCCCTTCATCGTCTGCGTCGATACGTCAGGTTCCATGGGGGGCTATCCGGAGGAGTGCGCCAAGGCGCTGTTTCTCGCCCTGCTCAAAGGGGCGATGGAGGAGAAGCGGGGCTGCTATCTGATGCTCTTCTCCACCGAGGTGGCGACCCTGGAGATCACCGCCGACACCGGGCTTGAGAAGGCGGAGCGCTTTCTCTCCATGAGTTTTCACGGAGGGACCGATCTGGTGCCCTGCCTGGAGCAGGCCCTGACCCAGCTCGAACAACCCGCCTTTGCCAAGGCCGACGTGCTGGTGATCTCCGACTTCATCGCCCAGAACCTGCCCCACCCCCTGCTCGAGCGGATGAACCGGCGACGGGCGCAGCAGACACGCTTCAATGCGGTAGCCATGTCCCGTCACGCCAAGGCGGCCATTTTGCGGGTGTTCGACAACAGCTGGCTGCTCGATTGCGGCCTGCGTGGACGCCTGCTGCGGCGCTGGCAGCGCCATTGAGGGCGCTCAGGCTCAGAGAGTGGGCCTGTGGTAGAGGCCCCGTTCGTTGACCTGCTCCTGATCCAGCAGCGGTTGACCGCTTGGCTGGGCAATATAAAAACCCCGCTTGCCGCTGCGTTTGACCCTGTACATGGCCTGATCCGCCCGGGCCAGCGCCGCGCCGAAATCGTCCTGGGGCCGGATGGCCGCAATCCCCATGCTCAGTCCCACCGAGGCGTCCCCGTTGGGCAGCTCGAAGGGGGTGGCGATGGCATCGATGCACTGGCGGGCGAGGTGGCTGGTGCGGGGATCGTCGCACGCCCAGGGCAGCAGCAGCACGAACTCGTCCCCGCCGATGCGCCCCAGCCGTACCTCCTCGCCGCAGCAGTGGCGAAGGCGCTGGGCAAGGGAGACCAGCAGTTCGTCACCTGCCCGGTGGCCCAGGTTGTCGTTCACCAGCTTGAAGTCATCGAGATCGATGAAGCAGATGGCCTGGTACTCCCCGGGAAAGTGGCGGTGCAGCGCGGTGCGGTTGAACAGGCCGGTGAGGGGATCCCGGTGGGCAAGCTGGGCGAGCTGCTGCTCGTACTCCTTCTCGTGGGTGATGTCGATGTGGGTGCCCATCACCCGGACGGCGTTGCCCTGATCATCCCGCTCCACCACCCGGCCCCGGTCCAGCACCCAGGTGGTCTTGCCATCCTTGGCGATCATGCGGTGCATCGCCTGATAAAACGGGCTCTTGCCCTCCAAATGATCGAAGAAGGCCTGCAGCACCTGCTCCCTGTCCTCCGGGTGCAGGTGGGCGCGCCAGACGTCGAAGTGGGCCGACAGCTCCTTGGGCTGGTAACCGAGCATGGAGCCCCAGCGCCGGTTGAAGATGATGAGTTTGCCGGTGGGCACATGGTTCTGCCAGATGCACAGGCCGGTGCCGTCCATGGCTGCGTCCAGCTTCTCCCGCGCGTCATCCGCGATGCGTTTGAGACGCTCGTTCTCCAGCAACAACCTGTCGTAAGCCTCCCTCAGCTCCTCGTAGGTCATTCCTCATCCCTTCCCCTGTTCGAAAGCATATATAGTCGATGCACTCTACTCCTTCTGTAAAGAAGGGGATAGGGGAGGCTCTCGTCCGATATGAGGCGTTTTCCCACCCTCTGACGGCTGTGCGCCCAGAGTCTGTGGGGATATGATGACAGCGATGAGCGTGGCGTCCGGCCGGTGAAGAGGAGAAAAAGTCCGCATGAAGATCCTGATGGGATGTGGCCTGTTGCTGTGGCTGGGGGTTGCCCTGGCCCAGGCGGCGCCACTGGCCGGGCACGAGTTGCAGCTGGCGTTGCAGCAGCTGGAAGAGTCGGCGATGCCGGTGCAGGTGTTTCGCGAGCGCGTCGCCGCCCTGACTGCCGAACAGGCACACTATCCGCCCGAGGTGCAGGGGCGTCTTGCCCGGCTGCAGTGCTGGGCCCTGCCGGGTGAACGGGACGAGGAGTTTCGCCGCGCGGTGGCGTTTGCCGAGCAGGGGCTGGCACAGGCCCGTGCCCGCAAGGACAGGGTCACCGAGGTGGGGTTGCTCGCCTGTCGCGGCTATCACCGGCAACTGCTCGGCAACATGGCCGGGGCCGGGGAGGATTACGACGCCGCCCTGACCCTGGCTCGCCGGCTCGGGGATGAGCGTCAGCGTGCCGACATCCTGAGCCTGCGGGGGGAGATGTACTCCTACCAGGGGGAGCTGGCGGAGGGGCTGATGGATCTCATCGATGCCCACCAGCGATACGAGGCGCTCGAGCTGGAGGCCAAGGGGCGCGAGGTGCTCGCCAATATTGCCAATGCCTATCGCAGGATGGGGCTCTATGAGCGGGCCGAGAGCTATTTCAAGGAGCTGGAGCACGACTACCGGCAGCTCGGGGTCGAGGAGTACCTGGTGGACATTCACAGCCAGCAGGGGCTCCTCTACATCGACACCGAAGAGTACGACAAGGCGCTGCCCCTGATGGCCGAAGCGGAGCGTTACTATATGGGATCAAACCAGGAAGGGGTCCTGGCCTGGAGCCGGATAGAGCTGGCCACTATCCTGCAGAAACAGGGCAAGCCGGACCAGGCCATGATCAAGCTCGATCAGGCGGCAGCCTCCCTTCATCAGGGGGAGGGGGCGGACAGCGTCACCCTGGGCCACTGGCACCTCGTCATGGCCGAGGTCCTCGAGGCCCTGAACCGACCCGGCGAGGCGCTGCGGCACCTGGACGAGGCCGAGCCCATCTTTACCCGGGAGCAGAACCTGCGCTTCCTCGTCCGGGTGCATGAGACACGGGCCCGGGTGCTGGAGCGTCAGGGGCACATCCAGTCGGCCCTCACCAGCCTCAAGACCTATGTCGAGACCCGCCAGGCCCTCGAGCTCAGATTGCGGGAACAGCGCTCCTTGCAGATGCGTTTCGAGTTCGATCTCGCCCGCAAGGAGCTGGAAAACCAGACCCTCAGGTCCCAGCAGCAGTTGCAGGCGGAGAAACTCAAGCAGTTGCAGGAGCGGCGCTACTGGCAATACCTGGTGGTGGCCCTGCTGCTGGTGGTGATGGGTACCCTGGTGGTGCACCAGCGCGGGCGCACCCGCAAGATGCAGCGCCTCGCCATGACGGACGAACTGACCGGCATCCACAACCGGCGCCAGATCCAGGCCAAGGGGCGCAAATGGTTCACCCAGGCCCGGGAGGAGGGCAAACCCCTGTGCGTGCTGCTGGATGTGGATCACTTCAAGAAGGTGAACGACCAGCTGGGCCACCACGTGGGGGACAGGGTGCTCACCGCCGTGGCCCAGTGCATCGAGGAGCAGTTGCGCAGCCTCGACAGGGTGGGGCGCAACGGCGGCGAGGAGTTTCTGGTGCTGCTGCCGGATACCCTCCTGAACGAGGCCGTCGAGGTGGCGGAGCGGATCCGCCAAGCCGTCGCCCGTCTCGAGATTGAGGGGGTGCCTGCGGATCACCCCATCCGCATCAGCATCGGCTGCGCCCAGTACAAACCCGAGGATGACAACCTGGGCGAGCTGGTACGCCGGGCCGACGAGGCCATGTACGAGGCCAAGCTGGCGGGGCGCAACCGGGTGATGACGGCCCGGTGAGGCCGACCCCGGGCCCCCGTGATAGCGGGCTGGGTATTTTTCACTCGCGCGGGTATAATGCCGCGCAATTTTGCTTTGATCCGGGGCCAGACCCATGTAATGCAACGCGCTTCTCCTGTCTCCACCGGCGGTCACTGACCCGCCCGCGTGGTGTCGTTGTCTGCATGGGCGCCCTGATTCCAAGGTGCTGTCCCGCATTTTTCCCACGGTGGCTCCAGGCCGCCGCTCAATAGAAGAACGTCGAATTATGTCAGCTGAATTTCTGAGTGAAGTCTCCAAGAGACGCACTTTTGCGATCATCTCGCACCCGGATGCGGGTAAAACCACCATCACCGAAAAGGTCCTGCTGTTCGGACAGGCCATTCAGCGCGCCGGTACCGTCAAGGGCCGTGGCTCGGGCCAGCACGCCAAATCCGACTGGATGGAGATGGAGAAGCAGCGCGGTATCTCCATCACCACTTCCGTGATGCAGTTCCCCTACGCCGACTGCCTGGTCAACCTGCTCGACACCCCGGGTCACGAGGACTTCTCCGAAGATACCTACCGTACCCTCACGGCGGTCGACTGCTGCCTGATGGTCATCGACGCCGCCAAGGGTGTTGAAGACCGGACCCGCAAGCTGATGGAAGTGACCCGGCTGCGCGACACCCCCATCCTCACCTTCATGAACAAGCTGGACCGCGAAGTGCGCGATCCGATGGAGGTGATGGACGAGGTGGAGCGCGAGCTCAACATCATGTGCGCCCCCATCACCTGGCCCATCGGCTGCGGCAAATCCTTCAAGGGTGTCTATCACCTCTACAAGGACGAGACCTACCTGTATCAGAGCGGTCAGGGCCACACCATCCAGGAGAAGCGGGTGGTCAAGGGGTTGAACAACCCCGAGCTGGATGCCGCCATCGGCGAAGATCTGGCTGCCCAGCTGCGTGGCGAGCTGGAGCTGGTGCAGGGCGCCTCTCCCGAGTTCGATCACGATGCCTTCATCGCTGGCGAGATGACCCCGGTCTTCTTCGGGACCGCCCTCGGCAACTTCGGTGTCGACCACATGCTGGATGGCCTGACCGACTGGGCGCCAGCCCCCATGCCGCGCAAGGCCGAGAGCCGCGAAGTGGTGGCGACCGAGGAGAAGTTCTCCGGTTTCGTGTTCAAGATCCAGGCGAACATGGACCCGAAACACCGCGACCGTATCGCCTTCATGCGTATCGTGTCAGGCACTTACTCCAAGGGCATGAAGATGCGTCACGTGCGCATCGGCAAGGACGTGAACATCTCCGACGCCGTCACCTTCATGGCCGGTGACCGTGAACAGGCGGTCGAGGCCTGTGCCGGCGACATCATCGGTCTGCACAACCACGGCACCATCCAGATCGGCGACACCTTCACCCAGGGTGAAGATCTCAAGTTCACCGGCATCCCGAACTTCGCGCCGGAACTGTTCCGCCGCATCCGCCTGCGTGACCCCCTCAAGCAGAAGCAGCTGCTCAAGGGGCTGGTGCAGCTCTCCGAAGAGGGGGCGGTGCAGGTGTTCCGTCCGCTGATCAGCAACGATCTCATCGTCGGTGCGGTCGGTGTGCTGCAGTTCGACGTGGTGGTCTCGCGCCTCAAGAGCGAGTACAACGTCGAGGCCATCTACGAGGCGGTCAACGTCGCCACCGCCCGCTGGGTGGAAGGGACCGACGTCAAGAAGTTCGAAGAGTTCAAGCGCAAGAACGAGGTCAACCTGGCCCTCGATGGGGGTGACAACCTCACCTACATCGCGCCGACCATGGTCAACCTGCGCCTGGCCCAGGAGCGTCACCCGGACGTTCACTTCCGCCAGACCCGCGAACACTGATCACCCCGCCCGCACCCAGCGGGTGGCTGATGACCAGAGAGACCCCGCTTCGGCGGGGTTTTTTGTTATGGGGCGTTTCAT
The DNA here is from genome assembly GCF_019048565.1 of Aeromonas sp. FDAARGOS 1406. NCBI lineage: Bacteria > Pseudomonadati > Pseudomonadota > Gammaproteobacteria > Aeromonadales > Aeromonadaceae > Aeromonas > Aeromonas sp. FDAARGOS 1406. The sequence goes on from NZ_CP077378.1 coordinate 3,543,729, forward strand.
TGGAAGGGGCGGCGATCCCCATCCGGGGCTTGATGGGTGAATAAAAATCAAGGATAAGTGATTTAAATTTCATTCATGGAGAGAGACATGTCCGTCACCCAACCCGTAGAGGCGCAGTTTGCCGCCTACAATGCCCACGATCTCGATGCCTTCGTGGCCTGCTTTGCCCCGGATTTCAAAGGCTATCGCATGCCGACCGAGACGCCGAGCACAGTCGGCAAGGGGGCGCTGCGGGCCTTCTATGCGGAGCACAGATTCAACAACCCGCTGCTCAAGGCCGAGCTGCTGTCACGCACCGTCTTGGGCAACAAGGTGTTTGATCACGAGCTGATCCACGGCCTCTCCCTCGAGCCCATCGAGAGCGTGGCGGTGTTCGAGGTGAAGGAGGGTCTTATCCAGACCGCCTGGTTCTATTTCCCTTCCTGAGCGCCGCTACACGGGCCTGCCGGCGACAAAGCTGGTATAAGAGAAAGTTCCCTGCGGGCATCCCCTGGTCTGCCCGCGTCTGGACAATAACAAGGAGTACACCATGCTTGGACGCATCACCCACCTCTTCCCGCTTTGGGCCCTGCTGTTTTCCCTGCTGGCCTACTGGCAGCCCGAGCCCTTCGTCGGCCTCAAGGGCCAGATAGTGCCGCTGCTGACCATCATCATGCTGGCCATGGGGCTGACCCTCAAACCCCAGAACTTCCTCGACGTGGTGCGCAACAAGAAGGCCATCGGCCTCGGGCTGGTATTGCAGTTCAGCGTGATGCCGCTGGCCGCCCTGCTGGTCAGCCTGTTGCTGGGCTTTGATGCCGAGTTGACCGTGGGCATGGTGCTGGTGGGCAGCGTCGCCGGTGGCACCTCTTCCAACGTGATGTGCTATCTGGCCAAGGGCGATGTGGCTCTCTCCATCACCATGACAGCTCTCTCCACCCTGCTCGGGGTACTCGTCACCCCCCTGCTGGTGCAGCTGCTGGCTGGCAAGAGCGTCGACGTGCCGGTGCTGGACATGCTGCTGAGCCTAGTGAAGATAGTGCTGATACCCGTGGTGTTCGGGGTGGTTGCCAATGTTTTCCTCCACTCCCTGACGGCACGTATCGAGCCCGTGCTGCCGCTCGTCTCCATGGCCGCCATCGTCATGATCATCGCCATCGTGGTCGCCCTCAACGCAGGGCAGTTCGCCAGCATCGGCCCCATCGTGGCGCTGGCGGTGATCCTGCACAACGGCATCGGCATTGCGGCGGGCTACTGGGTCAGTCGCTGGCTGTGCTTTGAGGAGCGGATCTGCCGCACCGTGGCCTTCGAAGTGGGGTTGCAGAATTCTGGCCTCGCCACGGCGCTGGCCATGAAATTCTTCACTCCCGCCTCGGCCATGGCTGGCACCCTCTTCTCGGTCTGGCACAACCTGTCCGGCTCTCTGCTGGCCGGGGTCTGGGCCAAGCGACCGCTTTCCCGGCCTGCTGGGACCCTGGAGCAGCGCGCTGGCTGATCAGGGGGCGCAAGATGAAACAATAAGGGGCCATGGGCCCCTTGTTGTTGTTTGAGCTAGTCGAGCGCCAGCACCATGCAGATCTCGCAGGCGTCGTGGCCCGTGCAGCCAAGGGGCCCCGGCAGGTGTTCGAAGCCCAGAGATTCATAGAGGGCGGTGGCTTCCCGCAGCACGGCGGTGGTCTCCAGATAGCAGCGCTGGTAACCCAGGGCGCGAGCCTCGGCCAGCGCCTGCAAGACCAGCCGCCGTCCCAGGCCCAGCCCCCGCAGGGCGGGCAGGAAGTACATCTTCTGCAGCTCGCACACATCCGGTGCCCCCGCCAGCGGCGCTATGCCGCCCCCGCCAAGAATGGTGCCGTCCGGCCCCTCAATCACCCAGTAGCGGCTGCGTTCCCCCTGATAGGTCTCGTGGAGAAAATCGAGGTTGGGATCCGCCACGCCATACCCCTTGTCGGCGGTGAGGCCGTATTCGGCGGAGACGGCGCGCACCACGGCGGCGATCCGGGGATTGTCGGCCGGGGTGATGGGGCGGATGACGAAGCCCTGCTGGCGGCGGGCGCGGGAGAGGGCGCTGCGATAGAGCCGCATGCCCTCCCAGATCTGCTCGCACTCGGCGGGGGAGAGTTGGGCCAGGGCCCCCGCCATGGTCTCGTCCATCTGCCGGTGCAGCTCCTCAAGCTGTGCCTTGCCCGGCTCGGTGAGGCTCGCCTCCTTGCTGCGCCCGTCAGAGGGGTGGGGTTGCCAGGCGATCAGCTCCCGCTCGGCGAGGCGGGCCAGGGGGCGGCTGGCGTTGGATTTGTCGATGCGAAGGCGCTCGGCAAGCTGCTGGTTGGTGGCGGGACCGTTCTCCAGCTCGATGAGCAGGTGGGCCTCCAGTGGGCTCAGGGCCAGCGAGCCGCACTGCTGGGAGAGCATGCCGAGTTCGCGTACCAGTTCCCTCGACAGGGCGCGCAGGGGGCGGGGATCCATGGGGTTGTCTCCTTGTGATGGTATTTGGTTGTTGTGCGCAACCAATACCATCTTTTGGTTGTTGGTGACAACCATTTGCGTGAAAAAGGGCGAAAGGCAGGCAGAAAAAAGGGCCCGGGAGAGGGCCCAAACATTGGAAACCCGCGCGGGGGCGCGGATCCCATCCTTGGTCAGGCAAGGCGCCGGCGAGGGTTAGACCAGCTCGGCCAGCATGGTGTCGGCATAGGGGGTCAGCGCCTCTCCCTGCTTCACCTTGGCGAGGTAGTCCGGGTTGGCGATGAGGGGGCGACCGATGGCGACGAGGTCGAAGCGGTCCGCCTCGATGGCCTCGAGCGCGGTCTCGGCGCTGTAGTTGCCGACCCCCACCAGGTGGCCGTCGTAGCGGGCACGCAGGTAGTCGGAGGCGCGGCCGTCCAGGTAGTCGAAGGTGAGGCTGTCATCGAAGATACCCAGGTGCAGATAGGCCAGAGTACGCTGGTTCAGCTCGGCCAGCAGGTGGTCGAACACGGCGCGATCCCGGGCATCCCCTTCCAGGTGCACATAGGCGCCGGGGGAGAGACGAAGGCCGGTGCGATCCCCGCCAATGCGGGCGGCGATGGCATCCACCACCTCCAGCGCGAAGCGGCTCATGTTCTCGGGGCTGCCGCCGTAGTTGTCGGTGCGCAGGTTGCTGGCGTGGTGCAGGAACTGATCGATGAGGTAGCCGTTGGCACCGTGGATCTCCACCCCGTCAAAGCCCGCCTCGATGGCGTTGGCGGCGGCCTGGGCGTAATCCTCGACCAGCTGGGCGATTTCGCTCCCGGTCAGGGCGCGGGGCACTTGATAGACCAGCTCGCGCATGCGCGGCACCGTGCCCTCATGGGCGACGGCGGAGGGGGCCAGCACTTCGGCGTGGTGGAAGAAGGGGTGGGAGAGACGGCCCACGTGCCACAGCTGGGCGAAGATCTTGCCGCCGTTGGCATGCACGGCGCTGGTCACTTTCTTCCAGCCGGCGATCTGTTCGGCGCTGTAGAGCCCAGGGGTATTGGGGTAGCCCTGCCCGTCCGGACGGATGATGGTGGCTTCGGAGATGATGAGGCCGATGTCGGCGCGGCGGCCGTAGTAGGCGGCCATCTGTTCGGTGGGCACCAGACCCGGGCCCGCCATGCAGCGGGTGAGGGGGGCCATCATGAAACGGTTCGCGAGGGTGAGGGTGTCGTTGAGGCGATAGGGCTGAAACAGGGTATTCATGATCGTCTGTCCTGAGGGAGTGATTCTTGAACGGGCATTCAAGACGTTTTTTGGTTTGTGTGCAAGTATTTTTTGAGCAAGCATTCAACATGGATTGACGGGGGAGGCTGGGGTAAACTTGCCGCCCTGTTTTTTCCGTCCCGCGGGACCTTGCCACCGGAGACCCCATGCGCAGCGCCGAATACGATCGGGATGCCGTCTTGCGAAACGCCATGGAAGCCTTTCGCGCCAAAGGCTATGCCAAGACCACCATGCAGGAGCTGGTGGCCGCAACCGGCCTGCACCCGGGCAGCCTCTATGCCGCCTTTGGCAACAAGCGCGGCCTGCTGCTGGCGGCGGTCGATCACTATGTGGCAGAGAAGGGGGCCCTGCGCCGCCGCTGCCTGGCACAGCCCAGCCCGCTGGCGGGGCTGCACGCCTTCCTCGAGCAGGTGGTGGACGATGCCCTGCAGGGCTCCTGCCTGCTGACCCGCACCCTGATGGAGCTGGCGGAGCAGGACGAGGAGCTGCACCTTCGCTTCAAGGCCATCTACGGCGAGCTGGAACAGGATCTGGCCGGGCAGCTGGCCCTGGCAAAGGCGCAGGGAGAGCTGGCAAAAGAGGGGGACATCCCCACCCTGACCGCCTTCTTGCAGGTCCATATCCAGGGACTGGTCACCTTCGCCCAGTGCCACCCCGACCGCCCTCTGCTGGCCGGTGTCGTCGCCCGGATGATGAGCGCCCTGCGGGCGTGATGGCGAGGATGGAAACAACAAAGGCTCCCGCGGGAGCCTTTGTTGTTGCTGGGAATGCCACACGCAGCAGGGGTTTTGCCCCCTTCTCCCGCTCATTTACAAAAGAATGGGAGGAGGGTTGGGGATGAGGGGGCGGAACTGCCAACCGCAGCCGCTTAGCCCGGATTCACCAGATCCTTCATCAACGTCTTCAACCAGATCAAGGCGGGTTGCTGCGCATGCACCGGGTGCCAGACACAGTTGAGGTGATAGTCCGGCACGTCGTCGGGCAGGGGCAGGCTTTTCAGCGGCCAGTGGCTGGCGAGCAGCTCCGCCACCATGCTGGGCAGCACCAGCAGGTGATCGCTCTGGCTCACGATGGCGGCGGCGGACATATAGCTCTGGCTGTTGACCGAGATGGTGCGGCTATGGCCCAGGCTCTGCAAATAGCGGTCGAGGCTCGCCTCCGAGGTGCCCAGCGGCGAGTGGAACACGTGGGGCATCTCGATAAGCTGCGCGAGGGTGATACGCTCCTCCTCCAGCTCCAGGGTGGCGCGCACCAGTCCGGCCAGGGGCTCGGTGAGCCAGGTCTCCTTGCCCAGATAGCCTGGCACCTGCATGTACTCGTCAAACCCCAGCACCAGGTCGATTTCGCCGCTCGCCAGCTCCGCCTCCGGCAGGGTGTCGCGCAGGATGCGGATCTCGATGGTGACCCCGGGGGCCAGCTTCCTGAGGCGCTGGATAAGGGGCGGGATCAGCACGCACTCCACGTAATCCGTGGTGCAGAGCACGAAGCGGCGCTTGGAGTGGCGCGGTTCGAACAGCTCCTCCTCGGAGAGCTGCTGCTCCAGCAGCCGCAGCACCTGCTGCACCCCCAGATGCAGCCGCTGGGCCCGGGGGGTCGGCAGCATCCCCTGGGGCGTGCGTACCAGCAGCGGATCGTCAAAGAAGGCCCGCAGGCGATTGAGGGCGTGGCTCATGGCGGGCTGACTGATAAAGAGCGACTCGGCGGCGCGGGTCACGCTCCCTTGCGTCATCAGGGCGTCAAGGGCGAGCAGCAGATTGAGGTCGAGCTGGTGCAGTTTCATGGTGGGGATTATTCGCCGTGTTTATGGGACAATCCATCCTATTCATTTGATGGATGGGCGCGCAACTTCTTACACTGCGACCCACTCTTATTTTTCCAGGGTTCCCAGGTCAAGGTGGGGGCCTCAATCCATGCAAGGAGCCTTGCGATGAGCATCAAGACCATCAACTCCATTCCGGCCGCCGACGGCTTCACCATGCCCGCTGAGTGGGCGCACCAGCAGGCCGTCTGGATGATCTGGCCGTTCCGCCCGGACAACTGGCGGGGCGCCGGTCGCTTCGCGCAAGCCACCTTCGCCAAGGTGGCCGATGCCATCGGGCAGGCCACCCCGGTCTTTATGGGGGTGCCGGAACAGTTCATGGAGCAGGCCCGCGCCATCATGCCCGCCCACGTCACCCTGGTGGAGATGGCCAGCGATGACTGCTGGGCCCGCGATACAGGCCCGACCATAGTCACCAACGCCGCCGGTGAGTGCCGCGGCGTGGATTGGGGCTTCAACGCCTGGGGCGGCCACAAGGGCGGTCTCTACTACCCTTGGAACCAGGATGAGGAAGTGGCAGCCCGGATGCTGGAGCAGCACGGCCTGGATCGCTACGCCGCGCCGCTCATTCTGGAAGGGGGCTCCATCCACGTGGATGGCGAAGGCACCTGCCTGACCACCGCCGAGTGCCTGCTCAACGAGAACCGCAACCCGCACCTGAGCAAGGATCAGATCGAGGCTTACTTACGCGACTATCTGGGCGTGAAGAGCTTCATCTGGCTGGACGAAGGCGTCTACATGGACGAGACCGACGGCCACATCGACAACATGTGCTGCTTCGTGCGTCCGGGTGAAGTGGCCCTGCACTGGACAGACGACCAGAGCGATCCCCAGTACGCCCGCTCCCTGGCCGCCCTCAAGGTGCTGGAAGCGGCGGTCGATGCCAAGGGTCGCAAGCTCAAAATCTGGAAGCTGCCCCAGCCGGGCCCGCTCTACTGCACCGAAGAGGAGTCCGCTGGCGTCGAGAGCGGCAGCGGTGTGCCGCGCGAGGCAGAAGGCCGTCTGGCCGGTTCCTATGTGAACTTCCTCATCACCAACGATCGCATCGTCTACCCGCTGCTGGATGCCGCCACCGATGGCGAAGCCCAGCGCATTCTGGAAGAGATCTTCCCGGAGCACACAGTGGTTGGCGTACCGGCCCGGGAGATCCTGCTGGGCGGTGGCAATATCCACTGCATTACTCAGCAAATTCCTTCTGGCAAGTAAGAACCTGTTCCAAGCCAGCCGAGGTTGGTATTCAAAACCCCACGCCGTGGGGTTTTATCTCTTGATGACGTGATGGTCGCAGGCGCCGATGCGGCGATCATCATTACAAACAGTCACCCTTTTACAGGAGATCCCCATGATCGAAGTGACCGAGGTTTCCATTGCCGAGCTGCGTGCCGCGCTCGAATCAGGCCGTACCACAGCGGTCGAACTGGTCGAGGCCTATCAGGCGCGGATCAAAGCCTATGACGGCCCCGAGACACCAACCCGCCTCAACGCCGTCGTGGTGCCCAATCCCGATGCCCTGAAAGAGGCGCAAGCGTCCGATGCCCGCCGTGCCCGTGGCGAAACCCTGGGGCCGCTCGACGGCATCCCCTACACCGCCAAGGACAGCTACCTGGTCAAGGGGCTGACCGCCGCCTCCGGCAGCCCGGCCTTCAAGGATCTGGTGGCCCAGCGCGATGCCTTTACCGTGGAGCGCCTGCGCGCCGCCGGTGCCATCTGCCTTGGCAAGACCAATATGCCGCCGATGGCCAATGGCGGCATGCAGCGCGGCGTCTATGGCCGTGCCGAGAGCCCCTACAACGCCGACTACCTGACCGCGCCCTTTGCCTCCGGCTCCTCCAACGGTGCCGGTACCGCCACCGCCGCCAGCTTCGCCGCCTTCGGTCTGGCCGAAGAGACCTGGTCGAGCGGCCGTGGCCCTGCCTCCAACAACGGCCTGTGTGCCTACACCCCGTCCCGTGGCGTGATTTCGGTGCGTGGCAACTGGCCCCTGACCCCGACCATGGACGTCGTCGTGCCCTATGCCCGCACCATGGCCGATCTGCTGGAAGTGCTCGACGTAGTGGTCGCCGACGATAGCGATACCCGTGGCGATCTCTGGCGCATGCAGCCCTGGGTGCAACTGCCCAAGGCCTCCGAAGTGCGTCCGGCGTCCTATCTGGAACTGGCTGCCAAGGCCGATGCCCTCAAGGGCAAGCGCCTCGGCGTGCCGCGCATGTTTATCAACAAGGATGAACTGGCCGGCACCAGCGACAACCCCGGTATCGGCGGCCCGACCGGTCAGCGCATCCATACTCGTCCGACCGTGATCGCGCTGTGGGAGCAGGCCCGTCAGGCACTGGAAGCCGCGGGCGCCGAAGTTATCGAAGTGGACTTCCCGCTGGTCTCCAACTGCGAAGGGGACAGACCCGGCGCGCCCACCGTGTTCAATCGCGGCATCGTGAGCCCTGAGTTTCTCAACGACGAGCTGTGGGAGCTCTCCGGCTGGGCGTTCGACGACTTCCTGCGCGCCAACGGCGATCCCAAGCTCAATAAATTGGCCGATGTCGATGGGCCGAAGATCTTCCCCCACGATCCGGGCACCCTGCCGAACCGCGAGGGCGATCTGGCGGCGGGCATGGACGAGTACGTCAATATGGCCAAGCGCGGCCTGAAATCCTGGGACGAGATCGCCACAGTGCCGGATGGCCTGCGCGGTCTGGAGCAGACCCGCAAGCTGGACCTGGAAGACTGGATGGACGGGCTCAAGCTCGACGCCGTGCTGTTCCCCACAGTTGCCGATGTCGCCCCGGCCGACGCGGACGTGAATCCGGCCTCCGCCGATATCGCCTGGAGCAACGGCATCTGGGTTGCCAACGGCAACCTCGCCATTCGCCACCTCGGCGTACCGACCGTCACCGTCCCCATGGGCGTCATGGCCGATATCGGTATGCCGGTGGGCCTGACCTTCGCCGGTCGCGCCTATGACGACAACAACCTGCTGCGCGTCGCCTCGGCCTTCGAGTCCACCGGCAGCAAGCGCCAGGTGCCGCCGCGCACGCCGCCGTTGGAGTGATTGGTGTTGTGGGTTAAATCTCTCGGGTTCGTCCGAATATAATGAAAAAACCACCCATTATGCGGGTGGTTTTTTATTATCTATATTGGCTTGTTTTTATTTAAAGATATTAATTGCAACCCTCTAAATTTTTGCTGTGGTCAATGCTGTTATCAATAGTTTGTATGGAGATGGTATTCACCTGACAGTTGCCCACAAAAGGGAGTGGTCATACGGCTTCAAACCGGATAACAAAACGGTACCCCTACCGTGTTATCTGGAGTCACCGTATGACCACCAACGAGAAAGTAGCACGTCGTAAACTCAGCTTGCTAGGGAAGGTGCGAATAAGTCATATGGCACGAGAGCATTTACTGGTAACCCATTGATATTAAATGGCTAAAATTTTCATTTTTTGTTCTTGGGATACTTGTTCGCACTTTCCCTGGGGCGGCAGCGTGCGGGCGGCGGGGGCGTGGCCCGCTCAAGGGGGCCCGTGCCCGCCTGTCTCCCAGTTTCCCTAATATCAGGCCAATGACTGAACGCGCCGGGCTGATCTGTCAACGGAAGCGGAACAGCTCCCGGTGCAGCGGGGCGGCCAGATGGGCATCCAGGGTGTGGGCCATGGGCTCGGGGCCGCAGAACCACACCGGGGTGTGCTGGCGTTCACCCAGGGCGGCCAGATCCAGTCGGCCGCGCTCTGACTCCAGATGCAGCCGGTAGTCGACTCCGGCCCGGCGGCACAGCTCGGCCAGCCGATTGTGATAAGGGGCGGCCTCGGCGGTGGGGGCGCATTGCAGCAAGGTGGTGCCGGGGCGTTTTTCGCCGCGGCGCACCAGGGCCTCCAGCCAGGCGACGAAGGGGGTGATGCCGATACCGGCGCCCATCCAGAGCGCGGGGGCGGGATCCGGCAGGGCGAAGGCGCCATAGGGGCCGGTCACGATGACGGCATCCCCCACCCTGAGGTGCTGGTGCAGCCAGCGGGTGTGATCCCCGAGGGCGCGCACCGCCAGGGTCAGAGAGCGGTAGTCTGCCGAGACATCCACCAGGGTGTAGGGATGGGGCTCGCCGCGCCCGGCGAAGTTGAAGAAGGCGAACTGTCCGGGGCGGTAGCCGTGCAGGGGCGCGGTGAGGGCAACCCGGATCTCCAGGGTGCGCTCATCCAGGGGGGCGAGGGCGCTGACCGTCCCCTGGTGACGCGCGTTCTTGCCCACCCGGCCAAACAGGGAGTAGAGCGCCCCCAGGGCACCCAGCCCGCCGCCGATAAGCAGGGTCAGGCCGACCGGAGTCAGGACGCCGATGCGTGGCAGCAGGCACAGCCCGTGCAGCCAGCCCATCAGATAGATGACGGGGGCCAGCCGGTGAACCACCCGGAAGCGCTCGTAGCGCACCACCGCAAGCAGGCTCACCGCTACCAGGGCCAGCAGCAGATAGAAACCCCATTCCCCCAGGGTATTGCCGAGTTCGTGCCACAGGTCATCGCTGCCTGCGCCTGCGCCTGCGCCTGCGCCTGCACCGCGGCGTGCCGGCCGGGTCAGCCAGTCGGCGGTGACGGCCCACTTGGGGGCCTCCACCAGCAGCCAGTGGGACATCAGGGTGCCGGTGGCCCAGAGGGCGCTGCTGCGGTGCAGGCGCAACATGCGATCCAGCCCGCCGCACCAGGCCTCGAGCCTCGGCAGGCGCAGGGCCAGCAGCAAAGAGAGGGTCATGGCGCCGAGGCCAAGCAGACCGGTCAGGATTAGCAGCTCGTGGCGCCAGGGCCAGACGCTGGCGGGCCACTGGGTGAGACCAGCGAGCCAGAGCAGGGTGAGGGTCAGGGGCAGGGCCCAGACGAGGGATGCGGGTTTCATGATGTCCTCCTTGTCCATGCCTCCATTGCACGCCTGCTTTGTGGCGAAAGTGTGCCCCCTGACTACCTCTTTTGTAGCAGAGTGTGGCAAAGGGTCGCCGGGTCAGGGCAAGCGGGCTGAGGAGGGGGGCGCGGGGCAGAACAGGGGGGCAGGAAAGCGGTTGGCGTCACCCCACAGGCCTGGGTCTGGAGAGGGGTGATGCTGGGGCAGGCGCATGGCTGCCCCAGCAAACAGTCGTGTCAGGATTTTCGTCCCTTGCCGCCCTTGTTGCCCGCGAGGGCCTGCTTTCTGGCCTTCTGCTTCTGGGCGCCCTTGCTGGCGCGGCGCGGCTCGGGGTCGAAGCGGGTGAGATCCGGCTCAAAGCCCGGGAACCACTGCTGGGGCAGGCGGGTATCGAGCACGGCTTCGACTTTTTCCAGCAGGGGGGCGTCTTCCGGGCTGAACAGGGTGATGGCGAGCCCCTTGTTGCCGGCGCGGCCGGTGCGCCCGATGCGATGGACGTAATCCTCGGGCTGATGGGGGAACTCCAGATTGATCACATGGTTGAGATCCGTGATATCGAGGCCGCGGGCCGCCACGTCGGTGGCGACCAGCGCCTGCAAGGTGCCTGCGCGAAACGCCAGCAGCACGTTTTCCCGCGCGCTCTGTGACAGATCCCCGTGGAAGGCGAGCGCATTGATGCCCCCCTTGCCAAGCTGCTGGGCCAGCTTGTCGGCCCCCTGGCGAGTGCGGCTGAAGATCAGCGCCGGCGCCCAGCCCTTCACGGTCAGCATGTGTTGGACCAGCGCCACCTTGCGATCGCTGTCCACCGCATAGACCCGCTGCTCCACCTCGGCCGCCGTGGTGTTGCGCGGTGCCACTTCCACCAGCGCCGGGTCGCGCAGCAGTACCTTGCAGAGGGCAAACAGGTTGTCATCGCAGGTGGCCGAGAACAGCAGGGTCTGGCGATCCGCCGGGATTTGCTTCAACAGCGCCTGGATCTCGTCCATAAAGCCCATGTCGAGCATCCTGTCCGCCTCGTCAAACACCAGATGGCGCAGTTCGGCCAGCGTGAGCGCCCCCTGGCGCAGGTGATCGAGCAGGCGGCCCGGGGTGGCGATGAGGATATCCACCCCGGCGTTCAGCGCCTCCACCTGTGCGGCGATGCTCACCCCGCCGTAGACCAGCGTGCTGGTGAGAGTGGTGCCCCTGGCGTAGCGAGTGACGCTCTCGGCAACCTGCACCGCCAGCTCGCGGGTCGGCACCAGCACCAGGGCGCGGATGGGGCGAGGGCCATCGCTCGTCGGGTGTTGCAGCAACTGCTCCAGCAGCGGCAGCACGAAGGCGGCGGTCTTGCCGGTGCCGGTCTGGGCGCCCGCCATCAGATCCCGCCCCGCGAGGATCAGGGGGATGGCGCTGGCCTGCACCGGGGTGGGGGCGGCGTAGCCAAGCTCGGCCAGGGTTTGCTGCAAGCGGGGGGAGAGGGCCAGTTCGGCGAAAGAGGCAATGGACATAGGGCACCAGTATGGGGTTATCCCGCCCCGTGGCCGGGACGGAAACAATCAGCGTGGCCGGGATGGTAACAGATAGCAGGGGAGCGGCAGAAGCCGGGCCGCTCAGGGGGCCGAATTGTCACCCGGATCGCGGACAAGGCGGATGGTTTGCCCCTGGTAATAGGCGATATTGCGCTTGCCGTGCTGCTTGACGTGATAGAGCAGGTCGTCGGCCAGTTGCACCGCCTCGGTCACCGTCAGGTAATCGCGAATGCGGGTCACTCCGGCGGAGAAGGTGATGGGGGCGGGCAGTTCGGGGATGCGCAATGGCCGCTCCAGCAGACGGGCGGCGGAGTGATGCATCATGTTGTCATCGTCCATCCCCTTGAACAGCACGATGAACTCTTCCCCGCCCCAGCGAATGGCGACATCGCCCCTGCGAATATTGGCCTTGAGATGAGCGGTGAAGGCGACGAGCGCCAGGTCACCCACCCCGTGGCCATGGGTATCGTTGACGGACTTGAAGTTGTCGATGTCGAGGATCATCAGGTAGTCGTGCTCCTGCAGCAGCGCCTCGTTCAGGATGTCACGGCGCGGCAGTCGGGTCAGGTGGTCGGTCTGGGCCAGGGTGCGCAGGCGGGTAACCAGGCTGCGCCCCGTCAGCATGATCAGCAGCAGGATGATGAGATAGAGCTTGAAGGCCGCCCCGTAGAGCACGGACCGGATGAAATCGCCGTAACTGTATGACCACTTGAGGTAGAGATCATTGCCTGCCTGAGTGCGCATCAGCGGCGTGCTCAGGCAGAGGTGGAACGGGCGGCAGGGCTCGACCTCTTCGAAGGAGAGGACGGTCCGGGTCGGATTGAGGCTCTCGAAGGGGTGTAGCACATCCTTGAACGCCCGGTCGACGGCGATGTCGATGCCCTTGAGTCCATAGCGGTAGTCCTTGATGGCGGGCTCGTAATAGACGAAGGGGAAGTAGAGGGTGATGGTATTCAGTCCGGTGAAGGTGTCGGTGTAGATCTCGGATACCCAGGTTTCATCCGTGCTGCAGGGGACATGGGTGGCCGCGAAAAAGGCGCAGCCGAAATAGTGGGTCCAGGGCTCGATGTCGCTGAGGTCGGTGTTGATGGGCAACAACTGGCTCGGCAGCATCCCCTTGCTGGCGACCATGCCAAGCATGCGGCGATCATCATAGAAGGCGTAGAGGTTGAGGACCTCGGGGTTGGAGATGACGTATTGGTAGGCGAGGAGCATCTGGTTGGCCGGGGGCAACACGGGAATGACCGCCAGGCGCTTCAGGGTGGGGAGATCATAGCCATAGGCATAGGCCGTCGCATCCCCGTTCTCGCTGAAGATGGGCATCTTGATGCTGCTGTTGTCGATGAAGGCGGCCAGTTTCTCCGGCGCCAGGATGCGAGCCCGCTGATAGAACACCTCGAACAGGTTGGGCTGCTTGGCGGTGATGAGCGCCATGTCGTGCCTGATGACGAAGTAGGTGTAGTTGCACACCAATCCGAGCCCCATCAGGGCCAGGCAGAGCCAGCCAAGCCGGGTGAGCCATCGACGGGGGAGGAAACGCAGCAGTGAGGCGGCCATGGCGTGAACGCTTCCGTGGTGACAGAGGCCTTTTTTGTAACTGATTTTGCCGGGCATCACCAGATGAAGTTGGTGGGGCGCCATGGGGTGTGCACAAAAATGAGCCAGCAATATCAAAAAGATAGACGATAAGAACGCATTCGATGGTGGGCGGGGGAAAGGGGGGGCTGAAACAAGAGGGCATGGCGCCCTCTTGTGTGGAGTGAGACGACGCGCCTTAGCGAGCCTGGTATTTCGGCGAGCGGGGGCCAGGGAGGATGCCGTTGGGCATGTCGGCACTGAGTAGCCTGACGCTGGTGATGCCGGCGATTTCATGGCCCTTGTCGGTCAGGGTGTTGGCAATCTGATTGACCACCGCCACCACCAGCATGCCGATGAGGCCGCCCCCCGAATTGCCCTGCTGCTCGGCACTGCTGGCGCTGGCACTGCCTTCCCACAGCAGCTTGCCAGTGCGCAGATCCACCAGGCGGGCACTGGCGGTGACCACTGTCTCGCTGGAGATGACCAGATAGCTGGTGCCGTACTCCTTGATGTCGAGGTAGAGGGCGGTATCGGCACCGTAGATCTCGTGGAGCTTCTTGATGGGCAGCGCCTGGATGTCGGCGGGCTCGGTCACGCCGTTCTGCTGGAACGTCTCGTTGGTGACCGCCACCGGCAGCACGTAATAGCCGGACTCGGCGAGCGGATAGGTGATCTGGGATTGCAGGCTGGGGCCCGCCTTGATGTCCGGCGAGTGATTCACCGGCGGCAGCACCAGAATGGAGGTTGGTCTGCTCTCCTTGAAGTTGCTGTAGTCGTAGCCGGGGCCCTGTGCGCAGCCGCCCAGGAGGAGGGCGCCCAGCGTGAGGGCAAGGAGGGGGCGCAGGGTCATTGGGTCTCTCCCTTCTTGTTGGACATCAGGAAGTTCATGAAGGGGGCCGATTCGGGGAAGAGGCGCTTCTCGGTTTCGAACTGCTCGCGAGTCTGGGCATCCTTGCCGAGCTGGGCGTACAGCATGCCGAGGTGAGCGTGAAAGCCCGGTGGCACAGCCTGCCCCTTGGCGCTCGCTTCTTGCTGGTTTTTCTCCAGCGCATCGATCTGCGCTTCGACCCCGGTGTCGTCACCCTGCATGTGCTGGTAAACCACTCCCTGATATTGCTCCCAGTTGTAGAGCGTCTGCGGCCCCTGGGCGCAGGCGCTCAGCAGCAGGCCGCTGACCAGCAGCAGAGAAGGACGGAACAGCGTCATCTCGTCTCTCCTCATTGGGCCGGGCGCCAGGCACCGGTCTCGATGCCGTTCACCAGATTGTTGACGGCCTCGCGGATGGCGAGATCCAGCACCTTGCCGTTCAGGGTGGAGTCGTAGCTGGCGGTGCCGCCGAAGCCGACGATCTCGCGGTTGGAGAGTTCGTACTCCCCGGCACCCTGGGAAGAGAAGACCACTTCCGAGGTGGTGACGTTGACGATGTTCAGGTTGACCTTGGCATAGGCGATCTGTGACTTGCCGCGACCCAGGATGCCAAACAGCTGATGATCACCGACTTCCTTGCGACCAAACTCGGTGACGTCGCCGGTGACCACGTAGTCGGCGCCCTTGAGTTGCTGAGCCTGTTGCTTGATCCCGGCTTCGGCCTGGATCTCCGCCATGTTGTCGCGATCCAGCACGCTGAAGCGGCCGGTCTGCTGCAGGTGGGTGATCAGTACGGTTTTCGCCTGGTTGCCCAGCCGGTCCACGCCGTCGGAGAAGATGCCACGCATGTAGCTGGAACGGTTGTCGAACTTGCCGACGGCGATGGGGCTGCGTGCGCCCTGATAGTGGCTCTGATAGGAGGCAACCTTGGGTACCTCCAGGGTGCGCGACGACTCGCTCGCACAGGCTGTCAGCAAGCCCGCCATCAGGATGACACTGGATGAAACAACAAACTTCTTCATGTAAGGCCCCGTTATCAAAGGAAAAAACAGCGGCGGACTCTAACATGGTTCGTTGCGAAGAAAGTGCCCCGTATGGGGGGCATACCCGCTCAATCCCTGTGCGTTTGACAGGGGGTGGCGGGTGACCGGGTCTGTTGCAGGGGCTGGAACACCTCCTCCAGGGCTGCCACCAGGGCGCGCATTCGGCCCGTCTTCTGCACATCCGGGTGCAGCACCATCCAGATGTCGATGGGATCGTGCTGGTCAGGCAGCAGGCGCACCAGGGCGGGGTCTTCTTCGGCGAGGAAGGTGGAGAGCAGGGCAATGCCGAGCCCCTGCCGGGCGGCGGCCATCAGCACCAGCTGGGCATTGCTCTGCAGGACCACGTTGGGTTCGTGGAGCGGTTCGCCGCACAGACTCAGCCAGTGACGGGCCACCAGCTCTTTGGGAAAGAGCAGCAGGTCGTGCTCTTGCAGTGCCTGACCCGAGCGGGGCGTGCCCCGCCTGGCCAGGTAGTCGGGAGAGGCGTAGAGCCCCATCTTGATGGTGGCGAGCCGTTTGACCACGAGATCTCCCTGCTCGGGGCGCACGCTGCGAATGGCGAGATCCGCCTCCTGATTGGGGATGTCGCTCACGCTGACGGCGGTCAGCAACTTGAGGCGGATGCCGGGGTGGCGCTGGCGCAGCAGGGTGAACGCGGGCAGCACGAAGCCCTGGGCCAGGGTGTCCGTGGTGGCGATGCAAAGCTCCCCTTCCAGCTCCCCCAGGCTCGCGTAGGCATCATGGCCAGGGCCGCCTGCGCCATGGCCTCGGCCTGGGGCAGCAGCGCTTCCCCCAGGGGGCTGGGGCGATAGTGTCTGGGGGTGCGGATAAACAGCTTGGCCCCCAGCTGCTGCTCGAGCAGGGTGATCCGCCGCCCGACGGTGGCCTGATCCACCCCGAGCTCGAGTCCGGCCTGCCGCAGGCTGCCCCGCCGTGCCAGGGCCAGGAAGAAGCGGGCATCGTCCCAATTGATCATGCTTGCTCCTCACTCAAGCAGAACGCCCGATTGGCGCCGCAATATTAGATGCCAGCGGGGATGGCAGCACAAGGGGATAGACCGGGTCCGGTGCGTGCCTGCGGCTCCCCGGCCAAGGGCCGCGCTACCCCGACGTGATGCAGGATTGAGTCGGCGTGATGCAGAACTGCCGCAGTCCGGGGTGGGCGGGATCGCTATGATGTCGCTCCCGATTGCGGTTTCATTCGTCTGCCACTGGAGTGTCCATGTCTGTCTCAAGCGTCCCGGCTTGCGAGCCAGGTCAGGTTGTCCATCCTCGTCTGCGCTGGTTTCTCTCCCTCGCCCTGATGTCGGCCCTGCTCAACAGCAGCGTGCCTACCCCGCTCTATCCCCATTACCAGGCGGCCCTGGCTCTGAGCGATCTCGGCCTCAGCCTCATCTATGGCGGCTATGCGGGGGGCGTGCTCATCGCCTTGTTCGGGGTGGGCAACCTGGCAGGACGAGTGGCGGATCTGCGCACCCTGATCCTGCCTGCCTTGGTGGCGGTCGGGGGCGGGGCACTGCTCTTCTCCCTGGCCGACAGCTTCTGGGCCCTTTTGCTGGCGCGGCTGCTGGCCGGGATTGGCACGGGCAGCCTGACCGGTGCCGCCAATGTGGCGCTGCTGCGTTTTGGCCCCAGGGATGGGGGCAAGCGGGCGGCGCTGAGCGCCACATTATCGTTCACCGCCGGGCTGGCCCTTGGCCCCGTGTTCAGCGGGCTGGCGCTGCAGCAGGATCTCTACCCGACCACGCTGCCGTTTCTGCTGATCCTGGGGATGGCGGCCTGCGCCATCGGGGGGCTGGTGTTGAGCTGGCCCAAAGGGGTGAGGGCGACGAAGGCCGCCCCGAGCGGGCAGGGTGGCGGCTCCCTGGGAGAGGGGCTCAGGGCCACGGGGGCCGGGTTCTTCCTTTGCGCCCTGGCGCTCTTCACCGCCTGGGCGGTGGCGGCCAGTTTGCTGGCCATGGGTCCCAAGGTGGTGAGCGAGATGCTGGGCATGACGGATCTGGGGCTGTTCGGCTATCTTGTCGCGGCCTATCTGGTCTTCTCCGGGCTTTGCCAGCTCTGGGCCCGTCGCCTGGATGCTCGCCATACCCTGCAAAGCGGCGTGCTGGCCCTGGCGCTGTGCGTGCTGCTCTTTGCCGGGGCCGTGCACGGCCTGCCGAGCTGGCTGGCGGGGTTGGGGCTGCTGGTGGCGGGTTACGCCCAGGGGGCCGTGTTCGTGGGCAGTGCGACCCTGGTCAACCGCATCGCCCCCGCGGCCAGCCATGCGCGGCTGCTCTCCCTCTTCTATGTGATCGCCTATGTGGCGAACTGGGTGCCCGTGTTGCTGGGCTGGGTGAGCGACGGGGCCGGCCTTGGCGTCGCGCTGGATCTGCTCTTCGTCGGCAGCACCCTGACAAGCCTGGGGCTGGCCTGGGCGGTGTCTCGGCGGCGCTTCGAACCCGCTGTGTGACAAGGCATCACCCATCGACCAGGACGACGCTCCCGGCATCCAGGTGATGCATCCACTCCCGCAGGATCAGCAGGGCGGCGGCGATGCGCTTCTCCCTCGGCAACTGAGCCGATGCCAGGAGATCCCCCTCCACCATGGCGGCAAGCTGACCGAACAACCGCTCTATGTTCTCCCGGCTCTGCACCCGGTTGCCGAGCACCTCGGCCAGGGGCTCCGGGCTTTGCAGGTGCAGCACGGGGTGGGGCGGGATCCGTGCCGCGAGGGGCATCAGCACATCCTCCACCACCATGATGGCTTGCTCAAGCTCCAGGGGCGTCGGCGGATCTCGGCGAAAGGGTCCCGGGGTCAGGGCATCGAGCCCCAGTGTCAATGCAAATGTCTGGCTGGTGCCATCGGCCGCGGTGAGCGCGACCTGGCTTCGGGTATTGCCCAGGCTCAGCAAAATGGTGTCGTGATGCTCTCTGGTCATCTGGTGTGCTCCCGGCGTTGGATGCCCCATGGATACACCCGCACGGGGCGGATTGGCGAGTCATTTCGCCCCCCATTCGGGCATCAGGGGTTGCAAAGATCGCCATGAGTGGCAATCTGGACGTCCAAACGTCTTTAAAGGAGCCCTGACATGGATATTCGTATCGTCCCCCGCGCCCTCGTGCTCGCTCTCTCTCTGGTGGGGGCGAGTGCCCTTGCCAACGAGGCTCTGGTGTTCCAGACCGACTTCGGTCTCAAGGATGGCGCCGTCTCGGCCATGAAGGGGGTCGCCTTCGGGGTGGACCGCACCCTGCCGCTCCATGACCTGACCCATGAGATCCCGGCCTACAACATCTGGGAAGCCTCCTACCGCCTCTATCAGACCCTGCAATACTGGCCCGCGGGTACCGTCTTCGTCAGCGTGGTGGACCCCGGTGTCGGCACCGAACGCAAGTCGGTGGTACTCAAGACCAGGAGCGGCCACTACATCGTCAGCCCTGACAACGGCACCCTGACCCTGGTGGCGGAGCACTTCGGCATCGAGGCGGTGCGCCAGATAGACGAGAAGACCAACCGCCTCGAGGGCTCCGAGAAGTCCTACACCTTCCACGGCCGCGACGTCTACGCCTACACCGGCGCGCGCCTCGCCTCCGGTGCCATCAGCTTCGAGCAGGTGGGGCCCCTGCTGCCCGCCGAGGTGGTGACCATCCCCTATCAGCCTGCCGTGGTCGAGCAGGATGGCACCTTGAAGGGCACCATCCCGATCCTGGATGTGCAGTACGGCAACGTCTGGACCAACATCGACGAGGCCCTGCTCGGCAAGGCAGGCATCCACAAGGGGGACAACGCCTGCATCAGGATCAGCGAAGGGGATGCGCTGAAATACGAGGGCAAGGCCCCCTACGTCAGCAGCTTTGGCGATGTACCTGAAGGCCAGCCCCTGGTCTACCTCAACAGCCTGTTGCAGGTGTCGGTGGCCCTGAACATGGACAGCTTCGCCGCCAGACACCAGGTGCAATCCGGCGCCAACTGGCATATCAGCCTGAAGAAGTGCAACTAGACGCTGCCAGCGGGTGCTATCCGGTACAAACGGGCATATCAGTCTGAAGAAGTGCGGATAGGGTTCAACCCTTCTGTCGGCGACATGTCTTTCGGGGCGGTGGGACTCCTGTCCACCGCCCCTTGTCGTTGGCGGTGGCGTCTTGCCAGGCCAGCCGGTTATCTCATCATTTGTCATCCTCGCTTAATAAAGCGCTGCCATGCTGTGGCCGGACGCCGTGATGACGCAATGATTGCGCCGAGATAACAAGGAAAAGCCGATGAGCCGTTTTGACAAGAAAGACAGTGCCAACCACCCCCGCGAGCAGGAGCCGGCGTTCAACCGCCTCATCGAGGCGGGTCTCAGCCGCCGTGGCTTCCTCAAAGGGGTGGGCGCCGCCAGCATGGTGGCCTTCTTTGCCGCGAGCCCCGTGGCCCAGGCCGTGGCCGCCGCAACCCGGCCGCTGCTTGGCTTCCAGGCCGTGCCCGCCTCGGTGGCCGACACCATAGTGGTGCCGCCCGGCTACAAGGCCGAGGTGCTGATCGCCTGGGGAGATGCCCTCTTCCCCGATGCCCCCGCCTTTGCCCAAAGCAACGACGCCAAGGCCCAGGCCCGCCAGTTTGGCGACAACAACGACGGTATGAGCTTCTTCCCCCTGGGCCCGGATCGCGCCCTGCTCGCCGTCAACAACGAATACACCAACTACGAATACCTGTTTGCGGATGGCGGTAAGACCCTCAGTGCAGAGGCTGTCGCCAAGGCCCAGGCGGCCCACGGGGTCTCCCTGGTGGAGCTGGTGCGCATCGATGACAAGTGGCAGGCCAACCCCAAGGGGGCCCTCAACCGCCGCATCACCGCCACGACCCCCATGACATTGAGCGGCCCGGCGGCGGGCCATGCCCTGCTCAAGACCCAGGCCGATCCCGAGGGGCGCACCGCCCTTGGCACCTTCAACAACTGCGCCAATGGCCAGACCCCCTGGGGCACCTACCTCACCTGCGAGGAGAACGTCAACGGCTACTTCGGTAGCGAGGGCAAGCCGGCGCTGGACCAGCGCGCCGCCCGCTACGGTCTGGCCGCCGAGGATGCGGGCTTTGGTTGGCACAAATTTGACGAGCGGTTCGATCTCGCGAAGCATCCCCAGGAGCCGCACCGCTTCGGCTGGGTGGTGGAAATCGATCCCCGCGATCCCGCCTCCACCCCGAAGAAGCGCACCGCCCTTGGCCGTTTCAAGCATGAGAATGCGGCCTTCACCGTCAACCAGGATGGCCGCGCCGTGGTCTACCTCGGCGATGACGAGCGGGGGGAGCACATCTACCGCTTCGTCTCGAAGAACAAGGTGGCGCCGGGCAATGACCCCGCCAACCGGGATCTGCTGGACGAGGGCACCCTCTATGTGGCCCGCTTCGAGGCCAGGGAGGGGGAGCTCAAGGGCACCGGCCAGTGGCTGCCCCTGGTGCACGGCGAGCATGGTCTGACCCGGGAGAACGGCTTCGCCGATCAGGGGGAGGTGCTCATCTTCGCCCGGGAGGCGGCGACCCGGCTCGGCGCCACCACCATGGACAGGCCCGAGTGGGTGGCCGTGCATCCCCACAGGGCCGAGGTCTACTGCACCCTGACCAACAACAAGAACCGCGGCATCAAGGAGAACCAACCTCTCGATGGCGCCAACCCCAGGGCCGAGAACCCCTATGGCCAGATCATCCGCTGGCGCCCGATGGGGGACGATCACGGGAGCGACAGCTTCGAGTGGGATCTCTTCCTGCTGGCGGGCAACCCTGGCGTGCACAAGGAGGGGCTGATGGCGGGCAGTGCCAACATCCATCCGGACAACATGTTCAACAGCCCGGACGGCATCGGCTTCGACGAGGCGGGGCGGCTCTGGATCCAGACCGACGGCGATTACTCCAACGAGAAGCAGTTTGCCGGCATGGGCAACAACCAGATGCTGTGCGCCGATCCCGCGAGCGGCGAGGTGCGCCGCTTCCTGACCGGCCCCGTGGCCTGCGAAATAACGGGCCTCACCTTCACGCCAGACTGGCGCACCATGTTCGTCGGGGTGCAGCACCCGGGTGAGGAGGGGGCTCCCTCCCATTTCCCGGACGGCGGCACCGCCATCCCCCGCTCCGCTGTGTTGCGGATCACCCGGGACGATGGCGGCATCATCGGCGCCTGATGGCCCGGGGTAACCGCCTGGCCCGTGATGACAAGAGCCGCCTTCGGGCGGCTTTTTTTGTGGGTGTGGCGGGCGGGAGACAAAAAAGACCGGGTACGGGACCCGGTCAAAGAACCCGCGCATTCAGGGAAGAAGTGCGGGCGTTCAGGCTTGGTGGCGGGGCCGGGCATCGGCCCCCGATCCGGTGTCGGGGTGAGTGGCGTCACCCCGGCGTCAATGCGGGCTATTCGCGCTCCAGTGCGTGGATGGGCTCCAGCTTGGCGGCCCGGCGGGCCGGGGCGAAGCCGAATATTACCCCGATCAGGCTGGCGCAAAGGCAGGCCACCCCCATGGCGGCAAGGGAGTAGCTCATCCGGACGCCGCTGCTGAAGTGGTCGAACAGTTGGCCCACTACCAGGGAGAGGGCGATGCCGAGCACGCCCCCCAGCAGGCAGATCAGCACGGCTTCAATGAGGAACTGCTGCTGGATATCCCGGGTCCGGGCGCCGACCGCCATCCGCACCCCTATCTCCCGGGTGCGCTCGGTGACCGAGACTAGCATGATGTTCATCACCCCTATGCCCCCGACGATCAGGGAAATGAGGGCGATGAGGGCGATCAGCGTGGTCAGGGTGGCGCTGGTCTGGCTGATGGTCTGACGGATGCTGTCGGTGTTGAGCAGGAAGAAGTCCTGGCTGCCGTGGCGCAGGGTGAGCAGGCGGCTGATGCCGTCCTGGGCGGCGTCCAGGCTCACCTCGTCCCGCACGCGCACACTGATGCTGCGCAGATGGCTCTGCCCCAGCAGGCGGCTCATGGCGGTGGTATGAGGGATCCAGACGTTGAGGGTCTCGTCGCTGCCAAAGCCGCTCTGGTTCTTGATGGCGACCCCGATCACCCGGCAGGGCAGATCCCCCAGCAGGATCACCTGGCCCAGGGGGGACTGGGTCGGGGCGAACAGCTTGTCCCGGGTGTGCTCGTCGATCACCACCTCCTGGGCCAGGCTCTCCTCGCTCTGGCGATCAAAGCCCATGCCCTGGGCCAGGCGATAGCCCCTGACCTGGAAGAACTGGGCGCCGACGCCGTTGATGGTGCCGGAGACGGCGGTGCTGCCAAGGCGCAGGGTGGCGCTGGTGCTGAGGCTGGGGGTGACGCTGTGCACGTAGTCCAGCCGGGCGATGGCCTCGGCGTCCCCGAGCCGCAACGTCTGTATGGTAGCGGAGCGCATGTCCCCGAAGCCGCGGCCGGGGAACACCTCCAGGGTGCTGGTGCCCATGGCGTTGATGTTCTCCAGCACTCGCTCCCGGGAGCCCTGCCCGAGGGCCACCACGGTCACCACCGAGGCGATACCTATGATGATGCCGAGCATGGTGAGAAAGGTGCGCAGACGCTGGGCAACCATGGCCTTGAGGGCCATCTGCAGGGCATTCCCGAGCCCCGCCATCAGCGGGGTCTTCCCCCTGGCGGACGTCTTGGTGGCGGCCTGGGTCGCCTGGGGAAGGGCCTGTGGCTCGCGCGTGCGGCGATCGGCGATCACTCGGCCATCTTTCAGTTCGATGATCCGCTCGGCGTGGCGGGCGATGTCCATGTCGTGGGTGACGATCACCAGGGTGTGGCCCTGGCGATGCAGAGCTTGAAGGCTCGCCATCACCTCGGCGCCGCTCTGGCTGTCGAGGGCCCCGGTCGGCTCGTCGGCCAGGATCACCTCGCCGCCGTTGATGAGGGCCCGGGCGATGCTGACCCGCTGCTGCTGGCCGCCGGAGAGCTGGCTTGGCTTGTGTTCGAGCCGGCTGGCGAGGCCGAAGCGGGTCAGCAGGGCCTCGGCCCGCTGGCGTCGCTCGGCCGGATCCAGACCGGCGTAGAGGGCGGGCACTTCCACATTGGTGCGGGCATCGAGATCCGCCAGCAGGTGATAACGCTGGAAAATGAAGCCGAAGTGCTCCCGGCGCAGGGCGGCGAGCTCGTCCCGGCTGAGGGTGGCAGTATCGCGCCCGGCCACCAGATAGGCCCCCTCGCTCGGCTGATCCAGGCAGCCCAGCAGGTTCATCAGGGTGGATTTGCCGGAGCCCGAAGCGCCGACGATGGCCACCATCTCTCCACGGGCGATCGCCAGATCGATGCCATCGAGCACGGTGACGGTGCGCTCACCCTCTTTGAAGTGGCGGCGGATGCCCCGCAGTTGCAACAAGGCGCCCATGGTCACATCCCCATGGGGGGCGGCATGCCCCCGGCGGCGTTGCTCTGGCCTGCGTTCACTTCGCTGACGATGACCCGCTCACCGGTGCTCAGGCCCGACAGGATCTGGGCATCCACCTTGTTGTTCAGGCCGACCTTGACCCGGCGCAGGCTGATCCGGCCTCCGTCGTCGATCACCCTGACCTGATCCCCCTGCAGGGCGATGGCCGGGATCACCAGCGCATCTTTGAGCCGGGCGACCACCAGATAGACCTGGGCCGTCATGCTGATCCTGAGCTGACCGTCCTGGTTGGGCACCTCGAACAGGCCGTGATAATAGATGGCGCTGCTGTCGCTGCTGCTGGTGGTGTCGTCGTCATTGATGGTGTCGGGGGCGGGCTCGATGGCCCGCAGGGATCCCTCGAAGCGGCGCTGGCTGTTGCCAAGAATGGTGAAATAGACCGGCATGCCGACCCGGACGTTGATGACGTCGGCCTCGGAGATCCTGGCCTCCACCGTCATGGTGTCGAGCTGGGCAATCTTGAGCAGGGTAGGGGTGCTCTGGCTGGCGTTGAGGGTCTGCCCCTCCTCCACCGGCATGGCCACCACGGTACCGGAGAGGGGGGCCAGGATCCGGGTATACCCCAGGTTGACCCGGGCTGTGTCCACCGCGATCTCGGCCTGCACCCGCTGGGCGTTGAGGGCCCGGATATCGGCCAGGGTCTCGTCCAGGGTCGCCTTGGCGCTGTCATGGTCGGCCGTGCTGCCAAGACCTCTTGCGACGATCTGCCGCTGGCGCTGGTATGCCAGGCGGGCATTGCGAAGGGTGGCCTCTTTGGAATCCAGCTGGGCCTGGAGGTTGTCGCGCTGGGCCAGGGCATCCTTGAGGGCGTTCTGCTGGGGCAGATCGTCGATCTCGACCAGCAGCTCCCCCTGTTTGACCTCCTGCCCCAGAGTCACGTGCAGTTTCTTGATCTGGCCCGACACCTGGGCGCCCACGCTCACCTGCTTGCGCGCCTTCAGGGTGCCGTCCGCCATGATGAGCTGCTCCAGATCCCGGATCTTTGCGCTGGCGGTGATGTAGTCGCTGGCGGGTGCCTTGGCCTGGGGGCGCCAGGCCAGCAACAGGGCGAGGGCGCACAGGGGCAGCAGCCAGAAGAGACGAGGGGAGAACGTGGGCATGACAACCTGTATCCTGAATGACGATCACGGCGGCACTCTACCCCAGAGCCGGGTTAAGGCTCTTTGCGCCAAGCGTAAGGGTTTCGTAAAAATGGCTGCCAAGTGCGTGGCAAGCGGCGAAAATGGCCGCCGACAAGGGAGACCGCATATGAAGATCCTGCTGGTGGATGACGATGCCGAACTGGGCGCCATGTTGAGTGAATACCTGGGGGGAGAAGGGTTTGATACCACCCAGGTGCTGACCGGAGGGGAAGGTGTGCACCATGCCCTCTCCGGCCGTTACAGCGCCCTGCTGCTGGATGTGATGCTGCCCGACTTGAGCGGCACCGAGGTGCTGCGCCAGGTGCGCCAGCGCAGCCGCCTGCCGATCATCATGCTGACCGCCAAGGGGGACAACGTGGATCGAGTGGTGGGACTGGAGATGGGGGCCGATGACTATGTGCCCAAACCCTGCTACCCCAGGGAGCTGGTGGCCCGGCTGCGGGCCGTTCTGCGGCGGGTCAACGAGGGGGGGAGCGCAACCCCCTCGCCGGATGCCCTCATCCTGGGGGATCTGACGGTCACCCCGGCCAACCGGGTCTGTCTCTGGCAGGGGGAGCCACTGGAGCTGACCGCCACCGAGTTCAACATGCTGGTGTTGCTGGTGCGAGCACCGGAGCAGGTGGTCACCAAGGACACCCTCTCCCTGCAAGGGGTAGGGCGCCCGAGGGAGGCCTATGATCGCAGCGTCGATGTGCACATCTGCAACCTGAGGCAGAAACTGCAGCAAAAAGCGGGGGAGGCCGTCACCATAGAGACGGTGCGCAGCATAGGGTACAAGATACGGTGATCCTCAAGGGACGTTTGTTCTGGAAGATTCTGCTGGGGTTCTGGCTGGCCATCGTGCTGGTCAGCCAACTGCTCTGGCTCGGTTTTCGTGCCGAGCGTGACCCCCCGGAAGAGCACCTGGCCCAGCAGTTGGCGAGCCAGCATCTGGAGATGGCGGCAGCCGTGCTGGCAAAGGGGGGAATCGAGGCTGCGACGGCATTGAGCCAGGCCATGTCGCCGCCGTTGCTGCAGATAACACTCCTTGATGTCTCCGATGCGCCTCCCCGGCCAGCGCCCCGGGCATCCAGGCTGCCAGCCTCCGGGGAACCTGGCCCGGGCAGCGTGCTGACACGCACCGTGATTGCCAGCGACGGGCAGACCTATCTGCTGCAGACCAGAGCGGACCCGCGCGTCCTCCCCGGCGGGCTTGCTCCCGGCCTCCTCTCCTGGCTCAACATTCCTCCGCCCATGCTCTGGATTGGCGGCCTGGGGGGACTCTTGTTCAGCATTCTGTTCGCCTGGCACCTGACCCGGCCCATGAACGCCCTGCGGCGCAGCTTCGATCGGGTAGCCAGAGGGGATCTGGAGGTCAGACTCTGGCCCGCTCTGCGCTGGCGCCGGGACGAGCTGACGGAGGTGGCGAAGGAGTTCGATCTCATGGTGGAGCGGTTGCAGCAACTGGTCGAGGGGCGCGAGCAGCTGCTTCACGACGTCTCCCACGAGCTGCGATCCCCCCTGGCCCGCATCCAGATGGCCATCGGCCTGGCGGAGCAGCGCCCGGAGAAGGCGAGCGACGCCCTGGCGCGGATCCGGCTCGAGACGGAGCGGATGGACAGGATGATAGGGGAGCTGCTGACCCTCTCCCGTGCCGAGCAGGGCCACGGGCTTGAGCAGAGCCACTACGACCTGCTGGCGCTGGTGGAGACCGTCGTCCAGGATGCCAGGTTCGAAGCCCAGCAATCCGGAGTCGAGATAGCGCTCGAGGCGGCGCTGGGGGAGGGTTGCCTCCTGCTGGGGCATGCCGAGCTGGTGCGCCGCGCCGTGGATAATGTGGTGCGCAACGCCCTGCGTTTCTCGCAGTCGGGCCAGATGGTGAATGTTCGCGTGCTGCGCCTGGGCCAGGAGATGCAGCTCTCCATCGCCGATCGGGGGCCCGGGGTGGAGGAGGGGAAGCTGGCGGGGATCTTCGACCCCTTCGTGCGCATCGGCTCACCCCGCATGGGCAAGGGCTACGGGCTCGGGCTCGCCATCGCCCGCAAGGCGGTGATTCTGCAGGGCGGTACCATCCAGGCGCGCAATCGCGCACAGGGGGGGCTGAGAGTGACCATGACGCTGCCAGTGCATGACCCGTCCTGAGGTACGCGGCTCAGACCCGAGTGGGGTAAAACCCCTGTAATGAAAGAGGGGGCCAAGGCCCCCTGCTCGTATCTGTTCCTCCGTGCGATTCAGCGCAGCGCCGCTGGCGGCGGCACCTCGGTGTAGCGCCCGTCCATTTC
Source organism: Aeromonas sp. FDAARGOS 1406 (assembly GCF_019048565.1). Classification (NCBI taxonomy): domain Bacteria; kingdom Pseudomonadati; phylum Pseudomonadota; class Gammaproteobacteria; order Aeromonadales; family Aeromonadaceae; genus Aeromonas; species Aeromonas sp. FDAARGOS 1406. The sequence goes on from NZ_CP077378.1 coordinate 3,570,885, forward strand.
TCGCAGGTAGTAGTGACCCTCCCTGACGTAATAGCGGCGGCCATCCAGATCAAGAGGGATGAGCCCTGTCTCTGCCACCACCAGGACCTGAGGAGGCGGGGAGACCACCACATAGTGGTTCTCCTGCCGGCGGTAGAAAATGCCGTCGAGCACATAGTAGGTGAGCCCGGCCAGCAGCAGTGTTTCCACCCCTCCCGGCAGCCTGTCGACGCGGTGGCCGAAGCCAGGGCCAGCCCCATGGCCGTACTGCGGGGCAGGGCTCTCCCATCCGCCCGGTCTGCCAATGTTCCCCGGACCCGCCATGGCGGGCAGGGCGATGGCCATGGCAAGCAGCCAGAGTGAAGGGCGGTGCAGACTCATCTCACTGCCCCTTGAGCGGCGCACCGGCGGGCTGGGGTTTGAGTGGCTGGGGCGGCAGTTCGCGCACGCTGACCGTGACCTCGTAGCGGGTATCCGGCTTGGCGGCATCAATGTTTTTGGACAGCGCCTGGACCAGGGCCTGGGGATCCGCCCCCTGCTTGCTGGCGTGATAGAGCACGGAGGAGGACGGTGTCATGGGGCCTCCTTGGCGGGCGCCCATCGGGGGCGGCATCTCGCCTGCATGAAGGAGCGTGGTGCCCAGCAGCAGGGCAAGGGCGACAGGATAGCGTGACATGATGATGACTCCATTGATGGGAACGCCCCCATCAAACGCGACGCGTGCGCCCGGCTCAACCACCTTTACACCCTCTTTTCGCCCTCTTTACAGTTGTGACAACGGGCGCCGTGGCGCTCGTTGTGTGTCGTGAACCGCTCGCCGGATCAAAACTCGTTGGAGAGCGCCTTGTAACCCTTGACGAGGTCGATGTTGGTGTGAGCCACATCCTCGGAGAACTCGGTGGCGTCCACGGTGACGCGCGGGATCTGCGCCAGATCGCTCTGCTGGTTGATGCGGGTGGTGGAGGGGACATAGAAGCCGGGGGGAATATCGCAGCCATCGACCACGGAGTTGTGGCGCACCACGGACCCTTCGCCGATGTGGCAGTTGAACAGCACGCTGTTGAAGCCGATGAAGACCCGGTTACCCACTTCGCAGGGGCCGTGGACGATGCTGCGGTGGGCGATGGAGCTGAACTCGCCGATGGTGACGGCAGCGCCGGATTTGGAGTGGATGACGACGCCATCCTGAATGTTGGAGTTGGCGCCGATGACGATGGGTTCCATGTCACCGCTCTCGTCCACTTCGTCTGCGCGGATCACGGCATAGGGGCCGACAAACACGTTCTCCTTGATGATCACCTTGCCACAGATGATGGCGGTCTTGTCGATATAGGCGGATTCGTCGATAACGGGCAGGTGACCTGAGGGATTCTTGCGGATCATGTTACGTCCTGTTGCTGATGAAATCGGGGAAACGTGGCGCGTCATGAAGGCCCGCCGGAGAGCCAGCTTACGCCTCTGATCCGGCAGGGGAAACCTTTTACTGGTCTGACCCATAGTGAGTAAGGCCATTTTGAGCGATTGTTCTTTGACTCCCTGTTATGGGAGCATGAGGGCGCAAAATGGGGCGCAACCGGGTGCAAAGAGATGAGGGGGAACGAGAGATGAAGCAGGTCATGGTATGGCTGGTGGGGTCG
>NZ_CP077378.1:3577500-4645825 GCF_019048565.1 Aeromonas sp. FDAARGOS 1406
GGAGTGAAATAGAACCTGAAACCGTGTACGTACAAGCAGTGGGAGCCCTTCGGGGTGACTGCGTACCTTTTGTATAATGGGTCAGCGACTTACATTTTGTAGCGAGGTTAACCGTATAGGGGAGCCGTAGGGAAACCGAGTCTTAACTGGGCGTCTAGTTGCAAGGTGTAGACCCGAAACCGGGTGATCTAGCCATGGGCAGGTTGAAGGTTGAGTAACATCAACTGGAGGACCGAACCCACTAACGTTGCAAAGTTAGGGGATGACCTGTGGCTGGGGGTGAAAGGCCAATCAAACTCGGAGATAGCTGGTTCTCCCCGAAAGCTATTTAGGTAGCGCCTCGGACGAATACTAGTGGGGGTAGAGCACTGTTTGGGCTAGGGGGTCATCCCGACTTACCAACCCCATGCAAACTCCGAATACCAGTAAGTACTATCCGGGAGACACACGGCGGGTGCTAACGTCCGTCGTGAAGAGGGAAACAACCCAGACCGCCGGCTAAGGTCCCAAAGTTCTGGTTAAGTGGGAAACGATGTGGGAAGGCTCAGACAGCTAGGATGTTGGCTTAGAAGCAGCCATCATTTAAAGAAAGCGTAATAGCTCACTAGTCGAGTCGGCCTGCGCGGAAGATGTAACGGGGCTCAAACCAGGCACCGAAGCCGCGGATTCACACTTATGTGTGAGTGGTAGGGGAGCGTTCTGTAAGTCTGCGAAGGTGTATCGAGAGGTATGCTGGAGATATCAGAAGTGCGAATGCTGACGTAAGTAACGATAAAGGGGGTGAAAAGCCTCCTCGCCGGAAGACCAAGGGTTCCTGTCCAACGTTAATCGGGGCAGGGTGAGTCGACCCCTAAGGTGAGGCCGAAAGGCGTAATCGATGGGAAGCAGGTTAATATTCCTGCACGACTTGTAATTGCGATGGGGGGACGGAGAAGGCTAGGTGGGCCAGGCGACGGTTGTCCTGGTGAAAGTGCGTAGGTGGTGTTTCTAGGCAAATCCGGAGACACAACACTGAGACACGAGACGAACGCACTACGGTGCGGAAGCCATTGATGCCCTGCTTCCAGGAAAAGCCTCTAAGCTTCAGATTACAAGTCATCGTACCCCAAACCGACACAGGTGGTCGGGTAGAGAATACCAAGGCGCTTGAGAGAACTCGGGTGAAGGAACTAGGCAAAATAGAACCGTAACTTCGGGAGAAGGTTCGCTCTTGATGGTGAAGTCCCTTGCGGATGGAGCTGTCGGGAGTCGCAGTGACCAGATGGCTGGGACTGTTTATCAAAAACACAGCACTCTGCAAACACGAAAGTGGACGTATAGGGTGTGACACCTGCCCGGTGCCGGAAGGTTAATTGATGGGGTTAGCGCAAGCGAAGCTCTTGATCGAAGCCCCGGTAAACGGCGGCCGTAACTATAACGGTCCTAAGGTAGCGAAATTCCTTGTCGGGTAAGTTCCGACCTGCACGAATGGTGTAACCATGGCCATGCTGTCTCCACCCGAGACTCAGTGAAATCGAATTCGCCGTGAAGATGCGGTGTACCCGCGGCTAGACGGAAAGACCCCGTGAACCTTTACTACAGCTTGGCACTGAACATTGAACCTACATGTGTAGGATAGGTGGGAGGCTTTGAAGGCGTGACGCCAGTTGCGCTGGAGCCGTCCTTGAAATACCACCCTTGTATGTTTGATGTTCTAACGCAGGGCCCTGAATCGGGCTCGCGGACAGTGCCTGGTGGGTAGTTTGACTGGGGCGGTCTCCTCCCAAAGAGTAACGGAGGAGCACGAAGGTTGGCTAATCCTGGTCGGACATCAGGAGGTTAGTGCAATGGCATAAGCCAGCTTAACTGCGAGACGGACAGGTCGAGCAGGTACGAAAGTAGGTCATAGTGATCCGGTGGTTCTGAATGGAAGGGCCATCGCTCAACGGATAAAAGGTACTCCGGGGATAACAGGCTGATACCGCCCAAGAGTTCATATCGACGGCGGTGTTTGGCACCTCGATGTCGGCTCATCACATCCTGGGGCTGAAGTCGGTCCCAAGGGTATGGCTGTTCGCCATTTAAAGTGGTACGCGAGCTGGGTTCAGAACGTCGTGAGACAGTTCGGTCCCTATCTGCCGTGGGCGTTGGATGATTGAAGGGAGTTGCTCCTAGTACGAGAGGACCGGAGTGAACGAACCTCTGGTGTTCGGGTTGTCACGCCAGTGGCACTGCCCGGTAGCTAAGTTCGGAATCGATAACCGCTGAAAGCATCTAAGCGGGAAGCGAGCCCTGAGATGAGTCATCCCTGACCCCTTGAGGGTCCTAAAGGGCCGTTGGAGACCACAACGTTGATAGGTGGGGTGTGTAAGCGTAGCGATACGTTGAGCTAACCCATACTAATTACCCGTGAGGCTTAACCATACAACACCCAAGAAGTGTTCAGAGACTTGTAGCAGATACCGAGAACAAATAACTAAATCGGCTTTTTCAGATTGAAGATTTTTTGCCTGGCGGCAATAGCGCAGTGGAACCACCTGATCCCATGCCGAACTCAGAAGTGAAACGCTGTAGCGCCGATGGTAGTGTGGCATTCGCCATGCGAGAGTAGGACACTGCCAGGCACCCAATACGAAGAACCCCGCTCACTCGAGCGGGGTTTTTTATTGCCTGAAATTCAGCCCTCACTGGAGGGCAGGCGGGCACTATGGTGCTGTTTCCCGCCGTTTTTTCTGATACTCGCATTCATCATCCCAGCCAATATCGACTTGTTTGTGGCCTATTTCTGCTCAATATCTATTCGAAGACCCGCATTCTGGATATAAAAAGCACAGAATGTGATGCTTCTACCTTTCTTGTCATGCCTGCTCTGGTTTAATTCCCGGGTCCACATCGATGGACCAAGGAATCACAATAATTTGAGGAATGGACACATGTTCAAAAGAACAGTAACGATGATGCTGGCGGCGGGAACCCTGGTATTAGGCGGTTGCGCATCCAATGGTGGTGCAGAGCAGGCGGCGGCGGACAACAGCGACTTCGGCGGCAAGTCCATCTACCTGCGTGGTGAGATGAACGACTGGATGGCCACCGACGAAAGCAAGGTCGTCAAGGTTGCCGACAAGCTCTACATGGCCAAGGGGACGCTCAAGAAAGAGTGGGCTCCTTACAAGTTCAAGTTTGCCGACTCCGGCTGGAGTTGTGGCACCAACTTCGGTTACAAGAGCCCGAGCGATGGCGTTGCCGTGCTCGGCGGGGAACCTGTACCGGTCAACCCGTGCTCCAAGTATGAGGACATGAAGTTCTCGCCCGAAGCGGATGGCGTCTATGAGTTCTATCTGAATATGGCGGGTGAGACACCGAGCGTATACGTCAAGAAACCCTGAGATAGTCTCTCGCTTTAAATCTCTCGGAAATTGAACCGGTTAAATGCCCTGGCCCAGAAATCTGCTGGCCGGGGCATTTTTTTAGGATAAAATCGGCGCCCTTACGACGGATGAATCACAACATATTGTGTTTTAAGTTCTTAAATTTACTACTGGTAGTATTCTTGTCACGATATTGCCCCATTCACAGGAGGTTGATTGACCATGGCTAAATCCATTCCGGTACTGGAGGGCGTCACCGCCAGCCGCCAGATCCCTCTGCAGGAGACGTCTCTCGAGATCTGGGACAGCAAGTATCGTCTCAAGAGCAAGGATGGCACCCCCATCGACGGCTCCATCGACGAGACCTACCAGCGTGTCGCTCGCGCGCTGGCTGCGCAGGAGCGCGAACCCGACACCTGGTATGAACCCTTCCTGTGGGCCCTGCGCAATGGTGCCATTCCGGCGGGCCGTATCACCTCCAACGCCGGGGCGTTTGAGCACAAGCCGGCGACCTCCACCATCAACTGCACCGTCTCCGGCACCATTGAGGATTCGATGGACGATATCCTCGGCAAGGTGCACGAGGCGGGGCTGACTCTGAAGGCGGGTTGCGGCATCGGTTACGACTTCTCGACCCTGCGACCGCGTGGAGCCTTCGTCTCGGGAGCGGGGGCCTATACCTCCGGGCCGCTCTCCTTCATGGATATCTACGACAAGATGTGCTTTACCGTCTCCTCTGCCGGTGGCCGTCGTGGCGCCCAGATGGGCACCATGGATATCCGTCACCCCGATGTCGTCGAGTTCATCCAGGCCAAGCGGGAGGATGGTCGCCTGCGTCAATTCAACCTCTCCCTGCTCATCACCGAAGAGTTCGTCAGTGCGGTGAAGGAGGATGCCCCCTGGCAACTGATCTTCCCCTACACAGCCAAGGAGGTGGAGCAGGATGGCATCACGCTGGATGACCCTGCGAGGGTGGTCTGGGCGGACTGGCCCAACAAGGAGGGGGTGGTGATCAACGAGCTGGGTCAGGTGGCCTGCAAGGTCTACAAGACCCTGCCCGCGCGCAAGCTGTGGAACGTCATCATGACCTCTACCTACGACTATGCGGAGCCCGGTTTCATCCTGATCGACAAGGTGAACCAGATGAACAACAACTGGTTCTGCGAAGAGATCCGTGCCACCAACCCCTGCGGTGAACAGCCTCTGCCGCCCTATGGGGCCTGCCTGCTGGGCTCGGTCAACCTGACCACCTTCGTGCGCGATCCCTTCACCGAGCAGGCCGCCTTCGACTGGCCCGCGTTTCGCAAGGTGGTGGCCATCTTCACCCGCATGCTCGACAACGTGGTGGAGATAAACCAGCTGCCGCTGGCCAAGCAGCGCGAGGAGATCACCGCCAAGCGTCGCCACGGCATGGGCTTCCTGGGGCTGGGCTCGACCCTCACCATGCTGCGCATCAAGTACGGCTCTGCGGCCTCCGTCGCCTTCACCGAACAGGTCTCCCAGGAGCTGGCGATGACCGGCTGGCAGGAGTCTCTGCGTCTGGCGAAGGAGAAGGGGCCCGCCCCCATCATGGAGCAGGAGTTCGAAGTCACCGGCAAGATGCTGCGTCTGCGCCCCGAAATGGCGGCAGATGGCATCAAGCTCGGCGACAAGGTGAAGGGCAAGGTGTTGCATGCCCGCTACAGCCGCTACATGCAGCAGGTGGCCGAAGTGGATCCCGCTCTGGTGGCCGAGCTGGCCGAGGTGGGCGGACGCTTCACCCATCACAGCAGCATAGCGCCGACCGGTACCATCTCCCTGTCGCTCGCCAACAACGCCAGCAACGGCATCGAACCGAGCTTTGCCCACCACTACAGCCGCAATGTCATCAAGCCGGGCAAGAAGAGCAAGGAGAGGGTGGATGTCTACTCCTTCGAGCTGCTGGCCTATCGCGAGCTGGTGAACCCGGCCGCCATGCCCTATGCCGAGGAGGAAGGTAGCCGCCTGCCGGATTACTTCATTACCGCGGACGACATCACGCCGACCGGGCACGTGGATATCCAGGCGGCGGCCCAGCGCTGGATCGACTCCTCCATCTCCAAGACCGCCAACGTGCCGACCGATTTTCCGTTCGAGCAGTTCAAGGATATCTACCTCTATGCCTCGGACTCCGGTCTCAAGGGCTGTACCACCTTCCGCTTCAACCCGGCCGCCTTCCAGGGCGTGCTGGTGAAGGAGAAGGATCTGGAGAACACCAGTTACGAGTTTACCCTGGAAGATGGCACCGTCATCACGGCGAAGGGGAACGAGGAGATCGAATACGATGGCGAGCTGCACACCGCCGCCAACCTCTATGACGCCTTGAAAGAAGGCTATTACGGCAAGTTCTGAGGACGAGACATGGTCAAGAAGATCGACAGAAAAATCGTCGCCTACAAGGTAAAAACCCGGGATGAGCCGCAAGATGCGTCGACGCCCCAGGATGACGTGGTGCACATGCATGAAACCGTGCTGCGCCCGGAACGGTTGATGGGCACCACCTACAAGCTGAAGACGCCGGAGCATGTCTCCGAGCACTCGCTGTTCATCACCATCAACGACATCATTCTCAACGAGGGCACGGTGCACGAGACCCGGCGCCCGTTCGAGATCTTCATCAACTCCAAGAGCCTGGAGCACTATCAGTGGATAGTGGCGCTGACCCGCATCATCTCGGCGGTGTTTCGCAAGGGAGGGGACGTCACCTTTCTGGTGGAGGAGTTGCGCTCCGTGTTCGATCCCAAGGGGGGCTACTGGAACAAGGGCAAGTACGTGCCTTCGCTCATCGCTGAAATTGGCAATGTGATCGAAACCCATCTCACCGAGATCGGCATGCTCAAGGTGCCCGGGCTGGACGAGCACCAGCAGGCGTTCCTGGCCGAGAAGCAGGCGCAATTGCAGGCACAGCAACAGGCAGAAGAGCAGCCGGCGGGCAGCGGTTTCCCACCCAGTGCCGCGCTCTGCTACAAGTGCCACACCAAGGCGCTGGTGCAAAAGGATGGCTGCATGACCTGTCTCAATTGCGGGGATTCCAAGTGCGGTTGAGGTGCTGATTGCCACCAAAGGCCGGCAACATGCCGGCCTTTTCGTTGCTGATTTTATGTTCGAACGACGCCCATGATGGCAGCGATTTGTTGCGCACCGGTAAATTCGGGCGTAGCGTTGGGGGTAATAAAACTGTCACGGCCGTGTGGTTTCAATGACATCTGAGATTCACACACGTGGCACCTTCAGTGCCAAGGAGGATGCTTATGGACAACACGGACCGAAAGCTGTTTATCCTGGATACCAACGTTCTGCTTCACGAACCCCTCGCCATCTACTCCTTCAAAGAGCACGACGTGCTCATCCCCATGACGGTGCTCGAAGAGCTCGACAACATCAAGGATCGCCAGAAGGACGTCAGCCGTGATGCCCGCATCGCCATCCGTGCCCTGGAAGATGTTTTCCGCGATGCGACTCCGGAGCAGATAGTGCAAGGAGTGGCACTGGCCGGCGAGGCGAGCGGCCGTATCTCCATCTTCAGCGATCACCATCTGCCCCAGGATGCCGAGGTGTTCACCGACAAGGAGGCGGACAACCGCATCATCAACGCCGCCCTCTACCTGCAAAAGCACGAGATGAAGCGTCAGGTGGTGCTGGTCACCAAAGACATCAACATGCGCCTCAAGGCCAAGGGAGCAGGTCTTGCCCATGTGGAGGATTACCGCAGCGACCAGCTCATCGACGACATCCGCCTGCTCGCCAAGGGCTTCCAGGTGGTGCCCGGCAGCTTCTGGGAGCGGGTCGGCGAGTGCGACAGCGAAACCCATGGCCGCGATACGGTCCACGTCATCGATGCCAACCTGCTGGAGGGAGTCCACGTCAACCAGTACCTGCTGGACGAGGAGAACTTCTTTGCCGCGCGGGTACTGAGCCACGACGGCAACAAGATCCGCCTGAAAGATCTCGGCCGCGAGCGGCTGATGTCCCGCAAGGCCTGGGGGGTGCATCCCAAGAACGTCTATCAGGGCATGGCGCTGGATGCCCTGCTGGATCCGCACATCGACCTGGTGATCCTGACTGGCCCGGCGGGCTGCGGCAAGACCCTGCTCGCCATGGCGGCGGCGCTGGAGCTGGTGATCGAGAAGGGGATCTACGAGAAGGTGATCGTCACCCGCAATACCCCGGAAATTGCCGAGAGCATCGGCTTCCTGCCCGGCACCGAGGAGGAGAAGATGATGCCCTGGCTGGCGGCGGTGACCGACACCCTGGAGGTGCTGCACAAGCAGGACGAGAACATGAGCGGGTCGCTCAGCTACATCATGGAGAAGGCCAATATCCAGTTCAAATCGGTCAACTTCATGCGCGGGCGCAGCATCCAGAACACCTTCGTGCTGCTGGACGAGTGCCAGAACCTGACCGCGTCCCAGATCAAGACCATCATCACCCGCTGCGGGGAGGGGACCAAGATCGTCTGCTCCGGCAACCTGGCTCAGATCGACTCCAACTACCTGAGCCCGGTGACCTCGGGTCTGACCTACATCGTCGAGCGGTTCAAGGACTTCGACGGCAGTGCCAACATCTTCCTGAACGGGGTGGTGCGCAGCAGGCTGGCTTCGTTCGCCGAGGAAAATCTCTGATTTGACGGGATCTCTGCATGAGAAAGGGGAAGTCGGACGGCTTCCCCTTTTTTGATCCCGCCTATCTCATGCCTCTCTCGGTCGGCCCAGGTAGCGCAGCAGCCCGGGGTGATCGCTGCTGTGCAGGATATCCGGCTTGCCCTGCAAGGCGATGCGCCCTGCGTCGATGAAAAGCACCTGATCGGCGATGAGCTGGGCATCCTCGGGGTTGTGAGAGACCATCAGCACGGTGATGCCCTGCTCGCAGGCGAGGCGGGCGACCTCCGCCAGCATCTCCCGGCGCAGGGCCGGATCGAGGGCCGAGAAGGGCTCGTCCAGCAGCAGCAGCGGCCTGCCCCGCACCAGGGCGCGGGCCAGCCCCACCCGCTGCTGCTGGCCGCCGGAGAGCTGCTCCGGCAGGCGCGTCAGCATCTCCCCCAGGCCCACCTTGTCAGCGGCCTCCTGCACCTGCCTTTTCTGGGCCGGATTCAAGCGCAGGCCGGGATGCAGGCCGATGGCGATGTTGTCGAACACCGACAGGTGCAGGAAGAGGTTGTGATCCTGGAACAGGGTGGTGACCGGGCGCTCGGCGGGGCCCAGTGACAGCAGATCCTGGCCGTCGAAGGTGAGGGTGCCCGACTCCACCGGCACGAAGCCCGCAATCATGCCGAGCAGGGTGGACTTGCCGGCGCCGCTCGGACCGATGAGGGCGGTGATCTCCCCCTTGGGCAAGGTCGCACTGAAGGTCACCTGCCAGTCGGGATAACTGGTGACCAGTTCCTCAATTACCAGCATGTTTGGCTCCTGAATGTCGTTTTATAGAACAACAAGTAAGAAAAATTGATGAAAGGCAGCGTGAGTGACTGCTCCAAGGGGCGCCCCAGGGGCGTGCCCGGCCGGATCCTGGGGGTAGGGAGGCGGCAATGCCGCCGGGGATCAGTGATCCACATGCCTGCCTCCCAGCCCCCGCTCCACCAGCCAGAACAGGGAGAAGCAGAGGGTGAGCAGCAGCAGGGCGGTGGCGGCCGCCTCGGTCAGCCGGTAGCTGCCGAGCTGTTGATAGAGCAGCCAGGGCAGGGTAGTGAGCGTCTGGCTGCCGAACATGGCGATGGCCCCGAGATCCCCGAGGGACAATATCATCGAGAGCGCCATGGCCAGGGCCAGCGGACGGCGCAGCAGGGGCCACTCCACCAGGCGCAGGCGATGCAGGCCGCGCACCCCCAGGCTGTCCGCCAGCCGATCGTACTGGCGCACCACCAGTTGCATGGGGGCCGAGAGGGTGCGCAGCACATAGGGCAGCGCCATCAGGGCGTTGACCAGCACCACCAGCCAGGGGCCCAGGGCAAAGACGTCGGTGAAAGGCATGAACAGGATGAAGAGGCCGGTGGAGAGCACCACCGCCGGGATCATCAGGATCATGGAGCCGCTGGCCTCCCACAGGGCGGCGGCCCGCCGTTTGCGATCCCGCACCCTCAGATGCCGGCTGGTGAGCAGCAGCCCGGCGCCGAGCAAAGTGGCCAGGGAGCCCGCCGCCAGGGCTATGCCCAGGGACTGTCCCCCTGCCTGCCACAGCCGGGGTGAGCCGAGCGCCGCCAGCAGACCGGGGTTGAACCCGGCGACCACGATGGCCAGCAGGGGCGGCAGGAAGATGGCGAGCCCCATGGTCAGGGCAAGGCCATCCACCAGCGCGCTGCCCTTCTGGTGTCTGTCGGGACGCAGGCAGGGGCGACGGCTGGTGAGGCGACTGGCCGGGGTGGTCTGCAGCTTGTGTTGCAGCAGGAGCAGGGCCAGGGTCAGCAGTAGTTGCACCAGGGCGAGCCCGCCAGCGGTGGCGAGATCGAAGTCAAAGCGCAGCGCCTGGTAGACGGCCACCTCCAGTGTGGTGGACTTGGGGCCGCCCCCGAGCGCCAGCACTGTGGTGAAGCTGGTGAAGCAGAGCATGAAGATGAGGCTGGCGAGCCCCGGCAATATGCCGCGGATGAGCGGCCACTCCAGCAGCCGGAAGATGTGGGAGGAGCGCATGCCGAGCTGGCTGGCGAGGCGCCAGGAGGACTCGGGGATGCTCTCTATGCTCTGCAGGATGAGGCGGGCGGCCAGCGGCATGTTGAAGAAGACATGGGCCAGCAGGATGCCGAACAGGCCATAGAGATAGTTGCCGGGATCCAGGCCCAGGCCGTGCAGCAGTTGCGGCAACCAGCCCTGACGACCGTGCACCGCCACCATGCCGAAGATGGCGATGATGACCGGCAACACCAGGGAGAGACCGAACAGCTTGAGCAGCAGGCGGCGTCCGGTGAAACGGCGTCGCGCCAGGGCTCTGGCCACCGGGATGGCAAGCCCCAGGCTCAGCAGGGTGGAGAGCAGTGCCTGCCAGAGGCTGAAACCCAGCACGTGGCGCAGGTAGGGATCGCCTAGCAGGGCGCGGGGGGAGAGGGCCCCCGCCTGCCACAACAGGGCGACCAGCGGCCCAATGGAGAGCAGCAGGATGACCAGGGTGGCTGCACTGCCGGGCAGCCACCAGAGGGTGCGACGACCTGAACTCACTGGGTGACGGCTTGCAGCCATTCGCGGATCCACCCCTTGCGGTTGGCGGCTACCTCGTCAGAGCTGAAGGTGAGTGGCTTAGCTACGGTGATCATCTGTTCGAACCCCTTGGGCAGCGCCACGTCTGTCACCGGATACATCCAGTTGCCGCCGGGGATCTCGTTCTGGAAGGCGGGGCTCACCATGAATTGCAGGAACTGGTCAGCCAGTTTGCCCTGTGTGGCGCCCTTGAGCTTGGCGGCTACTTCCACCTGGCGGTAGTGACCCTCCTCGAACGCGGCCGCCCGGTACTGGGGTTTGCTCTCGGCAATCAGGTGATAGGCGGGGGAGGTGGTGTAGGAGAGCACCATGTCCGCCTCGCCGTCGAGGAACATGCCGTAGGCCTCTGACCACCCCTTGGTGACGGTGACCGTCTTTTTGGCCAGTTGCGCCCAGGCGGTCGGTGCCTCATCCCCGTAGACCGACTTCATCCAGAGCATCAGGCCCTGACCCGGGGTGGAGGTGCGGGGATCCTGATAGATCACCTTGATATCGGGGCGCGCCACCAGCTCCTTCAGGCTCTTGGGGGGCTGCTTGAGCTTGTTGCTGTCATAGACGAAGGCGAAGTAGCCGTAGTCATAGGGGACAAAGGTGTCATCCTGCCAGCCACCCGGCACCTTGAGGTCATCGAGCCTGGTGGAATGAGGGGCGAACAGGCCGCTCTGTTTGGCCTCGCTGATGAGGGCATCGTCCAGCCCCAGCACCATGTCGGCCTTGCTGTGCTGGCCTTCCAGCCGCAGCCGGTTGAGGATGGCGACGCCATCCTCGAGGGGCACCAGATTGAGGGTGCAGCCGCACTCCTTCTCGAAGGCCTGCTTGATCTTGGGACCCGGCCCCCATTCGGCGGCGAAGGAGCCGTAGGTGTAGACGGTGAGGGTGTCGGCGGCAAACGCCTGGGCAGAGAGCAGGCTGGTGGCGATCAGCAGCAGGGTCTTCATCAATGGCACTCCTGTGGATGTCGGGGTGCTCATCAATGGCACCTCGCGTGTGGTGAGCGCCGGCGGATGAGGGCACAAAAAACGCGCGCCATGCCTCAAATTCCTCCGCCAGCATTATCTGGATCAGGTTCACGGGTATAATCTCAGCGGTAAACCGCACCCCGTTTGAGCAACGCATCGCATTGTATTGGCGTTCCTGGGGGGAGGCCAGCACTATGTTTCACGGGCCGCATCGTGCGAGCCACCACCAAGGAGGAAGTCCCCAGTGATCACCAGCACCAAGGAAAGACGTGCCTTCCAGCGCATGGTCATCAATGCCCCCGTCACCCTGTTCCAGCATCAGCAGGTGCTGGAGGGGGTCTGCCGGGATCTCAGCGCCAACGGCATGGGCGTCGAAGTGAACAAGCACGAGTTCGATCTGGCCCAGCCCATCCGGGTGAGCCTGGCGACCAGCAGCAATCTTCTGCCTCCCTTCGAGGCCCAGGCTCGCATCGTGCGGGTGTTGGAGGAAGAAGACGGTCTCCTGCTGGCGCTGGAGTTTCTCTCCCTCACCTGAGACCCGGGCGCCCGTCCTCCTCGAGACAGGCCAGCCATGGGCTGGCCTGTCTCATTTCCCCTCATCCTGCACCGGCTGCACACTCAACTGGCCGCTGTCGACCAGCGTCTTGCTGGTGGGCGCGAGCTGGCCCATGGGCAGCTGGGCCGGGCCGGTCGGCTCCATCAGGAGGTAGGTCTCCCCCGCCCGGCTCAAGGTGGCGTCCCCCGGTTTGGCTGGCAGGGCCACCCCCAGCAGGGCATGTCCCGGCACGAACACCATGGCCTGCTTGAGATCGGGATACCCCTGGGCCAGCAGGGCGGCCATCAGGGTCACCTTGCTGTCGCAATCCCCCCGGTTCTGCTCCAGCACCTGGCGCGGGCTCAGAAACCCCTTGCCAGAGCGGCCCGACTGGCTGTCGAGCAGTTGATAGGGGATGGCCTGGATGAAGTCGAGCATGTGGGCCACCGTCTTCTGGCGCGCCTCGGTCTCGGTGGCCCCTTCCTGCTTGAGCTGCTCCATCAACGGGGCCAGTTCGTCCCGGCTTTCCAGGGCGATGCGCACATGATCCTGCTTGATGGCGGGAGCGCCGTCGGGGGCAGTGAAGGGCTGGAAGTAGTGCTGCGTGAGCCAGGCGGCCTCCAGTTTGGCCTGCTCGGGCTTGACCCATTGGGAGGCTTCCCGCGCCTTGTCGGCGTTGCGGCTCTTGATGCTGAGGCTCATGGCGGGGCGAACGAGGGAGAACTGCACCTCGGGGAACGCCAGGGGGGCCTGCTGCAGCAGGCTTTGCAGTACGTCTTCCTGCATCCTGGCCGGACGGTAAGCGATGAGAGGGGGCAGCTTGCCCGCCTCCAGCCGATAGCTGAGCTGCTGCGCCTTGCCCTCTCTGTCCTGCCAGCCGACGTTGAGCTGACCGCCACTGTTGGTGAAAGAGGTCTGCCCGCCCAGGGCCGGGAGGCTGATCAGCAGGCAGAGCAATGAAAGGGCGCCCCTTGCGGACATAGGTGTCTCCTGTCGGACATGCAGAGGTGGCGGGCTTTGTACTGCGACCCGACAATAAAACAGGGAGCCTCGGCTCCCTGTTGATTCTACTCGCTTTTTTGTCGCAGGCTCGTCAAATCCAGCTTGGCTGCTTCGCCTCGAAGGCGCTGATGGCGGCCTCGTGCTGCAGGGTCAGACCGATGGCATCCAGCCCGTTGAGCAGACAGTAGCGACGGAACTCGTCGATTTCGAAGCCGAACGTGAGGCTGCCTGCACGCACCTGGTTGGCCTCCAGATCCACTTCGATCTCGATACCCGGCTGGGCGGCGACCAGCTGGAACAGGGCGTCGACCTCCTCCTCTTTCAGACGAACCGGCACCATGCCGTTGTTGATGGCGTTGCCGTAGAAGATGTCGGCAAAGCTCGGAGCGATCAGGGTCTTGAAGCCGTAGTCCGCCAGCGCCCAGGGGGCGTGCTCGCGACTCGAGCCGCAGCCGAAGTTCTCCCGCGCCAACAGGATGCTGGCCCCCGCGTAGCGGGGCTGGTTCAGTACGAACGCCGGGTTCGGCTGCTGGCCTGCATCGTCCAGGAAGCGCCAGTCGTGGAACAGGTGCTTGCCAAAGCCGATGCGGTTCACCTTCTGCAGGAACTGCTTGGGAATGATGGCGTCGGTGTCGACGTTGGCGCTGTCGAGGGGAACGACGATCCCTTTATGCTGTTTGAATCCTGTCATCGCTGTTTCCTCTTACAGTGCGCGAATGTCGGCGAAGCGGCCGGTGACGGCGGCGGCGGCGGCCATGGCCGGGCTCACCAGGTGGGTGCGACCGGCACGACCCTGACGCCCCTCGAAGTTGCGGTTGCTGGTGGAGGCGCAGCGCTCCCCCGGTTGCAGCCGGTCGTTGTTCATGGCCAGACACATGGAGCAGCCGGGCAAACGCCACTCAAAGCCTGCCTCGATGAAGATCTTGTCCAGCCCCTCGGCCTCGGCCTGGGCCTTCACCTGCTCGGAGCCCGGCACCACCAGGGCCTGTACCCCGGCGGCGACCTTGCGGCCACGGGCGATGGCGGCGGCCGCGCGCAGATCCTCGATGCGGCTGTTGGTGCACGAACCGATGAACACCTTGTCGATGGCCACGTCGGAGAGCTTCTGGCCCGGTTGCAGGTCCATGTAGGCGAGGGCCTTGCGGGCGGACTGCTGCTCCACCGGATCGGCGAAGGATTCCGGTGCAGGGATGGGCTCATTGACGGCAATCACCTGGCCCGGGTTGGTTCCCCAGGTCACTTGCGGGGCGATGTCGGCTGCGTCGAGCACCACTTCGGCGTCGAAGTGGGCACCTTCGTCGCTTTTGAGGGTCAGCCAGTAGGCGATGGCCTGTTCCAGCGCTTCCCCCTTGGGAGCGAACTCCTTGCCACGGATGTAGTCGATGGTGGTCTGGTCGGGGGCAATCATACCCGCTTTGGCGCCGAGCTCGATGGCCATGTTGCACACCGTCATGCGCCCTTCCATGGTGAGCCCCTCGATGGCTTCACCGGCGAACTCCACCACGTAGCCGGTCCCGCCTGCATGACCCACCTTGCCGATGATGGCGAGCACCACGTCTTTGGCGCTGATGCCTGCGGCCAGTTTGCCGTTGACAGAGATACGCATGGTCTTGGCGCGGCCCTGTTTCAGGGTCTGGGTGGCCATTACGTGTTCCACTTCGGAGGTGCCGATACCGAATGCGAGCGACCCGAAGGCACCGTGGGTGGCGGTGTGTGAGTCACCGCAGACGATGGTGGTGCCGGGCAATGTGATGCCGAGCTCGGGGCCCATCACGTGGACGATGCCCTGGTACTTGTGGTTCAAGTCATAGAGACGAACCCCGAACGCCTTGCAGTTGGCGGCGAGTGTCTCCATCTGGATGCGGGCCATCTCGCCGGAGGCGGCGATGTCCTTGGTGGTGGTGGAGACGTTGTGATCCATGGTGGCCCAGGTCAGATCCGGGCGACGCAGCTGGCGGTTCATGGCGCGCAGGCCGTCGAATGCCTGGGGGCTGGTCACTTCATGCACCAGATGACGGTCGATGTAGATGAGAGGGGTTTCCCCTTCCACTTCCCGCACCACGTGGGCGTCGAACACTTTCTGATAGAGGGTCTTGGACATTGCTCGGTTTCCTTGTTATCGATGCCGTGGGATCAGATGCGCGCGGCGATCTGGCTGCCCATGTCGGCCGTGCTCTGCACCGGGTGCGTGGCGCTGGCCTGATGCAGGTCGGCGGTGAAATAGCCTTCTGCCAGGGTCTGGGCCACGGCCTGCTCGATGGCCTGGGCGGCGGCTTCCTGGCCGAGACTGTAACGCAGCATCAGGGCGGCGGAGAGGATCTGGGCGATGGGATTCGCAATCCCCTTGCCGGCGATATCTGGGGCCGAGCCACCGGCCGGCTCGAACAGGCCGAAGCCGGATTCGTTGAGGCTGGCTGAGGGGAGCAGGCCCATGGAGCCGGTGATCATGGCGCACTCGTCGGAGAGGATGTCACCGAACAGGTTGGAGCAGAGCAGCACGTCGAACTGGGACGGATCCTTGATGAGCTGCATGGTGGCGTTGTCGATGTACATGTGGTTCAGGGCCACGTCCGGGTAGGACTTGGCGACCTCGGTCACCACCTCGCGCCACAGGATGGAGGAGGCGAGCACGTTGGCCTTGTCGATGGAGGTGACCCTGGCCTTGCGCACCCGGGCCGATTCAAACGCTATCTTGGCGATGCGCTCGATCTCGAAGCGGTGGTACACCTCGGTGTCGAAGGCCTTCTCGGTGGCGCCTTCCCCTTCACGCCCCTTGGGCTGGCCGAAATAGATGCCGCCGGTCAGCTCGCGCACGCAGGCGATGTCAAAACCGCGATCGGAGATGTCGGCACGCAGCGGGGAGAACTGCTCCAGACCGGTGTAGATGCGGGCCGGGCGCAGGTTGCAGAACAGTTTGAAGTGGGCACGCAGGGGTAGCAAGGCGCCGCGCTCCGGCTGATCGTTGGGCGGCAGGTGCTCCCACTTGGGGCCGCCCACCGATCCGAACAGCACCGCATCGGCCGCTTCACAGCCTGCAATGGTGCTCTGGGGCAGCGGTGTGCCGTGGTTGTCGATGGCGATGCCGCCGACGTCGTGACGGTCATAGTCGAGGGAGAAGCCGAATTTGGTCTGCACCTTTTCCAGTACCTTGATGGCCTCTGCCATCACTTCCGGGCCAATGCCGTCACCCGGCAATACTGCGATCCGATAACTGCTCATACTCTCTCCGTCTTGATAGTGTGATTCCGTTTCATCCGGGAGGCCGGTCCGGGCCACTGCCCTGGCCCCGGTCCTCCCCATGTCATGCTGTCATCTTGTCCGGCGGCGGGCTCAGACGGTTTCCGATTTGATGGTGTGGTTGCGCTCCATCTGCTCGGCCACCTGGTCCGCGCGCCAGATGCTGTTGATCACGTGGACCAGGGCCTGGGCCGAGGATTCGATGATGTCGGTGGCCAGCCCCATGCCGTGGAACTTGCGCCCCTTGTATTCGGCGACGATGTCCACCTGGCCGAGGGCGTTCTTGCCCTCGCCCTTGCCCTTGAGTTCGTATTTATCGATGCGGATCTCGTAGCCGGTGATGCGGTTGATGCACTGGTAGACCGCATCCACCGGGCCGTTGCCGGTGGCGGCCTCGCACACCAGATCCTGGCCTACCTTGAGCTTGACCGAGGCGGTGGCGAGCACCGAGCTGCCGCTCTGCACGCCAAGGTACTCCAGCTTGAAGTGCTCGGGCTCCTCGTGGATCTGGCTGAAGAAGGCGAGGGCCTCCAGGTCGTAGTCGAACACCTGGCCCTTCTTGTCGGCCAGGGTGAGGAACTTGGCGTAGAGATCGTCGAGGTCGTAGCTGCTCTCGGCGTAGCCCATGGACTCCATCCGGTGCTTGATGACGTGGCGGCCGGAGCGGGAGGTCATGTTGAGGTTGTTCTGGGTGAGACCGATGCTCTCTGGGGTGATGATTTCATAGGTGTTCTTCGCCTTGAGCACGCCGTCCTGATGGATGCCTGAGCTGTGGGAGAAGGCGTTGGCGCCGACGATGGCCTTGTTGGGCTGCACCGGCATGTTGCAGATTTGACTGACGAGGGTGCTGGTGCGGTGGATCTCGCTGTGGCGGATGTTGGTGTGTACCCCGAGCAGGTCGGCGCGGGTCTTCAGGATCATCGCCACCTCTTCGAGTGAGCAGTTGCCAGCACGCTCGCCGATGCCGTTGATGGTGCACTCGATCTGGCGGGCCCCCATCTGCACGGCACTGATGGAGTTGGCCACCGAGAGGCCCAGATCGTCGTGGCAGTGCACCGAGATGATGGCCTTGTCGATGTTGGGTACCCGGTTGAACAGGGTGTGGATGATGCCGGAGAATTCGGTCGGCACCGTGTAGCCCACGGTGTCAGGAATGTTGATGGTGCGGGCGCCGGCCTTGATGGCGGCTTCCACCATGCGGCACAGGTTGTCTATCGGGGTGCGGCCCGCATCCTCACAGGAGAACTCCACGTCATCGGTGTAGCGCAAGGCGTGCTTGATGGCGCCGACCCCCATCTCCAGCACGTCTTCGAAGCTCTTTTTCAGCTTGCTCTCCACGTGGATGGAGGAGGTGGAGATGAAGGTGTGGATGCGAAACGCCTCTGCCACTTTCAAGGCTTCGCCAGCGGCATCGATGTCTTTTTGCAGGGCGCGAGCCAGGGCGCAGACCCGGCTGTTCTTGATGTGGCGGGCGATGGTCTGAACCGATTGAAAATCGCCGGGGGAGGAGACGGGGAAACCCACTTCCATGATATCGACACCGAGCCGCTCCAGCGCCTGGGCGATCTGCAGCTTCTCCTTGACCGTCAAGCTGGCCGACAGCGCCTGCTCACCATCACGCAAGGTGGTGTCGAATATGATGACCCGATCTGACATGTGACTTCCCTCTTCCTAAGTTCGCTGCGTGCATCCTGCATGGCATAAAAAAACCCGTGCGGGGTGCACGGGTTTCTGTAAATTCCGGCTATGCCTTAGCCCGGCTACAAGGATCCCGCGCGAGGAGTCGCGATTAGGGAGAGCAGTAGTAGCGGAGCGGCAATACGCATGATGTCTCAATCCTTCCAGTCGATAACGCTACTACCAATAACGAGATTTTTATGCTGTGTCAACCGGAATGGACAGGTTCAATCCACTGGTTTATTTAATCGAATTGTAAAGGAGTGCAAATTTTCTTGTCCCATATTCGGTTCATGCCTGATTATCTGGTCATTCCTGCTGTACTCGATCACCCGCACAATCAGATCGACTTATCAGCCCTTGCTGAATTATCTGAGGTATTCCATGGAAAAACGCAGACCTGGCCGTCCAGTCGGACGTTCCGACATTCGTGACAAGCTGCTTGCCGCCGCACGCGAACGTTTTCTCAACACCCCCTACAGCAAGGTGACGACCCGCGAGATTGCCGAGCTGGCAGGCTCCAATCTGGCGATGATCCACTACTACTTCGGCAGCAAGGAAGGCCTCTACAAGGCGGTGCTGGGGGATGTGGCCGAGCCCCTCGAGCAAGCCTGGCACGACGAGAGCAGCAACCGCAGCCTGACCGATCTGCTCAATACCTACTATCAGGTGATGGCGCCCAACAGCGAGCTGACCTCCGCCATCTCCAGCGCATTGTCCACTGAAAAGAGCCCGGGGCGTGATTTTGTGCTGAGCCGCCTGCTGGATCGCCAACTTCCCCAGTTCGATGCCCTGCTCGAATCCATGCGCTCCAACGGCCAGCTGGCGGACAACCTGGACCCCGAGATGCTGAAGATCTCCTTCCTCAGCATGATGTGGCAGCCTTTCGTGATGAAGGATCTCTACGAGCAGGTGTTTGGCCTGACGGTGGATGAGCACTTCATGAGCCGCCTCGCCGCCCACAACTGCCGCCTGATGGAAAACGGCCTGCGCGGTGCCCTGAACTGACTTTTTCGGGATGACGGATGAAAAAGGGCCCCTGGGCCCTTTTTTTCATCAATCTGTTATCTGGGCGTCAACGAAGTGTCATGCCGCCCTCCTAGTCTGCACTCAGGATGCAAAGGAGGGCCGTGATGAACAAGATCCAGCAATGGGACCTGCGGGTGTGCCGTGTCTGCCTGCTCCACCCCTACAATCAGCCGCAGGCCAGGGTAAGCCGGCTTGTCTCCCGTACCGGTGACGGCCCCCTCTATGCCGTGGCGGCCTGCCTGCTCTGGTGGCAGGGGAGCGCCGGGCAGGAGGCGGTCAGGGTGGCGCTCTGGGCGTTTGCCCTCGAGTTGCCGCTCTACCTGCTGCTCAAGAATGCCCTCAAACGCCAGCGCCCGGCAGGGCTGCCTGTCTTCATCACCCCGTCGGATCGTTACAGCCTGCCCTCGGGCCATACCGCGGCCGCCTTTCTGATGGCGACCGTACTGGCCGCCAGTTTCTCGCTCTGGGCACCGCTGCTGTTTGTCTGGGCCGCGCTGGTGGGGGCGTCCCGCCTGCTGCTCGGGGTGCATTATCTGAGCGATCTGGTGGCCGGGGCGCTGCTTGGTGGTGGTTGCGCCCTCTGGGCGCTGGGTTGGAGCCAGGGATGAGGATACTGTTCGGCGTTCAGGGGACCGGCAACGGTCATATCAGTCGTAGCCGGACCCTGGCGCGCGCATTGAAGAGCAGGGGCGTGGCGGTGGACTATCTGTTCAGCGGGCGCGCCGCCGACGGCTACTTCGAGATGGGGGAGTTCGGGGATTATCGCACCTTCCCCGGTATCACTTTCGCCAGCCATCAGGGGCGCATCTCGGGCTGGCGCACCCTCAAGGGACTCTCTCCCCTGCGTTTCTGGCAAGATCTGCGTGCCCTCGATTGTCGCGAGTACGATCTGGTCATCAGCGACTTCGAGCCGCTCAGTGCCCATGCTGCTCGCCGCTGGGGCAAACCCAGCCTCACCATCAGCCATCAGGCGAGCTTCGACTGGCCGATCCCACGTTGGGGAGAGAGCGGCTTCAACCGCCAGCTGATGCGCCATTTTGCGCCGGTACGCCAGTCCCTGGGGCTGCACTGGTTCCATTTCGGCCAGCCCCTGCTGCCTCCCATCGTCGATCCCCTCGAGCCGGTGCCGGACAACCAGCAGATCCTGGTCTATCTGCCATTCGAGCAGACAGAGACGATCGCGGCCCTGTTGTCGCGTTTCAGCACGCAGTCGTTCATCTGCTTCCATCCCGAGGTGCGCAAGCGCAGCGAGTGGCGCAACATCCGCTTTGAACCTCAGGCCAGAGAGGGGTTCAAGCTGGCGCTGGCCGGTTGTCGCGGGGTCATCAGCAATGCGGGATTCGAGCTTGCCTCCGAGGCGCTCTCCCTTGGCAAGAAGCTGCTGGTCAAACCCCTGGGTGGCCAGTTCGAGCAGTTGACCAACGGCAGGACCCTGGAGCTGATGGGGCTGGCCCAGTTGATGGACAGCCTGGATGCCAATGCGGTGCGAAGCTGGCTGGAGGCCCCTTCTCCTGGCAGGGTACGCTATCCCGATGTGGCAGGAGAGCTGGCCGACTGGTTGTTGGCCGGGGCCGGGGAGGAGGTGGGGGCGCTCTCCCGCCGCCTCTGGGGCAGGACCCTCTTTCCGGAGGAAGTGTGTGACAGCCTGGGGGAGCTTGCCAGCCGCACCGGCCAGGAGCGTCCCTGGTTATCCCAACTCAGCGCCTTTGACTAAACTGAGTCGATCCCACCACGGAGAGGACGGACACCATGCGCTTTACCAATGAAAACGGCGACACCATGACCCTGGCAGACAATCTCACCCTGCATGAGCTGCTCGACATGGGTGTCAGCATTTCGGTCTGCGAAGAGACGGATCCGGATCAGCAGATCTGGCTGGCAGAACCCGAAGACGAGCAGTGAAACCAGCCAGTTTTTGACGGCCCACCCCCTCGGGGTGGGCCGTTTATTTTGTTCCTGACCGACGCGGGCAGCATGATCCGCTGGTTGTTCCCCCCAGGGCCCCTCTTTGTTGCCCGTCTGGTGGCCAAGTCACTGAATGTTAATAGCTGTTTGAAATTTATGACTGTTATGGCCAGACAAAGCCGTGGACAAGCGTTCACGGGCGGGTTAAGTTGGTTTTTCACCCGCTTTTCGGGTGAATGATGGAAAACCCCTATTTTTCTACTATCGACGGCTCCGAACTCGCCTGATCTGCCTGCAGACAACAACAAGACTCGGATCGGCGCTGCCGGGAAGCAGCGGACTGTCGATAGCTTTCGCTTAACGGAGCAAAGCCTGGAGGGCTTTATCATGGAGATGTTATCAGGCGCCCAGATGGTGGTTAGAGCGCTGGAAGATCAGGGAGTGGAACACGTTTTCGGCTACCCTGGTGGCTCAGTGCTCGACATCTATGACGCTCTCTTCGAAAACGGCAAGATGGAGCATGTCCTGGTGCGGCATGAGCAGGCCGCAGTGCACATGGCGGACGGTTACGCCCGCTCCACCGGCAAGGTGGGCACTGTGCTGGTGACCTCGGGTCCCGGCGCCACCAACTGCATCACGGGGATCGCCACCGCCTACATGGATTCCATTCCCCTGGTGATCCTGTCCGGCCAGGTGCCGACCAGCATGATCGGGGAGGATGCGTTCCAGGAGACCGACATGATCGGCATCTCCCGCCCGGTGGTGAAGCACAGCTTCCTGTGCAAGAAAGCCAGCGACATTCCCGAGGCCATCAAGAAGGCCTATTACATTGCCGCCAGTGGCCGCCCGGGGCCCGTGGTGGTGGATCTGCCCAAAGACGTGCAGAATCCGAAAGAGAAGTTCCCCTATCAGTATCCCGAGTCCGTTTCCCTGCGCTCCTACAATCCGACCAAGGCCGGACACAAGGGCCAGATCAAGCGGGCTGCCAAGCTGCTGACCGAGGCGAGCCGCCCGGTCATGTACGTGGGTGGCGGCGCCATCAACGCCAATGCGGATCACCTGGTGACCAAGCTGGCGGAGCTGCTGAACCTGCCGGTGACTACCACGCTCATGGGGCTGGGCGCCTTCTCCGGCACCCATCCGCAGTTTATCGGTATGTTGGGGATGCACGGTACCTTCGAAGCGAACAAGAGCATGCACAACGCGGATCTCATCTTCGCAGTGGGTGCCCGCTTCGATGATCGCGTGACCAACAACGTAGCCAAGTTCTGCCCCAACGCTACCATAGTCCACATCGACATCGACCCCACCTCCATCTCCAAGACGGTACAGGCCCATGTGCCCATCGTCGGCTCGGTGGAAACCGTGCTGGAACAGATGCAGGAAGTGATCCGCGAGTGCGGCTTTGACAACGACAAGCAGGCGCTGGCGGACTGGTGGGAGCAGATCAACCAGTGGCGCTCCCGCAACTGCCTGGCCTACGAGACCCATCCCACCCTGATCAAGCCGCAGCAGGTCATCGAGACTCTCTACAAGGTGACCAAGGGGGAGGCGTTCGTCGCCTCCGACGTCGGCCAGCACCAGATGTTTGCCGCCCTCTACTACCCGTTTGCCAAACCGCGCCAGTGGATCAACTCCGGCGGTCTCGGCACCATGGGCTTTGGCATTCCCGCCGCCATGGGCGCCCAGTTTGCCAACCCGGAAGCCGTGGTCTGCTGCGTCACCGGCGACGGCTCGGTGCAGATGAACATCCAGGAGCTCTCTACCTGCATGCAGTACGGGGTACCCATCAAGATCATCTCCATCAACAACCGTGCGCTGGGCATGGTCAAGCAGTGGCAGAAGATGTTCTACGGTGGCCGCCACAGCCACTCCTACATGGAATCCCTGCCTGACTTCGTCAAGCTGGCGGAAGCCTATGGCCACGTCGGCATCGCGGTGAGCGATCCGGCGGAGCTGGAGAGCGCCATGGAGAAGGCCTTTGCCATGAAGGACAGACTGGTGTTCATGGACATCTCGGTCGATCCGGACGAGCACGTCTATCCGATGCAGATCAAATTTGGCGCCATGGACGAGATGTGGCTGAGCAAGACGGAGAGAACCTGATGAGACATATAATTTCCGTTCTGCTGGAGAACGAATCCGGTGCCCTGAGCCGTGTGGTGGGCCTCTTCTCCCAGCGCGGCTACAACATCGAGACCCTGACGGTGGCCCCCACCGAGGATCCCACCCTGTCTCGCATGACCATCGTCACCATGGGGGACGAGCGGGTGCTGGAGCAGATCCAGAAGCAGCTGCACAAGCTGGTGGACGTGCTCAAGGTGTGCGACTTGAGCGAAGGGGAGCACATCGAGCGGGAGATCGCCCTGGTGAAAGCCCGCGCCGCCGGCGGGGCCCGTGACGAGCTGAAACGGCTGGCGGATATCTTCCGCGGCCAGATCGTGGACGTCACCCCCGAGCTCTACACGGTGCAGCTCGTCGGGACCAGCGAGAAGCTGGACGCCTTCATCAAGACCGCCGCCCAGACCAACGAGATCATCGAAGTGGTGCGCTCCGGCGTCTGCGGCATCTCCCGGGCGGACAAATCCCTGCGTCCCTGATGTGGCCGGATGTGAAAATAGCTGTTCAAGGGCTCTTCGGAGCCCTTTTTCGTGTCTGGCAGCGTTGCGGGCAAGTGGGGGGGCCGGTAGGGATGCAGGCCACAGCATCAGGAGGTTATCGAGGGGGTGAAAGAGAAGGGGGAAGGGAGGGTCTTCACCTGTCATTTTCTTTCAAATGATCGGTAAACTATCCACAAAAGCTGTGGAAAACTCTGTAGATTAGCGGTGTGTCTGGCGTTAGTCGCATGATCTTAAAGGGATATTTCAATTTGATCCTGGCTGGATCGCATTTGTGCAATCCCCTGGCGAGGGTGTGAGCGTTTGCTTATCCCTCGAGCCTTGCCAAGGGCGGCACGCGGATCTGTCCGTGGATCCGGACGGGATCCCGACCTGATCTTGCGGATCAACATTTCTGGGCGCGAGCCATAAAAAAACCCGCCTCTCGGCGGGTTTTTCATTGCATCGGACTGCGGGTCGATTACTCAGCCTGGGCTGCCTGGATGCCGGTCAGGGCGATGGTGTAGACGATGTCGTCCACCAGGGCGCCACGGGAGAGGTCGTTGACCGGCTTGCGCATGCCTTGCAGCATGGGGCCGATGGAGACCAGCTCGGCGGAGCGCTGTACCGCCTTGTAGGTGGTGTTGCCGGTGTTCAGGTCCGGGAACACGAACACGGTGGCCTTGCCGGCAACCGGGGAGTTCGGTGCCTTGGACTTGGCGACGTTCTCCATGATGGCCGCATCGTACTGCAGCGGGCCGTCGATGATGAGGTCGGGACGCTTGGCCTTGGCCAGCTCGGTCGCTTCACGCACTTTCTCCACGTCCGCGCCAGCGCCGGAGGTGCCGGTGGAGTAGGAGATCATGGCCACGCGCGGCTCGATGCCGAAGGCGGCAGCGGAGTCGGCGGACTGGATGGCGATCTCGGCCAGCTGCTCGGCGGTGGGATCCGGGTTGATGGCGCAGTCACCGTAGACCAGCACCTGATCCGGCAGCAGCATGAAGAAGATGGAGGAGATCAGGGAAGAGCCCGGGGCGGTCTTGATGATCTGCATCGGCGGACGGATGGTGTTGGCAGTAGTGTGCACTGCGCCGGATACCAGACCGTCGACCTCGTTGCGCTCCAGCATCATGGTACCCAGTACCACGTTGTCTTCCAGCTGCTCGCGGGCAACCACTTCGGTCATGCCCTTGTTCTTGCGCAGCTCGACCAGACGGGCCACGTAACGCTCGCGTACGGCAACGGGATCGATGATCTCGACGCGGTCTGTCAGGATCACGCCCTGCTGCTCAGCGACGCGGCGGATCTCGTCCGGGTTGCCCAGCAGCACCGGACGGGCGATACCGCGCTCGGCACAGATGGCGGCCGCCTTGATGGTCCGCGGCTCTTCCCCTTCCGGCAGCACGACGCGCTTGTTGGCCTGACGGGCCAGCTCGGTCAGCTGGTAGCGGAAAGCCGGCGGGCTCAGGCGACGGGAACGGGTGGACTTGGCGGAGAGAGACTCGATCCAGTGCTTGTCGATGTGACCAGCAACGTAGTCCTGCACCAGCTCGATACGCTCGCGGTCATCTTCCGGGATGTCGACGTTGAAGTTCTGCAGGCTGACGGCGGTCTGCCAGGTGTTGGTGCCGGTGATCATGATCGGCAGGCCGGTGGCCATGGCCTGTTGGCACAGGGCCATCACCTGGGGTTCCGGATGGTAGTTGCCGGTCAGCAGCAGGGCACCCAGCTTGACGCCGTTCATGGCGGAGAGGCAGGCGGAGACGATGACGTCGGAACGGTCGCCGGAGGTCACCAGCAGGCTGCCCGGACGGAAGTGCTCGATCATGTTGTGGATGGAGCGGGCGCAGAAGGTCACGGTCTGCAGGCGGCGGCTTTCCAGCTCACCCTTGTTGATGATCTTGGCGGCAAGGTGCTTGGCGAGATCCTTGGCGCGCGGGGCGATCAGCTGGGTGTTCCAGGGGATGCAGCCGAGGATGCGCAGCGGGCTCTTGCCGAAG
Source organism: Aeromonas sp. FDAARGOS 1406 (assembly GCF_019048565.1). Lineage (NCBI taxonomy): Bacteria > Pseudomonadati > Pseudomonadota > Gammaproteobacteria > Aeromonadales > Aeromonadaceae > Aeromonas > Aeromonas sp. FDAARGOS 1406. Next base: position 3,602,991 of record NZ_CP077378.1, read on the forward strand.
ACCTGCAGCACTTCCAGGTTGTGGCCGGTATCGGCGCCGTGGTGGTGCGCTTCGAACATCTCGGTCAGGTCGGGACGGGTCACGCCGTGCTCGTCAACCGGGGCACCCACCTTGTTGATGACGCAGCCCACGATGCGCGGGTTGTTGACGCCACCGAAGTTGGAGCAGGCCAGCTCGATGCGCTCTTTGAGCTTCTGGCTGGAGTCGTTGCCTGGATGGGTCACGAACACCATGTCGGCGTCCAGCGCCTTGGCGACGTCGTAGTTCAGCTTGTTGGCAAAGGGTTGCTTGTCGGTCGGAACCAGGCCCTCGATCACCACCACTTCGGCACCGCTGGTCTTCACGTGCTCTTCGAAGCGGGCCACGATCTCTTCCAGCAGGATGTCGGTGTTGCTGGAGGTGATCATGTTCTCGGCGTAGGAGAGGGCGAACGGCTCGGGCGGGTTGATGTTGGCAGCGGCGCGGATCACGGCAGTGGAGCGCTCGGTACCGGTTTCACCCGGACGCGGCTGGGCGACCGGTTTGAAGAAGCTGACATTGACACCGTGACGCTCCATGGCGCGAACGACGCCAAGACTCACGGAGGTTACGCCGACACCAGTGCCGACCGGGATGAGCATAATAGTGCGTGCCACTTATTACCCCTTGTTCATTTTTTGGGATCAGGAAAAGGCCGCCCTGGGGCGGCCTTGCTCTACAGCTAATTTATGCGCCGACCAGTTCCAGCGCGTCGTGGGCGATGACCCACTCTTCGTTGGTCGGGATAACCAGGGCCTTGGTGGAACCAGCCTTGGTGATCTCGCCGCCCTTGCCGAAGCGAGCCTTCAGGTTGGCGTCGTGGTCGACGTCAAAGCCCAGCAGGCCCAGCTTGTTCAGGGTGATCTCACGGATCGGGGCGGAGTTCTCGCCGATGCCGCCGGTGAAGACCACGGCATCCAGACGACCGTCCATGGCGGCGGCGTAGGCACCGATGTACTTGGCCAGACGGTAGCAGTACACGTCCATGGCGCGCTTGGCTTCTTCCTTGCTGTCGTAGTTGTCTTCAACGAAACGGCAGTCGGAGGTGACTTCAGTCAGACCCTGCAGGCCGGATTCCTTGGTCAGCATGGTGTTGATCTCGGCGACGCTCATGCCCAGCTTGTCGTGCAGGAAGAAGATGATGGCCGGATCGATGTCACCGGAACGGGTACCCATCACCAGGCCTTCCAGCGGGGTCAGGCCCATGGAGGTGTCGACGGACTGGCCGTTCTTGATGGCGCAGACAGAACCGCCGTTGCCCAGGTGGCAGTTGATGATGTTGAGCTCTTCCACCGGCTTGTTCAGCTGCTTGGCCGCTTCCAGGCTGATGTAGTAGTGGCTGGTGCCGTGGGCGCCGTAGCGACGGATGCCGTTCTCTTTGTAGAGCTTGTACGGCAGGGCGTACAGGAAGGCTTCTTCCGGCATGGTCTGGTGGAAGGCGGTGTCGAACACGGCGACGTTCTTCTCGGCCAGTTCCGGGAAGACCTTCAGGGCGGCACGGATACCGATCAGGTGAGCCGGGTTGTGCAGCGGTGCGTAAGGAATGGCGGCTTCGATGCCGGCAATGACGTCATCACAGATGCGAACGGAGGAGGTGAAACGCTCGCCGCCGTGTACCACGCGGTGGCCGATGGCGATCAGGTTCTTGGACAGTTCCGGGTTGAGCGGCAGGATCTTGTGAACGATGAAGTCCAGCGCTTCCTGGTGAGCGGCACCGGCACCCAGATCAGCGTTGCCTTTCTCGCCGTTCAGCTTCCACTTGATGCGGGCGTCGTCGAGGTTGAAGCATTCGGCCAGGCCGGACAGCAGGTCATCACCGGTGGTTGCGTCAATGACAGCAAACTTCAGGGACGAGCTGCCACAGTTAAGAACAAGAACCAGCTTACTCATGAATAAATCCTATCGCAGATTGGGTTGGGTTGGAGGATGCGCCGGACGCGGTGCGTCCAAAAACTATCAACTTATCCTTATGAGGGTTGGCAATCTGTTGCTTGCCCCTTGTATAGTGATACAAGACCCGAAATTCAGACGTCCCTGACTGGTCAGTGGCCGTGCCCCAGCGTAAAAATGGGCGTACAAAGGATAACCTGATTGTTGAAAAATAACAAAGTCATCCTCAACCTTTGTTATTGCCTCTCAAATATTGTCGAGGTTTTGCCGTTAATGCGTTCGAAAAGAGCTCGGAGGTAGCATGAGCATGAACATTTTTGGAACTAAATTACAGCAAGGCCGTCATTATATGACTCTTTGGCCGCGCCGTCCCGAGCTTAATTCCATGTTCCCGGAGAATCGGGTGATCAAGGCCACCGAATTCGCCCTCAAGGTGATCCCGGCACTGGCGGTGCTCAGCGTCATGGTGCAGTTCCAGTTTGGCGAGCTTCATTACTGGCCCTCCGTGATGGCGTCCGTGCTCTTCCTGCTCAGCCTGCCGCTGCAAGGGTACTACTGGCTCGGCCAGCGCGCCGATACCCGGCTGCCCCCCTCCCTCGCCACCTGGTATCGGGAGATAAACGGCAAGATGAACGAGCAAGGGGGCCAGCGTCAGCTGGTGGCCCGTCCCCGCTACGAAGAGCTGGCCGATACCCTCAACGCCGCCTTCAAGCAGCTGGACAAATCCTTCCTCTACGAATGACTTTCCTGAGTCAGACTGACGACAAAGGCGCCCTCAGGCGCCTTTTTCACATTCAGGCGGCCAGCACCTTGCTGATCTCCTGGATGGAGAGCTTGTACTGACGGGGGCACTGACGCCAGACCGCCAGCATGCGCTGGTACTTGTCCCGCATGGCGATGTCGCTGGAGAGCTCATCGCAGGGGCAGGGCAGTTCGGGGAAGCGCTTGTCCACTTCCAGCAGGAAGCAGACGTAATCCGCCAGTTCCCGCTCCTGGCTGCGGCTGTAGCCGTTGAAGGCAAGGCGGCTCTCGTTGACATCGGCCCGGGCGCTGGCATCCAGGTTACCCCAGGAGATGGCCAGTGCATGGTGCAGCTCCAGAGTGTCCAGCACCTCCTGGCAGGTGGCGAGATCCAGATGGCCGAAGCTCTTCTCCAGCTCGAGGATCTGCAGGCAGTAGCCGCGCTCGACGATGGTGCTGGCACGCTGGTAAAACGCCGCCTTTTCCGGATTGAGTTTGGCCAGGATCTCGTACTGGTTGCTCAGGATCAGGCGTTCGGTGTGGCTCATGTTCATGGGCTGTCTCGCTGGAAAATGAATCTGGGGTCACGTTAACCCATATCCAGGATGAATTTTTTGATCTGAGAGGGGAGGTTGGCGAGAAAAGGCGGGAGGAGGCGCCCTGGTGAGCCGCCAGAGAGTGGGGGCTGATGCCGTGGTGAAACGAGCAGGGCCCGCCATGGCGAGCCCTGCAACAATGCCGCTGGTGGCTTACCCCTTGACGAGGTCGAGCACCACCTGATGATGATCGCTGGTCTTGAACTTTTCGAAGCGATGGGCAACCTTGCCCTCTTCGTCGATGAGGAAACTCAGGCGATGGATGCCGTCATACTCCTTGCCCATGAACTTCTTCAGGCCCCAGACGCCAAAGGCATCGGCCACCGCGTGATCCTCATCGGCCAGCAGGCGGAAGTTGAGGTTGTCGCGCTCCTCGAACTTTTTCAGGCGCTTGGCGCTGTCAGGGCTGATGCCGAGCACCACCACATTGAGGGCAGCCAGCTCGCTATTGACGTCGCGCAGACCGCAGGCCTGGGTGGTGCAACCCGGGGTCATCGCCTTGGGGTAGAAATAGATCAGCACCTTCTTGCCGCGCAGGTCGGCGAGGCGAACCTGATTGCCGTCCTGATCGGAGAGGGAGAAATCGGGGGCCTGGGTACCAGCTTCTAGTGGTGACATGGGGTCTCCTCGGATAAACGCCGTCAGGCGTACTTGTGATTGACGATGAATTCGAACGACTCGGCGCCCAGTCCACGACAGAAATCGGCGAAGGCTGTCTTCGAGCCGGGCTCTTCTCCCTGCTTGGAGAGATTCAACTGAAAGTTCGCCTTGAGCAGGTTGAAGGGCTGCTGTTCCAGGGTGATGGTCTGCATGGCCTGGATGTCCCAGCCGTGATCGCTGAAAAACTGGGTGCACTGACTTACGATGCCCGGCTGATCCCGGATCAGCACCTCTGCGCTGGCGCTGATGTCATATTGCAGGGAGTGGTGGCGCTCGGTGCGTTTCATCATGGTGATGAGATCCCACTCCTGGCTGCGCAGTGGGAGGCTGATTTCCAGTTGCATCAGGCTGTTCCAGTCACCGGACAGCAGCATGATGAAGGTGAATTCGTTGCCGAAGATGCCAAGACGGCTGTCGACAATGTTGCAACCGCAGCCACTGACGTGACGGGTCACCTCATTGACGATGCCAGGCCTGTCCGTGCCGATGGCCGTTACGACCAGGTAGTGAGTCATAAATCGTCTCTCGTCCATTATTGAGAATGCGTTGACCGCGGGTGCCGGCACCCTGCCGTGAGGCCTCTTGTGCGCTCGTGCATTCATACGTTTTGTGCCGGATGGTAACACGGCTTGTCCCGTGCCTCCCTTGTTTTTCAAAAGGGGCAGCTTTACCATTACGCCCCTGAAAATCGGGAGAATTATCCATGTTACGCGGTAGTATTGTTGCGCTCGTTACCCCCATGCTGCCTTCGGGCGACATCGATTGGGTCAGTCTGGCAGCGCTGGTGGAATATCATGTGGATGCCGGGACCAGCGCCATCGTCGCCGTGGGAACCACGGGAGAGTCGGTCACCCTGAGCGAGCAGGAACATATCGCCATGGTTGAGAAGACGGTGGAATACGCCGCCGGACGCATTCCCGTCATCGCGGGCTGCGGCTCCAACAACACTGCTCATGCCATCGCCCTCTCCCGGCGTTTCGCCACCATGGGCGTGGTGGCGGGTCTCTCGGTGACCCCCTATTACAACAAACCCACCCAGGAAGGCCTCTATCGTCACTATTGTGCGATCGCCGAGGCTAGTGGTCTGCCTCAAATTCTCTATAATGTGCCCGGTCGCACCTGCTGTGACCTCAAACCCGAGACGGTGGCCCGTCTGGCCAAGGTGCCCGGCATCATAGGTTTGAAAGAAGCGACTGGCGATCTTGGCCGTACTCCGCTGCTGCGCGAACTGTGCGGGCCGGATTTTGCGCTTTATAGTGGCGATGACGCCAGCGGATGTGATTTTATGCTGCAAGGGGGCGATGGTGTCATTTCGGTCACCACCAATATTGCGGCGCCCCAGATGGCCGACATGTGTCGTGCTGCCCTGGCCGGTGATGCCGGGCAGGCTCATGACATCAACAATCGATTGATGCCGTTGCATCAGACTCTGTTCTGTGAACCGAGTCCCATCCCGGTGAAATGGGCCTGTGCCCGGCTGGGATTGATGGCGACGGCGACCTTGCGTCTGCCCCTGACCGATCTCACCCCCGAGGGGGAAGCGGCGATGGCGCGAGCACTGACGACTGCGGAGTTGATGGCGAGTGTTTAAAGCAAATGGAAAGGGAAATGCAGTGCGCCTGGTACTGAGTGTCGCGACGGTGGCCGTGCTGGCTGCCTGCAGCTCACCCCAGGAACGCAAAATGGCCAACCGTGGCTTCGAGTATGAAGAGAGCCGCCTCGAAGGCCGCGCCTTCCTTGTGCCCGCCGGGTTGAGTACCCCCGCCTTTAACAGCAATTTCGACATTCCGGCCCTGCCCGAGAGCAGCCGTGAGGGCGCCCTCGGGGCCAAGGTGGACGTGCGTCCGCCCGCCCAGTTGCTCACCGTGGTGCCCGGCAGCCAGGTGGTGGCCAATGCCAGCGAGCCGACCGTCGCCTTCTATGCCCTCAGCACTTCCCAGAGCGTGGAGCGCGATACCTGGGCCTTCCTGATGAACTTCCTGGCCGAACACAAGGTCACCACCGAGAAGCTGGATCAACAGGACGGCGTCTTGCAGACCGGCTGGTTTGACAACTCCGCGGTGCTCGATGGCTGGGCGGAAGATGACGATGACTTCAAGATCCGTCAGCGTTACCAGTTCACCCTGCGCAACGATGTGCAGCGTCACGCCATCAAGATGTCGGTACGGGTGCTGGATCACGAAGAGACCATCGACGGCGAGACCAGCACTGTGCTGACGCCGGCGGACGCCCAGCGTTATGCTACCCGCGCCCTGAACCAGTTCTCCCTCTATTACGACAAGCAGCTCAAGGCCCGTGAACAGCACAAGTCCAGCGATGGCATGGGGCTGGAGCTGGGTCTGGACAACAACGAGCTGAGCGCCTGGATTGCCGAAGGGTCGTTTGACCAGGTGTGGCGCCGCCTCAATCAGGTGCTGCCTGCCTATGGTTTCACCATCAAGGATACCCAGCAGTCCCTGGGCTGGATCGACGTGGAGTACGACGAGCCGGACAGCGAGTTCTGGAAGGCCAAGGGAGCGGAGCCGTTCAAGCTCGAGGAAGACAAGTATCGCTTCCAGCTCGGCGAGATGACGGGCGGCAAGACCTCCATCACCCTGTTCGACAAGGACAAGAAGCCTGTCGCATCCGGTGTCATCTCCCAGATGTACATCAGCCTGTCCGAGGCCTTTGCCAAGGGCTTGGCCGATCAGGGGGCGAAGTAAGCATGGAAACAGGGGCCTCGCGCCCCTGTTTTGTTATGTCCGGGTTGCCGCAGGGCCCGCGTGCCGAGCCGGTTGCCCCGGGCCTGAGTACCTGATGATGTGAATCCCCCACAGACAGGGGTCTGGTGCCCCTGCCTAACTAGTCCCACAACAGGAAGTGTTATTAGCCATGAGTCTTGCAGATCAAGTATTGGCGGTGAACGACGATTTGCCGATCCGTACCGATAAACCTGTCCATTCCGGCAAAGTGCGCAGCGTCTACTGGTTGACCCCGGCAGACAGTGCCCGGCTCATTCGGGAGAAAGGCTATGATGTGCCGGCCGATACGCCCCTGGCCCTCATGGTGATCAGTGATCGCATCTCGGCTTTCGACTGCATCTGGCAAGGGGTGGACGGTCTGAACGGCGTGCCGGGCAAGGGCGCGGCGCTCAATGCCATCTCCAGCCACTGGTTCAAGCTGTTCAAGGAGCAGGGGCTGGCGGACAGCCACATCCTGGACATCCCGCACCCCTTCGTCTGGATCGTGCAAAAAGCCCGTCCCGTGATGATCGAGGCGATCGCCCGCCAGTACATCACCGGCTCCATGTGGCGTGCCTACAAGGATGGTGAGCGGGAATTCTGCGGCATCACCCTGCCGGAAGGGCTCAAGAAGGATCAGAAGCTGCCCGAGATCCTCATTACCCCGTCCACCAAGGGGATCCTCAAGGGGCTGGATGGCGTGCCGGAAGCGGACGACGTCAACGTCTCCCGCGGCGACATCGAGCGCCACCATCAGGCCTTCGGCTTCCGCTCCCCGGCGGACATCGACCGCTACGAGGCGCTGCTCAAAGAGGGCTTCTACGTCATCAGCGAGGCGCTGGCTGCCCTGGATCAGGTCTTCGTCGACACCAAGTTCGAATTCGGTTACGTGACCGATGCCGCCGGTCGCGAGAAGCTCATCTACATGGATGAAGTGGGCACCCCCGACAGCTCCCGCATCTGGGACGGCCCAGCCCTTCGCGGCGGCGAGATCATCGAGAAGTCCAAAGAGGGCTTCCGCCAGTGGCTGCTGAACCACTTCCCGGATCCGGACATCCTGCTCAACAAGAACCGCATGCCCGAGCGCTTCGCCCTGGCCCGTGACAACAAGCTGCCCACCGAGGTGATGATGGATATCTCCCGCACCTATGTGGGGATCGCCGAGAAGATCATCGGTCAGCCGCTGGTACGCAGTGCCAATCCGAAGCAGGAGATCATCGAGGTACTGCGGGAGCAGTACGGCCTGATCGACTGAGGCCGACCGCTTTTTTTGCCGCAGGCGCACAAACGTTTGCCGGTGGCTGGCGAGGCACTTGCAACGCAGATGACAAAACGGGCCCCATGACGGGGCCCGTTTTCATTGGGTTGTCCGGAGCGCTCAGCCATTGACCCGGAAGATCTGGCCGGTCTGTACCCCCAGTACCGATTTCTTGTAGGCCTGGGCCACCCGGGCGGCGGGTACCGGCACGAAGCCCGGGAAGGAGTCGGCATACTTGCCCATGGACTCTTCCAGCACGGTGGGGCTGACCACGTTGATGCGAATGCCCCTTGGCAGCTCGCAGGCGGCCCCTTTCACGAAGTGCTCGATGGCACCGTTGATGGTGGTGGCGCTCACCCCCCAGTGGATGGGCTCCTCGCTCAGAATGCCGCTGATGAGGGTGATGGAGCCACGGTCGCTCAGGTGGGCAATGGCGGCCCGGGTCAGGTTGATCTGGCCCATCAGCTTGCTCTGAAGCCCCACCTGCCACTGCTCGTCCGTCATCTCGGTCAGGGCATTGAAGGCGACGCTGCCGCTGGCGACCACCAGGGCATCGAAGGATCCGATCTGCTCGAAGAGCGCCCGGATGGAGGCGGGGTCGCGCATGTCCACTCTGGCATCCCCCTGGCTGTGACCGACCCGGATCACCTGGTGATCCTGGGCAAGCAGTTCGCTGACGGCGGCGCCAATGGTGCCGGAGGCACCCACAATCACAATCTTCATATCTATCGCTCCTGGTTGAGATGAGTTGATGATAGCGGGATAAAAAGGGAGAAAAAGCGCTTATGATGAACCCATTGTTTCCATATTGGTGCTAATGATGGATATCACTCACCTGGCCAGTTTCTATGAAGTGGTGCAGCGGGGCAGTTTCTCCGCCGCTGCCGATGCCCTGGGGGTGAGCAAGGGGATGCTGAGCCGCCATGTCAGCGCCCTGGAGTCCGCCCTCAATGCCCAGCTGCTCCAGCGCACGACCCGCAGACTCAGCCTGACCGAGGCGGGGCGGGTGCTTCACCAGCAGGCCGGCGAGATCTTCGCCCTGGCCCGGGAGGCGGAGGAGGGGATCCGCGCCCTGACCGAGGAGGACAGCGGCCGCCTGCGCTTCACCTGCCCGGTCAGCACGGGGGACCGCATGGTGAGCGAGCTGCTCGCCCGTTTTGCCGAGCTCTGCCCCGGCGTCCAGGTCGAGCTCAACTTCACCAATGCCATGATCGACATGAGCCAGGGGGAGAATGACATCGCCCTGCGGGCCATGGAGCTGATCCCCGACAACCTGGTGGCCCTGCCCCTCGGCAGGCTCAAGGATGTGGTGGTGGCAAGCCCCGCCCTGCTGGCGCGGGAGGGGATCCCCGCCACTCCCTATGAACTGGGGGGGCGTTCCTGCCTGCTGCAGGGCCACAACCCGGACTGGGAGCAGTGGCACTTTCGCCAGGGGGAGGAGGAGGCGCACATCCTGGTGCAGGGGCGAGTGCGGGCCAACCACTACAGCACCCTGCTGCAACTGGCCCGGGCGGGCATGGGCTTTGCCAAGTGTCCGTTGATGCTGGTGGAGGCCAGCCTGGCCCGAGGGGAGCTGGTGGCCGTGCTGACGGAGTGGCAGACCGGCCTGCACCCGATCCATGTGCTGCACGCCCAGCAGCGCCGGGTGCCGCGCAAGATCCGGCTGTTCAAGCAGGTGCTGGCCCAGTGGTTTGCCGAGCGGCCCCATTATCTGCTGGGGTGAGCCTGCATCCCGTTATTTTTCTGTCATCTGGGGCTGCTACCCTGCGCCCTTCATCGCGAAAGGAGAGTCAGGGAATGAAGCGTCATCAGGGTTGGGCAGGGGTTGCGCTGCTGTGCTGCGGCGGTGTGCAGGCTGAGGTCAGGGTCGAGGTGCCCCGGGATTTCCAGATCCTGACGGTGAGCGCCGGCAAGGTGCAGGACGAGCAGCACGCCGTGCTGGCCGACGGGGAGCAGCAACTGCTGGTGCGCTACGAGGGGGTGATCCCGAGTCGCAACAGCAGCGACAACGATCGCCAGGTTCGCTCCGAGCCCCAGGTGCTTCGCTATGAGGCCCGCGGGCAGTCGGTGCGCCTGCAGGCTCCCGTGCCTGTGGACGAGGCCGGGATGGAACGCTACGCCAGGGCCCCTGTCCTAGGCCTGGTGGCGGGGGGGCAGCCCCTCGAGGTGCGTCAGGATACGCTGGTGGTGCAGGGGATGCAGATCGGCATGGACTGGCATGCCAGGCTGATGGAGTACAACCGTGGCGAGGGGCCTGCCGTGCTCGCCGGTGCGGCGGATGTGACTGCGGCCGCCGTGGCGACGCCCCGGGCCTCCTCCGTGCCGGCCAGCGCCCTGGAAGGGCAGTTGCAACAGCTTTTCCTGCAGGCGGACCCCGCGCTTCGCAAGCGCTTCATCGGTTGGGCCGTGCCGCGCCTTTAAGTTTGCTCCCTGTTGCAGTAACGTGGGCACATCTTTGATTCCCGATGTGCCCATGTTGATCAGCGAGGCCCCCATGTTTGAATTGCACCCCCGCCTTCAGGCGGATACCCGGATACTCGGGGATCTGCCCCTGTGCCGCGTCCTGCTGGCCAAAGACAGCCAGTATCCCTGGTTGATTCTGGTGCCCCGGGTCGCCAACCTGCGGGAGATCCATCATCTGGCCCCCGAGCAGCAACAGCAGTTGATGCAGGAGTCCTGCGCCGTCGCCACCCTGATGGAGCGGGCACTCGGCCCGGACAAGATCAACGTGGCGGCCCTCGGCAATCTGGTGCCTCAGTTGCACCTGCACCACGTGGCCCGCTTCAGCTCGGATGCGGCCTGGCCCGGCCCCATCTGGGGTGCCTGTCCCGCCATTCCCTATGAGGAGCAGGCCTTGCAAGGGGCGGCTGCCAGTTGGCAAACCCGTCTGGCTACCCTGGATGGATTTCAGCCATTTCTGACTGATAATCCAGTCAAGTGAGAGGTGGCTCGCGCTTTGGGCACCGGGATCACGCAATCTGTTAGCGTATCGCGTCGGTGCATGGTGACATGGGCGACACGAGTGACAGCCCCATTATTTCGATCAGCAGGAAGGTTCCATGATAGTGACAAGATCCGAGGATGATGCCGTATTGACCACAGAGGACGTACTGCTGAGCCTGTGCAATTCGGTGACGAGCGTATTGAGTGCGGCGACCCAGACCCAGGTGCGCTTCTCCGGCATGGTGCAGCGGATCAGCAAGACCTGCCTCAAGCCTGACATCGGCTGTTTCGTGCTGTTTGACGGCGGCTTCTCCGGGCTGGTGGTGATCAACTTCTCCGCCGCCGCGGCCATGGAGCTCTACCAGAGCTACATGCTGAGCATGGGGCTCTCCAAGGAGGATCTTGCCATCTCCCACACCTCGGACGAGGTGAGCAACGTCATGGGCGAGCTGATGAACCAGATCGTCGGCAGCTTCACCACCAAGGTGGGGCGCGAGCTGCAGACCCACATCACCCAGAACCAGCCCAAGATGCTGGCGCTCAACAAGCAGGTGATGCTGAGCGTCGACACCAACCTCGACAATCCCGAGACCCGCCGGGTGACCTTCTTCACCGCCAGCAACAACATCTTCTATCTGGAGCTGGCCATGGACAAGACGGAGTTTATCCGGATCCATGATGGCGGCGTGCAGGAGGAGGTGGATCCCGACGAGCTGATCGCTCAGGCCAAGCAGTCAGCCAAACCGGCACCGGCGGCCGCGCCGGCGAGCAACGAGCACGACGATCTGCTGGATTCCCTCGGCATCTGATGGTCGAAGGTTGTGCAAATGAAGAGGCCACCCCGGGGGTGGCCTCCTTGCTTGGGGCGGGTCAGAAGTTGTAAAGCACCCCGGTACTGAAGCGAAGCGCCTCGGCATCGTAGAAGTCGATGTCGGAGTCGGCGCTGGAGTAGGCCGCGGTGAAGGTGGCGGCAAGGGGTTTGATGCCGAACAGGTTGTGCCAGAAGAAGGTGCCATTGAGGGCGAACTCGCTGGCATCGGCGCGCTGGCCGAACAGGGGATTCGCCTCGTCATACTTGCGCTTGCCGGCGTAGAGGTTGCTCACGATGGACCACTGGGAGGCGCGCTTGGCATAGGTCAGCTGCAGACCGGTGTTCTTGAAGCTCTCCGCACTCCCGTCCAGGCGGGCCTCCTTGTAGAGGAAGGCGGGCTCCAGCAGCTGGTCGCCGCCGAAGTGGTACTGGTAGGAGACAGCCAGGTCGTGGACCTTGCCGTTGCGGCTCAGCATGGAGGCGTAGGGGGTGCCGTGGGTCAGGTCATATTGCTGGCCGCTGCGCTCCTCGTCGAGCTCCACTTCCCGGCTGGTCAGGGTGGCGTAGACGTTGCTGCCCCAGATCCTGTCCCAGGCAAAGCGCACCCCTTTCGAGGTGAGATCGGTGGCGCTGCGGTCCACGCCGGTGGCGAAGGGATCGCTCCACACTTCCACCGGCATGAGGTTGAACACCAGGGAGGTGGCGACGATACCCTTGTCACCCATCTCCTGGCGCAGACCGAGTTGCTGGGTAAAGTCGAAGCGCACCGCGTCCTGGATGAGGTTGCCGAGGAAGACCTGGGTGCGGGTATCGGCGAAGGTGTAGCGGATATCGGCATTGAGCAGCGGGCTCAGACCGCTTTCGCGGCCGGGGGAGCCCAGATCATCGATACGGCTGTTGCTGTCGTCACCGGCATAGAAGTTGGACTTGTGGCTGCCGGCATTGACTCCGCCCAGCAGAAAACCGGACCAGCCGGTCTGGCGGGGGATCTCCCCCAGATCGGCGTGGGCGGTGGTGGCGACCAGCAGGCCAAGGCTCAACAGAACATGATTTCGCATCGGGTATGCTCCTGACATAACGAATGAGAAGGGTGACAGTGCGCCCCGGTATCCCGGTGGGACCGGTGCTGACTGAGGCATGGCAGGCATGCTACCCCAGCCGGAGTGTGACGTTAATCAATAATTGAATACGCGACGGACAAGAGTTCATGGCGCCGTACTGGTATCCTGTTTGCGCAAGAAAAGGGGAGAAAACAACGAGATGAAGCAGATCAAATCCTGGGCGCAATATTACGTCGACCTGATGACCAAGCTGGGACTGGTGCGCTTCAGCATGTTCCTGGCCACCGCCATCATAGTGCTGGCCGTTTCGATCCAGATGGGGGTGACCCTGTTTTTGCGCGGCACCGTGGACATCGTCGACCTGGTGCGCTCTGTCTTCTTCGGCCTGCTGGTGACCCCCTGGGCCGTCTATTTTCTCTCCATCGTGGTGGATCAGCTGGAGGACTCCCGCCAACGGCTGACCCGGATGGTGCGCAAGTTGCAAGACATGCGCGAGCGGGATCTCGAGCTCAACAGCCAGTTGCAGGAGAACATCAGCCGGCTCAACGCCCAGATCGCCGAGACCAACCGGGCCGAGGCCCTGCGCCAGCAAGCCATCGAGGATCTCGAAAACGAAGTGTTCCAGCGGGAGAAGGCCCAGTTGCATCTGGGGGAGCGTACCGCCCTCTTGCGCTCCTTCATCGACTGCTCCCCCGATCTGGTCTATTACCGCAACGAGGACGAGCAGTTCTCCGGTTGCAACCGCGCCATGGAGGAGCTCACCGGCAAGGTGGAGGCGGAACTCATCGGTCTGACCCCGTTCGATGTCTACAAGCACGACATCGCCAGCAAGGTGGTGGAGACCGACAAGCAGGTCTTCGCCCAGAACGAGCCGCTCACCTATGAGCAGTGGCTGGAGTATCCCGATGGCCGCAAGGCCTACTTCGAGCTGCGCAAGGTGCCCTTCTTCGACCGCTTCGGCAAGCGGCTCGGCCTGCTCGGCTTTGGTCGCGACATCACCGAGCGCAAGCAGTACCAGGACAAGCTGGAGAAGGCGAGTCGGGACAAGACCACCTTCATCTCCACCATCAGCCACGAGCTGCGCACCCCGCTCAATGGCATCGTCGGACTGAGCCGGATGCTGATGGATACGCCCCTCGATGCCAGACAGCAGCAGCAGCTCAAGACCATCCACCTGAGCGCGGTGACGCTCGGCAACATCTTCAACGACATCATCGATCTGGACAAGCTCGACCGTCGTCGGCTGGAGATTGCGCCGGCTCCGCTGGATTTGCCCGCCTTCCTCGACGAGCTGGAGACGCTGTCGCGCATCCAGGCGGAGCAGAAGGGGCTCTACCTGCACTTCGACCGGGACGGCGACATGCCCCAGTTCGTGATGGCGGACGGCACCCGGCTGCGCCAGGTGCTGTGGAACCTGGTGGGCAATGCGGTCAAGTTCACCGATGAAGGGGGCGTCACCATACGCTGTCTCGCCCACGCCGCTGATGAACCGGGCAAGCTGGCGCTGCACTTCGAGGTGGAAGACACCGGGGTGGGCATTCCCCGCGCCCAGCAGGAGAAGATCTTCGCCATGTACTATCAGGTGCAGGGCAAGAAGCACGCCACCGGCACCGGCATCGGGCTGGCGGTCTCCCGTCAGCTGGTGCAGGCGATGGGCGGCCAGCTCTACGTGGACAGCGACCCGGGCGAAGGCGCCTGCTTCACCGCCGAGCTGGAGGTGGACTGCGTCGAGCCCAAGGCCGCGGCCCCGGAGCCCGAGATGCCCTGCCTCGATATCCTGCTGGTGGAGGACGTCGAGCTCAACGTGACAGTGGCCTGCGCTCTGCTGAACAAGCTCGGCCATCAGGTCAAGGTGGCGCGGGATGGTGCAGAGGCGCTGGCCATGGCCAACCCGGATGATTTCGACTTGATCCTGCTCGACATCCAGTTGCCGGATATGACGGGGTTCGATGTGGCGGAGCAACTGCTCGCGCGCTACGGCGACAGCCTGCCCCCCATGGTGGCGCTCACCGCCAATGCCACCGGCGATCGCCAGTACTACCGGGATCACGGCATGCAGGATGTGATCAACAAGCCGCTGGGCTCCAAGGCGGTGCGGGAGGTGATAGGCCACCTGTTTGCGGATCTCGCCGGGGACGAGGCGGACGAGCAGGACGATGCCCACCATCAGGATGCCCTGCTGGATCTGCCCTTCCTCACCGATTACGCCAGCACGGTCGGCAAGCCGGTGCTGCTCTCCAGCGTCGAGCTGTTCGAGAAGATGATGCCGGACTACATGGCAGTACTCGACTCCAACATGATTGCCAGGGATCAGGCCGGTGTGGTGGAGGAGGCCCACAAGATCAAGGGGGCGGCGGGCTCCATCGGCCTGCGCCGGTTGCAGCAGACGGCCCAGCTTATCCAGAGCCCGGATCACCCCGCCTGGTGGGAGAACGTGGAAGACTGGATTGAAACCCTGCGCCGGGAATACCCGGGTGACATCGCCCGCCTGCGGCGCTGGCTGCTCTCGTAGACACGACGCCTCAGGCAAGGAGCCACGACATGTATGACCGTTTGATCCCCCCCGAGCGCATTCACCCCTGGGGAGACGAAGACCTGCTGGAGGCGACGGAGCAGGACCGCACCCGCATCGTGCAGGCGGCGCCGGTGCGTCGGTTGCAGCAGAAGACCCAGGTCTTCCCGCTCGATGTGAAAGCCTCGGTGCGCAGCCGCCTCACCCATTCGCTGGAGGTGCAGGAGACCGGTCGCCAGATCAGTCGCCGCATCCTGGCGGCGCTGCCGGCCGGAGTGGTGTGCGAGGGGGCCTTCATCAATCTGGTGGAGATGTCCTGCCTGTTGCACGATGTCGGCAACCCGCCGTTTGGCCATTTCGGCGAGCAGGTGATGAGTCAGTGGCTTGCCCAGGAGCTGGACGGCCTCTTCGCCCGTGCCCACGACCAGTTGCCGAGCGCCCAGTGGGCAACCCTTCGCCAGGATCTGCTGGTGTTTGACGGCAATGCCCAGAGCCTGCGACTGGTGCACAGCCTGCACGAGCTGAACCTCACCCTGGGGCAACTGGCGGCGCTGTGCAAATACCCGCAGCAGCCCCTGCCGGGATTGCACCATCCCCAGGGCTATGGTCAGCACCACGGCTGGACCAGCAAGCGCGGCATCTTCTTCAGCGAACAACCCCTCTATCGTGCCCTCGGCCAGAGCCTGGGGCTGGCCGAGGGGTGCCGTCATCCGCTGGTCTACATCATGGAGGCGGCGGACGACATCTCTTACTGCATCGCCGATCTCGAGGATGCGGTGGACAGGCACATCCTCACCCAGAACGAACTGCTGGCAGCCCTGCGCGAGGCGGACGAGGGCGGTTACATGGCCGACCTGCTCGATGAGGCGCTTGCCTCCGGTCGGGGGTTCCTCCCCCATTTTCGCCAGCATCTGACCCGGGATCTGGTGGCGCTGGCCGCCCATACCTATGTGGCCGAGCACGATCAGATCCTGAGCGGGGCCTATCCCCAGGCGCTGCTGCACGGTCAGGCTCCGGCAGCCCGGGTACTCGATACCCTCAAGCGGGTGGCTCGCGAGCTGGTGTTCATGCGCCCGGAGGTGGAGGCGCTGGAGCTGGAAGGCTATGCCGCCCTGCGCGGGGTGCTCTCCACCTACGCCTGCCTGCTGGCCCTGCCCGTCAGCCAGTTCGAGCGGCTGCTCGCAGGCAACGGCGGGAGCGAGCTCTTCTTTGCCCGGCGGCTGTTCCACCGCCTCTCTGCCCGCCACCTCAAGGCGTACCGGCTGGCGGTGGCGAGCCGGGATCCCCGTTTCGAAAAGGAGAGCGAGCAGGAGTGGTACTACCGGGTGCGGCTGCTGCTCGATTATGTGAGCGGCATGACGGATACCTATGCACTGGAGGAGTTCCGGCTGTTGTCAGGGATTTGACTGAACCTCTTTTTGGCCGCATTCCACCCATATGGGTGGGAGAGATATTGCGTAAAATTCGGTGTTTTTTTACACTGCGGCAACTTGTTCAACTTTCACACGGTAAGGAGACGACCATGCAACATTCCATGTTCAACGTTGCGTTCGATCGCTGCTCTGGCAGCGCGAAGACTCGTGCTCTTTATTTGCCGCGTGGAGGGGACAGGTAACACCTGCTTTTTTCATCACCCGCGGTTGTCCCGCAGGGTGATCACCTCTCTCCGGGGGAACCGCACGTTCAACTGGAGAATATTATGTCTATCGAACTCGCCCTGCTGCGCCACGTAGAGACCCTGGTTCAAAAAAGGATCACCCGGCTGGAGCGTCGCGTCAGCTACCTGCATCTTTCACCTGCCCTGCTCAAAGACATCGGGCTGGAAGGCAAGGAAGTGCAGATCGCCCACATCCGTGAGCGGGAGTTTCAAACCGGTTTCCGGCTCGGGAACCGAATAACCTGATGGGAGGGGGCCTGGCCCCCGACCTGGTGGATGGCAGGCCTGGGCCTGCCATTTTTCTTTCCTGATGAGCATTGTCTCAATTTAGTTGTCGCACATTGCGCCAAACACTCCATGATCCCCCTCCGTTTCGTATGGGAGTTGATAATGTTCCGCCGCTGCTGTCGTCTCATCCTGCTATGTGGTCTGGCTTTCTGGAGCCTGATGGTTGCGGCTGCGCCGGCGCAACTGGACCAGAGCAACTTCACCCTGGACGAACTGCGCTGGCTTGCCACCCATGATGAACTGGTCGTCGGCATGCCTTCGGCGGCCTGGCCACCCTATGTCTATACCGATGGACGCGGCAATTTCACCGGCCCCCTGGATGAGTTCGCCTCCCAGATTGCAGCCAGGCTGGGGGTGAGCCTTCGCTACCGTGCCTACGTCAACAATGCGGCGGTCCAGCAGGCCTTGCTGGATGGCAAGGTCGACATGTTGATCGGGGTGGCACCGAGCCCGACCCGCACCCTGCAGATGCAATTTACCTCCGAGCTGATGGCACTGCCCCGCGCCGTGCTGCTGACGGGGGGGCGGGAGAGCCTCTCCCTGGAGGAGGCCTATGGGGTGCGCTGGGTCTGCGTCTTCGGTGTCAGCGCCTGCGATGAGCTGCTGCGCCTTGGGATCTCGAACCTGATCACGGCCGACAGCCGGGACGAGGCGATCTTCATGCTCAAGGAGGGCAAGGCGGATGCCTACCTGGCCGAGCTGCCCATGCTGAACAGGCTGCAAGCCATGGCGGGCATGGCGCTGGCCAGGATCGACTGGATGAGGGATACCTCCCTCGCCATGGCCGTGGCACCCGGGAATGATGTCTTGCAGGGATTGCTGGAGCGGGCCCTCGAGGATATCTCTCCCTTAGAGCGTCGCGCCATTCTGGAGGCGGGGGATATCCTCGACTATGCCCTGGTGAAAAGGAGCAGGGAGATCGTCTTCAATCCGCAGGAGCAGGCGTGGTTGCAAGCACATCCGGTCATCCGCTACGGGGTTGCCCCGGATTGGCCCGGGATGAGCGAGGTGGACGACAGGGGGCGGCTCAAGGGGCTCATTGCCGATCTGCTGGCACTGATGAGCCAGCGTGCCGGGCTCCAGTTCACCTTGGTGCCGACCCGGAGCTGGGCCCAGAGCATGGCGCTATTCCAGGATCGCAAGCTGGATCTCATCCCGGCCATGACTCCCACCGCGGAGCGTCAGCAGTTTGCCCGCTTTACCCCCAACTACGCGTCGATCAACCGGGTGGTCGTGGCGAGGCAGGGGATGGCCGAGCTCACCGCCGCCAGGGCACTGAAAGGGCACAGGGTGGGCATGGTGGGGGGCTCGGTGGAGCAGGTCTTGCTG
Organism: Aeromonas sp. FDAARGOS 1406; assembly: GCF_019048565.1. NCBI lineage: Bacteria > Pseudomonadati > Pseudomonadota > Gammaproteobacteria > Aeromonadales > Aeromonadaceae > Aeromonas > Aeromonas sp. FDAARGOS 1406. Next base: position 3,621,475 of record NZ_CP077378.1, read on the forward strand.
AACGAGGTGGGGGCCATCGCGGTGCCGGTGGCCAGCGATGCCGATTTGCTGCCCCTGCTGGACCAGCAGAAGGTCGACTATGTGCTGATGAGCACCACCACCCTGGAGCAGTCGCTGCAAAAGGGATTCAGCGATCGCTACCAGGTGGTCTTCTCCGGCAGCGAGCTACGGGTACCCATCGCCATGGCGACCCAGTTGCAGGACCCCATGCTGCAGCAGATCCTCACCAAGGTGCTGATCGCCATTCCCCCCGACGAGCTCTCCGCCCTGGAGAAAAAGTGGCTCTCCCTGACCATACAGACGGGACTGGATCCGAAGACGGTGCTGCTCTGGTCCTCCCTTGGCGGCGGCATTTTCCTGCTCTGCCTCTTGCTGTTCATGGGCTGGAACCGGACGTTGCGCCGCCAGATCAGCCAGCGGCGGGAGGCCGAGCGGCGGCTCGAAGAGCAGTTGATGTTTGTCCAGATGATGCTGGATGCCCTGCCCAACCAGGTGGTGCTGACCAACGAGCGCTATGAAGTGGCAATGACGAACCGGGCGTACCGGCAGATGTTTCTCGGCGGGGAGAACCTGACGGGCTCCTATGAGCGGTTGCTCCAGGATCGATTGCCAGAGTCGATCCGCGCCAGGGTGATGGAGGAGGATGCCAGCGTCTGGGAGAGCGGAGAGGAGCTTCATGGCCGGGGCGAGATCCGGTTTGATGACGACCGCCTGCACCAGATGATCTACACCAAGCGGCTCTTTGCGGGGCCCGATGACAAGCGACTCGGGATCCTGACCGTGCTGACCGATGTGACCGAGCTGGAGCAGGCGCGGTTTGCGGCCCAGGAGGCGCAGACCCGGCTGACCCAGATCACCGACAGCATGCCGGGTCTGGTCTATCAGTATCACTGGCTTGGGCCGGGCAAGGGGCACTTCCTCTACACCTCGCAAGGGGTCAGGGAGATGGTGGGGGTCGAAGAGGACCTGGTCGGCATGGCGGTCACCGGTGCCTCCATCCTGGGGCTGACAGGCAAGGCGCACGAGGACTTCGTGGCCACGGTGGATCGTCATGCCCTGAGCATGCAGCCGCTGGATCTCGAGGTGGAGATCAGGCGCCAGGGGGAGGCGGGCTATTTGCAGATCCGTGGTCACTTCGTTCACCAGGAGGGGCTTGAAGGGGTCATATTGAACGGCGTGGTGCAGGACATCACCAAGCTCAAGCGCCAGGAGCTGGAGCTGCGCCAGGCCAGGCGGGTGGCGGAGGAGGCGACCCAGGCGCGCAGCCGCTTCCTCGCCACCATGAGTCATGAGCTTCGCACTCCCATCTCCGGCATGCACGGTATGCTGGAGCTGCTGCAAATGAGCCCGCTGGATGACGATCAGCGCTACATGTTGCGCAATATCTCGACCTCCACCAACCACCTGCTCTATCTGGTGAACGACAGCCTGGACTTCTCCAAGATGGAAGCCGGGCAGTTGCAACTGCATCCCCATCACTGCCGCCTGACCTCGGTGATTTGCGATGTCATCCGGGGACATGCGGCCCTGGCCTATGGCAAGGGACTCATTGTGACGCTGCGGTGGGGGAAGACGGTGCCGGATCTGGCCTGCATCGACGGGATCAGGGTGGGGCAGGTGATCTCCAATCTGTTGAACAACGCGGTGAAGTTCACCGAGGCGGGGGCGATCGCCATCCAGGTGGATTATGAAGACGACCGGCTGGCCTTCCGGGTCCGGGATACCGGGATAGGCATCGCCCTGGAGCAGCAGCGCACCCTCTTCATCCCGTTCAAGCAGGTGGAGTCCGACACCAACCGCCGGTTTGGCGGCACCGGGCTTGGGCTTGCCATCTGTCATCAACTCACCCAGAAAATGGGGGGGAGCCTGACCCTGGAAAGTACCCCCGGAATGGGCACCTGCGTGACCTTCACGCTGCCCCTGGCCGAGTGCCAGTGGGAAGCGCCCCCCCTGACCGGTCAGGTATGGTGGTGGTTTGGGGAGGATGAGGGGCTGGAATCGGTGATGGCCAGGCTGGGCGCCAGACTGGTACGCATGGAGGCACACCATTGGCAGCAGCCCCTCGAGGGGCATCTGCTGGCGCAGGAGAATCACCTGGAACAGGCCCTTGGCAGTGACTGGCTGGCCTGTTTGCAGCGTTCGAACCTCAAGGGCATAGTACTCTCTCCCCATGAGGCCCTGCGAGGGCGCATGGGGGGCGACGCCTGGTGGCGACTGGGACAATCGCCCCTCTACCCCGATCTGTTGCTGGAAACCTGCCAGTCACTGTTCAACCAGCAGGCGAGCCAGTCGAAGGGGATGGAGGGGGAGAAGCTCAAGGGGCGGGTGCTGGTGGCCGATGATCACCCCGTCAACCGGGCATTGCTGACGAGACAGCTCGCTATCCTGGGGCTCGAGTCCGAGGTGGTGGAAGATGGCGAGGAGGCGCTGCGCGCCTGGCAGGGGCAGGACTTCGCCCTGCTGCTGACCGACTGCCACATGCCGGTGATGGATGGCTATGCCCTCACGCGAGCCTTGCGGGATGCCGGGGACAGTGCTCCCATTATCGGGGTGACGGCCGATACCTCTGAGGAGGCGAGCCAACAGATGCGTGATGCCGGCATGAACGACATGCTGTTCAAGCCCTACAGCCTGGATGCCCTGAGCCAGACCCTGGGACGCTGGTTGCCGACTCAGGAAGAACAGCTCACCTCGGAGGCGCCCCGGCAAGCCAGGGTTCAGCTGCCAGGCATAAGCTGGTTGACCCTGTTCGGGGATGAAGCGGTGGCACGCAGCATGGCCAGCGAATACCTGGAAGCCAACGAGCAGGATGGCGAGGACATGAGGCTGGCGCTGGCCAGCCAGGATACCCAGGCGCTGGTGGAGACGGCACATCGCATCAAGGGGGCCGCGCGCATGGTAGGACAGCAGGCATTGGCAGAGGAGGCGGCCCGGCTGGAGGCGGCGGCCAGATTGAAACAACTGGACAAGCTCGATGACCTGGCCAGGGCGGTACAGGCATTGATGGACTCTATCAGAGGTGAAACGGGGTTATGGCTCGATGAATAGCGCACGGCATGAGTTGGCGATCATGGTGGTGGAGGATCACAACTTCCAGCGCAAGGCCCTGATGCACCAGATCCGCGGACTGGGCTACGGCAACCTGCTGGAGGCGCAGGACGGGGAGGAGGCGCTGGCACAGTGCCAGCACCACAGGGTCGACATCCTGTTCTGCGATCTGCGCATGCCGGGCATGGATGGCATGGCGCTGCTGCGCCGCCTCTCCCTTGGCGGGTTCCGCGGCGGCATTGTGCTGTGCAGCGCCCTGGAGGATGACGTGGTCGATGCCGTGCTGCGCATGAGCCGGGCCTATGGCCTGCAGGTGCTGGGGCGCATCGAGAAACCCGCGTCTCCCCAGCAGATCGCGCAGCTCATCGGTGCCTGGCGGCCCCAGCAGGTGCGCAGCCAGGAAGAGGATGGTTATCACCTGACCCTGGATGAGCTGCGCCGGGCGCTGGATCAGGACCAGTTGCTGCCCTGGTATCAACCCAAGGTGGGTTTTCACAACGGGGAGTGGCTCGGCATGGAGGCGCTTGCCCGCTGGCAGCACCCCGAATATGGCCTCATCTCGCCGGCCCGTTTCATCCCGCTGGCGGAGCACAACGGGCTCATCGACCCGCTCACCGAGGTGATCATCGGCAAGGCGCTGCGGGACGGCCACCTGTGGGAGAAGACAGGGCTCTCCCTGAACCTGTCGATGAACCTGTCCACCACTTCCCTCATTGAGGGGGATCTGTGCAACACCCTGCTCAGCCACTGCCAGCGCTGGAGCATCAACCCCGAGCTCATCACCCTCGAAGTAACCGAGAGCGCTTTCGTCAAGGATCTCGGCAAGTCGCTGGAGGTGCTGACCCGCTTGCGGATGCACGGTTTTGGTCTCTCCATCGATGATTTCGGGACCGGCTACTCCTCCATGCAGCAGCTCGCCCTGCTCCCCTTTACCGAGTTGAAACTGGACAGATCCTTCGTGGATCGCTGCTATGAAGATCCCTCTCGCCTAGCCATCATCGAGTCCAGCATCGAGCTGGCTCGCAAGTTGGGCTTGAAATCGGTGGCCGAGGGGGTCGAAGATGAGGCGACCTGGCAATTGCTGGCGAAACTGGGGTGCGATCAATGCCAGGGCTTCTTCTCCGCCCGTCCCATGCCCCGCGAGGAGCTGATGGGATGGCATCAGGGTTGGCAGGCTCGTTTGCCCGCGCTCATCAGACGCTAATCCCGGGCAGGATGCCCGACGAATTCCAAGGATGGCCATGAAAATATCAAGCAAGTTGTTGTTGAGCTTCTGTTTTATCAACCTGCTCATCATTCTCTCCTCCGCCCTTGTCTATCATCAGCTCGGCCGGATCGAAGGCTCGCAAGATGCCTTGCTGGCCCAGGCCCTGCCCGCCCTGCAGCGGGACGAGGCGAGCCAGAAAGCCCTGATTGCCACCGTTTCATCCCTGCGGGCCTATCTCATCCTCGGCAAGGATCCGGCACAGGGTGATCGCATCAAGCAGGAGTGGGAAGAGGCCTGGCACGCCATCGATCGCCAGCGTTTCACCCCCGACCTGACCCGGGCACTCAAGGATTTCAAGGGGGCACAGTCACAGGTGTGGGCCCTGGCTCACACCGAAGAGAACCTGCCCGCCCACACCCTGATGCTGCTGGAGGCCGGCCCCCTGGCGGAATCGGCCCTCGATCAGTTGCAGTCTTTTGCCAATGAAGAGGTGGCGACGCCCCAGGCGACGTTGCCCGGTGACAGGCGCCTGCTGCTCAAGCAGGTGGGGGATGCCTACAACAGCCTGGGCAATGCGCTCTCCGCCCTGCGGGATTTCCTCATCTCGGGGGAGAAGGAGTACCTGGACAAGTACCGGGACTACTACCAGTTTCACCAGCAGCGGGTGGCCGAGCTGAAACAGCAGGAGGCCAACTTCACCGAGGCACAAAAAGGGCTCTGGACGCTCTTTGAAGAGATGTCAGCCCCCTTTGCCGAGCTGGTCGGCCAGGTGATCGAGAAGCGCCAGGCCCCGGACTGGGACAGGGCCAACCACCTGATGGCCACCGAGATAGAGCCCGCCCTGACCCGGCTGGCGGGTCAGCTGGCGACTCAGGTGACCCATACCCGTGCCGAGGTGGACAAGATGGCGGGGGAGATGGCGGCCGCCAGTCAGGCTATTCACCGCACCCTGCTGCTGGCCACCACCAGCGTCATCCTGCTGGGCACCCTGGTGGCCCTGCTGTTCAGCCGGCGCCTGACCCGGGACATCGCCAGCCTGGTGAAACGGGCGGGCCTGGTGGCCGATGGCCGCCTCCCCGTCACCCCCTTGCCCGTGCTTCGTCAGGATGAGCTGGGAGGGCTCACGGGCTCCATCAATCGGATGTCGGCACAGTTGCGCGAGCTGGTGGGGGAGATCCAGGGGGCGGTCGGTCAGGTGGAAGGGGCTGGCCGCGAGGTGGGCCAGACCACCAATGCCATCGTGGATGATCTGGCAAGCCAGAATCAGCGGCTCGATGCGGTGGCAGCCGCCATCGAGCAGATGTCGGTCAGTACCCGGGATGTGGCGGGCAACATTGCGGACGCGGCGGGAGCGGCTCGCCAGACCGAGCAACAGGCAAGGGAGGGGGAGCAGGCCCTCGCCCGCATGGGGACCACCATGGCGCAGATTGGTGCCATGATTGCCCAGGCAAACCAGGCGATGACGCAGCTCAGCAGCCAGAGCGAGCAGGTGGGGAGGGTCACCGAAGTGATCGCCACCATCGCCGAGCAGACCAATCTGCTGGCACTCAATGCGGCCATCGAGGCGGCGCGAGCCGGTGAGCAGGGACGGGGATTTGCCGTGGTGGCCGATGAAGTGAGGCAGTTGGCCAGCCGCACCAGCGCATCGACCATGGAGATCAACCAGACCATTGCCAGCATCCAGCAGCAGACCCGGGAGACCGCGGATACCGTGGGCAGCGGCACCCTGCTGGTGGAGCAGGGGCGCGGCGCCGTAGCCTCGGTGACCGAGACCCTGGAGTCGATGGCAACGCTGGTGCAGGATCTCAGCGGCCAGCTTGCCGCCATCGCCACCGCCACCGAGCAGCAGTCAAGGGCGGCGCAGGAGGTGGCGGGCACGGTGGAGGAGATTGCCGGGCTCAGCCATCAGTCCAGCGAGCATGGCCAGCAGGGGGAGCAGATCGCCGCCCGCCTGACCCGGGAGACGGGGAGACTGACATCGGCCATCAGCCGCTTCGAACTGGATGCCTGACGCAAGGGAGAGAAAAATGGGGCAGACCTCTGGGTCTGCCCCGTTTTTTTCGGCCCGATAACCTGGTGGTGGAAGGATGCACGTCGCAGGTGCGGTCCTGACCGTTCGGAAGCAGGGGGATGGTGTCTTGTGTACTGCCCTGTGGCTCTTTCTGCCGACAGGACGGGTCACTCCAGGCGGCGGAAGGCCTGGTTTTCGAAGCTGCTGCAGGTCTCCTGGTTGAGCAGGTTGACCAGCAGGATGGCCCGCTTTTCGCCATCCGGCTCCAGATAGATGGCTTCAAACCCGGCGAGGGGGCCGGATTCGATAAGTACCTTGTCTCCCTGGGTCGGCAGACGGGCATAGCTGGCGCGCGCCTCGTCGCTGTCGTCCCGGCTCATGAGCCGGTAGATCAGCTGGCTGCTGACGGGGGTCCACTCCTTGCCGAAGTGGATGATGCGACTGATGCCCCGGGTCGATTTCAGGGTGACCGGGGTGACCTCTTCCAGATCCACGTAGATGAAGAGATAGTTGGGGAACATGGGCTCGCGCTGGGGCACGCGCTTGCCTCGCCGCAGTTTTTCAATCTCGACCATGGGGTAATAGGATTCCACGCCCTGGGCTGCCAGATGGGCACGGGCGCGGGCCTCTTCCTTGGGTTTGCAGTAGGCCAGATACCATTTCTTCATTGTTGTTCTGTTTTTCGTGTTGCCGTGCTTGTGGCTATGATAACGGGGGTAAAAAAAAAGGCCACGCTTGACGTGGCCTTTTTTCCAGAGTGAGTGATTACCAACCTTTCACCAGACCGCCCTTGAACAGCTCGGTCCCTTTCTTGAAGACCTCGTCGGTCTGGAAGGACTGGACGAACTCCTTGACCTTCTCGTCGTCCTTGTTGTTCTCGCGAGCAACGATCAGGTTGACGTAGGGAGACTCCTTGTCTTCGACAAACAGGCCGTTCTCGGTCGGGGTCAGACCAATCTGACCGGCGAAGGTGTTGTTGATGATGGCCAGATCCACGTCTTCCAGGGAGCGCGGCAGTTGTGCGGCTTCCAGCTCGACGATCTTGAAGTTGCGCGGGTTGCTGGCGATGTCCAGTACGGTCGCTTCCAGACCGGCACCCTCTTTAAGCTTCAGCAGGCCCTGCTTCTCCAGCAGGATCAGGGAACGACCCAGGTTGGTCGGATCGTTCGGCACCGCGATCTGGGCACCGTCTTTCAGCTCGGACAGGGCCTTGACCTTCTTGGAGTAACCGGCGATCGGATAGACGAAGGTGTTGCCGACCGGCACCAGCTTGAAGCCGCGATCACGGATCTGGGCATCCAGGTAGGGCTTGTGCTGGAAGGCGTTGACGTCGACGCTGCCGTCGTTCAGGGCCACGTTCGGGGTGACGTAGTCGGAGAAGGTGACCACTTCGACGGTCAGGCCGTATTTTTCCTTGGCCACCTTGGCCGCGGTCTCAACCAGCTCGGTCTCGGGACCGGCGATGGCGCCCACCTTCAGGGTCTTGTTCTCTTCCTTCTGGCCGCAGCCGACCAGTACCAGGGTTGCCAGCAGCGCAGCTGCTGCGGATTTGATGCCCAATTTCATAAAAACCTCCTGTCAGAAATCGACGATTAACGATGATCACATTGTTTGACCAGGCGCTCACCCGCGCTCTGGATAAGTTGAACCAGTACTACCAGGATAACCACGGTTACCAGCATGACGGTGGGATCGAAACGCTGGTAGCCGTAGCGAATACCCACATCACCGAGACCACCGCCTCCGATGGCACCTGCCATGGCGGAGTAGTTCACCAGGGTGACGAGGGTGATGATGACGCTGTTGAGGATCCCCGGCAGGGCCTCGGGCAGCAGCACCTTGGCGATGATTTGCAGGGGCTTGGCCCCCATGGCCTTGGCCGCTTCCAGCAGGCCGTCAGGCACCTCCATCAGAGCCCCTTCCACCAGGCGGGCGATGAAGGGAATGCAGCCCACGGTCAGCGGCACGATGGCGGCGATGGTGCCGATGCTGGTGCCGACGATGAAGCGGGTCAACGGAATGATGGCGACCAGCAGAATGATGAAGGGCACCGAGCGACCGACGTTGACGATGACGCCCAGGACCTTGTTGAGCAGCGGATTGGCCAGGATCTGGCCCGCCTTGGTCACGTGCAGCGCCACGCCGAGCGGCAGGCCGAGCAGGCAGCCGAACAGGGCGGAGGCAAACACCATGATGAGGGTGTCGCCCAGAGCCGAAATCAGCAGATTAATCATTGCTTCGGACATGAATCATCCCCTCCAGCTGAATACGAAAGTTGAGCCGCCAAGGGCTGGGCATCGCACATCAGTCATTGCTTCGGACATAACCCATTACCTCCAGCTGAATGTGGTTGTCGATGAGGAACTGTTGGGTGGCCTCGCACTGGGCCTCGTCCCCGAACAGTTCCGCCAGCAGGAAGCCGAACTTGACGCCACCGGCGTATTCGATGTCTGCGCTCAGGATGCTGATGTCGATGTTGAAACGGCGGCTCGCCTCGGAAATCAGCGGCGAATCCACCGTGGTCCCGGTAAAGCCGAGCTTCACCAGGGGATAGCTGCCGGGCACCCGGTCGCTACTCATCCGATCCTGATACTCCTGGGGCACTTCCAGGTGGATGGTGGAGTGGATGAAATCCCGGGCCAGCTGGGTCTTGGCATTGCTAAAGAACCAGGCCACTTCCCCCTGCTCGATGAGACGGCCGTCGCTGATGATGGCCACTTCGTCGCAGATCCCCTTCACCACGTCCATTTCGTGGGTGATGAGCAGTATGGTGAGCCCCAGCTTGACGTTGATCTCCTTGAGCAGGGTCAGGATCGAGCGGGTGGTCTGGGGGTCGAGGGCCGAGGTGGCCTCGTCACACAGCAGGACCTTGGGAGCCGGTGCCAGGGCTCGGGCGATGGCGACGCGCTGCTTCTGCCCGCCGGAGAGCTCGGACGGATAGGCGTGGGCACGGGCTTCCAGCCCGACCAGGGCCAGCAGTTCGCTGACCCGGCTCTGGATCTTGTCCTTGCTCCAGCCCGCCAGCTCCAGCGGGAAGGCGATGTTGGCGGAGACGGTGCGAGAGGCCAGCAGGTTGAAGTGCTGGAAGATCATGCCGATCTGGCGGCGAGCCTGAGTCAGATCCCGCTCGCTCAGGGCGACCAGGTCCTGGCCATCGACGATGACCTGCCCCTCGGTGGGGCGCTCCAGCAGGTTGACGCAGCGGATGAGGGTACTCTTGCCGGCACCGGAGGCACCGATCACCCCGAAGATCTTGCCTTGGGGCACATGCAGGCTCACGTCACGCAGGGCGTGCACGGCATCACTGCCTTTACCGTAGACTTTGTTGAGACCGATCAACTTAATCATGGATTCTTCCGTGCTAACAGCCTTAAAGCACAGGGCGCTACAGGCGGGTAAATTGGGCAGAGGTTTCACTGGGTAGCTCTGTCATCATGGAGGATGATGCTAAGATGTCCGGATGGCTGTGTCAACGCATGTTTTTACGTCTAGACGTCTAAAAAATGGATAAGGATTCCCGCCATTTGACTATGGTGTGGAGGTATCACCACCAGCATCAATATTAGATTCCGATTTGATGACTCTAGTCCGAATATAAGCTGGTAAATATCTTTTATGTCGTCGATTTGATGCCTCCCCTTCGGACAAGGTGCCCGGTTGTCCGGGCAGTCTCGCTGCCGGTTTCCCCTTCCTCCTGCCGTCTCTTTTCCTGCTTTCTTTTCCATCTCCTTGATGCAGAACAATAAATGACCAGTTTGTGGCCGTGTCGACATGCCAGCTCCCTATACTGGCTGCAGGTGGATGCCAGGAGAGGGGCGAGATGCGATTCCAACAGATCAAGGACCTGATGCTCTATCTCGAGGAGCTTCATCATCGGCAAGGGCACATTTACGGGCGCCAGATCCCCCGGGTGGATGCTGAGCGCAGCAGAATGTTGCTGGCCTATCTGCAAGGGCGGGAGGATGCCGCGGCGGCTCATCTGCACGATTATCGCGAGCAGATGGGAAGCGCGGTGAAGGAGACCTGGCTGGATCAGGGATTTGGCGAGGATCTGCTGGCCGAGGGGGATCGTCTGGCGCTGCCCGCCACAACCCAGCCCGCGGAGATAGTGGCCCTGGTGTCACGCCAGGAGGAGAGGCTCATCGGCGAGCTGGAACGTCTGGCCCGGGAGTGCCCCACGCCCGACACGGCGGCGCTGCTGAAAGCCCTGGCCTCCATGGCCCAATCCCGCCTGACCCGTCTGGTACACGGTGCTCATCGCCTCGACGATCTCTGAGCCCGGATGGGAGAGACCCGGCACGGGCCGGGTCTTCTGATGTTGCTGGCGGTCAGCCCCCTTGCCGGGCCGCGCCATAGAGGGCGGCGCCTATGATGCCGGCCTGGTTGAGGTTCGCGGCCGCCACCAGGGGAGCCCGGGTCTCAATCTTGTCGATGAACTTGTCGAGCTTGGCGGCGCTGCCGCCCCCCAGGATGAAGAGGTCGGGGGAGAACAGAAACTCCAGGCGAGCCAGGTATTTGTTGAAACGTTTGCCCCAGCGGCCCCAGGAAAGATCCTCGCGCTTGCGCACCGCATCGGAGCAATAGTGTTCGGCCACCATGCCTTCCAGCATCAGGTGACCCAGTTCGGTATTGGGCAGCAACTGGCCATTGACGAAGACGGCGGTACCGATGCCGGTGCCGACGGTGATGAGAATGATAACGCCCTGGCGATCCTGCCCGGTGCCAAAGCGCATCTCCGCCAGACCGGCCGCATCGGCGTCGTTCAGGACATGGCAGGGCAGGCCGGTCACATCGGCAAACAGGTGGGCGGCATCGGTCTCAATCCAGCTCTTGTCGATGTTGGAGGCATTCTTGGCGATGCCGTTGTGGATGGTGGCGGGAAACCCGCACCCCACGGGACCCTTCCATTGGAAGTGCTCGACCAGCGCCTTGAGGGTGTGTGCCACGGCGGCCGGGGTTGCCGGTTGCGGTGTGGCGATGCGGTGGCGTTCGCCAATCAGCTCCCCAGTTTCGGTGTCGACCAGGCAGCCCTTGATCCCGGACCCCCCAATATCTACTCCCAGCATCTGCATCAGAATCTTCCTTTTATTGTGCCGATGTTCAATGGTCGGCAGAGCATGAAAAAATGGCTGCGATCCGGCAAGTGCCAGATCACTTATGCGTGATCCGGCAGACCTTTTTCGATGCAGCGGATCAGCAATCGCGTCTTTTTATTCTCTTCCTGCTGACGCTTGGCCAGGGTCGCCAGCGCCCACTCGATATGCTCGGCCACCATGGGCGCCGCCTCAGGCAGCGCCTGTTCCAGGGCGGCCAGGACCTCGCTGCTGGCCGGTCCGTTGCCAAGGGCCACCGCCAGGTTGCGGCGCCAGCGCTGATAGCCGATGCGGCGGATGGGGCTGCCTTCCGTGTGCTTGAGAAATTCGGCCTCGCTCCAGCCCCACAAGGTCAAGAGGGGCGGGCGGTGCAGATTGGGGCGCGGGCTGAAGTCGGGCTCCGGGCTGGCATCGGCATAGCGGTTCCAGGGGCAGATGAGCTGGCAGTCGTCACAGCCATAGATGCGATTGCCCATGAGCTGCCTGAACTCCTCGGGAATGGGGCCGTCATTCTCGATGGTGAGATAGGAGATGCAGCGCCGTCCGTCTACCACATAGGGGGCGATGATGGCACCGGTGGGGCAGATATTGATGCAGGCCACGCACTTGCCACACAGCTCCTTCTCCACCGGGGTATCCACGGGCAGCGGCAGGGCGATGAGCAATTCTCCCAGAAAGAAGAAGGAGCCGGCGGACTCGTTGATCAGCAGCGAGTGCTTGCCCACCCAGCCAAGGCCCGCCTTGGCCGCCAGCGGCCTTTCCAGAATAGGGGCCGAGTCGACGAAGGGGCGCCACTCTCCCAGGGTTTGCCCTGTCGCCTGCAACAGGGTTTCGCACCGCAGCTCGATGCGCTCCCCCAACTGTTTGAGCCGGTTGCGCAGCACCTTGTGGTAGTCGCGGCCGAGGGCATAGCGGCTGATGTAGCCGAGGGTGGGATCGCGCAGGGTGGCGGCAAAGCCCGCCTCGAACGGGAGGTAGTTCATCCGCACCGAGATGACCCGCAAGGTGCCCGGCAACAGCTCGTGGGGGCGGGCCCTCATCATGCCGTGGCGCGCCATGTAGTCCATGGTCCCGTGATAACCGGCATCCAGCCAGGCCTGCAACCTTGGCTCTTCCAGGGTGAGGTCGGTGTCGGCGATGCCGACCTGGTCAAATCCTAGCTCCCTTGCCCAGAGCTTGATATCGTGGGCCAGTTGCGCAAGTTCGGCAGCCGTCATGCAGCATCCCCCCTCTGCCTGCAGGAGTGTGGCAGGCGCAGGGCGGCAATATGGCGTGCCAGTTGCCGGGTCATGGGATGATGGAACGTGGGGGCCGTCATGGTAGAGGTGTTCGGGGACGCTATCCGCAAAAATGAGTGGGAGAGTCTAGCACAACCCCTGTGGCGGGCCGAGCAGATCCGCAGCATGGAACGGCGCTGGGCCGAGCAGGAGGGGCTTCCCCTCTATGTGCTGATGGAGCGGGCCGGGACTGCGCTGTGCAACTATGCCTGTCACCACTGGCCCGACAGCCGTCAGTGGTGGATCTTCGTCGGCCCTGGCAACAACGGTGGGGATGGCTACGTGCTGGCCCGCCTTGCCCGGCGCATCGGCCTCGAGCCTCTAGTGATTGCCGCCCGGGCTCCCGGCCTGCTGAGGGGAGATGCCAGGCGGGCTGCCGAAGAGTGGCTCGCATCGGGGGGGGGCGTGACCATGGCCGAGGATCTGCTTCCCGCCACGCTGCCGCCGCCGGATCTGGTCATAGACGCACTGCTCGGTACCGGCGTCCAGCTTCCCCTCTCCTCGTCAATGACAAAGATCGTCGCAACAATCAATGGCTTGAACGCGCCCGTGCTGGCGGTGGATCTCCCCTCCGGTCTCAATGCCGACACCGGCCGCGCCATGGGCGCACTGGTGCGTGCCACCCGCACCCTCACTTTCATCGGCATCAAGCAGGGCATGCTCACCGCCGACGGGGTGGACGGAGTCGGCCACCTCGACCGGGATCCCCTGGGAGTGACGCCGGGGGAGGAACGGGTTCCCGCTGCCGAGCGGATCGATTATCCCAGCCTCAAGGGGTTGCTGACCCCGCGCAGGCGCTCGGCTCACAAGGGACACAGCGGCAAGGTACTGCTGACGGGGGGGAACCTCGGCATGCAGGGGGCCATTCTGCTGGCGGGTCAGGCCTGCCTGCGGGCGGGGGCGGGATTGGTACGCCTGCGCCAGCACCCGGATTGCCCGGCGGCCAGCCTGGTTCAACCCGAGCTGATGGGATGCCCGGCGGACATGGATGAAGGGTGGGCATCGGTGCAGGTACTGGGCCCCGGGCTCGGTCAGGATGGGTGGGGCCGGGCCCGGTTCGAACAGGGCATCGGAGCCGCCGTGCCACTGGTATTGGACGCCGATGGATTGAATTGGCTGGCGCAGGCCCCCCGTCATCAGGATAATTGGGTGCTCACGCCCCACCCCGGGGAGGCGGCTCGCCTGCTGGGTTGCTCCATCGCCGAGGTCGAGGGGGACAGGTTTGCGGCCGTCTCGCGACTGCAACAGCGCTACGGTGGTGTGGTGTTGCTCAAGGGGGCGGGGTCGCTCATCTGCGACGGCAGGCGCATTTCCCTGTGCGACGAGGGCAACCCCGGCATGGCCAGTGGCGGCATGGGTGACCTCTTGTCTGGTATAATCGCCGCCCTTCTGGCTCAGGGCTGGTCTGCGGGCATGGCCACCCGACTCGGGGCCGTGATCCACGCAGAGGCCGCCGATCTGGCCGCTGCCGAGGGTGAGAGGGGCATGCTGGCATCGGATCTGCTGCCCTGGATCCGTCGTCTGGTCAATCCGACACAGTAACAAGTAACAAGAAGAACATGGCAAAAACCTTGATGATGACACTGCCGGACGAGGCAGCAACAGTGGCGCTGGGTGGCCGTCTGGCAAAGGCGTGCCAACAGGCCACCACGGTATTTCTGCACGGTGCCCTCGGGGCCGGCAAAACCACCCTGACCCGAGGCTGGGTGCAGGGACTGGGTCATGAGGGCAAGGTCAAGAGTCCGACCTATACCCTGGTGGAGCCCTATGAGCTTGCCCAGTGGCAGGTCTATCACTTCGATCTCTATCGACTGGCCGACCCGGAAGAGCTGGAGTTCATGGGCATTCGCGACTATTTCGCCGCCGATACCCTCTGCCTGGTGGAGTGGCCAGAGAAGGGCGAGGGCTGGCTGCCAGCCCCGGATCTCGAGATCACCCTGAGTTATGCAAACGAGCAGCGCGCGGTGCAGATTGATGCCCGCACTGCTATCGGCGAAGCCATTCTGGAACGGTTGTCATCTCAGTGCGCGTGATCCTTGTTTTTGTTCTCTCCCTGATGGCATTGCCCACCTGGGCCAATCAGCTCAAGAGTGTGCGGGTGTGGCCATCACCGGACAACACCCGGGTGGTGCTCGACATGAGCAGCGCCCCCAATTTCAACTACTTCACCCTGACCGGTCCGAACCGTCTGGTCATCGACCTGAAAGGGGCGAGCAACGCCACCAACCTGGCCCGCATCGAGAACAAGAGCGAGCTGGTGCGCAAGATCCGCGAGAGCACGCCGCTGGAGAAGGGCGGCCTGCGACTGGTGCTGGATCTCGGCTCTGCCATCAAGCCGGTGGTCTTCCCGCTGGCGCCGGCAGGTCCCTATGGCCACCGTCTGGTGATCGATCTTCCCTATGAAGAGAAGGGGAGCGCTGCGGCGCAGCCCGCTCCCGTCGGGGGGCACGGCAAGGCCATCGTCATCGCCATCGATCCTGGTCACGGCGGGGAAGACCCGGGCTCCATCGGCCCGCGCCGCACCTACGAGAAACGGGTGACCCTGGCGGTCTCCCAGAAGCTGGCGACCCTCATCGACCGGGAGCCCGGCATGCGCGCCGTGCTGACCCGCCGTGGCGACTACTTCGTCGATCTCAACAAACGCTCCGAGATTGCCCGCAAGGCCAAGGCAGACCTGCTGGTGTCAGTGCATGCCGACAGCTTCCACAACTCGACTCCTCGCGGCGCCTCCGTCTGGGTGCTGTCGACCAACCGCGCCAACCGCGAGATGGGTAGCTGGCTCGAGAAGCAGGAGAAACAGGGGGAGCTGCTGGGAGGCGTTGGCAAGGTATTGGCCGAGTCTGATCCCAACCCCTATCTGGCGCAGACCTTCCTGGATCTCTCCATGGACAAGTCCAGGGCCGAAGGCTATGACGTCAGCCGCCAGATCCTGCGCTCGCTCGGCCGGGTGGCCAGATTGCACAAGAAGGCGCCGGAACATGCGAGTCTGGCGGTGCTGAAGGCGCCGGACATCCCCTCGGTACTGGTGGAGACGGGCTTTATCTCGAACCACGCTGAGGAGAAGCTGCTGGCCACTGCCAGCTATCAGGATCAGCTGGCCCGGGCCATCTTCGAGGGGATCCGCAACTATTACCGCAGTCATCCGACCAAGGGGCCCATGCTCACCGGCAAGGGCCAGGTTGCTGCCCCGCCGCGTCAGGCGCCTGCCAGCAAGCCGGTCGCTGTCAGCAAGCCGGCTGCCCAGCCAACGCAGCAGGTCGTAACCAACCGGATGCCGGCGAGCGAGCCCTATCGCGTCGGTGAGGGCGGCGCCCCGGTCAGCAGCGTCGACAGCGCCTCCGGTGCCGGCGTGATCAAACCTTACAAGGTCGCAGCCCAGGAGCCGAGTGCGCCGGTAGCCAGCGTGCAGAGCAACGACAAGTCCAACATGATCCGCCACGTGGTCACCCGTGGCCAGAGTCTCTCCCGTCTCGCCGAGAAACATGGGGTGAGTCAGGCGCGACTGGTGGAGATCAACAAGCTCAAGTCACGGGACATCCAGATAGGGCAGGTGCTCTATATTCCGCGAAAATAGCGCGGGCTGAAGAACGCCGCCCTTCTCTGCCGATGGCAGGGAGGGGCGGTGAGCGTTGATGGCGCCAGGTCCACCTCTTCCCCTTTTTCATCTGCAGGAGCAAGCGATGCCAATCCGTATATTGCCGCCGATTCTGGCCAACCAGATTGCTGCCGGTGAGGTCGTGGAGCGGCCCTCCTCCGTGGTGAAGGAACTGGTGGAAAACAGCCTGGATGCGGGGGCTGACCGGGTCGAGATCGACATCGACAAGGGAGGCGCCAAGCTTATCCGCATTCGTGACAACGGCTGCGGTGTCGCCAGGGATGAGCTGGTGCTGGCGCTGTCGCGCCACGCCACCTCCAAGGTGGCGACCCTGGACGATCTGGAAGGGATCAACAGCCTGGGCTTTCGCGGGGAGGCGCTCGCCTCCATCAGCTCCGTCTCCCGCCTCACCTTCACCTCCCGCACGGCAGAGCAGAGCGAGGCCTGGCAGGCCCAGGCGGAAGGGCGTGAGATGAGCGTCACCGTCAAGCCGGCAGCCCACCCGGTGGGCACCACGGTGGAGGTGGTGGATCTCTTCTTCAACACCCCGGCGCGGCGCAAGTTCATGCGCAGCGAAAAGACCGAATTTGCCCACATCGACGAACTGGTGCGCCGCATCGCGCTCTCCCGCTTCGACGCTACCCTGATCCTGCGCCACAACGGCAAGGTGGTGCGCCAGTACAAGGCGGCCAACACGGTGGCGGAGCAGGAGCGCCGCCTCGCCGCCGTCTGCGGTTCCCCCTTCATGCACCATGCCCTGGCGGTATCGAGCGAACACAGCGACGTGCGATTGTGGGGCTGGCTGGCCACCCCGGCAGGAGCCAGGCCGCAGAACGACCTGCAATACACCTATGTCAATGGCCGCATGATGCGGGACAAGCTCATCAATCACGCCATTCGCCAGGCCTATGACGAGCTGCTGCCCGCCGATCGCTTCGCGGCCTATGTGCTCTATATCGAGCTGGATCCCCGCCAGGTGGATGTCAACGTCCATCCGGCCAAGCACGAAGTGCGTTTCCATCAGGCGCGTCTCATCCACGATTTCATCTTCCAGGCGCTGTTCACCGCACTGCGCCAGGACGGGGCAGGGAGCGCCACCGATGCCCCCCTGGCCGAGACCCAGGTCGAGCTGCCGGGCAGCCCGGAGGTCACCTATCCGGGTCAGGCGCCGCGCACCGAGTGGTACGGTGCCGAACACGGCTATCGAGCTCCTGCCCCTGCGCGAGATGGCGACGGCGTGCGGGAAGGCAGTGGTGGCAGGGGAGGACACTACCAGCCTCCCGAACCCCCGAGCCGGGCCGCCATGCGAGGCATGGGCGCCTTGCTCACCACCCTGCCCGAGGTGGCGATGTCGGCATCCCGGCCCGTAGCCGAGAGCGGTGCCGTCGAGACGCCAGCCCGAACGGGGGAGTGGCGCGCCCTGAGCCTGGTCGAGCAGGCCTATCTGCTGATGGAGCGTCAGGGGCAGCTGGCGCTGCTCTCCCTGGTGCGCGCCGAGCGTCTGTTGTTGCGCCACTGGCTGCTGGATGCCTGGGGCCAGGGGTTGGCGGCCCAGCCTTTGTTGCTGCCGGTCTCCTTCAAGCTGCCGAAAAACCTGGTCGCCCTGGTGGAGGAGCGGGAACGTCTGCTCAAACGTATGGGGCTGGAGTTGAAAAGCGGGGGACGCGACACCATGATCCTGACTCGGGTGCCCGCCCTGCTGCGCCAGACCGATCTGGCCCGTCTCTTACCCGAATTGTTGCAACTGGTCGAGAGCGGATCTGACAGTGATGCCGATGCGCAGGCTG
The DNA here is from genome assembly GCF_019048565.1 of Aeromonas sp. FDAARGOS 1406. Lineage (NCBI taxonomy): Bacteria > Pseudomonadati > Pseudomonadota > Gammaproteobacteria > Aeromonadales > Aeromonadaceae > Aeromonas > Aeromonas sp. FDAARGOS 1406. Next base: position 3,639,493 of record NZ_CP077378.1, read on the forward strand.
GAGTACTATGCCAGTGGTTGGTGGAACAAGGCATAAGTGCCGAAAAAATATACGATTTTGCCACTGCCACCCGGTTGTTGACGGAACTTGTTGCCGATTTCAGTGACCAACTGGCAGACGTTCGCATGGTGCGTCCGTTGCCGCTGGCGAACGTGCTGGCCGAGTTTGCCGATGGCAACTGACGGCGTCTCGTCGTCTGCTGCATCCATATGACCAGTTTTATGCCGGCTCGCCCGTGAAGGGGCGGCCGAAGGGAGTGTTTAACGTGGCTGACTTGCCGACTGCAATTTTTCTGATGGGGCCGACGGCCTCCGGCAAGACGGATCTCGCCATTGAACTGTGCCAGGCCCTGCCCTGCGACATCATCAGCGTGGACTCCGCGCTCATCTATCGCGGCATGGACATAGGCACAGCCAAGCCGACGCCAGCCGAGCTGGCACAGGCCCCGCACCGGCTGATCGACATCCTGGATCCCGCCATGAGCTATTCGGCGGCGGATTTTTGCAAGGATGCCCTGCGGGAGATGAAAGAGATCGCCGACCGTGGTCGCATTCCGCTGCTGGTGGGCGGCACCATGCTCTATTTCAAGGCGCTGCTGGAGGGGCTTTCTCCGCTGCCTTCCGCCGATCCCGCCATTCGTGCCGGCATCGAGGAAGAGGCTGCCCGCCTCGGCTGGCAGGCGCTCCATGACGAACTGGTGCGCATCGACCCGGTGGCCGGTGCCCGCATCCACCCCAACGATCCCCAGCGCCTGTGCCGGGCGCTCGAGGTTTACCGCATCAGCGGCAAGACCCTCACCGAGCTGACCCAGGTACAGGGAGAGGGGCTGCCCTACCGGGCGCTGCAGTTTGCCATCGCGCCGAGGGATCGGGCCGTGCTGCACCAGCGCATCGAACAGCGGTTTGACAAGATGCTGGGCAGCGGCTTCGAGCAGGAGGTCAGGGCGCTTTACGAGCGGGGGGATCTCACCCCGGATCTTCCCTCCATTCGCTGCGTGGGATACCGCCAAATGTGGGACTACCTGGCGGGGGAAGTGGAGTATGATGAGATGCGTTATCGCGGCATTGTTGCCACCCGCCAGTTGGCCAAGCGTCAGATGACCTGGTTGCGCGGTTGGCCTGATGTGACCTGGTTGGAATCTGGTGAGTCTGGCAATCTGGCCAGGGTCGTCGCCCAAGCTGGTCCGGCTTGACACTCCTGTATAATCAGGTTGTTATATTGAATATCCGGTGTTTAAAAACAACAAACTATAAGGAAAAGAAAGATGGCTAAGGGGCAATCTCTCCAAGACCCGTTTTTGAATGCGCTGCGCCGTGAGCGTATTCCTGTTTCTATCTATTTGGTGAACGGCATCAAACTGCAGGGTCAGATCGAATCGTTTGACCAGTTTGTCATTCTGCTGAAGAACACCGTGAGCCAGATGGTCTACAAGCACGCCATTTCCACCGTGGTGCCGGCCCGTGCCGTCAACCATCACCAGCACGCCCCGGGCGCTGCCGGTGAAGAGCAGGGTGAAGCCGAGGCGTGATATCCTGCGGCGAGTTCACTCGCCAAATCAGATCCATCATGATACCTGTCAAGGAGCAAGCGCTTGTTTGACCGTTACGAAGCTGGTGAACAGGCCGTTCTGGTACATGTCAACTTCAGCGATGAGGGCGAGCGGGAGGATCTGGACGAGCTCAAGATGCTGGTGAGCTCGGCCGGGGTCAATGCACTGGGGGTGATCACCACCAGTCGCAGCGCACCCAGCGCCAAATTTTTTGTCGGCAGCGGCAAGGCGGAAGAGATCGCGTCCCAGGTCCAGATGCTGGACGCCGATGTGGTCATCTTCAACCATGCCCTGACCCCCGCCCAGGAGCGCAACCTGGAGCGTCTGTTCCAGTGCCGGGTCGTGGACAGGACTGGCCTTATCCTCGATATCTTCGCCCAGCGCGCCCGCACTCACGAAGGCAAGTTGCAGGTCGAACTGGCCCAGTTGCGCCATCTTTCCACTCGTCTGGTGCGAGGCTGGACCCACCTTGAGCGACAAAAGGGGGGGATCGGTCTGCGCGGCCCGGGTGAAACCCAGCTTGAAACCGACCGACGCCTGCTGCGTGAGCGCATCAAGGCCATTTTGCGCCGCCTCGACAAGGTGGCCAAGCAGCGGGAGCAGGGGCGCCGTGCCCGCAACCGCAACGAAGTGCCGACCGTTTCTCTGGTGGGGTATACCAACGCCGGAAAATCCACTTTGTTCAACCAACTTACAGATGCCAGCGTGTATGCTGCCGACCAATTGTTCGCAACCCTGGACCCCACCCTGCGCAAATTGGTGATCCAGGATGTGGGTGATGTGATCCTGGCGGATACAGTTGGATTTATTCGGCACTTGCCCCATGATCTGGTCGCGGCCTTCAAGGCGACCCTGCAGGAGACTCGCGAAGCGGACCTGCTGCTGCACGTGGTGGACTGCGCCGATGAACAGATGCAGGAGAATATCGAGTCGGTCCAGCGTGTGCTGGCCGAGATCGAGGCGGATGACCGTCCCCAACTGATGATCTGCAACAAGATCGACAAGCTGGGGGATCGTCCAGCTGGTCTTGAACGGGATGAGGCTGGACGACCGGTGCGAGTCTGGTTGTCGGCCCAGACCGGCGAGGGCAGTGAATACCTGTTCCAGGCACTGACCGAACTGCTGGCCGGCTCCATGGTGCATCACACCCTGCAACTGCCCCCTTCCGCCGCCAGACTGCGCAGTGCGCTCTATCGGCTGAAAGGTATCGAGCAGGAAGGTTTCAGCGAGGAGGGGGACTTTGTGCTGGAAGTTCGCCTGCAACTGGCTGACTGGAACCGCCTCATGAAACAAGAAGGTGAGAGTTTACAACGCTTTATCAGGCATTGATGGGTCGATGAATATAACTGGTTTGCTGATTTCATCGCCCCTCTGTTGCCCGATAGAGATGATATCCATCCGCATGTATTAATGGAGACGCTGATGGCTTGGAATGAGCCTGGTAACAATGGCAAAGACCGTGACCCCTGGGGGAACAACGGCAAGAATCAGGGCCCCCCTGATCTGGACGAGATGCTTCGCAAGGTGAGCCGTCGTTTTGGCGGTCTGCTCGGTGGTGGCAAATCCGGTGGTGGTGACGTCGGCAAATTCGGCCTCTCCATCGCCTTGGTGGTGGCCGTGGTGGTGTGGGTCGTCAGCGGCTTCTACACCATTCGCGAAGCCGAGCGGGGCGTGGTGCTGCGCTTTGGTGAATACTCCCACAACGTGGATCCCGGCCTGCGCTGGAAACCGACCTTCATCGACCGGGTGATCCCGGTGGACGTGGAGTCTGTCCGTTCCCTGCCGGCGTCCGGTTTCATGCTGACCCAGGATGAGAACGTGGTGCGGGTCGAGATGGACGTGCAGTATCGCGTGGTCGATCCCGAGCAGTACCTGTTCAGCGTGACCAATGCAGACGAGAGCCTGAGCCAGGCCACGGACAGCGCCTTGCGCTACGTGGTGGGTCACACCCGGATGGACGATGTGCTGACCACGGGTCGTGAGAAGGTGCGTCAGGAAACCTGGCAGGTGATCGACAGCATCATCGAGCCTTATCAGATGGGTCTGCAGATCGTGGACGTCAACTTCCTGCCGGCGCGTCCGCCGGAAGAGGTGAAGGATGCGTTTGATGACGCCATCTCCGCCCAGGAGGATGAGCAGCGTTTCATCCGTGAAGCGGAAGCCTATGCCCGTGAAGTGGAGCCCAAGGCTCGTGGCCAGGTCAAACGTCTGGAGCAGGAGGCCGAAGCCTACAAGTCCCAGATCGTGTTGAAGGCCAAGGGGGAAGTCGCTCGCTTCAACGAGCTGCTGCCCCAGTATCAGGCCGCGCCCGAGCTGACCCGTGATCGTATCTACCTGGAAACCATGGAAGAGCTCTATCAGCAGGCCAACAAGGTGGTGGTCGACATGCCGGCTGGCAACAACAGCATGATCTACCTGCCGCTCGACAAGCTCTCTGGCAAGGCGAATGCCGTGCAACCGGCACGTCCTGCGGGCACCCCGGCAGTCGAGGCGGCGCAGCCGTCCAACGAAGGGGCCAACTCCACTCCGACCCCGCTGCGTGGCGGTGATCGTTTCAGCACAGGGAGAAACTGATAGATGAAAAAGCTAGCTATTGGTGTCATCGCTGTGGCCGCCATGGTCTGCTTCTCTTCCATCTTCATCGTCGATGAAGGACAGAAGGGGATCGTGGTGCAGTTTGGCAAGGTGAAACGGGTCGACTCCGGTGAACCGCGCCTGTACGAGCCGGGCCTGCACTTCAAGGTGCCGCTCATCGACCAGGTACGCAAGATGGATGCCCGCATCCAGACCCTGGAAGGTCAGGCGGATCGCTTCGTTACGTCCGAGAAGAAGGATCTCATCATCGACTCCTACGTGAAGTGGAAGATCGAGGACTTCTCCAAGTACTACCTGGCGACCGGTGGTGGCAACAAGATCCAGGCTGAAGACCTGCTCAAGCGCAAGATCAACAACGGCCTGCGTTCCGAGATCGGTAACCGCACCATCAAGGACATCGTCTCCGGCGAGCGCAGTACCGTGATGGAAGATGCCCTGATGAAGATGGCGCGCTCCTCCGAGCTCGGCATCAAGGTGGTGGATGTGCGCATCAAGCAGATCAACCTGCCGGTTGAAGTTTCCAGTTCCATCTATCAGCGGATGCGTGCCGAGCGGACCGCGGTTGCCCGTGAACACCGTTCACAGGGCCGCGAGCAGGCCGAGATCCTGCGTGCCGACATCGACCGCAAGGTGACCGTGATGATCGCCGACGCCGAGAGTAATGCCCGTCAACTGCGTGGTGAAGGGGATGCCGAAGCCGCCAGGATCTATGCCGACAGCTACAAGAAGGACCCGGAGTTCTTCAGTTTCGTGCGCAGCATGGAGGCCTATCGCAAGAGCTTCGCCGGTGGCAACGACCTCATGGTCCTGAAACCGGACAGCGAGTTCTTCCGCTACCTCAAGTCGCCGCACGGCAACAAGCAGTAAACATGTGTTGATATGACCCAAGGGCCTGATGATTCAGGCCCTTTTGTTTGCCGGCCACAGACCGGCAGGGGAACAGGGATAGGGAGAGGTGATGCTGACATCCATGTTGATGGGGCTGGGGTTGCTGCTGCTCTTCGAAGGATTGGGGCCCTTGCTCGCTCCCAGGGCATGGCAGCAGATGCTGCGCCTGCTCGGGGAGTTGCCGCCGGAACAGCTGCGCCGCATCGGCGGCTGTCTGGTGGTGGCTGGTGGTGTCATCTTGTGGGCGTTGGCCCGTTAGAGCCTGTGTTGATACGACAGTGGCACGGGGAATTCGGACAATAAAAAAGAGGCCAGAGGGCCTCTTTTTTATTGTCCGCCGGCTGGCATCAGGCGCTGCGCTGCACCGCCATGTGGGCCAGGGTCTCCAGCGCTTGCTTGTGCCGGGAGTCAGGCAGGATGGCGAGGGCGGCGATGGCCTTGTCAGCCTCTTCCCGAGCCCGCTGGCGGGAGTATTCGAGAGCTCCGGTGCGATCCAGGATGCCCAGAATACGCTCCAGGTGATCCATACCGTTGCGGTGCTCGATGGCATCGCGCACCAGTTGACGCTCTTCCGGGGTACCCACTTCCATGGCGCGCAACAGCGGCAGGGTCGGCTTGCCTTCGGCCAGATCGTCACCCACGTTCTTGCCCATCTCCTCGCTCTGGGAGCAGTAGTCCATCACGTCGTCGATGATCTGGAACGCGGTACCCAGGTACTTGCCGTAGTCGGTCATGGCCTGCTCGACGGGCTCGGGCTGATGGGTCAGCACGGCGGCGAGTCGGGTCGCGGCTTCAAACAGCTTGGCGGTCTTGCAGTAGATGACCGTCATGTAGCTCTCTTCCGTGGTATCCGGATCGTTGCAGTTCATCAGCTGCAGCACTTCTCCTTCGGCGATGGTGTTGGTGGCATCGGAGAGGATCTCCATCACCTTCAGGTTGGAGAGTTCGCTCATCATCTGGAAGGAGCGGCTGTAGAGGTAGTCACCCACCAGAACACTGGCGGCGTTGCCAAACAGGGCGTTGGCGGTTTCCCGGCCGCGGCGCAGGTCGGATTCGTCGACCACGTCGTCGTGCAGCAGGGTGGAGGTGTGAATGAACTCGATGATGGCGGCCAGTTTCAGGTGATCTTCACCCTCATAGCCCAGTGCGCGTGCGGCCATCACGGTCAGCATGGGGCGCATCCGTTTTCCGCCCGCACTGACAATATAGAAACCCAGCTGGTTGATCAGGCTGACATCGGACTGGAGTCTCGCCAGGATCAGTTCATTGACCGCCGTCATGTCGGCGGCACAGAGCGCACGGATAGTCTGTTGGTCCATAAGTCTCGTAACGTGACGGCAGCATTTACTGCGTTTTTAGCAATGGCGGGGATTCTACACGATTTCACAATGGGTTACAGTTAGGCGTTTATTCACGGGGGCAGATATGCGCACAAAATAAACTTTTTGCTAAATTGGCCTTGCCTCGGCAAATCGTTCTGCGTAGAATGCCCGCCCATTGTTATAGGTTTTTGTGCGTGTCTGGCCTTGAGCAAAAGACACGCCTTTACGGAGTTAATCAAATGTACGCGGTATTCCAAAGCGGCGGAAAACAACACCGTGTGGCCGAAGGTCAAATCGTTCGTCTGGAAAAGCTGAACGTTGAGACTGGCGCTACCATCGACTTCAACGAAGTGCTGATGGTTGCTGCAGGCGACACTTTCAAAGTAGGTGCTCCTTTCGTTGAAGGTGGCAAAGTTGTGGCTGAAGTTGTGGCTCACGGCCGTGGCGAGAAAGTGACTATCGTCAAGTTCCGTCGTCGTAAGCACCACCGTAAGCAAGCGGGCCACCGTCAGTGGTTCACTGAAGTCAAAATCACTGGCATCAGCGCTTAATTAGAGGAGTCCGATAGATGGCACACAAAAAAGCTGGCGGTTCATCCCGCAACGGTCGCGATTCTGAAGCTAAACGCCTGGGCGTGAAGCGTTTCGGCGGCGAAACAGTTCTGGCTGGCAGCATCATCGTTCGTCAGCGCGGCACCAAGTTCCACGCTGGTGAGAACGTTGGTCTGGGCAAGGACCACACTCTGTTCGCTACCGCGAACGGTAAAGTGCAGTTCGAAGTTAAAGGTCCGCAGAATCGTAAGTACGTCAGCATCGTTGCTGAGTAATTACGGACCGCAAGGATCCGAAGCCCCGCCAACCTGGCGGGGCTTTTGTTTTTCTGATGAGTTTGACGAAAAAACGGCACGCGGATGAGCCGGCGCTGACAGCCCTCATCGGCCAGATGCGCCTCGCCCGAAGGGGCCCGTATCACTATAATTGCGTATCGGTTTTTCGAATTAAGGTGACGGTTACCTATGAAGTTTGTTGATGAAGTCCAGATTCGAGTCGATGCCGGTGACGGTGGTAACGGTTGTGTGAGCTTCCGCCGCGAGAAGTACATCCCGAACGGCGGCCCGGACGGCGGTGACGGCGGTGATGGTGGCGACGTGTATCTGGTGGCCGATGAAAACCTGAACACCCTGATCGACTACCGTTTCGAGCGCTTCCACGCCGCCGAGCGTGGCGAGAACGGCCAGAGTGCCAACTGTACCGGTCGTCGCGGCAAGGACAAGATCCTGCGCGTGCCGGTGGGAACCCGTGCCACCGATGAAGACACCGGCGAACTGCTGGGGGATTTGACCAGTCACGATCAGAAGCTGCTGGTTGCCAAGGGCGGCTTCCACGGCCTTGGCAACACCCGCTTCAAGAGCTCGGTCAACCGGGCGCCGCGCCAGAAGAGCAACGGCACCCCGGGTGAAGTGCGTACCCTGAGGCTGGAGCTGCTGCTGCTGGCAGATGTCGGCATGCTGGGTCTGCCCAACGCAGGCAAGTCCACCTTCATTCGCGCCGTTTCTGCGGCCCGTCCGAAAGTGGCAGACTACCCCTTCACCACCCTGGTACCGAACCTGGGTGTGGTACGCGGTGAAAACTCCCGCTCCTTCGTCATTGCCGACATTCCCGGCCTCATCGAAGGGGCTGCCGAGGGCGCAGGCCTGGGTATCCGCTTCCTCAAGCACCTGGAGCGTTGCCGCGTCCTGATCCACCTGGTGGATATCTGCCCGGTGGATGGCTCCGATCCTGCCGAGAACGCCGTGACCATCGTCCGGGAGCTGGAAAAATACAGCCCCGAGCTTGCGGGCAAGCCGCGCTGGCTGGTGTTCAACAAGATGGACCTGATCCTGGAAGAAGAGGCTCAGGAAGTGATGGACAGAGTCAAGGCAGCCCTCAACCACGAAGGTCCGGTCTACGCCATCACCGCCATCAGCAAGGAAGGCACCAAGAAGGTGTGCTACGATATCCTGGATCTGCTGGATACCATGCCTCGTCAGCTGGCGGAAGATGCCAGAGACGCCATCGAGAAGGTGGAGTTCAAGTGGGACGACTATCACAAGAACCAGCTGGCCAAGGCGGAAGCCGATGCCCTGGCGGCGTCCAAGGCCTTCGATGATGGCTTGGACGATGACGACTGGGACGATGAGGACGACGACGGCGTCGAAGTCATTTACGTTCGCGATTGAGCATCATGTTCGTGACAAGACCGGAGCCAGACAGGCTCCGGTTTTTTTATGGGAGGATCGACGGGGTCACCCTATAGATATATTTTTCATGTCTCTTATTGCCTGACAGTGGCTGCGGATTATACTGCGCACCTGAATGTAACCTGTATGAAACATTATGCTAACCATTCAAATTGAATCGATATGCATGACTGTTTTGGTTTGTTCTTATGGATGGTTCGCCTGATAAAATATTTATGCTTGAAATGATCAATTAACGGCTTGTTTGTGCAGTTTTTTGGGTTATTCTTGCGCCCGTTTTCCGGGCGAGGGCGTGAGTATGCAGGCGGCCCGGCTGAAGGAAAAGTCACATTTAAGGCTGTTTATATGTTGGAAAAGACCCTGGAAGCACCGGCAATCCGTACTCGCCGCAACGTGCTGATGTTTTTGATCCCGTCACTGATCGGGATCCTGCTGTTCATGACCCCGGTCATCTATGACGGCAATGTCACCATTCCCGTCGCCGTGTTGGCGAAGCTGGTTCAAACGGTGTTTGCCGATCATCTGGTGGCCATGGTCAGCGCCATCATCACCACCACCATGCTGATGACCCTGATCGCCTGGCTGTTCAAACCGGCGATCCTGGTGAAACGCCCCTTCCTCAACAGCCTGTTCAACGTCTCCCCCTTCTGGGCGTGCGTGCGGGTGCTGGGCGGGGTCTTCGTGCTGTTGACCTTCTTTGAAGCCGGTCCCGAGGTACTGCGCTCAGGGGCGACCGGCGGCCTGGTGCTGCACGATCTGCTGCCGGTACTGTTCTCCGTCTTCATCTTTGCGGGTCTGCTGCTGCCCTTGCTGCTGGATTTTGGTCTGCTGGAGTTTGTCGGTACCATGATGACCCGCATCATGCGTCCGGTGTTCCGTCTGCCGGGTCGTTCTGCGGTGGACTGCTTCGCCTCCTGGCTCGGTGATGGCAGCGTCGGGATCCTGCTGACCAGCAAGCAGTATGAAGGCAAGTTCTACACCCAGCGGGAAGCGGCCGTCATCGGTACCACCTTCTCCGCCGTCTCCATCACCTTCTGTCTGGTGGTGATCTCCCAGGTGAAGCTGGAGCATATGTTCGTCCCCTTCTACCTGACCGTCTGCCTGGCCGGTGTGGTGGCCGCCATCGTGGTACCGCGCCTGCCGCCGCTCTCCTGGAAGAAGGATGTCTACAGCGACGGTACTCCCCTGTGCCGCAAGCAGGAGGCAATCCCCCATCAGCACAGCGTGCTGAGCTACGGCTACCATCGTGCCCTGACCAAGGCCGACAGCATGACGGATCTCGGCGCCGTGGCGCGTGAAGGGGTGAAAAACGCCCTGGACATGGTATTTGGCGTGCTGCCGGTGGTGATGGCCGTCGGGACCTGTGCCCTGATGCTGGCGGAGCACACCCCAGTGTTCAACTGGCTGGGGGCGCCCTTCGTGCCTTTGCTCGAGCTGCTGCAACTGCCGGAGGCGGAAGCCGCTTCCAAGACCATCATGGTGGGCTTCGCCGACATGTTCATCCCGGCGGTGCTGGCCTCCACCATCGAGAGCGACATCACCCGCTTCGTGATCGCCGCCATGTCGGTCACCCAGCTCATCTACATGTCGGAAGTGGGCGCTCTGTTGCTGGGCAGCAAGATCCCGGTCAAGTTGTGGGAGCTGTTCGTCATCTTCCTGCTGCGCACCCTGGTCACCCTGCCGGTGATTGCCGGTGTGGCGCACCTGCTGTTCTAAGGGGCGCAGTGGAACGAAAAACGGTCAACCCGGGTTGACCGTTTTTTTTATGGGCGAGTGCCAGCGGAAGGTCAGTGTGATCCTGCCAGCAGGGCCTGGCATTCTACCTCGTCCAGCTGCTCGGGGGCGAGGAAGCGTCTGGCGTAGTCCCGCCAGATGCCGCTCTCGATGAAGAGGGCAAACAGGGCCGGGTCTATGTGCTGTTCCTGCACCATCTTCACCATGATGGCCAGGGACTGGGAGACCGTCTTGCCTGACTTGTAGGGGCGATCGCTCGCCGTCAGCGCCTCGAAGATGTCTGCAATGGCCATGATGCGGGCTGGAATGCTCATCTGTCCCCCTTGCAACTGGCGCGGATAGCCCGTGCCGTCCATCCGTTCGTGATGGCCCCCCGCAATCTCCGGTACCTTGCGCAAATGGCGGGGGAAAGGAAGCTTCTCCAGCATGCGTATGGTCTGGATGATGTGATCGTTGATCTTGTAGCGCTCCTCTTCGGTGAGGGTGCCGCGGCCGATGGCGAGGTTGTAGCGCTCCCCCCTGTTGTAGAGGTGGGTGGGCACCCGCACCTTGAAGCCCCATGGGTTGTGTCGGGCGAGATTGTCGTGCTCGGGGCGAGGGATGAGATGGACCGCCTTGTCGGCGAGCAGCGACTCTCGGCAGGGGAGGGGAGAGGGGGCCTCCTGGTGGCGCTTGCGCTCCTCCTGACTGATGCCGAGCCGATCGTCCAGAGTGCGCAACCAGGTGCGGCTGGCAATGGTATCCAGCCTGGCGAGCTTCTCCGGCGCCATCCACTCGCCCCCCAGATTGCACTCGGCCACGAAGGCGAACTCCTGATCCAGGGTGTGCCAGAGGGGGGTTACAGCCTTGAGGGCGGCCTGCTGCCCGGATGGAGGCAGCAGGGCGCAGAGCGCCTCGATGTGAGCATCCCGCTTGAGCACCTCGAAGCGGGTGCGGATCTCGTGGATCCTGTCGTAAATGGTCTCGAGTTTGGTCGCCTTGTCCACCACGAACTCCGGGGTGGTGACCTTGCCGCAGTCGTGCAGCCAGCTCGCGATATGGATGGCCTCCCACTCCTCTTCGTTGAGCCGGAAATCGGCAAAGGGCCCCGTCTGCTGTGAGCAGGCAGCCTGGGTCAGCATCCTGGCCAGTTCCGGCACCCGCTGGCAGTGGCCGCCGGTGTAGGGGCTCTTGGCATCGATGGCACCGGCGATGAGCTCGATGAAGGCTTCCAGCAGTTGCTTCTGCTCCTCCAGCAGGCGCTGGTTTTCGATGGCGGAGGAGGAAGTGCCCGCCAGCGCCTCGATGAGGCTGATGCGCGAGGCCAGTTCGCGGGCCGAGCAGTCTGGCAGGATCAGCAGCAGGCAGCCGATCAGCTCCTGACGGTGGTTGTGAAGGGGCTCGACCAGCAGTTGGCAGGCACCAGGGAAGGGGCCCCAGTCGGTGAGGTAGCGGGCCCACTGTGCCTCGTCGAGGGGCAGGCAGAGGCGCTCCGTGTGGTAGAGACCGCCGAGCAGCGCCGCCTGCCACTGTACCTGTTCGCACGCCAGCGGCTGCCCCTGCCAGATGGCGTGAACGGCCTGCATCTCGCTCTCCTGGGCCAGGAAGAGGCAGCCGCCCTCGGCCTGGGCAGCCGCCACCGTCTCGTGCAGGATGCGGCTGAGCAATGAATCGAAGCGATGCTCTGCCGCCAGCGCCCGGCCCATGTTCATGAAATTGCCGAGGGTCAGGCGCATGCTGGACATGGCGCGGGCGAGGTCGTCAATTTCGCGGATCGCCGAATCCGGCCCCGGGCTTTCGCCAAAGTCGAAGTGCTGGATCCGCTCAGCCTCCCCGGTCAATACCAGCAAAGGGGCGGCAGTGCGCCGGGCTGCCAGCCAGATGACGGGCAGCAGGAGCAGCAGACCGGCAAGGGCCCAGGCGAGATTGTGCAGTGCATCCTGGCGCGCCGGGGCGGTGAGCACCTCGGTGGGCACCAGGAGGGCGAGATAAAACGGAGACTCTTCCCCGAGGGAGGAGAGGTTGACCAGCCACTCCTGACCCTGAACCGTTGCCAGGGTCAGCTCGGCGGGGTGATGCAGCAGGGCTGGCCGCGCGGCCATCTCCTGTTGCAGCCTGGTGAGAATGGGGTGATTGAGGGCCGACAGCATGGGCAGGCGGCTCAGTTGCTCGAAGCTTGGAAGGCGCTCGGGATCCGTGGCCAGCAGGGTCCCGACCTCGTCAAACAGCACCAACTGGCTGTGACCGGGCAGGGGCAACTCGCCGATGAGGGAAGAGAGCCCCTCCATGCCCGCATCGAGTCCGATCACCGCCCGGCGATCGTCGCTCTCCACCGCCAGTGTCATGCCTGGCTCCCGGGTAGTGAAGAAGAGGTAGGGGTGGGTCACTATGATGCCGGTGTTCCAGCGCGCCTCCTTGTACCAGCCCCGATCTCGCGGATCGAAACGGTAATCCGGCATGGGGCGCCGCTCCAGCAGCCGCAGCCGCTGGTCGAAATAGAGGAACTCTCCCTGTCCCTGATGCAGGCTCTGGACCAGCAGGCGGCTCTCGGGCGGAGGCGCCTCCAACGCCCCTCTCGCCCGTTCGGTCAGCTTGCGTACCAGAAAGAAATCGCCGTCCTCGTAACCGGCATAGATGGCGCCGTAACTGGTGCTGTTGGCCAGTACTTCTGCCAGATGGGGCAGGAAGGCTAGCCGCGTCTCCAGCCCTGTCATGGCGGACAGCTGGCCGCTGCGCAGCAGATTCAGGGACATGCGGGCCGGTCGCTGGTTCAGCTTGATGGCGAGGGCAAGCTGCTCCCGGTATTGCTGGAAGCTCTGACGTTCGTGCTCCAGCCCCTGCTGCATGCCCTGCTGGAACTGCAGCACGATGAGGGCGCCCCCCAGCAAGGAGAAGAGCAGGATGAAAAGGGTGGCAATGTATACGTAAAAGGGTCTGCGACTGAGACTTGCGTTTGTCATGGACGGATCCTTGTCCCCTGGCGATCGCCGTATTGGTCACCTAACAGTGTGCTTGCTGGATGACAAAAAGCCTAGGACTCGATCTTGCGCTCTTCGGCCCGAAATCAACAGTCGGCCTCCGGGCTGCCCCCTTGCCCTGTGGTGAGATGATTCGTTCAGATATCTCGTGCTACATTGCTCCCCTGATAAACGCCCTGTGAACCAATGGAGTGTCCCATGTCTGTCGTCCCCTATTCCGTGCTGGATCTGGTGCCCGTTCCCGAAGGTGGTCTACCGGCCGAGTCGTTTCGCCACTCGCTGGATCTGGCTCGCCATGCGGAGCGCTGGGGCTACCACCGCTACTGGCTGGCGGAGCACCACAACATGCCGGGCATTGCCAGCGCCGCCACAGCGGTGCTGATTGGCCACCTGGCCGGGGGGACCACGACGTTGCGGCTCGGGGCTGGCGGCATCATGTTGCCGAACCACTCCCCCCTGGTCATTGCGGAGCAGTTCGGCACGCTGAGTTCCCTCTATCCGGATCGCATCGATCTCGGCCTGGGCCGCGCCCCTGGCAGCGATCAGCGCACCATGCAGGCGCTGCGCCGCCAGCGCAGCGGCGAGGTGGATGACTTCCCGGCGGATGTACGCGAACTGATGAGTTATTTTGGCGACGAGGTCGGTGCCGTGCAGGCGGTGCCGGGTCAGGGACTCCATGTGCCCATCTGGCTGCTGGGCTCCAGCCTCTACAGTGCCCAACTGGCTGCGGCCATGGGGCTACCGTTCGGCTTTGCCTCCCACTTCGCTCCCGCCATGTTGCTGCAGGCGCTGGAGATCTACCGTACCCAATACCGTCCCTCTGCCCGCTGGCCCAAACCCCATGCGGTGGTGTGCGTCAATCTGATCGCCGCCGACACCGATCGTGAGGCCCGCTTCCTGTTCACCACCCTGCAGCAGCAGTTCCTGCGTCTCTACCGGGGGGATGCCGGCAAGCTGCCACTGCCGGTGCAGACGCTGGGGGATGAGTGGTCTCCCCGCGAATTGATGGCGATGGAGCAGACTCTGGCTCGCTCCCTGGTGGGGGAGCCGGATCGGGTACGCCACGGCCTCAAGGCTCTGCTGGCAGAGACCGGAGCGGACGAGCTGATGTTCAACGGTCCCATCGTCGATCATCAGGCGCGCCTGCGCTCCTTCGAGATTGGTGCCGAGCTGATGCAGGGGTTGTAACCCCCGCGACGCCTGGCCGCCAGCGGCACGCCAAGCCTGGCTGCTCGGGGCGCAAAAGCCACGATTGCGTGGTAGTAACTTTATGATTTTTAAAGGAAGTCAGGGGAGTGTCGGCCATCTGTCGTGTCGCCTATCATCCCCTTTCCCTATGCTGGCCCTGTCAATCACCACAAGGAGCGCAAGATGATCGTCAGGAAGTTGAGATTGCAACGGGGATGGTCCCAGGAACAGCTGGCGACCCTCACTGGCCTGAGCGTTCGCACCATTCAGCGAATAGAGCAGGGCCAGCAACCCGGACTGGAATCCCTCAAGGCCCTGGCCGCCGTCTTCGAGCTCGATGTGACCCAACTGCAGGAGAGCGAGATGAAAGGGAATGAGGGCGAAGATCGGGGACGCGTGCAGGTGGCGCGGGATGAGCGGGAGGCGATGAAGTTCGTGGAGGGGCTCAGGGGCTTCTACGGCCACCTCATGAGCTATGTGCTGGTGATAGGGGGGCTGTTTGTCATCAACTACCTGAGCAACCCGGACTATATCTGGGCCTGGTGGCCCATGCTGGGATGGGGGTTGGGGCTGGCTTCTCACGCCATCAACCTGTTCCAGCCCTTCAAGCTGTTTGGCCCGGAATGGGAGCGGCGCCAGGTCGAGAAACGGCTGGGGCGCAGGCTCTGATCCGCTGATCATGAAAAAACGGGCCCGGCATTGCCGGGCCCGTTCTGTTTTCAGCCCCATTTCGCAGGAGAGGGCATTGCGCTCCTCTCAACGGCGGATCATTCCCTTGTTCCGCAGAGAACCGATCTACTTGGCATAGGCCGGGCAGGGGGTGGCGATCAGGGCGTCGTCCTCGTAGCGCCACAGGGTGAGGCTGTTGCCCCAGACGCACCCGGTGTCGAGTCCCTTGATATCGGATTTGCCGGTGTTGCCCATCAGGGCCGCCCAGTGGCCGAAGACCAGGATGGGGTCATCCACATGGTGCTCGCGCTGCTCGAACCAGGGGCGCAGGCCCGGGGTCGATTCGGTGGGGCCCTTCTTGCATTTGAAGTCGAGGCGCCCGTCGAAATAGCAAAAGCGCATCCGGGTGAAGCTGTTGATGATGTAGCGGTAACGCTCTATGCCCAGCAGGTTGTCGTTCCAGCTGTCGGGCTGATCGCCATACATGTTGTGCAGCAGCCAGCTGTACTGATCCCCGCGCAGCAGACTCTCCACCTCCCGGGCACAACTGCGGGCGGTGTGGGCGTCCCAGGCGGGGGAGAGGCCCGCATGCACCATCATGATGGGCAGGTCGGGGTGTTCTGCCAGCAGGGGACGGTGACGCAGCCACTCCAGCAGCTCGTCCCGATCCGGCGCCTCCATCAGCGCCTGCAACTTGTCTTTCTTCTTGAGCGGGGCGACCCCGTGGGCCACCGCCAACAGGTGCAGGTCGTGGTTGCCGAGCACGGTGACGGCCTGCTGCCCCAGTGATTTGACGAAACGCAGGGTGTTGAGGGAGTCCGGCCCCCGGGCGACCAGATCGCCGCACAGCCAGAGCGTGTCGTTATCGAAGTCGAACTCGGCAAGATCCAGCAGACGGCGCAAATCGTCGTAGCAGCCCTGGATATCACCGACGAAACAGTTCGCCATGAAACCTCAGTTGATTATGTTGGGGACGGCCAGCGTGAAGGGGGCGATGGGGGCTTCGAATTGTTGCCCCGATTCATCCTGCAGGATGTAGCTGCCTTCCATCACGCCAAGCGGTGTGGCGAGGGGAACGCCACTCTGGTAGGAAAAGGTCTCGCCGGGGGCGATCAGGGGTTGTTCACCGACCACGCCGGGACCTTCCACTTCCAGCATCTTGCCATTGGCATCCGTAATGAGCCAGCGTCGATGCAGCAGTTGCACCGTGCCCGGACCCAGGTTCTCAATCTCGATGCGATAGAGAAAATGGTAGGGATCTGCGGTTCCCGCCACATAGCTGGGGTGGGGGCGGACCACTATCCGGGCTTGGGTCATGGGATCAGGCCTGTTGCTGGTCGGCCAGCCAGTTGGCGATCGTGACGAACTGCTCGAGGGAGAGATTCTCCGGGCGCAGGTTGCCATCGATGCCAAGCTCGGTCAGCTGGGCGTCGGTGATGAAGTTGGAGAAGCTGTTGCGAATGGTCTTGCGACGCTGGCCGAAGCCTTCGGTGCAGACCCGGTTCAGGCAACGAATGTCTTTCGCGACGATAGTCGGGTTCTTGTGCGGGATCAGACGCACCACGGCGGAATCCACCTTCGGCGCCGGCTTGAAGGCGCCCGGGCCCACTTCCAGCACCGGCACTACCTGACAGTAGTACTGGGTCATCACGCTCAGACGGCCATAGGCCTTGCTGCCCGGGCCGGCGGCCAGACGCAGTACCACTTCCTTTTGCAGCATGAAGTGCATGTCCTCCACCCGGTCGGCAAATTCGCACAGGTGGAAGATGAGGGGGGTGGAGATGTTGTAGGGCAGGTTGCCGAAGATGCGCAGCGGCCCCTTGCCTTCCCCCATCAGGGTGCTGAAGTCAAAGCGCATGGCATCGGCTTCGATGACAGTCAGCTTCTCTTTCAGGGTGAGGTGTTCGCGCAGACGTGCGGCAAGATCCCGGTCCAGCTCGACCACGGTCATCTTGTCCATCTGGGCGGCGACCGGCTCGGTGAGCGCGGCCAGACCCGGGCCTATCTCCACCAGATTCTGACCCGGTTGCGGGTTGATGGCGGCCACTATCTGGTCGATCACATACCGGTCGTGCAAGAAGTTCTGACCGAAACGCTTACGGGCCGTGTGGCCCATGTGCACCTTACTGCTCATATCTTTTTTTCTCTACCATCTGGATGGCGTGGTTGATCGCGGTGGTGAGGCTGCCGGGGTCTGCCAGGTTCTTGCCTGCCAGATCCAGCGCGGTGCCGTGGTCCACCGAGGTACGGATGAAGGGAAGTCCGAGGGTGATGTTGACCGAGTTGCCAAAGCCCTTGTACTTGAGCACGGGCAGCCCCTGATCGTGGTACATGGCGAGTACCGCATCCGCATCCTTGAGGTATTTGTCCTGGAACAGGGTATCGGCCGGCAGCGGGCCGACCAGATCGATCCCTTCCTGGCGCAGGGCGACCAGGGCGGGTTCGATGACATCGATCTCTTCACGGCCCAGATGACCCCCTTCCCCGGCATGGGGATTGAGGCCGCAGACATAGATCCGGGGCTGTTCGATGCCGAATTTGCGCTTGAGATCCGCATCCAGGATGCGGATCACCTTGCCAAGGCGATCCTCGGTGATGGCCTTGGCCACATAGGCAAGGGGAATATGGGTGGTCGCGAGGGCCACTCTCAGCCCTTCGGTGGCCAGCAGCATCACCACATCGGCGGTGTCGGACTGCTGGGCGAAGAACTCGGTGTGACCGCTGAACGAGACGCCCGCCTGGTTGATGATCCCCTTGTGCACCGGCCCGGTCACCACGGCGGCAAATTCGCCGCTCAGGTTGCCGTCGCAGGCGCGCTGCAAGGTAGCCAGCACATAGGCGCCGTTGCCCTCATCCAGCTTGCCTGGCACCACGGGGGCGCCGAGCGGCACGGGGCAGACGGTCAGAGTCCCCGCCCGCTGCGGACGGGTGGGGGCGCTTTCGTCATAGGGTTCAAGCTCGACGGACAGCCCCAGCAGGGCGGCCCGTTCGCGCAACAGGGCGGGATCGGCGATCACAACCAGCTGATGGGGCCAGGCCCGCTGGGCAATCTGCAGGACCAGATCCGGGCCTATGCCAGCCGGTTCACCCGGGGTGATGGCAAGCCGGTGGCAGCTCAGCTGTGCCTCGGCGTGCCCTGGATGCGCCTTGTTCATCTGCTTGTCGCCCATCAATTGGGTTCGATCTGGATGTAGGCTTCGTCGCGCAGCTCATCCAGCCAGGCCTGGGACTCTTCGGCGAAGCGGCGGTTGAAGATGAGCTGGTAGGCGCGTTGCTCCTGGGCCTTGCCGGTGGCGTCCTGGCTGCGGCGCTCCTCGAGCTGCACGATGTGCCAGCCGTGGCTGGTGCGGAAGGGTTCGCTGATCTGGCCCGGTTGCAGGCGCCCCAGCATGTCGCGGAATTCCGGCACATAGACGTTGGGATCAGACCAGCCCAGCTCACCACCCTGCACCGCAGAGCCCGGATCTTCGGAGTATTTCTCTGCCATGCTGGCAAAGCTGGCCTTGCCGCTCTTGATGTCGTGCAGGATGCCGTCCAGGGTGCCCTTGGCCTTCGCCTCGCTCAGGATGATGGAGGGCTTGATCAGGATGTGGCGCGCCTTGACCTCGGTCTGCATGACCTGTTGCTGACCCTTGGTGTCGAAAATCTTGATGATGTGCAGACCGGCGCCGGAGCGCAGCGGGCCGACGATGTCACCCTTGCCGGCCCCTTGCACGGCTTCCGCCATCAGGGTGGGCATCTCCTGCGGGCTCAACCAGCCCCAGTCACCCCCTTCCAGCGCCTTGGGACCGTTACTCTCGGCAATGGCCAGCTTGCGGAAGTCGGCCCCCTCTTTCAGGGACGCCAGAATGCGCTCGATCTTGGCCTTGGCAGCGTTGAGCTGCTCGGCATTCGGGTTGTCCGGCAGCGCGACCTGGATATGGCCGATATGATATGACGTCTGTTGCTGGCCCTGTTTGCTCAGGGCCTCGACCACCTGCTTGACCTCCTGATCGGAGATGTTGATGCGACGGCGGACCTGGCTGCGGCGTACCTCGTTCATCAGGATCTCGCGGCGCACCTCCTCACGGTACTGGGCGTAGGTCAGGCCTTCCCGCTCCAGCTGGGCGCGCAGTTGCTCCAGATTCATCTTGTTGTCGGCGGCGATGCTCTGAATGGCCTGTTCCAGCTGGGTGTCACTGATCTTGAGCCCCTGGCGCTCCGCCAGTTGCAGTTGCAGGCTCTCCTGGATCAGGCGATCCAGCGCCTGCTTGCGCAGGGTGACGTCATCGGGCAGGGACTGGCCGCTCTCCTGGGCAGAGGCCTTGACCTTTTGCACCAGAGCCTCCTGCTGACTGGCCAGCACCACATCCTTGTTGACCACGGCCAGCACCTTGTCCATCAGCTCGGGGGCGGCAAGGGCACCCTGGCTCATGACTCCGAACAGGCCTGCGGTCAGCAGGGAAATCAACGTCTTCTTCATATCCATCTCTCAAGGCGTTTGCCAGACCGGTTACTGGTCTCGCAGGTTAAACGGACGAATGTAAGGCAGTGCTTCGGTGTCCAGGGAAGTGCCCTTGGAGCCGGTACCCACGCTACCCAATCCTTTCATTTCAAATTGAATGCCGAGGCTGCGCTCGGACGTCGGGGTCAGGTTCACGTTGTCTGGCGTGTTGACCCATTCCAGGTTGAAGTTGATGCTCCAGCAGCAGGAGTCGTATTTCAGACCCACCTTGCGGTCCACTTTGACGTTCTGATTGAGCTCCTGATAGTAGCCGCCATAAAGGTGCCAGCGATCGTCCAGCGGGGTGGTCAGCAGCAGGCCGATCTGGTTGAGATCCGTCACCTGCCCCTTGTGGTCGAGGTCGTAGTTGGCATCCCGCACGAAGCGGTGGTTCAACTGGCTGATCAACTTCTCGTGACGGTACTCCAGGGCGCTGTTGGCAGAGCTTATCTGGCGCTGTTCCATATCATATTGTGCCCCCGCATGGGCATACCACTGCTCGTTGATCTTGGCGTCACCCTCGAACGACAGCGGGGAGCGGGTATTGGTGCTCAGCTCATCGCTGCTGTAAAGCTTGACCCTGGGCGCAACGAAGTCGAAGGCTTGGGCAACGGCCAACCGGATTCGTTCATCCCCGGCCGGATCATAAATGCGGGTGGTGACCCCCAAGGAGAGCCGGTTGGAGTCGCTGATGCGGTCCAGACCGGCGAAGCGGCGATCGCTGAAGAGGCTGTAGTAGTCCTGGCGCATGGTGGTGGAGTCATAGACACCGATGTTGTCCTGATCCTTGTAGGGCACATAGAGGTACTGGAATTCAGGCTCCAGGGTCTGGTTGGCTCCCTCGCCAAACCACTGCTGATCCCGCTCGAAGGTCATGCCGCCCTTGAGACGGAACGAGGGCAGTACCCGGGTGATGGTCCCCTCTTCCAGGGTGACGTCGCCGCCCTCTCTCGGGGTGAAACGATTGGTGAAGGTGCTGCTCATCTGGTCAGGCACCGTCTGGTCGTAACGGGTGTACATCAGCTTGTACTGGCTGTCGAGGAAGTAACCCGCCTCGTCAACGAGGGGGATGGTCAGGGTGGGGGCCGTGTAGACCCGGGTGCCGGTGTAGGCTTCACCCTTGTTCTGCTCGATGGCCTGATCGTTGTTGTAGCCGAAGTTAGTCAGCTCGGTATTCCAGGCCAGATCGTACCAGCTGCCCTGCTGGTAGTAGTTGTGGTTGATGCGCGGCATCAGCTCGTGGGGCTGCTGGGCGCTGGCCAGCAGGATCTGGTAGGTCCGTACCTCGGCATCGAGGTTCCAGTTCTGCTGGTAGTAACCCGCCTTCAGGGATTGCTGCAACTGGTTGTCGACCTGGGTCCCCACCTTGGGGGTGAAGTCGTTGAAGTAGTTGTAGTCCTGGTCCCGTACCTTGGTGTAGTCCACCGACACCCGCATGGCGTTGTCCATGAACATGGAGGTGTGGCGGGCACTGAGCAGGTAACGGTGACCATCAGAGAGATGCTGATTGAGGCTGGCCGTCTCGTCGTACTGCTTGTCGTCCGCCAGGTTCTCGAAGTAGAGGCTCCCCACGTGGGCCGGGTCCGGCATGTAGCGGAACTCGACCTGTTCCATCAGGCCCCGTCTGTCCATGAAGCGGGAGGTGATGGTGGCATCGTAGTTGGGGGCTATGTTCCAGTAGAACGGCTGGGTGATGTCCATACCGTTCTTGGAGCTTTGGGTATAGCCCGGGTAGAGCAGACCGGTCTTGCGCTCATCCTTGATGGGGAAGTTGATATAGGGGAAGTAGAAGACCGGATAGTCATAGAGCCAGAGGCTGGCGTTCCAGGCCTCCCCAAATACCTCGGACTGATCGATGTCGATGCTGCCGGCCTTCAGGGTCCAGGCCTCCTGGCCCGGTGGGCAGGTGGTGTACTGGGCCCCTTCCAGAGTGATGTTCTGGTTGTTGTTGGTCATGCTCACCTTTTCGGCGAAGCCGCGCACCGGTGAGCCATGGACCTGATACTTGCCCTCTTCCAGCTCGGAGTTCTTGGTGTCCAGGTTGGATTTCAGGGTCTTGTCACTGGTGACCGTGATCTGGCCATCGTTGTAATAGATGTTGCCGATGGCGATGACATCCCGGCTCTTCTGGTCGAGCTGGGCATAGTCGGAGTCGAACTTGCGCACGCCCTGGCGCACCTTGACGTCACCCTCGTAGACGGCGGTACCGCCCTGCTTGGCCTCCAGGCGATCGGCATCCACCTCGACGGGCTGGGCATTGGCGTCCTGGTCCGCACTGGGCTTCTCTATCTTGGGAACATAATCATAGCAGAGGCTGTCGAGGATCCCGGTAGCGGGTGGCTCATTGAGTGGCGCTGCCTGGGCCATGAGCGGGCTCAGGGCAGGAACAAGGCTGATGGTCAGGGCGATGGGACAGGAGTATCCCAGTGTCCATTTTGTCATGTGAAAGGCTCGCGCAATCCGTAGTAAAAACGGTGGATTCAGGGCATGCATTTTATGTCAGGATCCATCGAGTTGACATTGCATGTCATTGCTTTATGTTAGCCGGCAATGATAAAGCATTATTGCGGCCAGGGCTAACAGCCAAGTGCTGCTTTCCAATTTGGTTCCCGACTCATGCACGATCGCGCTTCCCTGCTTTTGCAATGGGCTCGCCGGATTTCCGGTGACGCCAACCTCTCGTTGACGCTTATTTCCGGTGACGCCAGTTTCCGCCGCTACTTCCGGGGCGGCGGTCTGGTGTGGGTGGATGCTAATCCGAAAACCGAAAAAAATCATGAATTCGTTCGCAATGCGGCCGCCCTGCACGATGCGGGGCTGCTGGCCCCCGAGGTAAAGGGGGTCGACTACGAGCAGGGATTGCTGGCGGTGACGGATCTGGGGGATACCCAGCTTATCGGCTGCCTGAACGAAGAGAGCGTACTGGCCTGGTATGGCAAGGCCATCGCCCTGCTGCCAGGGCTCGGCGCCGTGGCGCTCGAGCTCGAGCCCTTCGATGAGGCCTTCATGGCCCGTGAAAATGCCATCTTCCCCGAGTGGTTGCTGGGGCATCACCTGCAACTGCCCCTGAGCGATGAAGAGCAGCAGTTGCTGGCGGAGACCTTCGCCTGCCTCACGGCGAGCAACCTGGCCCAGCCACAAGGAGTAATGCACCGGGACTTCCACAGCCGCAACCTGATGGTGTGCGGCGGGATGAACCCGAAGGAGAGCGACCTCGCCCTTATCGACTTCCAGGACATGGTCATCGGGCCGCTGAGCTATGACCTGGTCTCCCTGCTCAAAGATTGCTACGTGCGCTGGCCGGACGCGGTGATCGAGCAGGGCATGCGACTTGGCTTCGGCACCCTGCAAGAGGCCGGCCTGCTCGGCAATCTGGACTATGCCGCGTTTCGTCGCGCAGCCGATCTCACCGGCATGCAGCGACACCTCAAGGCGGCGGGGATCTTCACCCGCCTCTATCACCGCGATGGCAAGGCCGGCTACCTCAAGGACATTCCCCGTACCCTGGGCTACGTCGTTGATGTCTGTCGCAGCCATGGCGCCGCCTATCCGGTGCTGGCCCGCTTCGGCCAGTGGCTGGAGCAGGTGGTGCTGCCCGGATTGGCGCGCACCGGGGTGACACCATGAAGGCGATGATCCTGGCCGCCGGGCGCGGCGAGCGGATGCGTCCGCTCACCGATCTGCTGCCCAAGCCGCTGCTGGCGGCGGGGGGCAAGCCGCTCATCGTGCACCATATCGAAAAACTCAAGGCAGCCGGCGTGACCACACTTGTCATCAACCACGCCTGGCTCGGACACAAGCTGGTGGCGGCCCTCGGCGATGGCAGTGCACTCGGGGTCTCCATCCACTGGTCGGCCGAAGAGAGCGCGCTCGAGACCGCCGGCGGCATCGTGCAGGCGCTGCCCCTGCTGGGCCGCGAACCCTTTCTGGTGATCAACGGCGATACCTGGCTCGACCTGGATTATCGCGCTCTGGTGAACCAGCCGCTTGGGGAGGATCTCGCCCACCTCTGGCTGGTGCCCAACCCTCCCCAGCATCCGCAAGGGGACTTCTCCCTGCAAGCGGGTCGGGTGCTGGACACCCCGGCCCTCACCTTCAGCGGCGTCGGCCTCTATCAGCCCGCCGCCTTTGCCGGCTTGCCCTGCGGGGCGCGCAAGCTGGCCCCCCTGCTGCGCGACTGGATGGTGCAGGGACGGGTGGGTGGCAGCCTGCTGGCAGGCGAGTGGCGCGACATCGGCACAGTGGATCGGCTGCGCGAGCTGGACGAGCAACTGCTCGCCGGCACCCATTAACTTCACGAGGTCTTGAACCATGCGTATTTGGGGCAAGGTGCTTGGCACCTTCTTCGGTTTTTTGCTCGGCAACATCTTCGGTGCCCTGCTGGGCCTGTGGATCGGCCATCGCTTCGATCGGGGCATGGGGATCCGCGGGGCCTTCCAGCGGGCACCCAGCCAGCAGCAACAGGCCGTCTTTTTCCATGCCACCTTCGCCGTTATGGGCCACATCGCCAAGGCGAGCGGCCAGGTCACCGAGCACGAAATACGGGTCGCGTCCAACCTGATGGACAGGATGCGGCTGGCCGGAGAGCAGCGGGTACGGGCCCAGGAGTCGTTCCGCCTTGGCAAGGAGAGTGACTTCCCCCTGCGCGAGACCCTGGCGGAGTTTCGCCAGGCGAGCCTGGGGCAGCGCGACATCCTGCGCTTCTTCCTCGAGGTCCAACTGCAGGCCGCCTTCGCCGACGGTCAGGTGGAGGCGAACGAGCGGGCCATCCTGCAAACCATCGCCGACGAGCTGGGGTTCAGTCGCATCGAGCTTGCCCGCATTCTGGCCATGGCCGAGGCCCAGATGAACTTCTTCCACCGCCAGCAACAGCAGGGCAGTGGCCAGGGGCAGCAATACCGCCAGGAGCCCCCCTCCCAGGATCGCCTCAAGGATGCCTATCAGTTGCTTGGGGTGAACGAGAGCGACAGCGATCAGGAGATCAAGCGTGCCTATCGCAAGGAGATGAGCAAGCATCACCCTGACAAGCTGGCCGCCAAGGGATTGCCCCCCGAGATGATGGAGATGGCCAAGGAGAAGACCCAGGAGATCCAGCAGGCCTGGGAGTGGATCCGTGAGGCCCGCGGCATTCGCTGAGCCCTGATCCCGCCATAAAAAAATGCCCGTCGATGACGGGCATTTTTGTTTTTAGAGTCTGGTTTTTCTTTTCATGGAAGAAAAATCAGTGGGCATCGACCCAGACAAACTTGAGGACGAAGAGCAGGGCCACCACCAGCACGCAGGGGTTGATCTCGCGCCAGCGGCCGGTGCCCGCCTTCATCACGCAGTAGGAGATGAAGCCGACGGCGATCCCCTCGGTGATGGAGAAGCTGAACGGCATCATCACCGCGGTCATGAAGGCCGGCACCGCTTCGGTCAGGTCTTCCCACTTTACCCGGGTCAGCTCGGAGCACATCAGCACGCCCACGTAGATGAGGGCCCCCGCTGCGGCATACGCCGGCACCATGGCGGCGACCGGAGAGAAGAAGATGGCCAGCAGGAAGAGGATGCCCACCACGATGGCGGTCAGACCGGTGCGACCGCCGACGGCGACGCCGGAGCTGCTCTCGATGTAGGCCGTCACGGACGAGGTCCCCATGAAGGCGCCGCCGACGGAGCTGACGCTGTCTACTACCAGGGCCTGCTTCATGCGCGGGAAGTGCCCCTTGTCATCCGCCAGCTTGGCGCGGTTGGTCACGCCGATCAGGGTGCCGGAAGAGTCGAACAGGTTGACCAGCATGAAGGAGAAGATGATCCCGGCGAGGCTGATGTCCAGCGATCCCATCAGATCCAGCTGGCCGAAGACCGGGGCAATGCTCGGCGGCACGGAGACGAAGCCCTTGAAGGTGACGTCCCCGAACAGCCAGCCCAGGGTGGTGGTCACCACGATGGCGATGAGCACGGCTGAGTGGACGCCGCGGGCGGAGAAGATGCAGATGAGGAAGAAGCCGAGCAGCCCCAGCAGGCAGGGCAGGGAGGTGAGGTTGCCCACGGTCACCATGGTGGCGGGGCTCGCGACCACGATGCCGGCATTGTGCAGGCCGAGCAGGGCGATGAGCAGACCGATGCCGGCGGTGATGCCGACCCGAAGGGTCAGGGGAATGTTGGCGATGAGCCAGTAGCGTACCCGCAGCAGGGTCAGGATCAGCAGGCCCAGCGCACCCCAGAAGATGGTGCCCATGCCGACCTGCCAGGAGTAGCCCATGCCAGCCACCACCACGAAGGCGAAGAAGGCGTTGAGGCCCATGGCGGGAGCCAGGGCGATGGGCAGGTTCGCCAGCAGACCCATCAGGATGCTGCCGACACCGGCGATGAGGCAGGTGGTAACGAACACGGCCTGGGTGTCCATGCCTGCCGCAGAGAGGATCTGCGGGTTGACGAAGACGATGTAGACCATGGTCAGGAAGGTGGTGATGCCCGCGATCACCTCGGTGCGGGCCGTGGTGCCATGACCGCGCAGGGCAAACAGGCGCTCGAGCAATCCCTGCCCGGCAGCCGGGCTGGCGGTCTGCCCGGTAGCGTGATGTGGTTGATTCATGTTGGATTCCAATGGGTGACGTGAAATAGGCAGCAGGGGGCCCGGCCCATCCATGCGGGGCGACGGACCCTGATTCTGGCGGTGAAGTGACCAGACTCGTCCTGATACCGTGACAGCGCGCACATTTTCACACAGGCGGCCAGGTTTACAAACCCCGGATGTGCGAGGCGGATCAATGAATAGAGTAAAAATTCAAACGTTTTCCCCCGGAGGCAGGAAAAAGGGGATCAATAGAGCCCCGTTTCCACATCGGGATCAACGGTTTTTCTGGTAGCGTTCGATAAGCTGGCTCAGCACGGCATCGCTCTGCTCCAGCAAGGGATCGAGGGTCAACCCCATGCGTTGCAGCAGCAGGGTGGCCTGGGTTTCACTCAAGGGGCGGCCATCGAGGAAGTAGGCCTGCTCGGCCAGTTGCTTGTCATGGCGGGGCAGCAGCACCCAGTGCACCCGTCGGGGTTCGATGGCGGCGAGGATCCGGTTGGCGGCCGCGCAGAAGGTATCGATGTGCTGCTTGCCATCCGGCCCCAGACAGCCGGGTTCGAGCCGGATCTGGATGGTGAGTCTGGTGGTGGAGGCTTGGGTCATGGGTCGCTATCGCTGGGGTAGAGGTGGAGATTGTAAGTCAGAAGAGGCAAAAAAGGGGAGCCCCGGCTCCCCTTGTGATGTCATGCCTGGCGGCGCGGCTGTTGCCTCGCCTTACTTGGCAATGCGCTTGTACTTGGCGCGGCGCGGCTGGATAGCCTCGGCACCGTAGGTCTTCTTCTTCCACTCTTCGTATTCGGTGAAGTTGCCTTCAAAGAATTCGATCTTGCCCTCGTCCTGGTAGTCCAGGATGTGGGTGGCGATGCGGTCGAGGAACCAGCGGTCGTGGGAGATGACCATGGCGCAACCCGGGAACTCCAGCAGGGCGTTCTCGAGGGCGCGCAGGGTTTCGATGTCCAGATCGTTGGTCGGTTCATCCAGCAGCAGCACGTTGCCGCCGGTCTGCAGCAGCTTGGCCAGGTGCAGACGGCCACGTTCACCACCGGAGAGCTCGCCGACCCGCTTCTGCTGGTCGGAACCCTTGAAGTTGAAGCGGCCGATGTAGGCGCGGCTCGGGAACTCGTAGTTGCCGATGCGCAGGATGTCCTGGCCGTCGGCGACTTCCTCGAACACCGTCTTCTTGTCGTTCATCTGGTCGCGGAACTGATCCACGGAGGCCAGCACCACGGTGTCACCCAGGGTGATGGAACCGGAATCCGGTTGCTCCTGACCCGACATCATGCGGAACAGGGTCGATTTACCGGCACCGTTCGGACCGATGATGCCGACGATGGCACCCTTCGGAATGGAGAAGGAGAGATCGTCGATCAGCTGGCGGTCGCCATAGGACTTGCAGAGGTTGGCCACCTCCACCACCTTGTCGCCCAGGCGCGGTCCGGGCGGAATGAACAGCTCGTTGGTCTCGTTGCGCTTCTGGTAGTCGTTGGTGTTGAGCTCTTCGAAGCGAGCCATACGGGCCTTGGATTTGGCCTGACGGCCTTTCGGGTTCTGACGAACCCACTCCAGTTCATTCTCGATGGACTTGCGACGGGCGGCTTCGGAACTCGCTTCCTGGGCCAGACGGGCATCTTTTTGCTCCAGCCAGGAGGAGTAGTTGCCCTCCCAGGGGATGCCTTCGCCGCGGTCCAGCTCCAGGATCCAGCCCGCCACGTTGTCGAGGAAGTAGCGGTCGTGGGTGATGGCCACGACGGTGCCTTCGTAGTCGTGCAGGAAGCGCTCCAGCCAGGCCACGGATTCCGCATCCAGGTGGTTGGTCGGTTCGTCCAGCAGCAGCATGTCCGGCTTTTCCAGCAGCAGACGGCACAGGGCCACGCGGCGGCGCTCACCACCGGAGAGGTGCTTGATCTGGGCATCCCAGGCCGGCAGGCGCAGGGCGTCGGCTGCGCGCTCCAGCTGGTTTTCCATGTTGTGGCCGCCCTGGGCGGCGATGATGGCTTCCAGCTCGCCCTGTTCGCGGGCCAGCTTGTCAAAATCCGCATCCGGGTCGGCGTAGGCTGCATAGACCTCGTCGAGGCGCGCCATGGCGCGTTTGACGTCGCCGACCGCCTCTTCGACCGCTTCGCGTACGGTCTGCTCCGGATCCAGCTTCGGCTCCTGGGGCAGGTAGCCGATCTTGATGCCGGGCTGCGGACGGGCTTCCCCTTCGATCTCGGTGTCGATGCCCGCCATGATGCGCAGCAGGGTCGATTTCCCGGCGCCGTTCAGACCCAGCACGCCTATCTTGGCCCCCGGGAAGAAGGAGAGGGAGATGTTCTTGAGAATATGACGCTTGGGCGGCACGACCTTGCCAACCCTGTTCATGGTGTAAATAAATTGAGCCATTGGCTAATTCTCTTCCTTTCAGCAGTTTAATGTCTTGGCATTAACAAACTGATGTCGTGGTGGGGCCGGGTCGACGGGCCGTCAACCCGGTTCCAAAAAACCCGTCGATTGTAAACCAATGGGAGAGGGGCGGCAAAGCCGGGCGCCGCAGGCCGGGACGGCCGACAGGCGCGAGGGAAGAGGGGCAACCGGGCAAGCTCAGCGCGGTGAGCTGCGGCGGGCCGGTTTGTCAGGATCCTGCCCCGAGTAGTAGAGCACCCGCTGCACATACTCCTGGGTTTCCTGATAGGGCGGCACACCGCCGTGGCGCAGCACGGCTTGCTCCCCGGCGTTGTAGGCGGCGCTGATCCTAACCCAGTCCGGACCGAACTGCTTCTCCAGCCACTTCAGGTAGATCATGGCGCCACGGATGTTCTGCTGGGCATCGAACGGCCGGGTCACGCCGAAGCGGGCCTGGGTTTCGGGAATGAGCTGCATGACGCCCTGCGCCTGCTTGGGGGAGACAGCGGTACTGTTCAGATTGGATTCGGCGATGGCGATGGCCAGGGCGAGCTGGGGGTCCACTTTGTGACGCTGGGCGGCCTGGCGGATCATGACGGCCAGCTTTTGCTTGGCCTGTGACTGTCTGGCCAGGTAGCGCTCCTGATCGAAGGGGGTACTGGGGCGCACCCAGGGGGCTCCGCCACCGCCTCCGATGCCGCAGGTACCCAGGGGCGCATTGCCGACCCGCTCGTTGTAGTAACGGGCGGCTTGCTGGTTGCCAAGGCGCATGGCCATGGCCAGGTAGGCGTTGGCGCTGCGGGCATTGCGGATCCCCTGGGGGCCGCGGGCCAGCAGGCGGCCGATGCGGTAATAGGCTTCCGGGTTGCCAAGGTTGGCGGCGGTGCAGTAGTGGGCGATGGCCTGCCGCGGGTTTCCCTGTTCCATGGCGGCCCCCTGGCGCAGTGCGCTCATGGCCTTGGGGGCCTGACGAAAGGGATCTGCGTGGGAAGTGGTTGCCAGCAGTATCAGGAGTCCCCACCCCCAGAGTCGTTTTTTCATGGAAACCTCGTCTTTGGTATCCGCAACATATAGGCCCGATCCGGGGAGGGACGCCAGCCAGCAGATGGAACATCTGGTTATGTGGGTGAGCGGCAGAGATGAAAACGGTATGGAACTTTTGGTGCAGGGGAGAAGCGGCAGGCACCTGGAACAGTGACTGCTTTGATAGATTTGTTAATTGAAGTTCAATATGCTGACAGAGTTGTTTTCTAACGCCTTGTATTTGCATGATGTCAGCCAGGCCACGATGCAATGTCGTCGGGTCTGCCGGGTGAATCGATAGCGCCTCTGATGAGGGCAGGATATGCATATGGTCGAATCGGTCGATATCTCTGTCGTGGTACCCGCCAAGGATGAGCGGGACAATCTGGCCCCGCTTGTCGGCGAAATAGATGCCGCCCTTGGGGGCAGGTTCGAGTACGAACTGATCTATGTGGACGATGGCAGTGTGGACGACAGCCATGTGGTACTGCGCGATTTGCAGACGCGTTTCCCCAGGCTGAAGGTGCTACGCCATGTCCATGCCGTGGGCCAGAGCATGGCGGTGCTGAGCGGAGTGCGCCACGGGCGTGGCGACTGGCTGGTGGTACTCGACGGCGATGGTCAGAACGATCCCGCCGACATCCCCGCCATGCTGGAGGAGGCGATGCGCCGCTACCAGAGCGATCCATACCAGGTGGGCCTCATCGGCCACCGGGTCAACCGCCGTGACGACTGGGTCAAGCGCCTCTCTTCAAAGCTGGCCAACGGCTTTCGCGATCTGCTGCTGCGCGACGGCATTCCGGATACCGGCTGCGGGCTCAAGGTGGTGCGTCGCGACTGGTATCTGAAACTGCCCGCCTTCAATCATATGCACCGCTACATCCCCGCGCTGATCCAGGCACAAGGGGGGCGCATGGCACCCTGGCCGGTCAACCACAGGCCGCGCCAGGCGGGCATCTCCAAATACGGGGTCTGGAACCGGCTCTGGGTCGGGCTGGTGGATGTGGTCGGGGTCTGGTGGTTGCAGCGCCGATCCAAGGTGGTTGAAATCCGGGAGATGCTGGAGTGATGGACGCCTGGCTGTCTGCCCCCATCGACTGGCTGGACTGGACCGGGGTGCATGTCACCGGCTGGAAGCTGATCGGCTATACAGGGGCGCTGATGTTCGGCGGACGCTGGCTGGTGCAGTTTCTGGCGTCCAGGCGGGCGGGACGACCCGTCATCCCGCGCCTGTTCTGGTACATGAGCGTGATCGGCAGCCTGATGACGCTCAGCTACTTCACCTTCTCTCCCAAGCAGGACTCTGTCGGCGTGCTGCAAAACCTCTTCCCCACCTTCACCGCGCTCTACAGCCTCTATCTCGATATCCAGCATCGGGGCTGGCGGCGGGACAAGGTAGTGACCGGGGATGCTCGTCATGGTGAGTGATCGCACCCTGCTCAATCAGACGTCCCTTGGCTGGTTGCTGCTGATCGCGCTGGTGGTGCTGGGGGCCGGGCTGGGTCTGCGGGACCCCTGGCCGGCGGACGAGCCGCGTTTCGCCCTGATCGCCCGGGAGATGGTGGAGAGTGGCCAGTGGCTCTTCCCCATGCGCGGCGGGGAGCTCTATCCGGACAAGCCGCCGCTGTTTATGTGGGGGATCGCGATCGGTTATGTGTTGACTGGCTCTATCAAGGTGGCCTTTCTGCTGCCCTCCCTGCTGTCTGGCTTGCTGACCATCTTGCTGGTGTGGGATCTGGGGCGCCGCCTGTGGGATCCGGCGACGGGATTTCTGGCGGGCTTGCTGCTGCTCTTTACCGTCCAGTTCACCCTGCAGGCCAAGACGGCGCAGATCGACGGCCTGGTCACCTTCTTCATCACCCTCGGTCTCTATGGTTTTCTGCGCTTCCTCCTCTGCGGTGGCGGGTGGCGCTGGTACTGGCTCGGCTGGTTTGCCGCGGGGCTTGGCGTCATCACCAAGGGGGTGGGAGTACTGGCCCTGCTGGTGCTGCTTCCCGCGCTCTGGACCCACAGGGCACAAATCCGCGCCGCGCCTTTGTCAGCCTGGCTGAAGGCCCTGCTCGGGCCGCTGGCCATGGCCCTGGCGATGGGCCTCTGGCTGGTCCCCATGCTGGAGGCCGTGACCCGAAGCGGAGATCCCCTCCTGCTGGCCTACAGAGACAACATACTGCTGCGCCAGACGGTGACTCGCTATACCAGCGCCTGGCACCACGTCAAACCCTTCTGGTACTACCTCACCTCGGTGATCCCGCCGTTCTGGCTGCCGCTCTCCCTGCTGCTGCCCTGGCTGGTGGTGGCCTGGCGGCGCGCCATTCGGGCGCAGGACAGGCGTATCCTGCTGCTGCTAGGTTATCTGGTGCTGATGGTGCTGTTTTTCTCCTGCTCGCCGGGCAAGCGGGGCGTCTACATCACGCCCGGTACGCCCGCCCTGGCGCTCCTGACCGCACCCTTCATCGGCACCCTGCTGGTCCGGGTCTGGCCGGGGCGACTACTGGCCGGACTCGGCTGGCTGCTGGGAGGGGCAGGGCTGGTGGGGGCTCTGGTGCTGGCATTTAGCGATAGAGTGGCCAGCCGTCTGGGGGAACTGGGGCCGGATCCCTGGCTTCCCCTGCTGGTGCTGGGGGGATCCTTGCTGCTGATCAATGCCTGGCTTCGCCGGGCGCCACTGACCGCCATTCTCTGCTCCCTGGCGGTGGGGTGGCTGATCTACTCCTGCTGGATAAGCGTGCGCCTCAACGAGGTGCGCACCCCTCAGGCAGTCATGGCATTAGCGGCGCAGAAGGTGCCTGCGGGGGATGAACTGCTGCTGGCGGGATTCAAGGAGCAGCATCTGCTGTTTAGCCTGCAACCAGTGAAACATTACCCTTATCTGATGGGGGACGGGGAGCAGGCCAGGGAAGCTGCCGCCTGGATAGGGGCTGCCCCCGGGCGCTGGGTACTGGGGAGCGCCGACCTGATGGTGAGGTGTTTTGACCCCGCGAAGATGGAAAACCTCGGCAACCGTCACCGCACCGACTGGCTGCTGGCAGGCCCGCAGGCCCTCAAACCTGCCTGTCGTGGGCTCTCCCCCACCATGGTGCCCTTCAGCTATACCCCTTCATCCTGAGCGCAGGGTCTGAGCCAGGGGACCCTGCCACCTCGTTTGGCTCAGACCCGGTAGTAGTCCCGATACCAGCGGACAAAGCTGTCTATCCCTTCCTTGAGCCCGATACGGGGGCGATAGCCCGTGGCGTCGAACAGCGAGCGGGTGTCGGCCCAGGTGGCGAGCACGTCGCCGGGCTGCATGGGCAGCATGTTGCGGATGGTCCGTTTGCCGAGGGCCGACTCGATGGCATCCACGAAGTCCAGCAGCCTGACCGGGCTGCCGTTGCCGATGTTGAAGAGGCGATAGGGGGCCGGGCTGGCGTCCGGGGCCCCCTGCCAGTGGGCATCGCCGGCGGGGGGGCTGTCTGAGATGCGCACTATCCCCTCGACGATGTCGTCGACATGGGTGAAATCCCGGCTGAGCTGGCCCTGGTTGTAGAGGTCGATGGGGTCGCCGTTCAGGATGGCGTGCACGAACTTGAACAGGGCCATGTCGGGTCGGCCCCAGGAGCCGTAGACGGTGAAAAAGCGCAGCCCGGTGGTGGGCAGGCCGTAGAGATGGGAGTAGGAGTGGGCCATCAGCTCCCCCGCCTTCTTGCTCGCCGCATAGAGGGAGACGGGATGATCCGCCCCATCGGACGGCTTGAACGGCATCTGTTCGTTCAGCCCGTAGACCGAGCTGGAGGAGGCATAGACCAGATGCTGCACCCGGGTCTGGCGACACCCCTCCAGCACGGTAAGGTGGCCGGTGAGGTTGCTGTCGGCGTAGGCGAAGGGGTTGTCCAGGGAGTAGCGCACCCCGGCCTGGGCCCCCAGATGGATCACCCGGTCAAACTGCTCGTGGGCAAAGAGCGAGGCCATGGCCGCGCGGTCCGCGAGATCGAGGTGTTCGAAGCGAAAGCCGGGCAGAGGCGTGAGCAGGGCGAGGCGCGCCTCCTTGAGACTCACCGCGTAGTAGTCGTTGAGGTTGTCTATCCCCACCACCTGATGGCCGTCGCCACAGAGCCTGCGCGCCACATGAAATCCGATAAACCCGGCGGCGCCGGTGACGAGGTACTTCATCGCTCCTCCTGATGAGCCAGGCTGTCGCCACGGCCGATGGCATAGTAGGTGAAACCGCGCTGGCGCAGACGGGCCGGATCATAGAGGTTGCGGCCGTCGAAGATGATGGCCTGCTTCAGGGTCTGGCGAAGCAGGTCGAAATCCGGTGCGCGGAACTGTTGCCACTCTGTGCAGACGAGCAGGGCATCAGCCCCCTGGAGGGCGGTTTCCTGGGTGTCGCACAGGGTCAAGTCCGCCCGCTGGCCATAGAGGCGGGCGGCCTCGGTCATGGCCTCGGGGTCGAACGCCTGCACCTTGCCTCCTGCCGCCCAGATCGCCTCCATCAGCACCCTGCTCGGGGCTTCGCGCATGTCGTCGGTATTGGGTTTGAAGGCGAGTCCCCATAACGCGAAGGTGCGCCCCGACAGACTGGCGCCAAAATGGTGGTGCAGCCGGTTCATGAGCCTGTGCTTCTGCGCCTCGTTGACCTGCTCCACCGAGCGCAGCAGGGGGGTCTCGCACCCCGCCTCCTTCGCGGTGTGGATCAGCGCCCTGACATCCTTGGGGAAGCAGGATCCGCCATAACCGCAGCCCGGGTAGATGAAGTGGTGGCCGATGCGCGGATCGGCACCAATGCCCTTGCGCACCTCCTCGATGTCGGCGCCCAGGGCTTCGGCCAGGGTGGCCATCTCGTTCATGAAGGAGATGCGGGTCGCCAGCATGGCGTTGGCGGCGTACTTGCTCAGTTCGGCGCTGCGTGCATCCATCCGCAGGATGCGGTCTCGCTTGCGGTTGAAGGGGGCGTAGAGCTCCTCCAGCAGGGAGAAGGCGTGATCGGAGTCGGTGCCGATGATGATGCGATCCGGCCGCAGGCAGTCGGCGACGGCGGCGCCCTCCTTCAGAAATTCGGGGTTGGAAACCACGTCGAGCGGAAGATCGAGACCACGGTCGGCGAGGCGCTCCGCAATGTGTCGCCGTACCCGGCTGGCGGTGCCGACAGGGACAGTGCTCTTGTTGACCACCACCTTGCCCCCTTGCATCAGGCGGCCTATGGTGTCCGCCACCGTCATCACCTGATGGAGGTCGGCGGATCCGTCCTCGTCCGGCGGCGTTCCGACCGCGATGAAGATAAGCTCGGCAAACTCCACCGCCCGTGCCGGGTCTGTGGTGAAGATCAGGCGGCCGGCCTGATGATTGCGCAGCACCAGAGGGGCGAGGCCGGGCTCGAAGAGGGGAATGCGCCCCTCTTTCAGGCCCGCGACCTTGTCGGCATCCACATCCACACAGATCACCTTGTGACCCATCTCCGCCAGTACGGCGGCCTGAACCAACCCGACATAACCTATTCCGAATACGGTGACTCTCATCCGCTGTTGTTCCGCTGGCAGTGACAAGCGACTCATTCTAGAACGATTCGGGCGCGGGGGCAGCGGCCCGTTTCAGGTTTTTCAGCATCAGGCCGGCGGTGAGTGTGGGACATTTTGGTGCAAGGATTGTAACGCCTGGATGACGCGCACCATTTTGGCGCGTGAAGGGCGGGACTTGTGATCCATCTCACTCAAATTGGAGACTGTCGGCATAACGAAGCCCCGGTTAACGGGGCTCGCTCCGCCCGACGGGCGGCCAACACTCTCTTGCTTCGCGACTGGATACCTGGTTATGGACAACACTTCACGCTCTGCGCACCCGCTCTATGAGGATGTGCTCGCCTTGCTGACCGCAGCAGGCTTCGTTTCCCTCGGCATCTTCCTGTTCCATCAGGTCGGCCTGCTCACCGGTGGCACCGCCGGCCTGGCGCTGCTGCTGCAACAGGTGACCGGCATCAGCTTCGGCCTGCTGTTCTTCGCCATGAACCTGCCTTTCTATGCCCTGGCCTGGCTCAGAATGGGGCCGCGTTTCACCCTCAATACCTTTGCCGCCGTGGCCACCGTCTCCTTCATGACGGATCACCTCAACGCCGTGCTGCAAATCGGCAAGATCGAACCCGTCTATGCGGCGCTGATCGGCGGCACCCTGATCGGCATGGGGCTGCTCATCATGTTCCGCCACAAGGCGAGCCTGGGGGGCTTCAACATCCTGGCGCTCTTCATTCAGGACAGATGGGGTGTGCGGGCAGGCAAGCTGCAAATGGGGCTGGATTGCGCCATCGTGGTCGCCTCTTTCTTCGTGGTCTCCCCCTGGCTGCTGGCGCTTTCCGTGGTGGCAGCCATCATCTGTAATCTGGTGTTGACACTCAATCACAAGCCGGGGCGCTACCAGATAGCCTGATGTGCCCGTGGGGATTGCCCTGCTGGTCAGCCCAGGGCTGGATACCGCAAAAAGACAGAGCGCCTGATGGCGCTCTGTTGCTATCTGCCCCTGGGGGTCACACCACCATGGGGACGCCGCTCTCGGGGTGGTGGATCACCTGTGCGGGGTAGTCGTAGAGTCGCGCGATGAGCGCCGGGGTCAGCACCTCGCCTGCGCTGCCGTCAGCCATCAGCCTGCCCTGCTCCAGCATCACCAGCCTATCGGCGTAGCGGGCGGCCAGATTGAGGTCGTGCAACACCACCAACACGGCGGTGTTGCGACCGGCCAGCGCCCGGGCCATGGCGAGCAACTGGTGCTGGTATTTGAGATCCAGCGCCGAGGTGGGCTCGTCCAGCAGCAGCAGCCGCGCTTGCTGCGGTTCCTCCGGGGCCTGCCAGATCTGGGCCAGCACCCGGGCGAACTGCACCCGTTGACGCTCCCCGCCGGAGAGACCGGGATAGAGGCGGTTCGCCAGATGGTCGACCCCGGCGTGGGTCATGGCGGCGCGGACTATCTCGTCGCGCCGGCTGGCAGGCTCGCTGTGGGGCAGCCGGCCCATGGCCACCACCTCTTCGCACAGGAAGGGGAAGCTCAAGGAGGAGCTTTGCGGCAGCACACCGACCCGGTGGGCCAGAGCGTTGCCGGCCCACCCCCTGCGGGTCTGGCCGAACAGGTGGATCTCCCCTTCATGTTCCAGCTCGCCGGTCAGGCACTTGAGCAGTGAGCTTTTGCCCGCCCCGTTGGGGCCGAGCAGGGCGGTCAGGCTGCCGGCATGCAGGTCGAGATCCAGGCTGCCCAGGATAAGCCGGTTACCACGACTGAGGCGAAGACCCCGGCAACTGAGCAGGGGGGAGTGGGATCCGGGCAAGGTGACGATCTCCTGTTACAGGGTTCGGCGGCTCTTGACCAAGAGCCAGATGAAGAAGGGGGCCCCCAGCAGGGCGGTGATGATGCCGACGGGCAGCTCGGCCGGAGCGAGCAGGGTGCGTGCCAGCATGTCGGCCCCCAGCAGCAGGCCAGCCCCCAACAGGGCAGACAGCGGCAACAGGCGGACATGGTTGGGACCGGCCAGCAGCCGTACCAGATGGGGAACCACCAGGCCGACAAAGCCGATCATGCCCGCCACGGCCACCGCCACGCCGACACCGGCAGCGGTGAGCAGGATGAGGCGACGCTTCAGTGTCTGCACGTTCACCCCCAGATGCCGGGCCTCTCCCTCTCCCAGCAGCAGGGCGTTGAGGGGATTGGCATCGCGCATGAACAGCAGCAGCAAAGCGGCCAGGGTCAGCAGCGCCAGCGTCACATCGACCGGCTTGCCTGCCGCCAGGGAGCCCATCTGCCACAGACTCAGGTTGCGCAGCATCTGATCGTCGGCGAGGTAGGTGAGCAGTCCGATGACGGCGCCGGAGAGCGCCGTGATGGCCACCCCGGCCAGCAGCATCACGGTGACCGAGGTGCCCCCCTCCCGGGTACCCAGCAGATAGACGAGGGTGGTGGTGAGGGCTCCGCCGAGAAAGGCGAGCAGGGGCAGCAACCCCAGGCCGAGCAGACTCTGCAGGTGCGAGCCCAATGGGGCGAGCAGCACGATGGCCAGGGCCGCGCCGAGTGCCGCCCCACCCGACACCCCTATGATGCCGGGGTCTGCCAGGGGGTTGCGAAACAGTCCCTGCATGACGGCGCCGCAGAGGCCGAGAATGCCCCCCACGGCAATGCAGAGCAG
The DNA here is from genome assembly GCF_019048565.1 of Aeromonas sp. FDAARGOS 1406. Taxonomy (NCBI): domain Bacteria; kingdom Pseudomonadati; phylum Pseudomonadota; class Gammaproteobacteria; order Aeromonadales; family Aeromonadaceae; genus Aeromonas; species Aeromonas sp. FDAARGOS 1406. The sequence goes on from NZ_CP077378.1 coordinate 3,677,215, forward strand.
GGTTCGTGGCAGACGGATCTCCTGCACGATCAATAATTTGTGAGCCTCAATCCCGCTCTGTGGTCCGGCAAACAGGGCGCGCAGGCTCTCGCCAAGGGAGAGGGACATGGGGCCGGTCGCGAGGGACCCGACCAGCAGCAACGCCAGCGCGCAGCCGGTCAGGGCGAGCAGCCAGGGCAGAGGCAGGCGCATCAGGAACCCTGCTTGATCCACTTGGCGATCTGGTTCGCCTGTTGCAGGGAACGAAGGCTGAGGCCCCCTTGCAGGGCATGTCCGTCGATGGCGTGGATAGCCTTGTTCTTGCCTGCCGGGGTGGCTGACAGAGCCGGCACCTGGCTCAGGACGGCGTCGGGATCCTGATACTGCTGCCAGTCGCGGCCGCTCACCAGCACCAGATCAGGTTGCAGCTCGATGAGGGATTCGGTGGAAACGGGCTTGTAGTCGTGGAGCCCAGCCACCGGATTGACGCCGCCCGCCAGGGTGACGAGGGCGCTGGCGGTGGTGTTGCCGCCAGCGATGCTGGTGGGTTGACCCTTGTGCAGCAGCAGGAAGGCGACCTTGAGGGGCTTGTTCTGCTTCGCCTGCGCCGCCAGGGTGTCGCTCTGGGCGGCAATTTCCTCCTTGAGCTTGCTCCCTGCCGCCTGGTCACCCAGGAGATGGGCCAGGGTATCGATACGCTCGTTGAGGTTGGCCAGCGTAGGGGCTGTGGCCATGACCTCGACCTTGACGTTGGCACGGCGCAACTGATCAAGCGTGCTGTTCGGGCCCATCTCGTCGCTGCCGACCACCAGGGTCGGAGAGAGGCTCAGGATCCCTTCGGCGGCGAGGGCGCGGTGATAGCCGACCTTGGGCACGCCTCTGGGCTCCGGACTGCTGACATCGGTGGCGACCAGGCTCTGCTCGCCTCCCAGTGCCAGGATGAGTTCCGTGGTGGCCGGGCCTATGCTGACGATACGCGCCACCGCCATGACGGATGGGGAAGAGAGGGAAAGGGCACAGCCGAGCAGGCTGAATGCGAGGGCAAAACGACGGCCCATGCGAACCTCCGAAGGGTGAATGAAATAGGGTTGCCGCCGAGAATATCAAGTCGTCCATCAAAATGCACTGAGAATGAAAGCGATTATCAATTGCGTTACTTGGGGCGCTTTATTACAGTATCCGCCGCGACACCGAGCACCATCGCCAGATCATCCAGGGAGAACCGATGAGCATTGCACAACGCATTCACGCGCTGCTGGAGCAAGACCCGAGCGCCCACCCGTCCACCCTCGCCACCGAGCTGGCCGTCAGCGAGTGGGAGGTGGTACGCCATCTGCCTGCCGCCTTGATGACGCAAGTGCCGGCCGGGGAGGCCGAAGCCCTGCTGGCGGACCTGTCCAGCTGGGGGCAGGTGACCACCATCGTCGAATCCGATGGCTCCATCTTCGAGGTGAAGGCTCCCTTCCCCAAGGGCAAGAACGCGCGCGGCTACTACAACCTGATGGGGCGGGACGGCGAACTGCACGGCCACCTCAAGCTCGACAACGTGGCGGGCATCGCCCTGGTCAGCAAGCTCTTCATGGGCAAGGAGGGGCACTCCTTCCAGTTCTTCGGCCACAGTGGCCGCTGCATTTTCAAGATCTACCTGGGCCGGGACGAGCAGCGTCAACTGCTGCCTGAGCAGGTGGAGCGTTTCATGGCCCTGCGCCGTCAGTATCAAGAGGAAGTGAAAGCATGAGTGAACGTCAGGAGCGCCTGCAAAACCGCCTGCAACCGGAGATCCGCGAGTTCCGCGACGGTTGCCGTACCCTGCAGCTCGCCACTGTAGATGGCGAAGGCAACCCCAATGCCAGCTATGCCCCCTTCGTGCTGCAGGAAGATGGATACTATGTGCTCATCTCCGAGATAGCTCGCCACGCCCGCAACCTGCAACAGGTGCCCAAGGTATCGCTGATGCTGATCGAGGACGAAACCGGGGCCCGCGAGCTGTTTGCCCGCAAGCGTCTGACCTTCGATGCGGTCGCCGAGGTGGTGGCGCGCGACGACGCACGCTGGGAGAAGGCCGTTGCGGCGCTGGAAGGGCGTTTCGGCGAGATCGTCAAAGGGCTCTCCAACCTCAAGGACTTCGTGCTGTTTCGGCTCAAGCCCGAGCAGGGACTGTTCGTCAAGGGATTCGGTCAGGCATTCCGTGTCTCCGGCGACGAGCTGGTTGACTTCGTTCACCTGGTGGAAGGACACAAACGCATCGACAACGGCGCCGAGCTGACCAGCCCGGCGGATGAACCCGTTTGAGGGGACAGTTAGCGAGATGAGAAACGGGCAGCCTGGGCTGCCCGTTTTGTTGTTATGTCCCGGGTTACTCCTGCCAGCCTGCCTGGTTGGGGAAGGCATCGCGATCGGCCTGGGTGGCGCTTTCGTTGCATTCCCCGCGGATCTTCCAGGAGGTCTGGCTGAGGACGATATAGCCGCTTCGGCAATACTTGCGCGTGGCCAGCATCTGGGTGAGCTGCTCGTCCTGCAGGGCTTCCCGGCGTTCCAGCAGGCTCTTGTCGCGGTGGCTCAGCCGGTTGTCATCTCCCTCCTGCAACCGGGTGGGCAGGACGTCGAGAGGGGCGGCCTCGAAGGTGAAGCGCTTGCTCCCGTCGTCGCTGATATGGGTGTGGAACAGGGGGGCCGGGCCATCGGGTGCTGCCCCCGGCAATCCGGAGCAGGCGGTGAGCGCCGGTAACAGCAGCGTGAGGGCAATGGCAGAGAGTAGAGGCACGCAAGACTCCAATCGGGTGTTCACATCAGGACGGGCAGCTTAACACGCCCGCTCGGGTTGAATGGTGGCCAGCAGCTCATCCGTCGTGAGCAGGGTCACGCTTCTGCCTTGAGGCAGGCTCAGATGCCGCCACATGAAGTGGTGGTGCTGGATGATCTGCTCCGCACTCAGGTGCGGCCTGTCCGCCGTGGTATGGGCGTCGGTCACCGCAAAGGCGTCAAAGCCCCTGGCGGCGGCGCTGCGCAACGTGGTATCGACGCAAAAGTCGGTGGCACAGCCGCAGATGAGCAGTCTGTCTACCGACTGCTCTGCCAGCAGGAAGCCGAGCTCGGTATCGAGGAAGCTGTCACAGGCGGTCTTGCGCACCCGGCTGTCGTGGGGAGATGGGGCCAGATCGGCGTGCAGTTGCCAGCCCGCACTGCCAGGTTCCAGTTCGGAACCCGGTTCGTCGTGTTGCACATAGATGACCCGTCCGTGTTGGCCCCGCACGCGATCGGCCAGACGATTGATGTTGGCGATGACCTGAGCATCCTGATGGCGGGGGTTATCGAACAACCCCTGTTGCATGTCGATGACGAGTAGCACATCCATATGAAATCCTTGGGCTATTTTGAGGGTTGCAACCATTGGCTGCAGTCACGGCTTCGGGATTGATGCAGTGCGCCCATATCTTGCTTCATTTCCTTTGCATTTAGCCAGCGTTCCGGCAGGGGAGCGATGTGGACCCTGACATCTGCGTCTCTCCCGGGGGCTGTCTCGTCACCGGTTTGCGGCACGATGAGCGCCACCTTGAGTGCCGGATTGCGGCTGGCGATGCGACTGGCGATCCCGAGTCCCCCCTCCACGTGGAAGTTGCCTGCGATATGCATGATGCGCCTGCCGGGATGCTTGCCCAGATAATCCACCATGCTTTCGGCCATGGTGTCGTCCCAGCTGGTCTGGGCGGCGAAGCGACGGGCGTTGCCGTCCGCATCCCCATGGTGCATGGAGGCCATGAACTTCTGGCGGTAGCCGTCATCCCCCAGAGTCAGCTCGCGGGCAAGCTGGCTGCGGCGATTGGCCGGCAGTTTGTCGAGCCAGGCCGGTCCCTCCTGACCGACGCAGCTCACCAGAGGTTTGGGGGCATTGGCGGCAATCACTGGCAGGTGCTGCGCCTTGGCGAACTCCACCAGAGGGCGGTAATCACTCTGGTAGTTGGGCCAGGCATGGCCATCTCGAATGAGGGCCGATTCGCCGATGCGTCCGGCCAGGTAGGCATCCAGCACCGGCTGATCGGCGCGGCTGAACTGCTCCATGGAGAGCACCAGGACCCGGCCATCGGCTTGCGACATCTCGTCAAGCCCTGCCAGCAGACGGGCCTGCAACAGATGGATGGCCGGGTGAGTGTGAAGCTCCCCCACCAGCACGATGTCGGCATCCGCCACCCGCGTCACCGCCTGCTCGAAGGTCAGCGCCTGCCCCTGGGCTGTATCGAGCCGAGCGTGATAGAGGGTCTCGGGTGGGGTGTTCTGTGGCGTGGTGGCGCAGGCGGCCAGCAGCAGGGGCAGGGCGAGCAGGGGGAGTCGTCGGATCATGGTTACTCACTCAAGAAACAGGGGATGGGAAAAGGCTGCACTATGGGATGGCGGCATGGCGAGCAAAAAGTGGCGCCAGTGTAAGGGGGAATGACGATAAAGTGAAATGAGAATGATTCACTTTATTATTGATCTTTGTCTCTGGCGGGGTAATATGCCTTCCGCTTGATAATAATTCTCAATAAGGACTTTGCAGTGGCGCACAACAACACCCCCTCCCTGATAGCCCTCGCCGTGGCGGCCGGGCTGATCTCCCCCGCTTTCGCCGCAGACAAGAAAGCCGATGAAGTCATGGTCGTCAGCGGCTCCCGGATGGAACAGAAGCTGGAAGATGTTTCCGGTCCCATCGGCGTCATTACCTCGGAGCAGATTGAAGAGCAGGTCGTCAGCAACGTCGCCGATCTGTTCCGCTATGAGCCCGGGGTGAGCGTGCAGGGAGGCGCAGGAGATGCCCAGACCTTCACCATCCGCGGCATGAGCGAGAACCGGGTCAAGGTGGTGCAGGACGGCGTGCGCCAGAACGACGCCTACAAGAACGGCGGTGTGGGTCAGACCTACTTCGACACCGACATGATCAAGCAGGTGGAGGTGGCCAAGGGGCCGGCGTCCGCCGCCTACGGCTCCGATGCCCTGGGGGGCGTCATCGCCATCACCACCAAGGATGCCGGCGACTTCCTGAAGGGCCGCGACAGCTACCTGGACGCGACCACGGGCTATGCCTCCAGCAGCCACCAGAAGATGGGGGGCATCACGGGGGCGCTGCGCACCGGGGAGTTCGAAAACCTGCTGCGCTACACCTGGCGCGACGGCGGGGTCACCCAGAACCATGACGGCGACAAGGAGGAGTTCGACATCGTCAGCCAGGCGGTGCTGTTCAAGAGCAAGTGGAATCTCAGCGACGATCAGTTCCTGAAGCTGACGGTCGACTACTTCACCGAGGGGCAGGATCCGCACGCGGTCGACCTGACCAAGGCTGGTTCCGTCTTCAACCAGCCGATCACCGACAAGGAGACCGACAACCTCTCCTTGGTGCTGGATCACGGCCTCGCCCTGAACGCCCCCTGGGCGGATCGCGTGGACAGCAAGATTTACTACAGCCGCGCCAAGCAGACCCTGGATCAGTACGCCTCCTCCAAGTATCCGGTCATGCCGGGCAACCCCTATGTGACTAAGAACTCCCTGGATCACAACGGTTTCGAGCAGGAGAGCCTGGGGGCCCAGGTGAAGTTCAGCAAGGCGCTCGTCAATCAGCGTCTGGCCTGGGGTGTGGAGTATGAGCACACCGACAACGAGCGTACCCGCTTCAAGGCACCGACAGTGCCCGGGGACTTCGTCGGCTACAGCGAGCTGAGCTTCCCGTCCACCACCAGCGAGCGCAGCGCGCTCTGGGCCTTCGACGAGATCAAGTTCGGCGAGCGCTGGGTGCTGACCCCGGGCGCCCGTTACGACTACTACAAGATGACCCCGGACGAGGATCCCGCCTACACGGGCGAGAACATGAAGAAGATCTCCGAAGGAGAGTTCTCTCCCAAGCTGGGGCTGGTGTTCAAGGCTCACGAGGCGGCCAACCTGTTCGCCCAGTACAGCCACGGCTTCAAGGCGCCCATGTATGACAACGCCTTCTCCACCCTGAACCACCAGGCGTACGGTTATCGCATCGAGCCGAACCCTAACCTCAAGCCAGAGAGCAGCGATGGCATCGATCTCGGCGTGCGTGGCAGCCGTGGCGGGTTCAGCTATGAAGTGGCGACCTTCTACAACAAGTTCGACGACTTCATCGAGCTGACGGGGGTGGGCACAGAGGGGCGCACCGCGCTGTATCAGTATCAGAACCTGGACAAGGCGACCACCAAGGGGGCCGAGGTCAGGGCGGACTACTGGCTCAGCGATCTGGTGAACGTCTGGGGCAACCTGGCCTACATCGAGGGCAAGGATGGCGAGGGCAACTACATCAACAGCCTGAGCCCCCTCAACGGCAGTGTCGGGGTGCGTCTGGAGCAGCCGAACTGGAATATCAACACCGCCCTGCGCTTCGCCGACGACATGGACAAGGTGGGCAAGGATTCCCGCGGCAACGACAACATCAAGAGCGCCGGCTGGGGTGTGGTGGATCTCTACGCCCAGTTCAAGCCGATGCAGGATCTGCAGCTCAACGTCGGGGTCTTCAACCTGTTTGACAAGGAGTACGTGAGCTACGAGAGCATCACGGGCCAGGCCGCCAGCGCGGACACCAGCGGTCAGACCGAGCCGGGTCGCAACCTGAGTGCAAGGGTAAAATACGTGTTCTGATATTTGCCAATGAAAATGATGAAGGGGCCTCTGGGCCCCTTCTCTGTTTCTGGCGGCCCAAACCGACCCCAAAAAGAAACCCGCCAGGGGCGGGTGGAAGGATTGCAACACTCATCAGGAAGCGGTGTTATCCAGATAGACAGGGGGATGTGACAAAGGTTCAACTTTATTGATATTTCTGGTTTTTACCCTGGGCGATGCCTGGGGATCCCCGCCCCGAAATCGGTTATCATTTGTGCCCCTTGTTCCGCAGCCGAGCCCCTATGCCCGCGTTCTCCTGGTTAGCCCTGTTCTTTGGCGCCTTCTATTTCGTCTATGGCGCCTACCTGCCGTTCTGGTCCCTCTGGCTGGAAGGCATAGGAGTGAGCGCCGAACAGATAGGCCTGCTGCTGGGGATCGGCATGGCCATCCGTTTCGCCGGCAACCTGATGGTGATGGGACGGGTCAAGGGGGCGGGCCAGTTGCTGCCCGTCACCCGGCTGCTCTGCCTGCTGAGCCTGCTGGCGTTTATGGGCTTCTATCTCGACCACAGCCTCTGGTGGCTGGTGGCGCTGACCCTGGCGGCGAACTTCATCTACCCGACCCTGATGCCCATGGGGGAGGCACTTGCCACCCGCATGGTGGTGCAGACCCACCTCGATTACGGCAAGGTGCGGTTGTGCGGCTCCTTCGCCTTTATCGTTGCCTCGACCCTGGTGGGGGCCCTGGTGGGCAACTTCGGCAGCGACTGGGTGCTGCACACCATGGTGGCCGGGCTGCTGATCATGCTGGGGCTGAGCGCGCTGCCGCTGCGACCCGCCCCCCGGGAGCTGCAAGGGGAGCGGGCCAAGGCCTCGCTGCTCGTCACGCTCAGGTCGGCCCCGGTGCGCCGCTTCCTGCTCATCACCGCCCTGCTGCAAGGGAGCCACGCGGCCTACTACGGTTTCAGCGCCATCTACTGGAAGAGCGCCGGCTACAGCGGCACCCTGATCGGGTATCTCTGGGCTCTGGGAGTGGTGGCGGAGATCGCCATGTTCGCCGCGGACAAGCGCTTCCTCCAGCGCTTTGGCGCCCAGACCCTGTTTCTGGTGGGGGCCCTTGGCTGCGTGGTGCGCTGGGTGCTGCTCGGCAGTTCTACCGATCTGGCGGTGCTGGTGCTCGGCCAGCTGCTGCACGGGGTCACCTTCTGCGTCAGTCACCTCGGCGCCATCCGCTTCATGACCCGCCAGTTGCCCGCGGAGCAGCAGATCCCCACCCAGGCGCTCTATGCGGCCCTGGGCCTTGGCATGACGGTGGCGGCCCTGATGGCGATCTGCGGCGTGCTGTTCGAGCCGCTGGGGGGCGGCATCTTCTTTATCATGGTGCTGGTAGTGCTGCCGGTCTTCGTGTTGCGGCTGCGTGAAGAGAGCCCTGAACAGGGCCGATGACACAGGTCTGCCGGTCTCTGGCGCGGCAGACCTCCGACTTATCTGGACAAGGGAAGTAGAGAGATGCACCAAGGATGGCTGCTGATCGGGTTGTCGCTCGCCTATCTGGGCTTGCTGTTCCTCATCGCCTATGTGGCGGACAAGAACAAGCGCCGTCGCCCCAAGGGGCAGCCTCTGCTCTACAGCCTGTCGCTGGCGGTCTATTGCACCTCCTGGACCTTCTTCGGCACAGTGGGCCAGGCCAGCGAATCCCCCTGGTCGCCGGTGCCCATCTACCTGGGCCCCATGCTGGTGTTCCTGTTTGGCTGGCGCCTGCTGGCCCGCCTCATCCTGGTGGCCAAGCGCGAGCACATCACCTCCATCGCCGATTTCATTGCCGCCCGTTATGGCAAGTCCCAGCGCCTGGCCATGGTGATCAGCCTCATCGCCGTCATGGGGATACTTCCCTATCTGGTGCTGCAGCTCAAGGCGATCGTCACCGGGCTCGATCTGCTGATGGCCAACAGCACGGGGGTCAGCCCCACCAGCAACATGGCGGAGCTGGCGCTGGGGGTCACCCTGCTGCTGGCCCTGTTCAGCATTCTGTTTGGCACCCGCAACCTGGATGCCACCGAGCACCACAGGGGCATGGTGGTGGCCATCGCCTTCGAGTCCGTGGTCAAGCTGCTCGCCTTCATGGCGGTGGGGGGCTTTGCGCTCTGGCTCATCATCGCCAGACCGAGCGAGGCGCGTACCCTGGTGGCGGGCGACTTCCTCGATGCGGTGGTGGCGGTGACGCCGGGCGGCCTGCTGGAGCTCGCCATCTACACCCTGATCGCCATGTGCGCCGTCATCTGCCTGCCGCGCCAGTTTCACGTGACCGTGGTGGAGAACAACCAGGGGCAGGATCTGCACTGGGCCCGCTGGATCTTCCCCCTCTATCTCTTTCTGATGGGGCTCTTCATCTGGCCGCTGGCGCTGGCAGGCAAGCAGTGGGTCGGGGCAGACATGGCCTCGGACACCTATGTGATAAGCCTCCCCATGTCGCTCGGCTACGACGGCATGGCGATGCTGGCATTTCTCGGCGGCACCTCGGCGGCCACCGGCATGGTGATCGTCTGCACCATCGCTCTGGCCATCATGGTCAGCAACGATCTGGTGTTGCCGGTCCTGCTGCGCCGGGTCTGGCAACAGGGGCGGGACGAGCGCCTGATGCGGTTGCTGCTGCAGGTGCGTCGGGGCGCCATCTTGTTGATTTTGCTGGCGGCCTGGGCGCTTTATCTCTGGCTCGGGGATCTCACCAGTCTGTCGCGCATCGGCTATCTCTCGTTCGGGGCCGTGGCCCAGTTCGCACCGGCCCTGCTGCTTGGCCTGTACTGGCGTCATGGCAATCGCAAGGGCGTCTATCTCGGGCTCGCCCTCGGGGTCAGCCTCTGGTTCGTGACCCTGCTGGCGGAGAGCGGACTGCTGGCAGGCTCCCCCCTCGAAGCCCTGCTGGCGCCCCCAGACTGGCCGGCGGTGCGGGATCTGAGTCTGGGGGCCTGGTGCCTCTTCCTGAGTCTTCTGCTCAACCTGGTCGGCTATGTGGCGGGCTCCCTGCTGTCACGGGCGGCGGTGAGCGAGCGGCTGCAGGCAGCCAACTTCGTCGGCAAGACGAGCCGGGACACCTCGGCGCTCTATCATGCGCGGGTCTCGGTGAAGGAGCTGGAGATGCTGGCGGCCCGCTTCGTCGGTTCCAGCCGCGTCAAGCGGGCCTTCGGCCGCTTCGCGGGCGAACGGGGAGGCACCCTGGCGCCCCAGATGCAGGCCTCCGCCGAGCTCATCGCCCACACGGAGCGACTGCTGGCGGGGGTATTCGGTACCTCGTCCGCCCGCCTGGTGCTGGCCTCCGCCCTGCAGGGACGCAACATGCAGCTCGAGGAGATCGCCACCATAGTGGACGAGGCCTCCGACATGTTCCGCTTCAACCGCGGCCTGTTGCAGGGGGCAATCGAACACATGGGGCAGGGGATCTCCGTGGTGGACAGGGAGCTCAGGCTGGTGGCCTGGAACCGACGCTACATCGAGCTGTTCTCCTATCCCCCCGGTCTCATTCAGGTGGGCCGTTCCATCGAGGAGATCATCCGCTACAACGCCGGACAGGGGTTGTGCGGCCAGGGAGACATCGAAGCCCAGGTGGCGCGGCGGGTTGCCTTCATGAAGCGTGGCAGCCCCCATGTCTCGGCGCGGGAGCGTCCCGATGGCCGGGTCATCGAGATGCAGGGCAACCCCATGCCTGCGGGGGGCTTTGTCATGACCTTCACCGACATCACCCCGTTCAGGGCGGCGGAGCGGGTGCTGCGAGAAGCGAACGAGCACCTGGAGGCGCGGGTGGCCGAGCGCACCCACGAGCTCTCCGAACTCAATCGCCAACTGCTGCTGGTAAACCAGCAGGTGGAGAGGGCAAATCAGTCCAAGAGCCGGTTCCTTGCGGCGGTGAGCCACGACCTGACCCAGCCGCTGAACGCGGCCAAGCTCTTTACCTCCTCCTTGCTGGAGATGCTGCCCCCGGAGGACGAACCGGCCCGCATCGCTCGCCACATCGACGACGCCCTGGGGGCGACCGAGGATCTCATCACGGATTTGCTGGACATCTCGCGCCTCGAGGCGGGCAAGTTCAAGGCGAAGAAGCTCGATTTCGCCCTGAGCGATGTGCTGGACAATCTCAAGGCGGAATTCGGCGTGCTGGCCCAGGCCGGTGGGATCCAGTTCTCCGTGGTGGAGAGCCGCCTTGCGGTCTACAGCGATGTGCGCTTGCTGCGGCGGGTGTTGCAGAACTTCCTCACCAACGCATTTCGCTACAACCCCGGCGGTCGGGTGCTGCTCGGCTGTCGCCGCATGGGGGATAAGGTGCGCATCGAGGTGTGGGACAACGGCCCCGGCATCCCGGAGGGCAAGCAGGAGGCGATCTTCGACGAGTTTTCCCGCCTCGATCACTCCCGCACCGCCAGGGAGCAGGGGCTTGGCCTCGGGCTCGCCATCGCCCGCGGCATTTCGCAGGTGCTGGGTCATCAGCTCTCCCTGCGCAGCTGGCCCGGAGCGGGGTCCGTCTTTGCCATCACCCTGAACCTCGCGACCCGGCCCGTCATCCCCAGCCAGGTGACGACCCCGGCCTTGCGAGACAGTCAGCTGGAAGGGGTCAGGATCCTTTGCATCGACAACGAGGAGGATATCCTCATCGCGATGGCGTCCCTGCTGGGACGCTGGGGCTGCGAGGTGCGCTGTGCCCAGAGCCAGGAGCAGGCGGAAGAGATCATCGGCGGCGGCTTCCTTCCTGCGCTGGTGCTGTCGGATTATCACCTGGATGACGGCAAGACAGGGTTGCAGGCGCTGCACATGATCAGGCTGGCCCACGGCAACGGTATCGACGGCATCATCATCAGTGCGGATCGCAAGAGCGAGTTGCAGGCACAGATCCGTGAGCACGGCTTCGGCTACGTGAGCAAACCGGTCAAACCTCTCAAGCTGCGCGCCCTGATGAACAGCCTGCTGATGCCGGTTCAGTGACTGGTCTCACAGAATCGAGCATTGGCTGAACATTTTCTGGATGCCATCCAGACGTCATGATCGCCGATGATTGCGCCTCTTTCGTCGCCATTTTCCAGATTTGGTGATAATTGAGTCTTGTTGGGTGTCACTTTTGGCAGGTGGCACCCGGGCGACTCTCCTCTATAGTCATTCGTCGATTATTTTTGTCGCAAATCAAGTTGTGCAAAAAGGCAAACCGGATGAAAGTCCGGGACGCAAAGCTTCCGGTCTAAGGGTCTGCGTACCTAGGATAGCGGGGCCACCACAGGTTGTATCGTCCATGGGCCAAGCCATGGTTGCGATGTTGTCTGCGTTACCTGGCAGGTTGCGTTGCCTTTTTCGTTGTTAATTCCAATAACGAAATAAGGAAGTTCAAATATGTTAAGTCCAAAACTTTCCCTGCTGGCGCTTCTGGTCGGGGGGCTTTGCACTACCTCCGCCTTCGCCGCTGCCCCGGGCAAACCCACCATTGGCTCCGGCCCCACCAAGTTTGCCATCGTTGAAGTCAATCAGGCCGCTTCGGCCTACAACCAGCTGGTGACCGTCCACAAGGATGGCGCTCCCGTCAGCGTGACCTGGAACCTCTGGTCCGGTGACGTCGGACAGACCGCCAAGGTACTGCTCGACGGCAAGGAGGTGTGGTCAGGCCCGGCCTCCGCCGCGGGTACCGCCAACTTCAAGGTCACCAAGGGGGGGCGTTACCAGATGCAGGTGGCCCTGTGCAACGTCGATGGCTGCACCCTTTCCGACAAGAAGGAGCTGATGGTCGCCGATACCGACGGCAGCCACCTGGCGCCGCTCAATGCGCCCCTCAAGGAGAACAACAAGCCCTACGCCAACAAGTCCGGCAAGGTGGTGGGGGCCTACTACGTGGAGTGGGGTGTCTATGGTCGCAAGTTCACCGTGGACAAGATCCCGGCCCAGAACCTGACCCATATCCTCTACGGCTTCACCCCCATCTGCGGTGGCAACGGCATCAACGACAGCCTCAAAGAGATCTCCGGCAGCTTCGAGGCGTTGCAGCGCTCCTGTGCGGGCCGCGAAGACTTCAAGGTCTCCATCCATGATCCCTGGGCGGCGATCCAGATGTCTCAGGGCAACCTCAGCGCCTGGGATGAGCCCTACAAGGGCAACTTCGGCAACCTGATGGCCCTCAAACAGGCCCACCCGGACCTCAAGATCCTGCCGTCTGTCGGCGGATGGACCCTCTCCGATCCCTTCTATTTCCTGGGTGACAAGACCAAGCGCGATACCTTCGTCGCCTCGGTCAAAGAGTTCCTGCAGACCTGGAAATTCTTCGACGGCGTGGACATCGACTGGGAGTTCCCGGGCGGACAGGGGGCCAACCCCAGCCTGGGCGGCCCGAATGACGGCGCTACCTATGTGGTGCTGATGAAGGAGTTGCGAGCCATGCTCGATGAACTGGAAGCCGAGACCGGCCGCCAGTATGAGCTGACCTCGGCCATCAGCGACGGCGGTGACAAGATTGCCAAGGTGGATTATCAGGCGGCCCAGCAGTACATGGACCACATCTTCCTGATGAGCTACGACTTCAGCGGCGCCTTCGACCTGACGAATCTGGCCCACCAGACCAACCTCTTTGCCTCCAGCTGGGATCCGGCCACCAAGTACACCACCGACAAGGGCGTCAAGGCGCTGCTGGGTCAGGGGGTGACACCGGGCAAGATAGTGGTGGGGGCGGCCATGTATGGCCGTGGCTGGACCGGAGTGAAGAACTACCAGGCCGGCAACCCCTTCACCGGCACCGCCACCGGACCGGTGAGCGGTACCTGGGAAAATGGCGTGGTGGATTACCGCGACATCGTCAACAACCGCATGGGCGCAGGCTGGGAGCAGGGCTATGACGAGTCGGCCGAGGCCCCCTATGTCTTCAAGGCCAGCAGTGGCGACCTCATCACCTTTGACAACGACCGCTCGGTCAAGGCCAAGGGGCAGTACGTGCTGGCGAACCAGCTCGGCGGTCTGTTCGCCTGGGAAATTGATGCGGACAACGGCGACATCCTCAACGCCATGCACGAGGGGCTGGGCCACGGCGAGGGTACGCTGCCGCCGGTCAACAAGCCGCTGGTTGCCAATGCCGGCAGCGATCTGAGTGCCACCGGTCCGGCCGAGGTGACCCTCAACGGCAGCGCCTCCCATGATCCGGAAAACGGGGCGCTGACCTACAGCTGGAAACAGGTCTCCGGACCCCAGGCCAGCCTGCTGGATGCCACCCAGGCCAAGGCCCGTGTGGTACTGGATGCCGTCAGCAGCGACATCAATCTGGTGTTCGAGCTGACCGTGACAGACGATCAGGGGCTCTCGGCCAAGGATCAGGTGGTGGTCACCAACAAGGCGCCGCAGCCGAACCTGCCCCCCGTGGTCAGCGTACCGGCCAGTGCGACCGTCGAGGCCGGCAAGCAGGTGAGCATCAAGGCCACCGCTTCCGACCCCAATGGTGATGCCCTGAGCTATCAGTGGACAGTGCCGGCCGGACTCAGCGCCACCGGTCTGGACAGCGCGACCCTGGTGGTCACGGGCTCGAACGTGACCAGTGATACGGCCTACGATCTGACCCTGGTGGTCACCGACGGGGCGCTGGATGCCACAGCCGTTACCCGCCTGACCGTCAAGCCGGCCAGTACAGGTGGTGGCTGCGAGGCCAGCGATCCGGATGCGGCCAACCATCCTGCCTGGAGTGCTGGTACCGTCTACAACACCAATGACAAGGTGAGCCACAAGCAACTGGTGTGGCAGGCCAAGTATTGGACCCAGGGCAACGAGCCGAGCCGCACCGCCGATCAGTGGAAACTGGTGAGCCAGGTGCAACTGGGTTGGGATGCCGGAGTGGTCTACAACGGCGGTGATGTCACCAGCCACAACGGCCGCAAGTGGAAGGCCCAGTACTGGACCAAGGGCGATGAGCCCGGCAAGGCCGCCGTCTGGGTCGATCAGGGCGCGGAGAGCTGCAACTGATCTGCCGTGATGAGAAATGGGGCCGAGGGCCCCATTTTTGTCTTGCTGCGTGGTCGGGTGTCTCTTCCTGTCAGGGGAAAGGCGCACTCGCTTTGTCAAAAAGGCCCGTCAGGGCCTTTTTTCATGGTTTGTCACCGGTTTACAGCGGTTTTTGCCACAGGCTGAGCAGCAGATCCTGCTCGAGGGCGTCGGGCCCCTGGTGGGTGAAGGCATGGCGCTGCTCGCCGCTGGCACGCCAGCCGAGGCGACTGGTCTCCAGAATGTGCTCGCGCAGGCCCTGATCCAGCGCCGTACTGAACTGGGCGCGTTGCTGGGCAACACTGACAAGCCCGGTGAGGGCGGGCCAACTCAGGGGATGTTCCATGCTCACCGGATTGAGGCTGACGCGCAATTGCCACTGATGGCGAGGGCCTGGCTGCACGTGGAGCAGATAGCCGTCCGGCGCCAGCCAGCTGACCAGGAGTTCCGTCTTGACCTTGAGGTCGTTGACCAGCAGCACCTGGGCCGTGCCAGGCAGTAGCGGGGCGCGCGCCGGGTCGGCGATGACGAACTGGCCTTCCGGTTGCGCCTTGTTGGCGGCGAAGATGGCATTCTTGGCCAGATCGAAACCGCCGACCTGCCAGCCGGACAGCCGCTCAGCCAGGGCGCGGCAGTAGTACCCCTCGCCACAGCCGAGGTGGACAAGCTCGCGCTCGCCAAGAGGAGCGAGCAGGTTCGCCATGGCGTCCACCAGAGGCAGCTGGTGGCCTTGTTCCAGGAAGCGGCGCTTGGCGCGCAGCAGGGCCCGGCTGTCACTGTCCTTGGGGTTCTTCTTGCCGGGGATGAGGTCCAGATAGCCTTCCGGTGCGGGATCGAAGTGGTGCTTGTTGTCGCAATAGACCCCGCGGGAGGCGGCATGAAGGTGCAGGGGGCTGCGGCAAAGGGGGCATTGAAGGTGCATAGAAGTTCTCTTGGCGAAGGCCATGACGGCGGGGCGTTCGGGATTATAGGGGAGAGGATCGGAAAAGGCTGCCATGGGCAGCCTTTTTATCCAACGGCGCTGTGCGGGCGCCGTCGGCGGAACCCGGTCAGCGGGTACCAAACACCACTATGGTCTTGCCGTGGGCGGAGATGAGCTCCTGCTCTTCCAACATCTTGAGGATGCGGCCGACGGTTTCACGGGAGCAGCCGACGATCTGGCCTATCTCCTGGCGGGTGATCTTGATCTGCATGCCATCCGGGTGGGTCATGGCATCCGGCTGTTTGGCCAGGTTGAGCAGGGTCTGGGCAATGCGGCCTGTCACGTCCAGGAAGGCGAGGTTGCCGACCTTCTGGCTGGTGTGTTGCAGGCGCTTGGCCATTTGACCGGATAGACGCATCAGGATGTCCGGGTTGACCTGGATCAGCTGACGGAACTTCTTGTAGGAGATCTCGGCGACTTCACAGGCGCCTTTGGCACGCACCCAGGCGGAACGCTCCGGATTCTCGTTCTCTTCGAACATCCCCATCTCGCCCAGGAAATCCCCCTGATTCAGGTAGGAGAGGATCATCTCCTTGCCTTCGTCATCCTTGATTAGGACGGCGACGGTGCCCTTGACGATGTAGTAGAGGGTTTCCGCTTTTTCACCGGCGTGGATCAGGGTGCTCTTGGCGGGATACTTATGAATGTGGCAATGCGACAAGAACCACTCAAGGGTGGGATCGCTTTGCGGTTTGCCAATGATCATGAGACTTCCTCTGTAGTGTCATTTTTATGGACTGTGCGTCCAGGCAAGTTGCCAAGCTTGCCATTCCTTACTCTTTGGTCGCAGTAGAATAAGAGCCTTTGCCTGTGCTGACAAGGCTTTGGGGTTTTGCCGTCCACCGGTGAGCCGCCATTTGCTGCGTCGTCCGGGGCATTCTAGGCAAGAAGAGGAGGTCGGATGTTGATTTCGATCTATTTCCCTTTGGGTCGTCGTCCGTTTCGCAGGAGAGGCTGCTGTCGCCACAAACGGGGCTTTATCGTCGGGAACGGGCAAGATCCTGGCGCATGTGCCACTCGACCCCGGCTTGAGGTATGCTATGGGCGTTAGAACCGTCGTCATTGAGAGGAAAGTGAGAGATGAAAGCCAAGGTCAGCTGGGTGGAAGGCATGAAGTTTGTGGGGGAGAGCGAGTCCGGTCATCAGGTGACCCTGGATGGCGCCAACCCGGGTGAAGGTGCCAGCCCGATGGAGATGATCCTGCTGGCTGTCGGCGGTTGCAGCTCCATCGATGTGGTCTCCATCCTGGAGAAGGCCCGTCAGTCCGTGACCGCCTGCCATGTCGAACTGGAAGGGACCCGCGCCGATACCGTTCCCCGGGTATTTGAGCAGATCCACCTCAAGTTCGTGGTGACCGGCAAGGGGCTGGCGGAGAAGCAGGTCGCCCGTGCGGTGGATCTGTCCATGGAAAAATATTGTTCAGTTTCCCTGATGTTGGAAAAAGCGGTAGAAATTACCCATAGTTATCAAATTCTTGAGGGTTGACCGCTATAGTTTGTCCCGTCGATAACGCCATGACATAAGGAAAGTGCGATGAAAAAAATGATGATGTTGCTTCCCCTGTTCGGTCTGGCCGCCTGCAGCATGCCGCAGCCGACCCAGTATCAATACAGCCAGTATCAGTGCGGGGAAGAGTTGCTGGCCATCACCTATGATGCCCAGGCCGACATGGTGCAGTTCCCTTATGCCGGTGTCTATCACAAGCTGGGGCGCATCGAGTCGCCCAAAGAGACTGCCAGCTATTCCGACGGGGTGACTACCTTCTCCCGTCAGGACAAGCAGGCTACCCTGGTCAAGAGCGGTGTGACCCAGCTGACCTGCGAGTTGAAGTGACCCTGATGCCGTCACGGCGTGCATGGAAAACGGCCTGCGTGAAGCAGGCCGTTTTTGTTGAAAGAGACATCACTCTGACGGTAGCGAGCCCAGCAGCTGGGCGGCCAGTTGCTGGCTAAGCTGGCCACGGGCTTCCTCTGCGACAGGCGCGTCGCTGGCGAGCTGGATGGCGCTGCTCCATACAGCTTTCTGGCTATGCCCGTCGAGCAGCACGACGGCCAGGGTCCCCTTGCGGGCATTGGCGGCGGCGTTCAGGCCCGGTGTCATGCCGAGGCGGGAGAAGATCTCGCCATCGCTCATGTCCTGGCTGCCAGCTACCCCGATGGCGACCCAGACGTCGGCCTCATCCAGGGGAACGCTGCGCCAGCCTTTGCCGTCCAGTTGCCGGATGACGGCCTGCTGTACCGGCTCGAGCCAGGACGCGGCGCTGTTGCCCGCATACTGGAACTGTTCGGCCAGCGCATAGCGTGGTGTCGTCCCGTAGGTCCAATGCTCCGCCGGGCGAACCACCATGGTGCCCGTTTCGACCGTGGGTGCGGCGGGGCCGGAGCTGCAACCGCCCAGCAGGGTTGCCAGCGTGAATGAGAGAAGTGCAGCGCGCATCATTAAGCTCCTTGGCTCAGGTGATCTTGCCCGTTTCGATCAGTTGCTGGATCAGGGGGCGCAGGATCAGTTCCATTGCAAAGCCCATCTTGCCACCCGGCACGACGATGGTGTTCATCCTGGACATGAAGGCGCCGTCTATCATCGACAGCAGGTAGGGGAAGTCCACCTGCTTGATGCCCCGAAACCTGATCACCAGCATACTCTCGTCCAGGCTGGGTATCACCTTGGCGCTGAAGGGGTTGGAAGTATCGACGGTCGGCACCCGCTGGAAGTTGATGTGGGTGCGGGAGAACTGCGGCGTGATGAAGTTGATGTAGTCGTCCATGGAACGCACGATGGAGTCGGTCACCGCCTCGCGGGAGTGGCCGCGTTCCGAGGTGTCGCGAATGAGCTTCTGGATCCACTCCAGGTTGACGATGGGCACCACGCCGATGAGAAAGTCCACGTGCCGCGCCACGTTGTGTTCCCCCGTGACCACGCCGCCATGCAGTCCTTCGTAGAACAGCAGATCCGTCTCGCCGGGCAGATCCTGCCAGGGGGTGAAGGTGCCAGGCATCTGGTTGAAAGGCACTGCCTCGTCGAAGCTGTGCAGATAGCGCCGGTACTGGCCTGTGCCGCTCTGGCCATACTCCTGGAAAAAGGACTCCAGCAGACCGAAGTCGTTGGCCTCCGGGCCGAAGTAGCTGATATGCCGCCCCTGCTCCCGGGCCTTGCGGATAGCCACGTCCATCTCGGGCCTGGTGTAGCGGTGAAAACTGTCCCCCTCGACCACGGCCGCCTTGTATCCAAGCTGGTGGAACATGGAGCGAAAGGCGTTGGTGGAGGTGGAAGTACCGGCACCGGACGAACCGGTGACCGCGATGATGGGATGCTTGGCGGACATAGAATTCTCTCTTCCTTGGGAGTTCCGTTATAAGGGGTGGCCCAAAGTGCGGTCAAGTGCGCCGTCATCCTCCCGCTGCCCCCACGCTTCCCGGCAATAGCGGTGAACAAGGGCTGCCCTGTGCTCTGGGTACGTTGGAATAGGTGCTGCTGGGTGGCGAACTGGTCATGCGGCCTGATGATGTGAGCTGGATAGGTGGAGGGCGGGGTGAGCCGCCCGATAAGCCGTGACCGCGTTACGCTTGGGGGAAGTCGTCAGTGGGTGACTTGCTTAAATGAGCCTTTGGGACGACATTGACACTTTCGTGCAGCTCGCTGTAGACAAGCACGGCGCTACCTTGTAGCAATTGTTGCCTGACTGCTTCGACCTTGTCGGTCAGGCTGACATCCTGTTCACCGTATTCGGTGCCTTCTTGCAGCACAAAGTGTTCGAGCAGGTTGGTGAGGGTGTCTGGCTCCAGTTCTTGCCAGGGGATAATCATGATTTCATCTTCACTCAGTGGGTTGCGGATATTGTCGATGTCTGGTCGGCAAGCGCAAGGGATTTGTCTCGTTTTGGACGAGGGGTGCCATGCAATCCATTGACGCACGCCGACCCTCCAGTCAATTCGAACAGCACCTGTTCGATGCCCGCCGCCGCGCCCTGAGCGCCGGTTTGCGCTGGTACTGGGTCATCAATCTCATCGCCCTCGTATTTCTGCTGACCCGCTTCTACATCTATCGGGATGCACACCTGGTACTGGTCGGCAACCTGCCCTGGTCATACAAATGGCAGCTCTTTGCCATGATAGGTGTTGGCCTGCTGCTGCCGCTCGGGTGGGGCTGGCTCTCCCGTCAATCCCATGCCATCTGGCTGGTGTCCCTGTGCGTCTGTGCCCTGGCCTGGGGGCTAGCCTGGGCCATGGTGGGTTACACCATCTCGATCGTCGACTTGAAGGGGGGCTTCAGTTTCATTTTCAACATGGTCAGTCTGTTGCTGCTGACCGGTCTCGTCGCAGCGTATTGCGATGTGCGGCTGTTTTACGCACTGGTGTCGGTCCCCCTGCTGTTCTTGTTGGTGAGAGCCTCCTGGAGTCCTGAGCCCTTTGTTCTGGTCAACACCATAGTGGTCGGGGTCTTGCTAGTGGTGCTGGAGACGGGACGGCGCATGCTCAACGGCTGGTTCGAGCTTGCGGTGTCAAGGGAGCACGACAACCTGATGCTGGCAAACAAGATGAATGCCATGGCCAACCGGGATCCCCTGACCGGCATAGCCAACCGTCGCCACTTCGATCAGGCGTGCAAGCGTGCCATTGCGCAAGGCACCACCCAGGATGTACCGCTCACCGTGATCCTGCTCGATGTGGATTTCTTCAAGCGCTACAACGATCGCTATGGGCATCAGGCGGGGGATGAGTGCCTGATCTTGGTGGCCGAGTGCCTGGAGGAGAGTGTGCGGGAGCCCGGCGATCTGGTGGCGCGCTACGGGGGAGAGGAGTTCGTGGTGTTGCTGCAGGAGACGACGCTGGCCGGTGGCCAGGAGGTGGCGGAGCGCATTCGCGCCACTCTGGCGGCCAGGGCTCTGCCCCATGAGGATTCCGACGTAGCCCCCCACCTCACCCTGAGCCAGGGGATAGCCCAGTGGCGAGCCGGGGAGAGCCTCGTCATGCTGCTCGAGCGGGTCGATGGCGCCCTCTATCAGGCCAAGGAAGAGGGGCGCAACGGTTACCGGTTCGCGCCCTGAGTCTGTTGCCGCAACCACTGGCTGATGCGCTCATCCAGCCAGAAACGGGGGCGCCAGGGAGAGCCGTGCAGGAAGCCCACGTGGCCGCCCTGGCGGCTCAGCTCGTAGCGCACCAGAGGGGAGAGCTGCTCCGCCGCCGGAATGACGGCATCGGTCATGAAGGGATCGTCGGCGGCGTGAATGACGAGGGTCGGGATGGGAATGCGGGCCAGCAGGCTCAGGCCGGAGCAGGTCTGGTAGTAGTGATCGGCGCTTTCGAAACCATGGAGCGGTGCCGTCACCAGCTCGTCGAACTCCCTCAGTGTGGCGATGCGGGTGATCTGGGTCGGCTGCCAGCGCGCCCGTGCCGCGCTCTGGCGCCGGATCTTGCTTTGCAGGTTGGTTCGCATGGTCCGCAGCAGGTAGTTCTGATAGACCCGTGAGAAGCCCTGATTGACCCGATCGGCACAGCTTGCCAGTTGCAGCGGGGCCGACACTACCACCGCCGCCTTCAATGGTGCCGGGCAGGCCCGCGCCAGCAGATTGACCAGCATGTTGCCCCCCAGGGAATAGCCGATGGCGACCAGGGGGCGGCCAGGAAAACGCCGCTCCAGCTCGGCAATCACCGCCTGAGCGTCCTCGATGGCGCCTGAGTGATAGGCCTGCAGCAGCCGGTTCGGCTCGCCACTGCACCCCCGAAAGTGCATCAGCACCGCCTCGTTCCCTTGCCGCTGCAGGTGGGCAAAGAGCCCCTTGGCATAGTGGGAGTGAATGCTCCCCTCCAGTCCGTGGAACACCACCACCAGGGGTTGTTCATCCTGGCCGGGTTCGCCGCTCCAGGCCAGATCGACG
This sequence comes from Aeromonas sp. FDAARGOS 1406, assembly GCF_019048565.1. Taxonomy (NCBI): domain Bacteria; kingdom Pseudomonadati; phylum Pseudomonadota; class Gammaproteobacteria; order Aeromonadales; family Aeromonadaceae; genus Aeromonas; species Aeromonas sp. FDAARGOS 1406. The sequence continues at coordinate 3,698,624 of NZ_CP077378.1, forward strand.
AAATCGCCGTCCGGGAGTTCGAAGCGCTCCTGGATGAAGCGGGCAGGCGAGCGGCGCAGCCACTTGGGCAAAATGGTTTGCAGATGGGGGTTGCGCGCCCACCAGGGGGCGTGGAAGTGGCTTTCTGTCAACATGCAGCGACTCGGAAGAGCAAGGAGGAAAAGGGGGCGGCGAGCCCTTGGCTCGCCGCGACATCAGGCCAGCAGACGATCGTGGTGCTCGGCGCCGCGCAGCATGGCCTGGATCAGTTCGTTGGCTTCAAACTTGGTGAGCGCCTCGTGGGCGCCGACCTGATGGGCCCGCTCCACGCTGATCTCGCTGGAGAGGGAGGTGTGCAGGATGATGTAGGCTCCCGCCAGCTTGGCATCGCTCTGGACCTCGAAGGCCAGCTCGTAACCATCCAGCCCCGGCATCTCGATATCGCTCACCAGGATGTCGATCCGCGTGCCCTGGGAGACCCGGGTCTGCATCAGGGTGAGGGCGTCGCGTCCGTTGGTGCAGACCTCGTAGGGGATATTGATGTAATCGAGCGCCGCCATGAGCTGGCGACGGGCAACGGAGGAGTCGTCCACCAGCAGGATCCGCATCGGCTTGAGCCGCTCGCGCTGCACGTCGGTCAGCACGGGGTAGAGATGGCTGGGATCGTCCGGATAGACCCGTGACAGGATGAGCTCCACATCCAGCAACTGGATCAACTGAGCTCCCACCCGGGTCACGCCGGTGACGAAGACGTTCTGTCCCAAGGAGGGAGGGGGCGGCTCGATGTCACGCCAGTTGCACTCGGTGATCTTGTCGATGCCCCGCACCAGAAAGCCCACCAGGGTGCGGCGGCAATCGGTGATGATGATGAAGCAGTGGGGCATCTCCTCCCGGCTGATGGGGCGGTAGCCCACGGCCATTGCCATGTCGATCACCGGGATGGTGGTGCCGCGCATGCTGGCGGCCCCGAGCACGGTGGGATGGGATTGTGGCAGGGCGGTGAGCTGGGTGTAGGGCACGATCTCCTTCACCTTGAGGGTACCGATGGCGAAGGATTGTCTGGCAGAGAGGTGGAACAGCAACATGCCCTGGGATTGGTTGGCCTTGCTCGTCATGGCGGATGTCCTGTTGATCTAGTCGGTGACGGTCAATCGGGTGTTCAGCATAAAAGATGGTGACATGAATGACTCCTTTGTTGTTAGCGGCGGTGAGCCGCAAAACTGGATTTCTTTTGCCATCCTTTTATGCCTCTCTTATCGGGTCGCGGACGGCTGAGGGGAGAGGGGCGCCCCGAGCCATTGCAGATGAGCCTCGGCCAGCGCGCTTTCATCCCGATAACCCAGCCTGCTCACCACCTGTGACGGTGTGCTGCCGCTTCGCAGCAGGCGAATCCCCTGCAACAGTTGCCACTGATCCTGCAGTGCCTGGGCGTCCGGGCCCTCGAGACCGCGAGTGCCCAGCAGGGTCTGCCAGGCAGCCACGCTATCCGGCTGCGCTCTGGCCAGGGCTTGCCAGGCATCTTGCAGTGCCTGATCCCCCAGTGACGAGATGGTGCAGCCGTGCAACTCATCCCCCACCACTTGCAGCCGCTGCCCATAGGGGCCTTGCCAGTCGCGGGGGCGTGACCAGGCCGTCAGGCTGTCCAGCAGTGCGTCCATCAACGGGCTTGCCTGCAACCAGCCAGCCTGGGCGGGCTGGGGCACCCGCACGGAGCAGGCTAGCAGATCATGCTGGCAGTCAGCCAGAGGGGTGAAGGCGGCGAGGGCATCGGCACAGAGCCAGAAGTGGCTGCCAGGTGTCAGCAGCAGCTCATGGACACCCAATTTCAGCAGCGCCGCCCCCTGGGTGACGCGCAGCAATTGGCCCATGGGGGAGCGCTTGCGGGGGCCTACCTGAAGAGTGGAAGTGGAAAAATGCTGATATTCGATGGCGTGATGCATGTAAAAACCCTGATATGATGCTGCATGGAGGTAACGAAAATGGAAACCAGACGTAAAAAACGCTTCATTGCTGGGGCGGTTTGCCCGGCGTGCGGCAAGATGGACACCATGATGCTGTATATGGAGCATGGAGTCGAGAAGGTGACCTGTGTCGAGTGCGGGGATACCCAGGTGCAGACCCAGGAGCAGGTGGACAAGGCGACGCGCGAGGCGGAGCAGGTGATAGGGGTGTTTCGTCCCGAGTGAGTGCCATGCCTCAAGGTGATGGTACGCCGGTCAGGCTGGTCGCTGTTGATGACTTTTTCATCACACTGAAGCCGGGCCGACCATATGCTTGTCTGCCTTTTTGAGGTATTCTGAGCCCGTTTTTTTCTATCCGCAGGATCCCTGACATGAAAGTAGCTCCCCTGAGCGTGGTTACGCTGGAATACACGGTCACCGACGAACACGGTGAAGTCATCGACACCACTGTCGGTAAAGAGCCGCTGGTGTATCTGCACGGTACCCGTTACCTGGTCTCCGGCCTCGAAGCCGAGCTGGAAGGTCGCAGTGTGGGCGAGGCGTTCGACGTCACCCTGACGCCGAACCAGGCCTATGGCGAGTACGACGAGAATCTGGTGCAGGAAGTGCCCGGCGAGCTGTTCGACGGTATGGAAGTGTCTGAAGGGGATACTTTTGTGGCCGAGACCGACGACGGCCACCGCCCGGTGACCGTCATCGAGGTGTCCGAGGAGTTCATCAAGGTGGACGGCAATCATCCCCTGGCTGGCGTGACCCTGGGCTTCAAGGTCGAGATCAAGGACGTGCGTGCCGCGACCGCCGAAGAGCTGGCCCATGGCCATGTGCACGGCGCTGGTGGCTGCGGTCACGATCATGGTCATGACCATGATCACGGCCATGATCACGATCATGACCACGGTGGCTGCTGTGGCGGCCATGGTCACAACCATGCACACGATCACGGCGACGATCACGGTCACGGTGGTTGCTGCGGTGGTGGCGGTTGTGGTGGCAAGGGCCATCAGCACTGATCACGGCCTGGCCGATGATAAAAAAACCCGCGCATGGCGCGGGTTTTTTTATGGCTGGCACTCATCAGTAGTGCGGTGGCGGCGTCTCTTCGGCCATGCTGGCGATCTGGCTCGGCTGTACGCTCTGCAATTTATCCACCAGTAGATGGATCTGGTGTTTGAGCCGGTCCAGCTCGCGACCCTGGGTGGTGACCTCGTCGTTGAGCTGCTCCACCGTGTATTCGGCAAAAGCGAGGCGGCTTTCCAGGGTTTCGAGGCGTTCGTTTAGTTGCTGACTCATGGGCCTTTTGGTCCTTACTTGATAGTCCAGATTTCAGCCAGGCCACTGGAGCTGGCACTGACGAGGTGGTCATTGTCGCGCAAAGCCACGCCATAGACCACAGCGCTCGGCGGTTTCACCTTGGGATGGGGCGAGACGCGCCAGCTCTGCAACGGCTGGCCGTCACTCACCTGCCACAGAGTGAGCTGGCGGGAGGGGGCGCCGGTGATGAGCCAGTTGCCGCCGTTGGCGAAGCGGGCGCTGGTGTAGACCTCGAAGCGGTGATCATATTGCAACCTGCTGTGCTCCTTGCCGGTTTTGAGATCCCAGATGCTGGCCTGGCGACTGTCTGCGGTGAAGGCGAAACGTCCGGACGGATCCAGTCTCGCCATCACGACTCGCCCGGCGTGGTTGAAGCGCCACACCACCTGGCCCGTGCGGGTATCCCACAGATAGGCGCTGTAATCGTTGCCGCCGGTGAGGGCATAGCGACCATTGGGGGAGAGATCCACCGTGTTGACCTGTTCGGTGTGGCCAAGAAATTGCAGCCGGCGTCCGGTCTGGGTGTCGACCACCTCCGCCTTGCCGTCTTCACGGCCGATGAGCACCTGGCGGCCATCCGCCGAGATCGCCGCATCGCGCAGGCGGGATTCTGGCAGGGAGTAGTAGCCCTGGGAGCGGCCATCCTGCAAGCGCCAGATGGCGAAGGTGTGCTGAGTGGCGGTGATGGCATGGCTGTCATCGGGGGAGAAGCGGGTCAGGGTGACGAACTCCTCCTGGTCGTCGCTCTGGCGCCAGCGCCAGCGCTCCTTGCCCTGTTCCAGATCCCACACCACAGTGCCCTGACCCAGGCTGGAGACGAGCGCGAGCTTGCCGGAACTGGCGAGATCCGCGCTCAGCAGCCCCTGGTTGGCGAGGTGGATCTGCTGGCTGGGAAGTGAGCGTTGTTCGCACCCCGTCAGCATCAGGCAAATACCGATGAGATAAATGGCACTTTTGATCATTTTTCCTGTCTCATGCTTTCGTTACCTGCGATCACGGCGTTAGTATAAGGCGCTTATCACGATAAACCTCTCATTTCACGAAGGAACCGAGAGCGGTATTTAGAGTTTTGGAGAAACTGATGAACAATTTTCTGAAGGTGTCCCTGTTGGCTGCGGCGGTTGCCGTCGGTCTGACTGCTTGCCAAAAAGATGAGAAACCTGCTGCGACCAACACCGCAGAGGTCAAGGCAGAAGCCAGCAAGCCGGCAGAGGCCCCCAAGGCTGAGGCCAAGAGCTTTGAAGAGCAATCCGGCTATGCGATCGGCCTCTCCATGGGTCGTTATATCGCCAATACCCTGGAGCGCCAGCAGGAGCTCGGCATCAAGCTGGACAACACCGTGATCCTGAAGGGTGTCACCGACGGTCTGGGCAAAGAAGCCAAGATGACCGACGAGGAGATCCAGAAGGTTCTGCAGGAATACGACGCCAAGATCAACGAGCTGACCAAGGCGAAGGCCGACAAGGATGCCGTGGAAAACCTGAAGAAGGGTGAAGAGTTCCTGGCTGCCAACGCCAAGAAAGAGGGCGTGAAGAGCACTGAGTCCGGCCTGCAATATCAGGTCGAGAAGATGGGTGACGGCGCCAAGCCGAAGGCCACCGACATCGTCAAGGTACACTACACCGGTACCCTGACTGATGGCACCAAGTTTGACAGCTCCGTCGATCGCGGCGAGCCGGCTACCTTCCCGCTCAACCAGGTGATCCCGGGCTGGACCGAAGGGGTGCAACTGATGCCGGTCGGCTCCAAGTTCAAGTTCTTCCTGCCGTCCAAGCTGGCCTATGGCGAGCACGGTGCAGGTTCCATCCCGGCCAACGCCGTGCTGGTATTTGACGTAGAGCTGCTGGCCATCGAAAAACCGGCTGCCGATGGCGACAACGCCAAGAAATAAGCTCAAAGCACCATAAAAACGGCTCCCCAGGGAGCCGTTTTTGCTTGTGTATTGTCGCAATCCCCCGGATAAAGCGATGAGGCCGTCTTGAGTGTGTGGCGGCTAGCCCCCAGAATAGACAACAAAATCAAGCGCAAGGATGGATCTCGTGGCTGAAAGCAAACCCCGTGTCCTGTTGGTGGAAGATACCCGCAGTCTGGCGGTCGTCTATGAGCAGTATCTGGCCCAGGATGGCTACGAGGTGCAGCTGGCAGATTGTGGCCAGCAGGCTTTGGCACAATTGCTGGCAAGCCCGCCCCCCGTGGTGCTGCTCGACCTGGAGTTGCCCGACATGTCCGGCATGGACATCTTGCAGCAGATCACGGAGCGGCAACTGCCCTGCTCCGTGGTGGTGATCACCGCTCACGGCTCGGTGGATGTGGCGGTGGAGGCGATGCGGTTCGGGGCCTTCGATTTTCTCACCAAGCCGTTCGATGGCAAGCGCCTGTGCGCCACGGCGCGCAATGCCCTGAAGCACCAGCAGCTCAGCTCGCTGGTGGCCCAGTATCGGGAAAACTTCGAGCGCAGCTCCTTTGCCGGTTTCATCGGCGCCTCCATGGCGATGCAGGCGGTCTATCGCATCATCGAGAGCGCGGCGCCGAGCAAGGCCACCGTCTTCATCACTGGCGAGAGCGGCACCGGCAAGGAGGTGTGCGCCGAGGCCATCCACCAGTGCAGCCCGCGTCGGGATCAGCCCTTCATCGCCCTCAACTGCGCCGCCATTCCCCATGACCTGATGGAGAGCGAGATCTTCGGCCACGTGAAGGGGTCGTTTACCGGTGCCCAGGGGGATCGCAAGGGGGCGGCCAGTCTGGCGGACGGCGGTACCCTCTTCCTCGACGAGATCTGCGAGATGGATCTCGACCTGCAGAGCAAGCTGCTGCGTTTCATCCAGACCGGCACCCTGCAGCGGGTCGGCAGCGGCAAGCTGGAGACGGTGGATGTGCGCTTTGTCTGCGCCACCAACCGGGATCCCCTGGTGGAGGTCAAGGCCGGACGGTTTCGTGAAGACCTTTACTACCGCCTGCACGTGATCCCGCTGGCGCTGCCCCCCCTGAGGGAGCGGGGAGAGGACATCCTGCTGCTGGCCCGGGAGTTGCTATTGCGTTATGCCGGTGAGGAGAACAAGCGGTTCAGGGACTTTGATGCGGACGCAGTGCAGGTGCTGCTCGACTACCCCTGGCCCGGCAACGTGCGCGAGCTGCAAAACGTGGTGCGCAACATAGTGGTGCTCAACGATGGCGAGCTGGTGAGCCCGGATATCCTGCCACCTCCCCTCAACGGGGGGCGAACCCTGGCCCCGGAGCCTGTGGTCGGGATCGCGGATCCCCAGTCAGAATCCGTCGTCGTTCGCAGGCAGGTCCGTCCGCTCTGGCAGGTGGAAAAGGAGGCCATCGAGCAGGCCATCGCCAGTTGTGACGGCAACATCCCCAAGGCGGCGGCCCTGCTGGAAATAAGCCCTTCCACGATTTATCGCAAGAAGCAGAGCTGGGAAGAGGCGAGTCCGGCCTGAGCCGTCACCTCTACTCCCGGGCAGACATGCTGATGTGCGGGGCGGCCAATTGGTCGCCCCGCACGCTTATCAGAGTTTGGCGAGCAGCTTGAGCCTGGCCAGTCGTTCTGCCTCGTTAGCGGTGAACCAGCCATCCTGTGACAGCAGAAACCAGGCACGGGCAAAGTACTCGGTCGCCGCGGGATCATTGAGCAAGAGCGCATTCTCCCCCAGCTCCTCGAACACATAGCCATCCTCGGGGGCGCCTGCGGCAGTCATGTCGTCGCGCAACTGCGCCAGTTCGGCCATGGCCTGTTCATGGCGATCCTGGGCCCGGCTCAGGCGCGCCAGACTCCAGCGGGCGATAAAGGCTTTGCCCTGGTTGTTGTGCTGCTCGTGCCAGGCCAGGCACTTTTGCTGACAGGCGATGGCCTCGTCGAGGCGACCCAGCTCGAACAGGGTCCAGCCCTGATTGTTATAGAGGGTGGCGAGCCAGCCTCGCGCCCGCTTGTCGTGACTGCGCTCGGCCAGGGTCATCGCCAGCTGGTGCCAGTGGCTCTGCTCCTCCAGGGGGGCGGCGATGGCCACCATGTGGGCCGCATCGATGGCCAGATAGTGCTCTTCGTACTGCTCTCCCAGTTGCCAGGCCTGTTCAAACAGGGCTCTGGCGCTGGCCTTGTCACCGGCGGAGTTGAAGGTGCGGCCACGCTCCAGCAAGGCGCGCAGGCGGGCCCGTGGAGTCGCCTCGGTGAGGCGGGGTTCTATCTCGTCGAGCAGCTGGTGCGCCTGTGCAAACTGGCGTTGCAGCGAATGGGTGCGGGCTATCTGGGTGAGGAGCTCCAGCTCCCATTGCAGGTTGGCGGCACGCGCCTCGGGCAGCAGTGCTTGAAAACGCTGGGCGCTGGCAACGGGATCCTGATAATCCCACAGTGCCATGAAATCGGGCGGATTGTTCATCTGGCCTCCATGCCGGTTATCCGCCCACCAAGATGCCTGAAGGCCATTCTTTGTACAAGAAGGGGGCTGGCGCCATCGTGACGCCAGCGCTTGCCGATCAGTAGACCATGGCAAGGCTCATCAGCATCAGACCCAGGGCAGCAAAGGCTCCCTCCTTGATAGCCAGGCGCGGTACCAGTGCCTTGGGCAGGGCAGGGAACAGGCTCAGGGCAAAGCCGAACCCCGGCATCAGCCAGTGGAAAGCAGGGCTTCTCAGGGCGGGATCCGCAGCGCCATTGATGACGATGAGCAGGATAAAGAGGGTGAAGGCGGGCAGGATAAACCAGCGGGCATGGCCGGCGGCAACCGCCCGCAGTGGCGAGATGCGATAGAGCACCAGGGTCACGAGGAAGAGGGCGAGGGGAGCCAGCAGATAGAGCGGGGCCGGGTTCATGATGAGTGTCTCCTGACAAGGGGGGCAGAGTGTAGGCAGTCCGGGTGGGGAATGACCAGTCCCCCGCGCCCGGGCTGTGAAGCGGATCGCAGGGCAAAGGTTTGCCTGGGCAGGATCAGCGGAACCAGAACCAGAGCACGGCAAATACCAGCCAGCTCAGCACCAGCAGGATCCAGGGCAGCGGGTGCTGGCGGATGAGCTCGATGACCTCGGCTTCGCTCTCCTCTTCCGGTGTCTCTTGGGAAGAGTGCCTGGCTTTGGCTTGCAGTTTCTTCTGGCGGCTGGCCTCGCGGGCCTTCGCCTTCATCTGTTTCTTGTATTCGTCTATGCCCTTCTGGATCCCCTGGGCGATGAGCTGGGTTTGCTCCTTGGTCTGCCCCGGCTTCTGGTTGGCACGGGCGATCTTCATCGCCTCCTGCTGGGTTTCGGGGGAAATTTTGTCGTACTTGGCCATTCCAGGCACTCCTTGGCATTGATTGGCGGGCAGTATGCCATAACCGTTACCGGCGGGCTGCCATCATGGGGGAAATTGCTCTGCGAGTGGGGTGCCTCTGTTCCAAATAGGGGAAACAGGTTGCGTGGATGATCACATTTGGCGGAATTTGTGAGTCGCCGATGAAAAACCGTCACATGTTGTTTGTTATATTACCGCCCGATCCTGGATAGGGTCGTCCAATAACAAAATAACAAGGTGATATGGAAATGAATTATAAATTTGTCAAAGGAAGTATCGCACTGGCAGTGTTTGCCGCATTGAGCGGCTGCAATACCTCAAGCAACGACAGCGTCGCCCCCTGCACCGAAAATGTCTGCAAGCTGACCATTTTGCATACCAATGATACCCACGGTCGTTTCTGGCACAACGACAAGGGCGAATATGGCATGGCGGCCCAGAAGACCCTGGTCGAGCGGCTGCGTGCCGAGGCGAAAGCGGCGGGCAGCGAAGTGCTGGTGCTCTCCGGCGGTGACGTCAACACCGGGGTGCCAGAGTCGGATCTGCAGGATGCAGAGCCGGACTTCATGGCCATGAACAGCATCCGTTACGATGCCATGGCGGTGGGCAACCACGAGTTCGACAACCCCCTGACCATCCTCGAGAAACAGCGTCAGTGGGCCCAGTTCCCGATGATCTCCGCCAACATCTATGACAAGACGAGCGGCAAGCGCTACTTCGATCCCTACAAGGTGTTCAAGCTGGAGAGCGGCCTCAAGGTCGCCGTGCTGGGTCTGACCACAGAGGACACCGCCCAGCTGGTGGATCCCAACAACGTCCAGACCCTCGAGTTCCGCGATCCGACCACGGAAGCCGCCAATCTCGGCAAGCAGATCCGCGACAACAAAGAGGCGAACCTGGTTCTTGCCATCACCCACATGGGCCATTACGAGAATGGTCAGCACGGCAGCAACGCACCGGGTGACGTGGAGATGGCCCGTGCGCTGCCGGCAGGCACCCTGGACGCCATCATCGGTGGTCACTCCCAGAACCCGGTCTGCATGGAGCCGGGCACCCCGGACAAGTACGCCGACTTCAAGCCGGGCGACGACTGCCAGCCGGATCAGCAGAACGGCACCTGGATCATGCAGGCTCACGAGTGGGGCAAGTATGTGGGTCGTGCCCAGTTTGACTATCAGAATGGCAAGCTGACCCTGACCCAGTACGATCTGATCCCGGTCAACCTGAAGAATGCGGACGGTGATTTCATCCAAGAAGAGATCGTCAAGGATCCCGAGCTCTACAACACCCTGCTCACCTATCAGGAGAAGGGACAGCAGGAGCTGGGTGTGGTCATCGGTGCCACCGATGGCGTACTGGACGGTGAGCGCGCCAACGTGCGCAACAAGCAGACCAACCTGGGTCGTCTCATCACCACCGCGACTGCCGAGAAGCTGAGCACCGACTTTGGCATCGTCAACTCCGGCGGGGTGCGTGCCTCCATCGCGGCAGGGGACATCAGCTACCGTGACGTGCTGACCGTGCATCCGTTCGGCAACACCGTCAACAAGGCGACCATGAGCGGCAACGAGCTGCTGACCTACCTGGGTCAGGTCGCGACCAAGACCGCCAATACCGGTGGCTATGCCCAGTTCGGCGGCATCAAGATGACGGTGGATTGCCAGGCCAAGAGCGTGGACATCGCCACCATCGGCGGCAAGGCCTTCGATCCGGCAGCAACCTACAGCTTCTCCATCCCGAGCTTCAGCGCGGCCGGTGGTGACGGTTATCCGAAGATCGACACCATCAATGCCGGTCTGGTGGATGCCGGTGTGCTGAAGGATTATATCGCGGCGAAGAAGACCATTCAGGTCGCCGATTATCAGCCGGCCGGCGAGGTCAGCTATATCAACTCCACCTCGGTAGAGGGTTGCAAATAATCCCTGCACCCCGAGCCAATAAAAAAGAGAGGCAGCCATGGCTGCCTCTCTTTTTATTTTCAATGTCATCAGCATTGTCTCTCGGGAAATATATCCTGCTACGGGAAGCTGCCCCGAAATAGGGCATGACACGATCTGATGGCAATAAAAAGGCGACCCTGAGGTCGCCTTGATGAAATGGGTCGGTTGAGCCTTAGAGCTGCTCGATGCCGACGATATGCCAAGGGGCATTGTCCTTGGCGAGATCACGCTCGAGGTGCCACACCTCCTTGATGTCCTCCTCGACCTGCTCCTGACGGTCCATGTAGCGGCCGCTGAAGCGCACGCTCACCTGGGCCCAGTCGCTGCCGTAGTCGGCACGGACCAGCTGGGTGTCCACGTACATCACCTCGGTGTGCTGCTCACCGGAGAGCTCGGCGCGTTCAGCCTTGAGGTGCTCGAACAGCTCGGGGCTCACGTACTCGCGGATCTTCTCCAGGTCGTTCTTGTTCCAGGCCTCTTGCAGGGTGCGGTAGTGATCGCGGGCACCGGCCAGGAAGCCGTTCATGTCAAAGCCCGGAGGCAGACGGAAGGGCACGTCGCTGTCGGCAAAACCGGTGGCCTGCGGGGCGCTGTGGCTCTGCTCGAACTGCTGGGGCGCCGCGCTCTGGGGCGGTTGATAACCCGCATAGGCCGTCTGTGGCTGGGCCGCTGCCGCCTTGTTCCTGCGCAGGGCTCGGAACAGGAAGACACCGCCCAGTGCCAGCAGGGCGATCAGCAGGAAGTCCATCCCTTGCAGACCTTCGAAGGCACCGCTGCCCAGCAGGTAGGCAAACAGGCCGCCGGCCAGCAGACCACCCAGCAGGCCGCCCATCATGCCGCCTTTCTTGGGTGCCTGGGCGCCCACGGTCGGGTTCTTGGTGTCGACCGGCTTGGCCGCAGGTTGGGCCGGAGCCGTCTTGTAGCTCTTGCCAAAGGATTTGCCGCCACCAAGTTTCTTGGCCTCGGCGATGGGTGCCCCAAGGCCAATGGCCAGGATCAGGGCAAACAGGGTCAGCATCTTTTTCATTTTGACTCTTTCACTCTCATGTAGGTGGGGGCATGCTCTGCTTGTGCAAGCTCAGCGAGGCGCATGGCAGGCTGCCAGTCCCTTTTTGTGTTGCAGCTTGCGGGTATGATTATCACGGATGGCATGAATTATTCATGAACAGATTGAGTCGTCCGACAGGGGGGCACCCATGAGACACAGACGGCCGAGTTGCTCGGTGCGCAGGTTGCGCAACAAGCAAAGAGCAAGAACGAAAGATCAGACCCTGGTCTGGCCCTTTCTCGTACTGTGAGGCAGGTCTGCGGCGCAGAAGTGGATGACGCTGACGAGGCCAGGGTCCCGTCTTGTCGCCGGATGCGATGACGGGACGTATTAGCACTCGCGATGGCGGGGTTTCTTTTGTAAAATTCCCGTCCCCTTCCCGCTGCGGTTTTTATGTGTATGGCAGAGCAAGTGACGGCGAAAAAAGACGCCAAGACACAACAGCTGAAAGTACCTCCCCACTCTTTTGAGGCCGAACAGTCCGTACTGGGCGGCCTGATGCTGGACAACGAGGCCTGGGATCGGGTCGCCGAACGGGTGATCGACAAGGATTTCTACAGCCGTCCGCACCGCCTGATCTTCCAGGCCATGACCCGCCTCTCCAATGCGGGCAACCCCATCGACCTCATCACCCTGCAGGAGGAGCTGGAGCGCTCCGAACAGCTGGAAGAGGCCGGTGGCTTCGCCTATCTGGTGGAGATCGCCAAGAACACCCCGAGTGCCGCCAACATCAGCGCCTACGCCGAAATCGTGCGCGAGCGTGCCGTGGTACGGGAGATGATCTCGGTCGCCAACGAGATAGTCGAAGCGGGCTACGAGCCCCAGGGGCGTACCTCCAACGATCTGCTGGACCTGGCCGAGAGCAAGGTATTCCAGATCGCCGAGCAGCGCACCAGCGCCAACGAGGGCCCCCAGCCCCTGAAGCTCATCCTCGAGCAGACCGTCGACAAGATTGAAGAGCTGTTCAAGACCCCCCACAACGGGGTGACCGGCGTGTCGTCCGGCTACAACGATCTGGACAAGATGACCGCCGGCCTGCAGCGTTCGGATCTGGTCATCGTCGCCGCCCGTCCCTCCATGGGCAAGACCACCTTTGCCATGAACCTGTGCGAGCACGCGGCCCTCACCGCCGACAAGCCGGTGCTGATCTTCTCCCTCGAGATGCCCTCCGAGCAGATCATCATGCGTATGCTCGCCTCCGTGGGGCGCATCGACCAGACCAAGGTGCGGACCGGCCAGCTCGACGACGAGGATTGGGCGCGGCTCTCCTCCACCATGGGGCTGCTGCTGGAGAAGGGGAAGATGTACATCGACGACTCCTCCGGCCTCACCCCGACCGAAGTGCGCTCCCGTGCCCGCCGGGTGGCGCGGGACAACGGCGGCATCAGCATGATCATGGTGGACTACCTGCAACTGATGCGGGTGCCGGCGCTGTCTGACAACCGAACTCTGGAAATCGGTGAAATCTCCCGCTCCCTCAAGGCGCTGGCGAAAGAGTTGCAGTGCCCCGTGGTGGCGCTCTCCCAGCTGAACCGAAGCCTGGAACAGCGTGCCGACAAGCGCCCGGTCAACTCGGATCTGCGGGAATCCGGCTCCATCGAGCAGGATGCGGACTTGATCATGTTCATCTACCGCGACGAGGTCTATCACGACGACAGCCCCGACAAGGGGATCGCCGAGATCATCATCGGTAAGCAGCGTAACGGCCCCATAGGACGAGTGCGGCTCACCTTCCAGGGTCAGTTCTCGCGCTTTGACAACTACGCGGGCCCGGCGTTTGATGATGACTACTAAGTCGGGAGCCTGCTCCCGGTATCCAGACACAGTTTTCCCGGTTCGACAATTCTGCCGGTCCGGCCTTAGACGATGAGATTTGAGGGCTGACACCACCCGGTGCCTGATTATCATGCCCTCGTAAGGGAAAACAGATGAAAGCGGCTATCGCCCAGATCAATACAGCGGCCCTGCGCCACAACCTCGCTGTGGTGAAACGCCACGCCCCCCAATGCAAGATCATTGCCGTGGTCAAGGCCAATGCCTACGGCCATGGGCTGCTGCCGGTTGCCCGCACCCTGGTGGATGCGGACGCCTACGCGGTGGCCCGCATCGAAGAGGCGCTGATGCTGCGCTCCTGCGCCGTGGTCAAGCCCATCGTGCTGCTGGAGGGCTTCTTCAGCGCCGCCGACCTGCCGGTGCTGGCGGCCAACAACCTGCAGACCGCGGTGCACACCTGGGAGCAGCTCGAAGCGTTGGAGCAGGCGGAGCTGCCTGCCCCCGTGGTGGCCTGGCTCAAGCTCGACACCGGCATGCACCGCCTCGGGGTACGGGCCGAGGAGATGCCCGCCTTTATCGAGCGCCTCGCCAAGTGCAAGAACGTGGTGCAGCCGTTCAACGTCATGACCCACTTCAGCCGCTCCGATGAGCTGGAGCAACCCACCACCCGCGAGCAGATCGACCTGTTCAGCCAGCTGACTGCGCCGCTGTCGGGCGAGCGCGCCATGGCCAACTCGGCGGGCATCCTGGCGTGGCCGGATTCCCACTGCGACTGGGTGCGCCCCGGCGTCATCCTCTACGGCGTGTCGCCTTTCCCCAATACGGTGGCGGCGGATTACGACCTCAAGCCGGTGATGACCCTCAAGACCCAGCTCATCGCGGTGCGCGATCACAAGGCGGGCGAGCCGGTAGGCTATGGCGCCAATTGGGTGTCGGATCGCGATACCCGGCTCGGGGTGATTGCCATCGGCTATGGCGACGGTTATCCGCGCATGGCCCCCAACGGCACGCCAGTGCTGGTCAATGGCCGCATCGTGCCTCTGGTGGGGCGTGTCTCCATGGACATGACCACGGTGGATCTCGGCCCCGGCGCCACCGACAAGGCCGGTGACGAGGCGGTGCTCTGGGGGGAAGGGCTGCCGGTAGAGCGGGTGGCCGACCAGATCGGCACCATTCCCTATGAGCTCATCACCAAGCTCACCTCCCGCGTCTTTATGGAGTACGTGTAGGCGAGTCGCCCCTCATCCCCCATCCTTCTCCCGCGAGGGGAGAAGGGAGAACCAAAAGGCCGCCCCGACAAGGGCGGCCTTTTTCATGGGCGTGTCCCAGAGACGAAAGAACAAGCCCCGCATCTGCGGGGCTTGAGTCTCCGTCACTATGTGGCGCTTAGCCTATGGTCATCAGGCTGGCGTTGCCACCGGCGGCGGCGGTGTTGACCGAGAGGGCGTGCTCGATGAGCAGGCGCTCCAGCGGGATGTCGGTCTCGCCGCGATGCAGGCCGTGCACACCGATGATGGCGCCGTTACGGGCTGCCTGGCGCGCGGCGGCGAGCTTGCTCACCTCTCGCAACAGATCCGAGTCGCCGTGGTGCAGCAGGGCATCGAAGTCCGTCTCCCCCGTTGCCCAGTCCGCCACCAGCGCAATGGGATCCCGCACCTCGGTCGGCAGGGAAGAGAGGAGGGCGCGTGTCTGGGCATCGTCCGGCAGCAGCACCTGGCTGCCGACCGCCAGACAGGCGGCCAGCTGGGCCAGCAGGTCGGCCTTCTCCTGGGCAAGACAGAGCACCCGTTCCCGGGGCAGCAGGCTGTAGCTGTTGCGCTCGCCGGTGGGGCCGGTCAGTAGCTGGGTACGGCCGCTCTGGGAGAGCGCGGCGTAGTGATCGCACAGGGCGGCGAGGGCCGGCTCCTGCTTGCTCGCCCAGTCGCGCAGGGCTACGAGGGGGGCTTTCGCCTCGGCATGCAGGGCACCGGACTCCTGGTGCAGCTGGTTGGCCACCGCCTCCTGGGGACGGGCGCCGAGCAGGCGATACATGTAGAGCGGGCCACCGGCCTTGGGACCGGTGCCGGAAAGCCCTTCCCCACCGAAGGGTTGCACCCCGACCACGGCGCCCACGATGTTGCGGTTGACGTAGAGGTTGCCCACCTTGGCCACGTTCACCACCTGGGCGATGGTCTCGTCGATGCGGGTATGAACACCCAGGGTCAGGCCGTAGCCGCTGTCGTTGATCTGCTCGAGCAACTCCCCGAGCCGGGTGCGCGGGTAGCGGACCAGGTGCAGCACAGGGCCGAACACTTCGCGTCCCAGTTCGTCCAGGCTGTCGAGCTCGATCAGGGTCGGCAGCACGAAGGTGCCGCGGCTGCAGGCATCCCCCTGGGTGCGAGCGATCTGATGCACCTTGCGCCCCTTGTCGCCCATCGCCTTGATGTGGCGCTCGATGTTGGTCTTGGCCTCGGTGTCGATGACGGGGCCGATGTCGGTGGAGAGGTGCTCGGGGCTGCCGACCTTGTACTCGGCCATGGCGCCCTTGAGCATCCGGATCACCCGATCCGCCACGTCATCCTGCACGCACAGCACTCGCAGGGCGGAGCAGCGCTGACCGGCGCTGTCGAACGCCGAGGAGATGACATCCATCACCACCTGTTCGGTCAAGGCGGAAGAGTCGACGATCATGGCGTTCTGGCCGCCGGTCTCGGCGATGAGGGGAATGGTGCGACCCTGGGCGTCGAGGCGACCGGCCAGGTTGCGGGAGATGATGCCCGCCACCTCGGTGGAGCCGGTGAACATGACGCCGCGCACCCGTTCGTCCGCGATGAGCGCCGCACCCACGGTCTCTCCACGGCCCGGCAGCAGTTGCACCGCACCGGCGGGAACCCCCGCTTCCAGCAGGATGCGCACCGCTTGTGCCGCGATGAGGGGGGTCTGCTCGGCAGGCTTGGCCAGCACCGTATTGCCGGCGGCCAGGGCCGCGCACACCTGGCCGCTGAAGATGGCCAGCGGGAAGTTCCAGGGGCTGATGCAGACCACGGGGCCGAGCGGTCTGTGGGTGTCGTTGGCGAAGTGGTTGCGCGCCTGGGCGGCGTAGTAGCGCAGGAAGTCCACCGCCTCGCGTACCTCGGCGATGGCGTTGGCGAAGGTCTTGCCGGATTCGCGAACCAGCAGGCCCATCAGGGGTTGCAGTTCGGATTCCATCAGATCGGCTGCCCTGTCCAGCACGGCGGCCCGCTCGGCTGGCGGGGTGGACTGCCAGATCTGGCCGCTCGTGAGGGAGCAGGCGAGCGCCTTGTCCACAAGCGCTACCGTGGATTCGCTCACCTGACCGACGACATCGCGGTGATCCGCCGGGTTGAGCACGGGCTGGAACTGGGTCGGCGCCTCGGTGTCGCAACCCAGCATGGGCACGGCTTGATAGGCGGTGTTGGTGCTGGCGAGCAGGGCGGCGGAGAGTGACCCCAGGCGGTGCTCGTTCGCGAGATCCAGACCTGCGGAGTTCGGGCGCGCCTCGCCGTAGAGATCCCGGGGCAGGGGGATGCGCGGATGGGGCAGACCCAGGGTCCCTTCACGGGCGGCCATCTGCTCGATCTGCTGCACCGGATCCTGCACCAGATCCGAGAGGGAGATGTTGTTGTCCGCGATGCGGTTGACGAAGGAGGTGTTGGCCCCGTTCTCCAGCAGGCGGCGCACCAGGTAGGCGAGCAGGGTCTCATGGCTGCCCACCGGAGCATAGATGCGGCAGGGACGACCCAGCTTGCCGTCGGCCACCTTGCCGACCACCTGTTCGTAGAGCGGTTCACCCATGCCGTGCAGGCACTGGAACTCGTACTGGCCCGGGTAGTAGTTCTGACCCGCCAGCTGATAGATGGCAGACAGGGAGTGGGCGTTGTGGGTGGCGAACTGGGGATAGATGGCCTCGGGCACCGCCAGCAGCTTGCGGGCGCAGGCGAGGTAGGAGACGTCCGTGTAGGGCTTGCGGGTATAGACCGGGTAGCCTTCCAGCCCTTCCTGCTGGGCGCGCTTGATCTCGCTGTCCCAGTAGGCGCCCTTCACCAGACGGATCATCAGGCGGTGACGGCTGCGCTTGGCGAGATCGATGACGTAGTCGATCACATAGGGGCAGCGCTTCTGGTAGGCCTGGATGACGAAGCCGATGCCGTTCCAGTCGGCGAGGGACGGATCGAAGCAGAGCTTCTCCAGCAGATCGAGGGAGATCTCCAGGCGATCGGCCTCTTCGGCGTCGATGTTGATGCCGATGTCATACTGCCTGGCGAGCTGGGTCAGGCCCAGCAAGGTGGGGTAGAGCTCCTCCATGACGCGATCGTACTGGGCGCGGCTGTAGCGCGGATGCAGGGCGGAGAGTTTGATGGAGATACCCGGCCCCTCGTAGATGCCGCGACCGTGGGAGGCCTTGCCGATGGCGTGGATGGCCTGCTCGTAGGAGGCCAGATAGCGTTTGGCGTCCTCCTCGGTCAGGGCCGCTTCCCCCAGCATGTCGTAGGAGTAGCGGAACCCCTTGCTCTCCATGCCGCCTGCGTTCGCCAGCGCCTCGGCGATGGTCTCGCCGGTGACGAACTGTTCACCCATCAGGCGCATCGCCATGTCGACGCCCTTGCGGATGAGCGGCTCACCCCCCTTGCCGATGAGTCCCTTGAGG
Source organism: Aeromonas sp. FDAARGOS 1406 (assembly GCF_019048565.1). Lineage (NCBI taxonomy): Bacteria > Pseudomonadati > Pseudomonadota > Gammaproteobacteria > Aeromonadales > Aeromonadaceae > Aeromonas > Aeromonas sp. FDAARGOS 1406. The sequence goes on from NZ_CP077378.1 coordinate 3,716,550, forward strand.
GAGCTGTTCATGCCCGCCTCGTTGTGGGTGGCCACCAGCTTGCCGGTGATGAGCAGACCCCAGGAGGCCGCGTTGACGAACAATGAGGTGCTCTGGCCCAGGTGCTGGCTCCAGTTGCCGCCGCTTATCTTGTCGCGGATCAGGGCATCCCGGGTCGCCTTGTCGGGGATGCGCAGCAGCGCCTCCGCCAGGCACATCAGGGCCACCCCTTCCTGGGAGGAGAGGGAGAACTCCTGAAGCAGCCCCTGCACCAGGCCCTGACGGCCGCTGGCGCTCTTCTGGTTGCGCAGCTTCTCGGCGATGCCCATGGCCAGCTTCTGGGTCGCGTCAGCCTTCTCCTTGGGCAGACGAGCCTGCTCCAGCAGCATGGGGACGGCTTCGGTCTCGGGGCGGCGATAAGCCCCCGTGATGGCGGCCCGCAGCACGGACTGGGGCAGAATGCTCTCGGCAAACTCGAGGAAGACCTGGATGCCCTGCTCGGTCAGGGTCTCGGCGGCCTCTTCCCCGGCGGCGGCAGCCAGCCCGGAGTGCTCGGGCGGGGTCAGACCGAGATCCAGTTGCTCCAGATAGGTGAAGATGGCTTGCTTGATCAGCCAGTGGGGAGTGCGATCCAGGGTCTGCGCAGCCTGTTTGAGGCGGTCGCGGGTCGCTTCATCGAGTTTGACGCCGAGGGTGGTAGTGGCCATGGGACTTCCTGTGTCTAGAAGGTAACAATATTACCGGACGGTTAAATTTCGCCGATGATGGTGCAACCAGGTGGAACCTTCAAGCAAGAAATTTTAATGTATTGGTTACATTGTTGAATTCTTCCATGAATCCGGTCTCCATCAGGCTCCTTTCAAGCCCGCCGCTTGTCCGCTTTTCACAGCATTATTAATGGGTTGGCAATGCATCTTATGAATGCCTACATGAGGTGCAACCCACTGCGAATCGGGTTGCACTTTTGCGTGTTCGACCGAGCCCGGGCTGTGAGCGCGGCTCCCCCGTGCGCAGAAGGGGGCGGAGCGCCACCTGACAGAGCCCCGTGCTCTTCTATGCTGTTAGCTGGCCACAGGGGCCAGCTATCGGTGACAAGGAGAAACCCATGGCGCGTGTCAGTACCTATCTCAATTTTGCCCGGGAGACGGAGGCTGCCTTCCTCTTCTATCGCGAAGTGTTCGGCGGAGACTTCAGCGGCCCCATCCACAGGTTCAAGGAGTCCCCGGGTTGCCCGGGCCAGCCCCCTTTGTCGGAGGAAGACGGGGAGCTGGTGATGCATGTGGCCCTGTCCATCCTTGGGGGTCACGTGCTGATGGGCACGGATGCTCCGGCCAGCATGGGGTTCACCCTGGTACAGGGCAACAACAGCTACCTCAACCTGGAGCCGGACAGCCGGGGCGAGACCGATCGCCTGTTCGCAGCCCTGGCCGAGGGAGGTCAGGTGGAGATGCCGCTGGCGGAGATGTTCTGGGGTGACTATTTCGGATCCCTGGTGGACAAGTTCGGCACCCACTGGATGTTCAACTGCCAGAGCAAGACCTGACGGCAGATCTGCAATGAAAAGGGCGCCATGGCGCCCTTTTCATCTTTATTGCCCATCACAGTCCCTATTTGCTGCGCCTGCCACCTGCGCTGGTATGCCCCGGGCATGGGATTGGGATTGCAGTGCGCTGAGCTGCCTTATGGCGTGCGACCCACCATGTCAGCGGGAATCACCCAGGCATCAAACTGCTCCGCGCTGAGGTGGCCCGAGGCAATGGCCGCCTCCCGCAGACTCAGCCCCTGATGGTGCGCCCGCTTGGCGATCTCGGCCGCCTTGTCATAGCCGATATGGGGGTTGAGGGCCGTCACCAGCATCAGGGAGCGGGAGAGCAGCTCGTCGATCCTGGCCTGGTTCGGGGTGATGCCGACGGCGCAGTGGTCGTGGAAGCTCTGCATGCCGTCCGCCAGCAGCCGCACGCTCTGCAGGACGTTGTAGGCGATCATCGGCCTGAACACGTTGAGCTCGAAGTTGCCGCTGGCGCCGCCGATGTTGATGGCCACATCGTTGCCCATCACCTGGGCGCACAGCATGGTGAGCGCCTCGCACTGGGTCGGGTTGACCTTGCCGGGCATGATGGAGGAGCCGGGCTCGTTTTCCGGAATGATGAGTTCCCCCAGCCCGCTGCGGGGGCCGCTCGCGAGCCAGCGCACGTCGTTGGCGATCTTCATGAGGGAGGCCGCCAGCGTCTTGAGGGCGCCGTGGGCATGGACCTGGGCATCGCTCGCCGCCAGGACCTCGAACTTGTTGGGAGCGCTCACCAGCGGCAGACCGGTCTGCTCGGCCAGGGTCCTGGCCACCGCGTCGGCGAAACCTGGGGGGCAGTTGAGGCCGGTACCCACCGCCGTGCCCCCCAGCGCCAGCTCGCACAGATGGGGCAGGGCGGCCCGGATGTGGCGCTCCCCCTGACTGAGCTGGGCTACCCAGCCGGAGATCTCCTGCCCCAGGGTGAGGGGCGTGGCGTCCTGCAGGTGGGTGCGGCCTATCTTGACGATGTCGTCGAAGGCGGCGGCCTTGCTCGCCAGGGTCTCTTTCAGGGGGACGAGCGCCGGCAGCAGCCGGCCCGTGATGGCGGTGACGGCGGCCAGGTTCATGGCGCTCGGGAAGACGTCGTTGCTGGACTGGCTCTTGTTCACCTCGTCGTTGGGGTGTACCAGCCGCCCCTCGCCACGGGGGCCGCCGAGCAGCTCGCTGGCCCGGTTCGCCAGCACCTCGTTGAGGTTCATGTTGGTCTGGGTGCCGGAGCCGGTCTGCCACACCATCAGGGGAAACTCGGCGTCGTGCTGGCCGCACAGGATCTCGTCGGCGGCCGCCATGATGGCCTGGGCCTTGCGCGCGGGCAGCAGTCCCAGGGCGTGATTGACCCTGGCACAGGCGGACTTGATGCGGGCCAGGGCATGGATGATCTCCCTGGGCTGGCGCTCTCCCGAGATGTTGAAGTGGTGCAGGGAGCGCTGGGTCTGGGCGCCCCAGAGCCGATCGACCGGGACGGCGATCTCCCCGAGGCTGTCGTGTTCAATCCTGATGGTCATGGTGCCTCCCGCCGGCAGGAAAAGGGGCGAGGGAAGATCCCTTGCCCCTCACAGCATGGCAAATCCCGCGGGCGAACGCTCAGGTCACCGCGGTCGTCATGGCCCCGGCCAGGGGGTGAAACGGCGTCAGCCCGGCCAGGGGCGCGGCCGTGATGAACTCCTGAGTGGTCTCACCGTGCTTGAAGATCTTGAAGCCCTCGCCCCGGGCGCTCCAGTATTCGATGCTCTCGCCGCCGTGCTCGCCGCTTACCTGAAGCAGGCTCCCTTCGCGCAGGGCCACCACGGACTCGCTCGGGTTGATGGCACAGAACTCGGCGAGCCGCTCGTCCCGGGTCTCCCCCATGTGGCCGCTGATGCCGGCATCCAGGTAGTGGGGGTTGATCTGCAGGGGGAACAGGCCCAGCGCCGGCAGCACGGCGGCGCTGCACACCGGCATGTCGTTGGTGGTGAGGATGCTGGGGGTAGCCACGTTGCAGCCGGCGCTCCAGCCCACATAGGGCACGCCCCGCTCGCGCACGGCGCGCTGGATGGGCACCACCAGGCCGTATTCGTGCAGCAGCTGGTTCAGGCGCCAGGTGTTGCCGCCGCTGATGAAGATGGCGTCGGCCCGCTGGATGGCATCCACCGGATCGTCGAAGTGGTGGATGCTGATGGCCTTCACCCCCAGGCTCTCGCTGAGTTCGAAGGCGCGGGCGTCCCAGTCGCTGCGGATCACCGCGTAGGGGATGAGCAGGATGCGCTTGACCTGTTTGCGGGCGAGCAGGGTTTGTACCCGCTCCCGGGCCCAGCCGAGCAGGCCGGGGTGTTCTGTGGTTTTGCCGTTGCTGAGCAGAAGCAGTTCCATGAAAGCTGTCCTCAAAGGGTGAAAGCGGAGGAGGGAGGATCACTTGGGCCGGTGCGGCCAAGTGGCCGTCGGGGCATGCTAGCACCCCGGGCCGGGCGGTTCTGTGATCCGGGGACCCATTCAACCACAGCGAAGGGGCGGGTCAATGCCAATGGATGAATGCGCAGCGCCAATGAAAGACCCCGCCGAGGCGGGGTCCGAGGAGGGCTGGACGGATCAGGAGGCGGTCGCCTCGGCCACCCGGAACTCGGGCTGCTGGCGCAGCTTCCACAGCTCGCTCCACTTGCGCAGGGCGGAGATCAGGATCAGCGCCCCCAGCACCAGCATGATGAGGGAGATGGCGCCGTTCATCGGGTTGTAGCCCTTGGCGGCCGAGTTGAAGTAGACGTTGCGCATCATCCAGTAACCGGCGTAGTTGACGGTGACGAACAGGTAGGCCAGCGGGATCAGGCAGGTCAGCATGTAGCGGCGCTTGTGGGCCAGTCGCAAGATGATGGTGGCGCCTATGATGAGGCCCACCGAGGCCATCAGCTGGTTCGAGACCCCGAACAGCGCCCACACAGAGCCGATATCGCCGGACATCAGCAGATAGCCCCACATCACGCAGGCGAGCACGCTGGCCCCGATGGCGCCCGGCATCCAGTCGATGCGCTTGAGGGGCGGGTAGAACTCGCCGAAGAAGTCCTGGATCAGGTAGCGGGAGACCCGGGTGCCGGAGTCGACGGCGGTCAGGATGAAGACCGCTTCGAACATCACCACGAACTGGAAGAAGTAGGAGGCGAGGTTACTGAACCAGGGCACCTTGGTGAAGATGTAGGACATGCCCACCGCCAGGGTGACGGCGCCGCCGGTGCGACCGTTCAGATCCATGCCGATCTCCTGGGAGAGGAAGGGCAGGTCCACCACCTGCATCCCCAGCTTGGCGAAGGCCTCCGGGGTGGCGTTGATGGCGAAGTAGTCCGCCGGGTGCAGGGCGGTGGCGGCGATCAGCGCCATCACGCCCACCACGCATTCGGCCAGCATGGCACCGAAGGCGACCGGCAGGATGTCGTTCCACTTGTCCACCAGTTTCGGGGTGGTGCCCGAGCCGATGAAGGCGTGGAAGCCGGAGATGGCGCCACAGGCGATGGTGATGGAGATGAAGGGCCAGACCGGGCCGCCCAGTACCGGGCCGCCGCCGTGGACGAACTGGGTCATGGCGGGGAACTGGATCTCGGGGTTGATGCAGATGACGCCGATCACCAGGGCGCCGAACACGCCGATCTTCATGAAGCTGGAGATGTAGCCGCGCGGGGTGAGCAGCAGCCAGACCGGCAGGGCGGTGGCGAAGAAGGCATAGATGGGCAGCGCCAGACTGATGGTCTCGGCGCGCAGGGTCAGCCAGGCACCGAAGGCGCTCTCCTGCACGTAGGGGCCGAAGAAGACGCAGGCCAGCACGGCGATGAAGCCCACCCAGGAGGCGGCTTGCAGGTTGCCGGTCAGCTTGTGCCAGATCCCCACCACCATGGAGATGGGGATGGTCATGAAGACCGCAAACACGCCCCAGGCGTTACGCTCCAGCGCGTGCACCACCACCATGGAGAGACCCGCCATGGTGATGGTGATGATGAACAGCATGGCGAGCCCCGTGCACCAGCCGGCGATGGGGCCGAGCTCGGCCTTGGCCACCTCGGAGAGGGACTTGCCCTGATGCTTCATGGAGGCGAACAGCACCACGGTGTCGTGCACCGCGCCGCCGATGACGCAGCCGATCAGCAGCCAGAGGAAGCTCGGCAGGTAGCCGTACTGGGCGGCCAGGACCGGGCCCACCAGGGGGCCGGCGGCGGCGATGGCCGCGAAGTGCTGGCCGAAGTTGACCCACTTGTTGGTCGGCACATAGTTCTTGCCATCTTCCAGCTCGTGGGAGGGGGTGACCAGCTTGTCGTCGGCCCGCAGCACCTTGCGCACAAAGAACACGCCGTAGAGGCGATAGGCGATGGCGAGGATGCAGAGGGCCGCAATGACGAAGGTGATTGCGTGTTGCATGACGGAGTTTCCTTTTCCTGCGGCCAATCTGGCCGGGCTCAGGCTGCACTCTACGCAGGCGGCAGGGAAAGGGGAGCGCAGAAAGGGTCAGTGGCAGAGGGCCGCCCGCGAGCGGCAGAAAAGCGGCCCCGAGCGGTTTGAGGGATGAGCCGGCGGGCGCGGGAAGCGGGTGAGCGGTAACGGGCAGGGGACGGGGCGAGTGGCCCGCCCCTCAGGGGATCTCCAACAATTCTTTGAGGGGCTTGAGGTAGCGCCGGCTCACCGGCACCTTGTGGCCGCCCTGGGTCACCACCTCCGCCAGGCCGCCGTCCAGCAGCAGGATCTCGCGGATCTGGCCCGGGTTGAGCAGGTACTGGCGGTGACAGCGCACGAAGCCGGTCTTCTCCTCCAGGGTGCGCAGGGTCAGCTCGGTGGTGCCTTGCTGCTGGGCGCTCACCACCTTGTTGCCGGCCAGATCGCTGTGGACGAACTCCACCTCGCCAAGGGGCAGCAGCAGGATGCGGTTGTGGCCGCTGCAGGGAATGCTGCGCAGGGGCTGGGCGATGCGGGTCGGATCCGGCAGCGGTTGGCCCGCCAGCTCACCCTTTGGCGAAAGCAGCCGCTGGATGCGCTCCAGCGCCTTGTTCATCCGTTCGCTGGTGACCGGCTTGAGCAGGTAGTCGAGGGCGTTCTCCTCGAACGCGCGCAGGGCAAACTCGTCGTAGGCGGTGATGAAGACGATGTGGGGGCGCAAGTCCGGGTCCAGCATGCTCACCAGCTCCAGCCCGCTGATGCGCGGCATCTGGATGTCGAGAAACAGCAAGTCGGGTTTCAGGCGATGGATGGCGGGCAGCGCCTCCATGGCGTGGGCACACTCCCCCAGCAGGCGGATGTTGCCCGCCTGCTCCAGCAGCAGCCGCAGCTCCTCGCGGGCGAGGGGTTCATCGTCGACGATCAGGGCGGTCAGCATGGGCTCTCCTGCAGGGGAAGGGTGATCCTCACCCGGGTGAATTGATGGGGGACGCAGTGAATGGTGACCCCGTACTCGGCGCCGTAACGGGCCTTGATGCGCCGGTCCACTATGTTCATGCCAAGGCCGCTCTCCTCCCGCTTGGCCTGATAGAGGCCGGCGTTGTCACAGACCTCCAGCACCAGCTGCTCGCCCTCCTGTCGCGCGGTCAGGGTCAGTCGGCCGGGCTCGAACATCTGGGAGATGCCGTGCTTGATGGCGTTCTCGACGATGGGCTGCAGGGAGAAGGTGGGCAGCCGGTACTCCAGCAGCGGCTCGGGAATGTCGATCTGCACGCTCAGGTGCTCGGCGAAGCGGGCCTGCTCGATGTGCAGGTAGGCGTTCACATGCTCCAGCTCGTCGGCCAGGGTCACCTCGTCCCCTTGCCGCTTGAGGTTCTTGCGAAAGAAGGTGGAGAGGTGGTGCACCAGGGTGCGGGCATCCTCGGGGTCGCGCCGGATCACCGCCGCCAGGGTGTTGAGGGCGTTGAACAGGAAGTGCGGGTTGATCTGCGCCTGCAACAGCTTGATCTCCGACTGGGCCAGCAGCCGCTTCTGCTCGTTGTATTTGCCCGCCAGGATCTGGCCGGAGAGCAGCCGCGCAATCCCCTCTCCCAGGGTGCGGTTGATGGAGGAGAAGAACTTGCGCTTGGGCTCGTAGAGCTTGATGGTGCCCACCACGGAGCCCTCTTCCCCCCGCAGCGGAATGACCAGGGAGGAGCCGAGCCGGCACTGGGGATGCAGGTTGCAGCTGTAGGGAATGAGGTTGCCGTCGGCATAGACCACCTCGTTGTGCTGGATCGCCTTGAAGGTGTGGGCCGAGTTGATGGCGGTGCCCGGCAGGTGGTGATCCTCGCCGATGCCGATGAAGGCGAGCAGCTTCTCCCGATCCGTGATGGCCACCGCGCCCACCCCGGTCTCCTCGTAGAGGATGCGCGCCATCTGCTGGCACGCCTGCTGGGTGAAGCCCTTGTCCAGCACCCGCATCGCCCGTTCGGCGATCTTGAGGGCGCGGGCGGAGAAGGCGACCGAGTACTTCTCCAGCATGGCGCGGTGATCGAGGATCATCCGCATGAACATGGCGGCCCCCAGGGTATTGGCCACCAGCATGGGGGCGATGATGTTCTCGATGAGATGGACGGCGTCGTCATACGGACGGGCCACCAGCAAGATGATCCCCATCTGCATCAGCTCGGCGATGAGGGCCACAGATCCCACTACCCAGGGGCTGAACAGCAGATCGAGCCGGTGGCGGGCGACGAAGTGGCGGTGCACCAGGCCGCCGAGCAGTCCCTCGGCGATGGTGGAGAAGGTGCAGGCCAGGGCGGTGAAGCCCCCCAGCGAGTAGCGATGGATGCCGCCGGTGAGCCCCACCAGCAGACCCACCACAGGGCCGCCGACTATGCCCCCGAGCACGGCGCCGATGGCGCGGGTATTGGCGATGGAGTCCTCGACTCTCAGGCCAAAGTAGGTACCCATGACGCAGAAGCCGGAGAAGATGAGGTAGCAGAGGATCTTGTGGGGCCAGCTCAGGGTCACCTGGGTCAGCGGCATGAAGAGCGGCGTCTTGGAGAGCAGCCAGGCGATCACCAGATAGACGCAGAGCTGCTGGAAGAGAGATATCACGAGCGCGAATTGTTCGAAAGCCACGGCACACTATCTCGAAAGGGATACTCATCCAATGGACGCGGAGTATTAGCAAACCCCGATTTGCGCCGCAAGCCGCGGGCGCCGGAATAGCGCGCCTGCGCACAGATTTGCCGGCACCCTGAGCCAAAGGCATCCCTTCACCCTGGCTGCCGGTCAATCGAGCGCGACGTCGACCCACACCAGGCGGTGATCCGAGCTGACCCCCTTGGCGATGCCGAGCTTGGCGTCATACACCAGGTGATGGCCAGTCTCGAAGCTGGCCGGCCAGAACACGCCGGAGGCGACCGCGTTCAGGTTGGCGGAAGGCAGCACGTGGTCGAGCTGCAGGCCGCTGCTGCTGGTGATGCGCTCCGGGGTGGGGCGGTTGTTGTTGCGCTTGCACTGATCCGGCTGGCTGGCGAGGCACTCGGGGCCGCCCTGGCTGACCGGGATCAGGGCGCCCTTGGTGACGGCCTGGTTGACCAGCACATGGTCGTGCAGATCCCGGATGGCGGTGCGATCCCCGTCGCCAATCTGGGGATCGGCGTTGAGATCGCCGGCGATGACGAACCTGGCGCCCACGGGCAGGCCACCGGCCTTGCCGGCGTCATCCACCATGTAGCTTTCCCCTTCCACATAGTCCTGCCAGAAGGCGACCTCGGCGCGGTTTCGCCTGACGTTGTGGCGCGCCGCGTTGCCGAAGATGGGCGGGGTCGGGTGGGAGATAAGGAAGTGGATCACCTCCTCCCTGTCTCCCTGCCTGATGTGCACCGGCACGTCGGCGTGGTTCTTGGACGAGAGCGGGTACTGCTGCCAGGCTGCATCTGAATACCAGGCATCGCCACACTGGCGGCCGCTCGGGATCGGTGCCCTGGGGTTGTGGCAATCGTCGATGACCGGGTTTGCTTCGCCCGGCATCTCCTTCCACTTGAATTTCTGGAAGGTGCGGATCTGCCTGGTATCGATGGGGTACCGGGACATTACGGCGAAGGCGTACTGGCCGTGATAGTTGCCAAAGCCCCAGGCGTCGTCCGGCCCGTTGTTGCGCTTTCCGTCCAGGTTGAGGTCATGGCCGCTCATCAGGCCGGTGTTGGTGGCGAAGTTCTGCAGCACCGGGTAGCCGATGGCCTTCACCTCGTCGTGCTGGGCATAGGCCAGGTAGTTCGCGTTGAAGGCTTTGAGGTCCGTGGTGTCGCTGCCCTTGCCGTCATTGTCGAATTCGCTCAGCAGCAACACGTCCGGCCGGGTGCGCTGCACTATCTCGGCGATGTTGCGGATCTGCTGCACGTCGAGGGCCTTGGTCTTCTCGGCGCCGCTCAAGGTGCCGTCGGCGAGGCGCGCCAGCAGGGCATCCTGCTCGGTGCGGGTCAGGGCGAGCTCTTCCCCCAGCATGCCGGGTGCAGTGCGATCGAAGGCGAGATTGAAGGTGGCAAAGCGAACCATGGCGGGCCTCGGCGTCAGTGTGGCCGGGACAGCCTGCCATCTTTGGCAGGAAAATGGCAGCACCCTGCCGAATTTCATGGGAAAGGTGCCCGGGTTTCCCCCGTGACACGCAAGCGCCCGGCTCAGGCCCAGCGGGAGAGAGGGGAGGGAATGGCGTAGGCGTAGCCCTGCTGGTAGTCGCAGCCCAGCCGGTTCGCCACCTCGATATGGGCCTGGGTCTCCACCCCCTCGCACACCACGGCCATGCCGAGTCGTTGCAGGTATTTCACCAGACCCGTCAGCATGTTGAGGGCGTGGCTACTTCGCGCAGCCTGAAGCAGCAGGGAGCGATCCAGCTTCACGATCTCGTAGGGGAGCATCATCAGGCGCTGGAAATTGCACGCCAGGGAGCCGAAGTCGTCACAGGCGATGTGGGCGCCATGGGCCCGCAACACCTCGATCATCTCCCTGTGCTGGTGTTTGATCCTGACGTGCTCCAGCACCTCGAACCAGATGTCGATCCCCAGCTTGCGGGCCTGGAGCAGCACCAGCAACAGCAGATTGCGGTAGGTGGGGCTGGAGAGCGCCGGATTGAGGTTGATGGAGAGCGCATAGGGGCCTTTTTGGGCGAGCACGGGCAGATCGCGCATGATGGCCCTGAGCATGACGATATCGAGGTGCAGAGCGTCATCTTCGCCGAGGGCGGCAAAATCGATGCACTGATAACCCTGGCTATCGGCATCCCAGCGCCTGGCCAGCACCTCATACCCCTTGACTTGACGATCCTGGCCGATGATGGGCTGATAAAAGGGGACGACGATATCCGCCATGTTGGCCATGGCCCTTACGGGAGACTCTTCTTTGAACGCAAACATGGTTCTCACCTGACGGGAACATGGTTACGCATCATACAGGGAGGGTCTAAAGGGAGGCTGTAGGAAGAGTCTGATAATGGGCCCTGCTTGGGCGTGGGCAGGAAGGAGGGGGTCAGGGAAGGGCATGGCCCTGTGCAGGTGCGGCGCCAGCCTGGGGGGCTGCGTGCATGGCCTGGGCAAGCCAGGACCAGTCGAGCATGGGGGAACCCGCCTTGAAGCGCTGATAGGCGTATCCCTGGCGGATGGTCAGGAAGAGGGTGCTTGGCAGGCCGAGGCGGTTGAGGTAGCGCACCATCACGTCTCCCTGATAATCCCGCAGCCGCAGTTGCAGCTCGGGCAGTGTCAGCCCGTGCTCGCGACCCGTTTCATCCCAGATTTCAAACATCTGTGTGCACTCCTTGCGACATGAGGCTCCAGTGTTTCTAAAAAGTGCGGGGAGGGCAATTGTCAGATCTGACAGCGCCATATGGATTCTATCCAGAAAAGTGAAAACCCGGCGCGAGGCCGGGTTGTCTGAAGGATGGTGGAGGGAGAAGGATTCGAACCTTCGAAGGCAGAGCCGTCAGATTTACAGTCTGATCCCTTTGGCCGCTCGGGAACCCCTCCACAGGGGCATTGCATATTGTGTTCAGGAAGATGGTGGAGGGAGAAGGATTCGAACCTTCGAAGGCAGAGCCGTCAGATTTACAGTCTGATCCCTTTGGCCGCTCGGGAACCCCTCCACGGGGTATTTTCCTGATTTTTACTTACTTGACGCACTTGAATGGTGGAGGGAGAAGGATTCGAACCTTCGAAGGCAGAGCCGTCAGATTTACAGTCTGATCCCTTTGGCCGCTCGGGAACCCCTCCCCAAGTGCGAGGCCGCATACTACCAGATCCGGCAAGGTTGTGAACCCCTTGGCCGCATTCTGACGACAAAAAAGTGTCAAGTGGTCATTTTTTGATATGTTTCGCTCAAAATTCACACTTTTCAATGACTTTTATGTCGCTGCCGAAACGGCGAGGGGGCGTAGGGGGGCTGGCAGCCAGGAGCCCCGGGGCTCCTGGCGGATCATGGGGAGCGGGCGCTCGCTCAGGCGTCGGCGGGGCGGGCCTGCTGGCAACCCTGCACCGCATGGGCGATGAGTTCGAGGGCGCTCTGCTCGCAGGGGGGCAGCACCTCGTCGCAATTCGCGATCGGGGTGACGCGATCTCCCCATTTGATGAGGGCGGCGCCCCAGGTCAGCCCGGCCCCGAAGGCGGCGGTCAGCAGGTAGCTGTTCGGCTTGACCCGACCCTGCTCCAGCGCCTCGCACAGGGCGATGGGCACGGTGGCGGCGGAGGTGTTGCCGTACTGCTCTATGTTGACCATCACCTTCTCCATGGGGGCGTTCATCCGCTTGGCCAGGGTCTCGATGATGCGCACGTTCGCCTGGTGCGGCACGATGAGGTCGATCTGCTCGGGGGCGATGCCCGCCTGGGCCAGTACGGTGCTGGTGGCTTCACCCATGCCGCGCACGGCGCGCTTGAAGATCTCCTGCCCCTCGAAGTTGAAGGTGAAGAGGCCGTCAATGTCGGCGAAACGCACCCGATCCGTACCGAAATTCGGCACGTGCAGTATCTCCCGCGCTTCGCTGTCACAACCGAGCTTGCTGGCAATCAGGCCGCTCTCCTGCTCGCTCGCCTCGATGATGACGGCGCCGGCGCCATCCCCGAACAGCACGGCGGTGTCGCGCTTGGCCCAGTCCAGCAACTGGGTTAGCCGCTCGGCACCGATCACCAGCACCCTTTGCATCATGCCGGTCTGCACCAGGGAGGTGGCGACCGAGAGGGCATAGACGAAGCCGGTGCAGGCGGCGTTGAGGTCGAACACCGCTGCCTTGTGGGCGCCGAGGGCCTGCTGCACGGCGGAGGCACCATTGGGGACCAGCGTGCCCGGGGTGGCGGTCGCGAGGATGATGCCATCGAGGGCGGCGGCGTCCAGACCTGCGCACGCCAGGGCGCGACGGGCGGCCAGGGTGGCGAGCGCCTGGGTGCTGACATGGGAGACCCGGCGGGCCTTGATACCGGTGCGCGGGTAGATCCACTCGTCCGAGGTATCCATGATGGTGCCGAGGTCATCGTTGGTCAGCGAGGCGGGGGGCAGGCATTTTCCCCACCCGGTGATAGTGGCGTATGTCATCTTGTCGTCGCTTATCGTGATGGCCGCCCTGGGGCGGAAAGTGGCGAAATTATGCCGCACGGGGCGTTCACTGTCATCCTGCGGTCCCCCCAGTGTAAGGGGAGTGGCGGGAGCAAGACCGTGATTTTGCTTAAATTTCCGCTTCTCCTTGCCGTAAGATGAAGGCCCGATCCCGGCGACCCCTTCCCGAGGTGACTCCTGTGCACAAAGCGAATCTCAATCTCTTGCCCACCCTCAAGGTGCTGCTGGAGACCCGCAACATCAGCCGGGCGGCGGAGCTGCTGAACCTGAGCCAGCCCTCCATCAGCAAGCAGCTCGGCCAGCTTCGCAGCGAGTTTGGCGACGAGCTGCTGGTGCGGGAAGGGCAGCGCTGGCTGCTGACCCCGCGGGCCGAGGCCCTGGCGGCCCAGCTTGCCGATTCCCTCGGTGCCCTGGAGCGGCTCTACGAGGCGCCGGAATTTGCCCCCGAGCGCTGCGAGCGGGTGTTTCGGCTCGCCTCCTCCGACTACGTGGCCCAGCACATCCTGCCGGACATCTGTGCGGCCCTGGCGAGGGCCGCCCCCCGGGCGGCGCTGGAGTACAGCCTGTGGGACAAGCGCCAGTTGCCCCAGCTCTGGCAATCGGAGCTGGACATGGTCTCCACCATCACGGAACTGGTGCCGGACCAGATCCGTGGCCTGCATCAGGGGGAGGACAGGCTGGTGGTGCTGATGGGGCGCCATCACCCGCTCTCTGGCATGGCGCCCAGTCTGGAGGATTACCTCGCCTGGCCTCACCTGCAGGTGAGCGGGGGCGGGGACAAGGACAGCCCGGTGGAGCAGGTGCTGGCCCCCCGCGGGCTCTCCCGCCGCTGGTTTGCCCGGGTGCCCTTCTTCCAGGCAGCGGTGGAGGTGCTGCTGCGCACAGACTGTCTGATGACCACCCCGGCCCATATCGCCTGGCAGCTCTCCCGGGAACATGCCCTGAGTTTTTGCGATCTCCCCTTCGCCACCCGGGTCCAGCAGTATCATCTGCTGTGGCACCAGCGCCACCACCTGGATCCGGCTCACCGCTGGTTCCGCGAGCTGGCCTATCCCTTCCTGCGGGATCACCTGCAATTCACCCTGGGGGAGAGTCGCAAGCAGTTGGCCCGAGGGCCGCAGGTGAGCCGCTGATGGCAGCGGGTTGTGCCACTCTATAGCCACTGGCTATGGACTCTATTCTTAACTTTCACTTCTGGCATAGCGAGCCACCCCCTACCCTGATCCCGGGTGACAACAATCGACACGAAGGAAGAGAAGGTATGGAGCTGACGAGTTGGCTGGCGCTGGCCGCCATTTGCGTGATGGGGGCCATCAGCCCGGGGCCCAGCCTGGCACTGATCATCCGCAATACGGTGCAGGGAGGGCAGGGCCACGGGGTTGCCACGGCGCTGGGACATGGCCTGGGAGTCGGCATCTATGCGCTGATCACGGCCCTCGGCCTCGCCATCCTGATCACCCAGACCCCGCTGCTGTTCGATCTCATCCGCTACGGCGGCGCGGCGTTCCTCGCCTGGCTCGGGATCAAGGCGTTGCTGGCCAGGCCTGCAGGGGGTGAGGCAGGCAAGGAGGAGGGACATCCGCCACGGGGACGTCAGGGGGCGTTCGAGGGCTTTATGGTGGCCTTCTTGAACCCCCAGCTCGCCATCTTCTTTATCGCCCTGTTCAGCCAGTTCGTGCACGCCGACACCGGCTGGCGTGAGGGGGGCATCATGATGCTGACCGCAGGCGGCATCGATGCGCTCTGGTATGTGCTGGTGGCCCAGGTGCTCTCTCGCGGGCCCGTACTCGCCTGGCTCAAGGCCAAATCCACCGTGATCGACAAGGTGAGCGGCCTGGTGCTGCTGGGGCTGGCCCTCAAGGTCGTGATCTAGCTCCGCGTCGGGTGCCTGCGTAGTCGGCATTCTGTCAGGGCCGGGGAATAAGGGGGCCGCCAGATGTCCTTGTACCTGGTCAATCCTGCATTCTGCGGTGATCTTAAGCGGGATCAAGGCGGGGGGCGGGGAGTCTGGCTAGAGTGGCGGCCATTTGCAGCCCTTCGAACCGGACGTTATGCGCGATCAGAACCATCACAACCGCCTGGAGTTGCTGGCCCCGGCCAAGAACCTCGCCTATGGCATCGAGGCCATCAACCACGGCGCCGATGCCGTCTACATGGGGGGCCCCGCCTTCGGTGCCCGCAGCGCAGCGGGCAACAGCCTCGAGGACATCGAGGCCCTGGCCCGCCATGCTCACCGCTTCGGCGCCCAGGTCTTCGTCGCCTTCAATACCCTGCTGCACGACCACGAGCTGGAGCAGGCCCGGCGCCTGACCCACCAGATCTACCAGGCGGGCGCCGATGCGCTGATCGTGCAGGACATGGGGCTGCTGGCGCTCGATTTGCCCCCCATCGCGCTGCACGCCAGCACCCAGACCGACAACCGCACCCCGGAAAAGGTGAAGTTTCTGCAGGACGTGGGCTTCTCCCAGGTGGTGCTGGCCCGCGAGCTCTCCCTTGCGCAGATCCGCGAGATAAGCGCCGCCACCAGCGTGCAGCTGGAGTTCTTCATCCACGGCGCCCTGTGTGTCTCCTACAGCGGCCAGTGCAACATCAGCCACGCCCGCACCGGCCGCAGCGCGAATCGCGGCGAGTGCGCCCAGCTCTGTCGGCTGCCCTGTTCCCTGCAAACGCCAGGGGGGGAGGTGCTGGTGGAAAACAGCCACCTGCTCTCCTTGAAAGACATGGATCAGACCGACAACCTGGAGGCGCTGATCGCCGCAGGGATCCGCTCCTTCAAGATTGAAGGGCGCCTCAAGGGGCTCGACTACGTCAAGAACGTCACCGCCTGGTATCGCCAGAAGCTGGACACCATCCTGGCGAGCCGCCCCGATCTGGTGGCCGCTTCCGCCGGTCGTTGCAGCTACACCTTTACGCCGGATCCCAAGAAGAGTTTCAACCGGGGCAGCACCGACTACTTCCTCCATGGCCGACAGCCAGGCATCGACTCGCCGCGCAGCCCGAAATACGTCGGGGAGCCGCTCGGGCGCGTCACCAGCGTGACCCGCGATGGCATCGAGATCGACGGCCAGGCCGTTGCCCTCAACAACGGCGATGGCCTCGGCTTCTTCAAGCCGGGGGGCGAGCTGGTGGGGATGCGCCTCAATAAAGTGGAGGAGAAGGCACAGAGCAAGCGGTTACTCCTGTCGGAACCCATGCCCGGTCTCAAGGTGGGCACCGAGATCTTTCGCAACCACGATCAGGCCTTCAGCAAGCAGCTCGAAAAGGGGAGCGCGGATCGCCGCATCCGGGTCGATATGCGGTTATCGGAGTGCGACGAGGGACTGCGGCTCGAACTTGTGGACGAGCAGGGCATTGGCGCCGCCGTCACGCTCCCCTGCGACCAGCCGCCGGCCGACAACCCGGAACGGGCGCTGCAGCAGGCCAGGGATCAGCTCGGCAAACTCGGCAACACCCTGTTTGTGGCTCGCCAGATTGAGTTGGCATTCACTCGCCCGCTATTTATTGCGGCTTCACAGCTTAACGGCTTGCGCCGGGAGGGGATCGCCGCCCTGGAGGCGGCCCGTCTGGCTGCCTACCGGCGACCCGAGCGGCGCATTCCCCTACGAGGCGCCGTTTATCCCCAGCATCGGCTCTCCTACCTCGGCAACGTGCTGAACAGCGCGGCGGAGCAGTTCTTTCGCGAACACGGGGTGGGGAGCATCGCCCCCGCGTATGAGGCGAACAAGGAGGAGCGGGAAGTGGTGCTGATGACAACGAAGCACTGCATCCGCTACAGCCAGCAGCTCTGCCCCAAGGAGGTGCCCGGTCTCAAGGCCGAGCCCCTGGAGCTCAAGATGGGCAAGGAGAGCTTCCGCCTGCGTTTTGACTGCCACCGCTGCGAGATGCAGGTGATGGGCAGCCTGAAGAGGGGATGATTGCCCGTGTGGGCATGGGGATGGAGCGGATTTGATGGCAGTATGGGGCGCGGTCTTGTCACGGATATCCCGTGGTGAGACACCTTCCCCCAGCCTTCTTCTGACAAAGGATCCGTCATGAACATCCATGCACTGCCGTTTTGCACCACGAACTGGGCCGAGGTCCCGCCGACCGAACACAAGGGAGAGCGCGGCGTCGCCCGCTGGCACACCCGGCAGTTCGGGGAGCTGCGGGTGCGAATGGTGGAGTACTCCCCCGGGTATCTGGCGGATCACTGGTGCAGCAAGGGTCATGTGCTGCTCTGCCTCGAAGGGGAGCTGCACACCGAGTTGCAGGATGGCCGCGTCTTCACCCTGACGCCGGGCATGAGCTACCAGGTGGCGGACAACGCCGAACCCCATCGCTCCTACACCGAACTGGGCGCTCGCCTCTTTATCGTCGACTGAGCCGCCCTCTTTCCCGCTTTCACCTTGCGCTTCAGGAACTTGCCATGCTTGAACTCAGACCCAACTGCGAGTGCTGTGACCGGGATCTGCCCGCCGACACGGCGACGGCCTACATCTGCTCCTTCGAGTGCACCTTCTGCGCCGAGTGCAACGATCAGTATCTGCACCTGACCTGCCCCAACTGTGGCGGCGAGCTGGTCAGGCGCCCGCGCCGCCCGGCGGCCAAGCTGCTGAACAACCCCGCCTCCCTCCAGCGCGTCTTCAATCCGGCTCTGAAAGCGGCGCTGGGCAAGGGGGGCTAGGGCTCTCCCTTCATGGGAAGGGCTGGGCTGGCAACTGGCTCGTCCCTGTGGCTCTTGACCTTCTCCCGGCGGCAGCCCCTATCAAGGGGGCTCACACCAAAGGAGCAAAAGATGACGGAGCGATTCGAAGGAGAAGGGGCGAAGGCCTATGACAGCCGCATCCCCCTGCTGGTGCTAGGCTACGAGCTGCTGCACCAGCTTTGTGCCTCCCGGCTGATGGCCGCGCTGGGCCAGCAGGCCCGGGTGCTGCTGGTGGGGGTGGGCACGGGCAGCGAGTTGCTGCTGCTTGGCCGTCTCTGCCCCCGCTGGACCTTTGTGGCCCAGGATATCTCGGCGGACATGCTGGCCCAGGCCAGGATGCGGGCCGAGCAGACGGGCATGGGGGACAGGGTGTGCTGGCACCTGGGCGCATTGCCTGTGGTGAATAAGCCTTGCGATGGCGCACTCTGTCTGCTGGTGCTGCATTTTCTGGCGCAAGATGCCAAAGCTGCGCTATTGGGTGATATTTATCGCCAGCTCAATCCTGGCGCTCCCCTGCTGCTGGCGGATCTGATGGCGCCAACGGACCCGCTCGAGCGCAAGGCCATGGGGTTGCAAGCCGCCCTCGCCGGTCTGCCGCTTCCTGCCTGCGAGCAGATGGTGCGCCGCCTCGGAGAGGACTTCACCTCCCTGGACGAGGGACAGACCCGGCGCCTCTTGCAAGGGGCCGGTTTCGCGGCGGCGCACCGCTTCTTTCAGGCGCTGGGGTTTCACGGCTGGCTGGCGCAGCGGCAGTGAGCCCTGGCCGGGTGGCGCCGGATCAACGAGAGGCCCTCTCCAGCGTCAGCAGTGCCTGCTTGATGGGCAGGCCTCCCGCATAGCCGGTGAGGCTGCCATTCTGGCCGATCACCCGGTGGCAGGGGATGATGATGGAGAGCGGATTGCGGCCGTTCGCGGCACCCACCGCCCGCACCGCGTTTGGCTTGCCGATGGTGCGGGCGATGTCGCCGTAGCTGCGGGTCTCCCCGTAGGGGATGTCGCACAGCGCCTGCCACACCGCTTGCTGAAACGCCGTGCCCCTGGGGGCGAGCGGCAGGGTGAAGCGCTGCAACCGGCCCGCGAAGTAGTCCCGAAACTCGGCGAGGAAGGGGGCGAGCGCCTCGCCGTCCTGCTGCCAGTCCTGCATGTCGGGGAGCGGCCGCAGTCCGGCCAGGAAATCCACATGGACCAGGCCGCGCTCGTCGATGGCGACCAGCAGTTCGCCCTGGTCGGTGGGCATCATGTCATAGCGGATCATGGGCTCTTCTCCTCGTCTTGTGTCTGTGTTGGCCGGGTGAGCAGCGCCGGTTGTTCACTCATGGCGTGCCACAGCCAGCTCGCGGCATAGGCGCGCCACGGCTGCCAGGGGGCGCTGCGCGCTGTCACCTCTTTCACCGGCAGCTTGTCACCGCCCCCCAGCGCCTTTTGTAGCACGAGATCCGAGGCGGGGAAGGCATTCGTGTCGAGCCCGCAGCGCAGCCGCCAGTAAGCGACCGTCCAGGGACCTATGCCCGGCAGCGCGAGCAGTTGCTCGTCGCTTGCCGTGGCGAGGGTGAGTGCGCCGCTTGCGAGCGCCGAGGCCAGCCCTTGCAGGGTGCGGATGCGGCTGCCCGGCATGCCGATGCCGTCGAGATCCAGCTCGCACAGCTGGGTCGGGGTGGGCAGCTGAGCCGTGCCAAACTGAGCCTGGGTGCGGGCCACCAGGCGCCCCATGATGGTGATGGCACCCTTGACCGACACCTGCTGGCCGACGATGGCGCGCAGTATCACCTCGTATTCATCCCACCCCCCCGGCAGCCGCACCCCGGGCCATCGTCCCTGGATGCCGGCGAGCAGCGGATCCTGCCCCAGGTGTTCGCCGATGCGGCTCATGTCGGCGTCGAGATCCCACATGCGGCGCACGCGGTACAGGATGTCTGGCAGCGCACCCGGCGGCAGATCCCGCACCGTGAGTCTGAGCCTCTCCCCCTCGACGGGCTCGATGCGGATGAGCCCCTCTTGTTCGCCGACCCGGTGACGGCGTTCGTAACCGTGCTCATCCACCCGCTCCAGCCCCGGAATGGCGCGCAACCGGTAGAACGCGAGCATGGCCTGGACGTCGAACGGCGGGCGATACAGCAGGTGCAGTTGCAGGCTCGATTGCGGCGTCTCCTGCGGCGCACCCCCTTCCTGCTTGCGCAGGGCGCCCGGCGTCATGCCATACGCCTGCAGCCAGGCGTCGTTGAAGCGACGAATGCTCGCAAAGCCTGCGGCAAACGCCACGTCCGTGATGGGCAGGCGCGTCTCCGTCAACAGCCGTTTCGCAAGCAGCAGGCGGCGCGTCTGCTCCACCTGTTTCGGCGAGGCGCCGAGGTGTTGCTCGAACTGGCGCCGCAGCGTGCGCTCCGTGATCCCGGCCTGCGTTGCAAGGGAGCCCAGGCTGTGCTCCGCAAGCTCGCCGCGCTCGATGCGCGCCAGCACCTGGGCGACGAGCGGTGGCAGATCCCCGCTCTGGGCCGGTGCGAGCTCGGGGCGACAGCGCAGGCAGGGGCGCAGCCCGTGCTGCTCCGCCGCCGCCGCGAAGCGAAAATAGCGCACATTGTGCTCGTGCGGTGCCCGCGCCGGACACACGGGGCGGCAATAGATACCGGTGGACAGCACCCCGGTGAAGAAGCGACCATCGAAACGCGCGTCTCGCGCGAGGCGTGCGGCGTGGCACTGCTCCCGAGTGAGACCCGGGATGATCTCGTCTCGTTGGGATGAATGCGGGGGCTCTATGGTCATGGCATGGCTCGGGTTGCTGTGGGCATGTCCCAGAGACTAAGCGGGGGCGAGAGGGGTGACTAGCCAAAAACGGACAGGGATAGCAAAAATAGTGCGATCCGAGGAATCCCAGTCCTCCCTTTGTAAGGTTAGGGGGGCAGGACCCCACCCTAACCCTCCCCTTCGTAAGGGGAGGGGACAAACAGCTCCCCTCTGTGAACGGGGGCGGGGTTAGCTCCTCCCCCTTGTGAAGGGGGAGGCTGGGAGGGGGTTCAACCTCGCTTATTTCAGATAGCGCTGTTCGAGGTGTTTGCGCAGCCATTGGGGATTGAGCGCCTCGCCGGTCGCGCGGCGAATGAGCTCGTCCGTGCCGTGCAGGCTGCCCTGGGACCAGATATGGCGACCGAGCCAGCCAAAGATCTCCGGCAGGCGGCCGGACTCTACGAGCGTGCCCATGTCGCCGAGCTCACGCTCGAGTGCAAAGCGCAGCTGCGCCGCGTACATGGCGCCGAGCGTGTAGCTCGGGAAGTAGCCAAACGAGCCGTCCGTCCAGTGGATGTCCTGCATGCAGCCGTTCTGGTAATTGCCCTTCGTGGACAAGCCGAGCCACCGCTGCATCTTCGCGTCCCACAGCTCGGGGATGTCCGCGACCTCGATGCGCCCTTCCATCAGGTCCCGCTCCAGCTCGTAGCGCAGGATGACGTGGGCAGGGTAGGTGACCTCGTCCGCATCGACGCGGATAAAGCCGGGCTCGACCCTGTTGTACAGCTTCTCGAGGTTCGCGGGGGCGAGCGCGGCCTGTTCGCCGAAGTGTGCGCGGATGCGCGGTGCAATCTGTGCAAGGAACGCGGGGTGATGGCCGAGTTGCATCTCGCAGAACAGGCTCTGGCTCTCGTGAATGCCCATGGAGCGCGCCTCGGCCACCGGCTGGCCGAGCAGTGCGCGCGGCAGGCCCTGCTCGTAGCGTGCGTGGCCCGTCTCGTGGATGATGCCCATCAGGCTGGAGACGAACTCCTGCTCGTTGTAGCGCGTGGTGATGCGCACGTCCGTCGGCACGCCGCCGCAGAACGGGTGGCTGCTCACGTCGAGCCTGCCGTGCGCAAAATCAAAGCCGAGCAGTCCCATCACCTCCTGGCCGAGCGCCTGCTGCGTCGCAACCGGGAACGGGCCTTGCGGGGTGAGGATGGTCTCGATTTTCTGCCGCTCGCTCACGGTCTGGATGAGGCCGGGCAGCCAGCTCGTCAGATCGCCGAAGATCTGATCCAGCCTCGCGCTCGTCATGCCGGGCTCGTACAGCGCCAGCATGGCGTCATAGGGGCGCACCCCGA
Organism: Aeromonas sp. FDAARGOS 1406; assembly: GCF_019048565.1. Taxonomy (NCBI): domain Bacteria; kingdom Pseudomonadati; phylum Pseudomonadota; class Gammaproteobacteria; order Aeromonadales; family Aeromonadaceae; genus Aeromonas; species Aeromonas sp. FDAARGOS 1406. The sequence goes on from NZ_CP077378.1 coordinate 3,738,316, forward strand.
GCGCGTCGGCGCGCAGGCGAGCCACCTCCCGCGACAGGCGCACCACCTCCTCGAGGTTCGGGGCAAAACCTGCCCAGTCGTTCTCCTTGCGCTGGCGACGCCAGGCGTGCTCGCATTTGCTGCCGGCCAGGGAAAGCGCCTCCACCAGCGCCCCCGGCAGCAGGCTTGCATCCTGCCACTGGCGCTTGATCTCCCGCAGGTTCGCACGCTGGTGCTCGTCCAGCGGTTCACTCTCTGCCTTGGCAATCCACTCCCCAAGCTCGGGGGCGGTGCGCTTGCCGTGGATCAGCACGCCGAGCTCCGCCATCGCTTCGGCGCGGGCCTCGTTGCCCCCCTCCGGCATCATGGCGGCCTGATCCCAGCCGCAGATGGCGGAGAGGTGGGAGAGGCGGTGCAGTTGTTGCTGATGTTGTTCGAGTTTCTGGTATGACATGGGATTGTCCTTGTTATCGTCCCTGATGGTATGCACCCCGTACCTGGCATGATCGGGGCCGCCCGATGCTAGCACTGCCATCCCCCCTGGTGCCACCCTCAGGCAGTCAGCCGAGGCGCTTCTGGTGCCGTTCGCGGTTTTCCGCCTTCTTGCGCTCGCTCTTGCGCAGCAATACGTAGAGCGCACCGCTGCCGCCGTGGCGGCGCTCGGCGCTGTGCATGGCCATCACCGAAGGCAACTGTGGCAGCCAGGCGCTGACATGGCTCTTGAGCAGGGCACGCGGGGTGCTGCGCTCCCCCTTGCCGTGCAGGATCAGCAGGCAGCGGATATCCCGCACTTCGCATTCGGCAATGAACTGCACCAGGGCGATACGGGCCTCGTTGAGCGTCTTGTGGTGCAGGTCGAGGGAGCCTTGCAGCTCGTATTTGCCAAGGCGCAGCTTCTTGTAGACCCCCTCCTGCACGCCGTCACGCTTGAAGCCGACGATGGCATGGGGGTCCAGCATCTCGACTGCTTCCGTGCCAAGGTGATCCAGGGTGAGTTGTTCGGCGGTGGCGGCTTCCCGGCGCGCGAGTTGCGCCTCGGTGGGCTGGCTGTTGCCCGCAACGGGGGCGATATGGTCGCTGCGAAGGGGCCGCACGTCGGCCACTTCCTGCAGGAACAGTGAGAGTTCGTCGTTATGAGACACGGCAGGCTCCCCGCATGAAAATGAGGGAGCCAGTATAGCGGGCCTTGGTGGGCCTTAGAATGGCAACGCTCGCAGGCCCCGGCCCCTGCCGGGTAAGGCGGTCTGAGCGAGCCTGGTTATTGCCCCTCTTTGGGCGGCTCTGCGTGCATCACCTTGTAGATGAAATAGACCGCATAGGCGCTGATGAGCAGGAAGGTGCCGAAAATCACCAGCATGGACATCAGCCCCACGCTGTTGCCGAACATCAGGTTCATCCAGAATTCCATCTCGTTCACTCCTGTCACTGGGCGGTGACAGGCATGATAGATACCTCTTCAGGAGGGAGGGGATGATCTCGATCAACTCCCTCTCTGGTTATTTAATCGGCAGCAAATTCTGTGAGCCGACGCGCATCCGGCGCGTCAGGTCGCCGGACTGGACGCTATTTTGCTTTCTCCAGGGTCGGTTCGGTGAGGGGCGTGATGCGCCAGCCCTGCTGCTCCAGCAGGGCGAGCAGCCCGTGCTCGCCGTAAAGATGCAGGGCTCCTACCACGATAAAGCTCTCGTTCGGCAGGCTGGGCCACTTCTTGACCCAGTTGCGGTTGCGCTCCGCCAGCAGGGTCTGTTCCAGCCAGGCTTGCAGCTTGGGCGGCGCCATCTCCTCCCTGAGCAGATTGATGAGGGTGGCCTCGTCCCCGTTCTGCCAGGCGGTCATCACGGCGTCGAACCCCTGCTGGATGTCGGGCAGCTCGTCCAGGGTGCTCTCCAGCATCAAGGTCTGGTTGTCGCCGACGCTCGCGAGATAGCCGAGCTGCTCCAGCAGGGTCTCCAGCCCGACGATGGGCTTGCCGCCGTCGTTCGCCCGCTTGGCGAAGTGCTGGTCGACACCGTATTCACCGCGATAGCCGGTGCGCTCCAGGGCTGCCTGGGTCAGGGTAATGGCCGCAAACCAGGGACGCAGCGGGGCCAGCATGCTCTCGTTCAGACCGTTCTGGCCCGCGGCGATGAGGGTGCGACGGTAGAGGTCGATGGGCAGGTGATCCTTGAGGGTCTTGCCGTCGACGAGCCGGGTGATGGCGCCCATCTCCTGCCACTGCTCCTGGCTGATGTGGGTCATGTCCACCTCCATCACCAGGGCGCGGCTCTGCTGCCAGGCGCGCTCCACCGGGTCCGGCAGGGGATAGAGAGAGGGTTTGCCCGCATGGATGGACCCCAGCAGCCAGTGCTGTTCGTTGCCCTTGTTGATGCGGTAAAAGGCCGGATCGGCCATGGCATGGAGCGGCAGCAGCAGGCAGAGCAGGAAGGAGAGCAGCGTGGGATGGAATCTCATGAGGCACCTTATGTGAGCGGGATGAGTGCTCTATGATAAGTCCTCATTTGTCACAGCCAAGAGGTTTCCCATGCCCCACCTTCGTTTTCGGGCAGTTTCTGTCGACACCCTGCAGCGGATAAGCGCCCCCCTGATGGCGGACCTCTGCGCCCTGACCGGTGGCAAGCCGGAGTTCGTCACCCTGGAGTGCGTGCCGAGCCAGTGGGTACGAGATGGCCAGCCCGAAGCCGGTTTTCCCTTCGTGGAGCTGGTCTGGTTCGAGCGACCGCAGGAGATGCAGGATGCCGCCGCCGCCCTCATCACCCGCCACCTGAAAGGGGTGCTGGGGGAGCAGACCTATGTGGTGGTGCAGGTGCTGCCCATCGTCAAGAGTCACTACTACAGCAACGGCCAGCACTATTGAGCGGGCATCGTTGCTAAGACAGGTGCATGTCAAGAGGAGGGCCCGCCGAGGGCACCTTTATCAGACGGATTTGATCAGCAGCTTGTCAAGCCAGCGGCTTGGCAGCAGGCGGCGCAGCACGGTAAACAATTTGGTCGGGAAGGTGACCGGGTAGCGGTGCCTGGGACGCTTGCTCGTGAGCGCATGCACTAACGGCGGGATGCAGGCCTCGCTTGGCAGGGTGTAGCCCCGGGCACCCCCTTCACGCTCCAGCCTGGCCAGCGTCTGGGCATAGGCGTCCTGATGGCGGCTCGCGCTCGGGTCTATGTGGCGCAGGAAGGCCTCCCGGGCATTGGCGCGAAACCGGGTGTCGATGGGGCCGGGTTCGATCAGGCTGATGTGCACGCCGCTGCCCGCGAGTTCCAGGCGCAGGGTGTCGGTATAGCCTTCCAGCGCGAACTTGCTGGCGTTGTAGGCGCCACGATACTTCATGGCCACCAGGCCAAGGACCGAGCTGTTCTGCACTATGCGCCCCTCGCCTGCCGCCAGCATGGGGGGCAATACCTGGCGAATGAGGTGATGCCAGCCAAAGAGGTTGGTCTCGAACTGCTCGCGCAGCGCCTCGGTGGGCAGATCTTCCAGCGCACCGGGCTGGCCGTAGTGTCAATGTTAGATGGATCTTTTCGATGATGGCAGTATGCTATCCGCACCAGTCAGGCCAATCGCCGCACGGAGTCAACATGCCAAAGCCAAAACCCATGATCTACCCCTACTCCCGGATAAGTTCAGCCAAGCAGGCCAAGGGCCAGGGTCTTGCCATGCAGCAGGAGGAGGAATTGCTTGAAAAGCTAAAGGAGCGCTATGGCATGGAGATTTACGGGGGGCGCATGGTCGACAGCGGAAAGTCCGCATTCCACGGCAAGCACATCGCAGACGGGCAACTGGGTTGGTTCTTGGCTGCCGTCCAGTCAGGGGAAGTGGCCCCCGGCTCGATCCTTGTTGTCAGCAGTCTCGATCGATTTAGCCGTCAGCAGGTTCGCCGAGCGTCCCGCGACCTAGTTAACGTGCTGGATGCCGAAGTGGGGGTTTACTCTGTTTACGAGGGCAGATGCTTCTGTGACCCGAAAGGCAACAGAGGCAACGACTCAGCTGATATTCAGTACGCTACCGCAGTGCTCGACCGAGCAAACAACGAAAGCGCCACCAAGCAGGCCCGCACCCACAAAATCCGCGATCTTGCAATCGCTCGCCATCTGCGAGGAGAGCGCCACGAGTCTGGCTTTGCCTACTCGATTAAGGTCGTGGGGAATGACGTATGGTGGGTCGATAATTCTGATGGCGTTGTCCGTCCCCACGAACAATATGCCCCGCTGGCGAAACAGATCGCGCTTCGATTGATTGCCCGAGAGAGCCCGCTGAATGTCACCAAGTGGTTGAATACCGAGGGCATCACCTGTCCCATCAATCGCAGCGACAAGAAGGCGAAAGGTGCGTGGAGCCACCACGTTATACGCCGATTCCACTTAAACCGGGCGCTTATGGGTGAGAAGCGAATCAACCAGACGGTGTTGGATGGATATTACCCGGCAGTCCTGACGGAGGATGAATACCTCCGGCTGGTTCACGCCCGGACTTGCAGTATGCGCCCAAAGTCATCTGGCCGAGCCAAGGTTATTAGTTTGTTTGCAGGGGTGGAACAGGTGCAGTGTCGGCATTGTGGTGCAGGAGTGCATCTCAACTCAGAGGCGGGAGGGTATGTCAACTACCGATGCAGCGGCTTCAAGACTGAATTGGCCTGCCCCGGCTGGAGTAAGCGAGCCCGCGACATTGAAAGCGCCTTGTTAAGTGTCTGTCTCGCCGAGACTTGGAAAGATCCTGAGCAGTTGCCATCAAGCCGAGTGCCAGTGATTCAAGGGGAAATCTACCGGTTACAAGCTAGTCTCGATAATCTTGTGGAGATGGCGAGAGATAAAGGATTCCCCAAGATCTTGATCTCGGAGATAGCCGATCTGGAAGCGAAAATAGAACGCCTTGATAGCGAGCTCGAACAAGCCAGAGTCGAAGAGGTCGCCAAGCAGGTACACAGTGCAGCATCAATCCGCGAGCGCTGGAAGGCTATCACGGATAACGTCTTAGATCCGACCAACGATGAGTCTCGCCACCATATGCGCGAGTTACTGCGAGATTCCATAAAATCGTTCCGTATCGGGCGGCCAAGTTACATGGGTGTTGAAGACCGAGAGAATGCGTTGAAAGCAAGGGAGATGTTGGACGCAGCCGCAAGGGGGGCGATTGTGCTTGAGGAGGATGAGCGCAAATTTTTGGAAGGCGTGAGGAATAGTCTTTTCAATGATGAGGGAAAATCTAAAGGGCATGAGCGCTTTACGGTCGTACTGGAAATGGAGTTCATAAACGGGACGCGCCGGGTTGTCACAATAGGCAGAAACGGCCCTATCGCAGTGGCTGGCATTGAGAGGGAGCAGCTACCGCCGGAAGTAAAGGCACAGCTAGGGGAGGCGCCCGCGAGCCTCTTCAACACATACGCCCCGATTAGCCTGGATGACGAGGCATGGTTGCAGGAGGAGTTTAAAGGCTTCCCCACCAACAGGGAGACCAGCGACCAATGATGGGTTAAACGCTCCAGCTCGAGGGATTGTGTTGGACTCTCTGGGAGATAACGCATCAATCTTTTGTCTCACTGATCTCACTGATCTCACTGATCTCACTGATCTCACTGATCTCACTGATCTCACTGATCTCACTGATCTCACTGATCTCACTGATCTCACAGGATGACAGGCGGCAATAATGGGTGTTCGTTTACCGCAACGCCCCATATACGCACTAGCCAACGGGCTATGACTTGGGCTGGTACTGCTTAAAATACTGGGAAGCCAGTGCCTGCGCCTTTGCTAATTCGGAAGGTGTCAAACTCTCAGCTAATTCATCACGGTTTTTGGCTGCCGCCTCGTTTCCATTGGCAGCAGCTACAGAACACCAGACGTAAGCTAGTTTGTCATCTTGTGCCACCCCCTGCCCATTGGCGTACATCACACCGAGGTTGGATTGCGCAACGTCATGGCCTTGTTCGGCGGCCTTATGTAACCAAGTCGTGGCCTGCTTGAAATTTTGTACCACCCCATGGCCTTTGGCGTACATCACGCCAAGGGCGGCTTGCGCATCGACATTACCCTGTTCTGCCGCCTTCAGGTACCAAGCCTCAGCCTTTTTATAGTCCTTGGTCACCCCTTGGCCATTTATATACATATCGGCGAGGTTGGATTGTGCATCTACATCACCCTGTTCTGCAGCTTTGCTTAACCAGAACACAGCCTTCTCATCGTTCCGTATTCCTCCAGAACCAATCCCAACTCCCCATCCCGTTTTGTACAACATGCCGAGGTTGGATTGCGCATCGACATTGCCCTGTTCTGCCGCCTTGAGGTACCAAGCTTCAGCCTGCTTAGAATCCTGTTTAGTTCCAAGAATACCAAAGTCGTATATCAAACCAACTTGGTATTGCGCATCGACATAGCCCTGTTCTGCCGCCTTGAGGTACCAAGCTACGGCTTGTTTATCATCCTCATCGACTCCCCACCCCACATTGTACAAAAATGCTAAATAGTACTGTGCATCGGCATTACCCTGTTCTGCTGCCTTGAGGTACCAAGCCGCAGCCTTCTTATCGTCCTTGGGCACCCCTTCGCCATTATTGTATTTCAAGCCTAGGATGAATTGTGCCTCAGCATTGCCCTGCTTGGCTGCATTCTGAACATCAGTAAGGGGGGCGTTGTTCCAATCTGTCGCTTGTAATGGCGCCCCCCAACAAGCCCCAATGATCATCAGTGCAAAAATTCCTTTTTTCATCTATATGTTACCGTTTTATTGATACTGCCTCGCATCTTACCGCAGATGACAGCATCGGTGGATTTCTGGGATCTCAAAATGGAGCGGGAACAACACGGAAATCACCACATCTGGTTGCCAATTTGCTCACTTGATCAAAATCTCACCAGTCCCAATAAATGAAATTACACGCACAACGAACGTTGAACATTGTGTGTGGCTGTTGTTAATCCGAGACTAATCCCTTTCTTGCTTTGGCTCAAAATTTGTACCTTTTGAGCCACCCAAACACCCCATCGAAAAGAGTGGCTCAAAAGTGTTGATTTAGTTATGAGCCAGCTCTATATTATGAGCTATAGTTTGTGAGCCATCTGTGGGGGATTGTCATGGCGGTTATCGGGTATCTGAGGGTGAGCACTGGCGAGCAAAGCGTAGAGGCTCAGCGACACAGCATTGAGCAGATCCACAAGGTAGAAACGTGGTTCGCAGACGAAGGCATATCTGGCGCAGTGAAGGCATTAGAGCGCACGGAATTCTCCGAGCTGTTCAAGTTTGTGCGGAAGGGGGATACGCTAATTGTTCCCGCCGTTGACCGTCTTGGGCGTGACACCATCGACGTTCTACACACGGTTGAAGCGCTGCAAGCCAAGGGCGTGTCGATTATCAGCTTGCGGGAGGGGTTCGACCTATCCACGCCAATCGGTAAGGCAATGCTGACCATGCTGGCCGCTGTCGCAGAGCTGGAGCGCTCAAATATCAAGGCCCGTCAGATGGCCGGGATCGCTAAAGCCAAGGCAGAGGGCAAAGCATTAGGGCGTGAGAAGACCATCGACGATACCGCCGTTGCTATCTGGCGGAAGGAAAACAGCGCAAGCATCCAGGCGACCGCCGAACATTTTGGGATTTCACCCGCCAGTGTGAAGCGAGCCTGCAAAGCAGCGTAATGACGATCCAAACAACACGCGAATAAAGCAACAACATACCGGCCAAGCGCCGGTATTTTTTTGTCTCAAGTATGGTGATCGGTCATCTATTTGTGTAACATGTAATCATTGTAACTTATTGAGATTTATAGGCTTATACATGAAGGTTTCAATATTGAAGCGTCAGCTCGCGGAGCGGATGGGTGAGGATGCGCACTATCTGGAAGGTAGGGACAAAGCGTTTTTAGCAGAGCTTGCCGGTATACCGGTTGAGCAGATTGAAGACGACGAGATCATCACTGGTGAAGGGGAAACCGGCTGGATTGAAGAGCGTGAGACCAATCTAGATTTGGCGGACAGGATGCGCATGGAAGTTAAGGAGGAAATCGAGAAGCAGCGTCAGCGCACTATTGAGCGTGGAAGCCTTGGCGGCTCGTATCGTATAGCGGCGGCATTGGCCCGCAAAGGAGGTAAAGCATGATCCCAGAAACGCGTTTCGAACAGGCGCATGGTGTGACAGCGGGCAAGCTCTCATACGCTTTGGAACTGATGGATAAGGGGGACGTTGTGGCGGCTCGCGATGTAATCCTTGAGGTTCAAAAGACCAATGAAGAGCAGGCCCGGGTTATTGATACCCGGCTTTATGGGGCTGTTCGTAATCTATGCGAGGCGAGGCGTATGGATAGCCGGAGATTTTTCGCATTGCAGCAGGTGTTAGGGTTGCGCGAGATCGTCCGCTCCTTGCTCGTATCACCTGCCGGGGTGGATCTGATCTCTATGCATGTGCCAGTAGAAAATGATTTCTTCGTCTCCATGCTGTCTAGGATCCCACAATCGGCGGCAGTAGCCCCCATAGCCAATGACAATGAGCGGGCGGCAACCCTGACATATCAAAATGGGAATGCGCGTTTATGGACGATGTTCTGCGAACAGCAGCAGGGTTTGGAGCATGGAGAGGGGAAAGCATGAAGCCGCAAAAAACAGTCCAAGTAATACGGTTATCCCGTCCAGTCGCGGAACGTGTTGCGATATGGGCCAGTGCTCTGAATATGTCGCCTACGCAAATTGTGGAGCTGGCAATCACCCGGTGGGAGCAATTGACCCCGTGTGATGCGCTCGGAATAGAGGGGGGCCGCGATGCGTCGCACCTCCCCCGCCCTTGAAGCGCAGGTTGCCGCAGCTCTCGCGGCAGGATGGCCGATTGTTGCTATCGCCGAGCAGACGGGGATCAGCCTATCCACAGTGAAACGGATCCGGGGGCGTTCAGGTGTTCGCCCCGACTCGATGCGGGAGGAGTTGATAGAGGAGGCCCGCGCCGGATTGCGGGCCTCATTATCTTCTGAGTTCGCCGCCTCGGAGGGCGCTCGCCTCGTCCGGTCACAGGTTGCACTTTGCAACCAAATCCATACCAAGACAGCCGAGCTGTTAGAGAGCCTGACAATTGATAGTGAATGTGACAGGCACCAAGCGGCCAAGATCCTTTCAGCGTGTGCCACAGCCAGTAAGCTAGCCGCTGATGGGTTGCGCCGGGTACTCACACTGGCAGCGGAGCCGGAGGTGGTCGAAGCCCTGCCGGAGCTGGTTGTGAGAGACTACACAGACGAGGAGATATTGGCTATCAGGGCCGAGCGCGATTGCTGGGGCGATGTGCCGCCAGAGTGATGCAGGTTGACGGCGGCCCCGCCCATGTCGCAAAGTAACTCCGTAATTTTGGCCGATGAGTCGGCCCTACCTCTTCGCTAACGCCCATTTCGCGGCGTCCTTTCGTTGGAATCCCCATAGGTACTGACACCGGCCCTAACCGGTCAGTTGTCGCTGTACGCGCTTTACAGGCACTTAGGGGATGGGACGGGAGACATTTAAAAGAGGGCTTGCCGCTGGCAAGCAGGCAAAAACAAAAAAAGCCGCCAAATGAGGCGGCACAAAAGGTTTTAACTATGGATAGAGTATCAGCAGAGAACTCGGTGCTCAATGACTGGTCATCAAAATTAGCGTGGCCTCAGTGGTGTGCTATGGCGCAAGCATTTCTCGCAGAGTACCGGCAAGCCCTTGTATCTGGAGAGGCTTTCACGGAGTACAAGTGGCAGGAATGGGATCAGTTCGACACGCTAGAACCTGATATTTCAGTCAGTGAGACTAAGAAGCGAGGGCGTCAAGTTCGCCCACCATACGCTGATCGCCCCGTTTCCGACGATGAATGGACCGTCATTGAGAGTCGTTCGCGTTGGATTATGGCTGGCGGCTGGTTAGCGGTCAGATCTGCACAAAGCCACGGACATCACCCCTATCAATGGGCTGCCAAAAACCAGCTAAAAGCAGCAGGAAAAGACCCCGGAAATTTTCCAGCAATTGCCGCAGATAACGATGCTAGAGATCACCGTGCAACCCTAGAGCTGGCAAGGCTTTGCGCCCTGTCCATGCGTAACGAATCTAGGGGCTTTGTAGTTAACACGGATATATGCTCCAAATACTCCCTCGATGATGTATTCCAAGCAGAGGAATGTCAGAGAGCATTGAAGCCCCTGATTACCTCAACCTTCGACAAACTCAGCCCCACTATGAAGCAGCTCTTGAAGCTGGCGAGCATGTATAGCCGGACAGGTGTCTACACCGCCGTGTCCCTTAACTTTGGAAAGGGGAAGCTGGACAAGTTCAAGGGCAAGGCGAATGGGCGCATGGCATGGCACAAGCGGATGACGACGGCACTAAACAAAGCTCTGCAAGGATTGCCGTTTAACTTTGTGATGGAGAGAGCACGCTCCGGTTGGCACCTTCACATGATTGTCCATGGTGTCCACTATGAGGTGTTCGAGGAGCAGCACAAAGCCGCACTCTTGCAAATTGGCGGAGCCTATACCCCGGAGGCCGAAGATCACCAGCTTGTGATCGATGGCGGTTATGGTTTCGAGTGGATGCTTGGATGGGTCGGATACATGACCAAGGACAAGGACGCCATCCTCTACGAATCCAATGCGTTGACCGCAGCAGGCAGAGAGCTGTTTGCCTACGTGAAAGCCAAGCTGACTGACTATCACACCCGGAACAGTCAGATCACCAGCCCCACACAAACCAAAGTCCTAGAAAAACCAGCTCCCTATGCATCCCCCAGTGAGAAAGTCAGTAATGCAATTTTGAAAATCGAGGCCAATGGCTGTGCAGCCACACCCGGACACGCTCATGAAGGCCCACAGGACGCGCCAGAATCAATTTCAAACCCAAAAGCACCCCAAGACAGCACAAGCACCAACAAGGCGGTTAAAAGCGATTATGTGAGCGTTGGCGACATAGAGGACCAACAAGTCCACCAGCCCCGGCTACCTGAAGACAGTGCCCTTGATGCCATGCTCGTAGAGTTGGACAAGTGGGCAGCCACTCACTTCGGAAGGGAAGAGATGCAAGGAGAGCTGACCCGGTAATGGACGGTTAATGACCCGGTATTAAAAGTAGATGTACGGGGTGTGTCAGGTGTAAGGGGGATCGTAAACGTGTGAGACAGTACCGGGACGATTTACAAAAACCGCTTTAGAGCACTCCAGCGAGCATCCGGCACCGTACCAAATGGCATAGCGACAAAAACGCACAGGGGGCGTTCTAGGCCCCCAGAATCAAACCTTTCGCAGCTATGCCACCACCTGACGAGTAACCCCCAGAACATCACGCCCCAGCATCAGGCACAGATTGAAATCGGCAGCAGACACCGGGAGCGTTTCGTTGTCGCTATCGTCGAGATAATCCAGCACATCAGCGGGTGAAACGTGCTGGATGTCATCGAAGCCACTCTGGATCAGTAGCGTCCAGAGCGCCCTTTTCCCTGCCTGTGATAATTCGCGCTCGCTCCATTGAAACCACTCGCACACGCATCCACAGTGGTGGGTCTGATGGCCTCCAGACACGCGGCAACCGCAGGGGAGGTGAACAGACAGCAGACGAGAGCGAACAGATAACACGACCGACCCGGCACTAATAGTTTGATTTTTCATTCGACATTCCAACAGCGACAACGGAAATAATCTTGCTTAACTCATATGGAGCTCACCAACAAGATACCCCCGACAAAGTAACTATGGCTGGCCGTAGGCGCCGTTGTTGAACAGCCCGTAGAGGCGCCCCTCGGCCAGGGCCAGCGCCTCTGCCGCCCCTCGCTCTATGCTGGCGCTGTCCGCCAGATCCAGTTGCACCGCCAACAGACCCTGCTGCTGCAGCAGGGCCACATCCTCGGCCTTGCGGGCGGAAGCGATGACGGTGAAGCCCCGGGCGCCGAGCGTTCTTGCGGCGGCGAGGCCGATGCCGCTGGAGCAGCCGGTGACGAGCACGAAGGGATGGGGCATGAGCATGGTCCTGATTGACGGCCGGCAGGTGGCCCGAAGCTGGCATGGTAGCGTGGTGCCACCAAAAACAAAACCGGGCCAGAGGCCCGGTTTTCGGTCACGTCAGATGCCTGATTACATGATGGTGAACGGCATGATGATGTGGAACTTGACGTCATGCTCGGAGCTGAACATGTTCGGGTAGTACCAGCTGCCCTTGTCGTCCTGTTCGTTGTTGTAGTCGGTGTAGTGTAGCTTGAACAGGGTGCCCTTCAGCTTGCCGTCCTGCACTGTGTACATGACGTCGAAGTTGGCTGCCCACTCTTTGCCACCTTCCAGGGACTTGTCGCCGTTGTTGGCATCCCAGCCGTAGGCACCGGAGACACCCACGCCCCAGCCCGGTGCACCCACCAGATCATCCAGGGAACGAGTCACGCCGAAGAACAGGGCCTTCTCGTCGTTGTGGTTCCAGTCGGAGCGGGAATCCCACCAGATTTCGTTCGCGCCCTGGGAGTTGCCGTAGCCGCGGGTCAGACGGGGCAGGTAGTTGCCCAGATCCCCTTCAGCCTTTGTCCACAGGCCTTCCAGACGGAAGCCATAGGGGCCGGCTGCCCAGCTGGCGGTCAGGGCTTGTTGCCAGGCCAGGCCGTCATAGTCGCTGTTCTCGGTGTCGGAACCGTAGAACTGGTAGCTGGTGTTCAGGCCACCCAGTACGTCGAACTTGTGGGCCAGCTTGAAGTGGTAGCTGTCCATGTAGCCTTCGGACTGACCGAAGCCGGCGGTGACGGCAGTGCCGTTCTCGAAGGTGTAGCGAGCGGCCAGACCGTGGATGTAGTCGATCTTGTTCGCATCGGTGAAGGGATCGCTGGCATAGGGGCTGCTCTTGGAGAAGCCGGTGGTGTTCTTGAACCAGGGAGCTTTGTACTCGTCGGCGATGGCGTAGGTCAGGTAGAGGCCGCCGAAGGTGCCTTCGATCTGGCCACCACGGTAGGTACCGGGTTGATAGGACCAGTTGACGCCGAGGATGCCGGGTACATAGAGCTGGGTGTAACCACCCTTGGCGGTGACGGCGTCACCGAACTTGAATTTCAGGGCGGCGTTGGAGAGGCTGAAGCCGTTCTCGGGAACGCCGTCACCACCTGAACCCCACTTGTCGCCCCAGAAGGAGAACTCGTTCTCTTCGTTGACGCCATTGCTCTCGTCAACGGCCAGATCGTAGGCACCGAAGCCGCCCACGTCGACGCCGACCACACCCCATGCATAGCCGGAGTTGAAGTTCAGGGCTGCCTGGGTAGTGGCATGGCTCAGGTTGGAGTGGTATTTGCCATCCTGACCCGGACCGGCCTGGACGCGATCACGCTCACGCTGGAAGTAGAACAGGCCACCGGTGAGCTTGCCTTCGTCGATGAAGGCGCTGTAGGACTTGCCGTATTCCGGGCTCATCATGTCTTGAGCGGCGAACGCCATGCCGGGTGCGACCAGTGCCGCGACCACGGCAGCACTCAACGCGGCGCGCTTGAAGATCACTTTTTCCATTTGTTATTGCTCCTGATTTTATGGACTTAGCTTTTTTATCCGGCAGCCGGGTAGGCACCCGCCGCTCGGTATTTGCATTGCAATCAACACCCCGAAGGGCAAAAAAATGGTTCTCTGTCGTGCCCTTGTGCCTGATGCCTTGGCGCATCGGTCGGGGCTATCTGCATCGTTACAGTCGTTATTTTTTGGCTGTCGATCCTAGGCGATCTGACATCACCAAGAGTACGTTCGCGGTGCGAAATATCAATGTAAAGTTCCCGGCAAGTTTCAAAAATATGACCGAGTGCAAATAATCATGATTCTTGATGTGGGCACTCCAAGCCCACGTACATCGGCAATGAGAGCGCTTTCATATGGTGTTCACCGTTATCCTGTGCGGATCTTGTCGGGAAGGCAGAACTTTCTTTGTTAACTTGATGGCAACATATAATTTTGTGTCACAAAAAAAGATTCGGCCTGCTCCGGATGTGCGTCGCCGACGCAGACTGGGGAGCCTGGTCTGCAACCAGGGTGCCGGCATGGGGGAAGAGTCGCGCGGCATTGTTCCGGCCTCGCCGGCCTGTGGGCCCGGACTGGAGATCCCGGGGGCGAGTATGGGGGGGAAACGCAGGCCCGGCACGGCGCCGGGCCCGGGATCAGGCCTGGCTCAGGATCCGGGGGATCTGCTGGGCCTGGTGGTGGATATGCTCCGAGACCTGTACCGAGAGGCGGCTGCCCTGGCGGGCGTGCTGGCTGATGCGACCGATGAGGGCGGCGAAGCTCGCCAGCCTGTGCTCCTGGCTCTTGGCATTGTCGGCGCCCTGCAGGGCGATGACGGCGGTGCTGCGCGCCATCTCCCGCACCGTCAGGGTGGTCTGGCGCAGCTGCTCCGCCTGCTGGCGCTGCTCGGCGGCCTCTGCGGTGATGCGGGCCAGCACGGTGGCGAGCTGATCCCCCGCCTGGGTGAGGCTCGCCAGGATTTCGGTGATCTGGCCGAGGGAGCGCTGGGTGTCGGCGGAGAGGTGGCGCACCTCGTCGGCTACCACCGCGAAGCCGCGTCCCTGCTCCCCGGCCCTGGCCGCCTCGATGGCGGCGTTGAGGGCCAGCAGGTTGGTCTGCTGGGAGATATGGCCGATGACGTCGACGATGGCGGTCACGTCCTCCACCGAGCGGGTCAGCTGGGCCAGGGCGCCGCTGCTCTCGTCGATGGCGAGCCCGGTCTGGGCGGTAGCCGTCAGCATGCCCCCGACCAGCCGCTCGCTCTGGCTCATGGAGTGTTCATTGTGCTGGGCGTGCTGGGCTATTTCGGCGGCAACCTGGTGCACCTCGCTGGCGAGCTGGTTGAGCTCCTGCATCATGGTGTCGCTCTCATCCACCGCCTGCTCCGTGGTGCGGGTGCTGTGATGGATCTCCTGCACCTGGTTGACCATCCCTTGCAGACTTTGCGACACCGCCGATAGCTGGCCCTCTTTCTGCTGCTGATCCTGTTGCAGGCGCCGTATCAGGCGGTTGTAGCTCGCGACGATGTCCGCCAGTTCGTTGCGCTCGCGCCCCGGGGTCAGCAGCTGGGCCTGACCCGTGGCGTCGAGCTGCAGGAAGGCTGCCCGCAGTTGCAGCAGGGGCCTGACCAGCCAGCGACGCTGCACCAGGGCGAACAGCAGGGCCACCACGACCAGGCAGAGCGCCAGCACGCCGAGCACGGTGGCCAGCTCCCGGTTCATGGTCTGACGGGCGGCGGCGAGTTGTTCGCCCAATTGCTCCCCCGCTTGCAGCAGCTGGGTGATGTCCTGCTGCACCATCTGACGAGCGGCCTGCTGCTGTTGCAGCGCCTTGCGGCTGTTTTCCAGCTCCTGGGGATAGCGCTTGAGCAGGGAGGTCAGCTCGGCTTTGGGCTGATCCCCGAGCTCCTTGCGTATCGGCTCTCCCAGGGTGAATTCGTCGGCCGGTGCCTCCTCGAAAAGCTCCATGCTCGGCAGGGCGGCCAGGGAGTCGGCCTGCTTTTGCAGGGCAGCCAGCTCGAATTGCAGCCCTTCGAGACGCTTGGCGCTCGCCTGCTCCATGTAGTTCTGGCGCTGGTGGGCGAGGGAGGGGAGGGCGGTCAGGATGTCGGCCGCCCCCTGGCGATACTGCTCGGCCAGGACCGGATCCCGCCCGGCGGCTGCTCCCTGCTGGCCGTAACGGAGCAAGGCTTTGGCCTGGGTGGTCAACTCGTTCTCGGCATTTTGCAGCAACCACTGGCTGTTGCCGGAGAGCTTGCCCGCCGCCAGATAGTCGCCGTCAATGCGGGTTTTCATCTGCTCAAGCCGGGTGTTTAGCGGCTGGGTCTGGGGATCCTCCAGGCGGGACAACAGCGCCAGCGCCTGCTGGCGCACTCCCTGTGCCTGGGCTAGCAGCAGGGGATCCCCGCTGCCGAGATAGTCGCGAAGCGCCCCCTGCAACGGACCGCTCAGTTGCTGTTGCAGGCGCTCCTGCAGACGCTGGGCCTGGGCCGAGTGGTTGAATTGTTGCCAGCCATGATAGAGCGCGGTGGCCTGGACACCGGCCACCAGCAGCAAGACGAGGGAAGAGAGGGAGGCAAAATGGGCAATTTTCACATCAGATTCCTGCTTGAATCACGCAATGGGCGCGAGCTTAATCAGGTCTGATGGCGTTTTTATGACAGTGGCCGTGCCAGCTCCCGTTGACTTGGGCTTTTCACCAGCAGGCCGAGCAGGGCGCCGCCCATGATGAGCCCCCCCGCCAGCAGATGGCGCGGGGTGAGCGCCTCGCCGTTGAGCCAGACCAGCAGCAGGGTGCTCAGCAAGGGAGTGAGGTAGGCGAGCGCGCCGATGCGGCGCGGATCCCCGTCCCGCAGCGCCAGATACCAGGTGACGAAGGCCGCCCCCATGGGGCCGAGGGCGAGCCCGGCGATGAGCAGCCAGTCCCCCTGGGGGATCCGGGCGAATGGCAAGGGGCCTTCCAGCATCCATGCCAGCAGCAGGGCCAGGAGCCCGGCGGGCAGGCAGGCGGCGGCCGTGACCACGGCGGGAGCGGGAGGCAGGCGGCGTGAGAGCACGGAATAGGCGCCCCAGACGATGGCGGCGCCGAGGGCCAGCAGGTAGCCGGGCAGATGGGCCTGTTGCAACTGCAGGTGACCATCGACCATCACCAGCACCGATCCCGCGAGACCCAGGGCCCCGGCCAGCAGATGGTGCAGGCTCAGGGGATGACCCGGCAGCAGCAAGGGGGTGAACAGGATGATGCACAGCGGCCACAGGTAGTTGATGAGGTTTGCCTCCAGCACGGGGGCGTGGCGAAAGCTTGTGAACAGCAGCAGGTGATAGAGCAGCAGGGCGGTGATGGTCACCAGCCAGGTGAGGGGGCTGGCGCGCCACTGGCGCCAGAATGGCAGGGTGCCCGCCCCGCAGAACAGCAGCACCAGCCCCACCAGCACCAGCGGCGAGACGCTGGTGATCCGGGAGGTGAGCGCGGCGAGGGAGGCCCACAGCAAGATGGTGAGCAGGGCAAAACCGGTGGACTTGTCCCACCAGGAAGACGCAGGCATCCAACACTCCTTTGCAAGATGAATGAACGAAAAAGAGGGCCAGTCTAGCAGACTGGCCCTCGTCACACAGCGTTGCCGTGACGGCGCGAGTTATGACTCCCGGCTCGGGACGGCCCCTGCCGCCGGAGCCAGGGACTGCCCCTTGACGTACCAGACGATGAGGGCCAGCACCAGCAGCGGCAGCACGGGGTCGAACCAGGTGCCGCCGGAGCCGAACAGCAGGTTCAGCAGGGCGACGCCGGTGCCGCCGATGGCCCAGGCGATGGTGGTCGGGATGGACCAGACGATCATCTGCTGCTTGACGTCGGAGATCCCCATCATGCGGTTGACCACCCAGAACAGGCTGTCGTTGAAGTAACCGAAGAAGAGCGACCCCATGGTGGCGGCCTGGGCGGCCAGCAGCATGTTGACCCCGGGGATCTGCGCCAGGATGGGGGCGGAGATGGAGGCCGCCGTCACCATGGCCACGGTGCCGGACCCCTGGATGAGGCGCACCAGGGTCGCCACGATGAAGGGGATCAGGATGGGTGAGATGGGCAGCAGGGCGATCTGCTCGGCCAGCTGCTGGCCTGCGCCACTGTCGCGCAGCACCGCCCCCAGCGCGCCGCCGGCACCGGTCACCAGCAGGATGATGCCGGCGGATTGCAGCCCCTCTTCCAGGCGGGCGGCGGTGGCATGCCTGTCCATGTGCGGGACCAGGGTATAGACCGCCAGCAGCACGCTGATGGCCAGCGCTATGATGGGGGTGCCGATGAAGTTGATGCCCTGCACCAGGGGGTTCGCCATCAGGCCGTCCATGCCCTCCAGGGTGGCCAGAGTGGTGAAGATGGCCTTGACGAAGATGAGCACGATGGGCACCAGGATCGGCAGCAGCGACAGGGTCAGGCTCGGCAGGGTCTTGCCCTCCTTCTCCTTGAGGTACTGCTCATAGGTGGCTTGCAGCTCGTCCGGGGTCTGGGCGGCCTGGGCTCCGAACTCGGGGTACTTCTTGTCGAGCCACTGGGCGTAGAAGACGATGCCGAGCACGCAGGGGATGGCCAGGGCCATGCCGGTCAGCAGCATGGCGCCGATGTCCACGCCAAACAGGCCGGCAACCCCCAGCGGGCCCGGAGTCGGCGGCACGGTATGGTGGGTTACCACCAGGCCGCCCGCGAGCGCCACCCCCAGGGTGAGCAGGGAGCGCTTGCCGCTTTTCGCCAGCGCCTTGGCCACCGGATAGAGGATGACGAAGGCGGAATCCACGAAGATGGGGATGCTGACGATGTAGCCCGTGATGGCCAGTGCCCACTCCTCGCGGCGCTTGCCGAGCCACTTGATGAAGCTGTAGGCGATCTGTTCGGCGGCGCCAGAGACCTCAAGCAGGCGACCCATCATGACCCCGAGGCCAATGACGATGCCGATGCTGCCGAGGGTGGAGCCAAAGCCCTGGGTGATCACGGTGAGGGTCTTGTCGATGCTCATGCCGCCGGTGATCCCGGCGATGCAGGCCGCCGCCAGCATGGCGATCAGGGCGTGCACCCGGGTGCGGATGACCAGGAACACCAGCACGAAGACCGCGATGATGAGACCGATGATGGGGGTTGGGATGTCGCTCATGATGCCTCCTGCATGTCATGGGTGATGAAACTGTCGATGATGTCGGCAAACGTCCTGTCTGCCGCGAAGCCGAGGGCGCTGGCCCGCTGGTTGTCGATGCGTCCCGGCCAGCTCGCCACGATGCGCTCGATGGCCGGATCGGCGGCAAACTGCACCCGATCCCGGGCCGCCTGGCCACCGGCCCGTGCGAGGGCCTCCAGCATCTCGCCAACTGTCACGCTGATGCCGGGCAGGTTGATGCTGCGGGCGTCACCGGTGGCGGGAAGTCTGGCCGCCAGCAGGAAGTTCGCGACCACGGTGGCGGGGCTGGAGAGCCACAGGCGCAGATCCGGGCTCACTGGGCAGATGGCGCTCTCCCCTTGCAGCGGCTCGCGGATGATGCTGCTGACAAAGGAGGAGGCGGCGCGGTTCGGCTTGCCCGGCCGTACGCAGATGGTGGGCAGGCGCAATACCAGACCGTCGACGAAGCCCTTGCGGCTGTAGTCGTTGACCAGCAGTTCCCCCATGGCCTTCTGGGCGCCGTAGGAGGAGGTGGGGGTGAGCGCCGTGCCGTCATTCACCAGCTCCGGCAGCGGGCCACCATAGACGGCGAGCGAGCTGGTGAAGACGAAGCGGATGCCGGGCCGGGCATGGCGGCACGCCTCCAGCAGGGTGCGGGTGGTGTCCAGGTTGACCTTCCAGCCCAGATCGAAGTCCTGCTCCGCGTGGCTGCTGACGATGGCGGCTAGGTGGTAGACCACGGCGGTCCGCTCGCTGATGAGGGACTCGGCGACACCGGGTTCGGTGAGGTCGGCCCGCAGGCAGCGAACCCTGGGGTCCGGCAGGGGGGGTTGCGGCTGCTGGATGTCCACCAGCAGCAGCTCGGTGAAGGGGTGGGGGCCTTGCAGCAGGGCCCGGGCCAGTTTCTGGCCCAGGAAGCCACCGCCGCCGGTGATGATGATCTGCATCTTGTTATCCTCAGACTCGTTCATGTTCAGGGTCGTTATTGTTGTGTCAGCCAGCCCAGCCCTTCCCGGGTGCCGGCTCTGGGGTTGTACTCGCAGCCTATCCAGTCGTGGTAGCCCGCCTGCGCCAGCGCCTTGAACAGGTGGGGGTAGGCGATCTCCCCCTCGTCCGGCTCGTGGCGATCCGGCACCGAGGCGATCTGGACGTGGCCGATGGCCGGGCCCAGCTTGCCGATGAGACGGGTGAGATCCCCGTCCATGATCTGGGCGTGATAGAGGTCGAGCTGCACCCCCACGTTGGGTCTGTCTATCTCCTGCACCAAGGCCAGGGCGTCGAGCTGGTGGGCCAGGAAGTAACCGGGCACATCCCGATCGTTGAGCGGCTCGAGCAGTACCTTGATGCCGTCTTCGGCCAGGAAGTCGGCGGCGAAGCGGATGTTGTCGATCAGGGTCTGGCGGTGGGCCGAGAGGCTATGAGCAGGGTCCACGATGCCGCTCATGGCGTGTACCTTGGTGCAGCCGAGCGCCAGGGCATAGTCACGCACGCTTGGCAGGTGGCCGCGAAACTCCGCTTCCCGCCCCGGGATGGCGGCCATGCCGCGCTCCCCCGCGCCCCAGTTGCCCGGCGGCATGTTGAACAGGGCCTGGGAGAGCCCCTGCTCGCGCAAGCGGCGGCCCAGCTCTGCGGCCGGCCACTCGTAGGGGAAGAGGAACTCCACCGCCTCGAAGCCTGCGTCGCGGGCGGCGGCGAAGCGCTCCAGGAACGGCACCTCGGTAAACAGCATGGTGAGATTGGCTGCAAACTTGCTCATGGTTTCATCCTCCTCAATTCATCAATTTCGGGTTCGCTCAGGTAGCGGATGGACTGGCCATGAAGCATCAGTGCCAGGCGCGCCGTCTCCTCCAGCTCTTCCATGTTGTTGACCGCATCCACCAGATCCTTGCCCGTCACCACGGGGCCGTGGTTGGCAAGCAGGAAGGCGTTGCCTTCGGGAGCGCGGCGCCCCAGCTCCTCGGCGATGCGGGCATCCCCCGGTTTGTAGTAGGGGATGAGCGGCAACTGGCCGACCCGCATCACGTAGTAGGGGGTGAAGGGGCGGATGACGTTGGCCGGATCCAGCCCCTCCAGACAGGAGAGGGCGGTCAGGTGGGTGCAGTGCAGGTGCACCACGGCCCGGCAGTCCGGATTGTTGTGGTAGATGGCGAGGTGGAAGGCCACCTCCTTGGAGGGGCGATCACCTCCCAGGTGTTCCCCCTGCAGGTTGACGTGAGAGAGCCTGTCGGCGCTGAGCCGTCCCAGGCAGGAGCCGGTCGGGGTGGCGATCAGGGTGCCGTCCGGCAGCAGGGCGGAGAGGTTGCCGGCGCCCCCGGTGGCATATCCGCGCTGGAAGAGGGAGGCCCCCAGCATCACCATGGTGTCGCGCAGTGCCTGTTCAGTCATGGAAGTACTCCTGAGCCTTGTCGAAGAAGTCGTCGCTCCCGAAATTGCCGGACTTGAGGGCCAGCGACAGGGGGGCGTCGATGGCCCGCACCCAGGGCACACCGGGGGCGATCTGCGGGCCTATGTGGAACGCCTTGACGCCGAGGGCCTGGGTGACCCGGCTCGAGGTCTCGCCACCGGCGATGATGAAGCGGTCCACCCCGGCGCCTTGCAGCAGTTGGGCGAGGCGGGCAAAGCAGTGTTCCACCGCGTCGCTGGCCGCCTGCTGGCCGTGGGTTTCCTGAATGCGGGCCAGCTCTGCCGGGCTGGTGGTGGCGTAGACCAGCGGCGCCGGGGTCCGGGGCTGGTCCAGTACCCAGCGCGCCAGCTCGGCCGGGTAGTCGGCCTCTTCGAGGCAGCGCACCACATCCAGCGCCAGGGCAGGAGCGTGCTGGCGATAGCGGGCCACCTGACGGTTGGTCATCTCGGAGCAGGAGCCCGACAGCACCGCGGCGCGGGTGCCTCTGGGCCAGCCCGCTTCGCGGGCACCCTGCAGATCGCCGCTCCCAAGCTGACGGGCCAGGCCGATGGCGAGGCCGGATCCGCCGGTCACCAGGGGCATGTCGAGGGCTGCGGTGGCGATGTCCAGCAGGTGCTGTTCGGTCAGGGTGTCGACCACGGCGTAGCGCACACCAGCTTGCGTTAGCTGCTCAAAGGCGTCGGCAATGGCGCCGGGACCCTGTGCGATGGTATTGAACGGCACCAGACCGGCGCGGCCCTGGGCTTGCCCCTCCATCAGCCGCAGCAGGTTGCTGTCGGTCATGGGGGTGATGGGGTGATGGCGCATGCCGGACTCGGCGAGCGGCTGGGCGCCGACGAAGAGGTTGCCCTGATAGACGGTGCGACCGTTTACCGGCAGGGCCGGACAGATCAGGGTGAAGTGCTGGCCAAGCGCCGCCAGCAGGGCGTCGGTGACGGGGCCGATGTTGCCCGCCGCCGTGCTGTCGAAGGTGGAGCAGTACTTCTGGTAGATGCGCGGGCAGCCGCGGGCCTTGAGCCAGTCGAGGGCCGCCAGGGAGTCGCGCACTGCCTCATCGGCCGGGCAGGAGCGGCTCTTGAGGCTGATCACCACGGCGTCGACCCCGGTCAAATCCGCCTCTGCCGGGATGCCGGCAAACTGGATGGTGGCGAGGCCGTTCTCCACCAGGAAACCGGCGATGTCGGTGGCGCCGGTGAAGTCGTCTGCGATGACTCCGAGTTTCATGCTTGCTCCTCCTGACCCGGCAGGGTGATGCCTGAGAAGATCTTGATGACGGCGCTGTCATCTTCCAGACCGTGGCCCGCGTTGCTGGCACCGAGGAACATGTTCAGCGCCGTGCTCGCGAGCGGCAGCGGGAAGCGCAGCGCCTTGGCGGTGTCCGCTACCAGGGTGAGATCCTTGACGAAGATGTCCACTGCGGAGCGGGCCTGGTAGTCACCGGCCAGCACCCGGGGCATGCGGTTTTCAAACATCCAGGAGTTGCCGGCGGCATGGGTCACCACGTCATACATGAGATCCAGGGACACCCCTGCCCGGCTGGCCAGGGCCATGGCTTCGGCGGCCACCGCGATGTGCACCCCGGCCAGCAGCTGGTGGATGATCTTGACCGTGCTGCCCTGGCCCGGCTCGCTGCCGACCCGGTAGACCTTGCCGGCCACCGCATCCAGCACCGGGGCCAGCTTGTCGAAGGCGGCGTCGGAGCCTGCGGCCATCACCGTCATCTCGCCGGCATCGGCCTTGATGGCACCACCGGAAACCGGCGCATCCAGCATCGGCAGTCCCATCTGCGCCAGCTCGGCAGCCAGGGCGCTCGCCTCTTCGGCGGCGATGGTGGAAGAGACCATGATGGCGGTGCCCGGTTTGAGGTGGCGAGCCAGCCCCTCGTTGCCGAGCAGGATGCGGCGAACCTGGGTGGCGTTGACTACCAGCAACAGCACGGCATCGAGCGTCTCGGCCAGGGGCCTGGCATCGGCCATGACGGCGGCGGCACCGGCCTGCTGCAACTGGCCGCGAGCCTGTTCGCTGAGGTCGATGCCATAGGTGGTGAGCCCGGCCCGCAGGCAGGAACGGGCGGCGCCCATGCCCATGGCGCCCAGGCCGATGACCGCAACATGATAGGGAGTGCTCATCTCGTGATTCCTCGATTACGACTGATGAGCAGATAGTAGAGGCTTGCGGCGATGAAATATCAGGCAGCCATCACAAAAAATAACTTATCGCGTGTTAATTTTTGTTATTTATGAGGATTGAGATTCTTTCGAGTCAAATTTTGGCGTTTTTATTGTGAATAAATGTGATTTGTGAGCCCGTTTCAGGTTATTTATCATTTTTTCCCAGGTCGCTGGGGTAGAATGGCACCTTCCTTTTCCCGAGGCGCGAGGCAAGATGATTCCCGTAGAGCGACAGCAACGTATCCTGCAACTGCTGGCAGAGCGCGGCGTGGTCAGCATAGTGGAGCTGACCGACTGGCTGCAGGTCTCCCACATGACCATCAGGCGCGACATCCAGAAGCTGGAGGAGCAGGGGCGGGTACTCTCTGTCTCCGGCGGGGTCAGCCTCTCCCAGCGGATCAAGAGCGAGCCCTCCCACGCCGCCAAGCGCAGTCTGATGCAGGGGGCCAAGCTGGCCATTGCCCGGCTCGCCGCCGCCCAGGTGAGCGAAGGGAGCACCGTCTATCTGGATGCCGGTACCACCTCCCTGGAGCTGGCCCGGGAGCTGGCGCTTCGGGAAGACTTGATGATAGTGACCAACGACTTCATGGTCTGCGCCTACCTCATCGAGCACGGCCGCTGCCGCCTCTATCACACCGGAGGGCAGGTCATTCGCGAGAACCAGTCCTGTGCCGGGGAGGCTACCGCCCACTTCCTGCGCAACCTCCATCTGGACATCGCCTTCCTGTCAGCCTCCTCCTGGGACAGTCAGGGGATCTCCACCCCGAGCGAACAGAAGGTGCCGGTGAAGCGAGCCGTGGTGGAGTCGGCGGCGACGCGCATCCTCATCTGCGATTCGTCCAAATATGGCAAGGTGGGGACCTTCAACGTGGTGAGCTGGGATGCGATCGATCAGGTGATCACCGACGAGCAACTGCCCCAGAGCGCCCGCGAGGCATTGGCACAGCACGGGGTCAGGGTGACCATGGCGCCGCTGGCCAGTCTGGTGGCCGGCGCCGAACAGGGGTAAGGAGAGGGGCGACAGGGGGCGAACCACAGCGCCACCCGGCCGGGATCAGCGACCCTCTGCGGCCGGTGCGTCCGTCAGCTTGGCGGAGCCCTGGATCACCTCCCCCGCCTTCTCGATGTCCCGCCCCATCCCGTGGATGGTGTTGCAGCCCAGCAACCAGAGGCTGGTGCAGAGCACCAGCAGCATGCGATTCGTCTTCATCCTTGCTCCTTTCATGCTATGGGGTCAGTTTGAGCAGGCGCCCCTGGCCTGAATCCGTCAACAGGTAGAGGGCGCCGTCGGGGCCCTCCTTGACGGTACGGATCCGCTCCCCCAGATCGGTCAGCAGCCGCTCCGCCGACACTATCTTGTCTCCGTCGAGGTGCAGGCGCAACAAGGCCTGACCACGCAGGGCGCCGACCAGCAGATCCCCCTGCCACTCCCTGAACAGGTCCCCCTGATAAAAGGTCATGCCCGAGGGGGCGATGGAGGGCACCCAGATCCAGCGCGGCGCCGTCATGCCCGGCGCGCTCTGGCCCACGCCAATCTTGCCGCCCCCGTACTCCTCGCCAAAGGTCACTCTGGGCCAGCCGTAGTTGTGGCCTGGCAGGATGAGGTTGACCTCGTCCCCGCCCTGGGGACCGTGCTCGTGAGCCCAGAACTGCTGGCTGCCCGGGCGCAGGGCCGCCCCCTGCATGTTGCGATGGCCCAGGCTCCAGATCTCCGGCAGGGCCCCCGGCGTCTTGACGAAGGGGTTGTCGGCGGGGACCCGGCCATCCTTGTGCAGACGCACCGTCTTGCCGAGGTGGTTGTCCAGCGTCTGGGCCCGCTCCCGCTCGCTGTAGCGATCCCCCAGGGTGATGAAGAGGTGGTCATCCGTCAGCACCAGGCGGGAGCCGAAATGGGCGCCGCCGGCCACCTTGGGCTCTTGGCGAAACAGCAGTTGCCAGTCGATGAGGGCGTCTTTTTGTAGTCGGGCCCGGGCCACGGCGGTGCCGGCGCCTCCGTCCCCCGGCTCGCTGTAGCTGAGATAGAGCCAGCCATCGCCGTCCAGGGCGAGATCGAGCAGACCCCCCTGACCCGTGGCGGCGAGGGGCGGCAGGCCGGAGACCACATGGCGGTTGCCACCCGCGTCGATGCGCAGCAGGCGCCCAAGGCGCTCGCTGACGAGGTAGCTGCCATCCGGCAGGAAGGCGAGCCCCCAGGGGTGGCGCAGCTCCCCCGCCACCGGGGTCAGGGTCAGTGCCCGCACCGGGAGCACCAGGCAGACAAGCAGCAGGGCAAACAGTCGCAACATGGGGGCCTCCTCGCTCGGCCAGACCTGAATGTCGCTGAAGTATAGGGGAGGCAAACGGGAAAACGTGAGCAACAACAAGCCATTGGGTGATACAGGCGGCGCCGGTTGTCCTTTGGGGCAGGAAGGGAAAGGGGGTGAGCCAGGGCTCACCCCCTCTGGCTAGAAGAGGGCTGGCACGATGCGAAGCGGGTGATCCGATGGTTTGACTTTGCCTATCTTGCGCTTGGGCAGCTTCACCGGCTCCGCCGGCAGCGCCTCGTAGGGGATGTGTGCCAGCAGGTGGGAGATGATGTTGAGGCGCACCCGTTTCTTGTCTTCGGAGTGGGCCACGAACCAGGGGGCCCAGGCGGTGTCGGTGGCGATGAACATGGCATCCCGCGCCCGGGTGTAGTCATCCCAGCGATCGAAGGACTTGATGTCCATGGGGGAGAGCTTCCAGATCTTGCGGCCATCGTCGATGCGATCACGCAGCCGCCGCTCCTGCTCTTGTGGGGTCACCTCCAGCCAGTACTTCAGCAGAATGATGCCAGAGTCCACCAGGGCTTTTTCCACCATGGGGGTGCCAGCCAGGAATTTGTCGCTCGCCTCCTCGCTGCAAAAACCCATGATGCGCTCCACCCCGGCCCGGTTGTACCAGCTGCGATCGAAGATGACGATCTCCCCCGCCGCCGGCAGATGGGGGATGTAGCGCTGGAAGTAGAGCTGGCTCTTCTCCCGCTCCGTGGGGGCGGGCAGTGCGACGACCCGAAAGACCCGGGGGCTGACCCGCTCGGTGATCGCCTTGATGGTGCCCCCCTTGCCGGCCCCGTCGCGCCCCTCGAAGACGATGCAGACCTTGAGCCCCTTGTGCACCACCCACTGCTGCAGCCTGACCAGCTCCACGTGCAAGAGGCGCAGCGCTTTTTCGTATGCCTTGTTGCCAAGGGGCTTTTGCGCCTCGGCCACGACCGGTTCTTCCGTTCTGGATTTTCGTTTGCTGCCCATGATGTCCTTCTCTGTGTCTCGGCGAATGGAGGGCCGTCCTGCCGGACGGCGCCCTTCAAGGGTAGATGACGGTTTACCGCCACCGGGGGTGGGAACTACCGGGGGATGGCCGGGATCATTTTTGGTGGGGCTCGCGGGGTTGTTGGTGGCAGTGAGACATTGAAGAGGGAGGCGGGACCTGGCCGCCATGGATGCAGGGGAAATGGCGCAGAAACGCACAAGGGGCTGGCATCATGACGATGCCAGCCCCTTGCTGTGTATGGTGTTCCCGACTGGAGTCGAACCAGTGGCCTGTCCCTTAGGAGGGGATGGTTATAAGAGCTTTTAAATAAAAAATATCGTTAAAAAACAATGGGTTGAGTGCATTTTTGGATTTGAATAGCGCTGAAATAGCGCAAAATAATGCTTGCAACGCATGCGCAAATGCATTATTGGGTGGTGAAATGAGGTTACGAGATGGCGTCCCAGGCAGGATTCGAACCTGCGACCTCGCCCTTAGGAGGGGCGCGCGCTATCCAGCTGTGCCACTGGGACGTGCGCGCATTATATAAAAATACTAATAAAAATAAACAGCTGCGTAGATTTTCTGTCGGAAAGCTTCTTTTTTAGCCTGATTGGGTGCTTGTTGTTCAGATTTTTTGGTAGGGAGCCACCACACGGCAAAAAAATGATTTTTAGTCCTCGATTGCTAACTCCAATCTGACCTCATCAAGGCTTATGTAGTGCCCTTTTTGCCATTCATGGTATCGATAATTGGATCGCCTGCGGCCACCGAGGCGCAGATTGGCCCGTTGTCAGCCGACAATCACTGTTTGCCAGGGTCTGAGTTCCATTTCACGATACCTGTAGCAGTTCCGGCCTATTTGGGTTTTGGCGCAGATCACCTCGTTGTCAGCCGACAATCGCTGCCTGTCAGGGTCAGATTTCCATTTCACGATACCTATAGTAGTTCCGGCCAGCGGGTACTCAGGCACAGATAAGCCTGTTGTCAGCCGACAATCAAGCTTGCTGGGGCGAGACTTCCATTTCACGATACCTGTAGCCGTTCCGGCCAGCGGATGCTCTGGTGCAGATACTGCCGTTGTCAGCCGACAATCGAGCTTGTTAGGGCGGGATTTCCATTTCACGATACCTGTAGCCGTTCCGACCAACGGGTTCTATGGTGCAGATATCCCGTTGTCAGCCGACAATCGCTGTTTGCCAGGGTCATAATTCCATTTCACGATACCTGTAGCAGTTCGGGCCAGCGGATGCTCTGGTGCAGATCTCCCCGTTGTCAGCCGACAATCGAGCTTGTTAGGGCGGGATTTCCATTTCACGATACCTGTAGCAGTTCCGGCCAGCGGGTTCTCTGGTGCAGTTCACCCCTGTTGTCAGCCGACAATCGAGCTTGTTAGGGCGGGATTTCCATTTCACGATACCTGTAGCAGTTCGGGCCAGCGGATGCTCTGGTGCAGATCACCTTGTTGTCAGCCGACAATCAAGCTTGCTGGGGCGAGACTTCCATTTCACGATACCTGTAGCCGTTCCGGCCAGCGGATGCTCTGGTGCAGATACTGCCGTTGTCAGCCGACAATCGAGCTTGTTAGGGCGGGATTTCCATTTCACGATACCTGTAGCCGTTCCGACCAACGGGTTCTATGGTGCAGATATCCCGTTGTCAGCTGACAATCGATGTTTGCCAGGGTTAGATTTCCATTTCACGCTACCTGTAGCAGTTGCGGCCTGCTGGCACTCCGGCGCAGATCACCTCGTTGTCAGCTGACAATCGATGTTTGCCAGGGTTAGATTTCCATTTCACGCTACCTGTAGCAGTTGCGGCCTGCTGGCACTCCGGCGCAGATCACCTCGTTGTCAGCTGACAATCGATGTTTGCCAGGGTTAGATTTCCATTTCACGCTACCTGTAGCAGTTGCGGCCTGCTGGCACTCCGGCGCAGATCACCTCGTTGTCAGCTGACAATCGATGTTTGCCAGGGTTAGATTTCCATTTCACGCTACCTGTAGCAGTTCCAGCCTACTGGCGCTCTGGTGCAGATCACCTCGTTGTCAGCCGACAATCGATGTTTGCCAGGGTTAGATTTCCATTTCACGCTACCTGTAGCAGTTCCAGCCTACTGGCGCTCTGGTGCAGATCACCTCGTTGTCAGCTGACAATCGATGTTGGCCAGTGGCAGAATTCCATTTCACGATACCTGTAGTAGTTCCAGCCTACTGGCGCTCTGGTGCAGATCACCTCGTTGTCAGCCGACAATCGAGCTCGTTAGGGGCGGGATTCCATTTCACGCTACCTGTAGCAGTTGCGGCCTGCTGGCACTCCGGCGCAGATCACCTCGTTGTCAGCTGACAATCGATGTTTGCCAGGGTTAGATTTCCATTTCACGCTACCTGTAGCAGTTGCGGCCTGCTGGCACTCCGGCGCAGATCACCTCGTTGTCAGCTGACAATCGATGTTTGCCAGGGTTAGATTTCCATTTCACGCTACCTATAGCAGTTCGGGCCAGCGGATGCTCTGGTGCAGATACCCCGTTGTCAGCCGACAATCGAGCTTGTTAGGGCGGGATTTCCATTTCACGATACCTGTAGCCGTTCCGACCAACGGGTTCTCTGGTGCAGATACCCCGTTGTCAGCCGACAATTGCGGCCTGCCTGGGTCAGTTGCATATTCCATTTCACGATACCTGTAGCAGTTCGGGCCTGCTGGGGTCTGGCGCAGATCACCCCTGTTGTCAGCCGACAATTGCGGCCTGCCTGGGTCAGTATTCCATTTCACGATACCTGTAGCAGTTCGGGCCAGCGGATGCTCTGGTGCAGATACCCCGTTGTCAGCCGACAATCGAGCTTGTTGGGGCGGAATTTCCATTTCACGATACCTGTAGTAGTTCGGGCCAGCGGATGCTCTGGTGCAGATCGCCTCGTTGTCAGCCGACAATCGAATTTAGCCAGAGTCATAATTCCATTTCACGATACCTGTAGCCGTTTTGGCCTGCTGGGGTCTGACGTAGATAACCCCTGTTGTCAGCCGACAATCGCTGCCTGTCAGGGTCAGATTTCCATTTCACGATACCTGTAGCTGTTCCTGCCTGCTGTGGCTTTGGCGCAGATCAGCCTGTTGTCAGCCGATAATCGCTGCCTGTCAGGGTCAGATTTCCATTTCACAATACCTGTAGCAGTTCCGGCCTATTTGAGTTTTGGCGCAGATCACCTCGTTGTCAGCCGACAATCGCTGCCTGTCAGGGTCAGATTTCCATTTCACAATACCTATAGCAGTTCCGGCCAGCGGGCACTCAGGTGCAGATCGGCCCGTTGTCAGCCGACAATCGAGCTTGCTGGGGTCAGATTTCCATTTCACGATACCTGTAGCAGTTCCGGCCAGCGGGTACTCATGCACAGATCAGCGTGTTGTCAGCCGACAATCGCTGCCTGCAATGAGCCAAATTCCATTTCACGATACCTATAGCTGATAAGCCCCGATGTCGAGCAGCACAAAACAGCGTGTTGTCAGCCGACAATCGAGCTCGCTGGGGTCAAATTTTCATTTCACGATACCTGTAGCACATCGGGCCAGCGGGTACTCCGGCGCAGATCAGCCCGTTGTCAGCCGACAATCGATGTTTGCCGGGGTCAAAATTCCATTCCACGATACCTGTAGCACTTCGGGCCAGCGGGTACTCAGGTGCAGATCAGCTCGTTGTCAGCCGACAATCGCTATCGGCTTGGGTCGGAGTTCCATTTCACGATACCTATAGCTGTTCCGGCCTCAGGTACTCAGGCGAAGATTGGTCCGTTGTCAGCTGACAATCGCCATCACTGGATGGGAAGGATCCCATTTCACGATACCGATAATGTGACTGCCAGAGACCATTAAGGAGAAGCTCGGCCAGTCGTCAGCAGCCAGGTTTCCATTTCACGAAACCTATATTGCGACTGCGTAGAGTTTGAATTGGGCAGTAAATGAGCGACGTAATCTTGTCATTGAACACCTCAGGTTATGGTGGCAACTGTACCACCCAAAATGGTGTCCGGGATGATTAGACCACTACAGTGGCTATATAAAGATCAATAATTTTAATGATAAATATTGGCACCAAACTACAGCTAGGAGATAATGCTAGGGAAGGTGCGAATAAGTCATATGGCACGAGAGCATTTACTGGTAACCCATTGATATTAAATGACTAAAATTTTCATTTTTTGTTCGTGGGATACTTGTTCGCACTTTCCCTAGCGGAAAGTCCTTAGAGGATTATCTGATCTAATCCACAATTATAGTGGTATTGAAAGCAGCCGTAAGGCTGCTTTTTTTATTCATTCTACTATAATAAATTTTGTTTAGGGTGGCATGAGACATTTTTGTTAATGCTATTCGTCCATTACTCTACATGTATCGCGAGTGTTCGATGAAAATAATGACCACAAAAGAGGTTGAGGTTATAGCTGATATTCAGTATGACGTATGCCATAAAAGCACAACCCCACATATGAACCCAAATTTGTATAATCCTCAGTTTGGAGCCCTGACTGCAAAATGGGGTTATGGTTCGAAAAATGATGGTGCGGCATATGAGGTGCATCTATGTGAGGAGTGCTTTTTTACTGTGCTGAGTCAGATAAAAATATGCGTAAAAATGATCATGCGGGTTATGTTGATGATCAATCATTTGGGAGGATTTTATCTCACAGTCTTGAGCTTATATGACATCATTGGTTCGGCTAGATCTAGAAAAGGTATGTCTGTCATAGGATGAGAGCATGCCTTTTTATATAACTTTAATCAGCCTATGTCATAGTTTTAATTTCACGGAAGAAAATTAAAATCACCATATAAGTCTAGTTAATTTCATATTTTAAATATTAACTTTCGCCAATGCCATTGATAACGTTAGTCGTTAAATTAATAATTTAACTCAAAAAATTGTTGATATTATATTTAGTGTTTGCAATACTATAATTAGAGTGAGCATTAAATGTCACTGAATAATTTAGCTCACTTCTGAATGTGACTTCGTATAAATTTATTGTATATTTTTTGAAAAAACGCTAAACCAGCTATGTTTTAATGTCTGTTAAATAGGTTGGCTTGAAAAATAAAACGCATAACACTACTAATAATTATTATAAAGGTGCACGCAATGAACATAAAACCACGCTCAGGTAGACCCCAAAAATCAGCTGACGAAAAACGCAGCTTAATACTCCGAATCTCATTTAATGCAGCTGAGCAACGTGTTTTAACTAAGCATAGTAAAACCTATGGCATTCCCAAAAAGTCTAGCCTGATTCGGTTTTTGGCTCTCAGGGAACCAGACAGTATTATCTCACCAGATTTTTCATATGATGATCGTGTGAGATTGCTAGAGGGGGTATACAATATATCATCGAATTTAAATCAAATCATTTTGTTGATTAGACAAGCTGAAGTCGGTAGTGACGTTTATAAATTTATTACTGACAGTAGTGATAACTCTCCAGTGATGCAGGCTTTCTCATCTATAAATTCTCTGTTTATAGGAATTGAAAAAGCTCTGATTGGAGTGAAGTTGAAATGAATTTTGAAAAACACAGGTTCGGCCAAAACTTCCAGTACAGACTGTCTTATATTTACCGAGCTATACATATTGGTAGGAAACGAAAATCCATGCCATCACAGGTTTATCATCTCGGTGGTGGTGTAATTAATAGACCAAATATTACATTGAATGAAAGAGGTGAGGTCTCTGATTATGACATCGGGCCACTACTCATGGAGTTGAATATGCAGGCATCATTGTATGCAGGCACAGGAAACCAACTATGTGCACATTATTCACTATCATTAAGCCCCGATGAATCATTAACGCCATATCAATGTCTAGTTGCAGCTAGGCTGCTAATGATTGAACTGGGATATGGTAGCGATACTCGATGGACATCTGTTATACACCGCGATACAAGGTCTCTACATGTACATGTTGTGGCATGTAGAGTAAAACTTGACAGAACCTTAGTTGATGATAGTAACGACTATGCTCGGGGAGTTGACGCTGCTCGAAAAATAGAAATTGAATTGGGATTGGCGAACTGTAAAAGTCCTGAAGCAAATTTCGGTCATGAGTATAGCATAGTCAATATTAAAAATGGCCGTGGTAGAGGGAGCTTTCATGCTATGCATGATCCCGCCTGTATAATTAGGGATGCAATGGACGTGGTTTTTAAAAACCAGCCAAACAACATGACTGAATTTGTCACTGGGTTGCGTGAGCATAATGTAATGGTCAGGGTGAGGAGAGCAGATAATCACGAGCCAAAAGGTATTTGTTATAGTATAGACGGTAAGAAATGGATATCAGGGTCTAAGGTTAAGAGATTGCGGGCTACCTGGTCTAAGCTGCTCGACCAGGGCATTGAATATTCACCTCGGCGAGATGATTTAAATTTGCAATTAGGTGAATCAAATCAATTAAGCGAGCTTAAGGTTATACTATTTACTGCATGGATTCGTTGTACTAAAAAACAATATGCAAAGATGAAAAGATCAGTGCAGTCATTTGTGGATAAAAAAACATATGGTACATCGTCATTCTTTTTCCGGCTTCTAAGATTGGATTTTGTTTTGCTATCAATCGAAGAACCGTCAGATAGTTTTATATCAAATGCACGATCACTGTTGAAAGACGTTTTGGCTACAATTTTTAGGAAAGGGCTGGAGAGCGTTCATGTAGGATCAAACGCATTGATTCCTGATGGATATGTCCAGGATATCAACTCAGAAAAAGATACTATTGATAAGCCAAACATGTTTTTCTTAGACAGAGAAAAACTTAAGAATGAAATTTTGACGAACAATGAATGGATTGCTGATTGGTATGGGGATCCCATATCACACGAACAAACCAAAGAAAAAAACATAAAATAACAATAATAATGAGAGGTGTGGCATGGCTAACATGAGGTTGAATGCAAATCTTAGAACAGTATCATTTAGCAAAACCGTGAGTGTACTGGAAGAGCTGGAGCTCAGTTCAGGTAAATGTGTTCGTAGGTATAGGGCTGTAAATGTTCACCTAGGTACAGTTGATGTGAATTCTGATTTTTCTCTGATAAAAGAGTTAACCGAGGCTGACGCAAAAAATGCAAAGCTATGGGTCCAGGAGCAGCAACGACTGGTCCAGTATGCTTACATGGAAAATCAGAAAAAAGGACTAATTGGCGGGTGTCCTGTTATCAAACGTAATAAGAGCGACGATGATAAGTATCGAGATCATTATGGGTATATTCCAGATTGTAGGGTTGGTGAATTTATTGGTGTAATCATCAATCAAATCCCACTGTCGTCACCCATACAATCTGTTGAGTCTAACAACTCGTTATACTCAAATATTATTGAGTTGAGAAAAAAAGGTCGTTTGTCTGAAGTGTTCAATAACATTTTAAATGCACTAATTGAAATTCATAAAAAAAATCCTTTCACAATGAAGGAATGGTTTTCTCTTTTCTTGGGAGATAAAGATTGTTATTTATTGATTACAGCAGCTTCTGGTTATAAGCAGAATGATTTTGAAAAAATGCTTCCAGATAATCATAGAACAGTAAGATTGTCGCTGATAAAGAAGGCTATTAAAGATAAATCTCCAGCTAACTTGTTGATCGAGGGGTAATCCCCGCCTCATACTGGGCCTCTATAGAGGATAGAGTGTGTAATGAGTAAACCATTTGGTTCCGGCAGCGTTACAGTTCAAACATCTCGTGGCCTGTGGCAGGCCAGCTACTTAGGGCAGAAAGTCACATATAGCGAAGCGCGGTTTGGAGCAATGGCAGAGACCCTTGCCCACCGTGCTTTGTTAAAATTGCAGGCAGGTAACTCTGACCCTGTGTCCGACGATCTGCAATTTAAGCTGCCATGGCGAATGCTGGATGCTGCCAGGCAATTGGGGCTCTCATTGGGCCAACTGCGGCAGTGGATGCTAACTGGAATGCTCAACGGACATGAGATTAAACCACCAATGCGTGATGTTAAAGGCGTTGACCGAATCACCGGTTGCGAATTGATGATGGCGCAAGAGCGCCTTGCTGAGTGCAAATCCGGGTTGTCACTTTGCAATGGGTAATTCGTCTAATGCCGTGGTATAGCGGGGACTGAGTTTTTCACGCCTCATAATCCAATCACTGTTGTCTCTCCCACGAGCTCCAAAATGAATTTTTCCTAATCGTCCCTGGTTGATTCGGTCGATCATCTGCATTAGGTCCTGACTGCGGGGCTTATGTTGATGATGGTCGAACAAATCTCCCTGCTGGCTGCCGATAGGAGTGAAGTCGGCTAGCATCACGCCCCCTTTTTGGTAGCGATGCCCATCCCGCCAGATATGAGAGAGCAGTGAGTGGATCACTCCCAGCAGCTCCCTAGTATCGTTGGTAGGCACAGCCAGCTTGGTGCTCACGTGGTTGCCGTAGTAGGTCTCTTTGTCATTGAAGGGGCTGGTGCGAATGAATAGAGTGGCATGGCGACAGCACATTCCCTCTGCCCTGAGTTTTTCAGCTGCACGTTCCATATATCCTGCGAGTGCTTGATGCATGGAATTCATGTGTGTGATCCGTTCACCGAATGATCGGGAGCAGATGATCTGCTGTTTGGCTTGTGTGTCCTGCTCCAGGCTGGCGCATGGGTAGCCGCGTAGCTCTAGCACGGTTCGCTCAACAACGACCCCATAACGATGCCGTAGGTTTTTACCATCGACAGCGACTAGGTCCGCCACACTATTGATCCCGTGCGCTTCGAGCCTGCTGGTCAGTTTTCTACCTATTCCCCATATTTCCCCGACCGGAGTGATAGCCATCAAACGCGCTCGACGTGCCTCATCACGCAAATCAACCACTCCACCAGTCGCAGGCCACTTCTTCGCGGCGTAGTTTGCCAGCTTGGCGAGTGTTTTGGTTGGCCCGATCCCGACGCCGACTGTGAGTCCAGTCCATTGCTGTATTCGTTCACGGATCTGACGACCATATGCTGTCAGGTCTCCCGCCCATGATTCGTTCAGTTCAATAAACGCCTCATCAACACTGTACACCTCGACAGTTGGCACCATGCCTTCCAGCGTGGTCATTACGCGCTGTGACATATCACCATAGAGGGCGTAGTTGCTCGAGAACCAAACGCCGCCTACGGTCTCGAAGAACTGACGGATCTGGAAGTAGGGAACACCCATCTTGATGCCAAGCGCCTTGGCTTCTGCCGAGCGAGCCACAACGCAGCCGTCGTTGTTTGATAGCACCACGATCGGGCGCCCCTTGAGGTCTGGCCTAAACAGGCGCTCGCAGGACGCATAGAAGTTGTTCACATCGACGAGGGCAATGGCGTTGGGCATGGTTTACCCCAGTTTGGTCTTGTGGAGCACATAGGTTACGACGCCAAAAATTTCTAGTTCCTGCCCGTCCAATAGATGGATGGGTTGGAAATCCGGATTGGCGGGTAGCAGGGCAGGGAACGGGCGTTCTTGCAGCTGTTTGACAGTGAATTCTCCATCAAGGCAGGCTAGAACGATAGCGCCGTGGCGGGCCTTGAGCGCCCTATCTACGATCAAAAGATCCCCGTCATTGATGCCCTTTTCCACCATGCTGTGGCCACTGGCCCTGACATAGAAGGTGGCAGCGGGATGCTCAATACAGATCTGGTTCAGATCTATGGTTTGCTCAATATAGTCCTGTGCTGGGCTAGGAAAGCCGCAAACCACAGGGGACAGAAAAAGCGGCAGCTCTAGAGCGTCCGGGGTTGGATGTGGGATGGCGAACATGGTGGCTCACTGGTTACTGTTTTTATATACAGTATAGCCGTATTGCATAACGTGTGCATCCGGTGTCAGTTGACATACCGGGCCCATTAGCTATGTTCGGTTCACATGGTACTGTGTTCATAGGACGCGTGATGGAATCAACAGTTTTTAGGTGTGGTCGTGGCCAGGGGGTATACCTGCCCGAGGAAGTGGCCCTGCCAGAGATGAGGTCACGCATGTTGAGATCGTCGTGGTTGGTCGTACTCGCATAATCACACCTGTAGGTGAGTCCTGGGATAGGTGGTTTGATGAGCCTTGTATGAGCGCCGACTTCATGGCCGAACGTGAGCAGCCAACCGCCCAGGAGCGAGAGAAACTCTGAGGTCCAGCAGGGTAACTGAGTTGCGTAGCTGAGAGGGATTGTTTTTATATATATAGATAAAGCGTATCCCTCTCACCTGAAAAGGTGAATAGCTATGGCTATCATTCTCGCGTAGCGAGGATTGTTCATAGATCTGTCGGTACTCGCCCCCCAGGCAGGATAGCTCAGTAGCCATTTTTTCTAGGTTGCACCACTGGTCGTGGTGCATGTGATCCAGTTATCTACCCGTGGTTTCCATTGGACCATTCGTTGAAGGTGTTTTGGTGGCACTAGAGCTGAGGTGCACAGCTGAGAGGCATTGTTTTTATATATATAGATAAAGCGCACCCCTCTCACCTAACAGGTAACGATGTGGCTACATCATTCTCGCATAGCGAGGATTGTCCATAGATCTTTCGGCGCTGGCTCTCCCAGGTAGACAGGATAGCTCGATAGCAATTTTCAATGTTGCACCACTGGCGTGGTGCATCTGATCCAGTTATCTATCTGGCCAAGTATTCCACCGGGAGCTTGTCAAATGGGGTATTCCAGTTGCTGCAATCCACGGACTACCTGGCACATGTCGAGCACTATCATGGCTGTGTCCCTGCATAGGAGCAACCTCAACACTGGCTGACGAAAACTGTACTAAATAGCTGTTCCGAATAGTAGATCACCGGAGGAAGGGAACTCAGTCCAGTTTGTGCGATCTGATTAGTCGCTAAACAAAACAAGCCACACCCAAAGGACTGAGTTGATGCCTATCCTACCACCTCTGCCACGACCACAACGGCGCCGCATTCACAAAATCATCCATGCCACCCGTGATAAAGGACATGCTCGTCGCTTGATGGCCATCTTGCTGTTACATGAAGGACGCACGATCACCGATGTTCATCACCTTACCGGCGCTGCGCGCTCGACCATCGGTCGTTGGCTTCGGTGGTATCGAGATGAAGGCATAGATGCGCTAGAAGCCTTACCGGCTGGCCGTGCCCCAGTCTTACCTATCGCCAAGATTGTCACCTTACTGGTGCTGCTCATGCAGTTTTCTCCGCAAGATTTTGGTTATCAGCGCAGCCGTTGGTGTACTGAACTATTGGCTATAAAAATCAATCGGTTAACAGGGCTCAATGTGGCAGCCTCCACGCTCCGCCGATGGTTACCTCGTATGGGCATTGTCTGGCGCAGGCCCGTGCCGACCTTGCGGATAAAAGACCCAGCCTATCAGGAAAAAATGGCGAATATCGACGCCGCGCTGGCCCGCTGTGATGCCGATAATCCGGTGTTTTATGAGGATGAAGTCGATATAGACCTCAATCCCAAATTAGGAGCCGACTGGATGTTCAGAGCGCAGCAAAAGCGGGTTGTCACACCGGGGCAGAATGCCAAGCATTATCTGGCAGGCGTTCTCCACGCAGGCAACGGAAGGGTACTTTACGTCAGCGGGATCAAGAAAAACTCATCGCTGTTTATTGCCATGCTGGAAAAGCTGCGCCACCACTACCGACGAGCCAAAACCATCACGTTGATCCTCGATAACTACATCATTCACAAAAGCAAACAGACCGAGCGATGGTTGAAGAAGAATCCCAAGTTCTGCCTGGTGTTCCAGCCAGTTTACAGCCCTTGGGTTAATCACATAGAACGGCTATGGCACAAGTTACATGAAACCATCACGCGCAATCATCAATGCAGAGGGATGGCAAACCTGCTGGCCCGAGTGAAACACTTCATGGATACCGTGTCTCCTTTCCCGGGGAATGGCTATGGCACAGCGAAGGTGTAGCACTATTGGGATCAGTTATTTAAGGCGGCGTTACAGTCACGCCAGTATGCGACTTGTTCATGGGCTGCGGATGTTAACAGAGAAGCGCTTGCACAGGTAGGGTTATCGTGCCTAGCAAAAACACCTTTTAAATTTTCCGCCCTACAGGGCGAATATAACCACATCTTAACTGAGGTTACATTTCTGTTTTCTGTTTTCTGTTTTCTGTTTTCTGTTTTCTGTTTTCTGTTTTCTGTTTTCTGTTTTCTGTTTTCTGTTTTCTGTTTTCTGTTTATATGAATCTAATTTATTACTGAGTGATGGAGCATTGATGTCTTAAGCTAAGGAAAGTGCGAACAAGTATCCCAAGAACAAAAAATGAAAATTTTAGTCATTTAATATCAATGGGTTACCAGTAAATGCTCTCGTGCCATATGACTTATTCGCACCTTCCCTACGCCAGCTATGAACCAGAGATGTGCACTCAGTGGATCTTGAGGGATGTTGAGAGTTGTCATAAGGGTGGGGGCTGAACTAGCCAGCGTACTGGGTTGATAAACTGAAAGTGACATATTTTACTGTTCCCATATTGACAATGATTTGTTCTCATCATCGTACTCGATGTTCAGATTTTCTGACAGTTACCTCACTGGTTATAATTGTTGATGTTGCTGATATGGAGGGCACTCGCCCCCTCCATTAGCGAATGAGCGAACTAAATCATGTTCATGGCCTATACCTGAAATATGGCCTCATTCAGCAAATCCATTTCAAGAAAATAATAGCTTTATATTCACGCTACAGCATTTCTTTAAGCCAAAAAATTTGCTCTGCATTTAGTTGGTTTTGGTCACCCAAATCTTTCATTTCTTGTACGAACGTAGAGAGTTCATCTTTTATATTCTTCTTTATACATCTCCTAATATAGCTTTCATATAGGCTATTAACAGATGGAGGGAAATTTGTTTCCTGTTGCACCTTTATAGCTGCATTAGAATTTGTTGCATCCCTTAACTTTTCTCTTGTAGCTTTGCTGATGTTGTTGTCAATATAGTAATCCATCAGCGTTTGGAGGCTGTGTCCAGTGATCTTGGATAAATCTTGAATAGGCACTCCGCTTTCTAGTGCTTTTTTGGCAAAAGTATGTCTGGCATCATATAATCGGCCTATCTTAGGAAAATTAAACTCTTTTTTAACTGCCTGCCAAGTTTTCTGATAAAGGCTCGAAGTTACATGGGGGGCCTTTGCTTCGCGACAACAAGGAAACATTAACTCACCCTCTCTATCACTCAAGCTTTTTAGAGTTTTGTATTTCGCTACATAATTCCAGTATGAGTCTGACTCAATAGCAACAATGCGTGCAGCCTTGTTTTTACTAATGTGCTCAGGAATACGTATGGTTCTATCATTAATATTAAAGTTGTTGCTTGTGTTTCTATATATTTCAGAGTTTCTTGCCCCGCATAGGAACATGGTTGCAACTATGATCTTGGAATCCCCACCACCTGGAGTGTCTTCATTAAAAATAAATTCCACGACTTCATTTGTGGGGTCAGTATATGTTGTGACAGGCCTCTTAGGGTTTCTGGGGAACAGAAAAATATGCCTATCAATTTTATTCTTTGGTAAATAGGTGCACGTAACACACATATTAAACAAGCTATTTAATAAGGAATAGTATTTCCTCATTGTTTCTGATGTTATTGGCGTTTCTTTGTTCTGCCAATACTTTTTGAATATTACTGGATGATCTTCATTAAATTCAGATAGCTTTAGGTCTAACCATGGTTCAAAGGCAGATGAGATTTCCCTTATTGTTTTGTCGGTAACAGGGCTTAATGAATTCCTCTTGTTTGATTTATTTTCACGGTCGTTTTTATAATGCTCTAAAAGATAAGTTCTCAATGTAAAAGACTGATATTTCCACTTTTCTGGATTAATCTTTTCAGCATCACTAACTAATCTCTTAAACTCTTCCTTAGCCTGTGTAACGCTAAAAAAACCTTTTTGGTAATGTCCACTTTTAGTGCGAGGCATCCAATTGCCAATTTTCTGCCTCCGATTTTTATCGTAAACAATATAGAATGTCTTAACACTGTTTCCGATTCTTAGTTTTAATCTTGGTTTGTTCTTTTCATTATATTTTTCATCGTCAGAACTATAGTGCGTTAATTCAACACATTTATTTTTATCATTAATAAATGGAAGACTATCTATGTACTGGTCTTTAAAGGTAAATGAGAATTTCCCTTTAATTATGGCCGCAGGGTGACCCTGGAGCAGCGTCTTAAGATCGAACTCTTCTTTGCGTATGGATGTAGCCGGATTTTTGGGAGCCATTAGGGAAGGTGCGAATAAGTCATATGGCACGAGAGCATTTACTGGTAACCCATTGATATTAAATGACTAAAATTTTCATTTTTTGTTCGTGGGATACTTGTTCGCACTTTCCTTAGGTACCACCGAAAAATGTTCTATTGAGACATTATAGCGGCAAAATAGCGCAAAAGTAGAGTTGAATGGCGTGAATAGCTCTTAAATAGCGCAAAACAGACATCGATTGAGCAGATCAAAAAACAAGCAGCTCGGTTGTTTATGAATGCTTTTTGAGCTATAAGGCTATGTTTTTAAAGGAAATATTTATAATTCCTAATATTTAAAAAATCTTATAACAGCCTGTTTAGATAGATTTTTAAGCAATAAACATCCCTTAGGAGGGGACCGCTCTATCCTGCTGAGCTACGGGAACCTTGTGGCGGGCATTATACAAGAAGCATTGTGCTTTTAAACCCTTGATTCCTATTCCAATACGGCCAGGTCACCGATTTGGACATTGAACGGCGAATATTTGTTCTGACTGCTGATGATGGCGCCATCCTCGAACACCTGTACCACCTCGAACAGACCGTCTGCGGGGTTGCGCATCATGCGGGACTTGCCATAGGGGTCGACGAAGTCGGCGCTGTGCTGGACCCGGAACTGGTCCCCGAGTTTGACCCCGTTGCGACGGCCCAGGTTGATGTGGGGGCCGCGCTCGTGCTGGGCCACGATCCGGGCGGTGACGGGGGCACAGGCGAGTTCGGCGGCGATGTCCTGGGCCGCCTCCTTCAACTGGTAGCCCACCTCCTGGCCAAAGCTCGACTGCCAGAACTGGCCACCGCTGCTGCCCACCTGCTCCCGCTTGGAGAAGGTCCAGTTGGCGCGGCCCTTGTACTCCTTGCGGCCGAGCAGGCTGCCGTTGATGCCGTCGAACAGGTAGAGCTGCATGGAGAAGTTGCGCACGGGATCCTCATACCAGCTGGTGAGGGCGTTGCCCTGGGGCTCGAGGGAGAGGTCGTCGATGCTGCCGAGCACCAGATACTGGCTGTCGGTGCGCAGGCTCAGGGCCTTGATCTCCTCGAGGGCGCTGCGATCCCCCTGTTGCAGATGGAGAGGGTCGATGCGCAGGTTCTCGTCCAGCCACTGGCGAGCGACCACCTGGGGCGTCGTCGCCAGGGTTTCAAACAGCCGGCGGGAGAGGTCGGCGGGCATGTCGTCCAGGGCACCGGTGCTCGCCTGGTCCGGGTAGCGCATGCGCAGACGCACCAGCGTCAAATCCTTGGCGTAGTGCTGGGTCTGGCAGATCTGCCGCTCCGCCTGGATGTCGGCCACGAGGGTGATGTACATGCGGCCGTTGCGCACCTCTTCGCGCTTGAGGCGGTACTGGCGGATGTCGCCGCCTGAGCGGATCTGGATCTGCTCGGAGCGCAGGCTGCCGTTTTCCAGGCGCTGGATGCTGGAGACGGAGGCACCGCTGGCCAGCAGCGCCTGGCGCAGGGCATCCCGGGTCGCCTGCTCGCGGGCGTAGACCTCGTCGCCCCCCAGAATGGCGGCACTGCCCTGGGCCTCGATAAGTTCGGCCCTGGCCGACAGGCTGGCCAGCAGCAGGGTGAACAGCAGCGAAA
The DNA here is from genome assembly GCF_019048565.1 of Aeromonas sp. FDAARGOS 1406. NCBI lineage: Bacteria > Pseudomonadati > Pseudomonadota > Gammaproteobacteria > Aeromonadales > Aeromonadaceae > Aeromonas > Aeromonas sp. FDAARGOS 1406. The sequence goes on from NZ_CP077378.1 coordinate 3,780,521, forward strand.
CTTTCATAACAAACACCTTGAGTGGGCGACCCCCTGCCGCCGGTGGGGCGGGTCAGGGATCCTGGACACAGATCCGGTCTGCACCGGAGCGGGTGACCAAATAAAAGCAAGAACCATGCCTTCTTCCCTGGCCGGAGCCCGCGCGGTGGGCTCCGGTGGCACAGTACGCGCCTCTGCTTGGGGATCATCGAGGATCCTGCGCGCATTCCCGCCTCAAGTGTTGGCGGTTGCGACCGATAACAGGTCAGGTGCAGATACAGGAAAGGTATCCATGAAGAGAGTTATCACGGTGCTGGCGGTGGCGCTGGCATTGGTCGGTTGCGGGTCGGCCGACCCCATCAATCGGGAGCTGGGAGACCCTCGCCAGGCGGCGAAGGGGATGGAGCTCAACTGGCTGGTGGCCCGCATGACGGATCAGCTGATGGAGCGCAAGTCCCTCACGACCCTGACCGAGCCCATTGCGGTCGCCTCCTTTGTCGATCTCGACACCCTGAAGGACACCAACTGGATGGGGCAGCAGATCGAGGAGAGCTTCATCTACGAGCTGAACCGGCGCGGTGAGGTGGTGGTGGACTTCAAGACCACGGGCAACATCCAGGTGACCCCGCAGGGGGACTTCGTGATGAGCCGTAACTACAAGGATCTCTCGTCCCGGCTGCCCATCTCCCGCATCCTGACCGGCACCTTCAGCCGCAATCAGCAGGGGATCCTGGTCAACGCCCGCATCATCGATCTGCGCACCAAGATGGTGGAGACCACGGCCCAGAGCCTGATCCCGAAACAATATTTGTCCGGTGCCAGCAACTCCTTTGGCCGGGCCTCCATCAATCGCGGTTACCTGATGCGGGGGGGCCAGAGCCCGTCCGGCCATCTGGTCAACCTGACCCCTTGAGGTGGCGCGTCATGAAGCGTGAAGCGGGCTGGCTGACATTGAGCCGTGACACATCGGGTGTGGTGAACAGGAAAACGGGGAAACAGCGATGAAAATCTTGTTGGGTTGCCTGATGGCTATGTTGCTGACGGCGTGCAGTGGCAACCGGGTGGTGAACTATGACGTGGGCGAGAAGCCCGATGACTTCCCGGTGCTCAAGGCGGTGGGTTATGCGGTGATCGACATCCAGCCCGGTCCCTCCCAGTCCGAGAAGATGTTGCAGGCGATCCGCGCCTCCAAGATGGACGCCTACCGGGAGCTGGCGGAGCAGCTCAATGGCCAGCAGGTGCGCGGCCAGAGCAGCTACAAGGACCTGACCCAGACCTCCAACTCCCTGGATGTGTCGGTGGCGGGCATGGTGCGCGGTGCCCGGGTGGTGGCGACCTATCCCCGTGGCAACACCTATGCCACCGAGCTGGAGCTCGACACCCGCAACCTCTATCACCTGAACCAGCTGATGGCGGGCCAGTTCTAGGGCGGGTCCGGGGGGCGCCGGCATGAGCCGGGCGATCATCACGGCACAGACAAAGGCGAGCGCAGGCTCGCCTTTTTGTTTGGTCGGGAAGGGGCTCGGATCTGCGGGGAATAACCGGGGTTGCCGCGTTGGACGGGATAGGGCCTGGGGAGGATAACCGGGGTTGGCGTCTTGGGAGGAGCTGGTCTTCGGCAGGAGAAACGGGGTTGAGGTGCCGGGCGGGATCCGGCCTGTAGCGAGGAAAAAGGGGGCTGAGATCGAACAAGAGGTGCCCGGGCGCCGGAATGGCGGCTTTTTTTGTTTAGGGAAATCTAACGATGCTGCCATGTCGTTAAATAAATTCAAACGATAGAAAGGCCCGGCAGGCGGCAAAAGGAGGCCGCAACGGGAGGAAGATGGCCTGATGGTGAGTGGAAAGACAGCAGCGCCAGGATCCCGGGTCCACGAGGAAGGGGGTGGAGGGCGGTTTAACGCCGGAAGGGAGGGGCGGGACTGGGCCGCGTCTCACGGGGAGGGCGCAGAGAGCACAAAGGCGAGCCGGTGCTCGCCTTTGTGTGGCAGGGGCGGGATCCGCTCCCCATCAGCTTCCCATCAAGACGGGCGGCACGGCGGTCGGCTTGACGTCTTCGCTCGGGTAGCAGCCCAGCACCTTGATGTAGCGGGTGATCTTGGTCAGCTCCAGCAGGGCGGCCTGCATGGCCGGGGTCTGCAGGTTGGCGGAGACATCCAGGTAGAACATCTCCTCCCAGGGGTTGCCCTGCACCGGACGGGATTCGAGCTTGGTCATGTTGATCTCGTGGCTGCGCAGCACCAGCAGCGCCTCCACCAGGGAGCCCGGCTTCTGGGAGGTGGACATGATGAGGGTGGTCTTGGCGGGGATCTGGGGCGCCACGTCGATGGGCTTGCGCGCCACCACGATGAAGCGGCTGTAGTTCTCCTTCTGGTTGGCGAGCTGCTCGGCCAGCACGTCCAGGCCATAGAGCTCGCCGCCGGCGGCGCTGCCGATGGCCGCCGCTTCCGGGCTTGCCAGCTCCTTGACCTTCATCATGGCGCTGGAGGAGGAGTCGCAGATTTCGTGGCGCGCCCCTTCCAGCTTGCTGAGGTAATGGGAGCACTGCTGGAACACCTGGGGATGGGCGTAGAAGGTCTTGATGCGTTCGATCTCGGTGGGCACGGCGGTGAGGATGCAGTGCTCGATGGGATAGGTGAGCTCACCCACGATGGAGAGGGTGGTGTGCTGCATCACGTCGTATACCTCGTTGATGGAGCCCGAGCTGGTGTTCTCGATGGGCAGCACCCCGAAGGCGGCGCGGCCCGACTCCACCGTGTCCAGCACCTCGCGGAAGTTCTGACAGTTCACCTCGATCACCTGATCCTTGTAGCGGGCCAGGTACTTGCGGGCGGCCAGGCTCGAGTAGGAGCCGCGCGGTCCCAGGTAGGCGACGCTGGTCATGGGCTCCTGTTGCTGGGGGTTGAGCAGGCTCTGCAGGTAGGCCTGCTGGGAGAGCACGGAGTCTTCGATAATGGTGTGGTAGATGCGGGTGATGTACTGGGCATCCAGTCCGAGGGCGCGCCCTTTCTGGATCAGGGCGACCAGCAAGTCCTGTTCGCGCTGGTGGTCACGGATGGGACGGGGATTGGCCTGCTTGGCGCGGGCGACCTCGATGCTGAGGGTCTTGCGTTTGGCCAGCAGGGCGAGCAGCTCCTGATCCAACTGGGTGATGTCGTGTCTGATCTCGTCGAGCGTTGCCATGGTGGTTCCCTATCCAGTGATTCTGTGGTGTGTGGTGCAAAAAAAAGCCTCCGCTGGGGAGGCTCGATTCGTCTTTGGTTTCTGTTTACGCGAATGGTTCACGTGACGACGGGCCTTCCCTCATGTGGGCCGGGTAAACGAGAAAACAAAGAAGAATGGTGTGTTCATGGGCGTGTCCTGAATGTAGCGCCATAACCATTAAGGGATTTGGCGGTGCGATGCAAGTAAAACTTGCCCGGGGGCGTTGAACGGGGCAGGGTGGTGGCTCGGGTTGCCGAGGGGAGTGAGCGTCGTTCTGGTCCCTGTTTGTGGCAACCGCCGTGACCACATCCGTGGCAACAACACATAGAGGGGACGAGACGATGGCGGTGATCTTCGATCTGGGCAGGGTGGTGGTGCGCTGGGATCCGGTGGCCATAGTGAGTGGGGTGCGCGGACCCGAGGGGGCGATAGCGATCGCGGAGCAGCTGTTCAACCACCCGGACTGGCTGGAGGTGGACAGGGGGACCCTCTCTCTGCACACCATGGCCCGTCAGGCGCAGGGGCGCACCGGCCTGTCGATGGCGGAGAATCTGGCCATCTTGCAGGCGGTGCCGTCCTCCCTTGTGCCGGATCCCGCCATGGTGGCGCTCATCGAAGAACTGCACGGTGCAGGCCACCCCCTCTATGCCCTCTCCAACATGGGGCACGCCAGCATCGACTGGCTGGAGCAGCATCAGTCCTTCTGGCGCTTCTTCAGCGGCAAGGTGGTGTCGGCCCGGGTGCGGATGCTCAAACCCGAGCCCGACATCTACCGCTATCTGCTGGTGTCGTTCGACCTCAAGGCTGGGGAGTGCCTCTTTATTGACGACAGCCCGGCCAACGTGGCGGCGGCCGAGGCGCTCGGTCTGCGGGGGCTGATCTTCACCGATCCGGCCCGGTGCCGGGCGCATCTGATCGCTCAGGGGTTGTTGCCTGCCTGAGGAGAGCCAGTTTCGCTTCGCAGCGAAAAAAGTGTGCAAAACCTTGATTGAGGGCAAATAACGTACAGCTTTATCCATGCTCTTTAAGTGTATATTCAGCTTGGTGCGGGCAAAATGGTATCCAGTTCATCATCCGGAGTTGTTGTTATGGATGCCAATGTCGTTGCGCTGCATCGGGGATACGATCAGACCTTTCAAGCCAGGGAACAGAGGCTCATCAACACCCTGGCCGGTTACAGCGAACTGCTTGTCTCCTTCTCCGGCCGACTGGAATCTTGCTACAGCATGGATCTGTGCCGGGCCAGCGGGGTGCGATTTCGCGCCATCACCCTGGACAACCCCACCCTCAGCCGCCAGTCGGTGGCCAGGGCACAGCGCTACTGCCGGCACTACGGCATCCCCCATCAGGTGCTCAAGACCGACGAGATGATCTTCAGCGCCCACCTGGGCCACCTCGCCGAGGTGACCGACCCGGTGCGCTACCTCTGCCAGCAGCTCGAACATGAAGAGGGCCCGCCGCTGCTGATGTCGGCCTCGGTGGAGGAGAAGCGGGAGTACCTGCGCCGATTCCACAGCCTGCCCGCCAACACCCTCTGGATCTTTGCCGAGCAGGGGATGACCAACCGGGATTTTCGCTACGGCTTTCACAAGCGGCAACTGGCGCTCTGGGGAGACGTGGGGGAGGCCTGCCTGAGCCGGCGATTTGTCGATATGACCTCCCTGGACAGGCGGCACCTGCGGATGGTCGACATGGCCGAGCAGATGCTGGTGGACATGGGGCTGGGGGGAGCCCAGGTCTTCTTCCATACCCTGGGTGACAGGGTCACCACCCTTGCGAGGATCCGGGTGCCCGAACGGCTGCGGGCCCTGGTGTTCGACATGCAGCCCACCATCCAGAAGGCCCTCAGGAGTGCCCAGTTCGATCTGGTGACCCTGGATCTGGCCACGCTGGAGGATCCCCACCCCCTGGTCATCTGAGCCGGGGCGTAACGTGAGGGGGGTCATAGGCAAGGAGGGCGCGACTCTTTATACTGCCCCCTTCGCATCCTTTATCGAGTGCCTGCCCATGAAACCCCTCTCCCGACTGCTGGTCGCCCTCTGTCTGTGCCCTCTGCTGGCCGAGGCGGCTCCCCTGCACCAGATCACCTTGCCGGATGGTCGCCAGGTGCAACTCAATGACGATTTCACCTGGGAATACCTGCTGGTCAAGCCGGCAGCCACGGTAGCCGGTCAGGCAGTGACGGCGAGTGTCGCGGCCCCGGTGCTGACCGAGCAGGCCATGGCCCATCCCGACTTGCTCTCCCAGGCGACCCGGGACGGCATCACGGTGAAGCTGGACCAGGTGGCGGGGGACGATCCCCTCAGCCTGCAGTTCGTGGTGAGCAACACCGGCAGTCGCAACGTGGTGCGCGTCAACGGCAGCCTGACCCTGTTCAGCGCCGACGGGGTGCAGCTCTCGAGCGAGCCCGTGCGCTTCTGGGTCGGGGAGAACCGCCTGCCTGACTCCTACCTGCGCAAGGGGGAGGCACGCACCTCCCGGGCCATCGAGCTGGCACGACCCGCCGGCCTCACCGGCAAGCCGCTGGTGCGGGTGCAGATCGACGAGGTGGAGTTCCGCTAGGATGACGGCGGGGGAGCCCTCGCTCCCCCGCAGAGTGTTGCACCGGTAACTGCCAGCAATATCCGCTTACATCTGACATGGTTTGGCAACAGCTTGCTCCTCGGCGTTGCCCCCTTTGCCCGTCACAATGGCTCCATTCCAGTTAGGTCCGCCTAACTCAACCCATGGAGTCAACAAAATGCAAAAGATCGCACTGTCTGTTCTGGTTCTGGCCGGTCTCTCTTCCACCTCCGTCCTGGCGCAAGATGCCTTTAGCTATGCCAAGGGCTCTGCCACCTGGGCCCACACCAAGTCTGACTACATCGGTGGCAAGGATGGGGAGAACCGCGACTTCGGCGGCCTGAGCCTGGATCTCTCCAAGAGCTTCACCAGCAATGTCTATGGCCGGATCGGCAGCGAATACACCTCCCGCAGCAGCGGCAACGACAGCATGGCCATCTCCAGCCTGGGGATGGGTGTCTACACCCCCCTCAGAACCGGCCTGAACCTCTACGGTGAAACCGGCCTGATGGGCTACAGCCTGGAACGGGAGCTGGCCTCCGACGTGAACCACTCCGGTTGGGATACCCTGGCCCGCAAGAAGAGCGGCAGCCTCTACGGAGAAGTGGGCCTGCGCTACGACATCGGCGCCGTCGAGCTCTCCACCGGCTATCGCTACGCCAACATGACCGACGACATGCACGACTTCAAGGCGGGGGCGGCCTACAAGCTGACCCAGAACCTGGCCCTCACCGCCGACTACACCTATCGCAACTGGGATCTGCAAAAAGGTTCGATCTCCAGCCTGGGTGTGAAATACAGCTTCTGATCATCCTTCCTGCAGGGTCTTCACCTTTACCCATGACTTCGGTCATGGGTTTTTTTTATGGGGGCTGATCCGCCCGCCGCCCCCTGGCCGTATCAGTTCGCAATAGTTATACAGCTTCCAATTTTTTGTATAACTGCTATAACTTACTCAAGGCTTATACAAGGGGCTTCATCATGTACAAGATCAAGGTCGGTATCAGTGCCTGTCTGCTCGGCCAGGAAGTGCGCTTCGACGGGGGCCACAAACGATCCAGTTTCTGCGAACGGGATCTGGGCGCCCATTTCGACTATCACCCCGTCTGCCCCGAGATGGCCATTGGCCTGGGCGCACCCCGCGCCGCCATCCGGCTGGTGAAGCGCCAGGGCGAGGTGCGGGCCGAGGCAAGCAACGGCAGCTTCGACGTCACCGACAAGCTGATTGCCTTCAGTGAGCAGAAGGCACGACAGCTCGACTTCCTCTCCGGCTACATCCTCTGCGCCAAGTCCCCCAGCTGCGGCATGGAGCGGGTGCGTATCTATGGCGCCAACAACGAGGGGAGCGCCAAGGAGGGGGTCGGCCTCTTCGCCAAGGCGCTGATGGAGGCCAACCCCCTGCTGCCGGTGGAGGAAGATGGCCGCCTGTGCGACCCCATCCTGCGGGAGAACTTCGTGCTGCGGGTCTTCGCCTACCACGACTGGCAGCAGCTCTGCGCCCGGGGGATCACCGCCTCAGCCCTGATCCGCTTCCATTCACGCTACAAGTACCTGGTGCTCTCCCACGCCACCACCCACTACCGGGCGCTGGGGCGCCTGCTCGCCAACCTTGGCAAGGCCAACCTGCAGGAGGTGGCCGACAGCTACATCCAGGGGTTGATGGCGGCGCTGACCCTGCGGGCCAACCGCCGCAGCCACACCAATGTGCTGATGCACCTGCAGGGCTACTTCAAGCGGGTGCTGACCCCGGCCCAGAAGCAGGAGCTGTGCGACACCATCGACAAGTACCGCACCGGCGTCTTCCCGTTGCTGGTGCCCCTTACCCTGATCCGCCACTACCTGCGCGAGTACCCGAACCCCTATCTCGCCGAGCAGGTGTACCTCAATCCCCATCCCGACACGCTGAAATTGCGTTACGGGCTGTGAAGGTGTGGCTGGATTTGGCCGATCAGGCCTACCTCGACCTTCATCCCGACACGCTCAAGCTGCGCTACGGGCTCTGAACACCCTGTGCAGGCCCCGGCGGATCACCGGGGCCTCTTCCCAACGTCTGATGGACTCTCTCATGTCTGATGAATCACAAGCAGCCGCGCCTCTCCCCGACGAGGGCGTCTACCCCATTCGCGAGGTCTCCCGCCTCACCGGCGTCAACGCCGTCACCCTGCGCGCCTGGCAGCGCCGCTACGGGCTGGTGCAACCGGCCCGAACCGAGAAGGGCCATCGCCTCTACAGCGAGCAGGATATCCGCCAGATAGGCGAGATCCTGAGCTGGCTGGAGCGGGGGGTGAGCATAGGTCAGGTGAAGGGGCTCCTGAGCGAGCCCCAGAGTGCGCCAGTGAGCGATCACTGGCAGCAGACCCTGGAGCAGTTCAGCCAGGCGCTGCTTGCCTTCAACCAGCGCAAGGCGGAGGCCGAGCTTGGCGATCTGCTGGCGAGCTACCCCTTCGAGCTGGTGCGCAGTCGGGTGCTGCAGCCCCTGGTGGAGCGGCTGCTGGGGCTGTGGCGCGAGCGCCCCGATGGCGAGCTGCTGCAACAGGTGTGGCTCGGCTGGCTGCATACCCGCTTCGCCCGCCACCTCATCGAGCAGGAGAAGGGCATCCCCGTCACCCTGGCAAGCTGGGGGCAGGTGGGGCCGCTGGATCTGGTCTGGGCTGCGTATGAGCTCATCGGTCAGGGTTATGAGGTGCAACTGCTGGGGGCGGTGGAGCCCCGCCATGCCACCCTGCTGGAGGGGCGCGCCACTCCTCCCTGGCTGATCCTGCTGGGGGCCGGGCTCGGCAAGCAGGACCTGGCCTCCGAATGGCCTGAGGGTACCCGCTTCTTTGGCGAGCTGGGACGCCTCTACGATGAGCCGTGGCGGCGTGCCCGCAACTGGCACGCCACCCTGGCAGAGGTCAGTGCGACGACCCGCACAGCCAAGGCGAAGGGCAAGGGCGGGAGAACACCGTCATGAGGCTGGTCTGGTTTCGCAACGATCTGCGTCTGGCCGATAACCCGGCCCTGCGCCACGCCTGCGCCGGAGATGAACCGGTCGCCGCACTCTTCATCGTCTCGCCGACCCAGTGGCAGACGCACAAGCTGGCCCCGGTCCGCCAGCGCTTCATGCTGGCACAGGTGGATGCCATGGGACGAGAGCTGGCGGCCCTCGGCATTCCGCTTCATTTGCTGCGGGTCGAGACCTTTGCCGAGGTGCCGACGGCGCTGACGGCGCTTTGCCGGGAGCTCGGGGTGAGCCAGCTCTACGCCAACCAGGCCATCGAGATTGACGAGCTGCGCCGCGACCACGCCGTCAGCGCCGCGCTGGGGGAGCAGGGCATGACCAGCCACTGGTTCAACGGCTGCTGCGTGCTGCCGCCCGGTCGGGTACTGACCGGGTCGGGGGAGATGTTCAAGGTCTTCACCCCCTTCAGCCGCGCCTGGCTCAAGGCTCTCGAGGAGGATGGCTTCGTCATTCACCGTGCCCCCGCACCACGCGGCGAGCCGTTACCGTGGCTGCCCCTGGCCGAGCGAGAGTGGGTGGACGACGGGCTGGGGGATCTGACGGCGGACACCCGCTGGCCGGTGGGGGAGGCCGAGGCGAGCCGCCGGTTGCACGCTTTTCTGGATCAGGCGGTGCTCGACTACGGCGAGACCCGGGACTTTCCGGCGCTGGCGGGCACCTCCGTGCTCTCCCCCTATCTGGCGGCGGGCATCATCAGTGCCCGCCAGTGCGTGGGGGCGCTGCAGCAGCGTCTCGGCTACCGGCCCCAGTCGAAGGCCCAACCCGGTTTCGTCTGGCTCAACGAGCTCATCTGGCGCGAGTTCTACCGCCACTTGCTGGTGCTGATCCCGAGCCTCTCCATGAACCGCCCCTTCAAGCCGGAGACGGCGGCCCTGCCGTGGAGCTGGGATCCGGATGCCTTCGCCGCCTGGTGCGAGGGGCGCACCGGCTACCCCGTGGTCGATGCGGCCATGCGTTGCCTCAACGCCACCGGCTGGATGCACAACCGGCTGCGGATGATAGTGGCGAGCTTCCTCACCAAGGATCTCCATATCCACTGGCGGCTTGGGGAGGACTACTTCATGAGTCGGCTCATCGACGGGGATCTGGCGGCCAACAATGGCGGCTGGCAGTGGGCGGCGGGGACCGGGGCCGATGCGGCGCCCTATTTCCGGGTCTTCAACCCCACCACCCAGGGGCAACGATTTGATCCACAAGGGGAGTTCATTCGTACCTGGGTCACTGAGCTGGCGGATGTGCCTGCTGCCTATCTCCACGAGCCCCACGACTGGTTGCGGCTCAAGGGGCGGCAGGATTATCCGGCCCCCATGGTGGATCATGCCGTTGCACGGGTGAGGGCCATCGAGATGTTCCGCGAACTGGAGAAAAACTAGCATGAATGACGCGCTGGCCCGCTTTGTCATCCTCTACCTGCAACTGGACAAGCATCAGTTGCACCGCTTGCCGGAGGTCTATGCCGATGAGGTGCTCTTCATCGATCCTGCGCACCGGATAGAGGGGCTGGCCGCGCTCATCCGCTACTTTTCCTCCCTATATGAGCGCCTTGCCCAGTGCAGTTTCGAGATAACGAGTCAGCAGCAGTCGGGCAACGAAGCCTGGCTCGCCTGGGTCATGACCTTCTCCCACCCCAGGATTGCCGGTGGCCGGGCCGTCAGGGTGGAGGGGGCCACCCGGCTGACGTTCGACTCCTGGGGCAAGGTGTGCCTGCACCGGGACTACTTCGATCTCGGGGCCATGCTCTACGAGCAGTTGCCGCTGCTGGGGCCCGTGGTACGGGCCATCAAGGGGAGGCTGGGAACATGAGCGGCCGGGTGCTGATCACCGGGGCCACCTCGGGCATCGGCCGCCAGCTGGCGCTGGATTATCGGCGCGCCGGCTGGCAGGTGTGGGGTTGTGGCCGGGACGAGGTGCGCTTGCAGGCACTTGCCGACCAGGGGATCACCCCTTTGCGATTCGATGCGCGCGACAGCGCCGCCATGGCCGGGGTGGCCGCAAGCCTGCCCGCCCTCGACCTGCTCATTCTCAATGCGGGCAACTGCGAGTACATGGATCCGGCAGAAGGCTTTGACGGCGCCCTGTTTGCCCGGGTCATCGAGACCAACCTCATCGCCACCGGCAACGCCCTGGCCGCCTTGCTGCCGCGGCTGGGGGCAGGTGGACGGCTTGCCATCGTCAGCTCCTCGGTGAGCTGGCTGCCCCTGCCACGGGCGGAGGCCTATGGCGCCTCCAAGGCGGCCCTCGATTATCTGGCGAATACGCTGCGCCTGGATCTGGCCAGCAAGGGCATCGGGGTGACCCTGATCCGCCCGGGCTTCGTGCAGACGCCGCTCACCGACAAGAATGATTTTCCCATGCCCTGCCTGGTGACGGTGGAAGAGGCTTCCCGTGCCATCATGACGGGGCTTGCCGCCGGTCGCCACCAGATCCACTTTCCCCGTCGCTTCATCTGGCTGCTGCGCCTGCTCGGCGCCCTGCCGACGGGGCTCTGGCTGCGCCTTGGCCGCACACTCGTTTCGAAAGGACGCCCTTCATGAAGAAAAAGATCGCCATCGTCGGCTCCGGTATCTCCGGTCTCACCGCCGGTTTTCTGCTCCACAAGCTGCATGACATCACCCTGTTAGAGGCGGCGCCGACCCTGGGAGGCCACACCGCCACCGTGGAGGTGGAACAGGCTGGGCGCCACTATGCCATCGACACCGGCTTCATCGTCTTCAATGACCGTACCTATCCCAACTTCCTCAAATTGCTGGAGCGCATCGGGGTGGGGCGCCAACCCGCCGAGATGAGCTTCTCGGTCAAGAGTCCCGAGGGGATGGAGTACAACGGCCACAACCTCGATACCCTGTTCGCCCGGCGCCGCAATCTGCTGAGCCCGCGCTTCTATCGCTTCGTCGCCGAGATCCTGCGCTTCAACCGGGAGGCGCGGGCCTGGCTGGCCGCGCATCGCCAGCGGGAGCTGACCCCCGATCTGACCCTGGGGGACTTCCTGCTGGCGGGGAAATTCAGCGACTATTTCGCCCGCCACTACATCCTGCCCATGGGAGCGGCCATCTGGTCCTCCACCCTGGCGGACATGCGTGCCTTCCCCTTGAGCTTCTTTCTGCGGTTTTTCGCCAACCACGGGCTGCTGGAGGTGGCGAACCGACCTCAGTGGTATGTGATCCCGGGAGGCTCGCGAGAGTACATAGGGCCGCTCACGGCGGGCTGGCAGTCGCGCATCCGCCTCGCTACCCCGGTGGAGGCGGTGCGCCGGGTGGCGGATGGCGTCGTGGTCACCAGCCAGGGGCAGGAGGCCCATTTTGACGAGGTGATCTTCGCCTGTCACAGCGATCAGGCCCTGGCCCTGCTGGCGGATGCGAGCGAGGGAGAGAGGGCCATCCTCGGGAACATGCCCTATCAGGCCAACGACGTCTGGCTGCACACCGACGCCTCCTGCCTGCCGATGCGCCGCAAGGCGTGGGCGAGCTGGAACTACCAGCTCGGTGAGGATGACGGGGCGCGCCCCCTGGTGAGCTACAACATGAACATCCTGCAGGGGGTGAGCTCCCCAGCGCCTTTCTGCGTCAGCCTCAATCCCCGTGGACGGGTGGACGAGAGCAAGGTGTTGCGCCGTTTCGTCTATCATCATCCGGTATTCAATCAGGGCTCCATCGCCGCCCAGCAGCGACGGGGCGAGATCTGTGGCCATCAGCGCACCCACTTCTGCGGGGCTTACTGGTACAACGGTTTTCACGAGGACGGGGTGCGCAGCGCCCTGGACGTGGCCAGACGCTTCGGGGCCGAGCTATGAGCGGCGCCGCGGCCTTGACGCAAGGGGACGAGGGAATGGGGGAGGGGATCAGCGCCATCTGGCAAGGCTCGGTGCGCCATCGCCGCTTCGCCCCAAGGGCCCACGCTTTTTCATACAGCCTCTTCATGCTGGGGCTGGATCTGGACGAATTGCCCAGGCTTGAGCAGGGGCGCTGGTTTGCCGTGGAGCGGGCCGGACTGCTCTCGTTTCGCCGCGAGGACTATCTGCGGGGCAGCGAAGGGCCCCTCAAGCAGGCGGTCTGGGACAAGGTGGCGGCCCTCGGGGGGGATGCGGAGCCCGGCGGGCGGGTGCTGCTCCTTGGCAACGTGCGCTGCCTCGGGTTTTATTTCAGCCCGGTCAATTTCTACTTCTGCGATCGGGCGGGGGAGACCCGCTACCTGCTGGCGGAGGTCTCCAATACCCCCTGGAACGAGCGCCACTACTACCTGCTGGATCTGGCGGCGCTCTCCCCCCATGACAAGGATTTTCATGTCTCCCCCTTCATGGGACTGGGGATGCGCTACCACTGGCGCATCCGGGCGCCGAAAGAGGAGGCGCTGATCCATATCGAGAGCCACCCCGTATCCGGTGAGAGCAAGCTGTTTGACGCCACCCTGGCCCTGCGCCGCGCGCCGCTGTCGCGCAAGGGGCTGGCGGCACTGCTGGCTCGCTGGCCCTGGATGACCCTGAAGGTGCTGCTCGGGATCTACTGGCAGGCCCTGCGCCTTTTTATCAAACGCACCCCCGTCTTCACCCATCCGGAGAGCCGCCCGTGACGCTGACACACCCGTTTAATTCCGCTTCCTGGTGTTGTCAGCAGCCCATGGTGCGGGTTCATCCCAACCGAACGACCCCACTCTTGACCCATTCGGAGAGCCGCTAATGGAACTTGCTCAATCAACCCTCTCTGCCTCTTTCATCGACAAGGGGGCCAAGCAACTGCTGCTCAAATTGCTGGCGCGCCTTGAGCAGGGCCAGCTGGTGCTCCACGACGGCAGCGAGTGCCACCGTTTCGGCAAGGCGGGCAGCGACCTGCATGCCGAGCTGGTGGTGCAGGATCCGGCGTTTTATCGCCGCCTGCTGCTGGGGGGCAGCATCGCCGCAGGAGAAACCTGGGTGGAGGGTCTCTGGACCAGCCCGGAGCCGGTGGCACTGGTGCGCTTGCTGGCCCGCAATCTGCCGCTGCTCGACGCCCTGGAACGCCGCCTCGGCTGGCTCAGCTTCCCGTTCAACAAGGTGCGCCACTGGTTCAATCGCAATACCCTGACCGGTTCGCGCGCCAACATCGCCGCCCACTATGACCTTGGCAACACCCTCTATCAGGGCTTTCTCGACGATCACATGCAGTATTCGAGCGCCATCTATCCCCACCCGGACGCCACCCTGGAGGAGGGGCAGCAGGCCAAGCTGCGCACCATCTGTGAGCGGCTTGAGCTTGGGCCGGACGACCACCTGCTGGAGATAGGCACCGGCTGGGGCGGTCTTGCCGTCTATGCGGCCCGTCACTATGGTTGTCGGGTCACCACCACTACCATCTCCCGGGCCCAGCACGACTATGCCAAGGCGTGGATCGAGCGGGAGGGGCTGGGGGATCGCATCACCTTGCTGCTGGAGGATTACCGCAAGCTGGAGGGACGCTATGACAAGCTGGTCTCCATCGAGATGATCGAGGCGGTGGGGCACGCCTTCCTGCCCGACTATTTCCGCCAGTTGTCGCGCCTGCTCAAGCCCGGCGGACGCCTGCTGATCCAGGCCATCACCATCGCCGATCAGCGTCACGCCCAGTATCTGCGCGGGGTGGACTTCATCCAGCGCTACATCTTCCCGGGAGGCTGCCTGCCCTGCGTCTCCCAGATGGCGGGTCTGCTGGCGCGGGAGACCGACATGCAGCTGGTACGGCTGCACGATCACGGCCACCACTATGCCCGTACCCTGGCCCACTGGTGCGAACGCTTCCTGGCGCTGGCCCCGGAGCTGCCCAAGCTCGGTTACAGCCAGGATTTCATCCGGCTCTGGCACTTCTATTTCGCCTACTGTGAAGGGGGATTCTGGGAGCGGGCCATCAGCCTGGTGCAACTGGAGGCCGCCAAGCCGGGGCCCCATGGCTGGTCCGGGGACTTGCCGGCACACGGTCGCTGATCATGTGGCAGTGGGCCCACCTGCTGGGATTCAACCTCTACTGGTTGCTGGCGGTGAGATGGCAGCAACCGGGCCCGCTGCTCGGGATGCTGCTGCTCCATTTCATCTTCTCCCCCCGCCGCGGGCAGGACTGGCGCCTCATCCCGGTCGCCCTGGCAGGCTGCCTGCTCGACATCCTGCTCTGGCGCCTCGGCCTGTTTCACTTTCCGTCCGGTTTTCCGCTCTGGCTGTTGCTGCTCTGGTGCGGTTTCGCCCTGACCCTCTCCCACGGCCTTCCCTGGCTTCGCCCCTTGCCGCGCTGGCAACAGGGGCTGTTCGGCATGGTGGGGGGCGCCTCCTCCTATATGGCGGGGGCCGCCATGGGGGCAGTAAACTTACCCTGGGGCATCTGGACAAGCACAGTGCTGCTGGCGGTGATCTGGATGTGGTGGTTACCCGTACTCCTGTGGGTAACGGTCAAGCTGGAGGGTGAGACGAGATGAACACCTTTTCGACCGACACCTTGTTGTTTTCCAAGTGGACCAGGGATGGCCAGTGCGAGCTGGCCGATCGTTTCTACCTGGTGGTGGCCTGCCAGCGCGATGCCCAGGGGCATCTGGCAAGCGTGGTGATGCAGGATATCAACACCCTGCAGGAACAGGAGATGGACTGGCATGAACTGGAGGATCCCGCCCGTTGGCACATGGGGTGGAACTAGCCTGCTGCTGGCGGCCTTGAGCCTGCCACTGCTTGCGACCGCCCAGAGTGTTGCCGCCCCCTGGCAGGGGCTGCGAACCGTGGGACAGGGGGAGATGCGCTGGCTCTGGTTCAAGCTCTATGACGCCACCCTCTACAGCGAGAGCGGTCGCTATCAGCCGGGGCGCTACCCGCAGGCCCTCAGCATTACCTACGCGAGGGCCATCGAGCGCCAGGATCTGCTGGAGGCGACCGCCGCCGAGTGGCAGCGGCTCGGCCTTGGCAGCGAGAGTGAGCGCCAACGCTGGCTGGCTCGACTGGCCACGCTCTGGCCGGATGTCGTCCCCGGCGACAAGCTGGTTTTTTATGTGGACGAGCAAGGCACGGGCCACTTCTGGTTGCGAGATCGCCTCCTTGGCTCTCTTGATGATCCCGCCTTCGCCCCCGCGTTTCTTGCCATCTGGCTGACTGACGACAGCCGGGATCCCGCCCTGACCCGCCGCCTGCGCGGCCAATCCTGATGGAGTATTCCATGAAGTTCTCTTCCTGGTGGCGTCTTGCCTGGTTGCTGCCCCTGCTGTGGCTCTCTGGTTGCGGCGCGGGTCTTGACGATTATCGCGGCTCCCGGCCGGGCTGGGATCTCGCCCGTTTCTTCAATGGCAAGCTGGTGGCCCACGGCCTGGTGACGGACCGCAGCGGCGAAGTGACCAGTCGCTTTCGGGTCGAGATGCAGGGGCACTGGCGAGAGGGCAAGGGGGAGCTGTTCGAGCAGTTCTACTTCGATGATGGTCGTCGGCAGACCCGCACCTGGTTTTTGAGCAAGGGGGCGGATGGCCACTGGCGCGGCACGGCTTCAGACGTGGTGGGGGAGGCGGTAGGCAAGACAGAGGTCTTTGCCCTCAATTGGCGTTATCAACTCGATCTGGCACTGCCGGATGAGAGCGTGGTGAGGGTGAGCTTTGATGACTGGATGTATCTGCTGGACGACGATCGCCTGATCAACCGCGCGAAGATCAGCAAGTTCGGCATTCACCTCGGCGAGGTGATCCTCTATATCGAACGGCTTGAGCAATGAAAGCCGATGCATTTTTTGCCGACGATAGCCACTGGCTATGGATCGGCAAGGCACAGACGATTGTCCTTTGAGTCTGCTTCTGGATAAGCTGACTCCGTTCCCGATAATGCTTACCACCTGGAGGTGAATCATGAAGAGCCCCATTGGTCTTGATACCGTTCAATCACAAGCCCTGGCCGCCGAGCTCAACAAGCTGCTGGCCAGCTACCAGATCCTCTACATGAACGTCCGTGGCTTCCACTGGAACATCCGCGGCAACCAGTTCTTCGAGCTGCACCTGAAATTCGAAGAGATCTACAACGACCTGCTGCTGAAAGTCGATGCCCTGGCCGAACGCATTCTGACCCTGGATGGCGTGCCCCTGCACAGCTTCAGCGACTACATCCAGGTGTCCGCCATCCCCGAGCAGAAGGGGCTGCATGACGGTCGTGCCTGCGTGGAATCCCTGCTGGCGAGCTTCCGCGAACTGCTGGTCGCCCAGCGCCGCATCCTGGGTCAGGCCGCTGATGCCGGTGATGAAGGGACTGCATCCATCCTCTCCGACTATGTGCAGCAGCAGGAAAAACTGGTCTGGATGCTGCGCGCCTATCTGGCCTGATGAACCTGGGGCCGGCTGCCCATGCCCCGGCCCGTATCATTGCCCCTGTTGTTGCAAACCCGAGTTGTCTCTCCTTGATTTCCCACCCGCTTGCCGCCCGATTTGGGCGGCTTTTTTCTATTTGATCTGCATCAATGAAATGTTAATTGGTAAATTGAATGCCTATTAAGTTTTCCAGGAGCGGAATAGAATCGCCACAAAACAGATAACTGAAATGTCCAATTAGGAGAGACATGATGTTTTGTGTGCAATGTGAACAGACTATTCGTACCCCGGCAGGCAACGGCTGCGCCTATGCACAAGGCATGTGCGGCAAGACGGCTGAAACTTCTGATCTGCAGGATGTGCTGATCTATACCCTGCAAGGGCTCAGCGCCTGGGCCCTGGCGGCCCGCGAGCACGGCATCGTCGACAGCGAAATAGACGCTTTCGTGCCCAAGGCGTTCTTTGCCACCCTCACCAACGTCAACTTCGACTCCGCTCGCATCGTCGCCTACGTCAACCAGGCGCTGGCCTATCGCCAGCAACTGGCCGCCAAGCTGGCACCGCTGGCGGTGCAGGCCGACACGCTGCCCGCCGCGGCCAGCTTCGAACCGGGTGCCGATCTGCTGGCCCAGCTTGCCCAGGCGCCGCAGACCGCGGTCAACCGGGGCAAGAACGAGGTCAACGAAGACATCATGGGGCTGCGCCTGCTCTGCCTCTACGGCCTCAAGGGCGCCGCCGCCTACATGGAACACGCCCGGGTGCTGGATCAGCAGGATGCCGGGGTCGCCGCCGAATTCCATCGCATCATGAGCTGGCTCGGCACGGATCCCTGCGATCTGGATCTCCTGTTCAAGTGCGCCATGGATATTGGCCTGCTGAACTTCAAGATCATGGAGATGCTGGATCTCGGTGAAACCACCGCCTTCGGCCACCCCGAGCCGACCCAGGTACGCGTCACTCCGGTACCGGGCAAGTGCATCCTGGTCTCCGGCCACGACATGGTGGATCTCAAGCTCATCCTGGAGCAGACCAGGGGCACTGGCATCAAGGTCTACACCCACGGCGAGATGCTGCCGGCCCTGGCCTACCCCTTCTTCAAGCAGTACCCGCACCTGGTGGGTAACTATGGCTCCGCCTGGCAGAACCAGCAGAAGGAGTTTGCCAACTTCCCGGGCGCCGTGGTGATGACCTCCAACTGCATCATCGACCCGAACGTGGGCAACTACTCGGATCGCATCTTCACCCGCTCTATCGTCGGCTGGCCCGGTGTGACCCACCTGGAAGGGGAAGATTTCTCCGCCGTTATCGCCAAGGCGCAAGCGCTGGAAGGCTTCAAGCACGTTGAGCTCGAGCACTTCATCACCATCGGTTTTGCCCGCAACGCCCTGATGCAGGCCGCTCCTGCGGTGATCGACAAGGTCAAGGCTGGCGAAATCAGCCACTTCTTCCTGGTGGGGGGATGTGACGGTGACCGTGCCGAGCGCGCCTACTACACCGAGTTTGCCAAGGCGATCCCGCAGGACAGCCTGCTGCTGACCCTGGGCTGCGGCAAGTACAAGTTCAACAAGCTCGACTTCGGCGACATCGGCGGCATTCCCCGTCTGCTGGACGTGGGTCAGTGCAACGATGCCTACTCCGCCATCCAGCTGGCGCTGGCGCTCGCCGACGCGTTCGAGTGCGGCGTCAACGATCTGCCCCTGACCCTGGTGCTCTCCTGGTTCGAGCAAAAAGCCATCGTCATTTTGCTCACCCTGCTGGCGCTCGGTGTGAAGGACATCCGCACCGGCCCGACCGCCCCGGCCTTCCTCACCCCGGCCCTGCTCAAGGTGCTGGAGGAGCAGTTCGGCCTGAAAGGAACCACCACGGCAGACGCGGATCTCGCCGAGATCCTGGCGGCCTGAGCAAAGATACAGCCTTACACGCTCAGCATGTTGTAAGCCTTTGGCGAGCCTGATGGCTCGCCTTTTTTCAACGCTATTTCCGAGCAAGAGGAGCCTTGCGATGACCTCCACCTCTTTGAGCCTGCGCTGTATAGCCCGCCGGGCAGAGACCCACGACGTGGCGAGCTGGCAATTTGAACCCCTGGCTGGCGACCTGCCCTCCGTGCTGGCTGGCCAGTGCGTCACCCTGCACACGATGATTGACGGCCATCCCCACTGCCGCGCCTACACCCTCTCCTCCAGCCCGCAGGATCCTTTCTGGCAGGTCACCATCAAGGATGTGGGGCTGGTCTCTCACCATCTGCACCAGAGCCTGCAAGTGGGGGACGAGATCCGGGTAGACGGCCCCTTCGGCGATTTTCACCTGACCGCGCTCCCCTGCGAGCGGCCGCTGCTGCTCAGCGCCGGCTCCGGTATCACCCCCATGTGGGCCATGCTGCGGGACGAGCTCGCCAAGCGGCCGGACGCCGATATCCGCTTTATTCACAGCGCCAGAACCCCCGGGGATGTGATCTTCGCGAGGGAACTGGCTTCGCTGGCCGAGGCTCATGCCGGTGTGCGCCATGCTTTAGTGCTGGAGAAAGTAGGGGAAGAGGCGCCAACGGCTCATCCCTGGGTTGGCCGGCTCACACCGGGGATGCTCAAGGAATTGGCGCCGGATCTCTTGAGCCGCCATGTCTATCTGTGCGGGCCAGCCCCCTATATGGCGGTGGTGAGCGAGATGCTGGCCGGGCTCGGGCTGCCCCCCGAGCAGTTGCATCAGGAGTCGTTCGGCCTGCCTGGAGTGGCCTCAAGCGCGGCGCCAGTTGCGGCCGATAGCGACCACTTCTGGCTAACCCTCAAAAAGAGCGGTAAGAAAGTGAAGATACTGCCTGGCCAGACCCTGCTGGCGGCACTGGAGGGGGTGGGGGAGACCATGATGGCCGCTTGCCGCGCCGGGGTGTGCGGCGCCTGTCGCTGCACCACGGAAGGCGAAATCGAGCGCCAGAGCGTGATGACCCTGAGCGCGCAGGACCTCGAGAACGGGGTTGCGCTGGCCTGTTCCTGCACCGCCAGAGGGGATGTGAGCCTGGAGTATTGACGGGCGTCATTGGTATCCCGAGCTTTTCTCGGGCGGGTCGTGCGGGTAGACTCAACCCCAGTTTCAGCAAAGTACGGGATAAAAAATGACAATTCTGGTGACGGGGGGAGCCGGTTACATCGGTTCCCACACCCTGGTCGAGCTGCTTGGTACCGGGCAGCAGGTCGTAGTACTGGACAACCTCTCCAATGCTTCCCCCGAGTCTCTCAAGCGGGTCGAGCGGATCACCGGCAAGCCGGTCACCTTCGTGGAAGGGGACATTCTGGACAGAGCCTGCCTGCAACGGCTGTTTGCCGAACACAGGATAGCATCCGTGATCCACTTCGCCGGCCTCAAGGCGGTGGGGGAATCCGGCCAGATCCCGCTCACCTACTATCAGAACAACGTGACCGGCACTCTGGTGCTGTGCGAAGAGATGGCCAGGGCCGGCGTGTTCCGGCTGGTGTTCAGCTCCTCGGCCACCGTCTATGGGGATCCGGCCTCGGTACCCCTGCGGGAAGATTTCCCCACCAGCGCCACCAACCCCTATGGCCGCTCCAAGCTGATGGTTGAAGAGATCCTGCGTGACCTCTCCAAATCCGATCCTCGCTGGGCCATCGTGCTGCTGCGCTACTTCAACCCGGTGGGGGCTCACGAGAGCGGCCTCATCGGTGAAGATCCCAACGGCATCCCCAACAACCTGCTGCCTTACATCAGTCAGGTCGGCGTGGGCAAGCTCAAGGAGCTGGGGGTCTTTGGCAACGACTATCCGACCCCAGACGGCACCGGGGTGCGCGACTATATCCACGTGGTGGATCTCGCCATCGGTCACCTCAAAGCGTTGGCCCGCATCAAGAGTGATACCGGCGTCTTCACCTATAACCTTGGCACCGGTCAGGGCTATTCCGTGCTGGAGATGGTCAAGGCGTTCGAGGCAGCCAGTGGCCGTGCCATTCCCTACCAGATCAAGCCCCGTCGCCCCGGCGACATTGCCGAGTGCTGGGCTGAACCGGCCCTGGCCCGTGACGAGCTGGGCTGGCAGGCTGAGCGGGGTCTGGAGCAGATGATGGTGGATACCTGGCGCTGGCAAAGCCAGAACCCGAACGGTTATGGCCCTGCTGCGAAGCCGTGATCAAGGGTCATGCGCTGCTCAGGAACCTCATTTATTCATATAAACTCGGGTCCCTGCGCTGCTCTTCGCCTTGCTGACAGCTTCTCGCGACGGCCCATCAGACCTGATGGTTTGCAGCATGAATAGCAAAACGCCCCGGCATGCCGGGGCGTTTTTTCATGCACAACGCGCGGGTTACTGAATGCTCTTGCCGGCGCGGACATCCTTGATGATGGCCTTGAGGCTGGCCAGATCCCGCGGTGCGCCGCGCAGGATCTGATCGCCGATGATGAAGGCCGGGGTGCCGGAAATAGCCATGGCTTCGGCCAGCGCCCGGTTGGTACCCAGATTCTGATCGATGCTGCCGTCCTTGATCTTCGCCTCGACCTTGCTCCAGTCCACGCCGGCGGCTCTGGCGATGTCTTTCACCTGGGCTTCGTCGGAGAGGGGCCCCTGATGGGCGTACAGCTTGTCGTGGAAGGTCTGGTATTTGTCGGGCTGGCCGAGCTTCACCGCCAGCGCCGCGCGGGCGGCGTAGTAGGAGGTTTCGCTCAGGATGGGGAACTGCTTGTAGATGTAGCGGATCTCCTTGTCCTCAGAGAGCAGTTGCTGAATGAGAGGATGAGCGCGCTTGCAGTAGCCGCAGTTGTAGTCGAAGAACTCCACCACCGTCAGGCTGCCCTTGGGATTGCCGCTCTCGGGATCCTGGTTGGCGAAGAGCTGCTTGGCATGGGCTTCTATCAGCGTCTTGTCGTTCTCGGCCTGCTGGCTCTCCTGCTTGGCACGCAGGGCGTTGGACATCTCGACCAGGATCTCCGGATTCTTGACCAGATAGTCGCGCACGATCTGCTCGACATCGCTCTTGGTCAGCTCGCTCGCCTGCACGGGCGCCGCAAGCAGGGTCGCGCCGGTCAGGGCGGCGAACAGGGCATGTTTGATTCTCATAAGTCCATCTTGCTGGGGATGTGGTAGTGGCCCCTATAGTGGGTGAGTCTGTTTTCAAGTCAAGCCATACGCTTGAAAAAGCACGGTTTGTAGCGGTTTTGCCGGTTTTGTGCGCCAGATAGCCCAATAAATGGGCAAACAAACGGAGTGGGGATTTACAAGGGCTGGGGGCATGGGTAATATGCGTCGCACTGCTGCGGAGGGGTGGCAGAGCGGCTGAATGCACCGGTCTTGAAAACCGGCGATGGGCGACCATCCGTGGGTTCAAATCCCACCTCCTCCGCCATCTATATAGCCCAACTGATTTATTCAGTTGGGCTTTTTCGTATTCGCGTGCTACATGCAGGTGCCATTGAGTGACAACCTGAGCGGGGCTCTCCCACCCGTCAGTTCCTTCAATGGTGGCCAACAAGATGCGGACGAGCACGGCCAGGCTGCCCGTCAGTCCGGTGGATGTCTGGCTCGAACGCCGAGCCTGTCTCTTTCACGGTCTCGATGGCCTCTGTTGTCTGAACGCTGTCATTGTCTGGGCCGTTAGATTGCTGCCGCCAGTGACGATAATCCCGCCTCCCGTGCTCTCCTGCCAGCCCATGCCTTCTCACCTTGGCCGCCACCACAGCGCCCGTGATGACACTGGAAGTGAGGGCTGAGAGCCACTCCCTGCAGCCCCCTGCCGGCATTGCCGAGCGCCAGACATCAGGGGGCAACATCATGACGCTCTCCGCTGCGTGGCTCGTCTGGCCCTCCAGGCCTGAATGCGCGCCTGGGTGCCGATGACGAAGACAAAAAAGACCGGCACGAAGAAGATGGCCAGCAGGGTGCCGCTGATCATGCCGCCGAACACGCCGGTGCCGATGGCATGCTGGGTCTCCGCGCTGGCACCGCTGGCAAGCATCAGCGGCACCACACCGAGGGTGAAGGCGAGTGATGTCATCAGGATGGGGCGCAGACGCAGGCGGGCGGCGGTCACAGCGGCATCAAGCAGCGAGCGTCCTTCGCCATGAAACTGGCGGGCAAACTCCACGATGAGGATGGCGTTCTTGGCCGACAGACCGATGATGGTGATCATGCCCACCTTGAAGAAGACGTCGTTGGGCATGCCGCGCAGCATCACCGCCGCCACGGCGCCGAGCAGACCCAGCGGTACCACCAGCATCACCGAGAGCGGGATGGACCAGCTCTCGTAGAGCGCGGCCAGCACCAGGAACACCACCAGTCCCGACAGCAGCATCAGCAGGGGGGCCTCGGCCGCCGACTGGCGCTCCTGCAGCGACTGTCCCGTCCAGGCCAGGGCAAAGCCTGGCGGCAGTTGCGCCACCAGGCGATCCATTTCCGCCATCGCGGCGCCACTGGACACCCCGGGGGCGGCACTCCCGGAGAGACGCACGGCGGGGAAGCCCTCGAAGCGCATCATCTGTTGCGGCGACTGGCGCCAGGTCGGCGTCACCACCTCCCGCAGGGGCACCATGCCGCCGCTGGCATTGCGCACCCGCAGGCCGAGTACGTCATCGAGCTGCATGCGCGCCGACGCGTCGGCCTGCAGGATGACGTGCTGCATGTGCCCGCCGTTGGGGAAATCGTTGATATAGAGCGATCCCATCGCCGCCGACAGGGTGCTGCTCACGCTGGTGAACGAGAGTCCCATGGCCTCGGCCTTCTGCCGGTTGATCTCGAGGTGAATGCTCTCGCCGGGGGGCAGGCTGTCCGGATAGACATCGCTCACCACTTCGCTTTGGGCCGCCAGTGCCAGCAGTTGCGCCTGGGCGGCCAGCAGCGCGGCGTCCCCCCGGTTAGCCCTGTCTTGCAGGAAGAGCGTGAAACCCGAAGAGGTGCCCAGTTCGTCGATGGCGGGCGGCAGCAGGCTCATCACGGTGCCTTCCTTGCTGTTGGCCATGGCGGCCTGTGCCAGCTCAGCCTCTTCGGCAGCCGTGGCACCATGACGCTGGTCCCAGTCTTTGAGCATGGTGAAGGCCATGGCCGCATTGGGGCCGGCGCCGGAGAAGCTGAAGCCTTGCACCACCAGATTGGTGTCGAGCGCCTCGCGAGAGGCCACATGGGCCTCGAACTCCTTGATGACGGCCAGGGTGCGCTCGCTGGTGGCGCCGGTCGGCAACTGGATGGAGGTCATGAAATAGCCCTGATCCTCGTCCGGCAGGAAAGAGGAGGGCAGCTGGGTGGCCACAATGGCCAGCACGGCGCAGAGGGCGGCGAAGATAGCCATCACGCGTCCGCTGCGCCCGACCAGCCGGGTGACCCGAACGCCGTAGCCTGCGGTGAGTCGCTCGACGCCCCGGTTGAAGGCGCCGAAGAAGCCGCGCTTCTCATGGTGACTCGGGCTGACCGGACGCAGCAGGGTGGCGCAGAGCGCCGGCGTCAGGGTCAGGGCGAGGAAGGCGGAAATCAGGATCGACACCGCCATCGACAGGGTGAACTGCTGGTAGATGACCCCCACGGAGCCGCTGCCGAACGCCATGGGGATGAACACCGCCGTGAGCCCCAGGGTGATGCCGATCACCGCCCCGCTGATCTCCTTCATGGCCCGCGATGTCGCCTCCCTGGGCGATAGCCCCTGGGTGGCCATCAGGCGCTCGACGTTCTCCACCACCACGATGGCGTCGTCGACGATGATGCCGATGGCCAGCACCATGCCGAACATGGTGAGGGAGTTGATCGAAAAACCGGCCAGCAGCATCACCGCGAAGGTGCCAAGCAGGGCGATGGGGGCGACGATGGCCGGGATCAGGGTGTAGCGCAGGTTCTGCAGGAAGAGAAACATCACCAGGAACACCAGCACCATGGCTTCCAGCAGGGTGTGGATCACCTTGTCGATGGAGACCTTGACGAAGGGGGCCGAGTCGAACGGGATCGAATAGGCCATGCCCGCCGGCAGAGTGGGGGCGAGCTGAGCGAGACGGGTGCGCACCGCATCGGCGGTGCGCACGGCGTTGGCGCCGGGGGAGAGCTGAATGGCAGCGCTGGTGGCGGCCACGCCGTTCTCGCGGTTGGAAAAGGCGTAGGATTGCGCCCCCAGCTCGACCCAGGCCACGTCACCCAGCACCAGCTTGGCGCCATCGGCACCTGCCCGCAGTACGATGGCGGCGAATGCCTCGGGAGTGGTCAGCTGCCCCTGTACCGTGAGGGGAACCGTCAGTCGCTGGCCAGGCAGGGCGGGTTCGTCGCCGAGGCGCCCCGGTGCAATCTGCACGTTCTGCTGCTCGATGGCCTGCGCCACCTCGCTGATGGTCAACCCGTAGGCGGCGAGCTTGCCCGGATCCACCCAGATGCGCATGGCCTGCTCGGCGCCGAACAGCTGCACTCGCCCCACGCCGTCGATGCGGCGCAGCTCCTGCACGATATTGCGGGCCATGTAGTCGTTCAGCGCGACCTCATCGAAGCGGCCATCCGGTGAAGTCATGCCGACCATCATCAGAAAGCCGGACGAGGCGGACTCCACCTGCAGGCCGGTTTGCCGCACCGCCTGTGGCAAGCGAGGCTCGACCGCCTTGATGCGGTTTTGCACGTCCATCTGGGCCAGCTCCGGATCGGTGCCCGGCTTGAAGGTGGCGGTGATCTGCGCGCTGCCGGAGGCATCTACCGACGACTCGAAGTAGAGCAGGTTCTTCACCCCAGACAGCTCGCGCTCGATAAGGCTCACCACCGCATCGTTCAGGGTCTGCGGCGTGGCGCCCGGATAGGTGGCATAGAGGGTCACCGACACCGGCGCCACCGAGGGATAGCGGGAGATGGGCAGCTTGGGGATGGCGATGACCCCCGCCAGCACGATGAAGAGGGCGATCACCCAGGCAAACACCGGGCGATGAATGAAAAACTGCGGCATGAAAATGTCTCCGATTCAACGGTTACCGCCGTCAGCCTGCTGGCTGACGGCGGGGGATTGCCAGGGATGGGCAATGACTTGCGTCCCCGGGGTCAGGCGGTCGATCCCCTCGATCACCACCCGCTGTCCGGCGTTGAGCCCGGACGCGATGCGGTACTGGCTATTCACCAGTTCAGCGGTGTTGACCGGAACCAGTTGTGCCTGCCCCTGGCCATCCACCACCCACACGCTGGTCTGGCCCGATGTGCGCACCACCGCCTGCTGAGGCACGCTCAGGGCGTTGGCATAGCGGGCACGGGGAATGCGCGCCTGTACGTAGAGGCCGGGCAAGAGCCGCCGCTCCGGGTTGTCCACCAGTACCCGCAGCAGTACGTCACCGGTCCCGGCATCCACCTCGATGCCGGAGAAGAGGATGTGCCCCTGCATGCCGAGCGGCTTGCCGTCGCTGCCGAGGATGTCCACCGCCAGTTCCGGTGCCGTCGAGCCAGCCTGCTGGCGCAGGGTGTCCAGCACAGAGGCCGGTTGACGCACATCGACGTAGACCTGATCGATCTGCTGGATCCTGGCCATGGGGGTGGCATCGGTGGGGGACACCAGGGCCCCTTCACTCACCAGCGCCTGATCGATGCGCCCGGCGATGGGGGCTTCCACGCTGGCAAATTGCAGGTTCAGCTGGTGCCGGGCCAGGGTCGCCCTGGCCTGAGCCACGTCGGCGGCCGCCTGATCACGCTGGGAGACGGCATCGTCATAGGTCTGGCGGCTGATGGCCTCGGTGCGCAGCAGCGGCACCAGACGGTCAATCTGGATACGGGCGCGGGCCAGCACGGCCTCCGCGCGCTGCAATGCGGCGGCGGCGCTGTCGACATCCGCCTTGAAGGGGGCCGGATTTATCTGGAAGAGCAGGGTGCCTGCGTTGATCTCGGCACCCTGCTCGAACAGGCGGCGCTGCACGATGCCGCTGATCTGGGCCCGAATTTCGGCGCTGCGCACCGCGGCTACCCGGGCGGGCAGATCCTCGCTGATGACCAGGTCCTGACCTGCCAGCGTCATCACCGACACCTGAGGAAGGGCCGGCGCATCTTGCGCTTGCGTCGCCCCATCGCAACCTGCCAATCCGAATACGGCAATGACGGCGAGCAAAGCGCCCGCATACCGCTGTTTGACAAACATCATATTCACCTCGTTAAACCGCCTCCCGGGCATGGTGTTGCCGCGAGAGCACATCGAGCGGGCATTATGGCGAGGGGCTATTGCGAATGATTCGAGGCTTTGTGGAGAATCCATGGAGGCGGTGATAAAGTTCAAACCCACCATTTTCGAGGCCGACCATGTCGTATCTTCCTGCTTCCGCCAACCCGGCGGCCCAGTCACTGGTACTGATTGCAGAGGATGAAGCCGAGATAGCCGACATCCTCGCTGCTTACCTGCAACGCCACGGATTACGCACCCTGCATGCCGCCGATGGCCGCGAAGCCCTGGCCATGCACCAGGCATGCAAACCCGATCTCCTGCTGCTGGATGTGCAGATGCCGCAGCTCGACGGCTGGCAGGTGCTCAGCGAGATCCGTGCCCGTTGCGACACGCCGGTGATCATGTTGACCG
The DNA here is from genome assembly GCF_019048565.1 of Aeromonas sp. FDAARGOS 1406. Lineage (NCBI taxonomy): Bacteria > Pseudomonadati > Pseudomonadota > Gammaproteobacteria > Aeromonadales > Aeromonadaceae > Aeromonas > Aeromonas sp. FDAARGOS 1406. The sequence goes on from NZ_CP077378.1 coordinate 3,808,022, forward strand.
CCCTGGATCAGGACCTCGACAAGCTGATGGGGCTGCGCATGGGGGCGGATGACTATGTGGTCAAACCCTTCAACCCGGCCGAAGTGGTGGCCCGGGTACAGGCGGTGCTCAGACGCAGCCAGGCTGCGAAACAGACCACGGCCCGGGTACTGCGGGTCGGCCCCTTCCAGATCGATCTGGAGAGCCACGAGGCCAGCATTTGCCGTGATGAGGGGCAACAGATGCTGGATCTGACCCTGACCGAGTTCAAGTTGCTCGCCTCCCTGATGCGGGCACCCAAGCGGGTGTTCAGCCGCGCCGAACTGCTGACCCACTGCCTGCCGGAGGGGGATACCCAGGAGCGCACGGTGGACAGCCACATCAGCAAGCTGCGCAAGAAGCTGGAGGCACAGGGCATCCAGGGGGTGCCCGCCAGTGTCTGGGGCGTCGGCTATCGCTTCGGGGGCGATGCGTGACATCGGCACCCGGCCTGCGCAGGCAAATCATCCGCTCCCTGGGGCTGATGGCGCTCGGCATCATCTGCCTCGCGGTGATCGGCACCTATGTGTTCTACGCCATTGCCGTGACCTATGTGCCTGGCAGCATCTCCGAGAGCTGGATGCCCTCCAGGGTCGAGATGATCTGGATTGGCTCGACCATTCTCATTGCATTGGGGATGGCGCTGTACGTGGCGGTGCGCCTCTCTCGGCGCATCCTGACCCCGCTCAATTCGGTGGCGAACAGCCTGCGAGAGGTGGCAGAGGGCAAACTCGATGCGCGCGTGCCGCTGGATGAACAGGCGATCGGGGAGACGGCGCAACTGGTGCGGGACTTCAACACCATGGCCGAGCGACTGCAAAGCATGACCCGCGAGCGGGAGTTCTGGAATGCCGCCATCGCCCACGAATTGCGCACCCCGGTGACCATCTTGCGTGGCCGATTGCAGGGGCTGGCCGAAGGGGTATTTCCGCCAGAGCGTGCGCTCTTTGAAGGTTTGTTGCGCCAGGTGGAGGGATTGACCCACCTGATCGAAGACTTGCGGGTATTGAGCCTCAACGACAGCGGCCACCTGGAGTTGCAACGAACAGAGGTCAGGCTGGCTGATGAGCTTGCCGTGGTGCTCGAGGCGTTTGCCACCCCTCTGGCTGCGAGCGGTTTCACCCTCAAACGGGAGCTCGATGCCGAACTCTGTGTCTGTTGCGATGCACTTCGCATCCGTCAGGCCCTGATGGCGCTGCTGGAAAATGCCCAGAAGCACGCGGTACCGGGCATGCTGACCGTGCGCCTGCATCGTTCGGGCACCCAGTGCATCCTGAGCGTGGAAGACGAAGGGCCTGGCATCAGCGAGGAGGTCGCCGCCCATATCTTCGAGGCGTTTCGCCGGGGGGATCCGTCACGCTCACGCAAGAGTGGCGGCAGCGGGCTCGGGCTGGCCGTGGTCAAGGCCATTGCCGAGGCCCACGGCGGCAGTGCTGTTTGCCAACCCGGCGGGCGGGGCGGCACCCTGTTCCTGCTTTCATGGCCCCTCTTGCACCCTGACGGCAGGCCATGACCCCGTATTGCCGCATCGGTTGAGTATGGGCAAGCCGAGGCGCGTGTGTTGACTGTGATCCAACAGCCCAAAAAAAGCCCATCTCATGGGGAGAGACGGGCTTTTTTATGGCTTGCAGGCAGCGCCCTAATGGGGCGCCGGGATCAATGCTCGGCCAGCAGGGGCTCTCCCTCCTGGCGTTTGTCGTGGATGGCAAAGCGATCGACCAGGGTGGCACTGGCGTCGTTCAGGCCGATGACCGCCACCTCTTTCCCCTCACGGCGGAACTTGATGACCACCTTGTCGAGGGCCGTGATGGCGGTGATGTCCCAGAAGTGGGCGTGCGTCAGGTCGATGACCACCTTCTCCACTTCCTCCCTGAAATCGAAACCGGCCAGGAACTGCTCGGCGCTGGCAAAGAAGACCTGGCCCCGCACCAGATAGGTACGCACGGCGCCGCTGCGCTCGCTGTCGCTCTTGACCAGCATGACGCGGGCAACCTTGTGGGCGAAGAAGAGAGAGGCGAGCAGCACCCCCACGAAGACCCCGAGTGCCAGGTTGTGGGTCGCGACCACCACGGCGACGGTGGTCACCATCACCAGGTTGGTGGAGAGGGGGTGGCTCTTCAGGTTGCATACCGACTCCCAGGAAAACGTGCCGATGGAGACCATGATCATCACGGCCACCAGGGCTGCCATGGGGATCTGACGGATCCACTCATCTATGAAGACCGCCATCAGGATGAGCAGGGTCCCCGCCACGAAGGTGGAGAGGCGGCCGCGGCCACCGGATTTGATGTTGATGACGGACTGGCCAATCATGGCGCACCCCGCCATGCCTCCCAGCAGACCGGCGCCGATGTTGGCGATCCCCTGACCCTTGCACTCGCGGTTGCGATCGCTTGGGGTGTCGGTCATCTCGTCGACGATGGCTGCCGTCATCATGGACTCGAGCAGTCCCACCACCGCCAGCCCCGCTGAATAGGGGAAGATGATGACCAGGGTCTCCAGATTGAGGGGCACGTCGGGCCAGAGGAAGACCGGCAGGGTATCGGGCAGCTCGCCCATGTCGCCCACGGTACGGATGTCGATGCCCAGGGTGATGGCCACCGCCGTCAGGATGACGATGCACAGCAGGGGGGAGGGGAGCAGTTTGCACACCACGGGAACGAGCGGGAACAGATAGATGATGCCAAGCCCGGCCGCGGTCATGGCGTAGACCTGCCAGGTGACGTTGGTGAGCTCGGGCAGCTGGGCCATGAAGATAAGGATGGCCAGGGCGTTGACGAAGCCGGTCACCACGGAGCGGGAGACGAATCGCATCAGGCTGCCGAGCCTGAGGTAGCCCGCCGCTATCTGGAAGAGGCCGGTGAGCAGGGTGGCTGCCAGCAGATACTGCAGGCCATGTTCCTTGACCAGGGTCACCATCAGGAGTGCCATGGCGCCGGTGGCGGTGGAAATCATGCCGGGACGACCGCCGACGAAGGCGATGACCACGGCGATGCAGAAGGAGGCATAGAGGCCGACCTTGGGGTCGACGCCCGCAATGATGGAGAAGGCGATGGCCTCCGGGATCAGCGCCAGGGCGACGACGATGCCCGACAGCAGATCGCCCCGTATGTTGGAGAACCACTCTTGTCTTGCACGTTCCAGCATGGAGATTTTCTCGCTCGTTGAGGATCCATGGCCACAGGCCCGCAAATCAGGGGAAATGGCGGGGATCACAGGGTTGGATTGGCTGTTGATGGCCGGGTAAACCGGCCGGTCGGCATAACCGGAGTCAGGCGGCAGAGGCCGCACAGGGCAGGGTCAGGGCGGCGTGACGGCCACCCCAGAGCACATAACAGGCATAAGGGGCGCATGTTAACAGCCGGTGCCAGGCCGGGGAAGCCCGGATTGTTTTATCTAGCACAAGAGCAGCCAACATAGACCAAACAAGGGGGCTCTGCCGTTTTCAGAGAAGTGATTGATGCGATTATGGCAACACCGAAGGGGGCAACACCATGGGACCGGCCACCGTACGGGCTGCCTCGTCACCTCGCAGTACCCGTACTATCTCGAGAGCGAACTCGATGGCGGTACCCGGGCCCTGGCTGGTGATCAGGCGATGGGCTTCATCGGTCACTACCCTTGCCGTGCTCAATTGTGTCGCGGGCAGACGGGCCTGAAAGCCCGGGTGGCAGGTGATGCTCGCATCCCCCAGCAAGCCGTGATGGTGCAGTACCACGGCGGGTGCGGCGCAGATGGCGGCGCGCCAGCGGCCGAGGCCTGCCTGCTCCCGTAGCAGGTCGATGGCGAGGGGGGTGTTGCGGATCACTTCGCTGCCGGGCAGACCGCCCGGTACGACCATGGCATCGAAGTCACGGGTGGTCAGCTCGTCGAGATGGCAATCCGCCACCAGTTGCACCCCGCGAGAGGCGCGGATCTGGCGCGCTCCGGTGGGGCAGCAGGAGGCCAGCACCACATCGATGCCACCCCGAACCAGGGTATCGACGATAGCAACCGTCTCTATCTCTTCCGACCCGGGGGCCACCAATACCAGTACGCTCATCTAGCACTCCTTGCTTGCCAGCTGCTCTGCTCAGCGCTTCTCTTTGACGGCCTGATAGAGGCCCTGATTGACCGGCACCGCGATACCGTGAAGGGCGGCCTTGTTCAGCAGGAAGCCGGTGATGGCTTCGATCTCGGTCTCGCGGCCCTGTTCCATGTCCTGATACATGGAAGAGTAATTGTCGGCGGTGAGCTCCACCACCATCATGACACGGCGCAACAGCTCTTCGCTGCCGGTAGGCTGACCTTCGGCCCGCATGACGTCAGCCACTTCCACACAGATTTGCTGCAGGGCATCGGCAAAACGCGGACCGGCCAATTCGCCGTTCTTGAGCTTGTAGAGCGCGGTGAGGGGATTGATGGCGCAGTTGACGGCGAGTTTCTGCCACTGGCGTGTCAGGATCTGCTCATCCCAGCCGGCCTGACCCAGGGCGCTGGCCAGCTCGTCGGCGAGGTGGGCATGGGCACGGGCCGCTTCGTTGACAGGGCCCAGCCAGGTCTCCCCCTTGCCGGTGTGGCGGAACACGAAGTGGCCGCTCTGCATGGCGCCATGGCTGGTGACGCCGGCGATCACCGGGTTGTCGGGGAAGAGTGCGACCACCTGATCGGCGATCCCCATGCCGTTGTGCAGCAGCACGATGGGCACCCCTGCCGCCAGTTGCCCGACCAGAGGAGTGAGGGCCGATATCACCTGCCCCGCTTTGGTCATCACCAGCAGGCGTTTGATGCTGCCCGGCTTGTCGATGAAGGCGCGTTCGATGGCCAGGAGCTGGGTATGCCCCTCAAGGGAGGTAAAGTCGACGCCGGGGTGCAAGGTGGCACGATGGCGCTCGCGCAGCAGGAGGCGGGTTGCTTGGCCGCTTTGGGTCAACAGGGAGGCGAAGACGCCGCCCAGGGCGCCGCAGCCCAGCAAGGTCCACTCGGGAGAGACAGGGTGACGGCGTGTTTTCAGGTTGTTGTCGCGTAATCCGCTTGGCATGAAGAGGCTCGATCATGGGAAGGGCTGCCATCCTGTCAACCGCCAACCCGGGATAAGGGAAGATGTCGCTTGGTGAATACCTGGAACCGGTGCATGAGCTGACTGCCGGGTCGTGCTCAAGGCTCATGCGCAGCCAGGGAGCCTCATGTATGCATGACCATACGGGTTCCTGGGCTGCACTTCACCGAGTGTCGGACCTCTCGCGACCGCTCCTGGACGGGTTCTAACGGGTCTCACCATTCCTGTGCGCAGGGGATTCTAGCAGAGCAATCCCATCGAAATCAGCAAATTTGCCCGTTTTCTGGTAGATTTGCCCACCTGTCAGCACAACCTGAAGTACAGCATGAGGAGCCCGGCTATGCCGTCATTCGATATTGTCTCTGAAGTCAAAATGAACGAGGTGTTGAACGCCGTTGATAACGCCAACCGTGAACTGGCGACCCGTTTCGATTTTCGTGGTGTGGAAGCCAGCTTCGAATTGAACAAGGAAGAAGTAAAGCTGGAAGCCGACGCCGATTTCCAGCTCAAGCAGATGGTCGAGATCCTGCGCGGCGCCCTGCTCAAGCGCCAGATCGAGAACAGTTCCATGGACGTGGGTGACAGCGTCCACTCCGGCAAGCGTTTCCACCTGACCGTGAAGTTCAAGCAGGGGATCGATAAGGAAGTGGCCAAGAAGCTGGTGAAGCTCATCAAGGATTCCAAGATCAAGGTGCAGGCCGCCATCCAGGGCGACGAGGTGCGGGTCACCGGCAAGAAGCGCGACGATCTGCAAGAGACCATGGCCCTGGTGCGTGGCGCCGAACTGGGCCAGCCGATGCAGTTCCAGAACTTCCGCGACTGATGGCGGGCGGGGAGGGTAAGCTCTCCCCCTTCTCCCGGCATCAAGCCATAAAAAAACCGGAGCCATGGCTCCGGTTTTTTGCGTCCGTCGACGACAGGTTCGATTAGAACTTGTAGGTCACGGAGAAGTAGTGGCCGAAACCAGTGGTGTTCAGACCGCCAAAGGCACCGTTCTTGAGACCGTATACGTCGTTGAAGTACTTCAGACCGTAACCGACGGCGTAGCGGTCGGAGTGCCAGTACAGGCCGTGGAAGGTGGCCACGCCAGTCTCGTTTTGGTTCTCGTTGTCGTAGGTGTCACGACCGAACAGGTAGTCCAGGTAACCCTGATAGGACAGGAAGGAACCGTTGGAGAAGGTGTAGAAGGGTTTGAACCAGTTCATGGAGAACTGATAACCGTTCCACTTGCCTTCTTCAGTGTCGAAGCTGCTCTCGGTGGCGTGACGTGCGTACAGGTTCATACCGACCTTGCCGAACCACGGAACCATGACGTCAGCGCCCAGACCGATTTGGTTTTCCATCATGGAGTCGTCAACGTTGTTCAGGGAGGCGATATACAGCTCTTGAACCGGACCAAAGGACAGGTCTTTACCAGTCAGCGCATCCAGGGACAGACGCGGAGCGAACTTCATAAAGATGTTCTGGCCACCGTGCTTGTCGCTGTGACGGGAGTCGAAGATATCGAAGACGTCGACGTAACCGTACAAGTCAAATAGGCCGGAACGACCACCGAATTCCATTTCGAAGTAGGTGTCATTGTAGTCGCTGCCCATGTAGGGGCGCTGGTCGATGGTGTGCATCACGTTGAATTGCACCCACTTGTAGTCGTTCTTGTGGATGTCGCCGCTGTAGTCGGCAGCGAAGGCCGGAGTGGCGGAGGCAGCCAGCAGACCGGCAGCGATCAGAGTCTTGGTAAATTTGGCCATTTTATTGGTCTCTTGTGCGTTAGTTGAGGTTTTCCGTAGCCTGCCCACAAGGAGCGGGAGGGATTCTAGCCAAATAAATTCAACGGATAAACAAGCACCAGGGAACTTTGTCAGGATTTGTGAATCTAATCACCCCCTAAAATGCGCAAACGCTTGCTATTTGTGCGTTTGTGGTGACAAGGTGCTGCCTCGTTTGGCAACCATGATGATCAGGATCATCACCGGAATACCGAGCAGACTGGTGCCGATGAAGAAGTGGCTGTAGCCGATCTGCTCCACTACCCGACCGGAAAACCCCGCCAGCAACTTGGGCAGCAATAGCATGATGGAGCTGAACAGGGCGTACTGGGTGGCGGAGAAGGCGACGTTGGTGAGACTCGAGAGATAGGTCACAAACGCAGCCGTGGCGATGCCGGCGCTGAGGTTGTCCAGCGAGATGATCAGAGTCAGCAGCTCCAGGTTGTGGCCCACTTCGTTGAGGAGAGCGAACAGCAGGTTGGTGCTGGCGGTCAGCACGGCGCCGAGGAACAGGATGCGCAGGGTGCCAAAGCGCATCACCAGCACGCCCCCGAGCGCGGCTCCCACCAGCGTCATGATGACGCCATAGACCTTGGTGATGGTGGCCACTTCCGTCTTGCTGAACTGCAGATCCACATAGAAGCTGTTGGACATCACCCCCATCACCACGTCCGAGATGCGATAGCAGGCGATAAGCCCCAGGATCAGCAGGGCCGAGGAGCCGTAGCGGCGGAAGAAGTCGGCGAAGGGACACCAGATGGCCTCGTAGGTCCAGGCCCCCAGCCCGGCCAGCGTGGGTGACCAACCCCGTGCCAGCAGGGTGGCCTTGCGCGCCATCTGCTGCTCGTCCTGACTCTTGAGATCGATCTGCGGCTCGTGACTCATCAGGGTGGTGAGGATGCCAAGAGACATCAGCCCTCCCATCAGCAGATAGGTGAGCTGCCAGCCGCGATAGTCATAGCCGCTGTTGCTGCCGAGCCAGGCCGCCAGCGCAAGCGCCCCCGCTCCCGCCATGATCATGGCGAGTCGATACCCCGTCATATAGGACGCGGCCATGGCCGCCTGCAGCCGCTCGGGAGCGGATTCGATGCGATAGGCGTCGATGACGATGTCCTGGGTGGCAGAGGAGAAGGCCACCAGCAGGGCGAAGAGGGCCAGCTGGGCGAGCTGGGTCTTGGGATCGCAATAGGCCATCCCCACCAGGGAGAGGGCGATCAGCACCTGGGAGAACAGCATCCAGCTGCGTCGCCGCCCAAGCAGCCGTGACAGCAGGGGCAGGGGCAGCCGATCCACCAGGGGCGACCACAGCCACTTGAAACCGTAGGCCAGCGCTACCCAGCTCATGTAGCCGATGTCGGTCAGGCTGACATCCGCTTCGCGCAGCCAGAACGAGAGGGTGCCAAAGACCAGCAGCAAGGGCAGGCCGGAGGAGAATCCCATGGCAAACAGGATGAGTACCCGCGCTTCCAGATAGACGGCGAGGGCATCTCGCCAGCGGGTGGCGCGGCCCGGTGTGTGGCTGGGCGGGCGGAGATTGTTCAACTGCCTGACTCCTCGGGGAAAAGGGGGTCATTTTGTCAGGTTCGGCAGGCGTAGCCAAGGCAAGCCGAGGGGGGAGCGGCAGGTTTCAGGGGCGTGAGCCGATGCAGTGGTGCGGGCAGGGGCCCCCGTCGGCGAGAAAATTGGCGCAGGCCATGAGTTGCAGACGCAGCGCGTCATCACAGAGGAGGTGCTGCTCATCCCACAGGTGCAGGCTGTGAAGCAGATGCCAGAACACCCCTTCCTGCTCGTTGGCGGGGGCTTTGTCCATGGGGATCACGCAGAGCGCCTGCCAATGGGAGAGGAGCTGCCAACTCAAGTCTTCCAGCTGCTGATAGGGAATCTTGCGTGCCAGAAAATGGCGAACCGCCTGGGCCAGCGGGCCGGCGTGTTGGGTTATGTAATCATGACAGGTCACCGGCTCCTCCTTCTGGTTCTGCTCCCCGATGCGTGGCACACATCGGGGAGCAGAGTATAGAAAAAGAGATTGGTGACCCGTTCAGGGACGCGGTGGAATGTGATCCGGGCCGCGTTATTTGTCCGCGAGCAGCACCACTTTCTTCAGGATGATGGGGCTGGTGGGGACGTCGTTGGCACGCAGGATGGAGCTGTAGCCGGTCTGGACCTGGGCCAGTTTGTCCAGCACCTCCATCCCCTTCACGACCTGGCCGAACACGGTGTAACCGGCGCCGGCATTAGCGTTGAGGTTGTCGTTGTCCACCAGATTGAAATAGAACTGGCGAGTGGCGCTGTCGACCGCCTGGGTGCGGGCCATGGCGATGGTGCCGCGCTTGTTGGGCAGGCCGCCTCTGGACTCGTTGACCACGGGATCGAAGGTCGGCAGGGGCTGGAACTGCTGGTTGTAGCCCCCACCCTGCACCACGAAGTTCTGGATCACCCGGTGGAACAGGCTACCGTCATAGCTGCCGTCTGCCGCGTAGCGCAGGAAGTTCTTCACGGTCTGGGGCGCCAGTTTGGGGGCCAGCTCCACGACGATGGTGCCATGGTTGGTCTCCATCTGGACTTTTTGACCGGCAAAAGCCAGGGGGGCGATCAGGGTGACCAGTAACCAGAGTTTCTTCATTTATATGTCCTCGCTCAGCTCGGCTGGCCCTTGAGATAACCGCGCAGTGCCTCGTCGGCCATGATCTGCTGCAGCACGCTGCCCAGCTGCTGGTTCAGAGTGGATTCCAGATCGGCCATGCTCGGTTCGCCCGGGCCCTCCTTGCTGGAGGACATGTTGAACTGCTTGGTCAGCTTGCTGCCCTGGAAGTCGGCAATCACCTGCAGGCTGACGCGGGACTTGGTGACATAGGTGAAGGTCTTCTCTTCCACGGTGACGGCGGCAGTGGAGATGGCCAGCGTCAGGTTGGTGGTGCCGCTGTTGCCCACTTCCAGGCCCTGGCTGCGCAGCCCTTCCGCCAGTTTTTCAGCCAGCAGGCTGTTGAGAGGCTGACTGCTGTTCACCAGCACAGGGGCCTTCTCTTTTTTCTTGATGGAGAAAACATAGGCGGCTTCACGTTTGTCCACCCCTTCCATGGTGATGCGGTTGCCGGAGTAGTACTGCTGGTTGGAGGGGATGACTTGCGGGTTGAGCAGGGCGCTCTCGGGCCAGTGAGTAGCACAACCGCCCAATACCAGAGCGGCCAGCAGCAAGAGTGACTTTTTCATCATGGGTTTCCTTTAGCTTTATCTTTAGCGTTTGATGGCTTTCAAAATAACGAATTTGCTGTTCGACGCAACGACTTGTGCGTTGCCAAACAGGCGCTTGAGTTTGTTGTGATAGTCCAGATGACGGTTGCCTACTATCCAGAGTTCGCCCCCCTGAGGCAACACCCGGTGGGCATCGCTGAACATCTGCCAGGCGATGTGATCGGTGATCGCCTGCAACTGATGGAAGGGGGGATTGCAGAGGATCCTGTCCGCTGCCCCGACGGGAACGTCATCGAGACAGTTGTTGACCATGAAGTGGGCACGGGGCAGGGCATCGGGCAGGTTGTGCTCGACGTTGAGCCGTGCGGACGCCACCGCCATCCGGGATTCGTCGATGAAGGTCACCTCCACCTCGCTGTCGCGCGCGAGCAGGGAGAGCCCGAGCACGCCATTGCCACATCCCAGATCGATCACTCTGCGGGCACTGTGGATGGGCAGGTTGTCCAGCATGAAGCGGGCGCCGATATCCAGGCTCGTGCGCGAGAACACGTTGGCATGGTTGTGGATGAGCATGTCGGTGCCTTCCAGCGGCCAGACGGTCGGGAAGGGACTGGTCAGGGACGGGCGCTCGGCGGCCGGGGTGCAATGAATGAGGCGTGCCTTCTTCCAGGCGAGCGAGGTGCGGGTCTCCCCCAGATACTTTTCGAACAGCTTGAGGGTGGAGGTGTGGATGTCCTTGGCCTTGCCGGCAGCAATGATGCGGGTCGCAGGGGTCACGACCCCGCGCAGGGCAAGCAGTTGCTGCTCCAGCAGCGCCTGATACTTGGAGACCTTGATCACCACCAGGACGGGGGCATCGGGCAGGGGGGCCAGGGCATCCTGCAGGGTGATGGCGTGGGGATCCAGCCCGTTTTCCGCCAGATTGGCCAGGGTGGCCCGCTCGCTGATGTGGGAGTCGGTCACGCAGACGGGGGCGTGGGCATGCAGATAGCCGGCCAGGGCACCGAAGCCGTCGTTCATGATGATGACGGGGCCGTCAGGTGCCTGCTGCGATTCGGCAAGGTGGCTTATCAGGTACTCGTCCGCCGCATCCCAGGCCTGCAGGGGATCCTGGCTCTGCCGCGGGTAACGATACAGGGTCAGGCGGCAGTGGGCCGTGTCGAGCAGGGTTTGCATAGGCAAGAGTCCAACGTGTGATTGATGAATGGCGACCGTCTGCCCCGTGTTGCCCGGCAGCGGTGAAAGTGGCGCTATTCTAGCGGCGGCGGAGAAATTCACCAGTCCGGTACGGCGAGAGCGAGCGGATCCTTCGTACCTGATGCATCGGGCGCACAACCCTGGCTACAATGGCCGGATATTCAACGAGGAGTCCTTACCGTGAGCATGCAACAACAGATAGAGGCCAAGCTGGCCGCCGCGCTCTCCCCGAGCCACCTGGAAGTGATCAATGAAAGCTACATGCACAGGGTGGCACCGGGCTCCGAAAGCCACTTCAAGGTAGTCGTGGTGAGCCAGGCGTTTGAGGGACAGCGTTTGCTGGGGCGCCATCGTCAGGTGAACGGGGTGCTGGCCGACGAGTTGGCGGGAGCCATTCATGCATTGGCGCTGCATACCTATACCGAATCCGAGTGGCAGGCCCGGGAGCAGGCGCCAAAGACGCCGGGTTGCGTCAGCAAATCCCCCTTTGCGTGAGCCGTTGGACCTTCTGATGGCGCCTTCCTCGGGCCATTAACAGCGCTATCACGAATGGTGTGCAGCCAGGGATGAGGGGGAGGAGCATTATTTTTTCTAATCCTTTTTCTTGTGCCTGAAGAATACCTCTATATGGTTGGTTTTGCGAAAAGTCCTTTAAAACCACGGTTTGCAAGGACGTGCGCGAAATATTCAGTGAAGGTTAATTTTGTGATAGGGCGGGGATTTTCCCCATTTGGCGTGGCGGCTAACTCGCCTAAGGTGGTAAACTCAGGTGCTTTTGAATGATCCTGTATGTTGCTGATTTGTTTATTTCTTCGACAGCTTTCCGCGATGTTGACGGGCTCATTCAACAACTCGTCGTGATGTATTTCTCGGCGCTAACCAACCTGTCTTCCCTTAACGGTAGTGCAAGTGAGTATGATTACAATTAAAAGAGGACTGGACATCCCCGTGCTGGGTGCTCCGGAGCAAGTAATCTACGATGGCCCGGCCATCACCCGTGTTGCTACACTCGGCGAAGAGTTCGTGGGGATGCGTCCTACTATGTTTGTCAAAGTAGGTGATCGCGTCATTAAAGGTCAGGAGCTCTTCGAAGATAAGAAGAATCCCGGCGTTAAATTCACGGCCCCTGCCACCGGTGTGGTTTCTGAGATCAACCGTGGTGCCAAGCGTGTTCTCCAGTCCGTTGTCATCGACATCGATGGGTCCGACGAGCAGGTGACCTTTGAGCATTTTGCCTCCGCCGAGCTGGCACAGCTCGAGCGCAGCAAGGTGCAGGAGATCCTGGTCGCATCAGGCCAATGGACCGCGCTGCGTACCCGCCCGTTCAGCAAGGTGCCGGCCGTGGGCTCCACCCCGCGCGCCATCTTCGTTACCGCCATGGACACCAACCCGTTGGCCGCCAGTGCGGAGCTGATCATCAAGGAGCAGGCCCAGGCCTTCCTCGACGGTCTGGCCGTGCTGACCCGCCTGACCGATGGTACCGTCCACGTCTGCAAGGGCGAAGCCAGCCTGCCGCACTCCTCCCTGGCCCAGGTCAAGGAAGCAGTGTTCGTCGGTCCGCATCCCGCCGGTCTGCCGGGCACCCACATCCACTTCCTGGATCCGGTCGGTGCCAACAAGGTGCAGTGGCACATCAACTATCAGGACGTGATCGCTTACGGCAAGCTGTTCACCACTGGCCAGATCTTCACCGACAAGGTGATCTCCCTGGCTGGCCCGAACGTCATCAAGCCGCGTCTGCTGCGTACCCGTCTGGGTGCCAGCCTCAGCCAGCTGACCAACAACGAGCTGCGTGCGGACGAAAACCGCATCATCTCCGGTTCCCTGCTGAGCGGTGCCAAGGCCGAAGGGGTCCATGACTATCTGGGTCGCTTCCACAACCAGGTGAGCGTGCTGGGCGAAGGCCGTGAGAAAGAGTTCATGGGCTGGGTCAAACCCAGTGCCAACAAGTTCTCCATCACCCGTACCACCCTCTCTCACCTGATGAAGGGCAAACTCATCAACTTCACTACCACCACCAACGGTAGTGATCGCTCCATGGTGCCTATCGGCAACTATGAGCGTGTGATGCCGCTCGACATCCTGCCGACCCTGCTGCTGCGGGATCTGATCTCCGGTGACACCGACAGCGCGCAGGCGCTCGGCTGCCTGGAGCTGGATGAGGAAGATTTGGCGCTCTGTACCTTCGTCTGCCCCGGCAAGACAGAGTACGGCCCCGTCTTGCGTGAGTGCCTGACCAAGATCGAACTGGAAGGTTAAGCGATGAGTTTCAAGCAACTTCTTGAAAATATGGAACATCACTTCGAGCCGGGTGGCAAGTACGCCAAGTACTATGCCCTGTTCGAAGCGGCGTACACCCTGTTTTATACCCCGGGTTCCGTGACCCGCAATGCCGCCCACGTCCGTGATGCGATCGATCTGAAGCGCATGATGATCATGGTGTGGCTGGCTGTGTTCCCGGCCATGTTCTGGGGCATGTACAACGTCGGCAACCAGTCCATCGCCGCCATCGCCCACATGGGCAGCGCGGCCGGTGCCGATTCCTGGCAATACGCCCTGGCCACCCTGTTCGGTGCCTCGCTGGATCCGGCCGTCGCCGGCATCGGCAGCAAGATGCTGATCGGTGCGGCGCACTTCTTCCCGATCTACATCACCGTCTTCATCGTCGGTGGTTTCTGGGAAGTGCTGTTCGCCATGGTGCGCAAGCACGAGATCAACGAAGGCTTCTTCGTGACCTCCATCCTGTTTGCCCTGATCGTGCCGCCCGAGCTGCCCCTGTGGCAAGCTGCCCTGGGTATCACCTTCGGTGTGGTGCTGGCCAAGGAAGTGTTCGGTGGTACCGGCAAAAACTTCCTGAACCCTGCGCTGGCGGGTCGTGCCTTCCTGTTCTTCGCCTACCCGGGTCAAATCTCCGGCGATGCGGTCTGGGTTGCCGTTGACGGCTTCTCCGGCGCAACCGCACTGAGCCAGTGGGCCCAGGGCGGCCAGATGGCGCTGATCAACGGTGCCACCGGTGAAGCCATCAGCTGGATGGACGCCTTCCTTGGCAACCTGCCCGGTTCCATCGGTGAAGTTTCCACCCTGATGATCCTCATCGGTGCGGCCATGATCGTCTACATGCGTATCGCCTCCTGGCGCATCATCGCCGGCGTCATGGTCGGCATGGTTGCGACCTCCCTGCTGTTCAACGTCATCGGTTCCGATACCAACCCCATGTTCAGCATGCCGTGGCACTGGCACCTGGTGCTGGGTGGCTTCGCGTTCGGCATGGCCTTCATGGCGACCGACCCCGTTTCCGCTGCCTTCACCAACAAGGGCAAGTGGTGGTATGGCGCCCTGATCGGCGTGATGGTGGTGCTGATCCGGGTAGTGAACCCCGCCTTCCCGGAAGGCATGATGCTGGCCATTCTGTTCGCCAACCTGTTTGCCCCCTTGTTTGACCATTTCGTGGCGCAGGCGAACATCAAGCGGAGGATCGCACGTGGCGTTTAATAAAGACTCTACTACCGGCACCCTCGCCGTAGTGACCGGTCTGTGTCTGGTCTGCTCCATCGTGGTCTCCGTGGCTGCCGTGGGTCTGCGTCCGGCCCAGCTGGAAAACAAGGCACTGGACAAGCAAAGCAACATCCTGTCCGTCGCCGGCGTCGACATCAGCGCCGTGGCCAAGCGTGATCTGGCCCAGCTCTATGGCGACAAGATTGAAGCGCGTCTGGTGGATCTGACCAGCGGTGAGTTCGTTGACGGCGACGCCGACAACTTCGACACCAAAGTCGCCGCCAAGGATCCGGCCAAGAGCATCCGTCTGGCCCCGGCCGACGACAAGGCCGGCCTGCGTCAGATCTCCAAGCTGGTTCCCGTGTTCTTCGCGAAAGATGCCGAAGGCAAGGTCGACAACATCATCCTGCCGATCTACGGCCAGGGTCTGTGGTCCACCATGTATGCCTTCGTAGCGGTCGCGGCCGACGGTCAGACCATCAAGGGCATCACCTACTATGACCACGGTGAAACCCCGGGTCTGGGTGGCGAGATCGAGAACCCGGCCTGGCGCGAACTGTTCGTCGGCAAGAAGCTGTTCGACCAGAACGGTCAGCCTGCGCTGCGGGTGATCAAGGGCCATGCTCCGGCTGGTTCCGAGCATGAAATCGACGGCCTGTCTGGTGCAACCCTGACCGGTAATGGTGTACAGCACACCTTCGACTTCTGGATGGGCCCCAAGGGCTTCGGTCCCTTCCTGGCCAAGGTACGTGCAGGAGAAATCAACAATGGCTGACAAGAGCGAAATGAAAAAGTTGCTGTTGACGCCTGTGCTCGGCAACAACCCCATCGCACTGCAGGTGCTGGGTGTCTGTTCCGCGCTGGCCGTTACCAGCCAGATGAAGACGGCGTTCGTGATGACGCTGGCCGTTACCGCGGTCACCGCCTTCTCCAACCTGTTCATCTCCCTGATCCGCAACCAGATCCCGAACAGCGTGCGGATCATCGCCCAGATGGCGGTGATTGCCTCGCTGGTTATCGTGGTTGACCAGGTGCTCAAGGCGTATGCCTATGACATCTCCAAGCAACTGTCGGTGTTCGTCGGCCTCATCATCACCAACTGTATCGTGATGGGTCGTGCCGAAGCCTACGCCATGAAGAGTGCCCCGCTGCCCTCCTTCCTGGACGGTATCGGCAACGGTCTGGGTTATGGCGCCGTGCTGCTGACCGTGGCCACCGTGCGCGAGATCCTGGGTTCCGGCACCTGGTTCGGCATCGAGCTGCTGCCGCTGGTGAACAATGGTGGCTGGTATGTGCCCAACGGCCTGCTGCTGCTGCCGCCGAGTGCGTTCTTCATCATTGGTCTGATCATCTGGGGCGTGCGCACCAAGGATCCCAAGCAGGTGGAGGCGAAGGATTAAGGTATGGAACACTATATCAGTCTGTTGATTCGCTCGATCTTCATCGAGAACCTGGCGCTCTCCTTCTTCTTGGGGATGTGTACCTTCCTGGCGGTGTCCAAGAAGGTCAAGACCGCCATGGGCCTGGGGATTGCCGTTATCGTGGTTCAGACCGTTGCCGTCCCGGCCAACAACCTGATCTACAACTACGTGCTTAAAGACGGTGCCCTGGTATCCGGTCTGGATCTGAGTTTCCTGAGCTTCATCACCTTCATCGGGGTGATCGCGGCCCTGGTACAGATCCTGGAGATGGCCCTGGACAAGTACTTCCCGGCCCTCTACAACGCCCTCGGTATCTTCCTGCCGCTCATCACCGTGAACTGCGCCATCTTCGGCGGCGTCTCCTTCATGGTGCAGCGTGACTACAACTTCGTTGAGTCCGTGGTCTATGGCGTGGGTTCGGGTGCAGGCTGGATGCTGGCCATCGTCGCGATGGCAGGGATCCGCGAGAAGATGAAATATTCCGATGTTCCGGAAGGCCTGCGTGGCCTTGGCATCACCTTCATCACCGCGGGTCTGATGGCGCTGGGCTTCATGTCCTTCTCTGGTATTTCCCTGTAATCGGAAAGGAAATATAGATGGAAATTATTCTGGGTGTGGTCATGTTCACCGTGATCCTGCTGGCCTTGGTGGCAGTCATTCTGTTCGCCAAGTCCAAGCTGGTGACCGCCGGTGACGTGACAATCAGCATCAACGGCGACCCGGCCAAGGCTGTGACCAGCCCGGCGGGTGGCAAGCTGCTTGGCGTGCTCGCCGGCAGTGGTATCTTCGTCTCCTCCGCCTGTGGCGGCGGCGGCTCCTGTGGTCAGTGCAAGGTGCGTGTGAAATCCGGCGGCGGCGACATCCTGCCGACCGAGCTGGATCACATCAGCAAGGGCGAAGCCCGTCATGGCGAGCGTCTGGCCTGCCAGGTCACCGTCCGCTCCGACATGGACATCGAGCTGCCGGAAGAGATCTTCGGCGTGAAGAAGTGGGACTGTACCGTCATCTCCAATGACAACAAGGCCACCTTCATCAAGGAGCTCAAGCTGCAGATCCCGGATGGTGAGAGCGTGCCGTTCCGCGCCGGTGGTTATATCCAGATCGAAGCGCCTGCCCACCACGTGCAGTACAAGAACTTCGATATTCCCGAGGAGTATCGTGGCGACTGGGATCGCTTCAAGATCTTCGAGCTGGAGTCCAAGGTCAACGAGCCGATCATCCGTGCCTACTCCATGGCGAACTATCCGGAAGAGTTCGGCATCATCATGCTGAACGTGCGGATCGCAACCCCGCCGCCCAGCAACTGGACTGCCCCTCCCGGCCAGATGTCTTCCTACATCTTCAGCCTGAAGGCCGGTGACAAGGTGACCATCTCCGGTCCGTTCGGCGAGTTCTTTGCCAAGGACACCGACGCCGAAATGGTGTTCGTCGGTGGTGGTGCGGGTATGGCGCCGATGCGCTCCCACATCTTCGACCAGCTGCGCCGTCTGAAGACCAAGCGCAAGATGAGCTTCTGGTACGGTGCCCGTTCCAAGCGCGAGATGTTCTATGTCGAAGACTTCGACATGCTGCAGGCCGAGAACGACAACTTCCAGTGGCACGTCGCCCTGTCCGATCCGCAACCGGAAGACAACTGGGATGGCTACACCGGCTTCATCCACAACGTGTTGTTCGAGAACTACCTCAAGAACCACGAGGCGCCTGAGGATTGCGAGTTCTACATGTGCGGGCCTCCCGTGATGAACGCCGCCGTCATCAACATGCTGAAAAACCTCGGTGTTGAAGACGAGAACATCCTGCTGGATGACTTCGGTGGTTAATCCATGCGCAGCGTTGTAAAGACCTGGCTAGCCTTCGGGCTAGCCTTTTTCTTGACTGGGTGCGGTCAGGAAACGGTCCAATCGAAGCCGGAGATCCACATCACCGGCAGCACCATGGGTACCTACTACTCCATCAAGGTGGCAGATAGCGCTGTTCAGGATGCCGCCAGGCTGCAAGCCGAGGTCGACGTCTTGCTGGAGCGGGTCAACGATCAGATGTCGACCTATCGCCCGGATTCCGAGCTGTCACGCTTCAACCAGCACAAGAGCAATACCCCTGTGGTGGTTTCCCGCGATACCGCGCGGGTGGTGACCGAGGCCATTCACATTGGCCGCGAGAGCCGCGGGGCGCTGGATGTCACCGTCGGTCCTCTGGTCAATCTGTGGGGCTTTGGGCCGGATGCCAGACCGACCAAGGTGCCGTCCGACGAGCTGATCGCCCAGACCCGGCAGAAGACGGGCCTTGGCAATCTGCATGTGATAACCTCTGCCGATGCCGATACCCTGCAAAAGGACATCCCGGACCTCTACGTGGATCTCTCCGCCATTGCCAAGGGGTTTGGCGTGGACAAGGTGGCCGAGTACCTGGAGTCCCAGGGGGCGCGCAACTATCTGGTGGAGATCGGCGGCGAGCTGCGCATCAATGGTGTCAACGGCAAGGGGCATCCCTGGCGTGTCGCCATCGAGAAGCCGACCGTCAATGCCGGTTCCGTACAGGAGGTGATCCTGCCCGGTGACAACGGGGTGGCCACCTCGGGCGAGTACCGCAACTATTACGAGCTGGACGGCAAGCGCTTCTCCCACACCATGGATCCGCTGACGGGCAAGCCCATCCAGCACCGCCTGGTGTCGGTGACCGTCATCCACCCCTCCTGCATGACTGCAGACGGGTTGGCGACCGTGTTCATGGTCATGGGGCCGGAGAAGAGCCTGGCCTATGCCAAGGAACGGGGGCTGGCCATCTTCACCATCACCAAGACGGATGACGGGTTCGAAGAGGCCTATTCGGATGCCTTCAAACCATATCTGGTCAAGAAGTAAGGGGTAACTACATGCAGATCTTTCTGATCACCTTCGGGGTGTTTCTGATGGTCGTGGTGGCCATGGCCATCGGCTACATTTTCCAGCGCAAGTCCATCTCCGGCTCCTGTGGCGGCCTGGGTTCCATCGGGATCGAGAAGGAGTGCGACTGCCCCGAGCCTTGTGACAACCGCAAGAAGAAGATGGCCAAAGAAGAGGCCCGTCGCAAGATGCTGGTGGACAACCGCATCATCTAACGGTGGATATCGCTCTGAAGGCAGCCTTGCAACGAAACGAGCCGACCCCTGGGTCGGCTCGTTTTTATATGTGGCATGGGGTCAGTAGTCATATTGGCTGCATGCCTTTGCCTTGAACTCTTTCTTTCGCTTTGCCAGCTCTTCCCTGGTGCCCAGTTCATCTCCCTGCCTGATGGCGGTTTCCAGTATCTCGATGCGCTTGTACAGCCAGCTGCATTCGGCTGTCGGGTGATCCTTGGCCATGGTCGCTAGCGGCAACAGCAGCAGGCAGAGCCCCGCCCGGATGATGCTCATGCTTCTCCTCCTTGAGTCTCGTGTGGATGTGGCCTTGAGAGTCTATGCCGCCGCGCCCGCGCGCAGACTGGCAGAAATGACAGGCTTGGGGTAGCATGGAACGTCCAACTGGTTATCCATACAGTATTTTTGGCGTTCGACATGTCTCCTCGCCGGATGCCCAGGGTCTATCCCTATGATCTGTTCGGGAGGCTGTCGACATAGCAACAGACACGGCCATGCGCAAGATCATTCACATCGACATGGACTGCTTCTTCGCCGCGGTGGAGATGCGGGACAACCCGGCCCTCAGGGAGGTGCCGCTCGCCATTGGTGGCGCCGCCGACCGACGCGGGGTCATCTCCACCTGCAACTACGTGGCGCGCCGCTTCGGGGTGCGCTCCGCCATGCCGAGCGCCCTGGCCAGAAAGCTTTGTCCGCCATTGGTGCTGATCCCCGGGCGGATGGCCGTCTACAAAGAAACTTCGCGCCAGTTGCGCGCCATCTTCCTGCGCTACACCGAGCAGGTGGAGCCGCTCTCCCTCGATGAAGCCTATCTCGACGTGACCCAGAGTCCCCGCTGCGGTGGCAGCGCCACCATGATGGCGGCGGAGATCCGCGCCGCCATCAGCGCCGAGCTTGGGTTGACTGCCTCGGCCGGTGTGGCGCGGAACAAGTTTCTGGCCAAGCTCGCCTCGGAGCAGCGCAAGCCTGACGGCCTGTTCGTCATCCGCCCCCAGGAGGTGGACGAGTTCGTGCGTCAGCTCCCTCTTGGCAAGTTGCCCGGCATCGGCCGCAAGACGGCAGAGCGGCTGGAGTCCCTCGGGCTGTATTCGTGCGAAGATGCCCGCCAGCTCGGCAACGAGGAGCTGATCGCCCGTTTCGGCAAGCTCGGGGAGATGCTGGCCGGCCGCATCTGGGGGCATGACGATCAGCCGGTGCAGGCCAGGCGGGTGCGCAAGAGCATCGGTGTGGAGACGACGCTCGCCAGCGACGTGCTGGACGAGGACGCCTGCTGGCAGGTGCTTAGCCGGCTCATTCCCGAGCTGGAGCAGCGTTTTGCCAAGGCCTGCCCTGCGGAGATGCTGATGGGGCAGGGGATCAAGCTGAAGTTTGCCGATTTTCACCAGACCACCGTTTATCGCAAGGGGAGTTATCAGGCGGCCCGCTTCCACGATCTGCTGCACGAGGGACTGCAACGGGCTCAAGGAAAGCCCATTCGCCTGCTCGGTCTGGTCGTTGGTTTGCCCGGAGCGGGTGAAATCAATCAATTAAGCCTGGATTTCTGCTGATTTAGTTAAGTTTTTGTATCCAAAACCGATACAGTGTTCACATCTGTAGACGTTAGGAAATAGTGGCATGAGTTCTCTTTCTGTTCAGGGACGGATCACCCTGATCGCCGGTTGCTGTCTGCTGGCCAGTGCCGTCGCGCTGGTGGCTTCTTCTCTTTTCAACGCGGCCCGCATGCAGGAGCAGGTGCTCACCTCCACCACCCTGGAGGGGCAGCACGCGGCAGAAAACTGGATGCAGGCCATGGGAGCGACCCAGGCAGCCCGGGTGACCAGCTACCTCGATGAGGCTTACTTCAGGGCGACCCTGCTTGCCGAGGGTATCTTGTTCCAGCGCAAGAACGCGGCCGACAACTTCGTTCACTCCGAGGCGCTGCGCAATGCCGTCAACCAGCAGTTGCAGGATGCGGCGGAGTCGTCAGCGAACCTGCTCGGTGTCTATGCGGTATTCGAACCCAACCAGCTCGACGGGGAGGATGACAACTATCAGGGGTCGACGGCGCTCGGGGCCAACGACAAGGGGCGTTTCTCCAGCTATTGGGCCAGGGTCGATGGCAAGGTGACCCTGGAGGTGATGGACGAGGCGATACTGGCCAACGACAAGCCCTCCGGACACGGCGGCCTTGAGAACGACTGGTACAGTTGCAGCATCCGCAGCAAGGCGCTCTGTCTGCTCGAACCCTATGTGGACGAGGTGGGGACCCAGCAGGTGTTGATGACCTCGGTAACCGTGCCGCTGCTGGACCAGGGCTCCCTGCTTGGCATGGTGGGGGTCGACATCTCCCTGGGGACCCTGCAGAGCCTGGTGGAAGAGATGGGCCGGACCCTCTACAAGGGGCAGGGCAAGATGCTTCTGCTCAGCAGTGAAGGGCGGGTGGCCGGCGTGGAAGGGTTCCCCGTCGCCCTTGGCAATCTGCTGGAGCAGCAAGGGCTGGCGCAGGATCTCAAGGGGTGGCTGACCAAGGGAGATGTGGTGACGCGCTGGAGCCCGGATGGCGCACTGTTGCAGACCTTCGTGCCGGTCAGCATGCGCGGTACGGATCGCAAGTGGGGCACCTATATCGAGCTGCCCCGCGCCGTGGTGCTCGCCTCGGCCCTGCAACTGCAAGGGGAGCTTGAGGATCAGGCCCAGCGCATCGTGGCCACCCAGCTCACGATAGGTGGCGGGATTTCGGCGCTCGCCCTGCTCTGCATCTGGCTGATGGCCCAGCGCATCGTGGCGCCCATCCGTGCCGTGGTGGCACGCCTCAAGGACATCGCCAGCGGGGAGGGGGATCTCACCCAGCGCATCGATCTGCGCAGGGATGACGAGATAGGCGAGCTGGCCAAGTGGTTCAACAACTTCCTGGACAAACTGCAATCCACCATCAGCCAGGTGATCGACACCGTTGCGGGCACTCGGGCCAGTGCGGCCCTGGCGGCGCAAGGGGCAGCCCGTACCAGCGCCGGCATGCAGTCCCAGTATCAGGAGGTGGATCTGGTGGCGACCGCGTTTGAAGAGTTGAGCGCTACCGCCCTGCAGGTCGCCGGCAATGCCAATGCGGCGGTGGCGGCGGCCGATGAGGCCGACACGGCGGCTCAGGAGGGAAAGTCCGTGGTGGCGCAGACCCAGGAGGCCATGTCCAGACTGATGACGGTGATAAGCGACGCCAAACCAGTGGTGGAACACCTCTCCGCCAACAGCGACAACATCAACGACATCCTGGTGGTGATCCAGGGGATTGCCGAGCAGACCAACCTGCTTGCCCTGAACGCGGCCATCGAGGCGGCCCGAGCCGGTGAGCAGGGGCGCGGTTTTGCGGTGGTCGCCGACGAGGTGCGCAACCTGGCGGGCCGAACCCAGAACGCCATCGTCGAGATCCAGAACCTCATCGGCCAGTTGCAGTCGGGGACGGAGGCGGTGGTGAAGGCGATCCTGACCGGTCATCACCAGGCGGATCTGACCCTCACCAAGGTGGAGCAGTCGGTCAGCGTGCTGGAGCAGATCATCCAGGCTGTCGGCACCATCCACCAGATGAATGAGCAGATCGCGAGGGCCGCGCAGGAGCAGAGCGGCGTGGCGGACGAGATCAATCGCAACGTCAGCAACATTCGCGATGTGAGCCATACCATTCGGGCGGAAGCGGCGACCTCCGCTGACAACGGGCGCGAGCTGTCGCAACTGGCGGACAAGCAGCAGCAACTGGTGGGCCAGTTCCGGGTGTAGGGGAGGATAAGAAAAAAGGCGCCATCCAACCGGAGGCGCCAAACACATTCAGATGACAGACTGGGTTAAATCGACCTGATTTAGCCCTTCTTCCCGCAGAGGAAGAAACACAACACCA
Source organism: Aeromonas sp. FDAARGOS 1406 (assembly GCF_019048565.1). Taxonomy (NCBI): domain Bacteria; kingdom Pseudomonadati; phylum Pseudomonadota; class Gammaproteobacteria; order Aeromonadales; family Aeromonadaceae; genus Aeromonas; species Aeromonas sp. FDAARGOS 1406. Next base: position 3,831,132 of record NZ_CP077378.1, read on the forward strand.
CAATCACTGTCGACTCACTCACAAAAACCACATGTAAACCAACATGGAAGAGAAGGTGTGAGCCATATGACAACGAATTGCGTGGCGAATTATGTTTATTCACTGGTCGACCCGCAACCGACAATTTATAATGCGCCCCATTAGAAAAATTCATCGTCGGCCGATTCCATGTCTCGTCGTTTACCTCCGCTCAATGCACTGAAAGCGTTTGAAGCCGCGGCTCGTCACTTGAGCTTTACCCGCGCAGCAGAAGAGCTGTTCGTGACCCAGGCAGCCATCAGCCACCAGATCAAGGCGCTGGAGGAGTATCTCGGCATCAAGCTGTTTCGCCGCAAGAATCGCTCCCTGCTACTGACCGAGGAGGGGCAGAGCTACTTCCTCGATATCAAGGACATCTTTGCCTCCATCTCCGAGGCGACTGACAAGCTGCTGGCCCGCAGCGCCAAGGGGGCGCTCACCGTCTCCCTGCAGCCGAGCTTCGCCATCCAGTGGCTGGTGCCCCGCCTGGTCAAGTTCAGCGAACGCCACCCGGACATCGATGTGCGGATCAAGGCGGTGGACATGGACGAGGGCTCCCTCACCGACGACGTGGACGTGGCCATCTACTACGGCCGCGGCAACTGGCCGGGGCTGCGCTCGGACAAGCTGCACACCGAGTACCTGATCCCGGTCTGCTCCCCCCTGCTGCTGACCGGCCCCAAGCCCCTGCGCACCCCGGACGATCTGACCCGTCACACCCTGCTGCACGACACCTCCCGGCGCGACTGGAAGGCCTGGTTCCGCCAGCTCGATATCGACGCGCCCAATGTCAATCAGGGGCCCATCTTCAGCCACTCCACCATGGTGATCCAGGCGGCGATCCACGGTCAGGGGGTGGCGCTCGGCCACAGCGTGCTGGCCCAGCCGGAGATCGAGGCGGGGCGTCTCATCTGCCCGTTCGAGCAGGTGCTGGTGAGCAAGAACGCTTTCTATCTGGTGTGTCAGGAGCAGCAGTCCGATCAGGGCAAGATAGTGGCTTTTCGCGACTGGATGCTGGAACTGGTCGAGCAGGAAGAGGCCCGCAGGCGTGCCCGCCTTGCCGATGCCTGAGGAGTTGACCTGGTGACTGACCTGACAAGAGAGGGGGCGAGTGACGCCCCCGTTCGCATTCTGCTGGCCCACGGCGCGGGGGCGGGCATGGAGCACAGCTTCCTGGCCGAGTTGTCGCGACTGCTGGCGGGGCCGGAGATCGAGGTGGTGCGCTTCAACTTCCCCTACATGACCAAACGGGCTCAGGACGGCAAACGCAGGCCGCCGGACAGACAACCCGTGCTGCTGGCGCACTGGCGCGAGATGGTGCGCCAGTTTGCCCATCCCCGGCTGTTTCTGGCGGGCAAGTCCATGGGGGGAAGGATGGCGGCCGAGCTATTTTGCGAGGGGGGCGACAAGATGAATGCTGCAGGATTGATCGTTCTCGGGTATCCTTTCCACCCCCCGGCCAAGCCCGACGCATGGCGGGGCGAGGTGCTCAAGCAGATCACGACGCCCACGCTGCTGCTGCAGGGGGAGCGCGATACCTTCGGTTCCCGCGCCGAGCTGGCCGATTTCCCCTTCTCACCCGCCGTATCGGTCCACTGGCTGACCGACGGGGATCATGGTTTCAAACCGAGAAAGGCGAGCGGCATGAGTGAGCAGGAGAACCTGCGCCTGGGTGCGGAGCGGATCAAGGGTTTTATCGCGGCGTTGGGCCGCTCCTGACCATCTCGAGCGGGTCGAGAGAAGAAGCGTGCAAGGAGAGAAGATGCAGATCCAACGACATTGGCTGGTGCTGGCAGGTTTCTTCGGTCTGACGGCCACCATGCTCGGGGCCTACGGCGCTCATGGGCTGGCGGCGACCGGCATCGCCCCTTCGTTGCTGGCGGCGTTCAACACCGCCGTGCAATACCAGTTTTTCCACGCCCTGGCCCTGCTGGTGCTGGGGTTGTGCGGCGTGCGCGGCAAGGTGATCACCTTCGCGGGCGCCGTCTTTGTGCTGGGGATCCTGGGATTCTCCGGCAGTATTTACGCCATGGTGCTGCTTGGCAGCAAGGGGCTGGGGCTCATCACCCCGGCCGGTGGCCTCTGTTTTATGTTGGGATGGGCGGCTCTGATGTGGGTCGGCTGTCGTCTTGGAGGAAAGAATGAATAATCTGCTGCTTTATTGCCGCCCGGGTTTTGAGAAAGAGGCGGCGGCAGAGATCACCGAGCGTGCCGGCAACATGCAGTGCTACGGCTTTGCCCGGGTCAAGGACGACAGCGGCTATGTGATCTTCGAGTTGTATGACGAGGAGCAGGCCGATCTGCTGGCGCGCAAGCTGCCGTTCCGCGAGCTCATCTTCATTCGCCAGATGCTGGTGGTGACCCACGAGCTGAAAGATCTGGAAATAAGCGATCGGGTCTCTCCCATCCTGGAGGCGGCGAGTGGCTACGCCATTTGCGGGGATCTGCGGGTGGAGACGGCCGACACCAACGAGGCGAAGGAGCTCTCCGCCTTCTGCCGCAAGTTCACCGTGCCGCTTCGCCAGGCGCTGCGCAGCAACGAGATCCTGACCAAGAAGGAGACCCCGAACCGTCCCGTGTTCCACGCCTTCTTCCTGGCCAACGACCACCTGATGCTGGGGTACTCCTACTCCTTCAACAACTCTGCCTTCCACATGGGGATCCCGCGCCTGCGATTCCCGGCCGATGCCCCGAGCCGCTCCAGCCTCAAGCTGGAAGAGGCGTTCTACGTCTTCGTGCCGAAGGAAGAGTGGGACTTACGCCTGTGCTCCGGCCTGAAGGCCGTGGATCTTGGTGCCTGCCCGGGTGGCTGGACCTATCAGCTGGTGCGTCGCGGCATGATGGTGACGGCGGTGGACAACGGCATGATGGCCCAATCCCTGATGGACACAGGTCAGGTGAAGCACATCCGTGACGATGGTTTCGTGTGGCGGCCGAGCAAGAAGAATACCTACTGGCTGGTGTGCGACATGGTGGACAAACCGGCGCGAGTGACCCACATGGTGGCCGACTGGTTCAGGGAGAACGACTGTCAGGAAGCCATGTTCAACCTCAAGCTGCCGATGAAGAAGCGCTACGCCGAGGCGGTGCACAACATCGAGGTGTTGCGCGGACTGCTGGCCGAGATCGACAGCGGCTTCATCATTCAGGCCAAACAGCTCTATCACGATCGCGAAGAGATCACGGTGCACGTCTACAACAAGTTCTGGGTCTCCAAGTTGTCTCCCAAGTCTTGAAGCAGCATCGGGAACAGGGCATGAAAAAACCGGACGGTGACGTCCGGTTTTTTTGTGTCTGGGCCATCAGAAGCGGTAGTCCAGACGCATCATGGACTCGTCGTCGGTGATCTTCAGCTCAATTTGCAGGGGAATGGTCTTGTCACTGGGGTTGAACTGCATCTTGACGCCATCCCCGCGAAGCTTGACCGAGGTGTTGATGCCGCCAGCGTTGAACTTGATCCTGGGCTTTTGCTTTTCGAAGGAGAGGCTGACGCTCTTCTCTGCCGTGAGGTTCAGTTTCTGATAGGGGGTGATCTGCCGATTACCGTTGCTGTCGGTGGTGATATCCACCCCCAGGGAGAGCGGCTTGGGCTGTTTGAGCAGATCGTTGGTATCCAGGGTGGATTGCCAGGTCTGCTTGGCTGGCGCCTCGTGCTGGGGAGGCGGCGTCAACCAGGCATTGTCGACTGGCCTGTCTAATGCCGTGGCACTGCTGCTGACAATCAGCAAGATGAAAGTAGCACGCATGGTGGATCTCCTTATCCCTCATATCAACATAGTATTCATCTGGCGAGGGAGGTAGGGAGGCGTTGGCATAAAACAAAGGGAGCCGAAGCTCCCTTTTAAAATCATATGGTTGGATTCTATTTATAGACGGTCGATGATGGCCTGGGTGAATTCGCTGGTGGACGCTGTGCCCCCCAGGTCACGGGTCACCCGATCGCCGGACTCGATGGTCGTCCGCACGGCCTCGCGAATGCGCTCCGCCTTGTCCTGCATGCCGAGATACTCCAGCATCTGGATGGAGGCGAGGATCACCGAGGTGGGGTTGGCGATGTTCTTGCCGGCGATGTCCGGCGCAGAGCCGTGTACCGCTTCGAAGATGGCGGCCCCTTCACCGATGTTGGCGCCTGGCGCCATGCCCAGCCCCCCCACCAGACCGGCACAGAGATCCGAGAGAATGTCGCCGAACAGGTTGGTGGTGACCATCACATCGAAGCGCTCCGGGTACATCACCAGGTTCATGCAGGCGGCGTCGACGATCATCTCCTCGTTCTGGATGTCCGGGTAGCGGGCCGCGACCTGACGGGCCACTTCCAGGAACAGGCCGGAGGTGGACTTGAGGATGTTGGCCTTGTGGATGATGGTGACCTTCTTGCGTCCTTCCTGGCGCGCCAGCTCGAAGGCGAAGGTGACGATGCGCTCGGCCCCTTCCCGGGTGATGATGCTCATCGCCTCGGCGCTCTGGTTGTCATCGCTGCGCTTCTGGCCGGCACCGGAGTACATGCCTTCGGTGTTCTCGCGCACCGTGATGATGTCGATGTTGTCGTAACGGCTCTTGGTGCCCTTGAAGGAGAGGACGGGGCGCACGTTGGCGTAGAGATTGAACTTCTTGCGCAGGGAGACGTTGATGGAGGTGAAGCCACCGCCGACCGGAGTGGTGAGCGGGCCTTTCAGGCTGACCTTGTTCTTCTCGATCAGGTCGAGGGTGGCCTGGGGCAGCAGCTCGCCATGTTTTTCCAGGGCTACCAGACCGGCGTCTGCGTATTCGTAGTCGAAGTCACAACCCGCGTGGGTCAGGATCTGGATGGCGGATTCGATGATGCTGGGGCCGATGCCGTCGCCCGGGATGACGGTAATCTTTCTTTTTGACATGAGGCGTATCCACTTCTAGGGAACAGAGGGGGAGGATTCGTCGGCTTTATACCATTTTTGCACCACATTCTCCATGTTTCTTTACATTTTACCCATTTATGTCAACAGGTACGGCCTGTCTTGGGAAATGGTGTGCTGGGGATCACGCCCCGGCATCAGGGATGGGAGGGTAGCGGATCTCCCGCAGGTTGAACCCGAGCGGGATATCGTGCTGCAGCCGGACCAGGCGTTGGGCCAGCAGGGCCTCTTCCCGGTGCTGGCGCAGCTTGAGCAGGGGTCTGGTGGCCTCCTCCCGCTCACAGGCCTCCAGCATGGCAGCCAGGTCCCCGTATTGCTGCAGCAACTGGGTGGCGGTCTTGGGGCCAATGCCGGGCACCCCCTTGATGTTGGAGCCGCTGATACCGGTCAGGGCCCAGAAGTCCACAAGCTGGGTCGGTGTAACGCCGTACTGCTGCTGGACGAAGGCGGCATCCAGCCAGCGTTTGTTGAAGTAATCCCGCACCCGGATCTGCGGGCAGATGAGCTGGCAGAACCCCTTGTCGGTGGAGATGATGGTGGCGCTGGCGCCGTGCTGGGCAATGCCGCTTGCCAGGGTGGCGATGAGATCGTCCGCCTCGTCGGTCTGGGAGAGCAGGGCATCCACACCGCACTCCCAGAAGGCGTCCTGCAGGTCGGCAAGCCCTTCTCTCAGCTCATCCGGCATGGGGGTGCGGCCCTCCTTGTAGGGGGGATAGAGCGTCTTGCGCCAGCTGTGGACCTCACCGTCAAAGACCGCGATGGCGTGGGTCGGCTTGCTGGCCGCCAGGAGCTTCTTGCAGGTGTTGATGAGGTTGGCACGGGTGGCGAGCAGGGCCTGAGCCGGGGTCAGTCCCTGCTGGCTCTGCACCGCGTGCAGTCGGCGGATGAGGTTGAGGGCATCGATGATGAGCAGGTGTGGCATGGGGCACTCCGGGCGTCGGGGATTGCCATTGTAACAATGGTGGCGTCTCCTGCTAACCCCGTAGAAGACCAGTCAATAAAAGAGGGGCCCATGGGCCCCTCCGGTGCGGTGCATTGTGATGTCCCGACTATTTGACTATCTCGTAGCAGGGAACGTACTGGCTGCCCGGCAGCTTCATGCGCTGCTGCTTGACGAAGCTTTCCAGCAATCTGTCCATCAGGTGCATCAGCTCCTTGTCGCCGTGCAGCTTGAAGGGACCCTTCTTCTCGATGGCCCTGATGCCCCCTTCCTTGACGTTGCCTGCGACGATGCCTGAGAAGGCGCGGCGCAGGTTGGCTGCCAGCAGCTGGGGTGGCTGGTTGCGATGCAGATCCAGGCTGGCCATGCTGGCGTGATCCGGCTCGAACGGCAGCTGGAACTCGGGCTCGATCCGCAGGGACCAGTTGAAGGAGTAGGCATCTCCCACCGACTTGCGGTATTCGCGGATCTTCGGCATCGCCTCCTTCATCACGCGGGCCACCTCGGGCGCATCGCCGATGATGATCCGGTAGAGACTGGTGGCGGCTTCCCCCAGGGTCGCCTTGACGAAGTCGTCGATGGCGCGGAAGTAGTCGGCGCTCTCTTTCGGGCCGGTCAGCACGATGGGGATGGGTTGGCGATCGTTGGCCGGGTGCATCATGATGCCGAGCAGGTAGAGCAGCTCCTCGGCAGTGCCGACCCCGCCCGGGAAGATGATGATGCCGTGACCCAGACGCACGAAGGCTTCCAGCCGCTTCTCGATGTCCGGCAGGATCACCAGCTCGTTGACGATGGGGTTCGGCGGTTCGGCGGCGATGATGGAAGGCTCGGTGAGACCGATGTAACGGCCGTTGCGCACCCGCTGCTTGGCGTGGCCGACGGCGGCCCCCTTCATGGGGCCCTCCATGGCACCCGGACCGCAGCCGGTACAGATGTTGAGCTCGCGCAGACCCAGCTCGCTACCCACCGCCCGGGTGTACTGGTATTCCACCTCGTTGATGGAGTGGCCGCCCCAGCAGACCACCAGGTTGGGATCGGCGCCGGGCAGGATCGCCTTGGCGTTGCGCAGGATGGCGAACACCACATTGGAGATATGGGTGGAGCTGGTCAGGTTGACCAGACGATTGGACTCGAGCTGGGTCGACACATAGAGAATGTCCCGCAGCACGGAGAACAGGTGCTCCTGGATGCCGCGGATGATCTCGCCGTCGACGAAGGCGTGCTCGGGGGCGTTGAACAGCTCGAGCTTGACCCCGCGCTCGCGCCGGATCACGTGAATATCGAAGGATTTGAAACGTTCCAGTATCTCTTTGGAACTGTCGGTATGGCTGCCGGAGTTGAGGACCGCCAGCGAGCAGTTGCGAAACAGTTGATAGATATCGCTGGAGGCCGTCTGCTTGAGGCGATCCACCTCGAGCTGGGACAGCAGGTCCATGCTGCCCACGGGATTGATGTGTGTAATCATAATTTCCCCTTTCACTCGCTTGTTATCGTTGTGCTTTCCCTGGGGAGAAAACGGGATGCTTTGGCATCCCTCGGGTTCGATAGTAGAGGCAAGGGGGTGGGCAGGGGAATAGGGGGACTGTGCGTTTGCCGCTTTTTTAGCCGCCCCTCAAAGCGGATTCAGGCGAGATTGACCTGATCCCGGCCGGAGTGCTTGGAACTGTAAAGCGCCTTGTCGGCGCGCTCGAACGCATCCGTGGTATGGTCGCCGGTCCGAAACAGGGTGGCACCGATGGAGATGGTGATCTCGACCCTGGCATCGCGAAAGCGGAACGGGATGCTCTTGATGGTCTGACGCAGGTTCTCCAGCGGCTTCTGGTACTTGTCCGGATTGATGTTCGGCAGCAGGACCACGAACTCCTCACCGCCAAAGCGGGCGATGAAGTCGGTGTCGCGCAAGGCGTTCTGCAGGGCCTTGGCAACCACCTTCAATGCCTTGTCGCCGGCCATGTGGCCGTAATTGTCATTGATGTGCTTGAAGTGGTCGATGTCGATGATGGCCAGGCACAGGGGGGTGCCATAGCGTAGCCAGCGTTTGTATTCGAGCTCGAGCCGCTCGTCCAGGGCCGCCCGGTTGTGTACCTGGGTCAGGCTGTCGAGGAAGAGCTTGTGTTTCTGGATGCTGAGCCGCTTCTTGTACTCGGCGGTCTCGTCCTTCATCAACCTGAGCTTGGCTTCCATGTTGGAGAGGTGGGTGAGCAGGTGGCGCTCGCGGTTGGCCATCTCCTCCCGCTCCTGCTGCAGCCGGCGGATGGTGTCCAGATGCCCAGAAATGGCGCCCCTGAGTATCTGTGGCGAGTCATGGGCTGCCATGGCGCGATCGATGGCGGCGAGTTCCCGCTCCAGCGCCTGTCCGCTGAGATGGGCGGCATTTTGCAGCGCCCGCCCTTCATCCAGGGATTCGGTAAAGCTGTAATGGACCGAGGAGAGACTCTCGTTCAGGGTACTGAGAAACGCCTGGGAGGCTTTGCGCTCTTCCCGGGTACCCTCGATGATGAGTTCGATGATCTGCAGGCAGACTTCGGCCAGCAGGGCAGGGGTGATGCCCCCGAGCAACTGGCGGCGGATGTCTGCGAGGCTCTCGCCCACGGCGCCGGCAAAGTCGAGCTCGGTGATGAGACGCTGCAACTCGTCTGAAATCTGGGCATGTGCCTTGATGTCAAAGGAGTCGGTAGGGGCCGGGCTGGAGAGCTCGGTGGGGATCTCCGCCGAAGGGGGGATCAGCGGCTTGCGCGGCAGCAGCTGGATCTTGATCGCCTGCTGGTAGAACTCCAGCAGCCGGATCACCTTCTTCTGGTGATCGCCGATGCCGTAACTCTCCGGGCTGGCGAGAAACTCCTTGAGGGCGCGGCGGGTATCTTCCGGAAACCCCTTGATGGTTTTGAGCTGTTTGCTGCCGAGATCGATGGCTGCCCGGGTCAGGCTGATGGACTCTTCCATGGTGTGGCTGTGCTGCTGCAACAGCTTCTCGATGGCGATCAGATCGGCATCGATGGAGGTGAGCGGAGGGTTGCCTTCAAGTTTCTGCTTGAGCTTGGCGAGCCGGTTGTCGAGCTCGCGATCGTGGCCGCGACAGGCTTGCATCAACTTGCCGATGAACTGGATACTGCGGGTGCGTTCGGCATCGGAGAAGCTCGCCATGCCGTCAAGCTCCTGCTGTTTCTGCTGGAGGGATTCCCTGAGTCTTGCCAGTTGTCCTGTTACGGCAGCCATATCATTCATTCTTCAGGTCGCCCTGTTGTCATTATCGTTTTTGTTTCGTCCAGCAACAGAAAGCCAATCAAAGACCCCGTTGAGTACCTTTTTGTCAAGGATTGTCCGCAACCTTCATCCGTGAAAGCGCAAGCCAGTTAACCCATTGCTTTTCATGAGAAGAATTTACTTTTACCAGTCCCTTGTCAATTGCCATCAAGCAGCATTGCCACACATCTCCGTTAAAAAATGCGGCCTGCTGGCAATCGATGGCGGCCAGCTCAAGCCAGACGCTCTGCTGGCATTTTTCGCTGAGCTGAATGGCACCCGAGAGGGCCAGGTAGCAGAGATCGAACAGGCCGTGGTGATCGAGGGCCATGGCTGCCTTGGGCAGGAAGGGATGGCTGACGATGCCGAGGCTGATGCGCCTGTCCAGCTGGTGCTCGCAGGGGAAGGCTGCCAGGGTGTCGAGCAGGGTCTGGGCCAGCTGATGCAACTGGGCCACGTGGCGCTGGGGCACCACATAGAGCAGGTGGCCTTCGCGCAGGTCGTAGATGCGGCCATCCTGCGGGGTCAGTTCGTTGACGTAACGGCCGAAGGCCTGCTCTATCTCGCGGCTGACCTGATAGCCGTGCTGCTCCAGGCTGTTGATCAGGAAGGGAACCCGGAACAGCAGGTAGTGCAGCTTGTCGTCAAATTCGCTGGTGGGGCGTTCGCTCAGGTACCAGCGCTCGGATTTTTGCTGGCGCTTTGCCATCTCCCGCGGCCAGCGGCTCATCAGTCGCTGCCAGTTGGCCAGGCCGCTGCGCGGCTCTACCAGCAGGGCCTCTCCCAGCTGTTTGGCATGAAGGCGCGCGACCCGCAGTTTCAGCCAGAGGGTGAAGAACAGATAGATGAAGAGTGCCAGCAGCAGCCCGGTGCTGACGCTGGTCCAGAGGTATCGCTCCTGCTGGTGCTGGCTGACGTCGAGTTGCTGTTCCAGCTCCTTGACCTGTTGCACACGCTCCACCTGGGCGTAGTTGTCGCGCACCGCCTCCTGCTCCAGCGCCAGCTGTTGCTGGCGAACCAGTTCGCTGCGCTGGTGGTAATTCTTGTAGCTCTCCAGGGCCTGCTGGAGGTAACCCTTCTGCTCATAGGCGACGGAGAGCAGGCGGAAGATCTCGAACTGGCGCCGGATGTCCCCAATCCGGTTGGCCAGGGTGAGGGCGTTCTCCAACTGCAGGATGGCGATGCCCGCCTCCTGCTGCTTGAGGTGCAGCTCTCCCAGCAACAGCAGGGTGTCGATGAGCGACTCCTTGTCATCCCCCAGCTCATGGGACTGGCGTGCGGCGTTCAGGTAGTTTCGCGCCAGGTTGAGGTTGCCGGTCTGCAGGTAGGTCTTGCCTATCTCGAACTTGAGATGGGCGATGCGGGTACGGTTGCTGCTCTCGTCCAGCAGGTCGAGGGCATTGAAGAAATAGACCAGCGCCATGTTCATCTCGCCCTGATCCCGGTTGAGACGGGCGAGCACGATCAGGGCGTCGCTCAGCATGGAAGGATTGCCGAGAGCATGAAAATAGTTGGCCGCCTCGCTGGCGTATTGCAGCGCTTTTTGTGGCTCCTGCTCTTCCTGATAGAGGCTGACCATCTGGTTCGAGAGCAGGCCGAGGAAGAGGGGATCCTGCAGGGGCTTGGCTTGCTGTTGTGCTTCGATGTACTCCCCCAGTGCAAGCTGGGGCTGATCCAGAGCCTGATAGAGATCCCCGCCCACGGCGCTGGTCCAGGCCCTGGCCAGAGGCTGTTTGGCGTGATCCGCCCATTTGCGGGTCTCTGCCAGCTGCTGTTTGGCGAGATCGAATTGCCGCTCCTCTATGCTGGCGTTGACGCGCAGCAAGCGGCTGTAGACCTGCAACTGGCTCTCCTTGAGGTCGGGATTGGCCAGCAGTTTGTCGAGTTTGTCGAGCAGGGGGGACGCGGCGCCATGGGTATGCTGTTGCAGGTTGCGGCTTCTAACCAGCAGATAGAGCCCATGGGCCTGCAGCTCGAACTGCTGCTCTTTCTCGGCCATGGCGATGCCCTGCTCAAAGGACTCCTGTGCCTGGGTGAACTGCCCTAGCTGCTGCAGACACTCCCCCTTGAGCAGATAGGCGCCCGTGGTCTGGGTGGCGGTACCGTAGTTCAGCATCGGCTCGCGATAGCCGTACTCCTGACGGTTGCTGATGATCTGCTTGGGATTGTTGGCCGTGCGTTCGAGGAAGGAGGTGGCAATCTGGGCACATCTGGCGGGATCGGTCAGCACCAGGGTCTGGGCCTGCTGCAGGTCGATGGACAACTGCTCCTTGGCCAGATCCAGATCAGGAGCCGACAGGGAGGACATCATCATTGCCAGAAAAAACAGTTGATTCATTGGATTAAGAACGGCACGGAGGTGCAGGCATGTTATCCAAGCCCACCCCCGCCCGTCCAGAGTTTACTGAGGTGATGCGCAGCGGGCCGCAGCCCGCAGGATGGCGGCGCCGGTGATTACTGGCGAATGAGGCGCAGGTTCGCCGGAACCGGCTCCCAGTCGCTGCGGAAAGGGTTGATGTCCAGGCCGCCGCGGCGGGTGTAACGGGCATGGACGGTCAGTTTTTCCGGGGCGCAGAAGTGCTTGAGATCGGTAAAGATGCGCTCGATGCACTGCTCGTGGAACTCGTTGTGCTGGCGGAACGAAATGAGGTAGCGCAACAGCTTCTCCCGGTCGAGACGCGGGCCGCGATAGTGGATCACCACGGATCCCCAGTCCGGCTGGCTGGTCACCAGGCAGTTGGACTTGAGCAGGTGGCTGTGCAGGGTCTCCTCCACGATCTCGTGACCGGCGGCCCCTTGCAGCAGGGTCTCGTCAAACTCGTAGCCGTCCACCTCGATATCCAGGCTGTCGATGCACTCACCGGGCAGCTGGGCTATCTGGTGGGGGGCCTGGTCGAGGGTGAAGAGGGTGACGCTCACCGGGGCACCAGCGCAGCCACTCAGGTCCTGAACCAGCAGCGCCTGCACCGCCTCCAGGGAGTCGCAGCGGGTCTGGTTGAAGGAGTTCAGGTAAAGCTTGAACGACTTGGACTCGATGAGATTCGGGCTGGTAGCAGGCACAAAGGCCTCCCCGATGGCAACCACGGGCTTGCCTTTGGCATTGAGCCAGGAGAGTTCATACAGGGTCCAGACGTCGCACCCCTGGAACGGCAGTTCACCTCTCAGGCCAAGATCGTCGCGGTTCAGGCTGCGTGGCACGGGCTGCAGCAAACTCGGGGTGTACTGGCTGATGTAGGCGGACTGCTGCCCCAGGCTCAGGCCTTGCAGCACACTGGCGCCGGCGTATCTCTCTTGTTTGCTCATGCTGGTTTGCTCACGCTTGTCTGATAAGGGGTTTGATGGTGCAATGGCCCGATTTTTCGATCAGGTACTTGCGGCCATCAGAGGCCGCTATTGTGGGGAATATCGATGTCGGATCAAGTCCTGTCTGCCCTGGAGCAGTTCTTTTTACGCTGGCAGCGCGATGGCGAAGGAAGGCGGGGGCTGCCCCTGTGTGACTGGGAGGCCGACTGGCGCTCTCCTTGCGAGCTGGATGAACCCAGGGAGGGGCGGGTCGCCTGGCGTCCGTTCCAGCGGGAGCAGGCAGCCGACTTCACGGCCATGGCGAACGCCCTGGAGCTGACCCTGCATCCCAGCGCCATCGCCCTGTTTGGCCACTGGTTCAGCCGCCCTCTATCCTGCTCTTTCAAGGGGTTGCGCATCGAACTCATCCTGCCGTGGAACGATGCCGATCTGGATCTGCTCAAGGAGAACCTCATCGGCCACCTGCTGATGCTGCGCAAGTTGAAGCGATCCCCTTCACTCTTCATTGCCACGACCCGCAACGAGATGACGCTGGTCTCCCTCGATAACGAGAGCGGCCAGGTGTGGCTGGAGTGGCTGGACTCCGGGCGGCGCCTGACGCTGGCCTCCTCGTTGCCGGCCTTTCTGGCGCGACTGGAAACCTTGCCCCAGTGATGCCCCAAAAGAGAGGGCCTTGCCACCTGGCAAGGCCCTCTCTTTTTAATGCGCCATTGTGCGCGGTGGGCACCTACTCCTTGAAGTCCCAGGAGAGGTTGGAGACCAGCCTGCAAGGCTCGCACCTGAAGTCGAAGATCTCGTGCAGGGGGGCGGCCAGCGCCCATGGGCCACCACAGCCAGGGCAGGGGCGAGCCCGCTCTTCGGTAGCGCTCAGGCCACCTACCCGGTAGAGATAGTAATAGGTGGGGATGCCGCTCAGGAGCTCCAGCCGTCTGGCGAGATCGCTGCCCCGGCGATGAAGGCGGCTGCCCACCTCGCCGATTTCGTGCAGGGCGGCGTGTTCGGCGATGGAGCCGTTCATCTGCAACTGATCGCAGGCTTCCCAATCTTCCTGCCACTTGATGATCTGCTTGTGGTCACCGTTGGCGACGGCGGGCAGCCGATAGAGCGGTATGGGAGCGAAGTGGTCGCCGCAGCGCAGGGGAGAGCAACTGTGCAGGAAGCTGGTGTAGAGCAGCATCCAGCTGGAACGCTCCCCCTGCTCTGCGCACGGGTCCGTGCTGTCCGAGAGCAGATCCGCCCCTTGCAGGTGGAGTTTGGGGGCGAGCAGGCCCGCCTGGTGCAGACCTTGCTCGGCAAGGGCGACCAGCTCGCTCTGGTTGTCAGGGTGCAGGCTGTCCTGCTCCGGGCAGACCACCCGGCTGACGAAATAGCCTTCGTGCATGCTGGTGGGAAACTCCCGCCCCAGGATCTGACCCTGATAGCGCAGCATGTCGAGGTAGTGGACGATGGCCCGTTCGGCCTCCCCGAGGGAGGTATCGCGGTAGCACTCAAAGGTGAGTTCGAGGATATACATGGCGATGGGTCAATCCGGCTTCTGGTTGAGCAGCAGATCGGTGAGGCGATCGACCTTCTGCTCCAGCCGGGCGAGCTGCTCGCTCAGCTGCTGAAGAGTGACGCTTTCCGTGGCCAGGGGGGACGCCTCGGGGGCACTGGCGGGGGCGGGCGCTGTCGACGCGGGCTGGGGTTGCTGCTTCCACTGGCTCAACACCTTGAGCAGCTCGGCCATGGGCACGGGATGGCTGAGGCGGGCCTTGACCATGGCGGTAGAGGGGGTGATCCCCCTGGCACTGAGTTCGTTGGCTATCTGGATGATCTCTTGGGCTGACATCTTGGCTCCTGCACGGCCGTCTTGCTGCGGGTGGATAGTGGCACAGAGCTTAATCAAAGCCTGTCCATCAGGAAAGCGGAGCGAAGGGCGTGGGTGGCGAGAGGGAGGGGATTGGCGGCTCCGCGTCTACCCAACGCTGGCCGCCGGGAGTGCGGGGATCAGGTCCCCTGGCGCAGCATCACATCCAGCTGGTCGATGGCTTCCGCCCAGTCGGCGTCGTGGCTGAGGGCATCGCGCAGAAAGCCTGCCTGGGAAGGCGTCCAGAACGGCGCGTCGGGCAACTGGGTATGGCGATCGATGGGATGGTCGCGGATAAAACGCTGCTGGCTGATGTCGTCACTGGCCAGCCCCAGCTGGGCAAACAGGGCGGCCATGTCATGGGTGAGCAATTCCATGTCGGTACTCCTTGGAAGGGGGCTGTGGAAGAGTATAGCCAGCCCCCGTGCTCTCAAATCTAGGAGGGGAGACGATGGGGTGGCAGTTCGACACCGGCGACATGCAGCCCCTGCATGCAGAGCTGCCCCTGATAATGGCTCTCTCCGTCGCTGGAGAACTCGAACTGGTAGTAGGTGAGCAGGCGCAGGGGCTTGTGCCCCAGGGCACGGTGTGTCCGCGCCAGCGACAGCAGTTGCAGGTCGTGGTGCTGGCAGTAGCGGCGCATGTATTGCCAAGCCAACTCCGCCTGGCGGCGCTGTTGCCAGAAGGCCCAGCCAACGAGGCCGAGCAGCAAGATCCCAAGCATTTCTCCCATCAGCGGGTTCCTTCTGTGATGTGTGTGGGGCCCTGTTCACCTCAGGCAACAGGGCCGTTGTGTCGGGCCTAGGTGGCAGCGAACAGGCGACCGATGGCCAGACCCAGGGCCTCGCTGCGTTCGGGGTCACGCAGTTTTGCCAGCATATCATTGCGCAATGCCGGTAGCGTGACGAGCTCGGCAAATACCTGGTTGAAGAACTGGGTGGGTTGCAGGGCGAGCTGCTCCAGAAACAGGCCGAGCAGTTCGGGGTGTTTCAGATCGGGCCAGAGGCGGCCAGCGATGGCGAGGAGCAGGGAGGGGCTTGGCCGGGTTTGCAGCAGGGTCAGCAGCTTGTTGGTGCGCAGTCCGTTGCCCGGGCAGGAGGCCAGTGCCCGGCACAGATAGGCCAGGGTTTCGGGGTCAGGCTCGGCGCACTCCTGCTCCTTGCCGATGCGCTCCAGCAATGCGCCTTGCAGGGCTGGAGGCAGGGGGGCGTTCTCCAGGCTCTGGCACAGGGCGTAGAGGGGGGCCTGCGGCAGTACGGGCAAGGCCTTGCAGACCAGTGCCAGGTTGCGTTCAACCTGCAGCTGCTCCGCGAGATCTGCAAACCCTTGCAGTCCCAGGGCCTGCCACCCCTCTTCCCCCGGCGCCGCCAGATAGTGGCAGAGGGCCTCGTAGTAAGCGGAAGGGGCTTGTTCCAGCTGGCGGGCCAGCTTGGCGTGCACACTGGCCATCTTGGCCTCGGCCGGACGGAAGGTGTAGGGGTTGTCCGCCAGACGCTGGGCCTTCTCTTCGTCCAGTTCACCGGTGAGCTTGTAGCCCAGAGTCTCTACCACCTGATCCATGAAATGCTTGGGGCCGCTGGAGATGAGCAGGCCGCGTTCATCAAGGGCGAACTTGAGGAACCAGAGGTAGTGCCTGGATTCGGTCGGCTGGAAGAAGTGCACGCCGAGCCAGGCGTGCTGCTGCAACGGCCAGGGGTAGGGCTCCTGCTGCTGCTCGATGCGCACGAAGAGGTCGCTGGGGAGCGGGCGCACCTGGCGGCCCAGATCGAACAGCTGGAACTGGGTATCGGCCTGGGTCAGAAACTCGGTCAGGGTGTTGATGGAAGACATGAAGAGATCCCGCTTGAAGATAATGCGGGCGATTATAAGGGGGCTGCACCAGATAGCCAGAGGCGGTGATGCAGGGGATGAAGGTGACGGTAACATGGCAGCCATTGCGGGGTCGGTGTATAGTAGCGCCCCTTTTTGATGGCCGTATTGAGTGGGGCCCCGTCGCAGACCGGGCCCGCGATGAGGAAGTGAGCGAGATGAATCAATATCTGCTGGTTGCCGGTCTGCTGGGAGAGCTGACTGCCGAGTTGCAACGTCTGGAACGCTGGCAAGCCGACCATCCGGGGAGCGAGGCGCTGGCAAGCGAGCTGCCGTTTTGTGTCGATACCCTGAGTTTCGATCAGTGGCTGCAGTTCGTGCTGATCCCGCGCATGGAGCAGCTGGTGCTGCTGCAGGCTCCGCTGCCGACCAGCGTCTCCCTCTATCCCATGGCGAGTGAGGTCTATAAAGAGGAGCTGGCGGAGGTCGAGGCCCTGCTTCGTCTGATCGCCCGTTTCGATCTGCTGCTCTCCGGCAAAGTGGTCGAACAATGATGGACGAGCAGACCCGGACAGCGGATGCCTTGCAGCCGACACTGCTTTATCAGGATGACTGGCTGGTGGCGGTGAACAAACCGTCCGGTCTCCTGGTGCACCGCAGTTGGCTCGACAAGGCCGAGACCCGTTTCGCCATGCAGATGACCCGGGATCTGATCGGGGGTCGTCATGTCTACCCCGTGCACCGACTGGACAGGCCCACTTCGGGTGTGCTGCTGTTTGCTCTCGATCCTGCCGTGGCCCGCACCCTGACCGAGGCCTTTGCTGCCCGTAAGGTCCACAAGGAGTACCTGGCACTGGTGCGGGGATGGGCCCCCGAAGAGGGGCTCATCGACTATCCGCTCAAGGAGCAGCTGGACAAGATTGCCGATGCCTTCAGCGACCCGGATCGCCCCGCCCAGGAGGCGGTGACCGCGTTTCGTCGTCTGCATCAGGTCGAGTTGCCCTTCGCCGTCTCCAAGAAGCATCCCACCAGTCGCTACAGCCTGGTCCGCCTCTTTCCCAAGACGGGGCGCAAGCACCAGCTGCGCCGCCATCTGGATCACCTGTTCCACCCCATCGTCGGTGATACCACCTACGGGGATGGCCGGCACAACCGCTTCTTTCGCGAGCATTACGGGTGCGACCGCCTACTGCTGATCGCGCACCGTCTGAGCTTCGAGCATCCGGTGCTCAAGGTGCCGATGCGGATCCAGGCGCCCCTGGGCCCCGAGGTGCTGGGTCTGTTCGCCCGTCTGGGCTGGCCTGCCAGCGAGCAAGACTACGGCGCCTGAGCCTCTTTCCATCTGTTGCCTCTGACCGGGCTGTGGCATGCTGTAGCCCAGGTACGTCAGAGGAATGACTTATGGCTCAACGAGATATCGCCTGCGCAATCGCGTGCCCCCCGCCTGTTCAGGGGGGCTCTTCCTACCCATCCCGGTCTTGCCGGGTCCAATATCTGTCCCTGAGGAGTCGCTGATGGCCGAGATCGACATCCTGGTCGGCACCGTCTACGGCTCGGCCATGCTGGTGGCCGAGACCCTCTGTGACCACCTGCAAGCCAATGGCCATGTCTGCCAGATCTTCGATGACGCGGCGCTGACCGACATCGATGCCTCCCGCTTTCTGCTCATCGTGACCGCCACCACGGGGCAGGGGGATATACCGCCCAATTTGCAGCCCTTTGCCAGTGCCCTGGCCGATCGTGCTCCTTATATGAAGGGATGGCGCTATGCCCTCATCGCCATGGGAGACAGCAGCTATGAACACTTCTGCGGAGCGGGGCGAACGCTGGATGCTCTGTTGCAGGAGCTGGCTGCCGAGCCACTGGTTGTGCGTCTGGAAATCGATGCGACGGTAGAAGATGAGCCTGAAGTGGCGGCGCTGGCCTGGTTGAAAACCTGGGAAAATAGACTGTAGCCAGACCCTTCTCCCCGAGAATAAATTCACCTCCGTGAGTGTGCTGACGGGGGTGTTTTATTTTTGGGGCGTCACGCCTCAGCCCCCAAATATATCCTCTCTTTCGTCCGGTTATTTTTCTCGCCAATCATGATAACCGGTTGGCCATATTCATCATCACCCACGACAAATTGAAAAATTAAAAGTTCCGCATTGAAAGCGATTTCAGTCATGTTTTTGCTACTGTGACACGGATTTATCACTTAACTCTCGTCGCGAATTAATATTTGAAAGCGCTTTCTTTGGTTGTTGTTTTTATTTTTTGTGCTTATCTCGGGTGGTTTGTGCCAAAAAATGAAAATTTATTGACATTTTGTTGCTGTGGCTGTCTGTGGCGTGCGATTTGTCATCGTTTTGTGAATCAGCTCATGTTTGCAGGGAATTTGGGTACCTATAATCGACCTCGGTTATCACCAAAACGTTTTTCCGGTGATAAGAACTTGAATATCAGGATCACACTCCTCTCAGCGGGAATAAGGAAAATGAAAATGAAAGCAAAGTGGCTCCCGATCGCTGCAGCAGTAACCGCAGCCCTGGCTTCCCAAGCCGCCTTCGCCGTTGATTTCCACGGCTACTTCCGTTCCGGTGTCGGTGTTTCCGGTGACGGGGACATGGTCAAATACAACGTCAACAAGGTTGGTCGTCTGGGTAACGAAAATGATACCTACGGCGAAGTCCAGCTGGGTCAGGAAGTCTTCAACAAAGATGGCAAGACTTTCTACGTAGACTCCATGTTCGCCATGGCGTCCAACGGCTCCAACGATTGGGAAGGTACCGGCACCGTCTGTAACTTCGATGCCAAGCAGTGCAACGGCGACTCCGACTTCGCCCTGCGTCAGTTCAACGTGCAAGCCAAGGGGCTGCTGGGCTTCGCGCCGGAAGCCACCCTGTGGGCCGGTAAGCGTTTCTACCAACGTCACGACATCCACATCTCTGACTTCTACTACTGGAACATCTCCGGTGCCGGCGCCGGTATCGAAGGCATCCAGGCTGGTCCTGGCAAGCTCTCCCTGGCCTGGGTACGCAACGACCGCAGCGCGGGTGATGTCTTCGGTCAGTACACCCAGACTGGTGTAGATGGCAACGGTGATCCGGTTTACCAGAAGAACGAAGATCTGAACGTCAACACCCTGGACGTGCGTTATGCCGGCATCCCGCTGTGGCAGGACGGCTCTCTGGAAGTGGGCGCCATGTATGCCCTGGTCAATGAGACCGACGCCCAGAAAGATCTGAAGAACGACAACATGAAGAACGGCGTCATGCTGACTGCCGAACTGACTCAAGGCATCTTCGGTGGCTTCAACAAGACCGTGCTGCAGTACGGTACCGAAGGCTACTCCAAGACCATGGCCTTCTACGGTGACGGTTCCTGGTATGGTGCCGAAGCCAAAGCCGGTGCCGATGGCTACCGTATCATCAACTGGGGCGTCATCCCGATGGGCAACTCCTGGGAGATGGGTCACCAGCTGGTCTACGGGGTAGGCAACGAGATGTGGAACGGCAACGACAAGTACGAAACCATGTCTGTCGTCGCTCGCCCGATGTACAAGTGGGATGACTTCAACAAGACCATCTTCGAAGGCGGCTACTTCCAGGACAAGAGCAAGTCCACTTCCGGTACCACCGACAAAGATGGCGCTTACAAGCTGACCCTGGCTCAGGCCTGGTCTGCCGGCTCCAGCTTCTGGGCCCGTCCGGAAATCCGCGTGTTCGCCACCTACCTGAATAACACCGAAGACCAGAACGCCTTTGAAGGCAACACCTCCAAAGACACCTATCAGGTTGGCGTACAAGCAGAAGCCTGGTGGTAAGCAATATCTTCAGTTAAGTTAGTCACTGCCCCCTTATGGGGGCAGTTTTGTTTCGCATGATGTGGCAACCGGGTTATGGAGATAAGAAGAATGAAACTGGTAAAGATGTCTATCGCGGCCATGGTTACCGCGCTGCTGGCCGGTTGTTCCGGTAGCATGGTGGTGCCCGTGCAGGAGCACGCCTCCATTCTGAGTAATGCCGATCAGGCCAAGCAGGCGCTCTCCCAGGCAACCAGTTGTTGCACAGGGTTCAACGAATTCAATTATGTCTCCCTGCCGGAAGGCGAGACGCTGCTGGCCATCGACGGCAAGCAGCCCAGTTATCAGTTTGACGAGGGCATGAGCTATTTTGCCGCCTATCGTCTGCCGGCCAATACCGGCAATCTGGCCATCACCCTGGCCTCCCAGGTCAGCAAGACGGTCCTGGTTCCCAAGGTGATCATGCTGGATGCCCAGTTCAAGGTGACTCGCGTGCTGGGTGAGTCGGTCTTTGCCTATCAACCAGCCCACCTGCTCGACAACGACAGGATTGAGGGGCGTGTGTTTGTGGACCGCAGCATGCCGGGCAATCCCGCCACTGAAACCTATATGGTGGTCTATGCGCCAGCCAACGAGACGGCGGGCAGCACCACCATCTTGCACCCCGCCAAAGCCTTTGCCCGTGCCAACGGCACGGTCGAGCCGGATATCAAGGACCCCGTGATCCCCCATTCGCCCTGGGGTCTGGTACAGATCAAGGTCACGGACATGGCCAAGGGACAAGGCCTGGAAGCCGTGTTCAAGCCTGAATACGCCGACAAGGTGGCGATGAGCCAGGCCAAGCCTGCTACCACTGCCGTGGCTGCGACGGCGGCCACCACGGCAGCCGTTGCCGCAGCGCCGAGCAAACCGGCTCCCGCCATGCTGAGCGAGACCGAGAGCTTCTACAACGCCCAGATCGAGAAAGCGGTGAAGGCCGGTGACATCGACAAGGCGATGCAACTCGTGAATGAAGCCGAGCGTGCAGGTTCAACCAAGGCGAAATCGGTCTTTATTGATGCAGTGAAACGTTCACAGAAGAACTAAATATCTCGGTTTATTAAAATCGATATTTATTGGAGGCCTCCCTTGTTGGAGGCCTTTTTAATCGGTAGACTGGATAATATAAATCCGCAACAAGTTACATTTTGTTACGGTGGGTATTGTTCAGTATTATTTGGTTTCTTTGTGATTTATTTTGAAGTGGTTTATTTCTTTTTGCGGCGAAGCTATAACAATACGAAATAATATTCAAGATAGTCCCCTCTCTGCTTATTTATTATCTTGTGATCTCTCCTCCAAATTTATTATTCCCTTGTTTCCGACAGAGGCATTTCCACCCCCGCTGGGTTATATTCTGCTGGTCAAAATAAGCAACCCGGGAAACTCACTTGGCGCAGTGACGGATGAAAAACATCGTCATCAATAAACTGCCCTGAGTCGTTGTCGGAAAAAAATCCATTCAGGAGCGCACACATGTTAAAAAATGCTTTCTCTAATCTGCAAAAGGTCGGTAAGGCGCTGATGCTGCCCGTATCGGTCTTGCCCGTTGCAGGTATTCTGCTGGGGGTGGGGGCTGCCCACTTCAGCTGGTTGCCGGAAATCGTCTCCCAACTGATGGAGCAGGCCGGTGGTTCCGTATTCGGCCAGATGGCTCTGCTGTTCGCCGTGGGCGTCGCCCTTGGCTTCACCAATAACGACGGTGTGTCCGGCCTGTCCGCCATCGTCGGCTACGGCATCATGACCGCCACCCTGACTGTGATGGCGCCTGTGATGGGTGTCGAGAAGATCGATACCGGTGTGCTGGGTGGTATCCTCGCCGGTGGCGTGGCTGCCTGGGCGTTCAACCGCTTCTACAAGATCCAGCTGCCAGAGTACCTTGGCTTCTTCGCCGGCAAGCGCGCCGTGCCCATCATCACCGGTTTCGTTTCCATCGGTCTGGGTGTCGTGCTCTCCTTCATCTGGCCGCCGATTGGTGGTGCCATCGGTGCCTTCTCCGACTGGGCTGCCAACCAGAACCCGGTCCTGGCATTCGGCATCTACGGCGTGGTTGAGCGCTCCCTGATCCCGTTCGGTCTGCACCACATCTGGAACGTGCCGTTCTTCTATCAGGCTGGTACTTGCGTCAACGCCGCCGGTGAAACCGTACACGGCATCATGACCTGCTTCCTGACTGCTGATGACGCTTCCCGTGCTGCCGGCAACGGCTTCGGTCAGCTGGCGGGTGGCTACCTGTTCAAGATGTTCGGTCTGCCTGCTGCCGCGTTTGCCATTGCGCACTCCGCCAAGCCGGAAAACCGCGCCAAGATCGTAGGTATCATGGCTTCTGCTGCCCTGACCTCCTTCCTGACCGGTATCACCGAGCCTATCGAATTCTCCTTCCTGTTCGTGGCCCCGGTACTGTACGCCATCCACGCTCTGCTGGCCGGTCTGGCATACGTGCTGACCAACATGCTGGGTGTCGTTCACGGTCACACCTTCTCCAACGGCTTCATCGACTTCGTGGTGCAATCTCCGCGTGCCGACAACATGCTGCTGCTGGTGGGTCTGGGTCTGGTCTACGCAGTCATCTACTACGTGGTCTTCACCGTGGTCATCCGTGCCATGAACCTGAAAACCCCGGGTCGTGAAGACGAAGCTGCCCAAGAGTCCTCTGCCGGTCAAAGCAAGGACGAGATGTCTGCTGCACTGGTCTCCGCCTTCGGTGGCAAAGAGAACATCGCCTCTCTGGACGCCTGCATCACCCGTCTGCGTGTCGGTGTGAAGGATGTGGCCAAGGTTGACCAGGCTGGTCTGAAGAAGCTGGGCGCCGCCGGTGTGGTGGTGGCGGGTTCCGGTGTACAAGCCATCTTCGGCACCAAGTCCGACAACCTGAAAACTGAAATGGACATCTGGATGAAGAGCAACTGATTGTCGCTCCGATATCCGAGTTCCGAAAAGGGAGGCGCAAGCCTCCCTTTTTGCTGGGTTGCGTTTGGTGGCGGGACATGTGCGGGGGCTTTCCTGACGGCGCCAGCATGGTGTGACCCAATGAAAAAGGCGCCCCTGGGCGCCTTTGCTGCATCAGACCGGCTTAAAGCTTTTCGAGATCCCGTTCTATCTCGCTGATCTTGTTCTGCACCACCTTTTCCAGATGACGCAAGTCGCGCAGTATTTTCTGCTTGATGTCCGGATCGGCGGAAGGCTGGCCGCCCTGGGTCAGATTGTCCAGCTCATCCACCACGTATTTGAGGTTGGCGTTGATCTCGGTGACATCTTTGTACTCATGGGTCCCCGAGTCGACCAGCATGGTCTTGCGCTGGCGAGGGTATTTGAATTTGACGCTCTTGGCGAAGAATTCACCCTTCTGCTTCTTGAAATAGATCTTGAGGATGTCGTGGTTGGCTTCCTGGCGCAGGGTGTAGCTGTCCACCGAGGTGGGTTCCTGGATCCCCAGGCTCTTGAGATTCTCGTACATCGGGCTTCCTTGGTTTGAAACGATCCTGACCCCTCTATCTTACCCGAGTCCGGACGCCTTGCCTGTGACAGGCGCGCCAAATTCAAATTGGTGTCAAAAAGGTCTTTTTTAATCAGCGAGCCAAGGGGGAGGGGTGAACGCCTTGTCAGCACTGCCATAAGCGGTATCGTCTCATGGGGGTGTGCAGTGCTGGTGGGGCAGGAGAGTTGGCGTCCACCCATGAGAGCGGGCATGAAAAAGGGCACCAGAGGTGCCCTTGATGACATCGGCGTGGATTACTCGTCGATGGAGCGCAGCAGGGCGTTGATGCCGACCTTGGCGCGGGTCTTGGCATCCACCTTCTTGACGATGACGGCGGCGTAGAGGCTGTACTTGCCGCACTTGGAGGGCAGGGAGCCGGAAACGACCACGGAGCCGGCCGGGACTCGGCCGTAGTGGATTTCGCCGGTTTCGCGGTCATAGATGCGGGTGGACTGGCCGATGAAGACCCCCATGGAGATGACGGAGCCTTCCTCGACGATCACCCCTTCCACCACTTCGGAACGGGCACCGATGAAGCAGTTGTCTTCGATGATGGTCGGGTTGGCCTGCAGTGGCTCCAGTACGCCGCCGATGCCGACGCCGCCGGAGAGGTGCACGTTCTTGCCGATCTGGGCGCAGGAGCCCACGGTGGCCCAGGTGTCGACCATGGTGCCTTCATCGACGAAGGCGCCGATGTTGACGTAGGAGGGCATCAGCACGGTGTTTGGGGCGATGAAGGAGCCTTTGCGCGCGGTCGCGGGCGGCACGACGCGTACACCGGCAGCCTTGAACTGCTCTTCGGTGTAGTTGGAGAACTTCAAGGGAACCTTGTCGTAGTACTGGGCATCGTCGCCCTTGATGATGCCGTTGTCGTTGATGCGGAAGGAGAGCAGCACGGCCTTCTTCAGCCACTGGTGGACGACCCACTCGCCGGCAATCTTCTCGGCAACCCGTGCTTTGCCGGAGTCCAGCAGGTCGATGGCTTCCAGAATGGCGGCCTTGGTGGCGGCATCGACGGAGCCGGGGGTGATGGAGTCACGGCGCTCGAAGGCCGCTTCGATGGTCTGTTGCAACTGGGTCATGACAGGTTTCCTTTATAAAATTCTGTTTGTTGTATCACACTTTTCCAATCGTTTTTAAGGGCTCTCGCCGATTTCTTCAGAATCAGGGCGATTTATTGTACTTGAGTGGTCCAACCATTTGTTCTGATTGAGGAATCAATACGTCAAAAAGCCTCTTTCGAGGCTTCATCCGAGCGTGTCAGGCACTCTCGCCAACCGGTTCCTGGGGGTTGAGCTGATTGACCAGCCTCTCCTCGAGGGCCTGTTGCTCCTCCGGGTTCAGCGGCTCTCCGGCCAGGGTGGTGAGGCTGAAGAAGTCCTCCACCCGCTCACCGATGGTGGTGATCTTGGCGGCATGGAGGGAGAGGCCGCACTGCTGGAACACGGCACCGATACGGGCCAATAGGCCCGGAGTGTCTAGGGCCGTCAGCTCCAGCAGGGTGTGGCGGTTTTCCCCCTTGTGGGGCAGGAAGACCACCCTGGTCGGCACGCTGAACTGGCGGTGGCGTCTAGACAGGGGCTTGCTGCGCAGGACCAGCTTGCCCGGCTCCTGAAGGGCTTTCTCCAGCGCCTTCTTGATGGTGGCGGTACGGTTGGGGCTGATGGGCTCGCCGTTTGGCTCCAGCACGATGAAGGTGTCGAGCACGTAGTCGTTGCGCGAATTCATGATCTGGGCGTCGTGGATGCTGAGGTTCTTCTGATCCAGCGCCGAGGCCACGGTGGCAAAGAGGTTGGGGGTATCGCGGCAATAGATGAACACCTCGCTACCGCCCCGTATGGGATGCTTGCCGATGAGCACCAGGGGGGCCGGGTTGTCACCGTGGGCGATGATCTTGCGGCAGTGCCAGGCGATCTGCTCCGGGCTGTGGCGCAGGAAGTAATCGGCCTTGAAGTCGTTCCAGAGGGCGGTGACCGCCTCCTGTGGCACCTCACGCTGGGTCAGGATCTGCCTGGCCTGGCGCTGGTTTTCACGGATCTTGAGGCGCATGTCCGGCGGGTTTTCCAACCCCTGGCGCAGG
Source organism: Aeromonas sp. FDAARGOS 1406 (assembly GCF_019048565.1). Classification (NCBI taxonomy): domain Bacteria; kingdom Pseudomonadati; phylum Pseudomonadota; class Gammaproteobacteria; order Aeromonadales; family Aeromonadaceae; genus Aeromonas; species Aeromonas sp. FDAARGOS 1406. The sequence continues at coordinate 3,856,564 of NZ_CP077378.1, forward strand.
GCCTTCTGGGTGGCGAAGTAGAGTTCGCGCAGCAGGGTGCCCTTCCAGTCGTTCCACAGACTGTCGTTGGTGGCACAGATGTCGGCCACGGTCAGGCAATAGAGCAGGTCGAGGTGCAATTCATCCCGCACCTTCTGGGCGAAGTCGGTGACCACATCCGGGTCGTAGATGTCGCGGCGCTGGGCGGTGACCGACATCAGCAGATGGTGGCGCACCAGCCAGGCGACCAGTCGGCTCTCGTAGCGATCCAGCCCGTGCAACTGGCAGAACTCCAGCGCATCCACGGCCCCGAGTTCGGAGTGATCGCCGCGCCTGCCCTTGGCGATGTCGTGGAAGAGGGCGGCGATGCTGAGCAGCTCGGGCTTGCGCAACTGGGTGAACACCTCGTGGCAGAGCGGGTGAGTCTGGCGGCTGGCCGGATTCGGGAAGCGATGGATGTTTTGCAGCAGCCGATGGGTGTGCTCGTCCACCGTGTAGGCGTGGAACATGTCGAACTGCATCTGGCCGACGATAAGGTTCCACTGGGGCAGGTAGGCCGCGAGGATCCCGTACTTGTGCATCAGGGTGAGCGGCTGGCCGATGCCGTTGGGGTGGCGCAGGAGCGCCATGAAGAGACGGCGGCACTCGGGTAGATCTTGCAGCCAGCAGTTGAGGGTGCGTCTGGCCTCGCGCAACTGGCGCAAGGTGGCGGAGTGGATGCCGGCAATCTCCGGGTGCTGGGCTATCTGGTAGAAGAGTCGCAGGATGGCGGCAGGATCCCGGCCGAACAGCTCGGAGTCCACCGCATCGATGAGGCGGCCGCGCAGCTGGAATTCGTCGCTGATGCGGCGCACGTCCATGGCGGTGTTGCCGAGAATGGCCTCGTCAAAGAGTTGCAGCAGCATCTCGTTGAGTTCGGCCACCCGTCGCACCGTCTGGTAGAAGCGCTTCATCATCTGCTCGACCGGGCCGTTTCCTTCCCCCTCGAACCCCAGCATCTGGGCCACGGTGCGTTGGCGGTCGAACAAGAGGCGGTTGTCCCCCTTGTTGATGGCCATGTGCAGGGCGAAGCGCACCTTCCACAGGAAATTCTGGCAGTCGAGCAGCTCCCGGTACTCGGCCCGGTTGAGAAAACCGTGGCTGGTCATCTCGAACAGGGTGGTGGCGCCGAAGTGGCGGCGGGCGACCCAGGCCAGGGTCTGGATGTCGCGAAGGCCCCCGGGATTGTTCTTGAGATCCGGCTCCAGCTTGTAGGCGGTGCCGAGAAACTGCTGGTGGCGCAGGGCCTGCTCTTCGCGTTTGGCACGAAAGAAGGCTTCGCTCGGCCAGAAGTGCTGGGGCTGGGTGGCCACCTGCAACTGCTCGAATCCCGCCAGGCGACCCGTGATGTAACGGGCCTCGATGAGGTTGGTGGCAACCGTGATGTCGTTGCGGCCCTGCTCGATGCACTCGGCCACGTTGCGCACCGACTGCCCCACTTCCAGCTTGAGATCCCACAAGAGGGTGATGAACTCGCCGATGCGAAGCCCCAGCACCTCGTCCAGTTCATCTCCTTCGTAGAGGAGCAGCAGGTCGATGTCGGAGTGGGGATGGAGTTCGCCGCGGCCATAGCCGCCTACCGCGATCAGGGTGAGCTCGGTCCTGTCGAAGCCGAACTTGTGCCAGAGCCTGGTCAGCAGCGCGTCCATGTATTCGGAGCGGGTGGCCACCAGTTCGATGATGTTGTCACCGGCGTCGAAGCGCTCGTGCAGCCAGGCGAGAAAGCGGCTCAGGTACTCCTTGCAGTTGTCACGGGTGAGCTGATCGTCTGGGAGCAGATGGGGAGAAAGCAGGCTGGCATCCATGGCATGTCACACTCTCGGTCGGGCCGGGTAAAGAGCAACCCCGGCGCGCGGCCGGGGTTGAATGTCAAACGTGGCGGATAAAACGCTCGATAGTGTCGTCGGGGCGCAGGGTCAGGACCTCGCAGCCATCCTCGGTCACCAGCAGGGTGTGCTCCCACTGGGCGGAGTCGCCGCCGTCCTTGGTGGTGACGGTCCAGCCATCCTTCGGATTGACCTTGCAATGGTACTTCTTGCTGTTGACCATGGGCTCGATGGTGAAGCACATGCCCGCTTTCAGCTCCAGCTTGCCGCCGTTGCGGTAGTGGAGGATCTGCGGCTCTTCGTGGAACTCGGCACCGATGCCATGGCCGCAGTAGTCGCGTACCACGGAGAAGCCTGCCTGCTCGACGATGGGCTGGATGACGGCGCCGATCTCGGTGATGCACATGCCCGGGCGCACCCGCTTGATGGCGGCATAGAGGCTATCCTGGGCCACCTTGCAGAGCTGGCGACGCAGGGGGGTGGTCTGGCCCACGATGAACATGGCGGAGGTATCGCCGTGATAACCATCCTTGATGACGGTGATGTCCAGATTGATGATGTCCCCTTCCCGCAGTTTCTTGTGGTTCGGGATGCCATGGCAGATGACATCGTTCACCGAAGTACAGATGGACTTGGGGAAGCCGTGGTAATTGAGCGGCGCGGGGATGGCCTGCTGCACGTCGACGATGTAGTCGTGGCAGAGGGTATTCAGTTCGTCTGTGGTGACGCCCGCCTTGACGTGGGGGGCGATCATGACCAGCACGTCGGCGGCCAGCTGGCCGGCGACACGCATTTTTTCAATCTCTTCCGGTGTCTTGATTTTAATGGACATGGGATCTCTCTTGGGGCCTGATTGCGCATCCTGCCGATGCCCAACAACCAGGTAATGAAAAATAGATGCGTTTGCAATCAGGGCGAAATTTTATCCCCAACCCCCGTTTACTTCCAGTGTGATCGTCATCGCAACGTCATCAGGCGGTCGCACCATGGTCCGGGATCCATTTTTAGCACCCGGGCTGGTGGTGTCATGACCAAAGTTATGGTATAAAGCGCGCCGGAATGGGGAACTCGTGTCCTCATGCCATCACCCTTACTCAACAACACACACACATCGACACATATGCCGGGGTGCCTTAACGGGTCGGTTATATGGGATGTGTGGAGGCCTAACCCCAATACAGAGGTATAAAATGGCTAAAGTTTCTATGCGCGACATGCTGCAAGCCGGCGTTCACTTCGGTCACCAGACTCGTTACTGGAACCCGAAAATGAAGTCCTACATCTTCGGCGCCCGCAGCAAAGTTCACATCATCAACCTGGAAAAAACCGTTCCGATGTTTGACGATGCAATGAACTTCATCAGCTCCGTAGCTGCCAAGAAAGGCAAGGTACTGTTCGTAGGTACTAAGCGTGCCGCGTCTGAAGCCGTCAAAGAAGCCGCTGAGCGTTGCGACCAGTTCTATGTTAACCACCGCTGGCTGGGCGGCATGCTGACCAACTGGAAAACCGTTCGTCAGTCCATCAAGCGCCTGAAAGATCTGGAAACCCAGAGCGAAGACGGTACCTTCGACAAGCTGACCAAGAAAGAGGCGCTGATGCGTACTCGCGAAATGGAAAAGCTGGAGAAGAGCCTGGGTGGTATCAAGAACATGGGCGGCCTGCCTGACGTTCTGTTCGTTGTCGATGCCGACCACGAGCACATCGCTATCAAAGAAGCCAACAACCTGGGTATCCCGGTAGTTTCCATCGTTGATACCAACTCCAACCCGGACGGCGTTGACTATGTCATCCCGGGTAACGACGACGCTATCCGTGCCGTACAGCTGTACCTGAACGCTGCTGCTGACACCGTTCTGGAAGCCCGCGAGCAGGACATCGTTGTTCAAGCCGAACAAGATGGCTTCGTTGAAGCTGAGTAATTGATAAGGACTGAAAAGCCCTTATTAACCAAGCTGATGTAATTGGTTAGCAGGGGCCCTTGTGGCCCCTGTTTCTTGTCAATTCAAGACCGAGGATACTGGACATGGCAAACATTTCTGCCGCCCTGGTAAAAGAACTGCGCGAGCGCACCGCCGCTGGCATGATGGATTGCAAAAAAGCGCTGGAAGAAGCCAACGGTGATATCGAGCTGGCTATCGAGAACATGCGTAAATCCGGTCAGGCCAAGGCCGCCAAGAAAGCTGGCCGTATCGCCGCTGAAGGTGTGATCTTCGCCCGTACCGAAGGCAACGTTGCCGTCATGATCGAGCTGAACTGCGAGACTGACTTCGTTTCCAAGGATGCCGGTTTCCTGGCCATGGGTCAGAAGATCGTCGAGATCGCTGCTACCCAGAAAATCGCTGACGTTGACGTGCTGAAAGCCGCCGACTTCGGCAACGGCGAGTCCGTCGAGCTGACCATCACCAACCTGATCGCCAAGATCGGTGAGAACATGAACCTGCGTCGCGTGATGCTGGTTGAAGGTGACAACCTGGGCACCTACGTTCACGGCTCCCGCATCGGTGTTATCACCAAGCTGGTTGGCGGTACCGACGAGCTGGCCAAAGATCTGGCCATGCACGTTGCTGCCAACAGCCCGCAATTCGTCAAACCGGAAGACGTGTCTGCCGAAGTCGTTGCCAAAGAGCGCGAAATCCAGATCGACATCGCCATCAACTCCGGCAAGCCGAAAGAGATCGCCGAGAAGATGGTTGAAGGCCGCATGAAGAAGTTCACCGGTGAGGTTTCCCTGACTGGTCAACCGTTCGTGAAAGATCCTTCCATGACCGTTGCCGAGCTGCTGAAGAAAGAAGGCGCTGACGTTGTTTCCTTCACCCGTTTCGAAGTGGGCGAAGGCATCGAGAAGCAAGAGACCGACTTCGCTGCTGAAGTAGCAGCCCAGATCGCGGCCGCTCAGAAGGCCTAATCGAACCGGTTTTTCCGTTTCCCCAGACCGCGACTTATGTCGCGGTCTTTATATGACCAGGAATCAGTGACATGAGTACCAATCCCAAGCCTGCATACAGACGTGTTCTTCTGAAGTTGAGTGGTGAAGCCCTGCAAGGATCCGAGGGTTTCGGCATTGATCCGGCGGTGCTGGAACGGATGGCCCAAGAGATCAAAGAGCTGGTTGAGCTGGGTGTTCAGGTCGGTCTGGTCATCGGTGGCGGCAACCTGTTCCGTGGTGCCGGCCTTGCCAAGGCAGGCATGAATCGCGTGGTGGGTGACCACATGGGCATGCTGGCGACCGTCATGAACGGCCTGGCCATGCGTGATGCCCTGCATCGTGCTTATGTGAATGCCCGCCTGATGTCGGCCATCTCCCTGCAAGGGGTCTGCGACTCCTACAGCTGGGCCGAAGCCATCAGCCAGCTGCGCGCCGGCAAGGTGGTGATCTTCTCTGCCGGTACCGGCAACCCCTTCTTTACCACCGACTCGGCAGCCTGCCTGCGCGGTATCGAGATCGAAGCCGACGTCGTGCTGAAAGCCACCAAGGTCGATGGCGTGTTCACCGATGACCCGGTCAAGAACCCGGATGCCGTGCTCTATCAGGAACTGAGTTATGATGAAGTTCTTGAAAAAGAACTCAAAGTGATGGATCTTGCTGCTTTTACCCTGGCCCGCGACCACGATCTGCCGATCCGGGTGTTCAACATGAACAAACCGGGCGCGCTGCGCCGCGTGATCATGGGTGAGCCGGAAGGTACCCTGATCCACCAGGCCAGCAAGTAAGGCAAGTGTGAGCCCCAGGCTCGCTTGTCCATTACGCCAGTCAACAAGATAGATACGAGCCGCCCGTCGGCTCGTTCGCCAAAAGGAAAACCACTGTGATCAACGAGATTAAAAACGACGCCAAGGACCGCATGGGCAAAAGCGTAGAGTCGCTGAAGACCCAGATGTCCAAGATCCGTACCGGCCGTGCTCACCCGAGCCTGCTCGACGGCATCCAGGTGGAGTATTACGGTGCTGCCACTCCTCTGAAGCAGTTGGCCAACGTGGTGGCAGAAGATGCCCGTACTCTCTCCATCTCCATCTTCGATCGCTCCATGATCCAGGCGGTGGAAAAAGCCATCCTGACCTCCGATCTGGGCCTGAACCCGTCCAGCAATGGCCAGACTCTGCGCGTGCCGCTGCCGCCGCTGACCGAAGAGCGTCGCCGTGATCTGACCAAGATCGTCCGTGCCGAAGCCGAAGGTGCCCGGGTTGCCATTCGCAACATCCGTCGCGATGCCAACGCCGACCTGAAAGCCCTGCTGAAAGAGAAAGAGATCTCCGAAGACGACGACCGTCGCGCCCAGGAAGAGATCCAGAAGCTGACCGATACCTTCATCAAGCTGGTGGATGACGCCCTGGTTGTGAAGGAAAAGGAGCTAATGGAAATCTAAGCCTCCGACAGGTATATTACGAGCGCCGTGTAGTGCCCCTGCACGGCGCTTTTGTCTTTGTGGGAGAAATGAATGTCGCTTTTGGCAGCGCTAGGCGATAGCGCCAGCTCGTCCTTGCCCCGTCACGTCGCCATCATCATGGATGGCAATGGTCGCTGGGCCCAGAACCGCGGCAAGATGCGGGTTTCCGGGCACAAGGCGGGCGTGAAATCCGTGCGTGAGGCCGTGGCCTTTGCCGCCCGTGCCAAGATGGAGGCGCTGACCCTGTTTGCGTTTTCCAGCGAGAACTGGCGCCGTCCGGAAGGGGAAGTCAACGCCCTGATGGAGTTGTTCATGACGGTGCTGGGTCGCGAGGTGAGCAAGTTGCACAGCAACGGCATTCGCCTTCGGGTGATTGGCGACACTGCCCGCTTCAGCGAGCGGCTGCAGGCCAAGATCGCCAAGGCCGAGGCCCTGACCGCCAACAATCAGGGATTGACCCTCAATATCGCCGCCAACTATGGCGGTCAGTGGGACATCGCCCAGGCGGCCCGGACCCTGGCACGGGCCGTGGCGGCGGGTGAACTGGATGCCGAGGCGGTCGATGAGGCGGCATTGGGTCGTCATGTCTGCATGGCTGATCTGCCCCCCGTGGATCTGTTGATCCGCACCGGCGGGGATCATCGCATCAGCAACTTTGTCCTTTGGCAGCTCGCCTATGCCGAACTCTATTTTACCCCGGTCCTGTGGCCCGATTTTGACGAGGCCGAGTTCAGTGGGGCAGTTGCCTCCTTCGTTGCTCGCGAACGTCGCTTCGGGTGTACGGGTGAACAGATCCGGGAATTGATCGCCGCGCAACAGACCGGCTAAACCCCGCTCCCAAGAGAGAGGTTTCTTTTGCTAAAACAACGAATTATTACCGCATTACTGTTAGTACCCCTGGTGTTGGGGGCGCTGTTTTTTCTGCCGTTGAAATTCTTTGCCCTGCTCGCCGCCCTGGTCTTTCTGCTGGCCAGCCGTGAGTGGAGTGCCTTCGTCACTGCCCAGCCGCAACAGTGGTTGCCGCTGGTGTTCTGTCTGCTGCTGGGGGCCAGTCTGTTCTGGGTGCCCGTGGAGCAACTCTGGATCCCCCAACTGCATCCGCTGGTGATGGGCGTGCTCTGGACCGCCGTCAGCTGGTGGCTGCTGGGGCTGCTGCTGGTGCTGCGCTACCCGCAAAGCGCCAGGCTGTGGCGTGAATCCATCTGGCTCAAATCCCTGTTCGGTCTGGTGACCCTGGTTCCCTTCTTCTGGTCCCTGGTGGCCATTCGCGGTTACAACTTCTACCACGACCCCATGATGGGGGCTTGGATCCTGCTGTTCGTGATGGGACTGGTCTGGGCGGCAGATTCTGGCGCGTATTTTTTCGGCAAGGCGTTCGGCAAACACAAGCTGGCGCCGGCCGTGAGCCCGGGGAAAACCATCGAAGGCATGCTGGGTGGGCTGTTTACCGCCAGCCTGCTGGCCATCGGCGTGACCTGGTTCATGGGCTTCGTGCCTGCCAAGATGGGCACCGTGCTGCTCTGTTCCCTGCTGGCGGTGCTGGCCTCCGTGCTCGGCGATCTGGCCGAGAGCATGTTCAAGCGGGAAGCCGGCATCAAGGATTCCGGCACCCTGTTGCCGGGCCATGGCGGCATTCTCGATCGCATCGACAGCCTGACGGCGGCGCTGCCCGTCTTCCTGCTCAGCTACCTGTTGCTCGGTCCGGAGTTTTGATGTTTCGCGCACTGATGATCCCGGGAGCGTCCCGCTCCATCAGTCTGTTACCCAATCAGGAGTCTTGATGCAAAACCTGGTGATCCTGGGAGCGTCAGGCTCCATCGGTCAGAGCACCCTCAAGGTACTGCGCCACAACCCCGGGCGCTGGCAGGTGCTGGCGCTGACCGCTGCACGCAGCGTGGACGCTATGCTGCGCGACTGTCTCGAATTCTCCCCCCGGTTCGCCGTCATGGTGGACGAAGGCGCCGCCAGCGATCTGGCGGGTCGGCTCAAGGCTCACGGCAGCACCACCCGGGTGTTGTCCGGTCAGGCAGCCCTGTGCGACGTGGCTGCTCACCCCGATGCCCACAGCGTGATGGCGGCCATTGTCGGTGCGGCGGGTCTGGCACCCACCATGGCTGCCGTGCGCGCCGGCAAGCGCATTCTGCTGGCCAACAAGGAGGCGTTGGTGATGTCCGGAGCCTTCTTCATGGAGGCGGTGCGAGAGCACGGCGCCGAGCTGCTGCCCATCGACAGCGAACACAACGCCATCTTCCAGTGCCTGCCGGTCGACGTGCAGCGCCAGCCCGGTTTCTGCGATCTGGCCGGGGCGGGGATCAGCAAGATCCTGCTGACCGGCTCCGGCGGACCTTTCCGCTATGCCGATGTGGGTGAATTGCACCATGTCACCCCGGCGCAAGCCATTGCCCATCCCAACTGGTCCATGGGGGCCAAGATCTCGGTGGACTCCGCCACCATGATGAACAAGGGGCTGGAGTACATCGAGGCGCGCTGGCTGTTCAATGCGGCCCCCGAGCAGATCCAGGTGGTGATCCACCCCCAGTCCGTCATTCACTCCATGGTGCAGTACAAGGATGGCTCCGTGCTGGCCCAGCTCGGCAACCCGGACATGTGCACCCCCATTGCCCACGCTCTGGCCTATCCGGAACGGATCGAGTCCGGTGTGGAACCTTTGGATTTCTTCAGTGTCGGAGAGTTCAGCTTTATCCGGCCCGACTATGAGCGCTATCCCTGTCTGGCGCTGGCCATGAGCGCGTGTCAGCAAGGGCAGGGGGCGACCACCTCCCTCAATGCCGCCAACGAGGAGGCCGTCGCGGCTTTTCTTGCAGAGCGGATCGGATTTATGGATATTGCCAGAGTCAACGAATCCGTCATGGCCGAGCTGGGCAGCAGTGCTGCCAGCTCTCTGGCGGATCTCATCGCCCTGGACGGTACGGCCCGAGCCCGTGCCCAGCAACTGATAAAGGAGCTTGCCGTATGAACGGACTGTGGTGGCAGCCAGCCCCTCTCCATGCTCTCGAGCGCAGGACTGGGCATGACCGCGAGGTACGCGGCTGATGGGCGGGCTTCTGTGGAATATCGGCGCCTTCATCGTGGCCCTCGGGCTGCTGGTGGCGGTGCATGAATTTGGCCACTTCTGGGTGGCTCGTCGTTGCGGCGTCAAGGTGGAGCGCTTCTCCATCGGCTTTGGCAAGGCCATCTGGCGTCGCCTTGGCAAGGATGGTACCGAATACGTGCTGGCTCTGATCCCCCTTGGCGGCTACGTCAAGATGCTGGATGGCCGGGTCGATGAACTCAAGCCGGGGGAGGAGGCGCAGGCCTTCAACCACAAGAGCGTCTGGGCCCGGATGGCCATCGTCGCGGCCGGCCCCATGGCGAACTTCGTGTTCGCCCTGTTCGCCTTCTGGCTGATGTTCATGATAGGGGTGCCGAGCGTCAAACCCGTGGTGGGCGAGGTGCGTCCCGCCTCCATCGTGGCAGAGGCCGGCATCCTGCCAGGCATGGAGATCGTCGGCGTCGGCGGCGAGGAGACCGGTGACTGGGAGAGCGTCACCTACGCCCTCATCAGCCACCTTGGCGATGACTCGGTGCAGCTCAAGCTCAAGGCGGCCAACACCAGCTATGCAGTGGACAAGACCCTGCAGCTGGCAGGCTGGAAATTCGACCCCGACAAAGAGTCCCCCATCGGGAGCCTCGGGATAGTGCCCCTCGGTGGCAAGGTGCTGCCCGTGGTGGAGGCCGTGGTGCCGTCGAGCGCCAGTGAGAAGGCCGGCCTTCAGATAGGGGATCGCATCAAGGGGGTCGATGGAGAGGCCATCACCGAATGGGCCCAGTTTGTCGAGCGTGTCCAGCAGTCACCGGCGCAGCCGCTGCAGGTGACGGTGGAGCGCGGGGGCAGCGAGATGACCCTGACCCTGACCCCGGACGGGAAGAAAGTGAAGGGCCAGCTGGTCGGTTTTGTGGGCTTGTCGCCGCAACTGGTTCCATTACCGGATGAGTATCGAACTCTGTTACAGTATGGGCCTTTGCAAGCCCTGTGGCATGGGGTCCAGAAGACCTGGAGCCTGATCACCCTGACCTTCGACATGATAGGCAAGCTGATCGGTGGCATCGTCTCTTTGGACAACCTGAGCGGCCCCATCTCCATCGCCAAGGGGGCCGGCAGCAGCGCCGATTACGGGTTGGTCTATTTCCTCGGATTCCTGGCGCTTATCAGCGTCAACCTGGGGATCATCAACCTGTTCCCCCTGCCGGTGCTCGATGGTGGCCATCTGGTCTATTTCCTCATCGAGGCGATCACCGGCAAGCCGGTATCGGAAAAAATTCAGGAAGTTGGGTTCAGGATAGGCGCCGCCATTCTGATGTTACTGATGGGCATTGCGCTGTTTAATGATTTCGCTCGCCTCTGAGGCCAGAGCATCAACAAGGACACATAAGAACAAAATGGCTGTTAAAAAAGCATTGGTGTTGAGTTGCCTGCTGGGGGCCAGCTTCCTGGCTCAGGCTGCCCCGGCCTCTTTTGTGGTGCAAGACATTCAGGTCGAGGGCCTGCAGCGGGTGACCCTGGGTGCCGCCCTGTTGAATCTGCCGGTGCGGGTCGGTGATTCCGTCGACTCCGTGTCCCTGGCGAACGCCATCAAGAAGCTCTATGCCTCCGGCAACTTCGAGGACGTCAAGGTCTATCGCGACGGTCAGGTGCTGCAAGTGGTGGTCAAGGAGCGCCCGACCATCTCCAGCATCGAGTTCTCCGGCAACAAGGATATCAAGGAAGAGCAACTGACCCAGAGCCTGGAATCCTCCGGGATCCGCGTAGGTGATCCGCTGGATCGCACCGTGCTCAGCTCCCTCGAGAAAGGGCTGGAAGATTTCTACTACGGCGTGGGCAAGTACTCCGCCAAGGTCAAGGCCATCGTCACCCCGCTGCCGCGCAACCGGGTCGACCTCAAGTTCACCTTCGTGGAAGGGGAAGCGGCCAAGATCCAGCAGATCAACATCGTCGGCAACAACGTTTTCCCGGAAGAGAAGCTGCTGGCCCAGCTCTCCCTCAAGGACGATGTGCCCTGGTGGAACTTCACCGGCGATCAGCGCTACCAGAAGCAGAAGCTGGCCGGTGACATCGAAGTGCTGCGCTCCTACTACATGGACCGCGGCTACATCCGCTTCACCCAGGAGTCCACCCAGGTCTCCATGACCCCGGACAAGAAGGGCGTTTACGTCACCCTCAACGTCAAGGAAGGGGAGCAGTACAAGGTTTCCGGTATCCAGCTCAAGGGTGACCTCATCGACCGCGGCGGCGAGATGAAGGGCCTCATCCCCATCGAGGCGGGCAGCGTCTACTCCGCCAGCCAGGTAACCCATACCGAAGAGGTGCTCTCCAAGTTCCTCGGCCGTTACGGCTACGCCTATCCGAAAGTGGTCACCTTCCCCCAGATCAACGACCAGACCAAGGAAGTGGAGCTCATCGTCAACGTGGAGCCGGGTCCCCGGGTCTATGTGCGCAACATCAACTTCAGCGGCAACGTCACCACCAAGGACGAAGTGCTGCGTCGCGAGATGCGCCAGATGGAGGGCACCTGGCTCTCCTCCGACAACGTCGAGCAGTCCAAGACCCGTCTGAACCGCCTCGGCTTCTTCGAGACCGCGGAGGTTGACACCAAGCGGGTGCCGGGCAGCGATGACCAGGTCGATCTGGACTTCAAGGTCAAGGAGCAGCCGGCGGGGTCCATCAACGCCGGTATCGGCTACGGCACCGAGTCGGGTCTGAGCCTGCAGGCGGGTCTGCAGCAGGACAACTTCATGGGGACCGGCAAGAAGATCGGCATCAACGCCAGCACCAACGACTACTCCAAGAGCGTCGACCTGAGCTATAACGACCCCTACTTCACCGTGGACGGGGTGAGCCTGGGCGGCCGTCTCTACTACAACAAGTTCAGTGCGGCCGATGCCAACATCGTGGACTACGAGAACACCACCGTCGGTTTCCGTCTCTCCAGCGGCTTCCCGGTCAACGAGAACAACCGTCTCGACTTCAGCCTGGGCTACGAGAACAACAAGCTCTCCCAGCCCAACCCCTATGTACAGGTGGACGAGTTCTGGAAGGTCTACAACGGCAATCTGGATGGCGACAACCGCATGGTGTTCAACACCGTGGACGTCACCGCCGGCTGGACCCGCTCCACCCTCAACAAGGGTCAGTTCCCGACCTCCGGTGATCGCCAGCGGGTGAACGCCAAGGTGACGGTGCCCGGCATGGATCTGCAGTACTTCAAGCTCAACGCCGAAGATGCTCACTACTTCCCGTTTGATGCCGACCACAAGTGGGTCATGCTGGCCAAGGCCCGTGCCTCCTACGGCGACGGCTACGGCAGCAATGGCGACTACGAGCACGTCCTGCCGTTCTTCGAGAACTACTACGCCGGCGGCTTCGACACCCTGCGTGGCTTCAAGAGCAACACCGTGGGTCCGAAGGCGCTCTACTACTATAACCTGGGCGGCAACGACGTCATCCAGGGCACCGACAGCTCGGTCGGGGGCAACGCCCTGGCGGTGGCCTCGCTGGAAATGATCGTGCCGACGCCCTTTGCCTCCGAGACCTATCAGCCCCAGCTGCGGACCAGCTTCTTCATCGATGCCGGTTCCGTGTGGGATACCCACTTCGACTACAGCCAGTATCAGAACCGTTGCTTCAGTGGTTGCAACTATCTGATGGACTACTCCGATCCGAGCAACATCCGGATGTCGACCGGCCTGTCGCTGCAGTGGCTCTCTCCCATGGGCCCGCTGGTGTTCGTGCTGGCAAGACCAATCAAGAAATACGAAGGGGACGACACCGAAGTCTTCTCCTTCAACATCGGCCGTACCTTCTAAGGGGAGCGGACGCCCCCCCTCCATGGCGGGGGGAAGCATGATGGGTCGCGCGTTTGCGTGCCTCACCAGGTAACAAGACGATCTCGTAGATCGCTTGCACAATCAGGTAAATCAGGTAGCCCTCGACCGAGGGACCAAGGAGTAAGTGTGAATAAAGCGTTGAAAGTAGCTGGTTTGAGCTTTGCACTGATGGCTGCCGGCATGGGTTCTGCCTTCGCTGAGACCAAGATTGCCGTGGTCGACATGGGCGAAGTCTTCCAAAAGCTGCCCCAGCGTGAAGCCGTTGCCAAGAAGCTGAAGGGCGAGTTCGAACCGCGCATGCGTGAACTGCAGAAGCTGGAGTCCGACGGTCAGGCACTGGTCGAGAAGTTCAAGAAGGACGAAGCCTTCATGAGCGCCGAACAGAAGAAGCAGAGCCAGGAGAAGCTGGCCAAGCTGCAGATGGAATTCAACCAGAAGCGTCAGGCATTCGAGCAGGACAACGGTCGCCGTCAGTCCGAAGAGCGCAACAAGATCCTGACCAAGGTGCAGGCTGCCATCGACGCCATCGCCAAGAGCAATGGCTACGATCTGGTGCTGGAGCGCAACGCCGCCCCGTATGCAGCCAGCAAGCTGGACATCTCCGGCCAGGTTATTTCTCAGGTTAGCAAGAGCAACTAATTGATGGCATTCACTCTCGCACAGCTGGCCCAGCAACTGGGGGCCGAGGTCCATGGGGATGGGACCCGGGAAATTCGCAAGGTCGCGACACTGGAAAAAGCCGGGGAGGGGGAGATAGCCTTCCTGTCCAACAAGAAGTACCGGCATTTTCTGGAGCAGAGCAAGGCCACTGCCGTGCTCATCACCGAGGCAGACCTGCCGTTTTGCCCCACCAATGCCCTGGTGCTCAAAGACCCCTATGTGGGCTTTGCCCGGGTTGCCCAACTGCTGGACACCACTCCGCAGCCGGCCATGGATATCCATCCGAGCGCCGTCATCGCGGCGGACGTGCAACTGGGCGAGAGAGTGGCCATCGGTGCCAATGCGGTGATCGAATCCGGCGTCGTGCTGGGTGACGATGTGCGCATCGGCCCGGGCTGTTTTGTTGGCAAGGATACCCGACTGGGAGCGCGCTCCCGGTTGTGGGCCAACGTCACCCTCTATCACAACGTGACCCTGGGCACGGACTGTCTGGTACAGGCCGGCACCGTGATCGGGGCAGACGGTTTCGGTTATGCCAACGAGCGCGGCGAGTGGATCAAGATCCCCCAGCTCGGTGGCGTGACCATCGGCAACCGGGTCGAGATCGGTGCCTGCACCACCATCGACCGCGGTGCGCTGGAAGATACCCGCATCGCTGACAACGTCATCATCGACAACCAGTGCCAGATCGCCCACAACGTCGAGATCGGCTACGGCACTGCCGTGGCGGGCTCCACCGTGATGGCCGGTAGTCTCAAGGTCGGCAAATACTGTATCATTGGTGGTGCCTCCGTCTTTAACGGGCACATGGAGATCTGCGACCAGGCCACCGTCACCGGCATGGCCATGGTGATGCGTCCCATCACCGAGCCCGGTATCTACTCTTCCGGCATCCCCCTGCAAACCAATAAAGAGTGGCGCAAGACCGCCGCCCGGGTGATGCGTATCGAAGAGATGCACAAGCGGTTGAGCAAGCTTGAGAAAAAGCTGGATCAAGAATAATCACGATTGGTATAGGGTACTGTTTTGACTACTGAAAAGAAGAGCCTGGGCATCCAGGAAATCATGGATCTGCTGCCCCACCGTTATCCGTTCCTGATGGTGGACAAGGTGGAAAACTACGAGATCAGCGATGAGCGCAAGACCCTGCGCGCCATCAAGAACGTCTCGTTCAACGAGCCGATCTTCCAGGGCCACTTCCCGGCCAAGCCGGTCTTCCCCGGCGTGCTGATCCTGGAAGCCATGGCCCAGGCCACCGGTATCCTGGCCTTCACCATGGTGGGCAAGCCGTCCCCCAACGAGCTCTATTACTTTGCCTCCATCGACAACGCCCGCTTCAAGCGCCCGGTGGGCCCCGGCGATCAGCTGGTGCTGGATGTGGAGTTCCTGAAGGAGCGTCGCGGCATCGCCAAGTTCACCGGTGTCGCCACCGTCGACGGTGAAGTGGTCTGTACTGCCGAACTGATGTGCGCCAAGCGCGAGGTATAACCGTGATCGATCAGACTGCCATCATCCACGACACCGCCATCGTCCATGAGTCTGCCGTCATCGGCAAAGGGGTTGAAATCGGCCCCTTCACCGTCATCGGCGCCGAGGTGGAAATCGGTGACAACACCTGGGTGAGCTCCCACGTGGTGATCAAGGGCCCGACCAAGATCGGTCGCGGCAACAAGATCTTCCAGCACACCTCCATCGGTGAGGATTGCCAGGACAAGAAGTACGCCGGCGAGCGCACCTTCCTCGAGATCGGCGATAACAACGTGTTTCGCGAGAACTGCACCGTGCACCGCGGCACCACCCAGGACCAGAGCCTGACCAAGGTGGGTAGCGGCAACCTGTTCATGGTCAACGTTCACGTGGCCCACGACTGCATCATCGGTGACAACTGCATCTTCGCCAACAACGCCACCCTGGCGGGCCATGTGCACATCGGTGACTTCGTGATCTTCGGCGGTCTGTCTGCCATTCACCAGTTCGGCCGCGTCGGCTCTCACGCCTTCGTCGGTGGCTGCGCCGCCCTGAACAAGGACGTGCCGCCCTACGTGATGGCCGCCGGCAACTACGCCAAGCCGTTCGGGGTCAACTCCGAAGGCCTGCGTCGTCGTGGCTTCAGCGCCGAGGCGATCTCTGCCGTCAAGCGCGCCTACAAGGAGATCTTCCGCTCCGGCAAGACCATTGAAGAGGTGTTGCCCGTGCTGAGCGAGATGGCCCAGAGCGAACCGGCCATCCAGCTCTATGTGGATTTCCTCAAGGACAACGAGCGCGGGATCATCCGTGCCTGATCCCATTCGCATCGGCATCGTCGCCGGAGAGACCTCCGGCGACATCCTGGCCGCAGGGCTGGTGCGCGAACTGCAAGCCCGCTACCCGGATGCGCAGTTCGAAGGGATCGCCGGGCCGCGGATGCAGGCCCTCGGCGTGAAGGCGCTGTTCGAGATGGAGGAGCTCTCCGTCATGGGCATCACCGAGGTGCTGGGCCGTCTGCCCCGCATCCTCCAGGTGCGCCGCGAACTGCTGCGCCACTTCATCGCCAATCCCCCCGACATCTTCGTCGGTGTGGATGCACCGGATTTCAATATCGGGGTGGAGCTGAAACTGCGCCGCGCCGGTATCAAGACGGTCCACTATGTCAGCCCCTCCGTCTGGGCCTGGCGTCAGGGCCGCATTCACAAGATCAAGGCCGCCACCGACATGGTGCTCGCCTTCCTGCCGTTCGAGAAAGCCTTCTACGACCGTTTCGATGCACCCTGTCGCTTCGTCGGCCACACCATGGCGGACGACATTCCGCTGGTGCCGAATCAAGGGGCGGTGCGCGAGGCCCTCGGCATCGATCCCGCCCGTCGCTGGCTGGCGGTGCTGCCGGGGAGCCGCACGGCGGAAGTGGGCTTCATGGCGCCGGTCTTCCTCGAGGCGTGCAAGCACCTGACGGTGCACAACCCGGATCTCGGTTTCATCGTGCCTCTGGTCAACCAGAAACGGCGCGAGCAGTTCCTCGCCATCAAGGCCGAGGTGGCCCCGGAGCTCGACATGGTGCTGCTGGACGGCCAGGGCCGCGAGGCCATGATTGCCGCCGACGTGGTGATGCTCGCCTCCGGCACCGCGGCCCTCGAGGCCATGCTGGTGAAAAAGCCCATGGTGGTGGGTTACAAGCTCAAACCCTTCAGCTACTTCCTGGCCCAGTGGCTGGTGAAGACGGATTATGTCTCCCTGCCGAACCTGCTGGCGGACAAGATGCTGGTGCCCGAGCTCATCCAGCACGAGTGCACCCCGGCCAACCTGGTGGAAGAGGTGAGCAAGCTGCTGGACCATGACAACAGCGAGCTCATCGCCACCTTCACCCGGTTGCACGAGAAGATCCGCTGCAATGCGGATGTGCAGGCAGCGGAAGCGGTTGCCGCGCTGCTGGAACGCTAGTGGGCTCTGCCTGTGTGTCAGGCGTGATGTTGTGCTGATACTGGCCCTGCGGGGCCGGTTTTGATTCAAGGCTATGAGATGACGATCGATATTCCCGAAGACAAGCTGATTGCCGGGGTGGACGAGGTGGGTCGCGGCCCCCTGGTGGGTGACGTGGTCACCGCCGCGGTGATCCTGGATCCTGCCAATCCCATCCTTGGCCTCGCCGACTCCAAGAAGCTCTCCGAGAAGAAGCGGCTCGCCCTGTTTGGCGAGATCAAAGAGAAGGCGCTGGCCTATGCCATCGGCCGCGCCAGCCCGGCGGAAATCGACGAGCTCAACATCCTGCACGCCACCATGCTGGCGATGCAGCGCGCCGTGGCGGGGCTCAAGGTGACGCCCGAGCTGGTCTTCATCGACGGCAACCGCTGCCCCAGATTGCCGATGGAGGCCCGCGCCGTGGTCAAGGGTGACAGCCTGGTGGCCGCCATCAGCGCCGCCTCCATCCTCGCCAAGGTGACCCGGGACGCCGAGATGACCGAGCTGGACAGCCGCCATCCCGAGTACGGTTTCGCCCGCCACAAGGGCTACCCGACGGCGGAGCACCTCGCCATTCTGGCCGAACGGGGCCCGCTGCCCGAATACCGTCAGAGCTTCAAGCCGGTGCGCCGCGCCCTGGGGATCGAATAACCGATGCCGATCTGTCTGAACGATTTCTGCTTGCGCAATGAGAGGGCGTGACCATGGCTGATCCCCGCTTCATCCACCTGAGGGTGCACTCCGACTTCTCCATGGTCGACGGCCTGCAGAAGATCGGTCCCATCGTCTCCGCTGCCGCCGCCAACAACATGCCGGCCCTGGCCCTGACGGACCAGATGAACATGTGCGGCCTGGTGCGCTTCTACGGCTCTGCCCACGGCAAGGGGATCAAGCCCCTGGTCGGGGCGGATTTCTGGGTGCAGAGCGACGAGCTTGGGGACGAGCAGTTTCGCCTCACCCTGCTCGCCATGGACAACGACGGCTACCAGAACATCACCCTGCTCATCTCCCGCGGCTATCAGCGCGGTCATGTGCAGGGGCGCCCCGTCATCGACAAGGCCTGGCTTGGCGAACATGCCAAGGGGGTGATCGTCCTCTCCGGCGGGCGCGAGGGGGATGTGGGCAAGTTCCTGCTCAAGGGCAACCGCCAGATGGTGGAGCATTGCCTCGCCTTCTACCAGACCCACTTCTCGGATGCCTACTACCTGGAGCTGCTGCGTACCGGCCGCCCGGACGAGGAGGTCTACCTCCATATGGCGGTGGCCATTGCCACCGAGTTCGAGCTGCCGGTGGTGGCCACCAACGAGGTGGTGTTCCTCACCGCCGATGACTTCGATGCCCACGAGATCCGGGTCGCCATCCACGACGGCTACACCCTAATGGACAAGCGCCGACCGCGCCGCTACAGCCCCCAGCAGTACCTGCGCAGTCAGGAGGAGATGGCGGAGCTGTTTGCCGACATCCCGGAAGCCCTGGAAAACACGGTGGAAATCGCCAAGCGCTGCAACGTGACGGTGCGCCTTGGCGAGTATTTCCTGCCCAATTTCCCCACCGGCGACATGACCACCGAGGACTTCCTGGTCATGAAGTCGAAGGAAGGGCTGGAGGAGCGGCTCGAATTCCTGTTCCCGGATCCGGCGGTGCGGGCCGAGCGTCGTCCCGAGTATGACGAGCGTCTCGACATCGAGCTCAAAGTGATCAACCAGATGGGCTTCCCGGGTTACTTCCTCATCGTGATGGAGTTTATCCAGTGGTCCAAGGACAACGGCATCCCCGTCGGTCCGGGCCGGGGCTCGGGGGCGGGGTCGCTGGTGGCCTATGCCCTCAAGATCACCGATCTCGATCCGCTGGAATTTGACCTGCTGTTCGAACGTTTCCTGAACCCCGAGCGGGTCTCCATGCCCGACTTCGACGTCGACTTCTGCATGGACAGGCGCGATGAGGTGATCGATCACGTCTCCGAGATGTATGGCCGGGAGGCGGTATCCCAGATCATCACCTTCGGCAGCATGGCAGCCAAGGCGGTGGTGCGGGACGTCGGCCGGGTACTGGGCCACGCCTACGGTTTTGTGGATCGCATCTCCAAGCTGATCCCGCCGGATCCGGGCATGACCCTGGCCAAGGCGTTCGAAGCCGAGCCCAAGTTGCCGGAGCTCTACGAGCAGGACGAGGAGGTCAAGGACCTCATCGACATGGCCCGCCGCCTGGAAGGGGTGGTGCGCAACGCCGGCAAGCACGCCGGTGGCGTGGTGATCGCGCCCACCAAGATCACCGACTTCGCGCCGCTCTATTGCGACGACGAAGGGCATCACCCGGTCACCCAGTTCGACAAGAACGACGTGGAGTACGCGGGCCTAGTGAAGTTCGACTTCCTGGGGCTGCGCACCCTCACCATCATCGATTGGGCCCTTGGCATGATAAACCCCCGTCTTGCCAAAGAGGGCAAGCCGCCGGTGGACATCGCCGCCATCCCCATCGACGACAAGAAGTCGTTCGCCCTCTTGCAGCGTTTCGAGACCACGGCGGTGTTCCAGCTCGAATCCCGCGGCATGAAGGATCTCATCAAGCGGCTGCAGCCCGACTGCTTCGAAGACATGATCGCACTGGTGGCTCTGTTCCGTCCGGGCCCGCTCCAGTCGGGCATGGTGGACAACTTCATCGAGCGCAAGCACGGCAAGGAGGCCATCTCCTACCCGGACGAGAAGTGGCAGCACGAGAGCCTCAAACCCATACTCGAGCCCACCTACGGCATCATCCTCTACCAGGAGCAGGTGATGCAGATCGCCCAGACCCTGGCGGGGTATACCCTGGGTGGCGCGGACATGCTGCGTCGGGCCATGGGCAAGAAAAAACCCGAAGAGATGGCCAAGCAGCGGGCGGGCTTCGAGGAGGGGGCGGTCAAGAACGGCGTCGACGGCGAACTGGCGATGAAGATCTTCGATCTGGTGGAGAAGTTTGCGGGCTACGGCTTCAACAAGTCCCACTCCGCTGCCTATGCGCTGGTCTCCTACCAGACCCTCTGGCTCAAGACCCACTTCCCGGCGGAGTTCATGGCGGCGGTGATGACCGCGGACATGGACAACACCGACAAGATAGTGACCCTGGTGGACGAGTGTCAGCGCATGGGGCTGACCGTGATCCCGCCGGACGTCAACACCGGTCGCTACCGCTTCAGTGTCAACGAGGACGGCCACATCGTCTACGGCATCGGCGCGGTGAAGGGAGTAGGGGAAGGGCCCATCGAGGCGATCCTGGACGCGCGGGATCGGGACGGTCCGTTCCGCGACCTGTTCGATTTCTGCAACCGGGTCGACATCAAGAAGCTCAACAAACGGGTGATGGAGAAGCTCATCCTCTCCGGCGCCATGGACAGGCTCGGCCCCCACCGCGCCGCCCTGATGGCGACCCTGGAGGAGGCGATGCGCGCCGCCGAGCAGCACGCCAAGGCTCAGGCGGTGGGGCAGGTCGACATGTTCGGCGTGCTCACCGAAGAGATCGACGACGTCAAGAAGGCGTTCGCCAACGTGCCGCACTGGCCCGACAAGGTGTGGCTGGAAGGGGAGCGCGAGACCCTGGGGCTCTACCTCACCGGTCACCCCATCAACCAGTACAGCAGCGAGCTGCGGCGCTACACCTCGGGCCGACTGTGCGATCTGCATCCCACCTCCCGGGATACGGTGACCACGGCGGCGGGGTTGGTGATCGCGGCGCGCAGCATGGTGACCAAGCGCGGCAACAAGATGGGGATCTTCACCCTGGACGACAGATCCGGCCGTCTGGATGTGACCCTTTTCAGTGAAGCGCTGGAAAAATACGAAGAATTGATGCAAAAAGACCGTATTTTAGTGGTTTCTGGACAGGTCAGCTTTGATGACTTCTCCGGTGGCCTTAAAATGTCGGCCCGCGAGTTGCTGGATATCAACGATGCGAGGGAGCGTTTTGCCAGGGCAATCCGCATCTCCCTCGATGAACAACGCATTGACGAGCGCTTTTTCCCGCGTTTGTGCGAGATTTTGGAGCCCGCCCGTGCCGGAGTCTGTCCGGTTCAGGTAAACTATCGTCGCCCCGGTTCCCGGGTGCGATTGACGCTCGGTACCGAGTGGCGGGTGACGCCCACCGATCAACTGATAGATGACTTGCGAGTCCTGCTTGGACGAGAGCGGGTTGAATTGGTTTTTGATTAGAGGATCTATTGTCCCTATGAGTCTTTTTCTGGATTTTGAACAGCCGATCGCCGAGTTGCAGGCACAGATCGATGAACTGCGCCATGTGAGCGAGCACAACAGTGCCGTGGATCTCAGCGAAGACATTCGCCGGCTGGAGAAGAAAAACGAAGAGCTGACCAAGAAGATCTTCGGCGATCTGGGTGCCTGGCAGGTATCCCAGATGGCACGTCATCCCCAGCGCCCCTACACCCTCGACTACATCGAGCAGATCTTCACCGATTTCGACGAGCTGGCCGGGGATCGCGCCTATGCCGATGACAAGGCCATCGTCGGCGGCATCGCCCGTCTCGACGGCGAGCCCGTGATGATCATCGGTCACCAGAAGGGTCGCGAGACCAAGGAGAAGATCAAGCGCAACTTCGGCATGCCGCGCCCGGAAGGGTACCGCAAGGCCCTGCGCCTGATGGAGATGGCCGAGCGCTTCAAGATGCCGATCATCACCTTCATCGACACCCCGGGTGCCTACCCCGGCGTGGGTGCCGAGGAGCGTGGCCAGTCCGAAGCCATCGCCCGCAACCTGAAAGTCATGGCCGGCCTGACCGTGCCGGTGGTCTGCACCGTGATCGGTGAAGGCGGCTCCGGCGGCGCTCTCGCCATCGGCGTGGGCGATCGGGTCAACATGCTGCAGTACTCCACCTACTCCGTCATCTCCCCGGAAGGGTGCGCCTCTATCCTGTGGAAGAGCGCCGAGAAGGCCTCGGTGGCGGCGGATGCCATGGGCATCACCGCCCAGCGCCTGAAGGAGCTGAAGCTCATCGACAACATCGTCGAGGAGCCCCTCGGCGGTGCCCACCGCGACGTGGAGAAGATGGCCAAGCACCTGAAAGCGCGCATCAAGCAGGATCTGGATGCCCTGCGCCCCCTCGACAGCGAGCAACTGCTGGAGCAGCGCTACCAGCGCCTTCTGGGTTACGGCTACTGCTGATCTGCCGCTTCCAATAAAAAGTCCCCGCATGCGGGGACTTTTTTATGGGCGACGTTTGTGGGGGGACGCCGGGGCGGGCCTCAGGGGGCGGTCAGCGCCCGGTGCATACGGACGGAAGCACGCCCTCCGGCAGGGCTCAGGGCCCGCCACTCCCGCCACAGCAGCCAGCACAGGGGGGGCGTCAGCAGTAGCACGGTGGCGGGCTGTGCCATCAAGACCCCGTCGCGCCCCCACCAGAGGGGCAGCAGGAAGATGAGGGGTAGCAGCAACACCGTCTTGGCCACGGAGATGACGAGGGCCTGGCGGGTGCGGGCCATGGCCTGCAACAGCACGATGCCGAACATGACGATCCCCTCCAGGGGTAGGGCAGCGAGGTTGAGGGTCAGGCTGCTGATGGCGGCGGCGAGCAGCTCTGCGTCCTGATCCCCGGTGTAGAGCATGGCGACCGGCTGCGGCAGCAGCTGGACAATCAGCCAGACCCCCAGGCCATAGACCAGGGTGATCTTGAGCCCCATCGCCATCAGGAACTGGAGGTCGCGATGGCGCCGGGCCCCGGCTGCCTGGCTCACCAGGGGCTGGATGCCAAACGCCAGTCCCTGCAGGATGACGATGAAGACGGCCTCCGTGTACCCCGCCACGGTGAAGCCCGCCAGATCCTTGACCGTGCCGTGCACCATCAGCTGGCTGTTGTGCAGCAGCAACAGTAGCCCCAGATTGAACTGGGCGATGAGGCTCGGCAGCCCGGTGAAGAGCAGGCTGGGCATGGCCGGGAAGCGGGGTACCAGCTGGCGCCAGGTCAGCCGCAACCGGGCGTGGCGGGTGAAGAAGTACCCCAGGCCGAGCAGGCTGACCATGGCCTCCGAGAGGAGGGTGGCCTGGGCCGTGCCGGTGAGGCCGAGCCCGAGCCGGCCCACCATGATGTAGTTGAGCAGGATGTTGAGGAGGGCGCCGCCGCTCACCAGTACCATGGCGAGGCGAGGGCGGCCGTCGTTGCGAAGCAGGTAGGGCACCGCCAGGTTGCTGGCGAGCAGCAGGGTGCCACCGCCAATCCAGGTGAGGTAGTCGCTGGCCTGCTGCCAGGTGTCGGTGCCGGGGGCCATTCCCAGGGCCTGCAGGATATCGGTGTGCCAGTGGTGCAGCAGCAGCGGCGCTACCGTGCCCAGGATCAGCAGCAGCCAGAGGGCGCTGACCAGAGCCTGGCGGGCCAGAGCGAGGTTCCTGGCGCCCTGCTGGAAGGAGATGGCGGTGGCGGCCCCCATGGCGATCATGGCGGCGAGGCCGATGAGCACCATGATGACCGGATAGACCAGGTTGATGCCGGCAAGGCCGGCGGCCCCCACATAGTGGCCGACGAAGATGCCGTCCACCAGGTAGTAGGCGCCGGAGACCAGCATGGCCATGACGGAGGGGAGGGCATAGCCCCAGAAACGGCGGGCCATGGCCCGTTGACGCAGGCGGAAGTAGGCGGACATATCTGTACTCGGGAAAAGGGCCGGAATCGAGCAGACAGTCTAGTTTCTTATGGATTAATTGATAATCAGGCTTTCATTTGATGGATTGCTGAGTTCAGCTCATCAATCAACGGATCCTGTGATACTCCTTCAGCATGTCGATCAGGGCTCGCAGCCCTTGCCCCAGCTGGTGCCGGCCCGGATAGAAGAGGTTGAACCCGGCAAAGCTGGGGCTCCAGTCATCCAGCACGCTCACCAGCCGCCCCGATGCCAGGGCGTCGAACACCTCCCCTTCATGGCAGTAGGCGAGCCCGAGCCCCGCCTCGGCCGCCCCCAGGTAGAGCGCAGGCGTGCTGGTGGTGAGCGGGCCCGTCACTTCGATCTCAAGCAGCTCCCCCTCGGCGGCAAAGGCCCAGCGATAGTGGTGATGGGGTGTGAGCCGGTAGCCGATGCAGTTGTGCTGGCGCAGGTCCGAGGGGTGGCGAGGGGTGCCACGCCGTGCCAGATAGTCGGGGGAGCCCACTACCAGATAGCGCTGCTGCGGGCCCAGGGGAACCGAGATCATCTCCTGGGGCAGCAGGTCGCCGTAGAAGAGGGCGGCGTCGTAGCCATCCTCGATGAGGCGGGGCATCAGCTCCAGCTCCTCCACCTCCACCTGCATGCGCGGGTAGCGTACCAGATAGTCGATGAGCACCGGGGCCAGCACCTCCTGGATGGCGGCTCGGGGGGCACAGAGCCTGAGCCTACCCACGGGTTCGCCCGCGTGGCGCGTCAGCTCCGCCAGCGCCGCCTCCAGTTGCCCCAGGGTTGGCAGCACCTGGGCCAGCAGCCGTTCGCCCGCCTCGGTCGGCACCACGGCCCGGGTGCTGCGATTGAGCAGCCTGACGGCCAGGCGACTCTCCAGCCCTTTGAGGGCATGACTCAGGGCCGAGGCAGAGACCCCGAGCTCGAGGGCGGCCTTGCTGAAACTGCGGTGACGGGCGACGGCGGCAAACACGGCCAGCTCGGCGAGATCGGTGCGGGAGAGGGTCATGGTCGGTACGCAGAAAAGGGGCGGACACAAAGGGTACGCCATGGGGCGACGGGAGACAATCGGGGGGCAACGAGGGGGTTGTGACGGAATTGTTGCGCGTTTCAAGGGTGAGGTGGATCACACCAAAAAGTTTATATGTTAAAAAAAAATCGCAATATGGCGATTCAAGTGTGATCTGAAGCGACGGAAAGGCGATTCCAATCAAACTTTGGTTGATTAATTCAAAAAAACGCTGTGATTAATAGGGCCTTTTAACTAGAGTCATCTCATCGGATGAGGTGAACGTTATCCCGTTGTTAACGAGCGAGCACGATCCCCTCTGTATTACGACTCCCCGCCCGTGTTTGTTGCAATCAGGTTGCCACAGGGAGTGGCGGCCGGATGGCCGGGGCGGAGGAACAAACAGGACGAATAGCTGGAGTTCCAGGGAAAGGAACCGGGCCCAGGCCCACTGACAAGTTAAGATCCCACTTTCCTTGATGACAGGAACACCCCTATGTCTGACATGAACATTGCAGTTGAAGGCAGCTTGAGCAAAGCCTCATCCCGTGGCATCAACAAGGCCGACGTGGTCTGGATGCTGGGTCTGTACGGTACCGCCATCGGCGCCGGTGTCCTCTTCCTGCCGATCAATGCCGGTGTCGGTGGCCTGTGGCCGCTGGTCGCCATGCTGATCCTGGCCCTGCCGCTGACCTTCTTCGCCCACCGTGGCCTGACCCGCTTCGTGCTGTCCGGCTCCACCCGTGACGGCGACATCACCGAGGTGGTGGAAGAGCACTTCGGCAAGACCGCAGGCAAGTTCATCACCCTGCTCTACTTCTTCGCCATCTACCCCATCCTGCTGATGTACTCCGTGGCCATCACCAACACCGTCGAGAGCCTGATGGTGCACCAGCTGGGCATGACGGCACCTCCCCGTGCCATCCTCTCCCTGGTGCTGATCCTGGGTCTGATGGCGATCGTTCGTCTGGGCGGCCAGGTCATCGTCAAGGCGATGAGCGTGCTGGTCTTCCCGTTCGTGGTCACCCTGATGGGCCTGGCGGTCTACCTGATCCCGCACTGGAACGGTGCCATCATCACCGAAGCCCCGGCGCTGGGTGAGGCCTTCAACGGCGACTTCATCAAGACCCTGTGGCTGGCCATCCCGGTGATGGTGTTCTCCTTCAACCACTCCCCGATCATCTCCTCCTTCGCGGTGGACAACAAAGGCCGCTACGGCGCCAACGCCGAGAAGAAGTGCAGCAACATCCTGCTGGGCGCCCACGTCATGATGGTGATGACGGTGATGTTCTTCGTGTTCAGCTGCGTGCTGAGCCTCTCCCCGGCTGACCTGGCGGCGGCCAAGGAGCAGAACATCTCCATCCTCTCCTACCTGGCCAACCACTTCGACAACCCGGTGATCGCCACCGTGGCACCGCTCATCGCCATGGTTGCCATCAGCAAGTCCTTCCTGGGTCACTACCTGGGTGCGCAAGAGGGCATGAACGGCCTGATGGCCAAGTCCCTGCGCGAGAAGGGCAAGAACGTCGACGTCAAGCAGCTGAACAAGGTGACCGCGGTCTTCATGATCCTGACCACCTGGGCCGTGGCCACCATCAACCCGAGCATCCTCGGCATGATCGAAGATCTGGGCGGCCCCATCATCGCCATGCTGCTCTTCCTGATGCCGATGTACGCCATCGCCAAGGTGCCGGCCATGCGCAAATATGCCGGCAACCTCAGCAACGGCTTCGTCACCCTCATCGGCCTCATCGCCATGTCCGGCATCATCTACAAGCTGATTGCCTGATGACAGCGTTCATCCCTGTGAGAAAGCCGCCCCCCGGGGCTAATGCCAGTCAGTTAAGCCTGACTGGCATTGTTTTTACTAGGTTTTCTCGTCGCATACTTCTGTGGTTTGGCTTTGATGCACCTTGGGTAACTTCGTTCTCGGCGGGCGGGTAACTTGAACTGCTCTGCCTGTTTGTCCAACTCAGCGACACGCCCTGGAACCATGCCCGGTGACACAAACGGCAGGCAACTGAGTTCATGCAGCAGATACACCGATGCCATGTGAAAGCTCAACTGGCTGGCCGTATAGCCCTTTAAGCTCGCCGCCATCCTAACCATCTGATATCTCAGTAGGTTATAGGCCAATACCAAGCCCCATAGCTCCTGCCTTACTCCATCGGGTTTCTTGCTGCGCAGCGTCAGCCGGTGCTGTTGCAGGCTATGTTTCATCTCCCGATAGCCCAGCTCGATTTCCCAGCGATTCTGGTATAGCTCCATCAACTCGCTGGCCGGGAAGCGCAGCGGGTCGGTGAGCGAGGTCAGCACCTGCCGCTCCTTGCCGTTTACCGTCCGGGTCAGCAGCCGGGCTTCGAACTGCTCCGGCAACTCGCTCCACTTCTTCTTGGCCTGCGGACTGGCTCTGAGGCGTACCAGCACATCCTGCCGCCCCAGCTTGCGGATGACCTCGTATTGAGCCCCCTTTTTCAGCGGAATAAGCCAGTGACGCGCTACGCCCTGGCGTTGCCAGGCATGGAGTAACCCCAGTGAGTAGAAGCCCTTATCGAACAGGGTCAGGCTATTATCGGGTGTTTTTTCAATCAGTTGCTCTGCCAACACCATCTCGTTTACCGCACAGGAGTCCATCACTGTCTGGGTCAGCAGATGACTGGTCAGCTCCATCTGACACAACATGCGGACCTGGGGATATTGCGTCTCCCCCTGGACGGTTTTCGACTTGGCAAAGGCGCCGGCATTGTCCGGAGTATCGGGCGTGCGCCAGACCACCCCGTCCACGGCCAGCAGCTGCAAGCCGGCCCAGGTGGGGTGCTGACACAGCTGATGCCAGAGTGTGGCGGTCTGCTGGAACACCTGTCGAACGGCTTGGTCAGCCAGTTTTTGGCGCGCCTGGATGAAGGCGCTGGGGACGACAAACGGCCGGTCGCCGGGTAACAGGATATCGAGCTGGTTGGCCAGCTGGGCCATAGGGACATGACGAAACAAGGACATCCCGATAATGGCCCATAGCACCCGCTCCATGGGCATGCGCCGTCGGCGCAAGGAGACGGAGCCCGTCTCGGCCAAGCAAGCCTGCACCAGTTCAGGTGACAGCAGGTCAGACAGGGACTCAAACTTTCCGGGAGGACAGGCGTGAATGAAGTCGAGAGCTTGGTCGATACGCATAAAAAAATCCGAAACCCAACAAGGAGTTTCGGATTCTTACACAGCCTGAGGATCGGTCAATGGATCCTTAACTGATCGGCATTACCCCCCGGGGCGGTTTTTTTATGGGCACAAATGCTTAACAAAGCGGTGGTGGCGGCCTAACATGGCGGGATGTTTTTCTAGACGGGACAACAGGATATGTCTGGGTTGAAAAAGGATCTCGGGCTCTGGCAGGGGATGGGGCTGCTCGCCACCTCCCTGCTCGGTACCGGGATCTTCGTGGTACCGGCCACCGCCGCCTCGCTGGCGGGAGGGGCGTCGCTGTGGGCCTGGTTGCTGCTGATTGCCCTGGTGCTGCCCATCGCCTTTACCTTCGCCCGCCTCGGGCGGCGTTATCCCCACGCGGGTGGTGCGCCCCATCTGATTGGCCTCGCCTTTGGCAACGGCGCCGAGCGCTTCTCCGCTTTCCTCTTTCTGGCGGTGCTGCCGGTGGGCCTGCCTGCCGCCCTCACCATCGCCGCCGGTTTCTGGCACGCCCTGTTCGACATGGGGGAGTGGACCCTCTGGGGCATCCAGCTGCTCACCCTGCTCGGGGTCTTTCTGCTGGGGCTGCGGGGAGCGCGCTCCTCCGGCAACCTGCAACTGCTGATCGCCCTGGCCATTCTGGGGCTCACCCTGCTTATCTGGGTCAAGGGGGATCTCAGCTGGCGCGATGCTGCCCAGCCTCTGCCAACGGCGAGCGAGTGGCCCGCCATGGGCTCGGCGCTGGCGGTGATGTTCTGGTGTTTCGTGGGGCTCGAGGCCTTCGCCCACATGGGGGAGGAGTTCAAGCGGCCAGAGCGGGACTACCCCCTTGCCCTGCTGGGGGGCGTGCTGCTGGCGGGGCTCATCTACTGGGTACACTCGCTGGTGGTGCTCAAATATGACCTCTACGGGGACGAGGCGACCAATGCCACCGCCATTCCGGCCCTGCTCTCCCTGCTGTTCGGCCCCACCGCCAAGTGGCTGGTGGCGGTGCTGGGCTATCTCTCCTGCTTCGCCAGCATCAACATCTACCTGCAAGGTTTTGCGCGCCTTATCTGGAGCATGGCGCGGGAGGGCAAACTGCCGGTCTCCCTCTCTCGCCTCTCGGCCCGGGGCGCTCCCCTGCATGCCCTTGCCTGGGTGCTCGCCATCTGTTTCGTCTCCATCACCCTGATCCTCTGGCTGCGTCTGCCCCTCGATGCGCTGATCCGCTACGCCAACGGCAACTTCGTGCTGGTCTATCTGCTCTGCATGGCGGCCGGCTGGCGCTTGTTGTCGGGGACCGGCAAGGGGCTGGCGGGCCTCAGCGTGCTGCTCTGCACCCTGGTGCTGCTGGCCCTCGCCACCCAGGTGCTCTATGCCGTCGTGCTGAGCTTGGGGTATGGCGGCTTCTCCCTGTGGCGGCGCAGACGCCGCCGCTCGGCGTCCGATGAGGGTGTCTGCGCCATCAAGTAACTCCCGAAAAAAAGCCCCGCAGTGCGGGGCTTTTGGTTGCTGGTCACAGGCTGGCGGGCAGGTCGCTGCGCAAGATGGCGTAGTGGCGCAGGGAGATGAAGCCATCCCCCTTGCGCTCGCACTCCCGCGCCGTGCCCTCGTAGTAAAATCCGGCCCGCTCCAGCAGGCGGGCGGAGGGAAGGTTGGGCTCCTCCACCACCGCCATAAGCCGGTGCAGGTCGGTGGTGCGGTAAGTGAGCGGGAGCCAGAGTTGCAGCGCCGCGCTCATCACCCCCTTGCCCCAGTGTTCGGGATAGAGCCAGTAGCCCAGCTCGGCACACCGGTGAGTCGGGTCGGCATCGTTGTAGCCGATGGCCCCCAGCGGCTCGCCCGAGAGTCGGTCGCGAATGAGATGCCAGGCGCCACGGCCGGTGCGGGTCAGCTCGGCATACCAATCCATCTGTGCCCGGCATGCCGCCAGGCTGTCGTAGCTGACGCCGTAGTAGGCGACGACCCGGGGATCGGATAGGCCGCGATAGATGTGAGGCAGGTCGGTGTCGGTGACGGGATCCAGCCTGATGTGGGGTGGTGCTGATGTCATGATGACTCCTTGCGGCCAGCCGTGGCTGGCCGCGTGTGTTGCGTAACAAGAGATGGATGATCCGGGCTGGCGTCAGGCAAACCCGAGCCGCTCGGCCAGGCGCGCCAGCTCGTCACGCCACTGCTGCTGCAGGCGCGGGGTCTGGTGCCTGGGCTTGCGGGCCAGATCGGCGGCGAGCAGGGCATCGAGCTCATACCAGCGCGCCAGTAGCGCCTCTTCGTCATCCCCCGTGGCGGCCGCGGTCTGCGGGTCACCTGATCGAGCCGGGCTGCCCGCCTGCGGCAAGGGGGCATCGCCCAGCAGCTCGGCATAGGCCCGCTCGGCGCTGTGAGCCTCCTGGATGCGCCCGTCCTGTATCAGCCAGAAGCGGTTGCAACTGCGCTCGATCAGCTCCCGGTCGTGGGAGACCAGCAGCACGCCCCCGGGGAAGGCCGCAATGGCATCGGCCAGCTCCTCCTTGCCCGCCAGATCCAGGTGATTGGTGGGTTCGTCGAGCCAGAGCATGTGGTGGCTGCCGAGGGACAGGGCGAGAAACAGCAGCCGTGCCCGCTCGCCCCCGCTCAGGGTGTGCACCTGCTGGCCGTGGCGGACATAGGGGAAGCCCGCCCGGATCAGCGCCTGTCGCCGCGTCACCTCAGGCAGAGGGGCCAGGGGGTACAGCGCGTCGCTCAGGGTGGCGTCGTCAAAGAGCTGCTGCAGGGACTGATCGTAGTAGGCGATGCTGGCGCCGGGGTGGCAGTACCAGCCCGCCTGCGGACTCTGCATGGTCAGTTCGCGCCAGCACTGGCGCAGCAGGGAGGACTTGCCGGTGCCGTTGGCACCGAGCAGGGCGACCCTGTCTCCCGCCCGCAGCCAGAGCCCCTCGGCACGCAGCAGCGGCGGCAATGTTGGCGCTGGCGATACGTCGAGGGCCTCCAGCCGCAGCAGGGTGTCGGCGGGCAGGCTCACTCCGCGCAGCTCGAGCCGCCAGGGGGCCAGCGCCGCCACCTGGCTCTGCTCCTCCTGCAGGCGGGCGATGCGCTTTTCCATGGACTTGGCCTGGCGCACCAGCTTCTCGTTGTCATGCTCCCGCCCCCAGATGGCGAGGTGCTTGCTGCTGGCGCTCAGGCGGTCTATCTCCTTTTGCTCATCTGCCCGGCGCAGGCGGGCCTGCTCATCCTCGGCAGCCAGTGCCGCCCTGGCCGGGCTGCAGGGCAGGGCGAAGCGGTGCAACTGGCCGTCTCGCAGGATCAGGGTCTGATCCGTGACGCTGTCCAGCAGGCGAGCGTCGTGGGAGACCAGCACGAAGGCGCCGCGCCAGCCCAGCAGAAACTGCTCGAGCCA
Organism: Aeromonas sp. FDAARGOS 1406; assembly: GCF_019048565.1. Taxonomy (NCBI): domain Bacteria; kingdom Pseudomonadati; phylum Pseudomonadota; class Gammaproteobacteria; order Aeromonadales; family Aeromonadaceae; genus Aeromonas; species Aeromonas sp. FDAARGOS 1406. Next base: position 3,887,940 of record NZ_CP077378.1, read on the forward strand.
GAGCAGGGCGGGCAAGTCCAGGTGGTTGCTGGGCTCATCGAGCAGCAGCAGGTTGGGTTGGCGCAGCAGGGCGCGCCCTATCTGCAGCCGGCTGTGCTGGCCACCGCTCAGTGCACTGACCGGCAACGTGGCCTGGGCCTCCAGCTGCAGTTCGGCCAGCAGCTTGTCCACCTGCCATTCGGCGGCGGGGTCATTGCCCAGTGCATCCAGCAGCACGGCGCGGGTGCTGAGGGTGGAAAGCCCGGCGGGCAGTTGCTGGGCCACGAACTCGCAGCGGCAGGCGGCGGCCTGCACGACCCGGCCGGCCTGGGGCGTGCGCTCGCCCGCCAGCAGCGCGAGCAATGTGCTCTTGCCGCAGCCGTTGGCGCCAATCAGGCCGAGTCGGTCGCCTGCGCGAATGCCGAGTTCGAGGTGATCAAATAAGGGAAGGTGCCCCGCACTCATCTGCAGGGAATGGGTACTCATCAGGGTTGTCATGCTCTTGCTCTCTTAAATCGCGGGATGAGAAATCCCTGTCATCAGGAGCGCTGGCGACAACGGCAGAGTCGAGAAAGGTCTCGGTATGGAAAGGAGTCGGCTTTGCTCGAACCCGCTATCGCAGCGCGATGTTATGCAGGCAAGAGCACGCGAATGTGCCGAACAGGCGAGCCGAGAACATCGGACACGCTTGGATAACCATTTTTTACCTCCTTGTGTTTCGTTATGGCAGGGTGCGGCGATTATAGGCACAGAAAAAAACAGGCGTCCATCCGCCCTGTGGGGGCCGTGGGCACCGCATCGGGAGGTGCGGGGTAAAAAACGCCCCGTGATACGGGGCGTGGGGGGTCAGTCGCGGGGAGTCTTGAGGGCCTCAATCACATCGTCACTGGGGGCCAGCCCCTCCACGTGGTTGAAGCTCTCCAGCCCCTCCTGGGGATTGATGGTGAGGGCGTCGGCGCTCAGGTAGCTGCCGCTGCCGGCGCTCTCCACCACGACGATGACTTCAGGCTGCTTGTCGCCGTTGAGATCCAGCAACTTGATCTCCTTGATACTGCCATCGCGCGGCAGCACCTTGCCGTCGATGAACTGATCCAGCGGAAACTGGGGGTTGGCGCCGGAGTAGAGGCGCACGTCGTAGCTGCCGGTGGAGGCGGGCTCGCCGCGCCCTTCGCTGACGGTCACCACCTGGCCGGAGGGGAGCGTCAGCTGCTTGAAGAAGCCATCCGCCGCCTGGCTGGCGAGGGGCAGGGTGAGCAGGCCGAGAGTAAGGAATAAGGCTTTCATGGAGAGGACCCTTGTTGCTGCTTGTGTGTCTGTGACGGGCAGGGGACGCTTCCCTGCCACGTCGGAAGCGGGCAGGGGGCCGCTGGTCGGCCGCCCCCTGCCCGGGTTGTCATCACCATATCTTGACCCGTTTGGCCGGGTCCAGATAGAGCTTGTCGCCGGGCTGGATCTTGAATGCCTCGTAGAAGGCGGGGATGTTCGGTACCACGCCGTTGACCCGGTATTCCGGCGGCGAGTGGGGATCCGAGGCGAGCAGCATCTGCATCAGTTCGGGGCGATACATGCCCTTCCACACCTGGGCCCAGCCGAGGAAGAAGCGCTGCTCGCCGGTAAAACCGTCCAGCACCGGGGCCTCCTTGCCATCCAGGGAGAGCAGGTAGGCCTTGTGGGCGATGGTGAGGCCGCCGAGATCGCCAATGTTCTCCCCCAGGGTAAACTGGCCGTTGACGTACTGGCCCTTGATGGGCTCGAAGCGGTTGTACTGGGCCACCAGCCGGCTGGTGCGGAAGCGAAACTCCTTGAGATCCGCCGGCGTCCACCAGTCGCGCATCACGCCGTCACCGTCGGATTTGGCCCCCTGATCATCAAAACCGTGGCCCATCTCGTGGCCGATCACCCCGCCGATGGCGCCGTAGTTGACCGCATCGTCCGCCGTCATGTCGAAGAAGGGGGGCTGCAAAATGGCGGCCGGGAAGACGATCTCGTTGTTGCTCGGGTTGTAGTAGGCGTTCACCGTCTGGGGTGACATGTGCCACTCGTCCCGATCGACCGGCTTGCCGAGGCGCGCCAGGTTGTCGGCGTATTCGAAGGCGCGGGCCCGCTGCAGGTTGCCCACCAGATCGTCGGGGCGAATGGTGATGGCGCTGTAGTCCTTCCACTTGTCCGGGTAGCCGATCTTGGGTCTGAACTTGGCGAGCTTCTCGAGGGCCTGTGTCTTGGTGGCCGGGGACATCCAGTCCAGCTCCTGGATGCTCTGGCCGTAGGCGGTGCGCAGGTTCTCCACCAGCTGCTCCATACGGGCCTTGGCCGCTGGCGGGAAGTAGCGCTCGACATAGAGCTTGCCCACCGCCTCCCCCAGGTTGTTGTCCAGTACCCCGAGGGCCCGCTCCCAGGGGGCGCGCTGCTTGGGCGTGCCGCTAAGAGCGGTGCCGAAGAAGGCAAAATTCTGGGCATCGGTCTGGCTGTCGAGGTAGGGGGCGTAATCGGTGATGAGCTGCCACTTGAGGTAGGCCTGCCAGTCAGCGACCGGAGTCTGCTGCATCACCTCGTTCAGAGCCGAGAGGTAGGTGGGCTGGCCGATGACCAGGCTCTGCTGCCCCGCAAGGCCGGCCTGGGCCAGGTAGGCGTCCCAGTCGATGGCGGGGGCGAGGCGCCCCAGCTCGCTCACCGGTCCCTTGTTGTAGTTCTTCTCTCTGTCTCGCAGGGCCACGTTGTCCCACTGGATCTGGGCGAGCCTGGTCTCGAGGGCCAGGATGCGTTTCGCCTTGGCCTGGGCATCCGTCTCACCGAAGCGGCTCAGCATGGCGGCGATGTGTTGCTCGTACTTGTGCAGCAGCGCCTGGCTGTTGGGGTCGCGCTTGAGGTAGTAGTCCCGATCCGGCAGGCCGAGGCCGGCCTGGTAGAGGTAGACGGCATAGCTGTCAGGGGCCTTGGCGTCGGCGTCTATCCAGAAACCGAAGGGGGAGCCGCCACCGGTGCGGGCGCTCTGGGCGAAGGCGCGGGCGAGATCCTGCGGTGTGCTGATCTGCTCTATCTCGCTCAGCATCGGCAGCAGGGGCGTGGTGCCCTTGGCGTTGCGGGCGGCCTGATCCAGATAGCTCTGGTAGAGGTCGTGGATCTGCTGGGCCGGGGTGCCGGCGGCGGCTTTGCCATCCAGCCCCTCCACCAGCACTCGCACGTCCGCCAGGGATTTGTCCCGCAGCAGGTAGAAGGCGCCGTCGGCGGGCCTGTCATCGGGGATCTTGGCCGTGGCGAGCCAGTGGCCGTTCACGTAGCGGAAGAAGTCGTCACCAGGCTTGACGCTGGTGTCCATGTTGGCCAGCGCAAGGCCGGAGTGTTTGTCCGGTTGGCTCGGTGCCTGACTGCAACCGGCCAGCAGGGCCAGCCCGACGAGGGTGGCCAGGATGTGTTTCTTGTTGTTCATTATGGTTTTATTCCAATTCGGGTTATATGGCTTCCTTGCCCACGCAGGGAGCGATTCACTCTAGCAGCCGGGTTAGCGCTTGATAAGCCCGACTCTGCTAAGATCGGCCTGGTCGTATTGGGGAAGCCTATGATTTCTCGTATTTATTCTCGTTTTTGTCAGACCCTGCCCGCGCCGGAAGGTTCCCGCGGTCTGCTGGTGGCTTTCAGCGGCGGGCTCGACTCCACCGTCTTGCTGGTGCTGGCGGCCCGTTTTGCACGCGCCCACGGCCTCGCCCTGAACGCCCTGCACGTTCATCACGGCCTGAGCCCACATGCCGACCACTGGGTGGCTCACTGCGAAGGGGTGTGCCGGCAACTGGCGGTGCCCCTCATCGTGGAGCGGGTGCAGCTCTGCCGGGGCAACGGGGAGAGCCTGGAGGCCCAGGCGCGGGCGGCGCGTTATGAGCGACTCGCCGCCCACCTGGGGGAGGGGGAGTGGCTGCTCACCGCTCACCATCAGGACGATCAGCTGGAGACCCTGCTGCTGGCGCTCAAGCGGGGGGCCGGTCTGCGCGGGCTGGCGGGCATGGTGGCGAGCCAGCCTTTTGCCGCAGGCCATCTGTTGCGCCCCTTGCTCGACATGAGCCGGGCCGAGCTGGCGCAAGCCGCGCAGTCACTTCCTTATGGCTGGGTTGAGGATGAGAGCAACGAGGACCCGAGCTATGACCGCAACTTCCTGCGCCAGCAGATCATCCCCCTGCTCAAGGACCGCTGGCCCGCCATGGCCCGGACGACGGCGCGCACCATGGCCCTGTGCGCCGAGCAGGAGGCGCTCATCGGCGAGCTGGCCGAGGCGGACTGGCAGGCGGTGGGTGAGGGAGAAGGGCTGCGCATTGACGGACTCCTCTCCCTCTCCCCCGTGCGGCGCAACAACCTGCTGCGCCACTGGATCCGCCGTCAAGGGGGAGAGATGCCCTCCCGCGAGCTGCTGGGCCTGCTGTGGCAGGAGGTAGCGCTGGCGCGCGATGACGCCAACCCCAGGCTGAGCCTGCAAGGGTTGGCGTGTCGCCGCTATCAGGGGCGCCTCTACCTGGTGGCGCCGGATCTCGCCCCCCGCGAGGAGGTGCTGCCCATCGGGATGGAAGAGACGCTCACCCTGCCGGACGGGCTCGGGCAGTTCAGGCTCTGGAGAACGGATGGCGAAGGGTTGCGGACACCGAGGGGGGACGAGCCGCTCTCGGTGCGTTTTCAGGTCGCCCCGGGCGTCATGCTGAAACCGGTGGGACGGGTGGGCAGCCGGCGGCTCAAGAAGCTGCTGCAAGAGTACGGAGTGCCCTCCTGGCAGCGGGGGCGCATTCCCATCCTCTACTACGGTGAACAGGTGGCACTGGTGGCCGGGCTCTTTATCTGCGACGGATTTCTGGCGCCAGAAGAGGGCGTGGCGTGGGAGTGGCGGCCCCCCGTCACCCCGGATGCGGATTGACATCGCAGAGTGACAGGGGGCCGGGAGGGGAAGGGGGATGCCCTATTCGGGCAGGCCGGAGCCCCCGGCTTTCTTGCGGGCGTAGAGATGGGTATCGGCCGTCTCGTAGAGGCGCTGCACATCCATGCCCGACTGCCAGCTGGCGGCTCCCAGGCTGCACCCCACCGAGAAGGCGCTGAGCTCCTTGTGGCTGTGGAGCACATGTTGCAACCGCAGCCAGACCGGGCGCCAGGCCTCGGGGTCCGCGGGTTGCAGCAGCAGGGCAAACTCGTCCCCGCCGAGGCGAAACGCCTGATCCGTCCCGCGAATGCACCCCTGCAGCAACTGGGCGAAGCGGCTTAGCACCAGGTCGCCCACCGGGTGGCCCCAGGTGTCATTGACCTGCTTGAATCTGTCGAGATCCAGCAGCACCAACACCAGGCCGTGGGGTTCCCGGCTGTGTTGCTCCACCGCCCGGCCGATGGCCTCATCGAAGTAGGCGCGATTGCCAAGCCCGGTCAGGTGGTCGAGCCGCACCTGCTGTTCCAGCCGATCCAGCCGCAGATAGAGGGGCAGGGTGAGACTGAACAGCTGATGATATTGCTCAAGCAACCGCCTCTGGCCGTCGCTCAGGGGGTGCTCCAGCTCGTAGTGCAACTGGCCGAGCAACTGCTCGTGTCGTCCCCGCAGCTCGAAGCGATAGGCATGCAGGGTCAGCCTGGCCTGGGGCGGGTGCGAGATGAGGGGATGGGGCTGGCCAGAGTCGAACTGGAGCGAGTGGATCCGGACAATGTTTGCCACCCGCTCGGCAAAGATTGCCAGCAGGGCGTCAAGATCCCGTTGCCCCAGCAACTGCTCTATCTGCTGATAGCGGTCCTGCCCGGTCAAGGGCGCAAGCCGCTCCATCTGCTGTACCCACTGCTCTATGCCATGTCCGAAGCCGTTCAATGACGATGTGTTTTCCACGTTACAGCCCTTACACCTCTCCATTCATTGCGCAGGCTCTTGCAAGCCCTGTGCCTAAAATATGTCCGATGAAAAACAAGGGGGCTGGCTAGGCTTAACGGGATGAAACGGGAGGGGAAATCCCTGCCGCTGAGCGAGTGGCGTGCCATATGGGGAGCGGGCGCTGTGCTTGCAGGGAAGAGAGTGCCGGGCAGATGAAGGAGAGGGATGGGTGTACGCCGATGTGTTGATCCTGCTGATCTTCGCCGTTGTGCTGGTGGCCATTTTCCGGCGCCTCGGCCAGCCGGTGATCCTTGCCTATCTGTTTGCCGGCATGCTGCTCGGCCCCCATGGCGTGGCCATCGTCACGGGTCAGGCCATGATGCAGACCATAGGGGAGCTTGGCATCGTGTTCCTGATGTTCTCCCTCGGGCTCGAGTTCTCCCTGCCGCGTCTGCTCGCCATGCGCAAGCTGGTGCTGGGGGTCGGCAGCCTGCAGGTGCTGCTCACCTCACTGCTGTTTTTCGGGCTCGGCTGGTGGTGGGGGCTGAGCCTGGCCCAGGCGCTGGTGGTGTCAGGCACCCTGGCGCTCTCCTCCACCGCCGTGGTGATCAAGCAGCTCGGCGAGCTCAAGCAGCTCCATACCCGGCGAGCCCAGCTCGGGGTGAGCGTGCTGCTGTTCCAGGATCTCGCCGTGGTGCCCCTGCTGGTGATGATCCCCATCCTGGCCCAGCCCGAGGTGCAGGGCAGCGCCCTGCTGGCGGAGGTCGCCTGGGCCTCCCTCAAGGGGTTGTTTGCGCTCTTCGTGCTGCTGGCGGTGGGGAAGTGGCTGCTGCCCATGCTGTTTTTCGAGGTGGCGCGCGCACGTTCAGACGAACTCTTCGTACTGAGTGCCCTGCTGGTGGCATTGCTGGCGGCCTCCCTGACCCAGTGGATGGGGCTCTCCATGGCGCTCGGTGCCTTTCTGGCGGGCATGATGCTGGGGGAGTCCCACTATCGTCATCAGCTCGAGGTGGACATCAAGCCGTTTCGCGACGTGTTGATGGGGCTCTTCTTCATTACCATCGGCATGACCATGGACTGGGCGCTGGTGGCGGACGCCTGGTGGCAGGTGCTGGCCTGTGTGACGGGGCTCATCCTGTGCAAGTCGCTGCTCATATTGCTGGCGGGCCGCCTGATGGGGGAGCGCAAGCGCGACGCCATGGCCGCCGGCATCATGTTGAGCCAGGTCGGGGAGTTCGGTTTTGTGCTGCTGGCGCTGGCGAGTCATCACGGCTTGCTGGATCACCAGCTGGTCTCTCTGCTCATCGGCATCGGTGTCATCTCCATCGCCCTCACCCCCTGGCTGGTGTTGCGGGCGCTGGGGCTTGCCCACTCCCTCACCGACAGTACCCTGCTCTCTCGCGCCGAGGTGGCTCAGTCGGGCCTGAGCAAACACCAGCACGTCATCATCGCCGGGTTCGGACGCACCGGCCAAACCTGTGCCCGCTTTCTCAAGCTCGAAGAGATCCCCTTCCTGGCCCTGGATCTTGACCCCGAGCGGGTGAGCGAGGCCAAGCTGGCGGGGGAGCAGGTGGCGTTCGGCGATGCCAGTCGGCGCGACATCCTGCTGGCGGCCGGTCTGCTGCGGGCGCGGCTGGTGATCATCACCTTCGACGATCGCAAGCGGGTCGATGCCATGCTGACGCTGATCCGGGAGCTGGCGGGGGAGATCAAGGTGCTGGTGCGTACCCGGGATGACAGTTTCCTTGAACACTACAAGCAGGCCGGCGCCTTCGAGGTGATCCCCGAATCCCAGGAGGGAGCCCTGATGCTGGTCTCCCACCTGCTGCTCAACTGCGACATTCCCATCGGCCGGGTGATCCGGCGCATGGAGCACGAGCGCAGCAGCCAGTATCGCTTTCTGCACGGTTTCTACTGGGGCGGCAAGAGTGCGGGCAATCTGGAGACGGATCAACTGCTCGAGCGGCTGCATCCCGTGCTGCTGCACGACCAGGCCTGGGCGGTGGGACACAGGGTACGGGATCTCGCCCTGGGAGAGGTGCGCATCAAGGCGATTCATCGCGGGGAGCGCAGCCTGGATCCCAGGCGCGAGCTGGTGCTGGCGGCGGGAGATACCCTGGTGCTTTTCGGCACGGCCGTGGCCATGGAACAGGCCGAGCAGCGCCTGCTTGAGGGACGCTAGGATCTCCTTGCCATGGGATAAGGCCCCTCAGGCCTCTTCGCGAAACTGCTCCTGCCTCCCGCTGCCCGGCAGGTCGAGGAAGGCCTCGATGCGCTGGCGGTGATCCAGCGCGTCCTGGTATCCCAGCTTGATGAGCCGCTGGCAATAGCCGGGGTCAAACATCAGGAAGCTGGCCAGGCTGCTGCTCTCTTCGCCGTTGACCCCGAGCACCCGCAGCAGACGGCGCAGCTGGGTCGGCAACCGTGGGAGGTATTCGAGGGCGATGAGGTCGAGATCCTGGCTGGGGCGGATCACGCAGGTCTCCACCTGGCGCAGTTTCAGCCGACTGCGCTCCCGTGCCGGAATGAGGGAAAGGGTCTGGTTGATGCGCCCGAGCCGCTCCAGATCCGAATTGAGGGTGTCGGAGAAGACGGTGTTGAGCAGATGGCTCGCGATGTTGGAGCTGGTCAGGTGCCCCTGGCGGGGCGTCGGGTTCTCCCTGTGAGGGGAGTCCAGGGTCACGAGCAGGATCCGCTCCGCCCCCAGGTGGATGGCGGGGCTGAGCGGGCTTAGCTGGTGGATGGAACCATCCCCGTAGACGCGATCGCCGATGGGGGTGGCGGGAAAGACAAAGGGCAGCGCCGACGAAGCCAGCAGATGATCCGAGGTGAGCAGGGTTCGCAGGCCACGTCGTCTGGCGCGCTCCCAGGGCTGATGTTCGGCCCGCCCCTGGAAGAAGGTGGTGGAGAGGCCGTCATCGTAGTCGGAGGCCGTGATGGCGATGGCCTCCAGGCTGCCGTAGAGGATGTTGTCATCGATGCGGTGATAGTCGATGAGCTGATCCAGCAGACGGCGCAGGGGGGCGTTGTCAAACAGGTGAAAGGCGCGGTTGCTCTGGGGGGTGATGAGGCCGGCCGAGCCTTGATAGAGGGTGCGCCACAGCAGTTGGCAAGGGTGGAAGTCGAAGATGTGGTGGGTCTCGAATCGTCGCCAGACCCACTCCAGCTTGCGCACCCCCAGATGGAAACAGGAGGCGTAGCACGCCAGCGCCGTGATGTTGAGAGCCCCCGCCGAGGTGCCGCACAAAATGGGGAAGGGGATGCCGATGTTGCGGGGGTAGAGTTCGGCCACCGCCTTGAGTGCGCCGACCTGATAGGCGGCGCGGGCACCACCACCAGTCAGCAGAAGAGCAGTATTGGGTCTGGCCATGAGGGTGCGCCTTATCGTGATCGCCAGGGCGGGTTGCCACCGCGCAATTCAACTATAAGACGTTGTATACCGGATAAAAATGGGCCGCACGCTCAATTTTTGCGGCCCGTTTCATTTTCAGTTTGCCAAGGGCGTCTGGCTCAGTTGATCGAAGGCGGCGAAGGCTGGAGGGCTTGCCAGAATACGGCCATGGCCGAGCCCCCGGGTGCTCACCAGCCGGGTGCGGCCATCCTGGGCCGCGCGCAGGGAGTCCCGGTGGGGGGCGAAGCGGTCTTCCTCGTCGTGCACGATGAGGGCGGCGCCGCTGCGCCGGGCGAGCCGGCCCAGCGGGTCAACCGTGCTGAGCGGGTGCTGGTATTCGTGTTCTATCTCCTTGACCACCGCATCGAACAGCCGGATGGAGTAGCCGGAGCGCGCCACCATGCCATAGAGCTGGGGCACGTAGTCGAGCACCGGGGAGATGAGCAGCAGCGGCAGCGCATCGATTGCCGGGTGACGGCTGCTGAGGGTGACGGCGCCCCCCATGCTGTGGGTGACGACGCCCTGGACGGGGCCGACCCGCTCGAGGATCTCGTCGAAAGCGCGCACGAAGCGGGGCAGGTGGCCCCTGTTCCCTTCACTCCGGCCGTGGGCGGGGTGATCGTAGGCGAGGGCCGTATAGCCCTGGGCGGCGATATGGCTCATCAGCGGATAGAACTGGCTGGCACTGCCTGACCAGCCGTGCATCAGCAGCCAGACCGGCCCCTGCCCGAGCCGGTAGCTCATCAGGGTCCCTTCACTGGTGTGGATGGCCTGCTCGACCACGCCGGCCGGGGCTGCGACGTCCCGGGTCGCCCGCTGCGGGGTGAGCAGCAGCTTGCTGGCGGTGCGCTTGGCGTGGGTGGGCGCGAGCACGTGATGCAGGCGGGTGCCGAGGCCCAGCAGCAACTTGCTCGGGCTGAAGCGGCGTGTGTTGAAGTAGATCTTGCTGCTCATGGTCATCCTGTGTCTTTTGTGTGCGAACGGTCGTGCTTTTTTGCGGGTTTTTAAAAAGAAGAGCCCGTCGGGTCAGCGCCAGCTTGCCAGCAATTGTTCCACCTCGGGCCAGAAGTGGCGGGCCGGATCCTCGCTGAGCCCCAGGGCATGGAACACCTGATCCCCGAGATAGAGGCCATAGAGGCGATAGACGGCGCGCCAGGGATCGAGATCGCTGCGCCACTCCCCTCTGGCCTGCCCCTGCACTACCTGGCGTGCCAGGTAGTCGAGCCAGAAACGGACCAGCTCGCGTGCCGCCTGCTGGACCTCACCCTCCTGGGCGGAGGTCCAGGCATCGAGGAACATGCAGCGGCCGGCAAAACTCTGGTTCCAGGCCAGCCAGGCCTGCAACAGGGCGAGCAGTTTCTCCTGCTGGGTGGCGTACCCCTGTTGGCGCACCGGCTGGATCACCCGCTCCCGAAATACCTCGGCGGAATGGGTGAGCACGGCGATCTGCAGGTTGTCGCGGGACTGGAAGTGGGCGAACAGACCGCTTTTTGACATCTCGCAGGCCGTTGCGAGGGAGCCTATGGTGAGGCTCTCAAGCCCCTGCTGGCTCGCCTGCTCGAATGCAGTCTGCAAAATGGTGTCGCGGGTCAGACGTCCCTTGCTCATCCGGCTCTCCTCTCTCTGGGCTGGCAGCATAAAGTACGACCGTGCTAATTGTCGAGCCGCAAATGGTGCAGGGAGGCTGTTTCCGGCTGCCGCGGGGGGCCAGAGAGTCTTTTGAGGGGCGGTTGTGGCTGGCTTGTTACGAGCCAGCCGGGGACGAGCTCAGTCGTCCTTGATGCCCATTTGCTGCAGGGCGATGACCGCCTGGGTGCGGTTCTTGACCCCAAGTTTGCGGAAGGCGGAGTGATATGGGCTCTGATGGTGGCAAGGGGCTGAATTGTCCTTGATATCCATCTGCTGGAGGGCGATGACCGCCTGGGTGGGGTTTTTGACCCCAAGTTTGCGGAAGGCGGAGTGATATGGGCTCTGATGGTGGCAAGGGGCTCAACTGTCCTTGATATCCATCTGCTGGAGGGCGATGACCGCCTGGGTGCGGTTCTTGACCCCGAGTTTGCGGAAAATCGCGGTGATATGGGCCTTGATGGTCGCCTCGGAGACGTTGAGCTCCCAGGCGATCTGTTTGTTGAGGCTGCCATCCCGCAACATGATGAGCACCTTGTATTGCTGGGGGGTAAGGCTGGCCAGCTTGGTGGCGAAATCGGGCCCTTCGCTGGGCTCGGGATGGAGGGAGATCCCCTCGGGCACCCAGTTGTCCCCCCCGATCACCGTATTGAGGGCGCTGACCAGCTCTTTCATGGGGACGGACTTGGGAATGAAGCCGAGCGCGCCCAGGCGTAGCACCTGCTGGATGATGGCGGGATCCTCGGAGGCCGAGACCACGACGATGGGGAGATCCGGGTGATGTCCGCGCAGATAGGCCAGCCCCTCGAAGCCGTTGGCCCCCGGCATCTTGAGATCCAGCAGCAGCAGGTCGACGTCGGGATGTTCGTCGAGCAGGTGGCTCAGGCTCTCGATGGAGTCAGCCTCCAGCAATCTGGCGTCGTCGATGGCCATGTGCACCGCTTGATAGAGGGCGCCCCGAAACAGGGGGTGGTCATCTGCGATGACGATGGTAAATTGGCTGTCCATAGCTCACATTGTTGCTAACCGATTGTTTTGAAAAATCAAACTAGCACTGCTACCCAAGTGGGTCAAACCCGCCAGTACGCAAATGTGAGGTGGTCATCGGATGTCGTGCCACGGGGCCGGCGGGATGGCCAGTAAACAACCCATGCAGGAGGCAATCGATGGGATCCCTGGTTTTGACGGTGGGCACGGGCTCCACCTGGGCAATGAGAACGGCGCTGGTGCTGGCCATGAGCGGGCTCAAGTGGCAGGAGCAGGTCTTCGATCTGGAAGATGCCAAGGAGCTGCAACGGCTCAAGCGCACGGCCCCTGCCGGCCTGGTGCCCTGGCTCGACGACGGTGAGCTGCGTATTCACGACTCTCTGGCCATCGCCGAATATCTCCACGAGTGCTGCCCGGAGCGTCACCTTTATCCGGTGGACAAGGCCGAACGGGCCCTGGCCCGCAGCCTGTGCGCCGAGCTGCACGCCGGTTTTCGCCAGATCCGCACCCTGCTGCCCTTCTTCCTAGGGGCGCCCACCCAGAGTGAACCGCCGGTGGAGGTCATCGACGAGCTGGCCCGGTTGCAGACCCTCTGGTCCCAGGCGCGGGGGCCCTTCTATTTCGACGAGGCGAGCATTCTGGATGCCTTCTATGCGGTGATGGCCTATCGACTGGCAAGCTATGGCATTTCGCTGCCCGGTCAGGCTGGCGCCTATCAGCAGGCCTTGCTGGCCTGGCCCCTGTGGCAGGAAACCCTGCTCAAGGCGAGGTTGCAGTGGCCAAAGGCGGCCCGCCAGTCTGATTGATGCGGGCATCGGCAAGACAAAAAAGGGGAGCCATCGGCTCCCCTTTTTATTCAGGCCAGGTGGCTATTTCTGCCGACCCGCGAAGACCACGACCACTTTGTCTTCTCCTTTCTCCCGCACGAAGCCGTAGGGGACATCGGAAATCTTCTTGTGGCTGCCCGCCGCGATGGCAGGGTGGGCGGCACGGAACTGGCCGAGCCGTTGCCAGTGCTTGACCAGCTCTGCCTTCTCGCCACTCACCAGCTCCTGCCAGTTCATGTCCGAGCGCACGCTCTGATCGAACACGCCGCCATCCTTGGCCAGCCCCCGGCCGGACTCGTCGCCATAGTAGATCTGGATGCCCCCCGGCAGCAGCATGAAGCTGTTGGCCACCCGCCGTTGCAGCGCCACGTCCTGGTAGTCGCCGAAGAAGAGCTTGGTGTCGTGGGAGCTGATGTAGCTCAGCACGTTGAACTCGGGATCCTGGTTGATGCGGCTGGCATAGCTCGCATAGGTGGGCTCTGCCCCCGCCATGCACTGGGCCTGGGGCAGGGCGAATTCACGCTGGTAGTCGAAGTTGATCAGGGAATCGAAGCCGTGCTGGTACCAGAAGTCCTTGGCGACCCCGTGATCCCACACCTCGCCCACCATGTAGAAGGGAAGGTCATCGAGGGCCTTGCCCGGGTTGGCGGCCTTCCACTCCATGAGCGCGTCGGTGCCCGCCTGCTTGAGCCTGGCCCAGACCGCGGGCTCCAGGTGCTTGACGGTGTCGGCACGGAAGCCGTCGATGCCGAAGCGGCGCACCCAGTCGGTGTGCCAGGCAATGAGGTAATCGCTCACGGTAGCGTTGGGCAGGGCCTTGGCCCTGGTGTCTTTTTTGGCAGCGAGCAGCGGTGGTAGCCCCACCGATCTGGTGGATTCGGTCAGGAAGTCCGGCAGTCCCGCCACCGAGCCGGTGACGTCGTCGGTGCCGGGTTGCGGGTAGCCGGGCAGGCCGGCCCGCACCCAGTCAGGGCCCCACCACTTGTCCCAGTGGGATGACTGGTAGTCGATGAACTGGTTGTAGCCATGCCAGTTGAGGCCGCCGCTTGGGCGCCATTCGTTCCAGCGACTCGGCAGCTTGCCGGTGTTCTGGGTGAGATCGGTGAGCCCCAGATCCTGCAAGTCGGCGAGGGTGGCGTAGCCTGCGTGGTTCATCACCACGTCGAGGATGATCCGCATGCCGCGCTTGTGGGCCTCGTCCACCAGGGTTTTCAGGCTCTCTTCGTCGCCGTAGTTGGGATCTATCTTGGTGAAGTCGAGCGCCCAGTAGCCGTGGTAGGCGTAGAAGGGGAAGTTCCCCTGTTCGCCACCGCCGATGAAGCCGTGGACCTGTTCCACCATGGGGGTGATCCAGATGGCGTTGATGCCGAGTTGCTTGATGTAGTCGAGCTTCTCGGTCAGCCCCTTGAAGTCACCGCCATGCCAGGTGGCCACTTCGTCCTGACCATCCTTCTGACGACCGAAGCTGTGATCATTGGCAGGATCGCCGTTGTGGAAGCGGTCGGTCAGCAGAAAATAGACGCTCGCCTGATCCCAGCTGAAGGGAGCAGGCTTGGCGGCCTTGACCGGCTCGAGCAGCAGCAGGCCGCCACTCTCCTTGCTCGGTGTCAGGGTGATCTTGCCGCCCTTGACCACGGCTTCCTGTCCCGAGTAGGCATCCCGCAACCGTGTGCCGTCGGGCCAGACGCCCTTGAGTGATGTCGTGACCGGGCCGCCATCCCAGCTGATGCAGGGCTCTTCCGGGGGCTGGCGTTTGAACTCGCTCTTTTTGGTTGCCCGCAACACCTTGAGGCTGGGGGTATCGGGGTTGAAGGTGAACTCGTAGTCCCCCGCCAGCATCACCCTCAGATTGAAGTCTGTCCCCTTGCTGCACTTGTCCATGGGCTGGGCGGTGCCGAAGGGAAGGGGCTTGGCCTCGGTTGGCCCGAAGCTGGTGCCGCAGCTGTTGCCCGCATCGCTGATGCGGATCTGGTGGCTCCCCTTGTCCAGTCTGTGGGTCAGGGTGACGGTGCCCTTGTCCAGCGTCAGCGCCTCGGCTACCGGTTTGCCATCCACATGGAGATAGACCTCGGGGGCGGCCATCGCCTGACCGATGAACAGCGGTGTGGCGAGCACGGCCAGCCACAGGGGTGATGGGCGAAGAGCGGGGCGCGAAGAGAGACGCATAAGCCATTCCTTGAGCAGAGTGTGAGGAGCAGGATCCGTTGAGGCACTCATTCTAGGGCGCGCTGGGGCAGGCTTGGACCGATAAAATACCGATTTGTGACGTCAGTTCAAATGGTTACGTTTTCAAGAATGGAAAAGTGTGAACCGGGTGTCGCGGCCATGAAAAAAGCCGGTCAGTTGACCGGCTTGTAGGCATTCGGGGTGGCGTCACACGGTGAAGAACTTGAAGTTGACGAAGGCCACCGCGATGAAGGAGGCAACCATGCCGCTGATGCAGAGCACCGCAGGGCGGATGGCAGGCCAGCGATGGGCCAGCAGCACGATGGCCAGCAGGGTCGGATAGAGGCCGAACATGTAGCGGGGCATGGCGTTGAGTCCGGTCATCAGGGGGATGGTGCAGCAGATGAACATCAGGGTCGCTTCGGCCCAGCGTTTCTGGCTGAACAGGTAGCCATTCAGGCACCAGCCGAAGATCACCATGATGGAGAGATAGGCCTTGCGCCCCCCCAGCTCGAAGCCGCTCAGCCACCAGTCCAGTGGGCTGTCCATATAGCGGCCCCAGGCCACCTGGATGTGCTTGAAGGCCAGGGCATCCCCGGTGAGGTGATAGAGATAGACCATGTAGGAGAAGAGGCCGAGGGGAATGAGCCAGAGGGTGAACACCACCTTGAAGGCCCGCTCGGTGAAGCGGAAGAACTCGCGCCAGCCGTAGGCTTGCAGGGCCAGGATCAGCACCGGGAACACCATCATCACCCCCAGGTTGCGGGTGGCGGAGATGAATATGCCGAGGAAGGCGACCATGAGCCACTGTTCGCGGTAGGCGAACAGGAACATTCCCAGCATCAAGGCCATGAACATGGGCTCGGTATAGCCGGAGACGAAATAGGCGGAGAAGGGGGAGAAGGCCAGCAGCCAGACCCCGAAGCGGGCGGTGTCGTCCCCCAGTTTGAGCTGGCGCAGCACCAGCAGCATCAGGGGCAAGCTGATGAAGAAGGCGATGTTGGCCACCAGCATCAGGCCGATGAGGCTCTCCATGTCAAACAGGCTGGAGAGACCGCCGGCCAGCATGGGATAGAGGGGCATGAAGGCCCAGTTCGCCGCATTGCCCTTGCTCAACCAGCGTGGATAGAGGTCGTAACCATTCTCGATGATGCGCTGGAACCAGACGCAGTCGAACTGGCAGTAGGCCTGCAGCGGCCCGATGTCGGTGGCGCCATAGAGCTGGACGCCGAAATAGCCCATGCCATAGAGCGCCACCCGGCTCAGCACAAAGGCGGCGACAATCATCAGCCAGTCGCGGCCGCTGATGCGCAGTGACGGGCGATAGGGGAGTGCAGCCCCGGTTGACGGGGCGGTATTGGTCATATCATTCATCAGGCAAAAACCCAGATACGGGAGAGAACGTAGGTGAGCATGGTGACGGTCAGGGTGGCGATCACCACCGGCAACAGACCGGAAAGACCCGCAAACAGCAAACCGCTCAGGATGAGGTTACGCACCGCCAGAGAGAAGAGGGCAACCAGCAGGAACTTGCTGGCGGCACCTTGTTTCTGGAAGGTGATGTAGCGATGGCCGAAGAACGAGAACCAGAACGCCACGGCAAAGGCCAGGGTCGTGACCAGGTGCTCGGAGATGGCCGGCCAGGTATGAAACAGGGCGATGGAGGTACCCAGATCGACGAGGGTGGCCCCCCCGCCGACAAAACCGAAGCGAACCAGCCGCCAGAATTCCTCGCGGGAGATCATTGAGACGCCTGCTCCTGCTGATCATCAGCGGCTTTCGCGGCGGCCTTCTTGCCAGCGATCTTCTTGCTGGTGGTGGGCACTTCCTGCTTCTGCTCTTCATCCTGTTTGGCGTACTGGCCGTAGACCCCTTCGATGAGGTAGACGGGGCGCTGTTTCACCTCGACGAACATGCGGCCGATGTACTCGCCGATGATGCCCAGCGACAGCAGCTGGATGCCGCCGAGGAACAGCATAACCGACATCAGGGAGGCGTAACCGGGCACGTCGATGCCGAAGAAGAGCACCTGGGTGATGATCTTGAGGATATAGAGGAAGGCGATGAAGGAGACACCGACCCCGATGTAGCTCCACACCCGCAGCGGCCAGCTGGAGAAGCTCATCAGGCCGTCAAGGGCGAAGTTCCACAGCTTCCAGTAGTTGAACTTGGTTTCGCCGGCATGGCGGGCCGGGCGCTCGTAGGGAACGCCGACGGCGCGAAAACCGGCCCAGGCGAACAGCCCCTTCATGAAGCGGTTGCGCTCCGGCAACTGCTTGATGGCCTCGACCACCTTGCGATCGATGAGGCGGAAGTCACCGGCGTTCTCCGGCAGCTTGGTGCTGGTGGAGAGGGCGTTGAAGAAGCGGTAGAAGCCACCGGCGGTGAGGCGTTTCATCGGGGTGTCGGCGCTGCGATCCACCCGGATGCCGTAGACGGTGTCATAGTCGCCGGTCTGCCACAGCTTGACGAACTCCAGAATGAGAGAGGGGGGATCCTGCAGGTCCACGTCCATGGGGACGATGGCGTCGCCCTTGGCCTGGTGCAGGCCGGCGGTCATGGCCGCTTCCTTGCCGAAGTTGCGGGCCAGGTTGACCAGGGTCACACGGGGATCCCGGGCGATGGCCTGCTCGACCACCTCACGGGTGCGGTCACGGCTGCCATCGTTGACGAACACGATTTCAAGCTGGTCTTTGAGCGGGGCCAGTTCGGTATCTATCGCGCTGATGAAGGCGTCTATGCTCTCTTCCTCGTTGTAAACGGGAACGACCAGAGAGAGTCGAAAATCGGCACGGGACATGGGAACTTCCTTATTTAAAGAATTATTTTACGGAACAGATGCTTGGGGCATTCCGCTTCACTGAGCCACGGTCAGTCGCACGGACTGGACGTTGAGCGGTGTCGGGGCGGAGAGCGCCAGGAAGTTGGGACGCTTGGGATCGGCGGTCAGGGAGTCGCCCGGCAGGCTGAGACGGATCTCGTTGATGCCCGCCTTGGCCAGCTTGACCGTGGTGGTGAAATCATGACCCAGCGCCACCTTGAGCAGAGCGCCAGCCTGAGGGCTGTTGATCCTGGCCTGGATGGTGAGCTGCTCCGGCTGGGCCTGCTGCTTGGGCAGCACGAAATAGAGACCGCCCTGACCGCTCAGCTCGGTGCCTTGCTCGCTGGGCTTCTTGGCCCAGCCTTCGCTTGAGAGGAAGCGGCTCGGCTTGGTCAGGTTGAGTTCGTTGCCGGGCTGGTAGGTCATGCTGGAGTTGTGCTCCCAGAAACGGGTCTTGCCTTCCAGGTAATAGAGCTTGTAAGCCAGGCTCACGTTGGGGTGAGCGGCCAGATAGAGGGTATAAAGGTAGAAACCGCTCAGTGCCAGGATGGCAGCCAGAAAACCGAACTTTTTGTAGGTCATATTACTCACTCGACGCCCGACAGATTGATAGGCAGATTTCGCGCATATGCTAATCCAATTGCAAAAAAAGCATAGTGGATCACAAAAATATATTTGCTCACATATTAACCCTCAATCACCCTGCTTACCAAGGGGCTTTGGGGTCGTTTGCTTCCTCTTCTTGATTGTGGCTTTTTCGGCGCCAACCTGTCTGCCGCCACCTGGGGTGCATCAGGCAAACGGCTGATATTGTGCTTTGTTGTGGCAGGATCTGTCGCCATTTCACCCGGGCAGAATTAAGATGGCCTGTCCCGTCGTCAAGGATGACCCATGAGACTCTTCTCTCTGTGTGTGCTCTGCTGTCTGCCCCTCCAACCGTTGTGGGCGCAATCGTTCTGCTCCTCCCCTCTTCGCGTCGGTTTCGATGACTGGCCCCCATACCACTATTACCAGCAAGAGGGAGCACGTCGGGAACTGCGTGGATTTGCGGTCGACTACCTCAATGCCGTGTCGAATCGGCTGGGTTGTCGTCTGGTCTATGTGGAGCGTCCCTGGAAGCGGGGGTTGCACGATCTTGAGCGGGGTCGGCTGGACATCGTGATGGAGGCGTATTTTGCTGATGAGAGGGCGCGTTATGCCTGGTTCTCCATCCCCTACAACCCGGGCCGGACATCGCTCTGGGTACGCAAATCCGGTACCGGTGAGGAGTCGGATCTGGCGAGCTGGCTGGCCCACGGGCATCGCCTCGGTGTGACCAGGGACTACTATTACGGCCCGGAAATCACCAAGGTTCTGCAGCGATACCGCAACCAGGTGAGCGAGGTCAACGATGTGCAAAACTATCGCAAGCTGCTGCTTGGGCGGATAGACGGTTTTCTCGGGGATAGTCTGGCCACGCCCTGGGGTCTGAAGAGAGAGGGGCTGTCGGACGCGGTCGTCCCCCACACCATGGCGATCCATGAGACGCCCACCTTTTTCATGTTGAGCAAGAAGACCCTGTCCGGGGAATTCGTAGCGCGGTTCAACGAGGCGATAGTGGCCGTCGGTGACAGCGGGGAGCAGGAACTCATCTGGCGTCGTTACACCTCCGTCCGCTAGCAAAGTCGCCAGCATTCACGCATCATGGGGACCTGACCGTCGCGCCTGACAGGCCGAAATGAACCGATTTGAGGCAAGCGTGGTAAGAAGCATGGGTAAGAAGTATTGGTTGGCATTGGCGAATCTCA
The DNA here is from genome assembly GCF_019048565.1 of Aeromonas sp. FDAARGOS 1406. NCBI lineage: Bacteria > Pseudomonadati > Pseudomonadota > Gammaproteobacteria > Aeromonadales > Aeromonadaceae > Aeromonas > Aeromonas sp. FDAARGOS 1406. The sequence continues at coordinate 3,907,342 of NZ_CP077378.1, forward strand.
TCTGGCTGGGCTGCTGGCCGGCCAGCATGGTTCATGCCAGCACGGAACAGGCGGTAGTGGCCAGTCCCAGCATCCAGCATGACTGGTATCAGAACGAGGTGGCCGAGCAGGCTCGTCATGAGCTTGAACAGCAGTTGCAGGAAGCGGTGTTGGCCCAGCTGCATCCGGATTTCTACCGCCTCTGGCAGCAGTTGCAAAAGACCCCGGCGGATCGGCGCGGTGCCCTCTACGATGAGGCCTTTGGCAAGCTGGCCCGGTTCCAGCAGGCCTGGCGAGGGATGGATCTGGTCGCGCGCGAACAGATGCAGACCCTCAAGCTGGATCTGAACCGCCCCCTGGTCCATGCTCCCCAGGGAGACAATCTGCTGGAGCAGGTCAGGCAACTCAGGCCACAGGTGGCGGAATACGACGCCGTGCGCGAAGAAGTGCGCAAGCTGCTGGCCATGCCCATGGCCAAGCACTGGCCCACCCTCTCCATGCCGACCCTGAGGGCGGGGGAGAGCTCGACCGAGCTCGGCCAGATCCGCTCCATCCTGAACGAACTGGGGGACAGTGCCCCGACTCACCAGGACAGCCTCTACGATCCCGAGACCGAACAGGCCATCAAGCAGTTCCAGCGCCGCCACGGCCTGACCGCCGACGGCATCATCGGCCGTCAGACCCGCAGCTGGCTCAATACCGGCCCCGAGGTGCGCGCCAGCCTGCTGGTTCGCAACCTGTGGCGCCGTGATCTGGTGGATCACCTTGCCGGTCGATATGTGCTGGTCAACATTCCGGACTACCGTCTGAGCGTGGTGGAGTCTGGCAGCGAGGTCTTCACCAGTCGGGTCATCGTCGGCAAGGAACAGCGGGCCACCCCCATCCTCGCCAGCGAGATCCGCTCCATCGTGCTGAACCCGGCCTGGCACGTGCCGCGCTCCATCCTGAGCAAGGACATTCTGCCCAAGCTCGGGCGCGATCCTGCCTACCTGGATCGCGAACAGTTCGAGGTGATCGACGGCGAGGGCAATCCGGTGCAGTTCAGCGAAGATGGCTGGCATCATGCGCTGGCCTCCGGTTTCCCTTACCGGTTGCGGCAAAAGCCGGGGGATCACAATGCCCTGGGTCGCTACAAGTTCTATCTACCCAACAACGATGCCATCTATCTCCACTCAACCCCGCGCAAGGCGCTGTTCGAGCAGGGGGCCCGTGCCTTCAGCTCGGGTTGCATCCGGGTGGAACACGCCGACGATCTGGCAGAGTTGCTGCTGGCGGACTCCCGCTATCAGCCGGACAAGGTGGCCAGCATCTTGAAAGAGACCCAGACCAAGTGGCTGCCCCTGAGCAACCCTATCCCGGTGTTTACCGTCTACTGGAGCAGCTGGATTGATGAAGAGGGACGTCAGCAACTGCGCAACGATATCTACGGATTCGACAGAGTCAGCTATCAAAGCCGCTTGCTGTGATCCTCGCCACAGAGTGAAAAGCCCGGCCCGTGCCGGGCTTTTTCATGGGTGAATGGGGTTTGACAGCGCTTTTTCTGGCAGGTAGTTTCGGCCCTTGTATCAAATTCATTCACCTGTGTGACTTCACCATGAGATGGACGGACAACGGATGCTGGGACAAGAGATAAGCCGACGCCGTCTGCTGCTGGGGGCGGGTTGCCTGATGGGGACCAGCCTGCTGTCGTTCCCTGCGCTGGCAAGCCGCAGCACTTCGGGACGGGAACTGAGTTTCTTCAACCTCAATACCGGCGAGCGGGTACGCGCCAGTTATTGGGAAGATGGCCACTATCTGAGTGACGGGCTGGCGGAGCTCAACCATATTTTCCGTGACTACCGTCGCAACGAAGTGTTCAACATCGACAGAAAGCTGTTCGATCAGCTCTTTCTGCTGCAACACAAGCTGGGGCGCCACGGCGAAATCCAGCTCATCTCGGGTTATCGCTCCCCGGCCACCAATCAGCAGAAGCGGCGCAAGAGTCGCGGCGTCGCCAAGCACAGCTACCACACCCTGGGGCAGGCGGTTGACGTGCGCATCCCCGGCGTGCAGCTGGCGCACCTGCGCAAGGCCGCCCTGAACCTCAAGGTGGGCGGTGTGGGTTATTACCCTTCCGACAACTTCGTGCACCTGGACACAGGCCCCGTTCGCAGCTGGTGAGTCGGGATTTCCTCAAGGGTTGAGTGCCGATTGTGTCTTTTTGCCGCTGGCATTGAGGGGGACCAAGCTGCTAGGCTCTGGACTCCAGCCAGAGGAGAGAAAGATGAAGCAGATTGTGATCGGGGGGCTCATCGCCCTGTTGTTGACTGGTTGCGGCAAGCTCAACCGCGAGAGCTACGACAAGCTGAAAGTCGGGATGAGCTATGCCGAAGCGAGCGCCATCCTCGGCAAGGCCGAGCGTTGCGACGATGCTCTCGGCACCACGAGCTGTGTCTGGGGAGGGGAAGGCAAGAACATCAAGGTGCGTTTCATCGCCGACAAGGCGACCTTCTTCAGCTCGGAAGGGATCAACTGACCCTTTCCTCTCTTGCCGATGCCCAACAAAAAAGCGCCGTATGGCGCTTTTTTGATGCTCGTTATCCGTGCGATATGGCCAGGAACTGGCGCGATCAATGGGTGGCGTACTGATAGTTGAAGGTGGGCAGTCCCCACTTGAAGCGTACCGCCAGGAGCCGCAGCACGAAGCCGATGCCGATGGCACCGAAAGCGGCCCAGTCGTTGGGCAGCCCATGGTGCAGCGCAAAGCAGTAGAGCGCGGCGGTGATCAGCGAGACGGCGGCATAGAGCTCGCGCTTGAACACCAGCGGGATGCGCTGGCACAGCAAGTCCCGCAGCACCCCCCCGAACACGCCGGTCACCACGGCCATGATGCAGGCGATGCCGGCCCCGTGGCCCATCTCGAGCGCCCGGGCAGCCCCGAAGATGGAGAAGACCACGAGCCCCAGGGCATCAAGCGCCAGGAACAGCTTGCCAAGGTAGCGCATCAGCGGGGCCGAGATGACCCCGGCCATGGCGGCGCCCGCCACCAGCAGCACGTATTCGGGGTGCTCGACCCAGAGCAGGGGATAGTGGCCCAGCAGCACATCCCGAATGGTACCGCCACCGATGGCCGTCGCCGAGGCGATGATCACGACGCCAAACAGATCCATCCGTCGCCGACCCGCTGCCAGCGCGCCAGTCATCCCTTCGGCCACCAGGCCGAGCAAGAAGAGTGCATGTAACATGAGATATCCCAGGGTGCGAGAAAGGCCCGCATCCTAACAACCCTGCGCTGGGGCGACAAGCTATCTTAGTTATGCATTAGATTAAGTAATGAAAAGGGGGCTTTCGCCCCCTCTTTTGATCATGATGACGCGGTTCAGCGTCCAAGTTGCTCGCTGCGGTATTGGTCTACCCACATGGCGGTGGCGCCACAGATGGCCACCGGCATCACGAAGAGATTCACCACCGGGATGGCGGAGAAGAGGGTCACCAGGGCGCCGAAGCTCAGGCACTTTCCACGACGTTGCTTGAGGGCGTCGCGCATGGTGATGAAGCCGATCTTGTGGTTGTCGAACGGATAATCGACATACTGGATCGCCATCATCCAGGCGCTGAGCAGGAACCAGAGCACGGGTGCCAGGGTCTGGCCCACTACCGGGATCAGGAAGAGGATCAGGCAGCCGATGGCCTTGGGCAGATAGTATTTCAGCTTGGTCCATTCGCGGCCGAAAGTACGGGGCACATCTTTCACCACATCCAGCATGCCGGTGTCATTCATGGCTTCACCGGTGAGGATCTGTTCCACCTTCTCTGCCAGCAGGCCGTTGAAAGGGGCCGCTATCCAGTTGGCCACCGAACTGAAGATGAAGGAGAAGACCACCAGTATGGTGATGAGGGCGATGGGCCAGAGCAGGTAATCAAGCCAGGAGAGCCAGCTCGGGATCTGCTGGTGCAGCCAGGCGAACAGGCCGTCCAGTTGTAGCAACAGGGCGTAGAAGGCACCGGCAAAGAGCACGAAGTTGACCAGCAGGGGGATCAGCACGAAGGTGCGGATGCCGGGCTGGCGGATGAGTGAGAAGCCGCGCAGGAAGTAGTCTGCACCGCTGACCGAATCTTTGACCATGTGGGGTGATTGGCTCATGTGAGCTCCATCAGTGAATGGGGAAAGTGCCAGCATATTACAAACAAGCCTTTGATTTGGTAAAGTCGCCTGCCCGCCTCCTCTTTATTTCGTTACCCACATAGGCCGCCATGCGTCTGAAATTGATCAAACTCGCCGGTTTCAAGTCGTTTGTCGAGCCGACCCGCATCGAACTCAACGCCGACATGACTGCCGTGGTGGGCCCCAACGGCTGCGGCAAATCCAACGTCATCGACGCCGTGCGCTGGGTGCTGGGGGAGAGCTCCGCCCGCCATCTGCGCGGCGAGAACATGACCGACGTCATCTTCAACGGCTCCATCAACCGCAGCGCCCATGGCCGCGCCTCGGTGGAGCTGGTGTTCGACAATCCCCACAACCGGGTACCCGGCGAGTTCGGCCGCTTTACCGAGATCTCGGTGCGCCGCGAAGTGCTGCGCGACGGCTCCAATCACTACCAGATCAATGGCCAGAAGTGCCGCCGCAAGGATGTGACCGATCTTTTCCTCGGCACCGGCCTTGGGCCTCGCAGTTACGCCATCATCGAACAGGGCACCGTCAGCCGGCTGGTGGAGTCCCGCCCCGCCGATCTCAAGCTGTTCATGGAAGAGGCCGCCGGGGTCTCCCGCTACAAGGAGCGGCGCCGCGAGACCGAGCAGCGCATCCGCCATACCCAGGAGAACCTGGAACGTCTCGGCGATATCCGTAGCGAACTGGGCTCGCGCCTCGAACATCTCAAGGCCCAGGCCGAGACCGCCGAGCGCTACAAGCAGCTCAAGAGCCGCAGTCGCGCGGCCCGCAGCGAACTGATCGGCTCGGAACTGTGGGCGCTGGAGACGCGTCTTGGCGAAGCCAAGACCGAACTGGCCCAGACTGAACAGGCGCTGGCGGCCCTCGATGCCAAGCGCACTGCAGACGAAGGGCGTCACGTCACCCTGTCGGTGGCCCGCCAGGAGGCGCAGGCCGAGCAGGCGAGCCGCCAGCAACAGATTTTTCTCGGCGGGCAGGCGATCGCCCGCCTCGAGCAGCAGCAATTGCACCAGAGCGAGCTTGGCCGCGACTGGCAGGCGAGACGGCAGGCCCTCGGCGAGCGTATCGACGGCCTCAAGGCCCAGCTGGCCGGCCAGCTGGAACAGCTGAGCGACAGCACGTTGCAGGGGGAGGTGGCGTCGGCGCGCCTCGAGCAGTGTGAGCAGTTGCTTACCGACCAGCAGAGCGTGCGGGCGGCAGCGGGCGATCGGCTCGAGCAGGCGCGCCAGCGTCAGCAGCAGTGGCAGCAGCAGCTGGGCCAGTTGCAGGGGCGGCTCAACCAGACCCGCGCCGAGGTGAATGGCCTGCAGGAGCTGCAGGCCAAGACCCGGCTTGCCCGCCTCAAGCTGGAAGACGAACAGGCCGGGCCCCTTGGCGGGGAGGGGGAGAACCTGCAACCGGCCCTCGATGCCCTGGCGGCGGAACTCTCGCTCTCCCGCGCCCGCCATGAGGAAGCCGATGCGGCGTGGCAGGCCGGTGTGTCGCGCCATGAAGCACTCAAGGCAGAGCAGGGTCGCCAGCAGGGCCTGCTGCGCGAGCTGGAGGCGCGCCTCGCCACCCTGGATCAGATCCTGGGGGAGCAGATGGCGGGCGCCACCCTGGCGGATCGGCTGCAGGTGCCCCCCGAGTGGGCCCGGGGGCTGGACAAGGTGCTCGGCCGCTGGCTCACCGCAATCCCGGCGGACGAGTGCAACCTGGCGCAACCCGGACTCTGGATTGGCCCGGCCCAGCCAGCCAGGGCCGGTACCCTGGCGGCGCAACTGGGGGGCGAGCACATTCCGGCTTTCCTCAATGCCATCTGGCTGGCAGAGAGCAGGGAGGAGGCGCTGTCCCGCCTGCACAGCCTCTCTGCCGGTGAGTCGCTGCTCACTCCCGCCGGCGACTGGTTCGGCCCCAACTGGGCGGATCTGGGGGAGGGCATGGCCCTCGGTACGCTGGCGCTGCTCGGGGAGCGTGAGCGGCTGCACACCGAGCTGGCCGCGGGCCGGGAGGCGCTGCACAGACTCGACGAGCAGCTTGTCGCCGCCGATGCAGCGCGGGCCCAGCAGCATGGAGCGCATGAGCTGGCTCAGCGCACCCTGCGCGAGCAGGAGCAGCGGTGGCAACAACTGCGCGAAGCCTGGAGTCTGCGCGAGGGGCAGCGCCAGGAGCGCTTGCAGCGCCTGGGCCAGCTGGGGGAAGAGCTGGCCCGGCTCGATAAAGAGCAGGCTGAGGAGGCGCAGCGGCTGGCGTCGGCCGGGGAGCGGCTTGAGCAGGATGAAGCGGCCCTTGGCGAGCAGCAGGAGCAGGGGGAGGTACTCGCCGAGGCGCTGCTGCTTGCCCAGGAGCAGGTAAGCGGGGCGGAGCGGGCGCTGGAAGAGGCGCGCCTTCGCCGGGAGCAGCAGCAGGCGGCCTGCCAGCGGTTGCAACTGGAGCAGCAGAACCAGCGCCAGCTCATCACGCTGCGCGAGCAGGAGCTGGCCCGTCTCGGCCTGGAGCTGGCGGAACTCAAGGAGCCAGGGGCCGCTCCGAGTCAGGATCTGTCGCCCCTGCTGGTCGAGCAGCGCAATCTTGAGGCGCAGCAACTGGCCTGTCACCAACGGCTCGCAGAGCTGGATCGTCAGCTGACCGAGCTGGAGCAGGCCAGAAGCACCGATCACAAGCAACTGGTGAAAATTCAGGAGAAGCTGGCGACCCTGCGGCTCGAGCGCGAACGCAACCTGACGCGCCGGCAGGGACTGCACGAGCAGTTCGAAGAGCTGGGCGTGCGCCTGGTGGACCTCGATCAGGCGGTGCTGATTGCCGCTGATCGCGGCAAGCTGCGCCAGGAGATCCAGACGCTGGAGGCGCAGGTGGAGGCGCTTGGCGCCATCAACCTGGCGGCACTGGAGGAGTATGAGGAGGCGAAAACCCGCGCAAGCTACCTGGAAAATCAGTGCCAGGATCTGGAGCAGGCCCTCGACACCTTGAGCCAAGCCATTAAAAGAATTGATAAAGAAACACAAATACGCTTCCGCGACACTTTCGATAAGGTCAATGAAGATTTAAAATCCCTGTTCCCAAAAGTGTTCGGGGGGGGCAGTGCCTGGCTTGAGCTGACCTCGGATGATCTTTTGGAGGCCGGAGTGAGCATCATGGCAAGACCTCCGGGCAAGAAGAATGCTACCATTGCCCTGCTTTCCGGGGGGGAGAAGGCGTTAACCGCCCTTGCGCTGGTTTTCGCCATCTTCAGACTCAATCCAGCACCATTTTGTCTGCTGGATGAGGTGGATGCACCGCTCGATGAAGTGAACGTCGGTCGCTTCTGTTCTCTTGTCAAAGAGATGTCGAGCACAGTACAGTTCGTTTACATCAGTCATAATAAGGTCTCCATGGAGATGGCCGAGCAGCTGGTTGGCGTCACGATGCAAGAGCCCGGGGTTTCGCGCATAGTGTCGGTCGATATCGGTGAAGCCGTCGCTTTGGCTGAGCAAAACTAGAAAGAGAAGCAGCTAATGCAGGAATTGCGTTACATCTTGGTTGCCCTGGGCGGTATTGCCATCGCGGCATTGCTCATTCACGGGTTGTGGAGCAACAGAAAGAATCGTCAGGCACCGATCAAGGAGAAACCTCTGGGTCGGATGGAGTCCAAGTCCCGTGAGCGTGACAACGACGCCTTCGACAGCGATGGCATCGGTCAGGTGCGTGTGGTGAGCGGTGGCCGTCGTGCCGAGCCCAAACTGCGCAGCGACGAGGCCCGTCAGCCCGAACCCCGCCGTGTCGCCCCCGTTCCCGCCTTCGATGATGAAGATGACGACGCCGATCTGCCGCCTCCCGTGGTGCGCAAGCCTGCCGCTCGCCCTGTCCCCCCTCAGCCTGTGTATGAGGAAGAAGAGGACTATGACGAGCCGGTTGCCGCCCCTGTTGAAGAGGCCCCTGCCGCGCCGGTGCGCAAACCTGCACAGGTGATCCGCCGTACGCCGGTACACCGTTCCCGCCCGCAGCGCGAACCCATGATGCAGCCGCTGGACGAAGAGCCGCTGGTGGAGCCGGCCTATGCCCAGGCGCCGACCTTCGGTGCACGCGAGCCGGCACCGGTTGCCCAGCAGGCTCCCCGCTACGCCCAGCCGGCTTATGAAGAACCCGCTTACGATGACGAGCCAGCCTATGAAGAGCCGGTTCACGCAGCCGAGCCAGAACCCGCTCCGGCCCCGGTCGAGAAGATCTGGCAGGATGTCTATGTCATCAACCTGATGGCCCGTCCCGGCCACGATCTGCAAGGTGCGACTCTGCTCTCTTCCCTGCTGGCGCTGGGCTTCAAGTTTGGCGAGATGGACATCTTCCACCGTCACGAAGATCTGGGCGGCAAGGGGGAGGTGCTCTTCTCCATGATCAACATGGTCAAGCCGGGTACCTTCAACCCCTATCGCATGGAGCAGTTCAGCACCCCGGGTGTGTCCCTCTTCATGCAACTGCCCCTTCGCAGCAATGCCGCCTTCGCCTTCGAGCACATGTTGCAGGCCGCGGATCAGCTCGCGAGCGATCTCGATGCCATGCTGACCGACGCCTCGCGTAGTCCCCTCAGCGACGACGACATCGCCCGCTACCGTCACGAGCTGGCGGCCTACGAGGCCAGCCGCGACTGATGCGCCATGGGGCTTGAACAATGAAAAGTGCGGTACCCCGGTGCCGCATTTTTGTTTCTGCCCCAGACTGAATGTTCCATCACACTTCGAGACTTTTTCATGAGCGATATCCTCTCCCGCCACCGTCAACTGTGTGAGCTGCTGACCGAGTACGGCCATCAGTACTATGTGCTGGACAACCCCACGGTGCCGGACGCCGAATACGATCGCCTGATGCGCGAGCTGATCGCGCTGGAGGCCGAGCATCCAGAGCTCAAAACCCCGGCCTCGCCGAGCGTGAGGGTGGGGGGCCAGCCGCTGACCGCCTTCAAGCAGGTACGCCACGAGATCCCCATGCTGAGTCTGGACAACGTCTTCAGCAGCGAGGAGTTGCAGGCGTTCGAGCAACGCATTAGTGATCGCCTCAAGCGGGAGGTGAATTTCACCTTCTGTTGCGAACCCAAGCTCGACGGTCTGGCGGTGAGCCTGCTCTACGTGGCTGGCCAGCTGGTACAGGCCGCCACTCGCGGGGACGGCACCACGGGGGAGGAGATCACGGAGAACGTGCGCACCATCAAGGCCATTCCCCTGACCCTGCGCGGCCAGGGGTGGCCTGCGCGGCTGGAGGTGCGTGGGGAGGTCTTCATGCCCAAGGCGGGGTTCGAGGCGATGAACCGCGATGCGCTGGCGGCGGGGGAGAAGGTGTTCGTCAACCCGCGCAACGCCGCTGCCGGCAGCCTACGCCAGCTCGATTCACGCATCACCGCCAGCCGCCCCCTCAGCTTCTATGCCTACGGCGTGGGAGTCGGTGGCGACGAGCTGGGGGAGTCCCACTTCGGTCGCCTCAATCAGCTCAAGGCCTGGGGTCTGCCGCTCAGCCCGGAAGTGAAGCTCAAGGAGGGGGCCGCCGGTTGCCAGGCGTTCCACGACGACATCCTGGCCCGCCGTGGGGATCTCCCTTACGAGATCGATGGCGTGGTCTACAAGGTCGACGACATCGCGCTGCAACAGGAGCTCGGCTTCGTGGCGCGGGCCCCGCGCTGGGCCACCGCCCACAAGTTCCCGGCACAGGAGGAGATGACCCTGCTCGAGAACGTCGAGTTCCAGGTGGGCCGCACCGGCGCCGTGACCCCGGTGGCCAAGCTCAAACCCGTGTTCGTCGGCGGCGTCACCGTCTCCAATGCCACCCTGCACAATGCCGACGAGATTGAACGGCTCGGCGTGATGATCGGCGACACCGTGATCGTGCGCCGGGCGGGGGACGTGGGTGTCACCTTCGTAGCCGATGTTTCACATAGACAGCACCACGCTACACTGGTCTAGTCTTCATAGTCTCCACTCTTGAGAGCAAGAGTTGCATTTAGAGGCACATAATAAATTTTTGGTATCAAAATATGAATGAATTCAAATTTAACGAAATACAGCTTTCTGCAATTAATAAATTAGACAAACAAATAAACACAAAAAAAATTGAACAGGCAATTATTAATAACTCTTTCAATGAACTTGATAATGATGAGCAAGAGATATTTCTAGAGGTTGCTAATGCTTGCTACCGAGCAGGCTTCCCTGTTATTGATGACTCAGAATATGATGTATTCTATAACCAGTTTTCTGAAAAAGAACCAGCTAGTTCATTTGTTAATTCTGTAGAGCCAGAAGTGCTTCATCTGGGGAAAACTGTACCATTACCTCAGAAAATGTTATCAACAGATAAAGCATATTCCAAAGAAGAGATTCAAAAATGGCTTGAGAGAATTATTAATTCTGCAAATGAATTAAATATAGATGCAAAAAGTATAAGTGTACGCGTTACACCAAAGTTAGATGGCTATGCAGCCTACGATGATGGTGAGCGTTTGTATACTCGTGGTGATGGCGTTAAAGGTCAGGATATCTCAAGAGCATTTGAGCGAGGGCTTCAAGTTGCACAGAGCGGTGCACGAGGGCTTGGTGCTGGAGAAATCGTTATCGATAAAAAATATTTTGAAGAGAATCTAAGCCAGCACTTCGAAAACTCACGCAATATTCAAGCCGCAATAATTGCTGAAAAGAATGTAGATCCATTGGTTCAGCAGGCAATCAATGATGGGGCATGTGTTTTTTACCCATTTGTCCTACTTAAAAATTGGACTGGGCATTATGAGCAGTTGATGACTGACTTCGAGGACATTATTGATAGCATTTGGAATGCGGTTGATTATGATGTAGACGGAGTGATCCTGGAAGCAGTAGATCCCAGAATTAAAGAAAACATGGGCGCTACGCGGAAATTTCATCGGTGGCAGATTGCATTCAAAGTAAATGCTGAGTCCGCAGATGTGGAGGTTCTTGAGGTTACGCCTCAAACGTCAAGAACTGGAAGAGTTTCACCAGTTGCAGAGTTGGTGCCAACTAAGATTAGTGGTGCCACGATTAGTAGAGTGACAGTTCATCATTACAATATGGTCAAAACGAATGGTATTGGCAAAGGAGCTATTGTTCAGGTCGTTCGGAGTGGCTTGGTTATCCCTAAAATTGAAAAAGTAATTAAGCGGGTTGAACCACAAATCCCAACAAACTGTCCAAGTTGCCAGTCTCATCTAGTTTGGGAAGCAGATCACTTAATTTGTCAAAACAAAAGTGACTGTCCTGCTCAGACTGAGAATACATTGATTCATTTCTTTAAAACATTAGGTAACAATGATGGGTTTGGGCCGAAGGTTATAGAGAAGTTTACCAATAAAGGAATTAAGCACATACATGAAATATATGAGCTTAAAGCACATCATTTTTCTGGCTATGGCTTTGCAGAAAAAACAGCAAAAAATTTATTTGAACAGCTCCAGCTCAGTCGTAATGTAGAAATTGAGGATTGGCGCTTTCTATCGGCTTTTGGTGTAAGTCGCCTGGGTGGTGGTAATTGTGAGAAACTTCTTCGTCATTATTCTCTGACAGAAATATTTGATCTGTCTGCCGAGGATATCGGTAAGCTTGATGGTTTTGCACAACAGAGTTCAGAAGCGATTTTGGAAGGGTTGGCTAGCATTAAAGATGAGTTCTTTAAGGTCTACTCACTCGGTTTCAACTTGAGTATTACTCCCAAAGCATCCGATGATAGCCAGATTTCCACTCCTATTGCTGGGGCCACTATCGTTTTCACTGGCACTATGATTAAAGGCACTCGCTCCGACATGGAAAAACAGGCAAAGGCTTTAGGTGCTAAAGTTGCAAAATCAGTAACAGGTCAGACTACGTACCTTGTTACGGGAACAAAGGTCGGTGAAACAAAGATAAATAGTGCAAAAGAGAAAGGCGTTAAAGTTATCACAGAAGATGAGTATCTAGATTTAATTAGTTAAGTTTTGGGGTGTTAAAACTACTTATAATCTGGTGCAGAAGTAATAAATCCTGCACCAGATTATAAAACTTTTTGATGTGAAACATTCCCATTAATGTGAGATATGGCGGCTATCATCAAAACCTTTTCTAAAGGGTTCATCAAAGCAGATGGCTCTTGCAATTTCACTTCTCATTTCTGTCTTCTCCTGCTCGTTCAAACTAACCAAGTTATGAGAAAACTCATTAAAAAACAGCACAGGCTTAAATAAATATTGTGTTGAATCAAGAAATTCATGATTCACTCGCATCGAGAGATACTCAATTTTATCAATGAACCTATTGTAAACCCAGCCGCTTCTATGGCCTTTATTCCTGGCTGCCTCGGCAAGAACCTCTATCTCTCGCGTCAAGAATGAGTTAACCAGCTCAGCCTGGGCAGGAGCATTTGCACACAATGTTTTAAATGAATCAACCCACCACCGCTTAAACTGAATAGAGGAAAATGCACAACTACCGCCAAGCCAGGGTGACCGATACCCAATATCTAATCTACGAGTCGCCTCGTTTGAAGACAAAGGGAAAAATTTTTTCAATACTATCGAGCCGTGAGCTGAGCCTGAAGCCTGTTGTCCCCTCTGCCTCATATACCTCACCAGTGTTGTAGCTGCCAATATGGTGGTATAGAACCGTACCAAAGGGGGCGCTACGTTGGTCTTCTACTAACTGGTATAAAGCAAAAGACCTGCAATCTCCCAGATCCCACCCAACCTTTAAATCTTCACACAGGCTAGCATTGGTAGAAAACGTACTATTGAATTCATTTATGATTTCGGAATATGTATCCATATGTTCCCCTACCTTAACTCACGTAATTAGTTATCATAAGCCTGCCTTGACCTTGATGGTAACCTTGCACTGGTCATCCTTAATCCCATAACCAGTACATCCCCAAAAGTCACCATACTGACCATTACGGATTTTCATTGGTCGTCCGCACTCAGGGCATATTTTAATTTTGCAACCACAAAGAGAATTATTGCAAACACTCTCATTCCTCGTGTCAATTGAGGGTGAGTGGCATTTCTCACACACTCTAGCCTTTCCTACAGGACAGCCAAAACCTGTGCTACAAGCATAGAAATCACTATACGGCCCCTTGACCAACCTTAGATAGCCATCTGTACAGTATGGGCACTTGAACCTTTTTTTTGATTCCTCACTGAATGCTTTTGAAACAACATTTATCTTGTATTTTGGCGAGAGTAACTCCGTCACAAAATCGGATGGTGCTGTAGGATTGGCAATAATGTAGACTTTCTTCCTTGCTCGGGTAATGCCTACATACAGGAGACGCCTTTCCTCAGAATGAGGATATGGGTCTAGAGATGGCAGCAGGGATTCAACTATAAGGTTGTCTTTATTTTCATTAGGGAATCCCATCTTTCCTTGAAAGAAGCCGATTAAAATTACATAGTCTGCCTCTAACCCCTTAGATTTATGAAAGCTCCAGAAGTTAACATTGCGCAAACTATTAGTCTGTTTTAATGCACTCTTAGCCTCATTTAAAAGATAGTTATAACGAGCAATAACTGCAATGCTTCCAGTCGCATCATTCTCTCTAATCTTTTGAACAACCTCAGCGACTCTTTTATTCAAACCTCCTTTTTCTGGGGATTTGTCATCAAGCAGATAAATCTGTGAATCTTCAACCACAGTATGCGTTTCTATATACTTTTTATACTGTTCAGGATTTTCCATAATGAACTGACCAGCAGTATCGGCAATGCTATTGTTATAGCGGAAGGTCTTTTGTAGTTTAGTAAGCGTGTAGCTACCAACGATTTCACCAAAGCGAGTTGTTAGCTCTAACTTTCCACCATTAAATCGATAAATTGACTGCCAATCATCACCAACGACAGTTAGTGATGGCTGTGGCCCATTATTAATGATGGTCTGAATGAACTCCATTCGAGCTGTTGATATATCCTGGAACTCATCAACCAGTATGTATCGCCATTCAGGAATATATTTTCCAGCATTCACCTCCTGAATCGCTCTGATTATCATGTCATCAAAGTCAATTGCATTCTGTTCTCTGAGCTCACTGATATATGCATGATGAAGCAAATCCAAAATTTCTGAGAGCTTCTTGGAATGATGCACACCAGTAGCATCGAACCTACTCTGTATGGACTCTTTCGTTAGGCGTTCAACTCGAATTGATTGGAGGGCTTTTGTCAAAAGTTCACCCCAGCCTGTGATATGACCCATATCACGCAGCTTGCTGAACAATTCATCAGGAGATAATGGATTAAGAATGACACCATTATCTAACAGCTCTTTCTTGAGGTTTTCCAGTAAAACACCCTCTATCCATTCATAATGGAATGTCTCAATTAAAACAGTTTCACATTCATTATGAAGCATTCTTTTATTATTAATGGACTGATTATAAGAAACACGATCTATATCTGGCCTGGTTCTTCCATGACGGTCTATACCAAAATGCTCAATATAAAGTTCAGGTTCTATGATTTTAAAGTCTGGGCGATAGTCAAAACCAATATCAATACGCCGTTTGGTCACATATGGAGACTCATACTTATACTCAACACCATTCTCATAGAGGAAATTTGCTATAAGGAGTTCCTGATAGCCCTTAACGAGATCACTATTGAGGGTTCTAAATTCGTTGTCCCTGATATACGCTTCATATTCTGATTTTGACTTAAAATCAAAAGGGTTAACGGGTTCTGGGAACATGTTTATAAAGTCATAAATTCTATCGATATCTGATGATAAATATTCTTCAAGCCATGAGGTGACCCATAGTTTTAGCTTTACGTCATCCTCAGTAAAAATAGATATGTTGGTATCAACGTTTGAATTACGTAGAATCATCCTGCCTAACGCATGGAAAGTAGCAATCTCTGGAGTCGATTCTAGCTCAATATTAGACTTCTTAGCTTTATCTTCGAGGCGTTCACTTAGTTCGCCCGCAGCAGTCTTATTATATGCAAGAACCAAGATCTCCGATGGCTTCGCTAATCCTCGGTCTATCAAATCGAGGGTCTTAGCAACCATGACGGATGTTTTTCCAGTACCAGCTGCTGCAAGTACCATATTCCTATCATTTGAACGTAATACGCCTAAACGCTGTTCATTAGTTAATGGATTTGATTCTACTACATCAAAGAACTCTTTTCTTTTTATAAGTTGATACTCTTCGTGCTGCTCGCGTATGTAGTCAATATTAAGAGGATGGTATGATATTAGGTTTTTTACCTTCTCTATTAGTTCAGGATTTAAATATCTTTCCCATTGTTCGCTCTGGGCCTCATAGTCGCGGCTCAATGACATACATATCTGAGCAAGATTGATCACCCAAGAATCTCTTGGGTACTCGTCAAAAGCAAGACTATTAAACTCAGTAACTTTCTGCTCTATTGTTGTTGTAATGTGTTTTGCTATTAAAGTATTTAGCGACTCAACGAAGCTATCTGAATCAGCGCATCTAATAAATTTGTGTTTCTTAGTCTTACTTCCAATTTTGTAGGTAAGTATTCCGCCTAGGAGTTTTCGTTCAAAAGTTGCAAAACTCCTGAAATCGGATGCAGAGTCATTTTCTAAAATAGTATTTTTTTTTGAGGATACTAAATTATCTCCCTGCACAACAATAGTATCTGAGCCAAGGATTTTCCCAATGAAGTTAAATGAGAGCTTGGCTATGGAATCATTCATTAACAACTCTCTAATTAATGCGTCATGCGACTTATTTACTTGCCCACAAGTTGTGGTGCCAAATGAGTGATATCGTAACAGATTACATGAGTGGTTTGGTCACAAACCTGTGAGCAGAGAAAACTAGATGAGAGGGCGATCACACTGAGCTACATCTAAGTTGTGCTTTGGGTACGTAAAACCAACTGACAGCACACTGGGTGTTGTTTGACTCTTGTGGTGTGTGGTGTGTGGTGTGTGGTGTGTGGTGTGTGGTGTGTGGTGTGTGGTGTGTGGTGTGTGGTGTGTGGTGTGTGGTGTGTGGCGTGTGGCGTGTGGCATAGCATACAAGTCTCATAGGGCTGGCAACAATGTATCGCTCCATACGGCTACGTTGGCGACAAGCGGGAGAGTACGGTCAGCATCATCGTTGAAGATACTACGATTCCAGAGAGAGCTAACTGATAAAGCCAATAGAAAAGATCTTGATGAGTCCTCTTCGTTCATGGCATGATAATGTCATGGGTACTTCTGCACCCAGTTAGCCGACCTAGGCGAAGGTGTGTGACCAGCAGAGTGAAAGAAAATTCAATTAACCCTATTCTTCTATAGGGCGTATGTCGGCTAGCGCATCTAAATTGATGAAGGACAGGCGTATCATGAAACACCAAAACGATCACATCAAATTCCCTTCTGGTAATACCGTCGAATTTTGCCGCAAAAAAGCCAAAAAACTCGTCAAGGAAAAGGGAATAAAGCTAGCCCAAGCGTTAGACATCATTGCTGAGCTCAATGGGATTTCTGGTGGGTGGCACAATGCCATGCAGCAGCTTAATAATAAGCCTCAGCCCTCTGCGGTAATATCATCTAAACTACCTGAGAAATTGGAAAAACTGTTTGAGAAGATTGATGTAGCAATGCCTAATCTGCCTGATCATGTTGAGCAGCTGATTAGAAGTGCTGCAATGCCTAAGCTGCCTGATAATATTGAGCAGCTGATTAGAGATGCTGCAATACCTCAGCTGCCTGAAAATATTGAGCAGCTGATTAGAGGTGCAGCGATACCTAAGCTGCCTGATAATATTGAGCCGCTGATTAGAGATGCGGCAATGCCTCAGCTGCCTGATCATGTTAAGCAGCTGATTAGAAGTGCAGCGATGCCTAAGCTGCCTGATAATATTGAGCAGCTGATTAGAGATGCGGCAATGCCTAAGCTGCCTGATCATGTTGAGCAGCTGATTAGAGGTGCAACGATGCCTAAGCTGCCTGATAATATTGAGCAGCTGATTAGAGATGCGGCAATACCTAAGCTGCCTGATCATGTTGAGCAGCTGATTAGAGGTGCAGCGATGCCTAAGCTGCCTAGTCATGTTGAGCAGCTGCTTAAAACTGTTGATGCACTTGTTCCACGTGAACTAAGGGAGTATCAAAAGACACTAAAGCAGTTCGAGGATGTAGTTAACAAGCAGTTCTCTGACTTGAGGGAATAAGACTTCATGTAATAGAGAGACTGTACAGCTCTAGTTATCATCAGACACCGGCCATCAAACCGGTGTCTTGTTTACGGTACTTTAGTACACAATTCTTCGATATCAATTTCAAACCCTTCTTGAACATGCTGTTGGGGGTCTGCCCCTCCATCACCCTTCTCTGATTGCCAGCCCATTCTTGTGCTCCCATTAAAGGGCCATGATTTGGCTTGGCGAGGGCGCGATCGTGCTCTTTTTTAACCAAGAAAATTTTAGAGCCAACCATTGGCTCCATAGGTCTGATAATTGTGGCTGATTTCGTAGAACTGCTGGCTGCTATGGCCGATGAAATTGAAGGCTTTGCTGACGTTATTGAGCTCTTTGGTGGGGTCTAGCTGGCTGAGTCTACGACATGCGACTTCCTCGCTGGGGTGACATATGGCTTCATTATCCGTTTTGAAGACGGATGATTACTCCCTTTTGTAGGCTGTTGTCAGGTGAATACTATCTCCAAACAAAAAAGAGAAAAAACCCTGACCAGAGAGCATGCCAGGGCTTGGATTAAAATTTTTATATGACAATGTTTTTTAAATAAAAATCTGTTCTTAGTGTTTAGATTTTTCTTTTCTTAAAAACGCATAAACGGTGAAGGCCCATGCAACTGGAGAAAACAACACACAGAGAATGAAGTTAGCAAAAGCTATCTTTTTTTCTTTCTTATAGATAAACAATATAATGCTGGTTATCAATCCAATCAGCGTAGCAACTGCAAAGTAAATGTTATTGTTAATATCCATCTCTTCACCTCATCCAAAATAGCATTTATACACTTTGCCCTCAAATCCACATTTGAGTGGAGAAGATGAACCGCCTGGGCCGATGTTGCTTCCCCCTCCAAACGAAACGGGAACATTAAGTCTATCCAATGCTTTAATGAACTCTTGGAACGTACCTGGATCACCAGAGAATTTATATTCGTTGTTAAGATACGTTTTATCTAGAGGTAATTTATTACCATCCTTGTCACGTGAATCAGTTAGATCGAAGGTTAACTCACCGATATGATTAAGACCGGATATTCGGAAGTTTGCAATTGTACCGTCGGAGAACTTAACTGTTGCGTTCAAACGCACGCCATGTAATTTCCCTGCTATATTTATAATTAGCGACAAATAATCAACAGCATTCTGTCCATAGCTGGACGTTGTGAAGTAATATTGTGAAACCTGGCTCTCCAAATATGGTCTTGCAACGAGGGAATATGCACTTGGAGCAATTTCAGCAGGTATTGAAATCGATGTGTCAATGAATTTTTGATAGTCATTCTTTAACCGTTTCTGTACTACCATGTTAGACGCCATTGGTGCGTCAAGTGGAATGGCATCATATGCAAGAGAGTAAATTGGATCACCAATCTTATTGTATCTCACACTTTGGTAAACTGAATATTTCTTTGCAACACTTGTTTCAAAGTTAATAACATAAACCGTGTGAGAACCATTAAAATTACCAACTTCTTTTTTTGCAGCAGCAAGAAAGTTTCCATCAGTCGCACATGTATTACAGACTGTTCGAAACTCTAAGGCATTTGCGCTCGTTGATGCTATTAGCATAGCCACTACTAACAACCACTTTTTCATTTATATTTCCTTATTTTATTTGCTTCCATGGTTTCAATCGGAAAATAAACTACAATCAAGAATCGGGAAACGCAATAACAAGGATATAATTGGGGGTAAAATTTCATGAAGAACAAATAGCATGTAATAAAATACTCTCAAAGAGCCATTAATTAGTGATTGATATTGGGGTGCCCTCCTCTTAAAGCACCACAACTGGCTCTAACTAACCTTCTTAGCCTACTCAACCTCATCTCGTACATAGCAGCGTTGGCAAGCGTTATTTCCCAAATCAGCCAGCAAATCATGACTGTACAGATCTAAATAGCTGTTCCGAATAGTAGATCACCGGAGGAAGGGAACTCAGTCCAGTTTGTGCGATCTGATTAGTCGCTAAACAAAACAAGCCACACCCAAAGGACTGAGTTGATGCCTATCCTACCACCTCTGCCACGACCACAACGGCGCCGCATTCACAAAATCATCCATGCCACCCGTGATAAAGGACATGCTCGTCGCTTGATGGCCATCTTGCTGTTACATGAAGGACGCACGATCACCGATGTTCATCACCTTACCGGCGCTGCGCGCTCGACCATCGGTCGTTGGCTTCGGTGGTATCGAGATGAAGGCATAGATGCGCTAGAAGCCTTACCGGCTGGCCGTGCCCCAGTCTTACCTATCGCCAAGATTGTCACCCTACTGGTGCTGCTCATGCAGTTTTCTCCGCAAGATTTTGGTTATCAGCGCAGCCGTTGGTGTACTGAACTATTGGCTATAAAAATCAATCGGTTAACAGGGCTCAATGTGGCAGCCTCCACGCTCCGCCGATGGTTACCTCGTATGGGCATTGTCTGGCGCAGGCCCGTGCCGACCTTGCGGATAAAAGACCCAGCCTATCAGGAAAAAATGGCGAATATCGACGCCGCGCTGGCCCGCTGTGATGCCGATAATCCGGTGTTTTATGAGGATGAAGTCGATATAGACCTCAATCCCAAATTAGGAGCCGACTGGATGTTCAGAGCGCAGCAAAAGCGGGTTGTCACACCGGGGCAGAATGCCAAGCATTATCTGGCAGGCGTTCTCCACGCAGGCAACGGAAGGGTACTTTACGTCAGCGGGATCAAGAAAAACTCATCGCTGTTTATTGCCATGCTGGAAAAGCTGCGCCACCACTACCGACGAGCCAAAACCATCACGTTGATCCTCGATAACTACATCATTCACAAAAGCAAACAGACCGAGCGATGGTTGAAGAAGAATCCCAAGTTCTGCCTGGTGTTCCAGCCAGTTTACAGCCCTTGGGTTAATCACATAGAACGGCTATGGCACAAGTTACATGAAACCATCACGCGCAATCATCAATGCAGAGGGATGGCAAACCTGCTGGCCCGAGTGAAACACTTCATGGATACCGTGTCTCCTTTCCCGGGGAATGGCTATGGCACAGCGAAGGTGTAGCACTATTGGGATCAGTTATTTAGTTATCACCTGACACCGGCCTCAAACCGGTGTCTTGTTTACGCTACTTTAGATCGCACTTCCTTCGGTATCAATTTCAGACCCTTCTTGAACATGCTGTAGGGGATTTGTCCCTCCATCATCCTGCCCTGATGTGGCCGCTGGGTGTTGTAGTGTTCCAGGTAGCTATCTAGGGAAGGTGCGAATAAGTCATATGGCACGAGAGCATTTACTGGTAACCCATTGATATTAAATGACTAAAATTTTCATTTTTTGTTCGTGGGATACTTGTTCGCACTTTCCCTAGGTCTGTCTGCATCTGCTCCACCGACTCATACCAGGTCGTCCTCCCTTTGATGCGGAAGTGTTCATCCAGTAGTGTGCGATGCAGTCGCTCGATAAAGCCGTTGCTCTGCGGCCTGCGTGCCTTGGTTGTCCGGTGCTCAATCCCCTCCAGTTGCAGGAACAGCTCGTAGGGATGATGGTCTGGGCGAACTCGCGCCCGTTATCCGACAGGATGGTATAGACCCGTGCCTCGTGGGCCTCGAAAAACGGCAGCACCGTTTCATTGAGCACATGAACCGAGGTCACCGGCAGCTTGCTGGTGTAGAGCCGTCCCCAGGCGTGGCGGCTATAGCAGTCCAGCACGGTTTGCAGATACACCTTGCCAACCCCCTTGAGCGCGCCGACGAAGAAGGTGTCGACCGCCACCAGTTCTCCGGTGTAGTGAACCTCAATCTGGCGTTCGCGAAACTCGGGGCTGAAGCGTTCGAGCAGGCGAATCTACTCGTCATTGAGCTCAATGGTCTGCTCACGGTGAGTTTTCTCAAGGCGCAGCAAGCTGTCGTGTTTGGAGAGCAAGTCGTGCCGTTGCCACACGCCACGCACACCGCCCGCACTGACATTGATCCCTTGCAGAGCCAGTTCTTGAGCGACCCGCAGCGGGCCATGAGTTGGTCTGGAGAGGGAATAATCGAGGATGGCCTGTTCAATCTCGGGAGCGACCCGATTGGGATGAGCCCCTTTACAGCCGGGCAATTTGTCGAGCAATCCCTCGGCGCCATAGGTCTGGTAATTACGGCGATTTTCGTAGAACTGCTGACGGCTGTAGCTGATGAGCTTGTAGGCTTTGCTGACGTTATTGAGCTCTTTGGCGAGTTCTAACAGGCTGAGTTTGCGACGTGCTACTTTCTCGTTGGTGGTCATACGGTGACTCCAGATAACACGGTAGAGGGACCGTTTTATTATCCGGTTTGAAGCCGTATGACCACTCCCTTTTGTGGACAAGCGTCAGGTGAATACTATCTCCATACATGTTTCCTAACAACGCATATCACCTCTTAGCACCTACTCTGGGCTCTTTGCATCCAACGTCTGTTTAACGCCTTTTCTTGCAGTTATCATATACACAGAAAATAACCCTGTGATACCCGTAGCACCTGCCAGTACAAATAAAAAAGCTCCAGATGAATGGCTAAGAACAAATGCTCCTATGAATGGCGCTAGAAGCATAGCGCTGTTCTGGATTGCTTGCAGTCGTCCAGCTGCAATCCCAAGGCTAGCTTGAAAGTTTTCAGCCAGGTATACATTTGATGAGATCGCAAATCTAGAACTGAAAAGCCCTACAACAAAAAATATTATAGCCAATGATGCCAATTGTAATGTAAAAGGTTCATATAATATGGGGGCGATCAAAATAAACATACACATAGTAATAAAGGCAGGGAACAAGATCTCCTCAATTAGTCCTTTAAGAGAAGCAGACGTAGCATTACGAGCACTCCACAAGCCATACAGAAAGTTTCCTATAGCAGATGAAGATACTAATACACCAAGGGCACTTTTATCTAACCCGTTATCTCTAAGTAAAATTGGGAGTTGATTGTTGACCATGAAAACGGCGATAAAAAATATTGCCATTACTATGGCGTATGAATTCCAACTTTCATTACTCAATGTTGATGGCTTTGAGCTTGGTGAATTGTCCAGCCCATCTTTAACTGTTGTAGTCTTTATTGTCCAGAACACAAAGCAACCAGCCAGCGTTAATCCACCTGAAATCACCAATGCATATTCATCCCTCCCGAATGACGCGATTGCTCCACCAAGTGCAGGGCCAGTTATCTTTGCTGCACTATTCATCATATTTAGCAAAGAATAGTAGCGAGTTCTATTTTCCGCTGGTACACAACGAGCACTGATAACTGATATAGCTGGTGTGGCTATGCTATTAAATAGAGATCTAATTACAGCGATTGCCACAAAAATATATACGTTGCTTGCAGTTAATAGTGCAACGGTCAGCAACGCTCTTAGTATAAGACTTGTACGTAGCCAATGAAGAACTTTACAGCCATTAACCAAATTACTAATAAATCCGGTAAATATGATACCTGGCAATAGCATACTTGCGCCGATAATTGCTATCTCCATGCTATCAACTTGAAATCGATACACACATATTGTCAGTATGGCTATATAGTCAATCCATCCCCCGAACACGACCAACCCATCACCCAGTAAAAGTAGCTTGAGACGGTTTGTAAATGAATGAGTTATTTTATCCAAAAGAATACTCCTGCAACTTCATCTGCAATTTGAAGTGGTTTTGAAATTCCATTTTTTTCTCTAAATTCATCAACCGCTAGCTTACATCCTGGAAGATTATAATCATCAATGATGATGAATCCGCCATCGGATATTAGGTGATATACGTTATCTAGAACGTCTTTTGTTGAGCTATACCAATCCGCGTCAATTCTTACAACACTAAACTTAACATTAGCGGCTGATAATGATGGTAGTGTATCTTCAAACCAGCCGGGCATGAAAATTATGTTATCGTCGAGTAATCCATAACGATTAAAATTTTCCTTTACATCATCAATGCTTGCTAAGCAGTCCAGGTTATATATCGGGAGAGCCTTAGAAAAACGATGCCAGAAATGATTCGCAAAAATCCCATCCTGGGTGCTGGGAACTGGTAGACCTGAAAAGGAATCTGCTACATAAACCTTACGAGATGAGTTCAGGCTTTTCAGAACTCCAGCCATGTAGATTGAAGTCCCCCCTCTCAAAACCCCACAATCTAATACATCGCCAACAATCTTTTTTTCATTTATGATTGTTATGGCATCTCGTATATTATTTAATGCGTCGATGCTAACGTATGTATGAATATTTCTAGATCTCTTGGTGTACTGAAGGATTTGAGTCAAGTCTTCTGCGCTGATATTAAGATTGATACCATCGTTCATTAATAAGTCTAGAGTCTTCTTTATCTCGTCCACTTCATCAGGTGTTGCTTTTGGACTATCAGGCTCATAGATTTTGTTTGTTAGCACTTTACTTAATAAATCAAGATACACGAGAACGCCCCTTTAATGTTACTCTAAAATAAGAATGCCAACATTAGCCAACTCTTGACAGAGCAGAACTTTCGACTCTAGGTTTAGGTCGCCAGAGAGCTGGCTTGGAGTAAAGCAAACTAATCCCCTTGAGCAAATATAATCTATTTCACCCTGGCAATAATCAGGAAGAGAGACATTCGAAGGCCTTGAAACAAGCGGCTTTCCTGGGCTGATTGTCGAACTAAAATAAATTGATATAGAACCATCACCAGTTCTAGCTTGTATATCAACACCTTGCCTTAGCCGTAGCTTTGTTGACTCAGTAATCGCATGTGATGCAGCAAGAGTTTCCAAGCGTCTATCGCAGGTCTCATGTTTGGTTGCGCTATATGCGATATCAAAGTCAGCTTTAATTACATCAAAAGGTACTTTCTTTAATCGATCTAAAAGTAGCTTTGCATTTTTATCAAGAAGATCTCGTTCAGTGAATGGATATATATTCTGTCTGAGTTCAACTATGTGCTCAGACATTAGCCGTAGGTATCCTTCCAGTACTTCAAATATTTTTATTGGTTGCAAACCTATAGCCATATGTAATGAGTGGCTATCTAAGCATCGTGCAGAATGTGGCGCTCCTGCTGGAATATATAATATATCTCCAGGTTCGAGAATGACCTCAATGGACGGAGCCCCAAGATCGACATCTTTAAAGTTCTGTTGGAGTGGAAGGGTTGGATTATCGATCACCTTGTCCCAAACATGCCAAACTTTACGTCCTTCTAGTTGGACAACAAAAACCTCTGTTGTATCAAAATGCGTATCAAGGCCTGGGAAGTTTGCGCCAGTAAGGAATGGCTTTGCGAAAACATATCCACCAAAAATGCCCTCAAGGCTTTTGCAGATCTTAGCGATTTCACTGTGACGATTATCAAGATCTTCTAGCTTAAGTGTTGCACCAGATTTGAACGCTTCAAGTACGAACTCTCGTTGTGTTGTTGCTTGACCATGATAGGTCGGTATCGTTATTGCCCCCCCATCCTTAGTTATTCTAACTAAGTTATGAAGCATGCCCTCTCCAGCAATCAAATAGCGATCAAAGTCAGCCAGGGTGAACATGTTGATGAGACTGCTCTCTGCTCTTTGGAAGAGCGGTTTTTTTTCGAAGTAAGTATTAAAAAAACTTTCTTGGTCAATAGACCCTATTATATTTTGCAACATTCTATAATCCCCTATTAAAAAAGGATGGTGTATACACACCATCCTTTTTCATACGTTCATATTCAGAACAGTACGTGCTGAACATGTTTCAGTGCAGCCGCAGAAACGAATTTAATATCCTTTTTATTCAGAGTCATTTTTTATTTCCTTATGAAGGTTGATGAACACCAGGAGCGAAGGCTCCAAACGGCGACTTCAATTTAATGGCCGAGAAGTTAGATGTAAACACCCGTTAGCAACAAGATGCACAAGTGTTTATTATTTGTAACAAATGATAATCCGTAGGATGTTGAGTCGAGTAGTGATATTGACTGAGAAAAATGCATATTTGATATAGAAAATTCAAATTCTTTACCAAAATTAAGGCCAAAATATTTTTTGACCCTAAGTGATTATTTATATGGGTAACAAAAATCAATTGACATCTATATGTGAAATGTGACTTTGGCTATTAATTAGATTAATAGACTTCTTTTACACATCTTGTGATAACTCAGTGGTTTTTAATCTGGTAAATGAGCTTGGTTGTAGTTGTTTGGAAATAAATCAAACATACAAGCTATGTTATGCTCAGTCTCCTGCTCTACATGTAACCTCTGCATTGGTAAGCAATGGCACAGAAAGCTGTTGCTCGTAGCCTATGATGAACGTGGTGATATCAGACCGACTTCAACTCAGACAAGAATAGAGTCAAGGGCGCTCAAAGACATGTTCTTTTGAGAGTAGTAGGTCAGGAGTGAAACGCTAGAGCGACCCGTCATCACATAATGTGACCGTATCTGTGTGCGCAAACAACTAGCCTACCGCGTCAACTCTTACAACCGACGGACAGCACTGTACGGTTGTGCAGATCTAGTTACCTCTGAATCAGCCTCAATCCAGAGTCTTTTTCACGCTACTTACGTGCGCCCTTCCTTTGGTATCAATTTCAGAGCCTCTTCAACATGTTGTAGGGGCTGCCCCCTCCCTGATGGTCAGCCAGCTCCTACGCATCCGTAAAGCGCCATAAGTTTGCCTAGTGTGGGTGTAATCGAGGACTCCTCTTGCAACCAAGCAATCCGTCTGGATTTGGCTCCATCGGTCTGATAGTTGCGGCGGATTTCGTAGAACTGCTGACGGCTATAGCCAATGAGCTTGCATGCTTGGCTGACGCAATTGAGATCCTTGGCGGGCTCTAAATAGCTGTTCCGAATAGTAGATCACCGGAGGAAGGGAACTCAGTCCAGTTTGTGCGATCTGATTAGTCGCTAAACAAAACAAGCCACACCCAAAGGACTGAGTTGATGCCTATCCTACCACCTCTGCCACGACCACAACGGCGCCGCATTCACAAAATCATCCATGCCACCCGTGATAAAGGACATGCTCGTCGCTTGATGGCCATCTTGCTGTTACATGAAGGACGCACGATCACCGATGTTCATCACCTTACCGGCGCTGCGCGCTCGACCATCGGTCGTTGGCTTCGGTGGTATCGAGATGAAGGCATAGATGCGCTAGAAGCCTTACCGGCTGGCCGTGCCCCAGTCTTACCTATCGCCAAGATTGTCACCCTACTGGTGCTGCTCATGCAGTTTTCTCCGCAAGATTTTGGTTATCAGCGCAGCCGTTGGTGTACTGAACTATTGGCTATAAAAATCAATCGGTTAACAGGGCTCAATGTGGCAGCCTCCACGCTCCGCCGATGGTTACCTCGTATGGGCATTGTCTGGCGCAGGCCCGTGCCGACCTTGCGGATAAAAGACCCAGCCTATCAGGAAAAAATGGCGAATATCGACGCCGCGCTGGCCCGCTGTGATGCCGATAATCCGGTGTTTTATGAGGATGAAGTCGATATAGACCTCAATCCCAAATTAGGAGCCGACTGGATGTTCAGAGCGCAGCAAAAGCGGGTTGTCACACCGGGGCAGAATGCCAAGCATTATCTGGCAGGCGTTCTCCACGCAGGCAACGGAAGGGTACTTTACGTCAGCGGGATCAAGAAAAACTCATCGCTGTTTATTGCCATGCTGGAAAAGCTGCGCCACCACTACCGACGAGCCAAAACCATCACGTTGATCCTCGATAACTACATCATTCACAAAAGCAAACAGACCGAGCGATGGTTGAAGAAGAATCCCAAGTTCTGCCTGGTGTTCCAGCCAGTTTACAGCCCTTGGGTTAATCACATAGAACGGCTATGGCACAAGTTACATGAAACCATCACGCGCAATCATCAATGCAGAGGGATGGCAAACCTGCTGGCCCGAGTGAAACACTTCATGGATACCGTGTCTCCTTTCCCGGGGAATGGCTATGGCACAGCGAAGGTGTAGCACTATTGGGATCAGTTATTTAGCAGACGCGCCACTCACTTTTGTGGGCAACTGTCAGGTGAATACCATCTCCATACACATTGACAACAATCGACAGATAGACTCGAATGGGCTTAATTGGGCTTTTTCAGATTTTTTTCATTTTCTGCGAACCGCTTTGCTCACCCAGCCCCTCTTATCAAGCAAGAGAGTGATTCAACACTCTTGCCATCGAAGGAGACTGACATGTTCTATGTAAAGAATGTCCCAAACTGGGAGCGAGTGTTACGCATCATCCTGGGCATCATGGCGCTTGTGTTTGCAGTGATGAGCTGGGGGAAATCTGACCTTGCTGTTGCAGCAGGAGTAATGAGTGGCATCCTTTCCATGACTGGCCTGATGGGGTTCTGCCCGATGTGCGCCATGGTTGGCCGTAAACTCGACAAAAGGAACTGAGTCATGACACATGGCATGATGGAAAAAGAGAACCTCATTCTGTCTGCTCAGACAGGAGATCATGCGGCTATCTCCCGCTTGCTGGCAGTATGCCATGCAGATGCACGGCGCTACGCACGCAAACACTGTCATGCCAGTGATGTTGATGATGCTGTTCAAGAGTCCCTGATGGTGATCTCCCGCAAAGTCAGTGGGCTCAAATCAGTGGCTGCTTTCTCTTCCTGGTTATTCACGGTCATTAAACGTGAATGTCATCGACTTGAGCGCATGATGTTTAAGCAAGACCCGCTAGAAGATGATGTGGCAGAACAACAACTGGCAAATCGTAGTGATGAATCGCTACGCATCGACCTGGCTAATGCGCTGGAGTCTCTGCCCGCACATTACTTGGAGGTCGTGTTGCTGCGAGATTTTGAAGAGCTCACGATTGCAGAAATAGCTGAGCGGCTCGGTGAGCAGCCAGGTGCAATAAAAAGCCGACTGCACAGGGCACGTGAACTCGTCAGAGAATATCTCATCAGTTAATGACCACCATGTCATGGAGAATATAATGAGCCAACACTTCACCACACAAACGTTGGAACCAGTTTCGTCAGAGAATGCTGATGTAGAGCAGAAGAAAATGCTCGATGCAGCACATGCTGCGCTTGGCTTCGTTCCAAACATGTACGCAAATATGGTTAATGTGCCAGGTGTGCTATCAACATATTTGCATGGCTACGCCGAGTTTCGCCAACGTTCAGGTTTCACACCTGTTGAACAGGAAGTTATTTTCCTGGCTATCAGTCAGCATAACGGCTGCCGCTACTGTACTGCCGCACATAGCATGTTGGCAGATAAAGTCTCTGGCGTTCCAAGCCCTGTATTAGCTGCGATACGGACTAATCAACCACTTCCAGACCCTAAATTGCAGGCTCTCTATGCTTTCACACAGGAGCTGGTTTCGACAAATGGTAAACCTAGCCAAGAAATTGGGGATGCCTTCCTCGCCGCTGGATATAGCGACATTCTTGTGTTGCAGATTGTGTTAGCGGCAGCGGTAAAAACCTTGTCGAATTACACGAATCATCTTTGCAAGACCGAACTGGACGATAAGTTTGCTGGTTACAAGATTTAATTATTAGTAATTCCGGACAGCAAAGCCTGAAAGAATAATCTGACATGCTGTTGCTGACTGGTTTATCAACCCACGAAAAGGAAATTCCGATGAAAAAGACAATCACTTCTGCCTCCCTTGCCATCGCTTTTGGCACCGCCCTGGTTATGGCTGCCGCACCTGTCAGTGCTGCCGAAGACAGCAAGATGGCAAACATGGAGAAATGCTACGGTGTTGCTCTCAAAGGAAAGAATGACTGTAAAGCAGGCGCTGGCACTTCCTGCGCGGGCACCTCTGTACGTGATCATCAAGGCAATGCCTGGTCAATGGTTCCCAAAGGAACCTGCGAGCAAACCGAGTCCAGCACCTCACCGACTGGGTTTGGTCAGCTGAAAGAGTTCAAGGAAAAGAACGCCTAATAGGATGCAAACCATGACACTGCCTGCCCTACCGAGGGCGGGCGGTGTCGGGTTGAAGCCGGAACATTTCCGGACGATCCTCGACACCCGCCCAGCTATCGGTTTTTTTGAGATCCACGCCGAAAATTACATGGTGGCGGGGGGCCCATTCCATCATTACCTCGAACGCATTCGAGCTGACTACCCCCTGTCCATACATGGGGTCGGACTATCAATAGGTGGTGAAGGGCCACTGGATGAATCCCACCTGGATAGGCTCGCCACACTCCTTTCTCGATATCAACCAGAGTCATTTTCTGAACATCTGGCCTGGTCAAGTCATCAAAGTACGTTTCTCAATGACCTGTTACCAGCACCCTATAACCCACAAACCTTAGATCGCGTTTGCGAACACGTGAACCGAGTTCAGGAGCGGCTCGGTCGCCGGATGTTGCTTGAGAACCCTGCGACTTATGTTGAATTTGTCGCCTCAACGATGTCGGAAGCGGACTTCATGAGTGAGGTTATTACTCGAACCGGTTGCGGGCTACTCCTCGATGTGAACAACGCCTATGTCTCTTGCGTGAATCATGGACGTGATGTGATGGCCTACATACGTGACTTGCCACTCTCAGCTGTCGGCGAAATACATTTGGCAGGCCATGCCGAAGAGCTTGATGCTGCTGGAGCCCCCCTGTTGATTGATAGTCATGGTGCTCCTGTCGCCAATGCAGTCTGGGATCTCTACAGCACCGTCATCGCTCTTATAGGGTCTCAACCCACCCTTATTGAGCGAGACAACGACATTCCAGCTTTTGCGGTGCTTGCAGCCGAGGCTCGACAAGCTGAGTTGTTGATGGCAAGAAACAAGGAGATGGGCCTATGAGCAACCAAGCCGAATGGATGGCCGCTCTCTTGACGCCAACATCCGCCCCCCCCTCAGGGTTAAGTACCTGGAACGGGTCAGACCCAACCAAGCGGTTTGATGTATATCGCAACAACGTGACCGTCTCACTGATTGATGCGTTGGCAGACAGTTATCCTGTTGTACAAGCCCTTGTGGGTGAGGCATTTTTCAGAGCAATGGCTGCCGAGTTCATGCGCCATTATCCCCCCTCGTCTCCGGTACTTGTCTGGTATGGTGAAGAATATCCAGATTTCATCGCAAATTTTCCACCTGTAGCAGGCTTGCCATATCTTGCTGATGTAGCACGTCTTGAGTGGTTGCGAATAGAGTCGTGGCATGCGGCTGACGCAAAACCTTTATCCCAAGAAGCGCTAATATCACTGTTGTCAGATGAGGCCATGCTTGCGCGTATTTGCTTTACTCTGGATCCGGCACTGCGAGTCCTGCATTCGACTTATCCAGTGGTATCAATTTGGTCGGTGCATCAGGGCCAGGAGCCCGCAGAAGGCATGAGGAGGGTGGATCTCACCTGTAGCCAGAGTGCATTGTTAGTGCGCCCTCAGTTGGGGGTTGAGATCATGCACATAGAACACAATGCTGCCATGTTCATAGAGCGTTTAAGCAGCGGTGCTTCTTTTGCAGACGCAGTGATGGCATCAGGCCCATTTGATCTTTCAGAAACCCTTAGCTTGCTAATACGCAGCCATGCGTTAATTGCAGCATCACCGATGGAGCACTCCCTATGATCCTCCGACTCACAGCGTTGACCCATTCGGTTGTTCAGTTACTCTCACGTATACCCGATGCGTGGATTGCACTGCTGGCTCGTTTTTCTATTGCCGCTATTTTCTGGAAATCAGGCCAAACAAAAATTCAGGGGTTTTCTTTGGATATAGTTTCTGGAGAATTCCATTTTGGTTGGCCCCAGCTCTCTTCATCAGTAATCGATCTGTTTCGTTATGAATATCAGCTGCCACTTATCCCTCCAGAATTAGGCGCTATTATGGCAGCCACTGCCGAGCATCTCTTTCCTGCCCTAATACTGATTGGGCTCGCCACTCGATTTTCTGCACTAGCATTGTTAGGAATGACCATCGTTATTCAGTTCCTTGT
The DNA here is from genome assembly GCF_019048565.1 of Aeromonas sp. FDAARGOS 1406. Lineage (NCBI taxonomy): Bacteria > Pseudomonadati > Pseudomonadota > Gammaproteobacteria > Aeromonadales > Aeromonadaceae > Aeromonas > Aeromonas sp. FDAARGOS 1406. Next base: position 3,938,476 of record NZ_CP077378.1, read on the forward strand.
TTATCCTGATGCCTATCCAACGCATGGCGTATGGGCGGCAGCTCTGCTGTTTCTCGTTGCGCGTGGGCCAGGGCCAGTAGCCCTTGATCACTTGATCTCCAAACGCTTTGTAGCGAGGTGATGCATGCGCATCCGCTCTCGTCTCACCTTTAGCTATGTAGTGCTGCTTGTCTTTTTAGCGGCTATTGCAGCAGTCGCTGCATCACGCTTGACCATGCTTGCAGGGACGACCCGAACGTTGGTTGAAGAGGACTCTCGCCGCACAGCGCTGGCAAATGCCATCAATATTCATGCAGAGAGCGCAGCAGGAAGACTGCTGTTGCTCTTTATCCTGGAGGCCCGAGATCAACGTGTCGAAATGTACAAGGAGATAGACCGTCACAATGCCGATATCAACGATGCATTGACAGAGCTTAAGCCCTTGATGACATCAGAAGAAGCGCAGGTCGAACTGGATAACCTGCTGGTATTGCGCAACCAGTTCGATAAGCACTTCACGGCGACAGTTGAAGCGCTGGAAATGGGAGCCCGCGAAGACGCAGTACAGCTTATGAGTGGGCCGACCCATACAGCCTTGAAGGCATTGCTGAATGCGACCACCGTGATGGCACAAGGTCAACAAGAGGCGATGAATATCCGACAAACCGAGGCGCTTGGTGTTGTTCACTCATCTGTTTTGTGGGTTCTGATACTCGGCCTTGGTGCATTTGGGGTTGGAACTATCATGGCATGGCATATCACGCGATCTATCGTGAGGCCCCTGAGCCACGCGGTGCAAAGTACCCGTCTTATTGCACAGGGCAATTTGGCTAAAGAAGTGATGTCTGCTGGGCAAGATGAGCTAGGTGAGTTGCTCTCTGGATTTGACCCCATAGGTCCAGACACTTTTTCCCGCTTAGGATTGTGATACCCGACTGCGCAGAAATTCCCGGGGTGAACGGTATCCCAAGGCGCTGTGCGGGTGGTGTTCGTTATAATGCTCAAACGCGATAGCCAAATTGCCTACCGCTGTTCGGCTATCCGGTTTTGGCATCATCTCGATATAGTCTCGCTTCATCGTCTTCACGAAGCTCTCCGCCATACCGTTGCTCTGTGGGCTTCTCACCGCAGTAGTTCTGGGCTCCAACCCGATTTCTCGTGCAAACGCGCGGGTCTCATGGGCTCGATACGCCGAGCCATTATCAGTCAGCCACTCCACCGGTGATGCCGGCAACGAATCCCCAAAGCGACGTTCGACAGACCTCAGCATGACATCTTGCACAGTGTCACTGTCGTAACCCCCAGTACTGGCCGCCCAGTCCAACGCTTCCCTATCGCAGCAATCCATGGCGAACGTGACACGTAGTTTTTCACCGTTATCACAGCGAAACTCGAAGCCATCTGAGCACCACCGTCGATTGCTCTCCTTGACGGCAACACGCCCCTTATGTGCCTGCTGGGCCAATGGTGCTGCTGGTTTTCTTTCCAGCAGCAAGCCATGCTCGCGCATTACGCGATATACCCGCTTAGCGTTTACCACAGGTTGTTCTGTTGCCTCAGACTGGCGCCGTAACAGCGCCCAGACCCGGCGATAGCCATAGGAGGGAAGCTCTGCCATCGCCTCCATGATACGGCCAAGTAAGGCTGCATCATCACGCTGGCGATGATGACGACCATCTTGCCAACCCGGTTTTCGATGAACACGAACGGATAGCTGCGCACGCGATACATTAAGAGCCTGGCTCACAGCACTTAATCGTCGTCCCCCGGCAACAAGGGCGCATGCGCAATCCATTTTTTTGCTCGACCATACTCCACGGCTTCTTTGAGGATCTCGTTCTCCATGGTCTTCTTCCCGAGCAGACGTTGTAGCTCTCGGATCTGCTTGATGGCAGCAGCCAACTCGGAAGCAGGAACAACATCCTCACCGGCGGTGATCGCCGTGAGAGACCCTTCTTGGAATTGCTTACGCCATTTGAAAAGCTGGTTTGCGTTGACGTCGTGCAAGCGAGCAACATGAGAGACGGTCATCCCGGGCTCAAAGGTCTGCTGCACGATGGCGATCTTTTCTTGTGGAGTCCGGCGTCGACGGCGCTCGGCCCCTGTTAACACTTCGACCATCTTCTCGTTGTGACTAGTACTGAACATAGCTCCAAGACTACCTCTTAAGTTAAGAGGGGCGAAGTGTCTGGATCTTCAAGGGGCCAATCTACTCTCTAGCATGTCACATATGCGTCAGCGTTTGCATGACGTGATCCGAGCTATCAACATCAATGCGAATAATGTCAGTGATGCAGCCAGTGCGCTTGAGGAAGCATCTGTTCGAGTGAACACCGGTTCCACGGAGCAAAGTGCGTTGGCCCATGCCATTGAGACCTCTGTGACCGCTTTTTCAGATGGAATCACCTCTCTGGCTAGCAATGTTCAAACTACCCGTGAAGAAGCCTCCAAGGCACACGATATGGCGCAACAAGGTGTGCGTGAGATCATCAATGTTGCTGACGAGATTGTGCAAATTGCGCAGGCCGTGGAAAAGTCCGCACACACTGTTGCCAAGTTGGAGCAAAGTGCGTTGGTGGTAACCAATATGGTCGGTGTGATCCGAGAGATTGCTGACCAGACCAATCTACTTGCCCTGAATGCGTCTATAGAAGCGGCTCGTGCGGGTGAGAGTGGACGAGGATTTGCGGTCGTAGCAGAAGAAGTGCGGACTCTGGCAACCAGGACAGCTGATGCGACCGGACAAATTGACAATGTGATTGCCACCATCAACCAGCAAACTCAGCAAGCCACTCACGAAATCAAAAATGGACAACAGGGCATGGCGCGGGGCACAACGTTAATCCGTGGCCTTATAGCCCCACTGGAGGCCCTACAAGAAGGTGCTCAACATTCGTTAGATAGTCTGGATAGTTTGAGTGCTGTCGTGAGCGAACAAGTGAGAGAAAGCCAGTCCATCGCTACTCATGTCGATGCTATCGTTCAAAAGGCAAACGCCAATCAGATCGCCGCTGCGGATGTTGCTGAAATAACGCAGGTACTGGGCGAGACCTCCAATAATTTACTGGATTCGGTTTCAAGCTTCCACACATGATCAAGCGGGATGGCTACAGATGGCGAATAATCCTTTTTCGGTGTTAGCTGACAAGAGCTCAATTCGAACACGCCTTCTCATGGCCTTTTCCTTATTGTTGTTACTGCTGCTTGCCGTCTCGTCCGTTGCGCTGCATCGCTTTAATACGCTAACTGATGGGCTAGATGAGTTTGTAGAGCAGCAAGCACGAGTTGGGTTTCTTGCCCAACGGGCTAACCAATACTCTCAAAACGCAGCACTCCATTTACTACTTCTTTTGCAAACCGATGAACGCAACAAGCGTGTGCCCCTTTATACCGCGATGAATGCAGCGTTAGCTGCATCTGATGCCGCTATTGGAGGATTGGAGCGAGCCGCATCAATGGGGGTCGATGTGGGTGATATTGATCGACTTGTTGACCTCCGACAGCGCTATGGAGACTCGTTTCAACAAACCGTGGAGCGAATCGAAATTGATGGCTTGTCCTCCGCCCGCCAACACTATGAAGAACAAACTGATGTACTTCTTAAAGCATTGCTGGTTCAGACACTACGTATTGCAGAGCATCAGCAAGAACTGATGCAAAGTGGGGTTATCGCACTCAAAGACGATGCAAACCGAGCGCGTATAACCGTTATTATTCTTGCATTCAGTGCGCTCGTCACTGGAAGTGTCTTGGCGCTGTTGATTGCCAGAAGCATTGCCAAACCTGTACACAAAGCCGTGATGGTTGCTGAGGCTTATAGCTGGAGGGGATTACCAGTGCAAGGTGCCTTTAGGCCAGGGCGTTGAAACGAAAGCACTCATGCGGGCTCTTGATACCATGCGCCGTAGTATCTCGACCCGTGAGCAGCATATTTTGCGGCTAGCTTATGCGGATCCACTGACTGAACTCCCAAACCGTACCTGTTTTATGGAGGCGCTGACAGAGGCGGCTTTACAAGGTAGTGGCGCTTTGGTGCTCATCGATATTGATAGATTTGCCCAAATTAATAATGCTCTGGGTCATCAGGTCGGCGACAGACTCCTCCAGGAGATGGCTCACCGTTTACTCGCCATGGTCGCAGGCAAGCACTTGGTGGCGCGTTTGGGAGGCGATGAGTTTGCGCTACTTATCAAAGAAGTCGATTACTTCAATATCCTTGATAATGCCCAAGAGTTACTGGGGCAACTCCGTAAGCCTATTGAACTGGATGGTCAACGGCTGGACGTTGAGGCCAGTCTGGGGATCACGATATTTCCAGAAGATGGTAATAACAGCACCTTGCTAATGCGGCGAGCGGGTATGGCAATGCGTCATGCTAAACGCCGCCGTGACGGTTTCGCCTTTGCGTCCAAGATTGCAGATGAATCCCCCCATGAGCAATTAGCCTTGATTGGTGAAATGCGAGATGCCTTAATCAACGAGGAGTTTGTCGCCTTTTTTCAACCCAAACTGGAGCTTGCGAGTGGTCTCATCAAGGGGGCAGAGGCATTATTGCGATGGCAACATCCAACCAGAGGGTTGGTGCCACCTGGACGCTTTATTCCGTTTGCCGAGCAAACGGGATTTATCCGTGAGATCACGCCATGGTTATTAGCGCATGTGATTTGTCAAGCGGCTTCCTGGCACCGCGAGGGACACGATATCGTCACGTCAGTCAACTTGTCTACGCTCGACTTGACATCCCCAGACCTAGTACCAAAGGTCATGAAGTCACTGCAAGAGAATACCTTACCTGCTCAGCTGCTTTGTCTGGAAGTCACTGAGAGCGCACTCATGGATGATCCTGATATTGCGTTACTGCATTTGAAAGAGCTTGCCAGATTGGGGATAAAGCTATCCATTGACGATTATGGTTCAGGGCAAGCCTCTCTCGCTTATGTGAAGAATTTACCTGTGCATGAATTGAAGATTGACCGCATTTTCGTGAGCGGTGTTGACCAGCATTTTAGAAATGCAGCGATTGTCCGCTCCACCATTTTGTTGTGTCAGGAACTGGGATTGTCTGTTGTCGCAGAGGGGGCCGAAACCCAGGAAGAACTTGCATGGCTGAGGGCTAATCATTGCGACATCGTGCAGGGCTATGTTGTCGCCAAGCCAATGCCCGCAGAGGAATTTGCTGGTTGGGTTACGTCCCATAACACCAACACTCATAATGGGGAGGATAGTTCCATCCCCCCCACAGCAGAATTGTCACCTGAGCAACATTAAAGAAGCATTAGTCTTTTTCAAAATACCAGTTGTCGTGCTGCCCACAATGAACTGCCTGATCCGCGAGTGACCGTAAGCCCCCATCACGATAAGGTTGCACCCCATGTCGGCGGCATGCTGGCAAACCACTGACACCACCTCTCCTTGCAGCAGCATTGTTTCAACCCTGATGCCTGCACTTTTCAACACCTGCTTGGCTTGTGCCAGCTGGTGTTCGTGCTCGCCACTCGGTTCGCCGACCATCACCAGATCACACGCCAGTCCCTTGAGCAACGGACTGCTTGCAATCAACTCCAGCACCTTCTTGGCAGTCGGGCTTGCGTCATAGGCAAACAGGAAGCGGCTTGGGGCCTGAAAGCCTGGCTGCACCACCATGATGGGATTAGCCAGGGTACGGATGACGTTCTCGATATTACTGCCAATCAGATCGTGGGCATGGGTCGTGCCCTGCTTGCCCATGATCAACATCCGCATACCGGATGCGAGCTCCTGGGTCGTCTCTACCAGCTGGCCGTGGCGTTGCACTGTCTCGACCTCTGTCATACCCAAGTCAGCAAGATACTCCTTGCCGCTGTTGAGCAGCATCCGTCCCTGCTCATGGGCGAGGCGGCTGCGTTGATGATCCAGCTCGGCGAGCTCCTGGAGAAGAAGCTCGCGGCTGCCAAGACCAATATTGCCGGAGAGATCGCTGTGTCCTTCAAACTCATTCTTTTCCAATACGTGCAGTAGGGTGACAGGTAACCCAGTGTTGGCTGCGGCCCATGCCGCAGCATCACACACAGCTGTCATGGCAGGTGAACCATCGATACAGGCAAAAATGTTTGTCATGGTAAATTCCTTCTTGTGATCAGTGTCCAGCCAGCAGCTTTTCAACTTCTTCCGGTTTATCGTGAACGCCAAAGCGGTCAACGATAGTGGTACTCGCCTCGTTCAAGCCAATCAGCTCAACGTCTGTGCCCTCACGACGGAACTTGATGACCACCTTGTCCAGTGCGGTGACAGCGGTGATATCCCAGAAGTGGGCATGGGTAAGGTCGATCACCACTTTCTCTACCACCTCCTTGAAGTCGAATCCGGCAAAGAACTGTTCGGCACTGGCGAAGAACACCTGGCCCCGAACCAGATAGGTACGCACCTCACCTTTGCGCTCGCTGTCGCTCTTGACCAGCATGAAACGGGCAACCTTGTTGGCAAAGAACAAGGAGGCGAGCAGTACCCCGACAAATACCCCAAGTGCCAGGTTATGGGTAGCAACGACCACAGCCACTGTTGCCACCATCACGATATTGGTGGAGAGCGGGTGCTTTTTGAGGTTACGCAGTGAATCCCATGAAAACGTTCCGATAGAAACCATGATCATCACGGCCACCAATGCGGCCATGGGGATTTGGCGGATCCACTCATCCATGAAGACAACCATCAGAATGAGTAATGTGCCTGCGACAAAGGTAGAGAGGCGGCCACGACCACCGGATTTGATGTTGATGATGGACTGACCAATCATGGCGCAGCCCGCCATGCCACCCATCAGGCCCGCGCCGATATTCGCGATCCCCTGGCCCTTGCACTCGCGATTGCGGTCGCTTTGGGTATCCGTCAGGTCATCGACAATGGCTGCCGTCATCATGGATTCGAGCAGACCAACCACGGCTAGGCCCGCAGAGTAAGGGAAGATAATCGCCAGCGTCTCCAGATTGAGCGGCACTTCGGGCCACAGGAAGATGGGCAGAGTATCGGGCAGCTCGCCCATATCGCCTACAGTACGGATATCGATGCCCATGGTGATGGCGACTGCCGTCAGGATCACGATGCAGAGCAGCGGAGAAGGCACTAGCTTGCCTACCACCGGAATAAGCGGGAACAGATAGATGATTCCAAGGCCCGCCGCCGTCATGGCGTAGACCTGCCAGGTGACGTTGGTAAGCTCTGGTAGCTGGGCCATAAAAATGAGGATCGCCAACGCATTGACGAAGCCGGTGACCACGGAACGGGAGACAAACCGCATCAGGCTGCCGAGCTTCAAGTAACCCGCCGCGATCTGGAGTACCCCTGTGAGCAGAGTTGCTGCCAGCAGATATTGCAGGCCATGCTCTTTGACCAGGGTCACCATCAGGAGCGCCATAGCGCCTGTGGCGGCCGAGATCATGCCTGGACGACCGCCGACAAAGGCTATGACCACGGCGATACAGAAGGAGGCATAGAGGCCGACTTTGGGGTCTACTCCAGCAATAATGGAGAAGGCGATGGCTTCTGGGATCAGCGCCAGGGCGACCACGATTCCGGCTAACAGGTCACCACGGATGTTGGAGAACCATTCTTGTCTTGCACGTTCTAGCATGGGGGGATTTTCTCGCTTGTTTAGGATCCATAGCACAACGCACCCATCGACTTGGGGGTCAGATGGAGTTCGGGCAGGATCAGATTGTTGTATTGGGATCTAATGGGTGTAAAAAAGCGCTCCGGTTGTGACAACCAGAGTCAGGCGGCAGGAGCCGCAGAGGGAGGGGTTAGGGCGGCGTTACAGTCACGCCAGTATGCGATTTGTTCATGGGCTGCGGATGATAGCAGAGAAGCGCTTGCACAGGTAGGGTTATCATGCTTTGCAAAAACGCCTTTTTAATTTTCCGCCCTACAGGGCGAATATAGCCACATTTTTATTATGCTTTAACTTCTATTTTCTATTTTCTGTTTATATGAATCTAATTTATTACTGAGTGATGGAGCATTGATGTCTTAAGCCAAGTTAAGGAACTTTAATTTATCAGTGCTCTTTAAATTTCATTTATTTAATAAAATAGCTTATAGGGGGTAGTAAAACTGGTTTCTCTTCGCTGCGCAGCAGCGGAATGTTGAAATGGAAAAAATTAATTTATAGCTCTCATAATTAGTAAATGGACAGTTTTCCGAATTTTTCAAGTGGGGTAAATGAAATAAATTTCAAAAAAAGATGAGATTGGTTGTTTTTGAAGCATTCTGTGGAGGTTCGCCTATCAGAACCCTCGATTTAGTTGCACACCCCATGCTGAATCCGCCCCACCAAATGGATAACTGCCTGAACCCCCATATCTGTAGTCAACAACCTAAATAGCTGTTCCGAATAGTAGATCACCGGAGGAAGGGAACTCAGTCCAGTTTGTGCGATCTGATTAGTCGCTAAACAAAACAAGCCACACCCAAAGGACTGAGTTGATGCCTATCCTACCACCTCTGCCACGACCACAACGGCGCCGCATTCACAAAATCATCCATGCCACCCGTGATAAAGGACATGCTCGTCGCTTGATGGCCATCTTGCTGTTACATGAAGGACGCACGATCACCGATGTTCATCACCTTACCGGCGCTGCGCGCTCGACCATCGGTCGTTGGCTTCGGTGGTATCGAGATGAAGGCATAGATGCGCTAGAAGCCTTACCGGCTGGCCGTGCCCCAGTCTTACCTATCGCCAAGATTGTCACCCTACTGGTGCTGCTCATGCAGTTTTCTCCGCAAGATTTTGGTTATCAGCGCAGCCGTTGGTGTACTGAACTATTGGCTATAAAAATCAATCGGTTAACAGGGCTCAATGTGGCAGCCTCCACGCTCCGCCGATGGTTACCTCGTATGGGCATTGTCTGGCGCAGGCCCGTGCCGACCTTGCGGATAAAAGACCCAGCCTATCAGGAAAAAATGGCGAATATCGACGCCGCGCTGGCCCGCTGTGATGCCGATAATCCGGTGTTTTATGAGGATGAAGTCGATATAGACCTCAATCCCAAATTAGGAGCCGACTGGATGTTCAGAGCGCAGCAAAAGCGGGTTGTCACACCGGGGCAGAATGCCAAGCATTATCTGGCAGGCGTTCTCCACGCAGGCAACGGAAGGGTACTTTACGTCAGCGGGATCAAGAAAAACTCATCGCTGTTTATTGCCATGCTGGAAAAGCTGCGCCACCACTACCGACGAGCCAAAACCATCACGTTGATCCTCGATAACTACATCATTCACAAAAGCAAACAGACCGAGCGATGGTTGAAGAAGAATCCCAAGTTCTGCCTGGTGTTCCAGCCAGTTTACAGCCCTTGGGTTAATCACATAGAACGGCTATGGCACAAGTTACATGAAACCATCACGCGCAATCATCAATGCAGAGGGATGGCAAACCTGCTGGCCCGAGTGAAACACTTCATGGATACCGTGTCTCCTTTCCCGGGGAATGGCTATGGCACAGCGAAGGTGTAGCACTATTGGGATCAGTTATTTAGCTGGCGCTACGCCACCAAGACCCCAGGCTGGACGATGTAACCATGACAGTGCTCTGGCGGCATTATTCCTATGTAGAGATAGAACCGCCTCGAGAGCCTGTACAACGCCGTATACCCTGGCCCCCTGAGAGATTGATAGGGGAGCCCCAATCCTCAGCTTACGCGCAATAGTGTGGCGGCTAATGCCTGCTAAGCGGCATATCGAACCCACGTCTGTCTTCACTGTTCCTGCCAACTGATGAATCATGGACGGTGCGACTCCGGCCACGATCCATAGATGTGCCCCCAACGGGTCACTCGGTATGCCAAGAGAGTCAAATATTGTCTTAGTAGAGGCCGTAGCCTTACCTGGATGATAACTCGCATAGGACATGATGAAATCTCCCCTGAACCTACGATACCAGATTACCCTATCCTATCTGTTCCATGTAGCGATGGCGATGGGTCTGAGGACTTTGTTGGATGAGACACTGGAGACAGAGGTTGAAGCCCCCATTCGGGCAATACCAACTTTTTCGTGAATCTCTGGGCATAATTCTATCTGATGTCTTTATGAGGCCCTTTTTATGATGTATTGACTATGTTTAACCATCATACTAGCTAGCGCCGTATACAGAGGATGAAGTCATGAGTAAAGAACCGTCCGCACATGAACTAAAACAGACGTGGGGGCTACCTGCTCACGCAAAAATGCTGGGGTGGCTACTGCATGACCCCTACAAGGACGAGTTTCTGGTTAAGTACACATCAAACTCTGATATGACGGGTATGTGGTGGGGGTTGAGCCCTGAAACAGCAAAAGCCTTCAAAACGCTAAAGAAGGCAACTGCCGTCCTCGAATCATTGGATCTTGCAGGGCGAGCTGTTGCTGCCCCAGCTTTTGATATTGGAAAGCAGATCATCGTTCTGACGGATGATATTGGTGTTGAAAATCCGCTGAGAAAAGTGACTCGTTTAATGCAAGAAGCTGAGCGTGATGATGCTAATAACTAAATAGCTGTTCCGAATAGTAGATCACCGGAGGAAGGGAACTCAGTCCAGTTTGTGCGATCTGATTAGTCGCTAAACAAAACAAGCCACACCCAAAGGACTGAGTTGATGCCTATCCTACCACCTCTGCCACGACCACAACGGCGCCGCATTCACAAAATCATCCATGCCACCCGTGATAAAGGACATGCTCGTCGCTTGATGGCCATCTTGCTGTTACATGAAGGACGCACGATCACCGATGTTCATCACCTTACCGGCGCTGCGCGCTCGACCATCGGTCGTTGGCTTCGGTGGTATCGAGATGAAGGCATAGATGCGCTAGAAGCCTTACCGGCTGGCCGTGCCCCAGTCTTACCTATCGCCAAGATTGTCACCCTACTGGTGCTGCTCATGCAGTTTTCTCCGCAAGATTTTGGTTATCAGCGCAGCCGTTGGTGTACTGAACTATTGGCTATAAAAATCAATCGGTTAACAGGGCTCAATGTGGCAGCCTCCACGCTCCGCCGATGGTTACCTCGTATGGGCATTGTCTGGCGCAGGCCCGTGCCGACCTTGCGGATAAAAGACCCAGCCTATCAGGAAAAAATGGCGAATATCGACGCCGCGCTGGCCCGCTGTGATGCCGATAATCCGGTGTTTTATGAGGATGAAGTCGATATAGACCTCAATCCCAAATTAGGAGCCGACTGGATGTTCAGAGCGCAGCAAAAGCGGGTTGTCACACCGGGGCAGAATGCCAAGCATTATCTGGCAGGCGTTCTCCACGCAGGCAACGGAAGGGTACTTTACGTCAGCGGGATCAAGAAAAACTCATCGCTGTTTATTGCCATGCTGGAAAAGCTGCGCCACCACTACCGACGAGCCAAAACCATCACGTTGATCCTCGATAACTACATCATTCACAAAAGCAAACAGACCGAGCGATGGTTGAAGAAGAATCCCAAGTTCTGCCTGGTGTTCCAGCCAGTTTACAGCCCTTGGGTTAATCACATAGAACGGCTATGGCACAAGTTACATGAAACCATCACGCGCAATCATCAATGCAGAGGGATGGCAAACCTGCTGGCCCGAGTGAAACACTTCATGGATACCGTGTCTCCTTTCCCGGGGAATGGCTATGGCACAGCGAAGGTGTAGCGCGAATTCAACTTCGAAGTGCGACACTCGCCTATGCCGCCTGACGGTACTCTTCGAATACCTTGACAGGCTGCCTGAATCCGAGACATTTCCGAGGTCGTAGGTTGAGCCACTGCTCCGCTCTCCTGACATCCTCGTCCGTGACCTCTCTCAGGTCTGTTCCCTTTGGGATAAACTGCCTCAACAGCCCATTGCTGTTCTCGTTCAGACCGCGCTCCCACGAAGAGTAAGGGTGCGCAAAGTAAGTCTCGGCACCCAGCGCTTCCTCTATCGCCTTGTGTTCGGCAAACTCGCCGCCGTTGTCAAAGGTGATGGTATGCACCTGCTCGATGTAGGGCGTTAACATCTCGATTATCGCATCCCGCACCACCCCAGCCTGTTTGCTCGCGACCCGCTTGACCAGATAGAGCCGGCTCTTGCGCTCCACCAGGGTGACCAGTGCACCTGTGCCTTGCTTGCCCAGCACCGTGTCCGCCTCCCAATCACCGAGCCGCTCCCGGCTATCGACGATAGCCGGCCGTTCATCAATAGAGCGGGCTTCCTTGATGGGAGAACGCAGGCTGCTCGCCCCCTTGCGGTAGCGCTTGTGGCCCTGGCGCAGATGGCGGTACAACTGGCCACCCCGGGCTTTGTCGGCGGCCACATGGCGGTATATCCACTCGTGACTCACCATGAGGCCTATCTGCTTGCCCACCGCGCTTATCTGCTCCGGGCTCCACCACCAGGCGAGTGTCAGCTCGACAAACTGGATGACATCGGCAGATAGCCGAGATTTGGCCGCACTGGCCCGTCGGTGGGTGGCGTGCTGATGCGCATTGTCTGGCTGGTAGCCCTGCGGCCCGGCGTTACGACGCAGCTCCCGGTAGAGGGTGGAGCGATGAACGCCAATGGCGCGTGCGGTGGCAAGGATGGACATCCCCTGTGCGCGAAGCACCGATAACTGGTATCGTTGCCCCTCGGTCAACTGCTGATAGCTCATGGTGATACTGCTTTTACTTTGGCGAGCAGAAGGGTACCACCAATCAGCAGTTGGCCACCTCTCGCCATTCATCCATGAGTGTCGCACTTATTATCTGAATTCCCGTAGCACTATTGGGATCAGTTATTTAGACATCCGGTCGAGAGAAACATCGATGGCTATCAATTTTGATTATCGTTGTGGCATCTTAGAGGCAGCCGACACAAAAACTGGCCGAGAATGGTGTTGGTACAAGGGGGATCCCGAGGTTACCAGAACTGAAAATGGCGAGTTATTGAGTTCGCTAGGTGTTCCTATCGGATCTACTGTTGTCGAGGTGAAAGCTCTCATTCGCATGGATACCAAAAAGTAACCATAAACAGGTTGCACCATATATAGTCAGTCCGCGTATGATAACTCCTATTCTCATCAGATTAGGGGCACAGCATGCTCGTAAAAGAAATTTTGCCAACAGAACAAGTTGTCGATGTCCTCTGTGATGCCTGTGGTTGTAGTACAAAAACGAATTTTGGAACCAATCAGTATGGCTCGTTATCGGCGGATTTTGGCTATGGTTCCCGTCACGATGGTGAACGTTACCAGGTGCATCTGTGTGAGGGGTGTTTTTTTGGTGTACTCGCGACAGTGAGGGAGATGCATCGTGGAAATCATATGTTTGACGATGACTATGAGGCTGCAAATCCAGAAACATTTGGGCGTGGTGACTCTAATAGAGAAATCATATGAATAATATTCATCCATGCTCTAGTTTGTGTGGAGATAAATATTTCTTCCCATCGACTCGTTTCGTGAGCCAATGATATTATCCAATCGGCTCATTTCGTGAGCCGATCAAGATCCTTCATCGGCTCATCTGGTGAGGTGGTCTCTACGCTCACTACCACCTATATTAATTTTTTAACTACACAGTCTCGTAGAAGATTGGAGCCAGGCCACTAAGCAGATCCAAACGCAATTTAGCTCGTTATTTTTGAATGATACTATTTTAAAATCGTCTTGGTGCCAAAAAACAGTGGAGCTGATGCTGGGATTGAGAGATAATTTTCCTGATATAAAAATGTGATACATGAGGCTATCAATGAACGATTTTTTGAAAATTCTGCTGAATATACGTAGCCTTCGTGCTGCATTGCGCGAGCTCTCTTTTGAGCAGTTGGTCGAGGCTAAAGAAAAATTTGACGAAATCTATGCCGAACGTGAGCAGCAAGAGAGCAAAATCAGAGCTGAGTCAGCTGAGCGCCTGCAAAAAATGGCTGAGTTTACCGAGATGCTGAAAGCCGCTGGCATCGATCCGAGCGAGCTGGTTGGTACTGCAACCACTGCAAAAGCAGAGGGTACTGTGAAGAGCAAGCGCGCTCCTCGTCCTGCAAAATACAGATACACCGAGGATGGTTTGGAAAAGACCTGGACTGGTCAGGGCCGCATGCCAAGGGCCATCGCGGCAGCGGTTGAGGGTGGCAAGGCTCTGGAAGATTTCCTTATCTGAGGCTGAGAGCCCATGCCAGATCGGCGTGGGCCTTTAATTCTATTTCTAGTAGGAGCCCATATGGGGAGAACATTAGAGGATATCATCTCATCCGAATCACCCGAGGTTGTCCAGAAAGCCCAAGAGATCGTAGACGAGCAATTGGTTCGTCTGAGTGTGACTAAATTGCTTTCAAATCTCGGGGCAGGTGATGTTCCTGCAATAGATCCCAATGTTCTCGATAGTTTGTTATCACTCAAAAGATTAGTTGAGAGCCATGACTGTCGGTTAAATCTATTCGTTCATATGCCTGACGGCACTCATCATGGCGTCAATATTTAATTAAAGAGCTTCATTGGTTCGTTAATCGCAGATCTCATCTACCAAATGAAATTAACGCCCCATAGCGATGCTTTTTCAAACACCCTCGGTGTGTAAGCAGATCTGATAGCGTGTACTGCGTCCGCCACCAGGTAATTTCTCAATGCACCCCCTATCCACCAACTCCGCCAGATGCCGTGTAGCCGTGGGCTTACTGACTCCGGCGACTTTTTGATATTGACTGGCACTGATGCCATTTTCAAAACCCTGTTCGCCGCCATCCAGTAGGCGGTTAATCACTTTGGTTTGCTCTGGGCTCAGGCCGTCATGACAGTGCCGCTGCCAGAAAGATGCCTTGGCAAGGCTACGGGCGATACTTTGTAATGCCAGCTCTATGGAGAAATCCAGTGTGTCGAGAAACCAACAGATCCAGGAGGTAATATCCAGCGAGCCTTTCTGTGCTGACTCCAGTGCCCGATAGTAGTCTGCCCGCCGTCCAAGAATAGCAGCTGACATGGCATACAGCCGGATGCTGTGGCAGTCAGCCTGTGACAACGCGAAATCGGTCAGTGCCCGCGCTAACCGCCCATTGCCATCATCAACGGGATGAAGGGTCAAAAACCAGAGATGGCAAATCGCCGCACGAAGAAGCGGGTCCACCACAGGATCATTCTGAGTCTGATTAAACCACAGGATGAACGCAGCCAGTTGATCGTCCAGAGTTGCTCTGGGCGGTGCCTCAAAATACACGATGGGGCGATCAACACGCCCAGAGACAACCTGCATCGGCTCATCTCCTCGCAACTGTCCTACATTCACTGGCTGCACCGACCATTCGTTGGCAGGGAACAGCCAACGATGCCATTGGTAAAGCCTCTCAATCGTCAACTGTTGTTCATGGTTGTCGATGGCATCCAGCATCATGGCCGCGAGCCCCTCTGAGCGCTCTGATACTGGATAGGACTGAGTTTGTGGGCTCCCTAACCGCCTAGCCAGGGATGAACGCACGGATTGTGCATTGAGGCGTTCGCCTTCGATAGCGGACGAGGCGATGATGTTAGCCAATAACGTATCCAACGTTTGGTCGGAGTTCCCCAATCTGAAATGACTACCTATTAGCATTCCCAGCCTGCGTTGAGCATGCCGTAATCTGGGCAATATCTCGCTATCCTGCCAACGAAAATGGGGCCAATCAGCTTGTTGCCAAATCCAAAATGGTTCCATTATTTCCTCATCCAACGTGCTAGGCTCTCAATAATGAGCCGACCCAGCCCATCATTCGGCTCAATGTTTGAGCCGAATATAACACATACAGCAGACCAACAGAGCTGGTAGTGAGGATGGAGATACAGGCTGAAAATCTCAGACCAGAGCTAACGAAAAACTGGATTTATTGCTGCTGTGTGGCGCTACAGCAACCAGTGGATAGACAAGGCGGGAACTCATTTTCGTTTCGAATAGATCTTGTGAGCTTGCAGCTTACGCTGCATAAAGCCACGCACAAGCAGATGCCGTCTGGTCTGCTCATTCATATGCCTGATGGTACTCGCTATGCCATCACTGTGAATAATTATAGGGAAATTTAGTTTTATCTGGGTTAAGAGATAATTATTTGGCAAATATATCTATGGCAGCAAATCGCGAATGTCACACCCCATAACCCTGGCAAGACGATAAGCCTTTTCCAGGGTGACATTGACCTCACCACGCTCAATTCGTCCTACGTAGCTTCTATCAATTTCGGCCGCATATGCGAGTGCATCTTGCGATACGCCCAATTGAAGCCGTCTATCACGTACAGCATCACCAAATTTTTTTGCTAGCTCTTGCATGTCTCGCCTCTCGCTGGCGAGCACTATCTCTGGTTGTCTGGCTAACGACCACGGATTATAATCCGCAACCGAGTTTAGATTTCCACTAAATGTTTTCGTTCGAGACCTAGGATTACTTATGAGCTCCCAGACCGTGTGGTTACCAACCGCGCTCTACACCGCACTCATTCGATTGCAGATGGATGATTTCACTACAACGGAGTGCTTGAACGCAGTCTTTGGTGACTCAGAGTACAATCAGGCCCATAAGAGGCGATACGGCCTCGTTTATCGTAATCTGATGAAGCTGGTTGACGCGGGTTTCTTGGAACGGAGAAATGTTGATGATGTGCGATTGTATCCAAGTTACGTTAAAACCCCCCTGTTTGATGAGGTGAACTTTCAAGAAGAACCGAGTGACCTAGGGAAGGTGCGAATAAGTCATATGGCACGAGAGCATTTACTGGTAACCCATTGATATTAAATGACTAAAATTTTCATTTTTTGTTCGTGGGATACTTGTTCGCACTTTCCCTTGGTCTAGGGTATGCTGATTCATAAGCCATAGCTTGAATTTTTTCTGGGTCTACCAATTCCTTTATTGGTGATACTTTACTCTTCATTTATGAACTCTCTTGCTCTATTGATTTATGAGCATTTCGCAACATGATTTTTAAAGGTGTATTAGAGGTGGACACCATACTTATAACATCTGAGCATAGTTTCTTTAGGTGCTCATCCTCTCCTTCTCTAGCATAAACAATCGCTAACTTTAGATTTTTTTCTGAAACACAGAAATATACTGATTGTTCACGTTCATCATTACTAGGTTTTGCTGTCAGGCTATTGAACAATTCCCCGCCCATTTCAGGGTTAGAAAATGCACTTGCAAGCTGATTCTTGAATTTACTCTCGCTGAGGTGAACTGATTCGAAGGGGTGGTCGTTATTAGCTATAGCCATAAACAATAATATTCTTTGGAATGAACGGATCTTTACCCTGTAAATTAACTCTGTTAGATACTTTGGTATGTATCTATTTAAAGTTGTTTTAACAGTATTACCAAAATATGTCGCTGTACGTAGTGCATCACCATGTGACTGTAGGTAGATTAGTATTCCTTTAGATACTCTTACTTTTTTTAAGGTGGCATCATTAATTACATCTATATTGCTTTCACTTGTAACATGGTTTCGAATCTGCTTGAAGCCACGTTGAAAATCATCAGCTCTACACTTTGATATTCCTCTAATCGTCATGCATAGCCACAGGCTGTGATCAAGCGCAACATTACGCGCATTTTCAGTCATTTCCATAGCCATTTTAAGACAAATGGATGCGTCAATATCTTGAGCTTTAACTTTAGCTATAGGAGTTAAATCACCAATTGCTTTTTTAGTTCGTGCATGTCTAGCCCGTGGTTTTATAGTCCTTACTCTAACACTACCATCATCATCTACCTGCATAAACTCTAATCCATGATTAGTAGCAAATGCTTTCATGGTGTAGAGGGAGTAAGGGTTAATACCCAGCTCTTCTGTAATAATAATCTGCATAGCTGATGCTGTAAGGATAGTTAGACCTAGGTATTGCAAAGCATCTTCTTGAAGAATAACCTCGTTTGTTTCATTTCCTTTTGTGCCTTGGATTAACTTATGGTAGTTTTGAGAGAAATATGCAACAGAGTTTTCTAACCTTAGAGGGTTGTGTTGACTGAATGCGTTATTTTTAGCTCGTGCAGATTGAGTATTACTTTCAGTTTCTTTCCCATAGTTGCTTATAGCGATTAAACTTGGAGTATCACAAAATTTTTTGTATGACTCATAAACGATTTTTTTTGCGTATGATAAGAGAGCTTGAATATTATTTTTAATTTCTTTCTCTACCTGTTCTAGAAAAGATTTTGAATCAACGGCATGTTCCAATAAGTTTTCTTCATATATGTTGATTTTTGAAATTATCGGATTGTCATCTCTTATTTTTTCTGTATTAGTATCCCTGCGTAAGTTGTTTGGAAGATCAATGCTATTAGGTAATAAACCATGTTCAATTAGGACTAAAATGCAGTTTTTAACGTTTTGAAATTTCATGTACGCAGTGTTTCTTTGAAGGCGGTTAAGCAAATCTCCCCTAAAGGTCGCCAGTTCACCCTGTATTACGTTGGGTTGTTGATACCACTTGCTACTTATTGATGATATGTGTTTAAGAAATGCTCCAATAGGCTCTCTATGATGTTTTACGATCTTGAAGGAATTTACGTGTTCTTTGATTCGTTGTGCAATGTCAGGAGGGCAGGTTGAAGACAATATGTCATTGAATTCATCATTGCTACCTTGTATTTTTGTCGTTTTAATCAGGAAGGATGAGGGTAAGATTTTATTTTTGCATAAGGTATATTGAGCTTCATCCATTTTTTTTAAAATTGGAGTTATAGCGGTTAAAATATTCTCTTCAAAATAGTTATTGTCAACCAGATATTTAAATAAATTTGAATATGTGAACAGCAATTTATTAAAGACATGTAAGGACTTTGTGTAGGTCGTAGTATGCGAAATAATATAGCCAAGCGTTTCTACTAGTTCTGATAAATTTTTTTCATTTAAACTACTCTGTAAAGGATTTATGTATCTCGCTAGATTTATGGACAGCACTTGCTGATTTGCAAAACTGCATGAATGTATAAATGATGATATCAGTTCATATATGTCGCTATTAAGGTGGGGACGTATTGTTTCTAGGTGAGTAGGCAGCCCAGGATAAATTTTTTCATCCGTGCTAGATGGCAGTTTAATGTCAAAATTGAAACGTTCTAATTGATGGTCGGGTAGACTCTGCGATCTGTAATTTTGAAATGTACCCTCTGTTATTATTTTTCCTAGTGTTAACTCTAGTTCATTAAGAGGCTGCCCTGAAAACGCTTCATTTTCCTTCATGAAGCGAATGAATTTTTTCAATGTGCGAATATAATTATTAGCAACTATGAAGCTATGTTTATGGCTTGCAATAACGCAATACATTTCTATGAATTCATGAATGTTAATGGCGTTTTTTGAATTCAATGTATCTCCATAACCCGTAACGGATACCAACATGACCCGTAGTAGCCAATTGGCATGGTCATTTGACACTGTGCTGTTGAACGTTTTAAGCCATAGAATAATTTCATCGCTAAGATGCGTCCCCAAGTATGTGTAGATAGCCTCGATTCGCTTGCTCGACACGATGAATACTGCCCTAGATGAAAGTTTCACATAGAAAGCGTAGTCCGTTTTTGGCTCTGCAAGCCCGAAAATGCTGATTTTTTCTAAATGAAGTGAAAGGTGTGAGGTGACACTTGGACGTGATCCCGCAGATAGTGGCCGTGGTGGAGGCCCAGCGCCCCGCGGATGCTCGCGCGATCCTCTTCCCCACCCAGTGCCCGGTGTGCGGCTCGGCGGTGGAGCGGCTGGAGGGGGAGGCGGTGACCCGCTGCTCCGGCGGCCTGTTCTGCGAGGCCCAGCGCAAGGAGGCGATCAAGCATTTCGCCGCCCGCCGCGCCATGGACGTGGATGGTCTGGGTGACAAGATAGTGGAGCAGCTGGTGGACAAGGGGCTGGTGAAGACCCCGGCGGATCTGTTCAGCCTCAACGCCATCCAGTTGGCCGGCCTCGAGCGGATGGGGCAAAAATCCGCCCTCAATCTGGTGGCGGCCATCGATGCGGCCCGCAGCACCACCCTGCCGCGCTTCCTGTTTGCCCTGGGCATTCGCGAGGTGGGGGAGGCGACGGCGCTGAATCTGGCAAACCACTTCCTCACCCTGGAGGCCCTGCGCGCGGCGACCGTGGAGCAGTTGCTCGAGGTGGCCGACGTGGGGGACATAGTGGCCAAGCACGTCTACTACTTCCTGCGCCAGCCCCACAACATCGAGGTGCTCGACGCCCTGTTGGCCGCCGGTATCCACTGGCCGGCCATCGAGAAGAAAGAGGCAAGCGATCAACCTTTTGCCGGCAAGACCTTCGTGCTGACCGGCACCCTCACCGCTTTGTCCCGCAACGACGCCAAGGCGGCGCTGCAGGCCCTGGGGGCCAAGGTGGCGGGCTCGGTGTCGG
The DNA here is from genome assembly GCF_019048565.1 of Aeromonas sp. FDAARGOS 1406. Lineage (NCBI taxonomy): Bacteria > Pseudomonadati > Pseudomonadota > Gammaproteobacteria > Aeromonadales > Aeromonadaceae > Aeromonas > Aeromonas sp. FDAARGOS 1406. Next base: position 3,958,761 of record NZ_CP077378.1, read on the forward strand.
CCAAGACCGACGTGCTGGTAGCGGGGGAGGCGGCAGGCTCCAAGCTCGCCAAGGCCCAGGAGTTGGGGATCACCATCTGGACCGAGGCCGAGTTGCAGGCGGCCATTCAGCCCTGAGAATGCACGTTTGAGCAGACAAACCCGGCCCACTGGCCGGGTTTGTCGTTGGTGGGCTCACTCGATGTAGCTCACCTTGTCCTGCCAGGCATCGGGAGCCGTCAGGTGCCAGCGTGCCAGTTCGCTCTTGCTGAACAGATATTCCCCGCGGGATGCGGCGCGGGGGGAGAGGGCGCCGGGCGCCGTGCCCGAGAGGATGGCATTGGCCAGTTCGGCGGCTCTCTCTCCCTGGCTGTGGCCGTCGAGCACCAGACCGCCGATGGCGGCTCCCCTGCCCACCGCAAAGGCCCAGAAGCAGAACAGTGGCACCGGACTGTTGGCGCTGGTCCATGCCAGTACCTGTTGCTCGCTTACATGCTGGCCCTGCGCGTCGGTGAGAGTGTGGTAGAGGCCGAGGAAGAGCGCCTGATAGCCGTTTTCCCGGCTGGCGAGCACTGCCTCCTGCCAGTGTCCATAGTCGGTGAACTGGCGGCTGCTGACCCGGGTCTGACCGATCGTCAGCTCGCCTCGCCCCTTGAACTCGTGGGCGACGGCGGTGCGGGACACCTCGCTTTCGTCAAACAGCACCAGGGCGCGCTCCAGTCCTCCCATCAACTGACTCATCTCGCTGATGCTGCGCTTGAGCAGGGGGCGTTCCAGTACGCCGGTGATCAGGGGGTGGCCGACCAGCCCCTTGGGGCGCGGATTCTCGTTCATCCCGAGAAACACCACGGGCGTTCCCCGGGCGGCGATGGGTCGGGCGAGGGCGTTGATGGCGTTGTCATCCCCCAGGATCACCAGCGCCGGCTGGTGGGTCCGGTAGGCGGCCATTCCCTTGGCGAGCAGTTCGTCACGGGTCTGGCCGGGCTGGCGCTTGGTGTCCAGATAGAGATAGCCGAGGTGATGCGCCTGCTTGAGGTGTTTCTCTAGGCCGGCACTGTAGCTTTGATCCCACTGGTTGCTCTGGTGATAGCTGCTGATCACCAGGATCTCGGCGGCCAGCAGCGGGAGGGAGAGGAGGGAGAGCAGGAGCAAGACCTTGGTCACGTGTGTTTTCCGCAAGGGACAGACTGTTCCCCAGTATGTGCTCTCCCGCTCTCTGGCGCCTCGGTCAATTGTTGTCGGAAGGCGTGCCCCTCTCTTTTTATCCCTTGCCGGGCGGGAGCCCGCATCCCGTCTGGGGTGAGCAGAAAGAGCGCCTTTTGGCGCTGGTCGTGAACTGCCCCACTCCTTCCAAAACCTGTTCTGGATCAAGAAACAGGGTACCGCTTTGGTGCCTAATAGACCCCACATATAGGGGCAAGCATAAAAAAAACACCCATATATAGTGTCATAAAGCTGTGCATAAGTGGTCGCCCTCTCAGTGTCAGCCCAGGTGTTTCAAGCCTTGGCTGACCTTGTTTGCGCCGGGGACGGGCGTGGAGAAGGGGACTCAACGAGGGTGAGCCGAGGGTGGCCACCAGGTCTTTCAATACGGGGAAAATCGATGAAACCGGTAGTGATCAAACGCGATGGATGTCGTGCACCATTCAATGGCCAACTGATCCGCGATGCGGTCAGCCGAGCGGCGGCAGCGGTCAATCAGGCCAGTCCGGCGCTGGCAGAGCGCATTGCCGCCGCTGTCAGCCAGGAGCTGGAGGGGCGAGGGGAGGTAGACATCCACGAGATCCAGAACCGGGTCGAGAACCACCTGATGGCCTCCGACGACAAGGCCATCGCCCGTGCCTACATCGAATACCGTCACGACCGTGATCAGGCTCGCGAGGCCCGGGGTCGCCTGGCCCAGGAGATCCGCGGCCTGGTGGAGCAGACCAACGCGGCCCTGCTCAACGAGAACGCCAACAAGGACTCCAAGGTGATCCCGACCCAGCGTGACCTGCTGGCGGGCATTGTCGCCAAGCATTACGCCATCAGTCACATGCTGCCCCGTGACGTGGTGCAGGCCCACGAGAGCGGCGACCTGCACTTCCACGATCTCGACTACTCACCCTTCTTTCCCATGTTCAACTGCATGCTGATCGATCTGCAGGGGATGCTGACCCACGGCTTCAAGATGGGCAACGCGGAGATAGACACTCCCAAATCCATCAGCACCGCCACTGCGGTGACCGCCCAGATCATCGCCCAGGTGGCGAGCCACATCTATGGCGGCACCACCATCAACCGCATCGACGAGGTGCTGGCACCCTATGTGGCCATCAGCTGGCACAAGCACCGGGAGGTGGCCGAGGAGTGGGGGATCCGGGACGTGGATGCCTATGCCATGGCCCGCACCGAGAAGGAGTGCCACGACGCCTTCCAGTCCCTCGAATACGAGGTCAATACCCTGCACACCGCCAACGGTCAGACGCCGTTCGTCACCTTCGGCTTTGGCCTGGGGGACAGTTGGGAATCGCGCCTCATCCAGCGCGCCATCCTTGGCAACCGCATCGCCGGCCTTGGCAAGAACAGGAAGACCGCCGTCTTCCCGAAACTGGTGTTCGCCATCAAGGATGGCCTGAACCACAAGCAGGGGGATCCCAACTACGACATCAAGCAGCTGGCGCTGGAGTGCGCCTCCAAGCGGATGTACCCGGACATCCTCAACCACGACCAGGTGGTCAAAGTGACCGGCTCCTTCAAGACCCCCATGGGGTGCCGCTCCTTCCTCGGTGCCTACGAGGAGAATGGCGAGCTGCTCCACGAGGGGCGCAACAACTTAGGGGTCGTGAGCCTCAACCTGCCGCGCATTGCCCTGAAATCCCGCGATGAAGCGGACTTCTGGGACAAGCTGGACGCCGCCCTGCGGGTGGCCAAGACAGCGCTCATGTACCGCATCAAGCGCCTGGACGGGGTCAAGGCCCGGGTCGCTCCCATCCTCTACATGGAGGGGGCCTGCGGGGTGCGCCTCAAGGCTGATGACAACATCAGCGAGATCTTCAAACATGGCCGCGCCTCCATTTCGCTGGGTTACATCGGGGTACACGAGACCATCAACGCCCTCTATGGCACCGACGTCCACCTGTTCGACAGCGAGACCCTGCGCCAGAAGGCCATCGCCATCATCGCGCGGCTCAAGGCGGCCACCGACGAGTGGAAGGAGGAGACCGGCTACGGCTTCAGCCTCTACTCCACCCCGAGCGAGAACCTCTGCACCCGTTTTTGCCGCATCGATGCCAAGGAGTTTGGCGTGGTGGCAGGGGTGACCGACAAGGGCTACTACACCAACAGCTTCCACCTGGACGTGGAGAAGCAGGTGAACCCCTACGACAAGCTGGACTTCGAGGCGCCCTATCCGCCCATCGCCAGCGGCGGCTTCATCTGCTACGGCGAGTACCCCAACATCCAGCACAACCTGGAGGCGCTGGAGAACGTCTGGGACTACAGCTATGACAAGGTGCCCTATTACGGGACCAACACCCCCATCGACGAGTGCTACGACTGCGGCTTCACCGGCGAGTTCGAGTGCACCTCCAAGGGCTTCACCTGCCCGCGCTGCGGCAACCATGACCCGGCCAAGGTGTCGGTGACCCGCCGGGTGTGCGGCTACCTCGGCAGCCCGGATGCGCGCCCCTTCAATGCGGGCAAGCAGGAAGAGGTCAAACGCCGCGTCAAGCATATGTAAGCGAGCAGACCCCACCCCTCCCCTTGGCAGGGGAGGGGGTAAAGAAGCTCCTCCCCCTTTCGAAGGGGGGAGGTTGGGAGGGGGTTGGCCGTTAACCCAGAGAACTCGAATGCACTACCACCAGTACTACCCGGTCGATGTGATCAACGGCCCCGGCACCCGCGCCACCCTGTTCGTGTCGGGTTGCGAGCACCAGTGCCCAGGTTGCTACAACCAGAGCACCTGGCGGCTCGATGGGGGCAAGCCGTTCGATGAGGCGATGAGCGATCGCATCATTCACGATCTCAACGACAGCCGCATCAAGCGGCGCGGACTGTCGCTCTCCGGCGGCGATCCGCTCCACCCCGCCAACGTGCCGCATGTGCTGGCGCTGGTGAAGCGGGTGCGAACCGAGTGCCCCGGCAAGGACATCTGGTGCTGGACCGGCTATCTGCTGGCCGATCTCAGCCCGGCCCAGCGGGAGCTGGTGGCCTTGCTGGACGTGCTGGTGGATGGCAGGTTCGAGAAGGCCCTGGCGGATCCCGGTCTGCTCTGGCGTGGCAGCAGCAACCAGATGGTTCACGACCTCAACGCCTGGCGGAAAGGAGGAGAGCGGATCCCCTGTCTGGTTTGCAGTTGAGGCCAGGGATGTTTATGGTTAGCCCATCCGAATCACGAGACATCTTTCATGAGGAACCATGAGATGAACAATCTGCTCAAGATCCTGCTGGCCATCTTTCTCCCCCCGGTCTGCGCCTTTATCCAGGTAGGCTTCAGCCTCCATTTCCTCATCAACATAGTGCTGACCCTGCTGGGCGGTCTGCCCGGCATGGTTCATGCCCTCTGGCTGGTGGTAAGCGACAAGCGCGCCTGAGCCGTGAGAGATCACAAGGCCAGCCCTCCGGGGTTGGCTTTTTTTTTGCCTGCCAGATGGGGGCTTCCCGGATGAGCCCCTTTGCCTGACACTGGCGCGTCGCTCATGGAGTCGAGCGATACAACGAAGAGGGAATGTCGAGTGCGAGTGAAAGGGTTGTTGCTGTGGGCCGCCCTGGCCCTGCTCGGGGGCTGTGCCAGCCCCACCGCCAAGCTGAATCAGCCTCCGGTGGATGTCACCTGGGAAACGCTGCCCGAATACTGGGTGCTGGTGGGGGATGCCATCAGTTTTAACCCGGTCGGGGGGCTGCCGGCGAAGAGGCCGGTCAAGGGGTATGTGACCCTTCGCTACCTCATCGATTCCAATGGCACGTTGTTCAGCCCAGAGGTACTGGAGTCCCAGCCGCCCGGCGTGCTGGATCTCATCGCCATCTCCGGGCTGGCGCAGCTGCGCTACCGGCCATCGGAGCAGAATCAGCAAGCCATTCCGGCTCGGGTTGTGGCCCGATTCGAAGTGGAAGTGAAATGACAAACACCCCGGCCAGGCCGGGGTGTTTCGTGTGGGCGGTGTGCCATGACGGCGCGGATCACTGCTCCTTGCAGTCGTTGTAGCGGCTCTGCCACTCCCCGGCGTCATCGCGCATCTCGACGAACCCCTCCTTGCCCTTGTTCCACCAGACCACCTCGTGATCGTCGGTATAGCGTGCGCCGGAGGCGGAAACCGCCTGAGGCAGGGTGTAATCCTTGCCATCGGGGAGGGAGAGCTTGACGAAGTTCAGGCTCTCGTCCGAGAGGGAGAAGTAGCGAACCTGCACTTTCTGGTTCTGTTCACACAGATAGGTGACGGGATCGCCGCCGGTCACTCCCAGCTTGCCGCTGCCCAGATCGCAGCCGCCGAGCAGGGTGATGGCGCCCGCCCCCAGTAGAAAGAGCTTGGCGTGTTTCATGTTTGATCCTCACAACGGTGTCATATGGCCTTGAGCCTAACAGGATGAGGCACAACTGCAACCTCGTGGCAGGAGCCCTGCGTCGGGATGCGTCCGTCTCCCTCTGGTCCGTGGGGCAGGAAAAAAAACGCCCCGGCAGGCAAGCGGGGCGAAAGGGAGCCGTCCAATGGCTGCAGAAAAGGGTCAGTGGCCGAACCGTGTCGCCTCGAAGCGATTGAGCAGCCGGTGGATGAGGTAGCAGGCGAGCAGGGTGACCACGATGGCAAAGAGGATGCTGCTCACCCGATAGAGGGCGCTGAACACCAGGTCGTTACCCGGGGTCAGGTACTGGCCGAACAGGATGCCGAGGGTGGTGAGGGCACCGAAGCCGACTCCGGAGCCGCTCGCCTCCTTCACATGGGCATAGCTGAACAGCATGGCGCCGAGCCAGAGCACCGGGGTCACCAGCAGCAGCAAGCCGGACCAGTCATAGAGCACCAGCTGCCCCAGGATGCCGAAACTCACCCCCAGCAGGGTGCCCATGGCCCGCTTGCGGGCATAGTCCAGGGCGCCGTTCCAGTGCATGGGGAAGAGCAGCAGCAGGGTGGTGGCCTGGGCGGACATGGAGTCGCGCAGATCGAAGATCTGGAACACCAGGAACGAGAGGGTCGCGATGGACGCCCCCAGCAGGGCTTCGTGTCGCATCCGGTGCGGCGCCTTGGGGGAGGGGGCCGGCCTGGGTCGCTCCTCCACGTCCGGAATGAGGGCCGTCATCAGATAGGCGATGAGCACCGACAGGACGCTGGCCCAGAGGTTGCTGAAGATGAGGTCGTTCAGATCAATCCCGGGGTAGCTGGCAAAGTGCAGCATGATGCTGAGGCTGAGCACCCCGTTGGCACCGAACAGGAACAGGCTGCCCCGGGACATGGCGGCGAAACGGTAGAGGAAGAGCAAAAAGACCAGGGGGGTCATGAGCCCCGGGTGGCCGCCGAACAGACCGCCGAGCAGCCCCACTTCCAGACCGCACATGGCGGCGGAGGCGATGAGCTGGCGGGCGGCGTGACCGTTCATCACCGGCACCAGGCCGAGCAGCAGCACCGGGGTGACGGTGAAGAAGACCCCGTTGCTCCAGCCGAAGATCTTGCACAGCACAAACCCCAGGGTACAGCCAAAGGCGATGCGCAGACACTGGCGCAGTTCGTTGGGGGTGAGGGGTCTGTGCCACAGGTTCATGGTCGTCATCTCAATAGATGTAGTGCAGCAGGCTGAGCAGACGGATCTGGCCGCGGGCCAGCAGCCCGGTCAGGGTGTTGTCCGGCAGCAACTGCACCGTGGCGCGGGCCCCGGCCGGCAGGTGGGCGGGCAGTTGCTCCAGGGTCAGGTGCAGGCGCAGGCGCTGGGCATCGCGCACCCAGCGATCGGACTCGACGGGGTTCGCAAGCTGGCCGTTGGCGTCAAACTGGCCGGCGCTGACCCCGGCATCCAGGCTGGCGACGCGGGCCGGATAGAGACGACCGGGCTCGCCGTCGAAGGCGACGAGGGCCTGACTGCCGGCGCTGACGTGGCGCAGGCTCTTCTCGCGAAAATCGGCGATCACGTCCACCTGCTCGGAGACCAGGGCCAGCAGGGGGGAGCCCGCATTGGCCACGCTGCCAGGCTTGAGCTGCAAATTGGTGATGATGCCGTCCTGGCTCGCATGAACCCGGCTGTAGGCGAGGTTGAGCTCGGCCTGGGCGAGGCGGTTGCGGGCCTGGCGCAGCAGCAGGTTGTCTTCCCCTGGCAAGCCGCGGTTAACGCGGGCCTGCTCTACCCGGGCCTGGCTGCCGAGCAGGTTGGCACGGGCGGTGCGGGCGGCGCTGTCGGCGTCATCTTTCTGCTGTTCAGAGACCATGTGACGGCGGTAGAGGGCGTCGATGCGCGCCGCTTCCCGCTGTTTCTGGTCGGCCTGGGTGCGCAGCGAGCTGTACTCCGCCTCATAGGCGGTCAGGGTCGCGTCCAGCTGGCGGTTCTGCTGCCTGGCCTGATCCAGGGCGAGCCTGGCCTGATCCACGGCGAGCTGGAAGGGTTCCGGGTCGAGGGCGAACAGCAGATCCCCCTGCTTGACGTGCTGGTTGTTGGCGACGGCGACTTCGACCACCTTGCCGCTGACCTGGGGGGCCATCCGGGTGACGACCCGGGTGGCCATGGCCTGGGGGGTCAGGGGCATCTTGATGTCGGCCAGCAGAAAGTAGCCAAACACCAGGACGAAGCAGGCGATGGCCCACTTTATCCAGCGCTTGAATTGTTGATCCGGTGTCATCTTATTCTCTCTCTTCATGCTGTGCGGCTATCTTGCCGAGGGCGTTGGCGGAGATGCGGTGCACAATGTCTTCAAACTGGGCCAGCTCCTGCTGGCTGATGCCGGTGAGCAGTTCCCGGCGCACGGCGATGATGCGGCCCTCGATCTGATCGAGCAGCGCCTTGCCCGCCGGGGTCAGGGTGACGATGCGGGCCCGCTTGTCCTGGCTGCAACAATGGCGCTCGATCAGCCCCTGCTCCTCGAGCTGACCCAGGGTCCGCATCAGTGAGGGGAGCTCTATCTCCAGGGCCTCGGCCAGGGTCTTCTGGCTGAGGTGGCCGCCGAGGCGGCTGAGTTTCCACAGGGCGGTCCAGCGGGGATGGGTGAGCCCCAGAGGCGCCAGCTCGAGATCGGCCACGGTGCGCCAGAGCCGGTGCAATCGCCCCAGCTGCTCGGCGAGGGAGAGTTCTCGCAACATCTCCAGATCCTTTTTCATGACTGGCACCTCAATTACTTAGCTTGCGAAGCATTATATTTATTTCGCAGGCTAAGTAAATAGTGTGATACAGCTCACGTTCAGGTTTTTTGCCCGGGCCGTGGTGTTTAAGTTTTTATATGGCTTTGCGGGCCAGCTAACCGACAGCGGCCGGAGGAGGCGCTAGAGTGGTCACCTTTGAGGTGCGCCAGGCTGGCCATTGACCCGGCCGGGGGACACCCTCACCCTGGGCTTTCCCGTCCGCTGCAAGGTTGAACGATGAAACTGCGCCACCAGCTAGTCACCCTCTCGCTTGGCTTGTCACTGCTGCTGATCCTGATCCTGGGCTGTCTGCTCGCCCTCTTCATGCGCCACCTGCTGGAGAACAACCTGAAGGAGAAGGGGAGCGATCTGGCCCGGGTGCTGGCGGCGGACAGCCGAGTGGTCCAGGCCCTGGAGAAGGGGAGCGATCCCGGGCTGCGGGATTATGTGCAGGGGATCTGCAGCCGCACCGATGCCGCCTACATGGTGGTGACCGACGAACATGCCAGGCGCCTGAGCCACCCCTCGCCCGAGCTGGTGGGCCAGACCTTCCGGGGGGAGGACATCTGGCCTGCGCTCCAGTCGCGCGAGAGCTACTGCTCCCGGGACGTGGGCACCCTGGGCCCCGCCATCCGCTGCTTCGCTCCCGTGGTGGGGCCCGATGGCCAGGCCATCGGCGCGGTGGCGGTGGGTTATCTGATGCGCACCGTGGAGGGCACCTATCAGGAGCGGATCGCCCTGCTGGTCGGCGCCATTGCAGCGGTGCTGGGGTGCGGCCTGCTGCTGGCGCTCTGGGTGCAGCACCTGCTGCGCCGCACCCTGCTGGATCTGGAGCCGGAGACCATCGCCAATCGCTTCGCCCAGCAGGATCTGGTGCTGGAGGGGATCTCGGAGGGGATAGTGTCCCTGGACAACCAGCACAGGATCACCATGCTCAACAGCGCCGCCTTCTATCAGTTGCGACTGCCCGGCACCGGGCGCCACGCCCTGCTGGGCCGCTCCCTGGCGGAGCTGGCCCCCGGCCTCGTGCCCACGTTGCAGCAAGGGGGGGCGGTCAGGTTCACCGTGCAGGGGGATGACTTCGTCGGCCACTGGCAGGAGCTCAGCGGTCGCGAGCCGGGGCGCATGCTCATCTTCAGCCGGCCAGACGGCACCGGCAGCCTGGGCATGCAGGTGACCCACCTGCGCCAGTACGGCGAGATGCTGCGCATCCAGACCCATGAATTCGCCAACAAGCTCAGCAGCCTCTCCGGTCTGCTCCAGCTCGGCCACGTGGATCAGGCGGTAGACCTCATCCAGCAGGAGAACGAAGCCTGCCAGAACATGTTGCAGGATCTGCTGCGGGTCATCGAGAACAAGCCGGTGGCCGGGCTCATCCTCGGCAAGTTCAGCCGGGCGCGGGAGCTGGGGGTGGAGCTGGTGTTGGATGCGGGGTCGGCCCTCGGGGAGTATCCGGCCGAGGTGTCGGCGGATCTCATCACCTGCATCGGCAACCTGCTGGACAACGGCATTCGCGCCGCCTGGGGGAACCGCGAGCACGCCGCGCCCAGGGTGCTGCTCTCCCTCGATGATCTGGGGCGGCGGCTGGTGATCGAGGTGGAGGACAGTGGCGAGGGGGTGGACGAGGCGCTGGCGGATCACCTGTTCGACTACGGTGTCAGCCGCCAGACCGGGGATCACGGGGTCGGCCTCTTCCTGGTCAAGAAGACGGTGGCCAGGCGGGGGGGCGTGATAGAATGGCGCCGCACCGCCGAGCAGACGACCCTGTTCGGTATCTATTTGAATAAAAACCAATTGGTGTAAGTCATGAAGCCAATCTTCACGCTGATTATCGAGGATGACGAGCGGATAGGCGCCATGTTGGGGGAGCTGGTCTCCTCCACGGCCGGGTTCTCCCTGATGGGGCGGGCCGGTACCCTGGCCGAGGCGGATCGCCTGATGGCGGGGAGCGAGCCCCGCTTGCTGATGGTCGACATCTCCCTGCCCGATGGCTCGGGCCTGGAGTGGGTGAGCCGGCTGCGCAGCCACAACCGGGAGGTGATGGTGATGATGGTGACCGCCTCCTGCGACGTGGAGACCATACAGCAGGCCCTCAACCTGGGCGTGCAGGACTACGTCATCAAGCCGCTGCGGCTGTTTCGCATCCAGCAGAGCCTGGAGGAGATCCTGGTCCTGCATCGCCGCCTGTGCGAGCCGGGGGAGCTGGCCCAGAGCGACCTGGACCGCCTGATGGGCAAGGCGCGCAACCAGGGTCGGGAGGCGCGGGAGACCCCCAAGGGGATCGACGGCATCACCCTGCGACAGGTGCTGGATCTGCTGGCGGGGGAGCCGGACAACACCTTCTCCACCGACACCGTGGCCCTGCGCCTCTCCCTGAGTCGCACCACGGCCCGCCGCTACCTGGAGTTTCTGGAGTCAGAAGATCGGCTGGACGTGGAGCTCAACTACGGCCAGCGTGGCCGCCCGGAGCGGCGTTACCACTGGCGCCGGGAGTCGTGACCCCGTCGTGGGCACAACGCCGAAGAGGCCGCGCACACCATGCTGCGCAGATAAAAGGGAGCCTTTGAGCTCCCTTTTGTTTTGCCCCGATGCGACCCGGCCCCTCTATCTGGGGTCGCCCGAGAAGGGGTGCAGGGCGGAGCGGGCGCGCTCGAACAGGGCGATGAGGTGATCCGCCACGGCCCGCACCCGCCGGGAGTGGGCGAGATCGCTGTGGAGCACCAGCCAGATGGGCTGATCCACCCCGAGCTCCGGCAGCAGGCAGACCAGATCCGTCTGGCGGGCTAGGTAGTGGGGCAGCACCGCGAGCCCCAGACCGGCCTGGGCGGCGGCGAGCTGGGCTGCCAGGGTGCCGGTCTCCACCCGGCAGGGACGGCCGCGCAGCATGCGGGTCATCCATCTGGCGGCGGGCAGGTGGCTCTGGGTTTCGTTCCAGCCGATGAAGTCATCCTGATCGAAGCTGGCGGCATCCACCCCGGGGCTGCGGGCATCCAGGTAGGCGCCGGTCCCGTAGAGGCCAAAGCCCAGGGTGCCCAGGCGCCGCAGGGTGAGGTGGCCGGCATCGGGCTTGACCATGCGCACCGCGAGATCGGCATCGCGCCGGTGCAGGTTCACCGTCTGCACCCCGGTGACCAGCTCCACCCTCAGCTCGGGGTGCTGGGCAAAGAGCGTCGGCAGGGAGGGGATGATGAGGGGATTGGCCAGGTTCTCGGCGGTGGCGAGGCGCACGGTGCCGGCCACCTGTCCCTGCAACTGCCCCGCCTCGCCAAAGGCCAGCCCCGCATGTTCCAGCGCCTCGGCTCGCTCAAGCAGGGCCTCCCCGTCGTCGGTCAGGCGATAGCCCTGCTGGTGGCGGCTGAACAGGGGCAGGCCGAGGGCCGCCTCCAGCCGGTCCAGGCGCCGGGAGACGGTGGCCACCCCCATGCGAAGGGCGTGGGCGGCACCGCTCAGGGTGCCGCTGCGGGCGATGGCCAGGAAGACGCGGGCGTCGTCCCAGAGCAGGGGATCGTGCATAGTGTTTCCATAATCGGAAGATAGGTTGCCAGTTATCTCTATATCTCATTCATTTTCGGAAGACCATACTCCCCTGCAACTTGTCAGGGAGAAAATGCGATGCAACGACGAACACTGGGAGCCAATCTGCAGGTCTCTGCACTGGGGCTGGGCTGCATGGGGATGAGCGAATTCTACGGGCCGCGGGACGATGAGACGTCCTTGCGGGTGCTGGCGGAGGCGGTGGAGCGGGGCATCGACCTGCTCGACACCGCCGACATGTAAGGCCCCCACCACAACGAGGCGCTGATCGGGCGTTTTCTCGCGACCCGGCGGGGGCAGGTGAAGGTCGCCACCAAGTTTGGCATCGTGCGCCAGCACAGGGAGTACAGGCGTACCCTCGACAACAGCGCCCGCTATGCGCGCCAGAGCTGCGAGGGCTCCCTGCGCCGCCTCGGCATCGAGCAGATCGATCTCTACTATGTGCACCGCCTCGATCCGGCCCATCCCGTCGAGGAGACCATGGCCGGGCTGGCGCAGCTGGTACAGGAGGGCAAGATAGCCCGCATCGGTCTGTGCGAGGTGAGCGAGGCCACCCTGAGGCGCGCCCATGCCGTGCACCCGGTGGCGGCGGTGCAGACCGAATACTCCCTCTGGACGCGGGAGGTGGAGGCGGCGGTGCTGCCCGCCTGCCGGGAGCTGGGGATTGGTCTGGTGGCCTACTCCCCCCTGGGGCGCGGGTTTCTGACCGGGCGCTACCAGCAGGAGGCGGTGTTTGAGGAGGGGGATTTTCGGGCCGGCCTGCCGCGGTTTCAGGGGGAAAACCTCGCCACCAACCGCACCCTGGTGCAGGCGGTCATGGCCCTGGCGCAGCAGAAGGGATGCTCGGCGGCGCAGATAGCCCTGGCCTGGCTGCTGGCGCAATGGGAGGGGATAGTGCCCATCCCCAGCACCCGGCGCCTGACCCACCTTGAGGATAACCTCGGCGCCCTCTCGGTGCGCCTCTCCCCTGCAGAACTCGGGGCCCTGGGACAGGCCGTCCGGACCCTGCCGGTGGCGGGGGAGCGCTACACCCCGGAGGGGATGAAGGGGGTGAGCGCATGAGCGGCCCGCACTCAGCCCGCCCCGGGTTGGCCTGCTCGCTCCGTTGAGGGCACCACCTGGGCGGGAAAATGACAAAGGGAGCCGAGGCTCCCTTCTTTCATGGTGCTGGCGGGCTCAGGCCCCTTCCGGCAGAGGACGGCGTACCCTCGGCTTGAGCTGGGAGAGCATGACCCCGGTCAGGATGAGGCCGCCCCCCAGCAGGTGATAGCCGTGGATGGGCTCCCCCAGGGTGATGACGGCGATGAGGGCCGTGCACAGGGGCATCAGGTTCATGAAGACCGAAGTGCGCTCCGCCCCCAGGGTGGCGAGGCCGCGCATCCAGCAGTAGGCGGCGAAGATGGAGGAGGCGAGGCCGGCGAACAGCACCATGCTCCAGCCCTGGGCGGGAATGGCCAGGGAGTCGGCAGAGAGGGCCACCGGGATGAGCAGCAGCACCGCCAGCAGGATCTGCAGGTAGAGGTTGAGCCAGGGGCCGAACGGCAGTTGCCAGCGGCGGATCAAGAGGCCATAGAGGGCATAGCTGGCCGCCCCCAGCAGCATCATGCCGTCGCCCGGGTTGATGCCGCTGTGCAGCAGTGCCAGGGGGTTGCCCTGACCCAGCAGCCAGAGCACCCCGAACAGGGAGAGGCTCATGCCGAGCAGCGCCTGCTTGCCCGGCTTCTGGCCAAAGCAGCAGGCCCCGATGAGCAGGGTGAGCAGGGGTAGCAGGGAGCCGATGACCCCCATGTTGGTGGCCGAGGTGCTGTGGGCGGCGTAGTAGGCGAGGCACTGGTAGAGCACCATGCCGAGCAGGGAGAGCACCAGCAGCTTGCCGAGCCAGGGGCGGATGTCGGCCCGGCGGCGCCAGAGCTGCGGCAGGCAGAAGGGGGAGAGCGCGAGGGCGGCGATCACCCAGCGATAGAAGGAGATGGCGGCGGGATCCAGCACGCCGGCGGCGGCCTTGGAGACCACGGTATTGGCGGCCCAGATCAGGATGGCGAGCAGGGGGAAGAGAAAAGGCATAGGCACTCCTTGGTACGATGGGGAGAGTCTAGCCTTGTCTTGAACGAGGCAAGTAGCGTAAATAAGACATGTCATAACCGCTTTGGGACAATCTGCATGGGCACCCTCACCCTGGCCGAGCAGGATCGCCTGCTGGCCGACCCCAACCCCCTCTACTTTCGCTACAGCCAGATCCAGGGGGGCAACGCCTGCGCCGAGCACGCCCACCCCTGGGGTCAGCTCAGCCTCATCAGCCTGGGGGTCATGGTGGTGGAGGTGGGGGGAGAGCGGCTGGTGGCGCCCCCGGACTACCTCATCTGGGTGCCGGCGGACCTTCCCCACACCGCCTTCAACGAGCAGACCCTGGATTACACCTCCATCTACGTGAGCCACGCCCTGGCACCGCGCCTGCCACGGGAACCCCAGCTGCTGGCGCTCACCCCCTTGCTGCGGGCCCTGCTGGAGGACTTCACCCAGCGCCGGGTCGGGCACATGGAGGATGAGTGGGATGCCCGTCAAGGTGAACTCTTCATCGAGAAGCTGGCCCGCACCCGTTGCCAGCCGAGCTACCTGCCCCAGAGCCGGGATCGCCTGCTGGCCCCCTTGCTGGCGGCATTGCAGGCGGCGCCGGAGGACAACCGCACGCTGGTGGAGTGGGCCAGGGCGCTGCACACCACGGAGCGCACCCTGGCGCGGCGCTGCCAGAAGGAGCTTGGCATGAGCCTCGGCCAGTGGCGTACCCGGCTGCGGCTGGTGAAGGCGCTGGACTGGCTGCGGGGCGAGATGCCGGTGCAGGAGATCGCCTGGCGCCTCGGTTACGCCTCCACCTCGGCCTTCATCGCCATGTTCCAGCGGGAACAGGGCTGCGCCCCCCAGCGCTATCGCCAGCAACTGGGCCAACCCGTGGCCTGAACCGCATGAAAAAGGGCGCCCGCAGGCGCCCTTGTGGATCACGGGATTGGCTTAGAAGAAGCCGAGGGGGTTGATGTCGTGGCTCACCAGCAGGTTCTTGGTGTTCTGGTAGTGGTCCAGCATCATCTTGTGGGTCTCGCGACCGATCCCCGACTTCTTGTAGCCGCCGAAGGCCGCGTGGGCCGGGTAGGCGTGGTAGCAGTTGACCCAGACCCGGCCGGCCTGGATGCCGCGCCCCATGCGCCAGGCCAGATTGCTGTCCCGGGTCCACAGGCCCGCCCCCAGCCCGTACTGGGTGTCGTTGGCAATGGCCAGGGCATCCGCCTCGTCCTTGAAGGTGGTGACCCCGAGCGCCGGCCCGAAGATCTCCTCCTGGAACACCCGCATCTTGTTCTGGCCCGAGAAGATGGTGGGCTGGATGTAGAAGCCCCCCTCCAGTCCGCTCACCTTGGCCGGACCGCCGCCCAGCAGCATCTTGGCCCCTTCGCCGCGGCCGATCTCCATGTAGCTCAGGATCTTGTCGAACTGCTCGCGGGACGCCTGGGCCCCCACCTGGGTCGTGGTGTCGAGGGGGTTGCCCTGCACTATGGTGCGGGCGCGGGCCAGCACCCGGTCCATGAAGTCGTCATAGATGCTGGCCTGCACCAGAGCGCGGGAGGGGCAGGTACACACCTCCCCCTGGTTGAAGAAGGTCATCAGCATCCCTTCCACCGCCTTGTCGATGTAGCTGCTCTCGTGCTGCATCACATCGGCGAAGTAGATGTTGGGGGACTTGCCACCGAGCTCCACGGTGGAGGGGATCAGCTTGTCGGCGGCGCAGCGCAGGATATGGGCGCCCACCTCGGTGGAGCCGGTAAACGCCAGCTTCTGGATCCGGTTGCTGGTGGCGAGCGCCTGGCCCGCCTCGGCGCCGAAGCCGTTGACCACGTTGACTACGCCAGGGGGCAGGATGTCCTTGATGAGATCCATCATCAGCATGATGGTGACCGGGGTCTGCTCGGCGGGCTTGAGCACGCTGCAGCAGCCGGCCGCCAGTACCGGGGCCAGCTTCCAGGCGGCCATCAGCAGGGGGAAGTTCCACGGGATGATCTGGCCGACCACGCCGATGGGCTCCTTGAAGTGGTAGCTGACGGTGTTCTGGTCCAGCTCGGCGGCGGAGCCCTCCTGGGCGCGGATGCAGCCGGCGAAGTAGCGGAAGTGATCCACCACCAGGGGCAGGTCGGCGGCCAGGGTCTCGCGCACCGCCTTGCCGTTCTCCCAGGTCTCGGCGACGGCAAGCCGCTCGATGTTCTGTTCGATGCGATCGGCGATGCGCAGCAGCAGATTGCTGCGCTCGGTGACGCTGGTCTTGCTCCAGCTGGCGAACGCCTTGTGGGCCGCGTCCAGGGCGAGCTCGATGTCGGCGGCGTCGGAGCGGGCCACCTCGCAGAACACCCGGCCATCCACCGGCGAGATGTTCTCGAAATAGCGGCCGGCGCGCGGCGCCACCCAGTCGCCACCGATGAAGTTGTCATAACGGGATTTGAAGCTGACCAGGGCACCTGCCTGACCGGGAGCGGTATAAATCATCTCATCATCCTTATGTGTGTGTGGTCCTGACCGGCCTGGCGGGCAGTCCGGTTGCTTCCTGTCATCGCAAGGGGCGTGCCAGCGGGTGGCGCTCTACACAAAAAGGTTGCAAAAACGTTATCAAACGGGGTGCCAAGGGGTATCTTGGTTAACCAGTGCCCCCCAGGACGGCCCCCGAACTGTGCCGTTTCTGAACATCGGGTGTGACACTGTGCCGTTTGTGAACAGGAGACGTGATGAAGGCGCTCCCCCAAGGCGGCCCTATTCGCGAGTGTGTAGAAGGAGGTGTGATGAGCGAGTTGCCTCAATCCGGTGCCAGCCCAATCCAGCGCTCCTGGGAGCGCTGCCTGCATCAGGGGCTGAGCCGCCAGCAGAGCGCCGAGCTGGACTTGCTGCCCCAGGGGGAGCTGTCGGCTCGCCAGGAGCAGCACAGGACGCTCATCGCCTGCTTCCAGCGCTTCGTGCTGCCGCTCTTTGGCCAGTTGCTGGCGGGCAGACCCTGTCGTCTGCTGCTGTGTGACGGCGAGGGGGCCATCCTCGCGGTGAGCGGAGACGACCGGTTTGCCCGCCATGCCGAGCGCATTTTTTTGCGCAGCGGCGCCCGCTGGGGGGAGGCGAGCAAGGGCACCAACGCCATCGGCACCGCGCTGGCCGAGCAGAACGAGGTGCAGGTGCTGGGGGCGCAGCACTTCTTCGCCCAGCACAGTTTTCTCAGTTGCAGCGCCTGCCCCCTGCTCGGGCCGGACGGGCAACTGCTCGGCGTGCTCGACATCTCCACCGATGCGGCCCACCACGGCGGCGACATGCTGGGCACGGTGCGCCTCCTGGCCATGACCCTGGAAAACGCCCTGCTGGCCCGCCAGCCGGGCTGGCTGGTGGATCTCGATCCCCAGAGCCTCTGGTCTGCCCGTCTGCTGCTGGGGGAAGGGGGCGAGCTGCTCGGGGCCAACCGGGCCGGTCGGCTCTGGCTCGGCCAGCACCCCTTCGACGGCAAGCAGCTGCTGCGCGAGCGCCGCGGGCTGCGATTGGTGCCGGAGGCGGGGGAGCGCGCCGCCAGGCTCCCCCTGCCCAGCGCGGTTGAGGAGGGGGGATCGCAGGCGCAGCAGGTGCCGCTCAAGATGCTGGAGCGGGGCATCTCATTGCTCATCGAGGGGGAGACCGGCAGCGGCAAGGAGCACCTGGTGCGCACCCTGCACGCCAGATCGAGCCGTCGGGAGCGGCCTCTGGTGTGCGTCAACTGCGGCGCCTTGCCGGCGGAGCTGGTGGAGGCCGAGCTGTTCGGCTATGTGGGGGGGGCCTTCAGCGGTGCCCGCAGCCAGGGCAGCCAGGGCTATCTGCGCGCCGCCCACGGCGGCATCCTGATGCTGGATGAAATTGGCGAGCTGCCGCTCCAGGCCCAGACCCGGCTGCTGCGGGTGTTGCAGGAGCGCGTTGTCACCCCGGTAGGCAGCCACAGACCCGAGGCGGTGGACTTCTGGCTGGTCAGCGCCAGCCATCGGGATCTGGCGGCCATGGTGGCGGCCGGCACCTTTCGCGAAGATCTCTACTACCGCATCTGCGGCTGGCGCCAGCAACTGGCACCCCTGCGGGCCTGGTCGGTGCCCGAGCGTCAGGGGCTGATCCTGAACCTGCTCGCCCAGATGGACCCGGCACTGCAACTGAGCCGGGAGGCGGAGCAGCGGTTGCTGGCCCATCCTCTGCCCGGCAACGTGCGCCAGCTCAAACAGGCGCTGGAGGTGGCCTGTGTACTGGCAGAGGGGCAGGGCTGGATTGAACCTGCCCATCTGCATCTGCCCGCCGTGGCGGGGGGAGCGAGCTCACCTTTGGGAGGGAGTACCCTGCGCGAGCAGAGTCGGCAGCGGGTGCAACAGACCCTGGCAGAGTGCGGCGGCAACGTGAGCGAGGCGGCGCGCCGTCTTGGCATCAGTCGCACCACCCTCTATCGGGCGCTGCGGGAGGAGGGGTGAAGGGTGTCGCGCCGTCCAGCGCTTGTGTAGACTGCGAAGGCAAGGACGTTTTTTCGTTATGTTTCCATCGCAGGGAGTGCGCAATGATCCATCTTACGACCGACGAGGCCCCCCGCCTCTCTCCCGGCGGTTGGCCGATGCCGCTTGCGCCCCATGGGGCCCGTGCCGGCTAGTCGGCACCCGTCTGCGCCCGGTGCGGCGCGTGTAATAACCTTGGATCTGGATCAGCGCGGTCCGGCGCGTCAAGGTGTAGGGTAAAAGCCCTTTTTCAGGTGTGATGCCGATGATCCCTTCCTATTCCCGCATGACGACGCTGTTGTTCTGGTGCCTGCTGGCGGCGAGCCTGCTGGCCATGGTGTTATTCGAATTCGGACCCGAGCGGCGGCTCGACATCCTGAGCCAGGCCGGTTTGTCCGTGCGTGCCCAGGATGACAGGGCCCACAAGGGCTCCTCCGTCGCCACCCTGAGTCAGGGGGGCGACAGACCCGCCATCCAGTGCACCCTGCGAAGCCAATATGCCTATCCTTTCTGCGAGCTGGTTTTGACCCTGACCGACCCCGAGCGGGGGCTGGATCTCTCCGGCTTCACCGGGGTGCGGGTGAGGCTGGATGTAGAAGGGCAGGGGGTACAGGCCTGGCGCCTTTATCTGCGCAACTACGATCCCGTCTACTCGACGCGGGAAGACGAGAGTTCCCACAAGTTCAACGAAGTGCTCTTCACCGCCAGGGATTTTGGCCGCGAGCAGGATGTCCCCCTGAACGTCTTCGCCCCCAGCTCCTGGTGGGTGCAGCAGTACGACATTCCGCTGGTCCAGCAGGGGCCGGATCTGCACCATGTCTACGCCATCGAGATCGCCTCCGATGACAAGATGTTGCCGGGGGAGTACCGGTTGCGGCTCGAGCGGCTGGAGTTCTATGGCCGCTGGTGCAAGCCGGGGGACTTCTATCGCTATCTGCTGCTGGGGTGGCTTGTCTACGGCGTGCTGCTCTTCCTGGTCCAGAACCTGATGTTCGGGGATCGGCTGCGCAAGGCCAGGGAGGCGCGCCTCGCGGCTGAAGCCCTGAGTGCGAGCCTGTGCGAGCAGAACCGGCGTACCGAGGAGGAGGCCCGTTACGATCCCCTGACCGGGGCCCTCAATCGGCTCGGCGGCGAAAAGCTGCTCGGGGAGCTCGGCGAGATGCCGCTCTCCTTCATCTATATCGACATCGATCACTTCAAGGAGGTCAACGACGGTCACGGCCACCCGGTGGGGGACGAGGTGCTCAAGCACATGGTGAGCGAGCTGCTGCGCCATTGCGACAGCCTGTGCCGACTGGTGCGCTGGGGCGGGGAGGAGTTCGTGCTGGTCTGCCTCCATTACGACGAGGGACGGGCCGCCGCCCTGGCGGAGCGGCTGAGAGGGGCGCTGGAGGGGTACAGGCACTGGCCGCTGGGGCTCGGGATCACCGCCTCCTTCGGGGTGGCCGAGCGGCGCAAGGATAGCCTGGAGCAGGCGCTCAAGCGGGCCGACGAGGCGCTCTATCAGGCCAAGCAGAATGGTCGCAACCGGGTGGAGGTGGCGCCCGACTGATCCGGCGCTGGAGCCCATGGCCGGGCGGGGCTATCATGCGCCCCATCATTTATCTGAGGAGAGATGCCATGGCACAACACATTGGCGCCCTGACGCTGCTGGTGGCGGATTACGACGAGGCCATCGCCTTCTTCACCCGGGGAATGGGCTTCGAGCTACTGGAAGACACCCCCCTCGACGAGCCGGGCAAACCGGGCAAACGCTGGGTGCGGGTCGCTCCCAAGGGGGCTCCCGGCTCCGCCCTGCTGCTGGCCCGCGCGGCCAACGAGGAGCAGCGCGCCGCCATCGGTCGCCAGGGGGGCGGTCGGGTTTTCCTGTTCCTCGAGACAGACGACTTCTGGGGCGATTACGAGCGGATGCAGGCCTATGGCGTTCATTTTTGTGAACAGCCGCGCCTCGAACCTTACGGTACCGTGGTGGTGTTCGAGGACATCAGTGGCAATCGCTGGGACCTGCTGCAACTCGCTGCTGCCAACTGAATCTGAAAACGTTTATCATCCCGCCCGTCATAAAGTCATAAAAGTGTCACAGAAAGTTCTAATAATTGGCGCACCCATCTTCACAGAGGAGAGAGAAGGGATATGGCTAAGCGAATTCTGGTGGTCGAGGACGAGGCACCGATCCGCGAAATGCTCTGCTTCGTGCTTGAGCAGAAGGGATATGAAACAGTAGAAGCAGAAGATTACGCCGATGGACTGGCAAAGGTGCGCGAACCCTACCCCGAACTCATCGTGCTGGACTGGATGATGCCAGGCGGCAGCGGTATCCAGTTCCTCAAGCAGCTCAAGCAGGATGAGATGACTCGCCAGATCCCGGTGGTGATGCTGACCGCCCGGGGCGAGGAAGAGGACAAGGTGCGCGGGCTCGAGGCCGGTGCCGACGACTACATCACCAAACCCTTCTCCCCCAAGGAGCTCACCGCCCGCCTGCACGCCGTGATGCGCCGTGTCTCTCCCACCTCGGTGGACGAGGTGATCGAGGTGCAGGGGCTCAAGCTGGATCCCGTTTCCCACCGGGTCAGTGCCGAGGAGAAGGCTCTCGACATGGGGCCGACCGAATTCAAGTTGCTGCACTTCTTCATGACCCACCCCGAGCGGGTTTACAGCCGCGAGCAGTTGCTCAACAACGTCTGGGGTACCAATGTGTATGTGGAGGACAGGACGGTGGACGTGCACATTCGCCGCCTGCGCAAGGCCATCGAAGAGACGGGGCACGACAGATTGATCCAGACGGTGCGCGGGGCCGGCTACCGCTTCTCGACCCGTCTCTAGGTCAGGGCCAGTGCCGCCAGCGCCTGCTGGCGGGCATTGGACCCGGCTCTTTGCTGTCTCTAGGAGATCTTAATGTTGCAACCTTACGCCTGGCGGCG
Source organism: Aeromonas sp. FDAARGOS 1406 (assembly GCF_019048565.1). Classification (NCBI taxonomy): domain Bacteria; kingdom Pseudomonadati; phylum Pseudomonadota; class Gammaproteobacteria; order Aeromonadales; family Aeromonadaceae; genus Aeromonas; species Aeromonas sp. FDAARGOS 1406. Next base: position 3,979,997 of record NZ_CP077378.1, read on the forward strand.
ACAGTTGTGGCGAATGGCGTTCTTCTACAGCCCCTTCGTCTTGGTAGGTTGGTTAATCGATCATCTCGTTCTCTGCCTGCTGGTGGCCACTGTGGTGCACCTGGTCTGGCACTACCGCTTCCAGAAGCGGCTGTCGGACTGGCTGTGGCACGATCGCAGCCTGGTGCCGCCCCACGGCAGCGGCAGTTGGGAGCACATCTTCAACGGCATCTACAAGTTGCAGCAGCGTCACCGGGCCCGGCGCCGGGAGCTGGCGGGCCTCATCCGCCGCTTTCGGGAAGGGGCGGAGGCGCTGCCCGATGCGGCCGTGGTGTTTCGCACCGACGGCAGCATCCTCTGGTGCAACCGGCTGGCGGAGCAACTGCTCGGCTTTCGCTGGCCCGAGGATGCAGGCCAGCACATCGGCAACCTGATCCGTCATCCCGCCTTCGTCGCCTATCTGGGCAAGGGGCAGTATGACGAGCCGTTCGAGATGCACTCCCCCATCAACGAGGAGAAGTTCCTCGAATTTCGCATCATGCCCTATGCGGAGGACCAGGCCATGCTGGTGGTGCGGGACGTCACCCGGCTGCGCAGCCTGGAGAAGACGCGCAAGCACTTCGTCTCCAACGTCTCTCACGAGCTGCGCACCCCCCTCACCGTGCTCAAGGGGTATCTGGAGATGACCGAGGAGCCGCCGCCCCCCGCCATGTGGGCCAAGGCGCACAAGGTGATGATGGAGCAGACGATCCGCATGGACAATCTGGTCAACCAGCTGCTCACCCTGTCGCGCATCGAGGCGGCGCCCACCGTGGATCTCTCCCATCTGGTGGACATGCCCGCCATGTTGGGGCTGCTGGAGCAGGAGGCGCGGGCGCTCTCCGGCGAGCGGGCCCACGAGATCGTCTTCATGGTTCAGCCCAATCTGCTGGTGCGCGGGGATCAGGATCAGCTGCGCAGCGCCGTCTCCAACCTGGTCTACAACGCCATCCACTACACCCCGGCGGGGCGCAAGATCACTGTGGAGTGGCGCAAGCAGGGGAGCATGGCGCTGTTTGCGGTGCAGGATGAGGGGGAGGGGATCCCCCCCGAGCATCTGGCGCGGCTCACCGAGCGGTTCTATCGGGTCGACAAGGCCCGCTCGCGCCACACCGGAGGGTCCGGGCTCGGTCTTGCCATCGTCAAGCATGCCCTGAGTCATCACGATGCCCATCTCGATATCGAGAGCCGGGTCGGTGCGGGCAGCCGCTTCAGCTTTCTTATTCCCGCCCGCATGGTGCTGGTGAAATAATTTTTTGTGTCAATGTGTTAGCAACGAGAGAAGGGCTGCATCGCAGCCCTTTTTTCATCCGGGCCACTCTCGGCCCATGTCATCAAAGTGTCATATAAACTCCATAAATTTGTCACTGCCAGGCCAGATACTGGCGCCGTCTTAAAGAACGGACCTTCTGTAACACTGGAGAAGGAGTGGTGCTGGCCCACGGATCATTGCGATCGGGTGTCAACCACGTTAGACGTCAACCTGACGATTGCCTTCTGCAACCTTGGACTTGGAGAGATTGGATGAAACTCAACAAACTGGCTGGTGTCATCGGATTCACCGCAGCAACCCTGTTTTCTGTCAGCGCTCTGGCTGCCGGTGTGGATAAAGACCTGCCGGAATACACACCGACCAGCGGCATCTCGGGCAACCTGTCCTCTGTCGGCTCGGACACCCTGGCCAACATGATGACCCTGTGGGCCGAAGAATTTAAGCGCATGTATCCCAACGTCAACGTGCAGATCCAGGCCGCCGGTTCTTCCACCGCACCGACTGCCCTGACCGAGGGCGTCGCCCAGTTTGGCCCCATGAGCCGCGCCATGAAGGCCGGTGAAGAGGAGGCATTCGAGAAGCGCTACGGCTACAAGCCGACCGCCATCCGCGTCGCCGTCGATGCCCTGGCGGTGTTCGTCAACAAGGACAACCCCATCAAGGGGCTGACCATGTCGCAGATCGACGCCATCTTCTCCAGCACCCTCAAGTGCGGCGAAGCCAAGGCGGCCACCAAGTGGTCTGATCTGGGTCTGGACGGCAGCTGGTCCGGCAAGGATCTGCAACTGTTCGGTCGCAACTCCGTGTCCGGTACCTACGGTTACTTCAAGGAACACGCCCTGTGCAACGGTGACTTCAAGAGCGGCGTGAACGAGCAGCCGGGCTCCGCCTCCGTGGTACAGTCCGTCTCCTCCTCCCTGAACGGCATCGGCTACTCCGGTATCGGCTACGTCACCTCCGGCGTGCGCGCCGTTCCGCTCTCCAAGGATGGCAAGGCCTTCATCGAGGCGAGCTCCGACAACGCCATCACCGGCAAGTACCCGCTGTCGCGCTTCCTGTACGTCTACGTGAACAAGCATCCGAACAAGCCGCTCTCCCCGATGGAGCAGGAGTTTGTGAAGATGATGCTCTCCAAGGCGGGCCAGACCATCGTTGCCAAGGACGGCTATGTGCCGGTCCCGGCCAAGGTGGTTCAGGCCGACCTGAAGAAGCTGGGCATCATGTAACAGAACATGCCCTTGCAGAAAAACGAGCCCCATGCGGGCTCGTTTTCATTGGTGCGCCCCAGGATCTTTTTGGTCGCAGGGCGCAGCGCCCGGCTTGCGCCGGGCGGCGGCATTTCCGAGAATAGGGCAACTTCACGGCAAAGGACCCTCTCATGCGCGCATCTTCCCTCTCCAGACTGGCCCTGACGGCCTTGTGCAGCGCCCTGCTGGCCGGCTGCGCCCAGTCACCGACCGGTCGCAACCAGATGCTGCTTTTCTCCCCCCAGCAGATGAACCAGCTGGGTGCCGATTCCTTCACCCAGATGAAGCAGCAGGAGAAGGTGAGCACGGATGCCAGGATGAATGCCTATGTGGGCTGCGTGGCCAAGGCGGTGACCGCCCAGGTGCCTGCCAGCTATGGCATCACCAGCTGGGAGGTGGTGGTGTTCGACTCCAAGGAGATCAACGCCTTCGCCCTGCCCGGCGGCAAGATAGGCGTGTACAGCGGCCTGCTGAAAGTCGCCAAGAATCAGGACCAGCTCGCCACCGTCATCGGTCACGAGCTGACCCACGTGCTGGCCCAGCACTCCAACGAGCGCCTCTCCCGGGATCAGCTGACCGGTATCGGGCTGGCGGTGGCGGACGCCGCCATCGGCAGCAGCGACAGCCTCGGGGGCGCTGCCACCATGGCCGCCCTGGGCCTCGGGGTCCAGGTGGGGATAGCCCTGCCTTATGGCAGAACCCAGGAGAGCGAAGCGGACCGGCTCGGTCTCGAGCTGATGGCCCGCGCCGGGTTCAACCCGGCCGAAGCCGTCACCCTGTGGCAGAACATGAGCGCCGCCTCCGGTGGCAAGGCACCGCCCCAGCTGCTCTCCACCCACCCCAGCGACCAGAGCCGGATCGCCAACCTGCAGGCCCAGCAGGCCGAGGTGCAGCCCCTGTACCAGCAGGCGAAAGCATCAGGGCTGGTTCCCCAGTGCAAGGCGTAAGCCTGCGCCTGGCGCGTCCCGCCGATGCCGCCGCCATGACGGTGATGCAGCGGGCGAGCTGGCTGGCGGCCTACGGGGAGGTGCTGGGGGCCGACATGCTGGCCCAGCTGGCGGTGACCGACCACCTGCAGATCTGGCGACACCGGCTCGCCGAGCCCGGCCCCGTTCCCATGCTGGTCTGCCAGGACGACGTGGTCATCGGCCTGCTCTACTGGCAGCCCTCTTTGGAGGAAGGCTTGATGACGGCGCGGATCCGGGCGCTCTACCTTCATCCCGATCATTGGCGTCAGGGTCATGGCAAACGGCTGTGGCAGGCGGTGGCGGTGCAGATGCGCCGGGCCGGTTGCGAGTGCGTCAGGCTCTGGCTGCTGGATGGCAATCACATCGGCGAGGGATTCTACCTGCGCCGCGGCTTCATGTTCGACGGTCAGGAGCGCACCCTGATGAGCCTCGGACAACCTTGCCAACAGCGACAAATGTTCCGTTTGCTTTGAGCTGGCTCCCGTTTTTCGTCCCCGGTCACTTTATTTTTTTGCGAATTAATACAATGTGCCCCATCTGGACAGACTGAGGTGGCCGGGTCCACCACAAGGGAGTGTGGCATGTACTACGGATTTGACATTGGCGGCACCAAGATAGCGTTCGCTGTGTATGACGGCGCCTTGAATCTCTGTCACGAGGAGCGCATGAGCACTCCCGGCAATGATTACGAAGGGTTGCAGCAGCTGATCCGCGAGCGGGTCGAGGCGGCGGATGCGCGCTTCGGGGTGAAAGGGGCCGTCGGCATCGGGTTTCCGGGGATCCTCAATCGCCTCGACGGGAGCATAGTGGCGGCCAACCTGCCCGCCATCCATGGCCGCCATCTGGGGGCGGATCTGGCCGAGCTGCTGGGCCGACCGGTCAAGGTCGACAATGACGCCAACTGTTTCCTGTGGTCGGAAGTGCATCAGGGGGCCGCAGACGGTGCTGGCAGCGCCCTCGGCGTCACCATAGGTACCGGCATCGGCGGCGCCGTCTACCTGGCGGGCAAGCTCATCCAGGGGCGCAACTGGCTGGCGGGGGAGATAGGTCACTACCCGCTGCCCGCCACCATCCTGATGAAATACCCAGATTTGCCCCGTCCCCGCTGTGGCTGCGGGCGCCTGGTCTGTTTCGAAACCTATGCGTCGGGCACGGGCCTGGAGCGGCTATACCACCATGTTCATGGGGAACGGATGAGCGGCCACCAGATCGTCGCCCGTGCCGATGCCCGTGAGGCGGCGGCCCTCTCGACCATCGACTGCTGGCTCGAGATCATCGCCGCCGGCCTCGCCACCGCCATCTCGGTGATTGATCCCGATGTGGTGGTGCTGGGGGGCGGCCTGAGCGCCCTGCCAGCCCTCTATGAGGAGTTGCCCAAACGTCTGCCCGGCCACCTGCTGCCCGGTGTCGCCCTGCCGGCGATCCGCGAGGCCCGCTTCGGTGGAGCCGGCGGTGTGCGCGGTGCAGCCCTGCTCAATCTGTGAGATCGGACAGAGGGTCTGATCTCCCCGAACAAGGAGTCATCATGACCCGTCTTGAAATCTGTATCGACAACCTCGAATCCCTGTTCACCGCCCAGGCGGCCGGCGCCGATCGCATCGAGCTCTGCTCTGCGCTGGGGCTGGGTGGCCTCACTCCCTCCTATGGTTTCATGCAGCAGGTGGCGCGCCACGCCACCATCCCCGTCTACGCCATGATCCGGCCCCGTGCCGGGGATTTCTGTTTTGGCGAGGGGGAGTTCGACATCATGCTGCAGGATATCGCCGCCGCACGTGCCGCCGGCCTGCAAGGGGTGGTGGTCGGTCTGCTGGATGAAGATGGACGGGTACCCGAAGGCAAGCTCCGGCAACTGGTCGAGGCGGCGGGGCCGCTCGGCGTCACCTTCCATCGGGCCATCGATCTCTCCTCCGACTGGCGGCTGGATCTCGAGACGATCGTCGCGGCGGGTTGCGAGCGCATTCTGAGCTCCGGCCATGCGCCGACCGCGCTGGCGGGGCTCGAAACCCTGCAGGCCATGCACCAGGCGCTGGCGGGACGGGCCAGCCTGATGCCGGGGGCCGGGGTCAACGCCGACAACGTGCGCACCATCATCGAATTCACCGGCGTCAATGAAGTGCACATGTCCGGCATGGGCTGGCGCGGCGGCATGGTGCCCCATGGTGTGAACATGGGCACCTCGGACGACGGCCGGGTCAACATCACCGACGGCGCCAAGGTGGCGGCGGTGCGGGCGTTGCTGGACAGGGCCTGATACAGGCCGTGCGGCGGCATGGTGCTCTGTTTTGCTCCCTTCTCCCCTTGCGGGAGAAGGGGCGGGGATGAGGGGGCCGATGTGAGGCGTCTCCCACCGGCGGGCAATTGAGAGGCGTCTTGGCAGCACGGTGCAAAAAAGTCTGTTATCATCCCGTCTCTTTTACCATCAGGACCCGGAGCAACCTCTCAATGTCCCAATACGACTCTATCGAACAGAAGGCCAGCTACGGCATCGGCCGCAACATGGGCGACCAACTGGCTCAGCAAGCCTTCGCCGGTCTGGATATCCCGGCCCTGCAACAAGGTCTGGCAGATGCCCTGAACGGCCTAGAGTTCGCGGTCAGCCGTGACGATATCAACGATGCCTTCCAGGTCATCACCGCCCGCATGCAGGAAGAGCAGGAAGCTGCCGCCAAGGCCGCTGCCGCCGAAGGCGAAGCCTTCCTGGCCGACAACGCCAAGCGCGCCGAAGTGAAGACCACCGACTCCGGTCTGCAATATGAAGTCATGGTCGAAGGCAATGGCGCCGTGCCGGTTGCCGGTCAGTCCGTGCGCGTGCACTACCACGGTACCTTCACCCACGGTGGCGTGTTCGACAGCTCCGTTGCTCGCGGCCAACCGGCCGAGTTCCCGGTGACCGGCGTGATCGCCGGTTGGGTGGAAGCGCTGCAGATGATGCCGGTTGGCTCCAAGTGGAAGCTCTACATTCCGCAGGATCTGGCCTACGGTGCCCGTGGTGCCGGCTCCATCCCGCCATACTCTGCTCTGGTATTCGAAGTGGAGCTGCTGGACATCCTGTGATCCGGCTGGCGTGATGCAAACGGCGACCCTGAGGTCGCCGTTTGTTTTTGGACCGCCCAAACGGGCCATGTGCCTTCGGCGGGGATTTGGATATAGTCAGAGCGTCGTCCATTCCGGCCATGTGAGGGAGACACGCCATGGCAGCCATCATCGAGGTCGTCGATCTCGTCAAGCACTTCCCCGGCGTCAAGGCGGTGGACGGGCTCAGTTTTGCCATTCCCGCCGGCAGCTGCTTCGGCCTGCTCGGCCCGAACGGGGCGGGCAAGACCACGACCATAGAGCTGCTGGAGGGGATCCTCACCCCGGACAGCGGCCGGATCCTGTTTCACGGCGCCCCGCGCGGCCCGGATTATTGCTCCCGCATCGGCATCCAGTTCCAGCACACGGCGCTGCAGGATTTCCTGACGGTGCGCGATACCCTGCGCCTGTTCGCCAGCCTCTACCCCAATCCCTTGCCACGGGAGCTGCTAATCGATCTGTGCGCCTTGGGCGAGTTCATTGACAGGGACAGTCGCAAGCTCTCGGGGGGCCAGCGTCAGCGCCTGCTGCTGGCTCTGGCCCTGCTCGGGGATCCCGAACTGCTGTTTCTGGATGAGCCCACCACAGGACTGGATCCCCAGGCGCGCCACCACTTCTGGCAGCGAATAGAGGCGATCAAGGCCCAGGGCAAGACGGTGGTGCTCACCACCCACTACATGGACGAAGCGCAGCAGCTGTGCGATCTGATTGCCATCGTCGATCACGGCCACCTGCTCAGTCTGGATACGCCGGCTGCCCTGCTGGCTCAACACTTCGACGGCGTACTGGTGCGCCTTGGGGGGCACCCGGCCCTGGCTGGGCTCGGCTATCCCCTGCGTCCGGTCGGCGATCAGGTGGAGCTCTGTTGCTCCGACGTGGCGACCCTGCTGCCAGCCTTGCTGGATCTTGGTGTGCCGCTCACCGGCATGCAGGTGCGCTCCCCCAATCTGGAAGATCTCTTCCTGAACCTGACCGGCCACAGCCTGCGGAGCGGCGCATGAGAGGGATGACCGAGTTCTGTCTGACCGTGGCCTCCGGGCTGTGGTACGCCTTGCCGACATGCAATCCCGGGAGTGGACGATGAAGGGATCCCTCAACCGCATCGGGGCGCTCTTCTATGCCCGCACCCTCGAGTTCGTGCGCGATCGCGCGGCCCTGGTGTGGAACCTGCTTTTCCCGCTCCTGCTGGTCATCGGCTTCTCCCTCATCTTCTCCGGCCCGCCCAAACCGCTGGTGCAGATCGGGGTGGTGGGGGAACTGCCCGCAACCTATGCCCCGCTGCGCGCCGTGCCGCTGCTCAAGATCATCCCCTATGACGAGGCGTCGAGAGGCCAGCTCAAGGTCCGTCACCATCAGCTGGACCTGCTGCTCTCACCCGCCGGGGGGCGTTACTGGATAAACCCGGACGCCCCTCAGGGGGCCATGGCCGAGTATCTGCTGCGCCAGGCGGTGCAGGAGCCCTTGCAAAGAGAGTCCCTGAGCGGGCGCGCCATCCGCTACGGCGACTGGCTGCTGCCCGGGGTGATCGGCATGAACCTGATGTTCTCCGGCCTGTTCGGGGTCGGGTTTGTCATCGTGCGTTATCGCAAGAACGGGGTGCTGAAACGGCTGCGAGCCACGCCGCTCGGCGCGCTGGAGTTTCTCTTCGCCCAGTTGCTGTCACGGGTGCTGATCACCCTGGTGGTGAGCCTGCTGGTCTTCTGCGCGGCCTACTGGCTGCTGGATGTGCCCCTCATCGGGTCGGGGTGGCTGCTGCTGGTGATCGCCCTGGCGGGAGGAACGGCCATGGCCTCCCTTGGCCTGCTCATCGCCGCTCGCCTGCAGAACGAGGAGCTGGCGAGCGGTTTGCTCAATCTCATCAGCTTGCCCATGATGTTTTTATCCGGTGTCTGGTTCTCGCTGGAAGGCGCGCCCGCCTGGCTGCAGCAGCTTGCGGCCAGGCTGCCCCTCAGCCAGATCATCGAAGCAGCCCGCGCCGTGATGCTGGAAGGGGCGGGATGGCAGGAGGTGGCAGGCCCTCTGGGTCAGGTCATGGTGTTCGCCCTGGTGTGCATCTCGCTGGGAGCCATACTGTTCAAATGGAGTGCAAAATGAAACCTGTTCTGTGGTTGTTGCTGGTGGCGGCCTTGCCTGTGCAGGCAGGTACCCTGCGTTGCAAGAACGCCTTGCTGACCGAGGGAGACACCACGGCAGAGCTGCTGGTTCGCTGCGGCCAGCCGATGCTCAAGGAAGATCTCACCCGCTTCGAGGAGAACGGCTTCGGGGCGAGAGTGACGGTCAAGTATGCCGAGCGCTGGACCTACAACTTCGGCAAGCGGGAATTCATGCAGTTTGTCACCGTCGAAAACGGAGTCATCACCGACATTGCGGATGGTCCACGGGGAGGATGACCTCCTGGTTTTCTGAAGCCCAGCCTGCGGGAGATGAGGTCGCCATTTCCCCGCCTTTTACCTCTTTTTCTGTTGCTTTTCCCTGCCTGTTATCGCCATTTTTCCATATGGAGTCATGCTGCCTCACTCTGGTGCTTTTGGCATAAAACTGAATCTGATGAGTCAGTTGTCAGCAGAAATGGCTGCCCCAATGCGGTGCAGCCGATTTATTTTTGAAAAATAATCCTCATGCCAAGAAGGGTTTTAAGCAGCAGGCTATTTGGCAAATAAGGGTCTACTTTTGATTCTGAGAGTGCATATTCCCCCGTTTAGATATTTTGTTCTGTTGCACCATGGTTGGGCCGGATTGCACCGATTGACAGGTTTTTCTGCGGCTGGATAAGCTGCCAAAAAGCAGGGAAACGATGGCATCTCGCTAGATTTTGATGCCTGTTCGAATCAAACCACAGGGAAGAGTGACATGAAGCAGATACACAAGGCAGGTATGGTGATGGCGCTGTCGCTGATGGCAGCCAATGCGTGGGCGGACGGTACGCTGGATGCCGTCAAGAAGAAGGGATTCGTGCAGTGCGGGGTCGGTGACGGCTTGCCCGGGTTCTCCAACCCGGATGCCAAGGGAACCTGGACCGGGCTCGACGTGGACGTGTGCCGCGCCGTGGCCGCCGCGGTACTGGGGGACGCCAGCAAGGTCAAGTATGTCTCCCTCACCGCCAAGGAGCGCTTTACCGCCCTGCAGTCCGGGGAAGTGGATCTGCTCTCGCGCAATACCACCTGGACCCTGACCCGGGATGGGTCGCTGGGCCTCACGTTCGCCGGGGTGAACTACTACGACGGGCAGGGGTTCCTGGTCAAGCAGTCCCTCGGGGTCAAGAGCGCCAAGGAGCTTGACGGTGCCGCCGTCTGTATCCAGTCCGGCACCACCACCGAGCTCAACCTGGCTGACTATTTCCGCGCCAATGGCGGCATGAAGTACACCCCAGTGGTGTTCGATACCTCGGATCAGACCGTCAAGGGCTTCGAAGCTGGCCGCTGTGACGTGCTGACCTCGGATCAGTCCCAGCTCTATGCCCTCAAGATCAAGCTCACCAAGCCAGAGGAAGCTGTGGTGCTGCCGGAGGTCATCTCCAAGGAGCCGCTGGGCCCAGCCGTGCGTCAGGGTGACGATCAGTGGTTCAAGGTGGTGCGCTGGAGCCTCAATGCCATGCTCAATGCCGAGGAGGCCGGGGTCACCTCTGCCAACGTGGACGAGATGCTCAAGTCCACCAACCCTGACATCCGTCGCCTGCTGGGGCTGGAAGAGCCCAAAGGGACTGTGCTGGGGCTGGATGACAAATGGGCCTACAACATCGTCAAACAGGTCGGCAACTACGGTGAATCCTTCGATCGCAACGTCGGTGCCGGCTCCCCCCTCAAGATTGATCGCGGCATCAATGCCCTCTGGAACAAGGGCGGTCTGATGTACGCGCCACCCATCCGCTGAGTCGACAGTCACCGGGGGGCCTGGCCCCCCATGTTTTCCCTGGCTTTGTCGGAGTCATCCTCATGGCGTTACACGCATCAAACCATAGGAAAGAACAGGGCCGCTGGTGGTATGACGCCAAGGTGCGGGCGCTGCTCTTCCAGTGCCTGGCCATCGCGGCGGTTATCGGGTTCCTGTTCTACATCGTCAACAATGCCCTGACCAATCTGGCCACCCGTGGTATCACTACAGGCTTTGATTTTCTGGGCAATACGGCCGGTTTCGGCATCTTGCAGAGCCTCATCCCCTACGACGAGACCTATACCTTCGGTCGCACCTTCGTGGTGGGCCTGCTCAACACCCTGCTGGTCTCCATGCTCGGCATCCTGTTTGCCACCCTGCTCGGGTTCGCACTCGGGGTCGCGCGCCTGTCGCGCAACTGGCTGGTGGCCAAGATAGCGGCCGTCTACATAGAGACGTTTCGCAACATCCCGCTGCTGCTGCAGATCTTCTTCTGGTACTTCTCGGTGCTGCGTACCCTGCCTTCCCCGCGTCAGAGCGTGGATATAGGCGGGCTCGCCTTCCTCAACGTGCGGGGCTTCTATCTGCCCAAGCCCCTGTTCGAAGAGGGATTCGGCTACGTGCTCTGGGCACTGGTGCTCGCGGTGCTGCTGAGCTGGGGGCTGGGCCGCTGGGCTCGCCGCCGTCAGGCCCTGACCGGCAGGATCTTCCCGTTCTGGCGCTGTGTGGCCGCCCTGGTCATGCTGCTCCCGGGGATCACCTTCCTGCTGGCGGGCAGCCCGCTCAGCTGGAGCGTGCCTGCGTTGCAGGGGTTCAACTTCCGGGGGGGGCTGACGGTGCTGCCGGAGCTCGCGGCCCTCTTGCTGGCGCTCACCATCTATACGGCGGCCTTCATCGCCGAGATAGTGCGATCCGGCATCCTGGCCATCAGCAAGGGGCAGACGGAGGCGGCTTCCGCCCTCGGGCTCTCGCCCACCAAGACGCTGCGGCTGGTGATCATTCCCCAGGCCATGCGGGTCATCATTCCTCCCTTGACCAGCCAGTATCTGAACCTCACCAAGAACTCCTCCCTGGCGACCGCCATCGGCTACCCGGATCTGGTCTCGGTGTTCATGGGGACGACTCTCAACCAGACAGGGCAGGCCATCGAGGTCATCGCCATGACCATGGGGGTCTATCTCGTCATCAGTATCACCACCTCGGTGCTGATGAACATCTACAACCGCAGAATGACGCTGGTTGAGCGCTAGGGAGCTGTCATGTTCGTGAATGAATTGCAGGAGGCGCTGCCGCCTCCCAACCACCGTCGGGGGCCGCTCGCCTGGATCAGGCAGAACCTCTTCCCCAACTGGTGGAACGGCCTGCTGACTCTGGTGCTGGCCTATCTGTTGCTGCCACTCATCTGGTCTGCACTGGACTGGGCGCTGTTCTCGGCCACCTGGCAGGGGAGCAGCCGCGAGGCCTGCGTCCAGGGCGGTGCCTGCTGGATCTTCATCGAAAGCCGGCTGGGGCAGTATCTCTATGGCTTCTACCCGGCTGATCAGTACTGGCGCATCAACCTGACCTTCGCCGGTCTGGCGGCGCTGCTGGCCTTGCTCATCTGGCCAAAGACCCCGCGCAAGGGGTGGCTGGCGCTCTTCACCCTGCTGGTGTTCCCTGTCATCGCCTTCTTCCTCATCCATGGGGGAGCGGGGCTGGAGGTGGTGGAAACGAACCGCTGGGGCGGGCTGATGCTCACCCTGGTGCTGGCGGTGGTGGGCATAGTGGTCGCACTGCCGTTCGGCATCCTGCTGGCACTGGGGCGTCGCTCCCACATGCCGGTCATCTCCAGCCTCTGTACCGTCTACATCGAGTTCTGGCGGGCGGTGCCGCTCATTACTGTGCTCTTCATGGCGTCCGTGATGCTGCCACTGTTCATGAGTACCGAGGTGGAGCTCGACAAGCTGCTGCGGGCGCTCATCGGCATCATCCTGTTCCAGGCGGCCTATGTGGCCGAGGTGGTGAGAGGGGGGCTGCAGGCGATCCCCAAGGGGCAATATGAGGCGGGGGATGCCCTGGGGCTTTCCTACTGGAAGGTGATGGGTCTCATCATCATGCCCCAGGCCCTCAAGATCACCATTCCTTCCCTGGTGAACACCTTTATTTCCCTGTTCAAGGACACCAGCCTGGTGCTGATCATCGGGCTGTTCGATCTGCTGGCCATCTCCAAGGTGGCCCTGGCGGATCCGGCCTGGCTGGGGTATTCCACCGAAGCTTATGTCTTTATCGCCATGATCTTCTGGATGTTCTGTTTTGGCATGTCCCGCTACTCCATCTATCTGGAGCGCAAACTCAACACGGGTCACAAGCATTAGGAGTCGTTCTGATATGAAAACGGACGCAGTTGTCGAACTGAAAGAGGTCAACAAGTGGTACGGTGAGTTTCACGTGCTGCGCAACATCAACCTGCAGGTGGGCAGAGGGGAGAAGATCGTCATCTGTGGACCATCGGGGTCGGGCAAGTCCACCATGATCCGCTGCATCAACCGGCTGGAAGAGCACCAGAGCGGAGACATCCTGGTCAAGGGCACGGCCCTGACCTCCGATCTCAAGAACATCGAGACGGTGCGCCGGGAGGTGGGCATGGTGTTCCAGCACTTCAACCTCTTCCCCCATCTGACCGTGCTGGAGAACTGTTGCCTGGCGCCCATCTGGGTCAAGCAGTTGCCGCGCAAGGAGGCCGAGGAGATCGCCATGAACTTCCTGCGCCGGGTGCGGATCCCCGAACAGGCGCTCAAGTATCCGGGGCAGCTCTCCGGTGGCCAGCAGCAGCGGGTCGCCATCGCCCGCAGTCTGTGCATGAATCCCCAGGTCATGCTGTTTGACGAGCCGACGTCTGCGCTGGATCCCGAGATGGTGCGGGAGGTGCTGGATGTGATGGTGGAGCTGGCCCACGAGGGGATGACCATGCTCTGCGTCACCCACGAGATGGGGTTTGCCAAGCAGGTGGCGGACAGGGTGATCTTCATGGACCGGGGGCAAATCATCGAAGAGAACGTGCCGGATCAGTTCTTTGACAACCCCCAGTCCGATCGGACCAAGCTCTTCCTCTCCCAGATCCTGCAGCACTGAGGCAGGGCACAACCTTCAGAAAAACAGCCCGCACGCTCGAATGAGCGGCGGGCAAATGTGTACATGGAAGTCGACGACAGACAGAAAGGAGTATGTCAGCCCGGCAACAGGGGGGTGGTGCGCAGATCGCGCACGGCCAAGTTGATCTGCCGGGCCAGGCTCAGCGCCTGATGACAGCTCAACGGCTTCACATCGATGATCCCCCCTTGAAACTCAAACCGCCCCAGTGCTTCAACCATGAAACTTCCATGATGGAAGCTCTTGATATAGCGAGCAATTCGACGGGGAGACCACTGCTTGAACACCTTCATGGCAAGAGACCCTGTTGTTTGGACAAGGCACACTATGCCGACGGACCGTGACACTGATGTGACACTTGATAAAGATTTGTATGAATCTGTCTTGTGATCGGCTGGCGTGCAGCCCCGGCGTTGAAAAAGTAGTGAGAGTCCGGGTCCGGGGCCCGATATACTGCGGCCATTGCAGACATGACAAAGGTGCCGCACGTGGAGTGGGTGGACATAGTAGACGAGCAGGACAGGGTGATCGGGGTGGCTGAGCGCGCCAGGGTGCGTCAGGAAAACCTGCGTCATCGTGCCAGCTACATCCTGGTGCTGGATGAGGGTGAGCGCATCCTGGTGCAGCGGCGCACCCCGAGCAAGGATTTTTGCCCCGGCATGCTGGATGCCTGCGCCGGTGGCGTGGTGACCACGGGGGAGGCCATGGCCCTTTCCGCCCGGCGGGAGCTGGCCGAGGAGCTGGGGATCCGCGACGTGCCCCTGCAGGATTACGGCACCTTCTATGCCGAAGGGGAGGCGAGCGGCAGCCGCTACCGGGTCTGGGGCGGCCTGTTCAGCTGTCACTATCAGGGGCCGCTGCAACTGCAGGCCGAAGAGGTGAGCGAGGTGCACTGGATGAGCCTGGGCGAGATAGCCGATCGGGCGGACGAGTTCACGCCTGACTCCCTGCTCGCCATCGCCACCTGGCAGGCAAGGCGCCTGCCATCAGGCCAGAAATAGGGGCGACAGGCGTTCGCTCCCCGATCGCTTGGTTGCTGCTCGATGGACCCCTTCGCCTTCTAGTGGAATGGGGTAGACTGGGCCTCTTTGAACCACAGAAGGATGTGTCATCATGATCACGGTCGGTCAATCCCTGCCCGCAGGGGAATTTACCTTTATCACCGCCGAGGGCAAGCAGGTGAAGGATACCCAGGCCCTGTTTGCCGGCAAGCGGGTGGTGCTCTTTGCGGTGCCCGGCGCCTTCACCCCCACCTGCTCCAACGCTCACCTGCCGGGTTATGTGGTGCTGGCCGATCAGTTCAGGGCCAAGGGGGTGGAACTGTGCTGTCTGTCGGTCAACGACGCCTTCGTGATGAAGGCGTGGCAAGAGGCCCAGAACGCCTCTGCCATCACCATGATGGCGGACGGTGACGGCAGCTGGACCCGGGCACTGGGTCTGGCCAAGGAGACCGGGGCCTTCGGGGGCGTGCGGGCCCAGCGTTTCGCCCTCATCGCCAACGATGGTGTGGTGGAGCGGCTCTTCGTGGAGGCGCCAGGCAAGTTCGAGGTGTCGGATGCCCAGAGCCTGCTGGCGGTGCTGTGAAAGATTAATCGGTGTTTGATTACACCTTGAAATAGCAAGCGGCCCCGTTACACTGAGGCCGCGTTTGGATGGAGCCAGGCAACTTGCCTGGCTCTCGTGTTTGCCGTGGATGAGATAGAACAATATGACCCTGGCTTTTGTTGCCCTGATTGCCGGACTGGCGTTGCTGGTCTGGAGTGCCGACAAGTTCGTGGACGGCGCCGCCGCCACCGCCCGTTACGCCGGTATGCCGCCGCTGCTGATCGGCATGGTGATCATCGGTTTTGGTACCTCGGCCCCCGAGATGGTGGTCTCCGCGCTGGCGGCCTCCCAGGGCAATCCCGGGCTCGCGCTCGGCAATGCCTATGGTTCCAACATCACCAATATTGCCCTGATCCTGGGTCTGACCGCCCTGATCAGCCCCATCGCCGTCGCCTCCCAGGTGGTGCGCAAGGAGATCCCCATCCTGCTCGGCATCACCCTGCTCTCCGGCGCCCTGCTCATCGATGGCAATCTGGGCCGGATGGATGCCGCCATTCTGGGGGCCGTGTTCGCAGTGCTGATGGGCTGGTCCATCTGGGCCGGCATGAACGGCAAGGGGGATGCGCTGGATACAGATACCGAGGAGGACATCGTCTCCGAGGGCATGTCTCTCAAGAGCGCCATCCTCTGGCTCATCATTGGCCTGGTGCTGCTGATCGGGGCTTCCCGTCTGCTGGTGTGGGGGGCGGTGACCATCGCCCAGGGCTTTGGCATCAGCGATCTGGTGATTGGCCTGACCATAGTCGCGGTGGGGACCTCCCTGCCGGAGCTGGCATCGTCCCTCATCGCCATCCGCAAGAACGAGCACGATCTGGCCCTTGGCAACGTGCTGGGTTCCAACTTGTTCAACACCCTGGCCGTGGTGGGCATCGCCGCCGGCATCCACCCGCTCGAGGTGGCGCCCGAAGTGCTTTCCCGCGACTGGAGCATCATGATGGGGCTTACCCTGTTGCTGCTGGTGATGTGTCTGGGCCGCAAGGGGCAGGGGCGCATCAACCGGCTGGAGGGGGGCGTGCTGCTCGCCTGCTTCGTCGCCTACACCGGCTGGCTGCTGACCAGCCAGTTCATCTAGTCTGGTGATGAAATGAAAGAGGGGACGCCGCGGCGTCCCCTCTTTTTTGTGCGCGGGTCCTGGTCTCAGGCCACGGCAACCAGCTTCTGCTTCTGGGCGCTGTCCAGGATCAGGATGCTCGCCTTGGGGAAGAAGTTGAAGGTGGAGGCGGAGGCCCAGGTGTAGGCCCCCATCACCCGACCCACCACCAGCTCGCCGATCTCGAGATCCGGCAGCATGATGCTGTCGCGGATGACGTCCACGCTGTCGCAGGTGGGGCCGGAGAGCACCGCATTGTGCAGTTCGCCGTGGGCATAGGGCGTGCTCACCGGGTAGGTGACGTGGTCGTAGAGCTGGCCGTTGTAGCTGCCGTAGAGACCGTCATCCAGGTAGTACCAGATCTTGTCGCCGCGGTGGGCCTTGCCCATCACGCTGGAAACCGAGGTCATGGCCGGCGCGCTGATGAAGCGGCCCGGCTCGGCAATCTTCTGCACCGTGGCGGGCAGCTTGGCCAGGGCCTCGCGGATCGGGGCGCAGAAACCGTCGATGTCGAACTCGCCGCCGTCATAGTCCACCGGGAAGCCGCCGCCGATATCCAGCACCCAGGGCTTGAGCCCTAGCTCCCAGGCCTGCTCCATGATCTCGCGGCAGGCGTCGATGGCCTGCACGTGGCGACGGGCGTGGGGCACCTGGGAGCCGACGTGGAACGACAGCCCCATCACCTTGATCCCCTTGGCCTGGGCCAGTTGCAGCAACGGCAGTGCCTGCTCCGGGGTGCAGCCGAACTTCTTGGAAAGATCGACCTTGGTCTCGGGGTTGGGGAAGCTGACCCGCAGCAGCAGTTTCACTTCATCCTTGTAGGGCAGGAACTTTTCCAGCTCCAGCGGGTTGTCATAGACAAACACGGTGCAGCCGAATTCCAGGGCATAACGGATGTCGCTGTCACGCTTGATGGGATGGGTATGGATGCAGCGTCCCGGGCGAACCCCTTGGCTGCGCACCAGATCCACTTCGCCATTGGTGGCCAGATCGAAACAGGCCCCCTCTTCCTTCAAGACAGAGACCACCGCCTCGTGGGGCAGGGGCTTGAGTGCATAATGCAAGCGCACATCGGGCAGGGCGGCCGCCAGGGCCCGATACTGTTTGCGGACGGCTGCCTTGTCGAGCAGCAGCAGGGGGGAGCCGAATTGTTCAACCAACTGACGGTAATCTTGTGCGACCAGGGTCTCGTTCATTCTCTTTTGATAGTCCTTAGGGGGCGTGATATGCCCAAGCCATATGCGATTGAACCGGCGACGGCCGGCTCAGGCGAGCGGTCCGGAGGGACCCACCAGGCACATTGCATAACTCCCTTGCAAAGTGCTTAGTTATGCGCGGGATTATCGGCTTATTGAGTTTGTGTGCAAGCATTTTGATTGGATATGTCGGCAAGTTTTTCTGGTCGAGACGAAACAGGCTCTTGATACGGGAAGCGATCAGGGCCGTGATGGGGAGCACCCCCTAAGGGAGCTTGATAAGCTGTTGATAGTTAACGAACTAATAACATCAGGCCTGGGGGTTGCGGCCAGGTAAAAAGGGGACGCCGGGGCCAGGGAGTGCGAGACAGCTCACATTTTTTGGATTACCATGCCCGCTTCCTGATCCAAACTAGTTCGGATGAAGGTAGCAGGAGAGCGATGGGCAACCATCCACCGAAGAAGTGAATCTTTCAGGTACCGGGCAACCGGTGTGGACTGCTACTGGACGATACTCTGGAGAGACCCGTTGAATCGGGCGCCGAAGGAGCAAGGCACCGTGATTGCATCGCAATCTGGCGCCGGAAACTCTCAGGCAAAAGGACAGAGGGGATGGGATGGTTGTACCTGAGCTTGAAACTGTTCACGGTCTGTAACGAGAGGTCGTCAGCAAGGTAAAGAGCAGCGCAGGAACCGGAGTGTATGTAAATACATGAGGCTTTCGAGCAGCGCATGAGCCTTGATCACGGCCTCGCAGCAAGAGTGTGAACACGTTTTTGGCCCGCATCCGATCGCCTCTGGCCGATCGCGACACCTATGGGAAGATCATCCTTCTCCTCCTTAATCGTTGTTTTTTAAGGAGGATGCATGTCATCAATTCAATCGGCGCTCGCCGCCATCGATAGCTTTATCTGGGGTCCCCCCCTGCTGATCCTGCTGGTCGGGACCGGTATCTATCTCACCCTGCGTCTGGGTCTGCTTCAGATCGTGCGTTTGCCGCTGGCCCTCAAGCTGGTCTTTGGCCGCGATCAGGGGCAGGGCAAGCAGGGGGATGTCTCCAGCTTTGGTGCCCTGTGCACCGCCCTCTCCGCCACCATCGGCACCGGCAACATCGTCGGGGTCGCCACCGCCATCAAGCTCGGCGGCCCGGGCGCCCTGTTCTGGATGTGGATGGCCGCCCTGTTCGGCATGGCCACCAAGTATGCCGAGTGCCTGTTGGCGGTGAAATATCGCCAGCAGGACGCCAACGGCCAGATGGCGGGTGGCCCCATGTACTATCTGGAGAAGGGGCTCGGCTCCAGGCCGCTCGCCAAGCTGTTTGCCCTGTTCGGCATCGGCGTTGCCTTCTTCGGCATCGGTACCTTCCCCCAGGTCAACGCCATCAGTGATGCCATGAGCCTCTCCTTCTCGGTACCCCGTGAAGTGACCGCCGTGGTGCTGACCCTGATCGTGGCGCTGGTGACCCTGGGGGGTATCCAGTCCATCTCCAGTGTGTCGAGCAAGGTGGTGCCCTTCATGGCCATCTTCTACATCGTCGCCTGTGCCGGGGTGCTGGTGAACAATGCAGGCGCCCTGCCCGATGCGGTCATGCTGGTGATCGGAAGCGCCTTCACCGGCCATGCGGCCACCGGCGGTTTCGTCGGTGCCGGCATCATGCTGGCGATCCAGTCCGGGGTGGCGCGCGGGGTCTTCTCCAACGAGTCGGGTCTGGGCTCGGCCCCCATCGCGGCGGCGGCGGCCAAGACCGATTCCTGCGTGGAGCAGGGGCTGGTCTCCATGACCGGCACCTTCATCGACACCCTCATCATCTGTACCATGACCGGCCTGACGCTGGTGGTGACCGGGGTGTGGAGCGGCGATGCAAGCGGTGCGGCCATGACCAGTCAGGCCTTTGCCCAGGGGCTGGATGCCCATGTGGGCCAGTATCTGGTGAGCATCGGCCTCCTGTTCTTCGCCTTTACCACCATCCTTGGCTGGAACTACTACGGCGAGCGCTGCACCGAGTACCTGTTCGGGGTGAAGGCGATCAAACCCTACCGCCTCATCTATCTGGTGCTGGTGGCGAGCGGTGCCTTCCTCCATCTGGACCTGATCTGGCTCTTGGCGGACATCGTCAACGGCCTGATGGCGGTGCCCAACCTCATCGGCCTCATCGGCCTGCGCCACGTGGTGATTGCCGAGACCCGCGCCTACTTCAGTCGGGACCGGGATACGGAATCCGAGCCCGAGCCGCAGACGGCCTGATGAGAAGCGGGCCTGCGGGCGGCCCTGTCACCGGGCCCCTGTCCATGGCGTCAACCGGGATCCGGGCTGGGATGGCAAAATCCGGGGCTTGATCCCGGATCTTCTGATAATATCTGTGCGAAACACGCAAAAGCCACGACGCTCATCGTGGCTTTTTTGCATTTTACGCAATGAATGGCAGCGCTTGTTGCCCCCAGGGGGTCAGGGGGAGGGAATATCTCCGGAAAGCCGCTGCGCCAGCGCACTGCTCACCCGGCTCACCAGGGCCGCCTCATCCCCCTGCCAGCCAATGGCGTGGGCCAGGGTGGTGGAGGTGCCCGGAGCAAAGCGCAGCTCGCCCCCGGCCAGTTCGTAGAAGCGGCTCGCCATCCGGGTGCCCTCGTCCACATCCCCCGCCACCAGCAGCATGGCCTGGGCCAGCACGGCGCCGTCGTGATCCCGGCCCGGCGCCAGCCAGCGCTGGGCGGTGCCGGTCACCTTGCGCCCCCCGATCACCAGGTTGTACTGGCCGTCGCAAAACGAGCCGGGTACGAAGTCGTAGCTGCCCGCAAGACCGTATTCCTCCAGCAGGGCGAGCAGGGGCGCCCCCAGCAGCCGGTAGTAGTGGGCCAGATCCGTGGTGGTGCGGGGCAGCATGAGGGAGAGGTTGAGGATGCCGGCGCCGTGGGGCACGGCGGTGCCGCCGCTGTCGCGCACGAACACCGGCCAGCCCTCGGCGGCAAGCTGCTCGCAGGCGGCCTGGTAGCGGGGCAAACGGGTGTCCTTGCGGGTGACGATGAGGCATTGGGGGCCCTGCCAGAGGAGGGCCCTGGGCTCGCCGTCATCGGCGCACTCCCGCAGCCAGCGCTGCTCCTCGGCCAGGATCTGGTCGGGTGTCTGGTGGGCGGGCGGCGGGGGCAGCAGGGTATAAGGCATGAAAGGCATCCTTAGGCAGAGGCTGCCAAGCACAGTACGCGCGGGGGCAAACAAGGTAAAGCCCCGCATGGCGGCAATGCTGATCAGTTAAGGATCCATTGACCGATCCTTCTGCTGTAGGACAATCCGGAACCAATCACTAGTTCCGGATTTTTTATGTCTATTGCAAACGATCTGAACGATGTTGTTGAGGCATCTGGCGACATGCTGGCTCGGCTGGCCATTTTTGCCGACCATATTCCCGACGAATGGATTACTGCCGCTGCCGCCTTGTCTGAAAAGGCCACTATCCGCCGACGCCGCTTACCTTCTGATATGGTCTTGTGGCTCGTCGTGGGGATGGCCTTTTTCCGCAATGAGCCCATCTCCGAGGTCGCTCGGCGCCTCAACATCTGTGCAGAAGGGTTGGCCAATGATGCCTTGCTCGCGGACAGTGCCCTGTCTCAGGCCCGTCAGCGACTCGGCAAACAGCCGCTCGAGTGGCTGTTCAAACAGTGCGCCGATGTGTGGGGGCGGGAACGTTATCCTGAAGACCATTGGCACGGTTTACAGGTCTTTGCCATCGATGGGGCCCTGTTCCGAACCCAGGATATGCCTGAACTCAGAGCACATTTCGGCTCGGGTAACACCTCAACCAACCGGCAGACACCCTACCCGATGCTGCGGTTGGTCACGCTCATGAATGTCCGCTCGCATGTCATTGCCAACGCGGCCATCAGCCCGTACCGCAAAGGGGAAATCCCCCTGGCCAGCGAGTTCATTCACTCATTGCCGGACAAGTCAGTGACCCTGCTGGATAAAGGCTTCTTCGGTGCCGACCTGTTGCTGCGTATTCAGGCCGAAGACACCGACCGTCACTGGCTCATCCCGGAACGCAAGGGGCTGGTATACACGGAACTTGAGCGCTATGGCGACGGTGACCGTCTGTTGCAAATGACGGTCTCGCCTCAGGCTAGCAAGAAAAACCCGGCGTTGCCGACACACTGGCAAGTTCGCGCAGTGACCTATGAGGTGGCAGGCAAGGAGAAAACGGTCTTTACCTCCCTGCCCGTGGCGCGATTCAGTGCAGCTCAGGTGGCGACCCTGTACCACGAGCGCTGGGAAATCGAGCTGGGATACCGGGATATCAAAAGCGCGATGCAGCACAACGCCATCACGCTGAGAAGCAAGAAAGTGGACTTGGTCTATCAGGAGCTGTGGGGATTGCTGCTTGGATACAATCTGGTCAGGCGGGAGGCCAGCCAGGCCGCCGTAGCCCATCAGCGAGCGCCCAATGAGGTGAGCTTTAAGTTTGCCTGTCAGTTCATCGCGAACCAGATGGCAGTGATGGCGGGCGCGTTATCGCCAGCCCATACGCCACGGAGGTTGGCGGAGTTGCGGGGCTGCATAGGCGTCATGTTCATAGAAAAACGCCCCAGGCCATCGAGACCCAGGGCGGTGAAGATATCAAAGACCCGTTTTCCGGTAAATCGCAATGCGGCTCCGCTTAAGTGAACAGCATTGCCGCATGGCGGGGCTTTGGTGCAAGGATGGCGGGGCCTCAGGCCCGGGGGGCGGCGCGCCTGGGCAGCAGCAGATTGAGCAGGATGGCGGTGAGGCCGCCGGTGGCGACGCCGTAGGAGAGCACGCTCCTGGCCAGCTCCGGCAGGTGTTGCAGCACCTCGGGTACCTGGGCCACTCCGAGGCCCATGGCGAGCGACACCGCCAGGATCATCAGGGCGCGGCGGTCCAGCTCCTCCCGGGAGATGATGCGCACCCCGGCGGCGGCGATGGTGCCGAACATGACGATGGTGGCGCCGCCGAGCACGGGTTCAGGTATTTGTTGCACCAGGCTCGCCACCGCCGGGAACAGGCCGAGCAGGGCCAGCATGGCGGCGATGAAGAGGCCGACGTGGCGGCTGGCCACCCCGGTCAGCTGGATGACGCCGTTGTTCTGGGCGAAGGTGGACATGGGGAAGGTGGAGAAGACCGCCGCCAGCATGGAGTTGGCACCGTCGGCCAGCACGCCCCCCTTGATCCGCGCCATGTAGACCGGCCCTTCCAGCGGCTCGCCGGAGATGTCGGAGGTGGCGGTCATGTCGCCGATGGCTTCCAGCGCCGTCACCACGAAGATGATGGCGAGCGGCACGAACAGCTGCCAGTCAAAGCCGAGCCCGTAGTGGAGCGGAACAGGCACCATCAGCAGGGGGCCGTCGAAGGTGGGGGCAGCCACCTTGCCCAGCAGCAGCGCCACCGCATAGCCCGCCAGCATGGCGATCATGATGGCGGAGAGGCGCAGCCAGGGGTTGCGACTGCGCTGCATCAGCACGATGAGGCCGAGCACCAGCAGGGAGAGAAAGAGGTTGGTGTGGCTGGCGAAGCTGCCGTCCGCCAGCGCGCCGTAGCCGCCCCCCATGCTGATGAGCCCTACCTTGATGAGAGTCAGGCCGATGAGCAATACCACGATGCCGGTCACCAGCGGGGTGATGATCCGTTTGACCAGGTGCAGGAAGCGGCTCATGACGACGATGGTGAGGGCCGCTGCCAGCATGGTGCCGAACAGGGTGCCCAGCAGATCGTCGGTCGGCATGGCCGCCTGCTTGAGGGCGAGGCCGGAGGCGATGATGGGACCGAGGAAGTTGAAGCTGGTGCCCTGTACCGAGAGCAGGCCGGAACCGAGGGGGCCGAAACGGCGGGTCTGGATGAAGGAGGCGATGCCGGACATGACCAGGGACATGGAGACGATGTAGCGGGTGTCGGCGGCGGGGAGGCCGAGGGCGTTGGCGATGATGAGGGGCGGGGTGATGATGGCGACAAACATGGCGAGCATATGCTGCAGGGCGGCGAACAGGGTCTGGGGCAGGGTGGGGACATCCTCGATGCCGTAGACCAGTTCGCTGTGGGCTCGCCTGGGGGGATGGGCCTCTCGGATGGCGCTTGGGGCGGCAGCCTGTTCCATAAATACCTCGAATGTGTGGGGGGATGGGAGAAAATTGGGCGCTATTTTAGTGATTGGTATCGCGCTTTCCAGCGCTAATTGAGCGCAAATTCGTTTATTTCTCGATGGTTTGAAACGTTTTCCTGTGGCGATTAAGATCCGCCGGTTTGTGTGAGACCGATCCCTCACAAAGGGCAGGGAGGCTGATGCATCAGGATGGGGACGGTGTAGAATGAGCCCTCGGTTCGAAGATGGAGACTCTGGATGCTGAAGCTGTCGGAGTTCTGGAGTGCCCGCGCCCACTCCGAAGATTTTACCCTGACCCGGATGGGCTTCATGACGGTGCGGCTGCGGCTGCTCACCTGTCTGCTGATGGCGGGGCTCCCGAGCTGGGCCCTGGTGGACTGGCTGACCCTGCCAGCCATCCAGTTCGAGGCGCTGTTCCAGGTCAGGATCTTCTGCCTGCTGGCCCTCTCGCCCCTCATCCCCCTTTCCTATCTCATCCACTTCAAGCGCGAGCGCATGAAGCTGGCGCTGGGCTACCTGATGGCGGTGATGATGCTCTTCTCCCTCATCTGCCTGCACAGCTTCGGCGCGGATCAGGAGATGCAGGCGGGCTACATGGCCTTCCCCTATCTGCTCATCAGCCTGTTCGCCATCTTCCCCATTCCCCTCTCCCTCAGCCTGCAACTGGCGGGGGGCATTCTGGCCACCATGCTGGCGGGCAACTGGCTGCTGGTGGGCCAGCCTCTCTGGAGCGTGCAGACCCTCAACCAGGTCTGGCTGCTGGGGCTCTTTGCCATCGCCAGCGCCTGGGTGCAGTGCGGCCAGCTCAACATGCTGCTGCAACTCTATCGGGAATCCACCACGGACGAGCTGACCGGCATGATGAACCGCCGCCTGCTGATGAAGCAGCTCGAGAAGGCGAGGGCCGCCATGATCCGCAAACAGGCTCCCTTCGCGGTGCTGCTGCTGGATCTGGACCGCTTCAAGCGCATCAACGATACCTTCGGCCATCTGGCGGGGGATGCGGTGCTCAAGGAGGTGGCGGCCACCCTGTCGGAACAACTGGAGCCCGGCATGGTGCTCGGGCGTTACGGCGGGGAGGAGTTTGCCATCCTGTTGCCCGGTTGCACGGATCTGGCACAAGCCAAGCGGGTGGCGGAGCGGCTGCGGGTCGCGGTGGAGGCGAGGTTGGTGAAAAGCCCCACCTCCGACGAGCTGCTGGAGGTGACGGTGAGCATCGGTCTGACCCTGGCCCAGCGTGGCGAGGGGGTGGAGGATCTGCTCAACCGGGCGGACGAGTGCCTCTACATGGCCAAGATGGCGGGTCGCAACTGCGTGGTGGCCGAGGCCGGCAAACCCGCGGGCGATGCAGGGCGCACAAAAACGGATGCCGCCTGAGGGCGGCATCCGGTGATGACGGGGCTGGCGTCAGGCCAGGGTGTATTTGCCGGAGAGCTGCTGGGCCAGCAGCTTGAACATGTTGAACACCGCCATGGTCTTGCCGGTCGGGGTGCCGTCCTCTGCCAGGAAGAACTCCCCCTTGAACACCAGAATGTCCCCCTTCTGCTCCACCGAGTCGGCGCGCATGCCGTGGATGAAGTCCTCGTGTTCACGAATGATCTTGTTGGCCATCTCCAGCAGGGCAGTCTCGGTGATCCGCTCTTTTTGTGGTTGCATGCTCGTCTCCTTAAACGACTACTGGGCAGGGCACAAGGGTCGGCATGGCCGGCGCACCCCGCCTCTGATTGAAGAGGGGGCCAGCATACTGCAAAGCGGGATTTTCTGTCATTGATATGACCCCGCATTTTCCCGCTTTGCGCTCTTCCCTTATCCCAGCACCAGATTGCGCAGCCAGCGGCGCTGGCGAATGCGGCGCTGCACCAGCAGCACCTTGGAGAGCTCCTCCAGCAGGACCACGGCCACCACCCAGGAGAGGGGCCAGCCCAGCAAGCTGACCGCCACCCAGGCCAGCGGCAGGCCGATGCACCACATGCCGACGATGTCGATGAAGATGCTGTAGTTGACGTCCCCCCCCGAGCGCAGCACCCCGACGATCCCCACCATGTTGAACACCTTGAGCAGCATGCCGAGGCACATGATGGCGAGCACCTGGCCGGCCTCAGTCATCAGCTCGCCCGGCAGGTTGCCGACCCATTGCAGCAGGCTGCCCTGCATCAGCCAGACGGCGGTCCCCACCAGCAGGGCGCCGACGGGGGCGAGCAGCAGGAAGAGCTGGGAGTGTTGCCAGGCCTCGTCATACTCCTCTGCCCCGAGCCGGTGACCGAGCAGGGTGGAGCAGGCCACCGCCAGCCCGAAGAAGAGGGAGATGAGGATGCTCTCCAGCGTGCCGAGGGTGGTCATGATGGCCAGGGCGTCGGTGCCGAGGTGCGCGTAGAGGAAGCCGTAGAGCAGCATGCCGAAGGCCCAGAGCCCGTCGTGCAGCAACAGCGGCAGGGCGATCAGGGTGAAGCGCACCACCTCCTTGCGCCTGAAGGCGGCGAGCCAGTCTTGCTTGCGCGGGATGAGACGGGGCTCGGCACGCCACACATAGGCAAGCAGCAGCGCGGTCTGCAGCAGACGCGAAAGGGTGGTGCCCCAGGCGGAGCCGGCTACTCCCATGGCCTCGGCGCCGAAATGGCCGAAGATGAGGGCATAGTTGAGGATGACGTTGGCGATGATGGCGATGATGCCGATGCGGGTCGGCGCCGCGGCATTGCCCACCGAGCGCAGGGCCGACTCCAGGGGCACCACCACGGCGGTGCAGAGGATGGTGGCGCCGGTGATCATCAGGAACTCGTCGGCCAGCTCGCGCAGCGCGGGCTCCTGGCTGGCAAACCCCAGCACGCTGCCCGGTGAGAGCACATAGACGAGGGCAAAGGGCAGGCTCACCGCCAGGGCGCCCACAAGGGCCAGGGCCAGGGAGCGGCGCACCCCGGCCATCTCGCCACGGCCGAAATATTGTGCCGCCAACACCGAGACCCCGCCCGAGAGCCCCGCTATCACCAGCAGATTGAAGAAGAAGACCCGGTTGCCCAAGCCGACCGCCGCCACAGCCGTGGTGCCGAGCTGGCTCACCATCATGATGTCGATGAGGCCGAGCAGGGAGAACATCATGGATTGCAGCGAAACCGGCAGGGCCAGTCGCCACAGTCGCGTCATGAACTCGCGATCGGTGGTTTGTTTTAAAATCGCTTGCCAATAATTCATTTATGTTAACCGGGTTGGTAAAAATCAGGGTTTGTCGTGGGTATGATAGGGGTGATAACGGGAGGCTTCACTGTGAGCCTCTCTCGGCTTTCTTGTGCAAAACTATCCTGTTGAGGTGCTATGCCATTTATCAGCGAGTGTCTGGAAATCGCCCCGGCCTGCGAAGAGCGGATGCTGGGGCGCGAAGGGCTGCCTCTGCTTGGGGAGGCGGGTGTCTTCCTGACCGGCCTCTCGACGATACGGGAGCACTACCTTATCCGCCGCAACCGACCGGAGTTTCACATCCTGATGGTGAGCCATGACGAGGGGGGCGCCCTGCTCACCGATGGCGGGGAGCAGCCCATCCCGGCGGGAGCCCTGGTCTTTCTCCCGGCCGCCGTGCCGGGGGGCCTCAGGCTGGTGGGGGAAGCCTGGCATACCAGTTGGATCCTGCTGGACGACGTGCCTCGCTGGCAGCATCTGCAGCGGCTTGGCCATCGCATCTGGCAGGGGGAGGAGGGGGAGCAGCTCTACCACCTGCTCAGCCTGATGCAGGGGGAGGGAATACGTTCGCCACTCCAGCCCCAGCTGCTGAGCCTGCTGCTGGCGCTCTTGGAGCGAACCCTGCAGGGGGAGGTGCGCGGCACGCCGGAGCTTAGGCTGCAGGCGCTGTTTCGGCGGGTGGAGGCACGTCTGGACGAGCCCTGGAGCGTGGCCCTGCTGGCCGACCAGATGGCCTGCTCGGTGCCCCATCTGCACCGGCTCTGCCAGCAGGTGTTCGGCATGGGCCCCATGGCCTGGCTCACCGGGCTTCGCATGAACAAGGCGCGCCAGTTGCTGCTCTACACCAACTGGCCGCTGGCCGAGCTGGCGGCCCGGGTCGGATACAGCGACGGCGCCAACTTTGCCAACCGTTTTCGCCACCTGACGGGTCAGACTCCGGGGGCCTTTCGTCGACTGGGTCGCAAACCTTTCGCAAGGGAGGTGCAAACCCTTTGAAATTGTTGGCTCAAGCCCATAGGATCGACGGGCCACACAGTCAAGGTACAGATCCATGTTTGAAGATAATAATCAGAAACGTCCCCTCTACATTCCCTACGCAGGTCCAGCCCTGCTGGAGACGCCGTTGCTCAACAAGGGCAGCGCCTTCACCAGCGAAGAACGCAGCAGCTTCAACCTGGAAGGTCTGCTGCCCCAGAACATCGAAACCATCGAAGAGCAGGCAGAGCGTGCCTATCGCCAGTTCATGGCGTTTGGCAACGACATGGACAAGCACATCTATTTGCGCAATATCCAGGATACCAACGAAACGCTCTTCTACCGCCTGCTGAACAATCACCTCACCGAAATGCTGCCGGTCATCTACACCCCGACGGTCGGCAAGGCGTGCGAGGAGTTCTCCAACATCTATCGTCGTGCCCGCGGCCTCTTCATCTCCTATCCGGACAAGGACAGGATCGATGACATGCTGCAAAACGCCACCAAGCAGAACGTCAAGGTGATCGTGGTCACCGATGGCGAACGCATCCTGGGCCTCGGGGATCAGGGCATCGGCGGCATGGGCATTCCCATCGGCAAGCTCTCCCTCTACACCGCCTGTGGCGGCATCTCCCCGGCCTACTGCCTGCCGGTGGTGCTGGACGTGGGCACCAACAACCAGCAGTTGCTGAACGACCCCTTCTACATGGGGTGGCGCCATCCGCGCATCTCCGGCGAAGAGTACGACGAGTTCGTCGATGCCTTCATCCAGGCGGTCAAGCGCCGCTGGCCGGACATCCTGCTGCAGTTCGAGGATTTCGCCCAGGGCAATGCCACCCCACTGCTCAACCGCTACAAGGATGAGCTGTGCTGCTTCAACGATGACATTCAGGGGACCGCCGCGGTGACCCTGGGCAGCCTCATCGCCGCCTGCAAGGCCTCCGGTGCCAAGCTCTCCGAGAAGCGGGTCGCCTTCCTCGGGGCGGGCAGTGCCGGGTGCGGCATCGCCGAGCAGATCGTGGCGCAAATGAAGGCCGAAGGGCTGACCGACGCCGAAGCGCGGGGCCGGGTCTTCATGGTGGATCGATTCGGTCTCATCACCGACAAGATCCCCAACCAGCTCGACTTCCAGCGCAAGCTCTCCCAGCCGGTCGAGCGGATCAAGGAGTGGCCGGTGGGGGACAACATCTCCCTGCTGGAGGTGATGGAACACGGTCGCCCGGACATCCTGATCGGGGTCTCCGGCCAGCCCGGCCTCTTCACCGAAGAAGTGGTCAAGACCATGCACAAGCACTGTGCCCGTCCCATCATCTTCCCGCTCTCCAACCCCACTTCCCGGGTGGAAGCCACCCCGGCGGATCTCATTCGTTGGACCGACGGCCAGGTGCTGGTCGCCACCGGCAGCCCGTTCGCACCGGTGGAGTACAAGGGCAAGCGCTACGTCATCGCCCAGTGCAACAACTCCTTCATCTTCCCGGGGATCGGCCTTGGGGTGATCGCCTCCGGTGCCAACCGGGTGACCGATGCCATGCTGATGTCGGCCAGCCGTGCCCTCGCGGATTGTTCACCCCTGGTGAAGGGGGAAGAGGGCTCCTTGCTGCCGGATCTGGCGGACATCCATCAGGTCTCCCGCTACATCGCCAAGATGGTGGCCAAGACCGCCATGTTGCAGGGCAAGGCGGTGCAGACCCCCGATGATGTGATCGATCAGGCCATCGAGGCGAACTTCTGGCGCCCCGAGTACCGCCGCTATCGTCGTACTTCCTTCTGATCCCAAGGGGACAGACACGGAGAAGGGATGCCTCGGCATCCCTTTTTTGTGCACGGCTGTGAAGGAAGAGGAGGTTATTGTGCCGGTTGCTCGGCGGGGGCGGGCTCGGCGGGATTGCTGACACCGGTGACCCGGATTTCGACCCGGCGATCCGGGGCCAGGCAGTCGATGAGGGCAGCCCTGGCCTTGATGGCATCACACTGGGTGCCGGTGACCGGGTTGCTCTCGCCGTTGCCCTGGATGCTCACCTTGTCGGCGGGCAGCCCTTTGCCAATCAGGAAGTTGGCGACCGTGCTTGCACGGGCCTCCGACAGTGCCTGGTTGTTGGCATCCGAGCCGATGCGGTCGGTGTAGCCCATCACCATGGCGTTGCCATCCTTGGGTTTGACGTCGACGATCTGCTGGTAGAGGGCGTCGAGTGCCTGCATCCCCTCCGGTTTGAGCTCCGCCTTGCCAAAGGCAAACAGCACATCCGAACTCAGGTTGAAGGTCTGATCCACCGGCTCGGGAGCCGGGGGCGGCGGTGCCACGACCAGAGGCGCGGCCACCGGCACTGCGGCGACGGTGCGATTGGGGTGAAGCACCAGCTCGATGGTGGCGGTACTGATGTCGCTGACCCAGCGTTTGGTGCCGCTGCCCACCTTGTCGTTGTCAGGATCGTCCCCGACTCGCACCATGTAGCGGTAGCGGGTCTGGATGTCTACCCAGTCGCTCAGTCTGGCGGTCAGTCCCAGACCCGCCAGGGGAGCAAGATTGTCATCTCCCCCATTGACGGAGTCAACGTGATAGAGATAACCGCCCCCTTCGGCAAAGACAGAGAAGATGTCCCCCAGGGGCAAACGGCCAATGACCGACAGGGTGGCCCCCTTGCTGTTGAAGTCCTGGCCGGCAATATCCCAGTCACCGGTGGAGAGGTAGCCGAGCTCTGCCCCCAGATTCTCGTTGTAGTTGTAGCCGACAAAGGCGTTGATGGCGGTTGCGTCCTTGCCGACGTCCTGGCTGAAATCATCGATGTCATGGGCAAAGGCCCAGCCACCCCCAGCCCCCACATACCAGTCGTGAACAGGTGCCGCCTGGGCGGCACTCGTCGCCAATGCCAATGCAATCCACACAGGTTTCAGTCTTATGTTCATCGCGTATCCTCGTCGATGTTGGGTGTTATAGGGCTCCCAGCCCTTTGCTATGTATAGCCAACATTATGTATAGGCGATGTGAGCGCATTAACCATTTAAGTGACGCATCTGTATGGAGAATCGGTGGGGCAGGCAGGTGGGCAGCCCGCGTTGGTGGTGCCGTGCGGGCATTAAAAAAGGGGCCGGAATGGCCCCTTTTTGCAACAGGTGGTCAACCTCTTATTGCTGCACTTCCTGTACGCCGGTGACGCGCACTTCGACGCGGCGATCCGGTGCCAGGCAGGCGATCAGCTGAGCCTTGGCCTTGATGCCGTCACACTGGGTACCGGTGACCGGGTTGGCTTCACCACGACCTTCGATGGATACCTTGCCAGCCGGCAGACCCTTGCCAACCAGGAAGTCGGCCACGGTGCGGGCACGGGCTTCAGACAGCTTCAGGTTGTAGGCATCGGAGCCGATGCGGTCGGTGTAACCCACCACCACGGCGCTGCCATCTTTCGGCTGGACGTCGACGATCTGCTGATACAGGGTGTTGAGCGCAACAGCCCCTTCCGGCTTCAGGGTGGATTTGCCGAAGGCAAACAGCACGTCCGAGCTCAGGGAGAAGTTCTTGTCGACCATGACGGGTTCGGGAACCGGCTCGGGAGCCGGTGCCGGGGCCGGTGCCACATAGGTGGTGCGGTTCGGGTGCATCACCAGTTCCAGGGTGGCGACGCTCATGTCGGTTTTCCAGGTTTTCTGATCGTCACCCAGATCCCACATGTAGCGGTAGCGGGCCTGCAGGTCGATAAGGTCGGAGAGCTTGGCAGTCAGACCCAGACCCGCCAGCGGCGAGGTGCCGTTGTCGCTCTGGCCGTTGCCGTTGACGTGGTTGAAGTAGGCACCCCCTTCGGCGAAGACGGAGAAGATGTCATTCATGGGCAGGCGTGCGATACCGGACAGGGTGGCACCCTGGGTCTTGAAGTCGACGCCATCGACGCCAGCCTTGCCGGCATAGAGATAGCCGAGCTCGGCGGCAAAGTTCTCGGTGAAGTTGTAACCGCCGAACAGGGAGAGCGCGGTGGCGTCCTTGTCAGCATCCTGGCCGAAGGTATCCAGGTCGTGGCCATAGGCCCAACCTGCACCCATACCCGTGTACCAGTCGTCGGCCGCCTGAGCGGTGGTGGTTCCCATGGCTGCAATGGCCAGAGCAATCAGGGTTGGTGCCATTTTCATTTTCATCGTTTTATCCTCGTTGAGTTGCCGTGCTATGGGCGTACTGCGCACTCTTTGTTATACCGGTCGCAGATGACACTTCATGTGCGACACCGTGAGCGGATCACGGACGGCTTGAATAAAAAATGGATGGAAACCTGGATTCTCATGAAGCTGTTTCTCCATGGACAACTAACCGGGCACTGAGCACTTTTAATAGTTCATCCAATGTCTTACAAGCGTTGCTACTGTATTCTTTTGAATCAGCGTGATCAAGTTTCTGCACAGATATGCAGCGCCGACACCGGTGTCGCGGGGCCGCAATAGGGGAGCAAAGGCGAGAAAAGGTGAGACAGAGAGTGTCGCTGGGGGGAGGAGAGAGACAGCAAAAGGGGATGCCGTGGCATCCCCTTTTTTACGTTACCTGAGCGAAGTCAGATTACTTTTGAACTTCTTGTACTCCGGATACGCGAACTTCTACGCGACGGTCCGGAGCCAGGCAGGAGATCAGCTGAGCCTTGGCCTTGACGCCGTCACACTTGGTGCCGGTGACCGGGTTGGCTTCGCCGCGACCTTCGATGGCAACCTTGCTGGCAGCCATACCCTTGCTGACCAGGAAGTTGGCAACGGTGCGGGCACGAGCTTCAGACAGCTTCTGGTTGTAAGCGTCGGAACCGATACGGTCGGTGTAACCAACAACAACGGCGTTGCCGTCTTTCGGCTGGAACTCAACGATTTGCTGGTACAGAGCGTTCAGGGCTTGCACGCCTTCGGCCTTCAGGCTGTCTTTGCCAAAGGCGAACAGCACGTCGGAGTTCAGGGCGAAGTTCTTCTCAACGATTTGCGGAGCCGGGGCCGGTGCTTCTTCAACAACCGGGGCCGGAGCAGGCGCTACGTAGGAAGTACGGAACGGGTGGTAAACGGCTTCCAGGGTCGCAACGCTCTGGTTGGACTTGTAGCGTACGTTGTCGGCGTGCAGGTCAGCCACGTCCCACATGTAGCGGTAGCGAGCTTGCAGATCCAGCGCGTCGTTGACCTTGTAGGTCACACCGGCACCGGCCAGCGGGGATACTTTGGTATCGCTGGTGCCCAGACCGTCGGTGTGGCCCCAGTAGGCGCCAGCTTCACCGAACAGGGAGAAATCGTTGCCCAGCGGCAGACGAGCGATACCGGACAGGGTGGCACCCTGGCTCTCGTAACGGTTGCCGTCGGTGTTGCCACGGCCGGTGTACTGGTAGCCCAGCTCGGAACCGAAGTATTCGTTGAAGTTGTAACCAACGAAGGCATTGGCAGCAGCCGCATCTTCTTCGCCAACGTTCACGCCTTCGATCTTGTTCAGACCGTTGAAGTGAGTTGCACCAACACCGGCGCCGAAGTAGATGTCGTCAGCGGCGTGAGCTGCAGTTGCACCCATGGTGGCCATAGCGATGGCGATCAGGGAAGGAGCCATTTTCATCATAAAATAATCCTCGTTGAGATGGCACGTTGTTCACGTGCTTCGCACTTTGTAATTTATGTAAGCTGCTGGCTCTGTCGACCAACGACGTTGGTGCGAACAGGGATCCTAGATCCATCCAGGAGGCACGTATCTGGGTGCACAAGTGTGCGGGTTGCACTGTCGACAATGCATACTCCGCCACGAACAGCCGACGTCATTCCGATGACGTGGCGCACTTTATGCCCATTTCAAAACATGATCAAGCTCACAGATAAGGGATGGGGCAAATTGTGTCGTAGGGATAACTGGCTGTTTCTTGGGATTTATTAGTGATCCAAGTAGGCGCGATGCAGTTTCTTCTCAAGCTTCATATAAGCCTCAGCCCAAGCGTGCCGCGGGATGGCGTCACCCGCCCTGACCGAGAGGACCGCAAGATAGTCCGCCTCGGTTGCTTCGCACAGCAAGGGTATGAAACTGAGCAAGAAGTGACGGGCGAGGTAGGGATCGAGAGGCCAGATGTTGAGGATGGCCCGCGCCACGGGCTGGACGGCGGTGGAGCAGATGAAGTGCCGATGACCTGCTTCCAGCCATTGGGCCATCTCGGCGAGGCTGTCTTCCGGCACGATGCCGCCATCGCCTTTCTCCCTGGCCAGCGTCATCGTGTGACCATTGCCCAGTGCCAGGGTGCCGTTTTCTGCCACGACGCCGTCGTGGCTGCGCAGGGGAAGCGTCGCCTGGCCTTCAAGATAGAGGCTGCAGCTGTCCGGGAGGGCCGCCAGCACGGTGGTGGCGTCCCCCTGCATGGCCATGGGCAGCCAGAACGCTTCGGCCCGGGTCTGTAGACCCTGGGCGAGCTGACGGGGGAGGGAGTCCGGGTCGGAATGAAGACGGGAAATGATGCCGGGAAATGCCATGTTGATGACTCTCTTGGAAATAACCGGCGAATTATACGAGGGATGGCCGGGCAACAAGAAAGGTTTCTTTTCGAGACTGTTTACCTGAGGCGACGCAGCGATTACCATCCCCGAGGTTTGTGAAGGGTTGTCGTCGAAAGACGCTGATTATAGATAGAGGCTCGACCATAACGAGTCCGTTCAAAACTGATACACTTGACTACGAGTCGTCGCGAAAAATAAAGGTGGAGTCAATCCGCCGAACGGAGTATGAAACACATGAATTCAAATATCGTAACTGTTGGCAAGAAGATCCGTCAGATCCGCGAAGCGGTAGGCCTGAGCCGTCCCAAGTTTGCCGATCTGCTGGG
This sequence comes from Aeromonas sp. FDAARGOS 1406, assembly GCF_019048565.1. Lineage (NCBI taxonomy): Bacteria > Pseudomonadati > Pseudomonadota > Gammaproteobacteria > Aeromonadales > Aeromonadaceae > Aeromonas > Aeromonas sp. FDAARGOS 1406. The sequence goes on from NZ_CP077378.1 coordinate 4,014,511, forward strand.
CGTCCCCCCAACCACCCTGAAGAACTATGAACTGGGTTACCGTGAAGTCGGAGGCGCCTTCCTGGTTGCCCTGGCCCACCACCCCGATCTGCACAAGTTCACCCTCTGGCTGCTGGCTGACAAGAAAGTCGCCGAAATCGGCCAGATCGGTCCGGACGATATTGCCAAGGCTTGATTCAGTTCAACCTTGATAAAAATGCCGCCCTCGAGGCGGCATTTTTTATTTGTCAAAATGGATGATTATTTAATTAAATAATGCGTTGTGTGCGGTCAACGGCGATTTTCACTAAATCATCTTGTCGGGCTGGATTAATCCACGGAACACTCCGACCCTTTTAATTCAGGCGGTGATCCACACAGTGAGACAACGATGAGCCAATCCATTACCAAAGCCAGAGATGGGTTTACCAGCACCTTTGGCGTGCTGGCCGCGACCCTGGGGTCTGCCGTCGGGCTCGGGAATATCTGGAAGTTTCCCTATCTGACCGGTGAGAACGGTGGCGCCGGTTTTCTGCTGGTCTATGTCATCGCCACCCTGCTGGTGGGATTGCCGGTGATGATCTCCGAGATCATGCTGGGGCGCGAGGCCAGGACGGATGCGGTCAGCGGGCTCATCAAGCTGGCTCCAAAGGGGCAACCCTGGTGGCTGATCGCCGCCATGGGGGTGAGCGCGGCCTTCCTCATCATGTCGTTCTACTCCGAGGTGGCGGCCTGGGTGTTTGCCTACATCTTCAAGGCGGCCAGCGGCGAGATCCTCTCCACCGATCCCGCCGTCACGGGTGCTGCCTTCAATTCACTCATCACGGATCCCTTGCAGAGTCTGCTCTGGCAGTGGCTGGTGCTGGCCCTGATGGGGGGGATCTTGCTGATGGGGGTCTCCAGGGGGATCGAAGCGGTCACCAAGCGGTTGATGCCACTGCTCTTCATCCTGCTGCTGGTGATAGGCGTGCGCAGCCTGACTCTGCCCGGAGCAAGCGAAGGACTGCATTTCCTGTTCTCGCCGGATTTCTCCAAGGTGACCGCAGGCGTCGTGCTGACGGCCATGGGGCTGGCGTTCTTCAAGCTCTCCATCGGGATGGGTTGCATGATGACCTATGGCAGCTACTTTCGGGACGATCAGCACATCCCTCTCACCACGGTACGGGTGATGTGCGCGGATCTCTTCGTCTCCATGCTGGCGGGGATCGCCATCTTCCCGGCGGTGTTTGCCTTTGGCTTCGAGCCGAGCGCAGGCCCCTCCCTGCTGTTCATCACCATACCCGCGGTCTTTGCCAGCATCCCGTTTGGACACCTCTTCATGGTGCTCTTCTTCGTGCTCTCCGCCATCGCAGCCACCGGGGCCATGCTCTCCATCCTGGAGGTGCCGGTCTCGGTGCTCTCCGAGCGCTTTCACATGAGCCGTACAAGGGCGACCCTGATCAACCTGTTGGTGCTGGGGGCGGTCGGCTCGACCTGTGCGCTCTCGAGCAGCACGCTGGCGGATGTGCAGGTTGGCGGGAAAACCTTCTTCGATCTGTTCGACTTCGTCTCTTCCAACGTGCTGATGCCCCTTGGCGGCATCTTCCTCTGCCTCTTTGTGGGCTGGGTATGGGGATTCGAGCGGATGACGACGGCGCTGACCAATGGAGGCAAGCTGGCGCTGCCCATCCTTAGCCCCCTGTTTTTCATCATCCGCTATGTGTCGCCGCTGCTGATCCTGGTGGTGATGCTCAAGGGGCTGGGGCTGTTCTGAGCCGCGTCGCCCGAAACAAAAAAGCGCCTATTGGCGCTCTTTTTGTCTTTTACCCCGATATGCCTTCATATCAGGCAGAGTCGTGACAGCTCCTCCTTGAGCTGCTCCAGGTTGCGCTCGACACAGGCTTCCCCCTCGTTGATGGCGTCGCTCGCGCGGTGGAAATCCATGATGGAGAGGTTGCCAAGGCGCGGGCAGAGCTGGATCTCGGGGGGATCCCCGGCCATCCGGGCACGGGTGATGCGCTCCTGCATGATGTTGATGGAGCCCGTCATCACCCCCCACATGCCGGGGGTACTGGGTTCGCGCTCGCCCCGGTTCAACCACTGGCTGAGCAGCCCCCCCTGCACGGGCTCGTCCGGTTCGTCGGTCCAGGGCTGGTGCATGTCGGTGTTGAGGTTGACGGCGATCACCACCTCGGCTCCCATGGCGCGGGCTAGGGAGATGGGGACCGGGTTGACCACGGCCCCGTCCACCAGCCAGCGATCCTCCACCCGGGTCGGGGTGAGCAGGCCGGGCATACCGCAGGAGGCTCGCACACACTGGCGAAGCGGTCCTTCCTGCAACCAGATCTCGCGACCGGTATCGAGTTCGGTGGCGACGCAGGCAAAGGGCAGCGGCAGGCTTTCGATGGCGGGATCCCCCAGATGGCCGGCGGCGATGCCAAATACCTTATCACCGCGAAACAGGCCGCCGGAGAGGGCAGGATCGAGCAGCCCCATGACCTGCAGGCGGCTGAAGCCGCGCACCCAGCTCTCCAGCTTGTCCAGTTCACCAGCGGCATAGGCGGCGCCGACAAAGCTGCCGATGGAGCAGCCAGCCACCAGATCCGGCTTGACGCCGAGTCGCTCCAGGGCACGGATGATGCCGATGTGGGCCCATCCTCGGGCCGCACCGCTGCCCAGGGCCAATCCCAGACGGGGTTTTCGTGACACAGTTGCGTCTCCTGACATGAAGTGGGAGTCCAGCTTACTCCGGCTTCTCCTGTCCGTCATCCCGCCACGCTTCGCTGCGATTGCGGCCGTTGGCCTTGGCCTGATAGAGGGCGATATCGGCGCGGCGGATCACCTCCTGCAAGGAGATGGCCGGTGACTGGCGACAGTGGCCCAGGCTGACGGTCACCTTCAGCTCGGCCGCGATGGCGCTCCAGGGATGCTCTGCTATGCACAGGCGAAGCCGCTCGGCCAAGGGGGCCAGAGGGATCGCTTCATCGGCGACGAGCAGCAGGAACTCCTCGCCGCCCCAGCGGATCAGGTGGCACTCCCGTGTCAGCAGGGACTGGCAGAGCTGCACCAGACGGATGAGGACCTGATCGCCCACCCCGTGGCCGAAACGGTCGTTGACCTGTTTGAAGTGATCGCAGTCAAACATGATGGCGCCGATGCGTTGGCGGCCTGCCAGGGACTGGCGGTGTTCGAAGGCATCGAAGTAGTGGCGGTTGAAGGCGCCGGTCAGGGCATCGTGGCGCGACAGGTAGTTGAGGCGCCGGTTGAGGCGCTGGGCACGCAGGCTGGAGACGGTCGCCACCACCAGACAGAGAATGGTGATGAGCGCCGTTGCCGATTGCCACAACAGCGTCTGCAGCAGAGGCAGCAGCGGGATGCGATGGATGAGGGAGAGCGGTGTCTCCGGGATGGGATAGACGAGCTGCAGGGCGCCCTGTTGCCACTCATATTCCGCTGACTGCGCCGTCCTGACCGGGGGCGGCGCGGTACCGGACTGGCTGCTGGCAAGGATCTGCTGATGGGCGTTGAGCAGGAACAGGGTGCCAATCCGGGGGGCGAGGCGGTGCAGGGTCTGCGCCAGCGTGACGGTCTGGATGTCGATGCTGAGCAGGCCAATGATCTGGCCGCCCTGGGTAATGGGCTGGGAGAGGGTGATCATCTGCCCCCGTCCGGCAAAATCCTGGTAGGGGCGCGAGAGCATGGCGTGCTCCAGGTGGGGATACCTGGCCATCGCCTCCTGCCAGTAGGCCTTGCTGTAAATCACGGGATCGAAGCGAAACTGGCTGGATGGCACCCAGGGATAGAGGTAGATGAAATTGTCCGTACCGGTGAAGTAGATCCAGGCCACGTCCCTGTCCAGCAGCTTGCTGGCCGTGGCGAGCAGGGGGGAGAGGCTGAGGGCGAGATGTATTCTGGCTTGCCGCTCGCTGCCGTCATGGGGCAGCGGGCCCTGCCCGGTCAGGTTGCCGATGAGGGCGGGGGGCAGATCGACGGGGATGCGATCCAGGTTGATGCCGTGCTCCCCGTCGGATTGCAGCGCCTGATAGAGCTGGCGAGAGAGCACGGACTGGGGATTGCTGCGCAGGCGCTCCTCCGCTTGGCCGCGCATGGCCTCAAGGAAGGTCTCCATCCGCTGGTGCTGGCTGCTGAGCTGGGTCGCGGCGTTGATAGTGTCACGCTTGTTGATCTCGGTAACCTGGCGAAACGCATGTTGCAGGGCGAGCAGCAACAGCAGCAGGCCGAGGCCCAGCAGCAGCCACTGCAATCGGTATCTGGCAAAGGCGGGGGAGGGAATGGACATGGGCGTACCGGAAGATGGCGAGAGTCGGCATCAGTGTAAGGCAGAACCCTGACGCGCGTGCCGACAAGATGCGTTTTTGATGATCTTCTCACCGGACTGTTACGTTTTGTCACATTTATACATAGTCACGGCATAGTCAGGGGGTAACATGGTGCCATCCTTGATGAAGCTATCTCTTCTTCCTCTCTCTTTGACTGCATGGATCTTGTGATGAAAACGCGCGTGTGGCTGTGGCTTTTCCCTCTTCTTCTATTGCTGGCGGCGGGCGCCTGGCATCTGCGGCAGGCTGAACCCGCCAGCAAGCCTGCACCAAGAGAGATCAATATCAGGGCCGAAACCGTCAGGCAGAGTCTGGCCGAGCCCTCCATCAAGCTGGTGAGCAAGCTTGCGGCCAATCGCTCTGTGGCCATCAGTCCCGAGGTGACCGGCCGCATTGCCACCATCGCGGTGAGTTCCGGCCAGCAGGTCAAACAGGGGCAGACCCTAATCGCCCTGGATGCGGGCAAGCAGCAGGCGGAGCTCGCCGAGCAGAGCGCCAGCGTGCGTGACGAGGCGCGCAAGCTGCGGGACATGCGCAAGCTGGTGGCCCGCGGTGCCGTCACCACCTCCGAGCTGGAGGGGCAGGAGGCCACGGTGGCCCAGGCCCAGGCCCGGGTGGATGCGGCCCGCTATGAACTCTCCCTGCGCACCCTGGCCGCCCCCTTCGACGGTACCGTCAGCCTCATCGATCTCAGCGAGGGGGCCCTCGTCAACAGCGGCGACGTGCTGCTGCACCTAGACGAGCTCGCCAAGCTGCGGCTCGATCTGGCGGTCCCTGAACGCTACCTCTCCCTGCTGCGCCCCGGCATGACGGTGACGGCGACCAGCTCCGCCTGGCCGGATCAAGCCTTCTCCGGCGTGCTGGAGACCCTCGACAGTCGCGTTTCAAGCGATACCCAGAACATCAAGGCACGGGTCATCCTGCCCAATCCCGGCGGCCAGCTGCGCCCCGGCATGCTGATGAACGTGGAGCTCTCCCTGCCGGCCCAGAAGATGACCCTGATCCCCGCCCAGTCGGTGGAGTATGCCGGCGAGCAGCGCTTCGTCTATCGCCTGGAGGCAGACGGCCGGGTGAAGCGCATCCCGGTGGAACTCGGTGACACCCACGGTGAAGAAGTGTGGGTGCTGAAGGGGTTGAACGTCGGCGATCGCATCGCGGTCGAGGGGCTGGTGAACCTGCGCGACGGTGCCCTGGTGCACGACCTGAGCGAGGTAAAAGGCTGATGTGGCTCTCCGATATCTCTGTGCGCCGCCCGCTGGTGGCGGTGGTCATCAGCGCCCTGCTCACCGTGTTCGGCCTGGTGGCCTTCAGCAAGCTGACGGTCAGGGAGATGCCGGACGTGCAGACCCCGTCCGTCTCCATCACCACCACTTATGAGGGGGCCGCCCCCGAGGTGATGGAGAGCCAGGTCACCAAGCCCATCGAGGACCAGCTCTCCGGCATCAGCGGCATCAAGAACATCAACTCGGTGACCCGCAAGGGGCGCTCCTCCATCACGGTGGAGTTCAAGCTCGGCTGGAACATGCTGGAGGGCACCTCCGACGTGCGCGATGCCATCTCCCGCGCGAGGCCCAGGCTCCCGGACGACGCCGACGAGCCCATGGTGACCAAGGATAACGGCAACGGCGACGTGGCGATCTGGCTGAACTTCAGCAGCACCCAGATGGACCGCACCGCCCTGACCGACTACGCGAACCGCATGCTGGTGGATCCCTTGAGCCTGGTGGACGGGGTGAGCGAGGTCTCCCTCTCCGGCGATCTGACCCAGGTGATGTATGTGCGGCTGCGCCCCGCCGACATGGCCGCCCGTGGCATCACGGTGGCAGACGTGCAGGACGCCCTCAAGCGGGAGAATATCGAGCTGCCGGGGGGGGAGATCCGCAACAACAGCATGACCATGGCGGTGCAGATCGCGCGTCTCTATCACAGCGCCGAGGATTTCCGCTCCCTGCCGGTGACGACCGCCGCCAACGGCGAGAGCATCTACCTGGCCGACATCGCCGATGTGGAGGTGGGGGCCAAGAACGAAGACAGCGCCTACCAGCGCAACGGCCGCGAGAGCTTGGGGATCGGCATCGTCGCCCAGTCCACCGCGAACCCCCTGGCCGTGGCCCAGGGCATCGAGAAGAAGCTCGTGGAGATGCAGCGCTTCCTGCCGGAGGGGGCCAGCCTGGAGGTGGACTACGACTCCACCATCTTCATCAAGCAGGCCATCGACGAGGTGTACGAGACGCTCGCCATCTGCGCCGTGCTGGTGGTGGCCGTGCTCTATCTCTTCCTCGGCCAGGGGCGCACCACCCTGATCCCGGCCATCACTGTGCCCGTCTCCCTTATCTCGGCCTTTATCGGTGCCTGGTATCTGGGTTTTTCCATCAACCTCATCACCTTGCTGGCGCTGATCCTCGCCATCGGTCTGGTGGTGGATGACGCCATCGTGGTGGTGGAGAACATCCACCACCACCTGCAGCGGGGGGAATCCCCCCTGATGGCGGCCTGGCACGGCACCCGGGAGGTGGGCTTCGCGGTCATCGCCACCACCGCCGTGCTGGTGATGGTGTTCGTGCCCATCGCCTTCATGGACGGCATGGTGGGCCGGCTCTTCACCGAGTTTGCCATTCTGTTGTCGCTCGCCGTGCTTTTCTCCTCCCTGGTGGCCCTGACCCTGACCCCGGCCATGGGCTCCTGGCTGATGCGCGCCGTCCATAAACCCAACGCCCTGACCGCCACTCTGGACCGGGGCCTTGGCTGGGTGGAGGAACGCTACCGCCGCCTGCTGGGCTGGGTGCTGCGCCGCGCCGTCTGGATGCCCCTGGTGCTGCTGCTCTGCCTCGGCGGCATCGGCGCCCTGTTTGGCAAGCTGCCCGCGAGCCTCACCCCGACCGAGGACAGGGGCGTGCTCTACGTCTTCGTGAAAGGGGCCGAGGGCACCAGCATCGAGCGGATGAAGCGCAACATGCAGCAGGTGGAGGCCGCCATCCTGCCGCTGCTCGGCCAGGGGGTGGTGCAGGCCATGAGCTTCAGCACCCCGGCCTTCGGGCGCGGCGGCGATCAGACCGGCATGGCCATCATCCAGCTCACCGACTGGGCCGAGCGGGATGTGACCGCCACCGAGTTTGGCCGCAGCCTCAGCGGCCTGCTCGCCGGCATCCCGGACGTGATGATCCGCACCTTCCAGCCGGGGTTCAGGGGCGGCTCCACTGCCGCCGTCCAGTTCGTGCTGCAGGGCTCCGACTATGGCGAGCTCTACCAGCAGGGGCTGGCGCTCAAGGAGGCCGCCACCCAGAGCGGCCTGATGCTGAGCCCGGATCTCGACTACGCCGAGAAGACCCCGGAGCTGCAGGTGACCATAGAGCGGGAGCGGGCGAGCCAGCTCGGCATCCCGGTGTCGACCGTGGCGAGCTCGTTGCAGGCCCTGCTTGGCGGCGTCAGCCAGACCACCTATGTGGACAGGGGTGAGGAGTATGACGTCTACCTGCGCGCCAACCAGACCCAGTTCAACGGCATCTCGGACGTCAGCCGCATCTATCTCAAGGCCGCGAGCGGCGAGATGGTGAGCCTCTCGACCCTGGCCACCGTCACCCAGGTGGCGAGCCCCCAGCGCCTCAACCACTACCAGCGCCAGAAGGCGGTTGCCCTCACCGCGGACGTGGCCCCCGGCCACACCCTGGGGGAGGCCCTGGACTTCCTGGACGGCTGGGCCGCGGATCACCTGCCCACCGGCATGTCGGTGGATTACGCCGGCGAGTCCAAGGACTATCGCGACAACCAGGGGGAGATGGTGCTGGTGTTCGGCCTCGCCCTGCTGGTGGTCTACCTGGTGCTGGTGGCCCAGTTCGAGAGCCTGCTGACCCCGGCGGTGGTGATGATGACGGTGCCGCTTGGCATCTTCGGCGGCCTGCTCGGCCTCTGGCTCACGGGGCAGGAGCTCAGCATCTACAGCCAGATCGGCATGATCATGCTGATCGGCATGGTGACCAAGAACGGCATCCTCATCGTGGAGTTCATCAACCAGCTGCGCCAGCGCGGCGAGGGGTTCGAGGAGGCGATCATCGCAGGCTCGGTGCGCCGCCTGCGCCCCATATTGATGACCTCGCTGACCGCCATCATCGGTGCCGTGCCCCTGATGATCTCCATGGGGGCGGGCTACGAGAGCCGGATGGCCGTGGGCACCGTGGTCTTCTTCGGACTGTCCTTGGCGACCCTGGTCACCCTGCTGGTGGTGCCCGCCATCTATCAGCTGATCGCCAGACGCGCAGGCATGACGGGGGTGAGGGACAGGCTGGTGGACGAGGTGCTGGCGGGCAAAGTGCTTGCGGGCGATGCGCTGGCGGCGACGCCAGAGAGCCACTCCCTCCCGGACGAGGGAACGCCACAGAAAGGGCGGGACCAGCCGGCGGCCTAGCTGGCCGACCCATGATGACATGAGCAGGGCGCCAATGGGCGCCCTGCTTGTTGATGAGATCCGAGTTTGTCACGCCGGCCTGCCACGTCCGTGCAAAGGGGCCCTTTCCCCTCGCGTTCTGTGGGGGCAAAAAGCCGTCGCCCCCGCCTGGCTCTGCCGGTATAATGCGCGACCCGAATTGTTCCAGGTGGTCAAAATGCAGCCGGTTACCAACCTCTTCTCCTATCCCCGTTACTGGGCCGAGTGCTACGGCACGGCGCCCTTCCTGCCCATGTCCCGCGCGGAGATGGACAAGCTCGGCTGGGACAGCTGCGACATCGTGCTGGTGACAGGCGACGCCTACGTGGATCACCCGAGCTTCGGCATGGCGGTGATCGGCCGCATGCTCGAATCCCAGGGCTTTAGGGTCGGCATCATCGCCCAGCCGGACTGGTCGTCGAAGGATGACTTTATGCGCCTGGGCAAGCCGAACCTCTTCTACGGGGTGACGGCGGGCAACATGGACTCCATGATCAACCGCTACACCGCCGACAAGAAGCTGCGCCACGACGACGCCTACACCCCCGGGGATGTGGGCGGCAAGCGGCCGGACCGCGCCACCCTGGTCTATACCCAGCGCTGCAAGGAGGCCTATAAAGAGGTCCCCGTGGTCATCGGCGGCATAGAGGCGTCCCTGCGTCGCATCGCCCACTACGACTACTGGTCCGAGACCATCCGTCGCTCCATCCTCATCGACGCCAAGGCCGACATCCTCATCTACGGCAACGCCGAGCGCCCCCTGGTGGAGGTGGCTCACCGCATCGCCGGTGGCGAGACCATCGAGACCATGCAGGACATTCGCGGCACCGCCGTCATCCGCAAGGAGCCGCTGCCGGGCTGGCGCGGGGTGGATTCGAGCAAGCTGGACCAGATTGGCCGCATCGATCCCATCCCCAACCCCTATATGGAAGGGGCCCCCTGCGCGGACGACGAAGGCACCGCGCCGATGGAGCAGGAGGCCAAGCCCATCCTGGTGCAGCCCCCTAAGCAAAAACCCTGGGAGCTGACCTACGTCAAGCTGCCGGCGTTCGAGCGGGTGAAGGAGGACAAGGTGCTCTACGCCCATGCGTCCCGCATCCTGCACCACGAGACCAACCCGGGCTGCGCCCGCGCGCTCTCCCAGGCCCACGGCGATCGCATCATCTGGGTCAACCCGCCCGCCTTCCCCCTCGAAACCGACGAGATGGACGGGGTGTTCGGTCTGCCGTACCAGCGGGTGCCGCACCCGGCCTATGGCAAGGAGAAGATCCCGGCCTACGACATGATCAAGACCTCGGTCAACATCATGCGCGGCTGCTTCGGCGGCTGCTCCTTCTGCTCCATCACCGAGCACGAGGGGCGCATCATCCAGAGTCGCTCGGAAGAGTCGATCCTCAAAGAAATCGAAGAGATCCGCGACAAGGTGCCGGGCTTTACCGGCGTCATCTCGGATCTCGGCGGCCCCACCGCCAACATGTACAAGCTGCGCTGCAAGAGCCCCAAGGCCGAGCAGACCTGTCGCCGTGCCTCCTGCGTCTGGCCGACCATCTGCCCGCACATGGACACGGACCACAGCCCGACCATCAACCTCTATCGCAAGGCGCGCGACCTCAAGGGCATCAAGAAGATACTGATCGCCTCCGGGGTGCGTTACGACATCGCGGTGGAAGATCCGCGCTACATCAAGGAGCTGGCCAAGTACCACGTCGGCGGCTACCTCAAGATCGCGCCGGAACACACCGAGGAGGGCCCGCTCTCCAAGATGATGAAGCCGGGCATGGGCAGCTACTACAGCTTCAAGGAGCTGTTCGACAAGTACTCCAAAGAGGCGGGCAAGCAGCAGTACCTGATCCCCTACTTCATCTCCGCCCACCCGGGCACCACGGATGAGGACATGGTGAACATGGCGCTCTGGATCAAGTCCAACCGCTTCAAGCTCGATCAGGTGCAGAACTTCTACCCGTCGCCGCTCGCCAACGCCACCACCATGTATTACACGGAGAAAAACCCCCTCAACAAGGTGAGCCGCCAGGGCGGGGACGTGTTCGTGGTGAAAGGGGAGCGTCGCCGTCGCCTGCACAAGGCGCTGCTGCGCTATCACGATCCGGCCGGCTGGCCGATGATCCGCGAAGCCCTGCTGGAGATGGGCAAGGGCCACCTGATTGGCAACGGCCCCGACTGCCTGGTGCCGCCGGAAGGGCGTGGCGAAGCCAAGGCCGAGCGCAGCCGCAGCAAGGGCTTGAAACCCGCCCTGACCCGCCACAGTGCCATCACCCATCAGCGCAGCAACGGGGCCGGCAACAAGGCCGCCCGAAGCGAGGCCGGTGCAGGCAATGCCCCGGCGGCCAGCAGAAATGGCGGCAAGGCGGGCAATGGCAAACCGGTAGGCGCCCAGTTGCAGAAAGGGGCTGGCAACGGCAAACCCGCCGCTCAGGGGGCTGGACAGGGTACCGCTGAGGGCAAACCGGCAGGGCAGGGGAAACCGGCCCATAAGGGCAAGGCGCCGACCCGCGCGGGCTCTGCCAAGCCGGGTGCCAAACCCGCCGCTCAGGGCGGCAAGCCTGCGGCCAAAGGCGGGGCAGCCAAGCGACCGGCTCGGTGATATCCCTGATTTCGAACGCGATGGAAATAACAAGGGCGACCATATGGTCGCCCTTGTGCTATGGGATTGAAGTGTGAGGCTCGCCTTTGAATGCCACTGTTATTGCAAATCCGTGCTCAGGCTGGGGGCGCCGAAGTTCACCAGGGTGGCATGGGAGTGCTCGAAGTACTGTGACCAGAAGTCACCGAGTGCATCCATGGTTTTGCCGGAACGATAGGCGTGCTTCACCGCGTCGGTCACCAGCCCGGCGCCCGTGACGTAGACGCGAGCGCCTTGCAGATCGGCAAACAGCCCCTTGCTCTTGGCCTGCTTGAGCTCGTCACCGACATTGAGCTGTTTGATCTTGTTGGTGGCGTAGAAGCTGGTGTAATCGGAGTGTTCCAGCATGTCCGAAATAAGGAACACGACGCGGTCACTGACGCCTTGCTCGGCCTTCATATCCTCACCCACTTTTCGCAGCGAGTTCATGATCTCGCTCTTGGGGATGTCCTGGCGGGCATCACGCAGTGCTTTCACGAACTGTTTGCCAAAGCCGTTACGAAAGACCTTGGTCTGCGTCGTCAGGCAGGTGTCCAGACCGCGCAACTTGCGCATGCTGACATCGTCCCGGATCTCCCCTTCCAGCGGCATATCCAGTTGCCCCGCGTAGGCCAGGCGAAGGTATTCGCCAGGCAAGAAGGCGGAGAAGGTATAGAGCTTGACGCGATCGCCGGCCTGCACGAACCGCTCGATCTGCCCCCAACTGCTGCGCTGCAGATCGTCAGGCATCGGAATGGTCTGGTCGATGATGACCACCAGTTCGCGACCGGTACCCGCAGGCTTGATGTCGGTCAGGCCATTGCGCTCATAGCAGCTCTGTATGTCGTTACGGTCGGCAGCCAACGCTGCACAAGGCAGCGTCAACGCCAGTAGCAATACCTGGGTGATCTTCACGATTAGGCACTCTGCTTGGTGGGAAAGAGGCCCAGGGTCTTGAGGGCCATCTGCTGTTCACGGATATCACGCAACTGCGCTTCGTCCACCCCCAGTGCGCGGCTGGCTGCAGCCAGGCTCTCTTCGGGCAGGCCAGTGACATCATGGAAATCGGCGGCCTTGACGGCAGCGATGGTCTGGCCGGGGGCATCAGTGGTGGGCGGGAGTGCCGCCTCCGCCGGGGCAACTGCCGGTTGTACGGCGGGTGCCGGCTCGGCTTGCGCTGCCAGTGCGACCTGGGGGGCCACCTGAGGGGCCGGCTTGGGGGGCACCGTGCCCGCCTTGTACTCGATAAAGGCCAGGAAATTACGATGGGCGGATTTCTCCCCTTCCAATGCCCCCAGCACACCCGAGTTGGTATGGTCACGGCTCGACAGCATGGTCTGCAAGCGGCGGAGCTTGTCATCGGCATGGCTGGCAATGGCGGTGCGTTGCTGGTCCATCGCGTCCAGCATCTCTTCGGCGGTCGCGTATTCGTGCGTGAGACGCCAGGCTGTTTTGGAATGGGTGCCCGCAAAGTGGTATTTGCTGGCAAGCCAGATGCTGATCCCCTGGATGGCGATGTAGATGAGCGACAGCATGACGTAGGTGGTCAGGCTGGCCTCACGGATGGCCTGCATCTTGTCTTCGATGGTGGCCTCTTCAGCCTCGTTGTTGATGGCTTGAGACTCTTCCGGCAGATCAAACGGCGACCCCATGCTGCTGTCACTCTGGGCCGTTGTTTCGGCGCGCATGTTGTTGACCATCTCGGTTTCGATGCTGTCGAGGGTGGCTGAACGCACCACGAAGGCGCCCACTGCCATGCAGGCAACAAACGAAGCACAGACAATCAGCCAGACAAACTTGCGGCTGACACCTGAATTCACGTCTTTCAGACGGGCCAACAGCTGCTCGTAGTCAGGTTTGTCAGAGTCCGAGAAAGAGTCTTCCAGATTGATGGCCTTGTTTGCCTTGAGGGTACGGGAGCGTTTCGAGGGCTCTTCCCCTTGCCACCAGTGGCGCGCCCGGGCGATCAGGCTGTTGTGATGCAGGGAGTGTCCGGCCACTTCAGCCAGGAATGCGGATGCAACGGCGAGCAACAGAGCCGTCGCGGCTGCCAGCAGGTGACGGTCATTGGTTGATGCGTCCATGTTCATCCAGCCTGCCAGCACGTAGGCAAACCCCATGGCCTCGACCAGCACCAGCACCAGCACCAGAGCAAGTACCCACGCCGGGCGCGGGGAGCGGCCGGCCTCTCCTGCCTTGGCAAGGTAGTCGAGGGAGGCGTTGTAGGCATCTGTTCCCTTTAAATGCTTCTTGTATTCGCGGTAGTACACATTCGACAGGGTCACTTCATGGTTGATCCAGCCATCGCCATCGACCGAGGCCGGCTTGCGGGCGAGGCGAGCCACTGTGCCGATCAGAGGCAGGCTGTGCCATACCCGGATCAGGAAGTAGGAGACATGCTCCCAATGCCGCCACACCACAACGGCACTGACGAGGAATGAAACAATGCCAACGGTCAGCATCTGGTTGGCGAGGATCAGCGCCTTGAGCGCTGCCAAAGAAAAGTCTTCCACTAAGTTTCTCCGTTTTCTTATTTGGAATGGGTGGCGGGAATGGGCATGTACGAAGCCACATAAGCCTCGGAACCTGCCGGATAGAACAGGGCTCCCTGGCTTACCTTGGCGTTGCCTTTGCTGAACACGAGATCCATGCAGGATACCGAAGCTTTGGGATCGCTGGTGAAGACGCGGTATAGCACCTCACTCTCGCCCTCATAGGTATTGGCCACCGCCTTGAGGGTCTGGGGCTTCTTCTGACTCGAGGATTTGTAACCCTGAACGACTTGCAGGATCGGTTGACGATCGACCTGGGCGTTGTCACGCAAGATGGAAACCGGAGAGACGGTCACCAGGTGGCCGTTGACGGTATTGGCCCAGACGCGATTGTTATAGCCGGGCATGTACTCCTTGGTGGCATGGCGCGGGAGAGGCTTGTCGTCTGCCATGCTCAATACTTGGCCTGCACTACGTGGCTTATCTGCCTCACAGCTCGACATCGGCATGTCGCTTGCGTATGCGCTGCTGATCAGTGCAAAACCACTCGCCTTGGGTTTGATGTTCTGAGCCATGTTCCATTGATAGGTGCCGGCAGGCTTGCCGCCGAAGTCCACTGCGGCCTTGACATTGGGTAGGGCCTTGGCCGTGCTGGTGTCTGGGGCGCTCTGCTTGGCTGTGGTTTGACGAGGGGCGGTTTGCGACGTGGCCGCCACCTTGCTTGAATCGCTTGCGGACTGAGCCGCGGGCCTGGTCGCAGCCACACGAGGTTTGGCGGTATCGGAAGCCCCATAACGCAGATAGCGGGTGTTGTTCTCTTCGGATTGGGCCCGCATGACCAGAGCCTGCTCGTTTGCCAGTTCTACAATTTCAACCCGGCGATTCTGACCGCGAAGTAAGGGGTCACTGTTGTCTGCGATGGGACGCGAAGAACCCGCGCCTTGATAGTAAATGGAAGAGGCCGGGATCCCAGATGCGACCAGGACCTTGCCGACGGCTCGCGCACGTTGCTCGGACAGTCGCAGATTGAGTTCTGCAGGGCCGGTGGCGTCACTGTGGCCGACGAGGAGAATACGGCGCTGATCCGAGGCGTCAGCAGTGGCGGGTTTGGAATAGAGCTGGGCCAGTTTCGTGACCACTCGCAGGCCGCTTTCTGTTAGCTGGGCAGAACCACTCGAGAACATGCCGGAATCGGGGATCTGGGCCACAAGGCCGGCGTCCTGGGGGACACCGGTGACTGCGGCTGGCTCGGCAACCGTCAGCTTCTCGGTGGCGATGTTGAGATTCTCTTCCTTTGCTATCCGGTCAAGCTCTTGTAGCCTGGACTGCCACATATAGCCTGCCGCGCAGCCCAGTGCCCCACCGAGGGCAACCCCTGCGACAGCCCCTTTTTTCCCGTTGATTGCGTAGCCCGCAGCCCCTCCTGCAATCATGCCGGCCCCACAAAGCACCGGCATGCCGTAATCCTTGCCGATATCATTGACCGTGGATTTGAAATTCTGCATCTGCTGAGAGCTGCAACCCACGGCGGCAATCAATACGCAGCTGAGAGGCGCAAGACGAAACGATTTATCCATAGCTATTCCTTGCCATTTATATTTAATAGCGAGATTCAGACATGCCAGTAAGGCGAGAGAAAAGCGTCTTCGGGTGGGGCAAAATATCGACACTTGCTGATATAAAAAATATTAGCGATGGCTAATTTTTAATATCGGCGCCAGGCGTACTCATTCTCGCAAGCGGCTGTGTCTGATATGTCCTGAGTGTCAGAAGAGGCAATTATCTATGCGGTTCAATAGGTACCGAGTGGCTATGATAAGCCAAACGAGCCTGATCATGCGAGTGGAAAAGTGATGCAACCATAGGAAAAACATCAACTTTCCAACATCTTTGCCAATCTCCCCGACTCTGAACACAAAGCGCGATATTGTGACGCTCTTGTGGTTTGTGAAAGGACCTGGCCGATTATCGCTATTGAGGAAGCGGGCTTTTTGGGAAAGTGTGTGGTTGCCCCGCTGACAGTGCTGGCGAAATAATGTTCATGGGTAGGATAACGTCCGGTATCCAATTTATATAATGGATTAATTGTCGATAAATATGCCTGAAAACAGTTTATAGATTGGGGCACGAGGCAGTGCGAAGCATTGCAAGACTATGTGAACGCATTACTTGATAATATTGTCGAAAGGGTTTGGTCAGGAGCAATCAGATGGCGATAACAACGCGATCCCGAAGAGAGAAGGTAGGCAGCGGGCTCGGGCTGGTGATGGGGCTCATCGCCTTTAACCTGATCGTACCCCTGCTTCCGGTTGCAACAGAGATGTCGGATATGACCCGGATGATAGGTGCCATGGTCAGCGCCATGCTTTGCGCCGAGCTGGGCGCCAGGATTGGCAAGTGGCGGGATGCCAAAGAGCAGGCCAGATCGGCAGAATAACTAGAGGTGAGAAGAGCGCGAATCGCCCGAGTGCGGCGGTGTGTGCGGGTGTAACAGGCAGGGCGACATTTGCTGCCCTGCCTGTTTTGCTATCGAGGTTTGCCGCTCAGCCGCCCCGTCGCCCGGGTTCGCTGCGATGCAGGAAGGTGGTCAGGGTGTCGCGGGGCGGCGTGATGCCGCACTGCACCAGAATCCGCCCGATGGCCCCCCTGTGATAACCGCCGTGGGTCACCAGGTGCAGCAGCATCTCCTCGCGGCTCATCTGTCCCCTGTCCCCGTCCACGAAGTGAAACGAGAGCACGGCCTCGCCCTCTGCCTGACCAAGGCTTGCCACGTAATCCAGATACCAGGCATCCAGCGCGTGGATGGCGGTGCGCAGCATATCGAGGGTCGGCGTCTGTGGGGTATTGGTGGCGCTATAGCCGTGGGGCTCCCCCAGCAGGTTGCCCTTGAAGATGGCATCGACCACATGGATATGGTTGAAGATGCGAAGGGCAGTGTGGTGCGCCTCGGGATGCTCTCGCGGGTCCAGGGTGGCGAGGGCATCCAGCAGTTCGCCGTCGGCCCAGGCCTTGTAGCGAAAGAGGGATTGCAGGGTCGAGTGGCTCATGGTCTTCCTTGATGGGTGGGCGTGCAAGGCTGGCATCTTAGCCAGCCGCCCGCGGCTTGGGAACCTGGGTGCCTGAGCTTGGAAGCTGACCTTCGTCTACTTTTCCTTGTTAATCAGTGGGCTGTGAAGCATCTCCCAGACGGGGGCTTGCCCGGTTCGCCCAGGGGCGGGGACATGCTACCTTGCCGCCATCGCACCCAGAGGAGGAGTTCCCATGCGCATTGCCCTGATTGGCCTTGGCGATATCGCCCAGAAGGCCTATCTGCCGCTGCTTGCCAGCGACGAGCGAGTCACCCCGCTGCTCTGCACCCGTAATGCCTCCGTGCTCGGCAAGCTGGCCCGTCAGTACCGGATCCCCGAGTGCTTTACCGAGGTCGATGCGCTGCTCGCGAGCCGCCCCGATGCGGTGATGATCCACGCCGCCACCGCCGTGCACTTCGCGCTGGCGCGGCAATGCCTGGCAGCGGGCATCCCCACCTTTGTGGACAAGCCGCTCTGCTTCGAGTTCGCCGAGGTGGAGACGCTCGCCAACCTGGCCCTATCGAAAGCGTGCCCGCTCTTTGTGGGCTTCAACCGCCGCTATTTGCCTGCCCTGACCGCGGCCCGCAGTCAGCCGCTCACCGAGATCCACTGGCAGAAGCACAGGCACGATCTGCCGGGGCGGCCGCGCTCGTTCCTGTTCGACGACTTTATCCACGTGCTCGACAGCCTCTGCTTCTATGGCGGCGTGCCGGACGGCGATATCCATGCCGTGCTGCGGCGCAGTGCGCAGGATCCGGACATGCTGGTGAGCGCGAGCGTCGCCTGGCAGCGCGGGCAGGTGGCGGTGAGCGGCAGCATGAATCGCAGCGCCGGCATCACGGAGGAGCGCATCGACGCCTATGGGGACAACCTCTCCCTGCATATCGAGAACTGCACCCGGGGCACGCTGGCGCGAGACAAAACCCTCCAGACACTGGCACCGGACGACTGGCAGCCGGTGCTGGCCCAACGGGGCTTCGTTGCGATGCTCGATCACTGGTATCGGCAGGTGGAGCTGGGGCGAGCCGACGGGCGGCTTATCGAGAGCTACCTGCACGGCCACCGGCTGGCGGAGCGACTGGTGGTCATGGCGGGGGAGTGAGCCTCGCCAGCGCTTGACCTTGTCAGGCCAGTTGGCGAGATAACCGGCAGACCACTGTACAAGATGGCGCATCCCTGCGCAGTCAGGCACCCGAGGCGTTGCCGCGCGAGCCAAGCGGGGGGGAGTTTGCTATCTTGGCCGCCATGAACAGCCTTCAACACAGCAGAGTCTCATGAGCATTATCCTGGGGATCGACCCCGGCTCCCGGATCACCGGTTACGGCGTCATCCGCATCGTGGCGGGCAAAGCGCAGTACCTGGGGTCCGGCTGCATCCGTACCGACCTGGGTGAGCTGCCGTCCCGCCTCAAGCAGGTCTATGACGGGGTGAGCGAGATCATCACCCAGTTCAAGCCGGACGAGTTCGCCATCGAGCGGGTCTTTATGGCCCGCAACGCGGATTCCGCCCTGAAACTCGGCCAGGCGCGGGGCAGCGCCATCGTCGCGGCGGTCAATGCTCTGCTGCCGGTGAGCGAATACTCGGCCACCCAGATCAAGCAGGCGGTGGTGGGCACCGGCGGCGCCGCCAAGGAGCAGGTGCAGCACATGGTGACCCACCTGCTCAAGCTCTCGGCCACCCCCCAGGCGGATGCGGCGGATGCCCTCGGGGTGGCGCTCTGCCACTTCCATACCCGCCAGATCCTGATCAAGATGGCCGGGCGCAGCACGGGATCGGTGCGTGGTCGTTACCGCTGAGCCGATATTGCCGGTGTGATTCCGGCAATCTCAGGCAAGCGGCCCTGTGCCGATTGGTTGCCTCTCTGGCAGTGGCGGCTGTCGGCAAAAGCCTCAACAGAGTCACAAGCTGTCGCACTGCCTGCCTGCTACGAGGCGCAGCCCGCCCGGACGCTAACGACAATCTTCTCAGTTAATCAATAACTTGTGACGCGGATCACGTTTTTCGGCCTTCATCGCTTCCCTTCGCTTGCCCGATCGGGACTCCCATAATGTGCGCCGGCCGCGTGGTGCGGCCCGGTGAGCCGCTGGCTCCCGCTTCATCCATCATTGGGAGAGTTGAGAAGTGAAACCTTTTGCAGCTGAATTCATGGGCACCTTCTGGCTGGTGCTGGGGGGCTGCGGCAGCGCCGTGCTGGCCGCCGCCTTTCCGAACGTCGGCATCGGCCTGCTTGGCGTGGCGCTGGCGTTCGGTCTGACCGTGCTGACCATGGCTTACGCCATCGGCCATATCTCTGGCTGTCACCTGAACCCGGCCGTGACCATCGGGCTCTGGGCCGGCGGTCGTTTCCCGGCCTCCGGCGTGCTGCCCTACATGGTCGCTCAGGTGTTGGGCGGGATTGCGGCAGCGGCGGTGCTCTATGTGATTGCCAGCGGTCAGGCCGGTTTCGATCTGGCGGCGGGCTTTGCCTCCAACGGCTATGGCGAGCACTCCCCGGGCGGCTACAGCATGCTGGCGGTGCTGGTGTGTGAAGTGGTGATGACCGGTTTCTTCCTGTTCGTCATCATGGGCGCCACCGACAGCCGTGCACCGGCCGGGTTTGCTCCCATCGCCATCGGTCTGTGCCTGACCCTCATCCACCTCATCAGCATTCCGGTGACGAACACCTCGGTCAACCCGGCGCGCAGCACTGGCGTGGCGCTTTTTGTCGGTGACTGGGCAGTGGGCTAGCTCTGGCTGTTCTGGGTTGCCCCCGTTGTCGGTGCCATTCTGGGTGCATTGGCCTATCGTGTGATCGCCACGAAAGAGTGATGTGTTGCTAGGTAACGTGTGGTATCGACACGCCCTCGGGCGTGTTTTTTATGCCTGAAGGAACACCGGGCAGGGCGCCATGCTGACGATAGGGTGCGGCATGATCACAGTCCCTTGGCGCTCAGCATCTCTTTGTAGCGCTGATGCAGCAGCTTGACCCGTTCCACATAGGCCCGGGTTTCGGCATAGGGCGGTATGCCGCCGTGTTTTTGCACCGCACCGGCGCCTGCATTGTAGGCGGCGGTGGCCAGGGCCACATTGCCGTCATACTGCTTGAGCAGACCCGCCAGGTATTTCACCCCGCCAAAGATGTTCTGCTCCGCCAGCAGGGCGTTGCCGACCCCGAGCTCGCGCGCCGTGGCGGGCATCAGCTGGGTCAGTCCCATGGCGCCCTTGCGGGAGACGGCCAGAGGATTGAAAGCGGACTCGGCATGGATAAGTGCCCGGATGAGGGCAGGCTCGACCTGATAAGCCTTGGCTGCCGCCTGTATGGTGCTGGCGTAGTCATAGAGGAAGAGGCCTGTCGTGCGCCAGTTGACCTTGGACGCCGGATCGCAGGCATAGCAGTCGTTGAACAACAGCAGTTCGTAGTGACCCTGCTCCGGCATCATGTCGGAATAGCGTATGACCCCGTTCTTTTGTACCGACTTGTAGACCTGGATCTGACGGCTTGCAGGCTTAGCGGGTTCAGGGGAGGGGAGCGGCGCCGTGGTGAGTGCCACGGTACGCGGCGTGGGAACCGGGGAGGAGACAGCCGTCTCCGGGGTCAGGATCACCACCTCTGCCGGTGGCGGTATCTGAGCCGGGGCTGCGTGGGAAAACAGCGGCATCATGCCCAGCAACATCCATGCTTTCAACGGCTTGCTCCTTAAGCCTCGTTAGCCACGTTGAGTAAAGCATTCGGGATGGCGCAGAACAAGTTCCCGTGAACAGGGGAGGCTGGAAATGTGATGGCAGAGGGACGTCCCGCCTGTGTGCTCACTCAGGACAAGGGGCGCGGCTCATGGCGTCAAGGGACGCATGATCGCAACCTCGTCTTTTCCATCGAGTTATTGGCTTTTTTGTAAGTTAAAGGCGTGTTATCTTGCTGTTGCTCCACTCTGGTCTGATCTCTTCGTGGAGCCAGAGAGCGAGCAGGAGAGGGCCGGTATGGCCAGAGCGAAATGGGCATGACAAGCAGGCGAGCGATGGAGCTCAGATTCGAAGAGTACTGTGATGCGGATCTTTCCCTCATCAGAGACTATTACGAGACGACGTTTTCCCACTATGTGCCGGATTTGGCAGAACGGATTTTTGTGGTTCGTGATGCGCACTGGCTGGTGGGGGCGGTGCGCCTGCGCGATGAACAGGATTACTACCACTTGTGCGGCTTTCGTCTGCTCCCTCACTACCAGTCCCTGGGGCTGGGGTCCCGCTTGCTGCAGCATGCCTGCCGCGATCTTTCCGACAAGCCCGTGATCTGTCACGCCCTGCCGTTCGAGAAACCCTTCTACCTCAAGGCGGGATTTGACCACCTTCCCCTGCATGAACTCGACGGGCCCCTTCACTCCCTCTATCACCAGCAGCACGAACAGGGTTACCAGATCGAGCTGCTGGTGCGTCAGGCGAAGGCGCCTGTTTTCAACTGAGATCTTATTGGGGTTTGGTCAGCAGGTGGATCTTGCCTGGTGACAGCTCCAGCCCCAGCAGATTTTCCTTGAGCCAGGCCTGATTGGGGTCCTTGTCATCCAGCTTGTAGACAGGCTGGGTCTCCAGCCGTTTCTCCATGCTTTGCAGCAGCATCCTCAGCATGAAACCAAACTTCTGTTCCGCCGCGGCAGGCTCCAGCTTGTAATCGATGAGCTTCATGTTGTCGAGGAAGAGCGCACTCCTGGCCTTGTCGTAGCGGGGCCTCGCCTCATAGGTCATGTTGAGGCGCGCGTCGTACTCGGTCTGATCCGGGAGCGCGATTTTCAACTTGCCTTTGCCAAACACCCTGGCGGTATCCGGGCTCTGGCGACCAATCTGCACATCGCTCTGCTCGAGTTGCACATGGGCCTTGATGATGCCGGGCAATTCCAGCTGTTTGTCCACTTGCACCTGGGATTGCAGGTACTGATTTATCTGCTGCTCATTGATGTCATATGAGCCTTGACCTAGCATGGCCAGACTCAGCAGCATAGATTGCAGGATCATGCTAACGACCTGATAGAATGGGTGTGCCCCATAGCATACCATCCCGACCCTGTGGGGTCTGCCCGTGCCATCTGTCCAATACACCAAGGAGTCGCCTTGCTCGACGGTCTGGAATACGACATTCAGTTGCTGTTTTCCCGCTTTCTCGGCTGGTTGTTGCTGTTGTTTCACACCGTGATCGTGGCAGGGATCTCCCTGCGGGTGGTGATGAAGCGACGTCCCATCGGGGTATCTCTTGCCTGGTTGGCCCTCATCTATGCCATCCCCTTCGCCGGGGTCGGTTTCTACGTGCTGTTTGGCGAGATACGCCTTGGTCGCAAGCGGGCGGAGCGGGCCCAGGCCATGTACCGTCCTTACGCCATCTGGATCCGCCAGCTCGCGCGCCTCTTCCCCCAGCACTGCTGCGAGGTGGGCAGCAAGGCACGCCCGCTCCACGATCTGATCCAGGGGCGCTTGGCCATGCCCATGCTCTCGGGCAACCGGATGACCCTGCTGCACAAGCCCAAGAGCATCGTAGAGGAGATAGTGCGCGACATCCGGGGCTCCTCCCAATCCTGTTATCTGGAGTTCTACATCTGGCACCCCGGCGGGGATGTGGACGAGGTGTGCGAGGCGTTGATGGAGGTGGCTGCACGCGGCGTGGATTGTCGTGTCTTGCTCGACTCCATCGGCAGCAAGACCTTCTTCCGCTCCTCCTGGCCCAAAACCTTGCGTGCCGCTGGTGTCAAAGTCGTGGAAGTGTTGCCGGTCGGCGCCTGGCGTATCCCGTTTCAGCGCCAGGACTTGCGCATGCACCGCAAGCTGGTGGTGATCGATGACAAGGTTGGTTACACCGGCTCCATGAACATGGTGGATCCCCGTTTCTTCAAGCAGGATGCCGGGGTCGGCCAGTGGGTCGACATCATGATCCGGGTGCAGGGCCCCGTGGTGCCGTTGATGTGGTCCACCTTCGTCTGGGACTGGGAGATGGAGACCGGCGAACGGCTGCTCGACAGTCTGCAACATGAGCCGGAAGCCTGGCCACAGACCAACTATCGGGCCCAGCTCATTCCCTCCGGCCCCTTCGTCGGCGGTGACTGCATCCAGCAGAGCCTGCTGCTCGCCATCTACCAGGCTCGTCACCATCTGGTGCTGACCACCCCCTATTTCGTGCCGGACGATCCGCTGGCTGCGGCCCTCTCTTCGGCGGCGGCCCGCGGCGTGCTGGTGCAGTTAGTTCTGCCTGCGCGCAACGACTCACTGATGGCCAACCACGCCAGCAACTCCTTCATGGAGGATCTGCTGGCGGCAGGAGTGGAGATATACCGCTATGATGCCGGACTGCTGCACACCAAGAGCGTGCTGGTGGACGATGATTTCGCCCTGGTGGGCACGGTCAACCTCGACCGGCGCAGTCTCTGGCTCAATTTCGAGATCACCCTGCTCATCGACAACCCGGTGTTTGTCGCCGAGATGAACCAGCTGGTGCAGGGCTACATGCTGGAGGCGACCCCCATGTCACTGACCAGGTGGCGTGCCCGCCCCTGGTACAAAAAATTGCTTGAGAACATCTTCTACCTGTTCAGCCCCCTGCTGTGACAGCCAGAGCGTGGGCCCCAAGCCGTTGTCTGGCTTGTGTTGATGCCCATCCTCCCCGTAGAGTGCGCCCATGCACCCGCCATTGAACCATTGTGGAGAAACAGAACTGATGAAGAAAAAAGTGGCCTTGGCCGTCGGAGCCGTGTTGGTGGTGGGAGGGCTTGGCGCCTGCTGGTACACGGGCAATACGTTCGACCGGATCCTGGCCGAGCAGATCGCCAGGGCGCAGCAGGAGAGCGGGATCGAGGTCACCTGGAGCCCGGAGACGGAGAATCTGTTCACTCGCGACGGCGTGCTCAAGGTGGTGGTGCCGCCCCAGACGCTGGCGAGTTTTGATCCCCAGCTGGCGGGAAGCGAACCCATCGAGATGCAGTTCGCGTTCAACAGCCGCCTGTTGCCGCTCTATATCAAGAGCCACCTCCAGCTTGATACCGCACAGGGCACGCTGGCGCCCATCCTGACCTCTCTGGGGATGCAGCAGTGGCAACTGGGGGCAGAATCGGCGAGCAGCCTCTGGACCATGAGCAACAGTTCCCGCTTCTGGGTGAGTGACTTCAAGGTCAAGGAGGGGCTCAACGAGTTCACCTTCCTGCCCTTGAACGGCGCCTATCGCGGGGATCTCGACGGCAATGGCCATCTCACCGCCCACTGGTTGGGGATGACGGTCCACGATGCCCAGAGCAAGACAGATCTGGCCTTGGCGGATCTCAAGGGCAGTGCCGATATGGCCGAGATCAGCGGGCTCTGGCTCTCTCCCCGCAGCGATGCGACCCTCACGGCCTTCACCCTGACCCAGCCGGGGAACGTCAAGATCACGCTGGAGGGGCTGACCACGGCCACCGAGCTGGCGGGGGACGATCTTCAGACGCTCTCCACTCGCTATCAGATGAAGGTGGCGACCCTCAACATGGAGAGCGAGGAAGACCGGCTCGCGCTGACCCAGGGAAATCTGGATCTCTCCCTCAAGGGGCTGGATCTCGAGGGGTATCAGACGCTGCAAGAGGCCAGCAGCAAACGGGTGGACGAAGCGGCCATCCAGGAAGCGCTGGACAAGATGCTCCAGAGAGGGGCCACACTGGAACTGGCGGATCTGAGTGCGCGATTGAACGGTGAGCTTGTCAGCCTGCAAGGGGAGGCCAAGCTGGCGCCCACCACCCTGGCACAGTTGATGGGCAGCGAGGAGGGGATGCAGGCACTCTCCGGTCTGCTGCATGCCCACCTTGGGGAGAAGCTGGGCCAGGCCGTACCCCAGTTGGCCCCCATGCTGGAGCAATTCACTGCCATGGGATATCTGAAGGCGCAGGAGTCACAGCTTCAGGCCGAGCTCAAGCTCGACAAAGGGGCCGTGACCGTCAATGGTCTGCCGCTGCACCCGTGAGTGCCGCGCAATGAAAAAGGCTCCCTCGGGAGCCTTTTTTCTGGGGGCGCGCAGCCGCTTATTTGAACACGACGGTCTTGTTGCCGTAGACGAAGACCCGCTCGTTCAGCACCAGTTCCAGCGCCCGGCTCAGCACGGATTTCTCCACGTCGCGTCCGGCCTTGGCCATGTCATCGGCACTGAAGGTGTGATCGACGTGGATCACGTCCTGCTCGACGATGGGGCCTTCATCCAGATCGTCGGTGACGAAGTGGGCGGTGGCACCAATCAGCTTGACCCCGCGGTCGAAGGCCTGACGATAGGGGCGGGCACCGATGAAGGCTGGCAGGAAGGAGTGGTGGATATTGATGATCTTGCGCGGATAGGCTTCCACGAAGCTTGGGGTCAGCACACGCATGTATTTGGCCAGGATGACGTAATCCGGCTGGTAGCCATCGATGAGCGTGCGCACTTGCTCCTCATGCTCGGTGCGGCTGAGATCCTCGTGGCTCACGCAGTGGAAGGGGATGTCGAACTTGCCGGTCAGCTCGGCGAGGGTGTCGTAGTTGCCGATGACCGCGACGATGTCCATGTCCAGGGCGCCGGCATAGTTCTTCATCAGGATGTCGCCGAGGCAGTGGGTCTCCTTGGTCACCAGGATGACGATGCGCTTCTTGCCCGCCTTGACGAGGCGACGCTGGGCGCCGGCAGGCAGGGCATCATCGAGGTCGGCCAGCAGGGTCTCGTCGTTGAAGCGCCCTTCCAGCTCGGTGCGCATGAAGAAGCGGCCGTTTTCGTGATCCACGAACTCGTCGTTCTTGTTGATGTTGAGCTGGTGCTTGTAGCAGATGTTGGTGATCTTGGCGATGAGACCCTTGGCGTCGGGGCAATCGGTCAGCAGTATTTTCTTTTCCATCTCTGTCATGATTCCGTTTGTGATGTTGGCACCCGGTCTGCGCGGGCGCGCGCGTTTTTGCTGGCACTATGCCACAAACGAAATCAGAAAGGACAGCGCGCCGTGTATCGGGTGGTGCTCGCGCGAAAATTGCCGTGCAGCCAGCACCCGGTTTGTCTTTGATGGGTTTTTGGCTGGCATCCTGCGTCTTTTTTCTTTAGGCTGTCTGCGCTTATTCTCAGGGCGGGGCGAAATTCCCCACCGGCGGTATCCCGATGTGACTCGGGGAGCCCGCGAGCGCCCGACCCGGCATTCATCCGGGACGGGGTCAGCAGATCCGGTGAGATGCCGGAGCCGACGGTCATAGTCCGGATGAAAGAGGATAAGACAGATATTGCTGGCCAGACCCTGACGGGTTGGCCGCCGCATGGCTACTTCTGTCTGCCTTTCCATGCCCTGATTCTGGTCCTTGTCTTTCTTAGGAGTCTTACCATGAATCAGTCTCTACTCAGTGAATTCGGTGATCCCATTGCTCGCGTCGAAGCCGCGCTGGCCGCCCTGCGTGCCGGTCAGGGTGTGCTGGTGGCCGATGATGAAGATCGCGAGAACGAAGGCGATCTCATCTTTGCCGCAGAAACCATGACCAACGAGCAGATGGCCATGATGATCCGCGAGTGCTCCGGCATCGTCTGCCTCTGTCTGCCCGACGAGCGGGTTCGCCAGCTCGAGCTGCCGATGATGGTGGAGGCCAACTCCAGCCACTATCAGACTGCCTTCACCGTGACCATCGAAGCGGCGCAGGGGGTGACCACCGGGGTGTCCGCCGCCGATCGCATCACCACCATCCGCGCGGCCATCGCCGACGGAGCCCGGCCCTCCGACCTGCATCGACCCGGCCATGTCTTCCCGCTGCGCGCCCGCACGGGTGGGGTGCTGACCCGCCGTGGTCACACCGAAGCGACCGTCGATCTGATGCAGCTCGCCGGGCTCAAACCTTACGGAGTATTGTGCGAGTTGACCAAGGAAGATGGCTCCATGGCCAGGTTGCCGGACCTGGTGGCCTTCGGTCGTCAGCACCGGATGCCGGTCCTGACCATCGAAGATCTGGTGCAATATCGTCAATTGCTGTCAGAACGTTCAGCCTGAGCCTCATACGAAATTGTAATAAGCCCAAATTTTGGTTACGCTTTGTGCGAACCTCATCCAGGGACACTCATTTTTGCTTAAAGTTTGTACGTAAAGTGTGCAACTAAAAAAAAATGAGGGTTTTAACGCATTTATCTGTGATGAGGCCTATCCAAACTATGATTTTTTTGTGCCATAATCACGCCGCTTGCTAAACGTCTGGCGAGTTAAAGGGAGCTTTTAAAAATGAAAAAAATGTTGTTGGTAGGTGTTGTTGGTCTGTCCGCTCTGCTGGGCGGTTGTGCAAACACCAGCGAACTGGAAACTTCCGTTCAGAATCTGTCTAACAAAGTTGACCAACTGGCTCAAGATGTTAGCGCTGTTCGTGCTGATCAGTCCAAGATCGCTGCTGATGTTGCAGAAGCCAAGCAAGAAGCTATGCGTGCTAACCAGCGCATCGACAACATGGCTACTTCCTACAAGAAGTAATCCATGCGAAAAAATGGCGCATTTCAATGCGCCATTTTTTTTTGCCTGAAATTCATCAAATTACCGCGTTTCCCCGCTGAAACCCGCCTGACAAGGCAATGCCGACGAATCGGCATCCCCTCTTCTGATTTTCCTGTCGCTCAATAGAGCAGGCTGTAGAGCTTGCGACGATAACTCTGCGCCGCCGGGTGCGCGCCCATGGTTGCCAGCACATCGAGATAGATCTTCTTGGCATCGCCAAAGGCGAGATCACGTTTGAGGATGGTGAACAACAGAGCCAATGCCTCCTCTTGTCTACCAACCTGGCTGTAGAGCACCGCCAGCTCCTGGGCGAGGGCATGGTCATCCGGCTGTTCAGCGTGGCGCAGCTCCAGGGCGCGCAGCTCAGGACTGTCGCTGGCCTGCAGCGCCAGCGAGAGGCGGGAGCTCAGGGTCTGGTAATGGTCATCCTGTGCCACCATGGGGATGGTCGAAAGCAGGCTCTGCGCCTCGTCAAGGAGATTGAGATCCAGCGCGGCCTGTATCAGCCAGAGCGTGATGTCGTGACGCTCGGGGGCGAGGCGATGGGCCTGGCCAAGATGGGTGTGCGCCACATCGGCTTGCCCGTTCTCCAGCGCCTGCTTTGCCTGATCGAGCAGCAACTCCTCCTCTTTGGGGGCAAAGGCGGCGAAATACTGGCGCAATGTGGCTTCATCCTGCGGCCCTTCCAGAATGGCCTGTTCATCCGGGCGCCCCTGATGGAACAGCACCAGCGCGGGCAGTGCGCGCAGGGCAAGCTGGCTGGCCAGAGGCTGCAACTGGGGGTCGTTCATGTCGACTTTGGCAAGGGTCACCGCCGCATTGGCCGGGCCGACCAGCGCTTCCACTTGCGGGGTCATGGCTTGGCACTCCGGCATTTGGGGGGCGTGGAAATAGATGACGACCGGCTTTTTCATGGACGCATCGAGCAATTCTGCGTGGAAGTTCTGGGGAGTGATGTCGACGATCATGAGGCTGACTCTCGAAAAATGGTGTGGATCAACATGGGGTCCAGCGGGATGGAATTCAAGCGCGCATCCAGTAGATGGGCATCGACCCGGCGAGTCGGGGCAGCCAGGCTGAGCCATCCGCTGCCCGCGGGCCAGTCGCGGATTTCATAGTGGCGATTGTCGAGATGATTTTTGAGCTGCCATGCCTGCTCCGGAAGGAAGCAGATCTTGTCGAGTCCGGCGGAAATACCGTCGCCATGCGCCTTGAGCACAGCTTCCTTGCGAGACCATAGCCGATAGAAGGCCGAATGTTGCTCCTCTCGAGGCTGGGTGTTCAACCATTGGTATTCGCTTGGCGCATAGAAGCGTTTGGCCAGCGGCAGTATGGGGCGGTGACGCACTCCCATCTCGATGTCCACCCCAAGGGGGCCCTCCTCACAGAGGGCGATCACCAGCCACTCTCCGCTGTGGCTGAGGTTGAACTGCCAGCGATGACTGAGCAGTGTAGGTTTGCCATGCGCACCGATGCCAAAAGTCAGGGCATCGGCCCGGCAATGGAGTCGCTCGGCCAGCAGGCGGCGCAGCAGCACCCGGCCGAGCAGGTACTCATGCTGGCGACCCGCCTGGTGGATTTCGTGCCAGTGACGGCGTTCATCCGGGGCGAGTTCGGATGCCAGCCTGATCACCAGGTCTGCATCAACGCTTGCCGTATTTAACAAATAGAGATCCGCAGATAGCATAATATTTCACTTAAAAATGGGGGTGAAATAGCGATAATAGTCCGTTTGATGCGCTCAAAACCGATGCTTTCAAGATTGTATATTGTTTGGGCATGATCACATAAATTGCGCTAAACAGAGCATTTCCTTGCAAAAATGTGAGGTCGATTGGGATTTTCGCTTGCCTCGATAGAATTCTTGGATATAGTCGGGTGCTGTTGCCTTATAAATTGCCCTTTCGGGCTGCATTTTAACAAGTTTCACTCTTTTTTTTGCGGGGATAAAGGATTGCGCCACCTGATGCTACTGCTGGTCGCGCTCGGAATGGTGGGTTGTGCATCGGCACCCCAACCCGAGGTCGCGAGCAAGATCGAGGTTTCCATGATGGAACCCGTGATTGAACCCGAAGTTTCACCAACCCCTGACGTCAACGAAATCCTGACCGTATACAAAGAGTGGCGCGGCGTTCCTTACCGGATGGGAGGCAGCAGCCAGCGAGGCATCGATTGCTCCGCCTTCGCCCGTGAAGTGTTCCGCAATGCCGTCGGCATCGAGTTACCCCGCGATACCCGCTCCCAGGTCCATGAAGGCACCCGGGTTTCCAAACAGGATCTGGTCGAAGGAGACCTGGTCTTCTTCAAGATCAACCGCCGCCTCAATCACGTGGGCATCTATGTCGGCAATGGCGAATTCATCCATGCCTCCACCCGCGCCGGGGTGACACGCTCCAAGCTCGACAGCAGTTACTGGCGCAGCAAATTCTGGCAGGCACGCCGGATAGACATCTGAGTCAGGCTGGACAAACGGCTCGCAGTACGGACTGTTTTTCCAACCTCACTTGAACCGGGCCCTCAGGGCCCGGTTTTTTTATGACCCTCGTTTAGACTTTCCCTGGTCGACTCTCTATAGTGTGGCCCCCTTGATCCTCGGCAGGTCCAGCATGACACCCCAGCAGAAAACCGGATTGCACCCGCGCAATCGCCATCAGGCACCCTACGACTTCGACGCGCTCTGCCAGCGTACCCCGGCGTTGACGCCTTTCGTGTTCACCAACGAGCACGGCACCCGAACCCTGGACTTTGCCGATCCGGCCGCCGTCAAGACGCTCAACCGGGCATTGCTGGCACTGCACTATGGCATTGCGCATTGGGATCTGCCCCCCGGCTATCTCTGCCCGCCCATTCCGGGCCGGGTAGACTACCTGCATCGAGCCGCGGATCTGCTGGCCGAGAGCGCGGGATGCGTACCGACGGGCAAGCAGGTTCGAGTGCTGGATGTCGGTGTCGGGGCCAACTGCATCTATCCCTTGCTGGGCGCCCGGGAGTATGGCTGGCGCTTCGTGGGCTCAGACATCGATCCTGTGTCGGTGAAGGCGGCAACCCTGCTGGCCACCAGCAATGGATTGGGCAACCAGATCACATGCCGTCATCAGGGTAACCCCAAGCATGTCTTTCGCGGGATCCTGGGGCCGAAGGAGCACTTTGCCCTGACTCTGTGCAACCCGCCGTTTCATGCTTCTCTGGCGGAAGCGAGCAAGGGGACGGAACGCAAGCTGCGCAACCTGGGCAAGGGCCAGGCAGTGGCCGGGGCGCCCGTGCTCAATTTCGGCGGTCAGAAGGCTGAGCTCTGGTGCGAGGGGGGCGAGGCGGCGTTTCTGGCGGCCATGATAGAGCAGAGCAAGGAGTTTGCCAGCCAATGCCTCTGGTTCAGCTCGCTGGTGTCGAAAAAGGAAAATCTGCCTGCCGCACGAAAGGCGCTGGCTCGGGTGGGGGCGCGGGAGGTTCGCGTGCTCGACATGGCGCAAGGCAATAAGGTGAGCCGGATCCTCGCCTGGAGTTTCCTGGACGATGGGCAGCGCAAGACCTGGTGGACAGCCCAGGGGAGATGATCGAGGACGGGGCTCAGTGGCGACACGGGCCCTGTCTCTTTTTCAGATCAGATGTTGATTCGTTTGCAGCCTTCCATTCAATCGTTTTCCTGCCCGTGTTTGCTCGCATGTTAGTGACCACTGTCGCGCCTGGTACAGGTGTACGCCGAGATTTTTTTGTACTTGCTGATGAAACTTTCATAAAATAGGACTGGTTAGACCTCTTTACAGGCTTTGAATCGAATAGGGATCGGTAAATGAAAGTTGTCGATTTTCTGAAGCACAAGCGCGAAATTCTGGCGCAACACCCCTTTGAGCTCAAGGATTGGCTCTCTCCGGCGATCCGCGACTACTGGCGTGAGTTTCAGCAAAAGGCACACCTTCACCCCTTGCTGGGAAGAGTGCTGGATCTGCAGGGGGAGTCCCAGGATGCCCGCCAGCAAGAGGCTGCCAGAGTCACCCAGGTCGCGAATGGCCAGCCTGCCTTGGCGCAGGATCCCGTGGTGGAGCTCGAAGGCGAAGCGGCGGCACTCTATGCCGAGTTGCAGACCCGCATCGGTGAAGAGACCCATGTAGG
This sequence comes from Aeromonas sp. FDAARGOS 1406, assembly GCF_019048565.1. NCBI lineage: Bacteria > Pseudomonadati > Pseudomonadota > Gammaproteobacteria > Aeromonadales > Aeromonadaceae > Aeromonas > Aeromonas sp. FDAARGOS 1406. The sequence continues at coordinate 4,045,967 of NZ_CP077378.1, forward strand.
TGAGTGGTTGCAGGTCACCCAGGCGTTGATCAACCAGTTCGCGACCGTGACCGGCGATCATCAGTGGATCCACACCGATCCCGAGCGTGCGGCAGCCGAGTCTCCCTTCAAGACCACCATTGCCCACGGCTTCCTGACTCTGGCCCTGCTGCCCCAGTTGACCGGTTCGGTGGACGAGAGCACGCCGGAGTTCCCGACCGCTCGCATGGTGGTGAATTTCGGTCTGGAACAGGTCCGCTTCCCTTATCCTATCAAGGTGGACAGCAACATCCGCGCCCGTACCAAGCTGTCGCGTGTCACGCCCATCAAGGGAGGCATCGAGCTCCTCAAGGAGATCAAGATAGAGATCGAGGGGATCCGTCGCCCTGGCTGCGTCATCGAGTCGGTCACCCGGATCTATTTCTGACGCGCTCGTCTTGCGTCCATGAACACAGGCCCACTTCGGTGGGCCTGTGCCGTTTCTGGCGGGTTAAAAACTCGCCCCCAGGGTGATGAGGTGACGCCACTCCTTCTCGCTCACATCCATGTTCAGGCCATGGTAGTCGAGCCAGGCATCGTCCCAATCCAGCTCGCTTGACCAGGAGAGACGCAAATGATCGCTGAAGTAATACCTGAGGCCCAGGCTGCCGCTGACGGACTGCTTTCTGGTCAGATAGGGGGATGGTTGGTCGACGAACCTTTCATAACTGCCCTTGCCAAACAGCTCGAACTTCTCTTCCCAGAGTGCCAAGGGTTGCCGGTAGTCCCAACCCAGGCTGACGAAGGGGTAATTGATGATCCTGTCGTCAAACAGGTCTGAGTTGCTCCACACCTCCGGCCTGAAATAGGCCCGCTCCAGGCCGAGCTGGCTGATGATCTCCAGCCGGCGTTGCCTGTCATTCCAGAAGCGGTATCCGGGACCGGAGGCATAGTCAATCTCCAGATAGCCTGCCTCGATCATGTTGTAATCGATGTCGACGGAAGATCGCAGGAACCAGTGATCGTCGAAGAAGAAGTCGAGCTTGGGTTTGAGCTTGTACTCGTGGCTGTCGGTGATGTTGTTCGCCGTTTCGTAGATGTACTCGCCATCCAGGCTGTAACGCCAGTCCAGATTGGCAAACTCGGTGGAGACCTTGAGATTGACGTTGTTGGTCTTCTTGGTGTTCTCCTTGAGCTTGATGTTGAGATCCCCGTTCCCCGTCAGCAGCCAGGCATTGGCCTCATCAGGAGAGTCCAGCAGGGGGATCCCCGTCTTGGTGAGCGGCTTGGGTTTCTCCTGCTTGTCCAGACGCCAGCGTTTGATGGCGTGGCGCGGGACCGTCATGGCCTGGCTGTAGGCGGGCTTGATACGGATCTGCTCGTCCGTGATCTCCTCTATGGTCCCGCTCAGACGATCGCCGTTGCGCATCCAGAGGATGTCCGCCATCGCCGCGGAGCCAGGCAGCAGAAACAACAGGCAAACCACATGACTGATTCTGTTCATGGTGGTCAGGCCTTCAGCCGCTCACGGGCTTGGGCAGGCCGCTCTTGTGCTCGAGCAGGGCGGTCACCCGGGCACTGTCGATGTCGGAGGCAGCGATGAACTGCTCGGCTTCGGGGGAGAGCACCAGCGGCGCCCCCTGTGCCATCTCCGCTTCGGTGCGGGAGAGGGGAGAGTGTACCTCCAGCCAGCGACGACCGTCAGGTTCCACCGCCATCTTGACCGGCTGGTTGATGACACGGACCGGGGTGCCGACGGGAACAAGACCAAACAGGGTTTCGATGTCATCCGGGCGCAGCCGGATACAACCCGCGCTGACTCGCAGACCGACCCCGAAATCCTTGTTGGTGCCGTGGATGAGGTAGTCCTTGTTGCCATAGCCAAGACGCATGGCGAACTTGCCGAGGGGGTTGTCGGGGCCGGGGGGGACCACGGCGGGCAGATCGATCCCCTTCTGCTCCAGCCAGGACTTGCGGACCATGGGGCCGGGCACCCAGGTCGGGTTGGGATTTTTCGCGATGACGGTGGTGGTCATCTCCGGCGTCTCGCGGCCGATGTCACCGATCCCGATGGGCAGCACCATCACCTCCTGCTTGCCCTTGGGGAAGTAGTAGAGGCGAAGTTCAGGCAGGTTGATGACGATGCCTTCTCGCGGCACGTCGGGCAGCAGCATCTGGGTCGGCAGAGTGAGCCGGGTGCCCGGGGTGGGCAGATAGGGGTCTACGCCGGGATTGGCTTCGAGCAGTGCCAGAAAGCCTGTCCGGGTATGCTTGCCGACCAGTTCCAGATGATCGCCAGGCTGTACGATGTAATCTTCCAGGGCGCCGATGAGACGGCTGTCCGCTGGCGGCAGGGGATAGGTGTTGGACCAGACAGGTGCGGCCCAGAGGCTGGCGGCGGCCAGCAGCAGTGAGACGATACGAGTGTTGAGCATGGTTGTTCCTATCGGCTGGGGCGAGGGACGGGTTCCCTTCCAAAAAATGAGCAGAGATTGTCAACGAATCCCGCGGGGATTACCAGTCCGGCACCATGACTGCCGGGAGGGCGGTGGCGAGCGCGTCACAGGGTGTCACTGGCCCATCAGGCTCGCCGTATTCGCCCGCCCGAAACCGGGTACAGGGTGGAGACAGTGAGCGAGGAGGCGCTGCCGGGTGAAAGTCACTAGTGTTGTGAGGGGCGGGATCGCCGGATGGCGGTTTTATCGCCAGTCGTCTGATCTGCAACGAGATTTACATTGATTTCCCGGCTAGGGTTGGGTCAATATGAGTGCCCGTGGAGAGATGCCGGAGTGGCCGAACGGGATTGACTCGAAATCAATTGTGGCAGCAATGCCACCCAGGGTTCGAATCCCTGTCTCTCCGCCATTTATTCCCCTCAAGCCCGCGCCCGTCGCGGGTTTGTCATTTCTACTGTCCATCCCCCGGCTCAGCCATCTCCCAATGTCTTTTCCGATTTGAGGCCTGTGGTCACGGTGTCGCGTAGTCTCACCCCATTCTCTCGAATGTCCATTCACCTGATTAGCCACTTGCCGGCCCAGACAGGTCTCCCGGGGTCATCACCAACATGGTGATGGGGCATGGGCCCGCACCTGCAGGGTCATCTGGCCTCAGCCATCGCGATCCCCCTGATAGGCGCAGAAAGCCTGCGAGTAGATGTGTCCAGAGTTGGCTATTGGTGCTTGGTTTTCTATCCCGCAGCCATCATCAGAGCAACGTGGCTGCGGGTTGGAGACTCATGCCTTGCGGCTGGCGAGCTGGCGAAGGCGCTGGGTGCTCTGGTGCAGACTCTGGTGCTGCACCTCGTTCAGGGCGCAGTGCTTGAGCACGTACTCGGCGCTGGCCACCACCGTCTTCCAGCGCGGTGCCTTGGGCAGGGTGTCGAGGTTCAGGTACTTGTCGAGGGTGCGGGTCTGGGGACTGGAGCGGTCCATGTAGACCCGCCACAGCTTGCTCTTCTCCGCCAGCACTATCTTGCCCTTGCCGGTGCTCTGCTGCCAGGTCTCCAGGGTGAGACGCATGGTGTCCACCAGGGCGCGGCGCAGAGGTTCGTCATCCTGCTGGCGAATGAGATCGTCGGCCAGCGACCTGAACTCCCCTCCCAGCCGGCTCAGTTCCCCCAGCAACTGGCCATCCTCGATGATGGCCTGGCGAGAGAGGCTCTTGAGGGCGTTCTCCAGTGCAGCCATGCGATTGTCGTCCTGGCGCGGTTCTGTGCCAAGGGTCAGCGCATAGGCGTGCTGCCCCCCCAGGTTGATGGGCAGGGCGCGGGCGTTGAGGGTGTCTCGCTGGCCCGCCACCAGGAAGTCCAGCTCCCGCTCCGGCTGCGCGGTCATGTCGGGCCACTGGCTTGCCAGCGGGGCGGCCAGCCACTCGTCCAGCATCTGCCCCTCCATGGCTTCCGGCTCCTGACCCAGCAGGCGCGCCAGGGCCCGGGAAGCAAACAGCACCCCTCCTTGCTCATCGAGGAAGACCATGGGGTCGGCCCCCTCGCCAAGCAGGGCGAGGAGCCGCTCCTGATCCTGGTGCAGTTGTTCCTGGAGCAGCAGACGGTGCTCTATCTCCTGTTTGAGCAGGCGGTTCTCCACCAGGGAGGCGCGCCCGGCGCTGGCCTCCAGCAGGGCTCTCACCCGGGCGAACAGCTCCTCCTTGCAGAAGGGTTTCACCAGATAGTCGTTGGCCCCTGCGTTGAAACCCTCTTCAATCTCCTTGGGCTGGTTGAGGGCGGTGAGCAGCAGCACCGGCAGCTTCTCCTTGGGGTGCTGCTGGCGCAGACGGCGGCAGACGTCGAAGCCCGAGAGGGTGGGCATCATCACATCAAGCAGGATGAGATCCACCGGCTCCTGAGCCAGCTTGGTCAGGGCGTCGTGGCCGTCGCTGCTGGGCAGGATGCGATAACCGCAGGGCTGCAGCAGGTGGCGCAGTATGTGTAAATTGATGGGCTCGTCATCCACCACCAGGATGACGGGGGCATCTTGCGGCGGGGGCGGCAGATCCTCGCTCTCCCAGTCCGGCAGGATGACGGGTTGCTGGCGCACCAGCTGGTGCTCTATCTGGCGGCTGTCGAGGGTCAGACTGCCCGCCTTGCCGCTGGCCAGCGGTAGGGTGAAGGCGAAGGTGGAGCCGACGCTCGGCTCGCTTTCCACGAACAGCTCCCCCCCCATCAGGTGCACCAGCTGGCGGGTGATGGAGAGACCGAGGCCCGCTCCCTGCTTGCTCACTTCCGGGCTCATCTGCACCAGGGGCTCGAAGATGTGCTCCAGATGGTCCCTGGCGATGCCGATGCCGGTGTCGGTCACCTTGATGCGCAGGAAGTTGCCCTCCACCAGGGCGCTCAGCACCACCTTGCCCTGGGGGGTGTACTTGATGGCGTTGCCCACCAGGTTGTAGAGCACCTGCTCGAGGCGCTGCTCGTCCGCCAGCACAGGGGGCAGCTCGGCGGGGCTCTTGTCCACCAGGGTGAGGGGCTTGGCCTGCACCAGGTGCTGGCAGAGATCCAGCACCAGCCGGATGACCCCCTTGGAGGAGACCGGCTGGGGGTGGATCTCCAGCTGGCCGTAGCGCATCTGGTGGTAGTCGAGCAAGTCGTCCACGAGGCGGGCCAGACCGTCGGCGCTCTTGATGATGAGGCCGAGTTGTTTCTGCTGCCCTTCGGTCAGGTCCTGCTGGCTGGCGAGCATGGACTCGGCCATCCCCTTGATGCCGTGGATGGGGGTGCGCAGCTCGTGGGAGGTGTTGGCCAGGAGCTCGTCTTTGAGCTTGTCCGCCTGTTGCAGGCTGAGGTTCTGCTTGTGGGTCAGCTTGACCTGCTGTTGCAGCTCCTGGGTCTGGCGTTCGATGAGCTCGATCTTGTCCTTCACCGAACGCTGCATGTGGCGAAACGCCTGGGCCAGCCGGTCGATGTCATCGTCGGTGCGGGGGATGGTGATGGGGTGATCCAGAGCGCCGTCCGCCACCTGTTCGGCGGCGGCGGTGAGGGATCGCAGGGGCGCCGTGATGGAGTGGGAGAGCCAGCGGGAGAAGAGGATCAGCAGCAGCAGTGAGCCTGCCCCCAGCAGGATCACCAGCGTCTCGAGCTGGCGGATGGGGGCATAGGCCTCGCTGGTGGAGATCTCGGCGATGAAGGCCCACTCGGTATCGAACACCTTCACCTGGGTATAGGCGGCCAGCACCTCGTCATCGTGGTAGGAGAGGAAGGGGCCGACCCCCTGCTCCCCGGAGAGGGCCTTGATGATGAGGGGGGTCTGCAGCGGCCGGAAGTCGGGGCTGAAGCTGTTCTCCACGCTGAATTCAGGGGCGAGCCAGGCGTTGGCGCGCATCCGCTTGTCCGGGCCGATGAGAATGGTCTCGCCGGTTGCGCCGAGCCCCTCCCGCTCCGCCATGATCTGGTTGAGCTTGTCCGGCAGCAGCTCGAAGATGACCACGCCGCGCACATAGTCGTACTGCATCACGGGAGCGGCGAGGTAGGCGACCACCTGGCCGGTCAGCTCGTTGCGGCCAAAATCGGTGAACTCGAAGATCTGCTGGGGCTTCTGGCCGCCATCGAGGCGGCGCTTGATCTTGGCGAAGGTGTTGCCAAGACCGCTGGACTGGTAGGGGCCAGAGAGCAGGTTGGTGGCGAAGTTGGCCTGCTTGGTGACCGAGTAGACCACGTCACCGTTGAGGTCGACCAGGAAGATGTCGCTGTAGTTGGACTTGCGCACCATGTCGGCGTAGCCGCGATGGAAGCGCTGGTGGACGCGGCCATACATCTCGTCCGCCAGGATGAGGGCGCTGATGGAGGGCTCTATCTCCACCTGACTGTCAGGTTGTTGCAGCTTGTCCCAGGAGCCCGGCACATAGCGGGCCTGGGCGCGGGCGCGGGCCTCCTGCGGCGTGGTGCCGAGCTTCTCGAAGGCACCGGTGAAACCGTAGAAGCGACCGATACTGTTGCCGGCAAAGTCCTGCTGGGAGAAGTTGATGATCTGCTCCTTGAGGTTGCCGAAGTAGTCTTGCAGCTGGTTTTTCTTGATGTTGCGTACCGAGACCAGATGGTTGGAGGTCTGGGTGGTGAGATCCTTGCCGTGGCTATAGAGGAAAAACAGGGTGACGACCAGGAAGGGCACCAGGCCCAACATGAAAAAAGCCAGCATCAGCTGCGGTCTGAGCCCCCGAGGCCTGAAGTTCCATTTCATCGCATGATTTTCAATTGATAATCCAGTTACTAAACGCGATGAGTTTCTGACTAAAGGCTAACTATTTCAATGGCTTTATCTTAAATTCGCTCGTCGGGTCACAGGGAGCGGGGGGATTTTCGACCAAGGCGTCTAAAGGGTGAGCAAACAGCACGGGAAAGGGCTCAAAGTGAGAAAAAAGGGTTGTGCCCGGGCTCGGGGTACGTATAATGCGCCTCGTTGTCAGGCAACTGGCACGCAAGCAATAATGCGGGAATAGCTCAGTTGGTAGAGCACGACCTTGCCAAGGTCGGGGTCGCGAGTTCGAGTCTCGTTTCCCGCTCCAATACTCCATGGCACCAACCATGGACATCACTCTCAAGGCAATGCCTTGTCAGCATGGCGCGTTAGCAAAGCGGTTATGCAGCGGATTGCAAATCCGTTTAGTCCGGTTCGACTCCGGAACGTGCCTCCATCTTCTCCCTGTTATCCACATCACTGACGTTGTCCATCCGCCCTGGCGGCCCAGGATGATGCTTCATTGGATGTCAGTCAGCCGTGAACAACCTTCCCGTTGCCACGTTTTGTGCAGATGTAGATCCATCTCGGCCAATGCCTCGCCCCTGGATCCGGACCTCTCTTCGCCCCCCTGTTCTGCCAGCGCGGCCATCTCCTTTATCAGCAAACCGCATTGCCACAGGCTGGCGGTGGGGACCCCGTGATAGGGGATGTCGATGGCATCGTCACGATTGAGCCGCCACTCCTGCCACTGGCTCCAGGCGAGCACGCCCAATGCCCCCAGCAGCGCCGCATCTGCAAGTTTCATCCTGTGTTCCCCCGATCTGGTCCAGTCCTCGTTAACTCTGGAACAGGGGCCGCGTTTTGCCACCTTTGTTGTTTTTTAGTTAAAGAATGTAACCCGGTTTCATTTTTAGGCTTTTAGCCCCATTTTTTATCAAAAAATGGCGCTGTCGGTGTAGTAATCCTACAATGATTGGCGTAATCTTTGTTCAGTGGTCTTACCAGTGAGGCGTTACATCATGTTTCATCCCTTCTCCCTGACTCAGATAATCCTTCGCCGCATCTTCGTCTTGGTGGCGGGTTTGCTCGCCTTCCCGGTGATGCTGTTTCGCCGGGATCGCGCCCGTTTCTACAGTTACCTGCACCGCATCTGGAGCAAGACCAGCACCAAGCCGGTCTGGCTCAAGATGAGCGAGCGAGGGGAGCGGATCTTCTACTGATCCTCCCCGCGACGCCCGCTTCACCCGGTGCCAAACTGGCGTGACAGGCAGGGCGCACCTCCCGATATAAAAAAACCGACACCCTGGTGTCGGTTTTTTTATGGGGCTCGAACCGCCACCGGCCTTGTATCCATGGCTGGTCCACGTTGTCTCTTGTCTCTTGTTTCTTGTTTCTTGTTTCTTGTTTCTGTGGGCGACCCTTTATGCCGCACTCTCAGTCGCACTCTCAGCCGCGCCCTTGCGACATGACGGGAGGAAGGGTTGGCGGTACTCAGGGCGCTGGCCCCAGGGTGGCCAGCGCCGCGCGCAGACGGGCGAGGCCGATGGGCTTGAACAGGCAGTCGTTCATGCCGGCGGCGAGACAAAGCTCCCGCTCGCGAGGCTGGGCATGGGCGGTGAAGCCCCAGACGGGCAGGCCATGGCCGAGGGCTCGCAGGCTGCGGGTCAGCTCGAAGCCGTCCATCACCGGCATCTGGCAGTCGGTGATGACCAGATCGAAGGGGTGGCTGGCGAGGGCGCGCAGGGCCTCCAGGCCATTGCTGCGCACACTGACGTCGTGTCCCAGGTGCTTGAGCTGCTGGCGCAGCAGGATCTGGTTGGCGTGATTGTCATCGACCACCAGGATATGCAGCCGATGGGGGAGGGGTTGAGCCTGGTGGGGCTGGGGCGCCGGCATTGCCGTGATCGGGGCGGGGGGTTGCTGAGCGAGCGTGAGGGGCAGCCTTATCTCGAGCCGGGTGCCTTCGCCGACCTGGCTGTGAACGGCTATCTCCCCCCCCATCATCTGGCACAGGATGCGGGCGATGTTGAGGCCCAGCCCGCTGCCGGGGAACTGGCCGTGGGCGCGATAGAAGGGGGTGAAGAGCCGGGGCAGCTTGTCCGCAGGAATGCCGGCTCCGGTGTCGGTGATGGTGAGGTGCAGCACAGGAGGCTGCTCGCCCCCGGTCAGGGTGGCGGTAATGGCGACCCGGCCCTGCTCGGTGAACTTGATGGCGTTGCCGATGAGATTGGAGAGGATCTGGCGCAGGCGAAGGGGATCGATCAGCACCCTTGGCATGGGGGTGTCGGGCAGCCTGACCTCATAGATCAGCCCCTTCTGCTCGGCCATGCCCGCAAAGACCCGGGTGACGGACGAGAGCAGGGGCGCGAGATCGCAGGGGGTGGGAGTCAGGGTCATCTGGCCCGCCTCTATGGAGGCGATATCCAGGCTGTCCCCCAGCAGATCCAGCAGACCGTTGGCGGAGTCGGCGGCGATGCGCAGCAGCTCGCCGCTGTGACGGCTGAGAGCGGGATCCTCGGTGGCCAGCTCCAGCATGCCGAGGATGGCGTTCATGGGGGTGCGGATCTCGTGGCTCATGGTGGCGAGGAAGTCGCTCTTGGCGCGGCTGGCGCTGTCGGCCTGCTGTTTGGCCTCGCGCAGCGCCTCTTCCAGCCGCTTGCGGTCCGTGATGTCTATCCAGCCGTCGATCACCCCGCTGATGGCCCCCTCCCCGTCGAAATAGGGCACCATCCAGTGATAGATGTCGCTCTGGGTTCCCCTGTGATGGAAGAGGCGATCCGCAAAGATGGGCTGCCCCTCCTGCAATACCCTGGCAAAGTCCTGCTCCAGCACGGCGATGCTGCCTGCATCGATCACCCCTGACAGCCCCTGGGCGAAGGGCTGACCCAGGATGGCCTTTGGCTCGGCGCCGAGCTGGGTCAGGTATTTGCTGTTGCACAGCAGCACCTTGCCGCTCTTGTCCCGCACGACGATGGGGTGGGGCAGGCTCTCCCCCAGTGCCCGGATGAACCTGACATGGGCCTCCAGTTGCTGGCGGGAAGCCTGCTCGGCGCTGGCCATCCGCTTGAACATGCGGTTGCGATAGAGCAGCACCAGCGCCAGGGTGAGGAGCCCCACGAACACCAGGTAGACGATGTGGGCGTGGCGATCCATGAAGCCGGGAACCGGCAGTTTGCGGTTGCGCCACTCGTAACTCATCATGGCGAGCTCGTTGGGGTGGATGGCGAGGATGGTCTTGTCGAGGATCCCCATCAGCATCCCCTGTCCGGGCAGGCTGGCAAACCCCATCCGGATCGGCTCGTCATCGGCGGGGCCGGCGATGCGCAGCGGGCTCTGGGGGTCATTGTCCAGCGCATGGCGGGCAAAATAGAGGGGCACGATGGCGGCATCCACCCGTCCCTGGGCGAGCACCTCCATCGCTTCTGCGGCACTCTCCACCTGGGTGATGCGGCTACCCTCCAGTCTCTGTGCGAGGGGCACATGGTGCGTCATCGCCACCGTCTTGCCCGCCAGACTCCGGATGGTGTCGATCCCTTGTTCCTCCTGGCGGGTGAGGATCACATAGATGTTGTCGGTGGCGTAGGGCACCGAGGTGCGCAGCCCGTAGTGTTCGGCCACCTGCTGGGAGATGGCGCCGATGAGGTCGATGGCGCCTGACTGCATGGCTTTTGCCAGCTGACGCTCGGAGTCTGCCCGCACGAACTCGAAGGTGAGGCCGGTGCGTGTGCGGATCTTGTCCAGCATGTCCACCGTCATGCCGACCAGCTGGCCGTCATGATCCAGGGCGCCATAGGGGTAGAGGTTGTCCATCAGCCACACCCTGATGGGGGGCGCTTGCCGCATCCAGGCCCGCTCGGCGGCATCATAGAGATCGGCGCTTCGCTCGCTCATGTCGCGGATGGGCCCGTTCCACTGGGTGAAGAGGGTGTTGCGCGCCCGGTCGTCGATGGCCGCCAGCCCCCGGTTGACCAGGCTGAGCAGGGCGGGCTCGGTGGCCGGGACGGCAAAGCGGAACTCGGCAGGCGCCAGCTCGGGCGGGGCCTCGCCCCGCTGGCGAAGGTTGTCGAAGCGCTCGCTGTTGAGGTAGTGGGTGGCGTGGGCATCCCCCAGCAGGATGTCGTCGCGGCCGAAGAAGACCGCATCGAACGCCTCCATGTTGGAGGGATAGGTCACCAGGGTGAGGGTGGGGTAGTAGCGGCCAAAGCGCGCCCTGTCTATCTGATCCCGGACGGCGGCCACCCGCTGTCCCGGTGTGAGCAGTGCCCCCCGATAACGTCTGGGCACGGAGAAGACGAGGGGGCTGCTGAAATAGGGGTTGCTCAGGCGGATCGCCCGGGTGTCACTGTCCGCCAGGGTGAGATTGCCGAGGCTGGCGAGGTGTATCTCCCCCCGTGCCAGGGCCCGGAGCAGGTGCGCCTTGTCGGGGAAGGCGCTCAGGGCAACGGGTTTGTCCAGCATCCGGGCCAGCAGGTCGATGTAGTCGGCACTGAGCCCCTCGACGCGCTGGCGAGCGATCATGGTGAAGGGGCGGTAGTCCTCTTGCAGGATGCCGACCCGCAGTTGGGACTGCTGGCGCAGCCATCCGAGCTCCACCTCCGACCAGCGGGGAGGCAGCGGGGCGGGATCGTAGCGGCTGTGCAGGGTCAGGGCCTGCACAGGTTGAAGGCAGAGCAGACAGAGCAGGATCAGTGTTCGATATAGGTTCATCTAGCCACCCGACGCGACAGCCATCCCTGCCAAGCCTCATCCAATGGCGGCCATTCTACCGGAAAATGGCTATAACGAGTCCGCTATTTCTCCACGCGCGTCGGCGGCAGCACGGCAAGCAGGGCGGCCTGGCCGCCCCGCCCTCAACCGAACTGGTAGGCCCCCATGTAGAGGCTGCCGTAATCCCAGCTGTCGTGCAGCTTTCGGGGTCTGTCGGCCCCCGCCGCGCCGAGCGCCACAAACAGGGGGCGCAGGTGATCGTCGTGGGGATGGGATTCCACCGCGCCCGGCGCCCGGGCCCGGTAATCTTCCAGCGCCCCCCTGTCTCCCTCTGCCATGGTCTGCTCCAGCCAGCGAGCAAACTGACTGGCCCACTGGGGAACCGGCGAGCCGTCCGGCCCGAGGGCACGCAGGTTGTGGGTGATGGCGCCGGAGGCGAGGATGCTGATCCCTTGCTCGCGCAGCCCCTGCAATGCCTCCCCCAGTTGCCAGAGCTGGGCCGGGGTGAAGCTGGCCGGGATGGCGATCTGCACCAGGGGGAGTTCACTGTCCGGATCCATCAGGGAGAGGGGGGACCAGACCCCGTGATCCAGCTCGCGGCGCACCGGGGTGGCGGGCAGGCCGGCCAGCAGCAGCTGATCGCTCACCGCTTCCTGCAACCATTGCGGGCTCGTCGCGGGCCAGCGGATCTGGTAGAGGGGCTCGGGGAAGCCGTAGAAGTCGTACATCAGGGCCGGGCTGGGCTCGACGTTGATCTGCAGCTCGCTTCGGCTGAACCAGTGGGCCGAGATCACCACCAGCCCTCTGGCACCCTCGAGGCGCAGTTGCTTCAGGAACCGGGTCGCGGGCTGATCGCGCAGGGCCAGATCCGGGGCGCCGTGGGAGATGAACCAGACAGGGGCGATAGACATGACAGACTCCATATGTGTTGTGCCGATGCGCGCGGCGCACCGACAACCCGAGGCCAGGGCGACATGCCGCTGACGATGTGGTCATTATCTGCCCCTATTGATGGGTTAACAATCAGGTTTTAAGGATAAGCACTCTTCACTTTTGGTTGATAGTCTGGCATCAGGGCGAGGGAGACCGGGGCAGAAACGACAACGCCGGCGCAGTGCGCCGGCGTTGTGATCAGGGTCCGTCGGACGTGGCCTCTGACGGGATGCCCCGCAGCGCCGCCTCCAAGATCAACGCGGGCCCAGGGCGGGTTTATTGAATGCCCAGCAGCTCCACGTCGAAGATGAGGACTGAGCCCGGCGGGATCTTGCCGGCGGCGCGATCGCCATAGGCCAGGTTGGCGGGGATGTAGAAGCGGGTCTTCTCCCCTTCCACCATCAGTTGCACCCCTTCGGTCCAACCCTTGATCACCTGGTTGAGGCCGAACTCGATGGGTTCGCCACGGGCGACGGAGCTGTCGAACACGGTGCCGTCCAGCAGCTTGCCCTCGTAGTGCACCTTCACCTTGCTGGTGGCGGTGGGGTGAACGGTACCGGTGCCCGGGGTCAGCACTTCGTACTGCAGGCCGGAGGCGGTGGTGGTCACCAGGGGTTTTTCCTGGTTGCTGGCGAGGAACTCGGCCCCCTTGCGCACGTTCTCTTCCGCCAGCTTCCGGTTGTTGCTGCTGGAGTAGAAGTAGTAGGCGGCGCCGGCGATAAGAAGGGCTATCAGAATGAATTTCATCGGGTTTTCCTGTTCCTTGAAATCAGAGTGCGAGTGAGGGGGCATCTTATCCCAGCCAGGGGGAGAGGGCGAGGGGAGGCGCCCCGGGATGTGACCTGGCGGGTAAGGGGGCGGGGGCAGCTGAGTGCCCCCGCCGCGGGGTTACTTGACGGCCACCATCATCAGGGCGGGCAGGGCGAAGAAGAGCCCGGCCACGTAACCCAGCGCCAGCAGCTTGTTCTCGCTGCCGACCCGGGCCAGGGCTTCGGCGGCCTTGATGGGCAATTCCCGCAGGAAGGGCACGCCATAGATGAGCACCACGGCGAAGAGGTTGAACAGCACGTGGACCAGGGCGATGGTCAGGGCGAGCTGGGCACCGGCACCGCTGATGGCGGTGGCGGCCAGCAGGGCGGTGATGGTGGTGCCGATGTTGGCCCCCAGGGTGAAGGGGTAGAGCTGACGGGTGTTGAACACGCCGCCTCCCGCCAGGGGGATCATCAGGCTGGTGGTGGTGGAGGAGGACTGCACCATCACGGTGACCAGGGTGCCGGAGGCGATGCCGGTGAGCGGGCCACGGCCCAGGGCCTTGTGCAGCAGCTCCTTGGCACGGCCCACCATGACCTGTTGCAGCACCTTGCCAAGGGCGGTGACGCAGAACAGGATGAGCAGAATCCCGATGAGAATGGTGGCGATGGCGCCCCCCTTGCCCGGCAGGAAGGCGACGGCACCGTCGATGAGATCCAGGGATGGGGAGATGAGGGGCTTCATGAAATCCATCCCCTTCATGGACATGTCGGCGGAGCCCAGCAGCAGGCTGGCAATCCCTTCCGCACTCTTTTGCAGCAGACCGAACATCAGCTCCAGGGGCAGGAAGATGAAGACCGCCAGCAGGTTGAAAAAGTCGTGCACGGTGGCGGCGGCGAAGGCGCGGCGAAACTCGCCTCTGTCCCGGATGTGCCCCAGGGAGACGATGGTGTTGGTGATGGTGGTGCCGAGGTTAGCCCCCATCACCATGGGGATGGCCATGGCCATGGGCAGGCCCCCTGCCACCAGGCCGACGATCACCGAGGTGACGGTGCTGGAGGATTGCACCAGGGCGGTGGCCAGGATGCCGAGCAGCAGCGCGACGAAGGGGTTGTTGGCAAAGGCGAAGATCTGGGCCGCGCCCTCGGCGCCGCCGGAGAAGCCCTTGAAGCCGTGGGAGACGGCGCCAACGGCGACCAGGATCAGGTAGATCAGCGTGATCACCGCGAGCCAGTTGAACAGGGGGCCGGGACGACGGATCTGCTGGGGTGCGGAAGATGCGGTGCTGTGCATATGGCCTCTTGGGGTCGTTCTGCGTTGAAAATGGACGGGCGCATTACAACAAGGCTCCATGACAGAAATATGACAACGTGACACTTTTATGATGCTTTGGTGACAGGGCGGCAGGGGGCGTCGCAGACAAAAGGTGTCGGAGCAAACGCCGATATGACGCCATCCGGCTCATCACCGGCCCCCGCCCTTGCACTGGGATCCCAGGGTTATATGCTGCCGGACTTTCCTGTCTTGAAACTGAGGAAGTGATGATGCGTGCATGGGTTTTGTGCCTCTCCCTGGGTCTGCTGTCTGCCGGTGCGCAGGCCAGCGTGTTCAAGTCCGAGTGCAACCTCGACAAGGCGGTCAGGAACGAGGCGATGAACGCCACCCTGGGGGTCAAGGGCAACTGCGATGCCGACAAGCTGGTGCGCAAGCAGAAGGAGAAGGCCAATGCCGAGGTGAAAAAACACACCACGGACGTGCTGGACAAGAAGACGGCGGGACTGAAAGAGACCAGGCAGCACACCAATGCGGCCCTGAACAAGCAGAGTGCCGGTGTGAAGCAGGCGCAGGACAAGGTCAACCAGACCCGCAAGGATGTCAACGCCGTGACCAGGGATCCGGTCAAGGCGGCCGCCACGGCCGTGCTCAATCAGGGGTGAGGGTCCGCGCACCGGACGTCTGAATGCAAGAAGGGGAGCCATGGGCTCCCCTTCTGTTTGGGCGTGTGTGCCGCCTTACTGGCCGTCGGCCGCTTCCTCGTACTGACGGAAGGGGATGCGGAACACGGCGAGGCGCAGGAAGAGGTAGGTGACCCCGATCCCCGCCCAGATGAGGCCAAGCTCCAGGGAGCTCTGCTCCAGGTTGATCCAGAGGGCGCCGATGGTGGCGGCCCCCAGCAGCGGCAGCACCAGGAACAGCAGGTGCTCCTTGAGGCTCTTGTTGCGCTTCTCGCGCACCCAGAACTGGCCGATCACCGAGAGGTTGACGAAGGTGAATGCCACCAGGGCGCCGAAGTTCACCAGGGCCAGGGCCATGTCCAGATCGAAGGAGACCGCGGAGAGGGCCAGGGCCCCCACCAGCAGCACGTTGATGGCCGGGGTGCGCCAGGTGGGGTGGATATAGCCGAACACCCGCTCCGGGATCATGCGATCGCGACCCATCACGTAGAGGATGCGCGACACGCCGGCGTGGGCCGCCATGCCGGAGGCGAGCACGGCCGCGGTGGTGCACACCAGCACCACGCTCTGGAACAGGGTGCCACCCACGTAGAGGGCGATCTCCGGCAGCACGGCGTCCGGCTCCTTGAAGCGGGCCAGATCCGGGAAGAAGAGCTGCAGGCTGTAGGAGACGGTGACGAAGATGATGCCGCCGATGAGGGCCGTCAGCACGATGGCACGGGGGATCACCTTGCCGGCATTCGGGGTCTCTTCGGAGAGGGAGCTCAGGCCGTCGAAGCCCAGGAACGAGAAGCAGAGGATGGTGGCGCCGGTGAACAGCGGCAGCATGCTGGCAGACTCCACATGGAACGGACGGCTGCTCATCAGGGTGCCGGCCCCTTCACCGTGACTCAGGCCCCAGGCGATGAGGCCGAGGAAGGTGACGATGATGGCGATCTGGATGAAGACGATGAAGCCGTTGAGGTTCGCCACCAGCTTGATGCCGCGCAGGTTCAGGAAGGTCATCACGGTCACCAGACCGAAGATGAAGATCCAGGGCTCCACGGTGGGGAACATGGCGGTCAGGTAGATCTTGGCCAGCAGGATGTTGATCATCGGCATGAAC
Source organism: Aeromonas sp. FDAARGOS 1406 (assembly GCF_019048565.1). Taxonomy (NCBI): domain Bacteria; kingdom Pseudomonadati; phylum Pseudomonadota; class Gammaproteobacteria; order Aeromonadales; family Aeromonadaceae; genus Aeromonas; species Aeromonas sp. FDAARGOS 1406. The sequence goes on from NZ_CP077378.1 coordinate 4,062,046, forward strand.
ATGTAGTCCAGCAGGGAAGACCAGCCCACCATGAAGCCCACATAGGGGTGAAACACCTTCTGGGCATAGGTGTAGGCGGAGCCTGCGGACGGGAAGCGGCGCACCAGGTGGCCGTAGCTGAACGCGGTCAGCAGGATGCCGCCGAGCGCCAGCAGGTAGGCGGTGGCCACGCGACCATCCGTGATGTCACCGACGATGGCGAAGGTATCGAATACCGCCATGGGCGTGAGGTAAGCCAGACCCATCACCACGACCTGGAACAGGGTGAGGGTCTTGAGCAGCTTGGCACCGGCCATCACGCTTTCTCCTCTGCACAGGCCCCGTGGGCGAGATGGGACGGGATCAGGGACGCGGGAACGCGTCGCTGGACACAGGGGGCGCCCATCTGTGGCACAGATGCGTGGCGCACGCCGGCGGGGACCGGCAGGAAAGCAGTGAAATGCCCCATGTTTTTCCTCACAACGTCGGGAGATTGCTTGGCAATCTGGGTATCAATTCCGGCACATGGCCGGCCTCTTGGTGAATGGTGGTGTGCCCCAGAAAAGCAAAGAACCGATGTTGTTGAAACATCGGCTCTCAAGGGGCGCCGTATTGTGCCCTCAGGGGGGGGAGGAGACAAGCGAAAAAGGCCGCCAGCGGGGAATTTGTTCCCCCCGTGAGCGATCACTTCACTACCGCTGCCGGAAAGTCGATGACAACCTTGTCATCAGCTGGCGCCCTGCTTTGCCGCCATGTGAAACCGGCGCCCTGGGGGCGCCGGTTTCGCTCAGGAGGCGTCCTGCTCGGGGCGGCCGAGGCGGACCCGGAACACGGTGAGGCGCAGCAGCAGGTAGATGGCACCGAGGGCGGCCCAGATCAGCCCCAGCTCGAAGGAGGCGGGCTCCAGGTTGAGCCAGAGCACCCCGATGCAGGCGGCGCCGCACAGGGGCAGGGCGAGGAACAGCAGGTGATCCTTCAGGGTCTTGTTGTGACCCAGCCTGAGATAGAAGTGGGCAATCACCGCCAGGTTGACGAAGGTGAAGGCCACCAGGGCGCCGAAGTTGATGAGCGCCAGCGCCATCTCCAGATCGAAGGCCACCGCCGAGAGGGCCAGCATGCCCACCAGCAGCACGTTGAGAGCCGGGGTCTGCCAGGTGGGGTGGATGTAGCCGAAGACGCGGCTCGGCAGGGCGCGATCCCGGCCCATCACGTAGAGCAGGCGCGATACCCCGGCGTGGGAGGCGAGCCCCGAGGCGAGCACCGCCACCGTGGTGCAGACCAGCACCACCGCCTGGAACAGCTTGCCGCCCACATAGAGGGCGATCTCCGGCAGCACCGCATCCGGCTGCTGGAAGCGGGAGATGTCCGGGAAGAAGAGCTGCAGGAAGTAGGAGACGGAGATGAAGAGCACGCCGCCGATGAGGGCGGTGAGCACGATGGCCCGGGGGATCACCCGATCCGCGTTCGGGGTCTCCTCCGACAGGGTGGTGATGGCGTCAAACCCGAGGAACGACAGGCAGAGGATGGAGGCGCCGGTCAGCAGGGGATTGATGTGCATCTGCTCGGAGAAGAAGGGGCGGCTGCTCGCCACCGTGCCGAGCCCCTCGCCGTGGCTCACGCCCCAGGCGATGAGGCCGATGAAGACGGCGATGATGCTGAACTGCATGATGACGGTCAGGCTGTTGAAGTTCGCCACCAGCTTGATGCCCCGCAGGTTCAGGAAGGTCATGACGGCGGCCAGGGCCAGGATGTAGGTCCAGGGGGCCACGCCGGGGAAGAGGGCCTCCATGTAGATCTTGGCCAGCAGCATGTTGATCATGGGCATGAACATGTAGTCGAGCAGGGAGACCCAGCCCACCATGAAACCCACATAGGGGTGGAACACCTTCTGGGCATAGGTGTAGGCGGAGCCTGCCGAGGGGAACTTGCGCACCAGGTGGCCGTAGCTCATGGCGGTGAACAGCATGCCGATGAGGGCGAGCAGGTAGGCGGTCGGCACATGACCTTCGGTGATCTCGGTGACGATGCCGAAGGTGTCGAACACCGCCATGGGGGTGAGATAGGCCAGCCCCATGATGACCACGTGCCAGAGTTTCAGGCTTTTTTTCAGACCGGCGGGGTGCGGGTGCATCAGGCGATCCCCCGCAGGCTGGCTGACGGGATCAGGCTGACGGTGAGGTCATCCTGCACGGTGGGGGCGCCAGTCCGGGATGCGGACGGATGGCGCAGACCGGCGCGGGCCGGCAGGAAAGCGATGATATGCCCCATGGAGTTCCTCACTAAGAAGCGGGTGTCGTGAGATGGCGTGCCACCTCGTTATCATTTCCGGTCTGTTCCGGCCTCGTTATGGATTTGTTTGGCGCAAAAAAAGAACCGGGCTCCGATGAGCGGACGGTCCTTGAATACGGCGGCGCATTGTGCATTCGTGATGCCCCCTTGACAAGCATATCAAGGGAGCAAAAACGCATTTTTTTGCACGTGGGCGAACGCGGTCTTCCGGATCAGGCCAGGGAGGCGGACAGGGCCTGCTCCAGCAGGTCCAGCCCCTCGTCGACGATGGCTGCCGGGGCGGTCAGAGGGGCGAGGAAACGGATCACGTTGCCACGCACGCCGCAGGCCAGCAGCACCAGCCCCCGCTTGCCCGCCTCGGCCACCAACCGCTTGGTGAGATCCGGGTCCGGTCTGGCGGCATCCCCCTCCTTCACCAGCTCCATGGCCACCATGGCGCCGGGGCCGCGGATGTTGCCGATGCAGTCAAACCGTGTCGCCAGCTGGTGCAGGCGTGCCTTGATCTGCTCCCCCTGGGCCAGGGCCTTCTGGTTCAGGCGCTCCTCCTCGATCACCTCCAGCACCGCCAGGGCGGCGGCGCAGGCGATGGGGGAGCCCGCATAGGTTCCCCCCAGGCCACCGGGCTTGGCGGCGTTCATCACCTCGCTTTTGCCCACCACGGCAGAGAGCGGGAAGCCGCCGGCCAGGCTCTTGGCGAGCGTCATGATGTCGGGTTCGACACCGCTGTATTCGGTGGCGAAGGTCTTGCCGGTGCGACAGAAACCGGTCTGGATCTCGTCGCAGATGAGCAGGATGCCGTGCTGATCGCAGATCTTGCGCAAGGCCTGCAGGAAGCTGGCGGAGGCGGGGTAGAAGCCCCCTTCCCCCTGCACCGGCTCGATGATGATGGCGGCCACCCGGGTGGGTTCGATGTCGGCGCTGAAGCAGAGATCCAGCGCGGCCAGGGCATCGTCTTCACTCACTCCCAGGTAGTCGGCGGGGAAGGGGAGGTGATAGACCTCCCCCGGGAAGGGGCCGAAGCCGGTCTTGTAGGGCACCACCTTGCCGGTGAGGGCCATGCCCATCATGGTGCGGCCGTGGAAGCCCCCCTTGAAGGCTATGGTGCCGCTGCGACCGGTGTGGGCGCGGGCGATCTTGATGGCGTTCTCCACCGCTTCGGCGCCGGTGGAGAGGAAGAGGGTGCGCTTGGGGGTGGGGCCGGGCACCAGGGCATTCAATTTTTCCGCCAGCTCGATATAGCCGGGGTAGGGGGTGACCTGGAAGCAGGTGTGGCTGAACTTCTCGAGCTGCTCGCGCACCGCCGCCACCACCTTGGGGTGGTTGTGGCCGGTGTTGAGCACGGCGATGCCGGAGGCAAAATCGATGTAGCGGTTGCCTTCCACGTCCCACAGCTCGGCGTTGTGCGCCCGGTCGATGAAGACCGGCAGCAGGGTGCCGACCCCCTGGACCACGGCCGCTTCGCGGCGGGCCTGCCACTGCTGGTTGTTGCTTGAATGACTCATCTTTCCTCCCTGAGGGGCATGGGCCCCCGCTGTTCCTGTGCCATTTGGCCATATGTGAGCCGCCAACTGCCCTCGGGCAGGGCGGCCTGTTCGCAAAAGGGGGCCCCGGGTGTGCCCTCAGGGCCCACAAGGCGCTCGGTCGTGACCGGCGACCCCCTCTTTCTATCTGTAAAAGCGATAGGCTGCGTCATAACGCATCTGTTTTAACGATGCGATAGCCCTTTCATTTCCCTCAGCGAATGCCGCCAAAGCAGAGGTATTTGGTCTCCAGGTACTCCTCCAGCCCTTCGGCCGCCCCTTCCCGGCCCAGTCCCGACTCCTTGATCCCGCCAAAGGGGGCCAGTTCGGTAGAGATGATCCCCTCGTTGATCCCCACCATGCCGTATTCGAGCCCCTCGGCCACTCGCCACACCCGGGCGATGTCGCGGCCATAGAAGTAGGCGGCCAGGCCATAGGGGGTGTCGTTGGCAAGCGCAATGGCCTCGGCTTCCGTCTCGAAGCGCACCAGAGGGGCGACGGGCCCGAAGATCTCCTCGTCCAGAATGGGGTTGCCCCGGGTGACCTCGGTCAGGATGGTGGGGTGATAGAAGAGGGGACCGGCGGGGTGGGCGTCGCCCCCCACCAGCACCCGGGCACCGGCGGCGACCGATTGCTGCACCAGCTCGGCCACCTTGCTGGCGGCGGCCGGGTTGATGAGGGGCCCGATCTGGACACCCTCGCCCATGCCGTCCCCCACCTTGAAGGCCTTGACCGCGGCGGCGAGCTTCTCGGCGAAGGCGTCGTAGACGCTGGCCTGCACCAGGATGCGGTTGGCGCAGACGCAGGTCTGGCCGGCGTTGCGGTATTTGGACGCCAGGGCCCCGGCCACGGCGGCGTCGAGGTCGGCGTCGTCAAAGACGATGAAGGGGGCGTTGCCGCCAAGCTCCAGGGAGAGGCGCTTCATGGTGTCGGCGCACTGGCGCATCAGCAGTTTGCCGATGCGGGTGGAGCCGGTGAAGGAGAGCTTGCGCACCACGGGGTTGCTGCACAGCTCGTTGCCCACCGCGCTCGCCTGATGGGAGGTGACGATGTTGATGACCCCGGCGGGAATGCCCGCCTGCTCCGCCAGTACCGCCAGCGCCAGGGCGCAGAGGGGCGTTTCGGCGGCGGGCTTGATGACGATGGTACAACCGGCGGCCAGCGCCGGACCCGCCTTGCGGGTGATCATGGCGATGGGGAAGTTCCAGGGGGTGATGGCGGCCACGACCCCCACCGGCTGCTTGATGGTGGCCAGGCGCCGATCGGCGGAGAAGCCGGGGATGGTGCGGCCATAGGCACGTTTGCCCTCTTCCGCGAACCACTGGATGAAGCTGGCGCCGTAGGCCACCTCTCCTTTGGCTTCCGCCAGCGGCTTGCCCTGCTCGCAGGTCATGATGCGGGCGAGCTCCTCCTGGTTGGCCATGATGCGCTCGAACCAGGCGTAGAGTTTGCTGCTGCGCTCCTTGGCGGTGAGGGCCGCCCAGGCGGGTTGCGCCGCGTGGGCGGCCGCGATGGCGAGGCGGGTATCCTCCCCGTCCATGTCGGGCACCTGGGTGATGACCTGGCCGGTGGCCGGGTTCAGGACCTCGAACCGGCGCCCGCCCAGGGACTCGCACCAGCGGCCGTCGACATAGGCCAGGGATTTGATCAGGGAGAGAGCAGGTTGTGATGCTGACATAAGTAAGGGGCCTCGATAGTGGGTCTGGGTGGCGCGTTTATGTGGGCACCGCCGTATAGAATAATAAGCACGTAATGACCATAAAATGAGCCGAAATGTTTTTCAAGTGTTAAATATATTTGAGTGAACTGGGCGTCACATGCTAGAAATGGGGCTGTTAGCGCGATTGTAGCGGTTTTCATTGCGCAGGGTGTGCAAAATAATGAACGCTCTGGGTTGTGCAGGATAGTGAACGGGGCTGACGTTCCTGACTCACTATATTGACCAGTCGGCCCCAGGTATTCGAATGACCATGGAAGGAGGTGGGCGATGGAGCAATCCCGTGGCGAGGTCCGGTGGCGGACCATGACGGACAACCCCCTGGCGGAGCACGAGAGAAACATGGGGGAGCGGCTTGCCCGGATCCGCAGGGAGCTTGGGCTCTCCCAGCGCCGGGTGGCGGAGCTGAGCGGCCTGACCCACGGCGCCATCTGCATGATAGAGCAGAACAAGGTGAGCCCCTCGGTGGCCTCCCTGCAAAAGCTGCTGAGCGTCTACGAGCTGCCGTTGTCGCGCTTCTTCGCCGAAGAGGAGGTGGCGAGCACGCCCAGCGTGGTGATCAAGGCGGAGCAGCTCATCGAGCTCGGCAGCCAGGGGGTCTCCATGAAGCTGGTGCACAACGGCAACAATCGGCGCCAGCTCGGCTTCATGCTGGAGACCTATGCCCCCGGCACCGACACCGGCGGCGTGGTGAAGCATCAGGGGGAGGAGGTGGGCACCGTGCTGGAAGGGTCGGTGTTGCTGACCCTGGCCGGCCAGACCTATGAACTGTGCGCCGGGGACAGCTATGTCATCGACACCGGCGAGCCCCACAGTTTCAGCAATCCCTCGGGGCAGGTCTGCCGCATCGTCAGCGCCCACACCCCGGCCAGCTTTTAATGTGAACAACCCGTTGTGTTGGAAACGAACCGGTAAGGAAACAGGGATCATGACCGAACATGTAAAGAGTTACTACGCAGCCAGTGCCAACAAACACGCGGCCTATCCCACGCTCACCGAGCAGCTGGAGTGCGACGTCTGCGTCATAGGCGCAGGCTACACCGGCCTCTCCAGTGCGCTGCATCTGGTGGAGAAGGGGTACAAGGTGGTGGTGCTGGAGGCGGCCAGGGTCGGCTTTGGCGCCAGCGGCCGCAACGGCGGCCAGATCGTCAACTCCTACAGCCGCGACATCGACACCATCGAAGCGAACTGCCCGCCGGATCAGGCCAGGCTGCTCGGCTCCATGCTGTTTGAGGGGGGCCAGATCATCCGCGAGCGGATCAAACGCTACAACATCCAGTGCGATCTGCAGGAGGGCGGGGTCTTTGCCGCCGAGACCGAGAAGCAGCTTCACGAGCTCAAGGCGCAGAAGGCGCGCTGGGAGAAGTGGGGCAACGACCAGCTGGAGCTGCTCGATGCCGACGGGGTGCGCGAGGTGGTCGCGAGCGATCGCTACGTCGGCGCCCTGCTGGACAAGAGCGGCGGCCATATTCACCCTCTCAATCTGGCGCTGGGGGAGGCGGAAGCCATCCGCATGCAGGGGGGGCTTATCTTCGAGCAGTCCGCCGTCACCAGCATTACTCCGGGTCAGCCGGCGTTGGTCAAGACCGCCAAAGGGGCGGTGAAGGCACGCTTTATCGTGGTGGCCGGCAACGCCTACCTCGGCAATCTGGTGCCGGAACTGGCCAGCAAGAGCATGCCTTGCGGCACCCAGGTGATCGCCACCGAAGTGCTGGGAGAGGAGCGGGCCCGTTCACTCTTGCCACAGAACTACTGTCTGGAGGATTGCAACTACCTGCTCGACTACTACCGCACCTCCGGCGATCACCGGCTCATCTATGGCGGCGGCGTGGTCTACGGGGCGCGGGATCCGGCGGACATCGAGCGGCTGATCATCCCCAAGATGCTCAAGACTTTCCCGCAGCTGGCCGACGTCAAGGTGGAGTACACCTGGACCGGCAACTTCCTGCTCACCCTGTCGCGCCTGCCGCAGTTTGGCCGCATCGGTCACAACATCTACTACATGCAGGGCTACAGCGGCCACGGCGTCACCTGTACCCATCTGGCGGGCAAGCTGCTCTCCGAGGTGCTGAGCGGTCAGGCGGAGCGCTTCGATGCGTTCGCCAGGCTGCCGCACTACCCCTTCCCGGGTGGCCGCCTGCTGCGCATCCCCTTCACCGCCGCCGGCGCCGCCTGGTACACCCTGCGCGATCGCCTGGGGGTGTGATGTCACCGATGGCCCGCCAGGCTGGCTGGCGACAACAAGAAGAGGGAGGCGTTATGCCTCCCTCGTTTTTTGTCGTCAACCTGCCCGGGCACGGGGCTAGAAGCGGTAGGGGAAGCGGATCCCGATGGTGTAGTCCGGTGCATCCGTGGTGAGCCCGGCAGACCAGTTGACCGCCATGGAGAGGTTGTCGGTGATGGCCCAGGTCGACCCCATGCCAAAGCTGGCGGCGTTGGCATCGGAGCCGGTGACCTTCTCCATGGCAAAGCCTTCGGACCCCTGCTCGGACTCCATGGTGACGCGCTGGTTGATGTTGAAGGAGAGGCTGAAGCGTTCGTTGAGGGCGAATGCGACCCCCAGGCCATATTCATACCAGTCCCCCAGCTGGATGCTGCCGGGCTGGTTGCCGGGCTGGTAGGAGATATCGTCAAAGTCCTGCTTGAGGCTGTGACCATAGTTGAGGCTGGCAAACAGGATGGCGGGATCCATGGTCTTGACCAGGGAGAAGCCGGTGGAGAGCTGCCAGAGCCCGTTGCCGGTGGCGAGCTCCTTGGGGGTCACCAGGTTGCCCGATTCCGAGGTGTTGATCTCGATGCCGTAAGGATCCTTGCCGGTCGGCGCCTTGGCCCGGAAGTTCCACACCAGATCCGGCCAATCCTCGCTCTCGGCCATGACCCTGTAGTAGATGGCGAGGCTGAGATCCCCCAGACCGCCATCGCTGACGCTCTGCTCCTCGAAGTCGCGGCTGGAGTTCTCCTTGCCGGTGCTCTGGTAGTTGGTGTTGCGGAACATGTAGGGGAGGGCCAGCTCCAGTTGCCAGCGATCGTTGAGGGTGTAGCGGGTGATGACATCCGCCGTCCACTGATCGGAGCGCACCCGATCCAGGTTGATTTCGCCAAGGAAGATGGCGTCCAGGGCGAGGAAGCCGCGCAGGGCGAGATCCTTGCGGTTGTAGTGCTGATAGGAGAGGCCCACATCGACGGTCAGGGCGCGGTCGAACACATTGTGCTGTTCGATCATCAGGTCTTCGGTACTGCGGCCGACCTCCGGCGTGCGCCGTGAGGCGTCCTGCTGGGTGGAGGCGACGGCGGCCCCGGCTCCGACCCCGGCGGTTGCCGTCGTGGCACCGGCTGCCTTGACGGCCTCCAGGCGAGCCTGGAGCTGATGAAGGGCCTGGTTTTGCTGGATCAGTTGCTGGCGCAGGAGATCCAGCTGTTGTTGCAGGGCCTCCTCCTCGGCCGTGGCCCCCCAGCAGGCGAAGGGGGCGAGGGCAATCAACAGCATGCGAGACTGTTTCATCGGGATACGTCCTTGTTGTTTATCATCCTTTCTGATGGTTCAGCCCCCGGGCTCACCGGTGCTCAGCGCGAAAACCAGATGCGGGTCTGATTGAGCGTCTGCAAACCGTCCCCTCTGACCTTGTTGAACTGCAGCAGCCCCCGGCTGAAGTCGGTACCGCGCAGGCTCTGCTCCAGCAGGACCCGGCCGTCGGAAGAGTGTAGTTGCAAGCCGGCATAATTCCCTGAGACCCGATAGGTGGCGGTGCCAAGATCGCCCTGATGCTCGTAGCTGCCCGCCTGAACCAGGTGTCCCGTCATAGTGGGGGTGGTCAGTTCAATACCGGTCTGGTTGACCGAGCTGTTGCCACTCCCCTCCAGTTGAACGACCTGCACCAGCCCGGCCCCCTGCACCTGGGTCTCCTTGGCGGGCGTGGCCGCGGGCTTGACCTCATCCTTGACGCGCACATCCAGCTTGGGTTTGTTTTGCACAATGCTCAGCGCCAGGTTCATGGCCGCCGTCTGCTGGGCCTGGGCCGTGGTCAGTGACGAGATGAACTCGATGCCGAAGTAGCTGATGCCATGGCTGCTGACATAGCGGCCGCGCAGGTGGGCCAGCTCCCCGTCCGCCAGTTCGGGCGCAAAGTGGTCTGACAGATGGGCCAGCGGGTCCGGTGCTGCCAGCAGCGGAGAGGCGATGCCACCCAGGCTGCAGAGGAGGCATAGGGCGGGTCGGGTATTCATGATGACCTCACATTAGCTCTTTGTGCTGAAAACCGAATTCCAGCAGGGATGTTTCATTGACCGGGGCGAAGAGCCCATCCTTGCCTCTGACAGAGAGCGGGGGAGAGGGGTTGGCAAGGGGGGCATCGGGACGATAGCCCGCGCCGATGACGGCGAGGAGGATGCCGTTCCAGCTCTCCTTGAACTCCTTGAACGTGATCACCCGGTTGCCGAGGGCCGGGTCTGCCAGATAGACGCGATCGTGGCGATCGATGGCCCGCAGCACGGCAAAGTGCTGATAGCCGCGAATGTTGAGCAGGACGATGGTGGGCACCCTCACCTGGCGCAGTTTTTCATCGCCCAGTCGATACCCTCTGACCCGCATGCCGAGCATTTGCAGGTACTGCTTCATGTCGAGCATGGAGAAGCCGTAGTGCTTGACCTGCTCCGGGTCTGCCATGGCAAGCATGCCATCCATGACCCAGCGTTCATTGGTTGCATGGCCGTAGGCGTAGCGCAAGATGGTGGCGACGGCGGCGGCCCCGCAGCTGAAATCCGTATGTTGGCGCTCGATGTTGGCGTACCGACGCTCCAGAATGCTCTGCACCGGTTTGTTGAGATCCCCCAGCGCCGGGAGATGCTCCCCCAGTGGCACCGAGCCCGCCCAGACGGCAGGACAGCACAGCAACAGCAACAGCCAGCGCATTCAGACCTCCAGTGTCAGGGAAAAAGGGGGCACTGGGCCCCCTCGCATCGACTTACTTGGCAAACCCTGCGGCCAGCGAGAGATTGTTCGCTTGCAGGTTGTTGGTCCCCGAGGAGACGTTCACCCCGATGTTGCCCACGGCACCGTTGAAGGCGCCGCCATCGATGGTTGCCCGGTTGAAGGTTTCGCGGCTGGTGTAGGTGTTGACCACGGGAATATACCCGACGGCGTACCCACTGAGCTTGATGTCACCCTCTTCCTTGAACTCGAACTTGCCATCATCTTTCGGGTTGTTGTTGCCGTACCTGTCGTTGTCATTGTCGTGGTCATGTCCTTTCTTGACATCATGACCGGTACCGCCCCCCTCGTAATCGCCCCAAGCCTTGAGACCGAGGAACACACCCGCCTTGTCAACCGTCTTGGTTGCACTCAGGCTTTGGTTTTCGGTCATGTTCTTGGAGACGCTCTGGCTGTTGGCCACGGTGGCCACGGCCATGTTGCCGGTGGACACGGAGGCTGCCATGTTGTTGGCCTGGACGTTACCCGAGCCCGAGGTCACGTTGACCCCGATGTTGCCTGCGGCATCCTTGAAGGCCCCATCGCCCACACCGGCCTTGTTCTGATGGCCGTGATTGGTCGTCCAGTTGTTGCTGGCGCTCTGGGTGGAGAAGACCTCGGCATCCGACGATCCGCCAGGGGCGCCATGTTGTTGTTGACCACGACCCATGATGAACTCGGCATCGACCTCATCATAGGCGGCCAGGGAAGCGCTGTTGCCCTGTACGTTGGAGTCACCGGCTGCGACGTTGGCGCCGATGTTACCGGATGCACCCTTGAACGAGCCGTCGATCTTGCTCGTGTTCTCCGTTCTTGTATTGGCGGTGCCTATCATGGAACTGGACTGCTGGTTGTCCACGACGGCCATGCCGAGTTTGTTGACGTTGATGTAGCCGCCGACATTGACCCTGCCTTCGTATTCCACATCGACTTCTGCCTTGACCTTCTTGGTCAAGGTTGCCCCTGTCTCATCTCTGTCACCGCGGTAATCGGCGGATGCAGTGCCCGACATGGCCATGATGACCGCGGCGGCTAATGAGCTATAAATAAGTCCACGCATAATGAGTCTCTCCATTGAACTTTCAGCGGAAGATATGCCCATCGGCTGATACCCCCGGGCCTGGCTTCCTATCCCTGCGGCATCATGGGGATGCCGTTACTGCGCCAGCCAGGGGCAGGGAAACCATGTTGACTGACTGGTTTCCCTGTCCCGTGACCTGGTTCACCTGAATGACCCCCTTGCTGCCCGTGAGGGCGGTGTCATCCAGATAGATGCTGGTAGTGGTGTTGGCGGGGGGCTTTCCCCCTGGGGTCTTCGCGACGCTGGAGCTGAGATTGATGTCGGTCACGACACCCAGGCCGCTGTCATCGAGGGACAGGGCGAAGGCGTTCAGTTGCTGGTTGCCCTCACCCGCCCCCTGATTGATGCCGACCAGTCCCCGGTTCTGGCTCAGGGCCGAGCCCAGGATGGCGACGCTCTGGCTGCCGTTCAGATTGGTGGTGGATTGATTCAGCTGACCAAATTGAATGACGGCCGGACCCGAAATGGCGATGGCGGCAAGATTGCCTTGTTGGTTGTTATTGCCGGCAACCATATTGACGCCCATGGAACCACGAATATTGCTCAATGCCTGAGCACCGAGATCGACCCGGTTTTGTGCCATTGAGGGGGTGGCAAATGCCAGAAAAGGAAATGCTGCCAATGCAATATATATTTTCATGTTCTGTCTCCATATGCCAGGAGGGCTTATTGGAGAGAGCAACGACCATGCCAATTTACAACCATATGATTTTTAGTTGTTTTTTATTTGATATAATTGTTTTTACGTCTCAATGTTGAGAGCGACATATTATGTCGTGAAGTAAGCGCTTATTTATCAATGGATTTATTTTTTCTCACGGATAATTTGGCTGTCTCAATATTGTGGTGCCATCAATCTAAAGGCGGGATGGTTTATAGTTATCATCGTCTGGCCATATTAAATGGCGCCATTTGATGATAAAGGGAGTTATCTGGACAAGTCGTCAGACTCCTTCGTGCAGTGGCGATAACAAGGAGTTGTCCCTATGACAGAAACGGCATTGTTGCTCATCAATTCATGTGCCGTACTGGAAAGCCTGCTGGAACAAGGCGAGTGGCAGGTGGAGCAGGCAAGCTCCCTGGTGGTGGCAGAGAAAAAACTGCAGGAAAAGGACTATCCCCTGGTGCTGGTGGTGATCGAGCATCAGCAGCACGAAGCCCTCTACAACCTGATTGCGCAGCACTCCGGCGCCTTGTGGATCGGCCTCATCCAGCGGGACTGTCTCGCCAGCGAAGCCCTTCGCAATTTGCTGGCAGCCTGTTTTCATGATTTTCACACCTTTCCCCTGGACAGAGACAGGCTCTCCCACAGCCTGGGACATGCCCTGGGGATGGCGCGCCTCATCCGGCGACACCGCCCCCGACTGCAACCCCAGCTTCGTTTCATCCAGGGGGAGAGCGCCCCCATCCGCCAGTTGCGCGACCAGATCGTGCGGTTGCAGCATTGCCGCCTGCCCGTACTGGTGACGGGACCGAGCGGCACGGGCAAGGAGCTGGTGGCCCGGGAGCTGCACTACAGCACGTTCGGGGAGGAGAGCCCTTTCGTGGCGGTCAATTGCGGGGCCATGCCCCATCAGCTCATCCAGTCCGAGCTGTTCGGCCACGTCAAGGGGGCCTTCACCGGGGCACAGCACCACAAGATAGGCAAGATAGAGGCCGCCGATGGCGGCACCCTGTTTCTCGACGAGATAGGGGAGTTGCCACTGGAGGATCAGGCAACCCTGCTGCGCTTCTTGCAGGAGCAGTGCATAGAGGCGGTGGGCAGCCACCTGACGCGTCGTGTGGATGTGCGGATCATCGCGGCCACCAATATCGATGTGGAGCAGGCGGTGGCCAGCGGCGGATTTCGCATGGATCTCTACTACCGGCTCAACGTGGTGCGCCTGCGCACCCCGGCCTTGTGCGAGCGGGCGGAAGACATCCAGCTCCTTGCCGATGACATTCTGGCGGAAGTGCGGGGCGGGCGGGTGCTCAGCTTCACCCGCAAGGCGCGCCAGGCCATGCAGTCCTATGGCTGGCCGGGGAATGTGAGGGAGCTGCGCAACCGGGTTCAGCGGGCGGTGGTCATGTGCAGCGGCCCCTTCATCGAAGCCGATGACATGGAGCTGACCAACATGGACAGCCTGCTGCTCGACGGCTCGCTCAAGGCGGTGCGCGAAGCGGCGGAGCGTCAGGCCTTGCAACGGACGCTGGCCCGCTTCCCCGATCAGCTCGAGGAGGTGGCCCGCACGCTCGATATCTCCCGGGCCACCCTTTATCGCCTGCTGGACAAGCACGATCTGCTGTGAGGGGACGGCAGTATCGCCCCGTCATGCAAAAAGCCCGGGCAGCAGGCCCGGGCTTCTTGTCTGGCCCCGTCGTGGGGACTCGTTACTTCGATGAGCTTCAGGCCATCTCCATGGCCAGGTGACAGAGTCGCCGCGCAGCCTCCTCCTCGCTCTTGACCACCTGATGCACGCCGCGCACGCGCAGATGATGCACCTCCTCGTGCTGGTGGGCACAGGCGGCGATGCGCATCAGGGCGCCGTATTCCTGCGCCCTGATGGCTATCTCACCGGCCAGCAGGCTGTCATCCAGGGTGATCAGCAGCCAGCTGGCGTTGGGCAGCGCCGCCGTCAGCAGATCCTGCTGGATGGGATGGCCCGCCAGACAGGTGATCCCCATGGCGCGCCAGGGGGCCAGCAGTCGCTCGTCGGTGTCGATCACCACTATCTCCCTGCCTTGTTCATGCAACTGCCGGATGAGGTGCTGACCTATCTCGTCGGCGCCCACTACCACCACATGGCCCTGCAAGGGGCAGAGGTGAGGTGACCCATCGGTGCGTGGATCGGGATGGCGCCTCAGCCAGCGCTCCGCCTGGTTGAAGACCAGCGGATTGAGCACGATGGAGAAACAGGCGCCGACCAGCACCAGATCACGGGCGACTCCGGGGACCAGCTCGAGCATGACTCCGAGACCCATCAGGATGAAGGAGAACTCCCCCACCTGTGCCAGGCTGGCGGAGATGGTCAGCGCCGTGCGCTGGCTGTGGCCAAAGAGCCGCACGATGGCGAAGGCGGCCACGGATTTGCCGATCACGATGACGAACAGGGTGGCCAGCACGGCCAGGGGCTCGCGCAGCAGGATGACGGGGTCGAACAGCATGCCCACGGAGACGAAGAAGAGCACGGCGAAGGCGTCCTGCAGGGGCAGGGTGTCGTTGGCCGCCTTGTGGCTCAGATGGGAGCTGTTCATCACGACGCCGGCGAAGAAGGCGCCGAGGGCAAAGGAGACGCCAAACAGCTTGACGGCGCCAAAAGCGATGCCAAGGGAGCAGGAGAGGACGGCCAGGGTGAACAGCTCGCGGGAGCCGGTGGCGGCGGTGCGGGCCAGCAGCCAGGGGATGAGGCGTCGCCCGCCGATGACCATCAGGGCGATGAAGGCAGCCACCTTGGCCAGGGTCAGGCCGATATCCGCCATCACTTGGGCCGGGGTCAGTGCCTCGCCCCCCTGCTGCAGGTTGGCGAGGATGGGGAGCAGTACCAGCACCATCACCAGATCCTCCACGATGAGCCAGCCGATGGCGATGCGTCCCTCGTTGGTGTCGAGCTGGCCGCGGCTCTCCAGGGCGCGCAGCAGCACCACTGTACTGGCGGTGGAGAGGGCCAGGCCAAACACCAGGCCGGCGGTCACGGTCCAGTCGAGCAGTTGGGAGAGGCCAAGGCCGAGCAGGGTCGCAAGGGTTATCTGGACGATGGCTCCCGGGATGGCGATGTGTTTCACCGACAGCAGGTCTTTCACGGAAAAGTGCAGGCCGACACCAAACATCAGCAGGATGACGCCGATTTCGGCCAGCTCGGGGGCGAGCCGCAGGTCGGCGACATAGCCCGGCGTAAAGGGGCCGCATACCACGCCGGCCGCGAGGTAGCCCACCATGGGGGAGATGCGCAGGCGGCTTGCCAGCATGCCGAAGAGGTAGGCCAGCACGAGGCCGCCTACCAGGGTGGTGATAAGGGGGAGTGAGTGGTCCATGTCGTCACCTCGCTAATGGCAGTCAGGGGCTACCAGATCACCCGAAGGCGAAGAGGGCAGCTGTCAATGAGCAGGGGGCGAAAGAGACAGAAGTTGGCCGTATCAAGGGGAAATCTTGAGGGCAACAGATGCCGTTTCTATTGAAAAGTAATGCATTTATATGCCATGAGCAACACTGTTCCAGTTTTAGCGTTGGTTTTGATGAAAAGCATCTTTAATGCATTGCGATTGGGTGAAAAGAGTGTGCAGTTAAAGAAAAATTGGCAGGAATAATCAATCGATGATGATATTGGGAGGCAAGGGAGAACACCTATGAGCACAAGGCATGGAGGAGGCTGGCCTCCTCCATGGTGAACGAGGGTGCTGAAGGGGCATCACTCTCCCCTGGCGACCCCCTCACGTCTGGGGTCTGCGGCCCCCAGCCAGCCGCCGGCATGGCGCTGGACGCCCTGCAGCCCGGAGGTCTGCTCGTTAAGCAGGACCTCATGCCCTCTGGCTTTGAGCCCCTGAACCACGGCGTCGGGCGTGCGCCCCTGCTCCAGCTCGGTGGGGCCGTTGCGACTGCCGAAATTGGGCAGGTTGATGGCCTGCTGCAGGTCGAGCCCCCAATCCTGGGTGCCGAGCAGCGCCTTGCCCACGTAGTTGATGATGGCCGAGCCTCCCGGGGAACCCAGGCTCATCTCGAGCTCGCCGCTTGCCTTGTCAAACACCAGCAGGGGCGACATGGAGGAGCGGGGGCGCTTGCCGGGCTCCACCCGGTTTGCCACCGGCAGGCCGGCGGCGTCCACCGAGGTGAAGGAGAAGTCGGTGAGCTGGTTGTTCAGCAGGTAGCCGTTGACCATCAGCCGCGAGCCGAAGCCATCCTCGATGGAGCTGGTCATGGCCACCGCCATGCCGCTCTTGTCCACGATGGAGATGTGGCTGGTGGAGGGCAGCTCCGGGGTGGCGTCCCGGCCCCAGGCCAGCGCCCGGGGCGGGTTGCCGGGCTGGGCGACGCCCATGGAGCGGTTGCCGATAAGGTGCCCCCGCTGCGCCAGATAGCTCTTGTCCAGCAGGCCTGTCACCGGCACGTCGACGACGTCGCCGTCGGCCACGTACTGGTTGCGATCGGCGAAGGCGAGGCGTGCCGCCTCGCTGTAGAGGTGAATGGCCTCGCTGGAGGCGGCCAGTTGACCCTGCTCTCCCTGTACCGGTTTGAGGGCGGCCATGTCCCGGCTTTCCAGCATGCCGAAAATCTGGCCAAGGGCGATGGTGCCGGAGGAGGGGGTCGGGAAGCCGCAGATCTCGCTCTGGCGATAGTCAAAGCAGAGCCCGTCCCGCAGCTTGGCCTGGTAGCTGGCGAGATCGGCGGCGCTCAGCACCCCGGGGTTGGTCGGGTGGGCGTGCACCTTGGCCACCATGGCCTCGGCCAGCGGGCCGCGATAGAAGGCGTCGGGGCCGTCGCTGGCCAGGGTACGCAGCACCCTGGCCAGGGCCGGGTTGGTGAGTCGGGTACCGGCCGTCTTGGGAGTGCCGTCCGCCTGATAGAAGTAGGCACGGGCGTCCGGATCCCCGGCCAGATAGGGATCTTTTGCCAGCAGGGTGGCGAGGCGGGGGCTTATCACGAACCCTTGCTCCGCGAGGGTGATGGCGGGTTCGAACAGCGTGGCCCAGGGCAGCTTGCCATAGCGCTCGTGCGCCAGGGCCAGGGCACGCACCGTGCCGGGGGCGCCGACGGAGCGCCCGCCCACCACCCCCTCATAGAAGGCCATGGGTTTGCCCTCCTTCATGAAGAGCTGATCGGTGGCAGCGGCGGGGGCTGTCTCCCGGCCATCCACCGCCGCCACCTGCTTGCCATCCCACACCAGCATGAGGGAGCCGCCGCCGATACCCGAGGATTGAGGCTCCACCAGGGTCAATACCAGCTGGGCGGCGATGGCTGCATCGACGGCGCTGCCCCCCGCCTTGATGATCTGGTAGCCCGCGTCCACCGCCAGCGGGTTGGCCGCCGCCACCATGAAGTCACGGCCCTGCCAGCCCGGTTTGTCAATCCAGCCGCTGGCCGCCTCCGGGGCGATCAGGGTCTGGGGAGGAGGGACATAGTGAAAGCCGTCCTGGGAGGCGCAGCCGCCAAGCAGGCCGAGGGCGACCAGCAGGCCGAGGGGTTTGAGGGACATGACAGGCTCCTTGTCGGTTTCTTGTTCACCTGCCGAAATGTGTCACACTTGGAGCTTGATTAAAAGTTTGTCTTAATACTCATATGGTTACAAAACTATCAAGGAGGCGCTCATGACACACCGGGGGACGCTGGCGAAACCTTGCATGGCGGGGCTGCTCTGCCTGTTGCTGACGGCCTGCGGGGAGCCGACCTTCAGACCGCTGGCCCAGGGGGAGACCCTGCTCGCCTTCGGGGACAGTCTGACCGAGGGGCGCGGGGTGAGCCCGTCCCAAAGCTACCCCAGCGTGCTGGCGAACCTGAGCGGCCATCCCGTGGTCAATGGCGGGGTGTCCGGAGAGCTGAGCCAGGCCGGCAGGGCCCGCCTGCCCGGGTTGCTGGCTCGGCACAGACCCGCTCTGGTCATCCTGCTGGAGGGGGGCAACGACATCCTGCGTGGCAGCGGGGAGGCGGCCCTCAAGGCCAATCTCGCCGCCATGACAGAGGCGGTGCAGGGGAGCGGGGCCCAGATCCTGCTTGTCGGGGTGCCCCGAAAATCCCTGTTTGCCGATGGCGCCCCCCTCTACGAAGAGCTGGCAGATCAGTACGGGCTGGTGCTGGACAACGACAGCATCGGCGAGTTGCTGCGAGACCCGGCCCTGAAGTCCGATGCGGTGCATTTCAATGCCGAGGGTTACCGCACCCTGGCGCAGCGACTTCATCGACTGTTGCAGGAAAGGGGGGCACTCTAGCGAGATGTCATGCTGCCGGGGCAGTGCGCCATGCTGCCGCAATCAATGGGCTCAGGGGATTGCGCGGCGGGAGGGCGGCGGCGCTACCCCGGAGGGGGCCAGCCCGTGGCGATGATGCCGATGGAGATGAAAAAACCGCCGTGAAGGCGGTTTTTTGCAATCAGGCTGAGCCAATTTGCTTAGATGGACTGCTCTTCACCGCCCAGGGCAGCAAACAGGGCCGGGATGAACTGGGAGAGCTCGGCGGTGACCAGGGCGAAGTCGGCGTCCAGGCGGGCGGCGGGATCTTCACTGGTGACGTCGTCGTTCTGCTCGCGCAGCTCTTCGCTGAACTTGAGGCGCTTGATGGAGAGATCATCCCCCAGCACGAAGCTCAGGGTTTCGCCCCAGTTGAGGGCCAGCTTGGTCACCAGCTTGTCGTTGGCCAGGTGATTCTTGATCTCCTCGCTCATCAGATCCTGCTGCTTGCAGCGGATGATGCCGCCGTGCTCCATGGCGCTGCGCAGCTCGGCTTCGTCCTCCAGGGTGAAGGCGGCGGGCAGGTTGCCCTCATTGAGCCACTCGGTCATGGTGATCTCGGGCGGGTTCTTGAGGGCCACCGGCACTACCGGCAGGGAGCCGATGGATTTGCGCAAGAGCGCCAGCAGATCGTCCGCCTTCTTGGCGGAGCCTGCATCCACCACCATCAGGTTGTCGGCAGGGTTTATCCAGGCGAAGGTCTGGCTGGTGCGGCTGAAGGCGCGGGGCAGCAGGGTGTGCATGATCTCCTCTTTCAGCGCTTCTTTTTCTTTCTTCTTGAGGGCGCGACCCTGTTCGAATTCAATGGCCTCTACCTTCTCCGCCAGCATCTCCTTGACCACGGTGCCGGGCAGCATCTTCTCTTCCTTGCGAGCGCACAGCAGGATGTGGCCAGAGGCGGCGTGGGTCAGGGTGGAGCCGAATTTGCCAAGGGGCTTGACCCACCCGAACCGGGAGATGTCCTGGCTGCCGCAGGGGGTGAAGGCGCAGGCTTCCAGCTGGGTTTCCAGCTGCTCAACGGTCAGGTCGAAGGGGCGGGTAAAGCGGTAAATCTGCAGGTTTTTAAACCACATGGCGTCCTCGGTCTCTAGATTGTCCGGCGGGCATTGTACTAGAGAGGCGCTTTGTGATCAGCCAATCATTCTCGCTAAATAAAGGGCGATCGACCTCACAGGGCCCCACCTTGATCCCCCGGGAGCGGGCCCAACTCCCCTAGACTGCGAGTGTTCACATTGCTGACAAGGAGGCGACCATGTTGAGACAGAGTCGGCCGGAAGACATGGAAGAGATCGTCGAAATCTGGCTCCTGGCCTCCCTGCAGGCCCACGATTTCGTCGATGCCTCCTGCTGGTGGCAGGCTCAGGAGGAGCTGCGTACCCGCTACCTCGATCACGCCCGCATCTGGGTGTTCGAGGAGCGAGGGGACCTGCTCGGCTTCATGGCGCTGGTGGATGATTACCTGGCTGCACTCTTCGTGCGCCCCGATAGGCAGGGGCGGGGGGTGGGGCACGCCCTGTTGCAGGAAGCCAGATCCAGATGTGCCGAGCTGCATACCCGGGTCTTCGTGGAGAACGAGCCTGCGGTGCGTTTCTACCGCCGCCACGGCTTTGAAATCGGGGGGGAGGTGCCCGATCCCCTCACCGGTCATCTTCAGTACCAGATGCATTACCAAGCCGTCTGAATCTGACGTCTGGGGCTGCCCCGGTTGAAAACGGGGGGCTCCATCCTCATCTTGTTTCCATCCCGGGGCGCCCTCGCCCCCGCTCTCTTCTCCTTATCGAGCCGTTTTCCATGAAGATCCTGCACACCGCCGACTGGCACCTCGGTCATCAGCTTCACGGCCACGACCGCCGCTTCGAACACGACGCCTTCCTCGACTGGTTGGCCGACACCATCAAGACCCGCGACATCGATGCCCTGCTGGTGGCGGGCGATCTGTTCGACACCGCCAACCCTCCCGCCAGTGCCTGGCAGCAGCTCTACCGCTTCCTGGCACGGCTGCGGGCCGAGCACCCGGCACTGGAGATGGTGCTCATCGGCGGCAACCACGACTCTCCCTCCAAGCTGGATGCCCCCCACGAGCTGCTGCGCGCTTTCGACCTCCATCTGGTGGGCAGCATCAGCCGGGACGACGAGGGGCGCCTCGAGACCGAGCGCCTGCTGGTGCCGCTGCGAGGCAAGAACGGCGAGGTGGCCGCCTGGTGCGCCGCCGTGCCGTTTCTGCGCAGTAGCGATCTGCGCCCCGACGGGCTCAGGGAGGGGCAGGACAGACTCATCGAAGGGGTACGCCAAGTCTATGAGGCGGTGCTGAGCGAGGGGCGGGCGCGCTGCCATCCGGATCAGGCCCTCATCGCCATGGGCCACGCCTATCTGGCGGCGGGCCAGCTCTCCGAGCTCTCCGAGCGGCGGGTGCTCGGCGGCAACCAGCACGCTTTGCCTGCCGAGCTGTTTGCCGCCGCCGACTACACGGCGCTGGGTCACCTGCACCTGGCCCAGAGTCCGGCCGAGGGGGTGCACTACAGCGGCTCGCCGCTGCCGCTCTCGCTGGCCGAGGCGAATTACAACCATCAGGTGCTGGAGGTGACGTTTGAGAGGGGCAAACTGGCCCGCCTTGAGCGGATCCCGGTGCCCCGCGCGGTGGAGATGATCCGGCTGCCCCAGAGCGGCCTTGACGAGGCGCTCCAGGCCATCGAGGCGCTGGCGCTACCCGCTTGCCCGCAGCAGGCGCAGCCCTTCCTCGAGGTGCGGCTGCTGCTGCCCAAACCCGAGGCCCGCATCCGCGAGCGCGTGCTGGCCGCCATCGGCGACAAGCCGGTGCGCCTTGCCCGCATCACGACCAGTTATCAGGGCTCGGGCCAGGGGCTGGCGGATGGTGCCGGCCAGCGCAGGCTCGATGAGCTCTCCCCCACCGAGGTGTTTCGCCTCTGCTATCAGCGTCAGTTCGACGGGGAGCCGGAGGCCGAGCTGGTGGCGTCGTTTGAAGAGATCCTGGAGCAGGTGAAGGAGTCCAGCCAATGAAAATCTTGTCGCTGTCAGGGGAGAATCTGGCCAGCCTGACCGGTCAATTCACCATCGATTTTGCCGGTGGCGCTCTGGGGGCTGCCGGCCTGTTTGCCATCACCGGCAATACCGGCGCGGGCAAGAGCACCCTGCTCGATGCCATCTGTCTGGCGCTCTACGACGAGATGCCGCGCTTTATCGCCAATCGCAAGAATGTCGCCGAAGTGGGCCGCATGGATGACGAGGAGAAGCTCAAGGCCAACGACGTGCGCGGCATCCTCAGCCGCGGCCACGCCAGCGGTTTTGCCGAGGTGCAGTTTCGCGGCTGTGACGGCCGCATCTGGCTGGCCCGCTGGGCGGTGCGCCGGGCCCGCAACCGCGCCGAGGGGCGCTTTCAGGCCCAGGAGCGCAGCCTGACCGACGTGGCGTCGGGCCAGGTGTTCAGTGGCAGCAAGCGGGAGCTGCAGGATCGCATCGACGAGCTGGTGGGGCTCTCCTGGGAGCAGTTTCGCCGCGCCGTCATCCTGCCGCAGGGGGAGTTTGCCGCCTTCCTAAAATCGAGCGCCGATGAGCGTTCGGCCCTGCTCGAACGGATGACTGGCACCGAGCTCTACTCCGCCATTTCGGTCCAGACCCATGAGCGGGCGCGGGAGGAGCAGCAGAAACTGGCTGCCATCAGCCAGCGGCTCGGCGACGTGGCGCTGATGGACGAGGCGACCCGCGAGCAGTGGGTGAGCCAGCAGATAAGCCTTGCCACCAGCCTCAAGCACGAGCAGCAGCAACAGCAGCTGATGCAGGACTTGCGCGATCTCAACGGCCGCATCGCCGCCCAGTTGCAGGCCTGTCAGGAGGGAGAGGCGGCCCTTGCCGCGGCCGAGGTGGCCCACGCTGCGGCCGCCCCCGAGCGGGAGGAGTTCGCCCGCGCCGAGCAGGCCCAGGTGGCCCGCGCCGATCACGACGAGCTGGCTCGCCTCACCCTGGAGGTGCAGCAGCAGGAGAAGGCGCTGGCCGAGCTTGGTCCCGAACTTGGCAAGCTGGAGGAGCAGACCCAGCAGAGCGCCCTCACCGAACAGCAACTGCTGGCGGAGAAGATCGCCGCCGAGCGCGAGTGGGGCGCCCTGCAGCCCGAACTCAAACGGGCGCAGGAGCTCGATACCCGGATTCGGGAAAAGCAGCAGCAACTGCAGAAGATCCAGCAGGAGGGGGCGCAGGAGCGGGAGGTGCAGCTCACCCTGGAGCAGGGCTGGCGCCAGCAGAGTCAGCAGGTGGAGCAGCTCAAGCGCCAGCACCAGCAGTGGGGTGCCTGGCTCGAGGAGCACAAGGAGCTGGCGCCGGTCGCCCGCCAATGGCAGCCCCTGCTCACCGCCATGCAGGATTGGGCCGAGGATGCCGACAGGCTGCAGCAGCTCCTTACCCTGCGCGAACACAAGCTGCGCGCCCTCAGGCAGTTGCAGCACCAGCTGGAGCAGGGGCAGCAGGAGCGCGACTACTGGCTGCGCGAGCAGGAGCGGCTGCAGCAGCAACAGCACGAGCTGCAGGAGCAGCAGTGGGAGGGGCGTCTCGCCAAGGCGCAGGAGCAGTGGCAGCAGCAGAGCGAACAACTGGGCCAGCTGCGCCAGCTGCTGGAGCTGGCGGACTATGGCCGCAATCACGGCGAGCAGCATGGTCGCCTGCAGCAGGAGATCGCCCAGCTGGAGCAGGCGCTCGGCAAGCTGGCTATTCTCGGCGACGAGCTGGCGCCGGCCCGTGAGCGGCTCGCCCTGCAGCGGGACGAGGCGCGCCACGCGCTGGAGCAGTCCCGCGCCATCGCCAGTTTCGAGCAGCATCGCCACATCCTGCGCGACGGTGAACCTTGCCCGCTCTGCGGCGCCGAGGAGCACCCCTATCACCAGAGCCAGCCGCAGGTGGCCGGTATTCTCGGCCAGCTGGCGGAGCGCGTCCGCAGCCTCGAGCTCGAGTGGGAGCGGCTCAATCACCAATACATTCAGTGCGAGAGTGAACGCCAGGAGCTGGCCCGCCAGCTGGCGGTGCGTCAGCAACATCTACCTGAGCTGGAGACGCGCGCCGAGCAGCTGACCCAGCGCTGGCAGCAGCTCGGCGGTGCCGAGCTGCTGGGCCATCCGTTGCCGCTACGTCAGAGCCCGATCGAGTGGAACGAATTGATGAGTACCCTGCTCGGTCGCGGCCAGAGTCTGGAGCAGGGGCTGGTCCGCAGCCAGCAGCAACTGCGCGAGGCCCAGCAGGGGCAGCAGCAGTTGCAGGCCGTGCGCCAGCAGCTGAGTCAGCTGGCCAGCCAGCACCAGCAGTTCGAGCAGCAGTGGCAGGAGGCCGACCGCCAGCGCATCGCCCTGGAAGGGGAGGTGAAGGGGATGGGCGAGCAGGAAACGACCCTGCGCCAGCGCCTTGAGCAGGGGGGCAGCCGGCTCGACGAGCAGATGGGAGGCCAGCCCTGGCGTCAGTGGCTGGGCAGCCAGCAGTGGCATGAGTGGCAGCGGGCCTGCGAGGCCTGGCTGCACGGCCAGAGCGAGTGGGAGCGGCTGACCGGCGAGATTGCCAGCCTCACCCCGGCCCTGAGCGCCCAGGAGGCACGCCTGCAGACCCAGCGCGAGCTGCTGCACAAGCTCGAGCGCGACTACAAGGAGCACGAACAGCAACGGCAGGGGCTGGTCACCAGCCGTGCCACCTGTCTGGGGGGCGAGGAGATAGCCTTGGTCGAGAGCCGCTGGCAGCAGCGGCTGCAGCAGCTGGCGAGCGAGCTGGAGACGATGCAGGGGGCGGCCCGCGCCCTGCGCGAGCGCCAGACCGAGCTCAAGACCCGTCTCAGCCATCTGGAGCAGGAGAAGCAGGTGAGCAGCCGTCGGCGACGGGAGGTGCTGGGGCGCTGGGCTGCCCACGCCAGCAGCCTCGGCATCGCCGAATATGACCTGCGCCGCCTGCTGGCCATGAGCCCGGATGAGCTCAAGGGGCGCCGCGCCGCCTTGCAGGCGCTGGAGGATGCCCGCGCCGAGGCGCGTACCCGTTTGACCGAGCGGCAGCGGGCGCTGGCACTGGAGGAGAGCAAGCGGGATCGTTACCGCGAGCATCACCCCGAGCTGGCCGCGTTGGCGCCGCCGGAGCTCGACAGCCGGCTGACGGCGCTGGAGGCGCACTGCCGCGCTCTCGACGAGCAGTTGTTCCAGTGCAAGAGCACGCTGGCCCAGGCCGAGGCGGCGGCCCTCAAAGCGGGCACCTTGCAGGAGGAACTGGCTGCCCAGCAGGCGGTGGCGGATCACTGGCAGCGCCTCTGTGACCTTATCGGTTCGGCCAGCGGCGCCAAGCTGCGCACCTTCGCCCAGAGCCTCACCCTGGAGCGGCTGCTGCTGGAGGCCAACGCCCAGCTCGCCGAGCTCTCCCCCCGCTATCGGCTGGAGCGGGTGCCCGGCACCGATCTGGCGCTGCAGGTGGTGGATCTCGACATGGGGGATGAGGTGCGTTCGGTGGATTCCCTCTCCGGCGGTGAAAGCTTCCTGGTGTCGCTGGCGCTGGCGCTGGCCCTATCCAGCCTGTCGTCGCGCCAGACCCAGGTCGAATCGCTGTTCATCGACGAAGGCTTCGGCACCCTCGACCCCGACAGCCTGGATCTGGCGCTTGCCAGCCTCGATTCCCTGCAGGCGGCCGGTCGCCAGATCGGGGTCATCTCCCACGTGCAGACCCTGGTGGAGCGGATCGGCGTGCAGGTGCGGGTGGAGGCCCTCGGTGGCGGCGAAAGCCGGGTGGTATTGCCCGGCTGACGACGTGTCGCCCATGGCCCTCCATGAACAAAAAGGCCTCTGTCACAGGGGCCTTTTTGTTGGTGTGCAACTCGTTGCTGGTTATTTGCGCTCGGGCAGCATATTGGTCAGGGTGTTGTCTTTGAGCACATGGTGGTGGTAGATGGCTGCCGCCGCGTGCAGGGCAATCAGGGCATAGCCAATGTTGGCCAGCGTCTCGTGCAACTCCTTGATGGTGCCCTTCAGGCCGTCGTCGGGCGCGATGAGGGCGGGGAGCGCCAGGCCGAAGAAGGGGATGGGCTTGCCGCCCGCACTCAGCAGCAGCCAGCCCAGCAGCGGAGTGAGGAGCAAGAAGCCATAGAGCGCCAGGTGGGCGAGCTTGGCCAGCGTGAGCATCAGGGGGGAGAGCTCGGGCACGATACGCGGTGAAGGGCTACCCACGCGCACCAGCAGGCGCACGACCACCAGCGCCAGGATCAGCAGACCCACCATGAAGTGAAACTCCTTCATCAGGTCGCGGCCGGCCGACCCTTTGGGGAAGATGTCCCTGAACTCCATCAGCGCATAGACGGCGATCATCAGCAGCAGGGTCAACCAGTGCAGCCCTATGCTCAGGCTGCCATAACGTTGTT
This sequence comes from Aeromonas sp. FDAARGOS 1406, assembly GCF_019048565.1. Taxonomy (NCBI): domain Bacteria; kingdom Pseudomonadati; phylum Pseudomonadota; class Gammaproteobacteria; order Aeromonadales; family Aeromonadaceae; genus Aeromonas; species Aeromonas sp. FDAARGOS 1406. The sequence continues at coordinate 4,087,894 of NZ_CP077378.1, forward strand.
CGGTATTTCTCAGCATCGTTGTCTCCTCGCCACTTAAGCGGTTTATCTCTTTTCATCCCGTCTCATATCGAGCCAAAGGACCCGCAGGTATCCCTCTTGAGGGTACTCGGCTTGCTTATGCCCGTGTTGATCTCGATAACATTTCTGCCTGTTTGCCGTCATGCTGACCTGTGCGGGAGCCCATGGAGTATCGGGAGATGGAAGGGGCAAAAAAAAACCGAAGCACCAGGCTTCGGTTTTTGGCGGTCGCTGGCGTCAGGCCAGGGCGCATTATTTCTTGATGCGGATCACCGGGGTTTCGCCCACGGTCACGGCGCCAGTCATCTTCACCAGCTCTTTGATCTCGTCCATGTTGGAGATGACCACAGGTGTCAGGGTAGACTTGGCTTTGGCTTCCAGAACGGCCAGATCGAACTCGATGATGGTGTCACCGCGCTTGACCTGTTGACCTTCCTGAGCGATACGGGTGAAACCTTCACCCTTCAGCTCGACGGTGTCGATACCGAAGTGAACGAACAGCTCGATACCAGAGTCGGACTCCAGAGAGAACGCGTGGTTGGTCTCGAAGATTTTGCCGATGGTGCCGTCGCACGGAGCAACCATCTTGTTGCCGGCCGGTTTGATGGCGATGCCGTCGCCGACGATCTTCTCGGCGAAGACGACGTCAGGCACATCTTCGATGGGGACGATTTCGCCGGACAGCGGAGCAAAGATTTCGATGCCGCCAGTGTCAGAACTGTCGTCGGAAACCAGTTTCTTCAGTTTGTCGAACAGACCCATAGTAAAAGCTCCTAGAGATGATTGTCGCTGTTTGCAGCCGATCTTAGCAGACTGCCTTCTGCTTAATAAAGTTATCTACGCACGCTTCGATTTCGGCGGCGGTGGCAAAGCTCAGCGCCTGGTCGGCCATGGCCTTCACATCTTCGAAGTTGGTGTTGCGGATAAGCTTCTTGATACGCGGTACAGAGATGGCGCTCATGGAGAACTCATCCAGACCCATACCCAGCAGCAGCAGGGTGGCGCGTTCGTCACCAGCCAGTTCACCGCACATACCGGTCCACTTGCCATTGTCATGGGAAGCGTCGATCACCATCTTGATCAGGGTCAGGACGGAGGGTGACAGCGGGTTGTACATGGCGGAAATCATCTCGTTACCACGGTCGACAGCCAGGGTGTACTGGGTCAGGTCGTTAGTACCGATACTGAAGAAATCCACTTCCTTGGCCAGATGATGAGCCATCACGGCCGCGGCCGGGGTCTCGATCATGATACCGACTTCGATGGATTCATCAAAGGCTTTGCCTTCGGCACGCAGTTCGGCTTTCAGCGTCTCCACGGTAGCCTTCAGGCTGCGGAACTCTTCGACGGAGATGATCATCGGGAACATGATGCGCAGTTTGCCGAAGGCAGACGCACGCAGGATGGCCCGCAGCTGGGCGTGCATGATGTCGGTGCGATCGAAGAAGATACGCACGGCACGCCAGCCCAGGAAGGGATTCATCTCTTTCGGGAAATTCATGTAGGGCAGTTCTTTGTCGCCGCCGATGTCCATGGTACGGACGATGATCGGTTGATCCGGCATGGCTTCGGCCACTTCTTTGTAAGCCTTGAACTGCTCGTCTTCGGTCGGCAGCGCGTCACGGTCCATGAACAGGAACTCGGTACGGTACAGACCCACGCCTTCGGCGCCGTTGCGGATGGCACCTTCGGTGTCCTTGACGGTCCCGATGTTGGCGCACACTTCGACCTGGTGGCCATCCAGGGTGATGGCAGGCAGGTCTTTGAGCTTGGCCAGCTCGTCCTTCTCGGCCTGGAACTGGGCCTGGAACTTCTTGGCTTCGTTCAACTGGTCGGCGGTCGGGTTGATGATGACCTGGTTGTTGATCGCATCCAGCACCAGCATGTCACCGTTCTTGACGCGCTCGGTGATGTCGTTGGTGCCCACGACGGCCGGCAGCTCCAGGGAGCGGGCCATGATGGAGGTGTGGGAGGTACGGCCACCGATGTCGGTGACGAAGCCCAGCACGTATTTCAGGTTGATCTGAGCGGTTTCAGACGGGGTCAGGTCTTTGGCGACCAGGATGACCTCTTCGTCGATGGTGCTCAGGTTGACAACGGCGATGCCCAGTACGTTCTTGACCAGACGGGTGCCGATGTCACGGAAGTCGGTGGCGCGCTCACGCAGATAGGGGTCATCCAGATCGGCCATCATCTTGGCGTACTGTTCGATCACCTCGTGAACGGCTCTGTCGGCAGAGGCCTTGTGTTCTTTGATGAAGGATCTGATATCCCCTTCCAGCTCTTCATCTTCGAGCAGCATGATGTGGCCTTCGAAGATGGCCTCTTTTTCTTCACCGAAGGTGCGACCGGCCATCTCTTTGATGGCTTCCAGCTGTGCGGCTGACTTGGTGCGGGCTTCGAGGAAGCGGTTGATCTCGGCATCAATCTGTTCGGCGGGAATCTTGCCCTGATTGATAACGATTTCATCTTCTTTCAGAAGAAGCGCCTTGCCGAATGCGATACCGGGGGACGCAAGAATGCCAGATATCATAATCCTTCCTATTAAAACGACTGTGGGGGAGGAATAAAGCTGGATTACTCCAGCTCGTCCATCAGGGCAACCAGCTTCTCAACGGCTTTCTGAGCGTCCGGGCCGTCAGCCTGGATGGTCACGTTGGTGCCTTTGGTCAGACCCAGGGTCTGGAGCTTGAACAGGCTCTTGGCGCTGGCGGATTTGCCACCGGAGACCACAGTGATCTCACTTTGGAATTCTTTGGCTTCTTTCACGAACTGAGCTGCAGGACGGGTGTGCAGGCCGTTTTCAGCAGTAATAACAACAGACTTCTCGTACATGGTTTCACCCCATATTATTGATATTGTTTGGAGAGATGGTCGCCAATGAGGCTTCCTGTCTCACCGTGTCAGTATGGATATGTTGTAAAGTAACGAAATCAGACCTGCAATGGTTTAATCCAGGTCAATTTTCTGTGCAGTATTCGGCGTTGTGGCCAGGTATTTTTTCGCTATCAGGCTGCAAGCCGCGTCAGGACTGGCTTGAAATTATTTTATAACGAAAAATAACACTTTGTTACCTTGTGATACCTTGCCAGCAAACACCTCGTGACGCCGCACAGGATATGAGATTTATCACAGAATGTCTGCTTTTTTTGTCATATCCAATTTTGTTATTTTACCCAAAAAAATAAGGGGCCGAGTGGCACTGGTGGCTAGAGAGTTTAGCGCATAATGAAAACGGCGCTCCGAGGAGCGCCGTCGTGTTGGTGTTGGCTGATCAACTACTGCTGCAATTCCTGCTCGCTGAACACACCGGCGAAGAGGGCGCTGGAGAGGTAACGCTCGGCGGCGCTCGGCAGGATGACGACAATCGTTTTCCCTTCGAACTCCGGCTGCTCGGCCAGACGGTTGGCAGCGACCACGGCAGCGCCGGAGCTGATACCGGCCAGGATCCCTTCCTCTTCCATCAGGCGGCGGGCCATCTCGATGGCTTCGTCACTGCTCACCTGCTCGACGCGGTCCAGCAGGCTCAAATCCAGGTTGCCCGGGATGAAGCCGGCGCCGATGCCCTGGATCTTGTGGGGACCGGGCTTTATCTCTTCACCCGCCAGTTTCTGGCTGATGACGGGGGATTCGCTGGGCTCGACCGCCACGGAGACGATGGCCTTGCCTTTGGTCTTCTTGATGTAGCGGGAGACCCCGGTGATGGTGCCGCCGGTGCCGACGCCCGCCACGAACACATCCACCTCGCCATCGGTGGCGTCCCAGATCTCGGGGCCAGTGGTCTGCTCGTGGATTTCCGGGTTGGCCGGGTTTTCAAACTGTTGCAGCAGCACGTACTTGCCCGGCTCGGATTCGAGGATCTCGTTGGCCTTGGCAATGGCGCCCTTCATGCCGAGGGGGCCTTCGGTCAGCACCAGGTTGGCACCCAGGGCCTTGAGCAGTTTGCGGCGCTCCAGGCTCATGGTGGCCGGCATGGTCAGGGTGATGGGATAGCCGCGGGCCGCAGCCACGAATGCCAGGGCAATGCCCGTGTTGCCGCTGGTGGGCTCGATGATCTCCTTGCCCTTGGTCAGCACGCCGCGTTTCTCGGCATCCCAGATGAGGTTGGCACCGATCCGGCACTTGACGCTGAAACTCGGGTTGCGGCTCTCGATCTTGGCCAGCACGCGGCCCTTGGTAACACGGTTGAGACGAACAAGCGGGGTGTTGCCTATGGTCTGGCTGTTGTCCTCAAAAATTTTGCTCATGGTGCTATCCCTGTGTTTGTTAAGGCGATGAAACAAGATTACCCTGTGGTTTCTGAATGAGAAGTGACGAATCGTTATAACAATATGTTATTACAACATATAGAACTTATTCTCTCTTGCCGAGGGGGCTCCCGCTGCCTGGGCATCCAATGGAAGGGATCTCATGGGATTTGCAGGAAGCGACCGCTATCTCGCATCACAGGCACTGAAGATGGCCGTCGATGCCGCCATCGTGCTGGAGAAGCCGCTGCTCATCAAGGGTGAACCCGGTACGGGCAAGACGGTGCTGGCGGAGGCGGTAGCCGAATCCCTGGGCGCCGAGCTCATCAGCTGGCACATCAAGTCCACCACCAAGGCCCAGCAGGGGCTCTACGAATACGATGCCGTCGCCCGGCTGCGAGACTCCCAGCTCGGTGACCCCAGGGTAGGGGAGATTGGCCACTACATCCGCCGGGGCAAGCTGTGGCAGGCCTTCAGCGCAGAGCGGCGGCCAGTGCTGCTCATCGATGAAATCGACAAGGCGGACATCGAGTTTCCCAACGATCTGCTGCTGGAGCTGGATCGGATGGAGTTCGATGTCTACGAGACCGGCGAGCGCGTGAAGGCGCGCCAGCGCCCCGTGGTCATCATCACCTCCAACAACGAAAAAGAGCTGCCGGACGCCTTCCTGCGCCGCTGTTTCTTCCACTACATCCGCTTTCCCGACAAGGCCGAGATGCAGGCCATCGTCAAGCTCCATTACCCCGACCTCAAGGAGCGGCTGCTGGACGAGGCAATGACGCTTTTCTTTGAGCTGCGTGCGGTAGAGGGGCTGCGCAAGAAGCCGTCCACCTCCGAGCTGCTGGACTGGATCCGGCTGCTTTTAGCCGACGACATCGCCCCCGAGGCCCTGCGCACCCGTGAGCCCGGCAAGCTGGTGCCCGCACTCTACGGTGCCCTGCTCAAGACGGAGCAGGACTTGCACCTCTTCGAGAAGCTCGCCTTCCTGGCGCGCCGCGGCGGCTGAATGCTCATCGACTTCTTCCTTCACCTGCGCCGCCACAAGCTTCCTTGCAGCCTGCGGGAGTTGCTCGACCTGCACGGGGCGCTGGCAGCCAGACTGGCCAGCCTCGACATGGACGAGTTTTACCAGCTATCCCGCTGCCTGCTGGTGAAGGATGAGGCGCACTACGATCGCTTCGATCGCGCCTTCGCCGAGTATTACGAAGGATTGGCCGCCATCCCCCTGTTGCCGGAGAGCCTGCCTGACGACTGGCTGCGCCAGGAGTTCGAGCGACTGTTAAGCCCGGAGGAGAAGGCGTTGCTCCAATCCCTTGGCGGGCTTGACCAGCTGCTTGCGACCCTCAACCAGCGGCTAAGCGAGCAGAAAGCGCGCCACGCCGGCGGCAACAAGTGGGTCGGCACCGGGGGCAGCAGCCCGTTCGGTCACGGCGGCTATCACCCGGAAGGGATCCGCATGGGGGGAGAGGGCCAGCACGGGCGGGCGACCAAGGTGTGGGAGGCGCGCCACTTTCGCAACTTCAGTGACGACTCGCCCCTGGGGCAGCGCGCCATCCAGCTCGCCCTGCGCAAGCTCAGGCGCTGGGTGCGCCGGGGCAATCCCGACGAGCTGGATCTCGACAACACCATCCAAAGCTCGGCCAGGCAAGGCTGGCTCGATGTGAAACTGCGGCCCGAGCGCCACAACGGGGTCAAACTGCTGGTCTTCTTCGACGTGGGGGGCTCCATGGATGCCCACGTGGCCGAGGTGCAGCGCCTCTTCTCGGCCCTGCGCCACGAGTTCAAGCACCTGGTGTTCTTTTATTTTCACAACTGCCTCTACGACTTCGTCTGGCAGGACAATGCCAGGCGCCATGATGATCGGTTCGATACCTTGCGGCTGCTGCGCACCTACGGCAGCGACTACAGGGTGATGGTGGTGGGGGATGCGAAGATGGGCCCCTATGAAATCACCTGGCCAGGCGGCAGCGTAGAGTACTGGAACGAGGAGCCCGGCCAGGTGTGGCTCGGGCGCCTGCAACAACATTTCCCCAAGATGGTGTGGGTCAATCCGCTGCCAAGGCAGGAGTGGCTGTGGCACCCCTCCATCAAGTTGATGAACGAATTGATCGGCGGGCGGATGCACCCGCTGACCCTGGCGGGTCTGGCTGCGGCCATCGACCAGCTGTGACCCTCTGAACCCTAAAAAACAGACAAGCCGGGATTGCACCCGGCCAGGAGCAAAGATGACCTCTATCGTAATCAGTGGCTCAGGCCTCTATACCCCTCCCTTTGCCGTCAGCAATGAAGCGCTGGTGGCGGCCTTCAACCAGTACGTGGATCTCTACAACGAGGAGAACGCCTCCGCCATCGATGCAGGGCAGCTGCCTGCCAAACAGCACTCGAGCTGCGAGTTCATCGAGAAGGCCTCCGGCATCAAGAGCCGCTATCTGGTGAGCAGCGAGGGGGTGCTGGATCCCGACATCATGCAGCCGCTCATGGCGGAGCGCCCGGACGATCAGCCTTCCATCATGGTGGAGATGGCGGTGGCGGCCGCCGAGCAGGCGCTGATCGCCGCCGGTCGTGAACCGGGGGAGATCGATCTTGTCATCGTCGCCGCCTCCAACATGCCGCGCCCCTACCCGGCGCTGGCCATCGAATTGCAGCACTATCTCGGCGCCAGCGGCCTGGCGTTCGACATGAACGTGGCCTGCTCTTCCGCCACCTTCGGGATCAAGACCGCCGCAGACATGCTGGCGGCAGGCACCGCCCGGCTGGCGCTGGTGGTCAATCCGGAGATCTGCTCGGGTCACCTCAACTTCCGCGATCGGGACAGTCACTTCATCTTCGGGGATGCCTGTACCGCCGTGCTGCTGGAGCGGGAGGCCGATTGCCAGGTGGCCAACCCCTGGCAACTGGTGGCCAGCAAGCTGGTGACCCAGTACTCCAACAACATCCGCAACAACTTCGGCTTCCTGAACCGGCTCAGCCCGCGCACCCGCTACGGCGACGACAAGCTGTTCCGCCAGCAGGGGCGCAAGGTGTTCAAGGAGGTGCTGCCCCTGGTGTGCGATCAGATAGCCTCCCAGCTGGCGGAGCAGGGATGGGCGGCCGATGGCTTGAGCCGGCTCTGGCTTCATCAGGCCAACCTCACTATGAACCAGTTCATCGGTCGCAAGTTGCTGGGCCATGACGCCAGCCAGCAGGAGGCGCCTGTCATCCTCGACCGCTACGGCAACACCAGCTCGGCGGGTTCCATCATCGCCTTCCACCTCTTCAACCAGGATCTGCCAAGCGGGGCTCGCGGGGTGCTCTGCTCCTTTGGGGCCGGTTACTCCATCGGCAGCCTGCTGCTGCAGCGGCGCTGAGCACCCTGTTTTGCCCATAAAAAAGCCACCCGGGAGGGTGGCTTTTTTCATGCTACCAGAGAGGCTTTTTTCAAGCGGGTTCGATGGCCAGTACCTGACATTGCGGTTCTTTTATCTGAAATCGCACGTTCACATCGAACAATCTGACACCGTACACCTTGTCATCCGGCTTGCCCTTCTTGTAAGCAGGGCGGGGATCCTGGGCCAGCACCTCCCTCACCAGTTCGCGCAGCTCCGGGTGGGCCTTGAGCCAGGGGGCGAGCTGCTGCTCGGCCTGGGCGCTGAAGCTCACCGCCAGCGGCGGGGTGGGGGCATCGGGGGCGAAACCGCCACGGGCGTGGGGCAGGCTGTCGGCATAGGGGACATAGGGCTTGATGTCGACGACGGGGGTGCCGTCGAGCAAGTCCACGGCGCCCAGCTCGAGCCAGAGCTTGCCGCGCTCACGTCCCACCCCGTGCAGTTCGACCACGGAGAGGCCAAGGGGGTTGGGGCGGAAGGTGGAGCGGGTGGCAAAGACCCCGACCCGCTCGTTGCCGCCGAGGCGCGGCGGGCGCACCGTCGGGTGCCAGCCCTGATCCATGGTCTGGTGAAACACGAAGCTGATCCAGAGATGGGAGAATTGCTCGATGCCGCGCAGCGCATCGGGCTGATCATAGGGAGGAAGCAGTTCGAGGCGGGCGCGAGCCGCGCTGACCAGACCGGGCTGGCGGGGTATGGCGAACTTCTCCTTGTAGGGAGAGCGGATGATCCCTAGGGTATCGATATCGAACTTCATGGCGGATCCTGGCTGAAAACCCGGGCAATGTAGCACAGGCACGCCGAAAACGCAGGGGGAGCACCAGGACGCAGCCCCTGTGATCCCGATCCCAGACCCGGTGCCCGGGGGCTGTGTCCTGGTGCCAACTTGCGTAGGGTGGGGCGGCAAAAGGGGTGGCGGGGGAGCGGGCAAGGAGCCTGCTGCCCGCACCATGACGATATGCCTGGCGGCATCAGGGCGTGCCTGGGACGTGTGCTCACCATGCCAGGCCATGGCCGTTTCGGCTGCCCGTGGAGGGGCTGCAAGGAGAGGGCGCCATAGAGGAGAGACAGGGATGAAATTGTTGATTATCGGCGGCACCGGCTTTCTGGGTCGCCACCTGACTACGCTGGCCCTGGATTGGGGGCACGAGGTGACGCTGTTCAATCGCGGCCACCGCCAGCACCCGGATTGGCGGGAGCTGACCCAGCTTCACGGGGACAGAGACGGGGACCTGGCCCCCTTGCGGGGCGAGGGGCGGCACTGGGATCTGGTCATCGACACCTGCTGCTATCGCCCCGAACAGGCCGAAGGACTCTCTGACGCTCTGCTGGGGCGCTGTGATCGGCTCATCTTCATCTCCACCATCAGTGTCTATCGCGATTTTTCCCAACCCGGCATGGATGAGTCGGCCCCCTTGCACGAGATGGCAGGAGCGCCCACCGACTACGGCCCCCTCAAGGTGCTGTGCGAGTCGGTGTATCGCGCCCGCTGGGGAGATCGCCTCTGCACCCTGCGCCCCGGCGTGCTCTGCGGCCCCTTTGACCCGACCGCTCGTCTTGCCTGGTGGGTGAGGCGGGTGCAGCGGGGCGGGCCCTGGCTCTTGCCGGGGCTGGGGGAGGACAGGCTGCAATACCTGGATGTGCGCGACTGCGCCGAGTTCGTGCTGCGGGCTGCCGAGCAGCGACTCGCTGGGTGCTTCAACCTGATCAAGCCCGGCATCGCACTGAACGACTGGGTGGAGCGTCTTGCTGCCCGGCTGACGCCAGCGACCCCCTTGCAGCTCGAGTGGGCTCCCTGGCGTGACCTGATGGCGGCAGGGGTGGCGCCCTGGCAAAGCTATCCCACGCTGCTGCCAAACGAGCTGCCCGAGTATGCTGGGTATGGCACCATCAGCGCCGAGGCCGCCATCGTCCATGGGCTGAACTTTCGCCCCCTGGAGGAGACGGTTGACGATTTGGTGGTATGGCTTGCCAGCAACCCCCGGGGGCCGCTGCCGGGCATGACCCATGATGAGGAACAGGCCTTGCGACGACGAGTGGAGGTTTCCTTGTCATCGAATGCGTACTAGCCGACATCATAAAGAAGAGGGCACCCCGGGGTGCCCTCTTCTCATGTGGGGTGTTCATCCATGACGGGCGCTCAGCGCAGCAATGCACCCGCGTCGGCCAGCAGGGTCCTCAGCACACTGCGATGGCAGCGGGACTCCTGTTCGCAGTAGCATCCCACCGAGAAATGGGTGGTGTGGGAGAGGGCGGCCAGCAGGGCCAGATCGTGCTTCGCGGCCGGGGCGGCCATCTCGGCCTTGTACTGCTTGCAGAAGGCGGTCCACCGGGCCGGGGTGTCGGCAGTCTGACCGAGTTTCATGGTCTCGGCGCTGGGGGCCAGATTGGGGAACCAGACGTCGTACCAATCCTGGCTGGCGAACGCCGCTTTGGGCACGCCGCGAGGGGGGCGACGCACGGTGCCGATGCGAAGCCCCTCATCCTCGAGGCGGGGGCTGCCGAGTCGCACGATGGCGATCGCCATGGCAGGACTTACTTCTCTTCGGCCACTTTCAGCGCCTGACCGTAGCAGATCACCTGCTTCAGGCAGCCGGGCACGTCGCTGAACTCGGCGCACTTGTCGAAGCTGACGCCGTTGCCCCCCATGTCCGCCACGCGGCGGCGGGCCAGGGTGCGGGCTTCACCGGCATTGGGCACCGCCTGGTTGGCATCGCTCTGGCAGGATTCCCCCTCGACGGTGCCGAGGTAGAGGTAGTTGAGGTCGGCGAGCTCGCTCTGCTCGTAGATCCGCACGCTCCCCGGCTTGAAGTACTCGTCGAAGTTTTCCTTGTCCAGATTGCTGTTGAAGGCGAAGTCGGCGCAACCGGAGGCAATCAGGGGCATCATCAGGATCAGGCGTTTCATATCGGCATCTTGTTGGGTGGCGAGTGGGCCATTATAGGGGGCAGTCGCCGATGGCGACCAGCCCCATTTTTAGCCATATCAATGGATTGTAGCGAGACGACTCCCGGATCAGGCGGGAGCCAGTCGCCGGTGCAGGCTGCGGTAGTGATCATCTTCCAGTAGCTCCTGGTGGGGGGCACACAGACGGATGCGACCCTCTTCCATCAGGGCTACCCTGTCCATCCGTTCCAGCCCCAGCAGGCGGTGGGAGATGAGAAGCTGGGTGCGATCCGCCCCCAGGGTCAGCAGCAGATCCATGATCTCCCGTTCGGTCTGGGTATCGAGCCCTTCGGTGGGCTCGTCCAGCAGCCAGAGCGGTGCATCGTGGAGCAGGGCGCGGGCGATGCCGATGCGGCGGCGCTCCCCGCCGGAGAGCGGACGCCCGCCATCCCCGAGCCAGGCATCCAGTCCCTGTTCGGCCTGCTCACCCTCATCGTGGAGCAGAGTTCCGAGCCCCACCTGGGTGAGCACCTCGATGAGCCGTTCGTCGCTGGCTCCGGGGGCGGCCAGGGTGAGGTTGCCACGCAGGGTATCGGCAAACAGGTGGACCCGCTGGCTCACCACGGAGCAGGAGGCGCGCAGCGCCTCTTCGCTGTAATCGGTGAGGGGCTTGCCATCGAGCAGGATCTCCCCCGATAGGGCCGTCCACTCCCGGGTCAGCAACCCCATCAGGGTGGACTTGCCACAGCCGGTCTGCCCCAGCAGCGCCAGCTTCTCCCCGGCATGCAGTTGCAGGGTGCACCCTTGCAGCACGGGAGCATCCTGGCCTGGATAGGTGAAATGCAGATCGCTTATCTGCACGGCACCCCGGGCAGCGGGGGCTTGCTGTGCTCCCCACTCCGGCGCCTTGGCCTCTTGCAGGATCTCGTTGAGACGGCGGGCGGAGGTGAGGCTGGTGGAGAGGTGCTGGAAGGCACCGGCCAGCGGCAGCAGCGCCTCGAAGCTCGCCAGGGTAGCGAACACCATGAGTGCCGTGATGGGGTCAGGGGCACTGCCACCGACGCCGTGACCGGCCAGCCAGAGCATCAGGGTCAGAGTCCAGCCGCTCAGCAACTGCACCGAGAAGGCGGCCAGGCCGCTGACGCGGGCCATGCGGGCCTGGGCCCGGATCAGGGCCTGCTCCGCCTGCTGCAATCCGGTGAGCGCCTCGGGAGCGGCGGCGAACATCTGCAGTTCGGCTTGGCCGTCCAGATAGTCCACTATGCGGGTACGCAGGTTGGACTTCTCGGCGATGAGCTGGCGGCCCGGCGCGCGCCCGGCAAAATAGAAGACCAGGGGCAAGGCCAGCATGCCAAAGAGCAGAATGGCTCCCAGCGTCAGCGCCAGGCGACCATCGAAGAAGGAGAGGAAGAAGACCAGCCCGGCGCAGCTCAGCAGCGCCGCCCCAATGGGGGTGATGAGGCGCAGATAGACGTGATCCATGGCATCGATGTCGGCCACCAGACGGTTGAGCAGGTCAGCCTGGCGAAAACCGGCAAGGGAGCCGGGGGAGAGAGGGGAGAGCTTTTGCCAGAACCAGACCCGCAGCCGGGTCAGCACCCGGAAGGTGGCGTCGTGGCTCACGACCCGTTCGCCCCAGCGACTGGCGGTGCGCACGATGGAGAAGAAACGCACGCCCCCCGCAGGGGTCATGTAGTTGAAGGTGTCTCGGGTGGCGACCGCCAGCCCGGCGACGGCGGCGGCGGAGAGGAACCAGCCGGAGAGGGAGAGCAGGCCCATGCCGGCCACCAGGGTGACCAGGGCCAGCAGCATGCCGATGGAGAGGCTGAGCCAGTGCTGGCGATAAAGGCGCAGGAACGGCAATAGATCAGTCATCGAGAGAGTCTCCGAAACCTTGGGATTGCGACAGGAGGCGGGCGAAGGGGCCCTGGGCCTCGCCGAGTGCGGCAAAACGTCCCTGCTCCACCAGCTTGCCGTGCGCCAGCACCAGGATGTTGTCCATCTGGCTGAGCTGATCGAGGCGGTGGGTGATCATCAGCAGGGTCTGACCTTGTGCGACCTGTTCGAGGGCGCTCATGACGGCCCGCTCAGAATGGCGATCCAGGCTGGCAGTGGGTTCATCCAGCACCATCATCTGGGTCGTCTTGAGCAGGGTGCGGGCAAGGGCGATGCGCTGGGCCTGGCCGACGGAGAGGCCGCCCGCCTGATCCCCGACCCGATAGTCCAGCCCTTTCTCATTGACGAACTCCCAGGCCTGGGCGCGCTTGAGCGCGGCTTCCAGCTCGGCGTCGCTGGCGGATGGTCTGGCCAGCAGCAGGTTGTCCCGCAGGGAGCTGTGGAAGAGTTGGGGATTCTGGGAGAGCCAGCCTAGCTGCTGGCGCCACTGGCTGATGTCCAGGGTACGAAGCTCCACTCCGTTGACGCACAGGGAACCGCGATAGGGGGCAAAACCGAGCAGGGCATTGACCAGGGAGCTCTTGCCCGCGCCGCTGATGCCGACCAGGGCGGTGCGCGTGCCGGCTTCCAACGTGAAATCGAGGGGACCGACCAGCACCTTGCCCTCGGCGCTCAGCACTTCCAGGCTGCGGGCTTCTACCTTGACGGGGCCATCCGCATGGAAGGGGAGCGTCCCGGAGGCGGGTTCGCTCACGTCGGCCTCGAGAAATTCCAGCAGTTGTTCGGCGGCGCCAATGGCCTGTGCCTTGGCGTGATAGTGGGCACCGAGTTCCCGCAGCGGCGCGTAGAACTCGGGGGCGAGGAAGAGCACGAACAGGCCGGTAAAGAGGGTGACCTTGACGCCATAGCTGCCAAAGTTGAGGTGATCGATGTAGGAGAAACCGAAGTAGACGGCCACCAGGGCCACCGCGATGGCGGCGAAGAACTCCAGCACGGCCGTGCTCAGGAAGGCGAGGCGCAGCACCTCCATGGTGCGCTCGCGAAAATCTTCCGATGCATCGCGGATGGCCTCCCCTTCCGCCCGGGTACGCATGAAAAGCTGCAGGGTGCGCAGCCCCTTGAGGCGATCGAGGAAGTGGCCTGAGAGGCGCGCCAGCGACTGGAAGTTGCGGCGGTTGGCATCGGCGGCGCCCACTCCCACCAGGATCATGAAGAGAGGAATGAGGGGGGCCGTGCCGAGCAGAATGAGGCCCGCTGCCCAGTTGACCGGGAACACGGAGACCAGGATCACCAGGGGAATAAAGACGGCGATGGCCATCTGGGGCAGATAACGGGAGAAGAAGTCCTGCATCTCTTCGATCTGCTCGAGCAGCAGGCTGGCCCAGCTACCGGCGGGGCGACGCTGGATATAGGCAGGGCCGAGCCTGGCGAGGCGGGTGAGCACCAGCTCGCGGATGGCCTGGCGCACCGCACTGCCCGCCTTGAAACTCGCCACCTCGCGGCCATAGGCCAGGGCCGCCTTGGTCAGGGTCACCAGCAACAGACTGATGAAGAGGGGGGCGGAGTGCTCCGGCGTGGTGCCTTCGATGATGAAACCGTGCAGCAGGGTCGCCAGCAACCAAGCCTGCATCACCATCAGGACGCCCTGACCCAGCCCGAAGGCGATGGAGATGCCGATCCAGCGCCGACCATGGCCCGATTGTTTGCGCAACCAGCCATAGAGATGTTTCTGTCTGTTCTTGTCCATTACCACCCTCCTCAAACGAGTGGCGCAAGACTATCGTCGCCCCCACGGCTTGGCAACCTTGCAGAACCGGGCGGATGAACATCATTGTGTGAAAAATCGGCTTCATGCTCATTAGTTGGCCGAACAGCTTGATTTATGGCAAAAAATGCGAGGTCGGTGATTGCGCTCGGCGGCAAAATGCATATAGTAGAGGCCACTGACGCGGGTGTAGTTCAATGGTAGAACGGTAGCTTCCCAAGCTGCATACGTGGGTTCGATTCCCATCACCCGCTCCACATTCCAGATAGCGGCACGCGCCGTTGTCCATATCAGCCAGATGGCTGTCTGTCGTGGGGATTCCCCATCACACCGAGCACGTTTTGATGCCTAGCGGGCATCGTATAATGGCTATTACCTCAGCCTTCCAAGCTGATGATGCGGGTTCGATTCCCGCTGCCCGCTCCAGTCTTCACACAAAAAGCCCACTCCTGCGAGTGGGCTTTTTGTTATGCATTTTTTGAGGGGGCAAGTTGCCTGGGGCGAGCCTTGCAGACATGGAAAAGGCGCCACAGGGCGCCTTTTCAACTCGGGAGTGGGAGAATTACTCCTGCTCCAGCTCGCCGCAGAAGCGATAGCCTTCGCCATGGATGGTGGCGATGATCTCAGGGGTGTCGCCCACGCTCTCGAAGTGCTTGCGAATACGGCGGATGGTCACGTCCACGGTGCGGTCGTGGGGCTTGAGTTCGCGGCCCGTCATCTTCTTGAGCAGCTCGGCACGGGTCTGGATCTGGCCCGGGTTCTCGCAGAAATGCAGCATGGCACGGAACTCGGAGCGGGGCAGCTTGAACATGTCCCCTGCCGGGCTGACCAGGGCGCGGCTGTTGATGTCCAGAGCCCAGCCATTGAACAGATAACGCTCTACCAGCTTCTTCTCTTCGCCACCGGCGGCCACGTTCATGGTGCGGCTCAGCAGGTTGCGGGCACGGATGGTCAGTTCACGGGGATTGAACGGCTTGGTGATGTAGTCATCTGCGCCGATCTCCAGCCCCAGGATCTTGTCCACTTCGTTGTCGCGACCGGTCAGGAACATCAGGGCGATGTTGTCATCTTCACGCAGCTCGCGCGCCAGCAGCAGGCCGTTCTTGCCCGGCAGGTTGATGTCCATGATCACCAGGTTGATGGTGTGGCTGGTCAGGGCCTGGTGCATCTCGTCACCGTTGTTGGCTTCCAGCACGATGTAGCCTTCGGCTTCGAAGATGCTCTTGAGGGTGTTGCGGGTGACCAGCTCGTCTTCGACGATCAGAATATGTGGTGTTTGCATGAGTATTCCCAGATTCTTATCAGTTAATTATCGAAATTTTAACACTCTTTGGCGTTATCCGACCGGTCCTGAAAATTTATTACGTCATCCTGGGTATGAATATCAGGTCGAATCATCGCGAATTTGGTAACTATGTCGGCAAGCATCCCTGTGCCGTACATGGGCTCTCAACAAGTCTGAACAAGAGAAGCCCGGAGAGGTAGTCCATTACAAAAGTTGCTGCATTTTATCAGTTAACAGGCGCATAACAACACTCTTTGCCGTCAGATAGCAACTTTTTAACTCAGCTTTGATATAAGTCAATCCCCGAGTTCGCTGCATCATACTTGGGCTGACCCGCTTTTTCGCCCTTAATAAATGTAATGGGATGTAACATGTGGTTGACATGACTTTGTGGGAAAACTACAGAAAAGTGTGCTTCATCGCCCCCTTTGCGCCTCCCAGCTGCCCAGCCTATGCCATTGTCACGGCCTGGAACCCGGCCAGCCGGTGGGTGGGGCTGCGCCGCAATGCCCGTCGCCAGCGAGCCCTTGTCCGGCAAGTGGGCGAGTGTCCCGTCATGGGAGAGGTCTGGGGGAGCGATGAGGATGAGCGCTGGCAGGAGGCGTCGCTGTTGTTGCCGCTTTCGCTGCCAGAGGCGATCCGGCTGGCCGCCCGATTTGGCCAGAATGCCCTCTATTGGGTGCGTGAAGGAGAGCTCTGGCTGGTGCCCGTGTTGCTGGAAGGGCCGCCCTGTCATCTGGGGGCGCTTGCGTCCCGCTGGCGGCTCAGGCCTTCGGGCTGACATGGCCCCCCGCCATCCGCACAGGGCACCCGGCCGGTGGATTGTCAGCGCCCCGACATGATGAAAGAATGAGCGGACACATTTCACTCCATGGAAGGATGATGATCATGCTGGACCTGCTGCCCGACCTTTGCGATGAACATGGCGACGCCCTTAGGATCGCTGACCCCCTGTTTCAGGACTATGGCGGCAAGGCGCTGTTTTACGGCGAGGCCGTGACCCTCTCCTGCTTTGAAGACAACAGCCTGGTGCGTGATCTGGTCAATCGTCCCGGCCATGGCAAGGTAATGGTGATCGACGGGGGCGGCTCCCTGCGTCGGGCGCTGCTCGGGGATCAGCTGGCCATCAAGGCGGTGGAGCAGGGGTGGGAGGGGATCCTCATCAACGGGGCCGTGCGGGATGTGGGGACGCTGGCGACCCTGGCGCTGGGGGTCAAGGCCCTGGCCCCCTGCCCGGTCAAGACAGAGAAACGGGGTCTGGGGACGCTGGACACCGTGGTCTCTTTTGCCGGTGTGACCATAGCGCCCGGCGACTATGTCTACGCCGACCTCAACGGTGTGCTGGTGAGCGGCGCCAGGCTCCTCTGAACCTCAGAAGTTGAAGCCCACGCCCAGAGTGAGAAAGTGTTCCGTGCTGAAGGCACTGAGTCCGTAGTTGGCGGTCAGCGCGAGCTGGGGCGTCAGCAGCAGGCTGCTGTTGAGCTCAACCAGGGTGCTGGCCTTGCTCACCTCCAGTTGCTTGAGCTGGCTGCCGATGTTGAGTGACGGGGAGAGGCGATAGCGCACCCCAGAGCTGATATTGAACCCGGCCTGCCCGCTTTGGGGACCGATGGCGGGGCCGGCCTCCATGTAGAGGCTGATGTCATCCTGAAGCGGGTATTGGTAGCCGGTATTGATGAGCCAGAGGTCGAAGTTGTCGCCAAGATGGCTCTGGTTGCCGAGCAGTACGCCGGAATAGCTTTTGACGTAGAGCGGGTTGTCCGATTCGGTCTGGAGAAAACTCCAGTCGGCGGCCTGAGCCGAAAAGACGAGGCTGGATGCCATGGCGATGACGAGAGACTTGACCATTCGTTTCCCCTCCCTGGGTCCGAACAGGACTACAAGCATGGCACATGCCAGCGGGGAGTAAAGGGAACCCCGATCACAATGAAAGAGTTTTGATTGACGCCGCAGTCATGGTACACAGGCCCCTCACTCCGTGTCGTTACGACACGCTCCATCACGAGGTGAACTGATGAACAACAAACTGATCCTGCTGGCCGCTCTGGCCCTGGGAGGCTGCGCCATGACTACGGGTTCCACGCTGGCACAATTGCAGGCATCGACCTGGCAACTGCAAGGAGCGAGCGGTGATACCTTCACCCTGCAGGTCGCCGGTGACAAGGTGGCGGGCAAGGGCGGCTGCAACCGCTACTTTGGCGGCATCACAGAGCAGGGTGACGGCGTGCTGACGCTGGGCGCCATGGGTTCGACGCGCATGATGTGTGCGGGGGATCTGGCCGGCAAGGAGATGAACTACCTGCAGACCCTGGAGAAGGTGGCGAGCTTCCAGATCAGCGGCAAACAGCTGGTACTCAAGGATGCCGACAAGGCCACCTTGCTGACCTTTGACGCCGTGAAATAAGCCGGGATCTCGTCAAAGGCTGTCGCAGGTGACCCCTGCGCCAGCGTGCAGGAGAATGTGAAAAGGGACGCCATGGCGTCCCTTTTTGTGCTTGATGCCGGGTCATCCCCCTCGCTGGAAGCGAAACCGCTTCTTGCGCCGGTAGGGATAGACATCCTCGAACATCCCCTCCTTGATGTTGCTCTGCAGCATCTTCCAGTAGTTGGCGTCGAAGAGCTCCTTGTGCAACTGCATCATGATCTCCCGCACCTGGGGTTTTTGCAGCAGGAAGGTGGCGAACTCCTCCGGGAAGATGTCGTTGGGTGCCACCGAATACCAGGGTTCGGCGCTCCACTCGTCCTCCGGGTAGCGCGGCGGCGGGATCTGGCGGAAGTTGCACTCCGTCATATAGCAGATCTCGTCGTAGTCGTAGAAGACCACCCTGCCGTGGCGAGTCACCCCGAAGTTCTTGAACAGCATGTCGCCGGGGAAGATGTTGGCCGCCGCGAGCTGGCGGATGGCGTTGCCGTACTCCTCCAGGGCGAGGCGGGTCTGCTGTTCGTCCGCCTGATCCAGATAGAGGTTCAGGGGGATCATCTTGCGCTCGGTGTAGAGGTGTTTGATCACCAGCTTGTCGGCGGTGAGGGTAAGCGCAGAAGGCGCCACCGCCTTGAGCTCGGCCAACAGCTCCGGCGAGATGCGATCGAGGGGAAACTCGAAGTTGGTGAACTCCTGGGTATCTGCCATGCGGCCCACTCTATCATGCTGTTTTACCAGCCGGTATTTCTCCTTCACCTGCTCGTGGCTCACCTCCTTGGGCGGGGTGAACTCGTCTTTTATCACCTTGAACACCACATCGTAGGAGGGGAGGGTGAACACGCTCATCACCATCCCCTTGATGCCGGGCGCAATGACGAACTGCTCCCGGCTCTGGGCCAGGTGCTGCTGGTAGTGACGATAGAGCTCGGTCTTGCCGTGTTTCTGGCAGCCGATGGCGTTGTAGATTTCATAGTCCGGCTTGCGGGGCATGATCTGGCGAAGGAAGGCCACAAAGAGCGCCGGCACTGGGGCATAGACCATGAAGTAGGCGCGGGCGAAGCCGAACACGATGGAAGCCAGCTCCGGCTCGAAGATGACGGTGTCCACATAGATGCTCTGACCGGTGCTGAGCAGGGGCAGGATGAAGGGGTAGACTTCTCCCTTCACCCGGATGAGCCCCACCAGATAGGCTCCCTTGTTGCGATAGAACACCTCCCTGAGCAGCTCGATGGCGAAGGGCTCCTCGTGCAGGATGGCCGGGCCGCTCTCTGCCAGATGGCGGTGGATGTCCATGATGTCACGCTGCTTGTCTTCGAAAGGGAGGGTGAAGCTGTAATCCCCGAGCAGCTGGCTCAGGGTCTGGGGCAGGTGGGAGAGATCGGTGCGATAGATACGCAGCAAGGATCCCAGATCAGGCTTGTCGCCCCGGCTCACGAAGGGGTGGATATAAAGGTTCTCGTCGCGGATGTTGCGATGGCGGAAGATGCGGCGATAGACGGAATTGAAGAAGGACTCCGCCACCTCGAAGTTCTCGCAGCGGGGCAGGAGATCGCTGAAGGCGCCTTTCACCTGCTTGAGCAGGGCCTGGGTCGGCAGCTGCTCCCCCATCATCTGTTTGATCTGCGCCGTGGTGGCGCCGACATGGTGATCATAGAGGCGGATGCGCTCTCGACCGGCGAGCTGCACCCCCAGCCAGTCGCTGTTCTCGAAACGGCTCTTGCTGCCCTGGGTTATCTCGAGAAAGCGGCTGTAAAACGACTCAAAACGTTGCAGGATCGTCTCGGCGACCGCCTGCTCCAATGGCTGCTGCATCTCTCTCTTCCTTGTGATCTGTCGGGCCCATGGCGTCAGTGCCCTGAGGCGGCGGACTCGCGTCCAAGGCCACTATGGCAACATCCAAACATCTGTTCAAGTGGCAATATTTCGGGATAAACGGTAGATTGCGCCCCTGTTTTGCCGACGGTTCGCCGCAGTTCGCGGCGTCGGCCCCATCCTGGAGAGAACCCGATGAAACTCTATTTTGTGCTGGTGTCGCCCGCCCGTGCCGCCAACGTGGGGGCTGCTGCCCGCGCCATGAAGACCATGGGCTTCGATGCCATGCGACTGGTGGGGAGCCGGGTGCACGAAGAGGAGGAGGCGAGCTGGGTTGCCCACGGGGCGCAGGAGATCCTGACGGATGCGCAAGCCTTCGACACCCTGGAAGAGGCCCTGGCGGACATGGATTTGGTGGTCGCCACCACCGCCCGGCAGCGCGGCCGCTACCAGCACTACCTCACCCCGGCGGACATTCGCGACCAGGTCCGGGCCAAGCCCTCCCTCGAGAAGGTGGCCATCGTGTTTGGCTGCGAGGAGTCCGGACTCTCCAACGAACAGCTCGCCCAGGTGGATCTCATCAGCTACCTGCCTCTCAAGGTCTCATACCCGTCCCTGAACCTGGGTCAGGCGATCATGCTGTATGCCTATGAGCTGAGTCCGCTGCTCGATGACCAGAAAGTGAGCGACGAGCAGGACGTAGCAGAAAATTTCGAGAGTGCCGGGCAGGTTCGCGTGCTGAAATCAAAAACAGCAGAATTGCTTGGTGAACTCGGAGTTTCGCAGGATGAAAAACTGCATCAATGGGTGATGGACCGAGTGCCCATGCTGCCGCAGCGGGATCTCAATATGCTCCATCTGCTCTGCAAAGACCTTGCCCGCAAGTTTGGCAAGGAGGTTTAGGTTGACAGCCCCTCGCCGGGCGCGGTATTGCTAACAACCAGATTCGTTCAAGAGTGTTCGTCATGCAGCTATTCACCAACATCATCACCACCACCATTATTACCGGTACCACCACAGGTGGCACTGGGGCCGGTTGATGCGCTGACGAACAAGCACAGAAATCAGAAAAAGGCCCGTACCCACCCAGTACGGGCCTTTTTTGTTGGATTGTTTTTAGACCTATTAGCAGATCAATTTGCAGGGAATACAGGGAGATAGCGATGAGAGTGTTGAAATTTGGCGGGTCGTCACTGGCCGACGCAGAGCGTTTCTTGCGGGTTGCCGATATCGCGGTGAATACCCATGGCCAATCCCAGGTGGCCCTGGTGCTGTCGGCACCGGCCAAGGTGACCAATCACCTGGTCGCCCTGGTGGAACAGACCAGTCGCGGCATGGATGCAAGCAGTACCCTGTTCGAGATCAACGGCATCTTCTCCCGCCTGCTGGCCGGCTTGAAGGCCGCCTATCCCGCGCTGGATGACAAGGCGCTGCAGGCCCGTCTCACCGCCGAGCTGGATCAGGTCGAGCGGCTGATGCAGGGTATCCGTTTGCTGGGGCTGTGCCCGGACAACGTCCAGGCCCGCATCCTGAGCCGTGGCGAGAACCTCTCCATCGCCTTCATGCACGAGCTCTTGCGGGTGCGCGGCCTCGAGCTGGATCTCATCGTGCCCGAGCAGTTGCTGGTCACCGATGGCGGCTACCTCGAAGCCCATGTGGACATCGAAGCCTCCCGGGTGCGCTTCGCCGCCAAGGGCCTGCGCTCTGACTGTCTCTACCTGATGCCGGGCTTCACCGGTGGCAGCGACAAGGGCGAGACCGTGCTGCTGGGCCGCAACGGCTCCGACTATTCCGCCGCCGTCTTGGCCGCCTGCGTCGATGCCGAGTGCTGCGAGATCTGGACCGACGTGGAGGGCTGCTACAACTGCGACCCGCGCCTGGTCCCGGACGCCTACCTGCTCAAAACCCTCTCCTATAAAGAGGCGATGGAGCTCTCCTACTTCGGTGCCAAGGTGCTGCACCCGAAGACCATCGCCCCCGTGGCCCAGTTCCACATCCCCTGCCTCATCAAGAACAGCTTCAACCCTCAGGGTCCGGGTACCCTCATCGGGGTCGATCAGGGGGATGACGATCTGAAGGTGAAGGCCATCTCGGATCTCTCCGGCATGTGCATGTTCAACGTCTCCGGTCCCGGCATGAAGGGCATGGTGGGCATGGCCGGTCGCATCTTCTCCGCCGTCTCCCGCGCCGGGGTCAGCATCGTGCTGATCACCCAGTCGTCCTCCGAGTACAGCGTCAGCTTCTGTATCCACAGCTACGACAGCGACAAGACCCGCAAGGTGCTGGAGCGCGAGTTCGAGCTGGAGTTCAAGAACCAGTTGCTGGACCCGCTCGAGATCATGACCGATCTGGCCATCATCTCCCTCATCGGCGATGGCATGCGCACCTCCAAGGGGATGGCGGCGCGCTTCTTCACCTCCCTGGCCCAGGCCTCCATCAACATCGTCGCCATCGCGCAAGGGTCGAGCGAGCGCTCCATCTCCGCAGTCGTGCGCTCCGGCAAGGTGGCGGAAGCCATCAAGGCGTGCCACCAGAACTTCTTTGGCAGCCAGCAGTTCATCGATCTCTTCGTGGTCGGGGTGGGCGGCGTCGGTGCAGCCCTGGTGGATCAGATTGCCCGCCAGCAGCCGGTACTGGCCGAGCAGGGCACCGGCCTGCGAGTAGTGGGCATCGCCAACAGCCGCCAGATGGCGGTCAACAAGGACGGTCTGGCCCTCGCCAACTGGCGTGAACAGCTGGTGGAAGCACAAGGCAGTTTCAGCCTGGAGGCGGTGAAGAAGCTGGTGGAAGAGAGCCACCTCATCAACCCGGTGATTGTCGATTGCACCTCGAGCGAAGCCGTGGCCGTCCAGTACGCCGATTTCCTCGGGGCCGGTTTCCACGTGGTCACCCCGAACAAGAAGGCCAACACCGGGTCGCTCGATTACTACAAGGCGCTGCGTCGCACCGCCCGCCAGACCCGTCGCAAGTTCCTGTACGAGACCAACGTGGGCGCGGGCCTGCCGGTCATCGAGAACCTGCAAAACCTCATCAAGGCCGGTGACAAGCTGCGCGCCTTCGACGGCATCCTGTCCGGGTCGCTCTCCTTCATCTTCGGCAAGCTGGATGAGGGGATGGCCTTCTCTGAGGCTACCCAGATCGCCCGCGGCAACGGCTTCACCGAGCCGGATCCCCGCGATGACCTGAACGGCATGGACGTGGCTCGCAAGCTCCTGATCCTGGCCCGCGAGGCCGGCATGGCGCTGGAGCTCTCCGATGTGGAGGTGGAGCAGGCACTGCCGCCGGGCTTTGACGTGAGCGGCGACGTGGAAGCCTTCATGGCCCGCCTGCCCGAGGCCGACGGCTGGTTCCGCGACCAGTTCGCGGCGGCCCAGCGTGAAGGCAAGGTGCTGCGTTACGTCGGCTCCATCGAGGGTGGCAAGTGCAAGGTGGCCATCAAGGCGGTGGGTGGCGACGAGCCCCTGTTCAAGGTAAAAGACGGGGAGAACGCGCTCGCCTTCTTCTCCACCTATTACCAGCCCATCCCCCTGGTACTGCGCGGCTATGGCGCAGGGACCGAAGTGACCGCCGCCGGTGTCTTCGCCGACGTGCTGCGCACCCAGAACTGGAAGCAGGAGCTGTAACATGAGTTCAGAGATGAACCCGAATGTAGAAATCGGCGGCAGCGTGGTGGCCTATGCCCCGGCCTCCAGCGCCAACCTGAGCGTGGGCTTTGACGTCCTGGGGGCGGCGCTCGCCCCCGTGGATGGCTCCCTGCTGGGTGACCGCGTCCAGGTCAAATCGGCAGAGGTGCCTTTCGCTCTCTCCTCTGTGGGCCGTTACGCCCACAAGTTGCCGGACGACCCGAAAAAGAACATCCTCCACGACTGCTGGGTCGCCTATGGCGAGGCGCTGGAGAAGCGCGGCCTGGGTCTCAAGCCGCTGGAAATGGTGCTGGAGAAGAACCTGCCGGTGGGCTCGGGCCTGGGATCGAGTGCCTGCAGCGTCGTGGCGGCACTGGAAGGGCTCAACGCCTTCCACGGCGCGCCCCTGAATGAACACGACCTGCTGCTGTTGATGGGGGAGATGGAAGGGAAGATCTCCGGCTCCGTCCATTACGACAACGTGGCGCCCTGTTATCTGGGCGGCATGCAGCTGGTGCTGGAGGAGGGGGGCGTCATCAGCCAGGGCATCCCGGTGTTTGACGAGTGGTACTGGGTGGTCTGCTACCCGGGCACCGTGGTCTCCACCGCCGCCGCCCGCGCCATCCTGCCGGCCCAGTATCGCCGCCAGGACTGCCTCACCTATGGCCGCCGGCTGGCCGCCTTCGTGCATGCCAGCTACAGCCGCCAGGAAGGGCTGGCCGCCAGCGTCCTGAAAGACGTGATCGCCGAACCTTATCGCGCGGCCCTGATTGAAGGATTCAACGAGGTGCGGGCCCAGGGGGCCCAGAACGGGGCGCTGGCCACCGGCATCTCGGGGTCCGGTCCCACCGTGTTCGTGGTGATGAAGGATCTGGCCCAGGCCGAACGCATGAAAGAGTGGATGGAAGCGCACTTCGTGCGCAATGAAGATGGATTTGCCCGGGTCTGTAAACTGGACATGGCCGGGGCACGGGTAACAGGAAGCGAGCTATGAATCTTTACAACATCAAGGACAAGAGTGAACAGGTGAGCTTCGCGCAGGCGGTGCGTCAAGGTCTGGGCCGCGAGCAGGGGCTGTTCTTCCCAGAGACCCTGGAGCCGCTGGCCGACGTGGATGCCCTGCTGGATCTGCCGCTGGCCGAGCGCTCGGCCCGCATCCTGAGCCACCTGCTGGGTGACGAAGTACCGGCTGCCAAGGTGAGCGAGCTTATCGACGCCGCTTTCACCTTCCCGGCGCCTCTGGTGAAGCTCAAAGATGGCACCTATGCCCTCGAGCTGTTCCACGGCCCGACCCTGGCGTTCAAGGATTTCGGCGGACGCTTTATGGCCCAGTGTTTGGCCGCCTTCAGGACCAACGACAAGATCACCATCCTCACCGCCACCTCCGGCGACACCGGCGCCGCCGTGGCCCACGCCTTCTACGGCCTGGAGGGGATTGAAGTGGTGATCCTCTACCCCAAGGGCAAGATAAGCCCTTTGCAGGAGGCGCTCTTCTGCACCTTAGGGGGCAACATCCGCACCCTCGCCATCGACGGTGACTTCGATGCCTGCCAGGCGCTGGTCAAAGATGCCTTCGACGATGAAGGGCTCAAGACCGCCATCGGCCTCAACTCCGCCAACTCCATCAACATCAGCCGCCTGCTGGCCCAGGTTTGCTACTACTTCGAAGCCGTGGCCCAGTTGCCGAAAGCCGATCGCGCCAAGGCGGTCATCAGCGTGCCGTCCGGCAACTTCGGCAACCTCACCGCGGGTCTCATCGCCAAGGCGCTGGGGCTGCCGGTGAAGCGCTTTATCGCCGCCACCAACGCCAACGACACCGTGCCGCGCTACCTGAAAACCGGCCAGTGGGAGCCGCACCAGACGGTCGCGACCCTGTCGAACGCCATGGACGTGAGCCGCCCCAACAACTGGCCGCGCGTGGAAGAGCTGTGCCGTCGCAAGGGCTGGGCGCTGGAAACCTTGGGCTCAGGGATGCGTGACGATTCCCAGACTCGCGACGCGCTCAAACGCCTGCATCAGCTGGATTACCTGTGCGAGCCCCACGGGGCGATTGCCTGGGATCTGCTGAACGAGCAGCTTGGGCAAGACGAGGTCGGTGTGTTCCTCTGCACCGCCCATCCGGCCAAGTTCAAAGAGTCGGTGGACGAGATCCTGAATCTGGATGTGCCGCTGCCGGGCCCGCTCGCCAAGCACGCCGCGCTGCCGCTCCTGTCTCACGATCTGCCCGCTGACTTTGGCCGCCTCAAGGCCTTCCTGCTCGGTTAAGCCGTCATGAGACGCTGACGATCCCCCGCTTTTTCACGAGAGCGGGGGATTTTTTTATGTCCGGTATTGATGTCCGGTATAGGGTGGGGGAACCCGCCCTATACCCCTGAAACAAGGAGCACGGCATGAGCCCGCATCCCCTTCGCACCCTGATCGAGACCTGTGACGCCGCCATCTCCCGGCGCGACTTCGACGCCCTGATGGCCTTCTACGCCGAGGACGCCGCCCTGGTGGTCAAACCCGGCATGGTGGTGCGCGGCATTCCCGCCATCCGCCGCGCCTTCAGTGCCATCTCCGATTACTTTGACGGTCAGCTTGAGGTGACCCAGGGCGCCATGGAGGTGATCGAGGGGGCCGACAACGCCCTGGTGATCATGGAGACCCGGCTGCGCTACCCGGTCGGGGAGGGGTGGATCGACGAGACCCGCCGCGCTACCTATGTGTTTCGCAAAGAGCCAGGCGGGCAGTGGCGCTGCACGGTGGACAACTCCTACGGCACCACGCTGCTGGGGGCGCAGCAGCCCGGCGAGCGGCCTGCAACCGACTAGCGCAGTCACACTGGCTCGGTGCAGCCAGAGTGCGTGTATAGCGTGCGTAATCAAGGCTCACCATCAAGGCCGTGCAGCCAGACCGGTTAGTCAGATTGAGTAGCCAGATTGAGTAGCAAGAGCCAAGCCATCCAGGCCGGGGAACCCGAGCCGCACGCAGGGCACCGCTCTGCCTGGGAGGGGGCATCACAGCGCAGCCCAAGGCGCAACTCCCCGTTTTGGTTGTGCCTCACAACCTGCTGGCAGTAAGTGCGCTGACAGTGATTGCTGCGACATTTTTACGAATCTGGTTTGCACTCTCGTTGTTATGTTCGCCCCTGGCAGCACAAACCTGTCTGTGGGTCATTTCCGGCCCCCCGTGGCCCGTTGACCCGGTCTGCCGTGGCTGCTAATCAGGGGACTGCTTGACACCCTTCATGGACGAGCAGAGCCGCAGATGCCTCGACGGCGCGGCTTATCGACAACAACAACACCACAGTGCAGGGAGCAAACCATCATGTGGCC
Organism: Aeromonas sp. FDAARGOS 1406; assembly: GCF_019048565.1. Taxonomy (NCBI): domain Bacteria; kingdom Pseudomonadati; phylum Pseudomonadota; class Gammaproteobacteria; order Aeromonadales; family Aeromonadaceae; genus Aeromonas; species Aeromonas sp. FDAARGOS 1406. The sequence continues at coordinate 4,114,530 of NZ_CP077378.1, forward strand.
GTACCGAAAAATAGTGACCCAGTCCCTCAAGACCCCCCTGATGATCGCCAGGATCATGTTTTACCTGGCCCTGTTATTGGTATTCCCCCTGCCAATGATCATGCTATCGGACTCTCCAGCGGCAGAGATCGGGCGTTTCTCTTACATCCTGGTGACGTTTCCCATCGCCATGGGGCTGATGCTGATATCGAGCCTGATGGCCATCCTCATTGCCATGGTGGAGTCGCGCAACCAGCAGCCACCCCAAGGGCGGTGGTAAGAAGGTCCCTGCCTTTCAAGCCATCCAATAAAAAACCATCCCGTGCGGGATGGTTTTTTGTTTCCGAGCATCCAGAACGGTGGCTCGATATCTTCTAAATTGGGAAATCGCCTTTTTGACAACGTCAGAACAAGCGGCTTCCAGGTAAACATTGCTTGTGTGAACGATTTTTATCGGGTTCTTGGAGGTGCCGCGTGTGATGATAGATATAGCCGGTTTAATAATGGCTAGCTCAGAAAGGTGGGTATCCTAAATTCTAATTAAATGGTCTTTAATGCAAGTTCTGCTAAGGAAAGTGCGAACAAGTATCCCAAGAACAAAAAATGAAAATTTTAGTCATTTAATATCAATGGGTTACCAGTAAATGCTCTCGTGCCATATGACTTATTCGCACCTTCCCTTGTTTTGGAAGTAAAATATCCCGTTTGTTGGGCTTCGCTGCGCTTAGCGCCAACCTACTAACTTCATCAATCACAGTGATAATCCCACGCTACCGCCCGTGGATTACAGCTTCCAATGCGCTCCATCGACCAGCGGGCGGGGCCCGGATGGTGCTGTAGGCGCCGAATGGCCAGCATATCCTCAAGCCTCATACGCAAACCAGTCAAAAGTTGACGCAACTGAAGGGAATGACTGGATTTTTGCGCCAGCTCAACAATTGAGCGAAGGCGCCGGGTGGCCGGAGCGGGGGCAAGGAGGGGGTTGTCGGCAAGGAAGGGGCATTTTGTTGTCACGGGGAGGGGGGACTATAGTGCAGCGAGGCAAGAGTGCCTCGTTTGGCCCGCGTGAGTGGGGGCTAACCACAATGGATAGAACGATGGGAGTGTGACATATGAAGCGGATCCTGATGGTGTTGAGTCTGTGTGTGACGGTCATGGGCATGGGAATGGGGGTCGCCCAGAGCGCGACCTCTGGCGCGCAGCAAGAGTGCGAGGCCCAGGCGGCGGTGAAGAAGCTGGCGGGCGCCGCCAAGACCAGTTTTGTGGGCAAGTGCGTCAAGGACGCCTCCGCCAGTGCCAAGGCGAGCCAGTGCGAGAAAGCGGCCGCCGACAAGAAGCTGGCCGGTGCGGCCAAGAACAGTTTCGTGCAAAAGTGCGTGAAGACGGACGGGGCAGCCGACAAGGCGACCCAGTGCGAGAAGGCGGCGGCGGACAAGAAGCTCGCCGGGGCGGCCAAGAACAGCTTTATCCAGAAGTGCGTGAAAACCGCCTGAGCCGGTTGAGGCTCTGAAATCAACGCTGGTTGAGGCAGTGACGAGAAAGGGGCCCTGGGGCCCCTTTCTCTGTTGTGATGGGTGGTGGGGGCAGCTCTCGCCGCCAGTGTGCCCGGCCATAAGCTCTGGGCGGGGAGCTGACTTGATCCCTGCCTGGTCATCACTCTCCCTGGGTTGGCTGGGTATGTTCGGGGGCGCTGCTTAGCAGATCCTGCCCCTCGTCCTGGCTCAGCACCAGATAGCGCTCGTACTGGCGCAAGACGTCGGCACTCAGCTCGTCCCGGGTCAGGTACTGGATGTCGTAACCGGCGCGGCCATCGGCAAAATAGGTGATGGGCTCGAAGATGCGGGCCTCGGGATCGTGGTTGTGGGCCGCCTCCAGGGGGTTGAAGGCGGGTGCGGGGCGGGCCTCGATGCGCACCCCGTAGCAGAAGTCCCGGCGGCCTTGCTGGGGCACCAGCAGATGGCACTGATCCGGCCCATCCTCTTCGACCCGGCTGGTGATGCCCCGGGCAGCGAACTCCTGACTCAGGGCCGTCAGGGCGGGCAGGGCGACCTTGTCCACAAAGGCGCGGGCCTCCTGCTCGGTGGAGGGGCGCAGCAGGTGATCCATCCGGGTGCGCCACTGCTTGCCGTTCCAGAAGTCAGTGGCGGGGGAGAGGCGCCTGGCCGAGTGCTCCTTGTCTGCGACAAGGCCGCGGCAGAGTCCGAGGCAGAGCAGCACCATGATGAAGGCAAACGGCAGGGCGGCGATGAGGGTCATGGACTGGAGTGCCGCCAGCCCCCCTGTGCTCATCAGGGTACCCGCAGTGACCCCGAGCAGCAGAGCCCAGAACAGGCGCTGCCAGATCGGTGAGCCCTCCTTGCCCTGGGTGGCGATGTTGTCGATGACGAAGGCTCCCGAGTCGGCGGAGGTGACGAAGAAGACGCTGATGAGGATCACTGCGAGGGCCGAGGTGATGTCCGCTCCCGGCAAGAGGTCAAAGAAGTTGAACAGCAGGGTGTCGATGTTGCCGACCGAGTCGATGAGGCTTGTGCCCCCCTCATGCTGGCTGGCCCAGATGGCGGCGTTGCCGAACACCGTCATCCAGAGCAGGTTGAAGGCGGTGGGCACGAACAGGACGCCGAGGATGAATTCGCGCAGGGTGCGTCCGCGGGAGATGCGGGCGATGAAGAGGCCGACGAAGGGGGACCAGGAGATCCACCAGGCCCAGTAGAGCAGGGTCCAGTTGCCGAACCAGCCCGCCTGGCGGGTCTCGCTGTAGGTGAAGGTGCGGAAGGTGAGCTGGCTTAAAGAGGAGACATAGTTGCCAATGTTCTCCGAGAGGGCTCCCAGCAGGTACTGGGTGGGGCCGGCTACCAGCACGAACAGCAGGAGCACGATGGCGAGAAAGAGGTTGAGCTCGGAGAGGCGCTTCACCCCCTTGTCGAGACCGGTGACCGCCGAGATGCCGGCGAGGGCGATGACGACCCCGATGAGGCCGAAGCGAAACAGCTCCCCCGAGGTGTCCATGCCGGTGAGGCGGGTGATCCCCGCCGAGAGTTGCATCACGCCATAGCCCAGGGTGGTGGCGATGCCGAAGATGGTGCCCACCAGGGCGAAGACGTCCACCGCGTGGCCGAGCGGCCCGTGGATCTTCTCCTTGAAGATGGGATAGAGGCCGGAGCGGATGGTCAGGGGCAGGTTGTAGCGAAAGCCGAAGTAGGCCAGCACCAGGCCGACGATGGCGTAGATGGCCCAGGCGTGAAAGCCCCAGTGGAAGAAGGTGGTGACCATGGCCTCGCGGGCGGCCACCTGGGTCAGGGGCGTCGCCTGGGGCGGGGAGACGAAGTGACTCATGGGCTCGCCCACCCCGAAATACATGAGCCCTATCCCCATGCCGGCGGCAAACAGCATGGCGAGCCAGGAGGTGAAGCTGAACTCCGGGCGGGCATCGTCCGGCCCGAGGCGAATGTTGCCAAAGTGGCTGAAGGCGATCACCAGCAGCAGGATCAGGAACATGCCGACCACCAGCACATAGAACCAGCTGAAGTGCTGGGCTATCCAGCTCTGGCCGCTGCCGAAGAAGCGGGCGGCGGCCTCCGGGGCCAGGGAGCAGATGGCCAGCAGCGCCAGGATGAAGAGCAGACCCGGGATGAAGATGGGCAGCGACAGGGTGCATCTGGGGGGACGGGGAGCGTTCATGGGACACCTTTGGGTGGAAGGACTCAAGACACTATAGGCCCCTCGGGTGCAAAGCAGACAAGGGGTGGACGGCGAGTGACGGGGTCAACGGCCATGAGCACCGTGGGGGAGGCACTCGTCGTCCTGTTTTTTTCATCGTATTTTATGCCTTTAAATCAGATGGTTACCGCTTTCTTGTTTGTTAATAGCGAGTTGATGCCGTTTTTTGGGAAATCTTTTCCCCCCTCGTCCGGTTCTATTGAACGTAGCCGGATGAGATGCGCCGGAGACATCACTCTCGACAACAAGGAATAGAGACATGAACGTGAAAAAGAGTACTGCCATCGCCTCTGCCATGACGGGTCTGCTGGCCCTGGGTGCCCAGTTCATCGCCGCGCCGGCCATGGCTGCGGATGACAAGGAGAAGTGCTACGGCGTGGTCAAGGCGGGCAAGAACGACTGCGCCACCAAGGGTGGATCCTGCGCCGGCACCGCCAAGATGGATGCCCAGGGGGATGCCTTCGTGGTAGTGCCCAAGGGGCTGTGCGAGAAGCTCGCTGGCGGGTCCCTGCAACCCAAGTAAGCCGCATGCCATGGTGTGGCGCCCGCCACATCATGGCCCTATCTATTGAGAGCCCAGCCATGAACCCCTTGATCGGTATCGGTTTACGCCCCCCGCACTACGACGAGATCCGCCACACCCTGCCCGGAGTGGGCTGGCTTGAGGTACACAGCGAAAACTACTTCGAGCGCCACAGCCAGGGCTTCGAGGTGCTGGCGGAGCTTGCGAGGCACTACCCCGTGAGCCTTCACGGAGTCGGCATGTCGCTGGGCTCCGCCGATCCTCTCGATGCCGGGCACCTGCGCCAGCTGGCAGCCCTGGTGGCGGCCATCTCGCCGGTGCGGGTGTCGGAGCACCTGAGCTGGGGCAGCATCGGCGGGCGCTATTTCAACGATCTGCTGCCCATGCCCTACACCCGGGCCGCTCTTTTGCACATGAGCGACAAGATAGATCGGGTGCAGCAGACACTGGGCAGACAACTGCTCATCGAGAATCCCTCTTCCTACCTGCAACTGGCGGGGGAGATGGGGGAGGACGAGTTTCTGGCCGAGCTGGCTGGGCGCAGCGGTTGCGGCGTCCTGCTCGATCTCAACAACCTCCATGTGAGCGCAGTCAATCACGGCCTGGAGGTGGACGACTATCTGGCGACTATCGACCTCGACACGGTCGGCGAAATTCACCTGGCCGGTTTTACCGAGAAGCACCTGCCTCAGGGGCCCCTTTATATCGATACCCACAGCACCCCCGTGGCCGAGCCCGTCTGGGCGCTCTACGAGCAGGTCTGCCAGCAGCGCGCCATCCCCACCCTGATTGAATGGGATCTGGCGATCCCCCCGCTGCCGGTGCTGCTGGGAGAGGCGCAGCGTGCCAGCGAGATCCTGAGCGCAGCACAGCAACCATCCAGGGAGGCCGCCCATGTCTGAGCGTGTTTTCCCGCAAGGTACTTTTGCGAGCGGGCTGCTCGGGGAGGCCGCCCATGTCTGAGCTTGCTTCCCTGCAACGCGCTTTTGCGAGCGGTCTGCTCGGCCAGGATGATGCCATCCTCGGGCACATCCAGCCGGGACGCTTTGCCCCCGACGCCCTGTTGCAGATCTATCGCAACAACTTCATCCTCGGCCTCACCGAGGTGCTTGCCAGCAGCTACCCCGCGGTACGCGCCATGGTTGGCGAGACTTTCTTTGAGGCGGCGGCACGAGGGTTCGTGCTGGCGGCACCTCTGGAGGAGGGGAGCGTCATGGACTACGGGGAGGGCTTTGGCGACTGGCTGGCACGCTTGCCCACCACGGCCGCGTTGCCCTGGCTCGGGGATCTGGCCCGCTTCGAGTGGGGGCTGGAGCGGGTCTCGCTGCTTGCGCCAGAGACGCGGCGCTGGCCCGCCGAGCGGCTTGCCGCCATGACCCCTGAGCACTGGGAGCGGCTGGTGCTGCATCCTGCCTGCGATCTTCAACTCCTGGAGAGCCCCCATCCGGTGCTGGCGCTCTGGCAGATGGCCCTGCACGGCGGTGAGACGGTCAGGGAACTGGATGCTGTCTGCTCCCTGGCACTCAAGAAACGCCCCGGACACCGGGTCGACCCCATTCCCCTGGATGCCGCCGCCTGGCGTCTGCTGCAAGGCTGCCTGCAGGGCAGGCCGCTGGCCAGCCTGCTGGTTCAGGATCCCGCCATGGCCGAACACCTGGCCCCCCTCATCACCCTCGACCTGCTGGTCGATCTGGAGCTTGCCCCATGACAACGCAAACCCTTGCCAGGCCCCTTGGCCCCCTTGTTGAACGCATCTTGCCCTGGTGCAGCGGTGGCCTGTTGCTGCTTGCCAGGCTCTGGGTCGCCACCATTTTTCTGCGATCCGGCTGGCTCAAGTTAACGGCCTGGGACAGCACCCTCTATCTGTTCGAGTTCGAATATCAGGTGCCCCTGCTGCCCTGGCAGTGGGCGGCCTATGCGGGCACGGCGACCGAGCTGTTGCTGCCCCTCTTCCTGCTGGCGGGCCTCTTCACCCGTCCGGTCGCCTTGCTGCTGTTTGGCTTCAACGCCATGGCGGTCATCTCCTACCCGGCCCTCTGGGCGGGAGGCTTTCACGATCACCAGTTGTGGGGCTGGATGCTGCTGACCCTGGCCGTGTGGGGGGCGGGCCCCCTGGGGCTCGACAGCTGGCGCCTTGCCCGTCGCTCGCCTCCGGCGTAAGGTGGCCGCACGCGAGCCCTGCCTGACTGAGGGGTGGGAAAGGAATGCAAAGGAGAAGAGATGAAGGTTCGCGAGGCCCTGGCGGCCGATATTCCTGCCCTGACGACACTGCGCATGGCGCTCTTTTGCGAGGTGGGGGAACTTGCCCGGCCCGATGAGGATCCGGTCCTCAGGGAGGCGACGCAGGCCTACTTCATTCAGGCGCAGGAAGAGGGCAGCGCCCGTAGCTGGGTGGTGGAAGAGGAGGGCGAAGTGGTGGCGTGTGCCACCCTGGCACTCTTCGTGCGCCCGCCCTACCCGGGTAATCTGGCGGGGCGGGAAGGGTACCTGCTCAACATCTACACCCGGCCGGCCTGGCGCAGACGGGGAATGGCGAATGCCCTGCTGGTGGCCATGGTGGCGTATGCCCGCGAGCAGCAACTGGGCAAGCTGTGGCTCCATGCCAGCAGTGATGGGCGCGCTATCTACGAACGGTTCGGCTTTGCCGCCAATCCCGCCTGCCTCGAGTGCGTACCTGGCCGTTAGCCTCCTCTTTTTCTGCACCGGGTTGATCCTCTTTCACAAGGGCTGCGTACTGGGAGCCCTTGGCGGCATCGCCGCTTTTCTATACACTGCGCGCCCCATTCGTTTCAGTCGTCCGACCACTTATGTCGGCGCTGGCGGTGCCGATACCCTCTGTGGGTGAGGCCGTGCTGCCCATGGGGATGGTCAACGAGGAAGAAGTGTCATGTTCAATCAGAAGCTCAAAGCGCAGTTGCAGGCATGTCAGACCCGGCTCGACGAGGAGCAGGGCATCATAGAGGCGATCAAGGCGGGTGCCGCCACCGTCATCTTCAGCCCGGAGGGGATCATCCAGGAGGCGAGCACCCCTTTCCTGGCCCTGATGGGATATGGTGCCGCCGAACTGATTGGGCAGCCCCACAGCCAGCTCTGTCCGAGGGCCTGGGGGGAGTCCGGTGACTATCGCCAGTTCTGGCGGCGTCTCGCTCAGGGGGAGGTGCAGTCAGGCACCTTCGAGCGCGTGAACCGGCAGGGGGAGACGCGCTGGCTGGAGGCGACCTATTTCCCGGTGAAGCACCAGGGCCGGGTGACCCGGGTACTCAAGATTGCCAGCGACGTCACCGAACAGCACCAGCGGCTTGGGCGGCTCGAGGCGCTGACCGAGGCGCTGGACCGCTCCCGGGCCATGATCGAGTTCACCCCGAACGGCGACATCCTCCATGCCAATGCCAATTTCCTGAGCGTCATGGGTTACACCCTGAGTGAGATCGCGGGCAGGCACCACAGGATCTTCTGTGACGAAGCCTTTCTGCGCGAGCAGCCCCGTTTCTGGGAAGAACTGGCCCGGGGCCAGTTCAAATCCGGCCTCTTCATGCGCCACAACAGCCGGGGGCAGGCCGTCTGGCTGGAGGCGACCTACAACCCCATCCGGGATGGCAACGGCAAGGTGGTGCGGGTGGTGAAGTTCGCCAGCGACATCACCGCGCGCATCGAGCAGAACCACGCGACCCGGGAGGCCGCCCGCCTGGCCCACAGCACCGCCCAGGAGACCCTGCACAGCGCAGAGGAGGGGGCGGGCTTGCTGCGCGCCGTGGTGCAGACCTCTTCCCTCATCGCCTCCCAGGTGGATGAGGCCATCGCCCTCATCGGCCAGCTCAACGAGCAGTCCAGAAGCATCGAGGCCATCGTCTCGACCATCAGCGCCATCGCCGATCAGACCAATCTGCTGGCCCTGAACGCCGCCATCGAGGCGGCGCGGGCGGGTGAGCAGGGGCGCGGGTTTGCGGTGGTGGCGGACGAGGTGCGCCAGCTGGCCGCCCGCACGTCGCTCTCTACCGACGAGATCGCCAGGGTGGTGCAGAAGAACCGCGAGCTGACCGCCAGGGTGACCGACGACATGGCTGGGGTGGCGGGCAGCGCCGAACTCGGCAAGCAGCAGATCGCCGGGGTGGACAAGCTGATGAGCGAGATCCACCAGGAGGCGGACAGGGTCTCCCAGACGGTGTCGGCCCTCTCCATCTGAGGGGCTGACCGCAAGATTGCCAACAGAGTGAGCGATCGGACGGCCAGGCTGAACCCTGGCTGTATGACGCCCCCCTTCGTCATTGTGCCGCCCGGCCCCCTTGTTTAGGCTGCCGCCTCCTTTTTATTGAGCAGGTAGACAACAATGGCAGTACGACAGAGAGGCAGGGCACTGGCCCTGCTGCTGGGAGTGGGGGCGAGCCTGGGGCTCGGTGGTTGCATGGGTCAGATGGGCCTCTCTTCCATGGTGACCAAGGGCAACCTCAGCGTGGTGGACAACCGCTACGGCCGTGCCGGCGTCTTCGTGCTGCTCTCCCCCGTCTATGGCCTGGCGGCCACGGCGGATCTCTTCGTGTTCAACACCATCGAATTCTGGTCCGGCAAGAACCCCATCACCGGCAAGGCGCCCGCCCTGGTGGATCAGAAGAGCGATGCGATCATCAAGGTGAACCAGCACCTGGATCCTGCCCTCAACCAGGTGCCGCTGGCCCTGCTGCCCCAAGGGGTGCGCGAGGTGCAAGTGAGCTACCCGGACGAGCGCACCGCCCAGATGGAGATCCACTACATCGACGTTCAGCGCAGCCTGATGCGGGGAGAGATGCGCGGGGAGCGACTGGATCTCTACCTGGACGACAAACTGGTCTCGACCCTGAGCCGCGAGCAGCGCGATGCGGCGGCAAGCCGGGGAGCGGTGCAGGTATAATTTGTCGCGCCCCTGATCCTTTACTCCCGACAAATGCTATACATGCCTGCGGGCAAGTACGCCCCGATGTAGAGGGAGTGGGCTATGACGGTAAACGGGTTGCGTTTGGCAGAGCTGATTGGTTCTCTCAGTCATGCCCTGGACATGACGGAAGGGCAGCCGAGAGGCCACTGCATCCGCTGCTGCTGGATAGGCTCTCGTCTGGGGGAGCAACTGGGACTGGATGCCCGGCAGCGCCACGACCTCTATTACACCCTGTTGCTCAAGGATCTGGGGTGCAGCAGCAATGCCGCCCGCATCTGCGAGCTCTATCTCACCGACGATCTTCACTTCAAGCGCGACTTCAAGCTGGTGGATGGCTCCCTCTCCGAGGTGGTCAACTTCGTGCTGGGCCACACCGGCTTGCAGGCGGATCTGCTGGGCCGTTTTCGCAGCCTGTTCCACATCTTTCGCAACGGGGATCAGATAGCCAACGAGCTGATCCTGACCCGCTGCCACCGGGGGGCGGACATCGCCCGCCAGTTGCGTTTCAGCGACGAGGTGGCCCAGGGGATCCTCTCCCTGGATGAGCACTGGAGCGGCAAAGGGCGGCCGCAACAACTGGCGGGAGAGGCCATCCCGCTCTTCTCCCGCATCGCCCTGCTCTGTCAGGTGGTGGACGTGTTTCACGCCGCCGCCGGGCCGGACGCGGCGATGAGGGAGCTGCGCGAGCGCAGCGGCAACTGGTTTGATCCCGCCCTGGTCAATGCCTTCGAGGCGCTGGCCGATGACGCCTTCTGGCAAGGGCTGGCGGATCCCGCGTTGGCGGAGCGGGTCTTCGCCCACCCGGCGGGGCAGGGGGAGGTGGCGCTGGATGAGGATTATCTGGATGAGATTGCTGCGGCCTTCGGCCAGGTGGTGGACTCCAAGAGCCCCTATACCGCAGGGCACAGCGGCAGGGTGGCGCTCTATACCGACATCCTCGCCGCCCAGATGGGGCTGTCCGAGGCGCGGCGACGCTGGCTCAAGCGGGGTGCCCTGCTTCACGATGTGGGCAAACTCGGGGTGAGCAACGCCATCCTCGACAAGCCGGGCAAGCTTGACGAGCAGGAGTGGGCGGCGGTGCAGATGCATGCCGCCTACACCGAGGAGATCCTGAGCCGCATCGGCGCCTTCGAGGAGCTGGCCCAAGTGGCTGGCGCCCACCATGAGCGACTCGACGGCAAGGGCTACCCCAAGGGGCTCAAGGGGGAGGCGATCACCCTGGAGACGCGCATCATCACCACCGCCGACATCTTCGATGCCATCACCGCCAAGCGCCCCTATCGGGATGCCATCCCGGTGCCGAGGGCCCTGGAGATGATGGCGGAAAACCTGGGCACGGCCATCGACCCCGACTGCTTTGCCGCCCTGAAGGCGGGGATAGAGGACTTCTCCCTCTACCTCACCCCGGAGCAGCCCCTGGCTCGTGCAAGCTAAGGCGCGAGCCCGAGACAAACAAGCCCCGCAACGGCGGGGCTTGTTTGTGGGCGGTTGAAGGCGGCGCGATCAGGGGCGGGCCGAGGGCTTGGCATAGGGTTGCAGCACCAGCCCCAGCAAGCGATGGAGGTGGGCGAGCTGCTCGATGAGATGGAGATTGAGCCAGAGGTAGCCGCCAAGGGTGGGGTCGTGTCCCTGGCCTGGTGCCTGGCTTGCGTCCCCATCGAGCCGGGCGGCGGCTTGCAGGCGGCCGATGGCCTGGTCGGCCGCCGTGGTATCGCCGCTCTTGAGCATGAGGGCGAGTTCGGTGAGCACCGACTCCGTCGCCTGCTGGCAGGCGCGAAGCCCGGGGTGGCTCTGCATCAGGAAGTGGCTCTGGCGATCCCGCCAATAGGTGTTGGCCAGCATCTCCAGGGTGCAGACGCTGTTGCGAAGGGTGGTCTGGGTCGCCTCGAACAGCGGGCTGCCAAGGCGGGTTTCCTTGACCGCCGGGGCCAGCAGGGGGCGCAGGCTGACTATTTTGGCGAGCAGGCGGGCATGGCTTCGGGTGAGCTTGGGGCGCTCCAGCACGTTGGGGGAGAGGTGGGTGTGGTAGAGCCGCCCGGCCTGCTGCAGGGTGTCGTGCATCTGCAGACGCCAGTGGGTATAGGCCCGCTGGGGGTAGATGCTGCAAAACAGCAGGGCCAGCACCGACCCCAGGATGACGTCGCCGCTGCGCCAGAGCGCGGTCTCGATGTCCCCGGGCACCCCGCCGACGATGACCCCCAGGGTGATGCCGATGAGCAGCCCCACATAGGGGCGCTTGCCGAGCGCCAGGTAGCCGCACAGGAACATGATGGCGCAGCACCAGGCCAGCATCAGAGGCATGGAGTAGAGCTCCAGATAGAGGGCCACCACCCCGCAGGCGGCGCCGAAGACGGTGCCCACCACCCGTTGCAGGGCGCGCGACAGCACGTTGCCCCAGAACGAGATGGGGCCCATCACCACCACCAGGGTGATGAGGGGCCAGGTGCTCTCCGGCAGCTTGAGCTCCCGGGTCAGCAGGAAGGTGAGGGTGAAGGCCAGGGCGATGCGCAGGCCGTGGACCAGGCGGTAGCGGCCATAGATGAGCAGATCGAAGCGGGAGAGCGGGGCATTGAGGCGCAAGGGCGTTCTCTTATCTCGGGTCAGGGTTGTGAGGATAGCAAGGGGGACGGCATTCGCCTTGACCTGCGTCGTTTCTCCGGTTCATGCAGGCGCACCATGACCCGCTCGCCGGGGGGAAGGGCCGCGCTACCCGGCGCCCGTTCGATGCGGCAGTTGGCACTGTCGTGGCCCCCATCCACCGGGCGCACCAGCAGGGTGCCCGCCTCGTCCTGACTGAGCAAGCCGGGCACAACGCCCTGCTCTGCCGATGGGGGCAGGGCCGCCAGCAGCCGGGCGCAGAGGCGAAGGGGCGGCGGGGACTGACGGGGGGCGTGCGGGGGCAACCGGGCGCAGATGAAGTCGGCGATGGCCTCCAGATCCTCGAAGGGGAATCGGGGCAGGGTCGTGGCCTGGGGAGCGTCGCTCACGAGGGCGACGATGTCAGGATCATCGGGGAAGAGCAGGGGCCGGCCGATGGCGGCGCGATACAGCTCCACCTTGGGAAAGCGCCTGTGCTTGAACCCCTCGACCAACAGCAGATCCAGGGCGCTCGTATCGAAGCGGGCCAGCAGCGCCTCGAAGGGGGGCTCCCCCTCCGGGGTCTCCCGGATCAGGGCGTGGCGCCGGTCGGAGGCCGCCATCACCTGGGTGGCGCCCGCCTGGCGCAGGCGGTGGCTGTCCTTGCCGGGCTGGTCCATGTCAAAGGCGTGGTGGGTGTGCTTGAGCACCCCGAGGCGCAGACCGCGCGCCACCAGGCGCGGGATGAGGCGCTCCAGCAGGGTGGTCTTGCCGGTGCCGCTCCAGGCGACGAAGCCGAGCAGGGGCAGGGGGCTCATGGCGCGCCCCCTTCCCGCAGCCTCGCCTCCCAGGCGGCGAGTTCGGCCGGGCTGTTGAGGTTGACGAAGGCGTCGGGCAGATCGGCAAAGGGCACCACCGCCATCCGGTGGCGGGCAAACCAGGCCCCGGTCTTGCGCTCCCCGTCCGCCAGCGCCTGTTGCAGGGAGGGGCGCAGGGTGCGATGCAGCAGGGCGACCACGGGCTGGAGGTGCTCCCCGTCGTGGGCCACCACCAGATCGGTGTCCGGGGTGATGGCGGCGCGAAAGCGGGTCATCAAATCAAGGGGCAGGGCGGGGCCGTCACAGGGGACGAACAGCACCCAGTCGTGACGGGCCGCCGTCAGCCCCGCCAGCATGCCGGCCAGCGGCCCCTGGAAGTCGGCCTGCGCGTCCCCGATGACGGGAGCAAGCTGCCGGTAGCGAGCCTGGCTGCGGTTGGCGTTGATCAGCACCTCGTTCACCTGGGGGCGCAGGCGGGTCAGCACGTGTTCGATCAGGGGAGTGCCCGCGAGGGGCACCCAGCCCTTGTCATCGCCCCCCATGCGGGTGGCGCGACCGCCCGCGAGGATGACGCCGCTGACGAGAAAAGCGGGGGAAGAGGAAGGGGTCATGGTGCTCCGTTGCTCGCAAAGGAATGCCCACAGGGGCGTGTCGGGATCTTGCGCCAAGGCGGGCGTGGGAGCAACCTTCGGCTGTCCCGGCAAAGGCGCCTTTGGCCGCAGGGTTTGTCCAAGCTCACAAAACCGGATCGGCAAACGTCATATGATCCCCAGCATTCTGAGTCTTGCTCTCCTGCCTGATGGCAACTTCATGTAAATCAAAGAGAATGACTATGGCTACCGGACAATATCTGCTGTGGAAAGATGCACAGGGTCACGATTTTCGCCCCGTTGCGCTGACGGGCACCAATCTGCTCAACGATCGCAACCTCAACAAGGGCACCGCCTTCACCGAACAGGAGCGGGCCGATTTTGAGCTGGGCGGCCTCTTGCCGCCCCAGGTGCAGACTTTCGAAGCCCAGCTGGAGCGGGTCTATGAGGCCTTCCTGAGCGCCTGCAGCGACATCGAGAAGTACCAGAACTTGCGAGCCCTGCAGGATCGCAACGAAACCCTGTTCTACGCCCTCCTGTCCCGCCACGTGGAGGAGATGACCCCCTACATCTACACCCCGACCGTGGGCAAGGCGTGCCAGGAGTTCAGCCACCGCTTCCAGAAGCCGCGCGGCCTCTACATCACCCCAAAGAACGTCGATGACATGGGCTCCCTCGCCCGCCACATGGATGCCAAGGCGGTGCGCATCATCGTCGTGACCGACAGCCAGGGGATCCTCGGCATCGGCGATCAGGGGGTGGGGGGTATGGGCATTCCCATCGGCAAGCTCGCCCTCTATACCCTGGGGGCGGGCATCCACCCCGCCTGCTGCCTGCCCATCGCGCTGGACGTGGGCACCGACAACCAGGCGCTGCTGGATGACCCCATGTACCTGGGGCAGCCCCACAGGCGCATTCGCGGCAAGGAGTACGACGACTTCATCGACAAGTTCGTGGCCGGGGTCAAGCGCCACTTCCCCAACGCCGTGCTGCAGTGGGAGGACTTCAGCAAGTCCAACGCCTTCAACAACCTGGCCCGCTACCAGCAGGCGCTGCCGTCGTTCAATGACGACATCCAGGGCACCGGGGCCGTGGTGCTGGCGGGTATCATTGGGGCCGTCAAATCCAAGGGGGAAACCCTGGGCCAGCAGCACTACCTGGTCTACGGGGCCGGGGCTGGCGGGGTCGGGGTGGCGGATCAGATCTGCGCGGGGATGATCCGCGAGGGGCTTGACCCGCAGGCGGCGCGGGATCGCATCTATATCCTGGATACCCAGGGGCTGGTGTGTGACAACCGCGAGGGGCTGGATGAGTACAAGCGCCGCTACGCCAAGCCGGGCCTCTTGCTGGCCCAGTGGGATCTGCAGGGCAAGGCGGGGCTGACCGAGGTGCTGCGCCACGTGCCCATCACCGTGCTGCTCGGCACCAGCGGCGCCGGCGGCGCCTTCCAGGAGGAGCACATCCAGCTGATGCTGGCCCACTGCGATCGCCCCATGGTGTTTCCCCTCTCCAACCCCACCGCCAATTGCGAGGCCCTGCCGGAAGACATCTTCCGCTGGAGCCAGGGGCGCGCCATCGTCGCCACCGGCAGCCCGTTCAAGGACGTGCACCATGAGGGGCAGGATTATCGCATCGGTCAGGGCAACAACGTCTTCATCTTCCCCGGCGTGGGGCTGGCGGCCATCGTCAGCCAGATCCGCGAGATAAGCCCGGACATCTTCACCACCGCCGCCTTTGCGCTCGCGGAGTGCGTGAGCGAGGCGGATCTCGCCCGGGGCACCGTCTACCCGAGGATCAGCGAGCTGCGCAACATCTCGGTGCACGTGGCGACCGCGGTGCTCAAGGATATCGTGCGCCGGGATCCCTCCCACCCGCTCATCGGTCAGGATCTGCAAGAGCACATCCTGAGCCATATGTGGGAGCCGGTCTACCTGCCGTACCGCCGGGTCTGAGGTGCGACCTGCCCGCCGTTTCGCGGGCATGACGACGCCGCATAAACAAGAGAGGGTGGCCCAGGCCACCCTCTCTTTTTTCTGCCCTGCTGTGTGTGCGGGGCAGGACGCTGCCACCTATTGAGCGGGCGGGGGCACCAGGCGGTCATCGACGCTGCCGTCGCCCCGAAGCTTGTTGCCATTGGCGTCGACGGCGTCCACGCTGCCATCACCTCGAAGCTTGTTGCCATTGGCGTCGACGGCGTCCACACCGTTGTCATCCACGCTGCCATCGCCTCGAAGCTTGTTGCCATTGGCGTCGACGGCGTCCACGCCGTTGTCGTCCACGCTGCCATCGCCTCGAAGCTTGTTGCCATTGGCATCGACGGCGTCCACTCCGTTGTCGTCCACCCGGCCACCGGCATGACGCTCCCCGCCTGCATGTTTGTCGCCACCGCCGTGGCGATCGCCGCCAGCGTGCTGGTCGCCACCGGCATGTTCGCCCTGACCACGGTCATCGCCGCCGTGGCCGCTGTCGTCCCCGCCATTGTTTCCGTTATGGCTACTATCGCCTCCATTTCCGCTATTGTTTCCACTGTGGCTACTATTGCCCCCACCGCTGCTGTTGCTGCCTCCGCCGCTACTGTTGCTGCCTCCGCCGCTGCTGTTGCTGCCTCCGCCGCCGCTGTTGCCGCCTCCGCTACCACTGTTGCCGCCGCCATCCCCCCCTTTGTTGTGCACGATCAGCCCATTGGCCACATAGCTGTGGCTGCCATCGAGGATCAGGTTGAACAGCGCCGTGGCGGGCGGGGCATCAACCCAGGAGAGGGAGGCCACCGGCAGTTCGACAGGGTGCGGCGCCAGCGCCAGGTTGCCCGCGCTGCCCCCCTCTGACCAACCCAGCAGGTGCATGCCAGTAAAGAGCGGCAGCACGGCGAGGGCCGGGTTTTCGGTGCGGGTCATGGCCGGTGCGATGGCCGCCCAGCCCTGGGTGGTGAGGAAGGGGTGCTCGGCGGTAAAGAAGGGGGGCAGATGATTGAGCCCGTAGAGCCTGCGCGCCCCCAGCGCCACCCGCTCGATGGCCTGGATGCGGTTGCTCTGCCCGTGCCTGTCCCGCACCCGATCGCCGACCCGCAGGGTCTCGATGGGGCGTTCGCTGCCATCGGCCATCAGGATGCGGGTACCGGCAATGAAGCAGGACTTGGCATGGGCCTGGTTTACCTGCCACTGGTGGTGGTCGAAGTCATAGCTTAGCGGGGTGGCGAACAGGGCCAGGGCGATGGCCGAGCCCAGCAGCAGCCGGCGCTGGCTGGGTTTGAACGAGGGCAGTGACATGGGGAACTCCTTGTCGGTGTGGGGTCACGCCTTCGAGTATAGAGAGGGGATTGGGGCAATATCTGCGTCGACCAGTTGAAAGCCTTGTCATGTCAACTTGCCGGAAAAACGATTGGCGTTGGCCATAAAAGTGCGTAAAATCGCTTCCTCGATGCTTGTAGCAGCGAATCCCGCCTAAAAAGCCAGTTTCATGCCCTCCCCAAGCAGTAAAAGGCAACAAATGACGCCGTTTGGCCCGTTGGCTGCCTTGAAAACGTCTTGTGATGACTGAAAAGTGTCAAATATCCCTGTCAGTTATCAAAAAATTAAGGATACCCATGTTTTCCTTGGTCAAGCAAAGCGTCGCCGGGCTGCAAATTCTGTTTGTCGCCTTCGGTGCCATGGTGCTGGTGCCCCTGCTCACCGGTCTGAACCCCTCCATGGCCCTGCTTGGCGCCGGTGTAGGCACCCTGCTGTTCCAGCTCTGCACCCGTCGTCAGGTGCCGATCTTCCTCGGCTCCAGCTTCGCCTTCATCGCCCCCATCATCTATGCCACCCAGACCTGGGGCCTGCCCTCCACCATGTTCGGTCTGTTTGCCGCGGGCTTCATGTATTTCATCCTGGCGGCCATCATCCGCGCTCGTGGCATGGGCTTCGTGCACAAGCTGCTGCCCCCCGTGGTCATCGGTCCCGTCATCATGGTGATCGGCCTGTCGGTGGCTCAGGTAGCCTGCAACATGGCCATGGGCCGTGCCGGCGGTGAGCAGGTTGTGCCTGCCACCACGGCGCTGACCCTGGCGGGGATCTCGCTGGCGGTCACCCTGATTGCCGCCGTGTTCTGCAAGGGCTGGATCAAGCTCATCCCCATCCTGTGCGGTGTCATCGCCGGTTATGTCTCTGCCGTGCTGATGGGCCAGGTGAGTTTCGATGGGATGGTCAACGCCCCCTGGCTGGCGCTGCCCCACTTCGAGACCCCGGAGATCAACTGGGCCGCGGCCCTCTTCATGCTGCCGGTGGCCATCGCCCCCTGCATCGAGCACATCGGCGGCGTGCTGGCCATCGGCGGCGTGACCGGCAAGGACTACACCAAGGATCCGGGCCTGCACCGCACCCTGGCCGGTGACGGCATCGGCGTCTGCTTCGCCGGTTTCATCGGTGGTCCCCCCGTCACCACCTATGCGGAAGTGACCGGCGCCGTGATGATCACCCGCAACTTCAACCCGGTCACCATGACCTGGGCCGCGGTGTTCGCCATCATTCTGGCCTTCTTCGGCAAGTTCAACGCCCTGCTCACCTCCATCCCCATGCCGGTGATGGGCGGCATCATGCTGCTGCTGTTCGGATCCATCGCCGCCATCGGTCTCAAGACCCTGGTGGAGTCCAAGGTGGATCTGGGGCTGTCCCGCAACATCGCCATCGTGGCGGTGACCCTGACCGTGGGTGTCGGTGCCCTGGAGATGAAGATCGGTGACTTCGCCCTGGCGGGTGTGGGGCTGGCCTCGGTGGCGGCGATCCTGCTGAACCTCATCCTGCCCCAGCACTCCGAAGAGGGTGCCATGGAGAGCGCCAAGGATTAAGCGCCTGGCTTGCTGTACGTTGAGATGATGAAAAAGAGGCCACCTTCGGGTGGCCTCTCTTTTTTTGCCTGCCTACCACTGAACCCGGGCTCCCCATGTGAAGCGGCTACACTCAGGAGCACCATTGACGGGAGAGGACGAAAGGATGAAGAGGGCATGGATCCTGGCCCTGCTGGGGCTGATGGGGAGCGCTGCGGCCGAGGCCGGTGCGGTGCGCTACGAGGTCGAAGGCAAGCCGTTCGAGGGCTATTACCTGGCGGGTGCCGACAAGGATGCCCCTCTGGTGGTGCTGGTGCACGACTGGGACGGGCTCAACGGTTACGAGATCAAGCGGGCCGAGATGCTGGTGGCCCTGGGCTACAGTGTCTTTGCCGTAGATTTGTTCGGTGCCGGGGTCAGGCCGAGCACGGTGGAAGACAAGAAGCGCCTCACCGGGGCCCTTTATCAGGACCGGACCAGGATGCGCACCCTGCTGCAAGGGGGATTGGCGGAGGCGGGCAGGCAGGGGGGGCGGCTCGACAATGCGGTGGCCCTCGGTTACTGCTTCGGCGGCGCCGCCGTGCTGGAGCTGGCCCGCAGCGGGGCGGATCTCAAAGGGGTGGTGAGCGTACACGGCGGGCTGGAGACCCCGGCCGGGCAGGACTACAAAGAGGCGAAGGGACAGTTGCTTGTCCAGCACGGCAGCGCCGACGAGGCGGTCTCTCTGGGTCAGTTTGCTGCGCTGGTGGCCGAGCTGGAGAGCGCCGGGGTGAAGCATGAGGCAACCAGCTACAGCGGTGCTCCCCACGCGTTCAGCGTCTTTGGCTCGGACAACTACCGCGCCGATGCCGATGCCAAGTCCTGGCAGCGTTTCACCGGTTTCCTGAAGGAGGTGACCGGCTCCTGAGGGGGCCGGCTCACGCAGGCCATGGCAGTGCCATGGCTTTTTTTAGGTTCTTCGCGGGATCCTGGGAAAGTGGAAGTTGACAGACAGGGTGCTGGTAAACTGGTTGTCGCCAAACACACCACCACCATCACCCTGCTGTCGCCGTGCATCATATTGATATTACCTCCTTCTGGCCAGGTTATACCGTCATCGCCCAAGCGCTTTCTGCCAACCATCACACCCTGTTTACCCTTGAGCCTCGCGCCGACTTCTTGCCCCGTTGTCGCCGATGCCTGCAACCCACGCCATTGATCCACGACCAACGTATCCGCCGGGTGCGTGAGCGAGACCTATTTGACCGACAAGTCTGGTTACAACTGCCTGTTCGCCGCGTCGACTGTCTGCGCTGTGGTTGCGTCAGTGAACATATCGACTGGCTCCCCTCTGGCTCCCGCCTCACCCGGCGCATGCAGTGCTGGATTGAAGCGCTCGTTCAGTACCTCCCCATCCGCCATGTCAGCCAGCTCACCGGGGTCGGTTGGCACACCATCAAGGAGATCGACAAGCGCCGTTTGCAGACTAGTGTGGGCACCATCGAACTTGGGGAGGTGCGGCGGCTGGTGATGGATGAGTTTGCCCTGCACAAGGGACACCGCTATGCCACCGTGATCATGGATGCCGAGCGAACCCGCGTCCTGTGGGTGGGGCACGGCAACAGTCGGGCCGCTATCCGTCCCTTCTTCGAGCAGCTCGGCGAGCGATGCCAGCAGATTGAGGCGGTGGCGATGGACATGAACACGGCGTTCGACCTGGAGGTGAAGCAACACTGCCCGCAGGCGGAGGTGGTCTACGACCTGTTCCACGTGGTGGCTCGCTATGGCCGAGAGGTGGTGGACCGGGTGCGAGTGGAGCAGGCGAATGCACTGAAAAGCGATAAACCGGCGCGAAAAGTGGTCAAAAGTGCGCGTTGGTTGCTGCTACGTAATCGGGCGAAGCTGAGTGAAAAACAGGATGTGAAGTTGCAGGAGCTGTTGGCGGCGAATCAACCGCTGGCGATGGTGTACGTGCTGAAAGAGGCGTTGAAGGGCATCTGGTATGCGCCGAGCGTGTGGGAAGGATGGCGACGATGGCGGAGCTGGATGCGGCAGGTGAAGGAAAGCGGGCTAGCGCCGCTGCAACGATTTGGTCGAAATTTATCGAAATATATGCGGGGGATCCTGGCGAGTGCAAACTACCCGATGCACACGAGTGTGCTGGAAGGGGTGAACAACAAGATCAAAGTGATAAAGCGCATGGCATATGGATTTAGGGACTCAGAATACTTTTTTCTGAAAATCAAGGCGGCCTTCCCCGGAAAGCCGCGATGAACCTTTTTTTATGCCCGTTTTTTGCCATCTCAGGGGAGGGCGAGCACCCTCACCCACATGGCCCCCTTGCCCACCTCGCTCCGTGGGCCCGGGGTGAGCTGGCCGCTTTCGGGGTCGATGGCATGCAGTGCCACCTCATGGGATTGCTGCCCGGTCGCGATGAGCCAGTGGCCGCTGTGGTCGATGGCAAAGCCCCGGGGGCAGGCCTCGGTCGGGAAGTGGCCGAGGGGGGTGAGGGCGCCATCTTGGGGGGAGACGCCGAACAGGGTGAGCAGGCTGCTGGCCCGTTCGCTGGTGTAGAGAAAACGTCCATCCGGGGTCAGGTGGATGTCGGCCCCCCAGCGCTCTCCCTGATAACCCTCGGGCAGCATATCCAGGCTCTCCCGCGCACTGATGCGACCATCCGCCTCCCTGTGGTAGCGATTGAGGGTGGCATCGAGTTCGTTGAGGCAATAGAGATCGCCGTTGTCCGGGTGCAGGGCCAGATGGCGGGGCCCGGCGCCGGGGGCGGTGTGAATGTCCCCCAAGGGATGGGGAACCAGCCTCTCGTCCACCAGGGCAAAGCGGCGCACCCTGTCCTCCTTCAGGCAGGCCACCAGCAGCTCCTGCTCCCCGTTTTGCCCCGCAAACCAGGTGACCGAGTGGGCCGCCATCAGGTGGTCGAGACGCTGGTGAGGGGGCTGCATCCGCCCCGCCTGATCCTGGCGGGAGACGGTGACGTGGTTGAAGGCGTAGGAGGCGGCAAAGAAGAGGCGGCCGCTGCCGTCCATGCAGGTGTGGGAGGCGCTGCCCTCGAGGGGCGCCGAGGTCGGGGCCCCGAGCCGCCCATCGGCGGCGATGGGGAAGCTCAACACCCGAAAATCGGGGCGCACCCCCGCATGGAGCCAGCGCCGGTCCGGGCTGATGACCAGGGGCTGCACCTCGCCGCCGGTCTGCACTTCCTGCAGCGGGGCGAGGGTGCCTGCTTCGAGGCGAAACACATGGATCAACCCGCTCACCGGGTTGGCCACATAGACCACTTGTTGCATTGCATCTCCTTTGCGACGGCCATCCGTCGGGTCAAGGGAAAGGGAGTCCCGGCGTCTCAGGCGGGGATCAGGATCTCGCGAATGACGGGCACCACTGACAGTGCCAGCAGGGCCGCCATCACCTGGTTGAAGCGGCGACGGGCAAGATCGTTTGCCAGCCAGCGCTTGAGCAGGGAACCGCACAGGAGCCAGAGTCCGACGCAGGGGAAAGAGACGATGAAGAAGGTCAGGGCGATGACGAGGTGCTGCTCAAAGGGGTCGCTCCCCGCGCTGGTGAAGGCGGCGATGGCGCCGGTGGCAACCACCCAGGCCTTGGCATTGACCCACTGGAACAGGGCACCCTTGAAAAAGCCGAACGGGCGGGCCCCGTTGCTGTCAGCCATCCCGTCCGTCGGGCGGGCGATGAGCCAGGCAAGATAGAGCAGATAGAGGGTGCCCGCGCACTTGATGAACAAGTGGAGTTCGGGGAAGCGGGTAAAGAGCTGGCCAAAGCCCAGCCCCACCAGCAACAGCATCAGGGTGAAGCCGACGCAGATCCCCATGAGCAGGGGCAGGCTCTTGCGTATCCCGACGCTGGCGCCGGCGCTCATCACCATGATGTTGTTGGGGCCGGGGGTGACCGATGCCGAGATGGCAAAGAGCACCACGGCGTAGAGCGAGTCCATTGGATTCCTCGTGCAGA
This sequence comes from Aeromonas sp. FDAARGOS 1406, assembly GCF_019048565.1. Classification (NCBI taxonomy): domain Bacteria; kingdom Pseudomonadati; phylum Pseudomonadota; class Gammaproteobacteria; order Aeromonadales; family Aeromonadaceae; genus Aeromonas; species Aeromonas sp. FDAARGOS 1406. Next base: position 4,136,407 of record NZ_CP077378.1, read on the forward strand.
CAGTCCGTTGTCTTCCCTATATTGGGGGCGATCTGCGCTTTCCAAGGCGGGGGGCGGGCAGAAAAAAAACAGGCCCCGTGACGGGGCCTGTGAAGCGGGCGGGATCAGACGGGCTGGTTCCCTGCCGGCGGCAGCGCCGGGCGGGATTCCACCTTCTGTTCGTCTCCCTGCATGTTCTTGATGTAGACGTCCATCTGGTTGAACGCGATCTCGATGCCATGCTCGCGGAACAGCACGTCGATGCGGCGGTTCAGCTCGTCGATGGCCGGGTTGCGATCCCCCAGCTCGCTCACGAAGAAGCGCAGCTCGTGATCCAGGGTGCTGGGCCCGAAGGTGAGGAAGTAGACGATGGGGGCCGGGTCTTTCAGCACCCGGCTGTTCTCCATGGCGGCCTGCATCAACAGCTTGCGGGTCAGATCCAGATCCGAGCCATAGGCCACCCCGACCCGGGCGATGACCCGGGTGACGGTGTCGGACAGGGACCAGTTGATGAGCCGCTCTATCATCAGCTGCTGGTTCGGGATGATCACCTCCTTGCGGTCGAAGTCGGTGAGGGTGGTGGAGCGGATCCTGATCTTGTTGACCGTGCCCGAGATGGTGCCGATGGTGACGGTGTCGCCGATCCGCACCGGGCGCTCGAACAGGATGATGATGCCCGAGATGAAGTTGGAGACGATCTGCTGCATGCCGAAACCGATACCGACCGAGAGACCGGCGGCCAGCCACTGCAGCTTCTCCCACTGGACCCCCAGCATGGCCAGCGCCGTCAGGCTGCCCACCCCGATCAGGGCGTAGTTGAGCATGGTGGTGAAGGCGTAGGCCGTGCCCTGGGCGAGGCGCAGCTTGGAGAGCACCAGCACCTCCAGCAGGCCCGGCAGGTTGCGGGCCAGCGACAGAGCCGCACCAAACACGAAGAGGCCGGTCAGCACGTCGCTCAGGCTGATGGGATAGAGCACGGCGTTGGCCCCGGTCCCCTCGCTCTTGTGCCACAGCACCACGCTGTCGAGGTAGGTGAAGACCGCCACCAGATCAGACCAGAGCCAGTAGAAGGCGACGCCGAACACCAGCAGCAGCATGATGCGGGTCAGACGCAGGGACTGCTGGCTGACCTCTTCCAGATCCATGGGCTGCTCTTCGATGGCTTCGCCCCCTTCCGCATCCTCCTGGGTCTTGTGTTCCCGCTTGGCGACCGCGCGGCGATAGGCCAGACGACGGGCTGCCAGCTCAAGACCGCGCAGGGCGGTGCGATAGACCAGACCCCAGATGATGATGAGGTAGAAGGACTCGATGAGCCTGCCGGTGAGTTTCAGGGCCGTGTAGTAGTAGCCAAGGGCTGCCAGCACCATCAGGGCCACCGGCGCCAGCGCCAGGGCGACGGCGGTCAGGGTCTGCAACATGCTCGCCTCGCCCTTGATGCGGGCGCGGGAGATGGGCAGCACCAGGTAGGCGGTCAGCCCCAGCAGCAGCATGGTCATGCCCTGGCCAATGACATCGTTGCCAAGGGAGGAGGGCTCCACCACCGCCTTGGTCGACAGCATGATGAGGGGCAGCAGGGGCAGCCAGAGGTAGCGCATGCTGTTGCGCTTGGCCTGCAGCTCGTCCCGCGGCATGCGGAAGTGGGTCTCGCCGATGCCCCCCGGTCGCATCACCGACAGGTAGACGCTGAACACCAGGTAGCCGAGGGCCAGGTTCAGGGTGATCTGGAAGATGAGTTTCGGGCTCAGCAGACCGCAATAGGCGAGCAGCAGGCCGGCGGCCAGGATGAAGAGGGTGCCCGGCAGGCGTTGCAGCACGGTGAACAGCAGGGCACGGGGGGTGTGCCACTGGCTGTCCTGACGAAAACGTCCCAGATCCTTGACGATCTTCTTCTGGCGCTCGAGCAGGGTGCCGCGCTTCCACAGCAGCAGGCCCCCCACCAGCAGCAGTGGCAGGGAGAGCAGGGAGACCGCCAGCAGCATGTCGCCCCAGCCGCTCCAGTCCGGTTTCAGCACCCAGTCGGAGGCCTGCTTGAAGGCCTGGGCCGGCCAGGTGATGAACCACTTGGCATCGATGGGCTTGTTGCTGCTCACCCAGAAGATGTGCTGCTGCAGGGTGAACTCGATGGAGGCATAGACCCGGGTCAGCTGCTGCTGGGTCAGTTGCAGGCTGATGGCGTTGGTGAGCTGGGCATCCATCTGGCGGTTGAGCTGATCCAGCAGGCCGATGCGGGTGTCGATGAGCTTGGCAAGGCTGGCCCTGTCTTCGTCGCTCACCGACTCGCCGCTGCTGGCGATGAGGTTGTCCAGATACTGGTTCTTCTGGAACAGCTGGTCACGCTGCTGGCTCAGTTCGAACTGGGCCAGGTGCAGGTCGGCGATCTGCTCCTCCAGGTTCTTCACCAGGGTGGAGGGGGCCGCTTCCAGCTGCTGGTAGAGCTGATAGAGGATGCGCGAGAGCAGCAGGTTGCCCTTGAGCATCTGCACCTGTTCGTTGAGGTTGCGCTCGGTCTGGGTGCCGCGCTCCAGCATGCTCTTCGCCTGCAGGTTCTTCTGGGCCAGGGTGTTGAGGCTGTTGGTGGAGCTGATGAGTTGCTGGCTGAGCTGGTAGTTGAGCTCCTGCTCTTTTTGCACCAGGGGGTTGTCTTCGGCGGCCACCAGCTCGCCGGTCTCTTCGGCGGTCTTCTCGGTATCGCCCAGGCGCTTGGCGCTGCTCTGCTCCTGCAATGCCTGCAGTTTCTGCTCTTCACTGGCGAGGCGGGCACTCTGGTAGTCCCGTTGCTTGACCACCAGATCCTGCATGCTGGTGCGGTTGTCCAGCTCCTTTTGCAGGTTGGCCAGTTGCAGATCCAGCAGGGCCAGCTCGGCGCCCAGCTTCATCTTCTCGGCGCTGCTCACCCCGTCCCCGGCGTTGAGGCGGGTGCGGATCTCCTGGCTGCGCTGATAGGCGCGGCTCATGCTGGCCTGGGCCCGCTCCGGCAGGGTCTGCAGGTTGGTGATCTGGCTGCCGATGGTGCCAAGGGCCTCCTGGGCCGCCTGCATGTTGGCCATGATCTCGGGTTGGCGGGCATCGAGCTCCGCCAGGCTCATGGTGGCGTATTCGCTCTTGAGCTGCTCCGGGCTCTTGCCCTGGGTCAGGGCGTCGAGCTTGGCGCCGATCTCCTTGAGCTCTGCCGGCAGGGTGCGCAGGCGTTCGCTCTGGGTTTTGGCCTTGCTCTTCTCCTTGTCGATGCTGTCGAGGAGGGAGAGGGTGTCAGTCAGGAACTTCTGGTCCGCCTGCTGGCTGGCCGTGGGGGTGTCCGATTTGCCGAGGGCGTCGAGCGCCCGCTGCACGGTGGCGCGCTGGGGCAGATCCTGCGCCAGGGTGCTCGGGGTCCAGAAGGTGATGAGTAAACAGAGCAGCGGCAGCAGGGTGGCCGAGGCTCTTTTGAAGCGTGTTGAGAGCATAAAGCGTCCGGGTGATTATGCGATGTTCGGGGGATTTTCCACCAGGGTAAAATCCGCGTGGATTCTAGCACCGGCGCAAGAGGGGCAGCAGGGGGAGAGATAAAAAAAAACGGCGCCCGCAGGCGCCGCTTTCATCGGTTCAGGACTGATTACAGTACGTGAACGGAGGCGGTGTTGGTGGTACCGCTCGGTACCAGGGCACCGGAGACCATGACAACCACGTCACCCTTCACGCCCATGCCGATTTCCAGCGCGGCTTCTTTGCCGATGCGATAGAAGTCGTCGGTGGAGGCGATGGAGTCAACCACGTGAGCAACCACACCCTTGGTCAGCACCAGCTGGGCAGCGGTCTTCTTGTTGGTGGTGATGGCCAGGATCCAGGCTTTCGGGAAGTACTTGCGGATGGCCTTGGCAGACTTGCCGCCTTCGGTGGCAACCACGATCAGCGGGGCGTCCAGCTTCTCGGAGGTCTCTACCGCGCCTTTGCAGACCGCTTCGGTGATGCGCAGCTTGTTGCTGTCGTTGGCAGCAGACAGGTTGGACGGCATCACGGCATCGGTACGCTCGCAGATGGTGGCCATGATGGTCACGGCTTCCAGCGGGTACTTGCCCTTGGCGGACTCACCGGACAGCATGACTGCGTCGGTACCGTCCAGGATGGCGTTGGCCACGTCGCCGGCTTCGGCGCGGGTCGGACGCGGGTTCTTGATCATGGAGTCCAGCATCTGGGTCGCGGTGATGACCACTTTACGCGCCTTGTTGCACTTCTCGATGATCATCTTCTGGGCGAAGATCACTTCTTCTACCGGGATCTCGACACCCATGTCGCCACGGGCAACCATGATGCCGTCGGAGACAGCCAGGATCTCGTCGAAGTTGTCCAGGCCTTCCTGGTTTTCGATCTTGGAGATGATCTGGATGTTCTCGCCGCCGTGGGCTTTCAGGTGCTCACGGATTTCCAGCACGTCTTCTTTCTTGCGAATGAAGGAAGCGGCAACGAAATCAACGCCTTGCTCGCAACCGAAGATCAGGTCGCGCTTGTCTTTCTCGGCCAGGGCCGGCAGCTTGATGGAGACGCCCGGCAGGTTGATGCCCTTGTTCTCGCCCAGGTCACCGTTGTTGAGCACTTTACAGATCACTTCGCGCTCGGTGATTTCGATGACGTCCAGGCCAATCAGGCCGTCGTCAACCAGGATGCGGTTGCCGACGCGCAGGTCGCTGGCAAAACCGGCATAGGTGACGGCGACTTTGTCTTTGTTGCCCACCACGGTCTGGTCGGTGGTGAAGGTGAAGGTCTGGCCGGCGACCAGGGAGACGTCGTTGCCGCCTTCGAGCTTGATGGTGCGGATTTCCGGACCCTTGGTGTCCAGCAGGATGGCTGCGTGCTTGCCGGTTTCGGCCATGACAGCGCGCAGGTTGCTGATGCGACCACCGTGTTCGGCGTAGTCGCCGTGGGAGAAGTTCAGGCGCATGACGTTCATGCCGGCATCCAGCATCTTGCCCAGCATTTCTTTGGATTCGGTCTTGGGACCGATGGTGCAGACGATTTTGGTCTTTTTCATGTCAGTCTTCATGGTTAAGGAATTTCCGCCGTGCAATATACACCAGTTTTTGGATACTTTTTATGATCCAGAAACAACGTTTTGAGCGAAAACGGCCTCAATTTGAAAGATAACGTTTTCGCTCACAGCTCATTTTAGGGGCTAAAATAATTGATTTTCCGCAACTGAGGTCATTTGGTTCCCATTTCTGGCCCCGCATCCTGCCCGCTCCCATGTTGTTAAATGACAAACAACAGGGCCCCCTTGCCGGGGCGATCCGGCCCGATGCCGTTGGCCGTCATCCAGTGTAGTCACTCCCTCCCGCGGCGTCAGGGCGAAGCAGTGCAAGGCAGGAGCCGGTTGGCCTACAGCGGAAAAAACGCCGCCCCTCCCGGCACGCCGGGAGGGGCGGCAGCCCCCTGGATCAGCCGAAGAACCAGTAGCCGCGGTTGACCAGCCGGGTCAGCAGTTGCAAGAAGCCCGCCTGATCGGCCAGTTCCACCAGCGCGTCCTGGGTGATGATGTCCTTGTCGCACAGGAGTGCGATGGCGGCCGGATCCTCGCTTGGCAGGGTCCAGGCTTCGCCGTCGATGTAGCAGGTGCGGCTCTCGCCGCTGAACCAGACGCTGCGCAACCCCGGCACCTTGATGGCGGGCTCCCCCTGACTCAGCAGGTCGGCCACCTCGTCGGCGCTGTAGTCCGGCTCCACCGGATTGACGTCCAGATCGTGCTTGGCCTCGGAGATCATGGTGCCGAACCACTCCTTGAACAGGGTCTCGTCGTCGAGGGCCTGTTGCATCAGCTCCCGCAGGCGATGCAGCTCATGGGGCTGGATCTCCCCGTGGCGGGCGCGGGGCTGGAGGTCCGGGTCGCCGTAACGTTCGGTGCGGATCTCGTTGTCGATCAGGTGATCGGCAAAGGAGGAGACAAGGGCCTTGGCGTCCGGCGCGCGGAAACCCACCGAGAAGTTCAGGGAGGGCTCGATGGCGTAGCCCTCGTGGGGGAATCCGGGCGGGATGTAGAGGATGTCGCCCGGCTCCATGATGACGTCGATGATCGCCTCGAACGGCTCGCAGTGCAGCAGGGCGGCGTGGGCGGCAAACTCGTTGAGTGGCTTGGCATCGCCGACCCGCCAGTGGCGCTTGCCCTGGCCCTGGGTGATGAACACATCGTAGTTGTCGATGTGGGGGCCGACACCGCCGTGAGGGGTGGAGAAGCTCACCATCACATCGTCAAAGCGCCAGCCCGGGATGAACTGGAAGGGTACCGCCAGCTCGTGTACTTCGGGTACCCAGTGGTTGCACGCCTGCACCAGCACGGTCCAGTTCTCTTCCCCCAGGTGATCGTAGGATTCGAAGGGGCCGTGGGCCGCCTCCCACTGGTTGTTGAAGCGGGTGACCAGGCGCGATTCGATCACCTCTTCCATGGCCAGACCCGCCAGCTCGTCCGGGCTGATGGGATCCTGAAAGTCGGTGAAACCGCCCTTGATGAGGAGCGGGCGCTTCTGCCAGTAGTGCTCGAGGAAGTGAGCGATATCCAGATTGAGTTGGTACATGGTGCTTCTCGTATCTTGTGAGAGGGCTTGCCCAAGGCGGGCTTGGGCAAGGGCTCTGAAATGGCCCGATGGAGGGTGATCATATCAAATGGGCCAAAATCAACGGGGGCCCTGCCGTCATGACAGAGCCCCCGCCGGTTCGGTTACATCACTTATTTCAGCAGATCGACCAGACGCTGGGCGTCGCCGATGTAGTTGGCCGGGGTCAGCTTCTTGAGCTCGACCTTGACCGCTTCCGGCAGTGCCAGGGTGTCGATGAAGGTGCGCATCCCTTCGGCGTCGACGCGGCGACCACGGGTCAGCTCTTTGAGCTTCTCGTAGGGCTTCTCGATGCCGTAGCGGCGCATCACGGTCTGGATGGGCTCCGCCAGCACTTCCCAGTTGGCATCCAGATCGGCGGCCATGGCGTCCGCGTTGGCTTCCAGCTTGGAGATGCCCTTCAGGGTCGCCTGATAGGCAATCAGGGAGTAACCCACCGCCACACCCAGGTTGCGCAGCACGGTCGAGTCGGTGAGATCACGCTGCCAGCGGGAGATGGGCAGTTTGCTCGCCAGGTGCTGGAACACGGCGTTGGCCAGGCCCAGATTGCCTTCGGAGTTCTCGAAGTCGATGGGGTTGACCTTGTGGGGCATGGTGGAGGAGCCGATTTCGCCGGCGATGGTGCGCTGCTTGAAGTGACCCAGGGAGATGTAACCCCAGACGTCACGGTCAAAGTCGATCAGGATGGTGTTGAAGCGGGCCAGGGCGTCGAACAGCTCGGCGATATAGTCGTGGGGCTCGATCTGGGTGGTGTAGGGGTTCCAGGTCAGGCCGAGAGAAGTGACGAACTCCTCGGAGAACTGGTGCCAGTCCACATCCGGGTAGGCGCTGATGTGGGCGTTGTAGTTGCCCACGGCACCGTTGATCTTGCCCAGCAGCTCCACCGCCATGATCTGCTTGAGCTGGCGCTCCAGACGGTAGGCGACGTTGGCCATCTCCTTGCCCATGGTGCTCGGGGTCGCCGGCTGACCGTGGGTACGGGAGAGCAGCGGCATGTCGCGGTACTCGACGGCCAGGCGCTTGATCTCGCCGATGAGCTTTTCGCAATAAGGCTTGATCACCTCTTCCCGGGCGGTCTTCAGCATCAGGCCGTGGGAGTTGTTGTTGATGTCTTCCGAGGTGCAGGCGAAGTGAATGAATTCGCTGACGGCGGCCAGCTCCGGGTTCACTTCGACTTTCTCTTTCAGGAAGTACTCCACCGCTTTCACATCATGGTTGGTGGTGCGCTCGATCTGTTTGATGCGGGCGGCATCCTGCTCGTTGAAGTTGCTGACGATGCCGTCAAGCACGGCATTGGCTGCCTCGCTCAGGGCAGGGACTTCCGGGATCCCGGCGTGGCTGGCCAGTTTTTGCAACCAGCGCACCTCGACTTCGACGCGAAAACGCAGCAGACCGAATTCGGAGAAGATAGGGCGCAGGGCATCGGCCTTGTCGCCATAACGACCGTCAATCGGGGAAACGGCAGTCAGCGCGGACAGCTCCATGGGGTGAACTCCTGATGATTGGTGTGGGGGTTAAAATCGTTTGGCCAGTTCCACCATCTTCTTGCGGGCGAAGATGATCTGGGTACGGCTGCCGCCGAGCTGGCGCCACAGCACCACGGCGCGGATGCCGGCGAGCAGCAGGGCGCGCACCTTGTGCTGCACCAGGGGCTGCTGCAGGAAGAGCGGGGTGCCCGCCACCTGGATGCGCGGCCCGATGGGGCTGATAAGGTCGCTGTAGATGCTCGCCATGTTGGCCAGGATCTGCTCGTCGAGCAGATCGAAATGCTGTTGCTGGCGGCCGATCTGGCTGATCCGCTCCCCCAGCATGTTGAGGATGTCCTTGCGCTTGGCGAGCTTGCGCTCCAGCGCGATCAGGCTCACCACGTAGCGGGTTAGCTCGGCATTCTTCTGGCTGCCGTCGGCCCCCAGCTGTTCCACCAGGGCGCGATAGCCGTCGCGAATGGCCAGGTGGCTGCCGAACACTTCCAGCGGCTGCGTGGGGTTGGTGACCAGAATGCTTTGCAGGCTCTCGCGCAGGGAGGCTTCGTCGCAGGAGCCGTCACGGGCCACTTTCTGCACCAGATAGGCGGCCTGGCAGATGCCTGCGAAGGCCATGGTTCTGTCTTGGAATTTGTCGCTCATATCTTCACAGCCCTGTTCTGTTCTTTCACCGGCCGATGCCATTATCCGGCCTGGAATGTGTCGGCCATGTCTTCACAGCCCTGTTCTGTTCTTTCACCGGCCGATGCCATTATCCGGCCTGGAATGTGTCGGCCATGTCTTCACAGCCCTGTTCTGTTCTTTCACCGGCCGATGCCATGATCCGGCCTGGAATGTGTCGGCCATGTCTTCACAGCCCTGTTCTGTTCATTCACCGGCCGATGCCATGATCCGGCCTGGACGTTGCCAATCATGTATCGCTGCCTGGTACAGTTTTTCTTTGTCCCCTCTCCCTCAGGGAGAGGGTCAGGGTGAGGGTGGTTACCCCCTCATCCCCAACCCTTCTCCCGCGAGGGGAGAAGGGAGTACAGCGCGGACGCTCGTGAGCGCCCAGCCCTTAGACCGGATGGCTGAAACGTTGTTCGATGATGCCGCCGCCCAGACACACTTCCCCGTCGTAGAAGACGGCGGACTGGCCCGGGGTCACCGCAGCCTGTTTCTCGTCGAAGATGACCCGGATGGTCTCATCGTCGATGGGCTGGATCAGGCAGGGGATGTCTTCCTGACGATAACGGGTCTTGACGGTGCAGCGGCGCGGCGCGCGAATGGGGGTGCGATCCACCCAGTGGAGCTGGCTCGCGACCAGGCCGTCGGAGTAGAGGCGGGGGTGTTCCCCTTGTGCCACCACGAGCGTGTTGCGCTCCACCTCTTTGTCCACCACGTACCAGGCCTCTTCGGTGGCATCTTTGCGACCGCCGATGCCAAGCCCCTTGCGCTGGCCCAGGGTGTGGTACATCAGCCCCTGATGCTCGCCGATGATCTTGCCGTCCACGGTTTCGATGGGGCCGGGCTGGGCGGGCAGGAACTTGGCCAGGAAGTCCTTGAACTTGCGCTCACCGATGAAGCAGATGCCGGTGGAGTCTTTCTTCTTGGCGGTGATGAGATCCAGCTGCTCGGCGATGCGGCGCACCTCGGGTTTTTCCAGATCCCCGACCGGGAACAGGCTCTGACCCACCTGGGCTTCGCTCAGGGTATAGAGGAAGTAGCTCTGATCCTTGTTGGTATCCAGACCGCGCAGCAGGCGCGGGCGGCCGGTGCTGTCGTCACGGCGCACATAGTGGCCGGTGGCGATGTAGGTGGCCCCCAGCTCTTCGGCGGCGAATTCCAGGAACGCCTTGAACTTGATCTCCTTGTTGCACAGGATGTCCGGGTTCGGGGTGCGACCCGCCTTGTACTCTTCCAGGAAGTGCTCGAAGACGTTGTCCCAGTATTCGGCGGCGAAGTTGATGGTGTGGAGTTTCATCCCCAGCTTGTCGCAGACGGCCTTGGCATCAGCCAAATCCTGGGCGGCAGAGCAGTACTCGTCCGTGTCGTCTTCTTCCCAGTTCTTCATGAACAAGCCTTCGACCTGATAGCCCTGCTGCTGGAGCAGGTAGGCCGAGACGGAAGAATCCACGCCGCCGGACATGCCGACGATCACCTTGATTTGGCTGTTGTCTGTCATTAGTCGAAGTTACCAGTTCGTTTAAACGGGGCGTATTCTACCAGAGTTTTGCGCCCCCGGTCACATCTCCCTGCCGCCGTTCTCCTTGGAAGCCCGGCGGCGGGAAATCGTTTTTCTTGTCTCGGCCCCATAGCGTCAAAAAGAGCGTCCAATGGCGCTTAGATGAAGGCCTTGAGTGCCGACAGCGGCAGGCGGGTGCCTGCCAGATAGTCCTGGATACACTGCCACACCAGGGGGCTTCGCAGGGCGGGCTTGCACTCGGCAATCTCCTCCAGGCTGAGCCAGTGACAGGCCAGTACGTCACCGTCGGGATCCTCTGGATGGTGCTGACCGGGCGACTTTTCAAGGTCGAAGATGACGGCGGTGCGCACAAAGGCGGCCTCGCTGTCCGCCGGTTTGAAGAGGTAGACCCCAAGCCAGCCGGTGGGCGCGGCGGTGAGTCCGGTCTCCTCCTTCAGCTCGCGGCAGGCCGCCTGGATGAGATCTTCTCCCGGCTCCACGTGGCCGGCGGGCTGGTTGAAGCGGCGCTGGCCCGCAATCTCCTCTTCCACCAGCAAGAAACGCCCCTGCCAGTGCACCAGAGCGGCCACGGTGAGGCGGGTGGGCAGCGGTGGGTGATCGCTCATAAGGACTCCTTGTCTTGTTGGCTGTGCCCCGGCAGGGGCGCTCGATGCAGATCCGCTGTCGCCTTCATTCAGAGGGCTTGGTGCGAGCCGGACGGCGGGCGGTGGTGCGCCCGCCGCTGCGATTGGCCTGGCGCGGGTCTGCCCCGCGGCGGTCCCGCCCCCGGGCTGGATCCTGATCTGTTGGCCGGGCGGTGCGGGGGGCACTGCGGCCAGTGCCCCCGGCTGCGGCGGATGCCCGTGGTTTGCCTTGCGTGGCGGCTGGTCGTGGCGCGGTTGCCAGCTCGGGGGCGGGCAGGGCGCGGCTCTCTCCCGGCGCCAGACCATCGAGGGTCCACTCCCCGATGGCGTAGCGGATGAGGCGCAAGGTGGGGTGGCCGATGTGGGCGGTCATGCGCCGCACCTGGCGGTTGCGCCCCTCCACGATTGTTATCTCGAGCCAGCAGGTGGGGATCTCTTTGCGCTCGCGAATGGGCGGATTGCGTGGCCACACCACAGGGTCATCCATGATGCGCGCCCCGGCGGGCAGGGTCATGCCGTCGTTGAGTTCCACACCGGCGCGAAGGGCGGCCAGTTTCTCCTCGCTCGGGATGCCTTCCACCTGCACCCAGTAGGTCTTGGGGGTCTTCTCTCCCGGCTGGGTGAGGCGTGCCTGCAACTTGCCGTCGTTGGTGAGCAGCAAGAGCCCTTCGCTGTCTCGATCCAGCCTGCCCGCGGCATAGATGCCGGGCTCTTTGATGTAATCCTTGAGGGTCTCGCGGCCCGCCTCGTCGGTGAACTGGCAGAGCACCATGTAAGGCTTGTTCAGGAGCAGCAGCTTGCGAGCCGCCGGGGCGGGGGCCGGTTTGCGCTCGTTGACGCTCCCTGGGTGCCGGGCCTCCCGGCGTTGGGATGGGCGCGCCGTGGTAGGCCCGCTGGCCGTGCGGCCTGCGTCAGGGCGGGCGGAGAGGGAGAGACGGGGGCGGGCTGATTTCATCGCATGCATACCAAAAACAGGGGATGGCGGAGTGTACCACAGGGGGCGGCCGTCAGGGGGAGGGCGGGGCTTCCCTCTCGGGTCAGGGGGAGGCGGTGTCCGGCGCCAGTGCGAGGGAGAGGCGCAGCATGTCCTTGTGCTGGATGCCGTGCTCCATCAGGGGCTCGGGATAGTGGATGAGGAAGTGATCCTTCACGACGGCATGGACGCGAAAGCCGTGGCGCTGGTAATAGGTGAGCTGGTGGCCGAAGCTGCCGGTACCGAGCTCGACGTGGCCTATCCCCTTCCCGGCCAGGTTCTCCAGCACGAAGCGCAGCAGGCCGGAGCCGATGCCCTGCTGCTGGCGGTTGGGGGCAACGGCGATGTTGAAGATCTCGGCGGTTTGCTCCCCCACCAGGCCCGCCACGCAGGCCCCCACGACCTCGTTGTCCGCCAGGGCGGCAAAGCCCCAGGCCCCGGGCAGGTAGGCGGCGATGCGCGACGCGGCGGGATCGGCCTCCAGCAGCAGGGCCAGCGGCAGGTGGGCGGGGTTCATCTCGACAAACGTCATCCTTGTTTCTCTCCCTGTTTGTGACGGCGCGCGCCGCGCAGCACGATGGCGGGCTTGACCGATGTGGTGGCCCGGACGGCGTTCCTCTCGCACGGCATCTCGCCCGGTGTGGATGCCACCAGCCGGATCAGGGTCTGCCACGGCTGCTTGCCGTGGGCACGCCCTTGCCCCTGTGTCCCGATGGGGTTCACCCGCGTCTCAGTGGGCGTCATGCCGGGGAACAGGGGGACTGGTCCCCGGGATCGGCGCCGGGCGGTTGAGCAGGAAGACCACCTCGCCACGGTAATGGGGGGAGGCGGCCAGTGTTGTCTGCCAGGCGGGATCCCACTCCCCATCCTGCACCAGCCCTACCTTGAACGGGATGGTCAGGTGCGCCATGGCGGGCAGATAGGCCTGATAGCCCGGCACCGTGCGCGTGCCCTGATAGGTCTGGATCACCAGCTCGTCCACGGGCAGGCGATTGAGCTCTGCCACGTCCCCCGTTTTCGCCCAGTCGAGCAGCCCCGTCACGCTGAGCTTGCACCCGGGAGGCAGGGCGCGCCGCAGTTGTTGCAGGGCGTTGCCATAGCGATCGAGCTGGCGGGTCGCCGCATCGAAGTCGATCTGGATGCCCGCCACCCTGGCCCCGGCCGCGCGCCACCCCTCGTAGAGGCGCACCAGCACCTGCTCGTGGGCGGGGGAGAGGGGGAGGGCGTTGACACGCACCACCAGCCAGACCTGCCCGGCCTTGAGGGGGGAGGGAACCCGCCCCAGCTTGACGAAGCGGGAGCCGCCGGGCCTGTCCAGGATCTCCCCCTGATGCAGATAGAGGGTGCTGGCCTGTTCCAGTACCGGCTGGTGGCGGGTGGCGGACCAGAGCCAGAAGGCGTCATAGGCGCTGGCATCGACACTGGCCTCAAGGGGGGTGGCCAGGGTCGTCAGCAGCAGCGCCAGCAGGGCGCGTTCAGGGGGTCTGCTCATGGCTCACCAGTAGTATTTGAGGGATCTGGCCCACACCGAGTTGCCATAGCGCTGCTTGAGGGTGTTGAACCAGGCCTGCCGGGTGCGTTTGGGGATCTCCTGGCTGTCGCAGCTGTTGTAGCCGGAGGGGGCATAGCACTGGATGGCGCGATAGAGGGCATAGCTCTTGTCTTCGGGCTCCGCTTTGGGGTTGGCCATCACGGCCTGATAGAGGGCGAGGCGACTCGGGAACGTGGGGCGCTCGTCTTGCGCCAGCCCCCAGATCATCTCGCGATCCTGCCACAGGTCGATATGGGGATCCCGGCTGCGCAGATACTCCCCGAAGCAGTTGAGGGCATGACCATCGTCGGGGCGCTGCACCAGGGTGCCAAGGGTCTGGGTCAGATCCCGGCAGTGGTAGCCCTGGGGCGTCCCCTCTCCGTGCCACTGGAACGCCGAGAGGCGCACATCCCCGTTGGGCACGGGCTCCCAGGGCGCGTCGGCGGGAGGGGTCGCCTCCTTGTAATCGGCGGGGATGAGGGCCACATCCTGCAAGAAGGTGGCCGGGTCGCTGGCGATGAGATCCCGCACCAGCAGGGTATGGAGCGCAATCTGCCGCTCCGCCGCGCTCGGGCCCTGACTGGCTTGCTGGCGCAACAGAGCGGGGTCGGCCTCCTGCTTGAGCACGGCCGCGCGGATGCGCAGCTGGGTGATGGGGCTGCCCGGCTGGAAGATGGCGGCCGTGTTGCCGGTGCGCACCCAGTGATCCGCCAGCACGTTCTCCACGAACGCCTGCTGGGCCTGACCCAGGGGGGAGGCCACCAGTGCCATCAGGGCCTGCTCGGCCTTGTCGAAGGCCTTCATGCCCTGCCAGGCCCAGATGCGCAGCATCTGGTGGCTGAATGCCAGGGTGGCGTCCTCCTGCCCCGGGGAGGGCAGGGCCAGCACCTGCTCGAACTGCTTGTCCAAAAAGAGGGCATAGGCCTTGAGATAGGCCGCCTGCGCCTGGTGACCGGTTTTTTGCAGTTGCGTGATGGCGTCGTCCAGCTGGGCATCTTGCCAGTCCCGCGGCCGCTCATAGGTCGGTCTGAGACCCCGCAGGGCATTGACGAACAGCAGCGCCGGCTGGGCCGAGTCCTGATAGGCCGCCTGATGGCGATAGGCATCGCCACTGAGCAGGGTGAGATCGATCTCGTTGACCAGGGCCTCCAGCGCCGGCAAGGGCTGGCGGGTTGCCATGGCCTCGTCATAGGCATCCCGCAGGGCGCCGAGATCACCGGACATCCACTGGATGCGTCTGAACAGTCCTCTGGTCGAGCTGGCGTAGCGCCCTTGCGGGTAGGCCGCCAGATAGGCCTGACCCTGGGCCATGGCGCGGCGAAGGGCCTCCTTGTCGCTCCTGGTCACGTCCTGATCGCCGTATTCGTCCTTCGCCTCCTTCATCGCGAGGTTGATCTCCGTGCGCATCACCATGTAGGTCGCGCTCTCGGCCACCCAGGGGGCCTTGGCCTGCTGCAAGGCGGCAAAGCCTGCGCGGGCCTCCTCGAAGCGGCTCTCGTAGAAGTGCCGGGCGGCCTGCAGATACCCCTGCCACTCAAGGGCAGCACCGCTCATTTCGGTCACGGGGGCGGGGCTCTCTTGCTGCCCCAGGATCAGCAGACGGCTTCGCAGCAGCGACGTGCGCTCCGGGGCGGGCACCCCGCTCTGCTCGAGGGCGTCCAGAAACGCGCTGACCGAGGAGAGGGAGTTGGAGATGGCGTGGCCGTAGAGGGAATCGTGGCCCGCGTAGTGCTCAAGCAGCGGGGGGAGGGACGGGTCGTAGGCGGCCAGCCGGCTGCCGAGCTGCTCGCGCAGCGCCGGGTCCTCTACCTCCTCCGGCTGGGGGAGGCGGGTGAGGTAGAACAGCGGCTGGCTGCGCTCGTTCAGCGGATCCGCCGGCAGGGTGAAGGGGAGGGGGTGATGCTGGGCATCCCCCAGCAGCATCAGCAGGTTGCCCCGGGTGTCGTTCTCGTTGAGATAGAGCGGATAGGTGGGGAGAGGGCAGTCGGTGAGCCAGAAGCCGCACCCGTCACCGTCACCGGAGGCGAGGGCGGGCAGTGCAACCAGCGTCATCGCCAGCACCGAGCAGTGGGTCAGAGATGTCATGGGATCGCTATCCGTTTGTGGGCCCGCGCCGTGCGTGACGCCCGGGCCGGAAAAGGGGGTTCGCAGTGGCGGGCAATAGTACGAAAGAGGGTCACAAACGACAACCCATTCTGACCTGGTCGGCGCTCTCCCTGTCAGGACGCCTGCGCCATCCCCCTGTCCCGAGCATGTGCTCTTTGCAGCTTTGCGGGTGTCAGTATCTGCCATCGCCATACATCGCCATACAAAAAGGGCGAATGTGGATGCTTATATCGGGGGCTCTTCGGTGCGAAAGAGCGCCTTGCCGCAGGCGAGGCAGGTGTGGCGAAAGCGATGATCAGGCCAGCCGGTCTGGGGGTGGCCCAGCACCTTGTCGGAGCCGCAGGCGCAGCAGCGCGCCCCCAGTTCATCGTCGATGGCGCATTCGGGATGCTGGTGCAGGTAGTCGGCGCGGGTAGGCAGACGCAGCCAGTCGGGCTGGGCATGGCGCTGGTTCCAGAAATAGCACCCATAGAAGGTGCCTGCGGCGACGGGCAGGGCAAACCACCAGAAGAGATCCATGTCATGACTCCGACGAGAGGGGATGAGGGCGGCAACAACCCGCTCAGCAGGCGCGGTGCGGCCCCATTTTATCGGGGCGGGAGTGGGGCGGGATATGCCCGGATGGGTAACAAGCGAACCTGCTGGTGGTCGGGCTGGCAAGCCGCAGGGCCGGGGTTGGGGATTATCTATCCATTAAAGAGATGGGTTGCGTCATAACCTATCGCATTTTTGGATGGACAAGGGGGCCTTTCCGGTCGCAAAGCCCGGAGAGCGGGGAGTTTTTGTGAAAAAAAATGTGCATATCCTCGTCATGCCGATCTCAAGGGAGTCATTGAGCAAGTTATAAATATCAAGGTATTGATATCAATGGCAAAAACAGTGCTTTTATCAGGCGTTTTCAGGGTGGCTTATGGGGTTTCATAAGGAGCTTTAACCCATTTTCTAGATTGGTTTTTGCATAATCAATCGTTTATTTTGTTGGACAATTGGGGAAAACCTGGTGTCCAATCGGGTGAGCAGGTTGGCCAAACAGTGCCGTCAGCCAGTGTGTAACCCGAGATGTAAGGAGACATCCTGATGGAAAAACTTGACCAAAAAATCGACACCATGCGCCAGGAATTCGAGTCCCAGGGGCAAAAACAGGCCCAGGACAGATGGCAGGCCAGGGTCGATGAACTGCAACGGGAGCGCAGCGAAGCGCCCCAGCCGGAAGCGGCAGAACACTAGCCCCTGGCGGCCTTGTGGCCACCAAGTGAGCGCATAATGAAAAACCACCGCCCTGTTCGGGGCGGTGGTTTTTTTGCGCAGTGGCTAGAGGCGATAGAGGGGCCGCATCGAACAGCTCCGCGCTCTCGCCGGTGCCGCCGTTGAAGACGGTGTGGAAGAAGCGCAGCACCTTCTTGTTGGCGAGGGCATCCCCTTCGAAGTAGGCGTGAGAGTCCCCCACATGGGGCTGATTGGTCACGTCCACGTAGGTGGCCGTTCTGGCATCCAGCCGCCGGGTGTAGTGGCCGAGCCTCGCCTTTTGCTGCTCCCCCATCTTCATGCGCGATGCCATCAGGGCACCATCGCGCTCATTGATGGTGATGTAGAGGCGGTTGCGACACTGGATGCGATCGACCCACTGGGCGTGAAGCTCGTTGTTGGTGTCGGCGGCGGCCATGATGATGTTGTCGAACAGCAGCTGGTTGGCGTGGTAGGTGGTGCTGCCCAGCAGGTGCTTGAACAGGTAGTTGCCCATGCTGTGCAGCAGCAGGTTGATGGTGAAGGGGCATCGCTTGTTTACCTCCTTGGCAAAGTAGCGATCCCAGGCCTCGCCGTTGTCTGCGAACTTCTTCTGGGCCTTCTCTTCCAGCTGCGTCACATACTGGCCGTTGAACTCGTCGAGCAGCCCCTTCATCTTCTCCAGCACCCGGTCAAGGGCCCCGGCCGAGGCCAGGGCATCGCGCTTGTCGCTCTTGTAGCTCAGCACGCCCCGGGCGCCGCCGCCATTGGCGGGCCAGCTGAAGCAGAGCACCTCGACGCCGTACCGGGCCTCGAGCCCCGCGGCTCGCTCCAGCACATCGTCAAGATCGTTGTTGAAGCCGTGTACGAACAGCAGCAGGTGTTTGCCGGTCTTGAGCTTCTGTTTGGCCGTGCTGCCGGTCCCGGCGCAGCGCTCCAGCAGCTTGCGCGCCACATAGGCGCTGGCCGGGTGGGGGAGGTCGGGGTCAAGGCCGACGCTGGCGGCCATCTCGGCGGTGATCTGATCCGGCAGCAGGTCCAGCTGCCACTGCTTGCCCTGACGCCGGGCCTCGGCGAGGCGCAGTTCGTTGGGGCCCTCTGCGGGTTTTTCGCCAAAGATCTCGCTGGGGGTCTTGCCCTGCTCGTTGACCATCCGGTTGGTGACGATAAACATGGTGTTCTCCTTGTTGTCGTGCTCTCTTCATGACCGGCCACGCCCCGGGCGCCCCGATCACTGGCAAAGAGCCTAGTCCGGATCCGGCAGCCTGTCCCCCGGCGCGCCTTGCCTCGCCAAAGGGGTTACGACGATGTAAAGGCGAACGGGATTTGGGGGAGTGGCGCCTTCGGGGCGGCGAGGGCAGGGAGACGCTGTCATCACTAGATGAAGAGGCCCGGATGGACGGGGCCTGCGCCTCGTCAGGACCTGAGGGCGGCGAGGGAGGAGGGGATCCTCAGGCGCACTGTGATCCACTCCCCGACTATGGTCTGACATGCATGCCCGCTATTTGATTATGCAAATGGATGGGCTTAAGATGGCCGCGCGCAACGATCAGATTGATAACAAACGGAAGTTAGGAGATGCCGATGGAAAGCAAAGTAGTTATCCCGACCCAGGGCCAGAAAATCACAGTCGATGCCAGCGGCAAGCTGCAGGTTCCCCACAATCCCATCATTCCGTTTATCGAAGGGGATGGTATCGGTGTGGACGTGACCCCGGCCATGTTGAATGTGGTGAATGCTGCGGTCGAGAAAGCCTACAAAGGCGAGCGCAAGATCGCCTGGATGGAGATCTATACCGGCGAGAAGTCGACTCATGTCTATGGCGAAGGTGCCTGGCTGCCGGCCGAAACCCTGGATTTCATTCGTGAATACTGCGTGGCCATCAAGGGCCCGCTGACCACCCCGGTCGGCGGCGGTATTCGCTCCCTCAACGTGGCCCTGCGCCAGGAGCTGGATCTCTACGTCTGCCTGCGCCCGGTCCGTTACTACGAAGGGACCCCGAGCCCGGTCAAGCACCCCGAGCTGACCGACATGGTGATCTTCCGCGAGAACGCCGAAGACATCTACGCCGGCATCGAGTGGAAGGCGGACAGCGATGAAGCCAAGAAGGTGATCGCTTTCCTGCAAAACGAGATGGGCGTGAAGAAAATTCGCTTCCCCGAGTCCTGCGGCATCGGCATCAAGCCCATGTCCAAGGCCGGTACCGAGCGTCTGGTCCGTGCCGCCATCGAGTACGCCATCGACAACGATCGCGACTCCGTGACCCTGGTGCACAAGGGCAACATCATGAAGTTCACCGAGGGTGCCTTCAAGGATTGGGGCTATGCCCTGGCCCAGAAAGAGTACGATGCCCAGCTCATCGACGGCGGCCCCTGGTGCTCCTTCAAGAACCCGAAAACCGGCAAGACCATCGTGGTCAAGGACGTCATCGCCGATGCCTTCCTGCAACAGATCCTGCTGCGCCCGGCCGAGTATGACGTCATCGCCTGTATGAACCTCAACGGCGACTACATCTCCGACGCGCTGGCGGCCCAGGTCGGCGGCATCGGCATCGCCCCGGGCGCCAACATCGGCGACGGTGTGGCCCTGTTCGAGGCTACCCACGGCACCGCGCCCAAGTACGCCGGTCAGGACAAGGTCAACCCGGGTTCCCTCATCCTCTCCGCCGAGATGATGCTGCGCCACCTGGGTTGGACCGAGGCGGCCGACCTCATCGTCAAGGGGATGGAAGCGGCGATTGCCAACAAGACCGTCACCTATGACTTCGAGCGACTGATGGAAGGTGCCACCCTGCGTTCCTGCTCCCAGTTCGCCCAGGACATGATCGACCAGATGTGATCCGGGTCGTTGAAATGCAAAACCGGCGCCATGAGCGCCGGTTTTTTTATGGAGGAGAGCAGGTCGTCAGGTGGTTTTTTCCACGTGCTGCTCGTAGATCTGCTGCCATTTGCTGGTCTCGGCCTCATCTCCACGGGCCTGCCAGAATTCGCAGATGGAGCTGGCGAGCTCGGATGCCATGGCGTGGTCTCCGTCACGGCGGCTCATCAGATATTGTCCCAACCAGCTTTGATATTGTTTCATCGCCCGATCTCCTTATCTAAGGTGCCCAGAGGGGAGTGCTCCTGGCGTCAAGGTCGCGCAGGAGCGATTCGAACTGGGCACATGTTGTGCTGCGCCCGGCAGGTGTTGGTCGCCGGATCCGGTGGTTATCTCACCGGAAAAAGGGGACAACGGGGCGCAGATGTCAAAAAAAGGTCTCTATCGTATCACAAAATAACCAGTCAGTGGGGCTGGATGACAAATCAGGCTGTCCAGCAGTCTGGCCGTCTGTGTCATGGTGGCGAGGGCTGACGTGCCATCTTGCTGATCTCGCAGCAGAAAAACCCGCCAGGTCGGCGGGTCACGGGGGCGAAAAAAAGATCAGATCCGGGCGCAGGCCAGGTATTTTTCCATCTCCTCGGCGGGCACCATGCCGCCGCCGGTGGCCCACACCAGGTGGGTGGCACCGGCCATCTTGGCTGCATCCAGTCCCTGCCCACTCTGCCACTCAAGGTTGGCGGCCACTCGCCAGGGGCCTGCCATGCCCGCCAGTGCCGAGGGCTCGAGCCGGATCTCTTCATCCCGGGCCAGGAGCCCCAGCAGGTCGTACATCTCCTGATCCCTCAGGGTGTAGAAGCCCGCAAGCAGCCGCTCCATGGCGCGGCCGACAAAACCGGAGGCGCGTCCCACCGCGAGGCCGTCGGCGGCGGTGAGGTTGTCGATGCCAAGGTCTTGCACCGCAATGGCATCGTGCAACCCGGTGTGGACCCCGAGCAGCATGCAGGGGGAGTGGGTGGGCTCGGCGAAGAAGCAGTGCACGTTGTCCCCGAACGCCAGCTTGAGACCAAAGGCCACCCCGCCCGGGCCACCGCCGACGCCGCAAGGCAGGTAGACGAAGAGCGGATGGTCGGCGTCCACCCTGATGCCCATCTCGTCGAACTGCTTTTTCACCCGCTCGCCCGCCACCGCATAGCCGAGGAACAGGGTGCGAGAGTGCTCGTCATCGATAAAGAAGCAGGCGGGATCGCGTTCGGCCTCCTTGCGTCCCTGCTCCACCGCCACCCCGTAATCGTCGGCATATTCCACGACGATGGCGCCATGTTCGCGCAATTTTTGCTTCTTCCACTCCCGCGCATCGGCGGACATGTGGACGGTGACGCGAAAGCCGAGGCGGGCACTCATGATGCCGATGGAGAGGCCGAGGTTGCCGGTCGACCCCACCGCGATGCTGTACTGGCTGAAGAAGTGGCGGAAGTCGTCCGAGAACAGCGTGCGATAGTCATCCGTCTCGCGCAGCAGCCCAGCCTGGATGGCCAGGTGTTCGGCATGGGCCAGCACCTCGTGGATGCCGCCGCGCGCCTTGATGGAGCCGGAGATGGGCAGATGGCTGTCTTGTTTGAGCAGCAACCTGCCGGTGAGTTTGACGCCGTAGCGCCCATTGAGGGTCCCCTGCAGGGTCGGGATGGCGGCGATCCCGGACTCGATGATGCCGTGGCTGGCGCGGGTCTCGGGGAAGGCCTCGCACAGGTAGGGGGCGAAGCGGGCGAGCCGGGCGGAGGCGGCGGCTACATCTTGCCGGGTGAGCCCCACATGGGGCAATCCTTCCGCGAGGGAGGTGGCCCCCGGATTGAACCAGGTCACAGGGGTGAGGGCGATCAGCGGTTCGAGCAGGGGGAAGCGGGCGATGAGCCCGGCAATGTCGGTGTGTGTCATGAAAGCCTCTCGGGGTGGTGACGGAATTATCCCATTGAATGGCAGCAGCGTTTCCGTGACAAATGATAAAACGCGTCGCTTGGATGAGCCCAGTTGATGCAAATGGCCATCTACCCTGCTGTGTCTTCGCATACGGGTGAGTTGAGTCTTCCTGGTGAATGCAAACCTCGCCCTTCTGGTATCATCCGCCAGATAAAAGAGAGGGAGGCCCAACCATGCAACGCGATGAGCACCCGGGGGTGAGGAGCAAGCTGCTCAGCAGCCATCAGCTCGCCAGGCTCCACACCTTCGAGGCGGCGGCCCGCCACGGCTCCTTTGCGCTCGCCGCCGACGAGCTCTCCTTGAGCCCAAGCGCGGTGAGCCACCGCATCTCGGCCCTGGAAGAGGCGCTCGGGTTTTTGCTGTTTCAGCGCTTTCACCGCAAGGTGGCCTTGACCACGGAGGGGCAGCGCATTTTCTGGGCCCTCACCTCCTCCCTGGAGTTCATCAATCAGGAGGTGCTGGAGATCAGGGAGCAGGCGCTGTCGGGATCCCTGACACTGCACTCGCGCCCCTCCATCGCCCAGTGCTGGCTGGTGCCAAGGCTCGCCGATTTTTCCCGTCTGCATCCTCACATCGAGCTCAACCTGCTGACGGGCAACGAGCATATAAACCTGCACGGCTACGGCATCGATCTGACCCTCAACTTCGATGCCAGAACCCCGACGGGCGTGGCCATCCACCCCCTGATGGATGAATACATGGTGCCGGTGTGCAGCTCTCAATACGCCAGCGACCACGGTCTGATGGGGGAGGTGAGGAATCTGCAGCAGTGCCGCCTGCTCCATGACAGGCAGGCCTGGGGCCAGGACACCGACAGCGACGAGTGGCGCACCTGGGGGAGTCACTGGCATCTCTCCCTGGAGGCTTGCGCGTCGCACATGGGATTTGATCGGGCGGATCTGGCGATCCTTGCCGCCACCCACCACGCCGGTGTCGCCATGGGGCGCAGGCAACTGGCAAGCCAGGCGCTGGCGAGCGGAGCGCTGGTGATGCCCTTCCCGGATATGGCGGTGCGCTGCGAGCCGCGTTATTACCTGGCGACCCTCCCTCATCGCCAGTGTCCCAAGATCCAGGCATTCATCCGCTGGATACAGGATCAGGCGCAAGGGGCATCCTGAAACGGGGCCTGGTTTATTGTCTGCGAAGGTCATGGCCATGAGCGCACTATTTGTACAATAAGGGCCGGCACTGCTGCTAAATGACCTGGCGCAGAGCGACGCGGGTAAGAGATAACACCGTGTGCAACGGATGAGGTGAGCCTGAGATTAACCGGGGAAAATAGAAAATAAAGTCTGTGAGAGTATTCCCAATAAGTATCAGGCAGGGAATTAACCACGGTGAATAATGTCCATATGGTGTCAGAGCGCTGCCGGATGGTATAAAAACATTATGTTGTTATCCAATGGGCATGCTATTCTCAAATCGTGTTATCCCTGTGACATACAAAAATAATTCTGTGAGGAAGTAATGAACGAGTTTCTGAAGGTTCTGCTGAACATTCGCAGCTTGCGCGCTGCCATTCGTGAACTGCCGTTTGAGCAACTGCAAGAAGCGAAAGAAAAGTTTGACCTGGTATATAACGAGCGTGCCGAGTCCGTTGAACAGGAACGCGCCGAACAGGAAGATCGTCAGCGCAAACTGAATGAATTCACCGAAATGCTGCAACAGGCTGGTATCGATCCCCGTGAGCTGATCGGCAGCGTGGCGGCTCCGGCTGCGGCGGGCACCACCAAGAGCAAGCGTGCTCCCCGTCCTGCGAAGTACAAGTACCAGGAAGACGGTCAGGAGAAGACCTGGACCGGTCAGGGTCGTATGCCCAAGGCCATCGCCGAGCAAGTTGCGCTGGGCAAGGATCTGAACGATTTCCTGATCTGATCGCCGGATCCGATTCTCGATAATGCCGCCTGCAGGGCGGCATTATTATTTTCAGAGTTCAGATGATGTCGCAGTAAAACCCAATTGCACAGGTTACTCCGGTTAATTGGAGAGCCTCGTCTGGAATAGCCATAACCATCATGTGTCCAATAAAGGTGGCGCATCATCTTCCACGCCACCTCGCCACTTATACGCATTGAGGACTCATACAGCCCGTTTTTCTTCGTTCCTTGTGAGAAACGAACATGGATACCTGCTGTGACAGAATGAAATAGCGGCGGTGGATACTCATCTGTACGCCTGAGCGGCCCGTCACTTTTTCTTGCTGATGCATGACGCCCACCGCCTATTAATTTATCCCCCCTATTTATGGTCTGTTTGACACCGCTCTTCTGCGATATATCCGCACGATGCCGGACAACGTGCGGATGAGGCAGACACGGATTGGTGGCAAACAAATAAACCGAATGCTAGATGACGGGTTGTCCGAGTTCAGACTGAACGGTGTGTGCGTATTTTCTCCGGGTGCGGCGACGGGCCTGGACCGCCTCTGCCAGTATGGCAAGCAGGTGTTCACTCTCTTCCCAGCAGAGGCAGGCATCGGTCACTGACAGACCGTATTGCAGCTCACCCAGAGGAGCCGGTTTCTGGTTTCCCCCCAGCAAGAAGCTCTCGACCATGACGGCGGCGATGGCTTGGCTCCCTTCGCTCAGCTGGCGACAGAGCTCTTTGGCGACCTTCAGCTGGTTCGTGTGCAGCTTCTGGCTGTTGCCATGGCTGCAATCCACCATCAGGCGAGGGGGGAGTCCCTGACGGGTGAGGCGGTCTGCTGCCTCCGCCACATCGCTCTGGTGGTAGTTGGGCAGGGTGCCGCCACGCAGAATGATATGGCCGTCGGGATTGCCTTCGCTCTTGATCACCACCATGCCGCCCTGGCTGCCGGGGGCGGTGAAGAGATGGGAGGCGGTACTGGCCTGGATGGCATCGATGGCGACCCGGATATTGCCGTCCGTACCGTTCTTGAATCCCACGGGGCAGGGCAGTGCGGAGGCCAATTGCCGGTGGACCTGAGACTCCGTGGTGCGTGCCCCGATGGCGCCCCAGCTGACGAGATCGGCGAGATAGAGAAAGCTGGTGGTGTCGAGGAATTCGGTGGCGGTGGCGAGCCCCAGCCCATTGATGTCGAGCAGCACCTGGCGTGCCAGATGCAATCCCCGATTGATGTCGTTGCTGTCGTCCAGGTACGGATCGAAGACCAGCCCCTTCCAGCCCACCGTGGTGCGCGGCTTTTCAAAATAGGCGCGCATGACTATCTGAAGGCTGTCTTCATAGGCGGTGGCGAATCGTGCCAGCCGTCCGGCATAGTCCAGGGCCGCGACGGGATCATGGATGGAGCAGGGGCCAATCACGACCAGCAGGCGATCGTCTTCACCTGCCAGGATCCGGCGTGCCTGATGGCGCTGGTTGTCGATGTGCCGGGCCATGTCGGCCGGACAGGGGTGCTGCGCCAGCAGCTCGGCAGGGGTGGGGAGCGCCTCTATGGCGAAGGCGCGCATGACCGAATTCAAAACTGCCATCTGGAGTTACCTTGCTGTGCATGTGTGCGATGGGGAGCCCGTATGCGCCATCCCGTTGGGAGCAGACAGGTTCACGGCTCATCGTAGTTGTTGAGAATGATTGTCATTATCTTGGTGTTTGTCTCAAATGCAAGCGCAATGAAACAGCCAGGCGAAGATGGGGGGAGAGGGAACGATGGCGGGGGAACCGCAGCAAAAGCAGGCCGCTCCCCGAGGGAAGAAGCCCGCCAGTCACAAGATAAAGAGGGAGCTCAGCTGTCCATCACGGCGTGCCTGTCCTGGTGATAGGCGTCTTCATCCTTGCCGCTGCGCCAGTAGGGGACTGCGTAGACCCGCTGGCGCTCGGCATCCAGGGTGCGTCTGACGTGGCGGCGCAGCGGCACGACCAGGCTCTCTTCCCCGCCAAACCAGAAATAGCTCCCCTCAGCGACCATAGGCTGGGCGGTGAAATGCGCCACCAGGGTCGCGGCTTGCTCCGGATTGCCCACGAACCAGCGCAGGTCGACGCCGGCCGGCAGCGACAGATCCTGCACGTCGTCCTGATGGGGGACCAGCAGGGCGATATGGCCGAGGGCATGGGCTGGCATCACTTCCACCATGGCGCTGATGGCGGGCAGGGCGGTGAGATCCCCCGCCATGTAATAGTGCTCGGCCATTTGCAGCATGGGGTCGGGGCCGCCTGGGCCCGAGATGGCGAGCCTGTCACCCGGTTTGGCGTGCAGGGCGAAACGACTGGCGGGGCCGGCCTCGCCGTGCAGGGCGAAGTCGATGTCGAGCTCCAGCGCCTCCCGACGAAACGCACGTATGGTGAAGGTGCGAATGACGGGTTTCTGGGCGGGATCGAGCCAGCGAGGCCCCTTGTCGGTGGGGGTGGGCAACACTATCTCGCGCTGACCCGGTCGGGGCAGCATGATCTTGACATGAGCACCGCCACAGCTGAAGGGGTAGTCCACAAGCTCGGGGCTGGTCAGGCAGATTCGGCGCAGGTGCGGGCTCACATCCTGAACATGCTTGACGGTGAGCAGGCGGGGGCGATTGGCCGGGGCGGGTTGAGACATGGGCATACTCCTGGCTGATGATGGCGCCCATTCTTGATGAAATGAAAATTATTATCAATTGGTTTGTGGACAGAATGGGTCGCGATTGACCTCCTCTGGATGTCCATCGCGATACCACACTCTCTGCCTGGGTCAGGTTCGATCGCTTCCCCCCAGCGCCCGATAGATGCCTGCCATGTTGTTGAGCTGGGTCTGCTGCTGTGCCAGCAGGGCGAGCTCGGCATCCCACAGGCGGTTCTGCTCATCCAGCCAGGGTTGTACCCCGGTGGCACCGGCCAGGAAACGGGCGCCTGCCAGCCTCTCGGCCTCCCGGGCATAGGCCCTCTGCTGCTCCAGATAGCGCAGCCGCTGATCCCCTTGCTGACGGGCTGCCAGGCCATCCTCCACTTCCAGCAGCGCGGTATAGAGCTGCTTGCGAAACTCGGTTTCGGCAATCTGGTAGTCGATGTCGGCGCTGGCGATGGAGAGCCGGGTCTTGTTGTACTCGAGGAAAGGGAGCGCCAGCGTGGCGCCCAGGGTGCCGACCGGATTTTGCAGCACTTGGGTCAGGGTATCCGAGGTGGTGCTGGCACCGCCGGTCAGGCTCAGGGTGGGATAAAAGCCGGTGCGGATCTCGTCTCCCCTCGCAAGGGTCTTGCGCAGCCTGAGTTCGGCGGCGCGCACATCGGGCCGCCGGGCCAGCACATCGGCGGGAATGCCGGCCGCCAGGGACGGGATCGGGCCCATGATCAGGGCGTCGGGAGCGTCAGCGAGCGGCCCGCTGCTGCGGCCCAGCAGCAGGCGAAGAGCATTGCCCGCCTGTGCCCGCTGCTGGGTGAGGGTGGCGAGCTCCGCCTGCTTGCCTGCCTTCTGCTGGCTGGCCTGTACCAGATCGAGTCGGGTCACGGCGCCCGCCTCGTATTTGGCGCGGGTCAGGCGTTCAATGCGCTCCAGATTCGCCAGTTGCTGGGTGCTAAGGGTAATGGCCGAGCCGAGGTAGGCCAGTTGCCAGTATTGCTCCAGGGTCTTGCCGATGAGCAGCAACCGGGTGGCGGCCAGGTCCTGTTCGCTGGCTTGTGCCTCCCAGCTCGCCTGATCCCTTGCCGCGGCCAGTCTGCCCCAGAGATCCACCTCGTAGCTGAGGTTGAGGGAGGGGCCCAGGTTGCTGCTGGCGCTGCCATCTTTCATGTTCTTGGTGCCGCTGGCCCCGAGATTGGCGCTGACCGAGGGGGTGAGGTTGGTGTCAGCCAGATCGGCGCCGAGCAGGGCGTTCTTGAGCTTGAGCCCGGCCACCCGCATGTCCGGGTTGGCGGCCAGCACCGCCTCGACCAGGCGATCGAGCGCAGGATCCTGGAATCCCTGCCACCAGGGGCCTGCCTGCTGCACGGTGAGACCCCGGCTCTCCTGCTGCCATGCTGGCGCCACGTCGAGATCGGGTCTGTGATAGGTGCTCTGCTGGCTGCAGGCACCGAGGCTGGCGGTGAGCATCAGGCTTAGCCCGAGCCTTGATAGGTTGTGCATCGTCATTCCCTCGCCAGTGCCTCCACCGGATCGAGCCTGGCCGCATTGCGGGCGGGCAGGTAACCAAACAGGATCCCGATGAGGGAGGAGCACCCGAAGGCCATCAGGATGGAGAAGAGCGAGAAGCGCATCTGGAAGCTTTCCACGAGCAGGGAGAAGAGAGCGCCGATGAGCAGGGCGAGGCCGATACCGAGCAGCCCCCCCAGCAGGCTGACCATCACCGCCTCGATGAGGAACTGTTGCAGTATGTCGGACTGGCGGGCGCCGACGGCGATGCGGATCCCTATCTCCCGGGTGCGCTCCACCACCGAGACCAGCATGATGTTCATCACTCCGACGCCGCCGACGATGAGGGAGATCACCGCGATGGCGGAGACCAGCAGTGTCAGGGTGGCGGTGGTCTTCTCCACCGATTTGACGATGCTGTCGCTGCTGAAGGTGAAGAAGTCCTTCACGCCGTGGCGCTGGGTCAGCAGGGCGACTGCCGCCTGCTCGGCCAGGGCGGGCTGGACGCCGTCCTTGACCCGGATGGTGATCTGGGTGAAGTGCTGCTGGGAGAGGAGACGGCTCATTACGGCGCTGTAGGGGAGCCAGACATTGACCGACTGGCTGCTGCGTCCAAAGCCGGTCTCCTGGGTGACCACCCCCACGATGCGCACCGGCAGGGTGCCGACCAGCACCACCTGGCCGACCGGATCCACCTTGCCAAGCAGGCTCTCTATGGTCTTGCCATCCACCACGGCGACTGCCGTCCGGTTTCGAATGTCCCGCTCATCGAGCAGGCGCCCCTGGGTGAGCGTCATCCCCTTGACCCGGAAAAAGTCGTTGCCGACCCCGATCACGCTGCCGCTGCTGGTCTTGTTGCGATAGCGAAGCTGGCCCGACGTCGCTATCTGGGGGCTGGCCCCCTCCAGATAGGGCTGGCCGAGCAGCGCGTCGAGATCCCGCTCGTTCAGGGTCTGGATGCTGGCGGCCTTCTCGTCTCCCCAGTCCTTGCCGGGGAAGATGTCGATGGTGTTGGTGCCCATGGCGTTGATGTCGTCGATCACCTTGGCGCGCGCCCCCTGACCGAGCGCCACCACGCTGACCACGGCGGCGATGCCGATGATGATGCCGAGCATGGTGAGGAAGGTGCGCATGCGATGGGCCAGCATGGCGTGCAGGGCCATGCGCCCCGCCTCCCGGTAGCGATCCCAGCCCCGGCTTGCGGTGCGGACGGCGGCGCCTGTGCTCTGTGCATCTTGCCCGACAGAGGGAGGGGCCAGCTGGCTGCCGTCACCTGGCTGCGGGTGGGCCGGCGTCCCGGATAGGGAGGGTGAGGCTGCGTTGTCATCGGTCGCCCGATGGCCGCTGTCCTCCACTACCCGCCCGTCACGCAGGGTGATGATGCGATCCGCATGGCTTGCCACCGCCATGTCGTGGGTCACCAGAATGATGGTGTGGCCCTGGGCGTGCAGCTCCTTGAGGATGGTCATCACCTCCTTGCCGCTCTGGCTGTCGAGAGCGCCGGTGGGTTCGTCCGCCAGGATCACCTCGCCGCCGTTGGCGAGCGCCCGGGCAATACTGACCCGCTGCTGCTGACCGCCGGAGAGCTGGCCGGGTCTGTGGTGGCTGCGATCCTGCAGTCCCAGGCGGGTCAGCAAGGTGCGGGCACGGGCCTGGCGATCAAGGCGGGCAGTGCCGGCATAGATGGCGGGGATCTCCACGTTGGCGGCCGCATCCAGATGGGGCAGCAGGTGATAGCGCTGGAAGATGAAGCCGAAGTGGTGGCAGCGCAGCCGTGCCAGGGAGAGGGCATCCAGGGTCGCGGTGTCTTGGCCGCGAAACAGATACTGGCCGCCGCTCGGGCGATCGAGGCAGCCCAGCAGGTTCATCAGGGTTGATTTGCCGGAGCCGGAGGCGCCGACGATGGCCACCATCTCCCCGGCATCGATGGCGAGATCCAGCGGGTGCAGCACGGTCACTTCGTGCTCTCCGCTCTGGTAGCGCCGCTCGATGCCCTTGAGACGGATCAGGGGCTCGCTCACGGCTCCATCTCCCCTTCATCGTGCAGGGCCGGCTTGCCTTGCTCCAGGATCACCTTCTCATGCTCGGTCAGGCCGCTCACCACCTCAATCTTGATGTCATCCTTCATGCCGGTCTTGATGCGGCGGGTCTCTCTCTGATCCCCCTCCTTGAGCAGGCTGACCTCGTACTCGTTGTCGCCAGTCTTCTTGCCGAGGGCGGTCTGGGGAATGGCCAGTACCTGCTTGCGCTCGCCGAGCACGATGGTGACCTGGGTCGTCATGGCGACCCTCAACTGATGGCCGGGGTTGGGCACATCGAACAGGGCATAGTAGTAGATGGCCGCATTGCTGGTGGCCGTGGTGCTGGCCGTCTGCTCATTGATGTTGGTGGGTGCCAGCTCGACCGTGCGAAGGGTACCGTGGTAGCGAGTATCCGGATCCCCTATCAGGGTGAAATAGACCGGCATGCCCGCCTTGACACGGGTGACGTCCGCTTCGGAGATCTGGGCCTTGACCGTCATGGTGTCGAGATTGGCGAGCTTGAGCAGGGTCGGTACCGTCTGGCTGGCGGCCAGGGTCTGCCCCTGCCGGGTGACGATGGAGACGACGGTACCATCCATGGGGGCCTGAATGCGGTTGTAGCCGAGCTCTGTCTTGGCGCGCTCCACCTTGATGATGGCGTTGTCGATGTCGGCCTGGGCGCTTTGCAGCTCGGCCCGGGTGACGGCAAGCTGGGCTTCGGCGCTCTCCAGATCCGCACGAGAGCTCGCTTCCTGCCGAAACATCTGCTGCTGGCGGCGCCAGGCAAGCTCGTTCTGTTTGAGCTGTGCCTGCTTGATCTTGAGCTGGGCGCGGCGGCTGGCCAGCTCCGCCTCGGCGGTCTTGAGGTTGTTCTGGGCGATCAGGGGATCGATCTCCGCCAGCAGCTCTCCTTGTTTGACCTGTTGACCCGCTTCCACCGCGAGATAGGTGACCTGACCCGAGACCTGAGCCCCCACATCCACCTGCTCGATGGCCTGCAGTACGCCACTGGCGAGCACCGTCTGCTCCACATCCTGTCGGGTAACCGTTGCGGTCAGTACCGGGTCCGGTGTGTTGCCTGGCCAGGCCAGCCAGGTGACGAGAGGGATCAGCACAAGGGCGAGCAGGGCGAGCTTGCCGGGTTTTCGAAGAGCTTTCATTTATCACCTGAACGAAACGAGCGAAGGCGTGCAAGGGCCATATCGTGCAGCAAATGGCCCTCAAAAAGAAGCGAGCAATGTGTAAGAAATCGTGTGGTTCTGGCGGTGACGCAGTGGAGGAGGTCAAGCTGGGGGAGGATGACGGCGGGGCGTCAGAAACAAGAAGACCCGCTCAGGGAGCGGGTCTTGTGGTGTCAACCGACGGCTTTGAGCAAGGCGGCGTGAGGCTCGTGGCAGATCTGGATATCGAGGGGCAGTTTGTAGAGGAGCAGACGGGCCAGCGAGCCCTCCATCCAGTGATGACGGCTGCCGACCAGCAAGAGGTCGGCGGGGTGAGCGGTCAGCCAGCGCTGGAGATCCGGCACCACGTCATCCACCACCAGGCACTGGTAATCCACCGGATGAGACAGCTGGGTGATGAGTTCACTGATGATCGCCTTGGCATCCAGGGTGCCCTGGGCGCTGCGCTCCTCTTGTGACAGGGACAGACTATTGCGACGGGTCTTGCTGCTGTGGGTCAGGTGCAACAAGGTCAGGTTGGCGCCCAGCCCTTGTGCCAGACGGCTCGCCTTGGCCAGTGTCTCCTGCTCGTAATCCTTGCCTTCCAGCAACAGCACAATATTGGTCGGGCTCATAAGCAGTTCTCCTTGGCAGGTGCGGGTCAGACGGCGGAAGCGCGCTCCCATCCCCCTTTCCCGCGAAATGTCAGCTCAAACGAACCCGGTGTGTTTGCATCAAGCGTCACCTTTTGTCGATGGCAACTGAAGGTACCGAGTCCGTTTACATCATCATAACAGACTGAGTTGAATGGAAAATGAAGGGATGTGTCCGTTCGAAATGTGAATGAGTGCAACGAAGATGAGTGGCGTCCTGACCATGGCGATGAAAACCCGACTGGGTGATGACCAGGCTGGCAGGTTCAGACTGAGCATCAAGACACGTGCCGCGGATTAGCCCGGGCTCCCCCTCTTTCTTGTGGCTCACGGCATGGGCCAACCAGGCCGGCGCCGTCGGCAAGAGGTTTCAACTGGCCAGCGCGATGATGGCACGGTCAATCTGAAAGGGCCGACATGGACGGGAGGGCATCCCTCCCGCCCCGTGGTCAGCTTGCGAGCAACTCACGGGCGTTGGCCAGGGTGTTGTCGGTGATCTGATCGCCCCCCAGCAGGCGGGCCAGTTCGTTGAGCCGGGCACCCGGGGTGAGCGCCTGCATCTGGGTTTCCGTTGTCTTGCCGTCGGTGTGTTTGCTCACCACCATGTGCTGGTGACCCTTGCCTGCCACCTGGGGCAGGTGGGTGACCACCATCACCTGGGTGGATTCGCCGAGCTGGCGCAACAGGCGGCCCACCACGGCGGCGGTCGGGCCGCTGATCCCCACATCCACTTCGTCGAAGATAAGGGTCGGGGTGGAGATCTTGCGTGCACTGATCACCACGATGGCGAGGCTGATACGCGACAGCTCGCCGCCGGAAGCCACCTTGCCAAGGGGTTGGATGGGCTGACCCGGGTTGGTGGTGACCATGAACTCCACCCGATCGATGCCAAGGGGCGAGAGGCTGCTCTGGGCATCGGGTCGCACCTCGATGGCGAAGCGGCCATCTGGCATCGCCAGTTCGTGCATGCTGGCGCTTACCTTTGCGCCCAGCTCCTCGGCATAGCGCTGGCGGCTCTGGCTCAGGGCCTCGGCGGCCTGCACGAAGGCCTGGCGGGCCGAGGCCAGCTCGTCCTCCATCCCCTCGAGGCGTTCCTCGTCGGAGTTGAGGCGGGCCAGATCGGCGGCCAGCTCCTGATGGTAGTGGGCCAGCTCCGCCGGTTTGACATGGTGCTTGCGTGCCAGGTTGATGGCCTTGGAGAGGCGGCTCTCCAGCTCGTTGAAGCGCTCTGGATCCAGTTCCAGCCGGTCGAGATAGCTGCGCAGCTCGCTGTGGCTCTCCTGTACGCCGATCAGGGCTTCGTTGAGCATGCCGAGCACGTTGCCAAGCCGGCTGTCCATGCCGACCAGGGTCTCGGCCCTGTCCACCGCCGTCTGCAGCAGACCGGCGATGGTGGTCTCTTCATTGTCATAAAGCAGATCGAGGCAATACCCGCACTCCTGCATCAGCTCGGTGCCATTGGCGAGCCGCTGATGCTCCTCTTCAATCTCTTCAAACTCTCCCGGCTGAAGGGCAAATTCGTCCAGCTCCTGCACCTGGTATTCGATGAGTTGACGGCGGGCTTCCCGCTGCTGCTGCTCGGCCTTGAGCCGGTTGAGCTCGTTTTGCAACTGGCGCCACTGCTGGTAGTGGCGGCGCACATCGTCGAGGAGCAGATGATGACCGGCGTAGCCGTCCAGCAGGGCGAGCTGGTAATCGGGTTTGAGCAGCATCTGGTGAGCGTGCTGACCGTGGACGTTGACCAGCAGTTGACCCAGGTTCCTGAGCTGGGCGAGGGGGACGGGAACCCCGTTGATATAGCTTCGAGAGCGCCCCTCGGCGGACAGTACCCGCCGGACGATGCACTCACCGTCATTTTCGAGCTCGTTGGTGGCGAGCCAGGCCCGGGCGGCAGGATTACCCTCCAGCAGGAAGCGGGCACTCACCTCGGTCTTGTCGCTGCCCGGGCGCACCATGCTGGCTTCGGCGCGCTCCCCCAGGCACAGCCCCAGAGCATCGATGGCGATGGATTTGCCCGCGCCGGTCTCCCCGGTGATGCAGGTCATCCCTGGTTGCAGATCGAGCTCGAGAAACTTGACGATGGCGAAGTTGTTGACGGTCAGCTGGGTCAGCATGGTCTCATCCTGTATGGGCCAACATTACTGTGTATGCATCCAGTATATACTGGTCTTATATACAGTAAAGTGGGCAGGGAGGATTTTTGCGAAACAGGGGAGGGCAAGGATGTCAAGGCCGCGGCATGAGTGTGACGCCGATCAGATGGCCTGCAAAATCAACCTGCGTACCTGGCATGGGCTGAGGCGATGCGAGAAGCCACCTCGAGGGGCTCTCTTGTGGTGAGTGGCTGGCTGAGACACACTCGAAACAGTCCTGGTTGAGCCTGGGCTGTGTACAGACCTCTTCGCAAGGATGCGTCACGATGATCCATACCCCGACCCTGCTGCTGATCTCCCTGGCAATCAACCTGATGTCGGGGCTGATCATGCTGTTCATCCACTCCCTGAAGCCGGGTCGAGGCAACTTTCTGTACTGGTCCCTCTCCGCTTTTCTCTTCTCCCTCTCCATCCTGCTGCTCAGTCTGGGGGTATTGGGAGGGTATCCGGCGCTGGGCATCCGGGTCGGCGGCCTGGTCTCGCTCATGAGCATCCTGCTGTTGCTCGCCGGTTTTTGTGCGCTTTACGAGCGCGCATGGCATCCCCGTGCCGTGGGGGGAGGCGTGGCGGTGTTGCTGCTGCTCTATCTGGGACTGTCCAGCCTCGCCCCCGTGCGCATTGTGCTGGCTCTGATGGAGTCGATGTTGTACCTGTGGTGCGCCTGCTTCATCGTCTCTCTCGGCCGGCAACAGAAGCGGGTGCTCCATGTGGTGGCGCTCATTTACCTGCTGCATTTCACCATCCTGCTGAGTCAGGGGGGGGCTGCTCTTGCTGGGAGCCGAAGGGCGGATGGGAGACGGAGGCTGGCTCGATCTCATCTTCTTCATGCACATGGTGCTGACCATCGGCTCGGTGTTGCTGCTGCCTCTGGTGGCCTATGTGGAGACGGAGGAGGCATTGCTGGCGCTCTCGGAGCGGGATCCCCTCACCGGGGTGCTTAATCGGCGCGGTCTCTTCAGGCAGGGAGAGGGGGCTACGCCTGGCCAGACGCGCTGCGTGGTGGTCCTGGACATCGATCACTTCAAGCGGGTCAACGACCAGTTTGGTCACGGCTGCGGGGATGAGGTCATTCGCTATGTGGCCGGGGTGCTGGTGGCCGAGGTACGCAAGGATGATCTGGTGGGGCGCATCGGTGGCGAGGAGTTCGCCATCATCATGGGGGGCGTGAGCGGCCAGATGGCCCGCGACATCTGTGACCGGATCCGCCGCCAGATAGAGACGGGCTCCCGGCAGGGGGCCTGCCTGCCGTGCGAGGGGGTCACGGTGAGCATTGGGGTTGTGTGCGCCAGTGCCGAGGCTGACCTGGCACTGATGCTGACCAAAGCCGATGCTGCCATGTACCGGGTGAAGGAAGCGGGGCGAAACGGGGTGCATCTGGCATTCGAGCCGGCACTGCCTCGGCTGGTCGAAAGCAGCGAGGGGTAGACCCTCGCCACCGATGGTGCCTGGCTAGAAGAGTTTGCTGCCCCAACCGAGCTTGTTGCGCAGCACGTGGAAGTAGCTGTAATCCAGCGGATGCACCAGATGAAGCTTGTGGCTGCTCTTCTTGATGAGGATCTCGTCCCCCGGGTGGACCGCCAGGGTGACCTGGCCGTCGCAGCTCACCTGCATGGCGTCGTCCTGGTTGTCTGGCGAGACCAGCAGCCGCACTTCGCTGTCCGCATCCAGCACGATGGGGCGGCTGCTCAGGGTGTGCGGGAACATGGGCACCAGCGTGATGGCGTTGAGTTTGGGGGTGAGGATGGCGCCCCCTGCCGACAGGGAGTAGGCGGTGGAGCCGGTGGGTGTCGCCACTATGATGCCGTCCGAGCGCTGGCTGTACATGAAGCTGCCGTCGATGTAGACCTCGAATTCGATCATGTGGGCGATCTTGCCCGGGTGAAGCACCGCCTCGTTGACCGCGAGGTTGCTCGACTTGCGCTCCCCGTGGCGATAGACGGCGGCCTCCAGCAGGAAGCGATGCTCGCTCTTGAAGTGACCCGAGAGCACCTGCTCCAGGGGCAGCAGATAATCCTGGGGCGAGAGATCGGTCAGGAAGCCGAGGTTGCCCCGGTTCACCCCGATCACCGCCACATCGAACCGTGACAGCACCCGGGCGGCCCCCAGCATGTTGCCGTCACCGCCGACGACGATGGCGAGATCCGCCTGCTCGCCGAGCTGCACCAGATCCATCACGTTCTCCCCGAGCAGCCCCAGGGTATGGGCCACCCGGCTCTCCAGCAGCACACGAAAGCCGCGGCTGGTCAGGTACTGGTACAGGCCGGTCAGGGTCTGGTTGGCCCCCTCGTGATGGGGCTTGCCGATGAGGGCAACGGTTTTGAACGGAGAATCCATAGGTTATCGGGTCTGGGAGAGTCTTGGGGGGAGTATACCGCGCTTTGCCGGGGATTTGTCTGCCTCCGTGGTGGTTGGTGCAATCGGCCCCGAAAAGGGACTGCCTGGCACGCGGATGGGCGCCATTGTGCCCGATCTGCCCTTTTCCCCTTGAAAGCCGGGGCTGTGTCCCCATAATAGCGCCAACACAGGGTCTGCTGGCGCGTGTCGCTTGTCTGAACGCCAGCCACCCTCACACGCAACCCCTGAATATTGGAGATGTCATGAGCCACGAAGAACAAAAGGTTGAAGCGATGGAGCAAGTGGAAGCCCAGCCAGTCGAGCCGACCGATGTAGACAGTGAAGTGACAGCCGAGCAGGCCCGTATCGCCGAGCTGGAGGCCCAGCTGGAGACGGCCCAGCAGGCCTCCCTGGAAGAGCGCGAGCGCGCCATTCGCGCCGTCGCCGAGATGGAGAACCTGCGTCGCCGTGCCGCTCAGGACGTGGAGAAAGCCCACAAGTTTGCACTGGAGAAGTTCGCCGCAGAGCTCTTGCCGGTGCTGGACAACCTGGAGCGCGCCATCGAGCTGGCGGACAAGGAGAACGACACCCTCAAGCCGATGATTGAAGGGGTCGAGCTGACCCTGAAATCCATGCAGAGCGGCGTGGCCAAGTTTGGCCTGGTGGCGCTGGACCCGACCAACCAGCCGTTCGACCCCAATGCCCACCAGGCCATGAGCATGGTGCCCAGTGCCGACGTGGCGCCGAACACCGTGATCGCCGTGATGCAGAAGGGCTACGAGCTCAACGGCCGCGTCATCCGCCCGGCCATGGTGATGGTCTCCAAGTCCGCTGACTGATCGCGCTGTTCTCACCAAGCCCGCCGCTTGGCGGGCTTTTTGTTGGATGTGGCGCCAAAAGACGTGTCTGGCGTCATTTGGCTGTCAGGTGGCCTGTATGCAGGTTTTTTCAGGGCCGGACTTGAAGCGCCGACTTGAGACCCCATATAGGTTGCAAGGCCACGGCGGCACAAAAAATTTGATGCCGGGAGCTTGAAAGCCACAGTGGCAGGCCCCACCTAGCCGTTAACGTATCAAGGCGAGCCCCTCGCCAGTTTATTCAAAGTATTTGGAGATTCGTCAAATGGGTAAAATCATCGGTATTGACCTGGGTACTACCAACTCCTGCGTCGCTATTCTGGATGGCGACCATGCTCGCGTGATCGAGAACGCGGAAGGCGACCGTACTACTCCGTCCATCATTGCCTATGCCGATGACGGCGAAATCCTGGTTGGTCAGCCGGCCAAGCGCCAAGCCATCACCAACCCGAAGAACACGCTGTTCGCCATCAAGCGTCTGATCGGCCGTCGTTTCGAAGATGACGAAGTACAACGTGACCTGAAAATCATGCCGTACGCCATCGCCAAGGCCGACAACGGTGACGCCTGGGTTGAAGTGAAAGGCAAGAAAATGGCACCGCCGCAGATCTCTGCCGAAGTGCTGAAAAAGATGAAGAAGAC
Source organism: Aeromonas sp. FDAARGOS 1406 (assembly GCF_019048565.1). Classification (NCBI taxonomy): domain Bacteria; kingdom Pseudomonadati; phylum Pseudomonadota; class Gammaproteobacteria; order Aeromonadales; family Aeromonadaceae; genus Aeromonas; species Aeromonas sp. FDAARGOS 1406. The sequence goes on from NZ_CP077378.1 coordinate 4,173,720, forward strand.
CGCCGAGGACTACCTGGGCGAGCCGGTGACCGAAGCCGTCATCACCGTACCGGCCTACTTCAACGACGCTCAGCGTCAGGCCACCAAGGATGCCGGTCGTATCGCCGGTCTGGATGTAAAACGCATCATCAACGAACCGACTGCAGCTGCTTTCGCCTACGGCGTCAACAAGGTCAAGGGCGAGCGCAAGGTTGCCGTATATGACTTAGGGGGCGGTACCTTCGATATCTCCATCATCGAGATCGACGAAGTCGAAGGGGAAACCACCTTCGAAGTGCTGGCGACCAACGGTAACACCCACCTGGGTGGTGAAGACTTCGACAACCGCGTCATCAACTACCTGGTTGACGAGTTCAAGCGCGAGCAGGGCATCGATCTGCGCAACGACCAGCTGGCCTTGCAGCGTCTGAAAGATGCCGCCGAAAAAGCCAAGATCGAGCTCTCTTCTGCCCAGCAGACCGACGTGAACCTGCCGTACATCACAGCAGATGCCACCGGTCCGAAGCACATGAACATCAAGGTGACCCGCGCCAAGCTGGAATCCCTGGTGGAAGACATGGTGAAAGACTCCCTGGAGCCGGTTCGTGTCGCCCTGAAAGACTCCGGTCTGGCGGTTGGCGAGATCGACGACGTCATCCTGGTGGGCGGTCAGACCCGTATGCCGCTGGTTCAGAAGACCGTGGCCGACTTCTTCGGCAAAGAGCCGCGCAAAGACGTCAACCCGGACGAAGCCGTGGCCATGGGTGCTGCCATCCAGGGTGCCGTACTGTCCGGTGACAAGACCGACGTATTGCTGCTGGACGTAACTCCGCTCTCCCTGGGGATCGAAACCATGGGCAGCGTGATGACCGCGCTCATCGAGAAGAACACCACCATTCCGACCAAGAAGTCCCAGGTGTTCTCCACCGCCGAAGACAACCAGTCTGCCGTGACCATTCACGTGCTGCAGGGTGAGCGCAAGCGCGCCAGCGACAACAAGTCCCTGGGCCAGTTCAACCTGGAAGGCATCCGTCCGGCACCGCGCGGTCTGCCGCAGATCGAAGTGACCTTCGACATCGACGCCAACGGCATCCTGCACGTCTCCGCGAAAGACAAGGAGACCAACAAGGAGCAGAAGATCACCATCCAGGCCTCTTCCGGTCTGTCTGATGACGAGATCGAACGCATGGTACGCGAAGCCGAAGCCAACGCGGCCGAGGACAAGAAGTTCGAAGAGCTGGTGCAGGCCCGCAACCAGGCTGACGGTCTGGTCCACTCCGTGCGCAAGCAGGTCACCGAAGCCGGTGAAGCTCTGCCTGCCGACGAGAAGACCAAGATCGAGACTGCCCTGAGCGAGCTGGAATCCGCCATCAAGGGTGACGACAAGGCTGCCATCGAAGCCAAGCAGCAAGCGCTGCTGGAAGCGTCCCAGAAGCTGATGGAAATTGCTCAGCAGCAGGCTCAGGCGCAAGGCGCCGCCGGTGCTGACGCCGGTCAGTCCTCCTCTTCTGCCAAGGCTGACGACGACGTGGTCGACGCCGAGTTCGAAGAAGTGAAAGACGACAAGAAGTAAGCCCGACCCGGATGGGCGAAGTCCGCTTCGCCCATCGGCTCAGAATCTGTTCACGGTCTATCGCGAGAGGCCGTCAGCAAGGTAAAGAGCAGCGCAAGAACCGGAGTCTATGTGAATACATGAGCACTCTTGGTTACAAACAAGCGAGCTGCACATGAGCCTTGATCACGGCTTCGTAGTAAGAGTGTGAGCAGATTCGTCAATGAATTTACGGGCGTTGGGTAACCAACGCCCGTCTGCGTAACTGCTGATATAGCAACAGGATGAGTATGTCGAAGCGCGATTTCTACGAAGTGCTCGGGGTGTCGAAAGGTGCCGACGAGCGCGAGATCAAGAAGGCGTACAAGCGTCTGGCCATGAAGTATCACCCGGATCGCAACCAGGGTGATGCCGGGGCTGAAGAGAAGTTCAAAGAGGTCAAGGAAGCCTACGAGGTCCTGACCGACGAGAACCTGCGTGCCCGTTATGACCAGTACGGTCATGCCGGGGTGGATCCGAGCCAGGGTGGCGGCCACGGCGGCTTTGGCGGTGGTGCCGATTTCGGCGATATCTTCGGCGACGTGTTTGGCGACATCTTCGGTGGTCGCGGGGGCGGTCGTCGCGGCCCGGCCCGTGGCTCCGATCTGCGCTACAACATGGAGCTGACGCTGGAAGAGGCGGTGCGCGGGGTCTCCAAGGAGATCAAGATCCCGACCCAGGTCCACTGCGAAGTGTGCAACGGCTCCGGTGCCCATACCGGAAGCCAGGCCCAGACCTGCCCCACCTGCCACGGCTCCGGCCAGGTGCAGATGCGCCAGGGCTTCTTCGCGGTACAGCAGCCCTGCCCCCACTGTCACGGTCGCGGCAAGATCATCAAGGATCCGTGCCGCAAGTGCCATGGGGAAGGGCGCTACCAGAAGACCAAGACCCTGTCGGTCAAGATCCCGGCCGGGGTCGATACCGGGGATCGCATCCGTCTCTCCGGCGAAGGGGAAGCGGGGGAAACCGGCGCATCGGCGGGGGATCTGTACGTACAGGTTCACGTGCGCGAGCACGAGATCTTCGTCCGTGACGGCAACGACCTCTACTGCGAAGTGCCCATCAGCTTCACCACGGCGGCGCTCGGCGGCGAGATTGAAGTGCCGACCCTGGATGGTCGGGTCAAGCTCAAGGTGACCCCGGAGACCCAGACCGGCAAGCTGTTCCGCCTGCGGGGCAAGGGCGTCAAGTCCGTGCGCTCCGGCCAGGTGGGGGATCTGATGTGCAAGGTGGTGATCGAGACTCCGGTCAAGCTGACCGAGACCCAGAAAGATCTGCTGCGCCAGCTGGACGACTCCTTCAGCGGCGCCGCTGCCAAGACCCACAAGCCGAAATCCGAAGGCTTCTTCGAAGGGGTGAAACGCTTCTTCGACGACCTGACCAAATAAACGCGACCCGCGTTACCCAAGCCGGCACGGATGTGCCGGCTTTTTTTGCCCGCCATCTGGCCTGGATCCCCCCTTATTGAGTGGATCCCGATGAGGGATCCTCCTCACAACTTCCGCCAATTCCCCCTGTACAAATGTTATCCCGCTCACACTCCTGCTGAAACGGTTTAGCTGACATATTGAGTCAGCTAAAGCGGTTTAGCTATCCTCGGCTCGTCAACAACAACAGAGCCCGGACGGGCGACAGAAGACAGGTGAGGACGATGACGATGTTCAAGAGCAAGTTGGCGCTGGCCGTGGCGCTGGGATTGGGAATGAGCAGCCCGCTGTGGGCGGCGGATGGCGGTATCGAAGCCAGGCTGGCGGCGCTGGAGGCGCGGGTGCATGCGGCCGAGGCGCGCGCCACCGCTGCCGAAGCGCGGGCCGATGAGGCCCAGAGCAAGGCAAACGAAGCCCGCGAGACCGCCGCCGTGGCCAAGGCCCAGAGCGAGAAGGTGGACAAGCAGACTGCCGGTGCCCAGGGCTTCGAGTTCCACGGCTATGCCCGCTCGGGCCTGCTGGTGAACGGCAACGGCAATGGTGGCCGCGGCGGCCCCTACATCACCCCGGCCGGCTCGGTGGGCGGCGCCGTGGGTCGCCTTGGCAACGAGGATGACACCTACATGGAGGCCAACCTGCTGAAGACCCAGACCTTCGACGATGGCAGCTGGGCCCGCTACAAGCTGATGCTGGCGGACGGAGTGGAGACCAGCAACGACTGGACCGCCAGCGATTCCAGCCTCAACACCCGCCAGGTGTTTGCCGAGCTCGGCGATCTGGCGAGCTTCAGCGGTCCTTTCCAGCACTCGGTGCTCTGGGCGGGCAAGCGCTTTGACCGGGACAACTTCGACATCCACTGGCTCGACTCGGACGTGGTCTTCCTGGCCGGCACCGGCGGCGGCGTCTACGACGTGCAGCTGGCCGACAGCTGGAAGGCGAACTTCTCCCTCTACGGGCGCGACTACGGCGACATCAGCGCGAGCGGTCTCTCCGACATCGAGAGCTACATCCTCACCATGAACAACCGCGTTGGCAACTGGCAGTGGATGCTGAACGGCCTCTCCGCCAAGGACAACGAGGCGCGCATCAATGACGGCGGCGCGGGCAGCGAGGCAGCCGACAAGGGGGCCCACACCCTGGTGGCCTACCACGCCGACAGCTTCTTTGGCATCAACCCCGGTTTCTCCAAGGCGGCGGTGCTGTATGGCCACGGTCTGGGTGCCGAGCTCAAGGGGCTGGGCTCCGACAGCGAGCTGCTGCCGGATGCCGATGCGGTGCGGGTCGCCGTGTTTGGTGCCACCGATCTTGCCCCGCGCTGGCGTGTCGCCCCGGCCCTGCTGGCCGAGCACAGCCAGGATCGTTACGTGAAGGGGGACGAGTACCGCTGGGTGACCCTCAATGGCCGCCTGGCCCAGGTGCTGAGCCAGAACGTCGAGCTGGTCTACGAGGCGACCTGGCAGTACATGGACCTCGATCCCAAGGGCTACAAGGGTCGTCAGGCGGTGAGCGGCGATTTCACCAAGCTCACCTTCGCGCCGACCTTCAAGGCGCAAACCGCCGGCTTCTTCGAGCGGCCCGAGCTTCGGGTGTTCGCCACCTGGATGGACTGGTCCTCCGAGCTCGACAACTACGCCAGCTCCGATGCCATGGGCCAGAGCAACTTCACCGCCGGGGGCGAGTGGAACTTTGGCGTGCAGATGGAAACCTGGTTCTAGTTCGTTATCCCGATCACAAAAATGGCAGGCGGCCCCGGGATCTGTTGGTTAGCTAAAACGGTTTAGCTGATAATGCGGACCCAGAATCCGGGGCTGACCCCGGCAAATCCTGTGCAGCAGTGGAGTAGCAACAAGGTGACGAATCGTGTGTGGGTAATGGGGGATGCGGTAGTGGACTTGATCCCGGAAGGGGAGCAGCACTACCTCAAGTGTCCGGGTGGCGCACCGGCCAACGTGGCGGTGGGCGTTGCCCGGCTCGGCGGGGAGTCGGCCTTCATTGGCCGGGTCGGCGCGGATCCCTTCGGCCGCTTCATGGGGGAGACTCTGGCCAGGGAGGGGGTCGACATTCGCCATCTGATCCAGGATCCGGCCCATCGCACCAGCACGGTACTGGTGGATCTCGATGAGGCGGGGGAGCGCAGCTTCACCTTCATGGTGCGCCCGAGCGCCGATCAGTTCCTGAGCCACGCCGATCTGCCGGTCTTCCAGGCCGGGCAGTGGCTGCTGACCTGCTCCATTGCGCTCGCCAACGAGCCGGTGCGCAGCAGTTGTCTGCAAGCCATGGCGACCATCCGTGCCGTCGGGGGGCGGGTCTGCTTCGACCCCAACCTGAGGCAAGAGGTGTGGGGCAACCCTGCCGAGATGCTGCCCGTGGTGCGCGAGGCCATGGCCCTCGCCGACGTGGTCAAGCTCTCGGTGGAGGAGCTGCAACTGCTGAGCGGTCTGGACGATCTGGCGGCGGGGCTTGCCACTCTTTCAGGCCCGGCACTGGTGCTGGTGACCCGGGGGGCGGGGGGCGTGGTGGCCCGTCTGGGTGGCGAGTTGCTGGAGTGGGTGGGGCCCAAAGTGACGCCACTCGATACCACGGGGGCGGGGGATGCCTTCGTCGCCGGACTGTTGGCGGCCTTGGCCGAACGGACCTCGCTGCCGACGCAGGCCGAGCTGCCCGCCATCCTGGCCCAGGCCCACGGCTGCGGGGCGCTCGCCACCACCGCCAAGGGAGCGATGACGGCACTGCCCACCCGCACCCGGCTGGATGAATTTTTGCGATCAGGCGCAGACGGCTGTTGATCTGCGGCTAGAAGCCCGGCTCGACAGCCCCTACTCTCATGTGACAAGGGCCCGCCAGCGTGGCGGGTCATAAGAGGAAGAATATGAATATCAGTGCGATAGCCCAGGATCTGGTGCCCCTGCTCGGGGGCAAGGAGAACATCGTCAGCGCCGCCCACTGCGCCACCCGGCTGCGGCTGGTGCTGGCGGACGACAGCAAGGTGAACAAGGCCGCCATCGACAAGCTGGAGGGGGTCAAGGGGTGCTTCAGCAACGCCGGCCAGATCCAGGTCATTTTCGGCACCGGCCTGGTCAACAAGGTCTATGCGGAGTTCGTCACCCTGACCGGGACCGGCACCGCCAGCAAGGCGGAGCTGACCGACATGGCGACGGCCAAGCTCAACGTGGCCCAGCGTCTGGCGCGGACCCTCTCCAACATCTTTGTGCCCATCATTCCGGCCATCGTCGCCTCCGGCCTGCTGATGGGGCTGCTCGGCATGGTGCGCACCTACGGCTGGGTCAACGCCGACAGCGCCCTGTTCGTCATGCTCGACATGTTCAGCTCGGCAGCCTTCATCATCCTGCCGATCCTCATCGGTTTTACGGCGGCGCGCGAATTCGGCGGCAACCCCTATCTGGGGGCGACGCTCGGCGGCATTCTCACCCACCCAGCTCTGACCAACGCCTGGGGCGTGGCCGGTGGCTTCAAGACCATGGATTTCTTCGGCCTGGATGTCGCCATGATCGGCTACCAGGGCACCGTCTTCCCGGTGCTCCTGGCGGTCTGGTTCATGTCCCACCTGGAGAAGCAGCTGCGCAAGCGCATCCCTGACGCCCTGGATCTCATCCTCACCCCGTTTTTGACCGTCATCATCACCGGCTTCGTGGCGCTGCTCTTCATCGGCCCCGCCGGGCGGGTGCTGGGGGATGGCATCTCGTTCGGTCTGAGCGCCCTCTATGAGCAGGCAGGCTGGCTGGCGGGTCTGGTGTTTGGCGGCACCTATTCGCTCATCGTCATCACCGGCATCCACCACAGCTTCCACGCCATCGAGGCGGGCCTGCTGGCCAACCCGGCCATCGGCGTCAACTTCCTGCTCCCCATCTGGGCCATGGCCAACGTGGCGCAGGGCGGGGCTTGTCTCGCGGTCTACTTCAAGACCCGTGACGTGAAGATCAAGGCCATTACCGTGCCGGCGGCCATGTCCTGCCTGCTCGGCATCACGGAGGCGGCCATCTTCGGGGTCAACCTGCGCTACATCAAGCCCTTCCTGGCCGGTCTGTTCGGCGGGGCCTGCGGCGGCGCCTACGTGGTGGCGGCCAAGGTCGGCATGACGGCGGTGGGCCTGACCGGCATCCCGGGCATGGCCATCGTCCAGCCCATGAGTCTCATCCACTACGTCATCGGTCTGGTGATCGCCTTTGGCGCCGCTTTCGTCGCCTCCTACCTGCTCAAGTACAAGGTGGAGTGATGAAGGAAAGCCATCTCCTGAACCAGGTTGTCCGGTCCCTGCTGGCCGGACAGCTCAAGGCGGCGGCCGATCCCCATCGGCCCCGCTGGCATCTGGCAGCCCCGGTGGGGCTGCTCAACGATCCCAACGGCTTCATCGAGCACGACGGGCGCTACCATCTTTTCTACCAGTGGAACCCGCTCGGTTGCGAGCACCGCAACAAGGGCTGGGGGCATGTCACCTCCACCGATCTGCTGCACTGGCAGCACGAGCCGGTGGCGCTGCTGCCCACCGAGGCCTATGAGAGCCACGGCTGCTATTCGGGCTCGGCGGTGAGCGACGAGCAGGGGCGTCTGACCCTCATCTATACCGGCAACGTCAAATACCCGGACGGCAGCCGCACCGCCTACCAGTGTCTGGCCCGTGCCGACGGTGAGGGGGGCTTCGAGAAGCTGGGACCCGTGCTGGACCTGCCCGCAGGCTACAGCGGCCATGTGCGCGACCCCAAGGTGTGGCACGACGGTCGGCAGTGGCTGATGGTGCTGGGGGCCCGCACCCTGGACGATCGGGGTGAGGTGCTGCTCTATCACGGTGACACCCTGAATGCCTGGACGCTGATGGGCCCCATCGCCGGCAGCGGGCGCGGCGGTCTCGGGGAGTTTGGCTATATGTGGGAGTGCCCGGACCTCTTCCCCCTGGGAGATCGCCATGTGCTGATCAGCTGCCCGCAGGGGATTGCCCCGCAGGGAGAGGATTATCGCAACCTCTACCAGTGCGGCTGGCTGGCGGGTGATTTCGACGGCGAGCGGTTCGAGCACGGGGCCTTCCATGAGCTGGACCGGGGCTTCGAGTTCTATGCGCCGCAGACCACTCAGGACAGCCAGGGGCGGCGCCTGCTGTTTGGCTGGCTGGGCTTGCCGGAGGAGAACGAGATGAGCCAGCCCACTCTCGAGCACGGCTGGATCCACCAGATGAGCTGCCCGCGGGAGCTGTTCTGGCAGGATGAGTGGCTCTGCCAGCGGCCGGTGGCAGAGCTGGGCGCCCTGAAAGGGGAGCAGACCCGCTTCGAGGGGGCGCCGGGCGAGCTGCCACGCCTGGCCATCGACTCGGCCTGGCTGGATCTGGCCCTGACCGGCGAGGGGAGCCTTTGGTTTGGCGCCGTGGTCGAGCTGGTGTGGCAGCCGGGGCGTCTTGTCCTGCGGCGCCAGAACTGGCAGAGCGGGGAGTGGGAGGCGCGAAGCGCCCCCTGGCTTGGGGGCAAGATCACCGTCTTGTGTGACCGCTCCAGCCTGGAGTGCTTCGTCGATGGCGGGCGCCAGAGCTTGTCGACCCGCTACTTCCCCGGTGAAAACCCAGTACTTTCCGCACGTTGCGGTGGTGATGGCAGCAAAATTTGCCTCGATCACTGGCTGCTGGCAGCCTGCCTAGTACAATAGCCCGGTATCAGTTTGCCGGGAGGTCAGGTGGAGAAGAAGAAACGGATCACGATTGCCCAAATAGCCACGCTCGCAGGGGTCTCCAAGGCCACCGCCAGCCTGGTGCTCAACGGCAAGAGTGCGGAGTACCGCATCGCCGACGACACCCGCAAGCGGATCCAGGCGGTGGCGGACGAGTGCCACTATCAGCCGAGCATCCATGCCCGCTCCCTGCGGGAGGTGCGCAGCTACACCTGGGGGCTGGTGATCCCCGACCTCACCAACTTCGGCTTTGCCAGCATCGCCCGTGCCCTGGAGGCCCGCTGTCGGGAGGCGGGGATCCAGCTGCTCATCGCCTGCTCCGAGGATGATCCCACCCTGGAGCAGCGGGTGGTGGACAACCTCATCAGCCGCCAGGTGGACGGCCTCATCGTCGCCTCCAGCGGCCACAGTGACGACATCTATGCCCGCATCCACGACCGCTTGCCGGTGGTGCAGCTCGACCGCCACATCGGTGAGTCGCGCCTGCCCATGGTGATCTCGGACGCCTGCAAGGCTACCGCCGAGCTGGTGCAGGATATGGCCGAGGATTGCGGGGAGGAGATCTACTACTTCGGCGGTCTGCTGGATCTCTCCCCCAGCCGCCACCGGCTGGCGGGTTACGAGCTCGGATTGCACCGGGCCGGGCTGGAGGCCACTTCAGACCGGGTCCGCCACCGTGACTACCAGCCGAGCTCGGGCTATCAGCTGATGTCTGAGCTGGTGGACGAACTCGGGGCACCGCCGAAGGGGCTTTTTACCGCCTCTTTCACCCTGCTGGAGGGGGTGCTGCGCTACCTCAACGAGGCGGGACTGATGGAGACCGGCATGCGCCTGTGTACCTTCGACGATCACGATCTGCTCGACTGCATCCCCATGCGCATCGATTCCGTGGCCCAGGATTGCCCGGCCCTGGCCCGGGCCGCCTTCGAGATGATGCAGCAACTCATCGCGGGCAATCCCCCAGCCCAGACCGCCCAGGTCATCAACCCCAGGGTGCGCTGGCGCAGCCGCCGCTAGGCACACGGCTTCCCTTTCCTGTGAAAAAGCCCCGCCGGATCCGGCGGGGCTTTTTGTGCTGCGTCTGGTATGAGGGCGTCAATCGGTGATGCTGGCCCGCCAGAAGATCTGCTTGATGTGAGGGTGCTCCCCGAGCGTGTTCATCAGGGCATCGAGCTTGGTGCCATCGATGGCGGTGGCGAGCAGCGCCGCCGAGATCTCGAGATCCTGATCGCCGAATGGGGTGATGTCGAGCTCGCTCAGGGGGTAGTGGGCCTGTTCCAGCATCTGCTCGAGCCAGGGCAGTACCTCCTTCTGGTGAGCGCGGCCGATGAGAGCGGTCACGTGATAGGTCACTTCGGTGTCCATGTTGTCCACCGGGTCACGGTTTATCTGGTTGACCAGGGGGCGCAGCAGGGTGTTGGCGGCCAGCACGAAGAGGGCGCCGAGGATGGCCTCCAGAGCGAACCCGGCGCCGCAGGCGGCCCCGACCGCGGCCACGCCCCACAGGGTGGCCGCTGTGTTGATGCCCCGGATGTTGCCGGATTCCCGCATGATGACGCCGGCGCCGAGAAAACCGATGCCGGAGACGATGTAGGCCACCACGTGGACGACCCCGTAACTGCCGCCATGCAGGTCATAGATGCGCTGGGCCAGGTTGACGAACAGGGCCGCCCCCACGGCGACCAGCACGTTGGTGCGAAGGCCGGCGGTGCGCTGGCGGTACTGGCGCTCCAGGCCGACCAGGCTGCCCAGCACGAAGGCGAGCAGCAGGCTGGCCAGGGTGTCGAGCAGGGCGAGAAAATCGAGTTGTTGCCACATTCTCATGAAGGGTCTCCTTCTGGGGATGCCGACCAGCCTTCACCCCCGGGTTGCGTGAGAGACGGGGGGCAAGGTCGACATCGTGGTGAATGCAAGGGCGCGACCCGCCTCCTGACGGGGCGGGATGGCGCAGAACAGGGTACAGGCCCTTCACGGTTGCCCGGGAAGGACTTCGCCTCGTCCGAGGGTCAATGCCTGGTGGTGTCGTCCCCGGCGCGGGGGCGCAGTTCCCAGCGTACCGGGTGGACAGCCCCGACCTGGTGGATGAACTGCACCAGATAGCGGCGCTGAGGCGGCGTGCAGTAGAGGCTCAGCACCAGCACGCGGCCTTCACCGCGCCCGGGCTTCATGGACTGCAGGGGACTGAGTCCGGCCGGTTGCAGGGTGTGGCTCACCGCCGCCAGCACCTGCTCCATGTCGGCTCTGTCTTCGCAGCGGATGTGCAGCCGATAGAGGTGCTGACGCCGTCTGCCACGTTGCCAGAGTGGTCGCAGGCCCCGTCCCAGTCTGCTCAGCAGGGAAGGGGATTTGTCAGCGACAGGGTTGTTTGAAATCAAGCGCATAGCAGCCTCCTTTTGGGAAGCAGAAACTATGCAGGCAAGGTGTCGGGGGATGAGTCCGTGTCACCTGACGTCAAGTGTGAAAAGCGGGGAAAAGAGGGATCCACTTCTCGCAGGGTGGCGAGTCGCGGCAGAGAATAACCTGCGGCTAGCTCGCGACCAAGGTGCCGACGACGAGGGTCGGCGTGCGTCTGTCACTTGATGAGTTGCCCACCGATGGTCTCCGCTAGTGATAAAGAGGCGACATGGTAGCCGATACGGCGGCCTGGGTAAACCCCGAGCCCTTGATAGCAACATATTGAAACATAATAAAAAAGAGATGAAAGCACCGGTGAAGGGAGCCCTCTTCCCTTCACCGTCGGGCCCTTGGGGGGTTACCGGGTCTTGTCGATGCCCAGGTATTTGAGCATCAGTTTTTCATAGATGGGTTCGGTGTCGCCCACTTGCATCTTGTGCAGGAAATACTTCTCGAACGCTATCTTGGCCAGGTGGACCCACTTCCCTTTCTTGAACCAGGCGACGTTGCGCGGCGGGATCTGCGGCATGGCCACGAAGGCGGCCCCTGTGTCCCCCATGTCCGCCAGACAGATGGCATTCCACACCGCCCGGGTGACCGGGGGCTGGCCGTCCAGCTCCGCCTTGATGTTGTGGCTTAAGGTACGCACCATGGCCTCGATCATGTAGCCGGTCTTGGGCACCCCGGTCGGTACCGGCGTCTTGTGCTGGGGCGGGATGGCGATGCAGACCCCGGCGGCGTAAATCTGCGGGAAGACAGGGTTGCGCTGGTGTTCGTCGACGATGACGAACCCGCGGGGATTGACCAGCCCCTCGAGGCCCCGCAGGGGGCTGATGCCGGCGAAGGCGGGCAGCATCATGGCATGCTTGTAGGGGAGGCTGTGGGTGCGCTTGACGTTGCCATCTTCATCCAGCTCCTCCACCGTCATCACCCCATCCCTGGCTGCCACGGTGCGGGCATTGCAGATCCATTGCATGTCGCGCATGCGCAGCTCGCTCTCCAGCATGCCCTTGGAATCCCCCACGCCGTTGAGGCCGAGGTGACCGATGTAGGGTTCGCTGGTGACGAAGGTCATGGGCACGTCCTTTCTCACCTTCTTGTCGCGCAGGTGACGATCGAGGATGAAGGCGTATTCGTAGGCCGGGCCGAAGCAGGAGGCGCCGGGCATGGCACCGACGATCACCGGACCCGGTTCGTCGAGCAGCCCGTTGACACTGTGCAGGCACTCCTCTGCGTGGGAGAGGGTGCAGACGTTGGCGGTGCCGCCCGCCGTCGGGCCTGCTCCCTGCACCTCTTCAAAGGCGAGTGCGGGGCCGGTGCAGAGCACCAGAAAGTCGTAGTGCAGGTGCTGGCCATCGGAGAGGCGGATCTGCTGTTCGAGGGGTTGCAACCCGGTCAGGGCGGCGTGGATGAAGCGGATCCCCTTCTTCTTCACATGAGGCTCTATGGGGAGGGAGATATCCTTGCGCTCTCGCCACCGGACCGCAATCCACGGGTTCGAAGGGTTGAATTCAAAGTCGGGTTTGTCGTTCACCAGGATGACGTCGTGCTGCTTGCCGAGTTCGGCCTTGAGCTCGTAGGCGGCCGACATGCCCCCCAACCCTGCCCCGATGATGATGATGGTTGCCATAATGAGCCTCCGCTCTATTACACGGCTCCTGTGAGCCAATATGTCCGCCTGCCTATTTGAGCCCCATTCGCCTGAGCACGGCGGCGGCGGGACAGACCCCGGTGAACGCGCTCTGGATCAGGTTGACCCCGACAAAGACGCTCAACCAGACAAAGCCCGGGTGGACCCAGGCCGTGAGCAGCAGCGACAGCAGCAACATGCCACCTGCGACCACTCTGACTCCGTTATCGACGGTCATTTCTCGTCTCCTTTTGTTTAGTGATTGCTAATTTAGAGTTGTTTTATACAATGGGACAAATATCAGCAATTGCTAATTTAATCTTATGAGCCACTTCGACGAGATGAACCGACATGCGACAGCCGCCGCCGGCCTGCTCAAGGCGCTGGCTCATCCCGAACGCCTGATGGTGCTCTGCCAGCTGGTGGAAGGGGAGAAGGGGGTCGGGGAGCTGCTGGCCCACAGCCAGCTCGGGCAGTCGGCCTTCTCCCAGCAACTGTCGGTATTGAAGCGCCAGGGCCTTGTCCGCTCGCGCAAAGTCTCCCAGCAGATCTACTACTCCCTGGTGAGCGAGGCGGCGGCCGATGTGCTGGCGGCGCTGCAAACCCATTTTTGTCACTCAGATGAGGAAATTCGATGATGGAAAGCCAATGGCTGCTCTCGTTGGGGGGCGGCATGCTGGCGGGGCTCTCGGCCCTGATCCTGATGTTGTTCAACGGCCGGGTGGCCGGGATCAGCGGCATTCTGGCCGGTGCAATGCAGTACAAGACCCCCTGGCGGGTGCTGTTTCTGCTGGGATTGGGACTGGGGGCCTGGCTGGCGCTGACCCTGGGTTGGGCCACCATGCCCGCTTTTGATGCCTTGCCCGGCTGGCCCGTGGTGCTGCTGGCCGGCCTGCTGGTGGGCATCGGCACCCGCCTTGGCAATGGCTGCACCAGCGGTCACGGCATCTGCGGCATGGGGCGGCTGTCGACGCGCTCCGTGGTGGCGACGCTCACCTTTATGGGGATGGGCGTGGTGACCGTGTTCTTTACTCACCACATGTTTTGACGGGTTGATTGCCATGAAATTGCTGACGAGTGTGTTTGCGGGTCTGTTGTTCGGGCTGGGAATGGCCCTCTCCGGGATGATGGATCCGGCGCGGGTCACCGGGTTTCTCGATCTGGCCGGTGCCTGGGATCCCAGCCTGGCCTTCGTGATGGGGGGGGCCCTGGCTGTCTTCATGCCGGGCTACTTCCTGCTGGTGAAGCCCCGTCGTCTGAGCCTGCTGGGGGAACCCATGGCCCGGGTTCCCGCTCCCGTACTGGATCGCCACCTGATTGGCGGGGCCGCACTGTTCGGGATCGGTTGGGGCCTGGTGGGCATCTGTCCTGGGCCTGCTCTGAGTCTCATTTCCAGCGGGCAGCCCATGATAATGTTGTTCATCGGGGCCATGGCGGCCGGGATCCTGCTGGTGGACAAGGTCTGGAACAGGGTGCTGGAGAAGGCTCGCCAGCACCGTATTGCCTGAGTTTTCAAGGTGCCAATGAGCCAGGGAAGGAGAATCATGATGAACACAATCCGGTTGCTGGTGACCACCCTGCTGGTCATGACATCCACCCTGGTGGCGGCCGAGGAGGTCAAGGGGCCGCTGACGCTGACCCCGCAGCGCGTCACCGACTGGCTCACCCTGAGCGGTACCGTGAGCGCCATTCATCAGGGGACGGTCGCGGCCCAGACCAGTGGCCGCGTCTCCCGCATGCTGGTGGATGTGAACGACGAGGTACAGGCCGGGCAGCCCCTGCTCGAGATAAGCGGCAAGGAGCAGTCTGCCGCCGTGACCGGCGCCGAGGCGCGGGTGGCCAGGGCCCAGGCCCAGCAGGTGGAGGCCGAGCGCCAGCTCACCCGTTATCAGGCCCTCATCGCCAAGGGGGTGATCACCCGGGCCCAGCTCGACAACGCCCAGGCAACGGGTCGGGCCGCCCGCGCCGAGGTCAATGCCGCCGAGGCCGCCCTCATCCAGGCCCGGGAAGCCTACGGCTATACCCGTATCCTCGCCCCCTACGCCGGGGTGGTGACCAGGCGGCTGGTGGAGCTGGGGGAGACGGTGGCCCCCGGTACGCCGCTGCTATCCGGTTTCTCCCTTGGCGAGCTGAGGGTGGAGCTGGAGCTGCCCCAGTCCGCGCTGGCTCTCGCCGGCCAGCCGTCGGATGTGCAGGTGCTGCTGCCCGGTGGCAAGGCCGTGACTCCCGTCAAGCTGACCCGCTTCAACTACGCCGACAGCCAGAGCCACAGTTTCCGGCTGCGCCTCGATCTGCCGCCGAACACGGCAGGGGTGCTGCCCGGCATGTGGCTCAAGGTGCAGCTCAAACAGGGTGAGCGTCAGGTGTTGCAAGTGCCGGAGCCCGCCCTGCTGCGGCAGGGGGAGTTCAACGGCGTCTACCTCAAAGAGGGGGAGGGATGGGCCCTGACCCCGGTGCGGGTCGGCCACTGCGAGGCTGGGCTGTGCGAGGTCCTGGCGGGTCTCAAGGGCGGTGACACCCTGGCCCACGATGCCTGGACCCGTCAACAGGAGGTGCCCCATGAGTAGCGATCTGAATGGCAGCCATGGCCGCCTGGGGCCGGCGGGTCGGCTGGCGGCCCTGTTTCAGGGCTCGGCCATCACCCCGTTGCTGGCGCTGGTGGGGCTCTTGCTCGGCCTCTTTGCCGTGCTGGTGACCCCCAAGGAGGAGGAGCCCCAGATCGATGTCACCTTCGCAGACGTCTACATTCCCTTCCCGGGTGCCAGCCCGGCAGAGGTGGAATCCCTCGTCACCACCCCTGCCGAGCAGGTGGTCTCCCAGATAAAGGGGATAGATACCCTCTACTCCTTATCCCAACCCGATGGTGCCCTGCTGGTGGTGGTGTTCAAGGTGGGCGTGAGCCGGGAGCAGGCCATCGTGGATCTCAACAACCAGCTCGACTCCAACCGCGACTGGTTGCCACAGGGGATCGGAGTCGGTCAGCCACTGGTAAAACCCCGGGGGATCGATGATGTTCCCATCGTCAGTCTGACCCTCTGGAGCAAGCAGCTGGGGGCCCCCGATCTGACCCGGGCCGCCCACGAGCTGGAGACCGAACTCAAGCGCATTCCCGGTACCCGGGACATCTACAGCCTGGGGGGCCAGCGCGCCGTGCTGCGGGTGATGCCGGACCCGGCGGCCCTCAGCGCCCATGGCATCAGCTGGGGCGAGCTGAGCCAGCGACTTGCGGCCGCCAACCGGGTGGGCAGCGAGCAGGCCGTGGTGCAGGATAACCGGGAAATCAAGGTGCAGGTGGGGCAGTTCCTGCAAAGCGAGCAGGAGGCCCGGGAGCTGGTGGTGGGGTTGCAGGGCGACAAGCCCGTCTATCTCGGTGAGGTGGCCCGGGTGGCGCTTGGGGAAGAGACCCCGGTCCAGCGCAGCTGGATGGGGCAGGGGCAAGCCAGCTACCCGGCGGTGACCCTGGCCATCGGCAAGCAGCCGGGGCAGAACGCGGTGGAGGTGGCCAAGCGGGTGGAAGAACGGGTCGAGAGCCTCAAGAATCGACTCATCCCGGCTGGCGTCGAGGTGACGGTGACCCGTGACTACGGCGTCACCGCCGAGACCAAATCCAACACCCTCATCGGCAAGCTCATTTTTGCCACCACGGCGGTGGTGCTGCTGGTGCTGGTGAGCATGGGTTGGCGCGAGGCGCTGGTGGTGGGGGTTGCCATCGTCATCACCCTGGCGCTGACCCTCTTTGCCAGCTGGGCTTGGGGCTTTACCCTCAACCGGGTGTCCCTCTTTGCCCTTATCTTCTCCATCGGCATCCTGGTGGATGACGCCATCGTCGTGGTGGAGAACATCCACCGTCATCGCGGTTTGGGCAAGGGGTCCCTCAAGGATCTCATTCCGGGCGCGGTGGACGAGGTGGGGGGGCCGACCATTCTGGCGACCCTGACCGTCATCGCGGCCCTGCTGCCCATGGCCTTCGTCAGCGGCCTGATGGGCCCCTACATGAGCCCCATCCCCATCAATGCCAGCATGGGGATGCTTATCTCCCTGCTGGTGGCCTTCATCTTCTCCCCCTGGTTGGCCAATCACCTGCTCAAGCGCGAGGGGCATGTCGCCCACGGGGAGGCCAAGGCCGGGCTCTTTCACCGGCTGATGACCCCCTTTCTGATGGGGACGGGTGCCAAAAGAGCGAGACACAAGCTTTGGCTGGTCATTCTGCTGCTGGTGGCGGGGGCGGCCGCCATGCCCGTGGTGCAGTGGGTGGTGCTCAAGATGCTCCCCTTTGACAACAAGTCGGAATTCCAGCTGGTGCTCGACATGCCGGAGGGGGCGACCCTGGAGCAGACCGAGCGCACCCTGCTGGCGGTGGGTCGGGAGCTCGCCAGGGTGCCCGAGGTGAAGGATTACCAGATCTACGCCGGCACCGCCGCCCCCATCAACTTCAACGGGCTGGTGCGCCACTACTTCATCCGCAGCGGCGCCAACGTGGGGGACATCCAGGTCAATCTGGTGGACAAGCATGAACGGGATCGCAGCAGTCACGAGATTGCCCGGTCGGTGCGTGCGCCCTTGCAGGCCATCGCCAGTGCGGCAGGGGGCAACCTCAAGGTGGTGGAGGTGCCCCCGGGACCGCCTGTCTGGTCGCCCATTGTCGCGGAAGTGTATGGCCCGACGCAGGCCGCCCGTGAAGCCGCTGCCCGCGTCGTAGAGGCCCGCTTTGTGGCCACGGCGGATCTGGTGGACGTGGACATCTATCTGGCCGACCCCCAGCCCAAGTGGCGGCTGGTGGTGGATCGCGCCCAGGCGGCCCTGCTCGGGGTCGTTCTCGGGGATCTGGTGGCGACCCTCAACGGGGGCGTGGGTTATCAGGATGCCAGCTGGCTGCAAGGGCAAGGCGCCAAGTATCCGGTGCCGATCCGCATCGAGCTCGCCCCCGGTGACAAGCGGGATCTGACCGGCATCCTGGCTCTCAAGGTGCGCAGCCAGAGCGGCCAGCTGGTGCGGGTCTCCGAGCTGGTGAGCCGTCGTGACGAGGTCGCCCCCAGCTACCTCATGCACAAGAACATGCAGCCCATGGTGATGGTGGTGGCTGACATGGGCGGCCATGCCGACAGCCCGCTCTACGGCATGTTTGCCGCCGGTGCCGACATCTCGCTGCCACAGTATTACGTGCATCAGCCCGACAAGCTGGGGGAGGTGGCGCTGTTGTGGGACGGGGAGTGGAAGATAACCTACGAGACCTTCCGCGACATGGGGCTGGCCTACGGGGTGGGGATGATCCTCATCTACCTGCTGGTGGTGGCCCAGTTCCGCTCCTATCTGGTGCCGCTCATCATCATGGCCCCCATTCCGCTCACCCTCATCGGGGTGATGCCGGGTCACGCCCTGCTGGGGGCCCAGTTCACCGCCACCTCGATGATCGGGATGATCGCCCTGGCCGGGATCATCGTGCGCAACAGCATCCTGCTGGTGGATTTCATCGAGCAGCAGCGGGCGAGTGGCATGGCGTTCGAGCAGGCGGTGATCGAGGCGGCGCAGGTGCGAGCCAAACCCATCATGCTGACGGCGCTGGCGGCCATGATAGGGGCGCTTTTCATCCTGGATGACCCCATCTTCAACGGGCTGGCCATCAGCCTGATTTTCGGGATCCTGGTCTCCACCTTGCTCACCCTGATGGTGATCCCGCTGCTCTACTACAGCCTGCTCGTTCGCCGAAGTCAGAGGTAAACACAGGGGGCACGTGCCCCCTGTTTTCTGGCATCACACCGCCTCGCGGGCATCGCAGGTTTTCATCAGGGGGAAATAACGGCGATCCGCCTGGCTCATGTGACCCACGACCAGCTCCTGGATGATGAAGTTGAGCAGGGCGTCGTTGCCAAGGGTGCCCGCCTGTGCGGCCGCCATCAGCTGACCGGCTTTTTTCAGCAGATGCTGGTGCTCCTGGCGATGGGCCGCCAGCTCCTCATAGCCATATTGCGCGAGGACTTGCTCTTCGAGGAGGAAGTGCTGGCGCGCCATCTCGAATATCTGCGCCATGTCTGCCAGCAAGGCATCCGGATGGATGCCGGGATCCTGCATGTGCTCGAGCAAGCGGTTGGCCAGCAGGTAGAGCTGGCGGTGGTCCGCATCGATGCGGGGGTGGCCGCATGCGTGGGCGGGCTGCCATTGCAGGGTGCCGGGGAGGGGATCCTGCCCGGTGGAAAACAGGCAGACCCTGCCCCGGCCATGGTGCTTGGCTTGATACATGGCCTGATCGGCGTGGTGCATCAGGGTCTTGGGGTCGGTGCCGTGATCCGGATAGAGGGCGACCCCTATGCTGCCGGAGATGCGCAGCGCCTGCTGCTCAAGCTGGAAGGGGTGATGCAGGCAGTGGTGCAGCTTGTCGGCGACCGCGAGGGCCGAGGCATCCGTATCGGGCAGCATGATGACGAATTCGTCCCCCCCAAGGCGTGCCACCAGATCTTCTTCCCTGACGCACTCCCCCATGCGCTCGGCCACCAGCTTGAGCAGCAGGTCGCCGGTTTCGTGGCCGAAGGTGTCATTGATGGGCTTGAAGTGGTCGAGATCGATGAAGACCAGGGCCAGGGGCTGCTGGGGAGCCTGCTCCAGGGTCTCCTTGAGCCGCTGTTGCAGCAGGCGGCGGTTGGCCAGGCCGGTGAGGGGGTCATAGAAGGCGAGGCGGCGCATCATCTCCTCCCGGGCCGAACGTTCGGTGACATCCCGGGTCACCCCCAAAATGGCATCGGGTCTTGTGCTGGCGCTGCCATGCAAGGTAGTGACCGTCTCGATGGCCACCAGATGACCCTGCTTGTGGCGCAGCTGGGAGTGGATGACGCACCGGGTCTGCCCATGATCCCCCCGTTGCCAGGCCTCGAGGGAGGCGGTGATGCCGTCGCGAAGCTGTTTCCAGGACTCATCGGGGAGCAGCTGGCGCAGGGAGAGGGCAAAGAGTTCGGCGGGCTCATAGCCGCTCAGGGACGCGATGGCGGGGCTGATGTAACGAAAACGCAGGCTGTCGGTGTCCATGGTCCAGATCACGTCGCCGCTGTTCTCCGCCACGAAACGGTAGTGCTGCTCGCGCTGGGCCAGTTCCCGGGTGAGCCGCTGTCGGTCACTGGCCTCTTCCCGCAGACGCAGATAGAGGTGCAGGAAGACGCCGAGCAGGGAGAAGGAGATCAGCATGGCGATGGCCACGCTCCTGTCGAGCAGTTGGCGCTGCTGGCGAAGGCTCGCCTGGGTACTGTTGTAGAGGAAGGGGGTGAGGTTGGGCACCGCCTTGATCATCCCGGCCTCCTGGTAGGTGCGGGCGATCTGCTGCCAGCGATCCTGCTGCATGTAGCCGGGCTCGATGATGTCGGGCTGCATCAGGGCCCGGGTTTCACGGGCCTCGAAGGCGAGCGCCTCGCGCCCGGCCCCGCTGGGGTAGTGCTCCAGGATCAGGTTGATCATCTCCTCGGGATGATCCATGGCATAGCGCCACCCCTTGAGGCTGGCCTGCAAGAAGCGCTGGACCCGCTCCTGCTGGTTGAAGACTTCATTTTCCGAGGTGAAGAGGTTGTCTCCGTAGAAGTCGTACCCGACGTCGCGGGGACTGAACACCCGGTAGGGAATGCCCTGTTGCTGCAGGGTGAAGGGCTCGGTTGTGCTGTAGGCGCTGATGGCGTCCGCCTGGCCCCTCAGCAGTGCCTGTACCCCCCGCTCGTAGGGCAGGGTATCCCACTGCCGGCTGCGGGTGTAGCGATGCAGGTAGGTGAGCAGCTCGTTGGAGCCGGGTTCGAGCATCAGCCGCTTGTTGGCCAGATCGCCCGGAGTCTGGATATCCGGCCGCTCCAGGGTGATGAGCATCAGGGGGGAGTGCTGCAACATGGCGGCGAGCACCACCACAGGGCGGCCTGCTGCCCGGGCCAGCAGCAGATCGCTGCCGCGGATGCCGAACTGGGCACGACCCGTGGTGACTTCATTGATGACGTCGGTGCCCGGCCCCGCCTCCCGCAGGGTGACCTGCAGGCCGACCTCCTGGTAGAACCCCTTGGCGATGGCGGCGTAGTAACCGGCAAACTGGAACTGGTGCTGCCAGGGAAGTTGCAGGATGACGCGCTCATCCGCCCTGAGGGGAGCCGTGGTCAGGGTGGCAATCATCACCCAGAAGGGCAGAAGCCAGCGTACAGGCTGGCGAGATGCATCGGACTCCGTCATACCGCTGTTCTCTCGGGAGGTGCTCTTCTGGCTAGAGTCAAACAATTTCCTGTTATTCGCAAGGGGAGCAAGCCCCAATAAGATGGGGCGCGGGAGGCATTAAAAGTCATTTTTGTGTCATTCATCACGTCAATGGGCGTCACGGCTCATTTTGAAACCTTGTTGACTCGTCACCGGCCCGGTGAAAAGGGCATTAGGTGTCATTCCAGGAGGGATGGCTGCCGCCTATCTTCTCACCTGTTAATGATAAACTGCGTGTTTTCGGCAATTCCCTCTTATCTTCTCCTGTCGTATCAGAAGTTGATGCTCTTGTCCGTATCGGGTGTCGACCTGTGGCGGTCGGGGGACGCCTTCCTTCGTTCAGGGTGGTATGGTAGTCATCCGTTTCCTGTTTCCCGAGAAGGTCCTGTCATGTCTTCCTTGCGCCTGCTACTCTCCGACTCCCACGATCCCCTGTTCAACCTCGCGGTGGAGGAGTGCATCTTTCGCCAGATGGACCCGGCCCAGCGGGTGCTGTTCCTGTGGCGCAACGACAATACGGTGGTGATAGGCCGGGCCCAGAACCCCTGGAAGGAGTGCAACACCCGCCGCATGGAAGAGGACGGGGTGACCCTGGCCCGGCGCAGCAGCGGGGGCGGCGCCGTGTTCCACGACCTTGGCAACAGCTGTTTCACTTTCATGGCGGGCAAGCCCGGCTATGACAAGAGCGTCTCCACCACCATCGTCATTGATGCCCTCGCCAGGCTCGGTGTGAGTGCTTTTGCCTCCGGGCGCAACGACCTGCTGGTGGCGACCCCGGACGGGGATCGCAAGGTGTCGGGTTCGGCCTACCGGGAGACCCATGATCGCGGCTTTCACCACGGTACCCTGCTGCTGGACGCTGACCTCGGCCGCCTCGCCCACTACCTCAATCCCGACCCCAAGAAGCTGGCGGCCAAGGGTATCAGCTCGGTGAGAAGCCGGGTGGCGAACCTTGGCGAGCTGTTGCCTGGCCTGGGTCATGAGCAGGTGGTGCAGGCCCTGTGCGACGCCTTCTTTGCCCATCACGGTGAGGTGGTGCAGCCCGAGCACATCTCCCCTGAGCAGATGCCCGATCTGCCGGGCTTTGCCGAGACCTTCGCCCGCCAACGCAGCTGGGAGTGGAACTTCGGCCATGCTCCCGCCTTCAGCCACCTGCTGGAGGAGCGCTTCCCCTGGGGCGGGGTCGAGCTTCATTTCGACGTGGAGAAGGGGGTGATAGGACGGGCACAGATCTTCAGTGACATCCTGGACCCTGCGCCCCTGGATGACCTGGCCGCACGCCTGCCCGGGGTGGCCTATCGTCCCGACGCCATCGACGAGTTGCTGCGTCAGTGGCGGGCGACGTTTTCGGCCAACTCCGAGCTGGAAGGGTTTTCGGCATGGCTGCTGACCGCCCTGCGCTGACCTTGCCCATGACCAGGATCACAAGATGAACAGGGGAAAAGAGGGGAGAGGGGGCGCGGCGCCCATCAGGGCGCCAACATGACAAAAAGTAGGGCAGACCATTAGTTATTGTCTCTGTTGATAGAGGTGTCACTGGAGTATAAAAACCGCACCTCAGCAGTATCAATGGTATAAAAATGAATCACTTGGTCTATCTGAAAGATGAGGGCGTCAACGCCGTCTCCCCCGAATTCGCCCGCCGTTTTGCCACCGTCAAAGCCCACTTTTTCTCACGCAACCCCGACCTCTGGCCGGTGTTTCGCGAGCCCGGCTTTGCCACCCTCAACGAGTTTCGCGCCCGCGGACTGGCGCCGGACGCGCGCCTCAATGCCTGGCCAGATGGCCGCGCCCGTCTCGCGGATCTCTGCGAGACCATGCCGGTGCCCGCGCAGATGCGTACCCCGGGGGAGCCCATGACGGAGCTGCTGTTTGCCGGCGCCCTGTCAAAGGATTGGGAGAACCCCTCCAGCGTCGAGAACGTCATCACCATGTCGGCGGATCCCGCCATCTATGGCGCCCAGATGGGCATTCTGGCCAATCCCAACCTGGTCTACTCCGAGTACGCCGGGGTGGCCGAGGAGCTCGAGAAGAAGGTGGTGCGCCAGATAGCCCTGCTGGCGGGTTACGATCCGGTCCGTGCCACCGGCATCTTCACCCAGGGGGGGACCTTCTGTAACCTCTACGGCTACCTGCTCGGCATTCGCAAGAGCCTGCCAGAGGCCAAGCACAAGGGGCTCGGTCACTATCAGGATTACCGCATCATCAACTCCCAGGGCGGTCACTACTCCAACATCACCAACCTCTCCCTGCTCGGGGTGGACATCGAGAACAAGACCATCCGCATCCAGGTGGGCGAGAACAACGACATCGATCTGGCGGATCTCGAGCGCACCCTGACCGCCTGCTTTGCCCTCAAACACGTGGTGCCCACCATCATGCTCACCATGGGCACCACCGACACCTTCGGGGTGGATAGGGTCAAACCCGTGGTCGAGCTGCGGGACAGGCTGTGCGAGCGCTTCGAGGTGGCGGTCAGGCCCCACATCCACGTCGACGCCGCCATCGGCTGGTCGATGATCTTCTTCCTGGATTACGACTTTGCCGCCAACCCGCTCGCCATCAACAGCGCCACCCTCGCGGGGATCGAGCGCAACGTGAGCCGCTTCGCCGAGCTCAGATATGCCGATTCGTTCACCGTGGACTTCCAGAAGTGGGGTTATGTGCCCTACACCTCCAGCCTGGTGATGATCAAGGAGCAGGACGATCTCAAGGCGATGGAGAATGACCCGGAGAACTTCTCCTACTTCGAGCGGGACATCCAGGGTCAGACCCACCTGCAATCCACCATAGAGTGCTCCCGCGGGGCGAGCGGCCTGTTCGGTGCCTATGCGGCCCTCAACTACCTGGGGGTGGAGGGGTATCGCACCGTGCTTGCCCACTGCCTGCAAAACGCCAACTACTTCCGCTTCCGGTTAAGCCAGCTCGGCAACGTCAAGCTGGTGGCCCAGGAGAACCAGGGGCCCAGTGTCGGCTTCAAGATCTACAACCCCGAGTGGGTGCAGGACCCCGAGGCGGAGTTCGCCTTCGAGCTGGCCCGCTCCAGCGACCCCGCCTACAAGGCGCGCCTGCAGCGCAACACCGACTACCACCGCAGCCTGTTCAAGGGACGCGGCAAGGTAGGGCTCTACACCAACTGGGTGGAGGCGGTGGCGCACTCGGAATACGACGAGCGCGGCAAGTACTCCTATATCGCCGGGGAGAAGGCGGTCTTCATGAACCCGGCCTGCGGTCGTGAGCAGATCGACGCCTTTATCGCGCATATTCGTGGCTGAAAGAGCCACATCTTGTGATGTCATAAATAAAAACGGCGGGATAATCCCGCCGTTTTTATGGCTCAAGGCAGTGGTTACCGTTTCTGGATAGCGGTCACGGTGAGCTTGCCGGCCGGGTTCTCGGCGTGAAAGCGCACCGCATCCCCCACCTTCAGATCCTTGAGCAGGGCTGGATCAGCCACCCGAAAGACCATGGTCATGGGGGGCATCTTGAGGTTGTCGATCGCCTCGTGCTTGATGCCGACCTTGCCGTTGGCCGCGTCGATGCGGCTGATGACCCCCTGGGTCATCGCCATCTCGCCCATCTCGTTCATGCCTTCCATCTGGCTCATCTGGCCCATGTCGTGGCCGGCATGGTTCATCATCTCCTCGGCCTGCAGGCCGGTGTGGGTGGCAAGGCCAAGCAGCAGGGTCAGGGTCAGCGTCTTGTAGTTCATGGTGTTTCCTCGTCGTTGATTCAGATTCTTGGTTTTCAAAAAGGGCGCTGCCACCGGGTTAGCCGGCGTGGTGGTGCTCGGTCGTGCCCAGGTGCCGGCTGCGCCACAGGTAGTAGGCGGCGGGCAGCACCAAGAGGGTCAGCACCAGCGCGCTCACCATGCCGCCGATCATGGGGGCGGCGATGCGCTGCATCACCTCGGAGCCGGTACCGTGGCTCCACATGATGGGCAACAGGCCGGCGATGATGGTGACCACCGTCATCATCTTGGGGCGCAGGCGCAGGGCGGCGCCGTGGATCACCGCCCGGTGCAGGCCCGCCTTGTCCGGCTTGCCGCTCGCCACCAGGTCATCCCAGGCGTGGTTGAGGTAGACCAGCATCAAGACGCCGGTCTCCACCGCCACCCCCGCCAGGGCGATAAAACCTACCCCTACGGCGACTGACAGGTTGAAGTCCAGCAGCCAGAGGGTCCAGATCCCGCCCACCACCGCCAGCGGCAAGGTGGTGAGAATGAGCAGCACCTCCTGGAAGCGGCGAAACGCCAGATAGAGCAGCAGCACGATAATGGCGATGGTGAGCGGCACCACGTAGGCGAGGCGTGCCTTGGCCCGCTCCATGTATTCGTACTGACCGGACCAGGTGAGGGCGTAGCCCGCCGGCAGCACCAGCTGCCTACCCACCTCGGACTTGGCCTCTGCCACAAAGGAGCCGATGTCGCGGCCGCGAATGTCCACGTAGACCCAGCCGTTGAGGCGCGCGTTTTCACTGCGCAGCATGGGCGCCTCGTCGCTGATGTAGACCCGCGCCACGTCCGCCAGGGCGATGCGTTCCCCCTTGGGGGTCACCAGGGGCAGCAGCTCGAGGCTGGCCACCGAATCGCGGTAGCTCTGGGGGTAGCGCAGGTTGATGGGGTAACGTTCGCGCCCCTCTATGGTCTGGCCCACCTCCATGCCGCCCACCGCGGTGGCGAGCACCGCCTGCACGTCGGCGATATTGAGGCCGTAGCGGGCCGCCTTCAGCCGGTCGATGTCCACCTTGACATAGCGGCCACCCGCCACCCGCTCGGCGTAGACCGATGAGGCGCCCTCCACCTTTCCGACGATCTGCTCAAGCTGCTGGCCGAGCTGCTGGATCACCTTGAGATCCGGCCCCGCTATCTTGATGCCGACCGGGGTCTTGATGCCGGTGGCCAGCATGTCGATGCGGGTCTTGATGGGGGGGACCCAGGCGTTGGTGAGACCGGGGAAGCGGATGAGGGAGTCGAGCTCCTCCTTGAGCTTCTCCGGGGTCATGCCGGGGCGCCACTGATCCTTGGGCTTGAGCTGGATGCTGGTCTCCATCATCACGAGATCCGCAGGGTCGGTGGCCGAGTCGGCGCGCCCCGCCTTGCCGAACACGTTCTGCACCTCGGGCACGGTGCGAATGAGCTTGTCGGTCTGCTGCAAAATCTCCCGCGCCTTGCCCACCGAGATGTTTGTCGCCGTGGTGGGCATGTACATGATGTCCCCCTCGTCGAGCGGCGGTATGAACTCGGAGCCCAGATGCTGGAGTGGCCAGAAGCCCGCCACCGTGACCACGGCGGCGATGGCCAAGGTGGTTTTCGGACGGGCCAGTACGGCTTTCAGCAGTGGCACATAGCCCTGGCTCAGCCAGCGGTTCAGCGGGTTGGCCTGCTCGGCCAGCACCTTGCCACGGATGAAGTAGCCCATGATCACCGGCACCAGCGTGATGGCGAGCCCGGCCGCGGCGGCCATGGCGTAGGTCTTGGTGTAGGCGAGGGGGTGGAACATCCGCCCCTCCTGCGCCTCCAGCGCGAACACCGGCAGGAAGCTGATGGTGATGATGAGCAGGGAGAAGAAGATGGCGGGCCCGACCTCTATGCTCGCCTCGGTGATGATGCGCCAGCGGTTCTTGTCGGTGAGCGCCTCCCGCTCCATGTGTTTGTGGACGTTCTCGATCATCACGATGGCACCGTCCACCATGGCGCCGATGGCGATGGCGATGCCCCCCAGCGACATGATGTTGGCGTTGATCCCCTGCAGGTGCATGACGATAAAGGCGGTCAAAATCGCAATAGGGAGGGAGATGACCACCACCAGCGACGAGCGCAGGTGGAACAGGAAGGCGAGGCAGACCAGCACCACCACGGCGAACTCTTCCACCAGCTTGCCGGAGAGGTTGTCGATGGCGCGCTGGATAAGGTCGGATCGGTCGTAGACGGTGACCACCTCCACCCCCTCCGGCAGGCTGCTTTTCAGCTGGGCGAGCCGCGCCTTGACCCCGTCTATGGTGTGCTGGGCATTCTCGCCATAGCGCATGACGATAATGCCGCCCACCACTTCCCCTTCACCGTTGAGCTCGGCCAGACCGCGCCGGCTCTGGGGGCCGGTGACGACATCCGCCACATCCCCCAGCAGCAGGGGGGCGCCGCGCACATTGGTACCGAGCGGGATCTGCTTCAGATCCTCCACGCTTTTCAGATAGCCATTGGAGCGCACCATGTACTCCGCTTCCGCCATCTCGATGACGGAGGCGCCGGTCTCCTGGTTACCCTGCTTGATGGCGGTCTCGATGAGGGAGAGCGGGATGCCGTAGGCGCGCAGCTTGTCCGGGTCGACCCGCACCTGATACTGGCGCACCATGCCGCCCACGGTGGCGACCTCGGAGACGCCGTCCACCGTCTGCAGCTCGAACTTGAGCAGCCAGTTCTGCAGGGAGGTGAGCTCGCTGAGGTCATGCTTGCCGGTCCTGTCCACCAGGGCGTACTGGTAGACCCAGCCCACCCCGGTGGCATCGGGGCCGAGCTGGGGGCGGGCGGAGGCGGGCAGGTTGGGGGCCACCTGGCTCAGGTACTCCAGCACCCGGGCACGGGCCCAGTAGAGGTCGGTGTCGTCGTCAAACAGCACATAGACGAAGGAGTCGCCGAAGAAGGAGTAGCCGCGCACCGTGGTGGCGCCCGGCACCGCCAGCATGGCGGTGGTGAGCGGGTAGGTCACCTGATCCTCCACCACCTGCGGCGCCTGGCCGGGGTAGGAGGTCTTGATGATCACCTGGACGTCGGAGAGATCCGGCAGGGCGTCCACCGGGGTCTGTTTGACCGACCAGAGCCCCCAGGCGGTGAGCATGAGGGTCAATAGCAGCACCAGGAAGCGGTTGCCCACGGACCAGCGAATAATCGAGGGGATCATGGTTGGGCTCCTTGCTCATTGGGTGCAGAGAGCGGAGAGCGGTTGCCTGTCAGGCAGCGAATGATGGCAGGGATCATGACTTCTTCTCCATCTCGGGCATCGCCATCTGATGCTGGCCATGGTCCATGCCTTCCATTTGCTCCATCTCATCCGTTGCTGGCTTGGTGGCGTCGCCGGTTACTGGCGCTTGTTCCTGATGGATGGTGGTGATGCGATATTCATCCCCCTCCTGCATCACCTGCAGGTGCAGGGTCTGTCCCTCGGTCAGCTTGCTCATGTCGACCCCCTCGGCCACGGTGAACTCCATCTCCATGGCGGGCCACTGCCACTCGGGGATGGGCTGGTGGGCGACCATCAGGGTACGCCCGGCGAGATCGATGCCTTGCACCTCCCCCTGGGTCCAGATCTGGGCGGGGCGCACCGCCGTCATGCGCTGGAAGTCCGAGTCGATGGCCGACTCCGAGTCGAGCAGGAACTGGGCCGAGCTGACGATGCTGTCCCCCGCTTCGACCCCCGCCTTGATGGCCACCTTGTCGCCAAACTGGGGGCCCAGGGTGACGGCCACCGACTTGAAGCTGCCATCCCCCAGCGCCAGCACCAGCCTGTCTTGGCTGCCGGTGCGGATCACTGCTTCGCTCGGCACCACCAGTTGCGGCTCTCCCTTGCCTGTCTGAATCGTCACCTTGGCGAACATATTGGGTTTGAGGAACTCGTCCGGGTTGGCGACGCGCAGCCGTACCTTGAGGGTGCGGGTAGCGGCATCCAGGGTGGGGTAGAGGTAATCCACCCGCCCCTGCCACTGGCGGCCCGGGGCGTAGTCCAGGGTCATGGTGACCGGATCGCCCACCTTCAGCTGGGCGGCCTGACGCTCGAACACCTCGGCACTCACCCACACCTGCTTGAGGGTGCTGATGTTAAAGAGCGCCGCGGCGGGTTCCACATACTGGCCCTCGCGCACCTTCAGCTCGGAGACATAGCCGCTGCTCGGGGCATAGATGCGCACCGTCTCCTGCACCTGACGGGTGCGCTTGAGGGCCGCTATCTGATCCGCCGGCACCTGCAGGGATTTCAGCTTGCCCTCGGCGGCGCGCAGCAGCAGCGGGTTGGTGGTGTTGAGGGCGAGCAGGTACTCGTGCTGGGCGTTGACTAAGTCAGGGGCATAGAGCTCGTAGATGAGGCTCCCCTTGCTCACCTGCTGCCCCTCGCTCTTGATGGCGAGGGTGCGGATCCAGCCCGCCATGCGGGCGTTGACCGCCTCCAGCCTGTCCTCGTCATAGCCGACGTAGCCCACCGTCTCGACCTGCTGGTGGATGGGCAGTCGCTCGACTTTCGCGAGCCGCACCCCCAGGTTCTGCTGGATCTCGGGGCTGATGGTGACGGTGCCCGGCGAGCCGCTTTTCTGCTCCTCATAGACGGGAATGAAGTCCATCCCCATGTTGTCCTTGGCGGGGCCGTCGCGCTTGTCGCGCGGATCCATGGGGTTGACCCAGTAGAGGGGCGTCTTCTCCTTGGCTGCAGTGCCAGTTGTGGTCTGTTTGGCGGCCCAGTAGCCGCCACCGGCCCCGAGGGCGAGCAGCAGGGCTGACATCAACAACGTCTTGTTCATGACAAGCCTCCGGCGCGAGTCTGCACACAGCGCGTGCGGGAGGGCAGGGCGCCACGGGGCGCAAATGTCTTGGATGATGACATGGTACTTCTTCTCTCGTATCGGGCCGTCGTCCGGCCTTGAGCGGATGCGGTGCTGGCGCTCGGCGGACGGGGTTGGCCGACAATCGGGGCACCGCCGACGAAGCGGCCGGTGCACGGCATGGCGATGGCGGTACCATCGCCCGGGCTAACGGGAGAAGCGGTTTCTAATGGCGCAGCACGGACAACATCAGATGCCGTCTGGGCCAGGAAGGGGGATGGGTACCACGCAGGCGCAGGAAGGGATCCCGCAACCAGTTGTCCAGCAGGGGGCCGATACTCCACGAAGAGGGGAGCAACAGCAGGGGCAGCAACAGCAGTGACAGCAGCATGCCGAGCAGGGGGGGCGCACTGGCGGCGCCGGATAAGCCGGGCTGCATCTGACACTCATCCCCCGGCAGGGTCCCCGCATTCAGTGTGCCCGAATGGCAGGAGAGGGAGGCGGTGTCGATCTGGTCAGGGGTCATGGCGGCGTGCCGTACCGGCCCGCTCTGGTGCAGCCCATGAGACAGGGAGGGCTGTGGCGGGGTCAGGATGGGACCGGATGCGTCGCCCGGAAAGGCGGTGGCCACCCCATGCCAGCCGATGCACAGGGTGAGATTGCAGACGAGCACCAGCGCCAGCAATAGCTGGGCGATGAGCGCTGTGGGCAATCTCGATGACAACATGGTGCAGGTTCCCTGTGACGTATGGGATGAATGTAAACCTTACCTATAGGAGAAGGTCAAGGTTCGCCCTGTACCATCTGCCAAAGAGTTGATATGGATTAAGAAATGCCGGATTGGCAGACGAAGAAGCCCCCGCGTGGCGGGGGCTCAGGGTCAGGAGTGACAGGGCAGCCCGACGGCCGGGATCAGGCGAAGCAGGTCCAGATGGGGGCGTGATCGGAGGGCTTGTCGATGCCGCGCAGCTCGTAGTCGATGCCGGTCTCGGTCACTTTGTCCTTGAGGGCGTCGGAGGCCATGATGAGGTCGATGCGCAGGCCCCGGTTCTCGTCAAAGCCCCTGGAGCGGTAGTCGAACCAGGAGAAGCGCTCGCACTCGGTGGGGTTGGCGGCGCGGAAGGTGTCGGTGAGGCCGAACCCCTTGAGCCGCTCCATCCATTCACGCTCGATGGGCAGGAAGGAGCACTTGCCATCCCGCAGCCAGCGCTTGCGGTTCGCCTCGCCGATGCCGATGTCGAGATCCGTGGGGGAGATGTTCATATCCCCGATCAGCGCTATCTGGTCGTCCGGGGTGTGGTGGGTCTCGAGGTAGTGCTGCAGGTCCTCATAGAACTTCTGCTTGGCCGGGAACTTGGTCTCATGATCCTGGCTCTCCCCCTGGGGGAAGTAGCCGTTCATCACCTTGATGACGGAGCCGTCTTCTCGCTTGAAGCTGGCCATGATCATGCGGCGCTGGGCATCTTCCGGATCGGTGGGGAAGCCCTTTTGCACCTCGATGGGAGCCTGCTTGCTCATGATGGCGACCCCGTAGTGCCCCTTCTGGCCGTGGAAGACCACGTGGTAGCCCATGGCCTCCACGTCCGCGACCGGGAAGGCTTCGTCGTGCACCTTGATCTCCTGCAGGCCGATCACGTCCGGCTGGTGCTTGTCGATAAGGGCTTGCAACTGATGAAGACGGGCGCGCAGGCCATTGATATTGAAAGAGATGATCTTCATGTTCGGGGTGCTCATGTCGTTTTTGTTCGTCGCTTATTGGACTAGGAATCCGCGATGGATGCAAGTTCGGGGGCTGTGACTGGCGCAGCGGCTCGGGAATCTGTTCACGATCTGTCGCGAGAGTCTGTCAGCAAGGTGACGCGCAGCAGAGAAGCCTGAGTGCATATGTATACATGAGAGCGCCTGGCGACACATAAGCGAGCAGCACATGAGCCTTGGAAGTGGCCTCCCAGCAAGATCGTGGACAGGTTTCTAGCGGGTCATCTTCTTGACAAACACCACCACGAACAGTGCCAGCGTGAAGCTGCCGGTAAAGGCTTCGAAGGCTGCAAAGATCCGCGACAACCCCACCGGGGTGAAGTCCCCATACCCCAGCGTGGTGAAGGTCACCACGCTGTAGTAGAGGCACTCCATCAGGAAGATGGCGTTCTGCTCCAGGGGGGCGTCCGTGCGATAGATGAGGTGGGTGCCCGCGAAGTTGAGGCCGCAGAAGAAGTAAAAGATGCTGCAGATGACAATGAGCAGCAGGGAGAAGATTACCACCCGCATGGGGGCCTCGCCGTAGCCGCAGAAGAGATCCACTATCCAGGAGGCGAAGCGGCGGTAGGACCAGAACGGCATCTGCAGGCGGCGCATGGTGAGCTCCTGCTGGATGTAGCGACCGGACATGGTGAAGATGCCCTGGGCCTCCGAGGCCTTGCGCAGATCCCGGTAGGTCTCCTCCGCCTCCTTGAACCAGACGCGGGCCTGCGCCGGGTCCCGCTCGCGGCGCCCCTTTCTGTCCTGCATCAGCCGCTTGCCCGTCTCCAGGTTGTCGAGGCGGGTGTTCTTCCAGCGGATGCCGAGCAGGTTGACGTCGTCGAGGGTAGCGCAGTGGAGGTTCGCTTCGCTCAGATCGGCCTTCATCAGGCTGCCGCCCTTGATGCGAATGCCGTAGAGATGGGCCCCCCGCAGGTTGGCGCGATAGAGGTTGCACTGCTCCAGCAAGAATCCCTCCGGACCCTGCCTGTTCACCAGGTTGAGATCCGCCAGCTCGGCGCGGGCCAGTTGCAGGCCGTGGCACAGGCCTCCCTGGCGCACATAGCGCTCCAGCGCCTCGGCGGTATCAGGGGTGTTGTGGGCCGCAGCGGGGTCGTGCCAGCGGCAGAGATCATGATCCCCTGCCTCTTCGGTGCAGTGGCGGCCATCGGCCACCAGGTATCGGCACATTGCCATGGTGTTGCCCCTCCCTTCCCTGAGTCAGTATCAGCATAGGTGAGGGGAGGAGGGGGGATATCAGCTGTGCTGATGATATTCCTGACGCAGCTTGCGAAAACGTTCCTGCTGGGCGGGGTTAAGGGGGATGCCCTCCAGCACCTCCAGGGTCTCCTTGCACTCGGCGCCAAACTCCGGGCTCTTGCGGTTCTTCTGCATGAGTTGCAGCAGCACCTGGATCTTGTTGAGGGCGGCGCCGGTATTGGCGGGCGCCCGGCGCAGGGCCTCGCGAAAGTGGCCGAGGGCCTGCTCCAGCTCCCCGGCCTGATAGGCCTTGATGCCCAGATCGTTGAGCTGCTGATAGCGCTGGCGCCGCTCCTGCACCGTCTTGTCATCCCGGGTCACCTGGATGCAGGTGGTGAGCAGCCGATCCTCATCCTCCGCCAGCAGGGATTGCAGGCTCTCGGCGTACTCGAACTCCCCGAGCTGATAGAGGGCGAGTATGGTCTCGCCAAGGAGGGCCGGAGGCATGGTGGCGGGCTCGTCCAGCCAGTTCTGGTTGGCGCGATAGAGCATCTTCTTGCCCTTTAGCAGCTCCCCCAGGGCGATGCGCACCCGGGCCTGGCAGATCTGCTCGAACACCGGGTAGTTGAACTCCGACATCATCAAGGAGTCGCGGATGCGCGACAGGGCGGAGTTCACCTGCTTTTGCAGGTTGGCGATGTGGTAGCCGTCGTTGCTGTTGAGGGCGTACAAGGTGAGGGTCTGGATATAGGCCCCGAGATAATGGGGCGTGCGGTGGATCGAGTTGCGCGACAAGTCGATGAGGGCGAGCAGCACGTCCTTGGCCTGGGCGTAGTCGTGCCGTTGCAGGCACACCTCCGCCAGACGGCGGGAGAGCTGCACCGACTGGGGAGAGATGTCCACCGCCCGGCGCAGCTCCTGCTGGGCCTGCTCGTCATTGCCCAGCGCCAGCAGGGACTCCGCGAGCCAGAGGTAGGCCTCCACCATCAGGGGGGTGTGTTTCAGGGTGGCTTGCAGGTGGCTCACCGCCTCCTCGTGCAGACCCAGGGTATGGCACGCCTTGCCCAGAGTGAGGCGAGCCCAGCTGTTCTCCTGCCCCGCCAGCAGCTGGCGCATCAGGCTGCGAGCCTCCTTGGCCTGGCCCAGCTTGAGCTGGGTGTCGGCCTGCAGGCAGCGGCAGAAGTTGGCAAAGCGGGGCACCGCGTCCGCCTGTTTGGCACAGGCCTCCACCAGGGCGGGCAGATCGTTCCGGGTGAGGGCGCTGAAGACGCTCTCCAGCGCCTGGCGACGGGCGAGGGCGCGTTTGAGGCGAAACGAGAACTGCTCCTGGGAGAAGGGCTTCATCAGGTATTCGTCGGGCTCGGCTTCCAGCGCGCTCAGCACCATGGCGCGGGAGCCGTCGCTGCTGACCATGATCACCACGCTCTGGGGCGGAATGAGTTGCTGATCCCGCAGGCTTTCCAGCAACTGGCGGCCGTTCTCGCCCGCCCCCAGCTCATAGTCGAGCAGATAGATGTCGAAGCTCTCTTTCTGGCAGCGGCGGCGGGCCTCGTCGGCGGAGTTGGTGTAGGTGATGCGGTTGATGCCGATGTTGATCAGCATCGCCTTCATCATCATCTGGAAGGAACGCTGTTCGTTGACCAGCAGGATGCGCTTGGGCTTGGGCTGGGGTTTCTTCTCGGGTACGGAGTCCGGTGTCTGCATCTGTCTGGCATCAAGGCGCTACGGGCTGGTGGGAGAAGTGTGCCACCAAAGTCCGCAGGCAGGCAATTGCACATGGGGAGGCCCCCCGGTTTTTCCCGCAGACCTTGGGTGAAAAAAAGGGTGTCTTGCCTTTGATCCCGGTCAAGGGAAGGCGAGTTGGCACTGGCAGGCGCTGTCCCGGTTTTTAGACTTGAAGAGCATCAGCATGCGGGAGGCGGCAGGGACAGGGTGCCCGTCTGCTCCCTTGCCCGCTTACAAGGAGGGATCAGATGAGTTTGCTACCAAGTCGCACCAGCCTGTTTGATGACCTGTTCCACGACATGGCCTCCGGCTTCTACATCCGCCCCCTGCACGGGGACCCGTTGCCCGGCCAGATCAAGCTGGATCTGCGGGAGAGCGGGGATGACTACCTGCTGCAGGCGGAATTGCCCGGGGTGGCGAAGGAGGACATCCACGTGGACGTGCACGGCAAGCTGGTGACCCTGAAGGCGGAGATCCGCCAGTTTGACAGCCAGAACAAGGATGAACGGGCCCTGCGCAGCGAGCGCTACTATGGCAGCGTGTCGCGCAGCGTCGAGCTGCCGGTGGAGGTGTCGCCAGAGCAGGGGAGCGCCCGCTTTGACAACGGCATCCTCACCCTGCGCCTGCCCAAGCAGGCGGCCAGCCCCGTGCCCCACCGCATCCCCATCGAATAGGCGGTCAGTGAACGAGGCCCCGCACTGCGGGGCCTCGTCATTCAGGGCTGTGTGCGCACCAGATAGGGGGCAAACTCGGGGGTGTGGCTGGCGGCAAAGCCCGTGGCGGTCTTCTCGATGAGATAGACCGCCAGCTTGTGCTCCCTGGCAAAGGCCATCGCCCGCTCGGGGCCCATCACCATGAGGGCGGTGTCGAGGGCATCGGCCTCCAGGGCCGTGGGGGTGATGACGGTGGCGGAGACCAGCTTGTGGGTCACGGGCTCGCCGGTGGCGGGATCGATGATGTGGGAGTAGCGCTTGCCGTCGAGCTCGTAATAGTTGCGATAGCTGCCAGCGGTGCTCACCGCCATGCCGCTCGGGGTCACCACGTCCTCGATGGCGCCCGGTCTGTCAGAGGGCTCGACGATGGCCACCCGCCAGGGATTGCCCTTGTCGTTGTGCCCCTTGCTGCGCACCGCCCCCGCCACCTCGATGAGGTAGTTGTGGACCCCTTTTTGCTCCAGCAGCCCGGCTATCTCGTCGGAGGCCGCCCCCTCGCCCAGGGTGGAGAGATCCAGATAGAGATCTGGGATGGCCTTGCCGAGCAGGAAGTGATCCCCCTCGGGGGTCAGGGTGAGCTTGTCGATGCCGACCCGCTCCCGCGCCTTGGCGATCTGCTCTGCGCCGGGCCGCCTGACCGGGCGCTTGTCCGGCCCGAATCCCCACAGATTGACCAGGGGGCCCACGGTGACATCG
This sequence comes from Aeromonas sp. FDAARGOS 1406, assembly GCF_019048565.1. NCBI lineage: Bacteria > Pseudomonadati > Pseudomonadota > Gammaproteobacteria > Aeromonadales > Aeromonadaceae > Aeromonas > Aeromonas sp. FDAARGOS 1406. The sequence goes on from NZ_CP077378.1 coordinate 4,209,216, forward strand.
AGAACCCCCCGGGTGAGGTGCCCGGCGTCAATGCCCTGTTGCACAATCTTCGCCATGGTGGCCGGGATGACCTGGGGGGGCAGCCCCGTTCCCTGATTGAAGCGGGAGATGAGGGAGCCCGGATCATAGGTGGAGATCTCCTTGTTCAGGCGTGCCAGCAGCGCCTCCACCTCCTGTTGCAGTGCCTCCTGTCCGCCGGGGAAGGGGTCGCTCAGGGTCACCGCATAATAGGTGCCCATGGTGTTTCCCTGGATGCGGGTCTGGGTCGGGGCCGGCTGGCAGGCGCCAAGCAGCAGGATCAGGGAGAGCAGCAGGGTGCGCGCCAGCGCAGGCGCAAAGGGGAACTTCATCTCTCATTCTCGCGGGAGTCATCGACGGGGGAGCAGCTTAGCCAACGGCTGTGGTGTTGGCGAGTGGCCGTGGGCGGGAAGGCCGCAAATAATTAAGCCGGAGGGGAATTTGATCAACCCGCTTTGGGCCCGGGGTCGGGAGAAAAGAAGTGACCGGGCTCGCAGGCTGGCCCAAAAGCGGTCGTCCTTCGGTGACATTTGAATACAATGAAGATCGATCCTGACAGCATCTTTGCGGGTCGCGCCCACGGGGGCGAGATGCCTGTGCTGTCATCCTTCGTCAATCAAAGGAGAACGTGATGAAAAAGGTGTTAACCCTGCTGCTTCTTGGCTCCCTCGCCACCCCGGTCCTGGCCGACGAGTGCGCACTGGTGATCGAAGGCAATGACGCCATGCAGTTCAACCAGACGGGGATGAGCGTGCCGGCCACCTGCAAGGAGGTGACGGTGACCCTCAATCACACGGGCAAGCTGCCGGTGGCCAACATGGGCCACAACTGGGTGCTGGCCAACACCGCCGACTATCAGGCCATCGCCACCGCCGGCATGAGCGCCGGGGTCGATCACGACTACCTGCCCAAGGATGACCCCAGGATCCTGGCCCACACCAAGCTGGTGGGGGGCGGCGAGAGCACCAGCGTCACCTTCAAGACCGACGGCCTGGCGGGCAAGGATCTCACCTTCTTCTGCTCCTTCCCGGGCCACTTCGCCCTGATGAAGGGCAGCTTCAAGGTGGGGTAGTGCCAAGGGTCGTGTCGCCGCCAGCACAAGCAAAAGCCGGGAGGGGCCCGGCTTTTTTGTCTTCGCTTGCGCTGCGTCGCGGTGCTTTCATGATCTGGTCTGGGGTGGCAAGGAGATGAGCGGCGTAGAATAGGCCGCAAATGGGCCAGTGGCCCGCCTACGCCCCTTCGGAAAAGAGAGCATGAACGCAGTGAAATGGATGCTTGGCTGTTGCCTGATGCTGCTGTGTGCCATCGCGCTGGCCGCCGAGCCCCCGGTGAAGAAGAGCCGGAGCGGCATCTGTCACCCCAAGGGCGGCACCTACTACAGCCGCACCAGGCACTATACCCCCTATGACACCATGCAGGCCTGCCTCGACAGCGGGGGCCGTGCCCCTCGGCGTTAAACGGCGGCCTGCTTGGGCTGCAGGGTAAAGAAGGCGAGGGTGGTCTTCTTGCCGCACTCGAAGCGGATGCTATCCTCCCCTTGCACCACCAGGGTCTCTCCCGGTGCGACCTGTTGCCCCTGCACGGTGAGCTGGCCCTCCAGCAGGTGGCAGAGGTAGCACTTGTCCGTCTCCAGGGTGAGGCTGAGGGGGAAGGGCAGGTTCAGCACCCGCACGTTGGCGCTGATGCGCGCCGGGTGGTAGATGAGCCCGAGATCCGTCACCTCTTTTTTCAGCAGCTCGCAGCGGGTCTCGTCATCCCCGCTGAAGTGGGCTGCCTCGAAGGTGGCGTAGGGGTGGCCGTTGAGCACGAAACCGGCACCGCTGACGGGCAGCAGGATGCGCTGGTAGCCGGGAAAGCGGGAGAAACTCCCCGCTTCCTTGATGGGGGCTGAGCTCAGCCGGTAGTCAAAGTCGAGCTTGTCCAGGGTCGAACCAGGGGGGGAGATCAGGATCTGGGCCGTGGTGCCCTGCCTGTTCTTCCAGGGCATTTTCAACTGGTCGGACTCTTTAATCAGGGTGATCACGATGGCGCCTCGGCGGGAAGGGGAGAGTGGGGCCAGTGATACCATCTCCGGGAGTGGCTCACAAGGCGCCGCCAGCGCAGGCCGCGCTGGTTGGCCACAAATCAGGCAGCGGACCCCCTGACGCTGACCCTAATCGGTCGACTCAAGCCCTTTTTCTATCTTGTCCAGCAGTTGCTGCAACTGCGCTATCTCCGCCGGCGTCAGCAGGGAACACAGCCGTTCGTCGAGCCTTGCGGCCTCCTGCTCCCCCTGGTTGACCCGCTCGCAGGCCAGCGGGGTCAAGGCCAGACAGATGCTGCGTCTGTCAGTGGGATGGGGCCGCTTCTCGATGAGCCCCTGTTTCTCCATCTCCTGCAGCAGGCGCGTCACCTGCGCCTTGTCGCGGCCCGACCGCTGCGCAATGAGCTGCGGCGTGGCGGGATCCAGCGCATGGATCAGTTGCAGCACCTTGTAATGGAGGGGGCTAAGGGCGATCTGCTGTGCCCGGAAATGCTGCGTCATGGCGATTTTGTACTGATCGAGGATCCGGAAGAGGCGGTTTGACAACTTCATGGTTGATAAAGTCAACTTAAAGGGGTTTAATTGATTTTATCAACCATATGGGCAAAAGCCCAGCCCGAGAGGAGATGAAAGATGCCACACACCTATCGTGTACAGGTCCAGGCGCTGGACCGCGAGGTGCCCCAGTTGCAGTTCGACTGCCAGAATCACGACGACATCTTTGCCATCCTGGCGCTCAGCAAGGGGAAGCTGGCCATGTCGGAGCAGGAACATCAGGCGTTTATCGTCGGGTTGAAGCTGTTTGGCGAAGTCATGATGCAGCATCGCAAAGAGGAGCTGTTCAAGGGGTTTCTCCCCCATTTCAAGCAATTCATGGGGCAACTGAAACGCACCGCCAGGGGAGAGGAGGCCGTGGTCGCCCCTTCCGAGTGACCCTGCCCTGACCCCAAGGGCGAGTGTTCCCGCCAGCATGCCTGATGCAAAGGAAACCCCGAGGTTGTGATCCCGGTGCTGTCAAAGCGGCGGCGGCCCGCTACACTGGCAGCCCGTTTCACGGAGGACCCATGACCCACAAGATCATTCTGGATACCGATCCCGGCATCGACGATGCCATGGCCATTCTGTTTGCCGAGGCGCACCCTGCCATCGAATTGCTCGCCATCACCACGGTGTTTGGCAATGCCACCATCGAAAATGGCACCCGCAACGCCCTCTGGCTCAAGCAAAAATATGGCATGAAGGCGGACGTGGCCCGGGGCGCCGCCGCGCCGCTGCTGCGCGAGCCCGTGGGGCCGACGACGGTGGTGCACGGCCCGAGCGGCTTTGGCGACGTCCAGGCGGGGGAGGTGACCCTCATCCCGGATCCCCGCCCGGCCTGGCAATACATCGTCGAGACGGTGAAGGCCCATCCCGGCGAGATCACCCTGGTGACCATCGGTCCCCTCACCAACCTGGCGCTGGCGCTCGAGGCGGCCCCCGAAGTAGCCGCCCTGGTGAAAGAAGTGGTCGTGATGGGCGGTGCCTTTGGCGTCAACGGCCATCGCGGCAACGTGACCCCCTATGCCGAGGCCAATATCCACGACGATCCCGATGCGGCGGACCGGGTCTTCACCGCCCCCTGGCCCCTGGTGATCATCGGGCTCGACGTCACCCAGCAGAGCATCTTCACCGCCGACTATCTGGATGCCCTGCGGGACGATGCGGGGGAGCCGGGCCGCTTCCTGTGGGATGTCAGCCGCTTCTACCTGCGCTTCTATTCCGAGCGCATCGGCATGGCGGGGTGCCATGTGCACGATCCCTCCGCCATCGCCTATGTGATCGATCCTGCGCTGTTCACCCTGCGCAAGGGGCCGGTGCGGGTCATCACCGAGGGGCCCGCCATCGGCCATACCCTGCAAAAGTTTGACGACACCCGCCATCCCCATGACGAGTGGGCCCACTGCCCGGCCCAGCAGGTCGGGGTCGCGGTGCGGGATCAGGCCCTGCTCGCCCTCTATCGGGATACCCTGGTGGCCTGGGGCAAGGGGCGCCGATAAGGCCCGGCAGTGAGTGAAAGCGTGATGGCGGCCGGGTCATGATGGGGCGCCCCCGGTTATACTGGCGAACATCGGGTTGACGGGAGGAAGACGCAATGGCCTGGTTGTCTCTGTTGGTGGCGATAGCCCTGATCGGGTGGTTGATGACGCTGGGGCGCGGCGCCCTGTTCGAGGTCCGGCTCGCGCCGGGCAAGGTGGTGGTGAAGCGGGGCTCGGTGCCGCCGCGCTTTGTGACCCAGGCGACCCAGATCCTGCACCATGAGGCGGTGCGCGGGCGCATCCTGGGCCTGCGGGACGGCAACGGGGTGAGGCTGGTCTTCTCCCGCTCCATCCCCGAGCCCGTGGCCCAGCGCCTGCGCAACATCTTCCCCTACGGGGATTACCGGGGGCTCTCCCCGAGCCCTGACGGGCGAAAATCACGCTGAGCGGTCGCCGTGGCGACCCTCATTTCCAGACGCCGGGCCCTGTGCCCGGCGTCTGCGTTTTCAGCGCTTCGCCAGGAGGCCATGTTGCGGTCAGCGCGGCCCTTGCAGGGGCCTGATCGCCTCGACCAGAAAGTCGATGAAGGCGCGGGTCTGGGGTTTGAGGAAGCGGCCGCCACGAAACACCGCGTGGATCTCGTCCTGGCGATCCTCGTAGGGGGAGGCGAGCCACTCTGGCAGCAGCGGCAGCAGGGTGCCCTCGTCGATGCTTTGCTGCACCATCCAGCTCGACAGCAGCAGCACGCCGCACCCCGCGAGAGCGGCGCAGAGCAGGGGCGTGCCCCCGACCGAGGTAAGGTTGCCCTGCACCGCCACCTTCTCGCGCTCCGTGCCCTGCTGGAAATACCAGTGCTGGCGTTGGCGCCCATGGCCGCGAATAAGGCAGTTGTGGTGGGCCAGCTCGGCGGGATGGGCGGGTTCGCCATGGCGGGCCAGATAGGTGGGGGAGGCGACCAGCAGCGAGCGGTTGGTGAGCAGATGACGAGTGTGCAGGCTGCTGTCGGCGGGCTTGCCGATGCGCACCGCCACGTCCACGTTCTCGGCATCGAGATCCACCATGCGGTTGTCCAGCGCAACCTCCAGGCGCACCCCGGGGTAGCGGGCGAGGAAGTCGGGCAGGCGGGGAGAGAGCCAGGACGCGCCGAAGCTCTCGAACACCGAGACCCGCAGCGGCCCCTCTGGCGCCACCGAGAGGGGTTGCAGGGATTGCACCAGCTGATCCGCCTCCTCCAGCAGGGGCAGGGAGCGGGCGAGAAAATAGGCGCCCTGCTCGGTCAGCACCAGTTGGCGGGTGCTGCGCTTGAAGAGCGGGATCCCGAGCTGCTGCTCCAGGGCGTCGATGGCACGGGTCACGGAGGAGGGGGCCTGGTTGAGGGCGCGGGCGGCACGGGAGAAACTGCCCGATTCCACCACCTGGGCCAGGATGCGGATGCGATCCAGCATGGATTCACCTTTGCGATAAACGCAAAACTGTTGCAGGTTATGACGATATTCTAATCAAAAATGAAAAAGTGAACAATCAGCTCACCGCCCCATCCGGGGTCCATCTTAAATGCGAAAGGGGACTCCCTCCGACGTAGGTGGGAGGGGAATTTCGCCGGGGCGTCAGCCCCGCTGGTTTTGAATGTATTGCTTGATCACCTCCAACGGTGCTCCGCCGCAAGAGCCCGCAAAGTAAGAGCGTGACCAGAGTACGGGTTTGCTGTAAGCACCTCTCAAGTCCAGAAATTCATTACGCAGTCGCCTTGATGTGACCGCCTTTAACGAGTTCACCAGTACCGATAGCTGCACCGTTGGCGCGTACTCTATCAGCATGTGAACATGATCAGCCTCTCCGTCACACTCTTTCAGTTCCGCACCAAAATCTCTGCAAACCTCTGCCGCACACTGACCGAAGGAAGCGTGATGCAGATCCCCCAGTATCGGCTTTCGATACTTGGTGATAAACACCAAGTGTACGTGCAAAACGTAGGCCGCATGGCGTGATTTATTAATTTTAGTGAATTGCATTCTGTCACTCAATCGGGCTTAATAGATATGGCAATAATGCTACACACTGAGCGCTAAATGCAAATTCTGAAAGCCTACAAATTCCGACTCGAACCGACCGAACAACAAGCGCAACGCCTGCGCCAGTTGGGCGGTTGTGCTCGTTATGTCTGGAATCACGGGCTGGCAGAAACCAAACGCATTCTGGATGCTGGCGAAAAACTGCCTTCTGCCTTTGAGCTGAACAGGATGCTCACCAGTTGGAAGAAAGACCCAGAAATGGCCTTTCTGGCCGAGGCATATACCGACAACCTCCAGCAGAAGCTCAAGGATTTGCATGGCGCGTGGATGCGCTGCTTTGATAAGAAACTCGTCGCCAAGGCACCCGTATTCAAGAAAAAAAGCGACAACCGCGACGCTATCCGGTTCGTCAACTTCGACAAGTATTGCCGCCTTGAAAAGGGTCGCGTGAAGCTGCCTGCCGGGCTGGCGTGGGTCAAGTTCCGTCAGTCCCAGCCAGTTGAAGGGAAAATTAAAAACGCGACCGTCAGCCAAGCAGCCGGGCACTGGTATATCTCCTTTCAGGTCGAGCAGGAGACGCTTGAGCCAATTCACCCCTCCGGCTCAATGGTCGGGCTAGATGCGGGGATCGCCAAGCTCGCAACCCTGTCAGACGGCACGGTGTTTGAGCCCGTCAACAGCTTCAAAACCAATCAGACCAAGCTGGCAAGGCTCCAACGCCAGTTGAGCAAAAAGGTAAAGTTCAGCAGCAACTGGAAGAAACAAAAAGCCAAGATCCAGCGGCTGCACTCACATATCGCCAATAGCCGCCGCGATTACCTTCACAAGGTCACAACGACTATCAGCAAAAACCACGCGATGATCGTCATTGAGGATTTGAAGGTTGCCAGCATGTCAAAATCAGCAGCGGGCACGACCAGCCAGCCGGGGCGCAACGTCCGGGCAAAATCAGGGCTGAATCGTTCGATATTAGATCAGGGCTGGTTTGAGCTGCGCCGCCAGCTCGAATACAAGCAGGCATGGCGAGGCGGTCAGGTGTTGGCGATAAACCCGGCCTACACGAGCCAGCAGTGCGCCTGTTGTGGGCATACTGCGAAGGATAACCGCCAGACGCAAAGCCAGTTTAAATGCGCTGCGTGTGGTTATGAGGCGAACGCCGATGTGAACGGCGCTCGCAATATTTTAGCGGCGGGACACGCCGTTTTAGCCTGTGGAGGCGTGGTGCAATCAGGCCGCCCGATGAAGCAGGAACCCGGTACTGCGCGAGCAGCTATCACCCAGTAATGGGAATCCCCCTCCTGTGACGCGAAGCGCTAAGGTGGGGGAGGATGTCAAGATCAACGGCTGCGCCTACTGCATCGAGATGCACTCCGACGTGGCGATGAAGCACGGGGAGAGCGCCCAGCGTCTGCTGGCGCTGGCCGCCTGGCAGGAGTCGCCGCTGTTCGACGCCCGGGAGCGGGCGGTGCTGGCCCTGACCGACGAGGTGACCCTGATCGCCGACAAGGGGCTCACGGTGCAGACCTATGAGGCGGCGCTGGCCCAACTGGGGGAAACCCTGCTAGCCCAGTGTCTGATGCAGGTGGTCACCATCAACGCCTGGAACCGGATCGCCGTGGCGACCCGGATGGAACACGATCACTCCTGACTCCGACTCCGAGTGAGGGAGAGAAAACGATTGTCAACGGACCCGCACAAGGGCCCGTTTTGTTACGAAGTGTGCCTTCTGGCGCCAGGGGTTGCGACCGTTGTCGGGGGACGGGAAGTTAATCACACATTCGTTTGATTAATTATTTTTTTAATCTTCCCCGAAAAATACCCATCCAGATCAAGGTGTGGAGAAATGACCTGTGAGTCGAAAAGGGGCTGTATGGCTCTTTTTTGATCGCAATAGCGGGTTAAAAACAGACCAGATGGATCTTTTTGGTTAATTGGTGGTCACTTTTGGTGGCGCGAAAGATTAACGGAAGATGAATTGCCGCGGTGTAACTTGAATAAATTGGTCATTGTCAAGGGATTAACATCTGATACCGCTTTCCATCACCTTTTGAACATTTTTGGGATTAATTTTTCATGTTGTTCACATGCTGGTCTGATGCAATAAAATGCTGCATTTTTTTATACCAATAAGCCTTCAAAAGATGAGGACATTGCATGAGACTCTTTGATGTGAAGAGGGGCTTGGGCGCTTTGCTGCTGCTCGCGACCGCCAGCTTGCTGAGTGGCTGCGACATGGCACTGATGAGCCCCAAGGGGCAGGTCGGTATGGAGCAGAAGTCACTGATACTCACCGCACTCGGCTTGATGCTGATCGTGGTGGTGCCCGTGATTGTCATGGCGGTGGCGTTCGCCTACAAATACCGGGCGTCCAACACAAGTGCCACCTATGCGCCGGACTGGGCCCACTCCAACAAGATTGAGGCAGTCGTCTGGACTGTACCCGTCATCATCATCGTCATCCTGGCGGTGATCACCTGGAAAACTTCCCACTCCCTCGACCCCTACAAGCCGCTGGAATCGGACGTCAAACCGGTTCAGGTGGATGTCATTTCTCTGGACTGGAAGTGGTTGTTCGTCTATCCGGAGCTGGGCATTGCGTCGGTCAACGAGCTGGCCTTCCCGGTCAACACCCCAGTCAACTTCCGGGTGACCTCCGACACCGTGATGAACTCCTTCTTCATCCCGCAACTGGGCGGCCAGATCTACGCCATGGCCGGCATGCAGACCAAGCTGCACCTGATTGCCAACGAGGCGGGCGAGTACAAGGGCATCTCCGGCGGTTACAGCGGTGCCGGTTTCTCCGGCATGAAGTTCAAGGCCATCGCGACCCAGGATCAAGCCGGTTTCGACGCCTGGGTAGCCAAGGTGAAGGCCTCTTCCAAGGCCCTGAACACCCTGGGTGAGTTCAATGCCCTGGCCAAAAAGAGCGAAAACCACCCGGTGGAGTACTTCGCCAGCGCCGATCCCAAGCTGTTCGTCAACATCATCAACAAGTTCATGGGCGGCATGTCCCATGGTGGTCACGCCACCCCGGTTGCGGGCTCCGCGGATCACGAGGGCATGAACCACGAGGCCATGAACCATGACGCCGCCCCGAAAGCGGGTGCCATGGACCACGAAGGGATGAACCATGAGGCCTCGCAAGAGGACGCCATGGAGAACCAGGCCATGAACCATGACGCCCATGCCGGACACATGGCCATGTCGGCCGACAAGAGTGTGAAAGCAGGATCCGAGGAATAATCGATGTTTGGAAAATTGACACTCGAGGCTATTCCGTACCATGAACCCATCATCATGGTCACGATAGCCGGTATCATTCTGGGGGGCCTGGCCATCGCCGGTCTCATCACTTACTACGGCAAGTGGCAATATCTGTGGAAAGAGTGGCTGACCTCGGTCGACCACAAACGCCTCGGTATCATGTATCTCATTCTGGGCATGGTCATGCTGCTGCGTGGCTTTGCCGACGCCGTGCTGATGCGTGGCCAGCAGGTCATCGCCTCCGGGGGTGGCGAAGGCTACCTGAACGCCCATCACTACGACCAGATTTTCACCGCCCACGGCGTCATCATGATCTTCTTCGTGGCCATGCCGCTGGTGATCGGTCTGATGAACATCGTGGTGCCGCTGCAAATCGGTGCCCGTGATGTGGCCTTCCCCTTCCTGAACAACCTGAGCTTCTGGTTCACTGCCGCGGCCGTGGTGCTGATCAACGTCTCCCTCGGGGTCGGTGAATTCGCCCAGACCGGCTGGCTGGCCTATCCGCCCTTGTCGGGGCTGGAGTTCAGTCCCGGGGTCGGGGTCGATTACTGGATATGGAGTCTGCAGATTTCGGGTCTGGGGACCCTGCTGACCGGCGTGAACTTCTTCGCCACCATCATCCGCATGCGTGCCCCTGGCATGACCATGATGCGCCTGCCGGTCTTCACCTGGACCGCCCTGTGTGCCAACATCCTGATCATCGCCTCCTTCCCGATCCTGACCGTCACCATCGCCCTGCTCACCGCAGACCGCTACCTGGGTACCCATTTCTTTACCAATGACATGGGTGGCAACATGATGATGTACATCAACCTGATCTGGGCCTGGGGTCACCCCGAGGTGTACATCCTGGTGCTGCCGGTGTTCGGGATCTTCTCCGAAGTGGTGGCGACCTTCTGCAAGAAGAAGCTGTTCGGTTACACCTCCCTGGTGTGGGCGACCGTGGCAATCACCGTGCTGTCGTTCATCGTCTGGCTGCACCACTTCTTCACCATGGGGTCCGGCGCCAACGTGAATGCCTTCTTCGGCATCACCACCATGATCATCTCCATCCCGACCGGGGTGAAGATCTTCAACTGGCTGTTCACCATGTACCGCGGTCGCATCGAGTTCACCTCGCCTATGCTGTGGACCGTCGGCTTCATCATCACCTTCACCGTGGGTGGCATGACCGGGGTACTGCTCTCCGTGCCAGCCGCCAACTTCGTGCTGCACAACAGCCTGTTCCTCATCGCCCACTTCCACAACGTCATCATCGGCGGCGTGGTGTTCGGCTGCTTCGCCGGTATCACCTACTGGTTCCCGAAAGCGTTCGGCTTCAAGCTGGATGACGTCTGGGGCAAGCGTGCCTTCTGGTGCTGGATCACCGGCTTCTTCGTGGCCTTCATGCCGCTCTACGTGCTGGGCTTCATGGGCATGACCCGTCGTGTCAGCCAGAACATCGATCCCGAGTTCCACGGCTGGCTGGTGGTCGCCGCCTGCGGCGCCGGCCTGATTGCCCTGGGCGTGCTGTGCCAGGTCATCCAGATCGTGGTCAGCATCCGCGACCGCGAGAAGAACCGCGACCTGACCGGCGATCCCTGGGGTGGCCGTACCCTGGAGTGGGCGACGTCCTCTCCGCCGCCGTTCTACAACTTCGCCATCGAGCCGAAGGTCACCGGTCTGGACGCCTTCTGGGAAGCCAAGGCTGACGGCAGCGCTTACAAGAAGCCTGCCCAGTATGCCCCCATCCACATGCCGAAGAACTCCGGTGCCGGTGTCATCATCGCCGCCTTCAGCGTGGTGTTCGGCTTTGCCATGATCTGGCACATCTGGTGGATGGCCATCGCCGGCTTCATCGGCATGATCGCCACCTGGATCATCCACAGCTTCAACGACGATGTGGACTACTACGTACAGGTTGACGAGATCGAGCGCATCGAAGGTCAGCATTTCGACAACATCAACAAGGTGGCTTAATTCCATGGCGACTGACGTACTACATCACTCTCACGGTGCCCATGAGGATGGGCACCACGATGCCGGTGCCACCAAGGTATTCGGTTTCTGGATCTACCTGATGAGTGACTGCATCCTGTTCGCGACCCTGTTCGCGACCTATGCGGTCCTGGTCAACGGCACTGCCGGCGGCCCCACCGGCAAGGACATCTTCGAACTGCCGTTCGTGTTCGCCGAAACCATGCTGCTGCTGCTGAGCTCCATCACTTTCGGGTTCGGCATGCTGGCCATGAACAAGAACAAGGTCGCGGCGGTCAACATCTGGCTGTTCGTCACCTTCCTGCTGGGTGCCGGCTTCATCGCGATGGAAATCTACGAGTTCCATCACCTGATCGTGCACGAGGCGGGCCCGGATCGCAGCGGCTTCCTCTCTGCCTTCTTCACCCTGGTGGGGACCCACGGTATCCACGTGACCAGCGGCCTGGTCTGGATCATCGTGATGATGGTGTCGATCACCAAGAAGGGGCTGACCGAGCGCAACCGCACTCGCCTGATGTGCCTGAGCCTGTTCTGGCACTTCCTCGACGTGGTATGGATCTGCGTCTTCACCGTGGTCTATCTGATGGGGGTCATGTAAATGAGTCATTCCGTTGACAATCACGGCGCCAGCCACGGCAGCGTCAAGTCCTACATGATCGGGTTCGTGCTGTCACTCATCCTGACCGCCGTGCCGTTCTGGATGGTGATGGACGGCTCCGCCTCCCACGCCGTGGTGCTCGGCACCGTGGTGGCCATGGCGGTGGTGCAGATCTTCGTTCACCTGGTCTACTTCCTGCACATGAACACCTCCTCCGAGGAGCGCTGGAACCTGGTGGCACTGGTCTTTACCGTGCTCATCATCGCCATCGTGGTCGTGGGTTCCCTGTGGATCATGTACAACCTCAACATCAACATGATGGTTCACTGAGCGGGTTGATGATGATGAAGCAATACCTGCAAGTGACCAAGCCGGGCATCATCTTCGGCAACCTCATCTCGGTTATCGGGGGATTCCTGCTGGCCTCGAAGGGGAGCCTGGATGTGCCCCTGTTCATCCTGACCATGGTGGGGGTGTCACTGGTGGTGGCCTCCGGTTGCGTGTTCAACAACTACATCGACCGGGACATCGACTGCATCATGGAGCGCACCAAGAACCGCGCCCTGGTGCGGGGGCTCATCGCCCCCGGTGTCTCCCTCTGGTATGCGACGGCGCTGGGCGTTGCGGGCATTGCACTGCTCTACTTTGCGGCCAATCCGTTGGCCGCCTTGCTGGCGGTGCTGGGCTTCCTGGTTTATGTGGGGGTCTACAGCCTCTACATGAAGCGCCACTCGGTCTATGGCACCCTGGTCGGCAGCCTCTCCGGCGCCGCGCCGCCGGTCATCGGCTACTGCGCGGTGAGCGGGCAGTTCGACTCGGGGGCCCTGATCCTGCTGGCGATCTTCAGCCTGTGGCAGATGCCGCACTCCTATGCGATCGCCATCTTCCGCTTCAAGGACTACCAGGCCGCCAACATCCCGGTGCTGCCGGTGGTGAAGGGTATCCCGGTGGCCAAGCTCCACATCACCCTCTACATCCTGGCGTTCATGGTGCCGACCCTGATGCTGTTCCTCGGCGGCTACGCCGGTTACAAGTATCTGGTGGTGGCCACCGCGGTGAGCGTCTGGTGGCTGGGGATGGCGCTGTCGGGCTACAAGGCGGCGGTGGACGACTCCCTCTGGGCGCGCAAGCTGTTCATGTTCTCCATCGTCACCATTACTTGCCTGAGCGTGATGATGTCGGTGGACTTCCAGCCGGACGCAGCGCCTGTATTGGTGAGCATGCTGCCCTGATAGTGTGAACTGCACCCCTGAAATGCATGAAATCCAGAGCCGGGAATCTTCCCGGCTCTGCTATTATGGGCGCCGCCCTGCGAGGGGCATCGCCGATTTTTCGGGGCGGCCGGGCGCCTGTCACCCCTTTCTTTCTCTCTTCTTTTTGACTCATCGAGGCCCTCATGAATGATTTCACCATGACGAGGGGCGAGCGACGCGCGACCTGGGCGCTCGGCTCCGTCTTCTCGCTGCGCATGCTCGGCATGTTTATGGTGCTGCCGGTGCTGACCACCTACGGCATGTCCCTGGCGGGCGCCTCCGAGGCGCTCATCGGGCTTGCCATCGGCATCTACGGCATGACCCAGGCCCTGTTCCAGATCCCCTTCGGCCTGCTCTCCGACAAGGTGGGGCGCAAGCCCCTCATCGTTGGCGGCCTGCTGATGTTTGCCCTTGGCAGCGTCATCGCCGCCCTGAGCGACGCCATCTGGGGGGTCATCGTCGGGCGCGCCCTGCAAGGGAGCGGCGCCATCTCCGCCGCCGTCATGGCGCTCCTGTCGGATCTCACCCGGGAGCAGAATCGCACCAAGGCGATGGCCTTCATCGGGGTGAGCTTTGGCATCACCTTCGCCATCGCCATGGTGACCGGCCCCCTCATCACCCATGCCCTGGGCTTGTCCGGCCTCTTCTGGCTCATCGCCCTGCTGGCCCTGGCCGCCATCGCCATGGTGCTCTGGGTGGTGCCGACCCCGGCGGCCCACCTGCAAAATCGCGAGTCCGCCATGGTGCGAGGCAGCTTTCGTACCGTGCTCACCAACCCTCGCCTGCTCAAACTCAACCTCGGCATCCTCTGCGTCCACACCCTGCTGATGTCGAGCTTCGTAGCCCTGCCGCCCCTGCTGGAACGTGCGGGCCTGCCCCGTGACAGCCAGTGGCAGGCCTATCTGGTCACCATGCTGATCGCCTTCGTGAGCGTGGTGCCCCTCATCATCTATGCCGAGAAGCACCGCCAGATGAAGCGGGTCTTCATCGGGTGCGTGGTGGTGATGCTGGCCGCCGAGCTGGTGCTCTGGCAGAGCGGCCAGCAGCTGTGGGGTCTGCTCGCCGGGTTGCAGCTCTTCTTCATCGGCTTCAACGTGATGGAGGCACTGCTGCCGTCTCTCATCAGCAAGGAGTCCCCGCCGGGCTACAAGGGCACCGCCATGGGGGTCTACTCCACCAGTCAGTTCCTCGGGGTTGCCATCGGCGGCAGTCTCGGCGGCCTGCTCTACAGCCTGGGGGGTGGCCCCCTGGTGTTTGGCGGTTGCGCCGCCCTGGCCCTCGCCTGGCTCGGGGTGAGCCTCACCATGGCCGAGCCCCCCTATGTGAGCAGCCTGCGCATCGTGCTGCCGGAAGGGGTCGAGGCCACCCCGGCCCTGGAGCAGCGGATCCGCGCCTGCGAGGGGGTGATCGACGTGCTGCTGGTGTGCGAGGAGCACTCCCTCTACGTGAAGGTGGACAGCAAGCGCCTGACCCGCAGCGATCTGGAGCGGCTGGTCTCGTTGTGATGGCTGGCTGCGCGGGGTGGCGCAGAGCGCGGGCTGATGGGCGGCTGCTATGCTGAGATCCTCACTCACAGGAGGAACCTCTGATGTCATACGTGGACGGATTCGTGCTCGCCGTGCCGACGGCCAACAAGCAGGCCCTGATCGATCATGCGGGGCAGTTTGACCCCATCTTCCTCGAATACGGCGCCACCCGGGTGCTGGAGTGCTGGGGGGACGACGTGCCTCACGGCAAGCAGACCGACTTTTACCGGGCGGTGGCGGCCAGGGAGGATGAAACCGTGGTCTTCTCCTGGGTGGAGTGGCCGAGCAAGGCGGTGCGGGACGACGCCATGGGCAAGATGATGCAGGACCCCAGGATGGACCCCGCCAATCCCCTGCACCAGACCATGCCGTTTGATGGCGCCCGCATGATCTTCGGAGGCTTCACCACCGTGCTGGAGCTCAAGGGCTGAGACCGACCATCGGGGCTTCACCCTGGTGGCCGGAGCGCAAGAGCCGATAGCAACACCCAGGCCCGTCAGATGATGAAAAAGCCCGCCAGCCGGCGGGCTTTTTGCTGGGCGCCATGCCGGGGGATCAGCGCTCCACCAGCGGGGCCGAGCGGTAGCTCCACAGGCCATAGGTGCGCAGGGCGTCCCGGTAGATGCCAAGCAGCTCCTCCGGGCTTGCCTTGGCCAGGGCCGAGAGGGGCTTGTCCGGGTAGGCGACGCTGTCGATGCGGATGTTCGCCGGGCCGCTCTGCCAGCAGGCGATTTCCAGCAGGGTCTGGCCCCGGCGCACATGGCTCGCCGAGCTCACCAGGGTGGCGAACTCAATCTCGTGGCGGGCGAGGGCATAGCCGCTGTAGAGTGCGTTCTCCACCGTGCTGGTGGCGTAGTTCTCCTCGATGATACGGGAGCGGTCGATGCCCTTTTTCGCCAGCCAGTCCGCCATCAGCTTGCCCTCGGTCTGGCGGTTCTGGGGCACGCCGCCGGTGAGGATGACGAGGGCTGCCGGATCTGCCTGGGCCAGGGCGCGGGTGGTCTCGAGGCGTCCCAGCAGGATGTCGTGCATGGAGCCATCGGGATTGAGGGCATAGCCCAGGGTGACGATGGCGCGGCGCCCCTTCTTCTCGCCCCGTCCCTGACGCTCCTTGAGGGGGGTGGCGACCACCCTGTCCACGGTGGCGAATAGTCGCTGCAAGTCGGCGGCGCGACCGGCATTGAGCTCGCCGACCCGCTTGAGGTAGCCATCGGATTTGGCCTGGTTGCCCTTGAAGCGCTGCCAGGTGGCCAGATAGGTGTTGATGTCCAGATCGTCCGGGGCGGCGGTGAGGGCCTGCTCGAACAGGGCGATGGCCCTGTCCACGTTGCCGTTGTAGATCTGGGCGTTGGCCGCCGAGATGAGCAGATCGGTGCGATAGGGCTCGAGCTGGTGGGCCTCCAGCAACAGGGTGGTCACCTGCTCCATGTTGCTCGGCATCTTGGCGGTGAAGCCCGCATCGGAGACCCGGGCAGTGGAGTGGAAGATGCGGGCGGCGTCTGCCAGCAGCTGATCCACCACCTGGCGCTTGCTGATGAACTGCTCGTAATTCTGCTCCTTTTGCAGGGAGCGCACCGGGGCGGCCCAGGCATCGGATGAGACAACGAGCGGCAGCGTCAGCAGGCTGGTGAGGGTCAGGGCAATCGCGGTTTTCTTCATCATGGGGCTCCCTCTGGGGTGCGGGGCGCGATGCCGTGGCTCGTCCCCTGAATGCTTTTCCAATAAAAACAGATGCTTGGTTTGCTGCCTACTCTACTCCCTTCCCGATGAAAAAACGTGAACCGTTCCGGTTATCCCGATGACCCCCCTCAGCGCAGCCCCAGACGTTCCTGCAGGAAGGCCAGCCAGGCTTCCACCTTGGCGGGCAGGTGGCGGCGCTTGGGATAGACGCACCAGATGCCGTGCTCGGGCAGGGCATGGTCTGGCAGGACGGGCACCAGCCGCCCGATGGCGAGATCCCGCGCCACGATGAAGTCCGGCATGTTGCCGATGCCAAGCCCCGCCAGCAGCGCGGTGTGAATGGCATCGCTGTTGTTGACCTCGAAATTGCCCCTGGGGGTGATGGCCACCTCTCCTTCGGGTCCGTGCAGCCGCCACTGGGTGCCGCCGCGAAACAGGGAGTAGAAGAGGCAGTTGTGGCGCTCGAGATCCGCCGGGGTGCGGGGCGTACCGGCCTGCGCCAGGTAGGCGGGGGCGGCGCACAGGGTGCTGAGACAGGGGGCGAGGCGGCGGGCGACCAGGCTCGAATCCTCCAGATCGCCGATGCGCACCGCCACGTCGAACCCCTCGGCCACCAGATCCTGCCGGGCGTCGCTCATCTCCAGCTGCAACTGCACCTCGGGGTGAAGGGCGAGAAACTCGGGGACAAGGGGGGCGATGTGGCGCCGGCCATAGACCATGGGCACCGTCACCCGCAGCAGGCCGCGGGGGGCCGATTGCAGGGCGCCGATGGCATCTTCCCCGTCGCTGGCCAGGCGCACTGCATGGCGCACCGTCTCGAAGTAGCGCTCCCCCGCCTCGGTGAGGGTGAGGGAGCGGGTGGTGCGATAGAGGAGCTGGCAGCCGAGGGCCTGCTCGAGCTGGCTCACCTTCTTGCTCAGCACCGACTTGCTGAGGCCGAGCTGACGGGCTGCGCCGGAGAAAGTGCCCGACTCCACCACGGCGACGAAGGCGGGGAGCAGGGCGAAGGCTTCCTGGTTCATCTTGTTCTCGTTTTGGAAACAATGTTGTTCCAGGAGGGTAGATTATCCCCAAATCAAAAACAATTTACCATGCTCGTCAGTTGAACCAAGGAGCAACCCCATGATCCCCCCGCTTGTTGACCGCGGCCCCGGCCGCCCCGCCCTCGGCCAGACACTTGGCCAGACTCTGGGTGCCCTGGCCGCCTTCGCCGCCGGCCTGCTGCTGGCGCTGATGATCGCCCAGAACGGCGTCCTGGCCCGCGCCACCGACCCCTGGCTCGCGAGCTGGCTGGCCCACGGGGTCGGCAGCCTGGTGGCCGGGCTCCTGTGGTGGCTCTCCCCAAGGCCCTCGACGCCGGAGGCGGCCCCGCCCTGGGCCTGGCTCGGCGGTCTGCCGGGGGCGCTCACCGTGGTGCTGGCGGCCCTCTGCCTCAACTCGCCCCTCGGCATGGCTGGCACCCTGGCCCTGCTGCTGCTCGGCCAGCTGCTGTTTGGGGCCCTGTGCGATGGCCTCGGCTGGCTCGGACTGGCTCGCCGCCGCCCCTCGGGAAAGGACGCGCTCGCCGCCCTGCTGGTGCTGGCCGGCGCCCTGCTCATCGTGCTGCATTAGGAGAGACACCATGACCCTCTTGATCCTGCTGGGACTGCTGAACGGCGTGACGGTGAGCCTGTCGCGCACCCTCAATGGCCGCCTCGCCAGCGCTCGGGGCGCCATGACGGCGTCCCTTGCCAACCACCTGCTCGGCTTCGGGCTGCTCGGCGCCCTGCTCATCCTCAAAGGGGCACCCTGGGAGCGGCTCGCCGGTCTCGATCCCTGGCTGCTGCTCGGCGGGGTGTTGGGGGCGCTCTTCGTCGCCATCAGCAGTTGGGCCATCGGCCGGATCGGCGCCCTGGCCTGCGCCCTGCTCATCGTCACGGGCCAACTGGCGGGGGGCGCCCTGCTCGATGCCCTGGCCGGACGGCTGGCCGCGAGCGATCTGCTCGGCATCCTGCTGGTGCTGGCGGGGGCTGCGCTGCAACGCTGGCAGGGCGGCAAGTCGCGCTCCCGAGGGTGAGTGATGCTGTGATGGCCTGGGTAAACCGGCAGGGATGACAAGAGTGTCGCCCTGCCTGGATGCCAAAGGCGGCTCGCCAGCCGGATCAGGGTCCAGATGAAAAGGAAAAGGCGAAAGAAAGGGAGGGAAAGGAAGAAACAGGAAGGTAAAAGAGAACAAAGAGAGAGGCGCCTGTCACCTTGGGCCGCCCTCAACAGCAGAACACCGGCGCAAGGCCGGTGTTCTGAACAGCATGGCGGCGGGCCCGGCGGGGCGCGCGGTCAGGGCCGCTTAGGCGTAGAAAGCCTCGACGGTGCCCTTGACGGTGATCAGCATGGGGTTGCCGTAGCGATCCTTGGCCTTGGGGGAGGGGATCTTCACCCAACCTTCGCTGATGCAGTACTCCTCGACATTGGTGCGCTCCTTGCCGTTTACGCGAATGCCGATCTCGTGCTCGAAGCACTCTGCCACATGGTGCGGGCTGCGCGGGTTGGCCGCCAGACGGTCGGGCAGTGCAGGTTTGTTGTCGCTCATTTTATTTACCTGAGTGTGATAAAAAGTGGGTCATTGTAGGCAATGCCCGTCATGGGCTCAAGGCCGGGTTGCGTCCCATGGGGGTGGACAAGGTCTGGCTACAGTTGCAGCTCGGGCAACAGCGTCGCCTGCGCCTGAAAATGGTGGCAACGGTGCTCAACGTCGTCTCTGTAACGTGCCAGATAAGCCAGCTCGGCGGGATTGTCTGTCTCAACCAGGGCGATGGCGGCATCAAGCTGATGCAGTATGTCGCTGGCCATCTTGTGCAAGGTCTGCTGCAACAGGCGTTTGGGCAGCTCGCATGCCTCGGCCATCTCCAGCAACTGCCATGCGTTGACCGCCTCGGGAGCAAACTCGTCGCCTATGGCCATGGCCAGATGCTGGTTGAACTCGGGGTAAAGCCCCACATTGACCAGATCGTACCAGGGGGTGGGCATCAGCCCTGCTTTTGATACGAAGAAGCTGTAGTTCTTGCCGTGGGCATCGTGATTGTTGACGCAGAGGTTGAAGAGCAGCCATTGCAGCATGTCCAGTCTGGCCTGCGCCGGATTGACGCAAAGTGCGCTGAGACTGAACAGCCGTGGCAGGCTCACCCCTTCCCGAATATGGGCCACGTCTCGCCCGTCACCGAAGTTGCGTTCATATTTTCGGGCGACGGGAAACCCCAGCCCCTGACAGGCATCGATCATGTGACGACGGCGCACCCTCAAGCCATCCTCGTCAAGGCGCCGATCGAACCGTTCCACCAGCAAGCTTCGGTGGGACTTATCGCCTTGGCCGACCCTGTGCAGTTCGACCCGCGCCACCGGCATGCCCAGCAGTGCGGCCAGTCGCATGGTCACGAACTCATTGATCACCAGATGAGGGTGATGCTCGAACTTGAGGAGGTGGGTGGAACAGAGCTCGCCCTCGCCAAATCCCAGCGCCCCCTCGAGTCGCAGCAGGTTGAGCTTGGCCTGCACACCCGCAACCGAGAGGCGGGGGCGACCATCCCAGACTTCCAGCGGCCAGATCTCGGGCTGTTCGAGGCGCAGCAACAGCTCCTCTGGGGTGATGGGGCGAAACCGGGTGGGGACGTCGGGCTCTGCGGGCAGGGTAAAGGTGACAGCCCCGGAGACATCGCGGCCGATGCCGTGGATCAGGGCAAAGAGATTGCTGCGCGAAACGGAGAGCGCCTCAATCAGATGGTCCAGCCCGCGATTTTCAGGCAGCAAGTTGCCGAGATACGCCCGGATCTGGGCACTGCTGGCCGATCCATCCAGCGCCAGTGGGGGGGAGAGCGGGAAGCCACGCGCCTGCCACTCAGGTGTATAGCCGAGCTGAAACGCATCCTGGCTGGAGTCATACTCGAGATGGCCGATCAGCTGGTTACCCAGCCGAAGTTCCAGCCGATGGCGCTCAGAACCATTCATCATCACCGACCTCGGGTTGGCTGTTGCCGCTCGCTACCTGTGAGCCCACTTCCTGCACCAGTTGCAAGTGCAGCCCCAGCGCCTTCATCACCTGCAGCAGGGTCGAGAGGTAGACATCCCCCCCTTTTTCAATCTTGATCAGGGTCTTCTTGGAGATGCCGCACAGTGAGGCCGTCACCTCCTGGGTCATCCTGGCGGCCTTGCGTCTCTCGCGGATCGCCAGCCCCAGGGAGGCGGGATCCAGTTCTTTCGGGCCGGCTTGCAACGATGCGTCTGCCATCATGATCACGAAAAAAAGTGTAGGTTGTTACACCTTAACTCATGGTAAGAGCAAACAGCAATTAAAAGTGTACGATAGTGCACTTTTTAAGGTCCTGGTGCTGGTTGAGATAAAAAGTGTAGAGGAGTTCACTTTTTAGAGAGGAAAAGTTGGTGAGGGATGGTCTGGGGGATGGCCGAGGGGCCGGGAGGATGTCGCTTGCAGAGCAGCATTGCACTTCACTTCACCGAGCGATGGCCTAAATTTCCTTTCGCTGAACCAGAGTGATAATTTTGGTTTCAGTGAAAAAACGGCTTATGGGGATGCGCAATGTTTTTCCAAACATATTACCGATTAGATCCGTGGAGATTTGAGCCGCCGCTAAAGGAATTTGGGGCAATCCAATTCGATGATCCCAAGCAGATGTTTTCGCTGTTCATGCGTTACATACATGTGTTCAGCGAGGATGAAGAACCGCAAGTGCTTGGGAAAGTGCGAACAAGTATCCCACGAACAAAAAATGAAAATTTTAGTCATTTAATATCAATGGGTTACCAGTAAATGCTCTCGTGCCATATGACTTATTCGCACCTTCCCTAGTGCACGGGCGTGAAGAAACAGTAACAACCGAAGATGTACGCGAAATGCTCGAAGCCGTTCGCGACTTGCTGTACATGCTGGATTATTACCGAGGACATGGTTGGGCCATGGAGAGACTGAGTCCTGAAGTAGCTGCAAATCTCCAGGAGCAGTAGCACTCGTTGGCGACAGAACAAGGAAATAGAAAAGGGAGCCTGTCAGGCTCCCTTTTACGTGGTTATGCGAATTGGCATATCAGGTCCACAGACAGCTGACCCTATTCCTAACCTTATCGATTAGTCGCCGCCTTCATCCCTTCCACAAACTCCTTGAGGCGGGTGAGCATGTGCTCCGGGTTCTGGTGGTGGGTCTCGATGATCTTCACCACGGCGGAGCCGGAGATGGCACCGGCGGCGCCAGCCTTGATCGCTTCACGTACCTGGGCCGGTTCGCTGATGCCAAAGCCGAGCAGGGCGGGGGGGGCGTTGAACTCGCGCAGGGTGTTGATGAGCCCCTCCACCGGCATGCCGGCCTTGGTCTCGGCACCGGTCACGCCGGCGCGGCTCACCAGATAGGTGTAACCGGAGCCGAGCTCGGCAACAGCCTTGAGCGTCTCGGCATCGCCATTGGGCGGGGCGATAAAGATGCTGTCGATGCCGAACTTGTCGGCCGCCGCCTTGTAGGGGGCGCACATCTGCACCGGCACGTCGGCCACCAGCACCGAATCCACCCCCGCCTGCTGGCACTTCTCGTAGAAGCCGTCGATGTGGCGCACATAGACCAGGTTCGCGTAGACCAGGAGGCCAATGGGGAGCTGCGGGTACTTGGCGCGGATGCGGGCGAGCAGGCCGAAGCAGTCGTCCGGGGTGGTGTGGCTGGCAAAGGCACGCAGGGCGGCACCCTGAATGGTGGGGCCGTCCGCCACCGGATCGGAGAAGGGAATACCGAGCTCGAGGGCGTCGGCGCCCCCTTGGACCAGGGCATCGACGATGGCCAGGGACAGTTCGGGGGTGGGGTCACCCAGCATCACGAAGGGCACGAAGGCGCCCTGATTGGCCTTGTCCAGACGGGAGAAGAGTTGAGCGTAACGGTTCATGACAAGGTTCCTTCTTTTTCAAAGATGTCGGCAACGGTGAAGATGTCTTTGTCGCCACGGCCGGAGAGGTTGACGATGAGCACCTGCTCTTTTTCCGGTTCACTGCGGGCCATCTTGAGGGCATGAGCCAGGGCGTGAGAGGACTCCAGCGCCGGGATGATCCCTTCGGATTTGGCCAGCTCCTGGAAGGCGTCCAGCGCCTCCTTGTCGGTCACCGAGGGGTACTCGGCGCGGCCGATGGCGGCCAGGTGGGCGTGCTGGGGGCCGACGGAGGGGAAGTCCAGCCCCGCCGAGACGGAGTAGGACTCCTGGATCTGGCCCTGGTTGTCCTGCATCAGGAAGGAGTGCATGCCAAAGAAGACCCCCTTGCTGCCGTGACCCAGCGGCGCGCCGTGCTCGCCGCTCTCGATGCCGTGACCACCGGGTTCGACCCCGATAAGGCGCACTTCAGGGTTGTCGATAAAGTCCGCAAACATGCCGATGGCATTCGAGCCGCCGCCGACGCAGGCGATCACCGCATCCGGCAGGCGCTCCTCCTTCTCGAAGCACTGGGCCTTGGCCTCTTCCCCGATCATCTTCTGGAACTCCCGCACGATAGTGGGGAAGGGGTGGGGGCCGGCGGCGGTACCGAGAAGGTAGTGGGCGGTTTCATAGTTGGCAGCCCAGTCGCGCAGTGCCTCGTTGCAGGCATCTTTGAGGGTGCTGGAGCCGGAGTGCACCGGGATGACGGTGGCGCCCATCAGCTTCATGCGAAATACGTTGGGCTTCTGGCGCTCGCAATCCTTGGCGCCCATATAGACCCGGCACTTGAGGCCGAGCAGGGCACAAGCCAGGGCTGTGGCGACGCCGTGCTGACCGGCGCCGGTCTCGGCGATGATCTCGTGCTTGCCCATGCGCTTGGCAAGCAGGGCCTGACCCAGCACCTGGTTGGTCTTGTGGGCGCCGCCGTGCAGCAGATCTTCACGCTTGAGGTAGAGGCGGGTCTTGGTGCCCTTGGTCAAATTGCGGGTGAGGGTGAGCGGTGTCGGGCGACCGGCGTACTCGGTCAGGAGCGCCTGAAACTCGGCGACGAAAGCCGGATCATCCTTGGCATCGACGAAGGCCTTCTCCAGCTGGAGCAGGGCGGGGATGAGGATCTGGGGCACATACATACCACCAAATTCACCGAAAAACGGATTGAGCAGGGTCATACATTATTCCTTGTGCTTATGGGCAAACGCAGTTCATTAATTCGTTGAATGAGTCACGGGGGCGCTCACAGTTGGCACAGGGCGCCAAAGGCGGCCGCCAGCTTGTGGGCATCCTTCCTGCCCGGGGCACTCTCCACCCCGGAGTTGAAATCAAGGCCGAGGCAGCCCACTTGCGCGGCCTCGAGGGCGTTGTCGGGGTTGAGGCCCCCCGCCAGCATCAGTTTGCTCTTGTCGAGCCCGGCCAGCAGAGTCCAGTCGAACGCCTGACCGGTGCCGCCGCTCTGGCTGCCGACTTTCGTATCCAGCAGCAGGCGATCCGCCGGGTAGTCGAGGGTGGGCAGGGGCTCGCCACTTGTGACTCCAACCGCTTTCCAGATCTGGCAGCCTGCCGGCAGCAGGGGGCGCAGGGTCTCGACATAGGCGGCATCTTCATCCCCGTGCAGTTGCACGGCGGCGAGCCCCAGCGCATCCACCGTCTTGGCGATGGTGGCGGGCTGGGCATTGCGAAACACCCCGACGTAAGAGAGCGGCGCACCCGCCATCACGGCGCGGGCGGCGGGAATGTCCACGTAGCGCGGGCTTTTCGCCACAAAGATGAGGCCGCCGAACACAGCCCCCGCCTGATGGGCGGCGGCGGCGTCCTCGGGACGGGTCAGGCCGCACACCTTGTTCTGGCCGAGCACGAGCTTGCGCACCGCGGCCTCCAGATCCGGCTCCGCCATGAGGGAAGATCCCACCAGGAAGCCCTTGGCGTGGTGGCGCAGGGCCGCCACCTGGGCGCGGTGGTTGATGCCGGATTCGCTGATCACCACCCGATCCCCCGGGATCCTGGCCGCCAGTTGCCGGGTGCGGGCAAGATCGACGCTCAAATCCCGCAGATCCCGGTTGTTGATGCCAATCACCGGGGCGCCGAGGTCGATGGCGCGGGTCAGCTCCTCCTCGTTGCTCACCTCGGTGAGCACCCCCAGGCCCAATTCTTTCGCCACTTTGAACAGGGCGCGATACCCCTCGTCGGTGAGCACGGAGAGCATCAAGAGGATGGCGTCCGCCTGATAGTGGCGGGCCAGATAGACCTGATAGGGGTCAATCATGAAGTCCTTGCAGAGGACCGGCTGCTGGACGCGGCCCCGTACCCGGGGCAGGAAGGCGAAATCCCCCTGGAAGAACTTCTCGTCCGTCAGCACCGAGATGGCGGTGGCGTAGTGGCCATAGATGTCGGCGATGGCCTCCGGGCTGAAGTCGTTGCGGATCAAGCCCTTGGAGGGGGAGGCCTTCTTGCACTCCAGAATGAAGCGGGTGGAGCCTTGGCGCAGATCCCCCTCGAAGTCCCGATCGCTCGGGGTGAGCGCGTCCTGGAAGCTCGCCAGGGGCTGGCTCTCCTTGCGGGCGGCGACCCACTCCTGCTTGGCCGCCACGATCTTGCCGAGAATGGTCTGGCTGATGGAGGCCATGTTCAGAAAGGCGTGGGGAGCAATGACATCTGACATCTCGTTATCCTTGCGAAGCTGGCTGTTGCCCGTCGGGCGTTCTGGGTGAGTGCCCCTGGGGCACGCTGCGGTGGTGGCTGACATCATGCCTCCTGATGGCTCAGGGTGGCGAGATCCCGGGCGAGGAGGGCGGCCTGGCCGCTTGCCAGCACCGCCAGCACCCGGGCGGCGGCCTGCCTAAAGTCCGGGGCCTCGCCCGCCATGACCAGGAGCGGCGCCACGTTGGCGGCGATGGCGGCGTTGTGGGCCGGGCTGCCGCGTCCTTCCAGGATGGCGGCGGTGATGGCGCGGTTCTCCTCGGGCTCACCGCCCTGGATGGCGCTGACCGGGTAGGTGTCGAGGCCAAAGTCCGCCGGGGTGAGCAAGTACTCGCGAATTTCGCCGTCACGGATTTCCGCCACCTGGGTCGGGCCGTGGATGGCAATCTCGTCGAGACCGGCGCCGTGCACCACCATACCGGTTTTCAGGCCGAGTGCCAGCAGGGTTTCGGCGATGGGGCGCACCAGCTCGGGGGCATAGACCCCCATCAGCTGGAAGCTGGGACGAGCGGGGTTGATGAGCGGCCCCAGCACGTTGAACAGGGTGCGGGTCTTGAGGGCCTGGCGCACCGGCATGGCATGGCGCACCCCGGCGTGGTACTGGGGGGCGAACAGGAAGCAGACCCCGAGCTCGTCCAGGCAGCGGCGGGCCTGGGTCGGGCTCATGTCGAGCTTGATGCCCATTTTATCGAGCAGATCGCTCGACCCCGACTTGCTCGAGACCGAGCGGTTGCCGTGCTTGGCCACTTTCAGGCCGCAGGCGGCGGCCACCAGGGCCGAGGTGGTGGAGACGTTGATGGTGTTGAGGCCGTCCCCTCCGGTGCCGACGATGTCGCAGAAGGCATAGTCCGGGCGCGGGAAGTCGCGGGCTTCGGCCAACAGCGCCTCGGCGGCGCCGGCGATCTCCTCCGGGGTCTCCCCCTTGATCTTGAGAGCGGTCAAAAGGCTCGCGAGCACGATGGGATCCACTTCACCACGAACCACCTGGCCGAAGGCGTCGCGGGCGGCGTCGCGGGTGAGAGACTGACCCTGATAGAGGGTGTTGAGATGTTGATGCATGGTCTCTTCCTTACCGCACGTGGCTTTCTGGACGGGTGACATGGGCGAGGGCCTGGGTGAGCAGGCGGGCCCCTTCGCTGGTCATGATGGATTCCGGGTGGAACTGGAAGCCCAGCACCCGCTCGTCACGCTGCTCGATGGCCATGGGCATGCCCTGATAGTGGGCAATCACCTGCAACTCTTGTGGCACATAGGTGGCCACCAGGGAGTGGTAGCGGGCCACCGGCAAGGGGCTCGGCAGCCCCGCGAAGGCACCATGGCCGTTGTGCTCGATGAGGGAGCGCTTGCCGTGGACGATTTCCCCCGCCGCCCCGACGGTGCCGCCGTAGGCTTCGCACAGGGCCTGATGACCGAGGCAGATGCCGAGGATGGGCACCCGGCCCCGGGCCAGCTTGATGAGGTCGATGAGGCAGCCCGCCTCATGGGGCGCGCCCGGCCCCGGGGAGAGCACCAGGACGGCGTCCCCTTCGCAGGCGTCGATCTCACTCATGATGCGGCTCGCCTGCAGGCTGTTGCGGTAGATGCGCACCGGGTAGCCCAGGGTGCGGAACTGGTCGACGAGGTTGTAGGTAAACGAGTCGAAGTTGTCGAGCAGGAAGATGTTAGTCATGGCTCACGTCCTTGTGTTGTTCCTGCTGGGCGCTGAGGGCCTGCAGGGAGGTGCCATGGCTGGCAGCGATGGCGGCCAGCACGGCCGCCGCCTTGGCACGGGTCTCGTCCGCCTCGGCCTGGGGTTTGGAGTCATAGACCACCCCGGCGCCGGCCTGGACATGGGCTACCCCCTCTTTCACGAAGGCGGAGCGGATGACGATGCAGGTGTCCATCTCCCCCGCGCCGTTCAGGTAACCCACGGCGCCGCCGTAGCTGCCGCGACGCTTGCCTTCCACCATGCGGATAAGCTCGCTGGCGCGCAGCTTGGGGGCACCGGTCAGGGTGCCCATGTTCATGCAGGCCTGGTAGGCGTGCAGGGCGTCAAGGTCGGCGCGAAGGGTGCCCACCACCCGGGAGACCAGGTGCATGACGTGGCTGTAGCGATCCACTTTCAGCAGATCCTTGACGTAGCGGGTACCGGGGGCGGAGATGCGGGCGATGTCGTTGCGACCCAGATCCACCAGCATCAGGTGCTCGGCCACCTCTTTCTCGTCCTGGCGCAGCTCCAGCTCGATGCGGCCGTCCAGATCCAGGTTGATGCTGCCGTCCGGGTTGAGGCCACGGCGGCGGGTGCCGGCGATGGGGTACATCTCCACCTGGCGGCTGTTGGCGCAGAACTTGACCGCGCTCTCGGGGGAGGCGCCAAACAGGGTGAAGCCCTCGTCCTGCACGTAGAACATGTAGGGGCTGGGGTTGGTCTGCTTGAGGCGGCGATAGGCGGCGACGGGATCCGGGCAGGGGAGGGAGAAGCTGCGGGACGGCACCACCTGGAAGATGTCACCACGGCGGATGAAGCCCTTGAGCTTCTCGACCTCGGCGCAGAACTGCTTGTCCCCCTTGTCGACGGCCAGGACGCCGGTCAGCGGCGCCGAGCCCTGCGGCGCAGGCAGCGGCTGCTGACAGGCCTGCTTGAAGGACTCGAGGCGAGCGGTCAGGCGGGCGTAGCGCGCGTCCAGCTGCTCATCCTCTTCGCCGCCGAACAGGCAGGCCAGCAACTGGGTACTCTGCTTGATGTGGTCGATGGTGATCAGGGTCTCGGCCACATAGAAGCAGTAGTCAGGGCAGTCGTTGCTCCCCTCTGGCACCTCGGGCAAGTCTTCAAAGGAGGCGATGAGGTCGTAGGCGAAGCTGCCCGCCATGAAGAGGGCCTCTTTGCCCTGCGGGCATTGCAGCTCCCGCTGCAGGGTGCGCAGCACGTCCAGCACGCTGCTGCCCTTGAGGCGGCTGTCTTCGTCAAGCTCCCGATCGGACGCCGGGAAGTCGAGGTGCAGCTCGTCCGCCACCCGGGTCTGGGTGATGACGGCGGGCAGGCGCTGCTCCAGCAGGCTCAGCAGGGCGGCGCCGTTGTCGCCGAGGGGGCGCACCTGCACGGTGCGGCCGCGGCACTCGATGCGCAGGCAGGCGTCCACCAGCAGCAGGCTCTGGGTGCCGGCCTTGGAGTCGATCTCCACCGATTCGAGCAGCAGGTTGTTGGGTCTGTCCTGGCAGAGTCGGGTATAGAGTGCCAGGGGGTCTGTCACATAGGGGGCATTGAGCCGGATGGTATCGAATTCGCCCAGGGGCAAACGGGTCTTGTTGCCTGTCATAATGCCTTCCCTTGCATGTGTTGTGTGTCACCGATGGTCATGGCGCTGTCTCTCTTGAAAATGGGTCGGGTTCGGGTCACGTCAGCGAGTTCGCCATCGCCATGTCAGTGTGCTTCTCTGAATTGTCGGTTTCATCACAGGTCCATTTGCCGGATAATAAAAAAGCCCGCTGGGGTCAGCGGGCTTTTTCTTTGGGTTCTTAACTTGCTGTCAGATTACAGGTACAGCAACGACCACACGCCCGCATGTCAGGGAGTGTGCCACCACCAGATGGTCAGGATGGAAGTCGCTTGCATGAGATTGAGTCCTGTAAAAAGATGTTTGCAATGAAGTGCCTACAGAAAACGATAAAGCCGCGGCCAAGTCAAGTCGCTTTTTTGCCGGCCTTTTCCAGGCAGGTCCCAAACAAGAGCGAAACACGCCGATGAGATTCGATCTTCATTGCCACACCACCGCCTCGGACGGGGTGCTGAGCCCCGCCGACCTGGTGCGCCGCGCCGCCGAAAAAGGGGTGGAGGTGTTAGCGGTCACTGACCACGATACCCTCGACGGGCTTGAGGAGGTGCGCCAGACCATCTCGGCCGACCAGTTGCCACTGCGCCTGGTGAGCGGGGTGGAGATCTCCACCGGGTGGGAGCATCACGAGATCCACATCGTGGCCCTCGGGGTGGACGAGAAAAATCCCCAGTTGCTCGCCTTTCTGGCAGGGCAGCGAGCCCGCCGGGAGGCGCGCGCCGAGGAGATCGGGCGTCGTCTGGAGAAGTGCCTCATCCCGGGCACCTATGAAGAGGCCAAGCAGCTTGCCGGTGACGCCGCCGTGACCCGGGCCCACTTTGCCCGGGTGCTGGTGGCGCGCGGGGTGGCCGACAATATGCAGAAGGTGTTCAAGAAGTACCTGAGCCGGGGCAACAAGGGCTATGTGCCCGCCGAGTGGCCTGGGATGGGGGAGGCCATCGAGGCCATCCACGCCGCAGGCGGGCTGGCGGTGCTGGCCCACCCGAGCCGCTACAATCTCACCGCCAAGTGGATCAAGCGGTTGCTGGTGGCCTTCAAGTCCGTCGGGGGGGATGCCATGGAGGTCTCCCTGCCCCAGCAGAGCCCACAGGAGCGGGCGAATCTCGGCCAGTGGGCCAGGGAGCACGATCTCTATATTTCGGTGGGGTCCGATTTTCACTTCCCCTCCAACTGGACCGAGCTTGGCCGCCACCTCTGGCTCCCCAAGGAGGGGATGCCGCTGTGGCTCGGTCACCCCGGTCATTTCGGGCTCACCCCCGAGGAGCATGCGGGCCTGCTGGCCAGCCGCTGACCCCCCGGGCCGGCATCTTTGATGCAGGCGAGTCTGCGTCAAACAGGTTAAGGTAGTGTCATGGGCCAAGGGGCCCTTGACCATGAAGCGGGCAACGAGCGTGCCCCCTATCGCGAGAAGAGCATATGAGTCAGCATTTTTACGTACATCCCGACAATCCCCAGGTTCGCCTCATCAGCCAGGCGGTGCAGATCCTGCAAAACGGCGGCGTCATCGTCTATCCCACCGACTCCGGCTACGCCCTGGGCTGCCAGATGGGCAACAAGGATGCTTTGGAGCGTATCTGCCGCATCCGTCGCATCGAGCCGAACCACGACTTCACCCTGGTGTGCCGTGATCTCTCGGAGATCTCCACCTATGCCAAGGTGGACAACACCGCCTTCCGGCTGGTCAAGAACAACACCCCCGGACCCTACACCTTCATCTTCAAGGCCACCAAGGAGGTGCCGCGTCGCCTCATGAACGAGAAGAAGAAGACCATCGGCATCCGGGTCCCGGCCAACAACATCGCGCTGGCCTTGCTCGAGGCCCTCGGTGAGCCGCTGCTCTCCACCACTCTGATCCTGCCGGGCTCCGAGATGGCGGAGTTCGACCCCGAGGAGATTGCCGACAAGCTCGGCAAGCAGCTGGATCTGGTGGTCAACGGCGGGTATCTGGGCGAGCAACCCACCACTGTGGTGGACTTCTCCGACGACGAGCCCGTGCTGCGTCGCCGCGGTGCCGGGGATCCGACGCCGTTTGAGTGATCTTGCCGACCCCGTGCCCGCGCTGACAACCCCCGCGGGCACGACGGGGGAGGCTTCCCTTCCCCCGCCCATCGCCACCGTGCTGGGGCAGCCCTACCATGAGCTGCCCCAGGACTTGTTCATCCCCCCCGATGCGCTGGAGGTGTTTCTCGACACCTTCGAGGGGCCGCTGGATCTCTTGCTCTACCTCATCCGGCGCCAGCAGCTCGACATCCTCAACCTGCCCATCCTGCAGATCACCGCCCAGTACATGGAGTACGTGGATCTGATGCAGGGTCTCAACCTCGAGCTGGCGGCGGAATACCTGCTGATGGCGGCCTGGCTCGCGGAGATAAAGTCCCGCCTGCTGCTACCCAAGGCCCCGGAGCTGGAAGACGAGGATGAGGGAGAAGACCCTCGCGTCACCCTCATTCGTCGCCTGCAGGAGTACGAGCGCTACAAGCTGGGGGCGGAGCGGGTCAATGCCCTGCCGAGGGTGGAGCGGGAGATCTTCGTCGCCGCCGCCATGGCGCCGGATTTTGGTGCCTTGAAGCCATTGGCGCCCGATGTTTCTCTGGTTGAACTCGCCCTTTACATGCAAAGTGTGGTAAAACGCGCGACTCATTTTGAACATCACCAGATCCGCCGCGAGCAGATCCCGACCCGGGTAAGGATGGCGGAGATCCTCGCCATGCTCTCCCTGGGCCAGACCCTGCGCCTGGAGCAGGTGCTGCGGGCCGAGGAGGGGCGCATGGGGGTGCTGGTGACCTTCCTGGCCCTGCTGGAGCTGTGCAAGGAACAATTGATCTGGATCTTGCAGGCGGAGCCCCTGGGCCCCATCCATTTTGCCCTGGCCAGTCAGGGGAAAGGGGAGGAGCATGAGCATCTACACTGAGCGAGGGGCGGCGCCAGGGGCGTGGACCCGGGAGGTCCACCGTGGCGCTGCCTGCTGAACGATTGAAGACCCTGATCGAGGCGGCGATCTTCGTGGCGGGGCGTCCCCTCACGGTGAGCGAAATCAAGGGCAGCGTGCTCTCGGACTACCCGGTCACCGGCCGCTATGTCCAGCTGCTGCTGGCAGAGCTCAGACAGGATTACAGCGAGCGGGGGGTCGAGCTCAAAGAGGTGGCCTCCGGCTGGCGTTTCCAGGCCCGCCAGGAGTATGCCGAGGAGCTGTCGCGCCTGTGGAGCGAGCGGGCTCCCCGTTATTCCCGCGCCGTGATGGAGACGCTGACGCTGATTGCCTATCGTCAGCCCATCACCCGGGCGGAGATAGAAGCCATCCGCGGGGTGGCGGTGTCGAGCCAGATCGTCAACACCCTCAAGGAACGTGGCTGGGTGCGCAGCATCGGCCACAAGGAGGTGGCGGGTCGCCCCGAGCTGCTCGCCACCACCCGTGAATTTCTGGACTATTTCAACCTGCAGAGTCTGGAGCAGCTCCCCGAGCTGGATCCCGAGCTGCAGGCCCCCTTGTCGCTCATGCCGGGCGAGGGCGGTGACGGTCAGCCTCTGGCAGGCCGTGCTGAGCATGAACATGGTGGGGAGGCCAACGAGGCCTTCCCACAAGAGCCAAGGTTGTCCGCGATGTCGGCGGGCAGCGATCAACAATCAGGTAAACCCGATGAGTGAAAAACTGCAAAAAGTATTGGCCCGCGCGGGTCAAGGCTCCCGTCGTGAGATGGAGGCCCTGATCACCGCAGGTCGGGTCAGCGTGGATGGCAAGGTCGCCACGCTGGGGGATCGCGTCGAAGTGAACGCCGTGATCCGGGTGGATGGCCACCAGGTCAAGACCCGCGCCGCAGAGGAAGTGATCTGCCGCGTGCTGGCCTACCACAAGCCCGAAGGGGAGATGTGCACCCGCCACGATCCGGAAGGACGTCCCACCGTGTTTGATCGTCTGCCCAAGATGGATGGCGCCCGCTGGATTGCGGTCGGCCGCCTCGACGTCAACACCTCCGGTCTCTTGCTGTTCACCACCGACGGCGAGCTGGCGAACCGCCTGATGCACCCGAGCCACGAAGTGGAGCGGGAATACGCGGTGCGGGTCTTTGGCGAGATCACCGAAGCCATGCTGCAGCGCCTGCGCAAGGGCGTGCAGCTGGAAGACGGCATGGCCAAGTTCAACAAGATCAAGCCGGCCGGCGGTGAAGGGCTGAACCAGTGGTTCAATGTCACCCTGACCGAGGGCCGCAACCGGGAAGTGCGCCGCCTGTGGGAGTCCCAGGAAGTACAGGTGAGCCGCCTGATGCGTATCCGCTACGGCGACGTCAAGCTGGATCGCGGCATCCCCCGCGGCGGCTGGCAGGAGCTGAAACTGCCCGAAGTGAACTACCTGCGCGGCCTGGTCAACCTGCCCAACGAGACCGAATCCAAGGTCGATCTGCAGCAGGATGGCAAGAGCACCCGCCACAAGCAGGCCGCCCAGATCCGTCGCGCCGTGAAGCGCCACAAGGAGATGCAGGGCAAGGAGCCGCGCGCCCGTGCCACCACCGCCCGTCGCAAGCCGACCTCCTCCACCCGCAATTCCGGCACCGGCAGCAAGTAAGCCGCCGCCACGGGCCGCTCGCCCCCGGCACGCCACAAGCCCGCACCCCAAGGTGCGGGCTTTTTTGTGTTCCGGACATGTTCCCGGCCTGGTACGACAAAGAGGGCGGCGCAGGGGCAATGCTGTTCACTTAAGAGAATTTGAGTTCCAGTCCACGTAGTATCAGGACAAAAAAGCGAGGGAGGCATGATGCCTCCCTCTTTCTATTGCAAGCCCCGCTGGATAAAGGCTGGAGGAAGATCGACTGGACACAGCCTTGCCCCCTCAACTCAAATCCAATTTATGAATAATCAGTCAAAAAAGTGCTTATCTGAACAGCATTGCGGCGCAGGGGGCTTTTTCATTCCTTTTGCTAATGCATTTTTGTTTTCATTAATTTCTCTTTCTTTTTTTCGACCCTGCCGAGGGAGCTGTTGCCCTGCCGGGACGGGCTTGTTAGCCTTTCGCGCACAAAGACAGGAGAAACCAATGAGCAAGGTACTGGATGAGCTGCTGGCGTTGCTGGCGCTCGAAAAGATCGAGGAGGGCCTGTTTCGGGGCCAGAGCCAGGATCTCGGGTTGCGATCCGTGTTTGGCGGACAGGTGATGGGGCAGGCCTTGTCAGCCGCCAAGCAGACGGTGGCAAGCGACCGCCAGGTCCACAGTTTCCACTCCTACTTCCTGCGCCCCGGGGATGCCAACAAGCCCATCGTCTACGACGTGGAGAACATCCGCGACGGCCAGACCGTCTCCACCCGCCGGGTCAAGGCCATCCAGAATGGCAAGCCCATCTTCTACCTCAACGCCTCCTTCCAGGTGGAGGCCGAGGGCTTCGAGCACCAGGCGAAGATGCCGGGCGGCATCACGCCCCCCGAGCAGCTCAAGAGCGAGCTGGAGCTGGTGCGTCCCTACGAGCAGATGATCCCGGCGGCCCTGCGGGACAAGATCCTCTGCGAGAAGCCCATCGAAATTCGCCCCGTGACCCTGGTGGACCCCATTCGCCCGGATGTTCACGAGCCCCTTCGCTACACCTGGTTCAAGGCCAATGGCCCGGTGCCGGACGATCAGCGGGTCCACAACTACCTGCTGGCCTATGCCTCCGACTTCCACTTCCTGTTCGCCGCCCTGCAGCCCCACGGGGTCTCCTACTGGGAGCCGGACATGCAGGTGGCCACCATCGATCACTCCATGTGGTTCCACCGGGAGTTCCGGCTGGACGACTGGCTGCTCTACGTGGTGGACAGCCCGAGCGCCAGCGGCGGTCGGGGTCTGGTGCGCGGCCAGTTCTTCACCCGGGATGGGGTATTGGTGGCGAGCACCATGCAGGAAGGGGTGATCCGTCGCCGGGGCTGAGACGCCCCCTTGCGCCAACGAAAAACGGGAGCCGATGGCTCCCGTTTTTTATTGCCTGCGCTATCAGGCTGCGTCCTGCTCGGTGCTGAGTGCTGGCTCGCCCCGGGCGAAGCGGTCGGCCCACAGGGCGATGACGCCGTCACCGGTGACGTTGCAGGCGGTGCCGAAGCTGTCCTGGGCCAGGTAGAGGGCGATCATCAGGGCGATGGAGGCCTCACCGAAGCCGAGCATGGAAGTGAGCAGGCCGAGCGCGGACATGACACCGCCACCCGGTGCGCCCGGCGCGGCAATCATGATGACGCCCAGCATCATGATGAAGGGCACCATGGTGCCGTAGCCCGGAATGGCCAGGTGTTCGGAGAGGAACATCACCGCCGTGGCGCAGGTTACCAGGGTGATGGTGGAGCCGCACAGGTGGATGGTGGCGCACAGGGGCACGGTGAAGTTGGCGATGCCGTCGCTCACGCCGTTGCGCTTGCTGGCTTGCAGGGCCACCGGAATGGTGGCGGCGCTGGACATGGTGCCAAGGGCGGTGAAGTAGGCGGGCAGCATGTTCTTGATGAGCATGACGGGGGAGCGCCCTTGGGCGAGGCCGGTGCCGACGAACAGGACGCAGAGCCAGATCCAGTGCATGACGATGGCCATCACCAGCACCACTCCGAAGGTCTTGAGGGTGGCGAAGACGGTGCCTTCCACCGTCATCTCGACGAAGACTCCGGCGATGTAGAAGGGGAGCAGGGGAATGATCACGCGTGCCAGCAGGCGGTCGATGATGTCACGGCCCTGATCGGCGACCCGGCGCAGGTCGGTGGCCTGGGTGGCGCTGATGCCGATGCCGAACACGAAGGCGGCGGCCAGGGCCGACATCACCCCGAACAGGGGCGGGATCTCGAGGTTGATGTAGGAAGCGAGCTTGGTGGCTGACTCGGCGGTGGGCTCGGCGGCCGTGGTCAGGTGCGGGATCAGGTGGCTCGCCACGGTGAAGGCGAACAGGCCCGCCAGTATGGTGGAGCAGTAGGAGAGCCCCACCGTCTTGCCCAGCAGCTTGCCGGAGTTCTTCGGCAGGCTGGCGATGCCGCTCATGATGAAGAAGAGGATGATGAGCGGGATGGTGAAGGTGATGAGCTGGCCTATCACCGTCTTGGCGGTGAACAGCACGCGGGCGACCCATTCGGGGGCATAGAGACCGAGCAGCAGGCCGGTGAGGATACCGGCAACCAGATTGAGAACGAGTTTCATGGGGGAATCCAGGTGTTGGTGTCTGATTTGTTATTTAATTTTGATTTTAATGCCGCTTTTTAACACAAACACCGCATCTTGTCTGCTTTATGGTGGTTAACTCAGGGTTAAATATTGTTAACGGGCTGAATGCCGTGAGGTGTCACTGTCCCCGGGGGCTTTCGCGGATCAGCGCCGCACCAGCAAGGCGTGCAGCCAGGGGCCGTTCACTTCATCTTCCCCCACCCAGCCATGGTGCAGGGTAAAGGGGAGGGGAGCGATCAGGCGTCGCAGCCCCGCCTCGTCGAGCCGGGTCTGCAGGGGATATTCCCCCGACCGTGGCAGCGGTTCGCCCTCCCCGTGGGGGAAGGAGGCGTAGAGGGGGCCCCCGGCCTTGAGCAGGGTGGCCAGATGACCGAGCGCCGGGGCTATCTCGTGTTCGGGCAGACAGGGGAGGGAGCCGCTGGCCCAGATGCCGTCATAGGGAACGACGCTTTGCATCTGCTCAAAGCGGCAGACCCGCACCGGCTGGCCGCACAGGCGCGAGGCGGCGGCGGCCTGCGCCCGGCTCGCATCGAAGGCGGTCACGGTGAGGCCTTGCTGGCGAAAGAGGCGCAGATCCTCTCCTGCCCCGCAACCGGCCTCCAGCAGATGACGGCCGCTGCCCAGCAGGGCCAGGAAGAGGGCATGGGCGCCTGCCACGGGGGCGGGGCGAGGGGCGGCGTCGTGCGCCGGCGCGGGGGCGTGTGGCAAGGGTGTCGGGCTCATCGTGGTGGGGGGCGTTACTCTAGCAGGTTTGCCCCCGGCTGTTGAGCATTGGCGGGGGCGGCGCGTCTTGCCGACTCAGGGGTGGCGGCGAAGGGTGGGGCTCGCGATGAGGGTGAACAGGGTATCGAGGAGAAAGTCCGACTCCTCAATCAGATCGATGCGATCCGGGAAGTGCAGCCAGTTGATGATGTAGCCGTCCAGGGTGCAGTGGAGCAGGGTGGCGGCGCGGCGCAGATCCAGCCCCTCGGGCAGTTGGCCGCGACGCACGGCATTGGCCAGGGTGATCTCCAGATCCCGGAAGAAATTCATGGATTGCAGGTGCATGTGCTCGCGCATGACGGCGGCCTCTCCCTCCATGGATTCCAGATTGAACATGATGGTGAACATCTGCTGGTGGGCGGGCTCGGTGCTGATCTTGAGCATCACCTCCTTGAGAAAGCTGCGCAGCTTGCCCAGGGGATCCGGCTCCGCCTCGTCGACGCAGGCATCCAACTGGTGGGCGAGGGGGGCACACAGCTCCTCCCACAGGGTGACGAACAGCTCTTCTTTATTCTTGAAGTGCCAGTAGATGGCGCCCCGGGTGAGGTCCGTCGCCTTAGCGATATCGGTCAGGCTGGTGCGTGCCAGCCCCTGTTGGCAGAAGAGATCCAGGGCCGTGCTCATGATGTTGCAGCGGGTTTGCTGCGCCTCTTCTTTGGTGCGTCTGGCCATTGACTCCGGTCCTGTTTAAAAGTGAAAAAAGTTTCTTACATACATTCATGAATGTATGTATATTGCCTCATCTTCGCCGTTTTACCAACAGGGGCCTTATAAACCCTGTGGTTTTGTCACTTCTTTTTGATTGAAACTGAGGTTCAGAGACTTGATGCATAAACATATTCTCGCACGTTCGGTCGGCCTTGCCTTGCTGGCAAGCGGCCTGCTGGCTGGCTGTGGTGACAAGGACGGGGCCCAGCAGGCCATGGGGGAGATGCCTCCCGCCGCCGTGGACGTGGTCACCCTCCATACGGCCCCCCTGCAACTGTTGTCCGAGCTCACCGGCCGCACCGCCCCCCTGCGGGTGGCCGAGGTGCGTCCCCAGGTGAACGGCATCATCCTCAAGCGCCTGTTCACCGAGGGGAGCGACGTCAAGGCCGGTCAGCTGCTCTATCAGATTGATCCCGCCGTCTATCAGGCCGAAGTGGCTTCCGCCAAGGCCAACCTCGCCAAGGCCGAGGCCAACGAGCGCAGCGCCCGCCTCAAGGCCCAGCGCTACGCCGAGCTGGTGAAGGTGAAAGCCATCAGCAGCCAGGAGTATGACGACGCCGACGCGGCCTGGAAACAGCAACTGGCCGAGATCGGGGCCGCCAAGGCCGCATTGCAGACCGCCAACATCAATCTGGCCTACACCCGCATCACGGCCCCCATCAGTGGCCGCATCGGCAAGTCGGCGGTGACCGAGGGTGCCCTGGTCACCGCCCAGCAGGCGGACAGCCTCACCTCCATCTCCCAGCTCGATCCCATGTACGTGGACGTGCGCCAGTCCACCGCCGACCTGCTGCGCCTCAAGCGCCTGGTGGCCGAGGGCAAGCTGACCCAGGGGGAGAAGGACGGGGCCGGTGTCAGCTTCCAGCTGGAAGATGGCAGCCAGTATGGCGAGAAAGGAACCCTCCAGTTCTCCGATGTGACCGTGGACGAGGCGACCGGCATGGTGACCCTGCGGGTGATCGTGCCCAACCCGGATCAACTGCTGCTGCCCGGCATGTTCATGCGCGCCACCTTGCAGGAGGGCGAGCGCCCGCAAGGCCTGCTGGTGCCCCAGACTGCCGTGACCCGTACCCCCAAGGGCGGTGCCACCGTCATGGTGGTGGCGGCGGACAACAAGGTGGAACTGCGTGAAGTGCAGGTCGGCCGCATGTCCGGCGACAGCTGGGTGGTGGAGTCCGGTCTCAAGGCTGGCGAGAAGGTGATCGTCGCCGGTCTGCAGAAAGTCAAACCCGGGGTCGTGGTGGCGCCCACTGAACGTGCCGGCAACAGCGCACAACAGACCCCGGCAACCAAGCAGTAGGATGGAGTAGTCGCCTCATGGCACGTTTTTTCATAGATAGACCCATTTTCGCCTGGGTGATCGCCCTGGTGATCATGCTGGCCGGGGCCATGGCCATCATCGGCCTGCCGGTGGCCCAGTACCCGACCATCGCCCCGCCGGCGGTTGGCATCTCCGCCAGCTACCCGGGGGCCTCCGCCAAGACGGTGGAAGACTCGGTGACCCAGATCATCGAGCAGAACATGACCGGGCTGGATCACCTGCTCTATATGTCGGCGCAATCCGACTCGTCAGGGAACGTCAGCGTGACCCTCACCTTCAAGCCGGGTACGGATCCCGACATCGCCCAGGTGCAGGTGCAAAACAAGCTGCAACAGGCCATGTCGCTCCTGCCCCAAGAGGTGCAGCAACAGGGCGTGCGGGTCCAGAAGACCTCCAGCAGCTTCCTGATGGTGGCCGCCTTCATCTCCACCGATGGCGCCATGACCAACGATGACCTGGCGGACTATGTGGTAGCCAACATCAAGGAGCCCCTGAGCCGTCTGGACGGGGTCGGTGACATCACATTGTTCGGCAGCCAGTACTCCATGCGCGTCTGGCTCGATCCCCACAAGCTCAACCGGGTGCAGATGACCCCGGCCGACATTCAGGCCGCCATCAAGGCCCAGAACGCCCAGGTTGCCTTCGGCAAGCTGGGGGGGACCCCTGCGGTGAGCGATCAGCAATTTACCGCCACCATCATGGGCCAGACCCGGCTCTCCACCGTGGAGGAGTTCAACAACATCCTGCTGCGGGTGAACCAGGACGGCTCCAAGGTCCAGCTCAAGGACGTGGCCCGGGTCGAGCTTGCCGGTGAAAACTACGACGCGACCGCGCTCTACAACGGCCAGGCCACCGCCGCCGTCGCCATCAAGCTGGCGACCGGTGCCAACGCCCTGGATACCGCCGAGCACGTGCGGACCAAGCTGGGTGAACTCTCCGAGTACTTCCCGGCCAACATGGAGATCGTCTATCCCTACGACACCACGCCGTTCGTGAAGATCTCCATCGAGGAGGTGGTGCAGACCCTGATCGAGGCGATCTTCCTGGTCTTCTGCGTCATGTATCTGTTCTTGCAGAACTTCCGGGCAACCCTGATTCCGACCATCGCGGTGCCCGTGGTCCTGCTCGGCACCTTCGGGGTGATGGCGGCCTTCGGCTTCTCCATCAACACCCTGACCATGTTCGGTCTGGTGCTCGCCATCGGCCTCTTGGTGGATGACGCCATCGTGGTGGTGGAGAACGTGGAGCGTCTGATGAGCGAGGAGGATCTCTCCCCCCTCGAGGCGACCCGCAAGTCCATGACCCAGATCACCGGCGCCCTGGTGGGCATCGCCCTGGTGCTGTCGGCGGTGTTCGTGCCCATGGCTTTCTTCGGTGGCTCTACCGGCGCCATCTATCGCCAGTTCTCCCTCACCATCGTCTCGGCCATGGTGCTCTCGGTGCTGGTGGCCCTGATCCTGACCCCGGCCCTGTGCGCCACCCTGCTCAAACCCATGAAGCACGGTGAATTCGGCGCCCAGCGCGGTTTCTTCGGCTGGTTCAACCGCTTCTTCGACACCAACGCCAACCGTTACCAGAACGGCGTGCGCAAGGTGATCAAGCAGGGCACCCGCTACGGCATCATCTATCTGGCCATGCTGGCGGTGCTGGCGGTGCTCTTCATGCGCCTGCCCACCTCCTTCCTGCCGGAAGAGGATCAGGGGGTCATCATGTCCATGGTGCAGCTCCCGGTGGGGGCGACCAAGGAGCGGACCGAGGTGGTGCTCGGGGAGATGCGCGACTACTTCCTCGAGAACGAGAAGGAGAACGTGGACTCCGTGCTGACGGTGGCGGGCTTCAGCTTCGCCGGTAGCGGTCAGAACAGCGGCATGGCCTTCATCAAGCTCAAGGACTGGAGTGAGCGCAAAGGAGAAGAGCGCAGCGCCAATGCCATCATCGGCCGCGCCATGGGGTTCCTGTTCAGCATCAAGGAAGCCCAGGTCTTCGCCTTCAACCTGCCCCCCATTCCGGAACTCGGCACGGCCACCGGCTTCGACTTCTTCCTGCAGGACCGCGGCGGTCTGGGTCACGAGAAGCTGATGCAGGCACGCAACCAGCTGCTCGGCATGGCGTCGCAGGATCCCAACCTGGTGCGGGTACGCCCTAACGGGATGGAAGACACGCCCCAGCTCGACATCAAGATCGATTACGAGAAGGCGCTGGCCCAGGGGCTCTCCATCACCGACATCAACAACACCCTGTCGGCGGCCTGGGGTTCCTCTTATGTGAACGACTTCGTCGACAGAGGCCGGGTCAAGAAGGTCTATCTGCAGGCGGATGCCCCTTTCCGGATGAACCCGGAAGATCTGAAGCTGTGGTACGTGCGCAACAGCGCGGGCCAGATGGTGCCCTTCTCCGCCTTTGCCAGCACGGAGTGGAGCTTCGGCTCGCCCCGTCTTGAGCGCTACAACGGTGTCTCCGCCATGGAGATCGTCGGTGAGGCGGCCCCTGGCAAGAGTACGGGTGACGCCATGGCGGCCATCGAGGAGATGGTGAAACAGTTGCCGGAAGGGATCGGTATCGAGTGGACCGGCCTCTCCTTCCAGGAGCGTCAGGCAGGCTCCCAGGCGCCGGCCCTGTACGCCATCTCGCTCCTGGTGGTCTTCCTCTGTCTGGCGGCCCTCTACGAGAGCTGGAGCATTCCGTTCTCGGTCATGCTGGTGGTGCCGCTCGGGGTGCTGGGGGCCATTTTGGCCGCGACCCTGCGCGGGCTTGAGAATGACGTCTACTTCCAGGTGGGCCTGCTCACCACGATCGGGCTGTCGGCCAAGAACGCCATCCTCATCGTCGAGTTCGCCAAGGAGCTGCACGACAAGGGGATGAGGCTTGGGGATGCGGTGGTGGAGGCCTCGCGTCAGCGTCTGCGCCCCATCCTGATGACCTCGCTCGCCTTCATCCTGGGGGTACTGCCCCTGGTGATCAGCACCGGGGCGGGCGCCAGCAGCCGAAACGCCATCGGGACCGGCGTGATGGGGGGGATGATCAGTGCCACCGTGCTCGCCATCTTCTTCGTGCCGCTGTTCTTCGTGCTGGTGATGCGCTATTTCACCGAACGCAAGCATGCCGGGGAAGAGAGTGTCCACACCAAGGAGATCAACCATGACTAAGACCCTGATCGCCCTGGGCGTGACCCTGATGATGGGGGGCTGCTCCATGGCCCCCGACTACCAGCGCCCCGAGCTGCCCCAAGGCGCCTCCTGGCAAGCTGACCTGGCCGCCAAGGGGGAACTTGCCCCCTGGCGCCAGCAGTTCCAGGACCCGGCCCTTCAGACGCTGATCGGCACCGCCCTTGAGAGCAACCGGGATCTGCGCCTGGCAGCCCTCAACGTCGAGGCCTACGAGGCGAAATACCGTATCCAGCGGGCGGCCCAGTTGCCGACCCTGGCCGCCAGTGGCAGCGGTACCCGCCAGCAGGGATCCGATGATCTCAGTAGTACGGGGCAGGGCACCATCAGCAGCCAGTATGGCGCCAACATCGGCATCACCGCCTATGAGCTGGATCTGTTTGGCCGGATCCAGAGTCTGAAAGATCAGGCTCTTGAGACCTATCTGGCGCAAATCGAGACCCAGCGCAGCACCCAGATCGCCCTGGTGGCCTCGGTGGCTAATGCCTACTTCACCCTGCTGGCGGATCAGGAGTTGCTGGCCCTGAGCCAGGCGACCCTCGCCACCGAGCAGGAGAGCTATGCCCTGACCGAGCATAAATACCGCCTGGGTGCCGCCTCCGAGATGGAGCTGGCCCAGGGGCGCACGGCACTGGAAAACGCCAAGGTCAGCCAGGCGCAATACCAGCGTCTGGTGAAGCAGGACAGAAATGGTCTGGCCCTGCTGCTTGGCACCGATATTCCGGTGCTGGCGGCACAACCGGCCACCCTGGCCGAGGTGAAACTGGCGCCGATCCCGGTGGGGGCTCCCTCCAGCCTGTTGCAGCAACGCCCGGACATCCTGGCGGCGGAGCACAACCTGAAGGCGGCCAACGCCAATATCGGAGCGGCCCGCGCAGCCTTCTTCCCGACCATCTCGCTCACCGCGACGGCGGGCACCGCCAGCAACCAGTTGAGCGGTCTGTTTGACGGCGGCACCGGCACCTGGACCTTCATGCCCCAGATCAATCTGCCCATCTTCGATGGCGGCAAGCGCGTTGCGGATCTGGACGTGGCCGAGGTGGGGACCAGGCAGGCGGTGGCCAGCTACGAGAAGAGCATCCAGACCGCCTTCAAGGAGGTCGCGGACACCCTCGGTGCCCAGGCGGACTACGCGCAGCAACTGCAGGCGCAACAGGCGCTGGTGGATGCCAATCAGACCTACTTCAGGCTGGCGGAGGTGCGTTACGAGCAAGGGGTGGACAGCTACCTGACCCGCCTCGATGCCCAGCGCTCCCTGTTCAGCGCCAAGCAGGGGCTCATCAGCACCCGGCTCGCCCAGCTGAGTAACCAGGTCGCCCTCTACAAGGCCGTCGGTGGCGGCTGGCAGGCGCCGAAGGACGCAGAGCCGGCATCAGACAAACAGGGTTGACCCCTCGGGGTTGACGTAAAAAGCATCAGGGGCGAACCACTAGGTTCGCCCCGTTTTTTTATCTGTCATGTCGAGAAGCCAAATCGAGGCAGGTGACAAAGGTATGAAAGTGCTATTCACCTGACTGTTGTCCACAAGGGAGTGGTCATATGGCTTCAAACCGGATAACAAAACGGTATCCCTACCGTGTTATCTGGAGTCACCGTTGACCTGCAACGAGAAAATAGCACGCTGTAAACTCCGCTTGTTAAAGCTCGCCAAAGATCTCAATAAGGTAAGCAAAGCCTGCAAGCTGATCGGCCGAGGGCTTGCTCGACAAACTGCCCGGCTGTAAAGGGTACATCCCAACCGGGTCGCTCCCGAGATTGAACAGGCCATCCTCGATAACTCTCTCACCAATCCAACCCAGTACCCGCTGTGGTCTGCACAAAGAAGTGTCTGCAAAGCATCAACGTCAGTGCGGGCGATCTGAGTGGCGTATGACAACGTCACGATCAATAGTATAAAGGTCGCGCCTGCAGTGCAGGCGCGACCTTTCACATCCACGGGCCCTATTGGACAGAACCGGTGCTTACTTGGCGGCCAAGCGCTCCTTGGCCAACTTCGTGCCCTCAGCCAAGGCCTGTAGCTTGCGCTGAGCCACGTCACGCGGCATGGGCGCCATGCCGCAGTTCGTGCAGGGGAATAACCGCTCCTTTGGCACGAATTGCAGGGCTTGGCCGATAGCATCAGCAACTTCTTCGGGCGTTTCGACTACGTCTGTGGCCACATCGATCACGCCAACCAGCACATCCTTGCCCTCCAGTAATTTCAGCAGTTCGAGGGGCACGTGCGAGTGCATGCATTCCAAACTCACCTGGTCGATGCTGCTTTTGGCCAGCGCAGGAAACACCGTCTCGTACTGGCGCCATTCATCGCCCAGGGTATTCTTCCAGTCAGTATTGGCCTGGATACCGTAGCCATAGCAGATGTGTACCACTGTCTTACAGTGCAGACCCTGCGCCGCACGCTCGAGCGCCCGAACGCCCCAATCGGCTACGTCCTTCATGTAGACATTGAAGGCTGGCTCGTCGAACTGGATAATGTCCACACCGTCGGCCTGCAGTGCCAGGGCCTCCTGGTTAAGTAATTCGGCGAAGGCAAAGGCCATCTTGGCCTTGTCTCCGTAGAAGCGGTCTGCCACCGTGTCGACGATGGTCATCGGGCCAGGCAGGGTAAACTTCAGCTTCTTCTTGGTGTGCGCTCGAGCCAGTTGGGCCTCGAAGGCATGTACGCGGCCCTTCAGGCGCAAGTCGGAAACCACCTGCGGCACCATTGCATCGTAACGGTTGTCACGGATGCCCATCTTCACTTTGTGCTCGAAGTCGATGCCCTCGACCTGTTCCAGAAAGCCATGCACGAAGTGCTGACGCGATTGCTCTCCATCGCACACGATATCCAGCCCAGCGTCTTCCTGGGCCTTGATCCATAGCAGAGTTGCGTCGGCTTTGGCCTGCAGGAGTGCATCACCCTTAGCCGCCCATTGGGGCCAGAGCTTGTTGGTTTCAGCTAGCCAGGCCGGTTTGGGCAGGCTACCAGTGATGGAAGTTTCAAACATAATGTGTTCCTTCAAGGCAAATGCCGGTCAGATCAGTACGTGGATTCGGCGACCCATTGTTCAAGGACGTCTTGGTACGGTTTGATGAAGTACTCTTCAGTGAACTTGCCCTGTTTGACAGCCAACTGGCTTCGTTCCTCTCGGTCATAGACGATTTGCGTCAGCGAGTAGTCCTCGGACTTCAGACTTGGTTGATAGAGCTGTCCTGCCACCGAGTTGGCGTTATAGATCTCGGGGCGGTAGATCCTCTGGAACGTTTCCATCGTGCTGATGGTACCGATCAGTTCGAGATCGGTGTAGTCGCTCAGCAGGTCGCCAAAGAAGTAGAAAGCCAATGGAGCCACG
Organism: Aeromonas sp. FDAARGOS 1406; assembly: GCF_019048565.1. Taxonomy (NCBI): domain Bacteria; kingdom Pseudomonadati; phylum Pseudomonadota; class Gammaproteobacteria; order Aeromonadales; family Aeromonadaceae; genus Aeromonas; species Aeromonas sp. FDAARGOS 1406. Next base: position 4,253,966 of record NZ_CP077378.1, read on the forward strand.
CTCTTGGGCGGCATGAAAAAGCGAACCTGCATCCCCATTTTTGCAAAGTACAGGTCGGTCGATGACAGCTCGTTTTGCTGGTACTCAACGCCGAGGATAGGGTGATGATTGGTCGTGCGCTGGTAAGTTTTGCTGGTCGCTGCACTTAGGCAAATGACTGGAAGCTTGCTAAATCGTTCTTGATAGGTGCCGGAGTTGACGAAAAGCTTGAACAGCTTGCCATGCAGCACGCCGAAATCGTCGGGGATGCTGAACTCCGCCCGTGCAGCATTGTACTCAGGCAGCACGACGCTGAAGTCGTAATCGCGCACATACGACGAGAAATTGTTGCCCACGATGCCATCAATGCGCCGGTTCAACTTCGTGTCGATGATGTGGGTCTTCAGGATCTCGATCAGCGGAAACGCAGTGCTGGTCAGCATGCCACTGTACATCTCAACAGAGATGATCTCGAGTTCAACCGCGTAGCGATTACCCGTGGGATTGTCCCAATGCGCCAGGTCATTGAAACGGTTGTTGATCATCTTCAGGGTTTTGCGCAAGTTTTGTTGGCGGCCCTCTCCACGCGCCAGATTGGCGAAATTTGTGGTGAGGCGAGTTCCGTCCAATGGTTGATAGCTTTCATCGAAAGTGATGCTATTGAGGCTGAATGTGAAGTCTTGGCTCATGACGCTTCCCTGTAATGATTATTGCAATTAAGGACGATGGTTTTTCAGACTGTTAGCATGCGCTCGGCTGCAGAGTGTCTGGCATTGCGCGTTAGCTCAAGCAAGGGCAAAGCCCGTTGAACCGTCAGCCTGGCCCGCTCGATCAATGCTTGGTCGCTCAGGTCGCGCTCCACGAAGTCCTTGTCGGTGGCATAGACACCTAATGGCAAAGTACGTGCCTGGAAAAAACTGAACAGTGGTCGAATCTGATGATCAATCACCAATGCGTGGCGTTGACTGCCGCCAGTAGCGGCTAGTAACACGGGCTTGTCGGTCAGGGTGTCTTGTCCTATGAGGTCAAAGAAGCGCTTGAACAGCCCTGTGTACGAGCCACGGAAAACTGGGGTGGCGACCACCAGAACGTCGGCCTCCTCGACCACGGCCAGCGCCTGCTCTACGGCATCCGTCACCTGAGTGCGCTAGACTGACCCCGTTAGCTGCGGTGCTAGCAGCCCCCAAATCGACCAGTTTCGGCTGACACAGCCCCTGATCGGCAATCAGGTACTGCGCCAAACTTGCAGATTTGGAGGGGCTTTGAAGTGCACCTGAAACAGCTACTACGCGGAGTGGACGTGTTATTTTGGTCTTCATATCAGTCGACCAGGACGACACTGCTTGGCTAGCGTCCCCGACGTTCGGGACATTCGAATTTTTAGACGGGACCATGGCTGCACCGACGAATACGTAGAGTAGATGACGGTGATTGTGCCGACCCGAGACAATGAATTAAAATGGTTTTAATTCACACATCTATGAGTAAAATTCATTGAATGCTTGAGCGCATCCATCTCAACATCGTTCAGCAGGTCGAAAAGCAAGGATCGCTGACAGCCGCCGCGGGGGTACTGAATGTCACTCAGTCAGCCTTGAGCCACAGCATGAAAAAGCTCGAGCAACAGCTGGGTACCGACGTCTGGCTGCGCGAAGGCCGAAGCCTGCGTCTAACGCAGGCAGGTCAGTACCTGCTGGCCATGGCCAATCGTGTTCTACCCCAGTTTGATCTGGCCGAAGAGCGCCTTAGCCAGTTCGCGCAGGGCGAGCGTGGCACGCTGCGCATCGGTATGGAATGCCACCCTTGCTACCAATGGTTACTCAAGGTGGTTTCGCCCTACCTCACGGCTTGGCCGGACGTGGAGGTGGACGTGAAACAGAAGTTCCAGTTTGGCGGCATTGGCGCTCTGTTTGGCTACGAGATCGATCTGCTGGTAACTCCCGACCCGCTCTACAAGCCGGGCCTTGATTACAAGTCTGTGTTCGATTATGAACAGGTGCTCGTCGTGGCCAAAGACCACTCCCTGGCTTCAGCCTCCTATGTGAAGCCCCAGCAACTGACTAGCGAAGTACTGATCAGCTACCCTGTGGACATAGAGCGCCTAGATATCTACAACCAGTTCCTGCTACCGGCGGGTGTTACGCCCAAGCGCCATAAAACCATAGAAACCACCGACATCATGGTGCAGATGGTGGCCAGCGGCCGTGGCGTGGCAGCCTTGCCACGCTGGTTGGTCGACGAGTACGCCGTTAGGATGGGGGTGGTGCCCCTACGGCTGGGGCCGCACGGCATAGCCAAACAGATCTTCTTAGGCACTCGCGAGGCTGATACCAATATCGACTATGTGCGCGCCTTCATCGAACTGGCACGCCAGCCAGCCCAGGCCATGGCCGACGCCACTTTCATTGCTCATCCTCAAAAAGATCAATAATGACACCTCCTAATCGAACGCAAACCACTTTCCCTACTAGGTGGTCTGAATCGATAGGCACACTCAGGCATAAAGGGCTCTGCTCGCTGCTAAGGCACAGGCCGGGCAATACCTGCGATGCCGCAGATCTGGCGCAAGATATTTACCTTCAGCTCATCAGGAAAGCGCATATTCCGTCGGCGGAGGAGTGTCGTCGCCACCTGATGCAGTTGCCAAAGGCAAGCTGATCGACCTTTATCGCCGGTGCACGCTGGAGGCACACTACTTCGAGCCTGCAAACCCACGAACCCAACCCGCAGGCCCCGGCGTTTATCAGCATCAACCCGGAGGCGGGCGCTGTGACCCACCATTTTGAAAGTAAATCGGTGGTGTGAAATGGCCATCACTGGGCAAAGCGTGCCTTTCCTCATTCACGGTAGGGATATAGGGACGTCGCTCACGCACATCCCAAGTTGCTACCGGATAGCACTGCTCGGCGGCCGGCTCACCGCTCGTTATGCAATACCTGAAAATAAGCCCAGCAGAACAGCCTGCGCCCAGATGGCCATAGACCGACTGGTGGCCCAATACGGCTCGCTGCACCATGGACCGTCTCAATTGCAAGCCGGTTATCAATGAGACAGCTGACTGCGCTCGTTGACGCCCCACCGTCTCGCTCATCCACAAACAGCATAAAGGGCCAACCCTTCCAGGCTAGCCAACTATGCAGCCAAGAAGTCGCCTGCAACTGGCGGCGTCGTTGACTTGTGTGACGCGCTGCGCTTGGGGGCCAAGTGGTGGCACAAGACATTAACAACGTGGCTGACTTTGTGGCTAACGATGCCAAGGGGTTATGCGCCCAATACTGCGTGGTGATCGAGCAGATCGTACAGGAGCTGCGTGGTTTGCCTTGCGCAGAGCTGACCGTTGAACCGGTGGCGAAGCAGTAGATCCTCTCGATCCGTTCCTTTGGGAAACGCGTGACTGACCGCAGGGAAATGGTTCAAGCGTTGTCAGAATTTATGGCTCGCGCAGCCGATAAGCTGCGTGCCGAGGGGATGTGTTGCCAGCGGGTGCACCTGTTAGTGCGAACCAGCCCGTTTGACGAACGAGCGCCTTACTACAGTGAGCAGGCCGGCGTTCGGCTAGTCAGCCCTAGCGATGACACCCCGTTGTTGCTGCAACAAGTGGGCGTGTTGCTACCGCAGATTTGGCGCGACGGTTACCGTTATCAGAAAGGCGGGGTCATGCTGAGTGAGTTCACTCCCAAGGGGCAGCAACAGGTCGATCTGTTTGCTCCGTCCTCCGCTCAATCTGATGCGCTGATGGCTGTGATGGACCAGATCAAAGCCAAGGGATTGGGACCCGTAGGCTTGGCCAGTCAAGGCACGGGGTCCACCGATTGGATGATGCGCCAAGAGCACCTGAGCCCCTGTTACATCTCCCGCTGGGAGGACCTGCCAGTGGCTAGGTAAGTGGATACAGTTATGTTTCTGCTGTTTGCTCGATGTGGTACCACAAGCCCAAAAGCACAAAGGGGTAGCCTCGTAATGAAGCTAACTTTTTGTTTTATTTGGTGCCGGTAATAGGAGTCGAACCTACGACCTTCGCATTACGAATGCGCTGCTCTACCAACTGAGCTATACCGGCGGCTTGATGTTCAGAGTCGTGAAAAAAGCCGGACAAGTCAATTGAGCCAGCTCGATTTTATGAGTTGGCTCATGATGTTAAGGCATATCAGAGGCCAACGAACTCCGGGATGTGAGCACGCCCGCGGCTCTCGAGAAAATCGAGCAGGGCACGGGGGGAGCGGGCCAGGATCCGCTCATGTGGGAAGTTGGCTTCGGTGACCAGCCGATGGCAGTGATCAAAGTCGCCGAGACTGAATGCCACGTGGGAGTCGGAGCCGAAAGTGAGGTAGGCACCCAGATCGCGCGCCGCCTCGACGATGGCGCGGCAGTTGCTTTCGCTGCCTGCACGGGAGTGACTGAACGAGGAGTTGTTGACCTCCAGCGCCACTCGATACTCTGCCGCTGCCTTGACCACCGCCTGGATATCGATGGGGAAGGCGGGGTTGCCGGGGTGGCTTATCATGTCGACCCGACCACTTCGAATGGCGTTGATCATGGCCTGGGTGTGGGTCGCCTGATCGCAGGGGGGGAACACCGGTTCGTGAAAGCCCGCCATGATCATGTCGAGCCGCGACTCGTAGCGCTCGGGGAAGTCTATTTCACCGTCAATGTTCTTGATGTTGGCTTCGATGCCGCGCAGGATGCCGACCCCGTCCACGACCCTGGGCAACACGTGCAGATTGACGAAATGCCAGTAATGCGGAGCATCTGCCATGTCCGGGCCATGGTCCGTGGTGGCGAACAGCTTGATCCCCTTGGCTTTGGCGATGGGCAGGTAATCGTGAATGGTGCTGTAGGCGTGGGTGCTGGCGACGGTGTGCGTGTGGGTATCGACCGTATACTTCATCTTCTCTCCCCTCTGGCATGAGGCGACAGCATAGCAAGATTGGCGAAGCCGGGCCATGTGGCTGGTTGCCATACTTTGTCACAATTTGGGTCTGTGCTGACAAAGTCTGATGACGTTTCACTGCGAGGATAGCGACATCGATGCAAGCCTGAACACCCATCGATGGGTCGACACTGGATGGTCAGACCCGTTTTCCCCGCCGTCGCCCCTGCGACGGTTTTTTTTGGTTCTCTGTCGGCGCCTCGGGTAGCGGCAGGGCAAAAAAATGCCCAACTAGCATGACGCAGGTTGGGCGAGACTTAATGTTTAATTGCAGTGGCATAGATATAGAGTGCCGTCTCGCCGCGAAGTTCCCGCCATCTTCCCTCTTTTTTGATTAAAAACATTTAGCCAACACTTGTTCACATTCTCTTGACATGAGTGGGCGTGAAACGTACTTTTTAAACATTCGTTTAAGTGAGGTGTCCAGTGAGTAAAATCGATACCAAGAACCGTATTCTCGACGCCGCCGAGGTGCTGTTTGCCGAGCGGGGGTTCGCCGATACCTCGTTGCGTCTGATCACCAGCGAGGCCGATGTGAACCTGGCTTCGGTCAATTATCACTTCGGCTCCAAGAAGGAGCTTATCCAGGCGGTGCTCGACCGTTATCTGAGCCTCTTCATGCCGGCACTGGACGGGCGGTTACAGACGTTGATGGCGCAGGATCAGCTGACCCTGTTGCAGGTGTTCGAGAGCTTTGTCGAACCTCTGATGAAACTGTCGGCCGTCAGGGCGAATGGTCCGGCGCTCTTCATGCAGTTGCTGGGGCGCGGCTATATCGACAGTCAGGGCCACCTGCGCCGCTTTATTACCACCCATTATGGGGCGACCCTGCACGGTATCACCCAGGCCATCTCCAAGGCCAATCCGGATTTGTCGCCAGCGGATCTCTTCTGGCGCCTGCACTTCACCCTGGGCACCGTCGTCTTCACCATGGCCTCTGCGGATGCCCTGCGTGACATCGCCCAGGCCGATTTTGGTCAGCAGCTCGATGTGGAAGGGCTGGTGCGCAACGTCATTCCTTATCTGGCGTCCGGTGTCGGGGCGCCCGTGGAGTCGACCAGGCTCTCCCTGGCCGTGTAACACCTAACAATAATCAACGGAAACAGTGAAATAGAAGGAACTTCGGTATGATCACATTGCTTGTCCTGCTGGTGCTGGCGATAGCCGTGGTGCTCGGTGTCCCCGCCATCCGTAAAAAGGTGGTGACCCGCCCCGTGTTCGGCATCTTCAAGAAGATACTGCCGCCCCTGTCGGCCACCGAGCGGGAGGCCATGGAGGCCGGCTCCGTCTGGTGGGACGGGGAGCTGTTTCGCGGCAACCCGGACTGGAAGAAACTGCACGGCTACGGCAAGGCCGAGCTGAGTGCAGAAGAGCAGGCCTTTATCGACAACCAGGTCGAAACCCTGCTCGCCATGGTGGACGACTTCAAGATCGTCAACGAGACCAAGGACCTGCCGGAGCCGGTGTGGGACTATCTGAAGAAAGAAGGCTTCTTCTCCCTGATCATCCCGAAATCCTACGGCGGCCGCGAGTTCTCGGCGATTGCCAACTCCACCATCGTCACCCGTATCGCCACCAAGAGCCTGAGCGTCGCGGTCACCGTCATGGTGCCCAACTCCCTCGGCCCGGGCGAGCTGCTGATGCATTACGGCACCCAGGCCCAGAAAGATTTCTGGCTGCCGGGGCTGGCCAACGGCAAGGAGGTACCCTGCTTCGCCCTGACCGGGCCGGAAGCGGGCTCCGATGCGGGCGCTATCCCGGACAAGGGGATCGTCTGCAAGGGGATGCACAAGGGTGAAGAGGTGCTGGGCATTCGCCTGAACTGGAACAAGCGCTACATCACCCTGGCGCCGCGCGCCACCGTGCTGGGGCTGGCGTTCAAGCTCTATGACCCGGAAAAACTGCTGGGTGACAAGGAAGAGATCGGCATCACCTGTGCGCTGATCCCGACCAGTCACCCAGGCGTGCGCGTCGGCGATCGCCACTACCCCATGGGGCTGGCGTTCCTGAACGGCCCGACCTTCGGCAAGGATGTGTTCATTCCGCTCGACTGGATCATCGGCGGCCCGGATTACGCCGGCCGCGGCTGGCGCATGCTGGTGGAGTGCCTCTCCGCCGGTCGCGGCATCTCGCTGCCTGCCCTTGGCACCGCCTGTGGTCACATGGCGAGCCGCACCGTGGGCGCCTACTCCTACGTGCGCAAACAGTTCGGCATGTCCATCGGCAAGTTTGAAGGGGTGCAGGAAGCGCTGGCCCGCATTGGCGGCCTCACCTATCAGCTGGAAGGGGCTCGTCGCATGACCGCAGGTTCCCTGGATTTGGGTCAGGCACCGGCCATCGTCACCGCGATCTCCAAGTACCACATGACCGAGATGGCCCGCCAGGTGATGGATGACTCCATGGACATCCACGCCGGTCGCGCCATCCAGCTGGGCCCGAAAAACTACACCGGCTACGCCTACATGGGCATCCCGGTAGCCATCACGGTGGAAGGGGCCAACATACTGACCCGCAACCTGATGATCTTCGGGCAAGGGGCCACCCGCTGCCATCCGTATGTGTTTGCCGAGCTGGAAGCGGCGGCCGACACCGATGTGGAGCGCGGTCTCGAGAAGTTTGACGCCCTGTTGATGAAACACATCGCCTTCGGTACCGGCAACTTCTTCGGTGCCCTGTTCCAGGGGCTGACCCTGGGCCAGTTCAACAGCGCGCCGGTAGCTGGCGAAACCGCCCGCTACTACAAGCAGCTCTCTCGCATGAGCAAGGGTCTGGCCCTGTGCGCCGACGTCTCCATGCTGATGCTGGGCGGGGATCTCAAGCGCAAGGAGATGATCTCCGCCCGTCTGGGTGACGTGCTGAGCCACCTCTACCTGGCCTCCGCCACCCTCAAGCATTACGAGGATCAGGGCCGCATGGTCTCTGACCTGCCGTTCGTGCAGTACGCGGTGGAGCGCAACCTCTACCTGATTGGCAAGGCGTTCGAAGGCTTCTTCCAGAACTTCCCGAACAAGGTGGTGGGTGCCGTACTCAAGCGGGTGGTGTTCCCGTTCGGCGTCGGTTACAAGATGCCGGCGGACGATCGCTGCCATGCCATCTGTCTGGCCATGATGACGCCGGGCGAGTTCCGGGATCGTCTGACCGCGCTCTGTTATGTGGGCAAGGACGAGGCGGATCCGGTGGGGCTGATGGAGCGTGCCTTCCAGGCCATGGTCTCGGTGCAGCCCATCGAGAAGAAGCTGGTGCAGGCCCAGAAAGAGGGCAGACTGCCCCGCAAGCTGGCGCTGCCTGAGCTGGTGGCTGCGGCCCTGTCCCAGTCCATCCTCGGCAAGGAGGAGGCGGACAAGCTGCTGGCCGCCGATGCCCTGCGCTACGAGGCTATCCAGGTGGACAACTTCGCTCCTGGCGAGCTGGAAGGTTTGCCTCAAACGAGCCCGGTCGAGCATGCAGCCTGACCTCGAGCATAAACCGACAACCGGCCCTAGTGGCCGGTTTTTTGTTGTTTAACCAGGCATTTACAAGGTCGATTAATTCCAGTTTAATGCAATGGCCCCCACCCTTGGGGCAGGAAGCAAGGCCATCGGAATGGCCGATAACAACAACTCAGGAAGAGTGAATGAACCTCGCCAAAACGGCGATCGAACGCCCCATCTGGGTGGCGGTCTCGGTCGTGCTGATTTTTTTGCTGGGCCTGCTCAGCATCCGGGGACTGCCCGTCCAGCTGTTTCCCGACATAGACCGTCCTCACCTCAACATCACGGTGGACTGGCGCTCGGCCTCGCCCCAGGAGATGGAGTCGGAGATAACCGATCCCATCGAGCAGGAGATGCAGGGGGTACAGGGGCTCAAGAGCCTCAGCAGCAACAGCTACCCCGGCTTCACCGAAATCGACATGGAGTTTGCCCTCGGCACCGACATGCAGCGGGCCCAGCTTGATGTCATCTCCCGCCTGAACCGGGTCTCGGGGCTGCCGGACAACATCGGTGGCCCTTACGTCAACAACTACAGCAGCAACGACACCCTGACCTTCTTCTTCATCCAGCAACTGCCCGGCGCCAAGGGGGAGATAGACGATCACCAGGCGCTGATCGAGGCGAGGGTCAAGCCCGAGCTGGAGCGGATCCCCGGGGTGTCCACGGTCGACATCGAGGGGATCAACGAGCGCCAGATCCAGATCCGTTTCGACCCTTACCGCGCCGCCGAGCTGGGGGTGGAGATCCCGGTGCTCGCCAGCCGGGCAACGACGGGCTGGGATGTGTCGGCCGGCACCCTCGACATCGGACGCTGGGAGTACAAGCTGCGCTTTGCCGGTCGCTATGACGTGGCGGCCCTGGGGGACAAGGTGGTGGACTGGCGTGACGGCCTGCCCATCTATCTGCGGGACGTTGCCGAGATCAGAGTGGCCCGGGAGGAGAACCCGGTGTTGCGCATCCAGAACGGCAACACCGCCATCGCGGCGCAGATCTTCAAGGAGAGCGGTGCCAATGCCCTGGCGGCGCTCGAGGGGATCAAGGCCAAGGTCGGGGAGCTCAACCGGGAGGTGCTGGAGCCGGTTGGCCTGCACATGGAGCAGTCGTTTGACGCTTCCCTCTACATCAACCGGGCGGTGAGCATGGTGACCGCCAACCTGGGGCTCGGGGTGCTGCTCTCCTGCGCCATACTCTGGGTCTTTCTACGCCAGCTCAAGGCGACCCTGATGATCGCGATCGCCATTCCCATCAGCATCATGCTCACCTTCTGCCTGCTCAAGGCGATGGGGCGGACCCTCAATATCATCTCCCTTGCGGGCATTGCGTTTGCGGTCGGCATGGTGCTCGACGCCGCCATCGTGGTGCTTGAGAGCATCTACCGGCGCCATGAGCGGGGTGACATCAGCAAGGGAGAGGCGGCGCTGGAGGGCACCCGCCGGGTGTGGACAGCTCTGGTGGCGTCCACCCTGACCACGGTCGCCATCTTCCTGCCGGTGCTCCTGCTCAACGACGTGGAAGGGCAGTTGTTTGCCGATCTTGCGCTCACCATCGCCTGCGCGGTGACCGTCTCCATGGTGGTGGCGGTCACGGTGTTGCCTGCGGTGGCGGCGCGCTGGATGGGGCACGAGCGGCTGATTGATCCCTTTGAGCGCCTGTGGTGCCGCGTCACCCGCCATGTGATCCGCTGGACGGCCACCGCCCCCAGGCGCTGGGCCATCATCGTCCTGATGATGACGGGGCCTGTGCTGATGAGCTGGTTGATGTTGCCCAAGATGAACTACCTGCCGGATGTGAAGCGGGACGCCATCGACGTCTGGATGAGTTTCACCCCCGGGGTCAATCTCAAGGCCCAGCGGGAGGAGGTGATCGATACCCTGATTGCCCGCCTCGACCCCTATATGAAAGGGGAGAAGGAGCCTGTCCTCAAGAACTACTACATCCTGCGCTACCCGGGCGGTGCCCAGATCGGGGTGCGGCCAAAGGAGGATAACCAGATCAAGGCGCTGGAGCAGCTCTTGATGAAGCAATTGCTGGTGGGCATTCCCGACACCCGGGTATTTGGCGGTCAGGGGTCCCTGTTTGGCGGTTTTGACAGTGAAAACAGCATCTCCCTGCTGATCCAGGGGGGCGGGCTGCCCGAACTCTATCAGGCGGCCAGGGAGAGCATGACCATAGTGCAGCGGGACTTGCCCGGCGCCCAGGTCAGGCCAGAACCTGGACTCGATTTCACCGCTCCCGAGCTTCGGCTGGTGCCCCAGGACAGGCGCCTGGCCGAGGTGGGCTGGGATCGCTCCCCCATGCCCGCCATCATCCAGACCTTCGGCGATGGTCTGCGGGTCGGCGAATATTTCGACGGGGATGAGCGGCTCGACATCCTGCTGATGGGGCAGGCCTCAGCCAACCCGGACGAGCTCAAGGCGGTGCCGCTTGCTACCCCGTCCGGGCGCATCGTTCCCCTTGGGGAACTGCTGCGGGTGGAGCCGCAACTCGGGCCTGAGAGCATCTTCCGATCCGATGGACGGCGCAGCATCAGCCTGCAGATTTCGCCCCCTGCGGGGATGAGCATGGAGCAGGTGCTCGACACCCTGCAGCACAAGAGCTTTGCCGCCATCCGGCCGTTGCTGCCTGCCGGGGGGGAGCTGCGGGTCGCCGGCAATGCCGACAGCCTGCAACAGGCGCTCGGCAACCTCGGCAGCATCTTCCTGTTCGCCGTGATGATACTGCTCATTCTGCTGTGGGGGGTCTTCGCCTCCCTCAAGGATGCCGTGCTGGTGCTGCTCACCTTGCCACTCGCCACCGTAGGCGGCGTGCTGGCGCTGCACCTGAGCGGTCTGGTGGCGCCGCTGCCGATGGACTTGCTCACCATCATCGGCTTCGTCATCCTGCTCGGGTTGGTGGTCAACAACGCCATTTTGCTGGTGCACCAGACCAGGATGGCCGAGCGGGAGGGGATGAGCCGACAGTCGGCAGTCACCGATGCTCTGCAAAGCCGGATGCGTCCCATCGCCATGACCAGCTTCACCAGCATCTTCGGTATGCTGCCCCTGATGCTGAGTCCGAGCGAGGGAAGCGAAATCTACCGGGGGCTGGCCACCGTCATCGTCGGCGGCATGAGTTGCAGCACCCTCTTCACCCTGATCCTGTTGCCCGCCTTCCTGCGGTTGGGGGAGCAGACCGACATACCGCACGCCCTTCGGCAGCGTGCCTAAGCAAGGAGCTCATCGATGACACAAGGTTTCACAAGGATAGTGGTGGGGGCTCTGCTGCTGGCTGGCGGGCTGCCTGCGCTTGCACAAAGCAAGATGGTGACGCTGGCGGAGGTGGCCCAGGGAGGGGCGGGGGCCAGCATCTGGGTCAGCGGCACGGTGGCGAGCCGCCAGCAGGCGGCGCTCAGCGCCGAAGTGAGCGGTCGGGTGGAGTGGATAGCCGAGTTTGGCAGCCGGGTGAAGGCGGGGGACGAGTTGCTGCGCCTGGACAGCGCGACCCTGCGCCTCTCGCTGGAGCAGGCGAGGGCGGAACAAGCCAGAGAGGGGAGCAATCTGCGTTATGCTCGCGCCGAGTTCCAGCGCCTGGATCGTTTGCACCAGCAAAAGAGTGCCTCCCAGAGCCAGTATGACAAGGCGCGCTATGACGTGGAGCAGGCTGAGCTGGCCGAGCAGCTGGCGCGGGTGCAGGTGCGCCAGATTGAGGAGCAGCTGCGCATAAGCCGCATCTTTGCCCCGTTTGACGGAGTGGTGAATGAACACTTCATCCAGCCGGGGGAGCATGTGGATGCGGGCGAACAGGCGCTTGAGCTGGTCAATCCGGACCAGCCGGACATCCGGTTGCGTGCGCCCATCGCCTGGGCCCGGCAACTGGCCACCCAGGCCCGGTTGCGGGTGGAAGGGGAGCAGCTCAGCAGCCACGCCATCTATTACCAGCGGGCGGCGAGCGCCGATCCCAAGTCCCGGCTCATCGAGCTGCGCCTCAAGCCGGAAGCGGGTACCTTCATCATCGGCTCGCCAGTGCGGGTGGCGCTACCGATGGGAGAGCAGCACACCATGCTGCTGCCACGGGATGCCCTGGTGCTCGGCACCGAGGGAAGCGTGGTCTATCAGGTGGAGCAGCGCGGCGAGGCGCTCACGGTGAACCGGGTACCGGTCACCGTGCTCTTTGGAGACAGCCGGGAGGTGGCGGTGAGCGGCGCTCTCAAGCAGGGAGACAAGGTGGTGGTGCGCGGCGCCGGCAGCCTGCAGGATGGGGACAAGGTAGAGCTGTTTCGCGGTTGAACCTGGGCAGATCCCATAAAAAAACGGCTCCCGTGGGAGCCGTCTTTGTTGCAGGGAGGAGGGGCGATTACTCGACCATCATCACCTTGCAGGTGTTGGTGCTGCCGACGGTCTCCATCTTGTCGCCGTGGGTGAGCAATACCATGTCGCCGCTTTGCAGCAGTCCCTTGGCCTTGAGCACGTCCAGCGCGTCGCGGCACACCTCGTAGACCGGCTTGGTCTCGTCGCCATCAAACAGCACGGGGGTGACGCCGCGGTAGAGGTTGGCCCAGGCCAGGGTCTTGTTGTGAGGAGACATGGCGAAGATGGGCAGGCCGGAGCTGATGCGGGACATCAGCAGCGGGGTGGTGCCCGACTCGGTCAGCGCCACGATCGCCTTGACCCCTTCCAAGTGGTTGGCCGCATACATGGTGGACATGGCCACCGCCTCTTCCACCGAGGTGAAGGTGTAGTTCATGCGGTGGTTGGAGACGTTCAGGCTCGGGTGCTTCTCGGCGCCCACACAGACGCTGGCCATGGAGGTCACGGTCTCGATGGGGAACTGGCCGGCGGCGGTCTCGGCGGAGAGCATCACCGCATCGGTACCGTCCAGCACGGCGTTGGCCACGTCCATGACTTCGGCACGGGTCGGGAGCGGTGCGTTGATCATGGACTCCATCATCTGGGTCGCGGTGATGACCACGCGATTCAGGCGGCGGGAGTGGCGAATGAGCTTCTTCTGCACACCCACCAGTTCGGGGTCGCCGATTTCGACACCCAGGTCACCACGGGCCACCATGACGGCATCGGAGCCGAGGATGATGTCTTCCATCGCCTCGTCGCTGGCGACGGTCTCGGCGCGCTCGACCTTGGCCACGATCTTGGCGTTGGAGCCGGCTTCGCGGGCCAGTTCGCGGGCGTAGCGCAGATCATCGCCGCTGCGGGGGAAGGAGACCGCCAGGTAGTCCACGTTCATGCGGGCGGCGGTCTTGATGTCTTCCTTGTCCTTCTCGGTCAGGGCAGGGGCGGAGAGGCCGCCACCTTTCTTGTTGATGCCCTTGTTGTTGGAGAGAGGGCCGGCCACGGTCACCGTGGTGTGGATGCGGGTGCCTTCGACCTGCTCGACCTTCAGTTGCACGCGGCCATCGTCCAGCAGCAGGATGTCACCGGATACCACGTCCTGCGGCAGGCTCTTGTAGTCGATGCCGACCTGCTCCTGGCAGCCTTCGCCCTTGCCGAGGGCGGCATCGAGAATGAACTTGTCACCGATGGCGAGGTAGATCTTGCCATCCTTGAAGGTGGAGACGCGGATCTTGGGGCCTTGCAGATCGCCCATGATGGCCACGTGGCGGCCCAGCTTGGCGGCGATGTCACGCACCTGGTTGGCGCGCTGGATATGATCTTCAGGAGTGCCGTGGGAGAAGTTCATCCGCACCATGTCGGCACCGGCGCGAATGATCCCCTCGAGAATGCCGTCGCGATCGGTCGCCGGACCGAGTGTGGTAACAATCTTTGTACGTCTTGGCATGAAAGACTCCAATGTGAAGTTGATATGACTTGAAATACTGCCCCGTCAAGCATGTGGCATGGCGCCAACTGGCAGGCCATCTGGGTGGCCTTGTTTGATTGAATTTCGATACTACACCAAGCCCGTTGGCATAGACAGTCGGGGGCGGACCCCCGAATGATCAGGAGGAGTGGGGGGTATCAAAGCGGGATTCGCGCAAACCTTCTTTGACTTTCTTCAGGTTTTCGCGAAATTTCATGCCACGGCGCAGGGTGAAACCGGTGGCCAGCACGTCCACCAGGGCGAGCTGGGCGATGCGCGAGGCCATGGGCATGTAGACGTCGGTGTCTTCCGGCACGTCCATGGAGAGCACCAGGTTGCATTCGCGGGCCAGGGGAGAGTCCTTGGCGGTCATGCCGATGACGGTGGCATCGTTTTCCCGGGCCAGCGCGGCAATTTCCACCAGGGCCTTGGTGCGGCCGGTGTGGGAGATGAGGACCACCACGTCCCCTTCGCTGCTGTTGATGCAGCTCATGCGCATCATGACGATGTCATCGAAGCTCACCACGGGGATGTTGAAGCGGAAGAACTTGTTCTGGGCATCCCGGGCAACGGCGGAGGAGGCGCCCAGACCAAAGAAGCTGATCTTCTTGGACTGGGTCAGAATATCGACGCAGCGGTTGATGGCCGAGATGTCCAGGCTGTTCTTGGCGGCATCGAGGCAGGCCATGGTGGATTCGAAGATCTTGGCGGTATAGGTGTCCGGGCCGTCTTCCGCTTCCACATGGCGGTTCACATAAGGGGTGCCGTTGGCCAGGCTCTGGGCCAGGTGCAGCTTGAAATCGGGAAAACCCTTGGTATCGAGGCGACGGCAGAAACGGTTGACGGTCGGTTCGCTCACATCGGCCAGCTTGGCCAGGGTAGCAATGCTGGAGTGAATGGCGGTCTGGGGTGAGGCCAGGATCACTTCAGCCACCTTACGCTCTGATTTACTGAAACTTTCCAGATTGTTCGTAATTTTATCGAGGGTATTCATCATTACCACCAGGCATTTTTGTAATTTAACTTCAGTGTCTGTGCACTAAATTCACAGCTCAAGCAGGTTTCCAGTCTCCGCGATGACTATACAAGACAAGCGCTTATCGGAACTAATCTCGGCCCTGCAAAGTATGACTCATGTCTAATAATTTCGTGTTTTTAGTTGCAAACTTCCATTTGCGTCTTGAAAACGCTTACAAATGTTGCAAAGCAACAACACTGTGAGCGGGCGCACACTTGTCTGCATAAATCGCGCAGCCCGGCTGCGGGCTCGAGTAGTATTGCAGCCAAATAATAATGTCGGGACGGTAAGGGCCGCCCCGAGTCGGTAACGAAGGAGTTTGTTATGCAGCATACCCATGCGCTGGTGGGCGACGTTGGCGGTACCAATGCCCGGCTGGCCCTCTGCGAACTGGCGACGGGCGCCATTTCCCAGGCAAAAACCTATTCGGGACTGGCCCATCCCAGCCTAGAGGCCGTGGTGCGCCTCTATCTCGAAGAGCACGATGCCACCGTGGGCGAGGCGTGCATCGCCATCGCCTGTCCCATCAATGGTGACTGGGTCGCCATGACCAACCACAGCTGGGAGTTCTCCATCCGCGAGATGCAGGCCAACCTCGGCCTGGCACGCCTGCAGGTGATCAACGATTTCACTGCCGTCTCCATGGCGGTGCCCGTGCTCGGCGAGAGCGATCGCATCCAGCTCGGGGGCGCGGCCCCAGTCGCCGGCAAGCCCATCGCCATCTATGGCGCAGGGACCGGCCTTGGCGTTGCCCACCTGGTGCAGGCCGGTGAGCAGTGGCTGAGCCTGCCGGGTGAGGGCGGTCACGTGGACTTCGCCGCCAACACGGAAGAGGAAGATGCGGTGCTGCAGGTGATGCGCGGCGAGCTGGGCCATGTGTCGGCGGAGCGTTTCCTCTCGGGCCCCGGGCTCGTCAATCTCTATCGCGGCCTGGTCAAATCCGATGGCCGCGAGCCCGAACCTTTTGCCCCCAAGGACATCACCGAGCGCGCGCTGGCGGGGGATTGCCTCGATTGCCGCCGCACTTTGAGCCTGTTCTGTGTGCTCATGGGCCGCTTTGCCGGCAACCTGGCCCTCAACATGGGCACCTTCGGCGGTGTCTACATCGCCGGTGGCATAGTGCCGCGCTTTCAGGAGTTCTTCATCGGATCGGGCTTTCGGGTCGCCTTCGAGGACAAGGGGCGCTTCAAGCCTTATCTCAAAGACATTCCGGTCTTCCTCATCACCCATGAAGGGCCGGGGCTGCTCGGTGCCGGCGCCTATCTGCGCCAGTCCCTCGGGATCCGTCTCTGAGCCTTGCCAGCGTGAACATGGTTCAGTCCCGATTCAGTGACCGGGGCGTAAAGTGAACCTACGTACTCAAGAGGACGGGGCTTCATAGGGAATTGAAACCGGTCTTCATCCGCTGGGTGCGCATTGTAACCTGACAAGCCTGAACTGTTTTACCGGCCCTCGCGGCCGGTTTTTTTATGCCTGTCGTTTCTGCGCGAACATGGGGCTGAGGGGAGCGGCAGGCCAGCTTCTGATGGGGGCGCAAGCTCGTCAGCCTCGCTGCCATGTGCTTGGCCTGGTCGAGGCATAAGGAGTGAGGTGTGAGACAGGGCAAGCACCGGGATGGCAACGCCCGAATGCGGCAGGAGCCAGGTACTGGCTCCTGCGCTGTCAGGGGAGGGTGATGTGGAATCTCGCGCCGCCGAGCGGGGAGTCATCCACCCGGATCTCGCCGCCGTAGCTGTGCACGATTTCGGTCACCACGGCGAGGCCAATCCCCTGGCCGGGGGAGCTGTCAGCCCGCACGCCGCGCTGGAAGATCTGCTGCGATTTGCCGGGGGCGATGCCGGGGCCGTCGTCTTCCACCACGATGAGCAGGCCGCTCTCCCGGTGGCGGACATGAACCCGGATCTCGCTGATGGCGAACTTGCAGGCGTTGTCCAGCAGGTTGCCCATCAGCTCCATCAGATCGCCCTGCTCGCCGTGGAAGAAGACATCGTCGTCAAACTGGAAGCCGGTCTGCAGCTTCTTGTGGCGATAGACCTTGGCGAGACTGGCCAGCAGCTTCTCGATGAGGGGAACCGGTTCGGTGCCCTTGCTTGCGAGGCGCTTTCGCCCGGTGACGGCACGACGTAACTGGTACTGGATGATCTGATCCATGGTGGTGATCTGTTCATTGATGTTGTCATGGATGTCGTGGCCGAGCTTGAGCTCCTGGGCGGTGATCTGGATGAGCGCCAGCCGGGTTTTCAGGCTGTGGGCGAGATCGTTGAGGGCGTGCTGGTAGCGCTGGGTCTGCTGGCGTTCGTTCTCCAGCAATTGGTTGACCGAGCTTGTCAGGGGGGTCAGCTCGCGCTCGTAGTCGTTTGACAGTGCCTCTCGCGTACCGGCGCGGATCTCGTCAATCTGGCGTGCCATGGTACGCAGGGAGGAGAGGCTCCAAAAACTGGTGAGCAGCAACAGGGCGCCCAGCAGACAGTAGGCGAGCAGCGCCTGGCGAATGCAGCGGTAGAGGTAATCGCGGGTCTGGGCCTGATAGCGCCGGGCGGAATCGACCATCACCACGTAGTAGGTGGTGGGGCCGGCGCCATGATTGCGCAGGAAACGCAGGCTGTAGATGAAGTAGCTCTCGCCGTTCTTGATGGTATGCAGCTTGAAGAAATAGTCCTGATCCAATCCCCCCAGGTATCTCATCAGATCCCGGCAGATGGTCTCCTTGATGGAGACCACCTCCGGCATGTGCAGGCTGGACCAGCTCAGCGCCCCGTCGGCGCGGCAGATCAGGGTGTCGAGATTGGGGTCGATGGCTTCCGGGGTGAGCTTGCCAAGATCCGTCATTGCGTGGGGCTCCGGCTGCTTGGACGAGAACAGCTTGGAGAGGTTCTCCTGCATGCGGACACTGGCTTTCTGGGCCTGCTCCTCGGCATGGCCGAGGTAGAGGATGTAGACGGAGAAGGCCATGATGAGCGCGATGACCAGCATGGCACTCAGCATCAGCTTGAGGTGCAGGGAGCGGCGGATCAGGGCCAGGGGATGCAACATGGCAAGGCGCATCAGCTGCAGGCGAGGTTGAAGATGTAGCCCTGGCGGCGGATGGTGGAGATGGGCTGGATGCTCCCTTCCGGATCCAGTTTTTTGCGAAGCCGGCTCACCATCACCTCGATGGTGTTGGGATCCCCTTCACCATCCCCATAGAGCTGATCCAGCAACTGCTGTTTGGAGACCACCTGACGGGCATTTCGCATCAGGTATTCCAGGATCAGATATTCGAAACTGGTCAGCACAGTGACCTCGCCGGCGATGGTCAGCTCCTTGCGGGAGAGATCCAGCTCGTAGTCACCCGCCTTCACTCTGGGGGAGATGAAGCCGGCGCTGCGGCGTACCAGCGCATTGAGGCGGGCCAGCAGCTCGTCCTTCTGGAAGGGTTTGACCAGGTAGTCGTCCGCCCCGGCCTCCAGTCCTTCCACCTTGTCCTGCCAGTTGCCTCTGGCCGTCAGCACAATGATGGGAAAGGGGATCTGCTGCTCGCGCAGGCGGGTGATGAGCTGAAGGCCATCCATGTCAGGCAGGCCCAGATCGATGATGGCGACATCGATGGGGTAGTCGGCAGCGTAGTGCAGCGCCACCTGGGCATTGTCCGTGCTGTAAACCTGGTTCTGGGCCTCGGTCAACAGGGTGGAGAGGTGGTGATTGAGCAGCTTGTCGTCTTCAACCAGTAGGATTTTCATAAGATGCATGATGATGAGGGTCCAGGCTGTCAATTAGAGGGTCAACAAGGGGGAGAGTCAATCCGGATCCTACCTGACCCCGCTGTATCGGGACTGAATCATCCCAGACTGAACTCCTCAATAGAGTGTTTAATAAGATGTCAAAACTAGGTGATACGAAGAAATTTAAAGACGGTCACAGCAGTATGCGACCGTTATGATCGCAGTGGAGGGGCAGTAAGGTACGTTAATGAGTCAACAGAAGAGCACACTCTTGATCTCTTGGCGCTATCCTAACAATCTGATGCCCACGAATGAGGTGATAAGAGCACACTGACAGACATATTTTTTCTATTCTTCATCGAAAGGTGTCACTAGAGGATTATCAGTAAAAATACTGGTGACATTGAAGTCAGTAGGTTAATAGGAATGCTGTTGAATCCTTACCCTATCGAGTGCCTTTTGCACCTTTTGACTATTCACCCTTGGGTTAAACAAGATAGAATCTGACCCGCGATCGGGTTTAGGGCGCAAAAAGCCCAAGATGTGAGCAATGTAGGTTCCGGACAGCCTAGTAAGGTAATGGAATGCTTAAGAATTGTTAAACATCAATCAAAACAAGAAGCTGGAGGATCTGATGGCCAACAGCACGGACAAGAAGGTTAAAATCAGCATATTGGGAGCTGTAACTCAAGGGCGGTAGCGTTTCACTTTGTTGACTATGTCATCTTTTTCATAATTACCCTCCCCACCAAGTTTATCAAATAAGAATTATTTACAAGTCGTATCGCTAGAAATTATGCAGAAAAATTAACCAAGCTTAGTTTCAGTGATATATCTGTGTGCTAGACGATTTAGTCATCAGTGTAGGCGCTTCGCAAACCTACCGTGAAAATCTTCTACGCAAGCGTCAAACAATGTCTTGTCATTTCGTTATCTTGAAATCGGGAACCTTTCAATGAAGATCCTTGTGACTGGTGGTGCCGGCTTTATCGGTTCAGCCGTTGTTCGCCATATCATCCAGCATACCCAAGACTCAGTTGTCAACCTCGACAAGCTGACCTATGCAGGCAACCTGGAATCCCTGGCTGAGGTCTCGGGCAGCGATCGCTACGCGTTCGAGCAGGTCGACATCTGCAGCCGCGTCGAACTGGATCGGGTGTTTGCTACCCATCAACCGGATGCCGTGATGCACTTGGCCGCCGAGAGTCACGTTGATCGCTCTATCACAGGTCCCGCCGACTTCATCGAGACCAATATCGTCGGCACCTATATGATGCTGGAAGCGGCCCGCGCCTATTGGAACGGTCTGGACGAGGCGCGCAAGACGGCCTTCCGCTTCCACCATATTTCCACCGACGAGGTGTATGGCGATCTGCCACATCCGGATGAAGCGTCTGCTGCTGAACCCTTGCCACTCTTCACTGAAACGACGCCCTACGCCCCCAGCAGCCCCTATTCTGCCTCAAAGGCTTCCAGTGACCATCTGGTGCGCGCCTGGCGCCGTACCTACGGCATGCCCACCATCGTCACCAACTGCTCCAACAACTACGGCCCGTACCACTTCCCCGAGAAACTGATCCCGCTGGTGATCCTCAATGCGTTGGATGGTAAGCCGCTGCCGGTCTATGGCAAGGGCGACCAAATTCGCGATTGGCTCTATGTGGAAGACCACGCACGCGCGCTCTACAAGGTGGTGACCACGGGCTTGGTCGGGGAGACCTACAACATCGGCGGTCATAACGAGAAGCAGAATCTGGAGGTGGTACACACCATCTGCGATCTGCTGGACGAGATGGTGCCTAAAGCGGGCTCTTACCGCGATCAAATCACCTATGTGGCGGATCGCCCCGGTCACGATCGCCGTTATGCCATCGATGCCAGCAAGATGAGCAGTGAGCTCGCATGGCAGCCGCAAGAAACTTTCGAATCTGGCATTCGCAAAACTGTGCAGTGGTATCTGGATAACGAACAGTGGGTCAACAACGTCAAGAGCGGTGCCTACCAATCCTGGATTGAGCAGAATTACGGGGAGCGTGCCTGATGCACATTCTGCTGTTTGGCAAAAACGGTCAGGTCGGTTGGGAGCTGCAGCGTGCACTCGCACCGCTGGGCCGCATCACTGCCGTTGATTTTGACTCCACCGATTATTGTGGCGATTTCAGCAACCCGGCAGGGGTGGCCGACACGGTACGTCTGGTCAAGCCGGACGTGATTGTCAACGCCGCAGCCCACACCGCAGTCGACAAGGCGGAGAGTGAGCGGGAATTTGCCGAGCTGCTCAACGCGACCAGTGTGGCGGCGATCGCCAAAGAAGCGGAAGCATTGGGTGCCTGGCTGGTGCATTACTCCACCGACTATGTGTTCGATGGCAGCGGTGAGCGCCCCTGGGTGGAAACCGATGCAACTGCACCGCTCAACGTCTACGGTGAAACCAAGTTGGCAGGGGAACAGGGGGCGGCTCTCTGCGCTCGCCACCTGATCTTCCGCACCAGCTGGGTCTACGCCGCCCGTGGAGCCAACTTTGCCAAGACAATGCTGCGCTTTGGCAAAGAGCGTAGCGAGATGTCGGTCATCAATGACCAGTTCGGCGCCCCGACCGGTGCCGAGTTACTGGCCGATTGCACCGCCCATGCGATCCGCGTGGCGCAGAGCAGACCCGAGGTTGCCGGGCTGTACCATCTGATTGCCTCCGGTACCACCACCTGGTTTGACTACGCCCAATTGGTGTTTGCCAAAGCCAGAGAGGCTGGCGTTGATCTGGCGGTCACGCAACTCAATGCAGTGCCGACCAGCGCCTTCCCGACCCCTGCCAAACGCCCCCATAACTCCCGCCTTGATACCGGCAAATTCCAGCGCACCTTTGATCTGGTACTGCCGGACTGGACCGTCGGCGTGGAGCGGATGTTGACCGAGATCCTCAGCAAGTAAATCCCTGGTCAGGGATGTGTTGAGTGCATCCCTGGCTGGCAAGAGATAAAACGTAAAAGGTGTAGCTGCAAGCCACCTTTTTCTTTTGCAATTTAAAAATAAGAAACAAGTATCATGACCAAACGTAAAGGCATCATTCTGGCCGGTGGCTCAGGCACCCGTCTCTATCCGGTGACCATGGCGGTGAGCAAGCAACTGTTGCCTATCTATGACAAGCCGATGATCTACTACCCGCTCAGCACCCTGATGCTGGCGGGCATTCGCGATATTCTGATCATCAGCACGCCGCAAGATACCCCTCGTTTTGAGCAATTGCTGGGTGACGGCAGTCAGTGGGGCCTGAATTTGCAGTACAAGGTGCAGCCAAGTCCGGACGGGTTGGCACAAGCCTTTATTCTGGGTGAAGAGTTTATCGGGTCAGACCCCTGTGCGCTGGTGCTGGGGGACAACATCTTCTATGGCCACGACCTGCAGAAACAGTTGGCGGCGGCAGCGGCCAAAGAGAGTGGTGCTACCGTCTTTGCCTACCATGTGCATGACCCCGAGCGTTATGGGGTGGTGGAATTTGATAAAGAGGGTACCGCTATCTCGCTGGAAGAGAAGCCGTTGGAGCCCAAGAGCAACTATGCGGTCACCGGCCTCTATTTCTACGACAACAGCGTTGTTGAGATTGCCAAGTGCCTGAAGCCGTCACCGCGTGGTGAGCTGGAAATCACCGATGTGAACCGTATCTACCTGGAGCAAGGCAATCTGTCGGTGGCGATGATGGGGCGTGGCTATGCCTGGCTGGATACCGGTACCCATGAAAGCATGATAGAAGCGAGCAACTTTATTCAGACTATCGAGACGCGCCAGGGATTGAAGGTGGCGTGTCCTGAAGAGATCGCCTATCGCCAAAAGTTTATCAGTGCTGACCAGATACGTGAGCTTGCAGCGCCGCTGGCGAAAAATGCATATGGCCAATATTTGTTAAGAATGGTTGCTAACGCCTGATGTGATATGGGGGGAGGAATGTTGTTCCCCCATAAAAACTGGATCAAATGTGGGTAAACAGATGAACGTAATCAAAACAGCAATTCCTGACGTGCTTATTTTTGAACCAAAAGTATTTGGTGATGAGCGTGGATTTTTCTTTGAGAGCTTCAACCACAAGTTGTTTGAAGAGGCAGTAGGATATCCTGTGAGTTTTGTGCAGGATAATCACTCCAAATCGTCGAAAGGGGTATTGCGTGGCTTACACTATCAATTGTCTCCCCATGCCCAGGGCAAGCTGGTGCGCTGTGTTGCAGGTGAAGTGTTTGATGTGGCGGTAGATATCCGCAAAAGCTCTCCAACCTTTGGACAGTGGGTTGGGGTTCACTTGTCAGGTGAGAATAAGCGACAGTTGTGGATCCCGGAAGGGTTTGCACACGGTTTTGTAACTCTGAGCGAGACGGCGGAGTTTTTGTATAAAACGACTAATTATTATCATCCTGAAAGTGACAGAAGTCTATTCTGGAAAGATCCAGACTTGAGCATTGATTGGCCATTAGATAAACCTATTCTTTCAAAAAAAGATGAGAATGCCTTTTCATTTCACAAGGCTGAAATTTTTTAATTTTGTATCAGCATGAATAGAACTATGTAGATGTTCTAGCTATATGGTAAGAGGTTTATTTTGGTTTCTTCTCAAGGGTAATTATGAACCGAGATAGTAGTATATCCCCCGTCCGTATCTTATCGATTTTAAAAAACCGCCATTTGATTATGACGTTAGTTCGCCGCGAAGTTGCAGCGAGATATCGTGGTTCACTTTTTGGAAATTTGTGGGCTTTATTTACTCCACTTTTTATGTTGGCAGTTTACACATTCATATTTAGCGTGGTATTCAAAGCTCGCTGGAGTGGTGGTAGTGATTCTCGTAGTGAATTTGCATTGGTGCTTTTTGCCGGTCTAATGGTCTTCAATCTATTTTCAGAGTGTTTTAATCGTGCTCCACGATTGATTCTTGAAAATGTCAACTATGTCAAGAAAGTGGTGTTTCCACTCGATATACTGCCGTGGGTCGCATTGGGCAGTGCTATGATAAATATGTTTATTAGCTTTATGGTATGGCTTACTTTCTATGCTATTGCTATTGGTACACCACCCATTACTGTTCTACTTTTTCCGATAGTAATTATCCCGCTCATTTTCTTTATAATGGGAATTTCATGGGCACTTGCAGCAATGGGGGTTTACTTACGTGACCTTTCTCAATTGGTAGGCGTTATCAGTACCATATTGATGTTCCTCTCTCCTATATTTTATCCTATTGAAGCATTACCTGAAGAGTACCGCCACTGGTTGAATATCAACCCACTTACTCCTGTTATTGCACAAGTACGTGATGTGCTTTACTGGGGGAAAATGCCTTATTGGAAAGAATACGGCATGACATTTATTGTCGCAACGGTAGTTATGTATGCAGGATTTGCCTTGTTCCAAAAAACGCGTAAGGGGTTTGCCGATGTGCTCTGACAAAGTGGCAATTGAAGTTCATGGGCTAAGCAAATGCTATCAAGTGTATGGGCAACCTGTCGATCGACTCAAACAGTTCGTTTTCCCGCGTGTGTTGCGATTATTTCGACGTGCCTCAAAGCAGTACTTTCGTGAGTTTTGGGCTCTGCAATCAATTAACTTCACGATAAAGAAAGGGGAAACCGTTGGTATTATTGGTCATAATGGAGCCGGAAAGTCTACATTGCTACAACTGATATGCGGCACTCTAAATCCTTCTCATGGTGAAATTAGTGTTAATGGGCGTATTGCTGCATTGCTTGAGCTGGGGGCTGGATTTAATCCGGAGTTCAGTGGGCGTGATAATGTCTATCTCAATGCCAGTGTCCTGGGATTGAGTAAAGAGGATATTGATGCAAGGTTTGATGAAATCGCTCGTTTTGCCGACATTGGCGATTTTATGGAGCAACCCGTCAAGACCTATTCCAGTGGTATGTATGTCCGTCTTGCGTTTGCAGTACAAGCATGTATCGACCCGGAGATATTGATTGTAGATGAAGCACTTGCAGTTGGGGACATAGGTTTTCAGTACAAATGTTTCAAGCGAATGGAAGCCCTTAAAGCCAAGGGAGTGACTATTCTCATGGTGACGCACTCGACTGGTAGTATTCTAGAGTATGCCGATAGATGCCTGGTTATGGAAGGAGGGCGCCTGATTGGTGATACTACGGATGTCTTAGCAGCAGTCATGGCGTATGAAAAAGGGATGATATTGTCGGAAGAAAAAGCAGAGTCATCTTCATCAGTAGCAAGGGAAAATGACGGAGAATGTCCATCTCAATCGCTCTTAATTGAGAAGCAAAAAAATGAAGCAAATATGGTGCTGGGTGAAAAACGATTTGGCTCTGCCCGCGCCATAATAGCAAGTCTGACAATATTAAAAAATGATGGAACACCTTATCATGAAGAGCCGTTAGTGAAATCTGGGGAGACTTTAACACTACGCTTTGAGCTCTTGGCGTGTGAGGTTATTGAAGATGTAGTGCTCGGACTTTCTTTGAGTCGGACTCAAGGTGGTGATATATGGGGGGATAACAATATTGCTGCCGGCCATTCTCTCACTTTGAAACCAGGTCGCCAAATAGTGACTTATCAAGTTACTTTACCAATCAATAGTGGTGATTATTTACTGCACTGTGGGTTGGCCTCCCTCAGAGGAGGAATGCGTGAAGAACTTGATCAGCGCCGGCCAATGCGTGCGGTCAAGTTCTGGTCTGCCCGAGAATTGGGCGGTGTTGTACATGCTCCAATTACTGTTCTGGCCTGAACTCATCGGTATTAACAATGCTAGCAGCCTTTTTACCCCCTTACCCTTTTAGGTCTGTACCAGCACCATATCTGTGGTGTTATTATCGCCTACTGTGTGAATGGGCGACAGAATCTTGTATGTTCATTACAGGGCGCGACTATGTGCGACCTATTGAGCAATGGGAAGACCGCTGGGAGTGCACAAATGATGCTGCAACAAGACTTAACTATGCATTACCCAAAAATACACAGCCTCCACAGCATCATTATGCTTGGTTAGATAAAGGGCGTTTTGACGAATGGTTGAGCATTCATAACAGCAACCCTCTAGCCGTTTTTCGTCATTTCTTATGTGAGCGTGATAATGCTTATGAAGAAGAACTTCATGAGATGCTATGTTCTGCACCAAATAAGATTGAAGCTGTAATTACATTTTTGAATGTCCCGTCACTTTCCGCAGTTTGTCAACGACTTGGTATTCCTGTGATTCATCAGGAGTTAGGACCCCTGCGTGGGCATATATATCGTGATACAGCTTACGTTGATTTTCAGGGCGTCAATGGAAATTCTGAAGCTGAAAATCGTGAGTGTGAATTCAGGGGCTGGTCTCTAAATTCTCTAAATGAATTAAAGTTAAATGATCTTCTTTTGTTTTTTTTGAAAGACCCTAGCTTTATTAAAAGTTTGCCAGAGAAAACCTCTGAAATTGGAATAGCACTTCAGGTTGAGGATGATTCCAATTTAGTTGCGTTTGGTAATGGAATGGATAACCAGTCTATTATACTTGCTGCTCGTAACCAAACAGCTACATCAAGTCTGTTGATTCGTCCTCATCCAGGTAGTCTGTTTACGTTACGTGAAGGAATAATGCCAATAGATGAATCGCCAACCAGTCTGGAGTTTGTTGCTCGTTGTAAAAAAATAATGACTATAAATTCCAGTGTCGCACTAGAAGCTCTACTTCTTGGGGTTCCGGTGACAATCTTCGGTGACAGTTCATTATGTCATCTGGCCAAAGAAATACCTCATTCTTTATCTTTGATCAGGCGTTTGACATTCTATCTTTTTGCTTATTTAGTTCCACGATCATGTCAGTTGTCCCCCCGTTATCTGCGTTTTCGTTTAAGTGAGCCAGGTGAGAAAGCCATCATTGAGTATCATTTGGGTTGTTATATGAGAGATGATGATATGACTTTACCAGAAGAGAGCGCTTTTGAAGATCTTCAAACAAAGCTGATAGCTCAGGTATTGGCAAGTAATCAACTTAGAGTTCATCGTAACGAGAGATTGCAAGCTCTCACTGAACAGGTACATGTGCTATCACAAGAACTCACAGACGTTAATAGGCGACTAGTTGAGGAGGGTGAGGCACACGGGCATGCCATTCAGGTGGTTGAGCAGATTACTGAGCAATTCAATACTCTTTCAAAACAATATTCTGACACTCTTGAAGAGTTACATTTGCGTGATAAAAAAATCAAAGAATGTGATGAGCTTTTAAAAAAGATACGTAACAACAGAATATTAAATTTTTATATAAGACGTTTTATTTGAATTTATGAGTGAATTTATGTTAATTAGAAATCTTGACGTTATTATACCTGTGTATCGTGGGCTTGATGAAACTAAAGAGTGTATACTTTCGTTATTGTCTAGTATTCCACAGTGGGCTCAGCTTATAGTCATTAATGATTGCTCCCCCGAGCCTGATTTAACTAATTGGCTTAGACAAGAAGCGAGTAATTTAGGCTTCGAGTTGCATGAAAACAAGGCTAATAAAGGTTTTGTCGGTACAGTAAACTATGGCATGAGCCTGAACAAAGATAGAGACGTACTGTTACTTAACAGTGATGTAGAGGTTTCTAATCTGGATTGGCTTAATAGAATGCGAAAAGCAGCATATAGCCATGATCGGGTTGCAAGCTTAACTCCATTTTCTAATAATGCTACAATATGTAGCTTTCCAAATTTTTGTCAGGACAATGAACTGTATTGTGGTTTGGATGTTAATGCGCTAGATCGTCTTTTCTCTAATCTTCCTCTTGAAAGCGAACTCGTTGAGGTACCTACAGGTGTCGGATTTTGTATGTATATCCGTAGAGATTGCTTAGATTCGGTTGGTTATTTCGATGAACAAACCTTCGGTAAAGGTTATGGAGAGGAAAATGACTGGTGCCAGCGCGCGCACAAGTTGGGGTGGAAGAATTATCATCAATTGAATGTGTTTGCTTACCACAAAGGTGGCGTGAGTTTTCAAGAGGAAGGGGACCCAAGAAAAGCTCGTGCATTAGAGTTACTTAACACATTACATCCTAATTATACTCACGATGTGATGGCATTTATTGCACAAGATCCTGCAAGACAAGCTAGGTTGATGGCTAAGATAAAATACATAGCCGAGACTGGCCTCCCAGTTATCTTAGCTGTTGCACATCACCTCGGTGGTGGAGTTGCTCAACATGTTTCAGAGCTTGCGTCGTATTATTTAGAAAAGGCATGGTTTCTTCGCCTAACTCCCGGTAGCAGAGAAGGATATGTTAATCTTTATTTGAGCGCATTGGACGGTGATAAGACTGATGCATTCGTCTTCAACGTTCACACAGATTATGAATTATTAGTGAGTTTATTACGAGATCTAAGAGTTGGTCGGGTACACTTCCATCACAGCATGGGGCTGCCGCCACGAACTTGGTTACTGCCTAGTTCGCTAGGCGTATCCTATGACGTGACGATTCATGATTACTATATGCTAAATGGTAATCCAACACTTACAGATCGTTATGGACAATTTGTGAGTGAGGATAATCAAAATCATGATGATGTCTGTAGAGATGCAGCACAGATCAGTGTCTCAGGTGAGGAGTGGCGCAGTGGTATATATCCTTTACTTTCTCGAGCAGAGCGGATTATTTATCCCAGTAGAGATGTATATCAGCGATTTAGCAGGCTATATGGACATGAAAGTGAGCTATCTAACAAGGCAATTGTAACATACCATCCAGATGCTTATTGTTATTCTGAACCTAAACAGAGTCATAAACCGGGTGATCAGCTTCGTGTACTAATCCTTGGTGCTTTGAGTCGGGAAAAAGGAGCTGATCTATTAGAACAAGTTGCTTTGCTGTGTGATCCAGATAACATAGAGTTCCATCTATTAGGCTATGGCTATCGTCCTTTGCGTGGTGTTGTGAACCATGGTGCATATAGACTGGATCAACTTGAAGAAAAACTTAACAGTATTAAACCTCATGTGGTCTGGTTCCCTGCTTTATGGCCTGAGACATACAGCTATACGCTATCAATTGCGCTAGACCATGAATATCCTGTTGTCTGTCCGAATATTGGTGCTTTTGTCGAGCGTATCGAAAATAGAAATAACTCTTTATTATTGCCCTGGAATATCAAACCTATTGATTGTGCTGCATTTTGGCGCGCGTATGCCCAGGGTGCCAAGCTAAGCAATTTCCTTGTTTCAGCTGAAATTTGTGATGAAATAGAGCGAGACGATAATTTCTATCAAGATAAATACCTGAGTGGATTGACAGTATTAACACCTACAGATGGTTCTATTTTGGTCAATAAGTGGAATGAAAAGCTAAGTCTTGCTCCTAGTACTGTACTGTTATCAAGAAAAGAACAACTTTTACAGTATCTATGGAAGGTTAGAAATATGCGTATCGTCAGTTCATTTGCACGTTATATTCCATTTAGATTGCAGAGGGCGATCAAGCGCTTATTGAGTCGAAAACCAATTCACGAAATTATTAAGTGATATGGATTTAAACTATATATAAATATAAGATGTAATTATGTTTGATTTTTGAATGAAGATTAATCATACGGCTCATTATCAGAGAGTAGAGCGCCACGCTAAAACTCTCTGAATTAGCCGTATGGCTATTAAAAATAGGGTGGCTAATAGTATGTTTCCTAAACCCTCACTTCCTGATAATGACTTATTGAGAGTAAATTCAAGAATAGTATCAGTTTGGAAAATTAGTCTTTTAAAGACCTCGCTTTATCACTTGGCTCCAGGTGTACAATAAATGAATTCATTCAATAGGATAACAAACTTATTCTTGAGCTATCTTGAGTAATAAAGCAAAGAAAATTGATAACTCAAATTGGATAAAGTAAATAATGAAACGTTGTTCAAGTTTTGAGAAGGTAATTGAGCTTTCCTTTTATTTTATAATAGCATTCTGTGCGATCTGGAAAATAATTCCGACCATTAATGAGAGAGGTTTCTGGTCTGACGAATTGTTTACTGCGGCCGTAGTCCGTTACCATCCTATTTTAGATAGTCAATTTGAAAGAAAAACAGTCATGCAGATTAAAATGAATGATAGTTTTTTGACTGTCAAAGCAGGATAGCAGCACCCACCTATGTATGACCTTTCCTTAAAGGGATGGGCGTCTTTATTTGGTGATAGTGAGATCTCCCTACGTGGTTTTAATATTTTCCTCATTGCACTCACGTCTATTACCATATTTGTGTCTTGCTGGCGGCGTAAAAATTATCCGCTCGGAACTTTGATTTCCATAACTACATTAGTTGTGCTGTGGCACCCTGTGACCCAGAGTTATGCCACACAAGCTAGAAGTTATACATTTTTCTTGATGTTATCTTTATTATGTCTTTTAGCTTTCAATAAGATAAAAGAAGCTGGTCGTAATGAGTCTATGTGGCGCCTTACCTTTTATACTCTTGCTACTATCTCATTTTTGACACATTACTATATGGCTGTTTTTATTGGTGCTATATATATCTTTATTGCTTATAGCGATCTCAAGCAAAGGCGCTATGTACTTCCCCTAATACCAGTTCCATTTGTTTTTAGTTGGATATTCCTCTCATATCACAGCCTGCTTTTTACCGCGAGTGGCGGAGTCGCGTGGTCCCAAATATCATATCTACAAGCACTGCAATCAATGTTGCATATAATTTATGGTTACTTTGGTGTAAGCTCCATATTGGTCGCTTTGTCATCTGTGTATTTTTTCTGTAAACGAAAAACCTCTGAAACTCAAGTTTCTATATGTATTGCTGTTTCAATATGTGTGTTAGCTTTTGTTTGTAAAAAATCAGGAATACTCCATCCTAGACACTTCATATTCATTATTCCTTGGTGTGTCTATCTTATGCTTAACTTAACATTATCGTTGTCTAAAAACAGATTTTTTGTTTTGGCGATAGCGTCAATAATCGTGTTTATTTCTCCCGCAGCAGGAACTCAAGCAAGCGTGTATGCTGACGAACAATATAAAGAGGCAGCAAAACTTATATCGGAAAAATATAGTGGTAAAGATTATAAAATATATGCAACCTGGAGCCCCAACGAAGCATACTATCGATACTATCTTGAAAACTATGCATCGGGGCATGTCAGTGTCGATATGCTCTCTAGTATCAGTGACGTAGATAAAACATGCTCTTATATCAATAATAATAATGTTGTTTTATATGCTCACCATTCACATGATGACGTAATAAATGCTTTTGAATCTTGTTTGTCTACATTTACTAGAACAAATTTTGATGGTGTGGTTGTGATCGCCAAGCCATAAAAGTTATCTAGCTATATGGTGATTTTATGAGAGTTATACGTATTCCTTAGAGGATATGATGTGATAAAATTTGACGTTTCAATTAGCATCGTAACTTACAATGCTAATATGTCGATGTTATCTCTGACGCTGAATAAGCTTAAAGGTGCAGTTGATTTTATTTCTGATAATGACGTTGAAATAAATACCGTGTTGACGCTCATTGACCATTCTCCCTTCCCGGATTCTATGGTTCAATCTGACAGTGTATTTCAGAGTTTTGGCTGTGGTAGCAAGCTAATTAATGACCCACTGAATCCTGGTTTCGGAGCTGGCCATAACCGAGCTTTACTAAGTGACACTAAGTATCATCTGATCCTAAATCCCGATCTGGAAGTTGCACCAGATGCTCTCAAAAACGCACTAGAGTTTATGGAGAGACATCCGGAGTGCGGATTATTGACGCCTTTCGCGACATGGGCTGATGGTGAGGTACAACGGCTTTGCAAAGGTTATCCAACAGTCTTTGATTTATTGTTGCGTGGTTTTGCTCCTGCTTTTGTGAAAAGGTTATTTCAGACGCGCTTGGCGAAATATGAGATGGTAGATCAGCTCAACAATCATGATGTGCTGTGGGACCCACCCATTGTCAGTGGTTGTTTTATGCTGTTTCGCACAGATGTATTGCAGCAGCTCGAAGGGTTTGACCCTCGCTTTTTTCTCTATTTTGAAGATTTTGACATCAGTTTACGTGCAGGGAGGATCAGCCGGATTGCCTATGTCCCTCAGGTGAAGGTTGTTCATCATGGTGGTCATGCATCGCGCAAAGGTTGGCGGCATATCTGGATGTTTGGGCGCTCTATGGTGACTTTCTTCAATATTCACGGTTGGCGTTGGTGGTAATGTCAGATATCAAAAGTACAGTCTTGGTAACAGGCGCCAACGGATTTGTTGGCAAGGCGGTCTGTGAACACCTGCTGAGTCTGGGTGTGAATGTGAAAGGTGCGGTGCGAAGTCACCCGCTTGCTTCGTATCACATCAACGCTCCCTCTTTGACAGCAGATGCAAACTGGACAACCCAATTACAACAGGTGGATGTTGTCATTCACTGTGCCGCCAGGGTGCATGTGATGTCTGATAAGGAAGCCGATCCTCTAACAGCGTTTCGAGCGGTAAACACAATTGGCACATTAAATCTCGCAAACCAGGCCGCAGATGCTGGTGTTAAGCGCTTCATATTTATTAGCTCGATTAAAGTAAATGGTGAGCAGACTGAGCCCGGTAAGCCGTTTGATGAACATGTCCAGAATCCACCACAAGACCCTTATGGCCGCTCAAAATATGATGCAGAGCAAGGGCTGATGGCACTTGCTAAGAAGTGTGGTATGGCTGTCACCATTATCCGGCCTCCTCTTATTTATGGTAAGGGTGTGAAGGCTAATTTTGCCAGCATGTTAAAGATGGTGCATACCGGTTTTCCACTCCCCTTTGCCCGTTTGAAAAATGCACGGAGTTTATTGGCATTACCCAATTTATGCGATTTCATTGCTCGTGCGATAGATCATCCTGCTACCGTGAATCAGATTTTTTTGGTCGCAGATCCAGTTCCTGTTTCGACATCTGAAATGCTGATTGCTATTGCTGATGCTGAAGGTGTCCCTTCTCGACTGTTTTATATTCCATCAATTCTGGTAAGAGGGATTGGCCGTTGCTTTGGGATTGATGCCAAATTGCAGCGGATTTATGGCTCTCTAGAAATGGATACGGGCAAGGCTCAGAGGCAGCTACAATGGTCGGCTCCTTATACGTTTTCTCAGGCTTTATCCCTGATGGCATCTTCCAAAAATGAGTAGTTTGTGATGCTGACATTTCCGCTACTTCTAGTTTTATGTTTGTTTTTCTCCATTATCATGACAGGCTTACTTAAGCGCTACGGTCAGAGCCGTCTTCTTGACCAACCCAATCATCGCAGCTCACATTATATCCCTACGCCGAGAGGTGGAGGCATGGCGATTGTCGCTACATTTCTGTTGGCTTCTCCTTTTCTCGTCGTGAGCCAGGTGTCGGATTTGTATGGGGTATCTTATGGAAGCTTGCTATTGATATGGATTGCAGCACTGGGCATCGCACTAGTTGGTTTTATCGATGATCACCTGTCTCTTGAGCCAAAAACTCGTTTAATTGTCCAGAGTCTTTCTGCTGCATTGGTTGTAGTAGCTGTTGATGGATTGCCAGAGCTGACTTTCTTTGGGTGGCAGCTAAATCTTGCCTGGTTTGGTTATGCGCTGGCATGGTTAGGCGTGATCTGGTTTATCAATCTTTACAACTTTATGGATGGCATCGATGGCCTGGCTGCCGGTGAGGCCGTGACTGTCTGTATCGTCATGGCGTTACTGCATTACCTTTTTGGAGGTGAGTGGCCGTTTGCGAGTTTGACCCTGTTGCTGGGGGCTTCTGTTGCGGGCTTTTTGTGCTGGAATTTTCCACCGGCCAAGATCTTCATGGGAGATGGGGGCAGTGGCTTCCTTGGTATGATGCTCGCATCCCTGATGTTGCTTGATGCAAGTTTAGCCCCCCAATTCCTGTGGGCGTGGCTTGTCATGCTCGGCGTCTTTGTCGTTGATGCTACCTGGACTTTACTGAATCGCTATCGTCTCAAATGTCACTTGAGTGATGCTCATCGAACTCATGCCTACCAATATCTTGCAAGGCACTGGAAAAGTCATCGCAATGTGACACTGATGGTGCTCTTGATAAATGTCCTATGGCTTGCACCTATTGCTGCCATGATTGTAGGGGGGGCGCTTGATGGCATGTTGGGTCTGATTATTGCCTACTTACCGCTAACTTATCTCGCATTTTACCTAAAGGCTGGAGTACCTGAATGAGCACAGATTTTTTGCCGGGGGGTAGCTGGTTACTTACCTGCCTTGGTTCCTTGTCACGAGCCAGCAAACGAGCAATATCTGTCTCAGTAGATACGTTATTGATTACCATGGCATATTGGGGGGCATATTGGATCAGGCTTGAACATAGCTGGCCAATCGCAAGCCCCCATCATTGGGCCCTTTTGTGTGCGATTATTGTTCTAAGCATTAGTGTCTTTGTTCGGCTGGGTTTGTATCGTGCAATCTTGCGATATGTTAGCTTTCGAGTGCTCTGGACAATCTCATTAGGTGCATTTGTTTCAACGAGCTTTTTTGTTATCTCTGCGTTTTACTTCGATATCTTCCTGCCCAGAACCGTATCGGTCATCTATCTCTCATTTTTGGTGTTGATGGTCGGTGGTGTGCGGTTGTTCTTTCGGGCTCTGCTGAATACTACTCGTTTGGCGCGTACACAGGTTCTGATCTACGGTGCGGGTTCCTCGGGGCGGCAGTTGCAAGTGGCTTTGTTGCAAGGCAATGAGTTTTACCCAGCTGCCTTTGTGGATGATGATCCAGCCAAACAAGGGTGCGTTATTCAGGGATGTACCGTGTACAACAGTGCTCAGCTCCCCACCCTGATTGATCACCATGGGGTGAAGAAGATCCTGTTGGCCATGCCAAGCAGCACCAGGGCTCGTCGTCAGGAAGTGATCAATGCACTAGAGCCACTATCTTGTGAAGTGCTGTCTATCCCGGGTATGGCCGATCTGGTCAATGGTTCAGCCCGTATTGATCAGCTTAATGAAGTCTCCATCGACGATCTGTTGGGTAGAGACCCGGTAGAGCCGGTGACGACATTGATGGAAGCCAACATCACAGGCAAAGCGGTCATGGTGACGGGGGCTGGGGGCTCTATTGGATCGGAGCTCTGTCGCCAGATCTTGCGGTGCCGGCCATCCACCTTGGTTCTGTTCGAATTGTCCGAATACGCCCTCTATGTCTTGCACAAAAACCTGCGTGAACAGTGCGAACGTGAGGGAATTGAAACTGAGCTGGCTCCGCTACTGGGCTCGGTGCAGCGCCAGCACCGCCTCAAGACGGTGATGCAGAGCTTTCGGATCCAGACTATCTACCATACTGCCGCTTACAAGCATGTGCCCTTGGTCGAGTTCAATATCATAGAAGGGGTGCGCAATAATGTATTTGGCACTCTTTATGCTGCTCAAGCAGCCATTGAAGCGGAAGTTGAAACCTTTGTACTGATATCCACTGACAAAGCGGTACGCCCAACCAACACCATGGGGGCCAGCAAGCGCTTGGCCGAGCTCATCCTGCAAGCCTTGACCCGTGAAAAGCACAAAACCCGTTTTTGTATGGTGCGCTTTGGTAATGTGCTCGGATCTTCAGGCTCAGTGGTGCCACTGTTCAGACAACAGATAGACAAAGGTGGGCCTATTACTCTGACTCATCCCGATATCATTCGCTACTTCATGACAATACCGGAGGCTGCCCAGTTGGTTATCCAGGCGGGCGCGATGGGGGAGGGGGGCGATGTTTTTGTGCTCGATATGGGGCAGCCAGTCCGGATCATGGAGCTTGCAAAACGTATGGTCCGTCTTAGCGGTCTGACGCTTCGCGATGAACTGCGGCCCGATGGCGACATTGCTATTGAAGTGACGGGGTTGCGGCCAGGTGAAAAACTCTATGAGGAATTGTTGATTGGGGATGATGCTAGAGGTACAGAACATCCCAGGATCATGGTGGCGCAAGAATGCTGGCTCCCCTGGTCAAGGCTGCGTCCCTTGCTGGCCTCGCTGGATGACGCCTGTCACCACTTTGATCAACAGAAAGTACGCGACATTCTGATGCACGCTCCTGCTGCGTTCGAACCAACAGACGGTATCTGTGACCTGGTCTGGCTTGCTAAACAACGTGATCTGCCAACAGACAATGTGGTTCCACTTCCTACACACAACATCGATTTTTATCTGGAAAATCAATGATATTCTATTATTACGCGCCTCATCAGACATCTTTTCAATTCAATTTCTGGTTGTTTTTTGAGCGATCAAAAACTGATTAGACCAGATTGACTACCCTTTTGAGCAAAGCATAGGTAAAATCACCCCGCCGATTCAAAATTAATCTTGTATCTTCTTGCGCTTAATAGGCTCAACATGATCATGGTTATAACCACAAAGTAAGCATAACTAGCGTCTCGCTGTCTTGTTTGCAAAGGTGTACAGGATCAGAACGGTCATAAATCTTTGGCAAACTAAACAATATATCGACTGCGAGCGTACTGGGAGCTGTAACTCAGGGGCGGTAGCTTATTTTATTCAATGCTCTGCGGCATCATTTAATGACAATGTTGTTTTTATAGCCGACTAGCCTGGTACTTGAGCAGTAGATTGTCAGAGCTGATTTAGGTTAGGCACATGTTTGACATATACACGTGTTCGAAATCACAAAAAAAGTGTATTTTGCAATACATTATTATCATTCAGATACTTAGATTACGTGCAATAACGAAATAACTGCTCACATGAGGTTGCTTGGTAGGCATACACAATAATTAAAATATTTGCCCTCCTGAATATTAAAATTAGAGAGTAAAGGGAAATGGATAATAAAATCAACAGCAGTGCTGCATTATGGAACGCAGCGAATGAAAAATTGACAGAGAAGATTCACTCACAAGATATTGGTCATCTCATACGTGAGCTGAAGCGAGTTCACATGAAAAGTGATGAGCTTTATGTGTATTGTAGTGATAGTGACAAGGCTCTTATTGAGCGAGTGCTAGTCGATTACCCGTTCACGTTGCATTTCAATGTGACGGACATGTCCCAGCTAAAAGGCAAAACCCTTGTGCATTACAAGAGTGGTGACCTTCCCGATGAACTGGCCGCAATGCTGGTGTTGGCCACCAAATATGGCGCCTACGTTGAGCCGTTGGTCAGTTATCTGGACCGTCGTTTCGGCCGCACTGAAGTGGAGTTGCTGCACAGCGGCTACTTCTTGCACATGAAATCTTTCTCCATCCTCTCCCGTCCATCCAATCGCATTGTCAAGCGTGCGCTGGATCTGGTCTCTGCCATTGCGCTCAGTCTGGTTGCCATTCCCATTGGCTTGCTTGCTGCGCTGGCCATCAAACTGGAATCACCAGGCCCCATCTTTTATCGTCAAGCCCGTGTTGGCCAGTTCAACCAGGAATTCGACGTCATCAAGTTCCGTTCTATGCGAAACGATGCCGAAAAAAATGGTGCTCAATGGGCAAGCAAGAATGACGCCCGAGTCACTCGTGTTGGCCGCTTCATTCGCAAGACCCGTATTGATGAACTACCGCAACTGATCAACGTCTTTAAAAGTGAAATGTCACTGGTTGGTCCGAGACCAGAAAGGGAAGTGTTTATCAAAGAGTTGGAAACGGTCATTCCATATTATCGTTTCCGCCATGCGGTCAAGCCCGGCATTACCGGCCTGGCCCAGGTCAAATACCCCTACGGGGCATCTATTGAAGATGCCGTGTGGAAACATAAATACGACATCTTCTATATCAAGCATCAAAGCCTGCTGTTGGATATCAAGATCCTGCTGCTGACAGTCAAGACTGTGCTGTTTGGCATGGGTCGGTAGCCTTTCTTATAAAAACCGTTTTAGATATATTTTGGCTAATTAACGGAGAGTTATAAAGCCGGGCCACCTTATGAATAGTCTAATGTGGCGCAAGGAAAACTATATTAATGGATAACAAAAAAAAGCATAGCCGCATAGTTAAAAACTCATTGTTTCTCTATTTTAGAATGATACTCACATTGGTCGTCACACTATACACGTCCAGAGTGATACTCAACGTTCTCGGTGTAGAGGACTTCGGTATTTACAATGTCGTTGGTGGTGTAGTAACCATGATGGCCTTTTTGAGTGGGGCCATGTCTTCTGCAACTCAACGGTTTTTGTCATTCGAACTAGGCAAAGGTGATAGAAACCAGCTTGCGAATGTTTTTAAGATGAGTGTGAATATTCATGTTTTAATAATATTGATTGTGGTGTTTTTAGGTGAAACTGTTGGATTATGGTTTATCAACACTCAGTTGACAATTCCTGCAGAGCGAATATTAGTTGCAAACTGGGTGTATCATTGTGCGCTGTTTTCATTTTGCTGTACCATTCTCAGTGTTCCATATAATGCATTAATAATCGCAAATGAAAAAATGAGCGCTTTTGCATACATTAGCATTATTGATGTCACATTAAAGTTAATAGTTGTTTTTTTGTTGCCAAAATTGGCAGGGGATCCATTGGCATATTATGCGCAATTACTTGCTTTAGTTAGTCTTATAATTACTCTTAGCTATTATATCTATGCGAAAAAGCGTATTGCTGAGTCATGTTATAGTTTGTATTGGGACTCGTTTTTATTTAAAACACTCTTTAGCTATACTGGTTGGAACTTGTTTGGGAATTTGGCTTCAGTGATTACCAATCAAGGTGTGAATATTCTTTTAAATATATTTTTTGGCGCAACAGTTAATGCTGCTCGAGCCATTGCATATCAAGTAAATAGTGCTGTAATGGGCTTCGTTAGTAGTTTGCAAATGGCTATAAATCCTCAGATAATAAAGTCTTATGCAAATGAAAACTATCAATACATGCTGCAGCTTGTTTTTTCTGGAGCAAGATATTCTTTCTTTCTATTATATATCCTTGCAGTACCCTTTCTTTTGAAGACAGAATCGGTGTTAGGCTTATGGTTGGGCACTGTCCCAAAGTATGCATCAGAATTTTGTCGATTAGTTGTAATTGATTCATTGATAATATCGATATCAGGAACATTAATGACGGCTTTCCAAGCAACAGGAAATATCAGAAGGTATCAGGTTGTTGTAGGGCTTGTTATTATGTGTAACTTGCCATGCTCATATATTTTATTGAGGAATGGATTTGATGCTAACGTAACAATGCTTGTAAGCATATTTATTTCTCTTGTTGCCTTCTTATTTCGGGTCATTTTGTTATCGAAAATTTTTCCTGAGATAGCATACAATACATATAACTTGATATGTCGTGTTGGGCTTGTTTTCCTTCCCTCGATTTTTTTGCTATATAAAGTCCCTATTTTAGATAACTCTCTTTTTTGGGACTTGGTTTACTCCTGTACAATATATTGGCTCGTGATAGTCATTTGTATATTGGTATTTGGCATTGATCGAAAAGAACAACAGTTTTTAAGTTATAGGCTAAATAGATTCTATCAAGTTGGGCGTAAAGATGAATAGTAGTGCGATGATTCAAGCTGTTGTTGAAAATGATATGTGTATTGGCTGTGGTGCGTGTGCAGCAAAGTCTAAGAATAATGCAATAAAAATGAGAATTAATGATTATGGTTTTTATGTGGCAGATGTCAAAGAAGATGTTTTTGATGATAGTATAAAAGTTTGCCCGTTCAATCCCAATCCTGATGAACAAGTACGAACAGAGAATGAGATTGCTGCCTTATTTTTAATTGAGGCTGATAATAATAATAGGAAAATTGGTAGATACATAAATACCTATGCCGGTCATTCAGTTGAACATCGGTTAACGTCATCTTCTGGTGGGATCGCTACTTACACGCTTTCTGAGTTGATGCGTCGTGGTGAAATACAGCATGTTATTTCAGTGAAAACAGCTTCAAGTGCTTCTACTCATTATGAGTATGTTATTAGTAGTTCAATTGAACAAGTAGGTCAAGCCGCAAAAACAAAATACTATCCAGTGACAATGGCTGAGGTCCTCAGGAAAATACAACATTTGGATGGTAAGGTTGCGATTGTTGGTGTTGCTTGTTTTATAAAAGCTATTAGATTAATGCAAGTGCAAGATCCTGAAATTAGAGATAAAGTGGCATTCTTGATTGGTATTATTTGTGGTGGTGTAAAGAGTACATTTTTTGCGGAATACCTAGCCAGTAAAACTGGTGTTTCTGCATCTGAATTTAGCCAGCCAGAGTTTCGGATCAAGGAGCATAGCAGCTCAGCCAGTGATTATTCTTATGGCTGCCTTGATGCCAAAAATGAGAAGCATACTGTAAAGATGCGCTCAGTTGGTGATATGTGGGGGACTGGTCTTTTTAAAGCGAATGCATGCGATTTCTGTGATGACGTAACCACGGAGCTTGCAGATATCTCTTTAGGTGATGCGTGGTTGGCTCCTTACTCAAATGATGGACGTGGAACTAATGTAATCGTAACTAGGTCTCGGCTTGCTGATGAAATCATTCAAACAGGGATGATGAAAGGCTCATTGGTAATAGAAGAGATACATCCAGATAAATTGATTGAATCTCAACAAGGTAGCTTTAACCATCGTCATGATGGGCTCTTATATCGAATTAATGCTAACAAAGATTACTCACATGCCATACCTTCCAAACGTTTCGCTGAGAATCGTTTATCCGTATTATTAAAAATAGTGCATTCATTGCGAATGCATGCGAGAAAGAAAAGCTTGATTGTTTGGTCTCAAACGAAAAATGCTGCAGATTTTGATAATGCAATGTATAAAACGCTGTACTGGCTAAAGTTGTTTACCAAAATCAGCCATTATCAGCGAGCTATTATTAAAAGAGTTAAAAGGGTGCTTGCCAAATGAAAATCGGAATTCTAACTCAACCACTTCATAATAACTACGGTGGTTTATTGCAGGCGTTTGCTCTACAGTACTATCTAAAACAGTGTGGGCATGATGTTATAACTATAAACTTCGGTTTGTCGAAGCAAGTTCGTTTTTTTGGACTTAAACAGGTTATTGGAAACATCGTTAGAAAATATATTCTCCGTCGGCCAATGAAGAGTATTTTTCCTTTAAGTGATGAAAAAAAACGTGAGATTGGACAGCATACAAATCGGTTTACTGCAGAACATATTCGCACAACTCAAGATATATATAATATAACTGAGTTATCTTATATAAAACAGTATAAGTTTGATGCCTATATAGTGGGTAGTGATCAGGTATGGCGACCGGCATACTCTCCAGGTATGCCTGCATTCTTTTTATCATTTTTAGACAAAAATGATAATGTAAAACGCATTGCTTATGCTGCTTCATTTGGGGTAGATAATTGTGATGAATTTAGTATTGCTCAATTAGCCGAGTATGCTTCATTACTGCAGCGATTTGATGCTGTTGGAGTCCGCGAAGACAGTGCGGTTGAACTGTGCCTGCAGAAGTTTGGTACTCAAGCACAGCATGTCATAGATCCAACGCTATTATTGGATAAAGAGGTATATTGCAAGTTAGTTGAGCAAGATAGAATTCCTAGAAATAATGGCAATATGATGGTGTATGTACTCGACAAGGCACCAGAAAAACAGGAGATTATTCAGTTAGTAGCGAATGAGCGTGGCCTGATGCCGTTTACTGTTATGCCTGGAGATAGTGGAGTATATCCACCAGTGACACAATGGCTACGTGGATTTATGGATGCTGAATACGTGGTTACCGATTCATTTCACGGTGTTGCGTTTTCTATTATTTTTAATAAACCCTTTATTGCTATAGGCAATCGTGACCGAGGGTTGGCGCGCTTTACTTCGATCCTTAAATTATTCGGTCTTGAGTCTAGGCTTGTGTTTAGTAAAGATGACGTGAGTATCGACATTATTAATGATGCAATTGATTTTGCTAAAGTTAATGCCTTTAAGGCTAAACAACAGTTACTTGCGTTTTCGTTTATGGCTCAAGCACTAAATAAGAAGTGAGAAAATGCATAATCAAAATATTTCCTCCTCTCCTATACCTAAAGTATCTGTAATTGTTCCTGTTTATAATGCCGAGTTGTATGTTGAACGAGCAATAGTCAGCTTAATGGAACAGACTCTAGATGATATACAAGTTATAATTATTGATGATGGTTCAAAAGATAACTCACGGCACGTAATTGAGAAAGTAATTTCTCGTTATCCTGAAAGGTATAGTCAAGTAATTCTCATTAGTCGTGAGAATCGCGGTGTCGCAGCTACTCGTGCTCAAGGTATGGAATTAGCTACAGGTGATTATATAATACATTTGGATAGTGACGATTGGGTTGAACTTAATTGGTTGGAAAATTTATATAGTAAAGCTATTTCATGTGATGCAGATGTTGCTGTGTGCGATTATTTCGTTGAAAGTTATAACAAAACACATGTTGTTTGTGAGAAGGTAGCTAGTGAAGGTCCTGTATGTGTTAAAAATCTATTGCTAGGACATGTGTCTAATTCCTGTTGGAATAAGTTGGTAAAAGCAAATTTATTTCATGAGAATGGGATACGTTTTTATGATGAATACGATATGGGGGAGGATTTTCTTGTTACATTTTTAGTTTTCAATAATGCAAGAAATGTTATCCATATAAACACCCCTCTTTATCATTATAATAAAATAAATGAAAATGCTTTAACTAAAAGCTATAGTAAAAAAGCACTTGAAGATTTGATTGGAATTGTAATGCTGACTGAGCACTATCTAGTAGATAATGGGCGATTAAGTTTATATTCTAACGAACTAGAAGTGTTTAAACTTGGTGTGAAATTACAGTTTGCATTGCACTATCATAATGAAATAGATAGAATTAAACTTGCATTCGATTTATATCCAGATATCAATGGGAAAATATTTAAGTCAAGTTTTAAAATATTAAAAATCGCTTATTTTTTGAAGCGGTGCAATCTTTTGTTTATTTATAAGTATTCCTATGATTTATGGAAATGGTTGCGTATTAACTTTCTCCGGGATTAAAAGAGAAATTGCTTGTGAATACTTTGGTTGCAGCTTGATATTAAACGATTAATGGCCTAATTTCTATGAATGAAAAATCACCAACTGTTAGTGTGATA
Organism: Aeromonas sp. FDAARGOS 1406; assembly: GCF_019048565.1. Lineage (NCBI taxonomy): Bacteria > Pseudomonadati > Pseudomonadota > Gammaproteobacteria > Aeromonadales > Aeromonadaceae > Aeromonas > Aeromonas sp. FDAARGOS 1406. Next base: position 4,296,849 of record NZ_CP077378.1, read on the forward strand.
ATGCCAGTATATAATGTCAGTAATTATATACTAGATGCGGTCAATTCAATTCTAAATCAAACTTATCAGGATTTTGAACTAATTATAGTTGATGACTCATCAACAGATGACACCTATAGAGTATTGATTGATAACTTTTCTAAAAATAAAAAAATTAAAATTCTAAGAAACTCGAAAAACAAAAAAATAGTATATTCCTTGAACAAGGCATTAAGCTATGCTTCTGGTGAGTTTATTGCCAGAATTGATGGCGATGATATTGCTTATCCTGACCGCATAGAGAAACAAATCAACTATCTTCTTCTACATCCCGAGGTGGATTTGGTAGGGTGCGATCTAGAGACAATAAATGAACGTGGTGTTGCAACTGGCACATTTAATCGTTTTCCGGAACATTTTGAGATATTGAATAAAATGGCTTATTTTTGTCCGCCGGTGTCTCATATATGGTTGTGTCGAGCTTCTGTTTATAAAAATCTTAATGGTTATCGCTTTCCTTCTGTCGAGGACTATGATTTTTTGCTAAGAATGATCACTAGCGGATATAAATTTGCAAACATTCCTGGTTACATAGGAATGAAAATACGTATTAGGGACGGTTCAACATCAACTCTGTTTGGTGTGTCACAGCGTCGAGCATTTAACTTCGTTCGCCAGCTGTATAATGAAAGGTTGAGGTTTGGTATTGAGTGTACAGATAGTGGGAATTTCACAAAATATATTAACAACTCAACCTTTTTCAAATTACATTCTTTGTCAAATGCTTTATGTAAAAGGGCTATATTAAGCAGTGGCGCTATGAAGTATATCCTGTTTTTGATGTCTGCAATTGCTTCACCTTATCAGGCTCAATATATGTATTGCAGGATCAGGGCTAAAATAATTATTTGGAGGTCTGGCAAGTGAATGTTTTATTAATTGTGCCATCAAATGATAATGCGGGTCCTGTAAATGTTGTTAAATATTTAACTAAAGCGAATAGTAATGATGAAGTAAAATTTACAGTTTTATGTTTGCGGAAAAAATCTGACTTCATATTTGAAAATTGCAGAACCTTATTTGTTCCTAATTTCAGGATTCCATTTTTATCATTGTTATGGATCCGTAAGTTCTTAAAGTCCAATAAGTTTGATATTTGTCACTCTCATGGATTTTTCCCAGATATGTATAACTATGTATGTAAGGTTTTAAGTTTTAATTGCTTGAAGTCTTTATCAACAGTCCATAATTATCCTGATGAAGACTATCCAATGGAGTATGGAAAGCTCAAAGGTTTTTGGCTTTCTAAGTTTCATTATTTTCTCTTAAAAAAATTAACATCAGTTATTGGGTGTTCTTCGTCTGTTAGTCAACATCTTCACTGCAAAAATATTGAGTGCACAACGATTCGTAATGGTGTCAGCATTGTTGGATTGCACGATTCGATAGCTATATCTATAAACTATGATTTAAAACCAGTACGATTGTTTTTTTTGGGTAGATTGATTAAAAGAAAAAATTTTTCAGAGCTTGCTACATTTTTTTTAAATGCAAAGTTAGATTTTCATGAAAAATATTCTTTGACTGTATGTGGTAATGGGCCTGAGTTTGAGTATTATAATGATTTATTGAGTCCTTTTCAGAATATAAAATTTATGGGGCATGTTGATAACCCCGCATCTTACATATTAGATAGCGATATTTTGGTTTCAACATCTTTGGCAGAGGGTTTTCCATTAAGTGTTTTAGAGGCAATATTGGTAGGAAAGAGAGCGCTATTAAGCAATATTGAGCCGCATCTGGAGTTGAAGGCATTTTTGGGGGATGCTATAGAGTGCTATCAACTTGGCTCGAAAGATGACTTTCTAAATAAGCTTGATATATTATCCAACCGTAGATTAGACCCTCAATCTAAGGCAACATATCTTGCATCTGCAACGAGAATGTTTAATGAATATATTTCTTTGTATAGAAGTATATAATTTCCATATATAACTTATTTATGTGGTGGCAATGTGTTAATTAAAAGTCAACACCTATTGTTTTTATTGATTTTGACTAGTGTCTTTTATATGGCTAAGTTGACGCAATTCAGCCCCGTCTACATTTTTCAGCCGGTATTGAGTTCTCTTTTGTTATTGATGTTAGTGCGTAATAATAACAAGGTTAGTGTGGCGGGATTAATATTGAGCATGTTGGTTGCTGCATATTTTTTACTGAATACAGTATTGTTTTCAAATAACTACTCTACATATATAAACTTTTTTTGCGGGATATTTTCATTTTATACCATTGTAAGTTTATATCGTTATTTTTCGATAGCAACAATATTGAATGCCATTATAAATTCAGCTAAATATATTGTGGTGATTCTAGTTGTAGATTCGTTGTATCGAATTTTAAATCCCGCAATGCCAACATCAGAAGCTCTGGAGGCGGTGCAGGGTACGGAATATGCTTTTTATATGTATAAATTTAGTACGGTTATGTTTGCTGACTCAAATACTGTAGCTATTGTATGCGTGTCGTTATTTTTTTTATTGGATTATTGTTCTAAACGATTTTTTGTTAATACCACAATTTTGCGATTAATCATTCTTGTTATATTGTTATCATGTTTATCTAGATCTGCTATTTTCTCGGTCATAATTTCAATGTTTCTGCTTAACAAAAAGTTGAGCTTGAGGGGCAAGTTGGTATTTTTGATGGGGGGTCTTTTTCCTGCAGCATTCTATATATTGTCTTCATTTTTTAATGATGGGAGTTTTGTTAGTAAACTGTTTATATTGCAAGCGTTCTTTCATTATCTAAGTGATGCAGACTTATCGTCTTTATTACTTGGTGTAGGGCTAGGTAATTCCCCGCTTTATCTAAACAATATATACTCACACATTCATATTGTTACATCTATAGTTGAAGGTGGACTTATTGGTAGCTTACTTATTATTGTTTTTTTATTATATTATTTGAATTTATCAAAGTATCATGGCTTGTATGTGGTTTTGCCAAATATAATTCTCGGATTTTCATATTTTTTCTATTTAGGGGCTCCATTCGTTTTTGTTCCAATGGCGCTAATAGTTATGTTGGAGCTTCGACTCTCGAAAATTGAGTGTTAAATAAATAGGCCTTGTTATGCTTTTTTCAGTTTTGATGTCTGTGTATCACAAAGATTCTCCTAATGATTTTGAAGAAGCACTGAATAGCCTCGTCAGTTCAGTAGTGAGGCCTGATGAAGTCGTCTTGGTCGAGGATGGGCCGTTAGGAGATGACTTACAATCGGTTATTTCATCATTTTCAGATAAATTGCCGTTTAGAAATGTTAAATTGGCAAGTAATGTAGGTTTAGGAAAAGCTCTGTCTATCGGACTGCGTGAATGTAGTCATGAGTGAGTAGCTAGATTTGATAGTGATGATATTTGCCATCCTGCGCGATTCAAAACTCAAATTGCGTTTATTCAGCAGCGTCAGCACATAGATATTATTGGTACAGCAATTGCTGAATTTGAATCTAGTAAAGCTGATATTCATGCTTATCGTAAGCCGCCAATAAATCATGATGAGATTGTTGAATACGCAAAGTCTCGGAATCCATTCAATCATATGACGGTGATGTACCGTAAATCTAAAGTACTGGAAGCGGGTAGTTATCAAGATAACTATTTGTATGAAGATTATGCGTTGTGGGTAAGGATGATAAATAATGGCGCTATCACCGCCAATATACCTGAGATACTTGTTTATGCCAGAACAGGTAATGGTATGGAGATTCGGCGTGGCGGTTTCAAATACGCCTGTTCAGAAATTTCTGCGCAACTAGATTTTTACAATTCTGGGTTTATAAATAAATTGCAACTTTGTAAAAACCTCCTTGTACGTGTTCCGGTAAGATTGTTGCCAGGAGGTCTCCGCAAGTCGGTATATCGTAATTTTTTGAGAAAATAGGCGGTCTCCCGGGAGATTTCTCTCAGTATTTTCGGCAATTTCCGCTATCATACGGCGATTTTTACGTTCAGTTATTGATGGCAAGCTTAATAAGGTGTGGAAGTGAAAAGGATTCAGCTCATTCCTATGTTGTCAGCCGTGGCCCTGCTCAGTGCGTGCACTGTGGTGCCCGGTACCAATCTTTCCACCAGTGGCAAAACCGAGGTGGCTACAGGTTCAGTTGATGTTGATCAACTGGCCGATGTCTACCCGGTGACGCCAGCACTGGTCAGCGAGTTGCGCAAGGCGCCTGTGGTGGGCAAGGCCAACCCTGAGCTCAATCGCCAGATCAGCAGTTATGAGTACCGTATCGGGGTTGGCGACATCCTCAATGTGACGGTGTGGGATCACCCGGAGTTGACCATTCCTGCTGGCTCCTACCGCAGCGCGAGCGAAGCGGGTAACTGGGTACACGCAGATGGCTCCATCTTCTACCCCTATATCGGCAAGGTCGCCGTGGTGGGAAAAACGGTATCTGAAATCCGTGTGGATATTGCCAAGCGGTTGGCTCAGTTTATTGAAAGCCCACAGGTCGATGTCAGCATTGCCGCTTTCCGCTCCCAGAAGGTCTACATCTCAGGCGAAGTCGCCAAACCTGGCGCGCAGCCCATCACCAATGTGCCGATGACCCTGCTCGATGCCTTCAATCTGGCCGGGGGCTTGAGCCCGACGGCGGATTGGCACCATGTGGTCCTGACTCGCCAGGGCAAGGAATACCCGCTGTCGCTACAGGATCTCTTGCAGTATGGCGACCTCTCTCACAACCAGCTGATGCGCGATGGCGACATGCTCTATGTGCCGCGCAATGATGCCCAGAAAGTGTTTGTCATGGGGGAAGTCAACAAGGCTTCAACCTTGACCATTGGTCGTGAGGGAATGAGCCTGACGGAAGCCCTGAGCAGTGCCGAGGGCTTGAACCAGAATGCTGCCAATGCCACAGGGATTTTCGTATTGCGCCCGGCAGGCAAGTCACAGCAGAAAGCCGCCATCTATCAACTTGATTTGAGTGACGCCACTGCGCTGGTGATGGGGACGGAGTTTGCGTTGCAACCCTATGACGTTGTGTATGTGACAACCGCACCTGTGACGCGCTGGAACCGCGTGTTGAGTCAGCTGGTGCCCTCCATCAATGGCTTTAACGAGTTGACGGAAGGTATGTTGCGGGTTCGCAACTGGTAACGCTCAATGGATATTGACTCGGGGCCGTTGGCATCGTGTTGAAGATGAAAGAGTGACAGTAATATGTTTGAGAAAATTCTCGTCGTGTGTGTGGGCAATATATGTCGTTCCCCGACGGGTGAGCGTCTGCTGCGGGAGCGTTTGCCCGGCCGTGATATCCGTTCTGCCGGAGTGAGCGCACTGGTCGACAAGCCTGCTGATCAGGTCGCTAACGACGTAGCCCTGCAACATGGGGTCTCGCTGGAAGGGCATGTTGCGCGTCAGCTTAACCGCGCGTTGTGCCAGGAGGCCGATCTCATCCTTGTCATGGAGAAAGGGCATATTTCCGCCGTGACCGCCATTGATCCTGGCGCCCGCGGCAAGACTATGCTCTTTGGCCATTGGCTGGGTGAGTGCGAGGTGCCAGATCCCTATCGCCTCAGCCGGGAAGCCTACGAGCACGTTTACCAACTGCTGGTGCGTGGCGCCGATGCCTGGGTGAAAAAACTGTAACCACAGCCTGTGTCTGTGTTCGGGTTTATCTGACAATAAAAATGGACTCTGTGTAATGACGACTTCTTCTGTTTCGTCCCGGCAAAATAGTGCTGCGGTGGAAAACGATGAGATCGATCTGGGGCGCCTGCTGGGCTACCTGATCGATGGCCGTTGGTGGATTGTGTGTATCACCGGCTTCTTTATGATGATGGGTGTTGCTTACGCCTTGCTGGCGACACCCGTCTTCAAGGCCAACGCCCTGCTGCAAGTGGAAAAAAAGGCCAGCGGCACCGCTCTTCTCGGTGACATGGCCGATGTGCTGGGTGGCGAACAGGCTGATGCCGCCGCCGAGATAGAACTCTTGACCTCGCGCATGGTGCTTGGCCGCACAGTGCAAGAGCTCCATCTTGATACCGTGGTGACCCCCGATTTCTTCCCGCTGGTTGGCCGTGGTGTGTCTCGCCTGATGGGTCAGCCCTATCCCAAGATGGCGATTAGTCGTTTTGAGGTGGCACCCGAGCTGATTGGTACTCCCTTCACCTTGACCTTGACCGGAGAAAACCGTTTTACCCTGGAGGTGGAAGGCCGGGTACTCGAAGGACAGGTGGGCAAACTGCTCGAAAAAGAGGATGTGACCCTGCTCGTCGCAGATGTTGCCGCACAAGATGGCCAAGTATTTACCCTGGTCAAGCAGCCTTTGCTTGATGTGATTGGCGAGCTGCAGAGTGGTCTTCAGGTCAGCGAGAAGGGCAAGAATACCGGGATCATCTCCCTGGCCTTGGAAGGGGAAGACAAGGGACGTATTCGTGCTGTGCTCGATAACATCAGCCAGAACTATCTCCAGCAGAACGTGCTGCGCAAGACCGAAGAAGCCCAGAAGAGCCTGGATTTCCTGCAGACCCATCTTCCCCAGGTCAAAGATGACTTGAACCGTTCGGAAGAGCTGCTCAATACGTATCGTCAACAGAACGAGTCGGTTGATCTGTCGCTCGAAGCGAAAGCGGCACTGGACACCATGGTCGGGATTGAGAAACAGCTCAATGAGTTGACCTTCCGTGAAGCCGAGCTGCAACAGCTCTATACCCGTCAGCATCCGGCCTATATCGCCTTGATGGAGAAGCGCCAGACTCTGATCAACACCAAGAACAACATCAACAAGTCGATCAAGCGCCTGCCGAAAACTCAGCAGGATATCTTGCGATTGACCCGTGATGTGCAAGTGGGCCAGGAGATCTTCGTCCAGCTGCTCAACAAGCAGCAAGAGCTCAATATCATGAAGGCGGGGACCATCGGTAATGTGCGTATCATCGATGATGCGGCAGTCGAAACCCGTGCTGTCAAGCCGAAGAAGCCGCTGATCGTGGTGCTGGCGACGCTGCTTGGAGGCATGTTGTCAGTGGGCCTTATCCTGGTGCGCGCTGCATTCCACCGGGGTGTCGAGAGCCCCGAACAGTTGGAAGAGATGGGGCTGTCCGTCTACGCCACTATTCCCTACTCCGAAGATCAGGCCAAGATAGAGCAGCAGAAGAAGAAAGGTCGAAAAGCGATGGCTCTCAATGAAGCCTTGCTGGCCGCCCGTAATCCGGCCGACCTGGCGATGGAGTCGCTGCGCAGTCTGCGTACCAGTCTGCATTTCGCCATGATGGAGGCCAAAAACAACATCGTCATGATCTCGGGTCCTGGCCCTGGCCTCGGTAAGACCTTCGTGTCGACCAACTTTGCAGCCACCTTGGCCATGGGGGGCAAGAAGGTACTGGTCATCGATGCGGACTTGCGCAAGGGCTATATGCAGAAAGTCATGGGGCAAGAGATGGGGGCTGGCTTGAGCGCCTATCTGGCGGGTCAAAGCGAGATGATGCAGGTGATCAGCAAGACTGACTTTGACGGGCTCGATTTTGTCTGTCGTGGCGCAGTTCCACCTAACCCCTCAGAATTGCTGATGCATCCTCGCTTCAAAGCGCTGCTGGATTGGGCCGCAGAACATTACGACTTTGTCATCGTCGACTCCCCGCCGATCCTGGCGGTCACCGATGCGGCCATCGTCGGCCAGCATGTCGGGGCGTCTTTGCTGGTGGCTCGTTTTGCCAAGACGACTGTGAAAGAGGTGGAAGTGGCGATTCGTCGCTTCGAGCAAAATGGTGTGGCTATCAAGGGTATTCTGCTCAACGCGGTAGAAAAGAAAGCCAGCAGTTATTACGGTAATTACGGATATTATCAATATAGCTATGGTGATAAAACCAAAGCCTGATCCCGCTGCAGATGATAGATAAGGGATTAGTAATATTCAGGGAGGCGAAATTGAAGGTTCAATCGATGCCTTCTTTGAGTAATACTAGGGAAAGTGCGAACAAGTATCCCACGAACAAAAAATTAAAATTTTAGTCATTTAATATCAATGGGTTACCAGTAAATGCTCTCGTGCCATATGACTTATTCGCACCTTCCCTAGATATGGCTGGGGGGATCCTCTCAGTGTTATGTTTTAGCTGTGTCAACAAAAAGGAAGATAAGATGAAGAAGAGTGCGTTTGTTTTGGCCGCGCTGCTGGCTGTTTCCACTAATACCATGGCTGCAGAAGAGGGGGTAGCCGCTGCTGGCACAACGGGTACTAGTACCAGTGTCGGTGCTGGTGCTGCTGCCGGGGCTGCTGGTGTTGGTGCGGCTGTTGGAACGACAGCTCTGGTCGCCGTTGGTGTTGCTGCCGCTGTTGCTGTCGGTGTAGCAGTAGCTGTCGCATCAAATGACGACAACAACAACACCAGCACTACCACGTCAACCCGATAATATTCAGCAAGGCTGCTTGGTTCAAGCAGCCTTGTTTTTCTTCTTATCCCTCATGGATGGTTTATTGCACGTGGCTCAGTATTCATCTTATTTCCCCACTCGATTATTGGCATTGTCGGCCACTCTTTTGTTGGCGGGATGCAGTACCTCAATGCAGAAGACAATTGAAACCTTTGGTTATGTGTTTAACAAGCCTGATGATATTGTACTGACCTCATCTGAGCTAAGAGCATTGCCCTATGCGAGTGCCTATATCAAGGTGGGAGATGTGCCGCAGGCATTGGTTATTTTGGCTTATGTCGATGGCCCACGCATGTCATGGGTGAGTGCCGATGGTGTGATGTTTGTGACCCAATATGGGCGCTTGATTAAAACGGTGGGGTTACCAAATGATTTGCGCTATCTGGGGAGTTTGGATAAGGATCCATTGAAAACCTCTCGTGTAGACAAGACGCCATCTATGGTGTGGTATAGCGTCGCTGAGTGGTCGAAAAAATACACCAGTGGGTATCCCTTAAGCATGCATTACACGCAGGCGGGCAATGAGGTTCTGAATATTATGGACCACTCCTATAAAACGATGATTGTAGAAGAGCACGTCGTTACCGCTCCGGATGAAGCGCGATGGCTGAATCTTTTCTGGATTGATGAGCAGACAGGTCAAGTTCGTAAATTCCAGCAGCAATTAGGCCCTTCGTTGCCAATGATCGAAATGACATTCCTTAAGCCCTACTCATCATGAAAATAATATATAGCTTATTGCTTGCTACATTGGGATCTGCCCCCGTTATGGCAGATGTGTCCGTGTCTATTTGGTGGCAAGGCCAACCGACAGCAACACTGACCCACCCCCAGTCCATGCTGTTGAGTGACGCGTTGTTAAACTCGACGGTCTCCCAGTACGATAATTATTGGCCTGTTGCGCATATTTCTACCCCTGCGCGCCAAAAAGACATTGAGTATCAACAGCAAGCCGTATTGAAGGATCTCACCTTGCTGGCAACGTACTGGCAACAGCATGATGAAGCTGAACTCGCCCATGTCGCTTTACAGTTGCATCAACAGCTACAGCAGTTGCAATTGACGGGGCGTTTCGAAATGCTGGTGGACCCGGATATCAGCCTGGCACCTTCCGGTATCAATCCCGTATTGCAGGGGGATTATCAGCTGTATCTTGCCCCTCGCCGCTCACAAATATATCTGGCCGGGTTGATTGGTCACCCCGGCGAAGGCCCTGTTTTGCCTGCAGCAGGACTGCGAGAGTACTGGAAGAAGCTGGATCTCTTGTCCGGGAGTGATGACACCGGTGCTTATCTGATTTCACCCAGTGGAAAATCTGAGTGGATCCCCGTTGCTATCTGGAATGAGCGCCATGTCGAAGCCATGCCAGGAGCGACCCTGTTTGTCGGTTTTGCGCCGAGTGTGCTGCCTGAGCAGTATCAAGACTTGAATACACGCATATTGACGTTGTTAGCGAATCGGATACCCAAATGACCTACCCAAGACTCTCACTGATTGCCCTGATGGTCTCCTTTGCAACCCACGCCGATGCCGACATTTTTGAGCCGTTAGGGCCATCACAAAGTGACTTTGGCGGCGTTGGCTTGCTGCAAATGCCAACTGCCAGAATGGCTAAGACGGGTGAATTCAGTGTCAATTATGTTGATGATGATCAGTACCGTCGCTGGTCCATGTCAGTGCAGCCGTTCAACTGGCTTGAAGCCACTTTGCGTTATACCGACGTAAGAACCCGCCTCTATAGTGCCAACTCCGAATTCAGTGGCGACCAGACTTACAAAGACAAGGGCATGGATGTCAAAGTCAGGTTGCTGGAAGAGTCTACCTGGATCCCGAATATTTCTCTGGGATTCCGTGACCTGATGGGAACGGGGTTGTTTGACAGCGAGTATGTTGTTGGCAGCAAACGTGTTGGCCCGTTTGACTTCACCCTTGGCATGGGCTGGGGGAATATGGGAGAAAGCGGGAATATCACTAACCCTTTTTGCGAGTGGAAGGATGATTGGTGTTCCCGCGATAGTAGTTATTCAAGTGGTGGTGGCAGATTTGAAACCAAGAATATGTTTCATGGCAATGCTGCATTGTTTGGTGGGGTTGAATACCAAACACCTTGGCAGCCACTCCGGTTAAAACTGGAATATGATGGCAATGATTATAGTAATGAAGTTGCCGGGAAAATAGACCATTCGTCACCCATCAATATAGGTGCTGTTTATCGTCTGTTTGATTACATGGACACTCATCTTAGTTATCAGAGGGGAAACACTCTGATGTGGGGTGTCACTCTTCGCACGAACTTTAATGATTTACGTCAGAATCATTTAGATGAGCCCCATCCGGTGTATACCGCTGGAAAGGCCCCGGTAGATTCATCACACGTTGACTGGCCTGTTATGGCGGGACAGTTTGAAAGCAATGCTGGTTGGAATAAAGCATCGCTTTATAGTGATAAGGCCACGGTAACCCTGTTGGGCCAACAGCAAAAATACAGAGATCAGCAAGAAGCCATTGATCGTACTGCGCTGGTTGCGATTAATCACCTGCCTGAGACTGTCGACGAGTTGAGAGTCATTGAGCTTCAGCGTGATTTACAGTTGCAAGAGACCGTGATTGATCTTGACTCTGTGCGAAAGGCTAACCAGCCTCAAATCCTTGGGCAGGAGACGGTGGCAGTAGATCATCAAAAAGTACCAGATCCTGTTCAGGGGACTCTTCGCTACCAATCTGAACCTGAATGGTTCTCTTATTCATTTGACCCGGTATTGACTCAATCTTTTGGCGGCCCTGAATCATTTTATATGTATCAGCTAGGTATTAATGCCAACAGTGAGCTACGTCTTACCGATAAGGACTGGTTGCAGGGGACGTTGTTCTTCAATATTGTGAATAACTACGACAAATTTAATTACAAAACACCACCAGCCGATACGGATGCGTTGCCTAGAGTGCGAACCTGGGTGAGATCGTATGTGGACTCATCTGATATCCTTTTGAACAATCTCCAGTTAACACATATGGAGCAATTTGGTCAGGAGTGGTATGGCCAGGCATACGGCGGCTATCTGGAAATGATGTACGCCGGTGTTGGGGGAGAGGTGCTTTATCGTCCTTTCGGTCAGTCATGGGCTCTGGGTCTGGATACCAACTGGGTCAAGCAGCGTGATTGGAACAACACCCTGAAGATGGCTGATTACGACGTTGCTACGGGTCACTTGACTGGCTATTGGCAGTTGCCTTTCATGGACAATGTCACTGCCAAGGTAGCTGTCGGGCGTTATCTGGCTGGTGACCTGGGTGCCACGTTTGATTTCTCCAAGCGCTTTGACTCCGGGATTGTGATGGGAGCATACGCAACTTTGACGGATGTGTCGGCCGAAGAGTATGGGGAAGGCAGTTTCACCAAAGGCATTTACATCACGATTCCATTTGATCTTATGATGATCCGCCCCACAACTGCCAAGGGAACGATTGGGTGGGTTCCTTTGACAAGGGATGGGGGGCAAATGCTTAGCCGCAGTAACTCTTTGTATCACATGACCGAACGCCTGCCGCTGTAAGGCTCTTCTCGGTATTGATTCGTTAGTCTGATAAGCCGTGATAGTGTTTTCACTGTCACGGCTTTTTTATGCATGATGAGGCATAAATGGGAAGAGAGTGCAGTTTGGTTCATAAGATTTTTTGGGGAGCATCGGTCTTGTTTTGGCTGCTGGGCATGCACTTTTTCATGCACAACCCGGGCGGTGCTGGGCTCTATCTGCCCTTCAACGCCTGGGGCTGGATTTTCGCGAGCCTGGTGATGGCGCTGGGACTGTGGCAGGTCACCCTCAACCAGCGGCTGGTGGTTTCGCCGCTGCTGACGGTCCTGTGGCTGGGGGCCTTGCTGCTGCTGTTGCCCATGGCTTATCCGGGCTTCGAGCTCAAGGACTATGCCATCCCCCGCCTGCTGGGGCTGTTTGCCGGTCTGCTGTTTCTCGCTTGCCTCTATCAGTGGCGATTCGGCCGCGAGGCGCGAGACCGGCTGCTCTATATGCTGCTGGGGGCCGTCGCCATTGAGGCGCTGCTCGGCCTGGTGCAGTATTACCTGCTGGTGCCGGGCAACTGGATTGGGTATGACACCCAGGCCAACCGCCCCTATGGCATCTTCCAGCAACCCAACGTGATGGCGAGCTTCATGGCGACCGGCCTGTCACTGGCCATCTGGCTGGAGCTGCGCGGTGATGCCAACCCCTGGCTCAAGGGGCTGCGCTATGGGGTGATCCTGACCACTTCCCTGCTGCTGGTCATCTTGCAATCGCGGGTCGGGCAACTGGGCGGCATGATGGCTCTCTTGTTGCTGTCTGCCCAGTTGGGTCGTGAGCGGCTGCTGGGCAGGATGCTCGCGCTGGTAGCGCTGGGCATCTTGATCGGGCTGGCTTCGCAATACCTGATGGCTGGAGCAAGACGAGGGCTCGAGATCTACCAATCAGGCGGCATGCGCTCCATCTACTGGCCCTATGCCGCCAAGCTGATTGCTCAGATGCCCTGGACCGGTTGGGGCTATGGCAGCTTCGAGTCGGTGTTTCTCCATCACTACATGGCCGACAAGGCGCTGAATCAGGCCATGGTACAGATCGAGTACAACCTGGATCACCCCCACAACGAGTTTCTCTACTGGGCGGTGGAAGGGGGTCTGGCCCCCATGCTGGGCATGGTGCTGATGGGCGGGGCCCTGCTGTGGCGTCTGAGCCGGGCGGGCTGGGTCAAGGGCGCCGCCTTGCTTGCGCTGGTGACCCCCATCTTGCTGCACACCCAGACCGAGTACCCCTTCTACCACGCCATCGCCCTGTGGTGGGCGCTGCTGCTGCTCCTGTATGTGATGGATGCGGAGGTGGAGGAGCAAGGCCACGGCAACTGGCGCGACCATCTGTGTCGCCCCTGGTTGCTGCTGCGCTTCATGGCGATCGCCATTCCCCTGATCGTCGTCCCCTTCATGCTGACCGCCCTGCATACTGCCTGGGTGGTGACCAAGTATGAGCGGGGCGGTTACAAGCAGCCTGCGCTCCTGCTCGACATCGTCAACCCCATGGCCTGGCTGACCCGGGTGGAGTTCGACGTGAACGCGGTGCGCCTCATGGTCGGTCTGCAGACCAACAACCAGGCGGAGCTTGAAGCCTACCTCGACTGGGGGCAGGCCTTCGTGCGCCATACCCCGAGGGCCAATATCTACGCCAACATGGTGATCGCCCTCAATGCCCTGGGGCGCACGGCGGAGGCGGACAACCTGCGGGCAAGCGCCCTGATGCTCTATCCGGGTGAGCCTTTGCTCACCGTGTCGGCCGCAAGAAAGGTGGCCGCGACCCTGGAGCGAAAGCCCTCTTCGTGAGGGGCGTCTCAACCTGTCTACCATCACGGCCGCCTTTGCGGCCGTGATGGTTTTTGTGCCCGCCTCGTTGAAGGGGGAGGGGGCTGGTTGCCAAAGAGGTTCCCGGCCATCCGTTCACCTCGCCCGCGCACCGAGGCCGTTTTGCTGTACAAGGTTGCAGCAAGGGTTTCATCGGCTCGCAAAAATGGGGTTATCTGCTGGACGGCGCAAGCGCCTTGGCTAAGATAACCGTCTTAACGTCTTGTTTGGCAAGGGAGTATGACATGGAGATAGTACTAGGCCCATTAGAGGCCCGCGTGATCGGCTGCCTGATTGAGAAAGAGATCTGCACGCCGGATCAGTACCCTCTCTCGCTCAATGCACTGGTCAATGCCTGCAACCAGAAGAGCAACCGGGAACCCGTGCTGGAGCTCGCCGAGCTGGATATTCGTGCCGTGATCGACGAGCTGATCCGCCGCCGTCTGGTGGTCAATACCGCCGGTTTCAACGCCCGGGTGCCCCGCTATCAGCATCGTTTCTGCAATACCGAGTTCGGCGAGCTGAAGTTCTCGGCCCAGGAGCTCGGCATCATCTGCGAACTCTTGCTGCGTGGCCCGCAGACCCCGGGTGAGCTGCGTTCGCGCACCAACCGGCTGTGCAGCTTTGACGATGTGACCGAGGTGGATGCGGTGCTGGCCACCCTCATCGAGCGGGGGCCCTATGTGGTCAAGCTGCCCCGTGAGCCGGGCAAGCGGGAATCCCGCTACGCGCACCTGTTCAGTGGCGAGGTGGATCTGCAGGCGCTGGCCGACGCGGCGCCCGCTGGCAACCTTGTGTCACCGGCGGCAGACAGACTGGCGGCGCTCGAAGAAGAGGTCGAGCACCTCAAGGGGCAGTTGCAGGGGCTGGAAGCCCGTCTGGCCCGGCTGGAAGGCTGAGCCAACAATCTGTTTCCAGAAGGCGCTGCGGCGCCTTTTTTGATGACCGCGCCCCTCCTGCGGCCCGTTGCCCGGTGGCAAGGGCGAGTGCCCTGTCAGCCCTGTCGCTCGCGTACCCATCAAAGGAGCTAGCTTTTTTGCACTATTTCGCGCTTAAGGGTCGAGCCGCCGCCGCTTTCCCGTTAAAATTCCGCCTTTGCACTTGCCCGTGAGTTCTGATGTCAGCCTTCACCCTCTCTTCAGATTGCCATGCCCTGCTGTGCGAGCTGCAATTGCAGCGTGCCGCCAGCACTCGTTACCTGCAAGACACCCTCTATGCCCCGGGCGCACCCGGGTGTGCGCTGCTCGATACCCTTGATCAGTTGCAGCAGTGGGGGCTTGTCCGTCAACGAACGGAGCAGCAGTGGAGTCTGACGGCAGAGGGAACCCTGACCCTGATCCTGGCGGTGCGTGCGGGGGAGTGCCCCATGCCGCAGTGGTCCCGCATCCCCTCGGTCACGGGCCTGGAGCGGGCACAGGAGGTGGTGCGCGAGCTCTGTCTGGGGGAGGCGGGGCAGATCCCGGCCTATTACCAGAGTGCCGAACTCCTGAGCCTCCTGGATCTCGCCGATGCTCCCCGCCTGCTGGCAGGCTCCAGCCCCGCCTGGCAGGCCCTGCTGCTCGAGCACTTCGCCCTGCAGGCCCTGCTTGATGCTGAGCCTGACGAGGGCTGGCCGCTGGCAACGCTGGTTGCCTCCTGCTCCCCGGCGCTCTCTGGTCAGATCCAGGCTCGCGCCCAAGAATGGGAGTGGCTCTGCGGCCCCTTTGGCGGCGAGGTAACCACTCACTGGCCTGCGCTGCAACAACTGGCGCAGCAGGGGGATGAGCAACCCCTGGCCGAGCGGCTGCTGGGGGCGCTTGGTCAGTGGCAGGGGCAAGAGGCGTCGCCCTGGCCCCGGATGTTCAGCGCCCTGCTCTGGCTCGGCTGGTTGCAACAGGCAGATCCGGTGCAGGGGAGCGAGCAGCGCAAGAAGTGGCAGCGCAGTCTGGGGCATCACTCCCCCCTGCTGGCCGATCTGCTGGGGCAGTGGGCCGGAGATCGCCACGGCCAGGCGGTCGGCCTGTTCGATACCCTGCAACTGCCGCTGGAGGAGCTCCACTGGGGTTACCTCTGGCTCGATCTCTGCGCCCTGGCGCGCCACGGCGAGCAGAGCCCCCAGGTGACCATCTTGCACAAGTGGGACCTCTCTCACGTGCTGGACGCCGAGCCCCGGCATCGCCTGATGGTCTTCTGCCAGGATCTGCTGCGACTCCTGCTTGGCCGGGAGGCCGCCCATTGGCCCCTGCGCGCGTTGCGTCCTGCTCAAGGAGAGGAAGAGGATGCCACCGAGGGGGAAGGCAAGGCCCCCGCCTCGGCAAGCTGGCTCAACTGGCTGCAGGGATTGGGACGCTCGAGTGGGGTGCGCAAGCCTCGGGAGCGGCTGGTCTGGCTGCTCCACGCGGAGGGGCCAGAGCTTGAGTGCAAGATCCAGAAGCAGAGTACCAAGGGGGAGTGGACCGCCGGGCGAAGGGTCGATCCTGCCCTGCTTTCCACCCAGTACGCCAGCCTGCTGGATGAGGCGGACTGGGCACTGGTGCGTACCCTGCCGCGCAACATGGACAAGCTGCCCCGAGATGCCTGGGTGCCCCTGGCAAACCATCCTCGCCTCTTCAATGCCAAGGGGCAGAAGCTGCAACTGGCCGTCAGCGCTCCCCTGCTGCAACTGGTACAGAGCGGGGAGGGCATGAGTGCCAGACTACATCCTGCTCCCGCCGCCCGCGGTGCGCACATCGTCCCTCTGGCTCAGGATTTGTGGCAGCTTATTCTGACACCGCAGGCACTGCTGGACAGATTACCGGCCCTGGAGGCCATTCCGGCATTGCCGCCGGTCGGGCTCGAGGAGCTGCAACGCACGCTGGATGCCATCCCCGATCTCCCCTGGCACAGCCAGGTGGCGGGGCTCAGAGGCAATGCCGAGCTGGCCCCCTGGCCCGGCGTTCCCTCCGTCCTGCTCGACTGGCAGGAGGGGCAGCTCGTGGTCCAGCTGGTGACCCGGGAGGGGGACCTGCCTCCCTTGCCTCTGGGCAAGGGGGAGGCCATCGTGCGCCAGGGTATCCGGGAGTATCACTACTGGCAGCGGGATCTGGCTGCCGAGAAGGACGAGGCCCAGCGCCTTCGCAACCAGTTGCCCATCGGCCTGCCCGGCAACGAGTGGAAGCTGGACGGCGAGCAGGCACTCACCCTGGTCAACGCCCTGCCAGAGCTGGTTGACGCCGGTGTGGTGGTACATTGGCACCAGGACAGCACCCGCCTCAAGAGCCTCGATGAAGAGGCCCTGAGCCTGCGTATCGAGCGGCGTCAGGACTGGTTCCAGGTGGAAGGAGAGCTCTCGCTGGACGAGCATCAGATCCTCGATCTTCGCCTCATCCTGCGACAGCTGACCCCGGGCCAGCGCACGGTGCAGCTCGACGATAAGACCAGCCTGATGCTGAGCGACAAGCTGGTTGAACGTCTCACCGTGCTCGGCGCCATGCTGGACGACGAGCAGCGTATTAACAACAAGCTGGCCTATCCGCTGGCCCGCCTGCTCTCCGTCATCACCACCGAGGGGGATGCCGCCTGGCAGAACCTTCAGCAGGAGTGGCAGCAGGAGGTGAGCTGTCCCCCTGAGCTGCTGACGGCGCTGCGGGACTATCAGAAGGAGGGGGTACGCTGGATGGCGACCCTGGCCCATCACGGCTTTGGCGCCTGTCTGGCCGATGACATGGGCCTGGGCAAGACCTTGCAGGCCCTCATCGTGCTGCGCATGCGTCAGCACCTGGGCCCGGCGCTGGTGGTGGTGCCCAAGTCAGTGGTCACCAACTGGCAGGAGGAGGTGGCCCGCTTTGCCCCCGAGCTCGAGGTGGTGGTGTTCGACCATCCCGCCGAGCGGGAGACCCTGATCCAGGGGGCCAGGGCCGGACAGATCGTCCTGGTCAACTACGGCATGCTCGGCAGTCTCTCCCAGGCGCTCAAGTCCCGCCGCTGGTCGAGCATGGTGCTGGACGAGGCACAGCAGATCAAGAATGCCGGTACCCAGCGCGCCAAGCTGCTGTTCCAGCTCGACGGGGATTTTCGCCTCGCCCTCTCCGGCACCCCCATCGAGAACCATCTGGGGGAGCTGTGGAGCCTGTTCAGCTTCATCAATCCCGGCCTGCTCGGGAGCCTCGGGGAGTTCAAGCGCCGCTTTGGCAAGGCGGTCAAGGATCCCCAGCACATGGCGATGCTGCGGGCGGTGATCAGCCCCTTCATCTTGCGCCGCCTCAAGCAACAGGTGCTGACGGAGCTGCCGGACAAGACCGAGATCATCCATCACATCAGCCTCTCCCCCGAGGAGCGTCAGCTCTACGAGGCGACCCGGCGCGAGGTGGTGCAGCAGGTGCAAAGTGCCGATGGCCGTGCCCTGATGCATGTGCTGAGCGGCCTGACCCGGCTGCGCCGACTCTGCTGCTCCCCCCAGCTGGTGATGCCGGAGTGGTCCCAGACCAGCAGCAAGCTGGACGAGGCGATGGCGCTGCTGGACGAAGCCATCGACGGCGGCCACCGGGTGCTGGTGTTCAGCCAGTTTGTCGATCTGCTGAGCCTGCTGCGCAGCCGTATCGAGCAGCGGCAGTGGGACTACTGCTATCTGGATGGGGGCTGCTCGGCCAAGTCCCGTCAGGAGTCCATCCTGCGTTTTCGCCACGAAACGGTGCCGCTCTTCCTCATCAGCCTCAAGGCGGGGGGCACGGGCCTCAACCTGACCCAGGCCGACACCGTGCTGCACCTCGATCCCTGGTGGAACCCGGCGGTGGAGGATCAGGCGAGCGATCGGGCGCACCGCATGGGCCAGACCCAACCGGTGACCGTCTATCGCCTGGTGTGCGAGCAGACGGTGGAGGAGAAGATAGTGGCGCTGCACGACGAGAAGCGGGCACTGGCCGACGGCCTCCTGAGCGGCCAGTCCGAGGTGAAGGGGCTGGATGTGGAGAGCCTGCGGGCACTGCTGATGAGCTGACGGCGGGCTGTCGCTCGATGTGACAAGGGGAGCATCCGTGATGCTCCCCTTGTCGTTTGTGGCGGTGCCGAGCCTGCGCTACCCCTGATAGAGGTAGAGGTGCAGCCGCTCTATGATGGGGTCACCGCCAATCTTGCGATCCCGGCGTGCCTGGCGCAGCTTGGGCGGGTAGTGGCCCAGATGGGTGACGGCCGGCTGGGTATCGGAGCAGAGCAGCAGGGGAAGGCTCGCCTTGATCTGCTGCTTGCGGGGTTCCCGGTCCTGCCAGAGCAGGTTGATCATGGGGTGGGTCTTGACCGGCCTGCGGATCCGCAGGCCGGCATCCGCCGGCAGGCGGCGAATGTCGTATACCTCCTGATCCACCATCTTGCTCCACTCTTCGTTGTCAAAGAGCGCCGGTACATACCGGCGGCTGCGCTCCAGCATCTCCAGTACCTGCTCCCGGCTGAGGCGGCTGATGCTCTGCTTGTCGGCCCAGGTGAAGCCCAGCGAATGGAGATCCCCCTGAAGCCAGGTCAGCTTGCGATAGACCTGCAGGGTGATGACACCGGGCAGGGCACCGTGCACCAGCTCGAACTTCTCGTCCCGCCCGCCCGCCGCCTGCACCATGGCCTTGAAGGCGAGCTTGTGCGCGTTGATCTCCTCGATGACGGGGGCCAGCTCCCTGGCGCAGGCGGCAGGAAAGCGCAGCCAGCCGGGCAGACGGTGGGTCGCCTTGGTGGAGCAGCCGGGGCGGGCGCTGTGGTCCTGAAAGGCGGCGAGGGTGGCGGCCAGGGCCGCCTCGCCCGAGAGATAGCCCACCTCGATGGCCTCGATGGGCTCATGCTCTTCCCCCTGGGCCACGGCCGGGAGGGGATAGACATGAGCCTCCAGCAGGTCGAGCTGGCCCAGTTGCCGGGCAAGGCGTGCCAGCGACGCCTCCAGCAGGGCCATCTGTTGACGCAGGGCGGCGGTGGGGGTAAAGGTGTCCATCGGCAGATCCTGTGTGTGCCGCTCCCCTGTTCAGCATGATATTGGGGCAGTGTGGGGAGGCAGCATGATAAACTACTGTATAAATAACCATACCAGTATGATGGCAGGGTGCCAAGTGTCCGGTGCCACCCTGACGATGGGGGTGACATGGGGGCATCCGGTTCAGGTTGCCTGTTCGTATCTTTTTGTTAAATAACGATCTTGTTGCGATCTATTTGTTAACAAACCCCGGTGGCCGAGAGTTTGCACCCTGCTGACTCGGCGTCGTGCCGTGCATAGCTAGCGTGGGAAAGTGCATAGTTAGAAGTGGGTGGCGCAGGAGAAAATGCTGTCAGGCTGCCAGGGGGAAAGTTTTAGCATTATTTCATTTTAAAATCATATGGTTATTGTTACTGCCCTGGCGATATCAACCATTACTTTTACTAATGTCATGTATCAAAATTCGTCAATTGAGGCACCTCCCCGCCCTGACTAAGCTTTGCGCATCAAATCCGAGCCTTGCGCAGAACGAGAGAGAGGAGCCATATCATGGCCAACATGACTTATACCGAAGCCGGTTACCAGCATTCCAGCGAATCGAATCTGGTTGCTCGCGTCAAGATGACCGTCCTGACCTGGCTGGAACGCAGCCGCAGCCGTCGCCAGCTCTCCGAGCTGCCCGCCTACCTGCTCAAGGACATCGGTCTGAACGAAGCCGACCGCTATCAAGAGACCACCAAGCCGTTCTGGCGTGGTTGATCAGCCGGGCATGGATGCCTTGTTTTTCTGCTGATCCCAGGGGCATGCTGCCCGCCTGTCTGCCGAAGACATGCTGTCTTCACCTGCCGATACCCGTTCACCGCTTTCCCTCTCCCGTGTTTCCCCCCGCTTGATCCTGTTGCATGAGTTGTCACTCATTTTCGCCACTTTTGTATCCTTACTGTTTGAATTTGTTTAAAAACTGATTTTAAGCCCGGTTGCCTTGCGTATAATCCGGCCATGGCATTCCAGACTAAAGGGTGAGACGGATGATTCCCCAGCATGACTTTTTGGCCCTGACGCGCCGCCATGAGTGGCAGCTCGAGCCTTTCGCCTTCAATCTGACCGACGGTACCCGGGTGAGCGTGTGGGATACCGGCGTGATCTGCCTGGAACCCGCTTCCGAGGCGGGGCAACCCGGGCACAAGGACATCGTCCTCTCCTGCGGCATCCACGGCAACGAGACAGCCCCCATCGAGATCTGCAACCAGTTGCTGACCCGGTTGCTCGCAGAGGAGCTCAAGGTTCGTCACCGGGTGCTCTTCCTCTTTGGCAACCCTGCCGCCATGAACCAGGGGGTGAGGGAGGTGGAAGAGAACATGAACCGCCTCTTCTCGGGCGCCCACAGCAAGGGGGAGGGGCTGTGCAACCGGGAGCGCATCCGTGCCATGCGTCTGGAGCAGTATGTGAGTCGCTTCTTTGCCGACTCGGCCAGGCCCCGTTACCACTACGATCTCCATACCGCCATTCGCGGCTCGCGCCACGAGAAGTTTGCCGTCTATCCCTTTCCCCACGAACGCCCCCACTGCAAGGAGCAGGTACGTTTCCTCGGTGCCTGCGGCGTGCGCACCATACTGCTCTCGAGCGGCCCGACCACCACCTTCAGCTATTACAGCTCGCACCAGCACGGCGCCCATGCCTTTACGGTGGAGCTGGGCAAGGTGCGGCCCTTCGGTGAAAACGACATGACCCGCTTCATCGAGGTGCGCCAGACATTGCAGGAGCTGGTGACCCGGGATGAGGTGGCCCTCGAGCCCTGGCGAGCCGATGACTTCACCCTTTTTGCCATAGATCGGGTGATCAACAAGCAGTCGGAGCAGTTCCGCTTCCTGTTTGCCAGCGATGTGGACAATTTCACCGAATTTCCCCAGGGTTTTGTGTTGGCAGAAGATGGGGATCGGCAATACAGGGTAGAGAAACCGCGGGAGGCGGTGGTCTTCCCCAACGCCAACGTGGCCATCGGGCAGCGCACCATGCTGCTGGTGGTACCCACCCGTTTGTGGGAGTGAATTGACGCCTTTTTGTCATGCTGATCCTGCGCCACGGGCGGTGGCAAGCAGCATGGCGGTGATGGGTATGATCCCGAACTCGATATGACAGGGAGCCTGAATAGGCTCCCTTCTTTGTTTATGCTCGCCGAAAATTCCGATTACCTTCGAAAATAAAAGAAGTTTCTACTGGTCTTACCTGGATGAATCTCGTTGCCCTTTGGTTAACATGTTGTTTACATTTTAAATGTCACCTCATGGTGGTGACGCTGACAACGGCAAGGAGCCAGTTATGACCCATGTCGACATCCCCTTCCTTCGTTACCTCGATGAGGAGGGGCGCCCGGTCGCGACACTGCCGACCTGGCTGGACAAGGCGATGCTGCACACCTTCTACCGCAACATGGTGATGGTGCGCAGTTACGACAAGAAAGCGATAGCACTGCAGCGAACCGGCAAACTCGGCACCTTTCCCTCCCATCTCGGGGCGGAAGCGGTGGGGATCGGGGTCGGGCTCGCCATGCAGCCAGAGGATGTCTATGTGCCCTACTACCGGGACATGCCCACTCTCTACGTGAGGGGCGTGCCCATGGAGCAGAACCTGCAGTATTGGGGCGGCGATGAACGGGGCAGTGTCTTCTACAAGGCCGATGGCGAGTTGTCGGAAGACTTGCCCATCTGCGTTCCCATCGCCACCCAGATCACCCATGCTGCCGGCATCGCGGCCGCCTTCAAGCTGCGCAACCAGCCCAGGGTCGCCGTGGTGACCATCGGCGATGGCGGCACCTCCAAGGGAGATTTCCTTGAGGGGCTCAACTGTGCCGGTGTCTGGCATCTCCCCATGGTGATGATCATCAACAACAACCAGTGGGCCATCTCGGTGCCGCGCAAGTTGCAGTCGAGCGCGCCCACCCTGGCCCAGAAGGGTATCGGGGCCGGGGTGCGCAGCCTCCAGGTGGACGGCAATGACGTGGTAGCGGTCTATGAGGCGACCCGCGCTGCCGTCGAGCGGGCTCGCAGCGGCAAGGGGCCGACGCTTATCGAAGCCGTCAGCTACCGGCTCGGGGATCACACCACCGCCGATGATGCGACTCGCTATCGTGACGGCGCCGAGGTGGAAGCGGCCTGGGCCAGGGAGCCGGTCAAGCGGCTGCGCCAGTTCATGTTTGAACGGGGCTGGTGGGATGAGCAGCAGGAACAGGCGCTGCTGGCAGAGGTGGGCCGGGAAGTGGAACGCGCCGTTGCCGCCTACGAGGCCATCACGCCCCAGGCGCCGGAGACCCTGCTCGATTACCAGTTTGCCGAGCTGCCGAAGGCCTATCTTGCCCAGCGCCAGCGCATCATCGCCAAGGGCATGCAGCAGAGCGGGGAGGGACTATGAGCGATATCACGCTGCTCGAAGCGATCAATCTGGCGTTGCACCACGAGATGGCACGCGATCCTGATGTGGTGGTACTGGGGGAGGATG
This sequence comes from Aeromonas sp. FDAARGOS 1406, assembly GCF_019048565.1. Taxonomy (NCBI): domain Bacteria; kingdom Pseudomonadati; phylum Pseudomonadota; class Gammaproteobacteria; order Aeromonadales; family Aeromonadaceae; genus Aeromonas; species Aeromonas sp. FDAARGOS 1406. The sequence continues at coordinate 4,320,047 of NZ_CP077378.1, forward strand.
TGGGGGTCAACGGCGGTGTGTTTCGCGCTACTGTGGGGCTTCGCGATAAATTCGGGTTCAAGCGGGTCATCGATACGCCGCTGGCCGAAGGACTCATCGCCGGGGTGGCGGTGGGCATGGCGACCCAGGGGCTCAAACCCGTGGCCGAATTCCAGTTCCAGGGCTTCATCTTCCCGGGCATGGAGCAGATCATCTGCCAGGCGGCACGGATGCGAAACCGGACCCGTGGCCGTGTCACCTGTCCCATCGTCTACCGCTCCCCCTACGGCGCCGGCATCCATTCGCCCGAGCACCACAGCGAGAGCGTCGAGGCCCTGTTTGCCCATATCCCCGGGCTGCGGGTCGTTATCCCTTCGAGCCCGAAGCGAGCTTACGGCCTGCTGCTGTCGGCTATTCGGGATCCGGATCCCGTGATGTTCTTCGAGCCGGATCGCATTTATCGCTCCATGAAGTCGGATGTGGTGGATGACGGCATCGGCCTGCCGCTGGATGTCTGCTTTACCCTGCGTCCCGGCCGGGACATCACTGTGGTGGCCTGGGGAGCCTGCATCCAGGAAGTCATGCGGGCGGCGAACCTGCTGGCGGAGCAGGACATCCAGTGCGAGGTGCTGGATCTTGCCACCATCAAACCCCTGGACATGGAGAGCATCCTGACCTCGGTACGCAAGACCGGGAGGTTGCTGGTAGTACACGAAGCCTGTGGCAGTTTTGGGGTGGGGGCCGAAATCGTGTCCCAGGTGACCGAAGAGGCGATGACTGCCCTCAAGGCGCCGCCAAGACGCCTCACCGGCGTGGATGCCGCCGTCCCCTACTATCGCAACGAGGAGTATTACCTCATCACCGAGCAGGAGATCGCGCAGGCAGCTCGGCAACTGATGGAGAACCAGTGGCTATGACGCGCGACAGGTACGGATGCGCAAGTGCCTGGGCCACAGGGCTCCATGGTGTCTGTCAATGTTTGGTGATGTCCCGGCAGAGGGAGAGCAGGTCATGAAATTTTTCAAATTGCCGGATCTGGGCGAAGGACTGGCCGAGGCCGAGATCGTCGAGTGGAAGGTGAGCGCCGGTGATACGGTGCAGGTAGATCAGGTACTGCTGTCGGTGGAGACGGCTAAGGCGTTGGTGGATGTGCCCTCGCCGGTGGCCGGGGTCATCGCCAGATTGTGCGGGCAGGAGGGGGACATCCTCCACATCGGGGCACCGTTGGTGGAGTTTGAAGGGGGCGAGGATGACGGCACCGTCGTTGGCAAGGTCAGCGCCCATCAGCAGCATATCGAGGATCATTTCGTGGTGGGGGCCATGGCGCCCGGCGGTACGTTGGTGCAAGCCATGCCAGCGGTCCGTCTGCTGGCGCAAAAACTGGGGCTGGATATCGACAAGGTCAAGGGAACCGGCAGCGCTGGCATGGTGACCGAGCAGGATGTGCAGCAGGCGTTCGAGGCCCAGCAGGAGAGCGGCAACGAATTCCTGAAAGGCTCGCGCCGGGCCATGGCCAAGGCGATGGAGCTCTCGCACCGGACTGTGGTGCCGGTGAGCATCACCGACGAAGTGGACTTGCGCCACTGGCGCCCGGATGAAGATGTGACTGTGCGCCTTATCAAGGCGATCGGCGTGGCGTGTCGGGCCGAACCCTCCATGAATGCGTGGTTTGACGGAGAGACCCTGTCGCGGCGTCTGTTCAGGGAGGTCAATGTGGCCATCGCGGTTGACTCCAAGCATGGGCTCTATGTGCCCGTGATGGAGAACGTGGCTGAACGGGACTCGGCTGACATACGGCAGGGACTGGATCGGATGATCGCCGATGTCAAGGCCCGTGCCGTGCCGCGGGAAATGCTGCAGGGGGCAACCATCACCCTCACCAACTTTGGCGCCATCGCTGGCCGTTACGCCAGCCCCATCGTCACACCACCCCAGGTGGCCATCATAGGTGCGGGCAAGTTGTTCGAGAAGGTGGTGTTCATCCACGGTGAGGCGCGCCCGGTGCGTGCACTTCCCTTGTCGATGACGTTTGACCACAGAGCCTGCACCGGTGGAGAGGCGGCTCGCTTCCTCAAAGCCTTGGTCCAGGCACTGGAGTCGGCACAGGTCTGACCCGCTGTACCCCGCCGCTGGCGGGGTACAAATTTGTTTGCGTAATCGACAAAGGCACGTATAATGTTAACCAGCTTGAAAAGGCGATAGTTATGTCAATGAATATGATGTTTTACATCTTTTCCTGTTGTTCATAAGTAATCCCGTTTTTTGAGCTTTACCCGCTGAAAAGCATAAGTAATTATTTTGAATACAGGTTTAAAGATATGTCTAACATGATCACCGGTACCGTTAAGTTTTTCAACGAAACCAAAGGTTTTGGCTTCATCCAGCAAGAAAACGGCCCGGACGTTTTCGTTCACTTCAGCGCTATCCAAGGTAACGGCTTCCGTACCCTGGCTGAAGGTCAGCGCGTACAGTTCTCTGTGACCCAAGGTCAAAAAGGCCCGCAGGCTGAGAACGTAACTGCTCTGTAATTCTTGCAGAATTTAAGAAAGCCGTGGTACCTCTGGTGCCACGGCTTTTTGTTTTCATGGCTTCATCAATACGCGTCATGACCCTGCTCGCATCCCTCTTGCTGATCGTGGCGTTGACCGGTCAGGCCAGCCCGCCAACGCCGGATCCTGCGGTGAATGATGCCGTGTCCGTGTGTCAACAGTTTGTACATGTTCGTCTGGGAAACGCGGTGAAACCCGATGAGATCAGGGTACAGCCGGTGCAAAAGCGGGCGGGAGAGTGGCTGGTCGATGGCAAGATAAAAGGACCCGAAGGTCCTTTGCTGTTTGCTTGTCTGCTGCGACAAGGAGAGCGCTGGGAGTTGCTCAACTTCTCGCTCTGGGCACCACAACCGCTCAATTCGGCTTGAGTGCGACCAGCAGGTGTTGGAGATGCTCCAGCATGGTCATGCCGAAAGGGGTCAGATAGCCGCCATCTGCCGCGGTGATCAGGCCCTGGCTGTGCAGGCGCGCTGCCGCCTGGCAAAGCGCTTCCGACATGTCGCTGCGCAGCTTGATCCCCAGGCTCATGTTGGCCGGATCAAAACACGCCAGTATTTTCAGCTCATTCACAAAATCGTCAGAAACCTGGTTGATCCCACTCATGGATGCACTCCTTACGCTAAAGATGTATGCAACCTAGCATCCCCGGTGCCTCTTTAGTGGGCGCTGGCTCAAACAATTAGCCTTTATCGGGGCCGCTCTGGTTCAAACGCTGCTTTTTTGGACGCTATCTATCACCGGCCCGGCTGGACGCAAACGCCCCCAGCAAGGCAAACATGCTAGAATGGCACCCTCGTTCACCCTCATGACCAGGCGTGATGCCAGGTCATCTTGTTCAAGGCGCGTCTCATGATCACTGTTACTCTGGTCTCTCTGCTGCACTCTCTGGGTCCCCGTTTTCCTGTTTATGCTCCCTCCTTGCTGCTCCCTCTCCTAGCGCAACATCAAGGAGATCTCTGGCTGCCGGCCATTCGTGGGGAAGACGTGACGACCCTGCGTCAGCATGGCAAGGATGCCCAGAGTCTGGCTACCTTGTCGGCAGGCTGGTGCGAGTTCGCGGCCCAGAGCAAAGAGACGCCGGAGCTCGATGCGCTGGCAAGTTACGATGAGGAGATGCTGGACAACCTGCAGATGTACTGGCGCCACCCGAGCAAGATAAACAGCCCGATCACCGATAACCTGTTCGAGCTACGCCGTGAGGTGGTGGACGAGGCCCATGGCGGCAAGCTGGTTGCTTCCTGGAGTGCCGCCCAGCAAGCACGGCTTGAGCAGATCATGGTGGGGGTCGCTGCGGGGCGGGATCAGCTCTGCTTTGTGGAGGTGGAGTCCGCCTATTGGCTGAGGGAGCGACTGGGTGAGACCGCGGGACTCCGGCTGTTGACCCCCGAGCTGGGGTGAGGCGATGGAAAGACGGATGACCTATTACTCCTGCTGGACAAGGGGTCGGCAAGATGTGAACATGTCGCCCTTTATTGAACGAGAGACTTGACCGATGAGCTATGAACTTAGCGACACCGAGCGCAATGCCGCGCTGCAACTGAACGCCGATTACCGCTTTGATCACTTCATCAGCAAGCTGGTCGAGCACGAAGAGCTGTTTGTCCTGACCGACGAACACGGCGTCATGATGCTGACGACCGAAGAGGAAGACTGCATCCCGGTATGGCCGCATCCCGACTACGCCAAGGCCTGGGCCGAAGGGGAGTGGGCCGAGTGCAAGCCGCAGTCCATCACCCTCAAGGTGTGGCTGGATCGCTGGGTGGACGGCATGGAGCAGGATGATCTCTGCGTGGCCGTGTTCCCGACGCCGGATCAGGAAGGCATTGTGCTGGACCCGGCCGACGTCGCCGACGCCATTGCGCAAAAGCAGGCCAAACGCGGCTGAGCGCCCTCTGCCTGGTGCCATCCCGGTTGTAACAAAGACCCCGCCAATGTGCGGGGTCTAATGAGATGGTCACCCCCACCCTGTGAGCGGTACGCTGACAGGGTGTTTTTCTTTCAGGAGAGGCCATCATGGAAAACGTTGCGCTTATTGGTATTGATCTCGGTAAACACTCTTTTCACATTCACTGTCAAGACCGGTTCGGCAAGGCTCTTCTTCGCAAGAAGTTCAACCGGACAAAGCTCATCGAATCCCTCGCAACTTTTCCTGTATGCACCATCGTCATGGAGGCATGTGCCGGAGCCCATTACATGGCTCGTCGGCTGGCTGAATTTGGGCATGAGAGTAAGCTCATTTCGCCTCAATTCGTGCGCCCATTCGTCAAGAGCAACAAGAACGACTTCATCGATGCTGAAGCTATTTGCGAGGCCGCCTGCCGTCCCTCCGTGCGGTTTGTAACGCCCAAGACCGAAAGCCAGCAAACGTTGGGAGCACTGCATCGTGTGCGCGAATCGTTTGTGCGCGATCGGGTTAAGGCATCGAACCAGATACACGGCTTTTTACTCGAATTTGGCATCAGTCTGCCCGTCGGTCATGCCGCCATCAAGCGCCTGCCTTCTGTGATGGCTGAACACGAGTTACCAGCGCGACTGATTACCATGTTGGAGAGGCTGCATGCCCATTTCAAGTATCTGGAGCAGCAAATTGCCGAGATCGACAAGGAACTGGCCAGCCAGCTTGGCGATGACGATCTTGGTCAGCGTCTGATGACAATCCCTGGTGTCGGCCCGATCACTGCCAGCGTGTTGGCCGCCGAGCTCGGTGACGGAAAACACTATCGATGTAGTCGTGATTTCGCGGCGTCAGTCGGATTGGTGCCACGCCAGTACAGTTCTGGGGGCCGGGCAAACCTGAAGGGTATCAGCAAGCGTGGCGACAAAAATCTTAGACGATTGTTGGTGCAATGTGCACGAGCCTATATGCAACGGCTAAATAACTGATCCTAATAGTGCTACACCTTTGCTGTGCCATAGCCATTCCCCGGGAAAGGAGACACGGTATCCATGAAGTGTTTCACTCGAGCCAGCAGGTTGGCCATCCCTCTGCATTGATGATTGCGCGTGATGGTTTCATGCAACTTGTGCCACAGCCGTTCTATGTGATTAACCCAAGGACTGTAAACTGGCTGGAATACCAGGCAGAACTTAGGGTTTTTCTTCAACCATCGCTCGGTCTGTTTGCTTTTGTGAATGATGTAGTTATCGAGGATCAGCGTGATGGTTTTGGCTCGTCGGTAGTGGCGACGCAGCTTTTCCAGCATGGCGATAAACAGGGATGAGTTTTTCTTTATCCCACTGACGTAAAGCACTCTTCCGTTGCCTGCATGGAGAACGCCTGCCAGGTAATGTTTCGCGTTCTGTCCCGGCGTGACAACCCGCTTTTGCTGCGCTCTGAACATCCAGTCGGCCCCTAATTTGGGATTGAGGTCTATATCGACTTCATCCTCATAAAACACCGGATTATCGGCATCACAGCGGGCCAGCGCAGCGTCGATATCCGCCATTTTCTCCTGATAGGCTGGGTCTTTTATCCGCAAGGTCGGCACGGGCCTTCGCCAGACAATGCCCATACGCGGTAACCATCGACGGAGCGTGGAGGCTGCCATATTGAGGCCTGTTAACCGATTGATTTTGATAGCCAATAGTTCGGTACACCAGCGGCTGCGCTGATAACCAAAATCTTGCGGAGAAAACTGCATGAGCAGCACCAGTAAAGTGACAATCTTGGCAACAGGTAAGACTGGGGCACGGCCAGCCGGTAAGGCTTCTAGCGCATCTATGCCTTCATCTCGATACCATCGAAGCCAACGGCCGATGGTCGAGCGAGCAGCGCCGGTAAGGTGATGAACATCAGTGACCGTGCGTCCTTCATGTAACAGCAAGATGGCCATCAAGCGACGAGCATGCCCTTTATCACGGGTGGCATGGATGATTTTGTGAATGCGGCGCCGTTGTGGTCGTGGCAGGGGTGGTAGGATAGGCATCAACTCAGTCCTTTGGGTGTGGCTTGTTTTGTTTGGCGACTAATGAGATCGCACAAACTGGACTGAGTTCCCTTCCTCCAGTGATCTACTATTCGGAACAGCTATTTAGAGCGGCAAACGGGACGATTGGCTGATTGGGTCAGGTCTATGTTGACTCGGCGACATTCGAATGTTGTGGCTTGTGCACTAGCCAACAAGTTGGCCCGCACGGCTTGGGCGCTGGCGGCACGGCATACCGAATTTCGGGCAATGCCAACCTGACGCGCCCCTATTTACTTTTGTACTGACACACCCACCTGGTTTTGCGACTGTGATATTGGATGACGTGAACGGCATACCGGCCTGACTGATAACCTGGCAAAAGAATAGGCTTTCTAGGCCGAGGGTCTTTTTAGGACAGTCAGGCGCGATTCTCATCGTGGCGCGGAGAACATTCTCCATCAAGACGCCGGATAGATTTAAGCAAGCCAACCACAACACCCGAAATCAAGGTTGCAAAAAAGGGGGTGACCATAGATTGTTTTGGGGCTGACGGTGCCAGCTGCCCTATTTCTGTTGGTAGGTGGTATCCGTGATGGTCACTGGCGGGAAGGTCTGCCCCCCTTTGATGGCGGCCCGGGTCTGCGCCTTTGCCGCTTCGTCAATCCAGAGCAGGCCGCCGAAGCTGTAACCCGAGTTGGAGCCGTCGAGGGGCCAGTAGAGCAAGTCGCTCTGGGGGGTTGCCGGCACCTTGGGCAGGCGTATCCAGCGCCAGGCGCCGGCCCGGGTATAGGGCACCTGATAGGCGGGGACGAAGCTGGCGAGCTCATAGAGTCGCTGCTGGATCTGGCGGGAGAGGTCGGCCTTCTTGCTGAAATCGAACGCCTTGTCGTATTGCTCCACCAGGGCCGAGATCCTGTCGTCATCAATGTTCATGATGTTGTTGGTCTGGGGCTTGTTGGCATTGACCCTGTGGAAGTGTTCCCAATAGGCGGGATAGCGACCGCCGCTCCAGGCCATCCAGGCACTCTGGTGTTTTTTCTCCAGCATGGATTTGAAGCCGGCAGACGCATCCATCAGATTGAGCTCGAGGTTGAGCCCCGCCTTTTTCGCCTCTTCCCGCAGCAGGGTGAGGCGCTGGGCATGTTCCGCCGTGGTGTAGGTGATGCTGAGGGAGAGGGGCTGGTCCTTGTCGTTTCGCAAGATGCCATCCGGTCCGGTCTTGGTGAAGCCCGCCTTGGCAAAGAATTCGCGAGCAAGTGCGGGATCGAAGGGGCGCGCCTTGAGGTCGGTATTGGTGAAATCTCCCTGGCCCGAGCCATAGGTGTTGAGACGCTGGTAGTCCCCCCGCAGCAGGGTCGCGATCATCTTGTCTAGGGCGAGGGCGTGCTGGATGCCGAGTCTGACGTCGAGATTGCTCAGCAAGGGATCGGCGGTGTTGAGATAGAGCCCCATGGGGGGCTGAGGCGTCTGGTTGTAGAACCAGAGCCGCTCGATATAACCCTTCTCGAATTCGGCGGTCTTGCTCTTGTCGTGCCACCAGTTGGGCATCACGAGGGGGAAGGTGTCGAGCTCACCGCGCAGGAAGTGCTGCCAGGCGATGTTCTGATCCCTGAGCACTTTGATCTCGATGCGATCCGGATTGAAGCGGTGCTGGAAGTAGCGCTCGTCGTTCCCCCACCAATCCTTGACCCGGTCGAAGGTAACCGACTTGCCCTTCTTGAGCTCGCCAATCTGGTAGGGGCCGGTGACCGGCAGCACCTTCCAGTTGTACTCCTTGACCCAGTTGGCGGTCAGCTTGATGGCGTGGCTGGGCTCCGGGGTGAAGGGGAGGGCTTCGAGCAGATCTTCCCGGCTCTTCTCGGTGCCGCTGGTGATGGCGAGGGTGTGATCGTCAAACTTGGTCACTTCGCTTATCTGGGTACTGTAGTAGTTGTTGTACCAGGGGTCGTTGATCTCCTTGCTGCGCATCATCTTGAGGGTGAAGACCCAGTCGTCCGCAGTGACGGGCTGGCCGTCCGACCAGCGGGCCTTGGGGTTGATACGAAAATAGAGCGTCTTGTTATCCGCGCCGAAAGCCCACTGGTTGGCCAGCATGGGGATGGGATTGCGCGTCACGGGATGGGTGCTCAGGAGCGGCAGGTTGGTCTCGCGCACGTAGGCCGCAAAGCCGCCGTTGGAATCCGGCCCGTATTTGCGCAAGGTGAGCGGAAAGCTCGACATGAAATCCCGGAAGGTGCCGCCTCGCTTGGCCTCGGGGTCTGCATAGACGGGATCGGTGTCGTTGTTCTCCCATTTGAGATCTGCCGGCAGGGTGGCACTCCAGCCGAACGGGCTCCAGCAGAAGGGGAGCAGCATGGCCATGACCCGCATGATGCCTGGTAAAGAGGGGATGATCGAAAATGACGGATGACGCATGTCCTTGCTCTCCTGATGATGGCGTCCTGCCGAAATAACGGGGTGGGCCCAAGAGGGCCTGACCCATGATGGGAAGTTTCCCGGGCGAGGTCAATCCTCGGTTTGGGTCTTCAAGAAGCGCATCTTGCCCCCCAGCAGATGCACCACGAAGCCGAGCAGCACCAGACCCGAGCCCAGCCATTGCAGGGGAGTGGGGTGTTCATCGAGCAGCAGGGCGGCGGCCACCATGCCGACACAGGGCACCAGCAGGGAGAGGGGGGCAACCTGGGCCACCGGATAGCGCATCAGCAGCCTCCCCCACAGGCCATAACCGAGCCAGGTGGCGATAAACGAGAGATAGAGCACGCACAAGACGCCCTGCCAACGGATGTTGAGCAGGCTGCTTGCGATGAGTTCGGGCCCCTCGAACAGCCAGGAGAGCGCGAAGAAGGGCAGGATGGGCACCAGCCCGCCCCAGGCGACCAGGCTCGGCAGAGAGGTGCGATAGCGCAGACCTATCTGGCGATTGATGACGTTGCCAAGGCCCCAGCAGGCGGCTGCGCACAGCGTCAGCACAAACCCGATGAGGGTGAGGTTGCCCTCGCCATGGGTGGCAATGAGATAAAGACCTGCTCCCGCCAGCGGCAGTGCCACCCAGTGGTGGGGCTGCCAGCGCTCTCCGAGCCAGATCATGGCGAACAGCAGGGTGAAGACCACCTGGGATTGCAGCACCAGGGAGGCCATGCCGGCGGGCATGCCGAATTTCATGGCGCAGAACAGGAAGGCAAACTGGCCCAGGCTGATGGCACCGCCATAGGCCAGCAGCCAGCGCCAGGGCATGGCAGGCCTGGGGACCAGTAGAATGGCGGGGAAGACGACTCCGACGAAACGCAGTGCTCCCAGCAGCAGTGGGGGGATGCCTTCCAGCCCCCACTTGATGGCAACGAAGTTGAGTCCCCAGCAGAGAATGACCAGGGCGGCCAGACACTTGTCCTTGGTTTGCATGCGTCATCCTTGTTTGAGCGGCGCCCGCACGGCAGGGCGCCGAAGGGGTCGAGCATACCTGCTACAGGGTGGGCACCGTCAAGGGCGCAGGTGTCTACCTGCACACCGGGCGAGCGCGGGCGGGCTAAGCTAAAAAGTGAGCGCCCCGATTGACGGGTTGGCGTCGATGGCTAACCGGAGGTATTCCATGAGCGACCATACCCTGCTGCCCCATCTTAAATGCGAAAGGGGACTCCCTCCGACGTAGGTGGGAGGGGAATTTCGCCGGGGCGTCAGCCCCGCTGGTTTTGAATGTATTGCTTGATCACCTCCAACGGTGCTCCGCCGCAAGAGCCCGCAAAGTAAGAGCGTGACCAGAGTACGGGTTTGCTGTAAGCACCTCTCAAGTCCAGAAATTCATTACGCAGTCGCCTTGATGTGACCGCCTTTAACGAGTTCACCAGTACCGATAGCTGCACCGTTGGCGCGTACTCTATCAGCATGTGAACATGATCAGCCTCTCCGTCACACTCTTTCAGTTCCGCACCAAAATCTCTGCAAACCTCTGCCGCACACTGACCGAATGAAGCGTGATGCAGATCCCCCAGTATCGGCTTTCGATACTTGGTAATAAACACCAAATGTACGTGCAAAACGTAGGCCGCATGGCGTGATTTATTAATTTTAGTGAATTGCATTCTGTCACTCAATCGGGCTTAATAGATATGGCGATAATGCTACACACTGAGCGCTAAATGCAAATTCTGAAAGCCTACAAGTTCCGACTCGAACCGACAGCCCAACAAGCGCAACGCCTGCGCCAGTTGGGCGGTTGTGCTCGTTATGTCTGGAATCACGGGCTGGCAGAAACCAAACGCATTCTGGATGCTGGCGAAAAACTGCCTTCTGCCTTTGAGCTGAACAGGATGCTCACCAGTTGGAAGAAAGACCCAGAAATGGCCTTTCTGGCCGAGGCATATACCGACAACCTCCAGCAGAAGCTCAAGGATTTGCATGGCGCGTGGATGCGCTGCTTTGATAAGAAACTCGCCGCCAAGGCACCCGTATTCAAGAAAAAAAGCGACAACCGCGACGCTATCCGGTTCGTCAACTTCGACAAGTATTGCCGCCTTGAAAAGGGTCGCGTGAAGCTGCCTGCCGGGCTGGCGTGGGTCAAGTTCCGTCAGTCCCAGCCAGTTGAAGGGAAAATTAAAAACGCGACCGTCAGCCAAGCAGCCGGGCACTGGTATATCTCCTTTCAGGTCGAGCAGGAGACGTCCGAGCCAATTCACCCCTCCGGCTCAATGGTCGGGCTGGATGCGGGGATCGCCAAGCTCGCAACCCTGTCAGATGGCACGGTGTTTGAGCCCGTCAACAGCTTCAAAACCAATCAGACCAAGCTGGCAAGGCTCCAACGCCAGTTGAGCAAAAAGGTAAAGTTCAGCAGCAACTGGAAGAAACAAAAAGCCAAGATCCAGCGGCTGCATTCACATATCGCCAATAGCCGCCGCGATTACCTTCACAAGGTCACAACGACTATCAGCAAAAACCACGCGATGATCGTCATTGAGGATTTGAAGGTTGCCAGCATGTCAAAATCAGCAGCGGGCACGACCAGCCAGCCGGGGCGCAACGTCCGGGCAAAATCAGGGCTGAATCGTTCGATATTAGATCAGGGCTGGTTTGAGCTGCGCCGCCAGCTCGAATATAAGCAGGCATGGCGAGGCGGTCAGGTGTTGGCGATAAACCCGGCCTACACGAGCCAGCAGTGCGCCTGTTGTGGGCATACTGCGAAGGATAACCGCCAGACGCAAAGCCAGTTTAAATGCGCTGCGTGTGGTTATGAGGCGAACGCCGATGTGAACGGCGCTCGCAATATTTTAGCGGCGGGACACGCCGTTTTAGCCTGTGGAGGCGTGGTGCAATCAGGCCGCCCGATGAAGCAGGAACCCGGTACTGCGCGAGCAGCTATCACCCAGTAATGGGAATCCCCCTCCTGTGACGCGAAGCGCTAAGGTGGGGGAGGATGTCAAGGTGAAGACTTGCGCCGCGCGGTGCGCTGGCTCAGCGAACACCATTGCCGCGAGCAGCCGTCAACAAGCCGGACAGGTTAGACGAAGTTGGCCAGGTTGATGCCAAACTCCTTGGGGTCCACCGTGCTCTCTATGGTCTCTTGAACCCCTTTCTTAGCGAGATCCAGCCACTGCACATCGAGATAGTGTCGACGACCGGCGTGATAGATCACCTTGACCACGGGCTTGAGCGGTTGTTGTTCATTGCGTTGCATTACGACAGCCAAACGTTGGTTGGAGAGCTGCACCAGGGTGCCCACCGGATAGACCCCCATGCACTTGATGAATTTGGTCACCAGGTCGGCATCAAAATGCAGATCAACCCCCTTGAGCAAAATGCGAAACGCCTGGGTAGGCTGCATGCCTTGTTTGTAGACCCTGTCTGCCGTCACCGCATCGTAGACATCGACGATGCCACTCATGCGGGTGTAGAGGGAGAGCTGATCCCCCTTGAGGCGCCGCGGGTAGCCGGTGCCATCGATCCGTTCGTGATGATTGGAAGCGACTTCCAGCATGATGGGGGTGATGCCGGCGGTGGCGGCCAGGATGTCGTGGCTGTGGATGACGTGCTCGCGCATCACCTCCAGCTCCTCATCGGTGAGCTTGCCCGGTTTGTTGAGCACCTCGTCCGGGGTCATGATCTTGCCCACGTCGTGGAGCAGGCCACCCAGGGTCAGCTCCTTGAGCACGCTGCGATCCAGCCCCAGATAGCGGCCGAAGTTCGCCAGGAGGATGGCGACATTCATGGAGTGCTCCATCAGGTAGGCATCCTTGGCACGGATCCGCGCCAAACAGAGCATGGCATCGCCGTGGGTGAACATGGTATCGACCATCTCTTCGGCCACGGCGGCAAGGGGCGTGATGTCGATGGGCTCACCGGCCTTGAGATGGCGAATGAACTTGCCCTGGAGTTCGCGCGCTTCCTGATAGAGCCGACGGATCTTGAGCTCGCGCCCTTCACCACTGCCGATCTGACGAGAGGAGCCCGCCCCGTTTGTCACCACATCCGCCGGGCTTGCCGTGCCCCCTCCCGGCAGCTTGCTGCGGGCAAGATCCACCCGCACCGTCAGCACGCCGCGCCGGATCAGCGCCTCCACCTGTTGAGGGTTGGTCACCATGCCCGTCTGGGCAATTTCCATGGCGCCGGTCTGGCTGGCAATGGCAATGACATACATGCCAGGTTTCAACTGGCTGACGGGGATGACGGGGTGAGACTTCGTCGGCTTCATGGGTACATCCTGGGCTTATTATTATGTGTGATGTCGGTCTGCTGACGGCAGTCTATCACTGGCACATCATGGCGTCAGGCGCCATCTTGAGTCCCTGTCGCTTAGTACTGGTGTTGTCGGGTCTGACCGATATAATGTCGCCCCCAATCATGATGGATTCCGAGGTTTTTGCATGCGGCTCGACAAATTTCTTTGCGATTGCTCCGATTTGACCCGTTCCCAGGCGGGCAAGCTGATCCGTCAGGGGGAAGTGCTGGTAGACGGCGTGCTGGTCAAGCAGCCCGCCTTTCACATCAATGAGCAACACCAGATCGAGTTTGACGGTGTGACCTTGACCCTGAACCTGCAGAATCGCTACTTCATGCTGCACAAGCCGGAAGGATATGTCTGCTCCAACGAGGACCCGGATCACGCCACCGTGTTCCACCTGCTCGACGAGCCGGCCATGGGCAAACTGCACGTGGTGGGGCGCCTCGATCTCGATACCACCGGGCTGGTGCTGATCACCGATGACGGCCAGTGGTCCCATCGCATCACGTCGCCCCGGCACGAGTGTGCGAAGACCTACCATGTCTGGCTGGCTGATCCCGTGAGTGAAGAGGCCATCTCGCTCTTTGCCGACGGTATCTACCTGCGCAACGAGAACGACAAGACCCGCCCTGCGGAGCTGGAAATCCTGGACGATCGGGAAGCACGCCTGACCATCCACGAGGGCAAGTATCACCAGGTGAAGCGGATGTTCGCCGCCATCGGCAACAAGGTGGTCGGACTGCATCGGGAACGCATCGGCGATCTGGCTCTGGACGATGAGCTGGCACCGGGGGAATACCGGGAGCTGACCGAAGAGGAAGTGGCTCTGTTCTAGGGGCGCGATCGCCTCTCTCCCTGTCCGGCGCGGGGGAGCATCGGCGGCTCAGAGCCGCCGATGGGCGTGTTGGTCCTTCCTTCTTGCAGGAGAGACGGGGCTCAGTTCCCCATTCCCAGCACCAGGGCCGTGCCCAGGGTGGCCAGCAGGGCTCCGGCCCAGGCGGGGAGCGAGGGACGCATCCCCGAGTGCCACCACAGCAAGGGCAGCAGAATGACCGGTGTGGTGGAAGACAAGATGGCCACCATGCCCACATCTCCCTGACGCAGGGCCACCAGGATCAGGGTCATTCCCAGCGTCATCGCCAGAAATCCGTTGATGCCTATCATGCCGAGCACCTGCCGGTTGATGGGGTTGTGCGGCATGGCGAGCGGCAGGCGCAGCGCCCGCAAGACGCAGTGTGCCAAGAGGGCGCTGCCCATGCGCACGCCGGAAGCGCTCACCGCGTCCACGGTGCCGCTCATCATCACCGGCTTGGCGATGATGGCTCCGAGGCTCTGGCACAGGGCTGCGGTGAGGCCAAGGGCTATGCCGACCACGAGGCGGCCGCGCACCTGCTCCCATTCGTTCTGCTGGTTGTCGCCACGACGACCAAACAGGATGGCGAGCATGACCCCGGCCAGGACCAGCAAGGCGCCTGGCAGGCGCCAACCATCGAGCCGCTCGCCAAAGAGCCAGAGCCCAAGCAGGGCGGAGAAGAGGGCGTGGCAGGAGAAGAGCAGACCGCTGCGCCTGGGGCCGAGTCGGTTCATGCAGGCAAAGAGGGCGGTGTCGCCGACGAAGATGCCGATGAGGCCGGAGAGGGCCAGCAGGGGAAGGGCGCTCTCGGTGAGGGTCTGCCAGCCTCCCGTCACCAGACTTGCGCTGGCCAGCATCAGGCTGACCAGGAACATCCGCCAGCGGCTGTAGGCAAAGGCCCCCAGATGGCGAGCCGGTTTGACGGAGATGAGGGCGGCGATCGCCCATAAACTGGCGGCAGCCAGCGCCAACCATTCGTAACCCATAAAGACCCCTGAAACGGTAGACGACAACCGGACCTACAGGCGACATATCACCCCGGGCCGATTGCTTACGGGGCAGGGGAGCGTGCCTTCTTGCTGTCGCACGCACCCGTGGCGGCCGTGTCGTCATAAAACCATGAAAAAAATAGCCCGGAAGACTCCCTCTATCGGGCAGGCCCGATACAATACGGGCCGTCTTCGGGGATAACAAGCGCGGCATCATGCATTCGTTTCCAGGCGCGCCGCCGGCCTTCTCCCTATTGCAGTCAAAAGAATTGAACGAGGTTAATGTATGTTTTACCGTTTCGCCGTCAGGCCAGCCCGTCGCTGGCTATCTCCCTTACTGCTTGGGTTGATGGCGGTGCCGCCGTCACTGGCTAGTAGCGTGGTTGAGCAGACTTACATTTCAGATAGACAAACCCTGGTCAAAGGCAATGGCGCCGAACCCGAGTCCCTCGATCCGGCCCTGATCCGCTCCGGCTTCCCAGGGGAGGTGGTGCTGGTGGACCTGTTCGAGGGGCTGGTGAGCGAGGATGGACAGGGCATGATAGTGCCCGCCCAGGCCCAGCGCTGGGAGACCAGCGAGGATGGACTGGTGTGGCGTTTCTTTCTGCGTCCCCAGCTCAAATGGTCCAACGGCGAGCCCCTCACAGCCCGGGATTTCGTCTACGCCTGGCGGCGGCTGCTGAATCCGGCGCAGGCTTCCCCCTCCGCTGGCCTGTTGCTGGCGACCGGCATCAACAATGCCCAGTCCATTTATGCCGGTGCGCTCGATCTCGATGCCCTGGGGGTGGAGGCCGAAAGCGACCAGATCCTGAAAGTGACCCTGGAGCGTCCCGTTCCCTATTTCCTGCAACTGGTCAGCCAGCGTCCCTTCGTGCCGGTCAACGAACGGGTCATCACCCAGTTTGGCAAGCAGTGGACCCAGCCAGGCAAGATGGTGAGCAATGGCCCTTACAAGCTGGCGAGCTGGGTGGTGAACGAGCGCATCGAAGCCGAGCGCAACCCCCAGTACTGGGATGACGCCCATACCCGGATCCAGCGGGTGACCTACCTGCCGCTCGCTTCCCAGCATGGGGAGCGGCTGCGTTACGAAGCGGGGGAGATCCAGCTCACCAACAAGGTGGCGCTGGAGTACTACCAGAAGACCATGCAGGAGGCCCCGGAGCGGATCTGGGGTTTGCCGCTGCTTGGCACCTATCTTTATACCTTCAATCTCAATCTCCCTGAATTGCAGGATGTGCGGGTGCGCCAAGCGCTCTCCATGGCCATTGATCGCTACCTGCTGACCGAGAAGGTGAGCGGCCAGGGAGAACGTCCTGCCTGGTCATTGCTGCCCGCCATGCCAGGTTATGACGAACTGGATATCCCCCTCTCCCGGGAAGACCAGTCAACTCGGTTGGCCCGCGCAGCCGCGCTGTTGGCCCAGGCAGGCTACAACAGCGCCCATCCTCTCAGGTTGACACTGACCTACAACACGTCGGAGAACCACAAGAAGCTGGCTCTGGCGGTGGCGGCCATGTGGAAACCGCTGGGGGTAGAAGTCTCCCTCAACAACATGGAGTGGAATGCTTATCAGGTGGCCAAGAACAGTGGTGATTTCATGCTGGCTCGTTCATTTTTGTTTGGTGATTATGTCGAGCCGTCGTCCATGCTTGGCAGTTTCCGCTGCCAGGATCCCCAGAACGAGAGCGGCTACTGCAACCCCGTCTTCGATGGTCTGCTGCAGCAGGCCTCCGAGACCCTGGATGCCAACGTTCGGTCCGGGATCTATCATCAGGCCGAGCAACTGCTGATGGAGGAGGTGCCCGTCATCCCCGTCTATCACTACAACCAGATGAGACTGGTGGACCCGGCACTGCGCGGCTTGCCGAGCCGCAACCTCAAGGGCGCCATCGCCACCAAGGATCTCTATTTCAGCCAGCCATGAGGAGTGTGGAATGAAGATTGCCATCTTAAATGCGAAAGGGGACTCCCTCCGACGTAGGTGGGAGGGGAATTTCGCCGGGGCGTCAGCCCCGCTGGTTTTGAATGTATTGCTTGATCACCTCCAACGGTGCTCCGCCGCAAGAGCCCGCAAAGTAAGAGCGTGACCAGAGTACGGGTTTGCTGTAAGCACCTCTCAAGTCCAGAAATTCATTACGCAGTCGCCTTGATGTGACCGCCTTTAACGAGTTCACCAGTACCGATAGCTGCACCGTTGGCGCGTACTCTATCAGCATGTGAACATGATCAGCCTCTCCGTCACACTCTTTCAGTTCCGCACCAAAATCTCTGCAAACCTCTGCCGCACACTGACCGAAGGAAGCGTGATGCAGATCCCCCAATATCGGCTTTCGATACTTGGTGATAAACACCAAGTATACGTGCAAAACGTAGGCCGCATGGCGTGATTTATTAATTTTAGTGAATTGCATTCTGTCACTCAATCGGGCTTAATAGATATGGCAATAATGCTACACACTGAGCGCCAAATGCAAATTCTGAAAGCCTACAAATTCCGACTCGAACCGACCGAACAACAAGCGCAACGCCTGCGCCAGTTGGGCGGTTGTGCTCGTTATGTCTGGAATCACGGGCTGGCAGAAACCAAACGCATTCTGGATGCTGGCGAAAAACTGCCTTCTGCCTTTGAGCTGAACAGGATGCTCACCAGTTGGAAGAAAGACCCAGAAATGGCCTTTCTGGCCGAGGCATATACCGACAACCTCCAGCAGAAGCTCAAGGATTTGCATGGCGCGTGGATGCGCTGCTTTGATAAGAAACTCGCCGCCAAGGCACCCGTATTCAAGAAAAAAAGCGACAACCGCGACGCTATCCGGTTCGTCAACTTCGACAAGTATTGCCGCCTTGAAAAGGGTCGAGTGAAGCTGCCTGCCGGGCTGGCGTGGGTCAAGTTTCGCCAGTCCCAGCCAGTTGAAGGGAAAATTAAAAACGCGACCGTCAGCCAAGCAGCCGGGCACTGGTATATCTCCTTTCAGGTCGAGCAGGAGACGTCCGAGCCAATTCACCCCTCCGGCTCAATGGTCGGGCTAGATGCGGGGATCGCCAAGCTCGCAACCCTGTCAGATGGCACGGTGTTTGAGCCCGTCAACAGCTTCAAAACCAATCAGACCAAGCTGGCAAGGCTCCAACGCCAGTTGAGCAAAAAGGTAAAGTTCAGCAGCAACTGGAAGAAACAAAAAGCCAAGATCCAGCGGCTGCATTCACATATCGCCAATAGCCGCCGCGATTACCTTCACAAGGTCACAACGACTATCAGCAAAAACCACGCGATGATCGTCATTGAGGATTTGAAGGTTGCCAGCATGTCAAAATCAGCAGCGGGCACGACCAGCCAGCCGGGGCGCAACGTCCGGGCAAAATCAGGGCTGAATCGTTCGATATTAGATCAGGGCTGGTTTGAGCTGCGCCGCCAGCTCGAATATAAGCAGGCATGGCGAGGCGGTCAGGTGTTGGCGATAAACCCGGCCTACACGAGCCAGCAGTGCGCCTGTTGTGGGCATACTGCGAAGGATAACCGCCAGACGCAAAGCCAGTTTAAATGCGCTGCGTGTGGTTATGAGGCGAACGCCGATGTGAACGGCGCTCGCAATATTTTAGCGGCGGGACACGCCGTTTTAGCCTGTGGAGGCGTGGTGCAATCAGGCCGCCCGATGAAGCAGGAACCCGGTACTGCGCGAGCAGCTATCACCCAGTAATGGGAATTCCCCTCCTGTGACGCGAAGCGCTAAGGTGGGGGAGGATGTCAATATCTCGGATCTGCACGGCAGTCTGACTGCCCTCGAGCAGGTGCTGGCGCAACTCGCTCCCTGGCAGCCTGATCACTATCTGCTGCTCGGGGATCTGCTCAATCACGGGCCGCGCAATCCGGTGCCGGCGGGGTATGATCCTGCTGCCGTGGCGGCAAGGCTCAACCAGCTGGCCCCCCGCATCATGGCGGTGCGTGGCAATTGCGATTCGGAGGTGGACCAGATGCTGCTCCACTTCCCCATCACGGCGCCCTACAACCAGCTACTGGTGGATGGGCGGCGTTGGTTTGTCAGCCACGGTCATCTCTATGAGCCCAGCAACGTGCCCCTGCCTGCAGGGAGCCTGTTCATCAGCGGTCATACCCATGTGCCTGTACTATGTCAGGAAGGAGAGATGATCCTGATGAACCCGGGGTCTATCTGTTTTCCAAGGGGCGAGTGGGTGGCCAGTTATGGGCGATATCACGAGGGCCGCATGAGCATTCATGCCTGCAAGTATGGAGAAACCCTGATGCAGCTGGTGCTCTGACTAGGGGCCCAAAAGGAGAGGAAGCCCGAAGGGGGAGAGGAGATCAGGCCTTGATCCCGAAAGAGCGGGTGCCTGAGCGGGTATTGCCTTTGGCGTCATAGGTCAGGGAGCTGCTGTCTCTGAGCTTGCTGAGGAAGCTGGCGAGACGGCGATTGGAGACAATACTGAGTTCGAGCAGACGTCCGTTGAGATTGTTCTGCTCCTGGCAGGCTTCCAGCTTGGCTTGAAGGGCCTGCAATTGGGTCGGGAAGGCGCTCAGCTGTTGCTTCAGGTCGGGTAGCTCCGCCAGAGTCTTGTCCAGCGTCTCGATGGCCACCAGCAGTTGCTGCTTGCGATCGGCGAGTGCCGGCAAGGCAAGGGCCCGGTGAGCCTTGAGGAGGTCGAACTCCTCTGCCAGCAAGCCTTGCATCTGGGAGAGGTTGTCGTCCTGAGCGCGCAGTAGCGAAGGGAGGTCCATCATCCCAACCGTTTATCCAGATCGGCTTCAAAGCTGAACATCTTTCTGGCCACGGTTTCGCTGTTGACCTTGTACTCCCCACTGGCCACGGCCTTCTTCAGGCTCTCGACGCGGCTCTCGTTACCGGTGGAGGCGGTGTTGAGGGTCTTCTGCATCTGTTGCAATTGCTGCGCCTCACTGGTCAAGGAGACAGAGTCGCTCTTGACGGTCGTCGCACGGCTGCTCTCGCTGGAGGTCGCCGACTTGGTGGCTACACCTTGGCTGTTGCCGCTGTTTTGCAGGCGGTTGTTAGCCAAATTGTTGATATTGTTGATAGCCATAAGGTTTACCTTCGTCTGCTTTGCTGTTCGCTTACCTGTGTATCGGTGACGGCGGTCAGAACTTTAGAAAAAAATTGCGCAGTGCATTCCTGTGTCAGAATGTCACGACCACGGAGCCCACTGCACTGACCTGGCCTTGCACCGTTCTGCCCGAGCGCGTGTTGACAAGCCGGATCATGTCTCCGAAGCTGCCATCTTGCAAGGCGCGGGCCATGGTTTTGATCTGCATGCTGCTGTTTTCAGCACTCAGGGTGACCTGGTCCCCCTTGCAGACCACGCAGACCTGGGTCAGTCTGATTGGCTGGCCCGGTTTGAGCTCACGTTTGCTGCGTACCCCGATGAGTGCGGTCGGATCGGTAAGGTAGTCGCCACGGATCAGGGTTTGGTCCTGGTATGCCAAGGTCAGCATCGGTTCGCTCAGGATGTCTCCCTTGGCAACCGGGACGGCGACGGTGACATAGGGTTTCTGGATGCTGACCCGGACAGGGAGATAGAGATCCCAGGATTTATCTCCCTCGCACTTGAGGTAGACGGTGGTGTTGCGACGGATCTCCATCCGGGCGGGGAGGGAAATGGTGAGGGCATCTTCGCAGCGCGTGAGGGGGAGGCGCTCGTCAATGGTGCCGGCCTTGACGTCGGCCTGTGCATCGAGGGGAATATCGAGCTGGTCGAGCACGAACGCCTGTGCCTGTTCTTGCAGATAGTCGGTGACCTCGGACGCCATGGCGTGAGACAGACTGCAAAACGGCAGTAAGATAAGGAAAAGTCTACTAATCATTTTTGCTTACCGGTCGATAAGTTATTCACGTATACCACCGTAGTTAACTATGCTTGCTCCAGAATTATTCTGTTGTTGAAACAACGATGGTCTGATGCAAGCCAATGTGCATGCATAATGATATGCACGATCAGTGCCAAGCATTTTTAGGGAGTGTTTATGGCGAGTGTTCTGGACTCGGTTAACCAGCGAACCCAATTAGTGGGACAAAATAGGCTGGAGCTGCTGCTGTTTCGTCTCAATGGACGTCAAAGATTTGGCATCAACGTATTCAAAGTACGCGAGGTGCTGCAGTGTCCCCCTCTGACCGTCATGCCCAAGCTCAACTCCTGCATTCGCGGCGTGGCACATATCCGTGGCCAGACCATCTCGGTGATCGATCTCAGCATGGCGATGGGCAAGCGCCCCATCCAGGATCTCTCCAAGTGCTTCATCATCATCTCCGAGTACAACCGCTCCATTCAGGGGTTCCTGGTCCACTCGGTCGAGCGCATCATCAACATGAACTGGGAGTCCATTCTGCCGCCACCCAAAGGGGCTGGTCGCATCAACTACATGACGGCAGTGACCGAGGTAGATGGCGAGCTGGTGGAGATCTTGGACGTGGAGCGCATTCTCAACGAGATTTCGCCGGTCTCCACTGAGGTGTCCACCGAATTGGTGGAAGCAAGCGTGGAGCGCAATCCTCACGGGCGTCCCGTGCTGGTTGCGGACGACTCTTCGGTTGCGCGCAAGCAGGTACAACGTGCACTGGAGGCTATCGGGGTGCAGTGCGTGCTGGCCAAGGATGGACGGGAAGCGCTCAACATGTTGTTGGAGATGTCCAAAAATGGCCCCATACATGATCAGATTGCATTGGTTATTTCAGATATTGAAATGCCGGAGATGGATGGTTATACCTTCACCGCCGAGATCCGCAACAATCCCAACCTCAAGGATTTGCATGTTATCCTGCACACTTCCCTCAGTGGGGTGTTCAATCAGGCCATGGTGCAGAAAGTCGGAGCGAACAATTTCATTGCCAAATTCCAGCCGGATGAATTGGCCAAGGCCGTACAAGGCGCTCTCTAATCAAGAAGAACAACTGCATGAAGACACTTTCGGACGACTTATACAGGCAATTCAGCAATTTTCTGGCACAACAGAGCGGCATAGTACTGGGTGACAACAAACAGTATCTGGTTAAAAGCCGCCTGTCGCCCTTGATGACTCAGTTTGGTATCGAGAGTCTGTCTGATCTGGTCACCCGGGCGATGAGCGTGCGCGAGCGGGAACTCAAGATGGCAGTGATCGATGCCATGACCACCAACGAGACTTTGTGGTTTCGCGATACCTATCCGTTCCAGTTATTGAGTGACAAGATTTTCCCGGAGCTTGGTAAGAGCGGTCGTACCATCAAGATATGGTCTGCCGCCTCTTCGTCCGGACAGGAGCCCTACTCCATCGCCATGACGGCGCTGGAGCAGCAAGTTAAACGGCCGGGTAGCATGCCGGGCGGGGTGCAAATAGTAGGGACCGATATATCCAGCACCATGCTGAACCAGTGTAAGGAAGGGATCTACGATAGCCTTGCACTGGCTCGCGGGCTTTCCCCCGAGCGCAAGCGACTCTTTTTCGAACCCTATGGCGACAACAAGATGCGGGTGGTGGAACGTGTCAGAAAATTGACCAGCTTCCGCCCTCTCAACCTGCTGGAGAGCTACAGCCTGCTCGGCAAGTTTGACATCATCTTCTGTCGCAACGTGCTCATCTACTTTGCGCCCGAAGTGAAATCCAAGATCCTCAACCAGTTCGCCAGCAGCCTCAATCCTGGCGGCTACCTGATGCTGGGGGCCTCCGAGTCTCTGGCTGGCCTCACCGATAAGTTCGAGATGATCCGCTGCAACCCCGGCATCGTCTACAAGGTCAAATAACCCCGCTCAATACCCTCTTGGCACACCTCTTGCTAAATATCCATGAAGCAGGAGGTGTGCTATGGCAATTTCATTCGACAAGGCATTTGGTGTTCATCAGTACACGCTGAGCGTGCGCGCCAAGCGTGCCGAGGTGTTGTCCAGCAACATCGCCAATGCGGATACGCCGGGTTTCAAGGCCCGTGACATCAACTTCTCACAAGCGTTGCAGGATGCCCAGGGCCAGCAAGGGTTCGGGCTCAGCACTACCAGCGAGAAGCACTTCGCCTTGCAGATGGATTCCCCGGGCACGACCCAGTACCGCAATCCCCTGCAACCGGATACCGGTGACGGCAACACGGTGGACGTACAGCAGGAGCGCAGCGAGTTCCTGCGCAACAGCCTTGAATACCAGGCCTCTCTTGAATTCATGAACAGCAAGATAAGCGGCCTGCTCAAGGCACTGAAAGGAGAGCAAGGATGAGTTTGTTCAAGGTCTTTGACATTGCAGGCTCAGCCATGAGCGCGCAGTCCGTTCGCCTCAACACGGTGGCGAGCAACATGGCCAACGCTGACAGCGTCAGCTCCAGCGTGGAAAAAACTTACCACGCCAGGCGGCCAGTCTTTGCCGCCCAGTTGGATCAGGCCATGTCCGACAAGCAGGCCTCGGTCGGGGTGGATGTGAAGGGCATCGTCGAGAGTGATGCGCCCCTGCTCAAGGAGTACAACCCGAATCACCCCATGGCGGACAAGGATGGCTTCATCTTCAAGCCCAACGTCAACATGGTGGAAGAGATGGCGGACATGATAGCGGCGTCGCGCAGCTACCAGACCAACGTCCAGGTGGCCGATGCGGCCAAGAAAATGTTGCAGCAGACCCTGGGTCTGGGCAAGTCCTGACAGAGGTGAACCCGGATGAGAGTGACCCGTGATCGCCTGCCAGGCGGCAACAATCGGCCCAGTGGGCACGCCCTAGAGGGGGGAGCATAAGTGGCAGATACCTATGACAGCCTGCTGGGCGTCAACCGGACGACGTCGGCCCAGACCAGTACGGTCAACACCAGTACCCAGAAAAAGGAGCTGGATCAGGAGTCCTTCCTGAAACTGCTGACCATGCAGCTCTCCTATCAGGATCCGTTCAAACCGGTGGACAACGCCCAGATGCTTTCCCAGATGACCTCGATGTCGACGTCTCAGGGGATCAGCAGCCTCTCCACCCAGATGGAGAGCCTCAACAGCCTGATGACCTCCAGCCAGGCGCTGCAGGCTTCCGCGCTGGTGGGGCAGAACGTGCTGATCCCGTCCAACACCGGTTACGTGGAGAAGGGGGGCACCCTCACGGGGGTCATCGCCACCGGCGATGGCGGCAGCAACATTAAGGTGACGGTGAAGGACGAGAGCGGCCAGGTCATCAGGGAGTTCGCCATTGAAGGGAGCCACAAGGGGAACGTGGCCTTCGAATGGGATGGCAAGGACAAGTCCGGCAACGAGGCCAAGAGCGGCAAGTATTCGATAGAGGCGCATGCCACCGTCGACGGCAAGTCGGAGAGTATCCCCGCCCTGACTTACGCCAAGGTGGAGAGCGTCACCCTGGGAACGAGCACCAACCCCAGCACCCTCAAACTCAAGGGACTGGGCGGCATCTACCTGACCGATGTATTGGAAATTGGCGCGACGACCGGCAAGACTACCACCCAGTCGGCTTCGTCCTCTAACGCAGTGATCTAAGGAGAAAGACATGTCATTCAACAATGCCCTCAGCGGCATCAATGCGGCTCAAAAAGACCTGAACGTCACCGCGAACAACATTGCCAACGTCAATACCACCGGCTTCAAGGAGTCCCGTGCCGAGTTTGCCGACGTCTACGCCAATTCCATCTTCGTCAACGCCAAGACCCAGGTCGGCAACGGTGTGGCGACTGGCGCTGTGGCTCAGCAGTTCCACCAGGGCGCGCTGCAATTCACCAACAACGCGCTGGATCTTGCCATCCAGGGCAACGGCTTCTTCGTGACCTCGGACGGCCTGACCAACCTGGATCGCACCTATACCCGTGCGGGCGCCTTCAAGCTCAATGAAAACAGCTATATGGTGAGCAATTCAGGTGGCTACTTGCAGGGATACGAGATCAACGCCGATGGCACCCCAAAAGCAGTTAGCATTACTGCAACTCGGCCAATTCAGATCCCTGATCGTGCCGGAGAGCCTGTACAGACATCACAAGTCAATGCCAGTTTTAATCTACCCACCACCTCGACACCAAAAGCCAGTGGTGCAGACCCATTGATGACTTCTCAGGTTAATAGCAGTTTTAATTTGGACTCTAGCGCTAATGTCATTAATCCTGGTTTGGCATTTGACCCGAATGATTCCAGCACTTATTCAATGCAAACTACTACTGATGTCTATGACTCACTTGGAGAGAAGCACACAATTACTCAGTACTTTGCCAAGGACGCAGATCCAGCAAATCCCACTCAGTCTGCAGTACCTGCAACTTGGCGTATGTACCTCTTCCAAGGGACGACTCCTATAAATATTAATGATGCGGGAACCCCACGGCAGTTTGCGCGAATTAATTTCGATACTTCTGGCACTATGACTGGTACGGTTCCTGCTGAATTAAAAACAGTACCTTTAGGAACTCCCAACCCGCCGAGTGCTGTTCCTGGTGCTGGCATTAACATGAATGGTGCTAATGAGTCTCAGGTTGTTGAATTCAAGTTCGATGCGGTAAGCGAATCGGCATCACCATACAAAGTTAACCAATTGAGCCAGGACGGTATCGCCCGCACATATTCCAAGTTTGATCCAAAAGATTCAACTACATATTCCTCATCAACATCTGTGGTTGCATATGACACCCTTGGTGAGCCGCACACTATCACGCAGTATTTTGTCAAGGAGGCAGATTCTACAGATCCAAGCAAGGCGACTGTACCTACTGCTTGGCGTATGTACCTTTATGAAGGTGATAAACCCATTGATATTGTTGGCGGTCAAGCGACGGCAATGGCAACTGGCCTAAGTCAAGCACCTCTGAGTGCGCGTGTCACTTTTGATGCTTCTGGAAGAATGCAGACACCTACTAGTCCTGAGGTCATCAAGACCGAACCTTTGGGCACTCCAGGCGCCGGCATTATTACTAATGGTGCCGATGGCACTCAGGATATCGAGCTCAAGCTCGGTACCGTGACACAGTACGCTTCACCTTTTGAAGTCAACCAATTGACCCAGGATGGCTCCACTGTCGGTCGCTTGACGAAGGTCGAAATTACGGGAGATGGCATCATATCGGCAACCTACAGTAATGCCACCACCGTCAAGGTTGCCATGGTGGCCATGGCTAAGTTTGCCAATTCCCAGGGGCTGACCCAGGTCGGCGACACCTCCTGGCGCCAGTCCCTGCTCTCTGGCGATGCCTTGCCCGGCACCCCGAACTCCGGCACGTTCGGCTCCATCAAGTCGTCGGCACTGGAGCAGTCCAACGTGGATCTCACCACCGAGCTGGTCGACCTCATCACTGCCCAGCGCAACTTCCAGGCCAACTCCCGTTCCCTGGAAGTGAACAGCTCCCTGCAGCAGAACATACTGCAGATCCGCTAAGACGACGGGTAGTTGGCAGGGGCGCTTCGGCGCCCCTTGTCATTTCCGTCCCGCCTCATTTCCTCCTTTCATTCCGTCTTCGTCATCTCTCTTGGCATTCAACTTGCAGTTGAGCTGTGAGAGTCATCTGTTTGACGGAGGATCCCATGGATCACCTGCTTTACATCGCCATGTCCGGGGCCAAGGAGAACATGAACAGCCTGGCTGTTCGTGGCAACAACCTTGCCAACGCCAACACCATTGGCTTCAAGTCTGACTTCGAGCAGGCGCGCAGCATGCAGGCGTTTGGCGAAGGGCTGCCCACGCGGGTGTTCGCCATGACCGAGCGGCCGGGCCAGAACCTGCAGCACGGCATGCTGATGACCACGGGTCGGGATCTTGACGTTGCCGTCGATGGGCCGGGCTGGATTGCAGTGCAGGATCCCAACGGCGCGGAAGCCTATACCCGCATGGGCAACCTGCAGCTCAATGCCACCGGCAATCTGCAGACTTCCACCGGTCTGAATGTGGTGGATGATGCCGGTCAGCCCATCGTGCTGCCCCTGCCCATGGAGAAGATCGAGATCAATCGTGACGGTACCATCAGCGGCCGTCCCGAGGGGGCAGCCGCCAACCTGCCGGAAGATTTCCAGCGTATCAAGCTGGTCAACCCGGCGGCAGATGCGGTGGAGAAAGGCCAGGACGGCCTGTTTCGCCGCAAGGATGGCCAGAATGAGGCCGCGTCTGCGGATGTGGGCCTGATCGCCGGCTCCCTTGAGGGGAGCAACGTCAACGTGGTCGACGAGATGACTAACCTTATTCGCTTGCAACGTCAGTTTGAAACTCAGGTCAAGATCATGAAGACCGCCGAGGAGAACGACGAGGCACAAACCCAGCTGCTGCGTATCAGCTAATCAAGGAGCACCCCATGAATCCTGCACTCTGGATCAGCAAGACCGGCCTCGATGCCCAGCAGACCAACATCTCGGTCACCTCGAACAACCTGGCGAACGCCAGCACCGTGGGCTACAAGAAGGCGCGGGCCATCTTCGAGGATCTGCTTTATCAGAACATCAACCAGCCTGGCGGTCGCTCCTCGGCGGACACCGAGCTCCCTTCCGGCCTGATGCTGGGGGCGGGGGCCAAGGTGGTCGCCACCCAGAAAAACCACAGTCAGGGCAACGTCCAGACCACGGACAACTCCCTTGATCTGATGATCAGCGGTCGCGGCTACTTCGAAATCCAGCTGCCCGATGGCAGCGCCGCCTATACCCGCAACGGCCAGTTCACCCTGAACGACGAGGGGACCATCGTCACCCCGGGCAACGGTTACCCGTTGCAACCGGAGATCCAGATCCCCGAGAACGCCCAGAGCGTCACCGTGGGGGAGGATGGCCAGGTCTCCGTCCAGCTCAAGGGGGATGGCCAGTCCCAGGTGGTGGGCCAGATCAACACCACGGACTTCGTCAACCCCACCGGCCTGCAGCCCATGGGGGAGAACCTCTTCCTCGAGACCCAGTCCAGCGGCGCCCCCATTCAGGGGACTGCCGGCGCGGACGGGCTGGGGGTGATCAAGCAGGGGATGCTGGAGACCTCCAACGTCAACGTGACCGAGGAGCTGGTGAATCTCATCCAGGCTCAGCGGGTCTACGAGATGAACTCCAAGGTCATCTCCGCCGTCGACTCCATGATGTCCTTCCTGACCCAGCGGACCTGATGAAAGGAGTGTCATGATGAAAGCCATATGGATGCTGGGACTGCTGACCCTGGCGGGTTGCACCAGTACCCCCAATACCGCCAAACCGGATGACCCGGATTTCGCCCCCGTCTACGGGGAGTCGGAGCCGGTGTCGGTGCGCCCGACCGGCGCCATCTTCCAGCCCGAGCAGGTCAACGGCATCTACTCGGACATCAAGGCGCACCGGGTGGGTGACATCATCACCATCCAGTTGGCGGAGTCGACCTCTGCGTCGAAAAAGGCCAACACCCAGAGCGGCAAGGACAACAAGCTGGCGCTCGACCCCGTCACCCTGGGTGGCGTGCCGGTCACGGCGGGGCCCTACGATCTGTCGGCCTCCATCGGCCAGAACAGTGCCTTCAAGGGGCAGGCCAAGGCGGATCAGAGCAACAGCCTGCAGGGCAACATTTCGGTCAGCGTGGTCAAGGTACTGCCAAACGGCAACCTGCTGGTGCGCGGCGAGAAGTGGATCATGCTCAACAATGGCAACGAATACATCCGTATCACCGGTCTGGTGCGCCCGGAGGACGTGAGCTCGGAAAACAGCGTCTCCTCCCAGCGGGTGGCCAATGCGCGTATCTATTACGGCGGTACCGGGGATCTGGCGAACACCCAGGAACAGGGCTGGCTCACCAGCTTCTTCAACGGCCCCTGGTGGCCCATTTAAGACTCAAGAGTCCGGGGCGTTCACGGGTCCCGGATCAGGAAGGTTTTGTTAGGAGATGTCATGAACCGATTCCGTCTGCTTGCCCTGCTGTGCTGCCTGCTGCCCTTCGGGCTGGCGCACGCATCCCGCATCAAGGACCTCGCCTCGGTGGAAGGGGTGCGCAGCAACCAGCTGATCGGTTACGGTCTGGTGGTGGGCCTGCCCGGCACGGGGGAGAAGAACAACGCCTTCACCGAGCAGACCTTCAGGACCATGCTCAACAACTTCGGCATCAAGGTGCCTGACAACATCAAGCCCAAGATCAAGGACGTGGCACCGGTGGCCATCCACGCGGATCTGCCCCCTTTCTCCAAGCCGGGCCAGACCATAGACGTCACCGTCTCCGCCATCGGCGAGGCGAAGAGCCTGCGTGGCGGCACCCTGCTCCAGACCTTCCTGAAAGGGCTGGATGGCCGCGTCTATGCGGTGGCCCAGGGCAGCCTGGTGGTCGGTGGCCTCGGGGCCGAAGGGGCGGACGGCTCCAAGGTGGTGGTGAACACGCCCACAGTGGGGCGCATCGCCAACGGGGCGACCGTGGAGCGGGAGGTTCCCAACTCCTTCAGCCAGGGCGACACCATCACCTTCAACCTGAACCGGCCGGACTTCACCACCGCCCGCCGTCTGGCGGACGTGGTCAACGATCTGGTGGGGCCCAATACCGCCCAGGCGATGGACGCCACCTCCATCAAGGTATTCGCACCGCGGGATCCGGCCCAGCGGGTCTCCTACCTCTCCACCATCGAGAACCTGGAAGTGGACCCGGCGAGCGAGTCCGCCAAGATCATCGTGAATTCGCGCACCGGGACCATCGTCATCGGCAGCGAGGTCAAGCTGCGCCCGGCGGCCATCAGTCACGGTGGGCTGACGGTCACCATCGCCGAGAACCAGCAGGTCTCCCAACCCAATCCGCTCGCTGGCGGGCAGACGGCGGTCACCAACAACTCCACCATCAACGTGCAGCAGGATCCCGGTCGGATGTTCAAGCTCGATACCGGCGCGACCCTGGACGACCTGGTGCGGGCGGTGAACCAGGTGGGGGTAGCCCCCGGGGATCTGATGGCGATCCTGGAGGCGCTGCAGCAGGCGGGCGCGATCCAGGGCCAACTGGTCATTCTGTAATTTCGTGAGCGGCAAGCGGTTGCCACGGGCGGCAAAGAGGTAGGTTATGGCAGAGTTCGACACCCAGAGCGGTATCAATATTGGCATGGTGCAGGACGTCCAGAACCTGGACAAACTGCGCCAGATGAGCCTGAGCAAGGAGGGGAAGCAAGGGGCCCTGATGGCGGCCGCCCGCCAGTTCGAATCCATCTTCACCC
This sequence comes from Aeromonas sp. FDAARGOS 1406, assembly GCF_019048565.1. Taxonomy (NCBI): domain Bacteria; kingdom Pseudomonadati; phylum Pseudomonadota; class Gammaproteobacteria; order Aeromonadales; family Aeromonadaceae; genus Aeromonas; species Aeromonas sp. FDAARGOS 1406. The sequence continues at coordinate 4,350,099 of NZ_CP077378.1, forward strand.
AGACCCTGTTCAAGGGGATGCGCCAGGCCAACTCGGTGCTCACCGAGGGCAACCCGATGAACAGCAGCTACACCCAGTTCTATGAAGGGATGCTGGACGAGCAGCGGGTTGCCGACATGTCGAGCAAGGGGGGGCTGGGCATCGCCGAGATGGTGGCCAGGCAGCTCTCACCCGAGCAGACCTTCACCCATCAGGATTGCCGGGTACTCAAGTTGCCCCAGCGTACCGAGCGGGTCTACAAGCCCTATCAACCCCCCAGTGCCTCCAACGATCTGATTGCTGCCTCCAAAGTTGGCAAAGATTTTGCTGATAACGAAATGAAGGGTGAGCTGAATGGGGCCGAGCGTACGCTGGCCATGCCAAGACGCCCCCACCGCACCGTGCCGCCCATGGGCAGCAGCCAGAGGCCTTCGGCCCTGGATGGCAGCGCCAAGGTGTTTGACAGCCCGGAAGAGTTCGTCGACAGGCTGATGCCGCTGGCCAAGAAGGCGGCGGATAAGCTGGGGTTGAGCCCGGCGGTGTTGGTGGCCCAGGCCGCCCTTGAGAGTGGCTGGGGAAAGCGGGTGATCAAGGATGCAGACGGAAACGTGACGCACAACCTGTTCGGCATCAAGGCGGATCCGCGATGGGAAGGCCCCAAGGCGGTGGTGAGCACCCTGGAATACGAGCAAGGGGTGGCCTCGCGCCAGAAGGCGGCGTTTCGCTCCTACGAGTCGTTCGAAGAGAGCTTCAACGACTACGTGGATTTCCTGACCTCTGGGAGTCGCTACAAGGGAGCGCTGGCCAAGGTGGACAGCCCGGACCGTTACTTCGAGGCGTTGCAGCAGGCCGGTTATGCCACCGATCCCCAGTACGCCAGGAAACTTAAACAAGTGTTGCGCAGTGATGCCATCGCCGGCTATTCGACGCCCGGCAACATTGCAGACAGGAACACAGAGATGGAGCTGTAAGCTATGGCAAGCGATCTGCTTGGAATTGGGACCTCGGGTGTGTTGGCCCAGCAGCGGCTGCTGCAGACCACCAGCAACAACATAGTGAACGTCAATAGCCAGGGCTATGTACGTGAACGCACCCTGATCTACACCAATTCCGTCGGATTGGGGACGGGCGACATGGTGAGTGATCGCATCATCAACGCCTATGCCCAGGCCGAGGTTCGCCGTGATACGTCCGCTTATAACGCCGCCAACACCCGCTACGATCAACTGTTCCAGCTCGACAGCCTGCTCGGTGATGCCAGCAACAGTGTGGGGTCCACCATCACCTCCTACTTCAAGGCTTTCCACACCGCCAACGAGTCACCGTCCGAGATCGGAGGGCGCCAGACGACCCTGAGTGAACTGAGCGGTATGGTGGACAGATTCCACACCCTCTCCGCCCAGCTCGACAAGCAGTCCGATACCATTAACGCCACCATAGGGGACGAGACGGACAGGGTGAACAGCCTGCTGAACAGCATCAACGATCTGAACCAGTCCATCGTCCGCACCCAGGGCTCCCCTGAAGAGAACCTGATGCTGTTCGATCAGCGTGATGAGGCCATTCGCCAGCTCTCCGAGAAGATGGAGATCCGCACCGTGACCCAGCCCAACGGCAGCATGCTGGTCAACATGAGCACAGGGCACTCCCTGGTGCTCGATGGCGGCGTGGCCCAGTTCAAGGTGGTGCCGGGGGACCCGGATTCCCGTGAGCCTTCCCTGCAGCTGACCCTGGGCAAGAACCAGGCCAGCATCAACGACCAGGATATTGGCGGTGCCATCGGTGGCCTCTTCACCGCGCGTCGGGATCTGGAGCCCGCCAAGCGGGAGCTGGGGCAGATGGCCGTCGCCTTGGGGGATGCCATGAACCAGCAGAATCGGTTGGGGATGGATCTCGACAACGAGCTTGGGGGGGATCTCTTCACCCTCAAAGGAAGCCAGGGGTTGCCCTACGCCAGCAACCAGGGCAACGGGGCGGCCAGCGTCAACTTCGTTCCCGGCAAGGGGAGCGAGGTCACCACCTTCGACTACGAGGTGCGGTTCAACAGCGCCACCGGTTACGAGGTGTTCGCCATCGACGGCAGCGGGCAGCGTACCTCGCTCGCCACGGGGACCACGCCGCCAGCCACCTTCGAAGTGACGGGCCACGGCATCGAAATCGATCTCTCCGGCACACCGGCTGCAGGTGACAAGATCTTGTTGCAACCCACCCGGAATGCGGCTGCCAACCTGGAGCAGGCGATCACCCGTCCTGAAGATATCGCGCTGGCTTCCCCCCTGAAGGCGGACAAGGGATCCCAGAACCTGGGCTCGGGCGAGATAGCGCTGGGCGGTGTCTACAACACCGGCACGGGCTCGGGTTTTGGCACCAACACTTTGGACCCGAGTGCCCCCCAGGTCATCAAGATCGACGGCAGCGGCAACTACGAGGTCTATGACAAGAACAACAACCTGCTGGGTGTCGCCCCCGCCTCCAGCAAGGGACAGAACCTGATGGCCGCCCTCGAGAGCCCCCTGGGGGGGCCCAAGGTCTACGCCGATCCGACCCAGAGCCCGGGCTATGAGTTCAGCATCACCGGCAAGGTGGAAGCCAGCGACAGCTTCACGCTCAGCTACAACAAGGACGGCTTTGCGGACAACGCCAACGGCCTGGCGCTGGCGGAGCTGCAGAACAAGGAGCTGGTGCGCAAGAACAACAACGCCGCCACCAGCAACGACAAGATGACCTTCAACGATGCCTACTCGGGTCTGGTGAGCGGCATTGGCAACAAGACCAGCCAGGCCAAGACCCTGCTGCAGGCCAACGAGGCGAAGCTGACCCAGAGTACCGCCATCTTCGAGAGTGTCTCCGGCGTCAATCTGGAGGAGGAGGCGGCCAACCTCATCCGCTTCCAGCAGTCCTATGCGGCCTCGGCCCAGATAGTGAACACCGCCAAGACCATCTTCGACACCCTGCTCTCCTCCGTGAGGTAAGTCATGCGCATCACCACCAACATGATCTATGACCGCAACCTTGCCTCCATGAGCAAGGTGAGCGAGCGCCAGAACACCGCCTACAACCAGTTGATGACGGGGGATAAATTCTCCCGCTCCGGGGAGGACCCGGCCGGCATGAGCCAGAAGATGGCGCTGACCAAGGAGATCGATCTCTTCAAGCAGTACGGCGTCAACGGCAGCCTGCTGGAGAACAGCCTGGGCCACGAGGAGACGGTGCTGACCTCCCTCAACAGCGCCATGCTCAGTGCCCAGACCCTGATCCAGAAGGCGAACAACTCCGCCATGGGCTCCGAGGAGCGCAGCGCCATCGCGAGCGAGCTGGAGGGGCTGCAAAAGCAGATGTTCGACCTGATGAACAGCAAGAACTCCCAGGGGGAGTACATCTTCGGCGGCAATCAGAGCAAGACCCAGCCCTTCGTCAAGGATGCCAGTGGCAACTATGTGTTCCAGGGGGACACGGGGCAGCGCAACATCCAGGTCTCACCCACGGTGCAGATCCCGGCCAACGACTCCGGTTTCGATCTGTTCGAGATAGTGGCGACCCGGCGCACTGCCAGCGCCGCTAGTGGCAACATCCAGGTGTCGGTGGCGGATCAGGGGAACTTCGAGAGCTTCTATCGCAACAACTATGACTCTTCCCTGCCGAGCAACCAATATGCGGTCAGCACCCTGGCCGGGCCGCCGGACACCTACGAGATCCGTGACAGCGGTGGCACCCTGCTGCAAAGCGGCGACTATGTGGCGGGCAACAAGATCCCCTTCAACGGCCTGGCGCTCACCCTCGACCTCCCTGCGGGGTCGGCGACCCAGAACTTCGTGCTGGATACCCCGAAAAACGACAACATCCTCAATGGCATGTCCGATTTCATCTCCGCCATGCGTGATCCGACCCTGTCCGAGAGCGATTTCCAGCTGGCGGTCTCCGATGCCACCACCCACATGAGCAACGCCAGAACCAAGATAGACCGGGGACTGGGGGAGCTGGGGGGAAGGATGAACAGCCTGGAGCAGGTGATGAGTTCCAACGATGGACTCAGCACCCTGAACCAGCAGGCGCGGGCCAAGGTGTCCGAGGCGGACATGTACGAGGTGATCGCGGCCCTCTCCAAGGAGGATGCAGCCATGAGCGCCTCCCAGCTAGCCTTCAGCAAGATAAGCAAGCTGACCCTATTCGACTATATCCGCTGACGTTCGTCCGTTGACCGCAGGCTCCCCCGTGCCACGCACGGGGGAGCCTCGTTTCATGAAGGGCCCGCCGTCCGGCCAATTTGTAACAACCCGTTGCCAGGGGCCCGTTTGCCTTGACTCGACCTGCGCCTGGGCAGATGATGCCGCCCGCACGGTAGCGCCGTGCAATCAATGTTCGCAGCATCTCGTTAGGCGAGGCTCCTGCATAAACACAGGCCACTGATCTCACGACGTCCAGAGACGCCCAAGATCAGGACAGTTTTCATCGGATTAAGGTGTCAACCCAAGTGGCTTCCGGCATGCCGGATACGTTATGCAGTGCTAAAGCTGGTACGTGGGGATGAAAACACGCCGGACGGCGTCATTTCCTGCCTGTTACTCGTCAATCAAATTGCTGTTTTCTTGCCGTTGCATCCGGCCAGGTGCCGGAGGCGTTCAGGTTCGCCTGAAATCACATGAGGACATCTGTGATGAAGAAAACACACACCCTGCTCAATCGTCATCAACTGCTCGACCCGGTTGCCCTGCGCAACTGGCTGGCGCACAACCTGGATCCGGTGGCCCGTGCCGATCAGCTTCTGACCCTGCGCCCGGAAGAGCTCAACTGCATCTTCGATACCCTCTCCATGCCGGAAGGGGCGTCCTTGCTCGCCTCCCTCCCGGCGGAGTGTGCCGGCCATCTGCTGCTCAGGCTGCATGGCAGCATCGTGGGGATACTGCAGGGCACCCTGGCCCGTCGGGACCTGCTGGCCATCCTGCGCAGGCTCGACGAGCACGATCGCAAGACCCTGCTCGCCCGGCTACCAGACCCCACCCGCAAAGCCTTCCAGTCCCTGCTGGCCTGGCCGAACGAGTCGGTGGGGGCCAACATGCGCCACGAATACCTGGCAGTGGAGGCCGATGCGACGGTGGAAAGCGCCAAGCAGCTGATCCACGGGGCCTGGGATCAGGCCAGGCTGTTCGGTCATCTCTATGTGGTTGACGGCGAGCAGCGCCTGCTTGGCAGCGTCTCCCTCAAGTCGCTGCTGATCGCCGATCCTCTGCTGCCGGTAGGGGAGCTGATGGAGGGGGAGGCAGTGCGCATCAACGCCCGTGCGGATCAGGAGCTGGCGGCCCGCCTGCTCATTGACCGCGACCTCTCGCTCCTGCCGGTGGAAGATCAGGGTCGTCTGGTGGGGGTCTTCCACGTGGACGATGCCGCCGACATTCTGGAGCTGGAGTCCACCGAGGATGCGGAGCTGCAAGGGGGCTCCTCACCGCTGGATACCCCCTATCTGCAGGCCACCCCCTGGCAGTTGTGGCGCAAGCGGGTGGGCTGGCTGCTGATCCTGTTCGTGGCGGAAGCCTACACAGGCACCGTGCTGCGGGCCTTTGAAGAGCAGCTGGAGGCAGCCATCGCCCTGGCCTTCTTCATCCCGCTCCTCATCGGTACCGGTGGCAACAGCGGTACCCAGATCACCACCACCATAGTGCGTGCCATGGCGGTGGGGGAGGTGAGCCTGAAAAACCTCGGCACCGTGCTGAAAAAGGAGATCTCCACCGGTCTGCTCATCTCGGCCGCCATCGCGCTGGCGGCCTGGGTGCGGGCCTGGAGCCTAGGGGTGGGGCCCGAGATCGGCATGGTGGTGACCCTGACCATCGTCGCCATCTTAAATGCGAAAGGGGACTCCCTCCGACGTAGGTGGGAGGGGAATTTCGCCGGGGCGTCAGCCCCGCTGGTTTTGAATGTATTGCTTGATCACCTCCAACGGTGCTCCGCCGCAAGAGCCCGCAAAGTAAGAGCGTGACCAGAGTACGGGTTTGCTGTAAGCACCTCTCAAGTCCAGAAATTCATTACGCAGTCGCCTTGATGTGACCGCCTTTAACGAGTTCACCAGTACCGATAGCTGCACCGTTGGCGCGTACTCTATCAGCATGTGAACATGATCAGCCTCTCCGTCACACTCTTTCAGTTCCGCACCAAAATCTCTGCAAACCTCTGCCGCACACTGACCGAAGGAAGCGTGATGCAGATCCCCCAATATCGGCTTTCGATACTTGGTGATAAACACCAAGTATACGTGCAAAACGTAGGCCGCATGGCGTGATTTATTAATTTTAGTGAATTGCATTCTGTCACTCAATCGGGCTTAATAGATATGGCAATAATGCTACACACTGAGCGCCAAATGCAAATTCTGAAAGCCTACAAATTCCGACTCGAACCGACCGAACAACAAGCGCAACGCCTGCGCCAGTTGGGCGGTTGTGCTCGTTATGTCTGGAATCACGGGCTGGCAGAAACCAAACGCATTCTGGATGCTGGCGAAAAACTGCCTTCTGCCTTTGAGCTGAACAGGATGCTCACCAGTTGGAAGAAAGACCCAGAAATGGCCTTTCTGGCCGAGGCATATACCGACAACCTCCAGCAGAAGCTCAAGGATTTGCATGGCGCGTGGATGCGCTGCTTTGATAAGAAACTCGCCGCCAAGGCACCCGTATTCAAGAAAAAAAGCGACAACCGCGACGCTATCCGGTTCGTCAACTTCGACAAGTATTGCCGCCTTGAAAAGGGTCGAGTGAAGCTGCCTGCCGGGCTGGCGTGGGTCAAGTTTCGCCAGTCCCAGCCAGTTGAAGGGAAAATTAAAAACGCGACCGTCAGCCAAGCAGCCGGGCACTGGTATATCTCCTTTCAGGTCGAGCAGGAGACGTCCGAGCCAATTCACCCCTCCGGCTCAATGGTCGGGCTGGATGCGGGGATCGCCAAGCTCGCAACCCTGTCAGATGGCACGGTGTTTGAGCCCGTCAACAGCTTCAAAACCAATCAGACCAAGCTGGCAAGGCTCCAACGCCAGTTGAGCAAAAAGGTAAAGTTCAGCAGCAACTGGAAGAAACAAAAAGCCAAGATCCAGCGGCTGCATTCACATATCGCCAATAGCCGCCGCGATTACCTTCACAAGGTCACAACGACTATCAGCAAAAACCACGCGATGATCGTCATTGAGGATTTGAAGGTTGCCAGCATGTCAAAATCAGCAGCGGGCACGACCAGCCAGCCGGGGCGCAACGTCCGGGCAAAATCAGGGCTGAATCGTTCGATATTAGATCAGGGCTGGTTTGAGCTGCGCCGCCAGCTCGAATATAAGCAGGCATGGCGAGGCGGTCAGGTGTTGGCGATAAACCCGGCCTACACGAGCCAGCAGTGCGCCTGTTGTGGGCATACTGCGAAGGATAACCGCCAGACGCAAAGCCAGTTTAAATGCGCTGCGTGTGGTTATGAGGCGAACGCCGATGTGAACGGCGCTCGCAATATTTTAGCGGCGGGACACGCCGTTTTAGCCTGTGGAGGCGTGGTGCAATCAGGCCGCCCGATGAAGCAGGAACCCGGTACTGCGCGAGCAGCTATCACCCAGTAATGGGGATCCCCCTCCTGTGACGCGAAGCGCTAAGGTGGGGGAGGATGTCAACGTGCTCTGGAGCGCCACTGTCGCCTCGGTGATCCCCATGGTGCTGCGTCGCTTTCGCATCGACCCGGCGGTGGTCTCCGCCCCCTTCATCGCTACCCTGGTGGACGGTACCGGCCTCATCATCTACTTCGAGATAGCCAAGCTGATCCTGCCGGATCTGCAGTAGGAAAGCACAAGAGACAAAAAAGGCAGCCATCGGCTGCCTTTTTGCACAGAGGGGCGGATCACCCGAGCTGGAACAGCAGGGGCCAGCCCTGCTCGTGGCAGTAGCGGTGCTCCTTTTCCAGGTTCTGCATCAGCAACTTGTTCTCGTCGCACCAGTCCAGGGGCAGGGTGACCACCAGCTGATCCCCGGCGGCCTGCACGTTCCACTCGGGCAGCAGGTTGTCCTGACGCCTGTGGTGGGCCGCCACCGCGAGGCGCAGGATGCGGATGCAGCGCAGCACCGTCTGCTCGTCGTGGTTGGGCAGGGCCGGCAGCTCGGAGAGCTTGAGCCCCTTGCGGTGAAAGCGCACCAGGGCCGCCAGCAGGGCCTGATCGTCCTGGTTGAAGCCGGGCAGATCGGTGTTTTGCAAGATATAGGCGGAGTGTTTGTGGATGCCGCTGTAGTTGATGGCAAGGCCGATCTCGTGCAGCCGCGCCGCCCAGCCGAGGATGGCGCGATAGGGCTCTTCCGGCATCTCCCAGGGGCCGCACAGGGCGTCGAACAGGGAGAGGACGCTGCTCTCTACCCGGGTGGCCTGGCGCTTGTCGATGCGATAGTGAGTGCTGAGTGCAAGCGCGGTACGTTCGCGAATGTCGTGATGCTGCAGGCGCTCCTCGAACTCGTAGAGCAACCCTTCGCGCAGGGCGCCGTCGGAGTACTCCATCCGCTCGATGGGCAGGGAGGTGAATAGCCCGAGCAGGATGGCCACCGCGGCGGCAAAGACCCCCTGACGCTCCTCGGTGAGGCCCGCCAGTTTGAGCTGATCGACCCGCTTGTGCTTGAGCATCTCTTCTTTCAGCCGCTCCAGTCCCGCCAGGGTGATGGCACCATCGGTCCACTCTTCCCCCTGCAACACGTCGCGCACGGTGCGGATGGAGCCCGAGCTGCCGAGGCAGCTCTGCCAGCCCAGCTTGCGGTACTGGTTGATGATGGGGGCGAGCTGATGCTGGGCTTCCAACACGGCGGCGTTGAAGGCCTTCTCGCCGAGCTTGCCGTTGCCAAAGAAGCTCTGGGTGAAGCTCACGCAGCCCATCTTGCGGCTGGTGAGCGCCTTGTGCTCAAACCCTTCGCCGATGATGAGCTCGGTGCTGCCGCCGCCGATGTCCACCACCAGCACCTGGCCCTCGATGTGCTGGGTATGGGCGACCCCCTGATAGATGAGGCGGGCCTCTTCCTGGCCGCTGATGATCTCGATGGGGTGGTTGAGCACCTTGGCTGCCTCGCGCACGAAGTCGCGGGCGTTGCTGGCGCGGCGCAATGTGTAGGTGCCGGCGATGCGGATCTGATCCGGCTTGATGTTGGTGAGCCGCTCGGCGAACAGGGCGAGGCAGTCCAGCCCGCGCGCCATGGCCTCCGGGGACATGCGGCGCTGACCGTCCATCCCTTCGGCGAGGCGCACTCGCTCCTTGATGCGATCGATGATCTGCATCCTCCCCTCGGTGAGGCGGGCGATGACCATGTGGAAGCTGTTCGAGCCCAGGTCGACAGCGGCGTACAGACTATTGTCCATGGTTTGACTCTATGCGTTTGAGGTAGTCGTAAATCGCCACCTGGGAACGGACCTTGCGGCGGTTGCCCCGCTTCACGTATTCGTTCTTCTGGTCGGCATCGATCACCCGCGCCTTGCAGGTATCACTCAGTTGTAGCTCGAGAATGTCGAGGATGCGCTGCTTGAGCCGCTCGTCATAGATGGGGGTGCCCACCTCGATGCGACCGTCGATGTTGCGGCTCATCCAGTCGGCACTGGAGATATAGAGCTGGGGATTGCCCTTGTTGTGGAACACCATCACCCGCGGATGTTCGAGGAAACGGTCGATGATGCTGATGACCCGAATGTTGTCGCTCAGACCCGGCACCCCCGGGCGCAGGGCGCACATGCCCCGGATGATCATCTGGATGGGCACCCCGGCCTGGCCGGCGGCATAGAGCCGGTTGATGAGGTCTCTGTCCACCAGATTGTTGATCTTGAGGGTGATGCCGCTGGGTTGCCCCGCCTTGGCGTTGGCCAGCTCGTTGTCGATGAGGCGATAGAGCTGGCGGCGGGTGTTGATGGGGGAGACCAGCAGGTGGTTGAACTTGTAGCGCCGATAGGGGTACTCGATGTACTCGAACACGCTTTCCACCTCGGCGGTGATGTCCGGATGGCGGGTCAGCAGGGAGAAGTCGGTGTAGATCTTGGCGGTCTTCTCGTTGAAGTTGCCGGTCCCGATATGGGCGTAGCGCACCGCCTCGCCGTTCTCGTGGCGAGTGATGAGGCAGAGCTTGGAGTGGATCTTGAGGCTGGGCACCCCGAACACCACCTTGACGCCTGCGTCGGTCAGGATGTTGGCCCAGTCGATGTTGGCCGCCTCGTCGAAGCGGGCGCGCAACTCCACCACCACGGTCACCTTCTTGCCGTTGTTGGCGGCGTCGATGAGGGAGTGGATGATCCGCGACTTCTTGGCCACCCGGTAGATGTTGATGCGAATGGCGCTGACCGCCGGGTCGAAGGCCGCCTGGCGCACCAGCTCGGTGAAGTGGTGGAACTTGTGGTACGGGTAGTAGAGCAGGATGTCCTGCTTGGCGATGGCGTCGAAGGCGTTGACGAAGCCGTCAAAGTCGCGGCAATCGAGGGCCGGCAGCTTGGGGTTTTCCAGATAATCCCGGCCCACATTGGGGAAGCCGATGAAATCCTTGAAGTTGTGATAGCGCCCACCGGGCATGATGGCGTCGTAGGAGCTGATCTGCAGCTTGAGCTTCAAGAAGCTTATCATGGCCGCCGGCATCTCCCGCTCGTAGACGAAGCGCACCGGCATGGCAGTGAGGCGCTGTTTCAAGCCGTCACTCATCTTGTCCACCAGGCTGAGGTCCAGCTGGTCGGAGAGGTCATATTCGGCATCCCGGGTCAGCTTGACCGCGTAGGCGGCAATCTCGTCGTAGTCGAAGAAGCCCTTGAAGATCTCGTCCAGACAGAAGCGGATAACGTTGTCCAGGATGATGATCTGCTTCTTGCGACGGGTGCCCTCCGACGGTAGCTGGAAGAAGCGGGGCAGATCGTCGGTGGGCACTTCCACCAGGGCGTACTGGATCACCTGGCCGTTCTTCTTCATCTCGATGGCGAGATAGGTGTGCTCGTCTTTCAGGAACTTGACCGGGTTGACCTCCTTGTTGAGGAGGATGGGGATGATGTGGCGCAGCACCTTTTCCCGGAAGAAGATCCGCAGCCACTGCTGGATGGACTCGGAGAGCTGGCTTTCGTTCACCAGGAAGATGTTGTGGCGGGCCAGCGCGATCAGCAGCTCCTTGTAGGTGTTGTCGAACGCCTCGCCGAGCGCCATCACCTTCTGCTGGATGGCGCGCAGCAGCACCTTGGCCTCGTCGTCGCCGCCGTGGACTTCGTTGATGAGGATGCGGCGCTTGACGTCCGACACCCGTACCTTGAAGAACTCGTCCTGATTGGAGGAGAAAATCCCGAGGAAACGGACCCGCTCGATCAGGGGTACCGTCTTGTCCATCGCCTCTTGCAACACCCGTTCATTGAATGAGAGCCAGCTAAGCTCTTTCTCTTCATACTGCTTGTCGGTGCTCATCTGGTGCCTCTTTGCTCTGGTTGCGTCTGCGCGGAAGTTATGGCGTCAAACCATGACAAATTTATGACAGGCGACACTATTCGCTCAGATCCTGATCGATGTCGACGACGAGGTCGTCGGAGAGGGACTCCAGGGCCGTGACGAGATCGTCCAGTTCGAGCTGCGGCGGCAGGGCCACCAGGGCGTGGGCATAGAAGAGAGGGGCGCCTGAGTGGGGCGCAGGTTCGCAACCTGTGGTGAGGTCGGCGACGTTGATGTTGAGCTGGCGCAGGATGCTGGCCACTTCGTGGACGATGCCCGGTCTGTCGTTGCCGGTGACGCTGAGCATCACCTGATGGGCCGGTTGCGGGCTCAGCTGCCCTTCGGCGAAGCTCACGGTGAGGCCAGGCAGCATCACCAGGGCCTCGCACAGGCTGCGGTAATGCTCGTCAGGCACGGCGACGTGCAAAATGCCGGCAAATTGCCCCGCCAGCTCGCTCATGGAGCTGGCCAGCCAGTTACCCTGCTGCCGGGTGATGGTATCGGCCAGGCTCTCGACGATCCCGGGTTTGTCTGCGCCGATCACGGTGACGACCAATTGCTTTTGCATCCTGCTCTCCTTGAATGGGGCTGCGTGGGGTCCGTTGACGCCTGGCGGCGACGGGGTGCGCGCCAGAACGTCCATGGGCTCTAGCATTGTGCCTGCTGTGACAGGCCATATGAAGCCCGCCTTGCGCAAATTCAGTGAAAAAACGCGAATGCCGGGACGGGCTTGATTTCTGCGCTGCCTGAGTCGCTTTCCCCGTGGTAGAGTGTGCCCCTTCCTTTGGTGTGAACTGAATTTGTCTTGTAAACGGGATGTGCGTGTATGAATAGCCTTGTCGTATCAGGAGCCGTGTTGCTGGGGTTGCTCCTGCTGGTGATCGTCTGGCGCAGGGAGAAAGAGGGCAAGGCCGAGCCCTATGATCTGCAGGAAACCTTGATGAGCCCAGCCGAGCGCACCTTCTTCGGGGTGCTGGATCAGGCGGTGGGGGACAAGGCCCGTGTCTTTGCCAAGGTACGAGCCTCCTATGTATTGACGCCCGAGGCGCACCTTGGCAAGGGCAAGCGCCAGCAGGCGCTCGGCAAGATAGGGGAGAAGCACTTCGATTTTCTGCTCTGCCACCCGGCGGATCTCTCTTTCCTGTGTGCCGTGGAGCTGGATGACGAGGGGCACCGCCACCAGAAGCGCAAGTCGCGGGATCTCTTCCTGAAGGCGGCCTGCGATGGCGCCGGCCTGCCGCTGTTGCAGATCCCGGCCAGCAGCCACTACCAGGTCGACGAGTTGCGGGAGCAACTGCTGCCCCTGCTGGCGAGAACGACGGCTCCGGTGGATGACCTGCTGCCCGGCGAGCGCCGCGAACCGACCTTCAGCCCGCTGCTGCTCGATGGCGTCGATCTGGGCATGTCACACCCGGGGGCTGCCAGGGAGCCCCAGGTGCCGTCCCCCCAGGCCGAAGAGGCAATGCCGGTGTTGATGGAGGAGAATCCCTTCCTCGATCCGGAGGAGGAGGAGCCCCGGGAGACGATCCCTCATTGCCCCCGCTGTGCCGCGCCCCTGGTGGCACGGGAAGCACGAAAGGGTCCCCATGCCGGTCGCCTGTTCCTCGCCTGCAGCCGGTTTCCCGAGTGCCGCTATGCTGCTCCCCAGGAGAGCGTGAAACACTGATCCCTCCTCTGACGCCGCACCCTGTCGGCGTCATTCTTTCCCCTTCGCTGGTTTTCATCCGATACTCAATCTGGCTGGAAGCGTGATCCCCGTCCCGCCAGGGTCCGGGAGGATGCGACAAGTTTTGACAATCCGCCAGAATTTTGGCACTTTGTCCCCCTTATGACACAGTGCGAGATTGGTTTTAATAAGCACTTAAAAAACAATAACTTGGCGTCAGGTGTGAAAATATGGATAGGATGGCTATGGGTGTGCTGCTTGTTGATGCCGATGATGTGCGGCGCCAGCAACTGGGGACTGTGCTCTCCTTCATGGGGATCCCTTGGCAGGAGGTGGTGGAGAGCGATCTCGATGTGGCCATCGAGACTGCCGGACCCTTGCAGGGGATTCTGGCCGGGGAACTGCGCGAGCGCGCCCTGAGTGAGCTGCTTGCCGCCCATCCTCGTCTGCCCTTCCTCTCCCTGATGTCGGCGAGCCACGGCTGCAGCAACTTCATCGGGGTGGCCGAGGCCCCCTTTACCTATGAGTCCCTCACCCGTCATCTGCACTTCTGCCAGGCCTTCATCTCCCTGCATCCCCGTCATCAGACCCACGACAAGGGTCAGACCCTGCTGCGCCTGCTGGTGGGCAAGGGGAGGGGCATCCAGGAGGTGCGCCGTCTCATCGGCCAGGTGGCCGAGACCGACGCCATCGTACTGATCCTCGGTGAATCCGGAACCGGCAAGGAGGTGGTGGCTCGCGCCATCCACGAGCTGTCCGCCCGAAGCGCGGGCCCCTTCGTGCCCATCAACTGCGGCGCCATTCCGGCTGAGCTGCTCGAGAGCGAGCTGTTCGGTCACGAGAAGGGGGCCTTCACCGGTGCCATTGCCGCCCGGCGCGGCCGCTTCGAACTGGCCCAGGGGGGCACCCTCTTCCTCGACGAAATCGGCGACATGCCGCTACCGATGCAGGTCAAGTTGCTGCGGGTGCTGCAGGAGCGCCAGTTCGACCGGGTCGGGGGCGGCAAGGCCGTCCAGGCCGATGTGAGGGTGATCGCGGCGACCCACCGGGATCTGGAAGCCATGATCCGCACCCAGGCGTTTCGCGAAGATCTCTACTACCGCCTCAATGTGTTTCCCATCGAGACGCCCCCCCTGCGGGATCGGGCCGACGACATCCCGCTGCTGCTGCAGGAGCTGCTCAATCGCCATGCCGAACAGCACAAGGGGATCATCCGTCTGACCCAGCGCGCCATGGAGTCCCTGATGCAGTACGCCTGGCCCGGCAACGTGCGCGAGCTGTCCAACCTCATCGAGCGCCTGCTCATCCTCTATCCGAACCAGATCGTCGATGTGGCGGATCTGCCCGGCCGCTATCGCCTGCTGCCCTGCGAGCCACGAGATGAACGGCTCACCGAGATGGACGAGCGGGACGCCCTGGCTGCCGTGTTCCAGTCCCCACCAGAGCTGGATCCCGGCATCGCCATGCCCCTGCCCATGCAGTTGCCTCAAGAGGGGGTCAACCTCAAGGAGATGCTGGCCGACCTCGAGGTGGAGCTGATCCGCCAGGCCCTGGAGTCCCAGGACGGGGTAGTGGCCCGCGCCGCCGACCTGCTCAGCATGCGCCGCACCACCCTGGTGGAGAAGATGAAGAAGTACGGCATGAGCAAGGACAATTGAGGTCAATGCTTTGACGCATTGACCCAATGCATTGATAAATAACGTCTATTTTGCTGGCATGGAAATTGAATAAGCTGACTCAATCGCCAGTTTGAGGTCAGCTTTATGACAATCTTGCAGCAGGATGCCCCCCTCCAGTCACATGAAGTGAGTCAGCTTTACGCCATCTTCACGGCGCTGCCGACCGGCGTGCTGCTGCTCGATGGCGAGGGGCTGATCACCCGCGCAAACCCTGCCGCCCTGGCGCTGCTGGGAGAGCCACTGGAAGGCCTTTCCTGGCGCCAGATCATCGCCCGCTGCTTCGAACCCCGTGAGGATGACGGTCACGAGATCTCCTTGCGCGACGGCCGCCGGGTCCAGCTGTCGACCCAGCCGCTGCCGGATCAGTCCGGCCAACTGGTGTTCATTACCGACTTGACCGAGACCCGCCAGTTGCAGGACAGGGTCAACCACATGAAGCGCCTCTCCGCCCTTGGCAACATGGCGGCTTCCCTGGCGCACCAGATCCGCACCCCGCTCTCCGCCGCCATGCTCTATGCGGCCAACCTGGCCAACCGCACCCTCAAGCCTGAATCCCGCAGCCAGTTCCAGCAAAAATTGATGGCGCGCCTGCAGGATCTCGAGAAGCAGATCAACGACATCCTGCTGTTTGCCCGCAATGGCGACAACCAGGTGGTGGCGCCCCTCTCGGTGCAGGGCTTGCTGGCGGAAGTGCAGGCGGGGGCCGAAGCCTTCTGCCAGCAGCAGGGCTGCGCCTTGCATCTGGAGGCCCCTGAGCCCGATCTCTGTCTGCTTGCCAACAGCAGTGCCCTGGCGGGGGCCATCAACAACCTCATCGCCAATGCCCGGCAGGCCGGCGCCGATTCGCTCCTGGTGAGCGCTGTGCGCAGCGGCAACCGGGTGGAGATGCGGGTCATCGACAACGGCAAGGGGATGGCCCCCTCCCTGCTCAACCAGATCTTCGAACCCTTCTTTACCACCCGATCCCAAGGCACGGGCCTCGGTCTTGCGGTGGTGCAGTCGGTGGTACGAGCCCATCAGGGGGAGGTAAGCGTGGCCTCGGTCCCTGGCGAGGGCACCTGTTTTACCCTGTCCTTCCCCCTGCATCAGCAACAGGTTCAGTTGGGGGGCGTGGCATGAGGCGCGCAAAAGCCGGAGCGCCGGTGAAGATGATTCTCGACAAGGCCATGTTGGTTGTAGGAGGTGTGGCATGACCCAGGCTCGCATTCTGGTGGTGGAAGATGACAACGGCCTGCGCGAGGCGCTGGTGGATACCCTGCTGCTCGGTGGCTATGAGTGCCGCGAGGTGGACAGCGGCGAGCGGGCCCTGCTTGCTCTGTCCCGTCAGCGCTTTGACATGGTGATCTCCGACATCCAGATGGGGGGCATGGATGGTCTGACCCTACTCGCCAATATCCGCCAGCAATATCCCCAGGTGCCTGTGCTGTTGATGACTGCCTACGCCAACATCGACGGGGCGGTGCGCGCCATGCGCGAGGGGGCGATCGACTATCTGGCCAAGCCCTTCTCCCCCGAGGTGCTGCTCAACCAGGTCAGCCGTTATGTGCCGGCCCAAAAGGTGGAGAAACGGGCCGTGGTGTACGGGGACCCCAGGACTGCGGAGCTGTTCCAGCTGGCGACCCGGGTGGCGAGAAGCGAAGCCACCGTCATGGTGACCGGCCCGAGCGGGACAGGCAAGGAGGTGCTGGCTCGCTACATTCACGACCACTCCAGCCGGGCAGAGCAGGCCTTCGTCGCCATCAACTGCGCCGCCATTCCGGAGAACATGCTGGAAGCGACCCTGTTTGGCTACGAGAAGGGCGCCTTCACCGGTGCGGTGCAGGGGTGCCCTGGCAAGTTTGAGCAGGCTCAGGGAGGAACCCTGCTGCTCGACGAGATCACCGAGATGGATCTGGGGCTGCAGGCCAAGCTGCTGCGGGTCTTGCAGGAGAAAGAGGTGGAGCGGCTCGGCAGCCGCAAAATGATCCCCCTCGATGTGCGGGTCATTGCCACCAGCAACCGGGATCTGAAAAAAGCGGTGCAGGAGGGGCTGTTCCGCGAAGATCTCTACTACCGCCTCAACGTCTTCCCCCTGCGCTGGACGGCGCTCTGGGAACGCCCGGGTGACATTCTTCCCCTGGCGGAGCATCTGCTGGCGCTGCATGCCAGCCAGATGGGGCTGCCGACGCCGCAGCTCGCAGAGGACGCCCGAGAGCGTCTGATGGTTCACCCCTGGCCCGGCAACGTGCGCGAGCTCGACAACGTGGTGCAGCGCGCCCTGATCCTCTGCCCAGACGGTCTCATCGACTGTGAGCACCTGATCCTGGAGGAGACGGACGAGACCCTGGTGCGGCCGCTCGAGCGGCTGTCAGGGGAGGGGCTTGGCGGCGAACTCAAGCAGCAGGAGCACCAGATCATTCTGGACACCCTGCAGGAGTGCAACGGCAGTCGCAAAGCGGTGGCCGACAAGCTCGGCATCAGCCCGCGCACCCTGCGCTACAAGCTGGCCCAGATGCGTGACGCCGGCATCGAGCTGCCCGCCTAGGCCTGACAGGCGCATGGCCTTGCCGGTCCGGCTCGATTATCATGGGCCCTGACGATCGGAATCCGGCTCCCCGCACAGTGTGTGGGGAGCCCAGCTAGGAGACCCCTATGATCTCTCATCGTAAACTGGAAAGCCTGCTCAACCACCTGCTCGAACCCCATGCCATCAAGGATTACTGCCCCAACGGCCTGCAGGTGGAGGGGCGCGAGCGCATTCGCAAGGTGGTGACCGGCGTCACCGCCAGCCAGGCCCTCATCGATGCCGCCGTGGCCGCTGATGCTGACGCCATCCTGGTCCATCACGGCTACTTCTGGAGCGGCGAGCCGGCCCAGATCACCGGCATGAAGCAGCGTCGTCTCAAGACCCTCTTGACCCACGACATCAACCTGTTTGCCTACCACCTGCCGCTGGACGTGCACCCCGAGGTGGGCAACAACGCCCAGCTTGCCAAGCTGCTCGGCATCAAGGTGCGTCGCGGGCTCGAACCCTGGAACAGCAAGAGCGTCGCCATGGTGGGCAAGCTGGAGGAGCCCATGAGCGGCAGCGATTTTGCCAAGCTGATTGCCGAGCGTCTCGGTCGCGAGCCGCTTCATTGTGGTGACAGTGGTCCCGAGCTCATCCGCTCCGTGGCCTGGTGCACCGGCGGTGGTCAGAGCTACATCAGCCAGGCGGCGGAGCAGGGCATCGATGCCTTCATCTCCGGCGAAGCCTCCGAGCAGACCATCCACACCGCCCGGGAGATGGGCATGCACTTCTACGCCGCAGGCCACCACGCCACCGAACGTTACGGCGTCAAGGCGCTGGGAGAGTGGCTCGCCACCGTACACGGGTTGGAGGTGACCTTTATCGATATCGACAATCCGGTGTAGGGCCGATTAGCCGCGCAGCGGCGTCATCGGACGTGATGACAGCCATTGCGCAGGTCGATGGAAATGACAAGGGAGGCCTGAGCCTCCCTTGTTGTGTCTTACTGCTGCTAGCGGTTACTCGCTGGCATAGCCTGCCAGGCCAAGCTGCTTGCCATCGAGGAAGGCAGACCCTTCTCGCATCTGCAAGCGCCCTTCACAGAACCACTGCACTACCAGGGGGTAGATGCTGTGCTCCTGCACCTGGACCCGGGCGGCGACCTCGTCGGCACTGTCCCCTTCGAAGATGGGGACCCGTGCCTGGAGGATAACCGGGCCGCCGTCGAGCTCTTCGGTGACGAAGTGGACGCTGGCGCCGTGCTCGTCATCACCGGCCTCGATGGCGCGCTGGTGGGTGTGCAGACCCTGGTATTTCGGCAGCAATGAGGGGTGGATGTTGATCATCCTCCCGGCAAAGTGCCGCACCAGGTCGGCGCTCAGGATCCGCATAAAGCCGGCCAGCACCACCAGATCCGGCTGATAATCCGCCATCAGAGCCAGCAGGGCGACATCATACTCCTCCCGGCTGGCGAACTGCTGCTGGGCCAGGATGGCGGTTGCCACCCCGGCTTCCCTGGCACGCACCAGGCCATAGGCATCAGCCTTGTTGCTGATGACGCCGACCACCTGACCGGCAATCTTGCCGCCGCCACAGCCGTCGAGGATGGCCTGCAGGTTGCTGCCGCTGCCTGAGATGAGGACGAGGATGCGTTTCATAGGGGAGGTCATCTGGCCGTTGATACGATCATTCATTGAATGATGACCTGCTCCTCACCATCGGCCGCCTTGGCGATGTGGCCGATGTGCCAGGCGTTCTCGCCTTCGGCCTTGAGCAGGGCCAGGGCCTTGTCCAGCTGATCCGCCGGCAGGGCGATGATCATGCCGACGCCGCAGTTGAAGGTGCGATACATCTCGTGGCGGGTGACGTTGCCTGCCTGTTGCAGCCAGCTGAACACCGCCGGCCACTGCCAGCTCTGCTCGTCGATGACCGCCTGGGTGTTGGCGGGCAGCACGCGCGGGATGTTCTCCCAGAAGCCGCCGCCTGTGATGTGGGACAGGGCGTGGATCTCGCACTCCTTGATGAGCTTGAGCACGGGCTTCACATAGATGCGGGTCGGCTCCAGCAGGGCGTTGGCCAGGGTGGTGTCACCCAGCGGCTGCTGCACGTCGGCCTTGGAGACTTCCAGGATCTTGCGCACCAGGGAGAAGCCGTTGGAGTGGGGACCGCTGGCGGCCAGGGCGATCAGGGCATCCCCTTCGCCAACCTTGCTGCCGTCGATGATCTCGCTCTTTTCCACCACGCCGACGCAGAAACCGGCGATGTCGTAATCTTCCCCTTCATACATGCCAGGCATTTCGGCAGTTTCACCGCCGACCAGAGCACAGCCGGACTGTTCGCAGCCGGCGCCGATGCCGGTGACCACGGCAGCGGCAGTGTCCACGTCCAGCTTGCCGGTGGCATAGTAGTCGAGGAAGAAGAGGGGCTCGGCGCCCTGCACGATGAGGTCATTGACGCACATGGCGACCAAGTCGATCCCCACGGTGTCGTGCTTCTTCAGGTCGATGGCCAGACGCAGCTTGGTGCCCACCCCGTCGGTACCGGAGACCAGTACCGGTTCCTTGTAGCCAGCAGGGATTTGACACAGGGCCCCAAAGCCGCCAAGACCACCAAGGACTTCAGGACGACGAGTGCGTTTTGACACGCCCTTGATACGTTCAACCAGTGCATTGCCGGCATCGATATCTACGCCAGCATCCTTGTAGCTCAGTGAGGTTTTGTCAGTCACGCGTATTCCCCGTCATATAAAGAAGTGGAGGGTAAAATTCGGGGCGTATTCTACCAGTGGGCACGAAAAACCAGAAAGAAAATCGTTTGCGCGTTTTTGAATCGAAAAGCTCTACAAGCCGTGGCTTTTGTTGTATGATTCCGCGATTTTTTTGGCGCCGGTTAGAGGAGATAATAATGAAAGTCGTTGAAGTCAAACACCCCCTGGTCAAGCACAAGATCGGCCTGATGCGCGAAGGCGACATCAGCACCAAGCGTTTCCGTGAACTGGCCAAGGAAGTGGGCAGTTTGTTGACCTACGAAGCGACCTCTGACTTCGAAACCGAAAAAGTGACCATCGATGGCTGGAACGGCCCTGTGGAAGTCGACCAGATCAAGGGCAAGAAGGTCACCGTGGTGCCCATCCTGCGCGCCGGTCTTGGCATGATGGACGGGGTGCTTGAGCACATGCCGAGCGCCCGCGTGAGCGTGGTCGGTATCTATCGCGATGAAGAGACCCTGCAGCCTGTCCCCTACTTCGAGAAGATCGTCAGCAACATCGAAGAGCGTCTGGCCCTGGTCATCGACCCCATGCTGGCCACCGGCGGCTCCATGATCGCCACCATCGATCTGCTCAAGAAGAAAGGTTGCCAGTCCATCAAGGTGCTGGTGCTGGTTGCCGCCCCCGAAGGCATCAAGGCCCTGGAAGCCGCTCACCCGGACGTGGAGCTGTTCTGTGCCTCCATCGACCAGGGGCTGAACGAGAAGGGCTATATCGTCCCGGGTCTGGGGGATGCCGGCGACAAGATCTTCGGCACCAAGTAAGCATCACCCCATCGCCGCGCCCAAGGCGCGCAAACGGAGCCGGCACCCTGCCGGCTCCGCTGTTTCTCCCCCCTTTGCTTGCTGCCATGCGCGCCTTGCCGCTACCATAAGCACCATCCCCCATTTCGAGAATCTTCTTTATGCTGAAACGCTTAGCGACTCTCCTCTGCTGCTGTCTGCCACTCGTGGTATCGGCCGCCCAGGTAACCGACCTCTATCAGGGCAAGGCTCCCACCAGTGGCGACATGACGGCCGCCCAGTCCCAGGCGCTGGGGGATGTGCTCGTCAAGGTGACGGGCAAGCGCGATATCCTCACCCAGCCGGATGTGGTGAAGGCCCTGGCGGCGCCGGCGGATTACGTGCAGCAATACAGCTATCAGGACATCGGCTCGGTCAAGTTTCTCAAGGCGGATTTCAATGTGGCCAAGGTGAACGCCCTGGTCGGCCAGAGCAAGTTTGCCCTGCTTGGCCCGGTGCGGCCGCAGGTCGCCATCTGGCTGGTGGTCGACGAAGGGGAGCGGCGCATTCTGCCGGATCAGTCCGGCGATGGCTGGTCCGAGGCGCTGCGTGCCCAGACCCAGGCCATGGGGCTGCCGGTCAGTCTCCCGCTGATGGACTTGGATGACAACATGGCGGTCAATGCCACCGATGTCTGGGGCCGCTTTGCCGATCCCGTGCTCAAGGCGAGCCAGCGTTACGGCGCTGAAATGGTGGTGCTCGGCAAACTTAGCCCGGAGGGGGAGGCCTGGAGCATCGATTGGGGTCTTTATGGGGCCAAGCCGGGGGCACAGGCAGGAGAGCTGACCGAGCTGACCAAGGGCTCGGGTTCAGGTACCCAGGCCGAGGTGGCAAAGGGCTTTGCCGATGCCCTGGCCGGTTGGTTGTTGCAGCAGTACGGTACCCGTCTCTCCGGTGTCGCCTCCAGCCAGACCCTGGTGGTGGAGGGGCTGTCCGATATCGATGGCATGATCCAGATCCAGAAGCTGCTGCAGGGGATGGCCAGTGTCACCAAGGTGGCCATCGGCAAGCTGGAAGGGGACAAAGTGACCTTCAACCTCTCGCTGCAGGGGGACAAGGCCGAGCTGGTGAGGGGGTTGCAACTGGAGAGTCGCCTGCATCAGGTGGAAGACAACGAGAGCGGCCTGCGCTATCAATGGTCGCAGCCCTGATCCCGGGGAAGGATCCTGACCGCCCGGCATGGTCCGGGCGGTTCTCTATCTGCCCCGCTGGTGATACACTTGCCCGCAAATATCACAGTCAAAGCCCAACGAGTGAAGCAACCGGCCCAACTGTCTTTAGCCGTACAACTACCGGATGATGAAACCTTCGTCAGTTTTTATCCCGGCAACAACGCCCATCTGATCACCGCCCTCAAGAATGCGGCCATCGGTCAGGGCTCGCCCTTCCTCTATTTCTGGGGAGCCAAGGGGTCGGGCCGCTCCCATCTGCTCCATGCTACCTGTGCCGAGGTCAACGCCCGCGACGCGGCGGCGGCCTATCTCTCCCTCGATCAGTTCGAACAGCTCGACCCCAGCATGCTCGATGCTTTGGAGAGCCTGCCCCTGGTCTGTCTTGACAGCCTGGAGGCGATCGCCGGCAACGCCCTGTGGGAGCGGGCCCTGTTCGACTTCTACAATCGCTGGAAGGAGAAGGGGGAGGGGACGCTCATCGTTACCGGCTGCAGCGCGCCACGCAAGCTGGGGCTGCAACTGCCGGATCTCGCGTCCCGTCTCGACTGGGGAGTGAGCTTCCACCTCGACGAGCTGGACGACGAGGGCAAACTCAGCGCCCTGCAACTGCGCGCCGAGCTGCGGGGTTTCAAGCTGCCCATCGACGTGGGCCGTTTCCTGCTCAACCGCCTCTCCCGCGATATGCGCACCCTGCTTGCCACCCTCAATCGTCTCGACAACGCCTCCTTCCGTGCCAAGCGCAAGCTGACCATCCCTTTCGTCAAAGAGATCCTCGAGCTCTGAAAACCTATCCCATCTTAAATGCGAAAGGGGACTCCCTCCGACGTAGGTGGGAGGGGAATTTCGCCGGGGCGTCAGCCCCGCTGGTTTTGAATGTATTGCTTGATCACCTCCAACGGTGCTCCGCCGCAAGAGCCCGCAAAGTAAGAGCGTGACCAGAGTACGGGTTTGCTGTAAGCACCTCTCAAGTCCAGAAATTCATTACGCAGTCGCCTTGATGTGACCGCCTTTAACGAGTTCACCAGTACCGATAGCTGCACCGTTGGCGCGTACTCTATCAGCATGTGAACATGATCAGCCTCTCCGTCACACTCTTTCAGTTCCGCACCAAAATCTCTGCAAACCTCTGCCGCACACTGACCGAATGAAGCGTGATGCAGATCCCCCAGTATCGGCTTTCGATACTTGGTAATAAACACCAAATGTACGTGCAAAACGTAGGCCGCATGGCGTGATTTATTAATTTTAGTGAATTGCATTCTGTCACTCAATCGGGCTTAATAGATATGGCAATAATTCTACACACTGAGCGCTAAATGCAAATTCTGAAAGCCTACAAGTTCCGACTCGAACCGACAGCCCAACAAGCGCAACGCCTGCGCCAGTTGGGCGGTTGTGCTCGTTATGTCTGGAATCACGGGCTGGCAGAAACCAAACGCATTCTGGATGCTGGCGAAAAACTGCCTTCTGCCTTTGAGCTGAACAGGATGCTCACCAGTTGGAAGAAAGACCCAGAAATGGCCTTTCTGGCCGAGGCATATACCGACAACCTCCAGCAGAAGCTCAAGGATTTGCATGGCGCGTGGATGCGCTGCTTTGATAAGAAACTCGCCGCCAAGGCACCCGTATTCAAGAAAAAAAGCGACAACCGCGACGCTATCCGGTTCGTCAACTTCGACAAGTATTGCCGCCTTGAAAAGGGTCGCGTGAAGCTGCCTGCCGGGCTGGTGTGGGTCAAGTTCCGTCAGTCCCAGCCAGTTGAAGGGAAAATTAAAAACGCGACCGTCAGCCAAGCAGCCGGGCACTGGTATATCTCCTTTCAGGTCGAGCAGGAGACGTCCGAGCCAATTCACCCCTCCGGCTCAATGGTCGGGCTGGATGCGGGGATCGCCAAGCTCGCAACCCTGTCAGATGGCACGGTGTTTGAGCCCGTCAACAGCTTCAAAACCAATCAGACCAAGCTGGCAAGGCTCCAACGCCAGTTGAGCAAAAAGGTAAAGTTCAGCAGCAACTGGAAGAAACAAAAAGCCAAGATCCAGCGGCTGCATTCACATATCGCCAATAGCCGCCGCGATTACCTTCACAAGGTCACAACGACTATCAGCAAAAACCACGCGATGATCGTCATTGAGGATTTGAAGGTTGCCAGCATGTCAAAATCAGCAGCGGGCACGACCAGCCAGCCGGGGCGCAACGTCCGGGCAAAATCAGGGCTGAATCGTTCGATATTAGATCAGGGCTGGTTTGAGCTGCGCCGCCTGCTCGAATATAAGCAGGCATGGCGAGGCGGTCAGGTGTTGGCGATAAACCCGGCCTACACCAGCCAGCAGTGCGCCTGTTGTGGGCATACTGCGAAGGATAACCGCCAGACGCAAAGCCAGTTTAAATGCGCTGCGTGTGGTTATGAGGCGAACGCCGATGTGAACGGCGCTCGCAATATTTTAGCGGCGGGACACGCCGTTTTAGCCTGTGGAGGCGTGGTGCAATCAGGCCGCCCGATGAAGCAGGAACCCGGTACTGCGCGAGCAGCTATCACCCAGTAATGGGGATCCCCCTCCTGTGACGCGAAGCGCTAAGGTGGGGGAGGATGTCAATAGGCTATCTTATTCGCCATTTTGAACCTGGGCAGTGCTCGAAATCCTCACGTACTACAGTACGCTCCGGTTTCTGCGCGCTGTCCGTGTTCAAACTGCCTTCAACGATTACGCCTACTGGGATAGGTTCTAAGCCCCATAACGACAAACCCCGGGACTTGGCCGGGGTTTGTTTGCGAGCATTACACAGCTATCAGTGGAACTGATCTTCTTCGGTCGAGCCGGTCAGCGCGGTCACCGACGACTGGCCGCCCTGAATGACGGTGGTCACCTTGTCGAAGTAACCGGTACCCACTTCCTGCTGGTGCGCCACGAAGGTGTAGCCCCGCTCGGCGGCGGCGAATTCCGGCTGCTGCACCATCTCGACATAGTGCTTCATTCCCTCGCCACGGGCGTACTGGTAGGCCAGCTCGTACATGTGGAACCACATGTTGTGGATACCCGCCAGGGTGATGAACTGGTACTTGTAGCCCATGTCGGAGAGCTCCTGCTGGAAGCGGGCGATGGTGGCATCGTCCAGGTTCTTCTTCCAGTTGAAGCTCGGGGAGCAGTTGTAGGCCAGGATCTTGTCCGGGTACTGGGCCTTGATGGCCTCGGCAAATTTGCGCGCCTCGTCCAGATCGGGCTTGGCGGTCTCGCACCACACCATGTCGGCGTAAGGGGCGTAGGCCAGGCCGCGGGAGATGGCCTGCTCGATGCCGGCCTGCACCTTGTAGAAGCCCTCGCTGGTGCGCTCACCGGTCAGGAAGCCGGCATCGTAGGGATCGGCATCCGTGGTCAGCAGATCCGCTGCGTTGGCGTCGGTGCGGGCGATGACCAGGGTGGTGGTACCGCAGACATCTGCCGCGAGGCGGGCTGCGATAAGCTTTTGCACCGCTTCCTGGCTCGGGACCAGTACCTTGCCGCCCATGTGGCCGCATTTTTTCACGGACGCGAGCTGATCTTCGAAGTGTACGCCGGCGGCGCCCGCTTCAATCATCCCCTTCATCAGCTCGAAGGCGTTCAGCACGCCGCCGAAACCGGCTTCCGCATCCGCTACTATGGGCAGGAAATAGTCGATGAAGCCCTTGTCCTCTGGTCCAACTTTGTTGGCCCACTGGATCTGGTCGGCCCGGGCGAAGGAGTTGTTGATGCGCTCCACCACGGAGGGGACGGAGTTGGCCGGGTAGAGGGACTGATCCGGGTACATGGTGGAGGAGAGGTTGTTGTCCGCCGCCACCTGCCAGCCGGAGAGATAGATGGCTTCGATGCCGGCCTTGGCCTGCTGCACCGCCTGGCCGCCGGTCAGGGCGCCGAGGCAGTTTACATAGCCTTTCTTGGCGCCGCCGTGGATCAGCTCCCACAGTTTGTCGGCGCCGCGTTGGGCCAGAGTGTGTGTCGGCTGCAGGCTGCCACGCAGGTTCACCACGTCCTCGGCGCTGTAGCCGCGCTTGATCCCTTTCCAGCGGGGGTTTTCTGCCCAGTCTTTCTCGATAGCCTGGATCTGTTGCTCACGGGTCAGTGCCATATCAGTTCCCTCTTTCATTGATTTCACGTTTCCATTGACTTGTTATGGGGGCCGTTACCGGCCCGGGTCTCACAGCCGCTCGTAGCCGGGCAGCGTCAGAAAATCGATGAGTGTGTCGGCGCAGGTGATCTCGTCCATCAGGGCGCTTGCCTCGGCGAAATGGCCCGATTGCCAGCGGGCCTCGCCCACTTCGCCTCTGACCACCTCCTGCTCCTCGGCCAGCATCTGGCGGAACAGCGCCTTGGTCACTGCCTGACCGTTGGAGAGGGTCTTGCCGTGGCGGATCCACTGCCAGATGGAGGTGCGGGAGATCTCGGCGGTGGCGGCATCTTCCATCAGTCCGTAGATGGGCACGCAGCCATTGCCGTTGATCCAGGCTTCCAGGTATTGCAGGGCGACGCGGATATTGGTGCGCATGCCCGCCTCGGTGCGATCACCCTCACAGGGGGCCAGCAGGTCGGCGGCCGTGATGGGGGCATCCTGCTCGCGCAGCACGCCGATCTGGTTCTGGGCACCCACCGGAATGGTGGCGTTGAACACCGCCATGGCGGTATCGGCGAGGCCGGGGTGGGCGACCCAGGTGCCGTCGTGGCCGTTGTTCGCTTCACGCTCCTTGTCCGCCTTCACCTTGGCGAAGACTTCGGCGTTCACTGCCGGATCCTTGGCCGGGATAAAGGCGGCCATGCCCCCCATCGCCAGCGCGCCGCGTTTGTGGCAGGTCTTGATAAGGAGTTGCGAATAGGCAGAGAGGAACGGCTTGTCCATGGTCACCACCTGACGATCCGGCAGGACGCGATCCGGGTGGTTTTTCAAGGTCTTGATATAGCTGAAGATGTAGTCCCAGCGACCGCAGTTGAGGGCGACGATGTGATCCTTCATCTGATAGAGCAGCTCGTCCATCTCGAATACCGCCGGCAGGGTTTCGATGAGCACGGTGGCCTTGATGGTACCGCGGGGCAGACCGAATTTGTCCTCGGTCCAGGCGAACACCTCGCTCCACCAGCGCCCTTCCAGATGGCTCTGCAGCTTGGGTACGTAGAAGTAGGGACCGGAGCCCTTGGCCAGCAACGCCTTGTGGTTGTGCAGGAAATAGAGGGCGAAGTCGAACAGGCCGCCGGGAATGGGGGCACCATCAAAGGTGACGTGCTTCTCCGGCAGATGCAGACCGCGAACCCGGCAGATGAGCACGGCCGGGTTGGGATTCAGGGTATAGGCCTTCCCCTCCGGGCTCTGGTAGGCAATGGTGCCGTTGACCGCATCGCGCAGGTTGATCTGGCCCTCGATCACCTTGTTCCATGCCGGGGCCAGGGAGTCCTCGAAGTCGGCCATGAAGACCTTGACGTTGGCGTTGAGGGCATTGATCACCATTTTGCGCTCGACCGGGCCGGTGATCTCCACACGGCGGTCCTGCAGATCGGCGGGAATGCCGCGCACCGTCCACTCACCATCGCGAATATGGGCGGTCTCTGGCAGGAAGTCCGGCAACTCGCCGCCATCGATACGGGCCTGGCGTGCGACTCGCTGCTTCAGCAGCTCATTGCGTTGGGGAGCGAAACGTTCCACCAGTTCGGACACCAGGGCCACCGCATCCGGCGTCAGGATCTGCGCGTAATCGGGAAGCATCTCGCCTTGAATGTGCAGGCGGGTGCTGCTGATGGTCTGGGCCGGTGCCGACATAGTGGGTACTCCTCCAAAAGTTACATTTTGAATTTATTAACTACGACTAACGTCTATATCCCTTTCTTTCAAACTCCCCGTAACAGCGGGGTAACACGATTCATAAGGTGCAAAAGAATGGCGGATTCGTCAACTTGATTTTTAAAACGGGTGTTTTTTGATGATAGTTAAGATGCTGTTTTAAATGGATTTATGTGATTAGTGTAAAAGCTCTTTGCAGATGGTTATGCTCTTGGGTCGCCGGGGCGGCAGGGGGGAGGATTTCGGTAGAGGGGATGGGTTAAAAATGTAACTAATTACGTAATAAAATTACAAATGCAAAAACAAATCCCGACATTACTCCAAGCTTTGCAAAAACAGCTGTATGAAATGCCTTCGTTCAATCCAGCCTGCATGAGGGCTATGAAGTGACCGGGTAGTGAACTGATGTTTAAAACTAAAATGTCAAATTGGGTCAAAATGGCGAAGGCGAACATGAGAGAGGGAAATGACGAGCAATAACGTAGGTTTGTATCACGGCGTGTCCATGAAGGAGAGGGAGGTTGGGGCGCAGAAGATGGTCAATTAAACTGATTTTTGAAGAAAAACTAGCATTTTATCGTTATTTGCGGTGGCGGTCTGTTGGCCGGGGTCAAGGGTGGTGCCGGACAGCAAAACCGGCGTCTTGAACCGCACTATGGCACGGGCTCGTCTCAGTAATCTTCATCCGGGGCGGCGAGATCGATCACATCGAGGTGCACTGAACTGCCAAACCCGTGCTCTGCGGAATCGAGCTCGGAGGGCGTGGGGGAGATCAGGGGCTGAACGGGCTGGGAGTCAACAGCTTGGGTCATGGATGCTTGCCTCATTGATTGCAAGCCGGTCGGTGATTCCATCACCCTAGTGTCCACCTCCCTGTTTTTATGGCCGGCGGAAAAGTTGCGTATCCTAGCGGCACTTTATGAAAGCTTCAAATGGTTCTGTATAAAATTCATGCCAATAAAAAGCGGCGACCCGATGAACGGGGGAGGCGAGAGGAAAAAGAGGCAAGCGTCGGGTGTGCAGGCAAAAAAATAGCCCAGTCGTTTGACTGGGCTATTTTCGGGGAATTTGGTCGGTGTGAGAGGATTCGAACCTCCGACCCTCTACACCCCATGCAGATGCGCTACCTGGCTGCGCTACACACCGACGGAGTCAGCTCGGCTGACGGGGAGGAAGTCTAATCGGATGATTTGGCGGGCGCAACTCCTTTTTTATCAGGGAGATGCCGACTGCTTCTTTATTGTTCAGCCAAGATGCAACTTGGGCCCTGGCCGGAGTTTTGGCATAATCGCCGCCCCCTTAGGCGGGCACAGGGTGGCGAACACCCAACTCGGGGCGTTCCGATGTCGCCGGGGCCTTTGGCCTCTCTTTCATTGACAGCATCTTCTGCCGTGGGCTACCGGCTAGCGCGAGGGGGAAGGGGCCCGGTGTGCCCAGGGCCGGGACGCAGCAATCCGGGAGTGCGCGGCCGATGCCGTGCAGGGGCCAGGCAAGCCGACATCATATCGACGAGAGGATCAGGGCGTGAAACCATCTGAAGTTGCAGCACAGATCAGCCAGCGCGAGCAGGACGAACGCTGGATGCGCCATGCCATGGCCCTGGCCGCCAGGGCGGAGGGGATAGGCGAGATCCCGGTAGGCGCCGTGCTGGTGCTGGGGGACAAGATAGTGGCAGAGGGGTGGAATCGCTCCATCAGCGAGCACGACGCCTGCGCCCATGCCGAGGTGATGGCGCTTCGGGAAGCGGGCAAGCAGCTTGAAAACTATCGCCTGCTCGACACCACCCTCTATGTGACGCTGGAGCCCTGTTGCATGTGTGCCGGCGCCCTCATCCACAGCCGGGTCAAGCGGGTGGTCTATGGTGCCCGGGATTTGAAGACGGGGGCGGCAGGGTCTGTGTTCGACATCCTGCTGGATCCCCGCCACAACCACCAGGTGGTACTGACGGGGGAGGTGCTCGCCGACGCCTGCTCGGCCCAGCTGTCGGATTTCTTCAAACGGCGCCGCGCCGAGAAGAAGGCGGCCAGACTCGCCGCGAAAGAGGCGCTTCCTCAAGATGACAGCGGGGCCTGATGGCCCCGTTTGCTTTTATTTCACTGCCAGACCGGCTGCCTGCTTCCCCCCGAATACCAACTGCCACCCCCCGATGGAGCCTGCGCTCTTTGCCGCTGTTGATGTAACAAAACTGTCATGCATCCGCCATATAATGCCGCCAAGCCTAGCTCACATTGAGGTCTTGCATGTCATCGGAATCGTTAAATCTGGTCATGGCGGGCAGTCGAAAACGCCGGATCAAGGATAAATTGGCCAAATATGGCGTCACCACAGGGGGAGCCCTGGTGCTGGTGGCGCTGTTACTTATCTTCTTCTACCTGCTTTATGTGGTGAAGCCCATCTTCAATGGCGCCAGCATGGAGAGCACCGCTTCCTTCACCCTGCCCATCAAGGGCAAAACCGCCTGGCTCGGGGTCGAGGAGCAAAACGAGATAGGTTACCGCTTCAGCGACCAGGGGAAGGTCAAATTCTTTGCCGTGCAACCGGATGGCAAGATCAAGACCGGACAGGTGATTGGCGAGGCGCAGGTGAACGGCGAGATCACGGCGGTCGCGCCGCCTGCGCCGGGCCAGAAACTCATCGCCTATGGGTTTGCCAACGGCAAGGCTCAGGTGGTGCAACCCTATTTCAAGATCTCCTATCCCAATGACGTTCGCGTCATTGAGCCCAGCCTGCAATATCCCTTCGGCGAGACCCCCGTGGTGATCGATCCCCAGGGCAAGGCGCTGACGCGCATGGTCTTCGAGGCGACCAAGGACAAGATGGCGACTGCGGCCGTGACCGAAGATGGTCGTGGTGTGCTGATGGTGATGAGCGGCGAGGAGAATTTCCTCTCCGGCGAAATCGAGTGGAGCAGCCAGACCTACACCATTCCGTCCCTGCCACGCCATGTTGACCAGATGCTGCTGACCCCGAACCTGCGCCTGTTGTTCGTGCGCGAGGGCAACCGCCTGTCGGTCTATGACATCCACAACCTGAGCGACATCTCCCTGCGCAATGTCATGGAGATCAACGCCCCCAATGCCAGCGTGACCCAGGTGGCCCTGCTCTCCGGTGCGTCCTCCCTGCTGGTGGGCAACGACAACGGCGTCATCTCCCAGTGGTTCGAGGTGGCAAAGGATGGCAAGCGCCAGTTCACCCAGATCCGTGACTTCAAGGGTGACGCGCCGGTCGCCCTGCTGACCCCCGAGCACTTTCGCAAGGGCTTCATCAGCGCAGGCAGCGACGGCACCATCAACTTCTTCCATGCCACCGGCGAAGCCAAGCTGCTTGGCGAGAAGATTGACGGGGGCAACCTGGCTGCCGTTGCCATCTCTCCTCGCCACAACCTGCTGTTGACCCAGCAGGGGGATGACTTCAAGGTCTTTGACGTCGAGAACGATCACCCCGAGGTAACCTGGTCTGCCCTCTGGCAACAGGTGTGGTATGAAGGCTATCCCGAGCCCCAGTACGTGTGGCAGTCCACCTCCGCCAGCAACGACTTCGAAGCCAAGCTGAGCCTGGTGCCCCTGGTGTTCGGCACCCTGAAAGCCTCCTTCTATGCCATGGTGTTCGCGGTGCCCCTGGGTGTCGCCGGTGCCATCTATACCGCCTACTTCATGTCGGCGGGGCTGCGCAAATACGTCAAGCCGACGGTGGAGATCATGGCGGCGCTGCCGACCGTCATCCTCGGCTTCCTGGCGGGTCTGTGGCTTGCGCCCATCATCGAAGGGGCCCTGCCCGGGGTGATCCTGCTGCTGATCCTGCTGCCCATGGGCATGCTGCTCACCGCCCTAGTGTGGAACTATCTGCCGGAGCGAGGCCGCACCTGGCTGCCGGAAGGCTGGCACGCCATCCTGCTCATCCCTGTGTTGCTGTTCATCGGTTGGGGCGCCTTCGCCCTGAGCCCCATCATCGAGAACGCCTTCATGCACGGTGATTCGCGCATCTGGCTGACCCACGACATGGGCATCAAGTTTGACCAGCGCAACTCCCTGGTGGTCGGTATCGCCATGGGCTTTGCGGTCATCCCCACCATCTTCTCCATCGCCGAAGACGCGGTCTTCTCGGTGCCCAAGCACCTGACCCAGGGCTCGCTTGCGCTGGGGGCGACCCCGTGGCAGACCCTGAGCCGGGTGGTGATCCTCACCGCGAGCCCAGGCATCTTCTCGGCGGTTATGATGGGCCTTGGCCGCGCCGTGGGCGAGACCATGATCGTGCTGATGGCCACCGGCAACACCCCCATCATGGACTTTTCCATGTTCCAGGGGCTGCGGACCCTGGCGGCGAACATCGCGGTGGAGATGCCGGAATCGGAGGTGGGCAGCTCCCACTACCGGGTGCTCTTCCTCGCCGCCTTCGTGCTGTTTGTGTTCACCTTCTTGTTCAATACCCTGGCCGAATTCGTCCGCCAGCGGTTGCGTGAAAAGTACAGCTCTCTGTAAGGACTAAGGAATCGACAATGGGTAAGTGGTTTAAATCGGGGGCCCCCTGGATCTGGATGACGGGGGGCGCCGTCAGCCTGAGTCTGGTGGCCGTACTGGGTCTGTTGTTGCTGATTGGCTGGCGTGGTCTGGTCTATTTCTGGCCCCATCCCATCTATGAGTGGCAACTTGAAGATGCAAGCGGCAACAAGAGCGTCCTGATTGGCGAGATCAACGACCGGGAGCTGGTGCCGGTGGAGCGCCTGCGCGCCGCAGGCCAGGCGCTGGAAGGGGAGGATCGCGAAGAGATTACCCGTTATCTGGTCAAGACCGGCAACCGGGAGTTCGTGGACCTCGACTTTCGCTGGGTGCTGGAGACCGATATCAAATCGCGCGCCCAGCCGGCGGAGCTCGCCATGGTGGAACGCGCCACCAACGGCAACTTCTATGGTTACATCACCTCGGTGAAGGAAGATGGCCAGGAGCTGACCACGGATCTGCATCCCGCCTTGCAGCGGGTGCTGGCCCGTGCCAACGGCCTCTCAAGCCAAGCCAACGACCTGCAAAAAGGGGCCATCGGCAGCATCAACTATCAGCTGGAGCGCCTGCGCCTGAAAGAGCGCAAGGCCGAGCTGGATGACAAGCTGACCGATCAGCTTAAAGCCGAGCTGGCGAGCGAGCGTCAGGCCCTCAACGACCGTTACCAGGTGCTGGAGAAAGAGCTCTTCTCCCTGCGTACCCAGGCGGACAGAGACAGCATCACCGTCAAGGACATGCGCGGCGAGCTGGTGACCATGCCCATGTCCCGGGTGCTGGATGTAGTCTGGCCCAACGACATGAGCCTGATGGCCAAGGTGGGTCACTGGTTCCACCAGATTGGCAAGTTCGTCTCCGATGACCCTCGGGAGGCGAACACCGAGGGTGGCGTCTTCCCGGCCATCTTCGGCACCGTCTTCATGGTGATCCTGATGGCCATCATCGTGACCCCGCTCGGGGTGGTGGCGGCGGTCTACCTGCACGAGTACGCGGGCAAGAACAGCCTGACCAAGATCATCCGCATCGCGGTGATCAACCTGGCGGGGGTACCCTCCATCGTCTACGGCGTGTTTGGTCTGGGCTTCTTCGTCTACACCCTGGGGGGCAGCATCGACCGCCTCTTCTACCCGGAAGCGCTGCCGAGCCCGACCTTCGGCTCCCCTGGTGTCATCTGGTCGGCGCTGACCCTGGCCATCCTGACCCTGCCGGTGGTGATCGTCTCCACCGAAGAGGGGCTGGCCCGGATCCCGAGCACCATTCGCCAGGGTTCGCTGGCGCTGGGTGCCACCCAGGCCGAGACCCTCTGGCGCATCGTGCTGCCCATGGCCAGCCCGGCCATCATGACCGGCCTTATCCTGGCGATTGCCCGTGCGGCGGGCGAGGTGGCGCCGCTGATGCTGGTGGGGGTGGTGAAGCTTGCTCCCACGTTGCCGATGGACGGCAACTTCCCGTACCTGCACGTGGAGCGCAAGTTCATGCACCTGGGCTTCCACATCTATGACGTGGGCTTCCAGAGCCCGAACGTCGAGGCGGCGCGTCCTCTGGTCTACGCCACCTCCTTCCTGCTGGTGACGGTGATCGTCGGCCTCAACCTGACGGCGATCGGTATTCGTAACCACCTGCGCGAGAAATTCCGGTCGCTGGAACATTAATCCAGCCATTACAGAGACGGGCAGGGGTCTTCCCTGCCAACCAGATATTCCGGCAGCGGGCAAGACGTTTGCCCGCTGCCACCAAGAGAATTTGAGGTAAACAGATGATCAACGTAACACCGAGTTCGGCCCCGCACACCGCCACCGACCTGCTCAACCTGACCCCGGAGCAGACTGCGCTGGAGGTGAAGGATCTCAACCTGTACTACGGCAACAAGCAGGCGCTGTTCAACGTCAACATGAAGATCCCCAAGGGTCAGGTCACCGCCTTCATCGGCCCGTCCGGTTGCGGCAAGTCCACTTTGCTGCGCTGCATCAACCGGATGAACGATCTGGTGGAGATCTGCCGCATCGAGGGGGAGATCCAACTGCACGGCCACAACATCTATGACAAGAGCGTGGATGTCTCCGCCCTTCGCCGTCAGGTGGGCATGGTGTTCCAGCGCCCCAACCCCTTCCCCAAGTCCATCTACGAGAACGTGGTCTACGGCCTGCGCCTGCAGGGCATCAACGACCGCCGTACCCTGGACGAGGCCGCCGAGCGTTCCCTGCGCGGTGCCGCCCTGTGGGAGGAAGTGAAGGATCGTCTGCATGACAACGCCTTTGGTCTCTCCGGCGGTCAGCAGCAGCGTCTGGTGATTGCCCGTGCCATCGCCATCGAGCCGGAAGTGCTGTTGCTCGATGAACCGACCTCGGCGCT
Organism: Aeromonas sp. FDAARGOS 1406; assembly: GCF_019048565.1. Taxonomy (NCBI): domain Bacteria; kingdom Pseudomonadati; phylum Pseudomonadota; class Gammaproteobacteria; order Aeromonadales; family Aeromonadaceae; genus Aeromonas; species Aeromonas sp. FDAARGOS 1406. The sequence continues at coordinate 4,384,701 of NZ_CP077378.1, forward strand.
GGACCCCATCTCCACCCTCACCATCGAGGAGCTCATCAACGAGCTCAAGAGCCAGTTCACCGTGGTGATCGTAACCCACAACATGCAGCAGGCGGCGCGGGTCTCGGATCAGACCGCGTTCATGTACATGGGGGAACTCATCGAGTACTCGAATACCAACACCATCTTCACCACCCCGGCCAAGAAGAAGACCGAAGACTACATTACCGGTCGTTACGGCTAAGGGATGCCGGTGATTGAGATGAGCAAGTTGAGCATCAACAAGCAGATTGGCAGCCAGTTCAACGGCTAAGGCATGTTGGTGCAACAAGGGTGATTGAGATGAACAAGATGGGCATCAACAAACAGATTGGCAGTCAGTTCAACGGCTAAGGCATAATCGGAGCAACAAGGATTACTGGTATGGACAATATGAACCTCAACAAACACATCTCCGGTCAGTTCAATGCCGAGCTTGAGAGCGTGCGCAACCAGGTACTGGTGATGGGGGGGCTGGTGGAGAAGCAACTCACCGACGCCATCGCCGCCATCCATGGCCAGGATCTGGATGCGGCGCGCAAGATCGTGGCCAACGACCACAAGGTCAACGCCATGGAAGTGGCGATCGACGAGGAGTGCACCCGCATCATCGCCAAGCGTCAGCCCACCGCGTCCGACCTGCGGCTGGTGATGGCCATCATCAAGACCATCACGGATCTGGAGCGGATCGGCGACGTGGCGGACAAGATTGCCCGCATGCTGACCGACAACGCCAACAAGCCCCAGCCACCGCTGGTGTCGCTGGAGAACATGGGGCGTCGCACCATCAAGATGCTCCACGACGTGCTCGACGCCTTCGCCCGCATGGATCTGGATGCCGCCCTGGCGGTCTACAAGGAAGATGACAAGGTGGATCGGGAGTACGAGTCCATCATCCGCGAGCTGATGACCTACATGATGGAAGATCCCCGCACCATCCCCCAGGTGCTCAACGTGCTCTGGGCGGCACGGGCCATCGAGCGGGTCGGCGATCGCTGCCAGCACATCTGCGAGTACATCGTCTACTACGTCAAGGGCAAGGATGTGCGTCACACCAAGGCCGATGACCTGAGCGATCTGCTGGGCAAGGGCTGATGGGGCGCCTTGGGTGGAGCTCCCGTCGCGGCTGCACGACGGGAATCCAGCCCTGATTGAATAAAAAGGCGCTTTGAGCGCCTTTTTCATTGCATGGCACGGCAGTTCAAGATAACGCCACCCAGCGGGCGCTTTTCTGCTAGAATATGGCCCCTGTGTGAGTCCCGGATGGAATCACGGTCCGGTTTCCCGGGCCCAGTTTGCCGTCTTGTGCTAAGGCGGCTGTAGCAATAGGTTAATCATGAGTTTTGCCGATAGTTTGTTCTTTCTGATGCTGCTGGTCGCCGGCAGCGTGTTCTTCTCACTCTCCGAGATCTCCCTTGCCGCCTCCCGCAAGATCAAGTTGCAGGTGATGGCCGACGAGGGCAACCGCCACGCCGAGAAGGTGCTGGCATTGCAGGCCCAGCCGGGCAACTTCTTTACCGTGGTGCAGATAGGCCTCAATACCGTCGCCATCCTGGGCGGTATCCTGGGGGAATCCGCCCTCAATCCCGCCATCAGGGAGCTGATAGCCGGCTTCTACCAGGGGCCCTGGCTCGGCCAGATTAGCTCCGCGGCCTCGTTCGTCTTCGTCACCGGCATGTTCATCCTGATAGCGGACCTGATGCCCAAGCGCCTTGCCATGACCATGCCCGAGCGGATCGCCGTGGTGGTGGTGCGTCCCATGATGCTGTGCGTCACCTTGCTGATGCCGCTGGTGTGGCTGTTCAACGGCATGGCCAACGGCCTGTTCCGGCTGATGCGCATCTCCATGGTGCGCAACGACGAGATCACCTCCGACGATATTTATGCGGTGATGGATGCAGGTGCCGAAGCCGGTGTCATCCAGCGCGAGGAGCACCAGCTCATCGAGAACGTGTTCGAGCTCCAGTCTCTGGGTGTCACTTCCGCCATGACGGCGCGGGAGAGCCTCATCTACTTCACCCTGCAAGAGGGGGAGGAGAGCATCAAGGCGAAGATCGCCGAGCACCCCCACAACAAGTTCCTGGTGTGCGACCACAACCTCGACAGCATCAAGGGGTTCGTGGATGCCAAGGAGCTGCTGATCCGCGTCATCAGCGGCCAGAGCATCGATCTCAACAGCGGCTCCCTGGTGCAGAACGTCATCATCATTCCCGACACCCTCAACCTCTACGAGGCAATGGAGTACTTCAAGAACCATCGCGGCGATTTTGCGGTGGTGATGAACGAATACGCCCTGGTGGTGGGCATCGTCACCATGAATGACCTGATGAGTACCGTCATGGGGGAGTGGGCCACCCACGTGGTGGAAGAGCAGATCGTCCAGCGGGACGAGAACTCCTGGCTGGTGGACGGGGTGACCCCCATCTCCGACGTGATGCGCGCCTTCGACATCGAGGAGTTCCCGGAAAACCAGAACTACGAGACCATCGCCGGTTTCATCATGTACATGCTGCGCAAGATCCCCAAGCGCACCGACTCGGTCAAATATGCCGGTTACAAGTTCGAAGTGGTGGACATCGACAGTTACAAGATTGACCAGTTGCTGGTCACCCGGGTAGAACCTGCGAGCAATGAGAAGCCCGCTCAGGAATCCTAAAGGAGTTCGTTAGCAATCATGAAGATGAAGACTCATTCCCGTGCGCTGGCCTGTGTGGCGCTCGCCCTGGCACTGGGTGCCTGCAGCCAGAGCGCACCGCGCAAGCCGGTGACGCCTGCCAAACCCGTCGCTCCACAGCCAGCCGTGGTGGTCCCGCAGCAGGATCCCGATGCGGTGGTGCAAAGCGCCGTGGCAGAGCCCAGCCCGGTGTTCGACGAGGAGTATCACGGCCCGGATCAAGGGTCGCTTGAATCGGTCACCGCCCTGTTTGCCCGGGGTTACATCGAATCCGCCATGCGCGAGACCATGCTGGCGGCGGTGCACAGCGATTATCCGCTGCTCGGCATGCGGGACGTGCGTCTCACTGACCCTGTTGCCAAGTTCCTCACCTCGGCCCAGGCACGCACCACGGCCCACGACTACCTCTATGCCGGGGTGCAGCGTCGGCTGGGCCGTCCGCTCAGCCCCGCCCAGTGGGAGCAGATCTGGCAGGGCTATCCCCAGCAGGGCCGGGTCTCCGACTGGGTCAAGCAGACCAAGCGGGTGCTGGCCGGGCGCTGAGCCCCCTGGTTATCGGCGGCTGTGCCCGCCTTGATCCCCTGTTTCACAAGAGGTCACCCCCCGGGGTGGCCTCTTGTCGTTTCAGTGTCTGGCCAGGTGATGCCTGTGCCGGGTAGACCTCCCTTTGCCGCCATCATCCTGAGCTTGCCCGGATTTGTTCGTAGCCCCCGATTGCCTCTTGTTCTACTTTGGGTCATGATATTTGGGATTTCTAGCCGTCTAGATGTTTTGATGGCTTAATGTGGTTTCACACAATAAACACCCGTCATGGCGGGGAGACGCAGAGAGACAGAGATGGACAAGCAGGATTTGTGGGTACTCGATGGCGGTATGGGCCGTGAACTGGCGCGGCGTGGTGCGCCGTTCCGTCAACCGGAGTGGTCGGCACTGGCGCTGATGGAAGCGCCCGAGACGGTGCGCGAGGTACACCAGGCTTATGCGACGAGCGGTGCCCGGGTGATCACCACCAACAGCTATGCCCTGGTGCCCTTCCATATCGGCGAGGCGCGCTTTGCCGCCCAAGGGGAGGCACTTGCAGCCCTGGCCGGGCAACTGGCTCGAGACGTGGCCGACGAACAGGGAGGATCCGTCAAGGTGGCCGGTTCCTTGCCGCCGCTCTTTGGCTCCTATCGTGCGGACCTCTATCAGGCCGAACGGGTGAGCGAGCTGGCGACACCACTTATCCGGGCCCTGTCACCCCATGTGGATCTTTGGTTGGCGGAGACCATGAGCCTCATCGCCGAGCCCCTGGCCCTCAAGGCCCTGCTGCCCGAGGACGGCAAGCCGTTCTGGGTCTCCTTTACTCTGGAAGACGAGGCGCCGGGCAGTGAGCCCACCCTGCGCTCCGGCGAGCGGGTGGCGGATGCCGTGACCGCGTTGGCGTCGGCCGGGGTGGATGCCATCCTGTTCAACTGCTGCCAGCCCGAGGTGATTGAAGGGGCGCTCAAGGTGGCCGTCGCCGCGTTGCAGGTTCAGGGGCGCACCGACGTTCGCCTCGGCGCCTATGCCAACGCCTTCCCGCCCCAGCCCAAGGAGGCGACTGCCAATGACGGTCTGGACGAGATCCGTGGCGATCTGGGGCCGCTGGATTACCTCGGCTGGGCCGAGCGCTGGCGCAGAGCCGGGGCAAACCTCATCGGCGGCTGCTGCGGCATCGGCCCGGAACACATCGAGGCGCTGGCCAGCCGGCTGCGTTAAGGAGCGCCCATGAAAGAGAGCAAGATCGGGCTCTGGTCCCTCACTGCGCTGGTGTTCAGCTCCATGGTGGGGGCCGGCATCTTCAGCCTGCCCCAGAACATGGCCGATGTGGCGGGCGCCCGCGCCGTGCTGATCGGCTGGGCCGTCACCGGGGTCGGCATACTGGCGCTGGCCATGAGCTTCCTCTACCTGTCGCGGCTCAAACCCGAGCTCGACGGCGGCATCTACAGCTATGCCCGGGCCGGCTTTGGCGAGCTGGTGGGGTTCTTCTCCGCCTGGGGATACTGGCTCTGTGCCACCATCGGCGTGGTGGGATATCTGGTGATCGCCTTCGCGGCGCTGGGCAGCTTCGTCGACACGCCGGAGCGGGTCTGGTTTGGCGAGGGCAACACATTGGCAGCTTTTGTCGGCGAGTCCTGCATCCTCTGGGCGGTGCACCTGCTGGTGGCCCGCGGCGTGCAGCAGGCGGCCCTGTTCAATCTGGTGGCGACCCTGGCCAAGAGCCTGCCGCTGCTGCTGTTCATCCTGTTCGCCTGCTACTGGTTCGATCCGGTCACCTTTGCGGCGGATCAGGAGGGCAGCACCCTGGCGGTACCGGTCTCCGAGCAGGTGCGCAACACCATGCTCATCACCCTCTGGGTCTTCACCGGTATCGAAGGGGCAGCTGTGCTCTCGGCCCGGGCGAGAAACAAGCGGGATGTGGGCACCGCCACCGTGCTCGGCGTGGTGCTGGCGCTGCTGCTCTATGTGCTCATCTCGGTGCTGGCGCTCGGAATATTGAGCCGCCCGGAGCTTGCGGCCCTGCCCAACCCCTCCATGGCGGGATTGATGGCCCAGATGACGGGTTCCTGGGGCAAGTTGCTCATCAGCGCCGGCCTCATCGTGTCGGTGCTCGCCTCCTACGTGAGCTGGACCCTCTTCTCGGCCGAGGTGCCGTTCAGCGCGGCGCGTCACGGGGCCTTCCCGGCCATCTTCCGGCGTGAGAACCGCAACGGCACCCCCATCGCCTCGCTCTGGCTTACCAGCCTGACGGTGCAGGGCTGCTTGCTGCTGGTGTGGCTGCTTGGCAAGGGGTACACCAACCTGCTGCTCATCTCCACCTCCATGATCCTGGTGCCCTACCTGCTCATCGGCCTCTTCTTGCTCAAGCTGGTCTTCAGTGGCAAGGGGGGGCAGGGCCGCGGCCTGATGCGGGTGGTGGCGATGGTGTCGAGCGGTTATGGTTTCTGGCTGCTCTACGCCGCCGGGGTGGAGTACCTGCTGCTGTCGCTTCTGCTCTACGGGCCGGGTCTGCTGCTGTTTCTCTACAGCCGTCGCCAGCTCGGTGCCGAACAGCGGCTCAGCGGGCGCGAACGGCTGCTGGCCGGGGTGACGCTGCTGAGCCTGATCCCCGCCGTCTGGTCCTTCGTTCACGTCTGACCCGGGGGGTGTCCCTGTCATGAAAAAGAGCGCCCCTGGGCGCTCTTTTTTTATCCTGGTCGGTGGGTCAACCGCTGGTGGGGCCCGTCGGTTTGCCAAACAGCACGGCGAGCTTTTGCCGCCAGGGGAGGCCACGGGCCTCTTGCAGCATGTCGCGCCACTCGTGGAAGGTGAGGGTGAGCGGGTTGAAGCTGTGGATTGGCTTGGTGATGCCGAAACGGCACGGCTCGCCCAAGTCTTCTTCCACGAAGGTGCCAAACAGCCGATCCCAGATGATGAGCACGCCGGCGAAGTTGCGATCGATGTATCTGGCGTTGCTGGCGTGGTGCACCCTGTGGTGGGAGGGGGTGTTGAAGATCCATTCAAGTTTGCCCAGCTTGCCCACCACCTGGGTGTGGACGAAGAACTGAAAACCCAGGCTCAAGAGCACGGTGGCCACCACCGCCTCGGGGGGGAAGCCGATGAGGATCATGGGGATCCAAAACAGCCACATGCCGGAGACCGGATACATCAGGCTCTGGCGAAAGGCGGTGGAGAGGTTGAGCCGCTCCGAGCTGTGGTGCACCACGTGGGAGGCCCAGAGCCAGCGCACATGGTGGCTCGCGAAGTGGAACAGCCAGTAGCAGAGATCCTGCAACAGAAAGAGCAGCAAAAGGCTCCAGAGGTTTAGTTCGATATCGAATAGTCGCCAGCCCCAGAGGGTGTCATAGAGATAGGCGATGGCAATGGCTGCCAGGGCATCGCCCCCCTGATGCATTAGTGCCAGGGTGGCATTGGCGAAGAGATCCTTCCACTGGTAGCCCGCCGTGGGATAGGCGGTGCCGTGTTTTCGCAGGTAGAGCATCTCCCAGCCGATGAAGACCAGAAAGAGAGGCGAGAGGTAGAGCAGGAGCAGTTGCACATCCATGTGAGCCATCCGGTTGGACCAGTTGGATGTCAGCATACCGGATGAATTTAAAATTTCATTAACATCCTTGCTCGTTGGCGTGGTGACAACCCGATGGCAAAAGGCTGCGAAAAGGAATGCGCCAGGGAGATGATCTGGGGGGGGTGAAGAAGGCAAGCATAGAAGAGGGAGCCATGGGCTCCCTCTTCGTGCTGGTGCATCGCGGGTTATAGCACCTGGCTCAGGAACTGGCGCAGGCGCGGGGAGGGGGGATTGTCGAAGAAGTCGGCGGGTTTCTCGTCCACCAGCAACTCGCCGCTTTCCATGAAGAGCACCCTGTCCGCCACTTCCCGGGCAAAGCCCATTTCGTGGGTCACCACCACCATGGTCATCCCTTCGCGGGCCAACCCCTTCATGACGTCCAGCACCTCTCCCACCATTTCTGGGTCGAGGGCGCTGGTGGGCTCGTCAAACAGCATGATGCGCGGCTGCATGGCGAGCGCCCGGGCGATGGCCACCCGCTGCTGCTGGCCGCCGGAGAGCTGGGAGGGGTAGCTCTGGGCCTTGTTGGAGAGACCGACCTTGAGCAGCAGGGCCTTGGCCCGCTCCTCAGCCTCCTGGCGAGAGAGCCCTCTCACCTTCTGGGGGGCCAGGGTGATGTTGTCCAGCACCGTCAGGTGAGGGAAGAGATTGAAGGACTGGAACACCATGCCCACCTCTTCCCGCAGCTTGTTGACATCCCCGGGTTCGGTGAGGCTGATGCCGTCGACCACGATATTGCCATCGTTGATGGTCTCCAGCTGGTTGAGGGTGCGCAGGAAGGTGGACTTGCCCGAGCCGCTCGGCCCCACGATCACCACCACTTCCCCTTCGGCCACCTGGGTGCTGACGTTTTTCAGGGCGTGCACCTCGGTGCCGTAGAACTTCTCTACACCGGTCGCCTTGATGATGGGATCAGTTGCAGCGCGCATAGTTCACCTCCAGACGACGCACCGGGAAGGGGCAGGGAGTGCCGGTGATGGCAGAACATTTCGACACCGATGGCGCCTTGATAACGGGATCAGTTGCTGCGCGCATATTTCACCTCCAGACGACGCACCAGGAAGGAGAGAGTGCCGGTCAGCACCAGATAGAGCAGGGCCACGGTGAACCACACCTCGAACGGGCTGAAGGTGGAGCTGACCACTTCGCGCCCCGCCTTGGTGAGATCCGTGATGGAGATGACGGAGACCAGAGAGGAGTCCTTGATGAGGTTGATGAACTGACCCGCGAGCGGTGGCAGCACCCGTTTGAAGGCCTGGGGCAGGATGACGTAGCGCATGGTCTGGGCCGAGGTCATGCCAAGGCTTCTGCCCGCTTCCATCTGCCCCTTGTGAATGGAGCTGATGCCGGCGCGCACGATTTCCGCCACGTAGGCGCCGGTGAAGACCGCGAGCGCCGCCACACCAGCGGTGAATCGGTCGAGGTTCAGCACGGTGCCGATAAAGAAATAGACGATGAAGATCTGCACCAGCAACGGGGTGCCACGGATGAGCTCCACATAGGTCACTGCCAGGTTGCGCAGGGCCGGATTGGGGGAGAGGCGGGCGAGCCCGGCCAGGGTGCCAAGCAGGATGGCGAAGATGCCTGCCACCAGGGAGAGCTTGACCGTGACCCAGACGCCCCAGGCGATGGGGCCGGCGGTCCAGCTCAGTTGCACATCCAGGGTATCGCCGAGGAAGACGGTATCCCCTTCAGCCAGCTGGGAGCCCTTGGGTGCGATGGCCTGACGGCGGCTGGGGTCGAGATCGTCTTGCAGGAAGAGCTGTCCCTTGTCCGCGACCACGGCGCCGTCAAACTCGGCATAGTGTTTCTGTTCTGCCTGATAGGCGATGTACTGGGGAATGCGTTCCCAGCGCCAGGTGTAATCCACGGCCTGCACGGCCTTGTAGATGCCGAAAATGGCGGCCAGCACCAGCAGCAGGAAGATCCCGTGCCAGAGCAGCTGATTGGGCTGTTTTTCCATCTGTCTTGTGAGTTTGGGGTTGATCACTGTCACAACCTCTTTTGTCGTTATCGTGTGGGGAGTCTGCGTGAAGGGGCGGCATGCCGCCCCTTTGAGAGGTTATTTGAGCTGGTTCAGCCAGGCGGTGGATTCAAACCACTTCTTGTAGAGACGGTCGTAGCTGCCGTCGCCCTTGATCTGGCGCAGGTAGTTGTTGAACCAGTTGAGGGTGTCCTGATCCCCCTTGCGGATGGCCCAGGCCAGCGGCTCGAAGGTGAACGGCTTGTCGAGGTGCACCACGGCGCCCTGGTTCTGGGACGCGAAGATGGCGTTGTAGGGCAGGTCGTAGACGAAGGCATCCACCTTGCCGTTGATCACTTCCAGCTTGGCGTCATCCTGGGTTTCAAACTGCAGCAGGGTGGCCTTGGGGATCATGCGCTTGACCGCTTGCTCGCCGGTGGTGCCGAGTTTGACCGCGATCTTGTATTTGGGATCGTTGAGGTCCTGGAAGGATTTGATTTCGCCCGCCTTGTCCTTGCGAAGCACGATGGTCTGGCCGACGACGATGTAGGGATCGGCAAAGTTCACGCGCAGGTTGCGCTGGGGAGTGACGGTCATGCCGCCCATGATGACGTCGAACTTGTCGGTCAAGAGCGCGGGGATGATGCCGTCCCAGGCGGTGTTGACGAACTCCACCTTCACGCCCATCTCCTTGGCGACCATCTTGGCGAGATCCACGTCAAAGCCGATGTACTGGCCCTGCTTGTTGGTCATCTCGAAGGGTTGATAGCCGGCATCGAAGCCGACCCGCAGCACACCGCGCTCCAGTACGGCATCCAGGGTGGAAGTGGGCGCGGCGTTGGCCAGCCCGCACAGCAGCAGGGTAGAAAGAATGAGTTTTTTGATCATAAATGACGTCTCTGTCGTAAATGTGGTCGGCCTTGAACCTGCTCCCGTGCGACTCCATGGCACAAGAGACTGCTGCATCCGGCAGCAGGCAAGACAGGATTATTGTCTTGGTCGGGGCAAAAGCCCCATATGAGATTCTATGAATGGTTCGTTGGATGAAAAATGTACCAAAACCTGTTTGTGCCAGAAGACTCAATAAGTTATGGAGACTTTTATCCGTCGTGGTGACTCATAAAACCACATGAAAACAACATATCTATCTAATGGCGCCGGTTCAAGTGCAAAATATCCGGCGGCCGTCTCGGTGGAAAATCCGGGCACAGACAGGGCGTTGTCCGGCCCGCTTCAAGGGGAGTAGGGCGTGCGAGCTGGGCAAATATTTTTGCCCGGCCCATAGGCTCCCTCTGTGTCTTGTCATGGGCTTCCCATATACTCAGCCATCCCCATTGGAAGGTTCGGGAATGGACGCCTCAATTCTGCTCAATCTGGACGTATTTACCCTGATGTTGATGGCCCTCGGGGGCTACAGCCTGGGATTCATCACCCTCTCCATCATCTGGTGGACCCACAGGGAAATACCCGGTCTCGGGCTCTGGTGGTGGTCCAGCCTCTGTGCCCTGGCGGCGCAATCGCTCTTCTTCATGCAGGCATTTGCCCCCCATATCGCGGGGATCTGGCTGGCCAACCTGCTCATCACCTTCTGCCTCGCCCTGATGCCACTCGCCATCCAGCGCTTCTTCGGGGAGCCGCCAAACTGGCGGGCCTTCACCCTCTTCATGCTGGTCTACCTGCTGATCCTTTGCTGGAGCGTCATCTTCAACGACAAGATGGCCCCCCGGGTGCTGCTGGCCTGCCTGAGCTACATGATGGTGGGGGCGGTGATTGTCTGGCTCATCTGGCGCCATGGCTACCCTGACTATCTGCCTGCGGTGCTGGTGTTCACCGTGGTCAACATCCTGCTCTACGGTTTCAATCTGGTGCGCATGGGGGCCCTGCTCGGCGGCGAGGTGCGGGTCCTGATGGATCAGCATGCGGTCAATGTGCTCCCCTTCCTCTCCATGCTGATGGGCAACTATCTGTCGACCTTCGGGGTGCTGCTGCTCTGTACCCAGTACCGGGCCCTGGCCCTGCGTCGACAGGCCAGCCAGGATCCCCTGACCGGCCTCCTGAACCGGCGGGGCTTCATGGATCACTGCGTGACGATGGCAAGGCTGGGGGCGCTGGTGGTGCTGGATCTCGACGACTTCAGCAGATCAATGATCGCCACGGTCACGAGACCGGGGACAGGGTGCTGGAGGCGGTGGGTCGCTATCTTGCCGGCCAGCGGGATCTGGTGGCCAGCCGCTTCGGCGGGGAAGAGTTTGTGTTGCTGTTGCCCGAGCGGGACCCCCTGGCCCAGCAGGCGCGCTGCGAGCAGATCCGCCAGGGGATAGAAACGCTGGGGCTGAAGGGGGTCCGGGTGACGGCCAGCCTGGGGTGGGCGCCCAGCGCCCGCGAATGGCACTTTGACACCCTGTTCAGCCAGGCAGATCGCGCTCTCTATCAGGCCAAGCGGGAGGGCAAGAACCGGATCTGTCAGGGGGCCTGATCCCCCGTCAGGTCATGCCCGGCCGGTGGCCCTTAGCTCCGACCGGACAAAGGCATACCGAGTCAGCCACCTGGTCGCATCAGATCTGAATGGCAGCCTGGCAGCCTGTCAGCGGTGCAGCTCCCCCGCGCGTTCCGGCTGATAGACCACTTCCAGGATCTCCACCTGGATGGTGCGACCGGCCGGCCCCGGCCAGGCGATGCTGTCACCCACCTTGAGCCCCAGCAGGGCGCTGCCCACTGGCGCCAGCACGGAGATCTTCGATTCGTCCCCCTGCACATCCTTCGGATAGACCAGCGTCAGGCAGAAGTCGTTGCCGCTGTTTTGCATCTTGAAGCGCACCGTGCTGTTCATGGTCACCACGTCCGGCGGCATGTCGGCGGGTTCGCGGATCTCGGCGCGATCCAGCTCCTCTTGCAGGGCAAGGTGCTGGGGGTGGTTGCCAAGCAGCTGTTCGATGCGATCCAGATCCAGGCTGGAGATGACGAGATGAGGCTGTTTCATAGGGTATTTCCTTATCAATGACTGAAGGGACCAGGATGACGGGCAGACTGGTCGACAAAAAACGGTGCAAGGGTAAAAAGCAGACAGCAAAAGCGATGCCCCCGAGCGACTCGCGCAGCGGGGCGAGGGCGGGGGCTCAGCGGGGTGTGAGCGTACTGGAAAAAATCATGATTGCTTTCATGGAGATACCATAACCATTCTGGGGTGGTTTGGCAATTGGGCTGACTTTCTCATCAGGGAGCCTGGTAATCGTACTGGTGCAGGATGCGCGCGAGACTGCCATCCTCCCTCATTTCCTGAATGACCCGGCGCCAGCGCAGCGCCTCGCTGCGGGAGAAGCGGGGACTGGCGGCCAGGTAGAGGGTGCTCTGCTGCAAGGTCTCGCCCCGCACCAGATCCGGGAGCGGCAGACCCGCCCGCTGCTGGTTGTAACGGGCGGTGTTCCAGGCCACCGCCCAGGCCTGGATGCGGCCGCGCGCCAGCTTGCTGGCGTTGCTGACCTCCTCGGTGACCAGCTCCTGGGTCACCCCTGTCAGCGGCTGGATCAGGCTCTGGCTATGGGAGCCACGCATCACGCCAACGGTGAGGCCTGGCAGCGTCTTCATGGAGAGCGGCGCTGGATGGTGACGGCGATGGCTGACCAGCACGAAGGCCTCCTCCAGCAGGGGGGCAATCCAGAGAAACAGTGGTTCGCGCTGGGGATTTCGGGCCGGGGGCAACAACAGGACATCCGGGCGGTGGCTGGCCTGGCTGAGGGCGCGAGCCAGCGGCATCAACTCGATCTCGAGCGGTTCCCCGAGGCGGCGGGCAGCCTCCTCCAGCACCTCGATGGCCATGCCGCTCGGCGCACCCTGTTGGGCGCGGATCACATAGGGGGGAATGTCCGCGGCCACGACGACCACGGCACGGGCCGAAAAGGCGCAGACGATCAGGGGAGAGAGCAGCAGAAGCAGAGTAACAAGGCGCATGGATGTTCGGATCCGGGATGAGTACAGAGAGTGTAACATCCCGTTACGCCATGTCAGCCAGGCGATTGCCGCCTGGGGGGATCAGTCGAAGAAATCCCGCAGGTCCAGGGTCTGGTACCCTGCCAGTTGCTGCCAGGGGAGGGTCTTTGGCAGCGGCTTGAGCGTCACCTCCATCCGGTAGCTGCGATAACCGTCGAGGCTTGCCGACTCCACCACCAGGGGCAACTGCCAGCGGCTCGACCAGAGGATGCGGGTACGCTGGCGACCTTCACGGGTCTCATACCAGTTCGCCTGGTCGGGGGCGGCCTCATCCAGCGGTGTCATTCCCTCTAACAGGGCAGGGTTGATGAGGTGGCGGATCCGCGCCCACTCCGGCTTGAAGGCCACCTGGCCGTACTCCTCCTGCGGCACCTCTACCAGCTGGTTGTGCCAGGCATCGGCGTAGCGCAACTGGAGTGCGTCTCCCTCGCTGCGGGTCACCCAGCGCGCCGCCATCTGGTGAGTGAAGTGCTTGTGGCCGTGGCGGGCATCGTGGGTGGCGTGATAGGCACGGGCCAGGGGAACGGGAATGAGCCGCTGGCTCCACACCTGGTCACCGACCCGCAGCCACTTCTCCTGCCACTGGCTCTCCCGGGTGATGCCGTCGCTGCCGGTCACCCTGTCCACGTAGCGGATGCGGGCGGCCAGATCGGGCACCTCGTCGGCCAGGAGGGGGAAGGAGAGGGCGCTGCCCAGCAGCCATAAAGAAAGCAGATATTTCATCATCGTCTCTCGCTCGACGGAAAAGGTGCCCGGCGCGGTGCCGGGCACCTTTATCACAGGCCGAGGGCCTCCCTGAGCTTGCCGAACACCCGGGTGTTGTCGAGGGTGCCCTTGAACTGGCTGCTGCCGGCGCCGCCCGCGAACAACATCACATCGCCACCGCCGTGAGTCTCGGAGCTGAGCTTGACCCCGGTCTCCTGCAGGTAGTCATCCGCCATCACCTCATCGCTGGTGAGGGTGGGACGCTGGTCCTGGCGGTTGGGGCCGTTGCCGAATACCAGAGTAGTGAACGGCTTGCCGTCCGCGTCGTTCTGGGTCGAGCCATCGGCGTTCTTGACCAGATCCAGCACCTTGTTGCCCTTGGCGGAATAGCCGTTGATGGTCATGGTGTGGTCGTGGTCGGCGGTAACCACGATCAGGGTATCGCTCAAATCCACTTTGCCGAGGGCCGTCTTGACCGCCTCGTCCAGCGCCACCGCATCGGTCAGGGATCGCTTGGCGTTGGTGGCATGCAGGGCGTGGTCGATACGCCCCCCCTCCACCATCAGGAAGTAGCCCTGGCTGTTCTGGCTGAGCAGATCGATCGCCTTGGCGGTCATCTCGGAGAGGGACGGCTGGGTACTGGCCGCCCCCTTGGCGACGCGGTCCAGTTCGTAGTCGAGGTGGGACTTGGTGCTGAACAGCCCCAGCACCTTGCCCGAGTTGACGGCAGAGAGCTCATCCTTGGTGGTGACATAGCGGTAGCCCCGTGCGGTCAGCTCGGCGGTGAGATCCCGGCCGTCGGCCCGGCCGCCCTTGTTGCTGGCGCTGTAGGGCGTCCAGTGGTTGGCGCCGCCCCCCATCAGCACATCGACCCCATCCCCCAGCGCCTGGTTGAAGCCGGCGCCGCCCGGTACCGCCTGCTCGGCGATGGCGTAGGCCGCATCCCGGTGACAGATATGGGAATAGGTCGCCGCCGGGGTGGCATGGGTCAGCTCCGTGGTCGTGACGGCCCCCACCGACTTGCCCGCCGCCTTGGCCAGCTCGAGAATGGTGGGCACCGGGCTCCCGTTGTCGCTGGTGCAGTTGTTGATGCCCTTGTTGCCGTTGGCATCCTTGGACGGTGCCACGGCCCTGGTGTCGCTGCTCATGGCGATCACCTCGTTGTTCATCTTGACGCCGGTGGTGTAGGCCGCCATGGAGGGGGCGGAGTCCGTGGTCTGGGCATCGTGGGAGAAGGTCTTGATGCGCGCGCTCTGGGGCAGTTTCATCATCTCGAGATCCCCCTCTTCCCCCACCTTGAACAGGCGGGTGGCGGTGAGCACGGTGGGACCCATGCCGTCACCGATAAAGAGGATGACGTTCTTGGCATCGGCGGCGTGCGCCTGGGAGAGGCCGCCAAGCGTGCCGAGCAGGGCGGTGCAGACCAGCGTCTTTTTCATGGTGATGTTCATCCTGATAATCCCTTACAGCTTGGCCGCAGCCTTGATCTTGCCGAACACGGCGGTGTTGTCGAGAGAGCCGTGGAAGCGCTCCGCCCCCTGGCCGATGGCGCCGAGGAAGACATCGGTACCGCCGTGGGTCTCGTTGCCTATCTCGCCCACCTTGACCACCACCTCCTGGTGATAGTCGTCGGCGGAGGTGGTGGCGTCGTCGAGGGCCGCCACGCTGCTGCGCGGGCCATCCACTCGGTTGTAGCCGTTGCCAAAGCCGATGATGGTGTAGGGCATGCCATCGCTATCCTTGCTCGGCTCGCCGGTCTCGTAGTTCTTCACCAGCCCGAGCACGCCCGCATTGCCTGCCGTGGTCTTGCCGGTGCGCTTGGCGTACCCGTTGAGCACAAGCGTGTGGTCATGGTCGGCGGTGACCACGATCAGGGTGTTTTTCAGCTCGGGATCGGTTTTCTTCACTTCATTGATGGCGGCCAGGATGGCGTTGTCGAAGGCGAGGGTATCCTGCAGGGCGCGCTTGGCGTTGGTGTCGTGCAGGGCGTGGTCGATACGCCCCCCTTCCACCATCAGGAAGTAGCCCTTCTCTTTGCCCTTGAGCTGCTTGATGGCAGCCAGGGTCATCTGGGCCAGTGACGGCTCGCTGGCGGGCCGGTCCAGGTCATATTTCATGTGGCTTGAGCCAAACAGGCCCAGCAGCGGCTTGCTCGCATCGGCCTGGTTCAGCTCGTCCAGGGTGGCGGCAAACTGATAGCCCTTCGCCTTCATCTCGTCGATGAGGTTGCGGCCATCGGTCCGCTTGCCCTTGTCGGCACTGGGCAGGAAGAAGCTGCTGCCGCCCCCGAGCACCACATCCAGCCCCTCCTTCAGGGCGCTGTTGTAACCGCTGCCCCCCGGCACCATCTGGACGGCGATATCAGCCTCCAGATCCCGGTTGCAGATATGGGCATAGGTGGCGGCCGGGGTGGCGTGGGTGACCCGGGTGGTGGTGACCACGCCGGTGCCACGGCCATCGGCCTTGGCCAGCTCCAGCAGGGTGGTCACCGCTTTGCCGCCGCTCTGGCTGCAATCGCTCTCCTGGGTGGCGTCGCTGTCCATGCTGATGACGCCGTTGTTGCTCTTGACCCCGGTCATGTAGGCCGCCATGGAGGGGGCCGAGTCGGTCACCTGGGCATCGTGGGAGAAGGTCTTGATGAAGGCCGTTTCCGGCAGGGTGTCGATGGTGAGGCTGCCCTCTTCGCCGACGCCATAGATCCGGGAGGCGGTGAGGGTGTTGAGACCCATGCCGTCGCCGAGGAAGAAGATCACGTTCTTGGCGCTGGATTCCGGGGTGTTGCTGTCGTTGTTGGAGTTGCAGCCGGCGGCCAGGGCGGCGCCTATCATCACTGCAAGTCCTGCCATCTTTCTCATTGGGGTTCGCTCCTTGTGAAACCTGAGCGCAGCCTAGAGGGGGCAGATGACACTTTTAGTGAAGAGAGATGACAATACGGTGAAAGCGCCTTGCAAATGTTTTCTTATATCAATGGGTTATGTTGATTGTGTTTTGCCACTCACCTCCCGCTGGCGTGGTGGGCATCCGGCCACCCGGGTGACAACACCCGGCCAGAATAGCCTGTCAAATCGGGGCCGCAGCAGGTAAAATGCGCCCCCTTGCGATGAGTGCCAGCGGTCTGGCGCATCACCACGCACCCGCAACCCCGAGCGCCCGCAGCCCCGAGAGGGGACCGCATGCCAATGAGAGAGTAACGGATATGTCCATCAACTGGTTCCCCGGCCACATGCACAAGGCCCGCAAAGAGATTGCAGAGGTCATGCCCCAGGTCGATGTCATCATCGAGATGCTCGACGCCCGCATCCCCTTCTCCAGCGAGAACCCCCTGGTGCCGGAGCTGCGCGGGGAGACGCCGGTGATCAAGGTGCTCAACAAGGCAGACCTTGCCGACCCCGAGATCACCGCGCTTTGGGTGGCCCACATGGAGCAGGAAAAGGGGATCAAGGCACTGCCCCTGACCCAGCAGGAGCCTACGATGATCAAGCAACTGCTGACCCTGTGTCACGAGATGCTGCCGGAGCGCAACTTCGAGCTGCGCGGGGTGCGAGCCATGATCATGGGCATCCCCAACGTGGGCAAGTCCACCCTGATCAACACCCTGGCGGGGCGCATCATCGCCAAGACCGGCAACGAGGCGGGGGTGACCAAGTCCCAGCAGCGGATCAAGCTCGACAACCACGTCATCCTGACGGACACCCCTGGCTTCCTGTGGCCCAAGCTCAACCCGCCCTCCTGCGGTTATCGACTGGCGATCACGGCGGCCATCAAGGATACCGTCTTCGATTACGCCGACATCGCCATGTTTGCCGCCGATTACTTCATCAAGGCCTATCCGGAGCGCATCAAGGCACGCTACCAGCTGAGCGAGCTGCCGGAGACCGAGATCGAGCTGCTGGATCTCATTGCCCGTCAGCGCGGCTTCATGCGCAAGGGGGGGCTTGCGGATCTGCACAAGGCCTCGGAAATCCTGGTCAATGAATTCCGGTCCGGCATGCTGGGGCGGATCTCCCTGGAGACGCCAGAGATGGTGAGCGTCGAGATAGTGGAAGCCGAGGCCGAGGCTGAGCAGAAAGCCAGGGAGAAGGCGGAGCGGGAAGAGGAGCGCCAGGCCCGGGCTCGTCGCAAGTACGCCAAGAAGCGCCAGCGCTGACCGGCGTTGTGCACGATAGGTTGTGCTTGATAGCAAGAAGAGGCGGCCCTGGGCCGCCTCTTCTGGTCATGGCGCTCTGGCGTGAGGGAGGCACAGAGTCGATATTCAACCGCCCGCTTCCCCTCATCATGACCAAGGTGTCGGCCAATCAAGGGGATGAGGCTCCCGTCAGGGGAGGGCCGTGCCGCGTTGCCATCACGGTGGGCAGAAAAACCTTGCGACCCGGCCTCAGTGCCGATTGACAAAGGCACAGGCGGTGGCATGATGCGCTCGCATTTTGCCTCTCCCCACGGTTCTATCCATGACCACATACTCCCGCCCGGTGCTGCTCCTGCTCTGTGGCCTGCTGTTGCTGACCCTGGCCATCGCGGTATTGAATACCCTGGTTCCGCTCTGGCTCGCCCATGAGCATCTGCCCACCTGGCAGGTCGGCATGGTCGGCTCCTCCTATTTCACCGGCAACCTGCTGGGAACCCTGCTGGCGGGCAGACTCATCGCCCGCTGCGGCTTCAATTGCAGTTACTACCTGGCCAGTGCGCTCTTTGCCGCAGGCTGCGTCGGGCTCGGCATTACCGTGGTGTTCTGGAGCTGGCTCGCCTGGCGATTCATCGCCGGAGTCGGCTGCGCCATGATCTGGGTGGTGGTGGAGAGCGCGCTGATGTGCAGCGGCAACGCCCGCAATCGGGGTCGCCTGCTGGCTGCCTACATGATGGTCTATTACGTGGGCACTGTGCTTGGGCAACTGCTGGTGAGCAAGGTGCCGACGTCGCTGATGGCGGTGCTGCCCTGGGTGACCGCCCTGGTGTTGACGGCCATGTTGCCGCTCTTGTTCACCCGCATCGCCAGTCCGTCAGGCAACCACCAGGCCAGGACTCCGGTCTGGCCGATGCTGCGCCTGCGTCAGTCGCGTCTGGGGGTGAACGGCTGCATCCTCTCCGGCATCGTGCTGGGGGGGCTTTATGGTCTGATGCCGCTCTATCTGAACCACCAGGGGGTGAGCGACGGGGCCATCGGCTACTGGATGGCGGTGATGGTGAGCGCCGGCATCCTGGGGCAATGGCCGGTGGGACGTCTGGCGGATCGTTTCGGGCGCCTGCCGGTGCTGCGGGTACAGGTGCTGGTGGTGATCCTGGGGGCCATGGCGATGCTCGGCAACGCGGCCATGGGACCGACGCTGTTCATTCTGGGGGCCGCGGGCTTCACGCTCTATCCGGTGGCCATGGCCTGGGCCTGCGAGAAGGTGGAGCAGCATCAACTGGTGGCCATGAACCAGGCGCTGCTGCTGAGCTACACCATCGGCAGCCTGCTCGGGCCGACCCTGACGGCGCTCTTGATGCAGCACTACTCGGATCATCTGCTGTTCATGGTGATTGCCGGGGTCTCCCTGGTCTATCTGCTGATGCTGCTGCGCAAGATGGGCGAGCACCCGACGCCGATGGCCCATGCCTGAGGGCAGACGGCGTCATCATCCCTGCGCACTGGATATAGAAGAGGCGACCCAAGGGTCGCCTTTTTTCATCATGGGCCGGGCGGTGCCGCTCAACCAAACCGGTGCCTTGCTGCTTCGAAGAGCGAGAGGTGCAGCGGGATCAACTGCTGCCAGTCTCGCCGGTAACCCCCTCCCGGTACGGCGGTGATGGGCAGCCCGTGGCGAAGCGCAGAGTCAAAGACCATGGCATCGCGCTGGCGCACGCCTGAGTCGCTCAGGGAGAGGTAGCCTAGCTCGTCGTCCCGGTGCACATCCACCCCGGCCTGATAGAGGATGAAGTCGGGGGCGTAGAGGCGATGAGCAAGGGCGAGGGCCTGGTCCAGGGTCTCGAGATAGGCGTCGTCCTCCATGCCGTTTGGCAGGGGAAAGTCCAGATGGGAGGCCGGCTTGTGGCGGGGGAAGTTGTGTTCCCCGTGCAGGGAGAGGGTGATGATGTCGCGGCTGCCCGTGCACAGGGCGGCGCTGCCATCTCCCTGATGGACATCGAGATCCACGATCAGCACCCGCTCGCAGAGTCCTTCGTCCAGGCAGGTTCGTGCCGCGACCACCAGATCGTTGAAGAGGCAGAAGCCGCTGCCAAAGTCCCGGTGGGCGTGATGATAGCCGCCGGAGATCTGCAGTCCGCAGCCCTGCGCAAGGGCGTGGCGGCTGGCGGCCAGGGTGGCGCCGACCGAGTGCAGGGTACGTTCAATCAGCAGGGGAGACCAGGGAAAGCCGAGCCGGCGAATGGCCCCTTCATCGAGGGTGCCGGCGAGGGCGGCCTGTACATAGGCCGCATCGTGCACCTTCTCTATCTGCTCACGGCTGGCAGGGGTGGCCTGTGCCAGCGGATAGTCGAGGGCGACGAGGCGTTCAAACAGCGCCTGGTACTTGGCCAGGGGGAAGCGGTGACGCTCGGGCAGTGTCAGGGCGGAGTAGTGGGGGTGATAGAAGATGCGCAGTGACATGAAGCATCGGCCATGAACGGGTATGAAAAAGGGGAGCCAGGCTCCCCTCGATGCAGGCGTGCGATGCGCCTTACTGCTGCTGGATCACCCAGATCTGGAAGGCTTTGCGGGTCTCCGCATCGGCCTTGTTGTACCAGCTCTGCAGCTGGGTCAGGGCTTCCGGGTTGCTCATGGCCTTGCTCGGGGCCACTTCCACCGGTGCGCTGGCGGCAGCCATCACGGCGGCGGTGGAGACGGAAACGGTCTTGGGCTGGTTGAAGGCCTTGCCCATCTTCAGCAGCTCCTGCTGATAGTCACGGGTCAGCTGGAAGCCACCCACGGTCGGCATGACGAACTGCTCGGATTTCAGGACCTGGCCGGTGGATTTGTCTTTCAGAACGACGTTCTGTTCCTTGACGAAACGCTTGGCTTCTTCTTCCTTGCGGGGCTTCTTGAAGTCGAGGAAGAGTTGCTGGTTGTCGGCGGCGGTGAAGTTGATCACCAGGGGCTCGGCGGTGACCAGCTTGGTTTCACTGCGGCTGGAGTAGTTGCCCTCGAAGGCGACCACGACCTGGTGCCTGCCGGGCTCCAGGGAGAAGACGGTGGCTTTGTCGAGCAGCTGGGGGTTGACGGGTTCGCCATCGAGCAGCTGGATGACATAGGGATTCGTAATTTCCAGTTGGCTAGCGGCCAGGGCGCTACCTGCCCACAACAGACCAGCCAGGGCCGGTACCAGAACAGTCAGTTTCATTTCATCTCCTTGAACAGTCAGGCAATTGCCCACTGAAAAATAGGGGGTCATTTTTACAGGTTTGCCCCACAGCGGCAATAGCCGTTTATGGCGCCTTCCGGTGTGCGGGGTGTGGATCCCGCTGCCCCGAGTCCTGCGGGCAGCGTGCTCTTCTATCTTCCTGCCCCCTCCTGACATGAGAGACAGGGGATCGCATGGCGGGCGTCAGCCGTGTCACTCGATGCGTCGGGTGAAGGGGGGGAGGGCGTCCAGCAGCCCCTTGCCGTAGCGCTTGGTCAGCAGGCGCCGGTCCAGGATGGTGACCCGCCCCCGATCCGCCTCTTTTCGGATGAGGCGGCCACAGGCCTGGATGAGCTTGCGCGACGCCTCCGGCACCGTCAGTTGCAGGAAGGGGTTGCCGCCGCGCTGCTCTATCCACTCGGCGGTTGCCTCTTCCACGGGGGAGTTGGGCACCGCGAAGGGGAGCTTGGTGATCACCAGGTTGGTGAGGTAGTGGCCAGGCAGATCCAGCCCTTCCGAGAAGCTGCCGGTGCCAAAGAGGATGCTGGCCTGGCCGCCGTCGCACTTCTGTTTGTGCAAGAGGAGCAGGGCGCTGCGGGACGCTTCCCCCTGTACCAGGAGCGACATCCCCTTGGTCCGCAGCCCCACCGCCACCTCGTTCATCTGGCGATAGGAGGAGAAGAGCACCAGGCTGGCCTCCTTGCCTGCCAGCAGGCGGGGCAGGGTATCGATCAACTCCTGGGTGAAGGCGGGGGCACTGGGTTCATGGGCCATCTTGGGCAGATAGAGTTCGGCCTTGTGGTAGTCGAAGGGGGAGCGCAGCCGCAGATAGCGGGTGCCGTCATGCTCCTTGAGCCCCACCTGGTGGCGAAAATAACTGAAGGAGGAGAGGGCGGTGAGGGTCGCCGACACCAGCACGGCCCCGAGACAGCGGGACCAGAGCCACTCCTCCAGCAGATACCCCACCTCGATGGGGGAGGCGTGCAGCCAGATGTCCCCGTCCTCGCTTCTGGCCATCCAGCGGGCGAGGGGGGTCTTGCCGGTGGGAACATGGCGGCTCAGCATCTCCCAGAGGGCGCAGAAGCTCTCGAGCCGTTGCAAGTGAAAACCGCTCTCCGCCAGCAGAGGCTCGGCCTCCTTGCGACGGATGTCGCCATCCTTGAGCGCCTCGCCGATGGCCCCCTGCATTCTGTCCAGCGCCCTCAGTGCCTTCTTGCTCGCCTCCTTGAGGTTTTCCGCCAGCATGGGCAGGGGATCCGGCAGCACCCCATCGGCGAATCTGTGGTGGGGCTCGCCGCCAAAGAGGTGATCATTGCTGGCGAGCCACTGCTCGAGGGCCTTGAGATCCGGCTGGAGAGAGGCCAGGGCATCCTGCAGTTTGAGCTGGGGGTCGAGCAGGCTCTCCTTGTTCAGCGTTCTGGCCAGCTTGCCAGCGCTTTGCACCAGCTTTTCCAGCCAGCGGCGGGATCCCTTGATGCTGGCGCTGGCGGCGCCGTGATCCCGGGCGATGGTGGGCAGGTGATGGGCTTCGTCCAGCACATAGATGCACTCGTCCGGCGGCGGCAATATGATGCCGCCCCCCATGGTGAGGTCGGAGAGCAGCAGGGCGTGGTTGACCACCAGCACATCTGCTGCGTCCATGTCGTTGCGGGCGCGGTGGAAGGGGCAGTGCTGATGGTGGCTCAGGGCCTTGTTGCAGGTGTGGCGGTCGGCGGCGATGCGATCCCAGCACGGGTCCGGAATGGGTTTGGACCAGTTGTCCCGATCCCCGTCCCACTTGCCTTCGGTGTAGGCCTGCCACAGCCCCTGGTAGCACGCTTTGTCAGCATCCGATGGCTTGTGTTTGCTCAATGCGCCGAAGTCGAGTTCGAAATTGGCCATCTCGCTGCCGTTTGCCGCCTGCTCCAGCAGGTGCTCGCAGCAGTAGCGCTGGCGCCCCTTGACCAGCATGAAACGAAACGGCAGCTCGCTGTGACGGTGATAAAAGGGAAGATCCTTGTGGATGAGCTGCTCCTGCAGGGCCACGGTGGCGGTGGAGATCACCAGCTTCTTCTGGGTCAGCCGTGCCACTGGTATGGCCCCCTGGGCATAGGAGAGGGACTTGCCGATGCCGGTGCCTGCCTCGGCCACCAGGATGCGGCGACTCCTGTCATATTCTCCTGTCAGGGTCTTGGCGATTTCGGCAACCAGGAAATTCTGCTCCTTGCGCGGCACAAAACCGGGTAAACCATCGGCAATCTGGCGATAGGTATTGCGGATGGTGGCTTTGAGGCGAGTCGATAGCATAAAGAAGGTGTGGCCGTGTCGGTGTGGATGGCAACAGGATACCCGCAACAGGCGGCCCGGGTCGAGGCAGGGGAGAAGCAGTTGGGTCAGCCCTGGCTTTGCACATATGTTATGAGGGAACAGGGGGTTGCAATAAACCACCAAAAAAGAGGGATTCAGGCAGAGAGTATCGCTGTAAACGTTTTCCCTGATGGGGCAAACATTGTGAGATTCAGCTCACAAATTTTTCCCTGTGACTATGGTTTTCATAAAAAGTTCCAAGTTTTTTCATTGCGGATTCGAAAACCCGGTGATAGTCTCGGCGCCATAGTGATGCAAAGAACATCGCTAACACAGGGAATAACAAGGACTTAGTGTTTAATTACAGTAGGCATTGGAAACTATGAAAAAGACAATTCTGGCTATTGCTATCCCGGCTCTGTTCGCATCCGCAGCCAACGCTGCTGTCGTTTACGACAAAGACGGTACCTCTTTTGATATCTATGGCCGTGTTCAAGCCAACTACTACGGTGAACACGACGATACCGACGCTGAACTGGTTGGTTCCTCCCGTCTGGGCTGGTCCGGCAAAGTCGGCCTGAACAACACCTGGTCCGGTATCGCCAAGACCGAGTGGCAAGTATCCGCCGAAAACTCTGACAACAAGTTCAACTCCCGTCACGTATACGTCGGCCTGGACGGTACCCAGTACGGCAAGATCATCTTCGGCCAGACCGACACCGCGTTCTACGACGTGCTGGAGCCGACCGATATCTTCAACGAATGGGGTGACGTAGGTAACTTCTACGACGGTCGTCAAGAAGGCCAGATCATCTACTCCAACACCTTCGGTGGCTTCAAGGGCAAAGTGTCCTACCAGACCAACGATGACGTAGCCGTCAAGGTTACTGACATCGGTCAAGGCATCAAGGAAACCGACGTCTACGGTCCGAACGTCAAGCGCAACTACGGCTACGCCGCTGCTGCTGGCTACGACTTCGACTTCGGTCTGGGCCTGAACGCCGGTTACGCTTACTCCGACCTGGAAAGCACCGTCAGCACCGCTTCTGGCGACAAGAAAGAGTGGGCCCTGGGCGCACACTACGCCATCAACGGTTTCTACTTCGCCGGTATGTACACCCAGGGTGACCTGAGCTACGACAACACCACCCAAGGCAACAACAAGGACAAGGGCCGTGGCTACGAGCTGGCTGCTTCCTACAACGTTGACGCCTGGACCTTCCTGGCCGGTTACAACTTCGCCGAAGGCAAGGTACTGTCCAACTCCGCCGGTTCTTCTTACGAAGACATCGTCGACGAAACCCTGCTGGGCGTGCAGTACAACTTCACTTCCAAGTTCAAGGCGTACACCGAGTACAAAATCCAGGGTATCAACGACAAGGACGACGAGTTCACTGTTGCCCTGCAATACAACTTCTAATCTAGCCTCTGCGCTGATTTAGTTGATGAACGGCCAAGCTTGCTTGGCCGTTCTGTTTTTTGGCCCCTTCACCACTTTTCGTCCTCTGGCCCTGCGCCATATCACGTTGTCTTCTTTGCACCCTTGGTTCTCCTCTGGTAAATCGCTAGATTATTCAATTTGTTGAAGCAGATTGGCCGACAGGGAAGGATGCCTTTGATCGATTTCACCCACCCCGAGTGGCGCGCGCTGGCACAGCAGTTGCTGAGAGGCGGCCCCCAGGCTGTTCGCGGTCGTCAATGGCAGCCGCTCATCGGCATGCTTCGGGACAACCAGTTGCTGCTGGCCCTTGGCAATCATCACTATGAGCTCACCCCTGCCGGGCACCGCTATCTGACCCGGGAGCTGATGCTGGCGAAGATGGCCAGTGCCCCGCCGGAACCCGAGGAGTGGCTGCAATCCCACGGCTGGCAACTGGGGGAGAGGGTCAACGAGCGGGTGCTGGCGGCCCTGTATCGCAAGGGGGAGGGCCATTTCAGCCCCATCGAGCAGATCGACTTCGAAGACAAGGGGATCCGGCTTTGCAGTGATCTGCCCCTTCGTCTGCGGGCCGCACGGCCGTTCAGCCTGTTTCTCAGCGGCGGCACCCTGCTGGATGCCGCCCCCTGGCTCCAGACCCTGGGGGAGGTGGCGCTGCCAGCCCGCACCCTGGCGCAGCTTGGCAAGATCCTCTGGGGAGAGGGGGAGATACAGCGGGTGATCACAACCGATGCCGTCGGCGCCTTCGCCGAGTTGCCACTGCCCGCCGACGCCCTGCTGGTCTGGTATCCCGCCGAGGATCCCGGCACGCTGGAGCCCCTGATCGCCGCCTTGCCGCCCCAGACCCTCTGGAGCCACCTCACCGCCCTGGATCCGGCCGGGGTCGACAGAGTACTGGCATTGGCCCAGCGGTTGGGGAGACCGGCGAGCTGGTGGTTGCCCCGGGATCTGGTGCCCATCAAGGCGGCTTACGGGGTTCCCCTGGGGGATGGCCGGCCCTGGGAGCCGAGCCGTATCCCCCGTGCGCTGCTGGCGCAGTGCAATGATCTGGTGGAGTCGAATCGGGGTCTGTCGGTCGAGGTGTGTGCCCTGGCACCGGATTGGCACGGGATTGGTTGAGGCGGCGCCGAGAAAGCGGTTTTCCCCTATGGAAGGCAGTGGTATAAAGAGCTGACGAAGCGCTCCCTGGACGGGCGCTTTTGTTTGCCAACCTACTTTGCCAGCCAACGAACTCAACGGACTACAGGGAATACCATGTTTGAAAAGGTTGTTGCCGCCCCAGCGGATCCGATCCTGGGCCTGACCGAAGCCTTCCGTGCCGACACTCGCAGCCACAAGATCAATCTGGGGGTCGGTATCTACAAGGATGAGACCGGTGCCACTCCTATCCTTCACTGCGTCAAGCAAGCCGAGCAGAAGCTCTTGACCGACGAGAAGACCAAGAACTACCTCGGTATCGAAGGCAATATCGAATACGGCCGCATCGTGCAGCAACTGCTGTTCGGCCGTGATGCCGCCCTGGTGACCAGCGGCCGCGCCAAGACAGCGCAGGCGCCGGGCGGTACCGGTGCCCTGCGCATCGCCGCCGAGTTCGTGGTACGCAACAATCTCGCCAAGACCATCTGGATCTCCGATCCCACCTGGGCGAACCACGTCAGCGTGTTCCAGGCGGCCGGTTTGACCGTCAAGTGGTACAAGTACTACGACGCCGCCACCAAGGGGCTCGACTTCGCCGCCATGCAGGCCTCCCTGTCTGACGCGCAGGCGGGGGATCTGGTGCTGCTGCACGGCTGCTGCCACAACCCGACCGGTATCGACCCCACCACCGAGCAGTGGCGTGCCCTGGCCAGTCAGAGTGCTGCCGCCGGCTGGCTGCCGCTCTTTGACTTCGCCTATCAGGGCTTCGCCCGGGGTATCGAAGAGGATGCCGAAGGCCTTCGCATCTTCGCCGAGTGCCACGACGAGCTGCTGGTGGCAAGCTCCTTCTCCAAGAACTTCGGCCTCTACAACGAGCGGGTCGGCGCCTTCACCCTGGTCTGCGCGACCAAGGCGGTGGCCGACGTCGCCTTCACCCAGGTGAAGACCGTCATTCGTGCCAACTACTCCAACCCGCCGTCACACGGCGCCGCCGTTGTCACCACCGTGGTGAGCGACCCGGCCCTCTATGCGGAGTGGGTGGAAGAAGTGGCCGCCATGCGGGTGCGCATTCGCGAGATGCGTGAGCTGCTGGTGGAGAAGCTGGCCGAGCGGGGGGTGAACCAGGATTTCAGTTTCATCCGCGAACAGAACGGCATGTTCTCCTTCTCCGGTCTCTCCAAGGATCAGGTGGAGCGCCTCAAGAGCGAATTCGCCATCTACATCGTCGGCTCCGGCCGGATCAGCGTGGCAGGCATCACCCGCGCCAACATTGATCCCCTCTGCGACGCCATCGCCAAGGTGTTGTAAGAGAGAAGCATCTGCGCCAAGCGCCTTGCTTCAGCCATAAAAAGCCCGCCGACACGGCGGGCTTTTTCATTTTCCGGCATCAGCGGCGCCGCTTGCTGCTCCCCAGCAGGGAGCCGAGCACCCCGCGCATCAGCTGGCGTCCCACCTCGTTGCCGAGGGTGCGGGCCACGCTCTTGGCGGCGGTCTGCACCACCCCGTCATGCTGGCCACCACGGGGGCCGGTGCGACCGAACAGGATGCCATTCAAGGCATCCAGCAGACCGCCGCCCTGGTCGGTCTGTGGGGAAGCGGTCTCGTCATCGGCGGCGGGCGATGCCTCCTGAAGCCGCTCGAACGCGGACTCCCTGTCCTCCTGGGTGTCGTATCTGCCGTAGAGCAATGAGCCCTGAATAAGCGCCTGGCGCTCGGCCGCGCTCAGGGGGCCGATGCGGCTGGCCGGGGGCGCGATGAAGGCGCGCTCCACCACGCTGGGCCGCCCCTTCTCGTCGAGCAGGGAGATGAGCGCTTCCCCGACCCCCAGTTCAGTGATGGCTCCGGCGGCGTCGAAGGCAGGGTTGGCCCGCAGGGTGTTGGCGGCGATGCGTACCGCCTTCTGATCGCTCGGGGTGAAGGCGCGCAGGGCGTGCTGCACCCGGTTGCCAAGCTGCCCCAGCACGCTGTCGGGGATGTCGGCCGGACTCTGGGTCACGAAATAGACGCCCACCCCCTTGGAGCGGATGAGGCGCACCACCAGCTCAATTTTCTCCAGCAGTGCCCTGGGCGCATCCTTGAACAGCAGGTGGGCCTCGTCGAAGAAGAACACCAGCACGGGCTTTTCCGGATCCCCTATCTCGGGCAACTGTTCGAACAGCTCGGAGAGCAGCCAGAGCAGGAAGCAGGCATAGAGGCGGCTGGACTGGGTGAGCTTGCCGGCGGCCAGCACATTGATATGGCCGTGGCCTGCCCCGTCAGTCTGCATCAGATCCTGGATGTCCAGCATGGGCTCGCCGAAGAAGTGATTGCCGCCCGCGCTCTCCAGGGTGAGGAGGTTGCGCAGGATGGCGCCGATGGAGGCGGTCGACACATTGCCGTAGCGGGTGGTGAGGGTCTTGGCGTGCTCCCCCGCAAACTGCACCATGGCCCGCAGGTCTTTCAGATCGAGCAGCAGCAACCCCTCGTCGTCCGCCACCTTGAACACCAGCTCCAGCACCCCGCTCTGGGTGTCGTTGAGGCCGAGCAGGCGTGCAAGCAACAGAGGCCCCATGTCGGAGACGGTGGCCCGCACCGGGTGGCCCTCTTCGGCGAAGAGATCCCAGAACAGGGTGGGGCTGGCGGCAAAGTCGGGTGCCTGAAGGCCGAGCTGGGCCAGACGGGCATCCAGCTTGGCAGAGGGGGTGCCGGCGGCGCCCAGGCCGCTCAGATCCCCCTTCACGTCGGCAAGAAAGACCGGCACGCCGAGGCGGGAAAACCCCTCCGCCAGCACCTGCAGGGTGACTGTCTTGCCGGTGCCGGTGGCCCCGGTGATGAGGCCGTGGCGATTGGCCATGGCGGGGAGCAGGGAGAGGGGGTTGCCATTGGCATGGGCCAGCGTGAGCGGTTCGGCCATGGTGGGCTCCTTGTTTCGAATGGGGGTCGAAAAACAACGGGTTACAAGGAGTGTGGTGGCAGAGGCAGACGATGGCAAGGCACGCCGCCCGAGACAAGGACGGCGTGCTGGCAACCTAGCGGGGGCGGGTCAGTTTGCCCAGTTGCAACAGCAGCAGGGTGAGCAAGGCGCCAGCGGCAGCGCTCAGCACCGCCAGCAGCAGGCTGCCGAGCAGGAAGGGGGGCACCAGGATAGCCGCTTCCTGCTCCAGCCAGTGCAGGGACCAGGTGAGATGGAAGGGGGCTGGCGTCTCGTTCAGCACCAGGCAACCGGTACGATAGGCGTAGAGGTACATGAAGGGGAGCGTCAGCGGGTTGTTGAACCAGACCGCCAAGAGGGCCAGCGGCAGGTTGAAGCTGAACGCCAGCACCAGGGCGACGGCCACCAGGGAGTGCATGGGCATGGGGACCCAGCTGGCGAACAGCCCGGCCGCCACGGCGCCACAGAGGGCCCGCGTTCCCCCTTGCCAGAGGGCGGGTGTCAGCAGTCGCTCGCCAAAGAGGGCGAACCACTTCTGTTGGCGCAGGGTATCGGGGTCAATCTTGAAGCGGGCCAACCAGCGGTTCAGCATGGGCGCGCCACCTTGCGTTTTTGCCACTGGCGCACCGTGCTCAGGCGCCAGCCCGCGCGAACCAGGACATAGCCGACGAGGGCGCTCAGCAGGGCAAGCACCAGGGAGCCCAGCAAGAGCGGCGGGGCCACCGTCTCGAACACCGACACCAGCCAGGCCCAGGTGAAGGTGATCTCGATGTGCTGGGAGGGGTGCCCCAGCAACTGGCAGCCCACCAGATAGGCGCCATAAAACAGCGGTGGCATGGTCAGGGGGTTGGAGAGCCAGACCAGGGCCACCGAGAGGGGCAGGTTGACCCGGCAGGCGATGGCGCCGCCAGCGGCCAGCAGCATCTGGCAGGGGAGGGGCACCCAGGCCATGAAGAGGCCGACCGCACAGGCACCGGCGGCGGAGCGCCGGTTGAGATGCCAGAGGTTGGCATCCAGCAGCAGCTTGCCAAAGAGTCGCAAGTGCTTGTGTTCCTTGAGGGTCGCCGGGTCGGGTAGCCAGCGCTGTATGATTCGTTTGGGCATGTTCTGAACCTTGCTAAATACTTGCTCCATGGATCTGCGTCTGTTGTCGTTTGCCCTGGGGGCAAGCTCCTCACTGCTTTGGCCATGGCTGCCTTCATGGGAATGGGGTGGCCTGATGCTGCTGCTCGCGCTCCCCCTCGCCGGTGGTCGTTGCTGGCGGCTGCTGTTTCTGCTGCTCGGCATCCTCTGGATGCAGGTGAATTTGCACTACCGGCTTGCCTGGCTGGATCAGCTTGGCAAAAAAACGAGCCACATCATAACCGCACACGTGCAAAGTACGGAGTCTTCGGGAGAGAAAGAGGGGGATAAATTTGCGCGCCTGCTGCTGCGCCTCGACACCCTGGACGATCGCCCCCTCATCGTGCCACCCCTGGTGCGGGTCAATGCCTATCAGGTGTTGCCGCCGTTGCCTGCCGGCAGCCGCGTCACCCTGGTGACCTCTCTCAAGCCGGCCCATGGCCTGGCCAACGAAGCGGGGATGGATGGGCGGCGCCTGCTCCTTGGCAAGGGGATCACCGCCACCGGCAACCTGCGCCGGGTCATCGCCCTGGATGCCGTGCCCCCAGGTGTGCGCGATCGCTGGCTGGCGGCGGCGAGTCGCGCCTGGGAGGGGATGGCGCAGGCCCCCCTGCTGGCGGCCCTCACCTTCGGGGAACAGGGAGGGATCACGGATGCCCAGTGGGAACTCTTTCGCGGCAGCGGCCTGACCCACATCATCGCCATCTCGGGCCAGCATATTGCTCTGGTAGCGGTGCTCGGCTGGTGGCTCGGGCGGCTGTTCGGGCTGCGCGGGGCTATCTGCGTGTCACTCCTGTTCGCGGCCACCTACAGCTGGCTGGCGGGGTTTGCGGTGGCCACCGAGCGTGCCCTCATCATGGTGCTGGTGTGGAGCCTGCTGCGCTGGCTAAAGCGGGACTGGCCGAGCCACCGGATCTGGCTGTGGGCCTTTGTGGTGCTGACATTGTGGGACCCTTTCGCCCTCTATTCGGCGGGGTTCTGGCTCTCTTTTCTGGCGGTGGCCCTGCTGTTGCTGGCGAGCCTGTTGCACGATCGCCCCGGCCTGGTGCGGCTGCAACTTCTGCTGCTGCTCGGATTGCTGCCCCTGCAACTGCTGCTGTTCGAGGGGATGGCGCCCCTGGCGTTTCTGCTCAATCTGCTGGCACTGCCGCTGTTCTGCCTTGTCATCATTCCCCTGGCGCTCATCGGCGTGCTGGTGGCGCCCCTCTCCACGTTGCTGGCCCACGGCCTGCTCTGGGTCTCCGCCTTCGGCCTGGAGTGGGTGCTGTGGGGGCTCACGCAGCTGGCGGATCGCCTGCAGCTCTGGTGGCCGGTGCCCGGTTGGCTGATGCCCGCCAGCGCCCTGCTGATCCTGCTGTGGACGGGATGGCACCTGCCGGGAGGGCGCGCCCTGGGGGGGCCAGTGGCGGCGGCCATGCTGCTCGCCCTCTGGCCTGCTCCCGCTTCCTGGCAGGTGAGGGTGCTGGACGTGGGGCAGGGGCTCTCGGTGCTCGTCACCCGGGGGGAGCGGGCCATCCTGTTTGATACCGGGGATCGCTACCCCGGGGGCTACAACATGGCGGATGCGGCCATCCTGCCCCTGCTCAACCGGCTCGGCATCCGGGTGATCGACACCCTGATCATCAGCCACAGAGACAGGGATCACGCGGGCAACCGGCAGGCTCTGCTGCAGAGCATGGCGGTACGCCGGGAGCTCTCCTCCTTCCCCTTTACACCGGCTACCCAGGCCTGCCGCCGAGGTCAGCAGTGGCACTGGCAGGGGCTGGATGTGCGGGTGCTCTGGCCCCTGGCAGCCGGGGCAGGGCGCAACAACGACAGTTGCGTGGTGCAGCTGGACGACGGGCGCCATCGGCTGCTGCTGAGCGGCGACATCGAGCAGCAGGCGGAGCGCCGCCTGCTGGCGCAGGCGCTGGAGGAGGGGGAGGGCGCGGGGCTGGCCAGCACCCTGCTGGTGAGCCCGCATCATGGCAGTCGCACCTCCTCCACGGCCCCCTTCGTGGCGGCGGTGAAACCTGCCTTCGTGGTGCACAGCGCAGGCTTCATGAACCAGTGGGGCTTTCCCCGCCCCGAGGTGGTGGCGCGATACCAGGGGGCGCGGCAGTGGGTCACGGGGGAGGCGGGCGCCATCCTGATCGAGCCGGGGGACGCGGGGCTCAGGATCCGGGCCGAGCGGGAGCAGGGGCCCTGGTACAGGCGTGGCGGCCCCTGGTGGCAGCCGCAGGTATGGGGAAGGGAGTGAGGATCCGGTGAGCCAGCCCGGCAAGGGGCGGCCTTCATTTGTGACCCGGGTTGTAGCCATCGCGCCAGCGGCGCTTGGTGTAGCTCCAAGGTTTGGCTAGAATAGCCCGTCATTTCCCTTATTAACGGCTATTCATGCAACAAGAAACCTCACAAGAGAGCTGGACCGTCTTCAAGCGCCTGCTCGGTTATGTCCGGGATCGCAAGCTGGGTCTGGTGGGCGGCATCATTGGCATGCTGGGTTACGCGGCCGTGGATACCACCTTCGTCTACTCCATCAAACCGCTTATCGATCAGGGGCTCAACGGCAACGACAGCAGCGTGCTCAAGTGGATGCCCTTCTTCGTCCTCGGCATCGTGGCTCTGCGCGGCTGCGCCGCCTTCCTCTCCAACTACTGCATGGCCTGGGTCGGCAACCACGTGGTGATGCGCCTGCAGCAGCAGGTGTTCAGCCACCTGATGGCCATGCCCATGAGCTTCTTCGACCGCCAGAACACCGGCAACCTGCTCTCCAAGGTGACCTATGACGCCGGTCAGGTGTCGTCCGCCGCGAGCTCGACCCTGGTCTCCCTGGTGCGGGAAGGGGCCACTGTCATCGGCCTGCTGGGCCTGATGTTCTGGCACTCCTGGCAGTTGTCGGTGATCTTCCTGGTGGTGGGGCCCCTGGTCGGGATCCTCATCAGCATCATCAGCCGACGTTTTCGCAAGATAAGCCGCCACATCCAGCAGGCGGTGGGTGACATCACCACCTCCACCGAGCAGATGCTCAAGGGGCACAAAGAGGTGCTGATGTTCGGGGGTCAGGAGGTGGAGGACAAGCGCTTCTACCAGGTGAGCAACCGGATGCGCCAGCAGACCATGAAGATGGTCGCCGCCGACGCCATCGGCAGCCCCATCGTCCAGATGGTGGCCTCCGTGGCTCTTGCGGTCTTCCTCTACGTCGCCACCATCGACAGCGTCAAGGCGACCCTGACTGCGGGCACCTTCACCGTCATGGTCACCTCCATGATGATGCTGCTCAAGCCGCTGAAAAGCCTGACCGACGTGAACAACCAGTTCCAGCGCGGCATCACCGCCTGCCAGAGCCTGTTCGGTCTGCTGGACTCCACCCCGGAGCAGGACACCGGCACCCGCACCCTGGAACGTGCCCGAGGTGAAATCGAGTTTCGCAACGTCACCTTCACCTACCCGACCAAGGAGACACCAGCGCTGCGCAACATCAGCTTCAAGGTGGAGGCAGGCAAATCGGTGGCCCTGGTGGGGCGTTCCGGTTCCGGCAAGAGCACCATCGCGAGCCTCCTGACCCGCTTCTATGACATCGAAGAGGGGGAAATTCTGCTGGATGGCGTCAACATCCGCGAATACCGCCTGAGCGAGCTGCGCAAGCAGTACGCCCTGGTCTCCCAGCACGTGCATCTGTTCAACGACTCCGTGGCCAACAACATCGCCTACGCGGCGGAAGAGAAGTACAGCCGCGACGAGATCAAGCAGGCGGCCCGCATCGCCCATGCGGACGACTTCGTCAGCAAGATGCCGGAAGGCTATGACACCGTCATCGGCGAGAACGGCGCCTCCCTCTCCGGCGGCCAGCGCCAGCGCATCGCCATCGCCCGCGCCCTGCTGCGGGACTCCCCGGTGCTGCTGCTGGACGAAGCCACCTCGGCCCTGGACACCGAGTCCGAGCGCCACATCCAGGCGGCCATCGACGAGCTGTGCAAGGCGCGCACTTCCCTCGTGATCGCCCACCGCCTCTCCACCATCGAGAAGGCGGACGAGATCCTGGTGATCGACGAAGGACACATCGTCGAGCGCGGCAACCACCAAACCCTGATGGACATGCATGGTACTTATGCCCAGCTGCGAGCCATTCAGTTTGGTAATACAGCCACGGGTAACAAGGGCTGATGCTGGCCAGACTCTGGTACGGGAACAGCCTCTGGCGCTGGGGGCTGGCCCCCTTCGCCCTGCTGTTTGCCCTCATCAGCGGCGTCCGCCGTCTGGGGTATCGCCGGGGCTGGTTCAGCGCCTATCGGGCCACCCTGCCGGTGGTGGTGGTGGGCAATCTCTCGGTGGGGGGCAACGGCAAGACCCCGGTGGTGGTCTGGCTGGTGGAACAACTCCAGGCCCGGGGCTGGCGCCCGGGCGTGGTGAGCCGCGGCTATGGCGGCAAGGCGCCCCATTACCCCTATCGACTGGATGAGAGCAGTACCCCGGCCGAGGCCGGGGATGAGCCCGTGCTCATCGCCAGACGCTGCGGCTGCCCCGTGGCGGTGGCCCCCAGACGGGCCGATGCTGTGCGGTTGCTGGAGCAAAGCGGTGAGGTGGACATCATCGTCACCGACGACGGCCTGCAGCACTATGCCCTGGCCCGTGACATCGAACTGGTGGTGGTGGACGGTGCGCGCCGCTTTGGCAATGGCTGTCTGCTGCCCATGGGGCCGCTGCGCGAGCCCACGACCCGCCTCAAGCGGGTGGACGCCATCATCTGCAACGGCGGCGAACCCGCCCGTGGCGAATACGCCATGCGCCTGGTGCCGGATACCCTGCGCCGGGTGTGCGATGATGCGCCTCTCACGGCCCCCCTCTCGGGGCCGGTGGATGCCCTGGCAGGCATCGGCCATCCCCCCCGTTTCTTCGCCACCCTGACCGCCCTTGGTTACGAGCTGGTGCAGAGTGTCGGCTACGGGGATCACCAGGCGTTCGACGCCGCCGAGCTGCTGGCCCGCTTCGGCCAGCGCCCCTTGCTGATGACCGAGAAGGATGCGGTCAAGTGCCGCCCCTTCGCCCCGGACAACTGGTGGTATCTGCCGGTCAGCGCCGAGCTGCCCGATGCCCTGGGGGAGGCGCTGCTGCGCACCCTGGGCCCGCAGCCCGGAAGAGGGAACGGGCACCAGGCGCCCTGACGGGGTGCCACCGGATTGGAACAGACGGCCAGCGCCCGGACTCGGGGGCTGGCCCTGCACATTGACATGCCAGGCAAGATCGCCTGTGGGAAATCGTTAAAGGAGTTTCGTTGTGGCACTGGATATTAAATTGCTCGACATCATCGCCTGCCCGGTCTGCAAGGGGAAACTGCACTATCAAGCGCACGCCGAGGGCCCTCAGGAGCTCATCTGCCGTTTCGACAGACTGGCCTATCCCCTGGAGGAGGGGATCCCGGTGCTGCTGGAGAACCGGGCCCGTCACCTGGCGCTGGAAGAGCTGAAGCCATGAGTTTCGTCGTCGTCATTCCTGCCCGTTACGCCTCCACCCGGCTGCCGGGCAAGCCGCTGGCCGACATTCACGGCAAGCCCATGGTGCAGCACGTGGTGGAGAAGGCCCTGCAATCGGGTGCCGATCGGGTGATCGTCGCCACCGATGACGAGCGGGTGCAGCAGGTCCTGGCCCCCTTTGCCGCCGCTGCCGGGTTCGAGGTGTGCATGACCTCACCGGATCACCAGTCCGGCACCGAGCGTCTGGCCGAGGTGTGCCGTCACTACGGCTTTGCCGCCGATACCATCATCGTCAACGTGCAGGGGGACGAGCCCCTCATTCCCCCCGTCATTATCCGCCAGGTGGCGGACAACCTGGCCGCGGCCAGCGCGCCCATGGCGACGCTGTCGGTGCCGATCAGGGATGCCGAAGAGGCGTTCAATCCCAATGCCGTCAAGGTGGTGACCGACCGGGAGGGGTATGCCCTCTATTTCAGTCGCGCCAGCATCCCCTGGGATCGGGACCGCTTTGCGGCCAGCGATCGCGTTGCGGGGAGCCGCGAGCAGATTGGCGATCACTACCAACGCCACATCGGCATCTACGCCTATCGCGCCGGCTTCATCCAGCGTTACGTGGACTGGGCACCGAGCGTGCTCGAGCAGGTCGAAGCCCTGGAGCAGCTGCGGGTGCTCTGGTACGGGGAGAAGATCCACGTGGCCCAGGCGCTGCAAGCCCCGCCGGTGGGGGTGGACACCCAGGCCGATCTCGACAAGGTGCGAGCACTGCTGGCCGGTTGAGGCTGGCGGAACGGCTTTGATGCAATACGGCGCCCCAGGGCGCCGTTTTTTAATTGATTCTTTGTATAATAATTTGATTTAAAACGGATTTTACGAGCAATTTCAAACTTTTCCCGCCCATGGTTTGCCAAATCATCGAGTTTGGTTATGATGCAAGACGCCGTGTTAACCCTAACTGGCATATAACGAGATAAAAAACGGGGTGTTTGGGTGATTAATGTATTCCTGGTCGATGATCATGAGTTGGTGCGTACAGGGATAAGACGCATTTTGGAAGACGTCCGCGGGATCAAGGTGGTGGGCGAGGCGCAGAGCGGGGAAACCGCGGTGGCCTTCTGTCGGCAACATCACCCCGATGTGATCCTGATGGACATGAACATGCCGGGCATCGGCGGTCTGGAAGCGACCCGCAAGATCCTGCGGATCCGCCCCGATGTACGCATCATAGTGCTGACCATTCATTCAGAAAATCCGTTCCCCACCAAGGTGATGCAGGCGGGCGCCGCCGGGTACCTCACCAAGGGGGCCGCGCCGGACGAGATGATCCACGCCATTCGCCTGGTCCACTCCGGTCAGCGTTACATCTCCCCGGAGATCGCCCAGCAGATGGCCCTGAGCCAGTTCGCCTCCGCCGACGAGAACCCCTTCAAGTCCCTCTCCGAGCGGGAGCTGCAGATCATGATGATGATCACCAAGGGGCAGAAGGTGACCGACATCTCCGAGCAGCTCAACCTGAGCCCGAAGACGGTCAACAGCTACCGCTACCGCCTGTTCAGCAAGCTGGGGATCAACGGTGACGTGGAGCTGACCCATCTGGCCATTCGTTATGGCATGCTGGATGCCGATACCCTGTAACGGGGGCGTGTGGACACCAAAGGCGGCACCGGCCGCCTTTTGCTTTTTGCAGGCTGTGGGCAGTATGCTCTCCCCGTCTTTTTGCATTCATCCGTTGAGTCGAGTTGCCGATGACCCTCTCTCCCGAGCCCCATTTTGACAGCAAGGCGTTTCTGAGCGCCGTCACCCACCAGAGCGGTGTCTACCGCATGTACGACAGCGGCGGCACCGTCATCTACGTGGGCAAGGCCAAGGATCTCAAGAAACGGCTCGCCTCCTACTTTCGGGCCAACGTCGACAGCATCAAGACCCGCACCCTGGTGCGCCAGATTGCCGATGTGCAGGTAACGGTCACGCACACCGAGACCGAGGCGCTGATCCTCGAGCACAACCTCATCAAGCAGTACCAGCCCCGCTACAACGTGCTGCTGCGGGATGACAAGTCCTACCCCTGGATCATCATCACCGACCATCGGCACCCGCGCATCGGCGTCCATCGCGGCGTCCGCAAGGTGAAGGGGGAGTATTTCGGCCCTTACCCCTCCGGCGGCGCGGTACGCGAGAGCCTGCACCTGATGCAGAAGATCTTCCCGGTGCGCCAGTGCGAGGATGCGGTCTATGCCAACCGTACCCGCCCCTGCCTGCTCTACCAGCTCAAGCGCTGCGCCGGCCCCTGCGTGGCGGGGCTGGTGAGCGAGGCCGAGTATGCCCAGCAGGTGGCGCTGGCCAAGCTGTTCCTCGCGGGCAAGAACCAGCAGGTGATCGGCGAACTGGTGGGCAAGATGGAGTCCGCCAGCGGCGATCTGCGCTTCGAGGAGGCGGCCCGCTACCGGGATCAGATCCAGGCCCTGCGCCGGGTCACCGAGCAGCAGTCTGTGAGCGGCAACGTGCTGGACGAGCTCGACGTGGTGGGGGTGGCCTTCGAGCAGGGGACCGCCTGCATCCACGTGCTCTTCATCCGCCAGGGCAAGGTGCTGGGATCGCGCAGCTACTTCCCGAAAGTGCCGGCCGATACCCAGTTTGACGAGGTGGTGCAATCCTTCCTGCTGCAGTTCTATCTGTCGGGGCAGGGGGGACGGCAGATCCCGAGCGAGGTACTGCTGGACGTGGCGCTGGAGGATGAGAGCGTCATCGCCGACACCCTGAGCCAGACCGCCGGCTACAAGGTGCGGGTGGTGAGCCGGACGCGCAGCGAACGGGCCCGCTTCATCAAGCTTGCCTCCATCAACGCCCAGACTGCGCTGCGCTCGCGCCTCGCCCACAAGAGCACCATCACCGCCCGTTACGATCAGCTGGAGGAGCTGCTGGAGCTCGAAAGCCCCATCGCCCGCATGGAGTGCTTCGATATCTCCCACACCATGGGGGAGCGCACTGTGGCCTCCTGCGTGGTGTTCAACCGGGAGGGGCCGCTCTCCTCGGAATACCGCCGCTTCAACATCGACGGTATCACCGGCGGGGATGACTATGCCGCCATGGAGCAGGCGCTGGAGCGTCGCTTTGGCAAGCAGCAGGAGCCGGACAAGGTGCCGGATGTGCTGTTCATCGACGGCGGTCTCGGCCAGTTGCGCCGCGCGGAGGAGATCCTGGCGCGCCAGCTGGAGTTTCTCGGCGGCAAATATCCGCTGCTGGTGGGCATCGCCAAGGGGGTGACGCGCAAGGCGGGGCTGGAGACCCTGATCCTGGGGGACAGCCACGAAGAGCTGCACCTGCCGGCAGATATGCCCGCCTTGCACCTCATCCAGCACATTCGCGACGAATCCCACCGCTTTGCCATCACGGGCCACCGGGCCAGGCGGGCAAAGGCCCGCACTACCAGTACCCTGGAAGAGATTCCCGGGGTGGGGCCGAAACGGCGGCAGGCGCTGCTCAAATACCTGGGTGGCTTGCAGGAGGTGAAAAAAGCCGGGGTGGACGAGCTCGCCAAGGTGCCCGGCATCAGCCAGGAGCTGGCCCAGTCCATTCACGACGCATTGCACTCGCTCTAGCGCTGCCTTTGGTGTGAAGGAGGTCACGCCAGGGGGCATCAGGGCGTGCTGCCTGCGCACAAGAGCCGTGACGCAGGGGGCTCCCAAATGCCATAATGACCGGCATCCTGAGGTTATTGATGGATTAATGGACCAAGGCGGGCGCCAGTTCGGTTGCATCCGCGATCGGCTTGGGGCTACCATGTAGCGGCATACAAGAAGTGGCTGAAAATAATGACAAATATTCCTAACCTGCTGACGTTCTTTCGGATTTTGCTCATACCCGTCTTCGTCATCCTGTTCTACCTTCCCTATCAGTGGTCCTACATGGCGGCGGCCATCGTCTTTATCCTGGCGGCCGCAACCGACTGGTTTGACGGCTATCTTGCCCGCAAGCTGAACCAGTCCACCGCCTTTGGCGCCTTCCTCGATCCGGTAGCCGACAAGATCATGGTGGCGGCGGCCCTGGTGGTCATCGTCGAGCACTACAACACCGTCTGGGTCACCATCCCCGCCATGACCATGATTGGCCGGGAGATCATCATCTCCGCCCTGCGTGAATGGATGGCCGAGCTTGGCAAGCGCTCCTCGGTGGCGGTCAGCTGGATTGGCAAATGGAAGACCATGATCCAGATGGTGTCGCTCACCGGCCTCATCTGGCAGTACGACATCTGGATGGTGTGGCTCGCCTATGTGCTGCTCTACGTGGCCACCGTGCTCACCTTCTGGTCCATGTTCCAGTACATGAAGGCTGCCTGGGGCGATCTCAGCTACCACTCCCGGTTCTAGTCCCGACGGGAAGATGGCCGTTTCTCTGCCACTGGCGCCGAGAAACGGCCATGAGCGCCAAAAGTGTGGGACAAGGGTAAAAAACACCCGAACGATCAGCGTATTAAATGTTTTTGGTTGACTGGGCGGGGAACATCGCTAGAATGCGTTCTCACAGTCAGGCAGTCAGCCAGACCGATGCGGGAATAGCTCAGTTGGTAGAGCACGACCTTGCCAAGGTCGGGGTCGCGAGTTCGAGTCTCGTTTCCCGCTCCAAATTCAGACAATAGAGAGTTTCTCTCTTTTGCATGGCGCGTTAGCAAAGCGGTTATGCAGCGGATTGCAAATCCGTTTAGTCCGGTTCGACTCCGGAACGTGCCTCCATATTGACAAGCCCGCCCGCGGACTTGATACCGATTGCGGTGCCTGAGTGGTGAAATCGGTAGACACAAGGGATTTAAAATCCCTCGACGTTCGCGTCGTGCCGGTTCGATTCCGGCCTCAGGCACCATTAAAATCAAAGAGTTAATAAGGCCACTAGCAATAGTGGCCTTTTTGTTACTAGCTAATTGACAGCCAGAATGGCAGCGACCTGAAGAGTCGGTTCATCTCTTGAATCTGCACGTGCCAAGCTACGACACCCTGGTGTGAACATCAAAGAGCCTGCTCGATGGCAGGCTCCTGAGTGCTTCCCAGAATTCTCTAGAGTTCCGAGATGATGGTCGACACCTCTTCTGCTCCGTGTCTTATCTCCTCCATCACTTTTGCAACGTCATCGATCTGCTTTTGCCCGTGGATGGCACCGTCTGCTGCGGACTGGATCTGCTCGCTGACCTGCCTGGTGAGCTGCTGATTCTGGCTGACGACATTGGCTATTTCGTTGGTCGATAGGGAGGTTCTTGCCGCCAGTTGACGAACTTCATCGGCCACGACGGCAAAGCCTCTGCCTTGTTCGCCGGCTCTCGCCGCTTCGATGGCGGCATTGAGCGCGAGCAGGTTGGTCTGGTCTGCAATGCTGCTGATGGTGGATACGATGGCGGTGATATTCTGGGATTGAGCGTGGAGCTTGCTCATCAAGGTGCTGGCATGTTCCATCTGCCTGACAATATTGTCCGATGTGGAGACGACGGTGGTCAACATCTCCTCTCCTTTGATGGCGGAGGATTTGGTTGTGACAGATGTTTCATTTGCCACCTTGGCCACATGTTGTACTGCCTGATCTTTGCTGATCTGCGGGGTGATATTGGAGGCAAACTTGATGACCTTGATCACCTTGCCATGGCTGCCCCGCACAGCGTTGTAGGTTGCCTCCAGCCAGACTTCATGGCCTTTTTTATCAAATCGCTGAAAGCGCCCCGATTTGAACGTCCCCTGAGCCAGCTCCTGCCAGAAATCGGGATGTTCCCGATAAAACAGCTCATCACAAAACATGCGATGTTGATGGCCTTTAATTTCATCGAGTCGATAGCCCATGGTATCCAGGAAATTACGGTTGGCGGAAATAATAACACCAGTCGGTTCAAACTCGATGACGGCAAGGGAACGATCCAGCGCCTCAAATATTGCTTTTCCTGATTACCCATGACCCTCAGCCAGCTTCAAGAGCCGATATGGCATCGGAGGGCTTGCCACGACTGCATGCCCCAATTCAACCAACATGCTCTTGAGGTCAAAACGATGATTAAACCGGAAGCAGTATTCCGCAAGATGCCTTGGTAAATGCTTCGCTCCGAGCTTATGACAACTGCCCCGCAGCGAGTTCTTCACATTCCCTATCATCGTGTTTACCCAGTTGAATGCCGGATGATCCAGCAAATCAAGGTTGCCCCCGGTGACAACACCCAGGTGCTCACAATTGGCCTCCTTGACCGCTTTGAAACAGGCCAATCCATCGGATATCACCGCGCTACCACTAGCAAGATGCCGTTTTGCCCAATCAGCAATGACGTTGGTTTTGAAACCATCGACCACCGTCATCCGCATCTTGATTGGATGCCCTTCCTTGTTCAGGGCTACTGCTGCCACAAACGGCGTCTTGCCTGCCGCGCCGCGACCTCGTTTGCCACCACGGCGCTCTCCACCCCAGTAGACATCATCGAGCTGAATGATGCCGCTGATGGGCTGCTTGTCATCGGACTCTTTCATGGCTTGCAGCAGCTTGTGCTTGAGCATCCAGGCGGTGTCATATTTGACGTCCAACTGGCGCTTTAGCTCCATCGCTGACAAGCCAGTTTTGGTCTGTGACAGCAGCTGCATCGCCAGAAACCACTTGGTCAGTGGGAGTTTGGTGTTTGCAAAAATCGTTTTTCCAGTCAATGACATCTGGTGACGGCAGTTATTGCATTGCAGCACGCGTGGCCGACTTTTCAGGCGACAGCAGGTCTTGTTGGCGCACTCAGGACAGATGAAACCGTTCGGAAAACGCCAAGCAAGCAGCGCGTTTTCGCACTGCGCTTCAGTGCCATAGTCCTTGAAAAAATCAAACAGGCTGTAGCCTTTCTGGAATTGGACTTTGCTTTTGGCCATGATCTCGCACCTCAGTAACTGTACGTAAGATCAGTATAGCTCGTGGTGACTGCTAATCATGGGTAATCAGGTTGCTTTTTGAGTCATGAGCAGATCATGTTGCACTGTCACATCTGACGCTATTTTGATGATCTTGATTATTTTTCCGCCCTGGCTGACGGGGAAATAGGTGGCTTCCAGCCATATTTCCTTGCCTTGTTTGCCAACCCGGTGGAAGGTGCCATGCTGGCTGTGCCCATTTGCCAGATCTCGCCAGAATTCCCGATAGGAGGGAGAGTCGGTATCTTCTTTCATGCAGAACATGGCGTGATGCTGCTGCACGATCTCATTGAGGGAGTAGCCGACGGAATGAAGAAAAAGCAGGCTGGCATCGAGAATATAACCATCGGTAGTGAATTCAATCATGGGAAGATGATCGTGCATGGCATGATCCAGTGCCTCGCTTTTCAAGGCTCTCTCTCGTTCTGCTGCCAGCTCTTTTTTAAGTTTCGAGTCGAACATAAGTACACCCCAGCCAAGAAAATAGAATCATCCGACATCTCTTCGTTGACGAACCCTTCACACTTTCTGAGTATGAAGCGTCGTTTTGAGTGTAATGCACCCCTGTCATTTGATTCGGGCTTTTCCATACAAAAAACAGGTTTAATACAAGATGATGCGCCCTTTTTATATGCGGTGATAAATAAAACGTATTCCTATTCTGAATTATTTGTTCGATGCATCGATTGTTTAACGGGGGTCTGTCAGTGGGCAAGACAATGGTTCGCAGTCGTGGGCGAACAGGGCTTCATTTCGGCGAATACGGGTATCCAGGGCAGGGGCTTGTCGGTGAGGAGTGACGGTTGTCTGCATCGATGGGGGAGGGCGTGCAGCGGGAAGGTGCGGCATATAGAGGTGTTTCGGTCCCTCTGTCCGGGAAACCTGCACTTGAGTATTTGAACGCATCTGTTGTCCATTGTCATGGACGATGGGAAGGAGGGGTGACGTTCCGTGTAGATTGGCCCCTTGAAGATCCAGACACTTCGCCCCTCTTAACTTAAGAGGTAGTCTTGGAGCTATGTTCAGTACTAAATAACTGATCCCAATAGTGCTACACCTTCGCTGTACCATAGCCATTCCCCGGGAAAGGAGACACGGTATCCATGAAGTGTTTCACTTGGGCCAGCAGGCTGGCCATTCCTCTGCATTGATGATTGCGCGTGATGGTTTCATGTAACTTGTGCCACAGCCGTTCGATGTGATTAACCCAAGGGCTGTAAACTGGCTGGAACACCAGGCAGAACTTGGGGTTCTTCTTCAACCATCGCTCGGTCTGTTTGCTTTTGTGAATGATGTAGTTATCGAGGATCAGTGTGATGGTTTTGGCTCGTCGGTAGTGGCGACGCAGCTTTTCCAGCATGGCGATAAACAGCGATGAGTTTTTCTTTATCCCGCTGACGTAAAGTACTCTTCCATTGCCTGCATGGAGAACGCCTGCCAGGTAATGTTTGGCGTTCTTTCCAGGTGTGACAACCCGCTTTTGCTGCGCTCTGAACATCCAGTCGGCCCCTAATTTGGGATTAAGGTCTATATCGACTTCATCCTCATAAAACACCGGATTATCTGCATCACAGCGGGCCAGTGCCGCGTCGATATTAGCCATTTTCTCCTGATAGGCAGGGTCTTTTATCCGCAAGGTCGGCACGGGCCTTCGCCAGACAATGCCCATATGCGGTAACCATCGGCGGAGCGTGGAGGCTGCCATATTG
The DNA here is from genome assembly GCF_019048565.1 of Aeromonas sp. FDAARGOS 1406. Lineage (NCBI taxonomy): Bacteria > Pseudomonadati > Pseudomonadota > Gammaproteobacteria > Aeromonadales > Aeromonadaceae > Aeromonas > Aeromonas sp. FDAARGOS 1406. The sequence goes on from NZ_CP077378.1 coordinate 4,428,409, forward strand.
AGCCCCATTAACCGATTGATTTTGATAGCCAATAGTTCGGTACACCAACGGCTGCGCTGATAACCAAAATCTTGCGGAGAAAACTGCATGAGCAGCACCAGTAAGGTGACAATCTTGGCGACAGGTAAGATCGGGGCACGGCCAGCCGGTAAGGCTTCTAACGCCCCCACACCTTCATCCCGATACCACCGAAGCCAACGGCCGATGGTCGAGCGAGCAGCGCCGGTAAGGTGATGAACATCAGTGATCGTGCGTCCTTCATGTAACAGCAAGATGGCCATCAAGCGACGAGCATGCCCTTTATCACGCGTGGCATGGATGATTTTGTGAATGCGGCGCCGTTGTGGTCGTGGCAGGGGTGGTAGGATAGGCATCAACTCAGTCCTTTTGGTGTGGCTTGTTTTGTTTCGCGCCTAATGAGATCGCACAAACTGGACTGAGTTCCCTTCTTCCTGTGATCTACTATTCGGAACAGCTATTTAGTCACAACGAGAAGATGGTCGAAGTGTTAACAGGGGCCGAGCGCCGTCGACGCCGGACTCCACAAGAAAAGATCGCCATCGTGCAGCAGACCTTTGAGCCCGGGATGACCGTCTCTCATGTTGCTCGCTTGCACGACGTCAACGCAAACCAGCTTTTCAAATGGCGTAAGCAATTCCAAGAAGGGTCTCTCACGGCGATCACCGCCGGTGAGGATGTTGTTCCTGCTTCCGAGTTGGCTGCTGCCATCAAGCAGATCCGAGAGCTTCAGCGTCTGCTCGGGAAGAAGACCATGGAGAACGAGATCCTCAAAGAAGCCGTGGAGTATGGTCGAGCAAAAAAATGGATTGCGCATGCGCCCTTGTTGCCGGGGGACGACGATTAAGTGCTGTGAGCCAGGCTCTTAATGTATCGCGTGCGCAGCTATCCGTTCGTGTTCATCGAAAACCGGGTTGGCAAGATGGTCGTCATCATCGCCAGCGTGATGATGCAGCCTTACTTGGCCGTATCATGGAGGCGATGGCAGAGCTTCCCTCCTATGGCTATCGCCGGGTCTGGGCGCTGTTACGGCGTCAGTCTGAGGCAACAGAACAACCTGTGGTAAACGCTAAGCGGGTATATCGCGTCATGCGCGAACATGGCTTGCTGCTGGAAAGAAAACCAGCTGCACCATTGGCCCAGCAGGCACATAAGGGGCGTGTTGCCGTCAAGGAGAGCAATCGACGGTGGTGCTCAGATGGCTTCGAGTTTCGCTGCGATAACGGTGAAAAACTACGTGTCACGTTCGCCATGGATTGCTGCGATAGGGAAGCGTTGGACTGGGCGGCCAGTACTGGGGGTTACGATAGTGACACTGTGCAAGATGTCATGCTGAGGTCTGTCGAACATCGCTTTGGGGATTCGTTGCCGGCATCACCGGTGGAGTGGCTGACTGATAATGGCTCGGCGTATCGAGCCCATGAGACCCGCGCGTTTGCACGAGAAATCGGGTTGGAGCCCAGAACGACAGCAGTGAGAAGCCCACAGAGTAACGGTATAGCGGAGAGCTTCGTGAAGACGATGAAGCGAGACTATATCGAGATGATGCCAAAACCGGATAGCCGAACAGCGGTAGGCAATTTGGCTATCGCGTTTGAGCATTATAACGAGCACCACCCGCACAGCGCCTTGGGATACCGTTCACCACGGGAATTTCTGCGCAGTCGGGTATCACAACCCTAAGCGGGAAAAAGTGTCTGGACCTATGGGGTCAAATCCACCGTGTAGCTGCGAAATGCCCTGGAGAGGCTCGCCTGACCTGGTCAGGCGAGCCGGCTCATATCGCGTCAGTCATCACCCCTGGACATTGACCAGGATCCGGCCGCGCACCTGGCCTGCCAGGAAGGCATCCCCCAGGGTCACGACCTGGGAGAGGGGCACTTCCCGGGTGAGGAGATGGAGGCGAGTCAGGTCGAGATCCTCGGCCAGTCGGGCCCAGGCCTGCTGGCGCAGCGGGCGCGGTGCCATCACGCTGTCGATGCCATAGAGGGTGACGCCGCGCAGGATGAAGGGCATGACGGTGGAGGGGAAGTCCATCCCTCCCGCCAGACCGCAGGCGGCCACGGCGCCGCCGTAGCGGGTAGTGGCGCAGGCATTGGCCAGGGTGTGGCTGCCGACGGTGTCGATGACGCCGGCCCAGCGTTCCTTGCCCAGCGGGCGTCCCGGCGTGGCCAGTTCGGCGCGATCGATCACCTCGGCGGCGCCGAGGGACGTCAGATAGTCGGCCTCGTTCAGCCGCCCGGTGGCGGCCACCACTCGATAACCCAGCTTGGCCAGGAGGGTGATCGCCACGCTGCCCACGCCGCCGTTGGCGCCCGTCACCAGAATGTCACCGTCACCGGGTGTGATGCCGTGCTTCTCCAACGCCATCACGCAGAGCATGGCGGTGTACCCTGCGGTGCCGATGGCCATGGCGTCCCGGGGCTGGAAACGCTCAGGCAGGGCAACCAGCCAGTCGCCCCGGACCCGTGCCCGCTCCGCCAGCCCGCCGCTGTGGGTCTCGCCCACGCCCCATCCGTTGAGCACCACCTTGTCGCCGGGGTGCCAGTCGGGATGCTGGCTCTCCAGCACGGTACCGGCAAAGTCGATGCCGGGGATCAGAGGGAAGCGGCGTACCACAGGGGAGGCGCCGGTGAGGGCCAGGCCATCCTTGTAGTTGAGGGAAGACCACTCTACCGCCACGGTCACATCCCCGGCAGGCAACATCTCCTCGGAGAGGCTCTGGTAGCTGGCGCGATAACCCGCCTCGTCTTTCTCGATCAGAATACCGTTGAACATCTTGTCTACTCCCATTAATTGGACTGACTGACTATTAATCGTCGTAAAAAAATCACTTTGCTAACTTCATGAAAAAATTGAGAAAAGAGAGCATGGGCTCGGTATCGCCCACCAGGCGTGCGCGCAGTACGGCCCCTTCCCAGCCGATCCAGAACTGATGGGCGAGGGCAGGGCAGTCACAATCAGGGGGCAGCTCCCCCGCCGTCACCGCATCCCTCAGGCAGCGGGTGAGCAGCACCTCCCAGTCGAGGAGGATCTGCTCGAGGCGCAGGCACAGCTCGGGGGAGAGCTGCACCACCTCCTGACCCAGGTTGCCCACGAGGCAGCCCCGCTGGAACGCAAACCGGGTCATGCCCCGGCAGGCGCTGTCGACGAAGGCAACAAGACGGGCCAGGGGGGGCAGGCTCTCATCCTCCAGATAGCGCGTCAGCTTGCGGCAGAAGTAGTGGTGATAGGCATCCATGACCGCCAGAGTGAAGTCGTGCTTGGTGGCGAAGTAGTGATAGAAGGAGCCCTTGGGGATCCCGGTCGACTGCAACACCCGCTCGATGGAGGTGGCGGCGATGCCCTGTTCGGTCAGCAGCTCCATGCCCCGGCGGATCAACAGATCCCGGGTGTCGGCATAGGTGTGCCCGTGCTGGGCAGGGCGGCCGCGAGGGCGGCGGGGCAGGGGGTCATTGGCTTGCATGGGGCTTATTAGACGCCTCAACTAGAAATGATGCAAGCGCGGCATCGAACGGACGAAACGAGTGGATGAGATCGGGTAGTCGAGACAAGCTGGAGCCAGCGGGGCAGAAAACAGCGAGGGCGCCAGTGGCGCCCTCGCATCGATGGGTGGCTGCGCCTCAACTGCGCAGCTTGTTGTAGACAAACAGCACGATCAGGGCGCCAACGGTGGCGATGATGATGCTCGGCAGGTTGAAGCCGGTGACCGTTCCCATCCCGAGCAGGGTGCTGACATAGCCCCCCACCATGGCGCCGACCACCCCCAGGATCACCGTCATGAAGAAACCGCCGCCATCCTTGCCCGGCATGATCCATTTAGCCAGGATGCCGACGATCAGCCCCAGTACCACCCAAGTAAGAAATCCCATGGTCATCTCCTCGTTGTGTGCAGAGAACCAGAGTATATGCAGGCATCCTGCTTGTATCCCGCCGCAGCACGGCGTGAGTCAGAAACGGTCATATGAGACTCGCTCCTGACCATGGCAGGCAGAGGACTTCAGCCAAGCGCGCGGGTGTCGAGGCGCTGCCCGGCGGGGGAGCACACCAGCACCGACCCCTGCTCGAACCAGTCCCCCAGCACGATGCGCCGCGCCGCACGCCCATCCAGGGTGAAGTCGTGGATGGCGGGTCTGTGGGTGTGGCCGTGGATCATCAGGCGGCAGCCGTGCTGGCGCAGCATGTCGTCCACCGCCTCCGGGGTCACGTCCATGATGATCTGGCTCTTGTGGGCATTCTCCATCTGGCTCTGGCCGCGCATCTTGTGGGCGATGGCCTGGCGGCGCGAGAGCGGCAGGCGCAGGAAGAGCCAGCGCAGCCACTTGAGTTGTGTGATGCGGCGAAACTTCTGGTAGCCCTCATCCCGGGTGCAGAGCAGATCCCCGTGGCTCAGCAGCACCCGCTCGCCGTACAGCTCGATGACGCAGGGGTCGCCGAGCAGGGTCATGCCGGCCCGTTTGGCAAATTGGCGCCCCAAGAGGAAGTCGCGGTTGCCGTGAATGAAATAGAGGGGCACCCCTTGCTGGCTCAGGGCGAGAAAGGCATCGGCCACCTCGCGGTGGAGCGGGTTGGGGTCGTCGTCCCCAATCCAGAATTCGAACAGATCCCCCAGCACATAGAGGGCGTCGGCCCCGGGCGCGTCTTCGGCCAGAAAGCGCACCAGGGCCGCCGTCATGTCGGGCCTGCCTTGGCTGAGGTGAATGTCACTGATAAAGAGGGTGCTCATGAGTTCCTGGGCATCATGGTAAGAGAGTCCCGCCTGGGGGCGGACAAGGCCTGTGACCTTGCTCGTCGAGCGGGTGGGGGAGGGAAGGGCAGCAGAGCCCCGCAAGGTTGACGCCCTCCAGGGTCAGCAACGCCTCGTAAGGGTCGCCGGACAGACCCAGCAGGCGGCACATGGCCGCTTCCCCCTTGAGCCCTTCATCAAAACGCAGGCGCAGCACTTCCCGGTGGAAGGGGGCGCCAAAGCGCTCAAGCAGGGCGGCCATCAGGCTGAGGTGGCGCCAGCCATGACACATCTCGAGGGGATCAGGGGTGAGGTAGAGCTCGACTGGCCAGCACTGGCCATCTGGCCCGTGGCGTCGCTGCTCGGCGATCCAGACCTGCTCGTCCTTGCTTCGCACCTGCCAGCCTTGTGCTGCCAGTGTCGCGGCAAGGAAGGCCGGGTCCGGATGCTGGCAGAGGATGTCGAGATCGCTGCCGGGCCTATCCAGCCCGATGGCGATCGTGCTCACCAGGGCCAGATCGTTGCACAGGGGGCCAAGCTCATCCCACAGGCCGCCGCTCAGCAGGGCGTGGGCCGAGCGCTGACGTTCGTTGCCCTGGGCCAGATAGTCGAGGCGGCGCCAGTTGGGGGCGGCAGATGGAAAAACTGCGGCCGGGGCCGCAGTGGTATCAGAGCCTGGCCGGCAGGGATTACTCGGCAAGGGTCACCTTGGTGATGACGACGTCTTCGGTCGGGACGTCCTGGTGCATGCGGCCGTAGTTGCCGGTCTTCACGCCCTTGATCTTGTTGACCACGTCCATGCCGGCGGTCACTTCACCGAACACGCAGTAGCCGAAGCCCTGGGTGGTGGCGGACTTGAAGTCCAGGAAGTCGTTGTTGTTCACGTTGATGAAGAACTGGGCGCTGGCGGAGTGCGGCTCCATGGTGCGAGCCATGGCGATGGTGCCGACCTTGTTGGACAGACCGTTGGCCGCCTCGTTCTTGATGGGAGCGCGGGTCTCTTTCTCTTCGAAGCCCGGGGCATAGCCGCCGCCCTGGATCATGAAGCCGTCGATGACGCGGTGGAAGATGGTGTTGTCGTAGTGACCGTCACGGCAGTATTGCAGGAAGTTGGCCACGGTCTCCGGGGCTTTTTCCGCGTTCAGGGTCAGGGTGATGTCGCCGTGGTTGGTGTGCAGAGTAACCATGAGTTGTCCTTTCATTTTGACGCGGGCAGCAAGGTGCCCGCAGGTGTATGGCATAAAGTGGTGGCAATTCTAGCCCATCAAGGCCCTGCGGCATAGATGGCAGGGGAGAGAGGGGGCTTTTTCTGCCTCGTTTTCTATACCGGATGCGGTTAGAATGGCAGGCCATTTTACTCACAGGCAGTGGTCATAAGATGCTGAAGATATACAACACACTCACTCGTCAAAAAGAAGAATTCAAACCTATCCACCCGGGCAAGGTGGGCATGTATGTGTGTGGCGTCACTATCTATGATCACTGTCATATCGGCCATGGCCGTACCTTCGTCGCCTTCGACGTCGTCGCTCGCTACCTGCGTTATGCAGGATACGACCTCACCTATGTGCGCAACGTCACCGACGTGGACGACAAGATCATCAAGCGCGCCGCCGAAACGCACGTGACCTGTGACGATCTCACCGAGCGCCTCATCGGCGACATGCACCAGGATTTCGATGCCCTCGGCATGGTGCGCCCGGACATCGAACCCCGCGCCACCCAGCACATCGGCGAGATCATCGCCCTGGTTGAAACCCTGCTGGAAAAAGGGCACGCCTACGTGGCGGACAACGGCGATGTGATGTTCATCGTCGAGTCCTACGCCGACTACGGCAAGCTCTCGGGCCAGGATCTGGAGCAGTTGCAGGCCGGCGCCCGGGTCGACGTGGTGGATGCCAAGCGCAATCCGCTCGACTTCGTGCTGTGGAAGATGTCCAAGCCCGGCGAGCCGACCTGGGACAGCCCCTGGGGCCCGGGTCGCCCTGGCTGGCACATCGAGTGCTCCGCCATGAACTCCAAGCACCTTGGCAACCATTTCGACATCCACGGCGGCGGCTCGGATCTGCAGTTCCCGCACCACGAGAACGAGATTGCCCAGTCCTGCTGCGCCCACGGTGGCGACTACGTCAACACCTGGATGCACAGCGGCATGGTGATGGTGGATAAAGAAAAGATGTCCAAATCCCTTGGCAACTTCTTCACCATCCGTGATGTGCTGGCCCACTACGACGCCGAAACCGTCCGTTACTTCCTGATGTCCGGTCACTACCGCAGCCAGCTCAACTACTCGGAAGACAACCTGAAGCAGGCCCGCGCCGCCCTGGAGCGGATGTACACCGCCCTGCGCGATCTGCCGGCGGCTGCCGCCGCCGGTGGTGACGAGCAGGTGGCTCGCTTCGTTGATGCCATGGACGACGACTTCAACACCCCGGAAGCCTACTCCGCCCTGTTCGATCTGGTGCGCGAGATCAACCGCCAGAAAGCCGAAGACATCGCTGTCGCCGCCGGCCTCGGTGCCCGTCTGCGGGAGCTGGGCGCCGTGCTCGGCATCCTGCAACAGGATCCGGATGCGTTCTTGAAGGGTGACGAAGCGGACGAAGAGGTCGCCGAAATCGAGCGCCTGATCGCCGAGCGCAATCAGGCCCGCGCCGACAAGAACTGGGCCGCGGCGGATGCCGCCCGTAACCGCCTCACCGAGATGGGCATCGTGCTGGAAGACAGCGCCGGCAAGACCAGCTGGCGCCGTGCCTAAGGCCGGTGGCGCTGCTGGCGCCAACCGGTTGAGCCTATAAAAAAACCGCAGCCATTGGGCTGCGGTTTTTGTTTGTGGCTTTTCCCTCGACACCTCTTAAGCCTCGGCATCCTTCGGTCTGATCCCCTCGCCCCTTGGGGGAGAGGGTCAGGGTGAGGGGGGCTCGCATCATGACTCACCGGAGTGCCTGCAAGCCGTCTGTTACTTGCCCCCAGTTCCTACCTGACCTGGTTGGCGCCTCTGATCATGGCTGGTCCGGCAGTGTGTTCAGGTCTTTGGTGCGCGCCTCGGTCAACTGGGTGAGACAACTGCTATGGACCATGGGCGCCATTGATCCCCCTTCATAGACGCCGGCCTCGTAACGGCACTGGGCATCGCGAAAGGCGATCCAGGCCCGTTGCGCAGTTCTCAGCCTCTCCAGCTGTGCCTTCTCCAGGGTGGCAACCCGCTTTTTATAGGCGGCATTGAGCTTGGCATCGGCTCGCTGGTAACCCTGAAACGCACAGATGTTCATGTCGGTTTGTGTCACCGGCGCAGTACAATCCTGTTCGGCCTGAACGGCAGTGGTTGCCAGCAAGAGCAACAGGGCGGGATAGAGTCTCAAGAGGCAGTTCCTTTGTGGTAGGGAGAGGGCCAATATACGGCATAAACCGGCCCGATGGCGGCTCTTTTTCAAGAATAACAAGGAGATGACGTCATGAAGTTGAACTGGATGCCGTTTCTGGCCCTGCCTCTGCTGGCGTCCGGGCTGTCTGTGGCCGCCACTGCCCCCGATATGCAGGTCCAAGCCCGCGCCAAGGTGGCCGAGTTTCTGGTCTGGGAGCGCAGCGTCAAACCGAGCGGCCTCTATCAGGCAGACCTGGGCGGTGCGTTGCCCAACATCGTCTCCCCCGAGCTGCTCTGCCTGCTCAATGCTGCCTCCAAGGCGCGGGAGATAGCCACTCGCGAAGCCCCGGACGAGAAGCCCCCCTTCGTCGAGGGCAACCCCTTCCTGCCCAATGCCTGGGATCACCTGCTGGGCTCTGAGATACTCTCGTCTCGCGCCATCGCCGGCAGCCGGGATCGCAGCGAGGTCAAGGTGCGCTTCACCTTTGGCGAGCCGGGCTCCCCGCTCTACGCCTCCAGAGGCACCTACCGTTTTGTCAGCACCTATCTGGTACTGGACGGGCCGCAAGGCGCCCGCATCACCGATATCGACGCTGGCGGCAGCTGTGATTTCTGCCAATCCGGCAGCCTGCGTACCGCCCTCTATGAGACGCTCACCGCCTATCCCGCCGCAGGAGGAGAGCAGTGCAAGGGGTTGGGGAAATAGAAATCAGGAATAAAAAAAATCGCAGCCGAGGCTGCGATTTTTAGTGGTTTGCCGAAGCCTCGGCATCCTGCGGTCTGATCCCCTCTCCCCTTGGGGGAGAGGGTCAGGGTGAGGGGAGCTAACGTCATTCTCCGGCTGAATGCCGTCCAACGCCTTAATGGCATGGCTTCGCCATGCAGGACACGAGGGCCTTGCCCTCGAAGGGATTTCGCCACCGCTACGCGGCTTGGCGAGTGACTTTTGAAAGACCAAAAGTCTTCTCCCCCGGTAAACCGCCCGCTTCGCGGGTTCCCTCGTCTCGTCCAACGGGTCGGACGGAGCGCCGCAGACGGCACTTTGGCCTACGCCATCCATGGCTTCGGCCAAAGCCCGCTTCGAACATCCTTGTTCTCGCGCCAAATCGGGGTCGAGCAGTGCTCGGGAGGGTGCGAATAAGCGGGGAAATTCTTCTCGGCTGACTCAGTCATTTCATTTTTTCAGTTTGAGCCGATCTTTTCTCCCGTAAATGCCTTGAATCAGCCTATTTAGACCGTTTCTTCGCCATTTAAGGCGTTATTCCCAGTTTTTAGTGAGATCTCTCCCACTGACGTATCATTTGGTCCGCCCGAAACAGGTTGGCCAGCGTGAATAACATCGCCAGTTGGTTATCGTTTTTCAGCAACCCCTTGTATCTGGCTTTCACGAAGCCGAACTGTCGCTTGATGATGCGAAACGGGTGCTCCACCTTGGCCCGGATGCTGGCTTTCATGTATTCGATGTTGATGGCCGTTTTGTTCTTGCGTGGATGCTGTTTCAAGGTTCTTACCTTGCCGGGGCGCTCGGCGATCAGCCAGTCCACATCCACCTCGGCCAGCTCCTCGCGCTGTGGCGCCCCTTGGTAGCCGGCATCGGCTGAGACAAATTGCTCCTCTCCATGCAGCAGATTACCCAGCTGATTGAGGTCATGCTCGTTGGCCGCGGTGGTGACTAGGCTGTGGGTCAGGCCACTCTTGGCATCGACACCAATGTGGGCCTTCATGCCAAAGTGCCACTGATTGCCTTTCTTGGTCTGATGCATCTGCGGATCGCGTTGCTGCTCTTTGTTCTTGGTCGAGCTGGGTGCCTCAATGATGGTGGCATCGACCAAGGTGCCTTGAGTCATCATGACGCCTGCTTCGGCCAGCCAGCGATTGATGGTCTTGAACAATTGGCGGGCCAGTTGATGCTGCTCCAGCAGGTGGCGGAAATTCATGATGGTGGTGCGGTCCGGCAAGGCGCTATCCAGGGATAACCGGGCAAACAGACGGATGGAGGCGATTTCGTACAGAGCATCTTCCATCGCGCCATCGCTCAGGTTGTACCAATGCTGCATGCAGTGAATGCGTAGCATGGTTTCCAGCGGATAAGGTCGCCGGCCATTACCAGCCTTGGGATAAAACGGCTCGATGACTTCCACCATGTTTTGCCATGGCAGAATCTGCTCCATGCGGGACAAGAAAATCTCTTTTCTGGTCTGACGGCGCTTACTGCTGAATTCACTGTCGGCGAAGGTGAGCTGATGACTCATGATGAACCCTTTTTCATGGCTCCAGATGACAAACATGATCTCATATCAGGGACTTGTTCGCACCTTCCTTAACCGGCCTCGGGGCGGCGGGTTGGGTGTTGCCCCCTGTTGTTCGCCGAGGTGAGGGCACAAGGTCAGGAGCGCCGTCATGGACGACGGCGCAGACGCAGGCGGTACAGGGATGTACCGTCTGCGTCGTTCCGCCAGACCTTTTGCCTGAACCGAGGGAACCCGACGCAGGAGGGCGAACAAGTGGGGGTGGCCTTTCTTTTGGTGACTTTTCTTTGGCCACGCAAAGAAAAGTCACTCGCCAAGCCGCGCAGCGGCGGCGAAACCCCATCGAGGACGGAGTCCTCGTGTCCTGCGCGGCGAAGCCGTGCTATTCAGGCGTGGAGCGATATTGCACCAAGCAATGACGTTACCCACCCCTCACCCTAACCCTCTCCCCCAAGGGGAGAGGGGATGGTGACCGTGGGTGAATACGCGGCAGGAATCGACGCGGCACCCAGGGGCGAGGGCAGGGTTGTGCCCCTGTGTTTCGCATGGCGACGCCGCTTGGGGTCCGGTTATGCCAAAATGTGAACAAATCGATCTTTCCCCCGGTCAATCGCGGTCTGCCGCTTGTCGGGCCCGCCCCGAGTTGGCTAAGGTAGTCGCCCATCAGATGCACGCAGTAGTGGAGGTAGGCATGGATAAAATTTTGCTGGCGCTCTCGGAGCAGATGATAAACGCGCGGGATCTGGAGAGCCTGACCCGCCCCTTGCTGGAGATGCTGGCGTCGGTGACCGGGCTGGAGTCGACCTATCTCACCGAGATTGACCTCGGGCAAAGCACCCAGCATGTCCGTTATGCCCGCAATGTGGCCGGGCTGCAGATCCCCGAGGGGATGACGGTGGAGTGGAGCGATACCCTGTGTCGCCGTGCCATCGACGAAGAGATTGGTTACACCGATGACGTCGCCGCTCTGTGGGGGGACTCCCAGGCGGCCAGCGAGCTCGGCATTCGCTCCTATCTGAGCAGCCCGGTGCGCACCTCGACCGGCTCCCTCTATGGCACCCTGTGCGGCGCCAGTACCGAACAAAAACCCGCGGTGGCGGGGGCGCAGCAGCTCATCGCCTTCTTCGCGCACCTGATTGCCGAACAGGTGGAGCGGGAGCAACTGCTGCGGCAATTGCAGCAGGCCAACGACGAGCTCTCGCGCCTGGCCCTCTCCGATCCCCTCACCGGGCTCCCCAACCGCCGCGCCCTGATGCTGGAGCTCACCCGCCTCTTCTCGTTGTCGGAGCGGGCGGGGCATCCGGTGCTCATCGCCTTTGTGGATCTCGATGGCTTCAAGGCCATCAACGACGAGTATGGCCACGAGGCGGGGGACAGGCTGCTCACCGCCATGGCGCGGCAACTGAGCGAGACCCTGCGTGGCGGCGATCTGCTGGCCCGCTTTGGGGGGGACGAGTTCGTGGCCGTGGGCATGGGGCCTTTCCCGGACGCCGACACGCTGGACGGGGCGGTGGCGGCGTTTCGCCAGCGCCTGTTCGAGCACAGCGTGCTGTCACTGCCGGTGGGGGACAAGGTGATCCATTATCCCGGTGCCAGCGTGGGGGCGGTGGCCGTGATGCCGGCCGAGGTCAGCGTCGAGGAGGCGCTGAACCGGGCCGATGCGAGCATGTATGCGGTCAAGCGCCAGCGCCGGGCCGCAGGGGAGGGCGGGAACCCGCCTCCTTCCAGTCAGGTGTCTGCCCCGCGATAGCAGCGGGGCGGGTTGAGAGGGCACAGGGTGGCGCGTCCACCCGGGTGCCAGTCTGTTTTCCCTTTTATCAGTTCGGAGCCCATACCATGGTTCATCTTCTTGCCCGCCGTGTACGCGCCCTTGCCGGGCGGGCGGCCACCCTGGTGGCCGGACTCTGCGAGTTTCAGCAGCGCATCTGGGTGGTCAGCATCGTCAAGGAGTCCTACACAGATACCTTCGTGGTCAACGAAGGGGGCTTCGAGGAGCCCTTGCAATGGATGCGCCGCAAGGGCTACAGCGCCGAGATGCTGGCCAGGGTGGAAGCCATGGCCCGATCCCAGGTGCTCCAGCTCGAGTGCGCCGGGCAGCATCACCGTCTGATGCGGGTGAAATAGGGGCGAAGCCGCCCCCGGATGGCCTGCGCGGCACCGCCGCTCGGGCATCGACCACATATACTGCCGCCTTCTTCGTGTCAGACTGGGTAAATGGGTCGCCAGTCATGATTTTTCCGTGGTTCTCTCCGGTTTCAGGCCGCCGGAGTAGACGCAAATCGCGGAGTTGTAGCTGTTGAAGGTGACCGCGTAGTTGAAATCGCAGAAATAGGCCGGGTGCTTGGTGGCGACAATGTCCCCCGCCTTGCATTTGTCCTGCATCCCCTCCACCAGGGTGTCGTTGTTTGACCCGAGACAGGCCTTGCCGGTGGTCTTGTCACCGCCGCAGGCCATCAGAAGGGCGCAGACCGAGAGACTCATCAACCATTTCGCTGTGTTGTGCATGTGTATTCCCAAGAGATCGGAGAGATGGTGGGGAAGGGCGTGAGCGCGGCGCTGCCCGATGAAGGCGGTCGGCGGGCACGCTGCCGCCCCTGACTGTCGCTGCCACCGTGCGCCCTGCCCCTTGCCGTGAAAAAGGGGCCAACAGGCTCCTGCACCCTATATTACGGACCCAGGACGGTCTGCGTCACCCCTTGTCGTTGCAAGTGGCGAACATTAAACGGGTTTCGTGCGCTGGCTCAAAGGCGGGCCGGGGCCTTGGCGGCCCCGGCGGGGGAAGGGGTCAGGGGGAAGGGGTCAGGGGGAGGGGAAGTATTTGTGCTGGAGCTGCTGGAAGTCGCTGCTGGCCAGCACCTGGGTCAGGCCGAGCTGGAACTCCCTGACCAGGGCATCGTCCACCGGGTGGCTGAAGGCGAAGCAGTACTGCTCGGAACTCAACATCCAGCGCACCTCGAACTGGGCGGGGTCCAGCTGCTGGGTCTTGATGAGATCCAGCAGGGTGGACCGGGAATTCAGATAATAAGTGCGACACTCATGGATGAATGGCGAGAGGTGGCCAACTGCTGATTGGTGGTACCCTTCTGCTCGCCAAAGTAAAAGCAGTATCACCATGAGCTATCAGCAGTTGACCGAGGGGCAACGATACCAGTTATCGGTGCTTCGCGCACAGGGGATGTCCATCCTTGCCACCGCACGCGCCATTGGCGTTCATCGCTCCACCCTCTACCGGGAGCTGCGTCGTAACGCCGGGCCGCAGGTCTACCAGCCAGACAATGCGCATCAGCACGCCACCCACCGACGGGCCAGTGCGGCCAAATCTCGGCTATCTGCCGATGTCATCCAGTTTGTCGAGCTGACACTCGCCTGGTGGTGGAGCCCGGAGCAGATAAGCGCGGTGGGCAAGCAGATAGGCCTCATGGTGAGTCACGAGTGGATATACCGCCATGTGGCCGCCGACAAAGCCCGGGGTGGCCAGTTGTACCGCCATCTGCGCCAGGGCCACAAGCGCTACCGCAAGGGGGCGAGCAGCCTGCGTTCTCCCATCAAGGAAGCCCGCTCTATTGATGAACGGCCGGCTATCGTCGATAGCCGGGAGCGGCTCGGTGATTGGGAGGCGGACACGGTGCTGGGCAAGCAAGGCACAGGTGCACTGGTCACCCTGGTGGAGCGCAAGAGCCGGCTCTATCTGGTCAAGCGGGTCGCGAGCAAACAGGCTGGGGTGGTGCGGGATGCGATAATCGAGATGTTAACGCCCTACATCGAGCAGGTGCATACCATCACCTTTGACAACGGCGGCGAGTTTGCCGAACACAAGGCGATAGAGGAAGCGCTGGGTGCCGAGACTTACTTTGCGCACCCTTACTCTTCGTGGGAGCGCGGTCTGAACGAGAACAGCAATGGGCTGTTGAGGCAGTTTATCCCAAAGGGAACAGACCTGAGAGAGGTCACGGACGAGGATGTCAGGAGAGCGGAGCAGTGGCTCAACCTACGACCTCGGAAATGTCTCGGATTCAGGCAGCCTGTCAAGGTATTCGAAGAGTACCGTCAGGCGGCATAGGCGAGTGTCGCACTTCGAAGTTGAATTCGCGGACTAGTTGCTGGAGACCAGATCGACCCGGCCCGAGGTGAGCATGCGCAGGGCCTGGGAGAGGCGGTTGGCGGTCATGATCTTCTGCTCGTCGAAGCCTGCGTTGAGCAGCAGTTGCTCCCCCACGTCGGATCGCACGGCGCCTATGGTGTAGCGCTGGGCTTCTTCCAGCCTGGTCAGGGTCAGGGGGCGACTGGCGAGCCCCATCAGCACTATCTCGGCATAGCCGATGGGGCAGGCCCACTTGAACAGGGGATTGCGCGCCTCGGTGCGGGCGGTGGAGAAGAGCACCACATTGGGTTTCTGGGTCAGCAGGTAGTAACCCCTGGCCCAGGGGAGGATGCTGACGGGCTGGACAGGGGTGCCGGTCTTTTGCCACACCAGGTGCAGCAGGTCGATGGCAAAGCCGGTCGGGGCGCCATCCTCCCCGGTGAAGTTGTAGGGTTTGTACTCTTCTGTGAGGTAGTGCAGGCTGGCGAGCGCCGGGCTGGCCTGGGTCGCGGGAGTGCCCCAGACCATGGCCGCGAGGGCGGCGCAGGCGACCAGTCTGCGAAGGGGGACTGCAATGTCTGTGTTCATCCTGACCGTCCTGCTGCCGAGTGCCCAGTTTCAAGTGTTGCCAAGTCACGGCGTTTCGCCACCCGGCGAAGACGTTATCCGCTGGGGGCCGTCATCATCTTGCCACTCACAACCGGGTCGGCGCCCCCTTTTTACCAGGCCGGACGGGGGTGACCCAGGGGGGTGAACGCTTCGTCCCTCAGCCCTACCAGCAGGGTGTTGCCATCCTCTTGCAGGCGAAACTCGCCGTAGCGGGCCGACTCATACTGATCTCCCGTGCCCTCTTCGAAGAAGAAGGCGTCAGGCCCGATAAACCACTGGCCGTCGCGCTGGCGCACCTTGAGCAGACGCTCCCCCGGGCCAGGGGCTTCGGGCTTGCCCCCTTCCACCCAGTGCACAACCTGATGTTCATCCAGGCGAACGACCAGGGTGTGGGGGCCGACGGCGGCCTGGCGGCCCGCCAGCTGGCGGGCGAGGGCGTAGTTCAGGCGCATGTAGTCCCCCTGCATCAGGGAGCGGGGGTCGACCGGTGCCAGCTCGATCAGCACCACCTCCCCCTGGCTCATGGCGTGCTCGAAGCGCCAGACGGTGGCGTTGATGCCGGCGAGCAGGGCAAGACCGGTCAGCAAAAAGGCGAGGCGTCTCATGAGGGGCTCCTGTGGTGAAGGTGCTTGAGCCACTGACGGGTACCGAGCAGCAGGGCCCCCGAGGCGAGCAGCAGCCAGGACTTGGTCATCAGGGTCAGCCCCAGATCGTAGTAATAGAGGGAGCCAAAGCCGAGCAGCAGGAGGCCTGCCAGGGTCATCAGGGCCAGGCTGCCGGCGTAGAAGCCGAGCACCAGCACCAGGGCGCCAGCCCCCATGCCGGGAATGATGGCGCTGATCACCACCAGCGGCAGCCCGTAGCGCAGCGGCAGCCTGAGGCGAACCATGACCGCGAGCAGCAGGGCGGCGCAGAGCAGGGGATTGAGCCAGAGGGGCAGGCGGGAGCTGCCGAGCTCATTGAGCACGCTGGTGCCTCCCTCCCACAGGGGGTGGTGCAGCCGTCCCAGCACCAGCAGGGAGAGTGCCAGCCCCAGGGTGAGGGATTCATAGAGCAGATGGCGGGCGGGATCGCGCTCCGCCTGCAGCCAGCACAGGGCGACGGCGCCCATCACCAGCGGCAGGGCCAGCAGGTGCAGGCCGAGGCAGGCGAGGGCGAGGGTGAGCAGGATGGCGGCGGCGAAGCTGTGGAACAGGCGTACCAGCCAGTGCTCGAACAGGGCGGCCACCCCGAGGGAGAAGGCGGTCAGACCGAACCAGAGCCACGCGACGTTCAGATCCAGCCTGTCCAGCAGGCCGTAGAGCAGCCAGGCATCTGCCGCCAGCGCCAGCGCCAGCACGAACTGATCCCAGAGATCGCTGCGGGTCGCCATGCGGTTGAGACCGAGGGCGGCGGCCATCAGCACCATCCCCATGGTGAGGGCGTTGTTGGGGTCGCGGGTCAGCTGCTCGAAGGCCATGAAGAGGAAGAAGAGCAGGAAGAGGGCGGCTATCCAGCCCACCATGCCGAGCAGAAAACGGCCCGACCAGTGGGGCTGTTCATCCCGGGGGGCATCCCCTTCCACAAGTTGAGCTGCACGCAGGCGCTCCCAGGGGGTGAGATCAGACATGCTGCCTCCGTTGTTGTTGCAGCCAGCGGCTGGCCATCACCGACAGGCCGATGGCGATGAGGGCCAGCAGCAAAAAGCCGTTCATGTCCGGCTCCATCCACTTGCCAAGGGCCGCGAGGATCACGGCGATAAGGCTCAGGCACCCCATGGCGAGCCCGGCGATGAACCTGTGGTGCCAGCGCAGGTAGGCGGCGCCGAGCCAGGCGAGCCAGGCAGGCCAGACCCAGGGAGAGGCGGCATCGAACAGGGCCAGCAGGGTGAGCAGGGTGATGCCGAGCCCCGCGGCCAGCCCCGCGAGCCAGGAGGGCATCAGGGCGTAGCGGGCGGGCACCAGGATGAGCAGACCCCAGAGGGCGGCGTTGAGCAGGGTCAGGCACCAGCCGAGGGCCTCCTCGTTGAAGGAGAAGAAGAGATCGAGAAGGCCGAGCCGCCAGTAGAGCACCAGGGCGAGCTGACCGAGCAGCCAGGCCAGGGTCCAGAGCAGCGGGCTTCTGCCAAGGGCCGCCAGCGGCAGCAGCATCAGGGCCCAGGTGGCGAAGAGCTGCCAGGGGTCGGCGCCGGTCTGGTAGGTCTGGCCCACCAGGGCGAGCAGGGCGCCGAGGTTGAGGGCCAGGGCGAGCAGCAGGGCCTGGCGCGGGGTGTCACTCATGTGTTTGCGCCAGAGCACCAGGAGCATGGCGAGCAACGGCAGCTCCAGCAGGGCGAGACGTGAGAGGCGCCCCAGGGCCTGCCAGTTGAAGGCGACGAAGAAGACGAGGCCGGCGCCAAGGCAGAGGCAGCCGAGCCAGAGCAGCAGCCTGTCGAACAGCCACTGCCAGCGGGCAGGGCCGGGGGGCAGATCGCACAGGGCCAGGGCGGCAGGCAGCGAGGCCCGTGGCAGGCGGCCGCGCCTGACCCAGTCGAGCAGGGTCTGTCTTGAGGTGAGGTGCATGGGGGCTCCTGAAGCCGTGATGCCTGAAAGATAAGGCATTATGGCACGGCGCCGCGTCTCGGGGCAGGTGCGCCGTCGGCGTTGCGACACAGGTCGCGGCACGGGGCCATGTCTTTACACTAAAAAGGCCCCCGCCGTGAGGAGGGGGCCTGAAGGACGTCCGGGGCGGCGGTGGCGATCAGTGCTCACGCTGATCTCCCGCCGGCTTCTATGGAAGTCAGGCGAAGATCAGGGTGGAGATGCCAAGCCCCGCAAAGAGGATGGCGCAGGCAATGCGGATCCCCTTGAGGGGGAGCTTGTCGGCCCCGAGCTTGCCGAGCAGCACCACGGGCACGTTGGCCAGCATCATGCCGAGGGTGGTACCGGTGATCACCTGGATCAGGGAGTCGTACTTGGCTGCCAGCAGCACGGTGGCTATCTGGGTCTTGTCACCGATCTCGGCGATGAAGAAGAGCACGAAGGTGGCCATGAAGGGGCCGTACTTGTCCAGGGAACTCTCTTCATCGTCCATCTTGTCCGGCACCAGGATCCAGGCGGCCATGGCGATGAAGGCGCCAGCGACCAACCAGGTCATCACCTTGGGATCCATCCAGCGACTGATGAATTCCCCTATCCAGGCGGCACCCGCGTGGTTGAGCAGGGTGGCAGCCAGCATGCCGGCGATGATGGGCCAGGGTTTGCGAAAACGACAGATGAGCAGCAGGGCCAGCAGCTGTGTCTTGTCGCCGATCTCGGCGATGGCAACGCTGATGGTGGAGGTTAACAAGGCTTCCATAAAAATGACCGGGGGACGGAATTGTTATAAACCAAAGACAAGCCTGCGCCATCCGTCCCCGGTTTTGGCACTGGCCCGTCAAAGGTCTTGTCAAATCCGGCATTGCCCGGATCACCCTGACCATGGTGAGTTGGCACCAAGTATGTTGATCAGGATCGCGCACGGAACGGGTCCGTGGCGAGACTACTCCCCCTCGATGGGAGCGGGCATTCTAGGGAAAAACCCCCGGTGAGGCAAGGCGCGGGATGGGGAATTATCCCCCCACCAGCTTGACCTGAAAGCCGGCCTTCTCCAGTTCGGCCTTGATGAGGTCCCGTTTGTCCCCCTGGATCTCGATGACCCCCTCCTTGAGACCGCCGCCGGTACCGCACTTCTTCTTGAGCAGGGTGGCGAGGGCCTTCTGCTGGTCGGCGGGAACGCCGTGGATGCTGATGACCCCGGCCCCCTTGCGTCCCTTGGTCTCGCGGCGGATGCGCACGACCCCGTCGGCGGGGAAGGGGGAGGCGTGCTGGGCGGGGGCGGATTCCTTGATCATGCCGCCGTCCGTGCTGTAGACCAGGCGGCTGTTGTTGTCGTGACTCATGGCATTACTTTGTCGGTTAGCTAAGCGGAGTTTGATTTTACGCAAATAAATGTTGAGGGCACAGCTTATAATCCCCCCATTAAAAGCGAATTATTCTTGTTTAACTTCAGGAGCCCGTCATGGTACTCACAGAGCTGTCGCCGGGACAGAGCGCTCGCATCACGCACATGAACCACCTTGGCCGCGCCTTGCGGCGCAAGCTGATGGTGATGGGGCTGCTGCCCCAGACCGAGATCCTCTATCTACGGGCCGCCCCCCTGGGGGACCCGCTCCAGATCCAGTGCCAGGGCATCTGCCTCTCCATGCAGCGGAGTCTGGCCCAGCAAATCGAGGTGGAGCCGGTATGAGCTACAACCTGGTCACAGTGGGCAATCCCAATAGCGGCAAGACCTCCCTGTTCAACGCCCTGACCGGCTCCCGCCAGCAGGTGGGGAACTGGAGCGGGGTCACCGTCGACAAGAAGATGGGGGCTTTTGCTGCCCGCGGGCAGGAATACACCCTGGTGGACCTGCCCGGCATCTATGCCCTGGCCAACCAGGAGGCGAGCCTGGACGAGCAGATCGCCAGCCGCTTCGTCCAGCGCCAGCAGCCGGATCTGCTGCTCAACGTCATCGATGCCGCCAACCTGGAGCGCTCCCTCTACCTCACCCTGCAACTGCGGGAGCTGGGGCTGCCCATGGTGGTGGTGCTCAACAAGATGGATCTGCTGCAAAAGCGGCGCATCACCATCGACGAGGCCTTGCTCGCCAAGGCGCTGGGGTGCCCCGTGGTGTCGCTCTCGGCCCACAATCGCCAGCAGGTGGCGGCCTTTAAAGAGGGGATCCACCAGTTTATCGGCCAGTCCCAGCCCGCCTTGGTGCTCGACTACGGTCAGCCCCTCGAGGGGGACATCGCCGAGCTGGAGACCCTGCTCGCCCCCCATCATCTGCATCGCCGTGGCCGCGCCCTGCGCCTGCTGGAGGAAGACATCGCCATGCTGGAGACCCTGGCGGCGGGGCAGCAGGCGGCGGCCGACAACGTGGTGAGCCGCGCCCACCACGCCCAGGACATCGACCTGCAACTCGCTGATTTGCGCTACGGCCATATCCACCACTGGTGCCAGCAGGCGTGCCGTCATCAGGACAAGCTCACCGTCGCCCAGAGCGAACGGCTGGACAGGGTGCTGCTCAACCGCTGGGTGGGCATCCCCTTCTTCCTGCTGGTGATGTACCTGATGTTCATGTTCGCCATCAAGGTGGGCAGCGCCTTCATCGACTTCTTCGACATCCTCGGGGGGGCCCTCTTCGTGGATGGGGTGCACCATCTGCTGGGGCTGATGAGTGCCCCCGACTGGCTGGGGGCCGTGCTCGCGGACGGCGTGGGTGCCGGTTTGCAGACGGTGGCGACCTTCATCCCCGTGGTGGGCTGCCTCTTTCTTTTCCTCGCGGTGCTGGAGAGCTCCGGCTATCTGGCCCGCGCCGCCTTCGTGGTGGACGCCCTGATGCGTCGCCTCGGCCTGCCCGGCAAGGCCTTCGTCCCCATGCTGATGGGCTTTGGCTGCACCGTGCCCGCGGTGATGGCAACCCGGACCCTGGGGTCGGAGCGCGAGCGGCTGATGACCTCGGCCATGGCGCCCTTCATGTCCTGCGGTGCCCGTCTGCCGGTCTACGCCCTGTTCGCGGTGGCCTTCTTCCCCGAGTCGGGGCAGAACCTGGTGTTCGGTCTCTATCTGTTCGGCATCCTGGTGGCGGTGCTCACCGGCCTCTTCCTGCGCAGCACCCTGCTGCCGGGCAAGAGCGACTCCATGGTGATGGAGATGCCCGATTACGAGTGGCCCCGTCCGGTGGACGTGGGGCTGCGCACCTGGCAGAAACTCAAGGGCTTCATCTTCGGCGCGGGCAAGACCATCGTCCTGATGGTGGCGGTGCTGAGCGTGCTCAACTCCCTCGGCACCGACGGCAGCTTCGGCAACCAGGATCAGGAGAACTCGGTGCTGAGCAAGCTGAGCCAGTCCGTGACCCCGGTGCTGCATCCCATAGGCGTGCGGGACGACAACTGGCAGGCCACGGTGGGCATCCTCACCGGCATCTTTGCCAAGGAGGCGGTGGTCGCTACCCTCAACAGCCTCTACGCCGGCGGCGCCGGTGATGAGGAGGAGAGTGAATACTCCCTGCTGGGCAGCCTGAAAGCGGCGCTGGCCACCATTCCCGCCAACCTGGCGGACATCGACCCCGCCGATCCCATGGGGCTCAAGGTGGGGGATCTGGAGGACAAGCAGGCGGCAGCCGAGGCCCAGGAGGTGGACACCTCCACCTACGGCAACATGCAGACCCACTTCGACGGCGTGGCCGGAGCCTTTGCCTACCTGCTGTTCGTGCTGCTCTACATGCCCTGCGCCGCCGCCATGGGGGCCCTGGTGCGAGAGACCGGTCGCCAGTGGGCCCTGTTCACCGCCGCCTGGTGCAACTACGTCGCCTTCCTGTGCGCCACCCTCTTCTATCAACTGGCGACCTTCGCCGCCCACCCGGCGCAGAGCCTGGTCTGGAGCCTGAGCTATCTGTTCTCCCTGGGGCTGCTCTGGTGGCTGGGGCGTCGTCACGGCGACATCGTCGCCCGCAAGGTGGTGACCCTGTGAAGGGGGTCATGGTCAGGGGCGAGTGCGCTGAGAGGGGGGGATTCTGTGATCCTGCGTGAACTGGGGGACTATCTGGCCCTTCACAAGAAGGTGAGCCGGCGGGCGCTGGCCCGCCACTTTCACACCTCCGAGGATGCGGTAGAGGCCATGCTCGGGGTCTGGATGCGCAAGGGGCACGTCGCCAAGCGGGAGAGCCGCCTGTGTGGCGGCTCCTGCTGCGGCAAGCACGAAGAGGTGACGTTCGAGTGGTGCGAGCCCGGCCAGATAGGGCTGGTCCAGAAGGGCTGACGCCTGCCCATATGCAAAAGGGAACCCGAGGGTTCCCTTTTTCGTGGCCGCCGTGCCCGTCTCAGAAGAGGTCGCCCTCGTCCTTGGTGGGCTCCAGGCTCCAGCCGCTCGCCGCCGCGCTGTTGCCAATCTGGCCCTTCTCCCGCCAGAGTTTGATCTTGAGGCGCAGGTTGTTCTGGGAGTCCGCGTTCTTCACTGCCTCCTCCTCGTCGATCACCCCCTCGACCACCAGATCGAACAGGGTGCTGTCGAAGGTCACCATGCCAAGGGCCCTGGATTTTTCCATGATCTCCTTGAGGCCGCCAAACTCGCCGCGCTTGATGAGATCGCGCACCGTGTGGGTTCCGAGCATCACCTCCACCGCCGCCCGGCGCCCGCCGTCCGTGGTCTTCACCAGCCGCTGGGAGACAAAGGCCTTGAGGTTGTTGCCAAGGTCGTTGAGCAGCTGGGGTCTGCGCTCTTCCGGGAAGAAGTTGATGATGCGATCCAGCGCCTGGTTGGCGTTGTTGGCGTGCAGAGTGGAGATGGCCAGATGCCCGGTCTCCGAGAAGGCGAGGGCATGCTCCATGGTCTCCCGATCGCGGATTTCACCGATGAGGATGACGTCCGGCGCCTGGCGCAGGGTGTTCTTCAGGGCCGCGTGGAAGCTGCGGGTATCCACCCCCACCTCCCGCTGGTTGATGATGCTCTTCTGGTGGCGATGGACGAACTCCACCGGATCCTCGATGGTGATGATGTGGCCGCCGCTGTTGCGGTTGCGATGATCGATGAGGGCCGCGAGCGACGTGGACTTGCCGGACCCCGTGCCGCCGACGAAGAGCACCAGACCCCGCTTCTCCATGATGGTGTCGAGGAGCACCGGAGGGAGTTTGAGATCCTCGAAGCGGGGGATCTCGGTCTTGATGTTGCGCGCCACCAGGGAGACTTCATTGCGCTGCTTGAAGATGTTGACCCGAAAACGGCCTATCTGGGGCAGGGAGATGGCGAGGTTCATCTCCAGCTCTTTCTCGAACTGCTGTTTCTGCTCGAGATCCATGATGTCGTAGGCGATGCGGGCCACCTCGCCCGGCCCCAGGGGCTCCTGGGTGAGGGGGCGCAAGGCGCCGTTGAACTTGGCGCAGGGGGGGGCGCCGGTGGAGAGATAGAGATCGGAACCGTCCTGTTTGGCCAGGATCTGCAGCATGTCTCTCAATTCCATGAGGGGCCTCGTCGCTCAAAGGGCTGGGGGATGATGAATGGCTTGAGTGTACAGCCTCAGGCGCCGGTCAGTTTTTCGCGGAACACAAAAAAGACCGCGCCCAGGATGCACAGACCTGCCCAGAGGTAGTCCCACTTCAGATCTTCTTTCAGATAGAAGATGGAGAAGGGAACGAACACGGTGAGGGTGATCACCTCCTGCAGGATCTTGAGCTGGCCGACGGAGAGCACGGTGTGGCCGATGCGGTTGGCGGGCACCTGCAACAGGTATTCGAACAGGGCTATCCCCCAGCTCACCAGGGCGGCGATGATCCAGGGTTTGTGATTCATGCTCTTGAGATGGGCGTACCAGGCAAACGTCATGAAGACGTTGCTGCAGATGAGCAGGCCGATACTGGTCATGATGGGGTTCATTAGGTTCTCCTTTTAAATCAATGCATTTTATCTCGACTCCATGGGTTTTCATAAGTGGTGCTTGAGGGTATTTTTAGCTCACAAGGATGTAACAAAAGAAGGCGAAAGCTGGATGGGCAAGACAAGCTGGGGTGCGCTTTGTCTGTTGTTTGCCTGCTGGGCGCAAGGTGCGCCGACCCTGACGGTAGCCACCGATGTCTGGCCGCCGTTTCGCATGCTGGCAGAGAACGACGACTTCCAGGGGCTGGATATCGACATTCTGCGCCAGTTGCAGGCACGCAGCGGCATTGTGCTGACCCTCAAACGGGTGCCCTGGGGACGGGCACTCAAACAGATGCAGACCGGTCAGGCGGATCTGATGATAGGGCTGGCTCACACCGAGGAGCGGGCCGCCTTCATCGACTACCTGCAGCCGCCCTATTACCAGTGCCGGCCTGCCTTCTATGGCAAGCCCGCCGCCGTGGCCGGCCTTAGGCGCTACGAGGATCTGCGAGGCCGCGAGATAGGCTATGTGCTCAACTCCGCCTACTTCCCCCCCTTCGATGGCGATACCCAGCTCGACAAGCACGGGGTCCCCACCGAAGACCAGTTGCAGCGCATGGTGGAGCGGGGCCACCTGCCTCTGATGATAGGGACCGACTGCCAGGTGGATTACGCCCTGAGCCAGCGCAACGACGCCGGCCTCGTCAAGGCCCCCTTCCAGCCCCCCAACCCGGTGGTGCTCTACCTCGGGATGAGCAAGCACTCACCCCACCATGAGCTGGGCCCCAAGCTGGCGCAGGCGTTGCTAGCCATGGTGGAGAGCGGCGAGATAGCGGCGCTGGCCAAGCCCTACCAGCCTTGACCTTGGGTGGTAACGCGCTGTTATCATGCAGCTTTCCTGCCTGCCCCCCGGTGGGCCTCGCTTCTTGGGGATCCCGTGTATCTCGCTCTCATCCGTCGCCAGCAGCGCTGGCAGCGCCGCTGGCTGCTCCTGCTGTCGCTGCTGACCCTGGCCCTGTTCCTGCTCTCCCTCGCCCTCGGGGAGTTCGTACTGCTGCCCTGGCAGCCGCTGGGGGATCTGGAGCTGCGCATCCTGCTGGAGCTGCGCCTGCCGCGCGCCCTGCTGGCCCTGCTGGCGGGGGCCTCCCTTGCCTGCGGTGGTGCCGTGCTCCAGGTGATGCTGCACAACCCGGTGGCGGAACCCGGCCTGCTTGGCGTCTCGAGCGGCGCTGGCCTCGCCGCCATGGTGGCGATGGCGGTGGCCAAGGGGCTCGGGCTCTATCTGCCAGGTTGGGGGTTGTCGCTGGCGGCCTTTGGCGGCGCCCTGGTGGTGACCATGCTGCTCATCCGTCTCGCACGCCGGGCACGGCTCGGCCATGGGCGGCTGCTGCTGTTCGGGGTCGCCATCGGCATCCTTACCAATGCGGCCATGACCTGGCTGATGTATTTCGCCGACGACGGCGCCTTGCGGGAATTCATGTTCTGGATGATGGGCAGCCTCGCCTACGGCAGCCAGCAGCTTGCCTGGTGGTGGCTGGTGCTGCCCCTCACCCTCGGCTGGCTCTGCTGGCAGGGGCGGGCACTGCAACAACTGCTGCTGGGGGAGACCCAGGCCCGCCTTATGGGGTTGAACGTGGACAGCATGCGGGTACGCCTGGTGCTGGCGGTCTGCCTGCTCACCGGGGTGGCGGTCTCCCTGTGCGGCGTCATCGGTTTCGTCGGCCTGGTAGTGCCTCACCTGCTGCGCCTGTGCGGTGGCAGCGATCAGCGCTTCCTGCTGCCCGCCTCGGCGCTTGGGGGTGGCGCCCTGCTGCTCGGGGCCGATCTGGTGGCCCGCTCGGCGCTGCACGCCGGTGAGTTGCCCATCGGGGTCATCACCGCCTCGGTGGGCGCCCCGCTCTTTATCTATCTGCTGCTGAGGCAAGATGCCGATGTGTCCCGCTGATCCCGCCCCCTGGCGGCTGGAGGCCCGCGCCCTGGCCATCCCCCATCGCCTCGCTCCCCTGGATCTCACCTGGTCCGGCGGTCAGCTGGTGGCCCTGCTCGGCCCCAACGGCAGCGGCAAGTCCTCCCTGCTCGGGGCACTGGCGGGCCTGCTGCCCGCCGATGGCGCCGTCTTGCTGGGGGGAGAGGCCATCACGACCCTGAGCTGGCCCGAGCTTGCAACGCGGCGCGCCATGCTGCCCCAGCGCCAGCCCCAGCTGTTCCACATCCCGGTGTTCCAGGTGCTGAGCCTGGGGCTGGAGGAGGGGGGCCCCGATGCCCAGGCGCAGGCGGTGGCGGATGTGTGCGACGCCCTGGAACTGGCGCCTCTGCTGGCACGGGACTTCAGCCGATTGTCCGGGGGGGAGCAGCAGCGGGTGCTGATCGCCCGCACCCTGCTGCAACTGTGGCCAAGCCTCAATCCGATCGGGCGGGTGCTGCTGCTGGACGAACCCCTGGCGGGGCTGGATCTGCATCACCAGATGGCGCTGCTGCGGCTGCTCAAGCAACTGGCCGCGCAGGGATTGCTGGTGGTGGTGGCCATCCACGACATCAATCTGGCCATCGATTGGGCGGATCGCGTGCTCTGCCTGCAACAGGGCCGCGTGGTGGGGGAAGGGGACGTCGGGATCATCGACGAGGCGCTGCTGGAGCGGGTGTTCCAGATCCGCACCGATCGTATCGAGGCGGCCGGCCGCACTTGGTTTATGCCGAGCCTGTGAGGCGGGCTTCCCCCTCATCCCCAGCCCTTCTCCCATTCTTTTAAAACAAGTGGGAGAAGGGAGCCGTTCCGTCGACTACGGATACAGCATTGAAAACCGGCAGAGGCTGAGTGAAGCCAAGGGGGCGAGTGAATCACTGTGGACATGAAAAGAGCCAGGCATCCGTGATGCCTGGCTCTTTGAATTGGTAGAGAGAGCGTTGAGCGGTTGTTCAGGCTTTCTGCTTGTCCAGCCGCACCTGAGCGGCTTCTGCCAGCATGGCCAGCAGGGTTTCGGTGTCACTCCACGACAGACAGGCATCGGTGATGCTCTGGCCGAAGGTGGCGGCGCAGCCGTTCTCCACGTCCTGACGCCCTTCCACCAGGAAGCTCTCGGCCATGATGCCAGCGATGCCGGTGCGGCCGCGGCGCAGCTGATCGCAGATATCCTGGGCCACCAGCAGTTGGCGGCGGTGATCCTTCATGCTGTTGCCGTGGCTGAAGTCCACCACCAGGCGCTCCGGCAGGCCCACCTGGGCCAGAGCCTCGCACGCCTCGTCGATGCTGGCGGTGTCGTAGTTGGGCCTGTGGCCGCCGCGCAGGATCACGTGGCCGTAGGGGTTGCCGGCGGTGCGGTAGATGGTCATCTTGCCGTCCTTGTCCGGGGAGTAGAAGATGTGGCTGTGACGGGCGGCACGCACCGCATCGATGGCGATGCGGGTGTTGCCGTCGGTGCCGTTCTTGAACCCCACCGGGCAGGAGAGGGCGGAGGCCATCTCCCGGTGAACCTGGGACTCGGTGGTGCGCGCCCCGATGGCGCCCCAGGTGATGAGATCGCTGATGTACTGGCCGGTCACCATGTCGAGGAACTCGGTGGCGGTGGGCATGCCTGTCTCGTTGATGTCCACCAGCAGCTTGCGGGCCAGTTTCAGCCCTTCATTGACGTCGAAACTGCCGTCCAGGCGCGGATCATTGATGAGCCCCTTCCAGCCGACGATGGTACGCGGCTTTTCGAAGTAGGTGCGCATTACGATGCACAGGCTCTCTTTGTACTCTTCCCGCAAGGTGTTCAGACGCAGAGCGTATTCGTGGGCGGCGGCGGGATCGTGGATGGAGCAGGGGCCGACGATGACCAGCAGGCGCTGATCCTCACCGGACAGAATGGCTTCCACTTGGCGGCGGGCATCCAGCAGGTTCTGGGCGATGGTGTCGGTTAACGGGAAGGCGTGCGCCAGCTCGCTGGGGGTGATCAGGGCCTCCAGGCGACGGGTGCGCAATTCATCGGTGTGAATGGACATACGACTCAATTCTCGAGTGGATAAGGTGGGCGGGATGCCAAAATGCAAGGGAATAAAATAAAGCAAAAGTCACCCGATGGAAACCTTGGGCGGCTCTGATAGGATGTGAACCCAAAAGCCATTTCAAATGAGGTAGTTATCGTGGCAAAGCCAGGCGCGACCGGGATCACCCGCATCATCAACGCAACCGGTTACAGCATGAAAGGTCTCAAATCGGCCTGGATTAACGAGGCCGCCTTCCGCCAGGAGCTGGTGCTGATCCTGCTGCTGATGCCGCTGGCATTCTGGATAGGTGACTCCCTCAACGAGATCCTGCTGCTCGTCTGCATCAGCTGGCTGGTGGTGATCGTCGAGGTGCTCAACTCCGCCGTGGAGGCGGTGGTGGATCGCATCGGCTCCGAGCATCACGAACTCTCGGGCCGCGCCAAGGATCTGGGCTCCGCCGCCGTCTTCATCGCTCTGGCCCTCAATGCCCTGGTGTGGGGCGCCCTGGTGGGCCGCAACCTGCTGGGCTGGTGGTAGGTTACGAGAGCAACCTTTCTCCTGACATAAAAAAGCCCGTCATCACGACGGGCTTTTTGCTGCGCAGATAAGGGCTTATCAGTGCAGGATCCGGGCACGGATGGTGCCATTGATCTCTTTGAGACGGGCCAGGGCCTTCTCGCTGTGCTCGGTTTCGACGTCGATGACCACGTAACCGATCTCGCTGCTGGTCTGCAGGTACTGACCGGCGATGTTGATCCCCTCGTCGGCGAAGATCTGGTTGATCTGGTTCATCACGCCGGGCTGGTTGCGGTGAATGTGCAGCAGGCGGCTGGAGCCCTTGTGACCGGGCAGGGAGACTTCCGGGAAGTTGACCGCGGAGAGGGTGGAGCCGTTGTCGGAGTATTTGACCAGCTTGTTGGCCACTTCCAGACCGATGTTTTCCTGGGCTTCCTGGGTGGAGCCGCCGATGTGGGGGGTCAGGATCACGTTGTCCAGGCCGCGCAGCGGGGTGAGGAACTCCTCGTCGTTGGACTTGGGCTCCACCGGGAAGACGTCGATGGCGGCGCCGGAGAGGTGGCCGCTCTTGATGACGTCGGCCAGGGCGTCGATGTCCACCACGGTGCCGCGGGAGGCGTTGATGAAGATGGCGCCCGGTTTCATCATGCGCAGTTGCTCTGCACCGATGAGATCCTTGGTGGAGGCGGTTTCCGGTACGTGCAGGCTGATGACGTCAGACATGTTGAGCAGCTCCACCAGGTTCGGCACCTGGATGGCGTTGCCAAGGGAGAGCTTGTTCTCGATGTCGTAGTAGTAGACCTTCATGCCGATCATCTCGGCGATGATGCCAAGCTGGGTGCCGATGTGGCCGTAGCCGATGATGCCGAGCTTCTTGCCACGCGCCTCCACCGAACGGTTGGCCAGCTTCTCCCAGACGCCGCGATGGCACTTGGCGTTCTTCTCGGGAATGCCGCGCAGCAGCAGCAGGATCTCCCCCAGTACCAGTTCGGCCACGGAGCGGGTGTTGGAGAAGGGGGCGTTGAAGACGGGAATGCCGCGCACGTGGGCGGCGTCGAGGGAGACCTGGTTGGTGCCGATGCAGAAGCAGCCGATGGCCACCAGCTTGGTGGCGGCATCCAGCACCTTCTCGGTGATCTGGGTGCGTGAACGCAGGCCCACGAAATGCACGTCACGAATGCGCTCGATCAACTCCTCTTCCGACAGGGACGTCTTCAGATATTCCACATTGGTGTAGCCGGCTGCCCGAAAGGTCTCCACCGTGTTGGGATGGACTCCCTCCAGCAGCAGTACCTTGATCTTATCCTTGTCCAGCGAAAACTTGGCTGTCATGACGTTCCCTCTATTGTTTTGAAAAATGCGTTCAGGCTTGCAGTGTGAAGAAAACCGTAAAGTAGCAAAAACGTTTGGGAGAGGGAATATTTGTGACGAAAGTCAAATTCTTTGAAGTTATCAACGATTGTTGCAGATGTGCTGCTACAAGCCATTGAGGGATAACCAGAAACGGCGCCATGAGGCGCCGTTGTCCATTTGGGGCAGTCAGATTGACTGACCGGGGCGGGGGCTTGCCCGGAGGGAGAGGTCCGGGGAGCGGGCCTTAGTTGGTGATCACACCCTCGGGGGTGCCGATCAGCACAACGTCGGCGCCACGGTGGGCGAACAGGCCGTTGGTGACCACGCCCACGATGCTGTTGAGGCGGGTTTCCAGAGCCTTGGCATCGGTGATGGCCATGCCCTTGACGTCCAGGATGATGTTGCCGTTGTCGGTCACCACCCCTTCACGCCACACCGGGTTGCCGCCAAGGGCGCGGATCTCGCGGGCCACGTATTCGCGGGCCATGGGGATCACTTCCACCGGCAGGGGGAAGGTGCCCAGCACGTCGACGGTCTTGGTGTTGTCGATGATGCAGATGAACTGGTCGGCCACGGCGGCGACGATCTTCTCGCGGGTCAGGGCGGCGCCGCCCCCCTTGATCATGTCGCGGCTGGCGTTGATCTCGTCGGCACCATCCACGTAGACGGAGAGGGCATCGATGTCGTTGAGGTCAAACACCGGGATGCCGAGACCCTTGAGGCGTTCGGTGGAGGCGATGGAGCTCGACACCGCGCCCTTGATCTGGTCTTTCATGGTCGCCAGTGCGTCGATGAAGTGATTGACGGTAGAGCCGGTGCCCACCCCGACGATGGTGCCGGGTACCACGTATTTGAGCGCAGCCCAACCGGCCGCCTTCTTCATTTCATCTTGAGTCATGATGGATCCTTATGGAAAAAGCGGGCGCATTATATCCAAGCATCCCCCCCAGAGCGACCATGGTGCTCACGTTCCGGCGCAAAAATCCCCAAGATGTAAATCGTTTGCCTGTTTATTGAACCGAAGGGGGCGCCCTCGCCTCATCAGGCAAAGTGCCAGCTGCGGCTGGGGGTGATGATCTGGGGGAGCGGCACGTCCCACTGCTCCCGGGGGACGGCATCTACCTGCTGGCAATCGTGGGCGAGCCCCAGGGGTCTTGGGCCGAGCTGGTGCTCGTGCCAGCAGGCGAGGGTGCGATCGTAGTAGCCGCCCCCCATGCCGAGGCGGTTGCCAGCCTCATCGAAGGCCACCAGCGGGGTGCAGATGATGTCCAGCATGCTGTGGGGCAGCACCTGCTGCACGTCGAGCTCGGGCTCGGCGATGCCGTAGCGGTTGCGGGTCATGGGGGTGGTGGCGGTGTAGCGCAAGAAGAGCAGGTGACCCGGGGTGAAGGGGTGCAGCACCGGCAGGTAGACCTCCTTTTGCCGGGCCCACAGCCAGTGGATGGCGGGCAGGGGATCGAGCTCCCCGTCGTTGGCCAGATAGAGGGCGATGCGCCTGGCCGCGAGGATGCCGGGGTGTTCCTGGAAGCGCTCGACCAGCTGTTGGGCCGCCGCCTGCTGCTCGGCCTGGCTCAGGCTTTTTCTGCGCTGGCGAATGAGCTGGCGCAGGTTCTGGCGTTCGGGTTGGGTATCCGGCATGGGGACTCCTGGGCAAAGGTGGGCTGGCGCTACCTTAGCAAGGGGTCGACGGGATGAAAAGCCGATGGCGGGGCCGCCAGCCGGGCGGCCCCTGAGGTCGGGCGTCAGGAACGGTGGGGGGCGGGAGCCACTGCACCCATCTGGTGCTTGAGGAAAACGGCCACGATGGCGGCCAGGGCCAGCGCCATGGGGTAGAAGCTCATGCTCACGACCAGGATCGGCGAGAGGGCGAAGATGGAACCCAGCAGCAGCGCCTGGGCGCCCCAGGGGATGAGCCCCTGTACCACGCAGGAGAAGATGTCCAGCATGGAGGCGGCGCGGCGCGGGGTGACCCCGTGATGGTCCGCCAGATCCCTGGCCACCTTGCTCGCGACTATGATGGCCACGGTGTTGTTGGCGGTGCACAGGTTGGTGAGGCTCACCACGCCGGCGATGCCGAGCTCGGCCGCCTTTTCGTTCTGCTCGCCATCGTGGTGGCGGGTGAAGCGGGCAATCAGGGCGGCGATGCGCTCACTTATCCAGGCGAGCCCCCCCTGGCGTTCCATCAGGGCACCCAGACCGCCGATGAGCATGGAGAGCAGGAAGATCTCCTGCATGCTGGTAAAGCCCTGGTAAATGTCCTTGCTGAACTGGCCGAGGGAGTAGCTGCCAAGCAGCCCCACGCCACCGGCCGCCAGGATGCCGAGCCCCAGTACCATGAAGACGTTCATGCCAGAGAGGGCAAGCACCAGGATCAGCAGATAGGGGGCGACCTTGAGCAAGTCCGCCTCGGCGGTGGGGGCCGGCGCTTCACCGGTGGAGCCCAGCACCAGATAGAGCAGGATCACCAGCACGGCGGCGGGGGCGGCAATCTTGATGTTCTCGCGAAACTTGTCCTTCATCTCGCAGCCCTGGCTGCGGGTGGCGGCGATGGTGGTGTCTGAGATGATGGACAGGTTGTCTCCGAACATGGCGCCGGAGAGGATGGTCCCCGCCATCAGCATTGGATCGATGCCGGCGGCCTGGGCGACGCCCAGCGCCACCGGTGCCACGGCGCCGATGGTGCCCATGGAGGTACCCATGGCGGTGGCAATGAAGGCAGAGATGAGGAAGAGCCCCGGCAGCAGGCACCAGCCCGGAATGAGGGAGAGGCCGAGGGCGACCGTGGCATCCACCCCGCCGGTGGCCTTGGCCACGGTGGCGAAGGCGCCCGCCAGCAAATAGATGAGGCACATAGCCATGATGTTGCTCTCGCCCACCCCCTTGAAGAAGGTCTCGAGGTTCTTGTTGAACCCCTCGCGTCCCATCAGCAGGGCCAGCATGACGGCAGGCAGGGCGGCAACGGGGGCGGGGAGCTGGTAGAAGGCGAACTCGACCCCCTGCAGGGTCAGCCAGGTACCGGTACCGATGAAGAGGGCAAGAAAGACCAGAAGGGGCAGCAGGGCTCTGGCACGGGGTTGGGTCTGGATCATGTGTTCCTCGAAACTTGAACAATGACCTCCTGTCGTTGCCTGTGGCGCCTCCAGGGCGGGCACAGGGCGGGCATCCTGCCACCATGGGGGGCCAACAGTAGTGAGTCGGCCCGCCCGGGTCAAGATAGCCATCCAGATGGATAGGGCTTTTTACTTCGTGATTCTGATTTGTCTGGTTTTTCCGCCATTTATTCTGTTTTTATTGAATTTATCGTTTAAATGTCGGAGTGGTTTGGCGGGCCAGATCGGGCTTTTCAAAGGGGACGCGGGCTGGTAAAACGGTCTCTTTCCATAATAAAGAGATGAGAGGGTGGAGATGGACAATCCGATCCGTGTGGCCGTGATGGGCTGTAATGGTCGTATGGGCAAGGTGCTGCTGGAGGCTATCGCCAACGCCGAGGGCGTGGTGGTGGGAGCGGCGCTGGAACGACCGGGCTCTGCCGTGATCGGTCTGGATGCGGGTGAACTCAACGGCCTGGGGCGCCTTGGCGTCATCATCAGCGACAGTCTGGAGAAGGTGAAGGACGAGTTCGATCTCATCATCGACTTCACCCGCCCCGAGGTGACCCTGACGAACCTCGCCTTTGCACTGGCTCATGGCAAGCAGATGGTGATCGGCACCACCGGCTTTGACGAGGCGGGCAAGGCGGTCCTGCATGAGGCGGGCAAGCAGATCGGCATCGTCTTCGCCTCCAACTACTCGGTCGGTGTCAACCTGGTGTTCAAGCTGCTGGAGCAGGCAGCCAGGGTGATGGGGGAGTACACCGACATCGAGATCATCGAGGGGCACCACAGACACAAGGTGGATGCTCCGTCCGGCACTGCGCTCTCCATGGGGGAAGTGGTGGCGAAAACCCTGGGCCGGGATCTCAAAGAGTGCGCCGTCTATGGCCGTGAGGGGATCACCGGTGAACGGGATCGCAACACCATCGGCTTTGCCACCATCCGCGCCGGCGATCTGGTGGGGGAGCACACCGTCATGTTCGCCGACATCGGCGAGCGGGTCGAGATCAGCCACAAGGCTTCCAGCCGTCTGACCTTCGCCAACGGTGCAGTGCGGGCGGGCAAGTGGCTCGACCAGCAAGGGGCCGGTCTCTATGACATGCAGGATGTGCTCGGTCTGAAATAAACCGTCTTCAGGGGGAGTGCAGACTCCCGTACTGGTTGCCAAACCCCGGTCCGCCGGGGTTTTTTGTCACTTTTTTGTAGAAATAAGCCTTAATCATCACTTTTTGAGTGAACCTCGCTAAATCCTGCCATTCTTACAAGCCTGCCACCCTCTTGCGACAAAAATGTCATCAAGGGGTAACGGGTTTGGGTCTCAATATTCCCCTGCGGGGGGCATTTCGCCTTGATGTGAAATAGACTAAAAATGCAATCCAAGAAAAACGTTTTCTATTCTTGGTGTTCACTTTTCTGGCTTAAAATGGTGTTTTTGCTGTTGTGTTGTTTGTTTTTTAATTTTCTATCTTGCTGTTTATTAAGTGGTAAATTTGGTTTTTTGTACGTTGCATGGCATCGGGTGCCGCTTTGTTGTCTGTGTTTGGCTTTTCTTTTTGAAGAGGGGGTTGCAAAGCGAGTGAGTGCATAGATAATGGGTAATGTTGCTTGTTTATTGAATTTAGATGCATTTCAAACGAGAAAAGACGTTGAAATGAGATCGTTTTTAAGTAGAATGCGCCCAATTTGCCAGAAATCTGCCGGGTTCGAGTCCTGTCAAAGACCGGAACCGAGCCCGCAACACCCAGGTAAATTGCTGAATTTAAAGCTAAATAACTGGAGGTTGTCTTGAATCACACTGCATTGCTAGTGCTGGAAGATGGAACTGTGTTCAAAGGCGTGTCGATAGGCGCCGAGGGATGTTCCGTTGGTGAAGTGGTTTTCAACACGTCGATGACGGGTTATCAGGAAATCCTCACAGATCCCTCCTATTCCCGTCAGATCGTTACCCTCACTTACCCCCATATAGGCAACACCGGCACCAACAGCGAAGATGAAGAGTCCAGTCAGGTCCATGCTCAGGGCCTCATCATCCGGGACCTTCCGATACTGGCCTCCAACTTCCGCAATCAGCAATCCCTCTCCGATTACCTCAAGTCTCACAACATCGTTGGCATCGCCGACATCGACACCCGCAAGCTGACCCGCATCCTGCGTGAAAAAGGCGCCCAGGCCGGTTGCATCCTGGCCGGCAAGCAGCTCGATGAAGCCCATGCCCTCGAACAGGCCCGCGCCTTCCCCGGTTTGAAGGGGATGGACCTGGCCAAGGAAGTGACCGTGAGCGAATCCTACAGCTGGACTGAAGGCAGCTGGCAGCTCGGCAAGGGTCACGTCACCCCGGCGGCTGATGAGCTGAAATACCACGTGGTGGCCTACGACTTCGGCGTGAAGCGCAACATCCTGCGCATGCTGGTGGACCGTGGCTGCCGCCTGACCGTGGTGCCGGCCAAGACCCCGGCCGCCGAGGTACTGGCGATGAACCCGGATGGCATCTTCCTCTCCAACGGTCCCGGCGACCCCGAGCCGTGCGACTACGCCATCGAAGCTATCAAGGCTTTCCTTGATACCAGCACCCCGGTGTTCGGTATCTGCTTGGGCCACCAGTTGCTGGGCCTGGCCTCCGGCGCCAAGACCATCAAGATGAAGTTCGGCCACCACGGTGCCAACCACCCGGTGAAGAGTCTGGACGACAACACCGTGATGATCACCGCCCAGAACCACGGCTTTGCGGTGGACGAGCAGACCCTGCCCGAGTGCCTGCGTGCCACCCACGTCTCCCTGTTCGATGGGTCGCTCCAGGGCATCCATCGCACCGACCGTCCGGCCTTCAGCTTCCAGGGTCACCCCGAAGCGAGCCCGGGCCCGCACGATTGTGCCGGTCTGTTCGACCACTTTATTGAATTGATTAAGCAGTATCGCGCCTAAGAGGATAAAGAGAGCCATGCCAAAACGTAACGACCTACAGAGCATCCTGATCCTCGGCGCCGGCCCCATCGTCATCGGTCAGGCCTGCGAATTCGACTACTCCGGCGCCCAGGCGTGCAAGGCCCTGAAAGAAGAGGGCTACCGCGTCATCCTGGTGAACTCCAACCCGGCCACCATCATGACCGACCCGGAGATGGCCGACGCCACCTACATCGAGCCCATCACCTGGGAAGTGGTGCGCGAGATCATCAAGAAAGAGCGCCCGGACGCCATCCTGCCCACCATGGGTGGTCAGACTGCGCTGAACTGCGCCCTGGCGCTGGAGCAGCATGGCGTGCTCAAGGAGTTCGGTGTCGAGATGATCGGCGCCACCGCCGACGCCATCGACAAGGCCGAGGATCGCTCCCGCTTTGACAAGGCCATGCGCAGCATCGGTCTCGAGTGCCCCCGTGCCGGCATCGCCCACAACATGGAAGAGGCCTGGGGCGTGCAGCAGATGGTAGGCTTCCCCTGCATCATCCGTCCTTCCTTTACCATGGGTGGCTCGGGCGGCGGCATCGCCTACAACACCGAAGAGTTCGTGGAGATCTGCGAACGCGGTCTGGATCTCTCCCCGACCAAGGAGCTGCTCATCGACGAGTCGCTCATCGGCTGGAAAGAGTACGAGATGGAAGTGGTGCGGGATCGCAACGACAACTGCATCATCGTCTGCGCCATCGAAAACTTCGACCCCATGGGCATCCACACCGGTGACTCCATCACGGTCGCGCCAGCCCAGACGCTGACCGACAAGGAGTACCAGATCATGCGCAACGCCTCCATGGCGGTGCTGCGCGAGATCGGTGTCGAGACCGGCGGCTCCAACGTCCAGTTCGGCATCAACCCCAAAGACGGCCGCATGGTCATCATCGAGATGAACCCGCGGGTGTCGCGCTCCTCTGCGCTGGCCTCCAAGGCGACCGGCTTCCCCATCGCCAAGATCGCCGCCAAGCTCGCCATCGGTTACACCCTGGACGAGCTGATGAACGACATCACCGGCGGTCGCACCCCGGCCTCCTTCGAGCCGGCCATCGACTACGTGGTGACCAAGGTGCCGCGCTTCAACTTCGAGAAGTTCGCCGGCGCCAACGACCGTCTGACCACTCAGATGAAGTCCGTCGGCGAAGTAATGGCCATCGGCCGCAACTTCCAGGAGTCCCTGCACAAGGCCCTGCGTGGTCTCGAGACCGGCAAGACCGGCTTCGACCCCATGGTTGACCTCAACGCCCCCGACTCCCTGACCCGCATCCGTCACGAGCTGCAGGATGCCGGTGCCGAGCGCATCTTCTACATCGCCGACGCCTTCCGCGCCGGCCTCTCCATGGATGGCGTGTTCAAGCTGACCAAGATTGACCCCTGGTTCCTGGTGCAGATTGAAGAGCTGGTGAAACTGGAAGAGCAGGTGAAAGAGCGCGGCATGGCCGGTCTCGACGCCGACTTCCTGCGCGCCCTCAAGCGCAAAGGCTTTGCCGACGCCCGTCTGGCCAAGATCCTAGGCGTGGCCGAAGGTGAAGTGCGTAAATTGCGTGCCCGCCACAACATCTTCCCGGTCTACAAGCGGGTCGACACCTGCGCGGCCGAGTTCGCCACCAACACCGCCTACATGTACTCCAGCTACGACGAAGAGTGCGAGGCCAACCCCACCAACCGCGACAAGATCATGGTCATCGGTGGCGGCCCGAACCGTATCGGTCAGGGCATCGAGTTCGACTATTGTTGCGTGCACGCGGCCCTGGCCCTGCGCGAAGACGGTTACGAGACCATCATGGTCAACTGCAACCCGGAAACCGTCTCCACCGACTACGACACCTCCGACCGTCTCTACTTCGAGCCGGTCACCCTGGAAGACGTGCTGGAAATCGTGCGGGTCGAGCAGCCCAAGGGCGTCATCGTCCAGTACGGCGGCCAGACTCCGCTGAAACTGGCGCGGGCATTGGAAGCGAACGGCGTGCCGGTGATTGGTACCAGCCCGGATGCCATCGACCGCGCGGAAGATCGCGAGCGCTTCCAGTCCGCCGTCGAGCGCCTCGGCCTCAAGCAGCCGGAAAACGGCACCGTCACCGCCCTGGAGCAGGCCGTGCAACTGGCCACGCGCATCACCTACCCGCTGGTGGTTCGTCCCTCCTACGTGCTGGGTGGCCGCGCCATGGAAATCGTCTATGACGAGCAGGACCTGCGCCGCTACTTCGCCGAGGCAGTGAGCGTCTCCAACGAGTCGCCGGTGCTGCTGGACCGCTTCCTGGACGACGCCACCGAGGTGGACGTGGACGCCATCTGCGACGGTACCGATGTGGTTATCGGCGGCATCATGGAGCACATCGAACAGGCCGGTATCCACTCCGGTGACTCCGCCTGCTCCCTGCCGCCCTACACCCTGTCCAAGGCCATTCAGGACGAGATGCGCGAGCAGGTGCGCAAGCTGGCGCTGGAACTCGGCGTGGTCGGTCTGATGAACGTGCAGTTCGCGGTGAAAGACAACGAGATTTACCTCATCGAGGTGAACCCCCGTGCCGCCCGTACCGTGCCGTTTGTCTCCAAGGCCACCGGTGCCCCGCTGGCGAAGATTGCCGCCCGTGTCATGGCCGGTCAGAGCCTGAAAGAACAGGGCTTTACCACCGAGATCATCCCGCCCTACTACTCGGTGAAGGAAGTGGTACTGCCGTTCGCCAAGTTCCCGGGTGTGGATCCGCTGCTGGGTCCGGAAATGCGCTCCACCGGTGAAGTCATGGGGGTGGGCAGCAGCTTCGCCGAGGCCTATGCCAAGGCGCAGCTGGGTGCCGGTCACCAGGTTCCGAGCGAAGGTCGCGCCCTCTTGTCCGTGCGCCACGGCGACAAGGAACGGGTGGTCAACCTGGCCGCCAAGCTGCTGGAGCTGGGCTATGACCTCGACGCCACCCACGGCACCGCCGTGACCTTGGGCGAGGCGAGCATCAACCCGCGTCTGGTCAACAAGGTGCACGAGGGTCGTCCGCACATTCTGGATCGCATCAAGAATGGCGAGTACACCTACATCGTCAACACCGCCGAGGGTCGTCAGGCCATCGAGGATTCCAAGCAGCTGCGCCGTGGCGCCCTGCAGCACAAGGTGGCTTACACCACCACGCTGCATGCGGCCTTCGCCACCTGCATGGCCATCAGTGTCGATGCCACCGCCAATGTGAACTCGGTGCAGGAGCTGCATGAGAAGGTGAACAACCGCTAAGAGCACCGGCAGCACACTGCCCGCTCGATGCACGCAAACCCCGCCAGCGATGGCGGGGTTTTTTATTGCCTGCGCCCTGCCACTCCCGGGGGGGCGCCAGCAAGGAAGATGGGTGAGATGGCGAATAATCCATCAGGGGTGGTGATATTCACCCCGTTATTGGGTATTCACTGCATCCATATTGCTTAATTGACATGAAATGGTGCAATCTTCGCAATCTCTCGCCCCCACGACCTCCCTATACTGGGTGCTCATACAAACAAGGTCGTCTGCGCCGACACACCGAAAGGTGGCGTGCGAGAGGATCAGCGCCCGCAGCCCGATCCGGCTGCCGTGGCCGGCCCCGGTGACCGACGGGGGCCGCAGGAAAACCGGTCGCGGGGTTACCGCCGCGCGACTCGTCAGGGACGGTGTTACCGCACCAACCCGCTTCCCCTCCTTGCCCCACCCGCCTGTCGGCCCGGTCGTCCGGCGCCTCGCCCATCCGTCAAGGGAATCTGAATATGAGCTTCGATCATCGCAAATACCGCCGTGCCCCCGTGATCAACCTGGCGGATCGCCAGTGGCCCAACCGGGTACTGGAGCGGGCACCGCTCTGGTGCGCCGTGGACCTGCGCGATGGCAACCAGGCGCTGGTCGAGCCCATGACGGTGGCCCAGAAGCTGCAAATGTGGGCGCTGATGACCCACATCGGTTTCAAGCACATCGAGGTGGGCTTCCCGGCGGCCTCCCAGCCCGACTTCGATTTTGTGCGCGAACTCATCGAGCGCAACCTCATCCCCGATGACGTCACCATCCAGGTGCTGGTGCAGGCGCGCGAAGAT
Organism: Aeromonas sp. FDAARGOS 1406; assembly: GCF_019048565.1. NCBI lineage: Bacteria > Pseudomonadati > Pseudomonadota > Gammaproteobacteria > Aeromonadales > Aeromonadaceae > Aeromonas > Aeromonas sp. FDAARGOS 1406. Next base: position 4,467,760 of record NZ_CP077378.1, read on the forward strand.
CTGATCGCCCGCACCTTCGAGGCCCTCAAGGGGGCGAAGCGGGCCATCGTTCACGTCTACAACTCGGTCAACCCGACCCAGCGCAACTATGTGTTCAACTCAGGCAAGGACGGGGTCAAGGCCATCGCCGTGCAGGGGGCGCGCTGGGTGCGGGAGTATGCGGCCCGCAATCCGGACACCGAGTGGAGTTTCCAGTATTCTCCGGAGAGCTTCAGCAGCACCGAGGTGGAGTTCGCCGTCGAGGTGTGTGACGCCGTCATCGACGAGTGGCGTGCCGCTGCCCGTCCCATGATCCTGAACCTCCCCGCCACGGTGGAGGTGAGCACCCCCAACGTGTTTGCGGATCAGGTGGAGTGGTTCTGCCGACACCTCAAGGCGCGACCCGAGGTGAGCATCTCCATCCACACCCACAACGACAGAGGCTGCGGGGTGGCCGCCGCCGAGCTGGCGGTGCTGGCGGGGGCGGATCGCATCGAGGGCACCCTGCTCGGCAACGGGGAGCGCACCGGCAACATGGACATCGTCACCATGGCCATGAACCTCTACAGCCAGGGGATTGACCCCGAGCTGGACCTGTCCGACATGGATGCCATCGTCGCCACCGTGGGGGCCTGCACCCAGATTGCCCTGCACCCTCGCCACCCCTATGCCGGTGAGCTGGTCTACACGGCGTTTTCCGGCAGCCACCAGGACGCCATCCGCAAGTCTCTCGCGGCAGAAAAACCGGATCACTACTGGGACGTGGCTTACCTGCCCATCGATCCTGCCGATCTCGGTCGCAGCTACGAGGCGGTGATCCGCATCAACAGCCAGTCCGGCAAGGGAGGGGTGACCTATCTGCTGGAGCGTGACCTCGGTCTGCAACTGCCGCGCTGGCTGCAAATCGACTTCAGCCGCCGGGTGCAGGCCGAGGCTGAGGCGAGCAGCAGCGAAATCAGCCCGGAGCAGATCCGCACCCTGTTCGAGCAGCACTATCTCGAGCCTGCCCACGGCTATCGCATCGGGCGCTTCCAGCTCGGTCATGACAGTCAGGAGAGCCTGCGCCTGGAGTTGCAGACCCCCCACGGCACCCTGCAACTGTGCGGTGAAGGGGAGGGAGCCATCACAGCCCTGGTCAACGGCTGGCAGCGTCAGACCGGCATGCACATCGATGTGCTGGATTACTCCGAGCATGCGCTCACCGCCGGCACCGAATCCCGCGCCGCCGCCTATGTGCTGCTGAGCGTCGAGGGCACCCGGATGTGTGGCGTCGCCGTCGGTCGCGACGTGGTCAACGCCTCCCTGCAGGCGGTGATCAACGGCGCCGCCCAGCATCAGGCCCTGCGCCAGAGCGCCTGAGGCGGCACTGCCCGCCTGCCGTGAGGGGGAGTAGGGAAGGGCCGCCCACCCCGATGTCACGGCAGATCGCGCCGTCCCCGTTGCAGCAATCCCCTGACCCATATGGTGAGGGGATTGTTTTTTATGGAAAAATCGGCCCACAATATCAGTGATTTGCCACCAGGAATGCCGTCGGGGTTCGCTGGCGATGGCAGCCAATGGCTGCCATTCGGGATAGAAGACATGCGCGCTTGGAGCCCAAAACATGATGAAGACTCCCCTCAGGTTATCCGTTCACCCCGCCCGGTTCTTCTCGCTTCCTCCCTGCCGTCGTCTCGCGCTGGTGAGCCTGCCCTGTCTGCTGCTGCTGACGGGGATCCTGGCCGGGGTCAGCTTTGATCCCCTGGCAGAGCACAACCTCTATACCGTCGGGGCTCTGGCCGAAGCGCTCAACGTGCTGACCCTGCTGTTCATGTTCTGGGTGGTGCAGTGTGCCCAGATCACCTTGAGAACCTATCTCTCCCTCACCGGCGGGCTGACCCTCTGGCTCGTCTCCGGCGTCATCGATCTGATGGATGAGGCCTATTTCCAGCCCTGGTGGCTCTCCACGGTGGAAGATAGCCTGCGCACGATCGGCATGCTGGCCTCGGCCTGGGGTGTGCTGCTGATGGTGCAGCAGATGTATGGCACCCAGATGCGGCTCTCCTCCCTCGCCATGTCAGACGAGCTGACCGGGCTCTCCAATCGCCGGGCGTTTCGCGCCGTGCTGGAGGCGCACGGAGAGGAGGGGACGCCGCTCCTGCTGCTGGATCTCGATCACTTCAAGCTGATCAACGATCGCTATGGCCACGCCATCGGCGACAATGTACTTCGTGAATTCAGCACCCTGCTGCGCCAGCTCTGCCCATTGGATGGGGTGGTGGCACGCCTTGGGGGAGAGGAGTTTGCCATCTGGCTGCCCGGCATGACGGGCGACAAGGCCCGTGCGCTGGCGGAGCAGATAAGGTGCGCGACCGAAGAGCTGGTCTCAGGTGACGGGGTAAGATTCACCGTGAGCCTTGCCCTGGGTATCAGCCAGAGCCGGGAGGGGGTGGATGCTCTGCTCCAGCGCACCGATCTCGCCCTCTATCAGGCCAAGCACCTGGGACGCAACCGGGTGGAGCTGGCGTGATGACGCCAGGGAATGCCGCAGCCAGCGGGCCAGCAGGTTCATCCGCCTTCATCTTGTCAGACTTGTTCCCTACAATGTCCGCCTCCATGTATTCGAGCCCTCTCATTCGCGATGAGGGGCAGGTCCCGCTCTTCAGGAAGCCTTCATGATCCCCTCTCACTCCTTGTTTGATGCCCATTGGCGCTGGCTGTCACTGCTTTCCCTTGCCCTGCTGTCGGGTTGTGCCAGCGAGCCTCCCGCCCCGACCAGCCCGGCGACGCCGGCGGGGCGCCCCATTCCCAAGGCGATGCAGCCGCAAAAACCGGCCGACATGAAGAGCCGCATCGTGCGCTTCCTGCCGCGCAACGTGGTGGACAAGCCGGGCTGGGCCAATGACGTGGTGACGGCGCTCACCACCCAGGGGCTGACGGTGAGCGATCACAACGTCTGCACCGTGCTGGCTGTGGCGGAGCAGGAGGCGACCTATCAGGCGGACCCCGTGGTGCCCAACCTCAACAAGATTGCCTGGAAGGAGATCAATGCCCGGGCCGGCAAGCTGCTCATCCCCGAGTTCATGGTGCGCACGGCCCTCTCCATCCAATCCCCCACTGGCAAGAGCTATGCCGAGCGCATCGACAAGCTTCGCACCGAGCGGGAGATGAGCGAGATCTTCGAAGACATGATAGGCAGCGTCCCCATGGGCAAGCAGCTCTTTGGCAACCTCAACCCGGTGCGCACCGGCGGCCCCATGCAGGTGAGCGTCGCCTTTGCCGAAGCCAACGCCCGTGGCTACCCCTATCCCGTGAAGGAGTCCATTCGCCACGAGGTGTTCACTCGTCGCGGCGGCATCTGGTTTGGCACCAAACACATCTTCGGCTATCCCGCCGACTACCCGGATACCCTCTATCGCTTCGCCGACTTCAATGCGGGCTGGTACGCGAGCCGCAATGCGGCCTTCCAGGCGGCGGTAAGCCGGGTGAGTGGCAAGCCCCTGGCCCTGGACGGGGATCTCATCCGCTACGACTCGGATCTGCCCGGCAAGACCGAACTCGCGGTCCACAGCGTCGCCAGCCGCGTCAACATGAGCAAGCAGGCCATTCACCAGAGCCTGAAGCTCGGGGACAGCAGCGACTTTGCCAAAAGCGATCTCTACCACAGGGTCTTCGCCCTGGCCGACAAACAGGCCGGGACACGGCAACCCCGCGCCATCTTGCCCGGTATCCAGCTAAAGAGCCCCAAGATCACCCGCAACCTCACCACCGCCTGGTTTGCCAAGCGGGTGGATGACAGGGAGCAGGCCTGCGTCAGAAAGATGGCGACCATTCGCTGATAGCCAGAGACAACAAGGGCGGCCAATGGGCCGCCCTTGTTTATTGTGATTTGACCACCTGGCTGGTCATGGTCGGTAGCTCCCAGGTTCCCCCCAGAGTGATCATGCGACAGCTACCAGTGGTGCTTTTCTCACTCTGCACGAAGGTTTGGCCGTCCCATACCCAGCTTTCGAAAGAAAAACAATCTCCTATTCCTCTTCCTTTGTGCGAGGCACTCAGTTCGCCCTCTCCATAACCGTTTGCGTAAGTGCTGATGAGGGTTGCACTGCTGGTATCAAGGTCCGTATCAATCAGAATAAATGCCGAACCGTCGTTGTAAGCGGCGAGCCAGCAGGGTAGCCGGATCAAGGCTCGTTCCTGGTTCAGGGGATAGATCTGGCCATCTTCCTGATTCTCATATGCGCTGGGACAGACATCTTCATTGACGTGTTGTTTCAGCCAAGCCCTTATGCTCTGTAGCTCAGGCTTGGTGAGTGGGCGAGATAGGTTGTCTGCGGCAACGGCACCTGCATGGATCACGGGGGCCACCAAGGCCGGGGGAATAGTTGTGGTGGGTAACGAGCCCTGTTTGGTCAGGGCTGTACTGGTATTGAGACGGCCTTGGAACTCATCCATTTTGAGAAAAATGGCATAGGCACCGGCACCGGATAACGGTTCTTGGTGCTTGCTCCATTCAAATACCACCTTGCCAGTCCCTTTGATTGCTCGGACGAGCGCTGCAGTTTGGGGCTGGGTGAACGGAGTCCGCTCTTTTACGATGCCGAGCACCTCGCCATTGATGCGCAGTGTGATCAAACCATCAGCGGGGGCCGCCGGAGCCCGCTGATCAACCTCTGCGATGGCAAGCTCGGCATGCAGTGTGCCCTTGGCGCCAGCCTCTCGGGTGAGCAGAACCGAAAGTCCACCCAATTCCGCGCTGTAACCTGCCGCTCGGCATGTGCGCGTGTTGTCACAGGCCAGTTCCCAGTCCTTGTGTTGAAAAGAGAGCCCTTCAGTAAACGAGCCGAGTGCAGAGGCCAAGAGTGTTGTGATGAACATTAGAGGTTTCCAGAAGCATTGGGACGGTCAGGATAGCATTCTGGAAGGTTCAAATTGAATCTTGTTTTGGGTTGACTGAGCTGTGCCGAGTGGCGTACCCCTTTGATCCGATTAGAAACTCATCGCCAGTCCGATGGAGTAGCCGCTGGTACTGTTGCTGAACATATAGCGGGCCACCAGCCGGGTGCGGGTCACCAGGATGTCGTACTTGCTGCTGTCGAGTTCGAGGCCAAGTCCCAGGGAGTTGAGGCTGTTGAAACCGAGCAGCCCCCGTTGCTGCCCCAGGTATTCGGTTCTGGCCCCTTCCAGCACGTAGCGAAGGGGCCTGTCCAGCAGGGTCCAGTCCCAGAGGGGAGCACGACGACGCAGGTAAAGCCCGAGGTTTTCCGCATCGGCCTGACCGCTGACGCTCTCGGCGGTGCCGGTGAAGCTTTGCAGATGCTGGTAGGAGTAGCGCAGCTCGGCATCGATGTCCTGGGCGGCGGAGAAGAGCTCATAGTCCAGCATCAATGAGCCGCCGAGGCCGTAGACATTGAGGGTGCCGCCGTCGAGGAAGTCCAGATTCTGGCCGCTCCTGTGCTCGAGCAGGGCGGCCCCGATGCGAAGGTCGCTGGCCACCGTGCCCAGGGTGACATTGGCGATGGGCCGCAGCACCAGATTGCCACCAAAGCGATCCCGATGGACGCCGACATCCCAGCCGATGCCGCCGGTGGCGCTCAGGCTGTTCCATTTGGTGGGAATGGTGCGGGTCTCGTTGCCATCAGTGAACACGAACTGGGGATCGTAGCGGCTGTAGCCCAGGGTGCCCTCCAGATAGAGGGGAACATCCTCGCTCAGGGTGGCGCCACCCCCGAGCTGGGTGATGGTGAGGGCGGAGGTGTCGTTGGTGCCGCTGCCGATATCCAGGTTGCTGGCGGTGATATCCGGCACCACGGCGTAGCTCATCAGGGAGACGACGGCGTTGGCGCGCTGTTGAACCAGGCTCTCGTCGCTGGCTCGGGCCTTTGTCACAAGACCGGCAGAGACGCCAGCAAGCACCGCCAGCAAGGAAAGTGTGTGAGAAGAGAGCTGTCTTGCCATACCTGGCTCCATGAGTACCCCGTCCATCGGGGCATGTTCACACTGTAACGGTTTTCATCTGGCTTGGCTGCCTGGCAAGGGCTGGCCCGTCCTGTTTTGGGCGGGGGCAGGGGGCCGCGAGAAGGGTGAACCGCTGGGCAGAAATCACAGACATTAATTTATTGTTCAGTTCCCCGGGTGTATAAGAGGCCTCCCATACGAACATTGGGGTGGTAGCAGGGATGGATTACCAGACGGGGCCTTCGGGTCATCATGACGAATGCGCATTACGTTGATGGGAGTCACACCAGATGCAGGACATGCTGCTTGCCATATGGCATCAGGATTTTGATCAGCTTATACAAATGCAGGCAATCGGTCTGCTCGTCACCTGTCTGGTGGTGATCCTCTTCCTTGAATCGAGCTTCGTCTTTCTGCCCCTGCCCGGTGACAGCCTGGTGCTGCTGGCGGGCGGTCTGGTGGGCATGGGGGTGCTGGGGCCCGAGGTGACCTTGCTCTATCTGCCGCTCGCGGCCGGGATAGGGAGCGTGCTCGCCTACTGGCAGGGGCAGGCACTGCATGGCACCCGTTTCATGGGCCATGTGGAGCGAATGATCCCGGAAGGGAGCCTGCCCAGGGCCTCCCGACTGCTGGATCGTTACGGCTTCTGGGCCATGTTCGTCTCCCGTTTCATCCCCTTCGTGAGAGTGTTGACCCCCATGTTGATGGGAGTCTCCCGCCTGCACCTGCTGCGGGTGGCCGTGGCGAGTTTTGCCAGCGCCTTCCTCTGGTCCCTGGTGCTGAGCATGGCCGGCAAGATGGTGATGGCGACCCCGGTCTTTGCCCATCATCAGGAGCTGCTGACCAAGTGCCTGCTTGTCACCTCTTTCGGGTTGTTCGTCATCGCGGTGGCGGCCATCGGCATGCGGCTGCTCAAGCGTCCGAGCAAGCGGGTGCGCTGATCTCACTGCCCGGGCTGCGCCTGCTGCCGCGTCTGGAGAGCGCAGCCCCCGGAAAAATACAGGCCATTTGAGGCGGCATTCCTGTCGCCTATCTGTTACACTTCGCGCCCGCCATTTTCCGGCTCATCTTCTGATCTGATGTCAGACCCAGCCGTCCTTGGCTCCACGCCTCGCCGATGCCAGGCCACACGCCGGCCCAGGCCATCCACGCCAACTACAGCTCCGCTGGAACACAGGAACCCAACATGAGATTTGAATCGTTCGATTTTGCCCCCGAGATTTTGCGCGCCATCTCAGATTGCGGTTATCAGGAGATGACCCCTGTGCAGAGCCAGGCCATCCCGGCCATTCGCCGTGGCCGCGATGTGCTGGCCAGTGCCCAGACCGGTACCGGCAAGACAGCCGCCTTTGCGTTGCCCATCCTGCAACGCCTGGTAGACAACCCGGCACCGGTGCAGCCTTCCAATGCCCGCGTGCTGATCCTGACCCCGACCCGCGAGCTGGCGGCCCAGGTGGCGAGCAATATCAACGATTTCGCCAAGTATCTTGATATCACTACCCTCACCATCGTGGGTGGCGGCAAACAGGATGTGCAGGCCAAGAAGCTCAAAGCGGGCGCACACATCATAGTGGCCACCCCTGGCCGTCTGCTCGAGCACCTCACCGCCTGCAACCTGAGCCTCTCCGGGGTCGAGACTCTGGTGCTGGACGAGGCGGATCGCATCCTCGACATGGGCTTTAGCGCCGATGTGCAGCAGATCCTGCAGGCGGTCAACAAGACCCGCCAGAACCTGCTCTTCTCCGCCACCTTCTCCGAGGCGGTAAAAAAGCTGGCCAACCTCATGCTGGACAAACCCCAGGTGGTGGCCGTCGACAAGCAGAACTCCACTGCCGACACCGTGAGCCACACCGTCTATCCGGTGGAACAGAAGCGCAAGCGCGAGCTGCTCTCCGAGCTTATCGGCAAGCAGAACTGGCAGCAGGTGCTTGTGTTTGCCAGCACCCGCGAGAGCTGCGATGAACTGGTGGAGGAGCTCAACCTCGACGGCATCAAGTCTGCCGTGGTGCACGGTGACAAGGCCCAGGGGAGCCGTCGCCGTGCCTTGCGTGAATTCACCGAAGGCAAGCTGCGGGTGCTGGTGGCCACCGAGGTGGCTGCCCGCGGCCTGGACATTCCGAGCCTGGAATACGTGGTCAACTATGATCTGCCGTTCCTCGCGGAAGATTACGTGCACCGTATCGGCCGAACCGGTCGCGCTGGCAAGAGCGGCATGGCCATCTCCTTCGTCAGTCGCGAGGAGGAGCGCACCCTGCTGGAGATCGAGGCCCTCATCGGCCAGAAGATCCGCCGCATCATGGTGCCGGGTTACGAGGTGAGCAGCCGTGACGACCTCATCAAGCAGTTGCAGGAGCGCCGCCGCTTCGGCAAGCGCCCGCAGCGTGAAGACAATGCCGCCGCCCAGGCCATGGCCGAGGCGAAACTGCAAGGTCAGCGCCTCAAGCGTCTGGCGGCGGCCAAGAAGCCCCGTCAGCCGAAATAAGGCAACGTCGCACCCTCCCGGTCGGGGAGGGGCGTTTACTCTCCAAAGGCGCCACTGGCGCCTTTGTGCTGTCGATGACGCGGCCCCTGGCCGCCCCGTTTCAGAGGATCCGAGATGACCCTTCCTGCTTACAATCAGGCCCTGCTCGAGATGGCCCGCCAGAGCCTGGCGGAGCTGGAGCGCACCGCTGCCCAGAAGACGGGCAAACGCACCCCCGCCCAGGAGAGCCACTTTCTCTGTACCTGGATGGCGGATTCTCTCAAGGAGAAACGCTTCTCCCGGCTGGTGATGGAGGATCTCAAGGCCTGGGTGCAACTGGGGCGGACGCTGGGGGCGGGGGCCGATCTCAAGGGGCTGCTTGAGCGGGTGCAGCGCCAGTATGAGCGTGCCATGTATGAGCCGGTACAGCTGGGGGCGCGCCTGGCCGATCTGCTTTTGGCGCTGGAGGGGGCGGGCTGGCTGGTGTTCACCGACAGCGAACTGCACACCCGGCAGCGGCTGCTGAGCCAGGGGCAATCCAGTCTGATCATCTCGGCCAGCGAGTATCAGGGCCATATCGAGGGAGGTGAGCTGGTCAAGCCCCTCACCCTCTATGTGCGCGGGGACGAGCAGGTACTGGCCGAGGCGGCATTTGCCCGGGGCCTGCTGCTGAGCCAGGGCAACAAGAAAACCACCCTGGTCAAGCACCACAAGGCCTATCGGCTGATGCCGGGCAACGCGCAGCCGGCCCTGGCGCTGCTGGCCTCCTGACCCCACCTTCTCATCCCGTCACCCGGCCCTGCGCCGGGTTTTTTTATGGCAAATACGCCACACGGGGTTGCCTGCACGCCCAGGGCCGGGCGGGCAATCTTTGTCGCAGCCAAGAGGCTCCCCCTCTGATGGGGGGCGTCCCCCATATGGAGGGATGGTGGGGTGGTGCTTCTGCTCTAGGGTGGATGGGCCCCAAAGAGGGCCTTAAAGGAAGCAGGCCGCCTGACAAGGCGACACTCAATGAATGAGGAAACATGATGAAAGCGACTCCAATTGCCCTGTTGCTGGCCGGCGTGCTGGCGTCCCCGCTCTGCGCCGCCGGACTCGATGCCCGGCTCACCCTGGTGGAGGGCAGCACAGACGATGTGCGCGTCAACCTGACCTTGACCAACACCGGGGAGAAGCCGGTTCGTCTGCTCAAATGGCAACTGCCGGGCAGCGAGGATGCTCCCCTGTTCCAGGTGGAGCGTGACGGCCAGCCGGTGGATTACGAAGGGGCCCTGATCAAGCGGGCCGCCCCGAGTGACAAGGACTACCAACTGCTCAAGGCGGGCCAGAGCCTGACAGTGCAGGCGGAGGTCTCCGGTCTCTACGACATGAGCGCCCAGGGCCAGTACAGCATCCGTTACCTGCTGCCGACCGTGGCGCAGGAGGGGAAAGCGGCCAAGGCCAAACAGGCCCAGGCGAGCGAGTCCAATGCCGTGACCCTCTGGGTGGACGGGGTGAGCGACGATCGGGTGCTGGCCAAGGCGGCGGTGGCCGAGCCCCAGGCGGTGAGCGCCTCGGTCAGCTTCAGCGGCCGCTGCACCAACACCCAGAAGAGCGACATCCTGGCGGCGCTCGATGCCGCGAGTGGCATCGCCAACAACTCCAGCAGCTACCTCGCGGTGGACAAGCCGAATGGGCAGCGCTACCGCAGCTGGTTTGGCGCCTATGACGCCACCCGCTGGAACCAGGCCGAGACCAACTTCAGCAAGATCAAGGATGCCATCGACAACAAGCCGCTCACCTTCGACTGCGGTTGCAAGCAGAGTTACTTTGCCTATGTCTATCCGGACCAGCCCTACAAGGTCTATCTGTGCAAGAGCTTCTGGACTGCGCCGGTCACCGGGACCGATTCCCGCGCCGGCACCATTGTCCACGAGCTGAGCCACTTCAACGTGGTGGCGGGCACCGACGATCTGGGATACGGTCAGGCCAATGCGCGCAATCTGGCGAGCACGGATCCCCAGAAGGCCCTGAACAATGCCGACAACCACGAATATTTCGCCGAGAATACCCCGAGCGAAAATTGAGTTGCAAACAGGGGCCGGATGGCCCCTTTTTTTGACGGAGGCACCATGATGACACTCTTGCTTACCACCCTGGCACTGGCGCCCTTGCAGTGCGAGCTGTCGGTCAGCGCAGAGAGCGGGGTGAACGAACCCCTGCCCCTGGTGATGACCCTGACCAACCGGGGGGAGACGCCCCTCGAGGTATTGACCTGGTTCACCCCCTTCGAGGGGTGGTTTGCCGATGCCATCGACCTGACCCGCGATGGGCAGCCGCTGGACTATCGAGGGCCGCTTGCCAAGCGAGGTACCCCCGGGGACGGCGACTTCCTGCACCTGGGGGCGGGGGAGCAGAGCCAGGCCGATGCGGACCTGGCGCAGGCCTACGACCTGTCCCAACCGGGCCGCTACCGGCTCAGCTATCGTGCCCAGCCCTTGACGCTGACCAAGGGCGTGGCGCCCAGCTGCCCCGCCGTCGACTTTACCCGGGTGGCCCCCTAGGCGATCTGCGGCTTGCCCTTGGTATCCAGCAGCCCGACGGCGCGGGGGGCCACCGCCAGACCGCGTGAAGATTGGCTTTCCCGCCAGCAGCAGTGCACCAGCGTGATCACATGGTCATCCAGGGTATCGTCTTTATCCGGATGACGCAGGGGATGGGCCACCGAGTGGGTCGATAGCAAAATGATGAACATGAGGGGCGGTCCAGCCATGCCATGCACCGGGCCGACTCGTTTACACCGTCAAGGAGGAGACATGGCACTGGAACAACTGAAACGGGAGCTGGAGCGCTTTGGCGAGCAGAATGACGGCGCGCAACACTCCCGTGGCAGCAAGATGCTCAACATTACCCGCGACACCGGCGAACTGCTGGCGATGCTGGTGCAGACGAGGGGGGCGCAGGCTGTGCTGGAGATCGGCACCTCCAACGGTTACTCCACCCTCTGGCTGGCCGAGGCAGTGAAACGGCTGGGGGGCCGGGTCACCACCATCGAGCTGGACGAGGGCAAACGGACCATGGCGGCGACCAACTTTGAGCGGGCCGGGCTCACTCCCTGGATTGAGCAGTTGGCGGGGGAGGCCGGCAGCCTGTTGCCCTGCCTGCCGACGGCGGGCTATCAGCTCATTTTTCTGGACTCCGATCGCCGCCACTACCAGGCCTGGTGGCCCGAGATCCAGCGCCTGCTTGCCCCTCGTGGCCTGCTGGTGGTGGACAATGCCATCTCCCATGAAGACGAGATGAGGGAGTGGATGGCACAGGTGCGGCGTGACCCCGATTTCCTGACTTCCCTGGTGCCGGTGGGCAAGGGGGAGTGGCTGGTGGTGCGGTTGTAGGGGAAAGGCATGGAAAACAAGACCATGGAACCAAAAGCAGTTGTGGAGGCCTACTGGCAGGCCATGCAAAGCAACGATTTCGTCAAGACCCCCAGGTGGCTGAGCGATGACTTTCTCTGTGACTGGCCAACGTCGGGGGGGCGACGCGAGGGGCGGGTCAACTTCGTCGAGGTCCATCGGCGCTACCCGGCGGCCGGGCCCTGGAATATCGACATCGTCCGCCTGCCGGAGCAGGGCGGGAGGTGGTGACCGAAGGGGTGATCACCGACGGTGACGTCAAGGCGCGCGCCATCGCGCCTTTACCTTCCACGTGGTGCGTGGCAATGCCATGTGCCATCAGACCGAATTTTGGCCCGATTGATACGTTGTGTCGTAACTGGGCCACTGCCATCCCGCGGGAGCCGCAACCCGCCTGATATGGTTTCCGCTGACGGAGCGCCGCCAGCGGGGCAATTCCTCGGCCAGTCCGGCCATTATTTATTCGTTATCCATTATTTCGCTAAATATCCCCGTATTTCATGGTTGGGTCATGCCATGAGCCACGTTATGTTTCATCCATACCGCCAGCAAGAACTATGAAGGTTATCTCTGCCGATAATTAATTTAAATTAAACATGATAACTGGCTGGTTTTATTTTGTGGTGGTTGGCAAGCGCTCTGGATGTTCATAAATATAACGAGGTGAATAATGAAAAAACGGCACTCCCTGTTTTTAATGGCGGCACTTCCGCTGGCACTGATGACATCGGTACAGGCACAGTCAAGCCTGGCCGAGATCCAGCGGGCCGGAGTGATCAAGATCGGCACCGAAGGGACCTATCCTCCCTTCACCTACCACGACAAGAGCGGCAAGCTGGTGGGCTTTGACGTGGAGATCGGCGAGCTGATAGCAAGCGGTCTGGGCGTGAAGCCGCAGTTCGTCGAGGGCAAGTGGGACGGGCTCATCGCCGGGGTGGACGCCAAGCGCTACGACCTGGTGCTCAACGAAGTGGCCATCACCCCTGAGCGGCTGAAAAAATATGATTTTTCAGACCCCTACATCACCTCCAAGGCGGTGATCGTGGTGCACAGCGACAACCAAAGCATCAAGAGTTTTGCCGATCTGAAGGGCAAGCAATCCTCCCAGTCCCTGACCAGCAACTTCGCCCAGCTGGCGAAATCATCGGGCGCCGAGGTGGTGGCCACCGAGGGATTCAACCAGTCACTCGAACTGGTGCTGACCGGGCGGGTGGATGCCACCATCAACGACAGCCTCTCCTTCCTCGACTTCAAGAAACAGAAGCCGGACGCCAAATTGAAGGTGGCGGCCAGCGAGGCCAAGGGGGATCAATCAGCCGCCCTGCTCGCCAAGGGGCAACCCGAGTTGCTGGCTGCCATCAATCAGGCGCTGCGCAATGCCAAGCAGGATGGCGCATATCAGAAAATATCGCAGAAATATTTCGGCACCGACGTCTCGCAATAATATCGTGGCAACATAATAACAACTGAGGATATTAACGTGCCGGCCTGGTTGCAGTTAATGATCGACTCTTTTTGGCCCCTGCTCAGTGCGGGGCTTATTTTTACCGTGCCACTCACTCTGATTACCTTCGTGTTGGGAATCGTGCTCGGCTTGTCGGTGGCGCTGGCCAGATTATATGGTCCGGCTCCGCTGGTGATACTGGTCCGCTATGTCTGGCTTATTCGGGGCACGCCCCTGCTGGTGCAGCTGTTTCTGATCTTTTACGGTCTGCCGAGCGCCGGCATCGTGCTGGACGCCTTCACCGCCGCCGTCATCGGTTTCACCCTCAACATCGGTGCCTACAGCTCGGAGATCATTCGTGCCACCCTGGCGGCCATCCCCAAGGGGCAGTGGGAGGCAGCCTACTCCATCGGCATGAACTGGCCCCAGGTCATGTGGCGGGTGATCCTGCCGCAGGCGGCGCGCATCGCGGTGCCACCGCTCTCCAACACCTTCATCTCCCTGGTCAAAGACACGTCGCTGGCGGCGGCGGTGACCGTGCCCGAGCTGTTTCAGGCGGCCCAGCGCCTCGCCTCCGTCACCTATGAGCCGCTCATTCTCTATATCGAGACGGCCCTCATCTACCTGATGTTCAGCTCGGTGCTCTCCACCCTGCAAGACAGGCTGGAGCAGCGACTGGCTCACAAAGAGACCCGGGAGGTCGCCCTATGATCCGCTTGAGTGGCATCGAGAAACAGTTTGCGGGGCAGCGCGTGTTGAAAGGGGTGGGGCTGGCGATGGCCGCGGGCAGCGTCACCGCCCTGATCGGTCCCTCCGGCAGCGGCAAGAGTACCCTGCTGCGCTGCGTGAACCTGCTGGAGCGACCCGATGCAGGCCAGCTGGTGCTGGGGGACAGCGAGCTCGACTTTACCCGGCATCTGTCACGGCAAAGCGTGCTGGCCCTGCGCCAGCAGACCGGCATGGTGTTCCAGAATTTCCAGCTGTTCCCGCACATGACGGTGCTGGAGAACGTGATGGAAGGGTTGGTGACCGTGTTGAAGTGGCCCAGGGAGAGGGCAGTGGCGCGCGCCCTGCAACTGCTCGACAAGGTGGGGCTCAGGCACAAGGCCGAGGCGGTGCCTGCCACCCTCTCCGGCGGTCAGCAGCAGCGGGTCGCCATTGCCCGGGCGCTGGCGCCATCCCCCAAGGTGCTGCTCTGTGACGAGCCCACCTCGGCGCTGGATCCCGAGCTTGCCCAGGAGGTGGTGGCCGTACTGCGCCAGCTGGCCAGTGAGGGGACTACCATGCTGATCGCCACCCATGACTTGCGCCTGGCGGCCCAGATTGCGCAGCAGGTGATCTTCCTGGAGGCCGGGGAGGTGGTGGAGGCGGGCAGTGCGCGCCAGATGTTCACCACCCCCAAGCGGGCGCGTACCTTCGAATACATCTCCACCCTCACCGAACGGCTGCCGGAGAGCTGGAGTATCTAGCCGGTTCTGGCGGATTGAGAGCGAGATAAAAAACAGCCCCGCACGAGCGCAATGCTGTTCAGATAAGCACATTTTTGACTAATTATTCATAAATGCGACTTGAGTTGGGGGAGCAAGGCTGTTTCCAGTCGATGTTCCTTCAGCCTTTATCCAGCGTGGCTTGCAATAGAAAGAGGGAGGCATCATGCCTCCCTCATTTTTTAGCCCTGATACTACGTGGACTGGAACTCAAATTCTCTTAAGTGAACAGCATTGCCGCACGAGCGGGGCTGTTTGCATGACAGCGTGGTTGCGACGGCAGATCACACGGCCAGGTAGTCCATGATCCCTTCGGCCGCCTTGCGACCCTCATAGATGGCGGTCACCACCAGATCAGAGCCGCGCACCGCGTCACCACCGGCGAACACCTTGGGGTTGCTGGTCTGGAAGGCGTACTCGGCCTTCTCGGGCGCCTTGATGCGATCCCGGCCGTCGAGCTCGACGCCGTGCTCTGCCATCCAGGGCTGGGGGTTGGGCTGGAAGCCGAACGCCATCACCACCGCATCGGCGGGCAGCACCTGCTCGGAGCCTTCAATGACTACCGGATTGCGGCGGCCATTGGCATCGGGGGCGCCGAGCTCTGTGCTCACCACCTTGATGCCGCAGGTGCGGCCGTGGGCGTCCAGCTCCACGCCGATGGGCTGGAGGTTGAACATGAATTCCACCCCTTCCTCCTGGGCGTTTTTCACCTCCCGCTTGGAGCCCGGCATGTTCTCGGCATCCCGGCGGTAGGCACAGATCACCCGATCGGCCCCCTGGCGGATGGCGGTGCGCACGCAGTCCATGGCGGTGTCGCCGCCGCCGAGCACCACTACCTGCTTGCCGGCGAAGTCGATGTAATCGGCTTGCGCCTTCTCAAAGCCCAGCAAGCGATTGGCGTTGGAGATGAGGTAGGGCAGGGCGTCGTAGACCCCCGGCGCCTCTTCGTTGGCAAAGCCGCCCTTCATGTACTTGTAGGTGCCGACCCCGAGGAAGACCGCATCGAACTCGCCGAGCAGATCGGCGAAGGTGACGTCACGGCCCACTTCGGTCTCGAGACGAAACTCCACTCCCATCCCCTCGAAGATCTCGCGGCGGCGCTGCATCACCTCTTTCTCCAGCTTGAAGGAGGGGATACCGAAGGTGAGCAGGCCGCCGATCTCCGGGTACTTGTCGAACACCACAGGGGTGACGCCATTGCGTGCCAGCACGTCGGCACAGGCAAGGCCCGCGGGGCCCGCGCCAATGACGGCGACCCGCTTGTCGGTCTTGACCACCTTGGAGAGATCCGGGCGCCAGCCCATCTCGAAGGCCTTGTCGGTGATGTACTTTTCGATGTTGCCGATGGTCACGGCGCCGAATCTGTCGTTGAGGGTGCAGGCACCCTCACACAGTCTGTCTTGCGGGCAAACGCGGCCACACACCTCCGGCAGGCTGTTGGTCTGGTGGGAGAGCTCCACCGCCTCCAGGATGCGTCCCTCGTTGGCCAGCTTCAGCCAGTTGGGGATGTAGTTGTGTACCGGGCACTTCCACTCGCAATAGGGGTTGCCGCAGTCGAGGCAGCGATCTGCCTGCATGCCGACCTGGGCCTGGTTGAAGGGCTCGTAGATCTCCACGAACTGGATCTTGCGGATCTTGAGCGGCTTCTTGGGCGGGTCGACCCGCTGGACATCGATAAACTGGAATACGTTCTGGCTCATAGGGTTCCCTCCTTATTGCGCCTGGATTCTGAGTTCTGCACTGGAACGGCTGGTGTGGCCAAGCAGCGATTTGACGTCGCTGGACTTGGGTTTGATCAGCCTGAACTTGGGCACATAGGAGTCGAAGTTGGCCAGGATCTCCTCGGCACGCGAGCTGCCTGTCTCGTTGAGGTGCGCCGTGATGATACCGCGCAGGTGCTCCTGGTGGATGGCCAGATCCGCCACCTCCAGCAGTTCGACCAGCTCGGGGTTGGTGCGCTTGGCAAAGTTGCCGCACTCGTCGAGCACGTAGGCAAAACCGCCTGTCATGCCCGCCGCGAAGTTGACACCGGTCTTGCCGAGCACGGTGACGATGCCGCCTGTCATGTATTCACAGCCGTTGTCGCCAATCCCCTCGACCACCGCCAAGGCCCCTGAGTTGCGCACCGCGAACCGCTCGCCTGCGGTCCCTGCGGCATAGAGCTTGCCGCCGGTGGCGCCATAGAGGCAGGTGTTGCCGATGATGGCCGCCTCGTGGGATTTGAACGCCACGCCGACGTGGGGTTTGATCACCAGCTTGCCGCCGGTCATCCCCTTGCCCACGTAGTCGTTGGCATCCCCGGTGAGGATCATCTCAAGGCCACCGGCGTTCCAGACGCCGAAGCTCTGGCCGGCGGTGCCGTTGAAGTGCACCTTGACCGGATCGGCCGCCATGCCCTGGTTGCCGTGGCGCTTGACGATTTCGCCGGACAGACGCGCACCCACGGAGCGGTCGGTGTTGCGGATGTCGTAGCGGAACTCGCCGCCACTCATGTTTTCCACCGCGTCCAGCAGGTCTTCCACCATCTTGAGGTTCAAGGGCCCCTTGTCGAAGGTGGGGTTGTGCTGCTGGCTGAACAGACTGGAGCCTGCCGGTGCAACCGGGGCCGCCAGGATGCCGGACAAGTCCAGCTTGGCCTGACGGGCGGTGATGCCGGGCAGCGCTTCCAGCAGGTCGGTACGACCGATGAGGTCGGTGAGCTGGGTGACGCCAAGCTCGGCCATCAGCTCGCGCGTCTCCTCGGCGATGAACTTGAAGTAGTTCATCACCATTTCCGGCAGGCCGGTGAAGTGTTCGCGGCGCAGCTTCTCATCCTGGGTGGCGACGCCGGTGGCGCAGTTGTTCAGGTGGCAGATACGCAGGTATTTGCAACCGAGTGCCACCATGGGGCCGGTACCGAAGCCAAAGCTCTCGGCGCCGAGGATGGCCGCCTTGATGATGTCGAGACCGGTCTTGAGACCGCCATCCACCTGCAGACGCACCTTGTGGCGCAGGCCGTTGGCCACCAGCGCCTGCTGGGTTTCGGCCAGGCCCAGCTCCCAGGGGGAGCCGGCGTATTTGACCGAGGTGAGCGGGCTTGCGCCGGTGCCGCCGTCGTAGCCGGAGACGGTGATGAAGTCCGCATAGGCCTTGGCCACGCCACAGGCGATGGTGCCGACGCCAGGTTCGGACACCAGTTTCACCGACACCAGGCAGTTCGGGTTGATCTGCTTGATGTCGAAGATGAGCTGGGCCAGATCCTCGATGGAGTAGATGTCGTGGTGCGGCGGCGGGGAGATCAGGGTCACGCCGGGCACGGAGTAGCGCAGCTGGGCGATTTGCGCGGTGACCTTGTCACCGGGCAGCTGGCCCCCTTCGCCGGGCTTGGCGCCCTGGGCGACTTTTATCTGCACCACGTCCGCGTTCATCAGGTAGTGCGGGGTGACGCCAAAGCGACCGGAAGCCACCTGTTTGATGCGAGAGTTCTTCTCGGTACCAAAACGCTTGGGATCTTCACCGCCTTCGCCGGAGTTGCTCTGACCGCCGAGGCGGTTCATGGCGATGGCCAGGGCCTCGTGGGCTTCAGGGCCGAGGGCGCCGATGGACATGGCCGCGGAGTCGAAGCGGGGGAACAGCCTGGCGGCTGGCTCCACCTGATCCAGCGCAACCGGGGTGGTGCCCTGTTTGAGCGACAGCAGATCCCGCAAGGTGGCGACCGGCCGCTCGTTCACCAGACGGGCATACTCCTTGTAATCGGCGTAGTTGCCGGAGCGCACCGCCACTTGCAGGGTCTGCACCACGTCCGGGTTGTAGGTGTGGTACTCGCCACCGTGGACGAATTTCAAGAGGCCGCCCTGGGTCAGCGGCTTGCGGCCGAGCCAGGCCAGACGGGACAGATTGATCTGATCCTGCTGGATGTCGGCAAAGTCGGCACCCTGGATGCGGCTCGATACGCCGCGGAAGCAGAGTTCGACAACAGCCTTGGAGAGGCCCACCGCCTCAAACAGCTGGGAGCAGCGGTAGCTTGCCACCGTGCTGATGCCCATCTTGGACATCACCTTGTAGAGGCCCTTGTTGATGCCGTTGCGGTAGTTGAGCATGGCCTGGCGCAGGCTCATCTTGAGCACGCCTTCTTCTACCTGCTTGGCGAGGGTCTCGTAGGCGAGATAGGGGTAGATGGCGGTGGCGCCAAAGCCCAGCAGCACGGCGAAGTGGTGCGGGTCGCGCACGCTCGCGGTCTCCACCAGAATATTGGCGTCGCAGCGCAGGTTGTTGTCCACCAGGGTACGCTGCACCGCCCCCACCGCCATGGCGGCCGGGATGGGCAGGGTATCCGGGCTGATGTCCCGGTCTGACAGTACCAGCAGCACGGCGCCGCTGCGGGCCGCTTCAGCTGCCTCGTGGCAGAGGCGCTCGAGGGCGGCTTGCAGCCCCTCTTCGGGCAGGTAGTTGAGGCTCAGCACCGCGTGGCGGTAGTGCTCCCCTTCCAGGGCCAGCAACTGATGGAAGTCGGAGTAGAGCAGGATCGGCGACTGGAACAGCACCCGGTGGGCGTGACCGAAGGTCTCGTTGAACACGTTCTGTTCGCGGCCGATACAGGTGGCCAGGGACATGACGTGATTTTCCCGCAGGGGATCGATGGGTGGGTTGGTCACCTGGGCGAACATCTGGCGGAAGTAGTCGTACAGGGTACGCTGGCTGGAGGAGAGCACCGCCATCGGGGTGTCATCCCCCATGGAGCCCACCGCCTCCTGGCCATTCTCGCCGAGCACGCGGATCACCTGATCCAGCTCTTCAAAGGAGTAGCCGAACAGCTTCTGGTAAGTCTTGAGCCGGTCATCCGGTAATTCGCGCGACCCCGTGCTGGCATCGTCCATCTGCTCGAAGGGCACCAGGCGCTTGCAGTGCTTGTCCATCCACTGCTTGTAGGTGTGACGGCTCTTGAGATCGTCATCGATCTCGAAGCTGGTCCAGATCTTGCCGTTGCTGGTATCGACCACGAACAGCTCCCCCGGGCCGACACGGCCCTTCTCCAGCACTTCATCCGGGGTGTAGTCCCAGGTGCCCACTTCGGAGGCCAGCGTGATGAACTTGTCCTTGGTGATGACGTAACGTGCCGGACGCAGACCGTTTCTGTCGAGTGCGCAGGTGGCGTAGCGACCGTCGGTCATGACGATGCCGGCCGGGCCGTCCCAGGGCTCCATGTGCATGGAGTTGAAGTCGTAGAAGGCGCGCAGGTCGTCATCCATGTTCGGGTGCTTCTGCCACGCAGGCGGGATCAGCAGGCGCATGGCACGGAAGAGATCCATACCGCCGGCCAGGAAGAGATCCAGCATGTTGTCGAGGCTGGAGGAGTCCGACCCCGTGGTGTTGACGAAGGGGGCGGCCTCTTGCAGATCCGGGATCAGCGGGGTGGCGAACTTGTAGCTGCGCGCCTTGGCCCACTGGCGGTTGCCGGCAATGGTGTTGATCTCGCCGTTGTGGGCGAGGTAGCGGAACGGCTGCGCCAGCGGCCAGCGCGGGCTGGTGTTGGTGGAGAAACGCTGGTGGAACACGCAGATGGCGGCCTGCATGCGGATGTCGGCCAGATCCAGATAGAAGCGCGGCAAATCCACCGGCATGCACAGTCCCTTGTAGACGGTGACCAGGTTGGAAAGGCTGACCACATAGAAGTAGTCGTCGCTGATGCGCTTCTCGATGCGGCGGCGCACGATATAGAGGCGGCGCTCGAGATCCTTGTCGACCCAGCCCGGGGGCGCGTTGACAAAGACCTGTTCAATGCTGGGCAGGGACGCCTTGGCAATGGAGCCGAGTACATTGGTATCAATGGGCACCTTGCGCCAGCCGACCAGACTCAGGGTCTCTCTTTCCAGCTCCTCGTCGATGATGTCGCGAGTGGCCTGGGCCAGGATGGGATCGGGGTTGAGAAACAGCATACCGACCGCGTAGTTGCGGCCCAGGTGCCATCCCTTCTCTTCGGCGACCGCTCTAAAGAAGCTGTCGGGTTTTTGCAGCAACAGGCCGCAGCCGTCGCCGGTCTTGCCATCGGCGGAGATACCGCCGCGGTGCTGCATGCGAGCCAAGGCTGACATCGCGAGACGGACAAGCTTGTGGCTGGCTTCCCCTTCCATGTGGGCCAACAGGCCGAAGCCACAGTTATCCCTCTCCAGCTTTGGATCATATAGTGACATTGCATTTCTCCCTTGCTCGGCCTTCCATCGCACTGTCATCAACAGACTGCATAAATTGCGATTGGCTCTTGTGGTTCCGTCCGCCTGAGGTGGCGAATCTCCAAACTAATGGGATTTTCGGGCAAGGTCAATTGGACATCCCGCTTGTTTGCAATGTTACATCGCCATAACAAAATGTGGGTTTTTGAGACTCAATCAGCATTTTTGTGTATTTATGACTGCCTTTTATTTATTTTTCGGCTTTATATTCTGGTTATGGACGGTTTGGTGGTTGACTGCATGGTGGCGGGAAACTGTAGTAATTTTACAAAGTCATCTCTGGTGTGCTTGGCGGGAATCACATTTCAGGATCCTGCGTCTTGCATTTGTCCATAAGCAGACTAAACAGGATTTTTTCAGTAGTTACAGCCGGTTATGGGCGAGAGGTTATGACACTTTTCT
Organism: Aeromonas sp. FDAARGOS 1406; assembly: GCF_019048565.1. Taxonomy (NCBI): domain Bacteria; kingdom Pseudomonadati; phylum Pseudomonadota; class Gammaproteobacteria; order Aeromonadales; family Aeromonadaceae; genus Aeromonas; species Aeromonas sp. FDAARGOS 1406. The sequence continues at coordinate 4,489,071 of NZ_CP077378.1, forward strand.
CCAGGTTGCAGGAGTGACAGGTTGTCAAAAGTGACCGTGAATGCCGACTGTTGGGTATTTATCACATCTAACGTGAATATTTATATGATTTTTGGGTAGAGAGCGGGATTGATCCAGCGCAGCCTGCCCGCCGGGCTGCGTCGCTAGAATGACACCTCATTTCGGAGGTGTCATGCAGTTACACGAACTCATCAATACATTTGGCCAGGATCTCAAGCAACGCCACGGCCAGAAGATCCACAAACTCTCCATTCACGGGGCCTTTACCTGCCCCAACCGGGACGGCACCCTGGGCCGGGGTGGCTGCACTTTCTGCAATGTCTCCTCCTTTGCCGACGAGTCGGCCCAGCAACTCTCCGTGGTGCAGCAACTGCTGGCACGCCGGGACGAGGTAACCCGGGCCAGGCGCTATCTGGCCTACTTTCAGGCCTATACCAGTACTTATGCCGAAGTGGAGTACCTTCAGCGCATGTATGAAGAAGCCTTGTCGGTGAGCGACATGGTGGGGCTCTGCGTCGGAACTCGCCCTGATTGTGTACCCGATGCGGTGCTGGATCTGCTGGCAGGTTATCAGGCCAGAGGTTACGAGGTGTGGCTGGAGCTCGGGCTGCAAAGTGCCAATGACAAAACGTTGCAACGCATCAATCGGGGTCACGGCTATGCCGCTTATGCCGATGCCGTTGCCCGAGCCCATCTGCGAGGCATCAAGGTGTGTGCCCACCTCATCGTGGGCCTGCCCGGCGAGGTGCCGATGGACAGCCTGGAAACCCTCCACCGTGTCGTGGAGACCGGCGTCGAGGGGATCAAGCTTCACCCACTGCATGTGGTGGAGGGGAGCACTCTTGGCAAGGCGTGGCAGGCGGGACGGCTGGATGTGTTGACGATGGAGCAGTATGTGGCGGCGGCGGTCGCCATGATCCAGTACACGCCTCCCGAGGTGGTCTATCACAGGGTCTCGGCGTCGGCGCGCCGCCCGACCCTGCTGGCCCCCACCTGGTGCGAGAATCGCTGGAGCGCCATGACCGCCATTGCCGCGGCGCTGGCACGCTCAGGCCCTCAGGGACACTGCCTGGGACGCCCTTTTTCTCTCCCTTCCACAGGCGAGTGCCAACTCTAATTTCATCAAAAAAACAGTGGGTTATTAGATGAAATTTAGTCTTTGGAGTATAGTTTCGTTCAAGTCACCTTGATAAGATGGTCGGCTTGAAAAAAGATATAGTTATCAATAACTCTTTGCAGTTTGTATACCGGGCGGGCTTTCTTCGTACCGGGTGGCATATTTCTTGGCAACATCAGGTGCCCGGCATGTCCCCTCCGTTTCCGGCATGAAAATCTGTGAGGGAGGCGAGACATGCAGTGTCCCGGCTCTGTGCGCTAATCGGGTTGTGGGTCTGGGTGGCGCGGTCTGTTCTGTTTTTCCGGCTCGCCGCCGGGCTTTGGATATTCGGCCCCGAGACAACCTTCTGAATCATGTTTGATGGGATGCTATGCAAGCAGAAACCAGCCATATAGATGAACTGTTGGAGTGCCTGGTCTTTTTGACCCGCTTTTACGGGGTGCCCAACAGTCAGGATGCTCTCACCACCGGCTTGCCACTGGTCTCCGGGCGTCTCAGCACGGCGCTCTTCAGTCGTGCCGCCGAGCGGGGCGGTCTCTCTGCCCGCGAAGTGATCCAGCCCCTTGAACAGATCTCTTCCCTGCTGCTGCCCTGCGTCTTGCAGACGCGCAATGGCGGCGCCTGCATCTTGCTTGAATGGAATGAAGAACGGACCCAGGCGAGGGTCATCTTTCCCCAGGCCGGAGACGCGGCCCAATGGGTCAGTCTTGCCCAGCTTGGTGACGAGTACAATGGTCGTCTGTTCTACGTCAAGCGGCAGTTCAAGTTTGATGAGCGCTCGCCCAAAGTGCTGGAGACCCGTGATGGTCACTGGTTCTGGAGCACCTTGTTCGAGTCCCGCGGTATCTATCGGGATGTGCTGGTGGCCTCGATCCTCATCAACCTGTTTGCCATCGCCAGCCCCCTGTTCACCATGAACGTCTATGACAAGATTGTGCCCAACCTGGCATTCGACTCCCTCTGGGTGCTGGCGGTTGGAGCCATGGTGGTGTTCACCTTCGACTTCGTGATGCGCCAGCTGCGCAGCTACTTCATCGATATTGCAGGCAAGAAATCCGACGTGCTCTTGTCGGCCAAAATCTTTGCCAAGGTGATGGGCATGAAGATGGAGTCCAGGCCTGCGTCGACAGGTGCCTTTGCCAAGCACTTGCAGGAGTTTGAATCGGTGCGCGAGTTTTTCACGTCGGCCACCGTCTCCACCCTGATCGATCTGCCGTTTGCCATCTTCTTCCTCTTCATCATCTGGATTTTCGCCGGTGTGATGGTGGTGGTGCCCATCATCGCCATCCTGATCCTGGTGGCCTACAGCTTCTACATTCAGGCACCGCTGAAGCAATCCATCGAGGAGGGCTCCCGACTCGCCTCCCAGAAGAACGCCAATCTGATCGAAAGCATCTCGGGCCTTGAGACCGTGAAGATTTTCGGGGCCGAGAGCATGTTCCAGCACCGCTGGGAGCAGGCGGTGTCCCACATCTCGACCTGGGGCGTGCAAACCCGGCGCATCACCAACTCCATGTCTTCTCTGGCGAGCTACATCCAGCAGGTGGTGACAGTGGGACTGGTGATCGTCGGTGTCTACCAGATCTCGGAAGGGTTGGTGACCATGGGGGGCATGATAGCGGCCGTGATGCTGTCGAGCCGGGCCATCGCCCCCATGGTGCAGCTCTCGGTACTCTCCACCCGCTACAACCAGGCCAAGTCGGCGCTCGAGATCCTGGAGAAGATCATGATGACGCCGGGTGAGCAGGAGGAGGGCAGGCAGTACATCCACCATCCGGTCATCCAGGGGCGCATCGAGTTTGAAAATGTCTCCTTCAAGTATCCGGGCATGGAGAGCAGAACCCTGCACAACATCAACTTGCGCATCGAGCCGGGTGAGAAGGTGGCCATCATCGGACGCATCGGTGCGGGTAAAACCACGCTGGAGAAATTGCTGATGGGCCTCTATCGCCCGACTGACGGCCTGGTGCGTCTGGACGGCTTTGAGCTGGACCAACTGCCGCCGACCATCATTCGCCGCAACATCGGCTGTGTGCCGCAAGATGTGACCCTCTTCTTTGGTTCAGTTCGGGACAACATCATGCTGGGCAATCCCCTGGTGGACGATGCCCGTGTCTTGCGCGCCGCCAAGCGGGCCGGGGTCACCAACTTTACCAACCGGGATCCCAACGGTCTCGACAGACAGATTGGCGAAGGGGGGCGTCAGCTCTCCGGTGGCCAGCGTCAGTCCATCCTGCTGGCTCGCGCCCTGCTCAATGATCCCCCCATTCTGGTGATGGACGAGCCGACCTCCAACATGGACAACCAGTCAGAGATGCACGTGAAGCAGGAGCTGGCGCGGCTCGGCCCCGAAACCACCCTTATCCTCATCACCCACAAGACCTCCATGCTGGATGTCGCTTCCCGGGTCATCGTCGTGGAGCAGGGGAAGATAGTGGCGGACGGTCCCAAAGAGGTGGTGTTGCAGCAATTGAAGGAAGGCAAGGTGCGGGTGCAGGAGACGGCGAATGGCTAACCACTGGTTCAAGAAAACGCCCTCAGATACGGTCTTGCCTGCACCCGAGCATCTTGAGTACGTGGATGACGGCGCCGCCGCCGTGCTGCTGACGACACCCACCCGTGCCAGAGTCCTGCTGTGGGCCTGCTTCCTGTTTTTTGTCAGCGCCATCGTCTGGGCAGCCTGGGCAGAGCTGGATGAAGTGACAGTCGGCCAGGGCAAGGTGATACCGTCGCGCCAATTGCAGGTGATCCAGAACCTGGAAGGGGGGATCGTCAAGGAGATATTCGTCAAGGAGGGGGACATCGTCGAGAAGGGACAGCCGCTGCTGCGCATCGACGATACCCGCTTCAAGTCGGATTTTCGCGAACGGGAGCAGGAGCTGGTCACCCTCAAGGGGGATATCGCCCGCCTGCGCGCCGAAATTCGCAGCGTGGTGGTCAAGAACGAGCCCAATCTGGGCTGGCGTGAACAGGTTGCCATCGACAAACAGGCCATCGAGTTCCCCGAAGGGTATGAGAATGTATTTGCCGAATATGCCGCCCGTGAAAGATCGGTGCAGGAGGCGCGGTTAAACAACCTCAAGAACCAGCTCTACATCCTGGGACAGCAGATCGAGCAGAAAGAGCAGGAGACCATAGAGCTCAATGCCAAGATCCGGACCGTGGGCCGCAGCGTTGATCTGGCTCGTCAGGAGCTGAACATCAGCCGTCCTCTCGCAAAAGAGGGTATAGTTCCTCAAGTGGAGCTAATTAAACTGGAGCGGCAGGTCAACGAAATGCAAGGGGAGCTGGAGGCGAACCGCCTGCTGGTGCCTAAGCTTAACTCGGTACTGCGGGAGACCATCTCGAAGCGAAATGATATCGCCCTGAAATTCCGGGCGGACTCCCAGACCGAGCTGAACGAACGTCAAGGCAAGTTGAGCCAGTTGTCGGAGGGTCAGGTCGGCCTCAGGGACAGAGTCGATCGTACCAGTGTGATCGCGCCTCTCAAGGGGACCATCAAAAAGCTCAAGATTAATACGCTGGGTGGGGTCGTTCAGCCGGGCATGGACCTGATGGAGATAGTGCCGCTGGAAGATACCCTGCTGGTTGAAGCCAAGGTGTCGCCCAAGGACATCGCGTTCCTCAGACCAGGACTGGAGGCCGTGGTCAAGATAACTGCCTATGATTTCACTATTTATGGAGGTTTACATGGCAAGGTTGAACAGATAAGTGCCGACTCAATCCAGGATGAGGAGGGCAATTCCTTCTATCTGGTGCGAGTACGAACCGAGAAGAGTTATCTGGGCGATGAGCTTAACGCACTTCCCATCATCCCCGGTATGTTAGCCAGTGCAGATATTATTACTGGTAAAAAAAGTGTCCTAGACTACTTGCTGAAACCCATCTTGAGGGCTAAGCAGTCGGCACTGAGAGAACGATAAGCCAACAATCTAAAAACAACATGACTGGAGATACCATGAAGAAGACGATTGTTGCCATGCTGGTTAGTGGCACCATACTGTTCCCGGGCCTGAGCCAGGCACAGACGCTGGAACAGTCAGTGGCGCAGTCACTGGCTACCCATCCGAAAATCAAGGAAGCTTTTGATCTCTATCAGGCACGACTGTATCAGCATGATGGAGCCAAGGGCGGCTATTACCCCACCATTGATCTGCGTGGTGGCGTCGGTTACGAGAAGACTGACAGTCCCTCGACCCGTGCCGCAGGTCCCAATTCACAGACGATCGATGACTCCATGACGCGCAAGGAGGCCGGGATCAGCCTTCGCCAGATGCTGTTTGACGGCTTTGATGTCAGCAGCAACGTGGCACGGACCGATGCCGCCGCCCAGGCCCAGCGCCTGGCGATGATCTCCGAGGCGGAGAACACGGCCCTGCGCGTGGCCGAGGTCTATCTCAACATGCTGCGTCAGCAGGAGATCCTGGAGCTGTCCAAGCAGAACCTTGAAACCCACGAGCAGATCCGCAGTGACATCCAGAAACGGACCGACTCCGGTCTTGGGTCGACCGCTGACCAGACCCAGATCGACGGTCGTGTGGCTCGGGCTTACTCCAATCAGGCGGCGGCGGAGAACAACTATCGGGATGCCGAGAGCGAGTTCATCCGTGTCGTCAATGAAGTGCCCAAGGATCTCGTTCAGCCAGTACCGAACACCCAACTCCTGCCCGCAACACTGGAAGATGCGCTGAAGACGGCAACAGAGGTTCACCCGACCCTGCTGTCATCTCTGCAGGACATCGAAGAGGCGAAGTACCAGCATGAAGGCTCCAAGTCCGGGTTCTACCCGAACGTGGCCTTTGAAGTGGATCAGAACTGGAACGAGGACATCGATGCGGTCAAAGGCCGTAACGACGATCTCACCGCCATGGTCCGGATGCGTTACAACCTGTTCCGCGGTGGGTCCGATCTGGCAGAAAGTAAGGCAACCTCAGCGCTCTATTCCCAGGCCAAAGACATTCACATGAATGCCTTCCGTCAGGTGGAAGAGGGGACCCGCCTCGCCTGGAACGCCAAAGAGTCGCTGGCCAAGCAAAAAGTCTTCCTCAAAGAGCACGTGGACGCCAGCTATGACACCGTACAGGCGTACAAGAAGCAATTCGGCCTGGGCCAACGGACCTTGCTGGACGTGCTGAACACGGAGAACGAACTGTTCGAGGCTCGCCGCAGCTACATCACTGCCGAGTACGACTCCCTGTTGGCGGATTATCGTATCCTCAATGCCACCGGTGGTCTGCTCAATGCCCTGAATGTGCAGCAACCGGCTGAATGGCAGGCCAACAACAACTGATGGCCCTGCCACTGATGTCATATCAGGCAAGGGGAATGGCTGCAGCGTGCTGCAGTCATTCTTTTATGCGTCCGGCGGTCAGGGGATGATGGCGGCGTCATGACACAGAAAGAAGTGGCATCGACAGGTTGGAGCCGACGTGATGGGTATCGAGCTGTCGCAGGTGCACGTGCGCCCTGGCGGGTTCGCCTGCTGTGGCTGGCCCTGCTGGCGATCCCCCTGCTGCTCAGCGCCAGCCAGCCTCTCTCACCGGAGGATATGAAACTGGTCAAGCGCGCGGAGGAGACCTATGGCCCCAGGGCCGGCAAACGGGTCACCAGCTGGCGCACTTTGGCAATGCAGAACAAGGCGGCGGGGCTGACGGATCGGCAGAAGCTGGAGAAGGTGAACCAGTTCTTCAACCAGATGCGTTTCATCGATGACATCAAGTTGTGGCACAAGAAGGATTATTGGGCGACACCGCTGGAATTTCTGGGCGCAGCGGGGGGAGATTGTGAAGACTTCAGCATTTCCAAGTATTTTACCTTGCTGGAACTTGGCATCCCTGATGAAAAAATGCGAATGGTATATGTCAAGGCATTGGATTATAACCAGTTTCATATGGTCGTTGCCTACTATGAGACGCCTGCGGCAGTACCCCTGATTCTGGACAATCTTGTCGGATCAATTCGCCCGGCGACCCAACGGGCGGATTTGTTGCCAATTTACAGTTTTAACGGTAGTCACTTGTGGCTGATGAAGGCGCGTGGTCAAGGGGAACTGGCCGGGCAATCATCCCGCTTGGGATTATGGACAGACTTACGCAATCGCATGACATCGGGGCGATTGGCTCGGCCTGCGGTCAATTTGGATGATTAACCTATGACGCTCTACAGACAACTATTGGCAACCATGCTGCTGCTGTTCGGATTGCTGTTTGCCGCCACCTATTGGGTGCAATTCAATTCGACCCGCAACTACCTGGCGCAGCAGCAGGAGACCACCGTCATCAATACGTCCACCGCACTGGGTCTGGCGCTGACCCCCTATCTGGAGAACGGCGACAAGGTCAGTGCCGAATCCGTGATCAAGGCGGTGTTCGACGGGGGTTACTACAAGCTGGTCCGTCTCGATCTGCTGGCCTCCAAGGATGTCATCGAGCTGGAGAACAGCAGCCATATCGAAGGGGTCCCACAGTGGTTCATTGGGCTGGAGCTGTTCCCTGAAGTGGCCAATGAATCGATTTTGACGTCGGGTTGGCTGCAACTGGGCAAGCTGAAGGTCGTCGGCCACCCTGGACAAGCCTACTACGAGCTTTGGAAAGGAATGAGCGAACTGGCCACCTGGTTCCTGGTCGGCTTTCTCGTCACCACTCTCTTGCTGATGCGGGCGCTCAATTATCTGCTCAAACCGCTCAAGCTGATTTGCGATCAGGCGGTTGAAATCGAGCTGCACCATTTCGGCCACGCCATTCCCGAGCCCAAGACCCGCGAGCTGCGGCAAGTGGTACAGGCCATCAATACCCTTTCCAGCAAGCTTGCCGTGCAGTTCAAAGAGCAGGCCGACGAGGCCGAGAATCTGCGAGCCCGCGTCTATGTGGATGCCGTCTCCGGGCTTGGCAACCGCTCTTACTTCGTCGGGCAGGTCAATGCCTGGATTGCGGAGGCCGGGCAGGGCGGGGTCATGCTGGTGGCCGTCGACATGCTGGACGATCTCTATCGGGAAGAGGGCTTTGCTGCAAGGGACAACATGGTCAAATCCATTGCACAGGTGCTCAGGGAATTGCTGGATGGCTGGGATGGCGCGGCGCTGGCCCGGATCTCGGCGACGGAGTATGCCTTGCTCTGCCCCACCGATGATCTGTCTCAGCTCAAGGAGCTGGCGGAGCTCATCAACAGCCGTATCGCCGATCTGGTTGTCAATCCCATGGGAGAAAGCGGTGCGCTGTCCGTCGTCGGCATCGCTGGCCGTGATGGCAATGACGATCTCTCGGCCCTGCTGACGAAGGCGGATAACGCCCTTGGCAAAGCGCGCAATGAGCGGCGCGGTGCCGTCGTGATGGAAGGCGGCAATGAGCAGGGACTGATGGGACGCCTTGCCTGGCGAGACCTGGTGCAGGATGCCATTGCCAGACATCTCTGGCGCTTCAAGGCACAGCCTGCATGCCGCTTCGATGATGGTACCCGCCTGCATGCCGAGTTGTTCGCGGCCATCTCGCGAGATGGAACGGATTACTTCGCAGGGCAGTTCTTGCCTGCGATCGAGCAGTTCAAGATGGGGGCCGAGTTTGACAAGGCGGTGCTGGAAGCCTGTGTCCCCTTGTTCAAGCAGCAACCGGAATTGGTGTTGGCAGTCAATATCACGGCGGGTTCTCTCTGTTCGGATGAGTTCCTGACATGGCTCAGAGGCTATCTGTCGCTGAACTTGGAGCTGAAGGAGCGACTGCTGTTCGAGATCCCGGAAGCGGCCATCATGAAACACAAAGAGTATGTGACTCATCTGGTTGAGCTGTTGCGAGAGCACGGCTTCTTGTGGGGGGTCGATCACTATGGCCGGCACTTCCAGTCCCTCGGCTATCTGGAAGAGCTGACCCCCGCTTATGTCAAGGTGGACCACGGGTATACCAGCCAGGTCATGGAACCAGGCGCCGATACCTCCTTCCTGGCGGCTGTCTGTCGGGCTGCCCACAACGCGGGTGTCACGACCATCGCCACCCGTGTGGAAGATAAACGGCAGGTTGAATTGTTGTCCAGTTTGCATATCGATGGTTATCAGGGGTTCGTTCACCCTGCATTTCCACTGGCATAAGCGGTACAACTCGATAGAAAGGGGCCCATTAAGGGCCCTTTTTTTATATCTGTTTAGAATATGTACATCATTTTTACGCGACATATAGGTAATATCACTAAAACTCGCGCTGTTACCTATTTGATTTTTATATGTAAAAAATATTCGTTCGATTCGCTGCATCGGATGAAGTCAAAGAGACTCAACCCTGTACATTTTTGCAACGGAAGCAGGACGGGGGCGTATCTAGAGTGTAGGCATCAAGATCTGTCACCCTGGAGCAATGGATATGCGCACCCAAATCATCGACAAAACCGTGGTCGTCTCTTCCGTAGAAGGCAACGTTCAGATCCTGCTTGCCGATGGCAGCAGTCGCCCTCTCCAGCCTGGCGAGATACTGCAGCCTGGCGCCAGACTCAATATCGCTGATGATGCCAAATTGATGCTGGCGCCCTACGATGACAAACCTGCAGAGGGCAATGGTGTCCCGGCAGGGACAGAGATGCCTCCAGAGGGGCAATCTTCCTCATCGGTTGCCAATCATCAGCAAGGCTCGCCTGAAGTGTCGCCAGAAATTGCGGCGTTGCAACAATCCATCCTGCAAGGGGTTGACCCGACCAAGAACTTCGAAGCCTCTGCTGCCGGTGGGGCACCTGCCGCCGGTGGTGGTGGCGGTATCGGCGGGGTCGCTGGGGCCAGTGGCAATGGTGGTTTTGTTGTCATAGATCGCATCGGAGATGCGACCATAGCCGAGGCCGGATTCGATACCGGCTATGACACGTTGATCGATCAGAATGTGCTGCAGGAAGACGATCTTCTGCCCGAGAATCAGCTCGATGATCAGGATGAGTCCGCTGTTACCCAGGAAGATCAGGCCATCAGTGGCAATGTGCTCGACAACAGCAACAATCCGGATGGTCCCCTTGATACGTCTGTCATTTCCTATAGCTGGGGCAGCAATCAGGGAATTGCTGCCGGCGTTGAGAGCACGCTGGATGGGATTGGTACGCTGATCATCAATGCCGACGGCTCCTATACCTTTACCCCTGCGCTGAACTACACAGGCCCTGTACCTGCGGTCAATTACACCGTAACGGATGGGGATGATACCAACGACTCCACTCTGACCATCACCATCACCCCTGTAGATGAGCCTGTCTCGCTGAATGGATTGCAGGTCGAGGGTGGTGAGCTTGTCCTTGAAGAAGCCGCATTGCCGGATGGCTCAGCCCCCGATGGCGCCGCCTTGACCAAGAGCAGTACCTTTACATTCAATGCGGCAGATGGAGTACAAAGCCTGACACTGGGAGGTGTGACGCTGATCAGCAATGGCCAGGTCTTGACCACCTTCCCCCAGGGGATCCCCAGTCCTTTGGGAAATCAACTGCTGGTGACCGGCGTCAGCTACAACCCGGTGACAGGGGTTGGCAGCGTGACCTACAGCTACACCCTGAACGATAACGAAACACATAACAAACCTGCAAATGATGGGGCTCTGACGGAGAGCTTCAATGTCGTGTTGACGGACCTCGATGGCGACACGACCAGTGCAGGGCTGGATGTCGTGGTGCTGGATGACGTGCCGACGGCGGTGAGCGACGTCAACCTGACGGTGGCGAGCGAGAACAACCTGGTCCTCAATGGCAACGTCATCACCAACGACGTGCAGGGGGCGGATGGCGCGGCGGTGACCGCGGGCACCCTGAGCGGGACTTACGGCAGCCTGGTGCTCAATGCCAACGGCACCTACACCTACACCCTCAACCCGAACGACGGTGACTTCAAGGCGCTGACCGGGGGCGGGGTGGGCAGCGAAGTGTTCACCTACACCCTGACGGATGCGGACGGAGACGTGAGCACGGCGACCCTGACCCTGACCATCAAGAACGACGATGACGGGGTGACCATCACCAACCTGACGCCCAAGGGCGAGGGCGGGGATGCGAAGGTGTACGAGGACGACCTGCTGGCGACCCGCGGCGCGAATGAGTCGGCGGGGTCGGACAGCAGCAAGGAGTCGACCACGGTGACGGGGGACTTCACCATCAGCGCGCCGGACGGGGTGAAGACCCTGAGCGTGGGTGGCATCAACATCGTGGTGAACGGGGTGGTGGCGGGCTTCCCGCTGAGCGGGGTGACCACGCCGCTGGGCAACACCCTGACCATCACCGGGTACAACCCGGCGACGGGGCTGGTGAGCTACAGCTACACCCTGAACGACAACGAGGCGCACCCGACGGCGAACGGCAACAACAGCCTGTTCGAAGACTTCGCGGTGAGCCTGGTGGACAGCGACGGGGACTCGGCCTCGAACACCCTGAGCGTGCAGATCGTGGACGACGTGCCGACGGCGGTGAGCGACGTCAACCTGACGGTGGCGAGCGAGAACAACCTGGTCCTCAATGGCAACGTCATCACCAACGACGTGCAGGGGGCGGATGGCGCGGCGGTGACCGCGGGCACCCTGAGCGGGACTTACGGCAGCCTGGTGCTCAATGCCAACGGCACCTACACCTACACCCTCAACCCGAGCGACGGTGACTTCAAGGCGCTGACCGGGGGCGGGGTGGGCAGCGAAGTGTTCACCTACACCCTGACGGATGCGGACGGAGACGTGAGCACGGCGACCCTGACCCTGACCATCAAGAACGACGATGACGGGGTGACCATCACCAACCTGACGCCCAAGGGCGAGGGCGGGGATGCGAAGGTGTACGAGGACGACCTGCTGGCGACCCGCGGCGCGAATGAGTCGGCGGGGTCGGACAGCAGCAAGGAGTCGACCACGGTGACAGGGGACTTCACCATCAGCGCGCCGGACGGGGTGAAGACCCTGAGCGTGGGTGGCATCAACATCGTGGTGAACGGGGTGGTGGCGGGCTTCCCGCTGAGCGGGGTGACCACGCCGCTGGGCAACACCCTGACCATCACCGGGTACAACCCGGCGACGGGGCTGGTGAGCTACAGCTACACCCTGAACGACAACGAGGCGCACCCGACGGCGAACGGCAACAACAGCCTGTTCGAAGACTTCGCGGTGAGCCTGGTGGACAGCGACGGGGACTCGGCCTCGAACACCCTGAGCGTGCAGATCGTGGACGACGTGCCGACGGCGGTGAGCGACGTCAACCTGACGGTGGCGAGCGAGAACAACCTGGTCCTCAATGGCAACGTCATCACCAACGACGTGCAGGGGGCGGATGGCGCGGCGGTGACCGCGGGCACCCTGAGCGGGACTTACGGCAGCCTGGTGCTCAATGCCAACGGCACCTACACCTACACCCTCAACCCGAGCGACGGTGACTTCAAGGCGCTGACCGGGGGCGGGGTGGGCAGCGAAGTGTTCACCTACACCCTGACGGATGCGGACGGAGACGTGAGCACGGCGACCCTGACCCTGACCATCAAGAACGACGATGACGGGGTGACCATCACCAACCTGACGCCCAAGGGCGAGGGCGGGGATGCGAAGGTGTACGAGGACGACCTGCTGGCGACCCGCGGCGCGAATGAGTCGGCGGGGTCGGACAGCAGCAAGGAGTCGACCACGGTGACGGGGGACTTCACCATCAGCGCGCCGGACGGGGTGAAGACCCTGAGCGTGGGTGGCATCAACATCGTGGTGAACGGGGTGGTGGCGGGCTTCCCGCTGAGCGGGGTGACCACGCCGCTGGGCAACACCCTGACCATCACCGGGTACAACCCGGCGACGGGGCTGGTGAGCTACAGCTACACCCTGAACGACAACGAGGCGCACCCGACGGCGAACGGCAACAACAGCCTGTTCGAAGACTTCGCGGTGAGCCTGGTGGACAGCGACGGGGACTCGGCCTCGAACACCCTGAGCGTGCAGATCGTGGACGACGTGCCGACGGCGGTGAGCGACGTCAACCTGACGGTGGCGAGCGAGAACAACCTGGTCCTCAATGGCAACGTCATCACCAACGACGTGCAGGGGGCGGATGGCGCGGCGGTGACCGCGGGCACCCTGAGCGGGACTTACGGCAGCCTGGTGCTCAATGCCAACGGCACCTACACCTACACCCTCAACCCGAACGACGGTGACTTCAAGGCGCTGACCGGGGGCGGGGTGGGCAGCGAAGTGTTCACCTACACCCTGACGGATGCGGACGGAGACGTGAGCACGGCGACTCTGACCCTGACCATCAAGAACGACGATGACGGGGTGACCATCACCAACCTGACGCCCAAGGGCGAGGGCGGGGATGCGAAGGTGTACGAGGACGACCTGCTGGCGACCCGCGGCGCGAATGAGTCGGCGGGGTCGGACAGCAGCAAGGAGTCGACCACGGTGACAGGGGACTTCACCATCAGCGCGCCGGACGGGGTGAAGACCCTGAGCGTGGGTGGCATCAACATCGTGGTGAACGGGGTGGTGGCGGGCTTCCCGCTGAGCGGGGTGACCACGCCGCTGGGCAACACCCTGACCATCACCGGGTACAACCCGGCGACGGGGCTGGTGAGCTACAGCTACACCCTGAACGACAACGAGGCGCACCCGACGGCGGACGGCAACAACAGCCTGTTCGAAGACTTCGCGGTGAGCCTGGTGGACAGCGACGGGGACTCGGCCTCGAACACCCTGAGCGTGCAGATCGTGGACGACGTGCCGACGGCGGTGAGCGACGTCAACCTGACGGTGGCGAGCGAGAACAACCTGGTCCTCAATGGCAACGTCATCACCAACGACGTGCAGGGGGCGGATGGCGCGGCGGTGACCGCGGGCACCCTGAGCGGGACTTACGGCAGCCTGGTGCTCAATGCCAACGGCACCTACACCTACACCCTCAACCCGAGCGACGGTGACTTCAAGGCGCTGACCGGGGGCGGGGTGGGCAGCGAAGTGTTCACCTACACCCTGACGGATGCGGACGGAGACGTGAGCACGGCGACCCTGACCCTGACCATCAAGAACGACGATGACGGGGTGACCATCACCAACCTGACGCCCAAGGGCGAGGGCGGGGATGCGAAGGTGTACGAGGACGACCTGCTGGCGACCCGCGGCGCGAATGAGTCGGCGGGGTCGGACAGCAGCAAGGAGTCGACCACGGTGACAGGGGACTTCACCATCAGCGCGCCGGACGGGGTGAAGACCCTGAGCGTGGGTGGCATCAACATCGTGGTGAACGGGGTGGTGGCGGGCTTCCCGCTGAGCGGGGTGACCACGCCGCTGGGCAACACCCTGACCATCACCGGGTACAACCCGGCGACGGGGCTGGTGAGCTACAGCTACACCCTGAACGACAACGAGGCGCACCCGACGGCGAACGGCAACAACAGCCTGTTCGAAGACTTCGCGGTGAGCCTGGTGGACAGCGACGGGGATTCGGCCTCGAACACCCTGAGCGTGCAGATCGTGGATGACGTGCCGACGGCGGTGAGCGACGTCAACCTGACGGTAGCGAGCGAGAACAACCTGGTCCTCAATGGCAACGTCATCACCAACGACGTGCAGGGGGCGGATGGCGCGGCGGTGACCGCGGGCACCCTGAGCGGGACTTACGGCAGCCTGGTGCTCAATGCCAACGGCACCTACACCTACACCCTCAACCCGAACGACGGTGACTTCAAGGCGCTGACCGGGGGCGGGGTGGGCAGCGAAGTGTTCACCTACACCCTGACGGATGCGGACGGAGACGTGAGCACGGCGACCCTGACCCTGACCATCAAGAACGACGATGACGGGGTGACCATCACCAACCTGACGCCCAAGGGCGAGGGCGGGGATGCGAAGGTGTACGAGGACGACCTGCTGGCGACCCGCGGCGCGAATGAGTCGGCGGGGTCGGACAGCAGCAAGGAGTCGACCACGGTGACAGGGGACTTCACCATCAGCGCGCCGGACGGGGTGAAGACCCTGAGCGTGGGTGGCATCAACATCGTGGTGAACGGGGTGGTGGCGGGCTTCCCGCTGAGCGGGGTGACCACGCCGCTGGGCAACACCCTGACCATCACCGGGTACAACCCGGCGACGGGGCTGGTGAGCTACAGCTACACCCTGAACGACAACGAGGCGCACCCGACGGCGGACGGCAACAACAGCCTGTTCGAAGACTTCGCGGTGAGCCTGGTGGACAGCGACGGGGACTCGGCCTCGAACACCCTGAGCGTGCAGATCGTGGACGACGTGCCGACGGCGAAGGATAACAGCGTTACGGTGACGGAAGCCGGGTTGCCTCCATTCAACCTCGTCTTGGTGATCGATACTTCGGGCAGCATGCTCTGGAAGATAGGCACGACCACTAATGGATCCCCGAATCGTCTGGAACTGGCCAAGAGTGCGTTGAACCACATGATTGACTCTTATGTGGCTCTGGGGGTTCCCCTGACCATCACAGTAATCGATTTTGCCAGTGGTGCTTTGCTGATCCCGCAGACGAGCGATCCCGACGTGGCCAAGGCCAGCATCTCCGGCCTGCCAACAGATGGCGGTGGTACCAACTACAATGCGCCTCTTGTATTAGCACAGAACCAATTGACAGCCGATCTAGCCAATCCGGCATTGGCTGGTTACGAAACCAAGGTCTACTTCCTGTCGGATGGTGCACCCAATGAGGGCAACGTTCCGGCAGGCTGGACAAGCTTTGTGAACAACAACAACGTGGAGGTCTATGCCGTTGGCCTCAACGTCAGTGGCAACGCATCGGCCATTTCGCAACTGGCCCTGGTGGAGGATAACGGTGACACCGTGACTCTGGTCGATAATATCAATGACCTGGATGCCACCTTGCAAGCCACAGTGCCGCCACCGGCAACCGGCAACGTGATCACCGACGTAGATGGCAGTGCTGGTGTGGATGTTGCGGGTGCCGATGGCCCCATGACCGTAGTGCAGATCAGCTTTACCGTCACCAATCCGGCTGTTTATGCCGGGGTGGCCGACAGCATCAACGGCAATGTCGTGACCTTCCTGGTGCAAGGCGGCACAACGGGTCCCATCCCGACGCCGGCAGGGGGCCGACTGACCGTGAATGCGGACGGTTCCTACTCCTACTCACCCCCCAATGATGTGGCGGCTCATACCCAGGAGGTCTTCACCTACACCATCGTGGATTCGGACGGCGATACCTCCAGCGCCCAGCTGAAAATCCTGGTACTGGATACGTCCCCCATCGTCGCCTCCGTGTTTGAAGACGGCCTGCCCACAGGCTTGCCAGGCAACAATCCTCTGCTGACGACGGTTAGTGGGTCTCTGGCGCAAATGGTGGCGGATAGCGTGGGGGTTAGCTTTGGCATGGGGTCGACGGCAGGGCTGCCTGCACTGACCTCGGGGGGCGTGGCGATCACCTATAGCATCACTCATGGTGCCGGGGTCGATACGCTGGTTGCCATGGCTGGTAGCAAACCCATCTTCACCCTGCAGGTGGAGAGTGATGGGGATTACACCTTCACCCTGCAAGGCTCTATTGATCATCCCCAGGGAGATGGAAACGATCTGGAGCTGAAGGCCCTCAACCTGTCCAGCGTGATCAGCGCACATGAAGGCGTGGACAATGTCGCATTGATCAGCAACTTCATCGTCCAGGTGGAAGATGATGTGCCCTTCGTGATGACGCCCGCCATGGGGGTCATGTTGAACCAATCGGGCGTGACCGGCACCTTCTTGCTGGATGGTGATGGTACCTTGTCAAACAACTATGGTGCGGATGGTGGGAGCATCCGCTTTGACAGTGCACTTAATGGCAGCAACAGCGGACTGACGTCCGGTGGCTTGCCCATTACTTATTCATTATCCTCAAACGGAACAGTGCTCACGGCTGCCACGGCTGCAGGGACTGTCTTCATCGCGACCTTGCAGCCTGCCTCTGCCACTTACCAAGTCCAGATGATAGGAGAGGTTGATGGTGGTCAGACTACGATAGACTTTAATGGTGGTGGCTATAACTTCGTCGGTGGCAACGGTCCTTGGGCTGGATTCACCGCTGTGGCTAATGACAGCAAGGATCTGCTGTTGACGGCGATGACGGGTGGGGTGGACGGCGGTACCGTTAATACCACAGCCAATACCGGGGGGATCAGTGGTGGAGCATCTATCGGCCTCGGTGAGGCTATGCGGATCGACTTTGTTGTCGATCTTACAGGTTCTCCTGGGAGTAGTGGGTCTTATGGCGACCCAGCCACACATGCCTTTGAGGCACACTACGACGTCAATGGTGCCTCGGCTCTGTTTACCGCAATCGGCAGTAGTGGATCCAGCGTGAAGATCGTTGCCCGTCAGGATGTAGACAATGACAACGATATAGGCGATGGAAACAAGGAGTCGTTGACAGCGGTGGCCATCAGCTTCAACGGCTCGACTAAGGTTGTCAGCATAGCTGCAGGCATGTCGCAGATTGTCTCCGTGGGAGGGCGAAACTTTACGGTGAACTTCAGTGATGATGATCCCGGTGCTGGTGTGGCCTATGTCGCAACCGTGGTGGGGGTGGTGAGCAATACCAAGTTGGCTGCCTACACGGCGGATGGGTATAACAGCCTAGAATTCCACTACGCTGCGGGCAGTGACTTCAAGATAGGGGACTTTGGTTCCAGCGTTGCCACTCCTGGGATCCCGGTCAGTCTGCAACTGCCAGTCACACTGATTGACGGGGACGGCGATGCAGTCCACAGCAATATCGGACTAAGCCTGTTGCCGGAAGCCCCGTTCACAGCAGACTATGATGCCGCCGCCAGCGCTGTGAATGTGACCTTCAACAGCACGCAAGGGCATGCCATCGGCTCCGATTTTGGGGACAGCATAACAGGGAACAGTCTGGACAATATCTTGTCGGGTGGCGCCGGTGATGATCTGCTCTTAGGAGCTGGCGGCAAGGATACCTTGGTCGGGGGAACCGGAAACGACCAGCTGGATGGAGGCAGTGGTAACGATACCTTGCTCGGAGAGTCCGGCAACGACACTCTGACGGGTGGCCTTGGCAACGACATCCTGCTGGGGGGGGATGGCAATGACCTGCTGATTGGGGGTATCGGCAGTGATACCCTGACTGGTGGGGCTGGCAAGGATACCTTCAAATGGATGGCAGGTGATGCAGGAGGCACGGATACCATCAAAGACTTCACCACGGGGGCCAATGGAGATGTTCTGGACCTGAGTGAACTGCTCAGTGGTGAGCATGCCGATGCGAGCACACTGGATCACTATCTTACCTTTGCTCCTGGTCCGGGCAGTGGCAAGTCGACACTGACCATTGATCTGGATGGAGCGGGAAGTGGCACCACGACTCATACCATCCTCTTTGACAACGTGGATCTGACGGCTGGCAAATCCAATCTGCAGATCATTCAGGATCTGCTGGATCAGGGCAACCTCAAGGTCGATCCGTAAGCAGGGTATGGGGGCCGGGTGTGCCCGGCCCCTGTTATTTGATGGAGTGGGCAGATAAGATAGCTGCAGTATCAGGAGAGGGTCACCATGCAGTCATTCAACTGGGTCGACATCGACGGCATTCGCTATAGCTGGAACGGGCAGGACAATATCGTCTGCACCGGCCGCTTTGGCTATCAGGCCACGATGACGGGTGACACGCTCAACGGTCTGGAGCTGGAGAGCGAAGATGGTGAGGTGGCGGGGTTGCTGAATGTGGACTTTGCCGCTTCTCGTATCAGCTTCACGCCGGCAGAGGATGCGCCCCTGCCCCATATGATGGTGCTGGTCGGCCATGAGTGGGGGCAGCAGGAGTATTCGTTGCAGAGCCTGAGCGATACCTCCTTGCAGGGGCTGCTCAGCCACGGTGAGGAGCTTGACTGGGGGGGGCTGGCCGTCGTGACGACGTCCGAGCCGAATCTGCCATCACAAGGTCATGTTCTGTCGTGGGATTCGTTCCACTTTGAGGATGAATCGCTGTTTGGCAGCCCGGCGCCTGCTTCCGTGATGACAAGCCATGGCAATTCAGGAGGAGGGGAGATCAGCATCAATATCGACATGACCAATCAGGTGCTGGACCAGATCCCGCCGACACACGATATATGAATCCCAATCGACGACATGCATAATGACCTCCATCTAAATGATGGAGGTTTTTTTATGTGGCGTCCCCTTCTTACCCTGTCCGCGCTGGTTGTCAGTGCTCCGTTGCTTGCCATCGAGGTTCCTCAGGCCCCCCATCTGGTCGTCAGTGGCTATGCGGAGCAGAAGGCTGAACCAGACATGCTGACGCTCAATGTCGCCGTCACGGCACTGGAGAAGCAGGGCATCAAGGCCAAACAGCAGGTAGATACCAAGGTAGCAGCCTTCTTTGGCCAGCTGGAGAGCCTCGGCATCAAGCGCAGCGACGTGGAGGCTGGCAATCTGGTGATCTCCCCCGAGTACCAGTACCCCCAGAACAAGCAACCCGAAATGGTGGGTTACCGTGCCCAGCGTCAGCTGGCGGTCAAACTCTACCAGCTCGACAAGTTGAGCCAGCTGATGGACACCGCCCTCAAGGCGGGTCTGGAGTCCGTGACCCAGATAGAGTACGGCCTGAAGTCACCACAGGTCATCAAGGAGCAGGCCCGGCTTGGTGCTGTTGCTGATGCCACGAGCAAGGCGGAATCCCTGGCCAAGGCTTTCGGCATGAAGCTTGGCAAGGTATATAGCGTTGAATACCGCAACAGTTCCCCCATGCCGGTCTATACCCGTGCCATGAAGGCTGCGGCAGCCCCTGCCGCCGACATGATGGAAAACAGCTATCAACAGCAGCAGATCAGCATCACTGACAATGTAGAAGCCGTCTTCCTGCTGGAATAACACAGCCCCTTTGTCCATCACTCAAACCCGAGGCAACCCCTCGGGTTTGTCATTGCAGGGGCTGGCAGGACAAGTGAGCCGCGAATTGGGTCAGGTGAAACGGGAATGGAATAAAAAATGCCGGTCAGTGACCGGCATTTTTGTTGGAGGAGGCTTGATGCCTAGCCCAGGTTGGTAGCCAGCTTGCGTTGGCTCTTCTGTTTGAGCAGATAGCCGATACCGAGTACCAGGACCCAGGCCGGGATCAGCTCGACCGAGATGCGGGTGCCGTCGTTCATGTACATGATCACCAGGATGGCGGCCATGAAGGCGAGGCAGAGGTAGTTGCCAAACGGGCTCCACAGTGCCTTGAACTTGGTGGTGACGCCTTCTGCAGCCTTCACCTTGCGGAACTTGAGGTGCGCCAGGCTGATCATGGCCCAGTTGATGACCAGGGCGGAGACCACCAGAGACATCAGCAGACCAAAGGCCTTGCCCGGGATCAAATAGTTGATGAGCACGCACAGCAGGGTGGCCGCGGCCGAGATGGTGATGGCGGTCAGGGGCACGCCGCTCTTGTTAGTCTTGAGCAGGGCCTTGGGGCCGTTGCCCTGCTTGGCCAGGCCAAACAGCATGCGGCTGTTGCAGTAGACGCAGCTGTTGTACACCGACAGCGCGGCGGTCAGCACCACCAGGTTAAGTACGTTGGCTACCAGGTTGCTGTCGAGCGCATGGAAGATCATCACGAACGGGCTGCCGCCTTCCACTACCTTGCCCCAGGGATAGAGGGAGAGCAGTACGGTGAGGGCACCGATGTAGAAGATGAGGATGCGGTAGATCACCTGATTGGTGGCCTTGGGGATGCTCTTCTCGGGATTGTCCGCTTCTGCTGCCGTGATGCCGACCAGCTCCAGACCGCCGAAGGAGAACATGATGAAGGCCATTGCCATCACCAGCCCGCCGACGCCGTTGGGGAAGAAGCCACCCTGGGCCCAGAGGTTGCTGACCGTGGCCTCGGGGCCGCCGCTGCCGGAGAACAGCATCCAGCCGCCGAATCCGATCATGCCGAGAATGGCGACCACCTTGATGATGGCGAACCAGAACTCCATCTCGCCGAACGCCTTGACGTTGGAGAGGTTGATGGCGTTGATCAGCACGAAGAAGAAGGCCGCCGACATCCAGGTCGGGATCTCGGGCCACCAGTACTGGACATAGATGCCGACTGCCGTCAGCTCGGCCATGCTCACCAGCACATAGAGCACCCAGTAGTTCCAGCCGGAGGCGAAGCCGGCGAAGTCACCCCAGTACTTGTAGGCAAAATGGCTGAATGAACCGGCAACCGGCTCTTCCACCACCATCTCGCCCAGCTGGCGCATGATGAGGAAGGCGATGAAGCCGCCGATGGCATAGCCCAGCAGCACCGCAGGGCCCGCCATCTTGATGGTGTCGGCAATGCCGAGGAACAGGCCTGTACCGATGGCACCGCCCAGTGCGATAAGCTGGATATGGCGGTTTTTCAGACCGCGCTTGAGCTCGTCGCCGTGTTGTTGAAGATCCATGCTTCCTTCCTTACGTCGCTGAAATCACTCGGCTCGCGTCCCGTCAGCCACAGCACTTCCTCTGCCTGGCGCGGCATCTTGTGCCGAAAACGTGACGAAATCCGTATTTATATCGTTACGGTTTGCCGCTGGCTGTTTTTTGTAGCGGCTACCAACCCGAGCAGAATAGTGATAATCGACCATTCATGCACCTGTTTTCCTCATCATTGGCTGCTATTTTGTGCGACATGCAGGTTTTTCATGATCTGGAAAGGGGTTTTTAGAGTGGTTGCTGGTTTTGTGTTCCGATGGATTTCCATCTATTGACTCAGTCTGGTTTTCATGGCCTTGTTGCCCTTTGATAAAAAGGGACTCATATGATGGAGCGTATTGTCGGTGGCCTAGTGATGGTCGTGCTCTGGTTCGGGATCTGGCTATCCCCCATGTTGCTGACGATGGCGATGAGCAGCCTTGTTGTCTGGGGCTGGTTGGGAGCGGATTACCTGGTGAACCACATCGCCATGGTGCTCATCCTTGCTGCCGGGATGGGGCTGGTGCCAGCCTGCTGGCTGAGCGAGCGAGTCCGCAAGGGCAGGGGACTCATTAATTTTCACGGCATGTTGATGAACAACAAGGAACTCAACAAGCCCTGAGCCTGCTTGCCCCGCGAGTGATGGGATGCCAGCGATGATGCTGGCATCATTTTTTCATCCTGTTTCTCTGTTTCGTTATCTTGCCACTCATCTATTTCATGGTGCGTTGTGCTGTCACAGCCTTGCAGGTTAGCAGAGCTGGCGGCGAAGGCCGGTTGCTTCCAGGATCTTGGCGCTGATCTCCTCGACCGAGTGGGAGCTGGTATCGAGGAAGCGGATCGCCTCCTGGCGGAACAGCCTCTCGACGCTGGCCAGCTCCTGTTTGCATTGATCAAGCGAGGAGTAGCGGCTGTTGGCGCGGCGCTGGTTGCGGATCTCGTGCAGCCGCTGCGGCATGATGGTGAGGCCGAACAATTTGTGGCGATTGGCCTTGAGGGCGGCGGGCAGCTCCAGCGATCCCATGTCCTGCTCGATAAAGGGATAGTTGGCGGCGCGAATGCCAAATTGCAGTGCCAGATAGAGGCTGGTCGGTGTCTTGCCGCAACGGGAGACCCCGATGAGGATGATGTCTGCCTCGTCATACTCCCTGGTGGTGATGCCATCGTCGTTGGCCAGCGCAAAGTTGACCGCTTCGATGCGATCGTCGTACAGCTTGCGGTTTTCCATGCCATGGGTGCGATGCAACCTGGGTTCGGCCTTGATACCGAGCTCCTGTTCGAGAGGGCTCACGAAGGTGTTGAGAAAATCGTGGCTGCTGGCCTGGGCCTTGAGCACCTCTTCACGCACCATGGGGTCGACGATGGTGTGAAACAGGATGGGGCGCACCCCGGTCTGGCGAAACTGCTCGTCAATGCGTGCCCGTACCTGGCGCGCTTTCTCCTGGGTCTCGACAAAGGGGATGGTGACCTGCTCGAAGGCCAGGGGAAACTGGCTCAACACGGCGTGGCCGAAGACTTCGGCGGTGATGGCGGTGCCGTCGGATACATAGAATACGGTGTGCACTGCGGACTCCTGTGGTGCGCTCCAGGGGGCGGCGAGAAATAAGTATCTCTCGAAACCATATCGTTTTTGTCAACAGATCTGCCATGCCCAAGTTGTGAACTCGCTTGCAAACCTGAGTCGTTACCT
The DNA here is from genome assembly GCF_019048565.1 of Aeromonas sp. FDAARGOS 1406. Classification (NCBI taxonomy): domain Bacteria; kingdom Pseudomonadati; phylum Pseudomonadota; class Gammaproteobacteria; order Aeromonadales; family Aeromonadaceae; genus Aeromonas; species Aeromonas sp. FDAARGOS 1406. The sequence continues at coordinate 4,512,229 of NZ_CP077378.1, forward strand.
TTTTGTGTCGCTATTGTAGAATGCCTGTGTCAAACGACCATCCCCAACTCTTGCTCGGGGATTTTTTTGACAATAAATAGAAAACGTTTTCATGGTCGTTGGCAACAGACACTAACAAAAACACACGACTTGGCACAGCAGGTGAATTGTCACCCTGGCCCCCAACCTGGAGACATGCAAATGCAACAGTACGTACTCTGGTACGAACAGCTCGGTATGCAGGACGTTGAACGCGTCGGCGGCAAGAATGCATCCCTTGGCGAGATGATCAGCAACCTCTCGGGGGCCGGCGTGTCCGTGCCGGGCGGGTTTGCGACCACGGCCTTTGCGTTTAACGAGTTTCTGGAGTTAAGCGGCCTCAACGGCAAGATCCATGATCTGCTCGACAGTCTGGATGTGGATGACATCGCCGCCCTCAACCGGGCCGGTCAGCAGATCCGCGACTGGGTGGTGGAAGCGCCCTTCCAGCCCGCTCTGGAGCAGGCGGTGCGTGAGGCCTACGACAAGCTGAGCGCCGGGCTCGAGGCATCCTTTGCAGTGCGCTCCTCTGCCACTGCGGAAGACATGCCGGATGCGTCGTTTGCCGGTCAGCAGGAGACCTTCCTCAACGTGCGCGGTATCGATGCCGTCATGACGGCCATCAAGCATGTGTTTGCCTCTCTGTTCAACGATCGCGCCATCTCCTACCGGGTCCATCAGGGCTATGACCACAAGGGGGTCGCTCTCTCCGCCGGGGTACAGCGCATGGTGCGCTCGGATCTCGCTGCCTCAGGCGTCATGTTTACCCTGGACACCGAATCCGGCTTCAACGACGTGGTCTTCATCACCGGCGCCCAGGGCCTGGGCGAGATGGTGGTGCAGGGGGCCGTCAACCCGGACGAGTTCTATGTGCACAAGCCGACCCTCAAGGCCGGGCGCCCTGCCGTGGTGCGCAAGACGCTGGGCTCCAAGCTCATCAAGATGACCTACTCCGGGGATGCCGGTCATGGCCGTCAGGTGAAGGTGGTCGACACCACCGATGCCGAGCGCAACCGCTTCTGCATCACGGACGAGGAAGTGATGGCCCTGGCAAAGCAGGCCCTCATCATCGAGCAGCATTACGGTCGCCCGATGGACATCGAGTGGGCCAAGGATGGTCAGGATGGCAAGCTCTACATCGTTCAGGCCCGTCCGGAAACCGTGCGTAGCCGCCAGGAAGCCAATACCCTCGAGCGCTTTGCCCTCAAGCAAACCGGCAAGGTGCTGATCGAGGGGCGCGCCATCGGCCACAAGATTGGCGCGGGTCCGGCCCGTGTCATCTCCTCCATCAGCCAGATGGATGAAGTGCAGCCCGGCGATGTGCTGGTCACCGACATGACCGACCCGGACTGGGAGCCCATCATGAAGCGCGCTTCCGCCATCGTCACCAACCGGGGTGGACGCACCTGTCACGCCGCCATCATCGCCCGGGAGCTTGGCATTCCGGCAGTGGTGGGTTGCGGCAACGCCACCGACCACATCCAGGATGGTCAGCTCATCACCGTCTCCTGTGCGGAAGGGGATACCGGCTTCATCTATGACGGCGAGCTCGACTTTGACGTGGCGGTGACCGAGGTGGGCAACATGCCGCGCCTGCCCATCAAGATCATGATGAACGTCGGCAATCCGGACCGCGCCTTCGATTTTGCCCAGTTGCCGAATGCCGGTGTGGGCCTGGCCCGCCTCGAGTTCATCATCAATCGCATGATCGGGGTCCACCCCAAGGCGCTGCTGGAGTTCGATCAGCAGACCCCGGAACTCCAGGCCACCATCACCAGGATGATCGCGGGCTACGAGAGCCCCAGGGAGTTCTACGTAGCCAAGCTGACGGAAGGGATCGCCACCCTGGCGGCCGCCTTCTGGCCTGAGCGGGTCATCGTGCGGATGTCGGACTTCAAGTCCAATGAGTACGCCAACCTGTTGGGGGGCCGTGGTTACGAACCCCATGAAGAGAACCCCATGATCGGTTTCCGTGGTGCGTCGCGCTACATTGCCGACAGTTTCCGCCCCTGCTTCGCCCTCGAGTGCGAGGCGATGAAACGGGTGCGGGATGTCATGGGGCTGACCAACGTCGAGGTGATGATCCCCTTCGTGCGTACCCTGGGTGAGGCGGAGCAGGTGGTGGAGATACTGGCTGAGAACGGCTTGCGCCGTGGCGAGCGCGGCCTGAAAGTCATCATGATGTGCGAGCTGCCTTCCAATGCGCTGCTGGCGGACAAGTTCCTCGAGCACTTCGACGGCTTCTCCATCGGCTCCAATGACATGACCCAGTTGACCCTGGGGCTGGATCGGGACTCCGGGCTCATCGCCCACCTGTTCGACGAGCGAAACGAGGCGGTCAAGGCACTGCTGGCCATGGCCATCGCCGCCGCCCGCAAGGCGGGCAAGTACGTGGGGATCTGCGGCCAGGGGCCGTCCGATCACCCGGACTTCGCCGCCTGGCTGGTCGAGCAGGGGATCGATTCCGTGTCGCTCAACCCCGATACCGTGGTCGACACCTGGCTCTATCTGGCCGAGCAGCACAAGGCCGGCTAAACCCGTCCCCGCTTTTTGATGACACGGCGCCGCAATGGCGCCGTTTTTGTCTGCGCCCCCCTTTTTTTGTTACAAGGGGAATGCGCAAGGCGCTCCGCACCCATCACAGGACGATCCCATGACCTCATTGCAGTGGCAATCCGCCACCCTGGCCCTGCGTGGCCACCACACCCTGGTTATTCCCGAACTCTGTCTCACCCCGCAGGCCTGCTGGGCCTTCGTCGGCAGCAACGGCAGCGGCAAGACGGCGCTGGCGTCGGCCCTGTGCGGCGAGCTGGTCGTGCGTGCCGGAGCGGTATGGGGCCGAGTCCGGGCCGAGCGACTCTCGTTCGAGTCGCAGCAACAGCTGGGGGAGCTGGACTGGCAGCGGCGCAATACCGACATGCTGGGAGAAGAGGAGGAGGCGGGGTATCGGGTATCGACCCTGATGCTGGAGGCGGGGGGCGAGGAGCATGAGGCACGCGCGCTGCTGGCCCGTTTTGGCATTGAATCCCTGTGGGAGCGCCCCTATCGCTACCTCTCGAGCGGGGAGGGGCGCAAGCTGCTGCTGGCCCGGGCCCTGCTGGGGCGACCCGAGCTGCTGGTGCTGGACGAACCCTTCGATGGCCTGGATCAGGGGGCCAGGGCTTCTTTGATGATGTTGCTGGCCGACCTGGTGTCAGAGGGGCTGCGTCTGGTGGTGATCGTCAACCGTTTTGATGAGATCCCCCCCTTTGCCACTCACCTCGGCCTGCTCGGCGAGTGTCGTCTGCTGCTGGCGGGGGAGCGCGAGGCGGTGCTCGGCAGCCAGGAGGTGGCCCAGCTGGCTCGCGCCGAAACCGTATCCCCCCGTTTGCCGCCACCGCTGACGACACCCGAGCCCTTGCCTCCCGGCCCTCGGGTCGTCATGAAAGCCATGCGTATCGCTTACGGGGATCAGGTGATCATCGACGGGCTCGACTGGACCATTGACGAGGGGGAGCACTGGCAACTGGTGGGACCAAACGGCGCTGGCAAGTCGACCCTGCTCTCCCTCATCACCGGAGATCACCCGCAAGGTTACAACAATGAACTCCATCTGTTCGGACGGCGGCGGGGCAGCGGCGAGAGCATCTGGGAGATCAAGCGCCATATCGGGCTCGTGAGCCCGGCGCTGCATCTGGACTATCGTGTCAGCTGCCCGGTGCAGACAGTGATCCTCTCCGGTTTCTACGACTCCATCGGGCTTTATACCCGGCCGGGGGATCGTCAGCTGGCGCTGGCCAACCAGTGGCTGGCCCTGCTGGGGCTGGCCGATCAGGGGGCGCAGCCTTTCCACTCTCTCTCTTTCGGTCAGCAGCGACTGGTGCTGATCGCCCGGGCTCTGGTCAAGCATCCGCCGCTGCTCATCCTGGACGAACCCCTGCAGGGACTGGATCCCCTCAACCGTCACCTGGTGCGGGAGATGGTGGCGCGCCTCGTTGGCGAGGGAACCCAGCTGTTGTTCGTTTCCCATCATGCCGATGATGCGCCCCCCGGTCTGACCCACAGGCTGAGCTTCGTGCCAAGAGAGGGGGGAGGATACGACTATCTGCAGGAGCGTCTGGGGGGCTGAGCCGTCCGGGCGGCATGGTCAGAGAGGGGCTGGTTCGGCGAGGAGCGGCGGCATCCCTAGCAGCGTCCACCACAGTCCGAAGAAGAGCATGATCCCCAGCCAGAGCCAGGCCAGATAGTGACGGGTGGCCGCCATCCCCGTCACCGTCACCATGAGTGCCGCCCCGAAGGCGATGAGGGCGAACAGAAAGGGCGCCATATTGTCCATCATGGCGGTCATTTCACCAGGGAGAGGATCTTGCGAAATGCCGGATGGCGGCAATCCCCCATCAGCTCATAGAGGCACATCTCCACCGAGGTGAGGGCGGCGCCCCGGGCCGCCAGCTGAGCGATGGCGAGATCCCGGTTGGCAAGGGTGCGGGACGACACCGCATCCACCACCAGCGAGACCCCGGCACCGCTGGCGAGAAGCCCCAGCACGCTCTGGTAGACGCAGATATGGGTCTCGATGCCACATACCAGCCAATGCTCTACCCCGCTTTCGGCCAACGCGGCCGCCACCGTCGGCTCACCCAGGGCGCCGAAGCTGTATTTGGGCAGCACAAGATCGCCTGCCTGCAGCGACTGCAATTCGGGCACGGTGGCACCGAGCTTGTCCGGGTTCTGCTCCAGCCAGACAACCGGCAGCCCCAGCACCCTGGCCCCTTGCACCAGCCTGGCGGTATTGGCAATCAGGGTGTCGCTCTCCTCGACCAGACGGGCCAGTTTGCCCTGGATATCGACGACCAGCAGGCCGGTGGTGTTTTGCTCAAGCATGAATGTCTCCTTGTCTGTGGCGGACTGCCTCGCCTGAAGGCTTTCGTTGGCTGACTGAGTGGCGCTGCTTCACTCGCTTGCCGTGTCTGGGCATTCAAGGTAGGTCATCGCCTCGATGTTGTTGCCATCGGGATCGCGCAGGAAGGCGGCGTAGTAATTGGGGGCATAGTGGGAACGCAGTCCCGGCAGCCCATTGCAGGCAAAACCTGCCTTGATCCCCGCGTGATGGAACGCATCCACCTGTGTCGTGTCGTCGGCCCTGAATGCGAGATGGCAGGAGGCGCCCTGCTGCCCCCGCTCAATCAGAAAGCCCACGTGATCGCGGCCCATCAGGCCAAAACCGGCCGCCGCCTCATCAGACCATTTGAGTTCTATCAAAAGAGGAGCCAGTACGGTGGCGTAGAAGTGCTGACAGGAGTCAAAACGCACCACCTTGATTTCAACATGATCGAACACGGTGACTCCTTGTGTTGTCTGGGTGTAGAGCAGCCCATCAGGCCCTCATGGGAACCGTTGAAATGGGTATCGAATGACCACAATAAGCCAGTTTGACGCCAGGCAGGGAGAGGGCAAGGCGCATAACTGCGCGCTCCGTCAAAGATTTTTCATCCAGTTGCGGGATGCGCTTTGCTTCGTGCTGGCCAAGCTTGCCCGGTTTTGTTGCTTGGCGAAGGCTACGAGCTCTGTTATGGTGTGCTAAATTAGCCGTTTGGATGGCTAGATGGTTGTGTGGTGGCTGCATGTTCGCCCCCGACCGTTCACCGTTTTGATGATCATGTTGACAGGGAGTTTTTATGCAACGTCGTTCCTTCTTCACCCTTTCCGCCCTGGCGCTGCTCGCCAGCAGCCTGCCGCTGTCCGCCTTTGCCATCGATGAGGCGAAGAAAGAGATCGTCATCGGCACCACGGTTGGCGACTTTGCCGACATGGTGACCGACTCTATCAAGCCGCAGCTCGAAGCCAAGGGCTACAAGGTCAAGCTGGTGGAGTTCACCGACTACGTGACCCCCAACATCGCCCTGGCGGACGGGTCGCTTGACGTCAACTGCTTCCAGCACAAGCCCTATCTGGAGAGCTTCGCCAAAGACCGGGGTCTCTCTCTGGCGCCCATCACCCAGGTACCGACCGGTCCCATGGGGCTCTACGCCGGCAAGCTGGGGGATCTGAAGGCGGTGAAAGAGGGAAGCACGGTCGCCATCCCGAACGATCCCACCAACCAGGCCCGAGCACTGCTGATGTTGCAGGATCTGGGCTGGCTGAGCCTCAAGGAGGGGATCAATCCTCTCAAGGCGAGCGAGTTCGACGTGGTGAAGAACCCCCACAACCTCAAGCTGGTGCTGCTGGAGGCGGCGCAGCTGCCGCGCTCCCGTGAGGATGTGGACTTCTCCGTCATCAACGGCAACTTTGCCGCCTCAAGCGGGATCCCGTTCAGCTCCGGCCTCTTCCTCGAGCGCAGCTATGACTTCATCAACTGGGTGGTGGTAAAGAGCGCCGATGCGGGCAAGCCGTTCGCCAAGGATGTGGCGGCCGCCTACAACTCCCCCGAATTCAAGGCTTATGCCGCCAAGCGCTTCGTCGGCTACAAGTATCCCGAGGGCTGGCAGCAGAAGGGGTGAGTGGCGTACAAGCGATAAAAAACGGGCACCCAGGTGCCCGTTTTTTATTGGACGTCAGTAGTGGCGCAACCACCAGCGGGCGGCCAGGAGGGCGGTGAGGCTGCCAAGCAGGGCGCTTGCCAGCACATCCAGGGGCCAGTGCATGCCGATAAGGGTGCGCGAGAGGCCAATCCCGATGGCCCAGAGCGGCAGCAGCCAGGCCCCGGCGGGTGCCCGGGCCAGCCAGATCAGGCCGAAGAACTGGGCGAGGCTCATGGCGGCGATGCTGTGACCGGAGGGAAAGGCATAGTTGACCTCTGCCTGCCAGTGCTGGCCGAGCCAGGCGGGCAGCGCCAGCAACTGGGTCGCGGCGTGGACCTGTTCGCTGCGAAGGGCCTGGCTTCCCCCATAGAACTGGCGGATGGCGGGGATCAGCTCCTGGCTCTCCAGCCAGATGAGGTAGGGCCTGGGCTCCTCGGTCAGCAGCTTGATGAGGCTCTTGATGACCCAGTCGCTCGCCAGCACGGCAAAGAGGGCGCCAGCCAGCGCCAGCAGGGCGCGACTGTCCAGCGTCAGCTTGTGTCTTGTGAGCAGCAGCAGGGCGGCGATGGTGAAGACCAGCCCCGGCAAGTCCACCATGCGGGTGAGGGCGTAGGGCCACCATAGCCAGCCCGATTGCAGGGCCTGGGTCATGAACGGCTGCCAGGGCAGGCAGACGAGCAATAGCAGGGGAAGGAGCAGGAGGGCATTGAAATGAAGCACCTTGCGGCGTGGCAACGAAGAGGAGTGAGTCGGCATCAAGGGGTCCGGTTCGGTGGCGCGAGCGGCTAAAAAGAGGCGTCATTGTGCCAGTCAGGTTGCTCTGGTCAAGGCGAAGGGGGCGAGGGCAACAGGCTGTTACATATGATGCTGCCGGGCATCGTGCCCGCACCTGAGGCCGGGAGGCGAAAAGATGGCCGCAGAGCGGTCTGCCAACAAGCCTCTGAAAATCCGTCGCGTTTGGGCTAGAATGGCGCGCCTGTGGCCCTTGTGGACGAGATGCGTGCCGATGAAGATTGTCGTTGATGAAAATATGCCCCATGCGGTGGAGCTGTTTGCGGAATTTGGTGAAGTGGTTCCCCTGCCGGGACGAGAAATAAAGGCCGCGGATCTGCAAGAGGCGGATGTGCTGCTGGTGCGCTCCGTGACCCGGGTCAACGAAGCGCTCCTGGCGAGTTGCCCCAGGCTGGGGTTTGTCGGTACGGCCACCATCGGCACGGATCACATCGATCAGGGGCTGCTGGCGGCGCGGGGCATCCCCTTCTTCAGCGCCCCCGGCTGCAACAAGGTGTCGGTGGGGGACTACGTGCTCTCCGCCCTGCTGGTTCTGGCGGAACGCCATGAGCTGACCTTGAGCGAGATGAGCCTCGCCGTCATCGGCGCCGGCAACACCGGCGAGAGCGTGGCCGGCAAGGCCGAGGCGCTCGGGATGAAGGTGCTGCGCTGCGACCCGCCCCTGGCCCGTAGCGGCGCCGCTGGCGACTTCGTGGATTTCCGCACTGCCCTGGATGCCGACATCGTCAGCTTCCATGTCCCCTATCTTCGTGAAGGGGATGAGGCCACCTTCCACCTACTGGGAGCCGAGGAGATCGCCGAGCGTCCGGCCGGGCAGATCCTCATCAACGCCTCCCGCGGCGAGGTGTGGGACAACCGTGCCCTGCTTGTCCGCCAGCAGGGGCCCCATCCCCTGCGACTGGTGATGGACGTGTGGGAAGGAGAGCCGGAGCCTCTCAAGGAACTGGTGCCCCATACCGAGCTGGCCACCCCGCACATCGCCGGTTACAGCCTGGAAGGCAAGGCCCGTGGCACCTGGATGCTCTATGAGGCGCTGTGCCGGCAACTGGGGCGCACCCCGCGCCAGGATCTGCAATCCCTGCTGCCTGCCCCAGAGGTGCGCGAGCTGACGCCGGGGCAGCCGGCGGATCAGGCGCTCATCAAGCAGCTTGTCCACCTTGTTTATGACGTGCGCCGTGACGACGCCCGTTTTCGCAACCGGATCGGGCTGCCCGGCAGCTTCGATGAGCAGCGCAAGCGCTACCCCGAGCGGCGCGAATTGGGCGCCTTGCAACTGAAAGGGCCCTTCGCCGACGACAGACTGGCCCGACTGGGCTTTGCCGTCTCGAAGCAATAAACCCGATTTCAACAAGGGGAGGGGCTTGCCCAGGCGGCGCTTCCCCCCGGCCCGGCATCATGGCGGGCCTGTCATCAAACCGATACGCGTGCCAGCCGGGGCCCTCATGCCCGGCCCCGACGGGCCGCATCACAGGAGAACAGATCAGTGAGTCAGCAATTCAACGTAGCGGTATTGGGTGCCAGCGGCGCCGTGGGTCAGGCCATGATCGAGATCCTGGAGGAGCGCGCCTTCCCGGTAGCGACCCTCTATCCGCTCGCCTCCAGTCGCAGCGCTGGGGACACGGTGCGTTTTGGCGGCAAGAACGTCGACATCCTTGATGTGGAGGCCTTTGACTGGAGCCAGGTGGAGATCGCACTCTTCTCCGCCGGTGCCGAGGTCTCGGCCAAATGGGCGCCCATCGCCGCCGAGCACGGCTGCATCGTCATCGACAACACCTCCTGCTTCCGCTACGACGAGGACATTCCCCTGGTCATTCCGGAAGTGAATCCGGACGCCCTGGCCGATTTTCGCAACCGCAACATCATCGCCAACCCCAACTGCTCCACCATCCAGATGCTGGTGGCCCTCAAGCCCCTGCACGATGAGGTAGGCATCAGTCGCATCAACGTGGCGACCTACCAGTCCGTTTCCGGCTCCGGCAAGGAAGGGGTGAGCGAGCTGGCGGGCCAGACCGCCCACCTGCTCAACGGCCGCCCGGTGGAGCCGACCCTCTATCCGCAGCAGATCGCCTTCAACCTGATCCCGCAGATCGATGCTTTCACCGACAACGGCTACACCCGGGAAGAGATGAAGATGGTGTGGGAGACCCAGAAGATCCTGGGGGATGCCAGCATCGCCGTGAACCCCACCTGCGTGCGGGTGCCGGTCTTCTACGGTCACGCCGAGGCGGTCCATGTGGAGTTGCACCAGCCGCTGGACGCCGAGCAGGTCAAGGAGCTGCTGCGCAATGCCCCGGGGGTGACCCTGTTTGATGATGAAGGGGACTACCCGACCCCGGTGCGCGATGCCACCGGCCAGGATGATGTGATGGTCGGGCGGGTGCGCCAGGATATTTCTCATCCGAGTGGTATCAATATGTGGATCGTGGCCGATAACGTTCGTAAGGGCGCGGCGACCAACAGCGTGCAGATTGCCGAACTGCTGGTACGCGATTACCTCTGAGGCCGGATGTCGGCCCCGGGCGGGGAGGGAACCCCGCCTTGATGTGGGCGCCCTGGCCCCGGTATGTGACCGGGAACCCACTCTCCGGTTTTTGGAATACCGTGTGATATCAGTGGACTAGGTTTTTTTCTACACTCTGGTTCGCGTCTGGGGCTGCTTTCTGGCCGTCGCCGGGCGCGAAATATGTCGGATCGCTGGCTTGAGACCGGCGCCTGATTTATATTGAGCCGATTGTTTTGGGGTAACTATCCAGATTTTTCAATGTGATAGGGCCGTCATACGAAGGAACGAATATGGGACATTCCCGCATAACGCTGGCAACGCTACTCGCATTGGGGCTTCTGGGCACGGTTCAGGCCGAAGAGGGGGCGCGAGAACCCTTCTTTGTCGAACTCAAGGGACCGGATGGCTCACCGCCCCCCGCGGTGCAACCAGAGCCCCGGGCCCAGCCCGTGGCGCCCGTCACCCTGCCCAGAGCCCAGCCCATCGTGCGTCAGGTGCCTGCTGCATCGGCTGGCAGTTATGGTCCCGTGCGTCCCACCGATACCCTCTGGAGTCTGGCGAGCAAGCATCGCCCGTCCAACCGGGTAAGCGTCTACCAGACCATGGTGGCCATCTATGACAAGAACCCCCGAAGCTTCGCAGACGGCAACATCAACCATATTCTGGTGGGTTCCCACATCCTGCTGCCCACCGCCGCAGAGGCGGGGCGCATCACGGATGCCGAAGCACGCCGTCGCTTCAACAGCGACAACGCGAGCTGGAAGGGGCTGAGCCCCAAATACCTGGCCAACAAGCAATCCCACGTCGCCCAGCCGGTGGTGAGCAAGCCTGCTCCGGCCAAGCCGGCTGTGGTGGCCAAGAATACACCGCCCAAGGCGGCGCCGATCCCGGCGGCTCCCAAGGCAACGGCTCCAGCCCCCGAGGTGAAGGAGACCGCCAAGGCGGCTGTCTCCACCCCCGTGGTGGTGAGCGCTGCTGCGAGCAGCGCCGCCAGCACGGCGCCGGCGCCCCTGCCCGCCACTGCGGTGGGCAAACCCTCTACCGAGATGGCGCTGGCCCTGGAAGATGCCAACGCCCAGCTCGGCCAGGTCACCGAGATGAACCACAGGCTCAAGCTGCGCCTGCAAGCCCTGACCGAAGAGGTGGAGACCCTCAAGGCCCAGTTGCAGGATCAAACCGCCCTGCAAAAAGAGGTGGCGGAACTCAAGGCCAATCCGACGCCTCCCGTGGTGGCGCCGGTGCCCAAACAGAGCTGGCTGATGGAGCTGCTCTCTTCGCCGCTCAATCTCGCCATGATCATCCTGCTGCCGGTACTCTTGGTGCTTGCCCTGGTCACGCTCTGGCTGCGTGCTCGTGCCCGCCGCGAGCTGGAAGAGCAGGAGAAGAGCCTCTCCGAGTCGACCTCCATGGTCATGGGAGACGAGAACAGCGAGTTTGATCAGTTGATGACGGTGGGCATCGCGGATGACGAGCCCCTCCATGGCATGCCGGATCTCAACGAGCCGGAAGTGAGCAGGAAGCAAGATGGCGCCAGTGCTGCCGCCGATGTCATCTTCCGGGATGACGAGACGGCGCTCTCCGCTTTTGATGTGGAGCCTGCGGTGACGACGGCGAACCGGGATCCGGATCTGGTGCCCGAGCTGGATCTGGCCCACGAGGGGGACTTCGATCTGCCCGTGGTGCCGGAACTCGATCTCTCCGACGAGCCCACCTCCTCTGCTCGTGGTCATGACGAGATCATGACCGAGGAGGAGCTGCAGGCCGCTCTGTTTGCCGAGCTGGACGCGGATCTGGAAGCGGATCTGGCCCAGGCCCAGGAGGAGAGCCGCAGCCAGCGTGACGAGACACTGGCTAACTTCGATCTGAGCGATCTAGAGACCGGGTTTGGCGAGCCGACCGACGATGAGCTTGCCGCCAAGGCGCCGCACATCGACGAGACGGGGTTTGGCAAGGACGATGTGGACGACATGCTGGCCGAGCTCGGGCTGGAGCCCACCAAGCCGACGGCGTCCGAGTGGGATCCCAGCGAGCTGGCCCTGGCGGACTTCGAGGATGCCTTCGCCGAGGTGGAGTCCCATCAGGGGGAGGTGAAACCCCGCGAACAGGTGCAAGACAGCGACTTCGTTGAAATCGACAAGCTGCTGGCCGATGCCGATGCCAGCAGCACGGAGCAGGAACCCTATCAGGGCTTCTCCCTGGATGTGGGGCTGGACGGTTTCCCCGAGGTGCTGCCGGAGTCCAACGGCTTTGATGTGGATGCCGATGACGGCGGGGTGGGGGCCAAGCTGGATCTGGCCCGGGCTTACCTCGAGATCGACGACAAGGAGAGCGCCCGCGAGCTGCTGGAAGAGGCGGTGGCCCAGGGCAGCGAGCACCAGCGAAGCGAGGCGCAGAAGCTGCTCAAACGCCTGGGCTAGGCAGGCCCTTGTCATCCATGCACCAGAGAGGGCAGCCCACGGGCTGCCCTCTCTCTTTGGGGGCCACGCACCGCGGCCTCGCCCGGTCTGGGACTTTTGAGCCCGAGCGCGTATAATCCGCCCCGTTTCTTTCACTGCATCCTTTCATCAGAAGACACCGTTACCCATGCGAATTGCCCTTGGTATTGAATATGACGGCAGCCGGTACTTCGGCTGGCAGCGCCAGCGCGAAGTGATCAGCGTTCAGGAGGAGCTGGAAAAAGCCCTCAGCCGCATCGCCAACCACCCCGTCTCCATCCAGTGCGCAGGGCGCACCGATGCCGGTGTCCACGCCACCGGCCAGGTGATCCACTTCGATACCGATGTGAACCGCGCCGAAGGGGCCTGGACCCTGGGCCTCAACTCCAACCTGCCGCCGGACATCGCCGTGCGCTGGGTCAAGCAGGTGGACGAGGGGTTTCATGCCCGCTTCAGCGCCACCGCCCGTCGCTACCGCTACGTCATCTACAACCACAACTACCGGCCGGCCATCCTCGGCAGTGGCGTCAGTCACTACCACGAAACCATCGATGCCGATCTGATGCACCAGGCGGGCCAGAGCCTGCTCGGGGAGCACGACTTCAGCACCTTCCGGGCCGTCGCCTGCCAGTCCAACACCCCGTGGCGCAATGTGACGCACCTCTGTGTCAGCCGCTCCGGCCCCTACATCGTGCTCGACATCAAGGCCAATGCCTTCCTGCACCACATGGTGCGCAACATCACCGGCTCCCTGCTGCTGGTGGGGCAGGGGCTCCAGCCGGTGGAGTGGATTGCCGAGGTGCTGGCTGCCCGGGATCGCAACCTGGCGGGCCCGACTGCCAAGGCGGGGGGGCTCTATCTGGTGGACGTGGATTACCCGGCGGAGCTGGGGTTGCCGCGGATGCCGCTGGGGCCGTTGTGGCTGCCGGACTCGGCACCGGGTACGACCAGTTTTTAGTAACTGGCCCCGAAAATTTGTGGTTTAATGATCCGTCGTTTATTGCCATCGAGCTATTAAGTCATTGAACAATCTAGGCTCGATGCGTTTTGTCAGGCACAAAAGCATTAAGGAATTCCATGAGCTGGCTTGAGAAGATCCTTCCCAAGAGCAAGATCACCACACCGCGTCGTCACAACATTCCGGAAGGGGTGTGGACCAAGTGTACTGCTTGCGAACAGGTGCTCTACCGGGCAGAGCTGGAGCGCAATCTCGAAGTGTGCCCCAAGTGTGACCATCATATGCGCATCAGCGCACGTGCCCGTCTCGAGAGCTTCCTCGACGCCGAGGGACGCAGCGAAGTCGCGGCCGAGCTGGAGCCGCAAGACATCCTGAAATTCAAGGATTCCAAGCGCTACAAGGATCGTTTGTCTGCCGCCCAGAAAGAGACGGGCGAGAAGGATGCGCTGGTGGTGATGAAGGGGACCCTTAAGGGGGTACCGGTCGTCGCCTGTTCATTCGAGTTCTCCTTCATCGGGGGCTCCATGTCCTCTGTGGTCGGTGCCCGCTTCGTGCGTGCCGTCGAGGAGAGCATCAAGGAGGGCCGCGGCCTGGTCTGCTTCTCCACCTCCGGTGGTGCGCGGATGCAGGAAGCCCTGTTCTCCCTGATGCAGATGGCGAAGACCAGTGCGGCCCTAGATCGCCTCACCAAGGCGGGTCTGCCCTTCATCTCCGTGCTGACCGACCCCACCATGGGTGGCGTCTCCGCGAGTCTGGCCATGCTGGGTGACATCAACGTAGGCGAACCCAAGGCGCTGATCGGCTTTGCCGGCCCCCGCGTCATCGAGCAGACCGTGCGCGAGAAACTGCCGGAAGGCTTCCAGCGCTCCGAGTTCCTGCTGGAGAAGGGTGCCATCGATCTCATCATCGACAGGCGCGAAATGCGCAACCGTCTGGCCGGTCTGCTGGCCAAGCTGATGAACACTCAGGTCATCGAAGACTGAAGATGAGTTCACACATGCAACAATCCCAAAGCCGGTCGCTGGTCGACTGGCTTTCTTATTTGGAGCAGATCCACCCGGCCAACATCGACATGGGGCTGGAGCGGGTCGGCACGGTTGCCCGCCGCATGGGCCTCACCGAACTGCCGTTCAAGGTGATCACGGTGGCGGGCACCAACGGCAAGGGCTCCTCCTGCGCCATGGCGGCCAGCATCCTGATGGCCGCTGGCTACCGGGTCGGTGTTTACTCCTCACCCCATCTGCTGCGCTTTACCGAACGGGTGCGCGTCAATGGCCAGGAGCTGGCCGATGGCGATCACTGCGCGGCCTTTGCCGAGGTGGAAGCCGCCCGGGGCGACATCGCCCTCACCTTCTTCGAGTTCGCCACCCTGGCGGGTCTGTGGCTGTTTCGTCGCGCCGCGCCCGATGTGCTCTTGCTGGAAGTGGGGCTGGGGGGGCGGCTCGACGCCACCAATGTGGTGGAATCGGACGTCGCCCTGATCACCTCCATTGCCCTGGATCACTGCGACTGGCTCGGGGATACCCGGGAGGCGGTGGCAGTGGAGAAGGCTGGCGTCTATCGCAAAGGTAAACCCGCCATCAGCGGGGAGCCCAATCCGCCGTCGACCATTGCAAGCGAAGCGGCGCGCCTCGGCGCCTGCCTGCGTCAGGTCGGCATCGATTTTCGTGGTGACGAGCATGAAGGTGACTGGGATTATCACGGCCTGCACCACTGGTCGGGATTGCCCAAACCGGCCCTGCCGCTGATGAATGCGGTCACCGTGCTGGCGGCCCTGGAGTCCCTCGGTCTGCCATTGGCGGAGTCCGCCATCCGCGACGGCCTGGCCAATGCCCGCCTTGCTGGCCGGATGCAGCAGTTGCAAACCTCGCCGCTGGTCATCGTCGACGTGGCCCACAATCCCCACTCTGCCGCCTATCTCGCCAGCCAGTTGCGCCAGCTCCCCGGCAAGGGCAAGCGCCGCGCCGTGGTTGGCATGCTCAAGGACAAGGACATGGCGGGGTCGCTGGCCGAGCTTGACGGTCTGATTGACGAGTGGTTCCTGGCAAGCCTCCACGGCCCGCGCGCGGCCACGGCCGACCAGTTGGCGACGGCCCTTGGCAGCGGCCGGGGCGCGGCGCTCACCTTTGCCTGCGTGGGGGATGCCTACGGCGCCGCCTTGGCCGCATCGAGTCCTGACGATATGGTCATTGTGTTCGGCTCGTTTTACACTGTCGCCGACGTGCTGGCTCTGGGCTCGGTCTGAGCCGTTCGCTCCCCTGGCTCCGTCAACGTGACGACGGGCCGGGTTTTGCACTGGATAATCCCCTTTCAGGCCAAGTGGGTGGCGAGGGACCCGGCTTCGCCAGCCGGCGTGAGGGGAGGCGTTCTTTGCGAAGTGTGCAAGATTGCAATGGATCCTAAGTAACATGGGTGGAAATTAACTTGGCTTCGAAGTTTCAAAACAGATTGGTGGGGACCGTCATCCTGGTCGCCCTGGTGGTCATCTTTCTGCCGGACCTGATGGACGGCAACAAGCTGGAGCAAAAGGACGAGGCCTTGGCCAAGATCCCCCTGCGTCCGGAGCTCGAGCCCGCCAAGCCTGCGCTTCAGGTCTCGGCGGCGAGCACCCTGCCGGCCGAGCATCTGGCGAGTCAGCAGCAGGCCTCTGCCGCGACCCAGTGGCAGGTAGAGGAGATTGGCGATACCGTGACCCTGGCCAATCAGGGGGGAGCCAATCCAGCGGGAGCCAGTCAGGCTCCCATCACCCAGCAGCAGCCGGTACAGGCCGTGGCGCAGCCCAAGCCCCAGCCCAAACCCGAGCCCAAGCCGGAAGTGATCGCCAAGAAACCGGTGGAGCAGCCCAAACCCAAGCCGGTGCCAACCAAGCCGGTAGAGGTGCAAAAACCGGTGGAGGCCAAGCCACAGGCGGGCCAGATCAAGACCATGGATGATCTCATCGCGAGCAAGATGGCCCAGCCGACTACGGCACCGGCAGCAGCCCCGGCTCAGGGGAGCTGGATCCTGCAGCTTGGCGCCTTCAAGAATGCAGACAGCGTCAATGCCCTGGTGAGCAAGCTGAGGGCGGCGGGCTACTCTGCCCAGACGTCGCCGAGAACCCCGGTGCAGGGGCAGATCAACCGGGTCTTCATCGGGCCGGATGTCTCCAAGGCCAAGTTGCAGGGCATGCAGAGCCGGATCAGCCAGATGACGGGCTTGAGCGGCTCCGTGGTAGCCTACAACCCCTGACAGGACGATGAAATGAAAAGACCGCGCCTCATGGCAACATGGGCACGGTCTTTTTTTGTGTCCAACACGGGGGAGGCTGTGTGGCTATCGGGCTGCCGAGGAGGCCTAGATGCACTTCACCGGCTTGGGGAGGCCTGCGATCTTGGTGGCCTGCTTGGCGGGGCCTTCCGGGAACAACTTGTAGAGGTAGCGGCTGTTGCCCTTCTCCGGGCCGTACTGCTTTTCCATCGCCTTGACCAGGGCGCGGATGGCGGGGGAGGTGTTGAACTCCAGATAGAAGGCCCGCACGAAACGCACCACTTCCCAGTGGGGATCCTCCAGCACTATCCCCTCTTTCTCGGCCAGCGCCAGGGCCAGCGCCTCACTCCATTGCTCGCTGTGGCGCAGATAGCCCTGGGCATCGGTCTCGATGAGTTGGCCGTTGAACTGCAAATGGTGTGGCTCGGACATGACGCTTCCTCGAAAAGGCTATCTCAATGGGGCGGGCATGGTAGCGCCTTGCGTCCCGTCCGGCAACCGGGGCAGCGCTTGGCACCTGCCTCGGGCGGGATCGGCCCGGCGGCTATGTCCGGCTAGGTCCGGCCCTGACCTGTCAGCAACTGGCCGTCGTTGGCCAGCACCAACAGCTCGTCTGCCAACTGGCTGATGAGGGAGAGCTGCTGGCTCAGCATCAGCTGCTCCTCGCTGCTCTCCGGAGCGATGGCCGGACAGGCTCCCGCGAGCGGCGTCGGCATCTGCCCCGCCAGGTGACCGGCGGCCTGCTCCAGGGTCTGGCTGATGTGGCGGCTTATCTCCTCCAGCCCCTCGATGGGCTCGAGTTTGTCGCGATGGGCCCCGAGCGCCGAGATATAGGAGAGCAGGGCATGGTTGCGCCAGGTGAGAGTGAAGCAGAGATCCAGGAAGCGGCGGCGCTTGCTCGGCTCCACCAGCATGCTCTGCCAGGCCATGGCCAGCTCGCTGTCGGCGAGGTGGGCACACTTGCGGGCCACCCGGTAGTCCAGGGATTCATCCCGTTGGCGATGCAGGCTGGCGAGTACCGCCGTGAGGTACTTCGCATTGGCGGACAGGGAGTTGGCGATAAGGGTTGGCAACCGCTTGTATTGCCAGTCGGGCCAGAGCCAGGCCACCAGGGCGTAGCAGAGCAGGCAGCCGAGCAGGGTATCGAGCAAGCGGGGTCCGAGGATGGCGAAGCCGATGCCATCCAGCAGGTTGAACGCCATCAGCACGTAGAGGGTGATGAAGCAGACGGCGGCGCTGTAGTTGCTGCGTACCTGGGTGAAAAACAGGAAGGCGGCAAGCCCCATGATCCCCAGTTGCAGGTGCAGCTCGGGGAAGAACCAGAGCACGGGCACGCCGATGAGGATACCGGCAAAGGTGCCGAGCATCCGCTGCACCAGACGACGGCGGGTGGCGCTGTAGCTCGGCTGGCAGACGAACAATACGGTGAGCAGGATCCAGTACCCCTTGTCCAGGTGAAACGCCTGCAGAATGCCATAGCCCACGACCAGCCCGAGGGCGAGCCGCAGGGCATGGCGAAACACCATGGAGTTCGGGGTCAGGTGCTGCCTGAGCAATGCCAGCAAGGGCAGGGCGACCGGCCGTGCCAGGGGAGGCAGGCTGGTGGGCGGCGCGGCGGGGTTTTGCAGCTCTTCGGCGCTTTGCAGCAACTGGTTGATGCTGGCCAGGTTGCGACGCAGGAACTTCATCGGTGTCAGCAGGGTCTTGGGGTAGTGCTGCTTGAGGTGGGTGAACTCCAGCTGATCGCCGAGGGCCTCCAGGGTCCAGTGAATGCGTTTGTGGTGGGTGTAGGGCTTGTGCACCAGGATGGCGTAGCCAAGCTGCTGACAGGCGTCGGCAAGCTGTGACAGCACCTCCTGGAAGCCGTCGAGGACGATGCCCTGCTTGAGCTCCGCTTCCAGCTTGCTGTAGGGGTAGTGGCTGGAGGTGGCCCGCTCCTGGATCTCCAGGGCAAGCAGGTAGAGGCGCAGCAGGCCCGCGAGCTCGGGGGCAACCCCGTGGCGGCCGGGGGCATGAAGACGGGCATTGAGCGCCGTCTTGGCCTGGTTCAGGGCATTGACCAGGTTGATGTTGAGCTGGGCCAGATTGTGGCGGATGGCCTGGGCGCCGTGTTCGTCGGCCGGGAAGAAGCGGGATTTCTCCTGCAAGTAGCGGGCGAGGGCGAAGTAGCTCTGGGCCAGTTGCTCGTGCAGGGTCTTGTAGGGCAGCAGCCAGAGCCAGACCAGGGACACCAGGCCGTACCAGAGGGCCCCGGCGCACAGGGCCAGCGGCTGATAGAAGAGATCCGGCGCCTTGGCGGCCCCCAGCATGGTGTAGATGGCAATCAGCAGGGAACCAAAGCTGATGGTGGCGTAGCGCTGGCCGAGGGCACCCACCATGACGAAGATAAAGGTGGAGCCCGCGAGCCCGATGGCAAAGAGCCAGGGGGTGGGGAAGAGATACTGCACGCACAATGAGGCGAACAGGAAGCAGAGCAGGGTCATGGCGAGGTTCTTGACCCGGCCCCAGAGGCTGTCGTCGGTCTCGGCGATGGCGCCGGCCACCACCCCGAGGGAGAGCAGCACGGTGAGCTGGATGTCACCGGTTGCCAGCGCGAAGGCGAGCAGCCCCGCGATGGCGAGCAGGACCTTGAGGGCGAAATAGATGTGGCTGTCTGTCAGCAGCCGGCGCAGCAGGCCGGAGAAATCCATCGGCATGCTAGGCACCCCCCTTGAACGAGGTGAAATCGATGTGGCTGTCGGTCAGCAGACGGCGCAATAAACCTGAGAAGTCCATGGGCATGGGATGAAGGCAACCCTTGAGCGAAACGAAAGCGACAGCATAACCCGTCGGCAACGAAACGGCCCTGATTTGGATCAGGGCCACTTCGCTTCATATCCTTGATTTGCAACTTATCCTGACAGAAATGGGCGCCAATAAAAACCCCGCCGAAGCGGGGTCTTGTGCATATCAAGCATCCATCAGTTGCGGTTGCCGCCAAGCAGGCTCAGCAGGCTCAGGAAGATGTTGTAGATGGAGACATACAGGGTGACGGTGGCAGAGATGTAGTTGGTCTCGCCGCCGCGCACGATCTGCTGGGTGGTCAGCAGGATGGCGCCGGAGGAGAAGAGCATGAACATGGCGGACAGGGCCAGGCTCAGGGCGCTCATCTGCAGGAAGATATTGGCAACCATGGCTACCAGCAGTACCCAGAACCCGACGAACAGCATGCCGCCGAGGAAGGAGAGATCCCGCTTGGTGGTCAGGGCATAGGCAGACAGGCCGAAAAAGGTGAGCGCAGTACCGCCCAGCGCCGTCATCACGATCTCGCCGCCGCCGTTGTTCATGTACATGTTGATGATGGGGCCGAGGCTATAGCCCAGCAGGCCGGTCAGGGCGAAGGTGAACACCAGCCCCATGCCGTTGTCACGGTTCTTATCGGTCAGGAACATCAGGCCGTAGACACCGATGAGGAACACGGCCCAGTGCAGGGGCGGCATGTTCATGACGGTTGCTACCCCGGCTACCACGGCTGAGAAGCCAAGAGTGAGGGAGAGCAGCATGTAGGTGTTGCGCAGCACCTTGTTGGTGTCGCGCACGGCACCCTGGGTGCCAGTGTAGATAGAACGGGTATCCATCTTGATGTCCTCTTGATTTCCGGGGTGAAGCGACCAGTTGTGCTTCGTTAACGCATTGTATGCACTGAATGTGTGGATGACGAGCGCTGATTTCAAGCGCCACCCCACCTGCGTGGTCCCTACTATCCCAGAGCAAAGATGTATTGCGCATGAACAAGGAGGCTCAAGGCGTTGCAGAGGGCGCCTGTTCCTGCTCTTTACCCTGTCTGGCGATCCGCGTCGGCGAGAAGCCGAACTGCTTTCTAAACGCCGTGATGAAATTGGCCACATGGTCATAGCCGGCGTGGGCGGCGGCGCCTTGCAGAGAGAGGCTGCGCGCCTCCAGCCTGGCCCGCGCTTCTTGCAGCTTTCGCTGGCGAAGGTAGCGCTGCAGGCTCATGCCCAGCTCTTTTTTTGCGGCTCGCTGCAAGGTGGAGACGCTCATGCCGAGGGTGGCCGCGATCTCGGTCAGGGTCATCTCGTCCACTTTTTCATCCCTGAGCAGCATCTTGAGGCGCGTCGGTTGCTCGTTCTGGCGCTGGCAACAGGGGGAGGCGGCCTGCTGGAGGTTGGTCATCAGGCTCTCCCAGACACTGAGGGCAAAGGCCTTGCGCATCAGCATCTCGGAGGCGTTCTGGCTGCTGGTGAGATTGAGCGCTTCCGCAATCTGTCCAAGGGCAGCGGGCAGGGTCCAGTCGACGCGGCTCAGATGGCGGCTGAAGGTCTGTGTGAAAGCCTTGCGATGCGCCTGTGCCAGGTTGTGGGCGAGCCAGGTGTGGTCCAGGGAGAGGACGATGCTGCGGCTGCGCACCTGGGCTTTGGCCGCCCCCTGCACGATGTCGGGCTCGGTATAGAGGATGGCGGTTGCCACTATGGGGTCGGACTCGTGGAAGCGACACCCCTTGAGCCTGTGAGTGGCGCCATAGGTCATCAGGGCCCGGCTCTCGAGGGGAATGGCGATGATCAACTGCGGCGGCAACTCCCGCTCGGTGGCGAAGTCTGCCTTGTGAACGATGTCCTTGTTGTGAAAGCGAAGACCCTCCTGGATCACCAGGTTCTCCACCCTGCCGGTGAAGCGCCCCCGTTGGCGTGCGCTGGTGTCCCTTGCCACTGTGTCAGTCATGTGCAATTTGACCATGTCGAAGAGTGAAATGACCACACCGCAAAACTGCGGCGGAAGATGGAGTGATATATTAGCCCCCAGAAAATCAAATGAAAATGATTATCATCTCTATCTTGGGGTCACTCTTACTATGGTTGTCTTGAAGGATAAAGCGCGAAGCCTGCTGGCTCTGGCCATCTCTGCCGCTCTGGCCGTCACCGTTGCCGCCCCAGCAGGGGCACACACACCGGACATCAAGCCGGACGAAACCCTGGTCGTCTATGGCAATCCACTCTACGGGATGTCGCCGTCGGAGGAGACGGGAGGCTATGGGGTCGACTCGGCCACCGTCGGCACCAAGACGCCGGCGGCCCTCAAAGACATCCCCCAGTCGATCACCGTGTTGACCAACGACTACATCGAGGAGCGCAACTTCGTGGCGGTGGACGATCTGGCCAAGTTCACGCCGGGTCTGCGCACCCTGGTCAATGACAGCGGTCGCTCCTCCATCTTCTCCCGTGGCTATGAGTACGACGAAGTGAACCTCAACGGCCTGCCATCGCCCATGCAGAGCAAGTACGGCACCCTGCCGTCGCTGGCGGCGGTGGATCGGGTGGAGATCATGCGGGGCCCCTCCGGCCTCTTCAACAGCACCAGCGAGCTGGGGGGCGTGATCAACATGGTGCTCAAGCGTCCGACCGACGCCTTCAAGGGCTCGGTCACGGCGCGCTATGGCAGCTGGGACAGGCATTACCTGGAGGCGGACATGGGGGGCGCACTCAACGACGAGGGTTCCCTGCGCGGTCGCGTCGTGGTGGCCAACGCCGACATCAAGAACCAGGTGGACTACAACAACAATGACAACGGTACCTACTACGGCACCCTGGAGTTCGATCTCTCGGATCGCACCCGCCTCTCCGTCTACGCCCTGCACCAGACCAAGGACATCCTGCCCACCAACGGCCTGCCGGCGTACAAGGACGGCTCCCTGCTCGACATCGGCCGCAGCACCTACCTGGGGTCGGCTGAAGACTTCTTCGACGCCGACACCACGGATGTGGGGGCCTCGCTGCAACACGCCTTTGCCAACGGCGGGGTGGGTCAGGTCTCGGCCCGCTACATGGATCACGACATGCGGCTGGAGCAGACCTTCACCAACGGCCCCGTGGACGTGGCGGGCAACACCGGGCTGATGTTCAACGGCCAGGGGAACCAGCAGAAGAACATGGCCTTCGATGCCAACTACAGCCAGATGTTCGATCTGTTGGGGCACAAGAGCGAGTTTGTGCTGGGCTCCGACTACAAGCGCTACGAGTCGGACATCCAGACCTACACCAACCGCAACCTCGGCAAGATCAATGTGTTCGATTTCGACCCGATCCGGGTCGCCAAGCCGGACTACAGCTACACCAAGAATGACCATGAGGAGCAGTCGGAGCTCGGTCTGTATGGCAAGGTGACCTGGCGGCTGATGGAGCCGCTCTCGGTGATCACCGGGGCCCGCGTTTCTTGGTACGATCTGGATGCCGTCAGCACGACCCTGAGTTCTGGAGCCCAGAGCGGCGAGTCCAGTGCGTTCAACGGCAAGCTCACCCCCTACGCGGGGGCCGTCTATGACCTGAGCGACGAACACGCCTGGTATGCCAGCTACTCCAAGGTGTTCAAGCCCCAGACCAGCCAGGACGAGAGCGGCAACTTGCTCAAGCCCCGGGAGGGCAGCCAGTGGGAAACCGGCATCAAGTCCTCGCTGCGTGACGGCCTGCTCAACACCCGGGCGACCCTCTTCCTGATGAAGGACGACAATATCGCGGCCCAGGCCTACGACGATCAGGGCATTGCCATCACCAACACCTACTGGGCGACCGGCAAGGTGGAGACGCAAGGGGTGGAGCTGGAGGCGAGCGGCTATCTCAGCCAGAACTGGATGGTGATGGCCGGCTATACCTTCACCGACATCGAGGAGAAGGCCGGGGATCACAACCCGAAATTCGACACCATCCCCCGTCACGCCCTCTCACTCTGGACCGACTACCACTTGGCCGACTGGGTGCAGGGGCTGCACCTCGGGGCCGGGATGACGGCGGTGAGCGACTACGGCTTCAACCAGAAGGGGGTCGAGACCCATCAGGGGGGCTATGCCCTGTTCGATGCGGCGGTGCGTTACGAGATCAACGACAGGATGCAGGCGACCCTGAACCTCTACAACCTGCTCGACCGGGAGTACTTCTACCGGGTCGGCTCCACCAGCACCTTCAACATGTACGGCGAGCCGGCGAACCTGATGGCAGGCTTCACCTACAAGCTGTAACGGCCGACGACAGCAGGGCCTGCGGGCCCTGTTGTCGTCTCTGTGCGCCACCCTACGGGGGATCCCCAAGGCTGGCGACACAATCCTGGTTCATCCAATAACAAGACTCATCACCCTGCTGCTCACCATGATCACACTCTCTTCTGCCCAGGCAGACATGCTCCACTACGCCCAGCGCTTCACCCACCATTCGGCCCTGCTGGGGGAGACGCGGCAATACAGCGTCTCCCTGCCCCAGGAATATGAACGCGAGCCAGGGGCTCGGTTCCCCGTGCTCTATCTGCTCGACGGGGAGAAGAGTCTGCTGGAGGTTGTCGGCATCACCCGGGCCCTGCGGGCCGGGCTCAATCCGGCTATCCCCCCCCTCATCATCGTCGCGGTGCACAACACCGACCGGATGCGGGATTACACCCCGAGCCACACCATGACCTTGCCCAATGGGGCACCGGCGGGGCCCGGCTATGCCGTGACGGGGGGCGGGCCCCGGTTCTTGCGCTATCTGGGCGAGGAGCTGCGTCCCCTCATCGAGGAGAGGTTTCGGACCCAGGCGCCGGCCCTGCTGGTGGGTCACTCCCTCGGCGGCCTGCTGGCGCTCGATGCACAGGCGCAAGACGGCGGCCAGTTCCAGGGGGTGATCGCCATCGACGCCAGCCTCTGGTTCGATTACCCCCGCAATTACGAGCGCATCGCGTCGGAGTTGACCGGGCCGCTCAGGCACGCCTCCTCGCTGTTCATGGCGGTGGCCAACAACCCCTTCACCCCGGGATTCGGGCGCTCGGCGCTTCACCGGGATCGCCTGCAGCAGTTTGCGCGGCGGGTAGTGGGGGCACCCGGCGCAAACCTGCACGTCACCAGCCGCTACTTCGAGGAGGAGGATCATCACAGCGTCTATCACCCCGCCGTCTATCAGGGACTCCAGTGGCTGTTTCAGGGCTACAGGCTGGATCTGGCGCCCGGGCACTTCAGCCGACAGGCGGTGATCGCCCGCTTTGATGCCCTGAACCGCCACCTCGGCAGCGCACTGCGCCCGGAGCTGGGGAGTCTGCGGGACATCAAGGAGAAGGCCGCGCGCTGGCCGCAGATGGCGATCCCCGTGGACGAGGCCGATGCCCTGCTGGCCCACTACTACGGGTCGAAGCCGTGAACGCCGATATTTTTGCCTGTGTCTGGAATCGTCACAACGGCGCCGGAGACGGGTGTCGGTCCGGCGCCATCCCTGGGTAGACTGCCGAAACGAGGGGCGCCGGGTCGGTGCCCCGACAGAGGCAGGGAGTGAGCGATGGCGGTTGCAGGAAAGAGGGGAGGCATGCTGGCTCTGTGGTGCGGCGCACTCCTGATGTCGGGGTGCAGTGGGTTTGCGCCTGCGCCCATTCCCGTCACCTATCTGAGTCAGGATCCACCCCCAGGCAGGCTGCCCCTTGGGGAGACCGCCTATGTGGATGACGGTCGCTGCCCACCAGGGCAGGTCAAGCGGCTCATCGGCGGGGACGCGAAGCACAATGTGCCAAGAAAGGTGGAGTGTGTGGCAAGACCGCAATGATGATGTGATTTTCACAGCCTGAAACATCCAAAAAAGAGCCCTGAGGCAGTCGCCTTGGGGCTCTTTTCGTCTGGCTGGCCTGGTCGGTGTGATGCCGCAGCGGGCTAGAAGGCATCTCCAGGGACCCGCACCCAGCCTTCCATCAGGATGCGGGCGGAGCGGGACATCACCGCTTTGGTGACCGTCCACTGTCCCGCTACCTGCTCTGCCTGGGCTCCGACTCTCAGGGTGCCGGAGGGGTGACCAACGCGCACCGCTTCGCGCTCGCCGCCCCCGGCGGCCAGATTGACGAGGGTGCCGGGAATGGCCGCCGCCGTGCCGATGGCCACGGCGCAGGTGCCCATCATGGCGTGGTGCAGCTTGCCCATGGAGAGGGCCCGCACCAGCAGATCGATCTCGCCGGCAATAATCTCCTTGCCGCTGGCGGTGCGGTAATCCTTGGCGGGTGCGACGAAGGCAATTTTCGGGGTGTGCTGGCGAGTGGCCGCCTCTTCGGGGCGCTTGATGAGC
This sequence comes from Aeromonas sp. FDAARGOS 1406, assembly GCF_019048565.1. NCBI lineage: Bacteria > Pseudomonadati > Pseudomonadota > Gammaproteobacteria > Aeromonadales > Aeromonadaceae > Aeromonas > Aeromonas sp. FDAARGOS 1406. Next base: position 4,537,737 of record NZ_CP077378.1, read on the forward strand.
CCCATGCGCAGGGCACCGGCAACCCGGATCGCCTCGAAACGGGCGAGCGCTTGCGGGTCTGTGTTGATCGCCTCGCGCAGCTCGGTGCCCTCATAACCAATGTCCTCGGCGTTGACGAACACCGTGGGGATGCCTGCGCTGATCAGGGTGGCTTTCAGTACGCCGCTCTTTACAACAGACGCGGGTACCTCCAGATCGTCCACCAGATTGCCGGTGGGGAAGAGGGCGCCGCCGTCTTCACCCTCGTCGGACGGCTCGAGAAACTCCAGCACGATCTCGGCGGCGGGGAAGGTCACCCCGTCCAGCTCGAAATCGCCTGTCTCCTGCACCTGGCCGTTTGTCACCGGCACGTGGGCGAGGATGGTTTTGCCGATATTGGCCTGCCAGATCCGCACCTCACAGGTGCCGTGCTCCGGGATGCGGGACGGGTCCACCAGGCCGGCGTGGATGGCGAAGGCCCCGGCGCCGGTGGAGAGGTTGCCGCAGTTGCCGCTCCAGTCCACGAATGCCTTGTCGATGGCGACCTGGCCGTAGAGGTAGTCCACATCGTGATCGGGTTGCTGGCTTTTGGAGAGGATCACGCACTTGGCTGTGGAGGAGGTGGCCCCCCCCATGCCGTCCATGTGGGCGCCGTAGGGGTCGGGGCTGCCGATGACCCGCAGGAAGAAGGCATCCCGTGCCGGGCCCGGCTGCTGGCAGCGCTCGGGCAGGTCAGATAAGCGAAAGAAGACCCCCTTGCTGGTGCCGCCACGAAGGTAGGTGGCCGGAATTCTGACTTGTGGTATGTGGGCCATAGAGAGTGTCCTTAGAAGAGTCATTGATCCTGCTCCCTCTGGGAGAAGGTGCCCGAAGGGCGGATGAGGGGGATGTCCCCTCACCCCAACCCTCTCCCAAAGGGAGAGGGTGCCTTATGCCTTCCCCTTTTTCAAAGGGGCGGGGTTGCGATTTAGCTTGCGGCCTTTTGCGCGGTTGACGCCAGGAAGTCCTGGGCGAAGCGTTGCAGCACGCCACCCGCCTCATAGACCGAGACCTCCTCGGCGGTGTCGAGGCGGCAGGTCATTGGCACCTGGATCACTTCGCCGCTGCGACGGCGGATCACCAGAGTGAGATCGGTGCGCGGCTGGCGTGCTCCCACCACGTCATAGGTCTCGGTGCCATCGAGGCCCAGCGTGAGGCGGGTGGTGCCCGGTTTGAACTCGAGCGGCAGCACCCCCATACCGATGAGGTTGGTGCGGTGAATGCGCTCGAAGCCTTCCGCCGCGATCACCTCCACCCCGGCAAGGCGCACCCCCTTGGCCGCCCAGTCACGGGACGAGCCCTGACCGTAGTCGGCACCGGCCACGATGATGAGGGGCTGCTTGCGTGCCATGTAGGTCTCGATGGCTTCCCACATCCGCATCACTTTGCCGTCCGGCTCGACGCGGGCGAGGGACCCCTTCTGCACCACGCCGTTCACCACCGCCATCTCGTTGACCAGCTGGGGGTTGGCGAAGGTGGCGCGCTGGGCGGTCAGGTGATCGCCGCGGTGGGTGGCGTAGGAGTTGAAGTCCTCCTCCGGCAGGCCCATCTTCGCCAGATATTCCCCCGCCGCGCTGCCGGGCAGAATGGCGTTGGAAGGGGAGAGGTGGTCGGTGGTGATGTTGTCCGGCAACAGCGCCAGGGGCCTCATGCCGCGCAGGGTGCGCTCGCCCGCCAGTGCCCCCTCCCAGTAAGGGGGGCGACGGATATAGGTGCTTTGCGGACGCCAGTCGTACAGGGGCGTCACCTTGGGACTCTGATCCTCTTCCTGGGTGAACATGGGGATATAGACCTGGCGGAACTGGGACGGCTTGACCGACGCCTTGACCACGGCGTCGATCTCTTCATCAGACGGCCAGATATCCTTGAGGCGAATTTCCTTGCCGTCCACCACCCCCAGCACATCTTTTTCAATGTCGAAGCGGATGGTGCCGGCGATGGCGTAGGCCACCACCAGGGGCGGGGAGGCGAGAAACGCCTGCTTGGCATAGGGATGGATGCGGCCGTCGAAGTTGCGGTTGCCCGAGAGCACCGCTGTGGCGTAGAGGTCCCGCTCGATGATCTCCTGCTGGATGGCGGGATCCAGGGCACCGGACATGCCGTTGCAGGTGGTGCAGGCAAAGGCCACGACGCCGAAGCCGAGCCGCTCAAGTTCCTCGTCCAGTCCCGCCTCTTTCAAGTAGAGGGCGACTGTCTTGGAGCCGGGGGCGAGGGAGGATTTGACCCAGGGCTTGCGGCTGAGGCCGAGCCGGTTGGCGTTGCGGGCCAACAGGCCTGCGGCGATCACGTTGCGCGGGTTGCTGGTGTTGGTGCAACTGGTGATGGCGGCGATGATGACGGCGCCATCGGGCAAGAGGCCGTCAGCCTCCTGGGCACGAGCCTTGTCCAGATCCACCGCGATGCCCCGCGTGGCAAGTTCGGTCACCGGCAGGCGACGGTGGGGATTGGAGGGGCCCGCCAGGGTGCGCACCACGCTCGACAAGTCAAAGTGCAGCACCCGCTCGTACTGGGCGCTCGCCAGGGCATCGGCCCAGAGACCGGCCTCCCTGGCATAGGTTTCCACCAGCCTGACCTGCTCGTCGTCACGGCCGGTGAGTCTGAGGTAGTCGAGGGTCTGCTGGTCGATGAAGAACATGGCCGCGGTAGCGCCATACTCCGGCGCCATGTTGGAGATGGTGGCCCGATCGCCGAGGGTGAGGGCGGCGGCCCCCTTGCCACGAAACTCCAGGTAGGCGCCGACCACCTTCTGCTGGCGCAGGAATTCGGTGAGGGAGAGCACCAGATCGGTGGCGGTGATGCCGGGTTGCGGCTTGCCGGAGAGCTCCACGCCGACGATCGAAGGCAGCCGCATCCAGGAGGCGCGCCCCAGCATGACGTTCTCGGCCTCTAACCCACCCACCCCCACCGCGATGACGCCCAGAGCGTCAACGTGGGGGGTGTGGCTGTCGGTGCCGACGCAGGTATCCGGGTAGGCAATACCGCGGTCCGCGTGGATGACAGGGGACATCTTCTCCAGGTTGATCTGGTGCATGATGCCGTTGCCTGGCGGGATCACCTCGATGTTCTTGAACGCCTGCTTGGTCCAGTCGATGAAGTGGAAGCGATCCTCGTTGCGCCGATCCTCGATGGCGCGGTTCTTCTCGAATGCCTGGGGGTCAAAGCCGCCACATTCAACGGCCAGGGAATGGTCGACGATGAGCTGCACCGGCACGACCGGGTTCACCTGGGCGGGATCGCCCCCCTGCTCGGCGATGGCGTCGCGAAGGCCCGCGAGGTCCACCAGGGCGGTCTGCCCCAGGATGTCGTGACACACCACCCGCGCCGGGAACCAGGGAAAGTCGCGATCGCGCTTGCCATGGACTATCTGGCCGAGGCACTCGCCGAGGATGGTCGGATCGCATTTGCGAACCAGGTTCTCGGCGTGGACGCGGGCGGTGTAGGAGAGCCTGTCCCAGGCGCCGGGGGCGATGGCGTTCACCGCCTCCCGGGCGTCGAAGTAGTCAAGCTGTGTGCCGGGCAGGGGCTTGCGATATTGCGTGTTGATCATCACTTGCGCTCCTTGAGCGGCACGAACTGGAGATCCTCCGGGCCGACGTAGTTGGCGCTCGGGCGGATGATCTTGCCGTCGATGCGCTGCTCGATGACATGGGCCGACCAGCCTGAGGTGCGGGCGATGACGAACAGCGGGGTGAACATGGCGGTGGGCACCCCCATCATGTGGTAGCTGACGGCGCTGAACCAGTCGAGGTTCGGGAACATCTTCTTGGCCTCCCACATGGTGGACTCCAGCCGCTCGGCGATGTCGAACATCTTGGTGTTGTGCTGCTCCTGGCTGAGCTCGCGCGCCACCTCCTTGATCACCTTGTTGCGGGGATCGGAGACGGTGTAGACCGGGTGGCCGAAGCCGATGACCACCTCCTTCTTCTCGATGCGGGCGCGAATGTCGGCCTCCGCCTCGTCCGGGTTCTCGTAGCGCTTCTGGATCTCGAAAGCCACCTCGTTGGCGCCCCCGTGCTTGGGCCCGCGCAGGGCACCGATGGCTCCCGTGATGCAGGAGTACATGTCCGAGCCGGTGCCGGCGATGACGCGGCCGGTGAAGGTGGAGGCGTTGAACTCGTGCTCGGCGTAGAGGATGAGAGAGGTGTGCATGGCGCGAACCCAGGAGTCGCGTGGCTTGTGCCCGTGCAGCAGGTGCAGGAAGTGGCCGCCGATGGAGTCGTCGTCGGTCTCCACATGGATGCGTTTACCGTTGTGACTGAAGTGGTACCAGTAGAGCAACACGGAGCCGAGACAGGCCATCAGCTTGTCGGCGATGTCCCGGGCGCCCGGGTGGTTGTGATCGTCCTTCTCCGGCGACAGGCACCCCAGCACGGAGACGGCGGTGCGCATCACGTCCATGGGGTGGGCGGAGGGAGGCAACTGCTCCAGGGCGGTCCTGACCCCGGTGGGCAGGCCGCGCAGGGCCTTGAGCTTGGCCTTGTAGGCGGCGAGCTCCGCCACATTGGGCAGGTGGCCGTGCACCAGCAGGTGGGCTATCTCTTCAAACTCGCAGTTGGTGGCCACGTCCAGGATGTCGTAGCCACGGTAGTGCAGATCGTTGCCGCTGAGGCCCACGGTGCACAGGGCGGTATTGCCGGCGGCGGTGCCGGAGAGGGCGACGGATTTCTTCGGCTTGAAGCCGGTGGTTTCGGGCAGGGCGCTCATCACATGTTTCCTCATTCAGTCCGTTGATGCGCCAGCCGCCAGCATAAGGCGGCCGGTCGCCGTCTTATTCCTTGGTCGAAAGATCCTGGGTGAACAGCCTGTCCAGGGTCTGCTCGTAGTGGTGGTAACCGAGAAAATCGTAGAGGGACTCCCGGGTCTGCATGGTGTCGACCACGGCGCGCTGGTGGCCGTCGCGGCGAAGCGTCTGATAGACGTTGAGGGCGGCCTGGTTGGCGGCGCGGGCGGCGCTCAGGGGGTAGAGCACCATGTCGACGCCATGCAAGGCGAGCGCCTCCTTGTCAAACAGCTCGGTCTTGCCGAACTCGGTCATGTTGGCGAGGATCGGCACCCCGGCCGCCTGCCTGAAACGGTCGTACTGCTCGAGCTCGGTGACCGCTTCGGCGAAGATCATGTCGGCGCCCGCCTCCACATAGGCGGCGGCGCGCTCCAGGGCCGAGCCCAGCCCTTCCACCGCCAGGGCGTCGGTGCGGGCCATGATGACGAAACTCTCGTCCTGGCGGGCATCCACCGCCGCCTTGATCCTGTCCACCATCTCGGTGACGCTGACCACGGCCTTGTTGGGCCTGTGGCCGCAACGCTTCTGGGCCACCTGATCTTCCATGTGGACGGCGGCCACACCGCCGCGCTCGAAGGCGCGGATGGTGCGGGCGATGTTGAAGGCGCCCCCCCAGCCGGTGTCGATGTCCACCAAGAGTGGCACCTGGGTGGCGGCAGTGATGCGTTCGGCATCGATGAGCACGTCATTCATGGAAGTCATGCCGAGATCCGGCAGGCCATAGGAGGCGTTCGCCACCCCGGCGCCGGAGAGATAGAGGGCCTGGAAGCCGCTGCGCTCGGCCATCAGCGCCATGTAGGCATTGATGGTGCCGACTATCTGCAGGGGCTTTTCGTTGGCCAGGGCCGTGCGAAAACGCTTGCCGGCCGAGGGGGAGAGGTTGGACATGGTGACTCCTTTCATGGGGTGCGTGTCTGCTGGATGTGTAGGGTGAACGGCATCATCTCACACTACGTTTACGTTAACGTCAATTATGCTTAGGTCCAAGGTCGTATCAAGTGTGCTCTCCCCTGACGGGCCCCTGGTAACACCAGTAACACAGACTCGTTGGAACCATTTTTTGGTGTGATGCATCGTGTGGGAGAGAGGTGAACCTGGGAAAATGCCGAGTGTTTTTTGGCCAAACCTGGTCTTTTGGGGTCATAATCTTGCGCGGCGTCAAACAGGATGCAAATTGTGTCTCAGCCATCCTCCCCGACTGGGTCTCTGCGTTGCTTGCCCGTAGGCGTTTGGCTACGCTCAGTGGGTGATCAAACAAGGGGTGTGCGCCATGAAGAAAAGCCAGGTTCATCTCATCGACGAAGAGGTGGATTTTCCTGCCAATGAACAGCTGGTCTCCACTACGGACCTGCAGGGTGTGATCACCTACGCCAATGATCACTTCTGCCGGGTAGCGGGGTACAGCCGGGCTGAGCTCATCGGCCAGCACCACAACATGGTTCGCCACCCGGACATGCCCAAGGCTGCCTTTGCTGACCTCTGGGGCAAGCTCAAGCAGGGCAAACCCTGGCGCGGCATGGTGAAAAACCGCTGCAAGGATGGGCGTTACTATTGGGTGGATGCCTATGTCACCCCTATCTTCGAGCAGGGGCGGATCAATGGCTACCAGTCGGTCCGCAGTCGCGCCGCGCCGGAGATGAAAGCCGTGGCCGGGCGCACCTATGCCAGATTGAAGAGCGTGGAGCGGGGGGAGCGAAAGGGCGGATTGAGCCTGCGCCCGATGCGCCACGGGCTGGCCATCATCGGTGTCTTGCTGATGCTGGCAGGGGGGGCCTATCTGATGGGGCCCTGGGGGCCGTTGTTCACCCTGTTGCCTCTCTTGTGGCTGGCCCTGATCTATCGTGACACCCTCATCACTACCCCCCGTTATCTGCGACAGCTCGCGGACGAATATGACAGCCTGACCCGGCTCATCTATTCGGGGGAGGATGCCAGTGCCATTGCAGACTTCCACATCAAGCTGTTGCAGGCCAGGATCCGCACCGTCCTTGGACGAGTGGACGATGCGACCCTCTCCCTGCAGGATCTCGCGGTGCATCTGAAAACAGCCTCCAGCGAGGCGAGCGCCGACATCGCCGAACAGGATGTCCAGACCCAGCAGGTGGCGACGGCCATCACCGAGATGGCGGCGACAGCCCACGAGATTGCCCGCAATATCCTGGAGACGGACAACCAGATAGCCCAGGCCAAGGCGCACTGCCAACACACCGATCAGCAGCTGGAAGATACCCAGCACAGGGTGACGGAGCTGGCCACCCAGGCAGAGCATGCCTTCACGGCCGCCGTGGCACTGGCGGAGGAGTCGGACCGCATCGGTGTGCTGATGAGCGAGATCCAGGGCATTGCGGATCAGACCAATCTGCTGGCGCTCAACGCCGCCATCGAGGCGGCGCGGGCAGGGGAGCAGGGGCGAGGCTTTGCGGTGGTGGCGGACGAGGTGCGAACCCTCTCCACGCGCACCCACAAGGCGACCGAGCAGATCCAGAGCAGCATAGGCCAGATCCAGCGTACCCTGAACGGCTGGAAGGGCATGATGCAGCAGAACCTGCAACAGACCCAATCCTGCGTGACCCTGACCCGCCAGGGATCAGAGAGCCTGCATCAGGTGCTGGCGGAAATAGAACGGGTGGTGGAGCTCTCGGCCCAGATCTCGACGGCGGCAGAGGAGCAGCAGGTGGTGGTGGAGGACATCAGCCGCAACGTCAACGCCATCTCCCAGCACTCCCACACCAACAGCAACAAGATGCAGGACATGGACACCTCGAGCGACATCCTGCTCACCAAGGCTCGCCAGCTCAAATCCCTGGAGCAGACCTTCGGGTAAGAGCGGTCAGACTCATGCAATGCAGGAAGGCCACCCCTGGGGTGGCCTTCCTGTTTATTGGTTTCATGGGGGTATCGGCTCTGTGTGCCGGGAGATGAACCAGTCAGCCGGACTGCTCCGCCAGCGTGATGACGCGGCCACCCTTGTCACAATACATGGCCCTGTCGGCCTGGATGAGCCACTGCTCCGGGCTCCAGTCATGCTGGTAGTGGCTGACGCCGATGCTGATGCCCACCTGCATCGGCTGGTCATTGACCACGAAGGGGGTCTGCATGGCCTGGCGGATCACGGCGGTGACCTCCTCTGCCTGACGGATATCGTAGCCCGGCAGCAGCAGGATGAACTCGTCCCCTGCCAAGCGGGCAAAATAGCACTGGTGGCCGATGGCGTCGTGGATCCGTCGGGCCAGTTGGCAGAGGATGGCATCCCCCTGGCTGTGGCCGAAGTTGTCGTTGATGCGCTTGAAGTCATTGAGATCGCAAAACAGCAGGCAGCCAGGATTGTCGCTTTGCACCTGGTGTTTCAACTGCTCCATCAGGCTCAGTCGATTGGGCAGCCCGGTAAGGGGATCGAGGCGAGCCAGTTGCAGTATCTCCTGCTCTCGCTGCTTGCGCAGGGCCACTTCCTGGTTGAGCCGCTTGTTGCTCATCAGAAGATAGAGGGAGAGCAGCAGGATGAGACCACCAACACCCAGGCTCAGCAGGAACCATGGACGCCAGAAGATCCACTGTTCTGAGGGGACCTGATAGAGGAAACGGGTCAGGGAGGCCGGTTTGGCAAGGAGGCCTATCTCCACCAGCTGCCGCATGATGTGAGCGAAGCGATCCGGATTCATATACCCGATCTCCACATAGAGCGGCTGGATCATCTCCTTGCTCATCTGCAACTCGTATTCCATGTGGGCCTGGCTGCGGTTGACGCCATACTCCGTGCGCAGCAGGGCGATGGCTTCCTCGGGGTGGGTGAGGGCATAGCGCCATCCCTTGAGGCTGGCTGCACGAAAACGTGCCACCCGCTCCGGATTGAGCCGCTCCTGTGCCTGGGTGGTGAAGAGAATGTCGCTGTAGAAATCGATGCCGTAGTTGCGAGGGTTGATGACGGACACCGAGATGCCGCGCTCTTCCAGATAGAAGGGCTCATTGCTCAGATAGGCGTTGAAGATGTCTATCCGGCCGGCGATCAGATCGTCGATGTTGACCGAAGTGGGTACCGGGATGAGCTGGCGCTCGTGAAGCCCCTGATAGTAGAGGGTGGCCAGCAGTTCGGCATCCTGATGACCCGGAAACATCATGATCCGTTTGCCACGCATGTCCGCAACGGTGAGAATGCCGCTGTCGCGGCGTGCCAGGAAGATGGAGGGAGAGTGCTGGTAGACGCTGGCCAGCGCCAGCAGTGGCTTGCCCTGGGCGTAGTGGGTCAGCACCTCGGTGTTGCCGACGCCAAAGTCGGCGCGTCCGGCCAGCACCTCCTGAACCGGACTTATTCCCTTGCCACCTGGCCTTATCTCGACATCCAGACCGGCGTCGGCGTAATACCCCTTGGCCTTGGCCATGTGATAGCCCACAAACTGGGGCTGATGCAGCCAGCGCAACTGCAATACCACCTTCTCCGGCAGATCACGTGTCCGTTCACTGGCCTGGAGGGGCGAGAAGCAAGTGATGCCAAGCAACAACAGCCAAAACAGGCATTTTTTCATTCGTGCGATTCTTGTGCTGAGGGTCCATGAAGATGGCCTGCAGGCCTGCATTCAAGTTGTTAACAAGTAACATTCTAAAGGGTTATACATGTACCGGATACTATTGCAGCACAAAGATTTCATGGTGATCAACAAGCGTCCGGGCATTGGCATGCACGATGATGCCGGCGAGCCGGGTCTCGTCAATCGGGTCAGAATGGATACCGGTCTTGACCTCTATCCGGTCCATCGACTGGACAAGATGACCTCTGGGCTGGTGCTGCTGGCCCGCACCGCCGAAGCGAATCGCGCCCTCAGCATGGCTTTCGCGGCGCGGGAAGTGAGCAAGCAGTATCTGGCACTCTCCGATCGCAAGCCGAAGAAGAAGCAGGGCTGGGTGAAGGGTGACATGGAGAAAGGGCGAGGCGGCAGCTGGATGCTGAGCCGCACCCAGGATAACCCGGCCATCAGCTGGTTCGACTCCGTTTCGGTGCGCGAGGGGCTGCGCCTTTATCGCATCAAGCCCCGGACCGGCAAGACCCACCAGATCCGGGTGGCCTTGAAGAGCGTGGGAGCCCCCATCCTCGGAGATGAGCGTTACGGCGGCACGGCGGCGGATCGCGGTTATCTGCACGCCTGGCGCCTCGCCTTCACCCTGGCAGGTGAGAGCTTCGATCTCGTTTGTCCGCCCGATGAGGGGGCGCTGTTCCTCCTGCCCGAGTTGCATGCCGCCATCGCAGAGATCACCGAATGAGCGCTGCAACCGCGAGAGTCCCAGCCCGTGGCTGGATCCTGGCCGACTTCGATGACACCCTGGCGCCGGATGACAGCCATGCGGGGTTGCTGCGTTTCATCTTGCGCCGCCGTATCTGGCCGCTGCTGCTGTGGCCACTGATGGCGTTCGGTGCCGTGATCTATCTGCTGCCAGGTCATCGCAGTCGCGGCATTGCACTCATCTGGTGGGCCATCACCCTCGGGCTATCCCCCCTGGCCTGGCGCGCCCTGGTACGGCAGTACAGCCTGACCCGGCCCGGTCTGTATCGGGAGGCGCGAGCCCTCCTGACGGGGGAGGGGCACCGCTGCTGGGTCATCTCCGCCAGTCCCCGCGCCCTGGTCCGTGCCCAGCTCCATCGTCAACTGCCAAGGCTCCCTCACCGCATCATCGGCTCGCGGATGGGTTACCGTTTCGGCGGCCTGGTGCCGCGCTTCTATTGCCATGGCAGGCACAAGCTGCTGCCCGAGCTCCTGACCCTGGAGGCCGCACTCACCCTGAGTGACAGCCTGCACGATCTGCCCCTGCTGGCGTTGGGGGAGCAGGCCTGGCTCATCAACCCGCAAAGGACTCGATTGCTAAAGGCGAGGGCGGTGCTGCCCCATATCGAACCCCGTTATTGGTCGCTGTAAGGCAAAGCTGACAGCCTTGCGGGACGCTAACGAGCGCAGTGCAAGGTTGGGGCTGCTATGTCACATTTCATTTACATTTTTTGGCGCGGATCCCCGCCAAACTATCTGAACGCCGCCCCTTCTCATTCCCTGCGCTCGCCACTCTAATGAAACAAGTTGTTAACAAAGCCGTGCGGGCTGCCTGTCGAGCCCTTGCGGCGTGAACCGTTTCGTTATCAGTTCATCGCAAGGAGCGCATTATGACCACCCCTTCTTCCCGTACTCACACCATCAACCCCCTTGGCACCGACGGGTTTGAGTTCGTCGAGTACACGGCGCCGGATCTCAAGGGCATTGCGGCTCTCAAGGCGCTGTTCGTCTCACTGGGCTTTGCCGAAGTGGCCAAGCACAGGCACAAGCAGTGCTGGCTCTATCGCCAGGGGGACATCAACTTCGTGGTCAATGCCGAGCCCCACTCCCAGGCGGAGGAGTTTGCCCGGGCCCATGGTCCGAGCGTGTGCGGCATGGCGTTTCGGGTGAGCGATGCCGGCCGTGCCCAGCAGTACGCCATTGGCCAGGGGGCCAAGCCGTTTGTGGGCAAAATCGGCCCCATGGAGCTCAACATCCCCGCCATCTACGGCATCGGCGAGAGCACCCTCTCCTTTGTCGATCGCTATGGCGATCGGGGCTCCATCTATGACGTGGACTTTATCTTCTACCCCGACTGGCAGGCCCGCATGGCCGAGGTGGACGCGGGGCTCTATGAGATCGACCACCTGACCCACAACGTCCATCGCGGCAATATGAACCTCTGGTCGAATTTCTACGAGCGGATCGGCAACTTCCGGGAAATCCGCTACTTCGACATCGAGGGCAAGCTGACCGGACTGCACTCGCGCGCCATGACGGCCCCTTGCGGCAAAATTCGCATCCCCATCAACGAGTCGGCGGACGACAAGTCCCAGATAGAGGAGTACCTGCGCCAGTACAAGGGGGAGGGGATCCAGCACATCGCGCTCGCCTCTGCCGACATCTATCACACCATCCGCACGCTCAGAGGGCGGGGAACCGGCTTCATGCCGACGCCGGACACCTACTACGAGAAGGTGGACAGCCGGGTCGCGGGTCATCAGGAGGATCTGGCCGCGCTGAAGGCGCTGTGCATCCTCATCGACGGCTCGCCGACGAAAGACGGCATCCTGCTGCAGATCTTCACCGATACCGTCATCGGTCCCGTGTTCTTCGAGATCATCCAGCGCAAGGGTAACGAGGGCTTTGGTGAGGGCAACTTCCAGGCATTGTTCGAATCCATCGAGCTGGATCAGATCCGCCGTGGCGTGCTGGACGGATCCACGCAAGGGGAGGTGAACAGTGCCGCGCAGGGCCAGAAAAACGGAGAACCGAGCGATGCGTAACTGGATAAGCTTCCCCCATCGGGAGGGAACCCACTCCCGCCAGGCCCATGCCGATCTGCCGGAGCAGGCCATCTATGAGCGCGAGCTGGGGCGCTCGGGCTTCTTCGGTCCGGCCACCCACATGCACCACAAGCACGCTCCCACCGACTGGGTCAACTGGGAAGGGCCGCTTCGGCCACGGGCGTTTGACTTAAACGATCTGCAGGAGGAGGTGAGCTCCCTCTCCCCCTGGGTGATGCCGGATCTGCTCAGCAACCCCCACTGCCGCTACCGCATCTGGCGCCTGAGCGAGAGGATGCCGTTTCTGGTGCGCAACGCCGATGGCGACGAGCTCCTGTTCATTCACGAGGGGGGAGGCGACTTCTTCTGCGACTACGGCCATCTGACCCTGCGGGAGGGGGACTACGTGGTGATCCCCCGTGGCACCATGTGGCGCATCGAGCCCACCGCACCCCTCTTCATCCTGATGATCGAGGCGACGGAAGACAGTTATCAGCTGCCGGACAAGGGACTGGTGGGCAATCACGCCATCTTCGATCCGGCGGCCCTGGACGTGCCCGCCATCAACGAGCGCTTCCTGGCCCAGCAGGATGAAAACCCCTGGTCGCTGCAGATCAAGCGCCACGATCAGGTCTCGGTCGTCACCTGGCCCTTCAACCCGCTGGATGCACAAGGGTGGCACGGGGACTTGTGCGTGGTGCGCCTCAACTGGCGGGATATCCGCCCGCTGATGAGCCACCGCTACCACCTGCCTCCCTCGGCCCACACCACCTTCGTTGCGAGCCGGTTCGTGGTCTGCACCTTCGTGCCGCGTCCCATCGAGAGCGACCCAGGCGCCCTGCGGGTGCCCTTCTACCACAGCAACGACGACTTCGACGAAGTGCTCTTCTACCACGCCGGGGACTTCTTCAGCCGGGACAACATCAAGCGGGGCATGGTCACCTTCCACCCTGCCGGCTTCACCCATGGTCCCCATCCCAAGGCCTTTGCGGCGGGGCAGGCCCATGCCAAGACCTTCACCGACGAGGTGGCGGTGATGCTCGACACCCGGGATGCCCTGGCCGTCGGCCCGATCTGCGAAGGGGTTGAATACCCCGGTTATGTCACCAGCTGGCAGCGTCCAGAGGCGCTCGGCAAATAAGGAATTCGATATGAAACTGGCAACCCTGAACAATGGCAAGCGCGACGGCGCCCTGGTGGTGGTGAGCCGCGATCTGGCGCGCACCGTCCATGTGACGACCATCGCCCCGACCCTGCAGTCGGCCCTCGACCAGTGGGGAGAAGTGGCGCCGCAATTGGCGAAGGTTTATCAGCGACTCAACGATGGCGCCTGCCCCGACGCCTTCCCCTTCGATGAGGAGGCGTGCCTCTCCCCGCTGCCCCGCGCCTACCAGTGGATTGACGGCAGTGCCTACGTCAACCACGTGGAGCTGGTGCGCAAGGCGCGCGGCGCCGACATGCCAGAAAGCTTCTGGCACGATCCCCTGATGTATCAGGGAGGCTCTGACAGTTTCCTGCCGCCCCGTGGCCCCATCGTGATGGGCTCCGAGGAGTGGGGGATCGACTTCGAGTCGGAAGTCGCCGTCATCACCGACGACGTGCCCATGGGCACCCGTTCGCAGGGGGCGGCGAGCCACATCAAGCTCTTGATGCTGGTCAACGACGTGAGCCTGCGCAACCTCATTCCCGGGGAGCTTGCCAAGGGCTTTGGCTTCTTCCAGTCCAAGCCCTCCAGCAGCTTCTCGCCGGTGGCCATCACCCCGGACGAGCTGGGGGATGACTGGCGCGATGGCAAGGTCCACCTGCCCCTGGTGACCCACCTCAACGGCGCCCTGTTCGGGCAGCCCGACGCCGGGGTGGACATGACCTTCAACTTTGATGAGCTGATTGCCCATGCCGCCAAGACAAGGCCGCTCGGGGCGGGCTGCATCATCGGCTCGGGCACCGTCTCCAACTACGACAGAAGCCGGGGATCCTCCTGCCTTGCCGAGCGGCGGATGCTGGAAATTATCGAGTCAGGTCAAGCCACTACACCCTTTCTGCGCTTTGGTGATACAGTGTCCATCGCGATGCAGGATCGCAACGGGATGAGTCTGTTTGGCACCATTTTGCAGCGGGTCACGCAAGCAACGGCCAAGCGGGCTAGCTAGGAGAGCCCGACCCCGGGAGGGGCGGGCGACACGGCAGGTGGCAGACACCTGCCACCACAGGGACACACTATGCTGCAGTTGTTTGGATATTGGCGCTCATCGGCCAGCTTTCGTGTGCGTTTGGTACTGCAACTCAAGGGGCTCGATTATGAGCAGCACCCGGTCAACTTGCGGCAGGGTGAGCAGAAGGAGAAGGCCTACCGCCGGGTCAATCCCCAGGGACTGGTGCCGTTTCTCGTGGACGATGACGTGCATCTGGGTCAGTCGGTGGCCATCATGGAGTACCTCGACGAGACCTATCCCGCCTACCCCCTGATGCCCTCCGCCCCCATCGAACGTGCCCGGGTGCGCCAGATCGTCAACATGATCGCCTGTGACACCCACCCCCTCAACAACCTGCGCGTGCTGCACTACCTGGAGCAGGAGTTGGGGCAGAGCAAGATGGCGCGGGATGCATGGTATCGCCACTGGATAGACGAGACCTTCACCGCGCTGGAACAGCTTCTCATGACCACCGCCGGCATCTATTGCGTGGGCAACGAGGTCACCCTGGCGGACTGCATGCTGGTGCCCCAGGTCTACAACGCCCGTCGCTTCGACATGACCCTGGATGACTACCCCACCATTGCGCGCATCGTCGCCAACTGCGAGCAGTTGCAGGCCTTTATCAAGGCCGCCCCCGCCAATCAGCCGGATGCCCAGCCCTGAAGCTGTGCAGACCGGGCCAGCGCGTTGGCCCGGTCTGCCGTCTCTTTCCTTGCCCGGGTTATCTTGCTCGCCTCAGGGCGTGCCATTGGCCCCGTAGCGTCGAAACCCCGGCCGCTCTTTCAGTCGCTGGTAGTAGTCGTCCACGGCGGGTAGCGACGGGCGATCATAGGGCGTCTCCAGCCAGCGGTTGACTGACAGCCCGATGGGAATGTCTGCCAGCGAGAAGTGCGGACCGGCCACATATCCTCCGGTTGTTTGAAGCTGTCTCTCCAGGATCTCCATGCAGTGAGACCACTGCAGGCAAGCTGCGTGAAGGGCCTGATGGTCTTGATGCTGGGGGGAGCGCCTCACCAGCGACAGGAAGGCGTAGCGCCAGGCGGTGTTCAAGTCCGATGCCTGCCAGTCAATCCATTGATCGACCCTGGCCCTGGCTCTCGCCTCGGCGGGATAGAGTGCATTGGCACCATGGCGCGTCGCCAGGTAGCGGATGATGGTGTTCGACTCCCACAGCGTAAAATCCTCATCCTGAATGACGGGCACCATGGCATTGGGGTTGAGTGCCAGAAACGCCGGGGTGTCCGTGGGTCTGAAGCCGGATCCCCACTCCTCCAGCTCGAACGGGAGGGTCAGTTCGGCACAGGTCCACAGTACCTTGCGCACATTGATTGACGACGCCTTGCCCAGTATTCGCAACATCTTTTTCGTCCTTGTCCTGGGTGATGGATGGTCGGTGTGTCGCAGACATGCCACTTCCCTGTTTGCGCTGCCATCAAGGCCCTGTACTGTCACTGACCGTGCGGGGCCCTGTTTGATTGACTGGCGAGTCAGCCGTGGGTGGTCCTGGGCTGGAAATAGGCGATAAATTTGCCGAGTTTCTCCCCGTCGTAACTCTTCCCCTTCTCCAGCAGCCCGGTGTTGAAGGACTCGAGCAGCCTGCCTTTGGCATCCAGCACGTAGAAGTGGGGGACCCCCAGATACTCGGGATAGGCTTTCAGGAAGGATTCATTCTTGTTCTGCTCGCTGACGTTCACCTTGACCACCACGAAGGTGCGGTTGAGCTGGCCGGCGAGATCGGGTTCCCGGTCTAGAAAGCGGTTCATCTCCTGGCACCAACTGCACCATTCGCCCCCCACCAGCAACAGGACTTTCTTGCCCTCGGCACTGGCCTTGGCGGTAGCGGCGGCGAGATCGCGGGCCGGATCCCGCGTCTCGTCATAACCCTGGCTGTAATCGGGCAGGCTCTGACTCCAGAGGTGGTCGCCCGCGCAGGCGGCGCCATTGAAAAGGAGGGTGCCCAGTATCAGGGGCAGTAACAGTCGTTTCATGGTCTCTTCCTTGTGTCGTTATCTTTGCTTCCAGGCGCAGACAATGTGACACGAGGCGTTTCCTGCGCCAAGCCGCAAACAGGGAAGGGGAAGGCAAAAAGCGGCAATGGAATGGCAGAAAACAACAAAGCCCCTCGAGAGGGGCTTTGTATTCAGGTCAGGGGCGATCAGTAACCCTGCTGGTGGACGTCCATCACGGCGCGACCGGAGGGGTCGGCCATCTCCTTGAACTTGGCATCCCATTCGAGCGCGGTCGGGGTGGAGCAGGCGACCGACTTGCCGTAGGGCACGGTGCGGGCGGCGGACTCCAGCGGGAAGTGCTCGTCGAAGATGGCGCGGTAGTAGTACGCCTCCTTGGTGAGCGGGGTGTTGACGGGGAAGCGGAAGGCCGCGGCCTCGAACATTTGATCCGTCACCTCTTCCTCGACCATGGCTTTCAGGCTGTCAATCCAGGAGTAGCCCACGCCGTCGGAGAACTGCTCCTTCTGGCGCCACGCCACTTCGTGGGGCAGCAGATCCTCGAAGGCTTCCCGCAGGATGTGCTTCTCGATCTTGCCCTTGCCGCACATCTTGTCGGCGGGATTGAGGCGCATCGCCACGTCCATGAACTCCTTGTCGAGGAAGGGCACGCGGCCTTCCACGCCCCAGGCGGCCATGGACTTGTTGGCGCGCAGGCAGTCATAGAGGTGCAGGGAGGCGAGCTTGCGCACGTTCTCCTCGTGGAACTCACGGGCGTTGGGGGCCTTGTGGAAGTAGAGGTAGCCGCCGAACAGCTCGTCGGAGCCCTCTCCCGACAGCACCATCTTGATCCCCATCGCCTTGATGTAGCGGGCCATCAGATACATGGGCGTGGAGGCGCGGATGGTGGTGACGTCATAGGTCTCGAGGTGATAGATGACGTCACGCAGGGCATCCAGTCCTTCCTGCACGGTGAAGTGGATCTGGTGGTGGATGGTGCCGAGGTGATCGGCCACCTTGCGGGCGGCAGCGAGATCCGGCGACCCTTCCAGGCCCACGGCGAAGGAGTGCAGTTGCGGCCACCAGGCTTCGCTCTTGCCATCGTCTTCCACCCGGCGGGCGGCATAGAGCTTGGTGATGGCGGAGATGACGGACGAATCCAGACCACCGGAGAGCAGCACGCCATAGGGCACGTCGCACATCAGCTGGCGCTTGACCGCCGCTTCCAGGGCCGCTTTGAGCTCGGCCTTGTCGCTGACGTTGTGCTCGACCGGCGCGTATTCCATCCAGTCCCGTTTGTACCAAGTTTTAAGCTCGCCATCCTTGCTCCACAGGTAGTGTCCCGGCGGGAAGGTCTCGACGCTCTTGCACACCGGCACCAGGGCCTTCATCTCGGAGGCGACATAGAAGTTGCCGTGTTCGTCGCGGCCGGTATAGAGGGGGATGATCCCCATGTGGTCGCGACCAATCAGGTAGGCATCCTGCTCGGCGTCATAGAGGATGAAGGCGAAGATGCCGTTCAAATCGTCCAGGAACGCCGGGCCCTTCTCCTTGTAGAGGGCCAGCAGCACTTCACAGTCGGAGTGGGTCTGGAACTGGAAGTCGACCTTGAGGTTCTTCTCCAGCTCCTTGTGGTTGTAGATCTCGCCGTTGACGGCCAATACGTGCGTGCGCTCGGGGTTGTAGAGAGGCTGTGCGCCGTTGCCCGGATCGACGATGGCCAGGCGCTCGTGCACCAGGATGGCCTTGTCGGAGCTGTAGACGCCGGACCAGTCAGGCCCGCGGTGACGCAGTCGCTTGGACATCTCCAAGGCCGATTTGCGCAGGGCAGTGGCGTCGGTCTTGATGTCCAGAATGCCGAAAATAGAACACATTGGCGGTAATCCTCTTGATTTTTATATGAGCCCCCCACGTTTGGGCTCGAAATTCCATTTACATTCCTCGCCAATCACAATGCCTAGCGGAAAACCCTTTTGCAAGCGGGAAAACCGCAGAAAATCATGCCGTAAGCGTCAAGTTGCGCAGGGGATGGCGGCCGCCCGGCCGCCTGAAGAGAGAGGGTCAGGGTTGACGTGCGCGTCAAGTCGCGGCGGGTTCGAAGATCACATAGAGCTTGCGACAAGGGGTGAGGGTCTCCCACTGCCCGACAAAACCGGCGGGAATGACGAACTGATCCCCCGGTTTGAGGTGCAGGCGGCCGCCCTGCTCGTCGTGGATCACCGCCTCCCCTTCCAGCATCTGGCAGTATTCGTGTTCGGTATAGTGAACGGCCCAGCAGCCCGGCTCGCAAGCCCAGAAGCCCACGTGAAACTGCTGGCTCGGGTCGGAGTAGTGGTTCCATGCCGTCTGGCTCGGCGTTCCGGCCCTGATGCGCTCGGGGGCTGGCATCATCGGGGTGGGGGAGACAGTGTGCTTGTCCAGCAGGATCCAGTCGTTCAGGCTCTTCATGGTGCGTCCTTGGGGTGGCGAGGGGAGCATCCTGCTCCCGTTTAGTTTGTTTAACGATGTTGCGCTTACGTTAAACGAAACGGGCCCCCTTTGCCAAGGGGGCCCGTGCAGGCTGAAGGCTACCGGAAGGGCGGCACCCGGGATCAGACGATGTCGATGTCCACCACGGAGTCGAAGATGTGGTTCGGTCGAAACGGCATGCGGTCGATGTCCGCCACCTTGCTCACCCCGGAGAGCACCAGCACCGTCTCGAGACCGGCCTGGAAGCCTGCCAGGATGTCGGTGCGCAGGTTGTCGCCGATGATGATGGTGTCGTCGGAGTGGGCCTCCATCCGGTTGAGGGCCGCGCGAATGATCCAGGCGCTCGGCTTGCCGACATAGAAGGGCTTCTTGCCGGTCATCCGCTCGATGGGGGCACACAGGGCGCCGCAGGCCGGGTACATCAGGGGGCCGTGGGTATCGGGGTTGGTGGCGATGAAGCGGGCCCCCTGATCCACGAACTTGGCGCCCTGCTGCATCATGGTCCAGTTGTAGTTGCGGGTCTCCCCCACCACCACGAAGTCGGGGTCTATGTCGGTGATGGTGAAGCCGGCCTTGTAGAGCTCGTGGGTCAGGGCCCCTTCGCCAATCACATAGGCCTTCTTGCCATCCTGGCGCTTGAGAAAGTCGGCGGTGCCCATGGCGGAGGTGTAGAAGCACTCCTCGGGCACCTCTATTCCGGCGGATCGGAAGCGGTTTTGCAGATCTTTCTGGGTCTGGGCCGGGTAGTTGGTGAGGAACAGGAGCTTGCTGCCCTGCTCCAGCAGGCGGTGGACGAAGCGGTCGGCGCCGGGAATGAGATCGTTGTTGTGCAGGATGACGCCGTCAATGTCACAGATGACGTTTTTCTTCATGAATTCTCCTTGTAGGGCGCAAGAGCGGGGACAGGGCATCCCTCTGTTCGTCTCTTCAATCGGTTATGGTTTTTGTGCCGCCATTATAAGGCCCTTTGATGACAAGTCTCCTCCGGCGGGCCAGATGGGTGCACAATGAAGGCGAAGGGAGGCGCCGCCCCGGTGGTGCCCGCACGGAGTCTGACGATGGAGCCGTCATCATGGAGCACTTTATTGCCGGCTTGCCCAAGCTGGAACTGCAGCTGCATATCGAGGGAACCCTCGAACCCGAGCTGATGTTCGCGCTCGGCCAGCGCAACGGGGTGGCGCTGCCCTGGCCCGATGTTGGCAGCCTGCGCGCCGCCTATGAGTTCGACGGCCTGCAATCCTTCCTCGATCTCTACTACCTCGGTGCCAGCGTGCTCATCCACGAACAGGATTTCTTCGACCTCACCTGGGCCTATCTCGAGCGCTGCGTTGCCGATCACGTGGTGCACGTGGAGATCTTTTTCGACCCCCAGACCCACACCGCCCGCGGCGTGCCCTTTGCCACCGTGTTGGGGGGTATCGAGCGGGCGCTGCAGGCTGGCGAAGCAGCCTTTGGCATCAGCTGGCGGCTCATCATGAGCTTCCTGCGCCACCTGAGTGAAGAGGCGGCATTCGCCACCCTGGCAGAGGCCACGCCGCACCTGGCGCGCCTGCACGGGGTCGGCCTCGATTCGGGGGTGCAGGGCAACCCGCCCAGCAAGTTCGCCCGGGTCTTCGCTCGCTGCCGCGAGCTGGGGTTGCCGCTGGTGGCCCATGTCGGCGAGGAGGGGCCGGCTGACTACATCTGGCAGGCGATCCGGGAGCTCGGAGTGCAACGCATCGATCACGGGGTGAGCTGCGTCGAGGATCCCGCGCTGCTGAGCTATCTTGCCGACACCCGGCTGCCCCTCACCGTCTGCCCCCTCTCCAACGTGCGGCTCAGGGTGTTTGACCAGATGGCCCACCACAATGTGCTGAGGCTGCTGGAGCAGGGGCTCTGCGTCACCGTGAACTCCGACGATCCCGCCTATTTCGGGGGATACCTGGGGGCCAACTTCCAGGCCCTGGCCGACGGGCTTGGCGCCAGCCAGGAGCAGTTGTGCCGCCTCAGTCTCAATGCCGTGGAGGCGAGCTGGCTGAGCCTCGCGGACAAGGTGCGTCTGACCCGGGACATTCGCCTCCATGCCGCCCTGCACGGGGTGAGCCTGCACTGAGCAGGCCGCCTTGCACACCTTGAATGCAGGAGGCCCGCCATGGCGGGCCTCTTTGTGCCATCGTTGGGCGGGTATCAACCCACCCTCACCAGATACTTTTCCCCTTGTCCCTCCTGCTTGACGCGGGTGAGCAGGGCGGGCAGGGCGTCGAAGTCGCCCACCACCAGCGGCGGCAGGGTCAGCTCGCCGCTCGCCATCTGCGCCATCATGGCGACACCGGCCGCTACCAGACGGCTCCACTGTTTGTCCGAGCCAAAGGCGTGCTGGGCGCCGAGGGCAATCTCGTGCAACGAGTGGCAATGGCTAAAGGCGGGCAGCGGGTTGCGCGCGATGCGCCCGAGCACCGTCACCATGTGGCCGTAATAGCCAAGGGCAGGCAGCAAGGCTTCTGCCTGCTGGCTGGAGACCAGATCGATGATCCCCTCGAAGGGTTCACCGCCGTTGGCGGCCTGCAACTGGGCCAGCCAGTCGGGATCCCGATAGTCCGCCACCCCCTGCACGCCTAGCTGTTTGAGCCACTGGTGATGGCGCGGGCTGGCGCTGGCAAAGACGCGGGCCCCCTTCTGGAGGGCAAGTTGCACCGCGAAGCGGCCGACACTGCTGCCAGCCCCCGTGATGAGCAGGGCCTCCCCGTGCAGGTGAGGCAGCTTGGCCAGTGCCTGCCAGGCGGTGAGGCCGGGGCAGGGGAGCGCGGCGGCCGCCTCGTCGCTCAGGGCATCGGGCACCGGCATCAGGGCGCGAGCCGGCACCAGGGTGTGGCGGGCAAAGCTGCCGCCGTGGCGCAAGTCGGTGTGATAGGCGACCCGGGTGCCGGGGCGCAGGTGGGTGACGTTGGCCCCTGGCGCCACCAGGGTGCCCATGCCATCGACGCCGGGCACATGGCCTGGCTGCCAGTGGGGATGACCCTGTTCGATGAGTTTCCAGTCCACCGGATTGAAGGCGATGATCCGGTTGGCGACGAGGACCTCGTCGGGCCCGGGGGTGGGGAGCGCTTGCCGGGTGAGGGTGAGCTGGTCCGGTTCACCGGGGGCGTGCCAGCACCAGGCCTGGGTATGGGTCATGGTGACTCCTTGGATGAGAGGGGTGGGTGCCTTGATTGAATTACATGGCGTAACAATGCCTTGAACTGCTGTTGCACTGGCAAGACAACAAGGCGAGCCCCCTGTTGGAGGGCCCGCCCTGGAAGAGGTTCGGCGCCAGCCGCCTTATGCCCGCTCTGCCCCATAGACGGGGTAGTCCGTCAGCCCTTTCTCGCCGCCGCCAAACAGGGTGGCGGGGTCATGGGGGGCGAACGGATGGCCGTGGCGCAGGCGGTTCGGCAAGTCGGGGTTGGCCACGAAGGGGCGACCGAAGCCAATCATGTCGGCCCAGCCCGCCTCGATGGCGGCGCGTGCGCGTTCCCCATCGTACTTGCCGGCGTAGATGAGGGTGTTGGGGAAGGCATCGCGCAGCCCCTGCTTGAAGCTCTCCGCCATCAAGGGGGCGTCGTCCCAGTCCGCTTCGGCGACGTGCAGATAGACCACGCCGAGCTGGCCCAGCAGGCGCGCGGCGGCCAGATAGGTCTCCTGGGGGTTGGCATCCACGGTGCCGTTGAGGGTGGTGAGCGGCGCAAGGCGTACCCCGACCCGGTCGGGACCGATCTCGTCACAGACCGCCTCGGTCACCTCTTTGAGGAAACGCAGCCGGTTTTCGAGCGAACCGCCATAGCCGTCGGTGCGGGTATTGGACTCGGAGTCGAGGAACTGGTTGATGAGGTAGCCGTTGGCGGCGTGCAACTCGATGCCGTCAAAGCCCGCTTCCATGGCGTTGCGGGCGGCCCGGCGAAACTGCCCCACCACGGCGTCGATGTCGGCCTGGGTCATGGCGCGCGGGGTGACGGTCTCCACAAACCCCGGGGCATCGCTGCCGTTGTCGACGAACACCTTCACTCCCTTGGCCTGGATGGCGGAGGAGGAGAGGGGCTGGGCGCCGCCGATGTTGCCAGGATGGGTGACCCGGCCCACGTGCCAGAGCTGGGCGAACATGATGCCCCCCTGGGCGTGGACCGCGTCTGTTACCTGCTTCCAGCCTGCCACCTGCTCGGCGCTGTGGATGCCCGGCGTCCAGGCGTAGCCCTTGCCCAAGGGATCTATCTGGGTGCCTTCGCTGATGATGAGGCCGGCCCCGGCACGCTGGGCGTAGTAGGTCGCCATCATGGCGTTGGCCACGTCCCCGGGCTGGCTGGCGCGGGAGCGAGTCATGGGGGGCATGACGATGCGGTTGGCAAGGTGCAGCTGGCCGAGGCGAAGGGGGCAGAACAGGGGATCGTGATGCATGATGGATTCCTCAATCTTTGGGCGTGAGGTGACTCTAAAGGGGATTTTTATTGTGAAAAAGAGGGGGTATTGCAGAAGAGAATTGCCGTTATCGCAGCAATGGCGCGGGAGGGGCCGGGCTCGGGCCAGAAAAAAGAGGGCCAAAGGCCCTCTTTTGCTGCATTGCCACCGATGATCAGGGGGAGAGTGGGGTGACCCGTACTCGCTCGATGCGCCGCTCGCTCACGGCCATGACCTCGAAGCAGAACTGGCCGAGGTGCAACTGCTGACCGACGTCGGGCAGGCTGCCGAAGTGGGAGAGCAGCATGCCCGCCAGGGTCACGTACTCGTCGCTCTCGCTCACCAGACCGTCGCAGTTCAGGGCCTGCTCCACCTGATGGATGTTGGTGGTGCCGTGGATGAGCCAATGCTCGCCCTCGCGCACCACATCGGGGGTCTCGTCCTCGTCCGGCAGCTCGCCGACGATGGCCTCCAGCAGATCGTGGTTGGTGACCAGCCCCTGGATGACGCCAAACTCGTCCGCCACCAGAATGAGGCTGCCCCTGGCCTGGCGCAGCTCCGCCAGCAGCCGGATCACGTTGATGGTCTGGGGCACGATGACGGGCTCGTTCTGTCTGGCTAGTGCTGCCAGGGATTGCCCCTCGTTGAGGGCAAACAGCAGATCCCGAGCCTTGACCACCCCGATGATCTCGTCCAGCTCCCCGTCACAGACCGGGAACAGGCTGTGGGGGGCCCGTTGCAGCAGGGCGCGGATCTCGTCCTCGCTGTCGCTCATGTCGATCCACTCCATCTCGGAGCGCGGGGTCATGATGGTGCGAATGGAACGCTCGGCCAGCGACAGCACGCCGCTCACCATGTAACGCTCCTCTTCACCGAAACCAGGGGGCAGGGGCTGAGCCTGCACCTCTTCTTCGTCCTCCTGCGGGTGGGCGGAGCGCTTGTTCCCCCCCATCAGCTTGAAGATGGCGGCGGTGGTGCGCTCGCGCAGGGGCTGGCGCGCCTCGTGGCGCAGGGCACTGCGCTGGGCGAGCTGGTTGAAGAACTCGATGAGCACCGAGAAGCCGATGGCCGCGTAGAGGTAGCCCTTCGGAATGTGGAAGCCGAAGCCCTCCGCCACCAGGCTGAAGCCGATCATCAAGAGGAAGCTCAGGCAGAGCACCACCACAGTGGGATGGGCGTTGACGAAGCGGGTCAGGGGCTTGGAGGCGAGCACCATCACCACCATGGCGATGGTCACGGCCGCCATCATGACGCCGAGGTGATCCACCATGCCGACGGCGGTGATGATGGAGTCCAGCGAGAAGATGGCATCCAGCACCAGGATCTGGGCGATCACCACCCCGAACCCGGCATAGACGCCGGTGCCGCCTTGCTCCTCGGGCTTGGCCTCGAGTCGCTCATGCAGCTCGGAGGTGGCCTTGAACAGCAGGAAGAGTCCGCCTCCCATCAGGATGAGATCCCGACCGGAGAAGGGGTGATCCCAGATGTGCAGCAGAGGAGCCGTGAGGGTGACCAGCCATGACATGATGGTGAGCAGTCCCAGGCGCATCAGCAGGGCGAGGGAGAGACCGATGATGCGCGCCTTGTCCCGCTGGGCGGGGGGCAGTTTTTTCACCAGGATGGCGATGAAGACCAGGTTGTCTATCCCGAGAACGATTTCCAGGATGATCAGGGTAAGCAGACCGACCCAGATTGACGGGTCCAGCAAGAATTCCATGTGATTGACCTCAATGAAGACAGATGCAGTGAATCGTGGTCACGGCGTGGCCGTGGTGACGGAGACGATCGCTTCAGAGGCGTTGGTTGAGCAGGTACAGATAGGCTTTGATGGGAAAAGACGAAGGGCTACTTCGGGGATTGTCCATGATGGGCAATAAAACCTCGGGTCAAAAGTGAGCCCTGATGATAACGACTCGCCGCCATTTGGCAAGGGGGTCTGGACGCGCAGGGAGAGGCGCTCGCCCAACAGGGCAACAGGGACAGGCGGAGCTTGCCAGGCAAGCCCCCGCCTTGCGGCTTACAACCAGCGTTTTTCCCGGGTGAAGCAGACCGAGAGCCAAGCGTCTCCCAGGGTGTCGCCGAGGCGGGACCAGAGCTCCTGGCGCAGGGCATCCTGGCGTTCGACGGGCCACTCCTGGCCGGGGGCCACCAGGATGTTGAGCTCGAGATCGAAGCGGCGGCCGCTTTTTGCCAGGTGGCTGTAGCACTCGACCCCATGGCGCAGGCGCAGGGCTTCGACTTCGCTGGCCACCAGCCGGGAAACATCCCCCTTGGGGGCAATTTTTAGCACTTCCCGCAGGTTGCGACCGAGCACCTTGATGGGAATGAGGGTGGCACACAGGGCCAGCAGCGAGACCAGCACCGGGTCTATATAGCGGTTGTAGTGGCCGTAACCCAGGGTATCGAGCCCGATGGCGACCAGAAAGCCGATGAGCAGGGTGGCGCTGAGCAGGGTATCCACCAGCCACTCCTTGGAGTCCACCCGCACCAGCTCGGAGTTGACCCGCTCGGCCACGTCGGCCTCGATGAGATAGAGGATGCCGCAGAAGAAGGTGGAGACGACGGCATAGATGAGGGCGTGGCCGAGATCTATTTCTCGTCCGCCCGCCAGCAGGGAGGTGATGCCGCCATAGAGGGCGCCAAGGCAAAGCAGCAGAATGATGGCGCCGTTGATGGCGTTGGCGATGGGTTCGAAGTGGGCGTAGCCGTATTGGAAACGGGCGTCGGAGGGGCGAGTAACCAGGTAGGCAGTGATGAGCCCAAGGCCCGTCATGCCCATGCTGAACAGAGTGAAGATGCCGTCCAGCATGATGGCGTTGGAACCGACGAAGAGGCCATAACCGATCCCGAAGATGGCAAAGGTGATGCAACCAAACAGCGACAGGGTCAGCGCCTGTTTTTCGGTGCGAATAAGCGTACTGATAACATGGCTGTAGTGAGCCATAAAAGTCCTCCTTTCAAATGGTGAAGATTGCGCGCGCAAGCGGTTTTCTAGCTGATATACTGCCCGCTCACATGTGAGCGGACTGGTTCGGACACCCGCAAAGAGGCTGGTCCGAACGGTCGTTGTCGCCGGAATGCCGGCATCAAGCAAAGGATGGGAACAAGGATTCATGATCCCGAGACTCGATTACCAGGACAGTTTGTCACCTACAACCCTGCAGTTTCTTGAGTTGCTGGCGCGATCAGCATTTCGTGGTGATATCGAAAAGTCTTATGCAAGCCGGTTGGCGATGGCGACGGATAACAGCGTCTATCAGGTCGTACCTCAGGCGGTTCTCTATCCGCGCAGCGCGGACGATATTGCGGTGATGCTCAAGTTGGCCCAGGGGCCCGAGTACGCGACCTTGAGTTTCTTCCCTCGCGGCGGCGGTACCGGCACCAATGGTCAATCCTTGGGCGGCGGCATTATCGTCGATCTCTCGCGCCATATGAACCAGATCATGGAAATTAATCTGGAAGAGGGTTGGGTGCGGGCCCAGGCCGGGGTGGTCAAGGATCAGCTCAACGCCTTTTTGAAGCCCCACGGCTACTTCTTCTCGCCGGATCTCTCCACTTCCAACCGGGCCACCCTGGGGGGCATGGTCAACACCGATGCCTCGGGGCAGGGCTCCTTGGTGTACGGTAAGACCTCGGATCATGTGCTCGGCCTCAAGGCCGTGCTGGAAAACGGCGATCTCATGGCGACCGAGCCGGTGACCGGTCAGCGTCTGGCGGACAAGCTGGCCCTCGAGACCCGTGAAGGGGAGATCTATCGCACCCTCTATCGCATCGGCCGCGAGCGGCGCGCCGACATTGAGGCCACCTTCCCCAAGCTCAACCGCTTTCTGACCGGTTACGATCTCAAGCACCTCTATCAACCCGAGAGCGACACCCTGGACGTCAGCCGGGTGCTGTGCGGCTCGGAAGGCTCCTTGGGCTTCATCACCGAAGCCCGGCTCAACATCACCCCCATCCCGCGCTACCGCACCTTGGTCAACGTCAAGTACGACAGCTTCCCCTCCGCGCTCAGAAACGCCCCCTTTATGGTACAGGCCCACGCCCTGTCGGTGGAGACGGTGGACTCCCGGGTGCTGGGACTGGCTCGCGCCGACATCATCTGGCACTCGGTGAAGGATCTCATCCAGGATGTGCCCGGCAAGGATCTGCAGGGGCTCAACATCGTCGAGTTTGCCGACACCGACGAGAATGAGCACAAGGCCAAGGTGGCGGAGCTGTGCCGGCGCATCGACGCCCTGCTGTCGCGTGGTGAAGCCGGGGTCATTGGCTATCAGGTGTGCGACCACCTGCCGAGCATCGAGACCATCTACGCCATGCGCAAGAAGTCGGTGGGGCTGCTCGGCAACGCCGAAGGGCGCAAGAAGCCGGTGGCCTTCACCGAAGACACCGCCGTGCCGCCGGAGTCGCTGGCGGACTTCATCATGGAGTTTCGTGCCCTGCTGGATGCTCACGGCCTTGACTACGGCATGTTCGGCCACGTCGATGCCGGGGTGCTGCACGTGCGCCCGGCGCTGGACTTGTGCGATCCCGAGCAGGAGGTGCTGCTGCGGCGCATCTCCGATCAGGTGGTGGCGCTCATCGCCAAATACGGCGGCCTGATGTGGGGGGAGCACGGCAAGGGCTTTCGCTCCGAATACAGCCCCGCCTTCTTCGGCGAGCTGTGGGAAGAGCTGCAACGGGTCAAGGGGGCGTTCGACCCGGCCAACCGCATCAACCCGGGCAAGATCTGCATGCCTTATGGCAGCGGCGCTTCGCTTGTCTCGGTGGACGGGCCCAAGCGCGGCAAGTTCGACCGCCAGATCCCGATTGCCGTGCGCGAGAGCTATACACGGGCGCTGGATTGCAACGGCAACGGTCTGTGTTTCACCTTCGAGACCGACTCCCCCATGTGCCCCTCGGTCAAGATCAGCCGCGACCGCCGTCACTCCCCCAAGGGGCGGGCTGGCCTGATGCGTGAATGGCTGCGCCAGTTGTCGGAGCAGGGCTTCGATCCCCTTGCCGAAGAGGTGGCGCTGCAAAGCGGCGGTCTGCGCTTCAAGCAGATCGTCGACAAGTTCCGCAATACGGTGGCCCGCGCCCGGGGCGAGTATGACTTCTCCCACGAGGTGATGGAGGCGATGGAGGGGTGCCTTGCGTGCAAGGCATGCACCAGCCAGTGCCCCATCAAGGTGGATGTGCCCACCTTCCGTGCCCGCTTCATGCAGCTCTATCACAGCCGCTATCTGCGCGGCCCCAAGGATTACTTCGTGGGCACGGTAGAGAGCTATGCGCCCCTGCTGGCCAAGGCGCCGAAACTGGTCAACTTCTTCCTCGAAAAAGACTGGGCCCAGAAGGCGACCGAGAAGAGCATCGGCATGGTGGACGTGCCGCTCTTGAGCGTACCGACCCTGGCCGAGGAGCTGCGCGACCATCGCGCCCGCTATTTCGACCTGCCGGGCCTCGAGGCCATGAGCCCCGAGCAGCGCCATAAAGTGGTGCTCATCGTGCAGGATCCCTTCACCAGCTACTACGACGCCCCCGTGGTGCGTGACCTGGTGAAGCTGGCCAGCAAGCTGGGCTATCAGCCCTACCTGCTGCCGTTCAAACCCAATGGCAAGCCCCAGCACGTGAAGGGATTCCTGCGCGCCTTCGCCCGCACCGCAGCCAGCAGCGCCCAGTTCCTCAACAAGGTGGCGGCCCTCGGCATCCCCATGGTGGGGGTGGACCCCTCTCTGGTGCTCTGCTACCGGGACGAGTACGTGAAGGCGCTCGGCACCGCC
Source organism: Aeromonas sp. FDAARGOS 1406 (assembly GCF_019048565.1). Taxonomy (NCBI): domain Bacteria; kingdom Pseudomonadati; phylum Pseudomonadota; class Gammaproteobacteria; order Aeromonadales; family Aeromonadaceae; genus Aeromonas; species Aeromonas sp. FDAARGOS 1406. The sequence goes on from NZ_CP077378.1 coordinate 4,566,608, forward strand.
CGCGGCGACTTCCAGGTGCTGCTGCCCCAGGAGTGGCTGCTCTCCCTGCCTGCCGAGGCGCTGCCGCTGCGGGAAGAGGTTGGCACCGACCCCTGGTATCTGTTTGCCCACTGCACCGAGAAGACCGCCAAGCCCACCACCCACGGTGACTGGAGCACCCTGTTTGGTCGCTTCGGTGCACGTTTGCAGCCGGTGTGGGTGGGTTGCTGCGGCATGGCGGGCACCTATGGTCACGACGCCAAACAGGTGGAGAACTCCAAGGGGATCTATGGCCTGAGCTGGGCCGAGCCTCTTGAACGCCTGCCCAAGGCTCGCTGCCTGGCCACCGGATATTCGTGCCGCAGCCAGGTCAAGCGGATGGAGGGGGAGAAGCTCAAGCATCCGCTGCAGGCCCTGCTGGAACTGCTCTGATGCTCCACTTTACCAAGGGATTCCGGGTGCCAAAGGCCTATCGGCACCCGCATTTTCTGTTGCTCCCCACCACGCCGTCCCAGGCCGTGGTGGAGTTTGTCGCCATCCTGCGCGAGCGCGAGCAGCTTCATCAGCTGTTTCGCCCGGACGATGTGTGGCCTTCCGCCCATTTCAGCCTGAGCCAACACGAGGCCGATCTTGAGTGGCAACGTTCCGAGTTCCTGGCCAAGCGCTCCTTTGCCTATGGCCTCTGGAGCCCGGACAGGGAGCCCCGCTTCTGGGGCGGGGTTTACCTCTATCCGTCGGTGCTGCCGGAGGTGCAGGTGGAGCTCTTCCTCTGGAAGGTGGCCGAGGCGCCGCTCACTGACAGCGAACTCGAAGCCGAACTGCGCACCTGGCTCGGCAAGGTATGGCGCTGGTCCGAGCCGCGCCTGCCGGGGCGGGACGGTCCCTGGGCCGAGTGGCCAGGGGTGACCTATCCCTGGTGAGGGCAAACCTCGATGCAAGATGCCCCGGCGTGGGCATCTTTTTTTTTGCGCCTTTTTCGCCGACACTGCTGGTTTGCCGCTACAGCGCAGCGATAACCCGTTGATCACGCAAGGAGTCCGCTCACCATGAGTCAAGAAAGCAGCCCCATCTGGCGCAAACCCATGAGCCTGGAGGGGCTCAACGCCAGCTCCCGCAACACCCTGATGGCCCACCTCGACATCGTCTACAGCGCCTTTGGCCCCGACTGGCTGGAGGCCACCATGCCGGTGGATCACCGCACCCATCAACCACTCGGCATGCTGCACGGAGGCGCCTCCGTGGTGCTGGCGGAAACGCTGGGATCGCTTGCGGCCAACATGGCGGTCGGGGAGGAGAGTTACTGTGTGGGGCTGGAGGTCAATGCCAACCACCTGAGGGCCAAGCGGGAAGGGGTGGTGACGGGGCGCTGCAGCCCGCTGCATCTGGGGACCACGACTCAGGTGTGGCAGATCGAAATTCGCGATGAACGTGGTCGTTTATTGTGCACCAGCCGATTGACCATGGCGGTGCTCAAGCACAAGCGGGACAAGGACTCTGGCGAAGCGTGATCCGCAATAACGCATCATGAGTGAAAAATAAGCAAGCCATAGTCGCGAGATCCCTCTATAATTGCCAACGTCTTGAGACACCTATCACATTTTTCAAGACAGCAGAACAAAGTGGCGCTATAATCGCCGCCTTTTTGCTATTCCGCGGTGTTAGCCGCCTGCCTTAATCTGGAAGAATCTATGTCTGATACCGAACAACTGCCCCTTTTTAGTGAGCTTGGACTGGCCGCGCCTGTATTGAAAGCGCTGCAGGACGTGGGCTATGAGCGTCCGTCTCCCATCCAGGCCGCAGCAATTCCCCACCTGATGGCGGGACACGATCTGCTGGGGCAGGCACAAACCGGTACAGGGAAGACCGCTGCTTTTGCCTTGCCTCTGTTGTCTCGTCTGGAAGCTGGTAACCGCAACACCCAGATCCTGGTGCTGGCCCCGACCCGCGAGCTGGCCCTGCAGGTGGCAGAGGCGTGCCAACGCTATGCCCACCACATGCCCGATTTCCACGTGCTGCCCATCTACGGCGGCGCTTCCTACGAAACCCAGACCCGCGCCCTGCGCCGCGGTGCTCAGGTTGTCGTGGGTACCCCGGGCCGCGTGATGGACCTGATCCGTCGCAAGAACCTGGACCTCTCCGGTCTGAAAGCCCTGGTGCTGGACGAAGCGGACGAAATGCTGCGCATGGGCTTCATCGACGACGTGGACTGGATCATGGATCAGTGCCCGGCCGGTCGTCAGGTTGCCCTGTTCTCTGCCACCATGCCGGAGCAGATCCGTCGTGTTGCCCAGAAGCACCTGAAGCAGCCCAAAGAGATCAAGATCGCTTCCAAGACCGCGACCGCAACCACCATTCGCCAGCGTTACTGGCAGGTGACCGGTCTGCACAAGCTGGACGCCATGACCCGTCTGCTGGAAGTGGAATCCTACGAAGCCCTGCTGGTGTTCGTGCGTACCAAGAACGCCGCCGAAGAGCTGGCAGGCAAGCTGGCTGCCCGTGGTCACGCCTGTGAAGCGCTGCACGGTGACATCCCGCAGAAGCTGCGTGAGCGTACCGTCGACAAGCTGCGTCAGGGCCAGCTGGACATTCTGATCGCCACCGACGTGGTCGCCCGCGGTCTGGACGTTGAGCGCATCACCCACGTGGTGAACTACGACATCCCCTACGACACCGAATCCTATGTTCACCGTATCGGCCGTACCGGCCGTGCTGGTCGCAAGGGTGAAGCCATCCTGTTCGTGGCACCGCGCGAGCGTCGCATGCTGCGCGCCATCGAGCACGCAACTCGTCAAGCGATCGAGCCGATGAAGATGCCGAGCACCGAGGACATCAACCAGCACCGTCTGGCCAAGTTCAAGGAGCGCATCCGCGAAACCATGATGGGTGAAGAGCTCGAGATCTACCACAACCTGGTGAACGAGCTGATCGAAGAAGATTCTGCCGATCCGCTGGAGCTGGCTGCTGCACTGGCCAAGCTGGTACAGGGCGACCAACCGCTGCTGCTGGATGACTCCATTCCGGATCCGGTGTTCAACGCCGGCAACGATCGCGGTGGCTTCGAGCGTCGTGAGTTCAACGACCGTGGCGGTCGTGACTTCGGTGACCGTGGCGATCGTCCGGCCCGTCGCATGCCGTCCCTGGAGCCGCGTCCACTGAAAGACAACCCGGACGTGGAGATGGAGCGCTACCGCGTCGACGTGGGTGCCCATCACGGCGTCAAGCCGGGCCAGATCGTGGGTGCCATCGCCAACGAAGCGAACATCGAGAGCCGCTTCATCGGCAACATCGACATCGCCGATGACTTCTCCACCGTCGATCTGCCCAAGGGCATGAGCGCCGAGGTGCTGGAAGTGATCAAGAAGGCCCGTGTCTGCCAGCGTCCGCTGCAGATCACCCGTTACACCGAAGTGCCGGCCGGTGGCAACACTGCTCCCCGTCCGCCCCGTGGTGATCGTCCGTTCCGTGGCGACCGTCCTTTCAACAAGGATCGCCGTCCCCAGGGTGACCGTCCCTTCAACAAGGATCGCCGTGAAGGCGGTTTCGACAAGGGTCGCAAATTCGGTGGCAACAAGCGCCGCGACAGCTAAACCCTGACTGCACTGATGAGAAGGCCGCTCCATGGAGTGGCCCTTTTTGTGTCTGTTTTTCAGATGCGTAGCGAAGATTGTCACCTTTTTCCGGCCGTGGTGGGCATCCGGTTTGATGAGGAGCCAGTGAAAGAAAAATGGTGCAATCCATTTGCCTGGGGGTGGCGCCTGGTGTCATTCTTTGGGAAGCGATTGGATACTTTTGGAAGACGCACAATCGTTGCTGGTTGCAAACGACTGCGACTTTGGTCTGAAGGTGCATTCTGTTGTTTGCATATGAGTCAGCAGAGTGAGATGAATAAATAAACCGTATGACAGGGGGGTGCGTGATGGGCAAGTGGCTTGGCAAGGTGTTGCTGATATCTGGATGGCTCGTGTCGGGTATGGTGTTGGCGGAGGAGCCCTTCTTCAGAATTGCGGGGGCGGGGTGCTGCAATGGCAAGGGGGAGGTGGTGCTGACCCGTGCCGAGTTTGAGGCCTTGCCGCAGACGGAAGTTAAGACGGGGACGCCCTGGACCGAGGGGGAGCACCTCTATCGCGGGGTGTTGCTGCGGGACCTGGTCAGGATCTACGGTCTCAAGAGCCAGGAGGTCAAGGCCCTCGCGGTCAATGAATACTGGGCCGCACTGCCGCTGGAAGACGGGGAGAAGTACCCGGTGCTGGTGGCCGAGAAGCAGGATGGCAAGGCTATGACCCTGCGCAACAAGGGGCCGCTCTGGGTCATTTATCCCCTCACCGACCATCCCGAACTCAACAAGGAGATCTATCACAGCCGGATGGTGTGGCAGATGACGGCGCTGGAGAGCAAATAAGATGCTGAGCAGCAAGTTCTTGAGCCTGATCCTGATGGTGACCACCTTTTTGGGGGTGACCCTCTGGTCGGTCTGGAACTATGACCGCGCGTTCAATGAGGTGACGCGCTACACCCAGCTCTCCGCCTGGGCACTGGCCCAGCTCGAGCTGGAGATCCACGCCTTCGAAGAGGGTTTGAAGCTCTATCGTGCCGGTGCCGTCAGCCGGGAGGAGATGAACAAACGCTTTGACATTGCCTGGAACCGGCTCGATGTCTTCCTGCACGGGAAGGAGGCAAAGTCGGTCAGGGCCCGATTCGGTGCGGACAAGGCGGTCGGCAAGATCCTCGCCCTCTTCGAACGCTATGAGCAGAATGTGGTGCAAGGGGAGCCGGATTCCCCCGCACTCAAGATGTTCACGGCCGCACTCGATGACGAGATGCGCGGGGTGCGGGACGTGATGGTGAAAAACTTTACCGGGCCTTCTGCCATCGCCCAGCGTGAGCTGCTCAACGAGTCGAGAACCCAGAACTTCTTCATCCTGGGGTTTCTGATGCTGGCGACTATGGTGATGTTGATGGTGCTGTTTCGCGAAGTGCGTCGCCAGCATTTTCTGGCGTGGAACGACCCTCTCACCCGTCTCCCTAACCGGGCGGCGCTCATCAAGCACCTCCAGCAGTGGACCAGCCACCCCGGGCGGCGCAGCAGCATCACCGTCTGCCTCATGGATCTGGGGCATTTCAGGGAGGTCAATAACAGTCTGGGTTACGAAGTGGGGGACGCCTTGCTCAAACGGCTTGCGGCGCGGATCAAGGCCGCCTCTGGCCAGGGGATCTTCGTTGCCCGAACCGGCAGTGACGAGTTCACCCTCATCATCACCGGCACCATGCCCACCTATCTGCGCTTCCCGTTTCTGGAGCAACTGCGCAGCGAGCTGGCGGATCTGGTGTTTGCCGCCGATCCGGCGCACCGGGTGCGGGTCTTCATGGGCACCAGCCAGTACGTGAAACCGGATCATTCACCGGAAGAGATGCTGTTGTTTGCCGATATCGCCCTCGACAGCGCCAAGCGCAAACGGCTGAATGACAATGTGCTCTTCTCCAGCAGCATGTATCAGCACTATCAGCGCAAACGCCGGCTGTCGACCGAGCTGCGGGAGCTTATCCACTGCCCGCAATGCCCGCAACTGGCCCTTTACTATCAGCCCATCGTGCGCGGCCAGAGTGTAGTGAGGCTGGGGGCCGAGGCGCTGATCCGCTGGCATCATCCGGAATATGGCTTTATTGCCCCCCTCGACATCATCTCGCTGGCAGAAGAGAACGGGTTGGGCGAGGCGCTCGGGGGCTGGATCATCCGGCGCATGCAGCTCGATCTGTCCGGCTTCCCGGAGGAGGTGCTAGCACCGCTCGAGATCTCCATCAACCTCTCCAACTCCATGTTCAACATGGGGTTGGCCAGGGAGATTGAAGAGAAGATGGAAGATGGGCCGTTGGGGCTGCACCAGTTGATAGTGGAGCTGACCGAAACCATCGCCCTCGATGACATCGCCCTCAGCAAGCAGATCATTCACTCCCTGCGCCAGATAGGGGTGCGGGTGGCCCTCGATGACTTCGGGACCGGCTGGTCCTCGCTCTCTTACCTGCGTGAACTCTCTTTCGACAAGCTCAAGATCGACCGCTCCTTCATCACCGCCATCGACAAGGATCCCCGTCAGGCGCTGTTCGTCGAGACCATCACCACCCTCTCTCATCAGTTGGGGGTGCGTGTCGTGGCAGAAGGGGTGGAAAACAGCGATGAGCTCAAGGCGGTGCTCACCATAGGGGTGGATGAGATCCAGGGTTATTTCTACTCGCGTCCCTTGCCGCTGCCGGAGTTCATGCAGTTCTGTCACCGCTATTTCGCCCACAGCGCCGCCATTCAGGAAGTGGCACTGGGGTAGCCTTGGGGCAATCGAGCCCCTGTAGCCTTGTCTTCGAGTCCCTCTGTTCGATCGTTCCTGGTTGATATTTCATCCCGACACCTTTCTTCCATGGCAGGACCGCCCTTGACGCGGTTTTCTTGTGCCTCCAGCCAAAACGAGGGTGCGAGAGGGCAGGCCCGGTGCTACCTTGTGCCACGAACGGGGGTGATGGAGGTGTTCGTGCTGGCGGTGGAGACCGGCTCGTTTTCGGCGGTGGCCCGCCGACTGGGGATGGGGCAACCCACGGTTTCCAGATTGATTGCCCAGCTTGAGGCGCACCTTGGCAGCCGCCTGTTGCTGCGTTCGACCCGGGGGCTGGCGCCCACCGAGGCCGGAGAGGCCTACTATCTGCGGGCGAGAGAGATCCTGGCCCAGGTCCACGAGGCCGATGCCATGGTGCAGCAATGCCGGGCGGGCCTGAGCGGGCGTCTGCGGGTGAGCGCTCCCGTCACCTTCGCCCGCCTGCATATCATTCCCCATCTTGCCGGTTTTCTGGCGGCTCACCCGGGACTGGATCTGGAGATCCTGCTGGATGACGGCAATGTGGATCTCATTTCGGCGGGCATCGAGGTGGCTCTGCGGATCGGCAAACAGGCCGACTCGTCGCTGGTCGCCCGCTGTCTCGCTCGAAGCGACATGCGGGTGCTGGCGACGCCGGCCTATCTGGCCGCCAAAGGAGAGCCTGAGACCCCTCAGGCCCTGCAACAGCATGACCTGGTGCTTTACAGTCCACGGCCCGGAATGGGGCAGCAGTGGCGATTTCGCCGTGGCGTCGAGGAGAGGGTGGTTTCCGGAGAAGGCAGGCTGATGGTCTCGGCGGCCGAAGGCATGCGCGCCGCCGTGCTGGCTGGACTGGGGCTCGGTATCGCCTCGGAGTGGATGTTTGCCCCCGAGCTTGCCCGCGGCGAGGTGGTGGCGGTGCTGCCCGAGTGGCAACTGCCCATGCAGGAGCTCTGGACCCTGCTCCCGGCAGGTCGCCAGCCTGGTGCCAAGGCGAGCGCCTTTCTGGCATTCGTGACCGGCCTGCCCGGCGTGGGGCATACGCCAGCGGAATAACTGTTATGGTCCCCACCGCTCTACTGGTGGCGACGCTCCCCGGGTAGGCTGTGCGCATGGGGCCCGTATCCTGGCGGGAGCCCTTCTACCACGAGGAGAAGATCATGAGTACATCGCCTTCTGCCGGAGGGGCCGCAACCCCCGGCCCCTCCCTGCTCTTCGCCATGGCCCTGTCATGCGGCCTGGCAGTTGCCAACATCTACTACAACCAGCCCATGCTGGCGGTGATGGCGCAGGACTTTCCCGGGCACTCGGGCATGCCATTGATCGCCATGCTGACCCAGCTTGGCTATGCCATGGGTCTGCTTTTGCTGGTGCCGCTTGGCGATGTGGTCGAGCGCCGCTGGCTCATTCCGGGGCAGTTTGCACTGATCGCGCTGGCTTCCCTGCTGGCGGCCACGGCCACGAGTGCCACCACCTTGATGCTGGCCTCCGTCCTGCTCGGCATCGGGGCCACGGCTGCCCAGCAGATAGTTCCGGTGGCGGCGACCCTGGCAGATCCCGCCCGCCGTGGTGCCGTGGTCGGCAGCGTGATGAGCGGCCTGCTGGCCGGGATACTGCTCAGCCGCACCGTCGCCGGCCTGGTCACCGCCTATGGCAGTTGGCGCGCCATGTTCTGGCTGGCCATTCCCCTGGCCCTGTCGGGGGCCCTGCTGATGGCCAGGATGATACCGTCCGGATTGCCGCGCTCTCCCCTCGGTTATGGCCGTCTGCTTCACTCTCTGGTCGGTCTGTGGCGCGAGGAGCCCGCCTTGCGCCGCGCGACCCTGACCCAGGCCTTGCTGTTTGCCTCCTTCAGCGCCTTCTGGACCGTGCTGGCGTTCTACCTGGCCGAACCTGCCTATGGGTTGGGGGCCGACATGGTGGGTCTCTTCGGCGTCATCGGGGTGGCTGGGGTGGTGGCGGCCCCTCTGGCAGGCCGGATGGCGGATCGGTTGGGGGCCAGACCAGTGGTATTGGCCGGTGCTGTGCTGGTGGTGCTTGCCTGGATCTGCTTCGAGCTGTGGCTCTCTCTGGCCGGGCTGGCGTGCGGGGTCATCTTGCTGGATCTCGGAGTGCAGAGCGCACTCATCGCCCATCAGCAGCGCATCTATGGTCTGAGACCTGAAGCCAGGGGGCGCATCAATACCCTCTTCATGACCGGCATGTTCCTGGGGGGAACCCTCGGCTCCAGCCTGGGGATGCTGGTCTGGCAACAGGGTCACTGGCTCGGGGTGGGAGCAGCCGGCATGGGGTTGGCCCTGGTGGCCTGTCTCTGTGCCCTGGCCGGCAGGCGGGGACTGCAACCGGCCATCTGAGGCATGTGCAAGACAAGAAAGGCGACCCCGGGGTCGCCTTTTGTCTGTCTGCTCGGGATGGACTCAGAGCACCATGGCGGCAATCCAGCCGAAGATCACCAGGGGGATGTTGTAGTGGATGAAGGTTGGCACCACGCTGTCCCAGATGTGGTCGTGCTGACCGTCGGCATTGAGGCCCGATGTGGGGCCGAGCGTCGAGTCGGAGGCGGGGGAACCCGCGTCCCCCAGCGCGCCCGCGGTGCCCACCAGGGCGATGGTCGCCATGGGCGAGAAGCCGAGGTGGATGCACAGGGGCACATAGATGGTGGCGATGATGGGCACGGTGGAGAAGGAGGAGCCGATCCCCATGGTGATAAGCAGGCCCACCAGCAGCATCAGGAAGGCCGCCAATCCCTTGTGACCTGCCATCATGCTGGAGACGGACTGCACCAGACTCTCCACCCCGTGGGTCTCCTTCATGACGGCGGCGAAGCCTGCTGCGGAGATCATGATGAAGCCGATGAGGGACATCATGCGCACACCCTGGGTGAAGGCATCCTGGCTCTCGCGGAATTTGATGACGCCACCGCAGGTGAAGATGATGAAGCCTGCGAGCGCCCCCAGCACGATGCTGTTGGTCATCAGTTGCAGGCCGAGTGCCACGGCGATGGCCAGCAGGGCTACCCAGATGTGGTTGAGATTGAGCTCGACCGTCTCGGGTTCGGCGGCCAGGATCTGCTCCAGATCATACTGACGCGGCTTGCGGTAGCTGAAGAAGACGGCGATGAGCAGGCCGAGGAACATGCCGAATACCGGGATGGCCATCGCCAGGGGCAGTTGGCTGAATTCCACCGGTACGCCGTTGTCGACGAGATTCTTGGCCAGGATGTTGTTCAGGAAGATACCGCCAAAGCCGACCGGCAGCAGCATGTAGGTAGCGGTCAGGCCGAAGGTGATGACGCAGGCCACCTGACGGCGGTCGATCTGCATCTGGGCCATGACATGCAGCAGCGGCGGGATCAGGATGGGAATGAAGGCGATGTGCACCGGGATCAGGTTCTGGGAGGAGACGGAGACCGCGAGCACCGAGGTGAGCAGCAGGCTCTTGACCCAGAGAATGCGGGTGCTGCTAGCATCCTTGCCGAGCTGGTTGATGACCTTGCGGGCCAGCAGATCCGTGATGCCGGAGCGGGAGATGGCTACCGCGAAAGCCCCCAGCATGGCGTAGGAGAGGGCGATTTCTGCACCGCCGCCCAGGCCGCCGGTGAAGGTGCTGAGGGTCTGCTCGAGGGAGAGTCCGCCGAGCAGGCCACCCACGATGGCACCGATGGCGAGGGAGACCACCACATTGATCCGCAGCAGGCTGAGCACCAGCATCAGCGCCACCGCGATAACAACAGGATTCATTTGATTTCCTTATGGATTGTGTTGCTGTCAGTCGTGTGAAAGCCAGCTAGTTTGCGAAAAACAGGCTAAATGTCGAGAAAAAAATCGGCGGATCCCGGCCAAGGGACGCATCTTCTGCTGGAGGTGAACGGGAACCGGGAAAATGGCCCTTCTTCGTTGCCCAGACAGGTCCCCTCATGCAGACAGGCTGCCATGGGCAGCCTGTCTGGGCAGGGGCTGGGAGTGTTCAGCCCTCGTCTTCGGTGTCCGTCGTTTCATCCGGGTTGGCCAGAGGCCAGCCTCCCAGGCTCTTCCAGCGATTGACGATGTGGCAGAAGAGCTCTGTGGTGCGCTCGGTGTCGTAGAGGGCCGAGTGGGCCTCTTTGTTGTCAAAGGGGATATTGGCGCTCTGACAGGCCTTGGCCAGCACCGTCTGCCCCAGGGCAAGACCCGAGAGGGCGGCGGTGTCGAAGGTGGCGAAGGGGTGGAACGGATTGCGCTTGAGGCCGGCCCGCTCGGCGGCGGCCATCACGAAGCCGTGGTCGAAGGTGGCGTTGTGGGCCACTATGATGGCGCGACCACAATCCTGCTCCTTCATGCCCTTGCGCACCCCCTTGAAGATCTCGGTGAGTGCTTCCTTCTCGTCCACCGCGCCCCGCAGCGGGTTGAAGGGGTCGATGCCGGTGAACTCCAGCGCCGCTTTCTCCAGATTGGCGCCCTCAAAGGGCTGGACATGAAAATGGAAGATCTGGTCAGGGACGAGCCAGCCCTGCTCATCCATCTTGAGGGTGTGGGCGGCTATTTCCAGCAGGGCATCGGTCTTGGCATTGAATCCGGCGGTTTCAACATCGATGACGACGGGGTAAAAGCCGCGAAAACGGCCCTTGAGGGTGTGAACGGCGTCGGTCATGGTATCTCGGTCGGCGTGAAAGGAGGCGGCATTATGGCAAAAAAGCGTGCCCTTGTCCCTTATCTGCCGCCATGGGACGGCAAGAGGGCCATTTTGAAACACCTGTGCTTATAATTGGCGACGTCAACCATGGAGGGAGAGGACGATGAAGAAGCTGGGATTGGCACACAAGATGATGTTGGTGGTCTGTCTGCCGCTGTTGGCCCTGCTGTTTTTCTCCGGCCGGTACGTCTACGAACGTTATCGGGTCGAACAGGAGATGAGCGGCGCCCTGGTCGCGCTGGCGGTGGTGAAGGAGGCGGCGCAGCTGGCCCATGAGCTGCAACGGGAGCGCGGCATGTCGGCCGGCTTCCTCGGCTCTGGCGGCAACAAGTTTCGCGATGCGCTGCCTGCCCAGCGCAAGGTGGTGGACAGCCTGTTGCAGCGTTTTCATCAGGATCCTGCCTTGCTGGCTCTGACGGAGGTGCAGCAGGGAGTGGCGGGACTCACCGCCATGCGTGAGCGGGTCAGCGCCCTGGGGGTCGAGGTGGCGGAACAGGTCGGCTTCTATACCCGCCTCGTGACCGCCTTGCTGGCGGTAGTGGACAAGATAAGCGTCGACAGCATGGATGCCACCATCGCCCTGCAGACCAATGCCTACGCCGCCTTCCTGCAGAGCAAGGAGCGTGCGGGGCTGGAGCGGGCGACGCTCAGCAACGTCTTTGGCCGTGACAGCTTCACGCCTGCGCTGTTGCAGCAGTTCATCTCCCTGCTGGCGGCCCAGAACACCTATCTCGAACGTTTCCAGGCGGTGGCGAGTCCAGCCCAGCGTCAGTTGCTGAACGACAGCCTCGCCTCACCCGTGGTGGCCAAGGTGGCCGCCATGGAGAAACTGGCCCTGGACAAGGCGGCAAGCGGCAGTTTTGGTGTCGATGCGGAGGCCTGGTTTGCCTTGAGTACCGACAAGATAGGCCTGCTCAAGGAGATAGAAGACAGCCTCTATCAGCAGCTCTTCGAGCGGGTTGAACAGATGCGGGTCGGGAGTGCCAGTGACTTCTGGTGGGGGGCGGCTGGCGTGTTGCTGTGCATCGTCCTGACCACCTTCGTCTGCTGGCGGGTGGTGCGGGATCTGCATCTGGGCTTCATGGCCCTGCACCAGACCTTCAAGCGCCTGGTGCAGGAGAACGACCTGACTGTGCGGGTCGACTGGCGATCCGGGGATGAGCTGGGTGCCCTGGCGCGGGATCTGAACCATTTCCTCGGGCACCTGGAGAGTTTGCTGCTGGCTGTGCGCCACTCCTGTGACGTGCTGATACGCAGCGCCGCCAGCTCGGCCGAGGTCATTGCCGAGGTGAATGCCGGCGTAGTCAGGGGATGCGGGCAGGTGGATCTGGTGGCGACTGCCGCCACCGAGATGGCATCGACTGTCGCGGAGATTGCCCGCAACGCCACCCAGACCTCCCAGGCGACCCAGCAGGCCATCGGCCGGGCGAAGCAGGGTGACAAGGAGGTGGATCAGACCATCCACACCATCCAGCAGGTCGCGGGCACGCTGGTGGATACCCGGCACCTGGTGGACAGCCTGCATCGGGATACCGAGTCGGTGGGGGAGGCCTTGAGCCTCATCAAGCAGATCTCGGACAGAACCAACCTGCTGGCCCTCAATGCCGCCATCGAGGCGGCCCGTGCCGGTGAATCCGGGCGCGGCTTTGCGGTGGTGGCCGACGAGGTGAGAGCGCTTGCCTCCCGTACCCAGCAGGCGGCGGATGACATAGAGCGGATGCTGGGCCGCTTGCGCCAGGGGGCCAACGAGGCGGTGGCTGCCATGCACACGGGCACCGAACAGGCCGGCCTTAGCGTGACGGAGGCCAAACGGGCGGGGAGCGAGCTGACCGACATCGTCAACGAGGTGCGCAAGGTGAGCGACATGACGGCCCAGGTGGCCACCGCCACCGAGGAGCAGCGTTACGTGACCGACGACATCCAGCAAAACGTGATGACCATCCGTGACGTGTATGAGGCCCATCGCCAGCACTCCCATACCCTGCAACAACACAGTGCCGAACTGGATGCCCTGGCCCGGGATCTGGCGGGACGCATCGCCAGCTTCAAGCTGATGGCCCCTTCTTCCCCCCACTGAGCGTTTTGACCTAAAGCTTGTCCTGCCGCTGCCGATAGATAATTCGAGATAGTGTGGAGGACAAGCCGTTGAATGCTTGGGTGTTGGGGTTGATCAGCATATCAGTGAGTATGCAGTTGCAGGCGGGCGTGACCGAATTTGGCGCCGGTCTGGATCAATCCGTCTGGCGCCTGACCTCTGATACCCAGGTGGAGTGCAGGCTGGAGCATCCTATTCCCCGCTGGGGAACCGGGGCCTTTGTCAGCCGGGCCGGGCGCAAGATCAATCTGGATTTCGAGCTCAAGGGGCAGCGACCCCAGGCGCGTACCCAGACAGTGAGCCTCGGGATCATGCCCCCCAGCTGGCGTCCCGGGGTGGCCGGGCGTCAGATCAGCCAGTTGCAGTTCTATCAGCAGTTTGACGGCCTGGTGGCGGGGCAGACCGCCTGGACCATGCTGGACGAGCTGGAAGGAGGGCGTATGCCGACTTTCCAGTATCGCGACTGGTATCGTCAGGACAGGCCGGTGCGGGTATCGCTCTCGTCGGTCAATTTCAGGGTCAAGTACCAGGCGTTCATGGACTGCCTGAGTGGCTTGCTGCCCTACAGCTTCAACGACATCGCCTTCAGCGTGCTCTCCTATGACAAGAACAGCGATCAGTTGTCACCGGCCTCCAAGCGGCGGCTGGCGATGATCGGTGACTATGTGAAGGCAGACAAGAGCATCGATGTGGTGGTGATCGACGCCTACAGCGACAGCTATGGCGGCCGCTGGCCAAACCAGAAGCTCTCCGAGAAGCGAGCGGATGCCATCAAGCAGGTGTTTGTGGATCTCGGCATCGAGGAGGGCAAGATCTCGGTGGAAGGGCACGGTGAGAAACAGCACGTGGCCTCCAACGAAACGGAAGCTGGCCGAGCCAAGAACCGCCGGGTGGTGATCAACATGGGACGCAACGGCACTATCTGATCCCGTTGAGTCATCGAGAGGGGCGGGATTTTCGCTGTAGTAAGGAATAAAAAATGCCAGTCGGCGAACCGACTGGCATTTTTTTCACGGGTATCCGGGATTACTTGGCCAGGGATTCCGGCAGGTTTTCACGGATCTTGCCGAGCATCTCTTTCAGCACGCGGGGGTTGGCCACCACGATGTTGCCGGAGTTTTCGTAGTTGTGACCACCGACGAAGTCGGTGACGATGGCGCCGGCTTCTTTGGCCAGCAGCTCACCGGCGGCGGTGTCCCAGGGTTTCAGGCCGATTTCCCAGAAACCGTCGACGCGGCCAGCGGCCACATAGGCGAGATCCAGCGCGGCGGAGCCAGCACGACGGATGTCTGCACACTCGATGAACATGCTCTGGAACATCTTCAGGTAGGGTTCGATGTGGTGCTTCTGCTTGAACGGGAACCCGGTGGCCAAGATAGTGCCGGAGAGCTCTTTGGCCTTGCCGACACGGATGCGGTAGCCGTTCAGCTGGGCGCCGCTGCCGCGGGTGGCAGTGAACAGCTCGTCGCGGATGGGATCGTAGACAACGGCTTGTTCGGTCTTGCCCTTGACGCGCAGAGCGATGGAAACGGCAAAGTGCGGAATGCCTTTGACCAGGTTGGTCGTGCCATCCAGTGGGTCGATGATCCATTGGTAGTCCGGATTGGTACCGGCAATCTCGCCAGACTCTTCAGCAACGATGCTGTGTTCCGGGTAAGATTTTTTGATGGTGTGAATGATGGCCGCTTCGGCGTCACGGTCAACGTTGGTCACGAAGTCATTGCTGCCTTTCTGGATAACCTCGATGTTCTCGGGTTGAGAAAAGGCTTTTACTACTACTTGACCGGCGTTGCGCGCAGCGCGCACGGCGATATTCAGCATCGGATGCATAGGTTCACCACTGGATGTTAAAGAACGGGGGATAAAAGGACGCGACATCTTACCAAGATATTCGGGAATAGCAACTGCTATACCCTCATTCTGTCAGGGTGGTGACTGACAGATCTGACGGCTCCAATAAAGACCTGTAATCAACTAGTCTTATCGCGACAGCCGGATAACAGGCTGTGGTGAGCATAGGGATATGAGCCATGAATCTGTCATTAGTCAGTCAGAAACCGTCGTCGCCGACGACTATGGGTGTGTTGGCCGCACTGCGTGCCGCCAGCGAAGAGAGCGAGTATGTCACCGAGGTCCGGGTGGCGCAGCCCCAGCAGTGGCAACCGTCGAAGGACGAAGCGGCGATCCTGCTGCTGGAAGAAGAGGGCGCTGCCTGGCCTGTTCCGCTCTGGCCTGCAGGAGGCAATACACTGGGATTGCCGGTGCTTCCCCTGTTGGTGCATCGACAGTATGAACATCCTCCACAGGGGCCGGATGTTCGGGATCCGCATTTTTATTTCGTCTCCAACGGTATTCTGCTGGATGAGGCCGAACTGGCGGATCCTGCCTGCAGCCTGGTGCTGCAAAGCAAGTTTGAATCCTATTTCCCGCTGCTTTCCCGTCTTATCTTGCTGCGCCAGCGCCAACCAGGGGTACTGAGCAGCTAATCATCTCCCCCTCGATGCGGGCTGTTCAAGGGGCACAATATTTGTCATAACTGACCGATATTGTGCCGCTTTGCTATGGCCTGCGCAGCGGCTCACTGTGTGTTCGTCGACGGAGGTGACATGAAGGTTTATGAGCTGAGACGAGCCCCCAATGCCCGTCGGGTCAGAATGTTTCTGGCGGAGAAGGGGATCGAGATGGAATATCAACAGGTCGATCTGGGGGCGGGGGAAAACCTGGCGCCCGCCTTTTTGACCAAGAACCCGGCCGGGCGCATTCCTGTGCTGGAACTCGATGACGGAACCTGTCTGAGTGAAACCCTGGCCATCTGCCGCTATTTTGAAGAGCTCCACCCCGAGCCGAACCTGTTTGGCAGCACCGCGCTGGAGCGCGCCACCATAGAGATGTGGAGTCGCTTCATCGAGTTCAACCTCTGGTTGCCGACCGGTATGGCGTTTCGTCATATCACCGGTTTTTACAAAGACCGGGAGCGGGTCTTCCCCGAATGGGGGGAGGAGTGCAAGCAACAGGCACAGATCTGGTTTGACAAGCTCGATGCCCGTCTTGCCGAGGTGCCCTATATTGCGGGGGAACGCTTCACTATCGCCGACATTCTTGCCCTCTGTACCATTGATTTTGGCAAGGTGATCGGCCTGCGTCTCACCCCCGAACAGCCCCATTTGCAGGACTGGCATGACCGGGTAAGTGCCCGGTCCAGCGCCCAGGCCTGATCCTTTCCCCTGAACGTTCAAGGAGTCCAAGATGATAGAGTTGTACACTGCCGCCACGCCCAACGGGTTCAAGGTGTCGATCGCCCTCGAAGAGCTGGGGCTGCCCTACAAGGTCATTCCCCTTGATTTCGCGACCATGGAGCAGAAGAAGCCCGAGTTCCTGGCCATCAACCCCAATGGCCGCATCCCGGCCATCATCGATCGGGACAATGGTGACTTCGCGGTGTTCGAGTCCGGCGCCATCCTTATCTATCTGGCGGAAAAAACCGGCAAGTTGCTGCCGCAGGATCCCAAGCGCCGCTCCCAGGCCATCCAGTGGCTGATGTTCCAGATGGGAGGCGTCGGTCCCATGATGGGGCAGGCCAACGTCTTCTATCGCTATTTCCCCGAGAAGATCCCGGCCGCCATCGAGCGTTACCAGAAGGAAGGGCGACGCCTGTTCGAGGTGCTCGACGGCCATCTGGCACACCATGAGTATCTGGCAGACGAGTACAGCATCGCCGACATCGCTACCTGGCCCTGGGTGCGCATCCACGACTGGAGTGGTATCTCCATCGAGGGGTTGGTGCATTTGCAGGCCTGGATGGCACGCATGGAAGCCAGGCCCGCCTGCCAGAAGGGCATCACCATTCCACCGCGCAATGAGAGCCCCGAGGATCAGGTCAAGCGGGCGCAGCAGATGGTGACTCGCTGACGCCATCATGATGGCCCTGACGGGCCATCTTTTTTATTCCCCTTTGACTCCCCGTTGTTTGACGATCTGCATCGCAGTCGCTTTTTGTCTTTCAAATAAGCCATTTATCAAAAATCAAAAGTCATTCTTCCTGATCAATTGTTATGTTATAACGTTGCCTCTTTGGTTGATGAACATGAAGCTTGGATGGAAAGGATGACAAAAAAATGCACCGCAGCCGGGTGGTTCGCCCTGGCTCTGATGGCAGGAACGACTGCAGCCGACGGCAAACCGCTTGCCATGGTGGGGCCTTGGGAGATCCACAGTGTCGACCCCGCCAGCAACGGGGTCTTCTTTACTCGCATGCAGGTGGCGGAGACCCTGGTGGATGTCGATGGGAAAGGCAATCTGCAACCCGGGCTTGCCAGTGAGTGGTCGCGTAGCGATGACGGTCTGCAGTGGCGATTCACATTGCGCCCCGGGGCCCGTTTTCACGATGGCAGCGAGGTGAGCGCCGAGCAGGCCGCTTTTGCCCTGCAACAGGCCTGGCGCAAGCCCGGCGTGATGACCAGCACTCCCATTGCGTCCATCGGATCTGGAGATGGCGTCTTGAAGGTCACCCTGAGCGAACCCTTCGCCTCCCTGCCGGCCGTGCTGGCCCATCCCAGCACCCAGATCCTGGCGAAGGCCGCCTACGATGCCAAGGGGGAGGTAACCCAGGTGATAGGCTCTGGCCCCTACCGCATCACCCGCCTGCAACAACCCCAGCGGATAGAGACTGTGCGTTTCGACGGCTGGCAGGGGGTCAGGCCCGCAATCGAGGTGGTCAGCTACCTGACGGTGGGGCGTGCAGAGAGCCGCACCCTGATGGCCGAGAGCGGTCAGGCCGACATCGCCTGGGGGCTGGATCCGGTCAGCATCCGCCGCTTGCAGCAGGCGTCACGGGTCTCCATCGCCTCGGTCACCCTGCCACGAACCATCCAGCTCAAGCTCAATGGCGCCGATCCCCGTCTGAGTGATCCGGTGGTGCGCCGTGCCCTGAGTCTCGCCATCGATCGTCGTGGTATGGCAGCCGCCCTGTTGCGGGATCCCGAGATGGCGGCAACCCAGCTCTTTCCTCCCACTCTGGGGGAGTGGCACCAGCTCGGGTTGACGCCGCTTGCCTATGACGTCAAGGCGGCCCGGGCGGCCTTCGCGGCGGCAGGCTGGCAGCCGGGGGAGGACGGTGTGCTGCGCAAGGGGGAAGAGCGCTTCGCCCTGACCCTGCGTACCTTCCCTGACCGTCCGGAGCTGCCGCTCCTCGCCACGGCACTGCAGGCGCAGTGGAAGGCGGTGGGGGTGGATCTCAAGGTGGCGGTGGGCAACTCGAGCGAGATCCCGGCGGGCCATCAGGACGGCTCGCTCCAGCTTGGTCTCTACGCCCGCAATTATGCCCTGGTACCGGATCCCCTGGTCACTTTGCTGGGGGACTTGGCCCCTGCCGGTGCGGACTGGGGGGTGATGAACTGGCACTCCCCGGCCATGACGCAAACACTGACCCGCCTTGCCACGCAAGCCTTGTCGCCCACAGACGCCGCCGCGGCTCGCCGGGAGATAGCCACGACACTGCAACAGGAGTTGCCGCTCCTGCCCATCGCCTGGTACCGCCAGAGCGCGGCGGTCAGTCGGGGGCTGGAGGGGTTTGAACTCGATCCCCAGGAGCGCAGCTATGGCCTGGACAAGTTGACATGGAGCGCACGATGACAGCGACCCCCTTGTCTCGCGTCATGGTGATACTGGGTCAGCGTCTGATGCAGGCGCTGGTGGTTGCCCTGCTGGTGGCCGGACTCTGTTTTCTGATGGTGCAGTCCCTGCCCGGAGACATCGCCTTTCGCATCGCGGCGGGTCGTTATGGCTATGACTATGTCACCGCCGAGGCGGCCAACGCGGTGCGCAGCGAGCTGGGGCTGGCCGGCTCGGCCCTTGCCCGTTTTGGCGACTGGCTGTGGGCCTTGCTGCAAGGGAATCTCGGCAGCTCCCTGGTGACGGGCGCACCGGTCGCCACCGACGTGGGTCATCACCTGGGCGCCACCCTGACGCTCGCGAGCGCCTCCGTGGTGCTGGCGCTGGTGGTGGCGCTGCCGCTTGGCAGCCTGAGTGCGCTGCGCCCGGGGGGATGGTGTGATCGCCTGACCCTGGGCTGGAGCGTGCTGATGCGTGCGTTGCCCCCCTTCTTGCTCGGCCTGGTGCTCATGGTGATGCTCTCGGTGGAGCTGGGCTGGGTCAGTGCGGCAGGGCACGGGGAGGGGAGCAACCTGCTGCTGCCCGCCCTGACCCTGGGATTGGGGCTCTCCGGCGTGCTCTCTCGGGTGGTGCGTGAAAGCGTGCTCACCGTGGTGCAGTCCGGTTATTACCGATTTGCCCTCACCAAGGGGCTTTCGCCGGCCCGGGTTTTCTGGCGCCACGGTCTGCGCAACACCGGGGTCAGCATCATCGCCTACACCAGCGTGCAGCTGGTGCTGCTCATCGAGGGGGTCGTGGTGGTCGAGAGCCTGTTTGCCTGGCCCGGGATCGGCCATGCGCTGGTGCACGCCATCTTCTGGCGCGACATCCCCATGGTTCAGGGGACTGTGCTGGTGCTGGCGGTGCTCTTCGTGCTGCTCAATACCCTCACCGATCTGCTTTGTCTTGCCATTGACCCCCGTGGTCCCAAGGAGTTCTGATCATGTCGTTGTCTGTCAAAACGGGGCTGGGCCTGCTCCTGCTGGTGGTGTTGTTTGCCCTGCTGGGCCCCGTGCTCTGGCCCGATCCGGCGGCTCAGGATCTGGCACAGTTTCTGGCTGATCCCTCCTGGCAGGAGCCCCTCGGGCGGGATCAGATGGGGCGCAGCCTGATGGCGCGCCTCGCGGCGGCGACCCGGCTCTCCCTGCTGCTGGGACTGCTGTGCGTCATCACGGCGGCGCTGCTGGGGTCATTGCTGGGCTGGCTCTCGGCCTGGCGCGGCGGCTGGGTCGACGGTCTGCTGCGCAGTCTGGCCGACGGCGTGCTGGCCCTGCCAGGCCTGTTGCTGGTGCTGCTCTTCTCCGCCATGGCCCAGGGGGGCTTTGCCATCCTCTATCTCGGGTTGGCCATGGCCCAGTGGGTGGAGTATTACCGGGTGGTGCGTGCCCGCAGCCGGGGGCTGCTCGCCTCGCCCCAGGTGGAGGCGTCCCGTCTGCTGGGATTCGGCCATGCCCATGTGGTGCGGCGCCATCTCTGGCCCGAGCTCGCCCCCCAGTTGCTCACCATGATGGCCTTCGGCCTAGCGGGTGCCATTCTAACCCTCTCTACCCTGGGCTTTGTCGGAGTGGGCATTCAGCCGCCCACGCCCGAGCTGGGGCTGATGATGACGGAGGCGCTGCCCCACTATCAGGAGGCTCCCCGTCTGCTACTGGCCCCCATTCTTGTCATGGGGCTGATGTTGCTGGCTCTGGTGCTGCTTCATCAGACGCGCGGCCTTGACATGCCATCTTCACAAGGAGCCACCTCATGACGGCCATTAAAATCAAGGGGTTGCAGGTCGATGATGGCCAGAAAACTCTGTTGCAGGCGCTGGATTTCACCATTCATCCCGGCACCGCCCTGACCCTGATCGGGGAGAGCGGTTCGGGCAAATCCCTGTTGGCTCATGCCCTGATGGGGACGTTGCCAGCCCCTCTGACAGGCCGGGGTGAGATGGTGTCGGGTGGCCGCCATCACAACCTGGCCGACACGCCTCGCCTGCGCACTCTCTGGGGGAGGGAGCTGGCGATGCTACCCCAGGAGCCGGTGCTGGCGCTGGATCCCACCATGGGGTTGCTTGCCCAGGTGGAGGAGGGGTGGCTGCCAGGGGGTAAGGAGGCCCGATCGCGGGCCCGCGCCGCCCTCGAGTGGCTTGGACTGGCCGGGCGGGAGGGCGCTTTTGTACACCAGCTCTTGGGAGGCATGGCCCAGCGCGCGGCCTTTGCCGCCGCCACCCTGGGGGAGGCCCGTCTGCTGGTGGCCGACGAGCCCACCAAGGGGCTCGACAGCCAGGCCGCAGCCAGGCTGGGTGCCTTGTTGCTGGGCTACCTGGCCCGTGGACGCCATCTGCTGACCATCACCCATGATCTCTCCCTGGCTCGCGCATTGGGGGGCTGGGTGCTGGTGGTCAAGGGAGGAGAGATCGTGGAGCAGGGGCCCGCCGAGCGTGTGCTGCACACGCCATCCCATGCCTATACCCGGGCCCTGCTGGCGGCGGAGCCCTCCGCCTGGCCCGAGGCGACCATCCCTCCCACCGGTGACTGGCTCATCCGCGGGAAGGGGCTTGCCATGGGATATGGGGATCAACCCCTGTTCACGGGGCTCGACCTTGCCCTGGCGCAAGGGGAGCGAATGGCCATCATGGCGCCGAGCGGCGCGGGCAAGAGCACCCTCGGCAACGTGCTGCTGGGTCTGCAACGCCCCCTGCAAGGGGAGGTGCTGCGCCGGGAAGGGATAGCCCCCTGCCGCTGGCAGAAGCTCTATCAGGATCCGGTGCTGGCCTTTGCCAGCCGAGTGCGCCTCGCCACCCAGTTCGATGATGTGCTGCGTCTGCACAGGCTGCCTCGCCATCGGCTTGTCGACTATCTGGCCCGGTTGGGGCTGGATGAACGGCTGCTGACGCGCCTGCCAAACCAGGTCTCGGGAGGGGAGCTGCAGCGGCTGTCGCTTATCCGGGCCCTGTTGCTGCGCCCCGTGCTGCTGTTCGCCGATGAGCCCACGTCCCGGCTCGATCCCCTGAGCCAGCAACAGACCATCGCCTGTCTGCTGGAGGAACTGGGAGAGATAGGCTGCGCCCTGCTGCTGGTGACCCATGACGAGGGGCTGGCCGGCAAGGTTGCTCCTCGTTGTCTGAGACTGGGGGAGGCGGGTACCCCCATGTTCGAAGGCGCGTCGGCCGAGGTGAGAAGAGTGGGATAAAGAGGGGACAGGATGAATCCTTCCCCCATGATGAGATGACAGTGACGGGGCCTTGGGCCCCGTCGCATTAGAAAAACTTGGGTAAGCAGATTATAAAGTTTCGTTCGTTTTTTGTGATATGAATCACTAATATTGTCGTAAGCCAGAGAGCGTCCTGCTGCTGGCGGGTGCGGGTCCTCCGCCTTGTTCCTCTTCAACGACCTTTGTCAGACACCTCCTGCAGATCCCTGCCCGGAGGGTGGCGGCTTTTTGATCTTTTTCGGACGACAGTATGTATCGGCACAGCTTCTATCCCCTGTTTTTCCTGACCATTCTGATGGTCGCCGTGGGTCAGATGACCCAGACCCTCTATGTGCCCTCCATTCCCATGATGGCGGGGGACTTCCATGTGGCCTCCGGCCAGATGCAGGCGGTGATGGCCTGCTACCTCATTCCCTACGGCCTCTCCCAGTTCGTTTATGGCCCCTTGTCGGATCGCATCGGTCGTCGCCCTGTGCTCATCATCGGCATGATGATCTTCCTGGTCGGCACCCTCACCATCCAGCTGATCCCAAGCTTCACCGCCCTGCTGGCGGGCAGCCTGATCCAGGGGCTGGGCACCGGGGCAGGGGGCGCCATGAGCCGGACCGTAATGCGCGACCGTTACAGTGGCGCCGAGCTCAACCGTGCCAACAGCCTGGTAAGCATGGGGGTCATCTTCTCCCCGCTGCTGGCACCTGTGCTGGGCGGCTGGCTCACCGAGCTGTTCAACTGGCGTGCCGGCTACTGGTTCCTATTCGGTTTTGGTGCCTTGACCACCCTGGCGCTGCTGGCCTGGTTTGGGGAGACGCTGCCAGCATCCGCCCGCCAGCATTCGCTGCGGGTGGGCGCCGCCTATCGTCATGTGCTCGGCAACCCGCGCTTTCAAGGCAACCTGCTCTGTCTGATGGCCACCTTTGCCGGCCTCGCGGTGTTCGAGGCGGCGGCCGGGGTGTTGTTGGGGGACGTGCTCAAGCTGAGTGCCCGCACCGTCAGCGTACTGTTCGTGCTGCCGCTGCCCGGTTATCTGTTCGGCGCCTGGCTTTCCGCCAGACTGAGTTTTCGCCTGAGCCAGGGCAAGCTGATGCGCCTTGGCATCGCCTTCCTGGCCCTGGGGTCGCTCATCATCCTAGTACCCGGGTTGCTCGGCATGGTGAGTGCTGCCTCCCTGGTGGGCGGGGCTGCGGTCTACTTCATTGGCAGCGGCATCCTCTATCCGACCGCCACCTCCTGTGCCATCGAGCCCTTCCCGGGTCAGGCGGGCACCGCGGGAGCCGTGCTCGGGGGCATGCAGAATCTGGGGGCTGGCGTGGTAACCCTGCTGGCCGCCAGCTTCCCGATGACGGGGCAGGTGACCCTGGGGGCCATCATGACGGTGATGGTGCTGATCGTGGCCTTGAGCTTTGTGTGGCTGCGCCACCACGGCGCGCCCCACGAGCAGATGGCCGTCTGACACGGCCAAGAGCCCGCCCCGTTGGCGGGCTTTTTACTGCCTCCTGCCGGGTGGCGAGACGCCGCAGTCGAGTGGAAGGGGGTTGCCGCGCAGGCAAAGAAAAAGCCCGTCGTGATGACGGGCTTTTTTGGGTAGGTACCCCGGAGATGCCGTTGCCGGTTTGGGCCCTTGAACCGTCGGTTCAAGGCGGAGATCTAATCTGGCCGCAGGCTTCTCGGTCGGGCCGAGCATGCTCAATAGCCAGAAGGCAGACCCCCTGTTTGGTATGAATATCGGCTCGGGGACTTGAACCGGCTGACAAACACTCCAGGGAATTTCAAAACTCGGTGCGATTAGGGCTGTTGCGCCTCTTCGCTGGATTCACCGTATTGTCCGTGCTCGATCAAGGCGGCTTCGATGGTGCGTTGCAGCATCTTGATCCGCTTGTCCATGGTCTCAGAGTATTGGTGGTTTTTCTCTTTTTCAAGGCAGAGCTCGTGACAGAAATTGAGCGCTGCCATGACGGCCAGCTGTTCGTTGCTGGAGACCTTGGAACGTTGACGAAGCTCAATGAGCTTGTCGGTCAGCTGGTCGGCGGCCTGGCGCAGGGCATCTTGTTGTCCCAGGGGACAGGACACCTTGTAGGGACGTCCCAGAATGACGATTTCTACGGCCTCTATGCTCATGCCTTCCTCAATACGGCGGGGCTGATTTCCGCCTTTATCCACGTGGACAACTGGGCGGGACTATATAGCGCAGATGCAGAAGTTTCAAGGCCTTGCTGGCTCTGGCAGGGGGAGAATGCTAGGATCTCGGCCATAAATTCTGCATATTTGCCTGAACTTTGAGCGGATCCTAGATGAGCAAAACAAACCCCCTGAAATACGCCGCCGTGGCGGACCTGATGGCACAGCACGACCTCATGGCGACGGCCGTCGAGGCCCATGGCGTGATCTGCGGCCTGGTGTGCGGTGGCGTGGCCCTGGACGACAAAAGCTGGCAGCCCCATTTCAATGATCTGATCAACGACGGTTTCGGTCTGCCGGCACCGGTGCGCCAGGTGATGACCGACCTCTATCACGAGGTGATCGAGAGCCTGATGGCACAAAAGGGCGTCGAGTTGCTGCTGCCAAGCGACGAGGCGCCGCTCGATGAGCGCATCGACTCGCTGGTGGACTGGTCCCAGGCCTTCCTAGCCGGCTTTGGCGTGGTCCAACAGGAGCTCTCCAAGGCATCCGAAGAGCTGCAGGAGATGATTCAGGACATCGCCAGCATCACCCAGGTCTCTGCCGAGTTCGATCAGGAAGATGAAGAGAACGAAGCCTCCTTCCTGGTGCTCTACGAACACGTGCGCCTCGGGGTCATGATGGCGTTCGAGGAGTTTGGCAAGCGCCCGGCCGCGCCGAGCACGCCGCCGACCCTGCACTGATCTGCCCGCCCAGCGGGTCAATGAAAGAGCGCATCACGGCGCTCTTTCTGTTTTACAAGGGGTGAGAGCAGGGGAGGTACTCTGCTAACCCATGGCGCCAAAGCGGTTTTTTGCCCGTGGCTTCGCATCCCGTCCGCCACCTTTGTGGTAGGATTGGCCCACGTTTTTTCGCCTATGCCCTCTTCTCATGTCTCAATCTGATCTGGTTCACGTCGACGTGGCTATCGTCGGCGGTGGTATGAGCGGTGCCGTGCTGGCCCTCTCCCTTGCCGCCCTGAAAGGACAGGATGGCGCCCCCCTGCAGATCCTGCTGCTGGAGGCGAGTGCGCCCGAGCTCAATGCTCATCCCGGTTTCGATGCCCGTGCCATCGCGCTTTCCGCCGGTACTTGCGAGGCGCTGGCTCGTCACGGCCTCTGGCCGCACCTGGTACCCCACTGCTCCCCCATCACCCATATCCATGTGTCGGATCGGGGCCACTGTGGCCAGACCCGGCTGTCGGCGGCGGAGTATGGTCTACCCGCCCTCGGTCAGGTGATCGAGCTGTCGGCGGCGGGTATCGTGCTGCAAGAGGCGATCGCCGCCTGCCCGCAGATCCGTATGTTGTGCCCGGCCAGGCTTGAGGCCATCGACCCCGACGAGGCGGGAGTGACGCTCGCCCTGGAGGGCGGCGCGCGCTACCGCACCCGGCTGCTGGTGGCGGCCGACGGGGGCCACTCCTTCGTGCGCCAGCATTTCAAGATGCCGGTCAGTCGCCACGATTATGGCCAGAGCGCCATCATCGCCACCGTCAAGACCGCCGAGGATCCCGCCGGACGGGCCTTCGAGCGCTTCACCGATGGAGGGCCGCTGGCCCTGCTGCCCATGCAGGACGGCCTCTCCTCCCTGGTGTGGAGCGTGCCGCGGGACGAGGCACAGGGGCTGCTTGCACTGGATGACGCCGCCTTTCTCGCCCGTCTGCAGCAGGCTTTTGGCTGGCGCCTCGGGCGCATCGAGCGCACCGGCGTGCGCCACCTCTATCCGCTGGTGCTGACGGTGGCCGACTACCCGCTGGCCCAGCGCACCGTGCTGGTGGGTAACGCCGCCCACCTGCTGCACCCCATCGCCGGTCAGGGGTTCAACCTCGGCATGCGGGATCTGGACGTGCTGACCCGGACCCTGGCCCGTGCGCTCGCGGCGGGGGAAGACATCGGCGGCTTTGAGGTGCTAAGCGGCTACTGGCAGTCGCGGCGGGACGATCAGGCCCAGACCGTCTGGCTCACGTCCTCCCTGGCCCAGCTCTTCTCAAACCATCACGCTCCCCTGGTGGTGGGCCGCAATCTGGCGCTCTCCCTGATGGGCAGAGTGCCCTGGCTCAAGGCACCGCTCGCCTCCCGCACCCTGGGATTCGTGAACGAGGTGTGCGGCCAATAAGCGCTGTCGCCCCGGCGGCAAAGACGATTTCGAGCAAGAGGCACGCCTGTGGGCGTCGCCTCGCAGATCCTGGCGACTCGCCCGGAAAGGACACAAGAGAATGCAGATGCAAGATGTGGATGTGGTGATCGTGGGGGGGGGCATGGTGGGCCTGGGGCTCGCTGCCGCCCTCAAGAACCGGGCGATCAAGGTGGCCATCGTGGAAGGCCGGCTGCCCGATGCAACGCTCGGTGAGACGCCGGACAACAGGGTCAGTGCCCTGAGCCTCGCGAGTCAGCACATCCTGCAAGGGGTCGGCGCCTGGGACGCCATAGTGGCGCGCCGCCTGAAGCCCTATGAGAAGATGCAGGTGTGGGAGCAGGACAGTTTCGGCCACATCGATTTCGATGCTGCCAGCCTGCGTCAGGGGGCCCTTGGCCACATCGTCGAGAACCGGGTGATCCAGCTTGCGCTGCTGGACGCCATCGCGGGGGCAAGCAATATCCAGATGCTGACCCCGGCCCGGGCCACCAGCCTGCAGTGCGGGCCAGCGGGCGCCCTGCTGCTGCTGGAAGATGGCCAGGCCCTCTCGGCCAAGCTGGTGGTGGCCGCCGATGGCGCCCACTCCTGGGTGCGCCGTCAGGCCGATATCCCGCTCACCAGCTGGGATTACGGTCATCACGCCCTGGTGGCGACGGTGCGTTGTGCCGAGCCCCATGAGGCGGTGGCCCGCCAGATCTTCACCCCTCAGGGGCCGCTCGCCTTCCTGCCCCTGTGGCAGCCCGACCTCTGCTCCATCGTGTGGTCTGTGCCCGCGGCCCGCGCCGAGGCGCTCTGCGCCCTGGATGACGACGGCTTCAACCGCCAGCTCACCGCCGCCTTTGATGGGCGCCTCGGGCTGTGCAAGGTGGAGGGGGCTCGCAGCGCCATTCCGCTGACCGCCCGCTACGCCCGCGACTTTGCCCGCGAGCGCCTGGTGCTGGTGGGGGATGCGGCCCACACCATCCACCCGCTGGCGGGGCAGGGGGTGAATCTGGGCTTGCTGGATGCCGCCGCTCTGGCGGAGCAGATCCTCATTCATCACGGCAAGGGCGCGGACATCGGCCTGCTCGCCAACCTGCGGGGCTACGAGCGCTGGCGCAAGAGCGAGGCGGCGCGCATGCTGGCGGCCATGGAGGGGCTCAAGCGACTGTTTGCGGGCAGCAACCCCCTCAAGAAGCTGGTGCGCGGGGTGGGGCTTCGCGCCGTCGACGGTCTTGGCCCCCTCAAGCAGGGCATGATCCGGGCCGCCATGGGGCTGGATGGGGAGCTGCCCACCCTGGCCAAGGGTGAAAAAATCTAATCTTACCCCGGGGTTTTAACAAAAAAACTAATCTGACTGGGCTAGATGCCCCTTCGGGGTGTCAGCCTTTAATGTTGGCGAGAAGCGAAACGTTTTTCTGGAAATTGTGACGGAACGGTAAAAATCAACATTAAATCCCGCAATAATGCGGTTTTGTCTGTTTTTATCACTGTTTTTGCCTTAGTGTCTGGTGTCAGTGAGTCGGGTGAGGATTAGTTTTTTTTGAGCGGTGCCCCGGCACGCTTGTCATATAATCCGCTCCGTTCAAGGAATCACTCCTGCCCGCCCGGGCGGGAACGAGCACAGAGCTTGTGGTCCGTAGTTCCCGACGAGCCGGGGCGGATTGCGAGTGTTGTCGCGAACGCTTAAGGAAACACAGCGATGATCCAGACTACTGTATTGCATCCGAAACACCTGGAAGCGGGTGCCAAGATGGTGGACTTCCACGGTTGGGAGATGCCCATCAACTACGGTTCCCAGTTGGAAGAGCACCATGTGGTGCGCACCGATGCAGGCATGTTCGATGTCTCCCACATGACCATCGTCGATTTGACCGGCGAGCGGGTCAAAGCCTTCCTGCAACACCTGCTGGCCAACGACGTGGCCAAACTCACCGTACCCGGCAAGGCCCTCTACAGCGGCATGCTCAATCCGGAAGGCGGCGTCATCGATGACCTCATCACCTATTTCCTGACCGATACCTTCTACCGCCTGGTGGTGAACTCCGCCACCCGCGAGAAGGATCTGGCCTGGATCCGCCATCACGCCATCGACTTTGCCGTGAGCGTGACCGAGCGCCCCGAGCTTGCCATGATCGCGGTGCAGGGCCCCCACGCCAAGGCCAAGGCGGCCAAGGTGTTCACCCCCGAGCAGAATGCGGCGGTCGAAGGCATGAAGCCCTTCTTCGGTGTGCAGGCCGGGGATCTCTTCATCGCCACCACCGGCTACACCGGCGAAGATGGCTACGAGATCGTGGTCCCCCAAGAGAAGGCATGCGATCTGTGGCAGGCCCTGCTGGACAACGGCGTGGCCCCTTGTGGCCTGGGTGCCCGTGATACCCTGCGCCTGGAAGCGGGCATGAACCTCTACGGTCAGGACATGGACGAGTCAATCTCTCCGCTTGCCGCCAACATGGCCTGGACCCTGGCCTGGGAGCCTGCCTCCCGCCAATTCATCGGCCGCGCCGCCCTGGAAGCCCAGAAGGCCGCCGGCAACCAGCCCAAGCTGGTGGGTCTGGTGATGGAAGAAAAGGGCGTGCTGCGTGCCGGCATGCCGGTCACCTTCACCAGCGAGAGCGGCGAGACACGGGAAGGGGTGATCACCTCCGGCTCCTTCTCGCCCACCCTGGGTTACAGCATTGCCCTGGCGCGGGTGCCCCGTGATATCGGCGAACAGGCCCAGGTGGAGATCCGCAAGAAGCAGGTCACCGTGAAAGTCACCAAGCCGGCCTTCGTGCGCAACGGCCAGCCGTTGGTGTAATCATTGATTGCGGCGAGGGTTGACCTTCCCCGCCCCATTTTTGTTGAAGCGATCCAAGAGCATAAAGGAAGCACAAATGAGCCATATCCCGAGCGAACTGAAATATGCCACCTCCCACGAGTGGGTCCGTGTTGAAGCCAACGGCGAAGCCGTGGTCGGCATCACCGAGCACGCCCAGGATCTGCTGGGGGACATGGTGTTCGTCGATCTGCCGGAAGTGGGCAAGCAGGTGAGCGCCGGTGAAGATTGCGCCGTGGCGGAGTCCGTCAAGGCCGCCTCCGACATCTACAGCCCGGTGGGCGGCGAGATCCTGGCTGTCAACGAAGAGCTGGAAGGCAGCCCCGAGCTGGTCAACTCCGACCCCTACGGCGCCGGCTGGCTGTTCCGCATCAAGCTGGACGACGCGGGCGAGCTCGCCAACCTGCTGGATGCCGAAGGCTACCAGAACGTGGTGGACGAAGAGTAATGCCCCCGGGCCCTGCCAACACAGCAGGGCCCTCTTGTATGACTGCCATCATGCGGCCATGGCGGTTGCAGGAAGGGCGCAGTCTTTGCGCCTTCGGGATGCCCTTGCCGCATTCCCCGTCTGCCCGCGGCGGACACAGAACATGAGTGGAGCCGGTATCGACCGGCTACAGGAACATCAGGTCTTGGTTGTCAGTATGTCATGCCAGGACCTATTACCAGGAAATAGGGAAATGACCCAGTCACTGTTTGAACTCGAGCAAAAAACCGATTTCATCCGCCGTCACATCGGCCCGGGTGAGGAAGAACTGCGGGCCCTGCTCGCCACCGTGGGGGCCGAGAGCCTGGACGATCTGATTGAGCAGACGGTCCCCGCTGCCATCCGTCGTCCGGGGCCGCTTGGTATCGGCGCCCCCATGACCGAAGTGGAGGCCCTGGCCAAGCTAAAGGGTTATGCGGCCAAGAACCAGATCGCCAAGAGCTACATCGGCATGGGCTACCATGACACCCACGTGCCCCACGTCATCCTGCGCAACGTGCTGGAAAACCCGGGCTGGTACACCGCCTACACCCCCTATCAGCCCGAGCTGGCCCAGGGCCGTCTCGAAGCCCTGCTCAACTTCCAGCAGCTCACCCTGGATCTCACCGGCATGGATCTGGCGAGCGCCTCCCTGCTCGATGAAGCCACCGCCGCCGCCGAAGCCATGGCGCTGGCCAAGCGCATGGCCAAATCCAAATCCAACCTCTTCTTCGTGGCCGACGACGTTCACCCCCAGGTGATCGACGTGGTCAAGGAGCGCGCGGTCCACTTCGGTTTCGATGTGGTGGTCGGCCCTGCGGGCGAGGCCGTGAGCGAAGAGGTATTCGGTGCCATGTTCCAGTACCCGGGCACTACCGGCAATGTGACCGATCTGCGTTCCCTCATTGCCGCCGTCCAGGCCCAGAAGGGGCTGGCCTGCGTCGGGACCGACATGCTCTCCCTGCTGCTGCTCAAATCCCCGGGTGAACTGGGTGCCGACGTGGTGTTCGGCAGTGCCCAGCGCTTCGGTGTGCCCATGGGTTACGGTGGCCCCCACGCCGCCTTCTTCGCCACCCGCGACGCCTACAAGCGCTCCATGCCGGGTCGCATCATCGGCGTCTCCAAGGATGCCCGTGGCAAGAGCGCCCTGCGCATGGCCATGCAGACCCGCGAGCAGCATATCCGCCGCGAGAAGGCCAACTCCAACATCTGTACTGCCCAGGTGCTGCTGGCCAACATGGCGAGCTTCTACGCCGTTTACCACGGGCCGGTGGGGCTGAAAACCATCGCCTCCCGCGTGCACCGTCTGACCACCATCCTGGCGCTCGGCCTTACCGCCAAGGGCGTGGCCCTCAAGCACGGAAGCTGGTTCGATACCCTCACTGTACTGACGTCGGACAAGGCTGCACTCATTGCCAAGGCCGAAGGGCTCGGCATCAACCTGCGTGCGGATCTCGATGGTGCGGTCGGTGTGTCCCTCTCTGAAACCACCACCCGAGGCGATGTGGCCGAGCTGTTCGATCTGTTCCTTGGGGCGGGTCACGGCCTCGATGTGGAGGCCCTCGACCAGGCCGCCCAGACGCATCAGGCGATCCCGCAGGATCTGCTGCGCACCGACGCCGTGCTGACTCACGAGGTATTCAACAAGTACCACTCCGAGACCGAGATGCTGCGCTACATCCACCGTCTCGAAGCGAAAGATCTGGCCCTGAACTACGCCATGATCTCGCTCGGCTCCTGCACCATGAAGCTCAACGCCACCGCCGAGATGATCCCGGTGACCTGGCCCGAATTCGGCAAGCTGCACCCCTTCGCGCCGCTCAAGCAGACCCAGGGCTACCAGCTGCTGCTGGCAGATCTGGAAGACTGGCTGGTGAAGGTGACCGGCTACGATGCGGTCTGCATGCAGCCCAACTCCGGCGCGCAGGGGGAATACGCGGGCCTGCTCGCCATCAAGAAGTACCACGAGTCCCGCGGCGAGGGGCATCGCGATGTGTGCCTCATCCCGGCCTCTGCCCACGGCACCAACCCGGCCTCCGCCCAGATGGCGGGCCTCAAGGTCATCGTCACCGCCTGTGACAAGGCAGGCAACGTGGATCTGGACGACCTGCGCGCCAAGGCCGCCGAGGTCGGAGACCAGCTCTCCTGCCTGATGGTGACCTACCCCTCCACCCACGGGGTGTACGAGGAGACCATCAAGGAGGTGTGCGACATCGTTCACCAGTATGGTGGTCAGGTGTACCTCGACGGCGCCAACATGAACGCGCAGGTCGGGCTGACGGCACCAGGCTTTATCGGCGCGGACGTCTCTCACCTCAACCTGCACAAGACCTTCGCCATTCCTCATGGCGGTGGCGGTCCGGGCATGGGCCCCATCGGCGTGAAGAAACACCTGGCACCGTTTGTGGCCGGTCACGCCGTGGTCAAGACCGACAAGGAGAGCCGTGACAACGGCGCCGTGTCTGCCGCTCCGTTCGGTTCGGCCAGCATTTTGCCCATCAGCTGGATGTACATCGCCATGCTGGGGGACGAGGGGCTCAAGAAATCCACCCAGGTCGCCATCCTCAACGCCAACTACCTGGCCAAGAAGCTCGGCGAGTCCTTCCCCGTGCTCTATACAGGTCGCAACGGCCGGGTGGCCCACGAGTGCATTCTGGACATCCGCCCGCTCAAAGAAGCCAGTGGCATCAGCGAGATGGACGTGGCCAAGCGCCTGATGGACTACGGCTTCCACGCGCCGACCATGAGCTTCCCGGTAGCGGGCACCCTGATGGTCGAGCCGACCGAATCCGAATCCAAGCGCGAGCTGGATCGCTTCGTGGAAGCCATGACCGCCATCCGCGCCGAGATAGCCCGGGTGCAGGACGGTCACTGGAGCCTTGCCGACAACCCCCTGGTCCATGCGCCGCACACCCAGGACGACGTGATGGATGCAGAGTGGAACCGTGGCTACAGCCGCGCCGAGGCGGTCTTCCCATCCGACGCGGTGCGCGCCAGCAAGCTGTGGCCGTCGGTCAACCGTATCGACGACGTCTATGGCGATCGCAATCTGTTCTGCTCCTGCGTACCCACCGAGGATTACGCCAAGTAATCGTGGCGCCGTGAAGAGCTGACAGCCAATATGCACAAGGCCACCCCCAGGGGTGGCCTTGTTGTGTGCGGCGCCCGTGCGAACGGGCTACTCGCCCCGGCGCGCCGCCTCGATGGTGGCAATGTCAATCTTGTCCATCTGCATCATGGCCTCGAAGGCGCGTCTCGCTGCCTCGGGGTCGGGATCGCTTATCGCCTCGATGAGGACCTGAGGGGTGATCTGCCAGGAGATGCCCCACTTGTCCTGACACCAGCCGCACTCGCTCGCCTGACCGCCATGGTCGATGATGGCGTGCCAGTAGCGATCCGTCTCGGCCTGGTCCTGGGTGGCCACCTGAAACGAGAACGCCCAGTTGTGGCGGACCCCGGGCCCGCCGTTGAGGCCGAGGCAGGGGATCCCCATCACGCTGAACTCGACCGTCAGCACATCCCCTTCCTTGCCGGCGGGATAGTCGGCCGGGGCCCGGTGTACGGCTCCGATGGCGGAGTCGGGGAAGAGGCTGGCGTAAAACCGTGCCGCCTCCTCGGCATCCCCGTCATACCAGAGGCAAATCCTGTTCTTGACTGGTCTCATTGTGTCGCAGCTCCATCCTGGTGTTTGTCCTTCGACGCCCGTGAGCGGGCGCCCCGATGGGTATCCTGCCGCCCGCAGCGCCTGCTGCTTCGCTGGGTGACAAGCCAGCCTGTACGCCGTTTGCCACCCGCTTGGGGCTTGCATGATGGGGTCAAGTGTAGTGGCATGGGGATCCTGGTCACCAGGCCGGGAGCCGGCATGAAGGCCGCAGCAAGAGAGGAGTCTGCCATGGACAGTACCCAGCGATTCTCGACCCGGGTCGAGGCCTATGTGAAGTATCGGCCCGGTTATCCCGCCGCCATGCTGGATTTTCTGGCAAGGGAGCTGGCCATGGGGCCCGAGTCCCAGGTGGCCGACATCGGCGCCGGCACCGGCATCCTGACCGCCCTGCTGGCCCCCCGGGTCGCGCGGGTCTGGGCGGTGGAGCCCAACGACGATATGCGGGCAGCCGCCAAACGGCTGCTCGCCCAGGTGGGGAACATTGGCTGGCTGCACGGCAGTGCGGAAGCCACGGGCCTGCCCACGGGGGCGATGGATCTGGTGACGGTCGCCCAGGCGTTTCACTGGTTCGATCGCGCGGCTTTTCGGCAGGAGTGCCAGCGGCTGCTCAAGCCCGGTGGCCAGGTCGCCCTCATCTGGAATGACAGGCTGACGAATACCCCGTTTCTCAAGGCCTATGAAGAGGGGTTGCACGCCTACTCGGGGGATTACGAGGAGGTCAATCATCGCAACCTCGGCGAGGCGGATTTTCGCGCCTTCTTCACCGGGGAGTACCGGCTCGATCGCTTCGAGAACAGCCAGCTGTTCGATCTTGACGGGGTGCTTGGACGGCTCAACTCCTCCTCCTATGCGCCTGTGGCGGGCACGCCGGCCCACGATCAGATGACGGCGCTCGTTCGCCGCGAGTTTGCTCGCCATGCCGTTGACGGCAAGATAGCCTTCAACTATTGCACCCTGGTCTACAGTGGCCGGGTGTAGCCCCGTTCAGCGCTGACATCCGCAGTGAAAAGGCCCCCGTTAGTGATGGCGAGGGCCTTGTTTCATTTTGGCGGTCTGTATCCGGGTGATGCGAAAGAGACCGTCGCGCGGCGAAGGGGTGGTATCAGCCCTGATCGATGCCGAGAATGGTCATGGCCTTGGCCAGTGTATCGACCGATTCCTGATGCTTGCCCGCGTTGTGCAGGGTCTCTCCGTCCGCCCTCAACTGCTTCACCTCGGCCAGTTGCTCGGCACTGAGGGCGGGGCCTGCGGCCAGGGCGTCGTCTATCTTCTTCATGTCCATGGGGCAGTGGAAGGCGAGGGCGCTGCCGCAAAAGAGCAGGGCGGCCAACAACAGCATGAGTCTCATCTTTCGGATCTCCATGTGGGGTTCCCGTCAAGCATAGCCCGCAGGGGGAGGGCATTCGGGTTGAAGGGGGCGGGAGGCAGGGGCTACCATGACCCTTTTGTTGCGAGGAGGCTCCATGGCACTGACAAGGTTGCTGTCCCCCCTGACCAGTCTGGTGATCTTCATTCTGGGTCACGGTCTGTTCAATACCCTGCTGACGGTGCGTCTCTCCGCCGAGCAGGTGTCCGCCCAGGCCATCGGTCTGGTGTCGGCTGCCTATTTCGGCGGCCTGGTGCTGGGGACCTTCATCAATGCCCGCCTCATCATCCGGGTGGGTCATATCCGGGCCTATGCGGCTTATGCCTCCCTGCTCTGTTTTCTGTTTCTGCTGCACGGCATGGTGGTGGAGCCTGTCACCTGGGCGGCGCTGCGGCTGATCGGGGGGTTTGCCACCGGCGGCCTGTTCGTGGTGCTGGAGTCCTGGATGCTGGTCTCAAGCACCCCGGCGAACCGGGGGCGGTTGATGTCCCTCTACATGATCCTGCTGTACGGCTCACTCGCCCTGGGCCAGCTGCTGCTCAAGCAGGTGGACCCCATGGTGCTGACGCCGTTCGCCCTGTGCGCCATGGCGGCGACCCTCTCCGTGGTGCCTCTGGCGCTCTCCCGGGTGGCGACGCCGGCCATGGTGGCACCCCAGCCGGTGGGAGTGCTGGAGCTGGTGCGCCTCACTCCGGCGGGAATGGGCAGCAGCTTTACCTCGGGCCTCATCCTCGGGGCCATCTATGGGCTGTTGCCGCTCTATTTCACCGACAGCGGCGCCTCCCTCTCCCAGGTGGCGGACATGATGGCGCTGGTGATCCTGGGGGGGATGTGTCTGCAATATCCCATCGGGCGTGCATCTGATCGCTACGACAGACGGTTGGTGATCCTGCTGCTCTGCACCCTGCTGACCCTGATCGCGTTGCTGATGGTGCTGCTGCCGGGGCCCTGGCGCGAGCCAATCGAGGGGACTCTTGTCTTCCTGCTGGGGGGCATGGCGTTCTCCATCTATCCCTTGAGCCTCAGCCATGCCTGCGATGAACTGCGCCCGGATCAGGTGCTGGGGGCAAACCAGGGGCTGCTGCTTGCCTACAGCCTGGGAGCCATGACGGGTCCGCTGCTGGCCCCCTTTACCATGGCGACGTTCGGACCACAGGGGCTGTTCGTCTACTTTGCCCTGTGCGGTCTGCTGCTGTCGGCCTATCTCGGCTGGCGCAGGCGTAAGCGAGCCCCCATTCCGCTGACGGAGCATCAGGTCTTCATGCCTGTGCCCCCCAACACCCCCATGACGGCGGAGCTGGAGCCAAGAACGGATCTGGAAGGGGAGGCAGTGCCGGCGAGCTATGCCGTGCCTGATGCAGAAGAGAGAGCGGTGAGTGAAGAGGGGCAGGAGAGGGACGCGCCGCAGGGGCGCTGAAGGCTGGCGACCCAACGACAGGGATAAAAAAACCGACTCCAGCGAGTCGGTTTTTTGTTGGGCGGCGGTTATCAGGCGGTCACGGCATCGGCCTGGGTAGCTTGTGCTTCCGGCGCCGGGTTGCGAATGAGGTAATCAAACGCACCCAGGGCGGCGGTGGCACCTGCCCCCATGGAGATGATGATCTGCTTGAACGGTACCGTGGTGGCATCCCCTGCGGCATAGACGCCGGGCAGGGAGGTGGCACCCTTGGTGTCGATCTCGATTTCGCCAAAGCGGGTCAGGGCCACTTCGCTCCCCTTGAGGAACTCGGTGTTCGGCACCAGACCGATCTGGACGAAGATGCCGGCCACCGCCAGATGCTTGATCTCGCCGGTAGTGCGATCTTCGTAGTCCATGCCCACCACCTTGCTGCCGTCGCCGATCACTTCGGTGGTGCGGGCGCTCATGATGATGTCGATATTGCCCATGGAGCGGGCCTTCTTCTGCAGCACGTCGTCGGCACGCAGGGTATCGGCGAACTCCACCACGGTGACGTGCTCGACGATGCCGGCCAGATCGATGGCCGCCTCGATGCCGGAGTTGCCGCCACCGATCACCGCCACGCGCTTGCCCTTGAAGAAGGGGCCATCACAGTGCGGGCAGTAGGCCACACCCTTGGTACGGTACTCGAGTTCACCCGGCACGTTCAGGTCGCGCCAGCGGGCACCGGTCGCCAGGATCACGGCGCGGCTCTTCAAGGTGGCACCGGAGGCGAGGTCCACGTTGACGTAACCATCCTTGCTGATGGCGGCGGCACGCTGCTCGGTGATCACTTCCACGCCGTACTGCTTGACGTGCTGCTCCAGGCTGGCGGCCAGCTTGGGGCCCTCGGTGTAGGGCACGGAGATGAAGTTCTCGATGCCGACGGTGTCCATCACCTGGCCACCGAAACGTTCGGCGACAATGGCGGTGCGAATGCCTTTGCGGGCGGCATAGATGGCCGCGGCGGCGCCGGCCGGGCCACCGCCCACCACCAGCACGTCATAAGGCGCTTTTTCGCTCAGCTCTTGCGCCTTGCGCTCGGCAGCGCCGGTGTCGAGTTTGGCGACGATCTCTTCCAGCGAAATACGGCCCTGGCTGAACGGCTGACCGTTCAGGTAGACGTTCGGGACCGCCATGATTTGACGCTCGTTCACCTCATCCTGGAACAGGGCACCGTCGATCATGGTGTGGGTGATGCCGGGATTCAGGGTGGACATCAGGTTCAGGGCCTGTACCACGTCCGGACAGTTGTGGCAGGAGAGTGAAATATAGGTCTCGAAGTGGAACTCGCCCTTGAGGTTCTTCACCTGCTCCAGCACGGCCGGATCGGCCTTGGAGGGGTGACCGCCGCTTTGCAGCAGGGCGAGCACCAGGGAGGTGAATTCATGACCCATGGGAATGCCGGCAAAGTGCACGCGCGGGGCCTGGCCCTGGGGCGCGATGCTCATGGAAGGCTTGCGGGCGTTACGACCATCGGTCAGGGAAATTTTGGGGGACATCTCGGCGATCTCGCTGGCCAATGCCAGGAGTTCGGCGGATTTGTCGCTGTCATTGCCGGACACGCTGATCTCGATGGGATTGACGATGTACTGCAAGTAACCGTTGAGTTGTTGTTTGAGGTTGGTATCTAACATGGTCGAATTCCTTCTTGCTGAATGCGGGTCGGCACGATGACCGGATACAGAAAACAGAGGTCCACACAGCAGACCGGCGCATTTTCTGAGGGCCGTAAACAAGACCGGCCCTTGAACGGGCCGGTCTTCAGAGCGGGGAGGCTTAGATTTTGCCTACCAGATCCAGGGACGGGGCCAGGGTGGCGTCGCCTTCTTTCCACTTGGCCGGGCACACTTCACCCGGGTGGGAAGCAACGTACTGGGCAGCCTTGACCTTGCGCAGCAGTTCCAGTGCGTCACGGCCGATGCCGCCAGCGTTGATTTCAACGATCTGGATGACGCCTTGCGGGTCGATGACGAAGGTACCGCGGTCAGCCAGGCCAGCTTCTTCGATCATCACGCCGAAGTTGCGAGTGATGGTGCCGGTGGGGTCGCCGATCATCGGGTACTGGATCTTCTGGATGGTGTCAGAAGTGTCGTGCCAGGCCTTGTGGGTGAAGTGGGTGTCGGTGGAGACGGCGTAGATCTCGACGCCCAGCTTCTGGAATTCGGCGTAGTTGTCGGCCAGGTCGCCCAGCTCGGTCGGGCAGACGAAGGTGAAATCAGCCGGGTAGAAGAACACCACGGACCACTTGCCTTTCAGGTCAGCGTCAGACACCTGAACGAATTTGCCATTGTGGTAGGCGGTGGCGTTGAACGGCTTGATTTCAGTGTTGATGTAGGTAGACATGTATTTGCTCCTTGGTGATGTACATATGCCTGTCTGGTGTTGAAGAGTCGTGCCAGACGAGGCGCTTAACTTTCGATGGAGTCATCATAGTGACTTTTTCTAATCGGTCAAAGCCACAATTTTGAATCACATAAATCTATTTATTAGATAGACCATCACAACTGTACCTAACATGAATATCTCAGGCCTTCGGAGATAACTCATTGTCGAAGTTCAATTTCTGTCCTGCATGTCACATTTTCAAGGGCTGGGCCGGATTTGTTTTCATTGCGTGAGCAGAGAAGGGGGCAGACGAGGCGGCGCAGTAGAAAAAAGAGGGATAAAAAAATCCCGGCGCCGTCGCACAGACAGGGCCGGGTCATCAAACAAGGAATGGCGATAAATATGCTTTACAGCAAAGACTAACTACGGGGTGTGCAAACTTGCAGACATATGAAGAGAAGATGGCGGGTGCACAATCCTCATCTCCTCTTCGGCAACCATTGCATGGTGGGCATCATAGTGTGATGAATGTCACAACGCAAGTTTTGTGGTGTAATTTTACAGTCAAATTGAAAGTGTTTCACTTGAATGGCCGTTTAATTAGGCTGAAAACGCTTTTATTGTAATTTTATTACATAATTTTAAGATCAAAAGTCGGTTGGGGGCTCCTGCTCCTCCATCAGCTCCAGCAGATTGATGGCCACGGCGATGAAGTCCGACTCGGTGACGATGCCAACCAGCTTGCGCCCCTTGAGTACCGGCAGACAGCCATATTTGTGGCGCTGCAGATACAGAGCCGCCTCCTTGATGCCGGCGTGGGGATCCACGCTCGCAACCTGACGGGTCATGATCTCGTCGAGCTGGACGCTGTCGGTGAACTCCGCCTCCCGCTCGAGGTTGATCAGCAGCAGCTTGGATTCACGGGTGGCCAGGATGTCCGAGAGGGTGACCAGACCGAGCAGATGCTGGTGTTCATCGACGATGGGAACGTGACGGATCCGCTCCTGCTGCATCAGCTCCATCGCCTGCTTGACGCTGTTTTCCGGACCCAGGGTAAAGGGGTGTTCAGTCATGATCTCGGAGAGGGTCATCATAGTGGGCCTCCTTGTGTGTCTGCTTCCACCCTAGCCCAGCCCCCGTCGCCAGAACATGATCGGGGTCAATACAAAACCTTAAAGGTTTTTTAACGGGCCCAACCTCACAAAATGGCCCGCTATCCCTTGTCTTCCTTGGGTTTTTAGTCTTTTGGGTTGCCTTGGAAGAGGGGGATAACTAGACTAGCCGCCGATTCCCCCGAGGTGAAAGATGCAAGTATCCGATTTTCATTTTGATCTGCCAGACGAGCTGATTGCCCGCTATCCCATGGCGGAGCGTACCGCCAGCCGCCTGCTGCAGCTCGATGGTCAAACCGGCGCCCTGCGCCACGGTCATTTTGTCGATGTGCTTGACCAGCTCAACCCCGGCGATCTGCTGGTGTTCAACAATACCCGTGTCATTCCGGCGCGCATGTTTGGCCAGAAGGCCAGCGGCGGCAAGCTTGAGGTGCTGGTGGAGCGCATTCTGGACGAGCACAGCGTGCTGGCGCACGTCCGCTCGTCCAAGTCCCCCAAGCCAGGTACCCGTCTCCTTCTGGATGGCGGTGCCGACGGCGTGCCCGTCGAGGCCGAGATGCGTGCCCGCCACGACGCTCTGTTCGAGATCCACTTCCTGGACCCGCGCCCTGTGCTGACCATTCTGGATGCCATCGGCCACATGCCGCTGCCTCCCTATATCGACCGTCCCGACGAGGATGCCGACAAGGAGCGCTACCAGACCGTCTACAACCAGAAGCCGGGTGCCGTGGCGGCGCCGACCGCCGGTCTGCACTTCGACGAGCCGCTGCTCGAGCAGATCCGTGCCAAGGGCGTGGAGATGGCCTTCGTGACCCTACACGTGGGGGCGGGCACCTTCCAGCCGGTGCGCGTCGACAAGATTGAAGATCACCACATGCACTCGGAATACGCCGAAGTGCCCCAGGAGGTGGTGGATGCCATCGCGGCGACCCGCGCCCGCGGCGGTCGGGTGGTTGCGGTGGGCACCACGTCGGTACGATCCCTGGAGAGCGCAGCCAAGGCGACCCTGGCCCAGGGCAAGCCGCTGGCGCCCTTCTTCAATGACACCGACATCTTCATCTTCCCCGGTTACGAGTTCCAGGTGGTCGATGCCATGATCACCAACTTCCACCTGCCCGAATCCACCCTGATCATGCTGGTCAGCGCCTTTGCCGGCTATGACAACGTGATGGCCGCCTATCAGGCCGCCGTGGCGGGACAGTACCGTTTCTTCAGCTACGGGGACGCCATGTTCGTCACCCGTCGCCGGGTGCAGGGTTAAGCCTTGCCCTTCAGAAGTCGTTCAGGCTCTGCTTGTCAGTATGCCGGCCGGCTTCATATTACCGGGCTCCTCGGGCCCTTTGTTGTCAGACTGTTTCTCTGACTGAATAGAGGTAGCAATGAAATTTGAATTGAAAACCACCGATGGGCGTGCCCGTCGCGGTCAACTGGTGTTCGAGCGTGGCGTGGTCCAGACCCCGGCCTTCATGCCGGTCGGCACTTACGGCACCGTCAAGGGGATGACACCGGAAGAGGTACGTGAGACCGGTGCCCAGATCCTGCTTGGCAACACCTTCCACCTCTGGCTGCGCCCGGGTCAGGAAGTGATGCGCGCCCACGGCGATCTGCACGACTTCATGAACTGGCAGGGGCCGATCCTGACCGACTCCGGTGGTTTCCAGGTGTTCAGTCTGGGGCATATCCGCAAGATCACCGAGGAGGGGGTGCACTTCCGTCATCCCATCAACGGCGAGAAGATCTTCCTCGACCCCGAGAAGTCCATGGAGATCCAGTACGATCTGGGTTCCGACATCGTGATGATCTTCGACGAGTGCACCCCGTACCCGGCCACCTATGAGGAAGCGCGCAAGTCCATGGAGATGTCCCTGCGCTGGGCCAAGCGCTCCCGTGACAAGTTCGATGCGCTCGGCAACAAGAACGCCCTGTTCGGCATCATTCAGGGTTCTGTCTACGAACCGCTGCGGGATGTGTCGCTGGACGGTCTCCTTGAGATCGGCTTCGACGGTTACGCGGTCGGCGGTCTCGCCGTGGGTGAGCCCAAAGAGGACATGCATCGCATCCTTGACCATGTCTGCCCGAAAATTCCGGCCGACAAGCCGCGCTACCTGATGGGGGTGGGCAAGCCGGAGGATCTGGTGGAAGGGGTGCGCCGCGGTATCGACATGTTCGACTGCGTGATGCCGACCCGCAACGCCCGCAACGGTCATCTCTTTACCACCGATGGCGTGGTCAAGATCCGCAACGCCAAGTACCGGGAAGACACCAGCACCCTGGATGCGGACTGCGATTGCTACACCTGCAAGAACTACACCCGCAGCTATCTGTACCATCTGGACAAGTGCAACGAGATCCTCGGTGCCCGTCTGAATACCATCCACAACCTGCGTTATTACCAGCGCGTGATGCAGGGTTTGCGGGACGCG
Organism: Aeromonas sp. FDAARGOS 1406; assembly: GCF_019048565.1. Lineage (NCBI taxonomy): Bacteria > Pseudomonadati > Pseudomonadota > Gammaproteobacteria > Aeromonadales > Aeromonadaceae > Aeromonas > Aeromonas sp. FDAARGOS 1406. Next base: position 4,608,422 of record NZ_CP077378.1, read on the forward strand.
ATCGAGCAGGGTAAATTAGACGACTTTGTAACTGAGTTTTACCGTCGGCAAGGGAAGCCTGTGCCTCCACTGGCTGAAAATGACGTGAAATAACAACGACATATAAGTTAGTATTCAAATCTACATCAATAAGAGGTTGTTAAATGAGCATTATCTCCAAGGCGTATGCAGAAGGCGCGGCTCCGGCAGCACAGGGTGGTGGCATGGAAATGATCATCATGCTGGCCGTGTTCGGTCTCATCTTCTACTTCATGATCTACCGTCCCCAGGCCAAGCGTGCCAAGGAGCATCGCAATCTGATGAGCTCCCTCTCCAAGGGCGACGAAGTGCTCACTTCCGGTGGCCTGGTCGGCAAGATCGCCAAGGTTTCCGCCGACAGCGACTACATTGTGCTGGCCCTGAACGATCAGACCCAGGTCACCATCAAGCGTGACTTCGTCTCTGCCGTTCTGCCCAAGGGTTCTATCCAGTCCCTCTAATCTCCCGAGGAGCACAGCGTGTTAAATCGCTATCCGCTGTGGAAATACCTGATGGTGATCGTCGTGATCGCCATCGGTTTTCTATATGCAGCCCCCAATCTTTACGGCGAAGACCCGGCCTTGCAGGTCTCTGCCAGCCGTGGTGCCGAAGTCAAACTAGAAACCCTCGATCAGGTGAAGGAAACCCTCGACGAGGCGAAGATCCCGGTCAAGCATGCGGCGTTCGAGCACGGCTTCATCCTGATCCGTTTCAACAACACCGAAGACCAGCTCAAGGCGCGCGATATCGTGGCCAACAAGCTGGGCGACAATTTCATCACCGCCCTCAACCTGGCACCCTCCACCCCCGCCTGGCTTGAGGCCATCGGCGCGGCGCCCCTGAAGCTCGGTCTTGACCTGCGGGGCGGTGTGCACTTCCTGATGGAAGTGGACATGGCCGAAGCGCTGGCCAAGCAGCAGGAACAGATGGTGCAGGATTTCCGCGCCGAGCTGCGTACCCAGAAGATCCGCTACTCCGGTGTACGCCGGGTCGGGGATCAGGTGCAGGTGGTCTTCCGTGACGAGGCCGATCAGGCCAAGGCACTCTCCTTCCTGCGTCGCCAGAATGCGGATCTTGTCTTCACCACAGACCAGAAAGGGGATGACTTCATCCTGCTGGCCACTCTGAGCGAAGCCAAGGTCAAAGAGGTGAAGAAGTATGCCCTCGAGCAGAACATCACCATCATCCGCAACCGGGTGAACGAACTGGGTGTGGCCGAGCCGCTGGTCCAGCAGCAGGGCGGTGAGCGTATCATCGTCGAGCTGCCGGGGATCCAGGACACCGCCCGTGCCAAGGAGATCCTGGGTGCCACCGCGACCCTGGAGTTCCACATGGTCGATGAGGCTGCCGATATCCAGGCCGCTGCCGCAGGCCGCGTGCCGCCGAGCTCCAAGGTCTACAACGATCGCAACGGTCGTCCCGTGGTACTGCAAAAGCGCGTGATCCTGACCGGTGACCACATCGTGGGTGCCCAGTCCGGTTTCGATGAATACAGCCGTCCCCAGGTCAACATCAAGCTCGATGGTCAGGGTGGCAACAAGATGGCCAACTTTACCAAGGACAACGTTGGCAAGGGCATGGCGACCGTCTTCATCGAGTACAAGCCGGTGGGTCAGCCTGGTCCGGACGGCAAGCGCAAGTTCCGCAAGCAGGAGGAGGTGATCAACGTCGCCACCATCCAGTCTCGCCTGGGTAGCCAGTTCCGTATCACCGGGATCGACAACGCCAACGAAGCCCACAACCTGGCGCTGCTGCTGCGTGCCGGTGCCCTGATTGCCCCCATCCAGATCGTCGAAGAGCGCACCATAGGCCCGAGCCTGGGTCAGCAGAACATCGACAGCGGGATGGAAGCCATCGGCTGGGCCATGCTGGTGATCGTGCTCTTCATGGGGATCTACTACCGTGCCTTCGGCTGGGTGGCCAATCTGGCGCTGACCATGAACCTGGTGCTCATCGTCGGTATCATGTCGATGATCCCGGGGGCCACCATGACCCTGCCGGGCATCGCCGGTATCGTGTTGACGCTGGGCATGGCGGTGGATGCGAACGTGCTGATCTACGAGCGTATTCGTGAAGAGATCCGCAATGGTCGCGGGGTGCAGCAAGCCATTCACCTGGGCTTTGATCGCGCCTTCTCCACCATCGCCGACTCCAACGTCACCTCGCTCATCACCTGCGTGATCCTGTTCGGTATCGGTACCGGTGCCATCAAGGGCTTCGCCCTGACCCTCGGGATCGGCCTGACGGCGTCCATGTTCACTGCCATCACGGTATCCCGCGCCATCATCAACCTGGCCTGGGGTGGACGGCGCATCGACAAGCTGCCGATCTAAGGAAGAGACATGTTTCAAATTCTACATTTTGAAAAGCCCATCCCCTTCATGCGTTTCGCCAAGCTGGGTATGGTCCTCTCTGCTCTGGTAACGGTGCTCGCCCTCTACGTTCTGTACGATCGTGGCCTGAACTGGGGGCTGGACTTCACCGGCGGTACCACCATCGAGGTGGGGTTCCAGCAGTCGGTGAGCCTGGACAAGATGCACGAGGCGCTGGATCAGCAGAAGATTGACGGGGCGACCCTGCAGTTCTTCGGCTCCAGCCGTGATGTGCTGGTGCGCATGGCCCCGCAAGAGGGCGTCAAGGTCGAGCAGCAGGGCAACGAGGTCCTGGCGGCCGCCAAGCTGGTCGACGAGAGCGCCGTGCTCAAGCGTGTCGAGTTCGTCGGTCCCTCCGTGGGTGACGAGCTGGCCACCGACGGTGCCCTGGCCATGCTGGCCTCCATCCTCTGTATCCTGATCTACGTGGCGGTGCGCTTCGAGTGGCGTCTGGCCACGGGGGGCATCCTCTCCCTGGCTCACGACGTGATCATCACCCTCGGCATCTTTGCCTACTTCCAGTACGAGTTCGACCTGACCGTGCTGGCGGCGCTGATGACGCTGGTGGGGTACTCCCTGAACGACACCATCGTTGTGTTCGACCGGGTGCGGGAGAATTTCCGCAAGGTACGCCGTGGGGACACCGCGGAGATCATGGATCTTTCCATGACCGAGACCCTGAGCCGGACCATCATCACCTCGGGGTTGACCTTCGTGGTGGTGGTGGCGCTGCTGCTCAAAGGCGGGCCTCTGATCCACGGTTTCTCCATCGCCATGGTGATCGGGGTGGCCTTCGGGACCTACTCCTCCATCTATGTGGCGAGCGCCTCAGCCATGTTCCTCGGGATCAAGCGGGAGCACATGCTGCCGACCCAGGTGGAAAAAGAGGGCGCGGATCAGCAAGAGATCCTGCCGTAACAGACAAGGGCGCCGCAAGGCGCCCTTTCTCTTGTGGCCGGGGTGAGTCATGATGCTCCCCACAACCCAGCATCCATTACCCAAAGCAAGGAGCAAGCCCATGCAACACAATCCCCGTTTTCTGGCCCTGGTAGAGGCCATCCGCCCGCAGGTGCAGGAAACCGATGTGCATCAGATCAAGCGCTGGCAGGATGAGGGCCGAGCATTTCATCTGATCGACGTGCGCGAAGAGAGCGAGTGGGCCAGGGGCCATCTGCCGGGGGCCACCTATCTCGGGCGCGGGGTGATAGAGCGTGACATCGAGACCCGGTATCCGGATCCCGACACCGAACTCTACCTCTATTGTGGTGGGGGATTTCGCTCCATCCTGGTGGCGGATAACCTGCAGAAGATGGGTTATTCCCGGGTCGTCAGCGTCGATGGAGGCTTTCGCGGCTGGAGCGATGCCGGATACCCTGTCGAATCCTGATTTATTTGAGGGAGAGGGGCTGCGCCACATGACAAACGGCCCCGTGATCTTTACCATATGCGGGGTCAAGCGTAAGCGTCGGAGTGTTCATTGAACGTCAGGATAGGGATTGGATACCTCACGGGTATCCTGTTGTTGCTCCCCTTGTGGGGTTGCAGCAGTAGCAGTCAGGTACAAGCGCCTCAAGTTCCCAAGCCGCAACCCGCTTCACTGGTATTGGCGACCCCCTTGCAGGTCTCCTACCAGAGCGAGTTGGCGTTGGCGCGACTCGGGCAGATGCTCAGTGAAATGGAATTGACGACCGAACAGCGGGCAGAACTCTTCTATGAGCGTGCCGTGGTGTTTGACCGGGTGGGCTTGCGTTCCCTGGCGCGACTCGACTTCAACCGCGCCCTGCGGGAGAAGCCGGATTTTGCCGAGGCCTACAACTTCATCGGTGTCTATCTGGTTCAACAGCAGAACTACGACGAGGCCTATGAGGCGTTCGACTCCGCCCTGGAGCTCGCCCCGGATTACGACTACGCCTATCTCAACCGGGGAATCGCGCTCTATTACGGTAATCGCCCCGAGCTTGCCGCGGCGGATATGAAGCGCTTCTACGAGGCGCAACCAGAAGACCCTTATCGGGTGATCTGGCTCTATCTGGCCGAGCAGAAGCTCAACGGACCGGCGGCCATGAGCCGGATGCGCGAGCGGCTCAACAAGTATGACGACGACGCCTGGAACTGGGATCTGGTGCGCCTCTATACGGGCGACATCAATGCCACCCAGTTGATGAGCAACGTGGTGAAAGGGGTCAAGGACAACAGGGAGCTCGCCGAGCGCCTGTGCGAGACCTACTTCTACCTCGGCAAGTTCGAGCTGGCCAAGGGTAACCGCAAGGAAGCCATCAGCTACTTCAAGCTGGCGCTGGCCAACAACGTCTATGACTTCATCGAGCATCGCTATGCCTTGCTGGAGCTGGAACTGATGGCGCGCAAGCCCCAGCCACCCGGAGCCCAGGGCAAGAGCGGCAAAGCGTGACTAAACGGGTTTGATCCCCATGAAAAAGGCCTCTTGACGAGGCCTTTTTGCTGTCTGGTGACACGGGGTGCGCCGCTACTCCACCAGGCTCATGCCGGGGATCTGGCGCCAGTAACCGTTGCAGTCCCGCTCCTGCAGCAAGGGCAGGGGGGCCATCCCCTGTTCGTTGGCCTTGAAGCACTCCAGCATCGTCAGGGTCTCCATGCCTTCGGGCGAGAGGCGCACTACATCCACCAGCCCCTCCATCCCCTTGAGCTCGTTACCCAGGTTGTAGCAGTAACCGGACTGGGTCTGGATGCCGTTGAGGTTGAACACCTTCTGCCCTTCGCGACTGCTGGCAAGTCGCCCGGTGGGGTAGTGGATGCAGGCCAGTTCGCAGTTGTCCTTGGGCCGGTCGAGGGAGCGGGCGGTGAAGCAGCGTGCCGAGTAGGCGAGCGGCAGATGACCATAGGCGAACACCTCCACCTCGAACTGCTGGCGCTCCCTGCCCAGATCCTGATTGAGCTGCATCAGCCAGTCGCGGGAGAGCTCCACCGGCATCACCCAGCGCTGCATCCCCTGTTTAAGCAGCATGCGCAGCACGTCGGCGTTGTAGGCGTTGATGGCGGGGCCGCAGACGAACGGCAGCCCGGCTTCACTGGCGAGCTGGACGGCCCCCAGATCGTTGGCCTCGATCATCAGCTCGCCGTTGTCGACCAGCCGCTTGACCTCCTTGAGCTCGGAGGGAGCTGAGATCAGCGCCAGCGTGGAGAGTACCGCCTGCTTGCCGGAGCCCGCCACCTGACGGGCGAGGGCAATCCAGTCATCCACTTTCAGTTCGCGCCGCTTGCTGCAGACGGTTTCCCCCAGATAGACGATGTCGGCCTGGCTGGCGGTGGCCGCCTGATAGAAGGCCTGGGTGTCGGCCTTGGGCCAGTAGAAGAGCAGGGGGCCGAGAGAGAATTTCATGAACAGGGCTCCTTATTGCCACTGGCGATGATAGGCACCGAGGGTGGTCTGGCTCCCCTCGGAGACGCGGGCGAGCTGGGCATCCCACTCAGCCTTGACCTGATAGGCCTCGGGGTTGGCCTGATAGACGTCGATGGCGGCGCGCCAGACCCGGGTCACCTGCTCCACATAGGCGGGGCTGCGCTGGCGCCCCTCGATCTTGACTGACTGGATGCCGGTCAGGAACAGCTCGGGCAGGAGGCCGAGGGTGTTGAGGCTGGTGGGCTCCTCCAGAGCGTGATAGGTCTGGCCATCCACCTCGAAGCGCCCCTTGCACAGGGTCGGGTAGCCGGCGTTTTCCCCCGGGCCGTAACGATCGATCAGCACCTCGTTGAGGCGGGATTCGAGGCCGCTCGGTGTCTCCTCCCAGCGCACGAACTTGGCCGGTGAACAGGCACCGACGGTGTTGGGGCTCTCGCCGGTCATGTAGGAGGAGAGGTAGCAGCGCCCCTCCGCCATGATGCAGAGGCTGCCGAAGGCGAACACCTCGAGGCCGACGTCGGTCTCGCGGGCAAGCTGCCTGACCTGATGCATGGAGAGCACCCGCGGCAGCACCACCCGGCCGACGTTGAAGTGCTGTTGGTAGAAGCGGATGGCGGCGGCGTTGGTGGCGCTGGCCTGGACCGAGACATGCAGCTCCATGTCGGGATGGCGGCGGCTGGCATAATCGAGCACGGCGAGATCGGCGATGATCAGGGCATCAGCACCGAGCGCCACCCCTTTGTCCACGGCCTGCTTCCAACGGGCATCGGAGCCCGGGTGGGCAAAGGTATTGATGGCGATGTGCAGCTTGCGGCCATGCTGGTGCACATAGTCAACCGCTCTTTCCAGCTTGCTGTCGGTGAAGTTGAGCCCGGCGAAATGGCGGGCGTTGGTGTCATCCTTGAAGCCGATGTAGACCGCATCGGCCCCGTTATCCACGGCTGTCTTCAGTGCCGGCAGGCTGCCTGCCGGGCAGAGTAATTCCATCGGTACGCTCCGAGAGGGCAAAAATGCAAAGTGGCCCGATTGTATGCATGCTTGCGCCCCCGCTTTTTGACCTGAGGCAGCTTTAGGTGGCTTTACCCTTCTTGAGGTAAGTGGGCACAAGTTTGATTTTCAACAGGATCTTGCCGAAGGGGCTGTGCTTGAATGCGCAAAAAACTGGGAGTTTATCGTGTTTCAACATCTGCAACGTCGCCTGGTTGAACAGGCACCCCGTCTCTTGCGCCACCCCCTCAAGCTGGTGCCCTTCCCTTTGCAACAAAACCTGATGGAGGCCCTGCTGGGCAGGGTATTCCGGGAGGCCATCGAAGAGGGGGAATTTGCGTTTCTTGCGGGCAAGTGGCTGAAAGTGGAAGTCAGCGATCTGGGGTTATGCTGGTTTATCAGCGAGCAGGAGGGCAAATTGGTAGTGGCGAGGGAGTGTGAGCACGCCGATGTCTGTTTCAGCGGCAATAGCCAGGATCTTGTTCTGATCGCCGGGCGCCGTGAAGACCCGGATTCCCTCTTCTTCCAGCGCCGGCTGAAGATAGAGGGGGATACAGAGCTGGGCCTGGAGGTGAAAAATCTGATGGACAGCCTGGATCTGGACGGGCTGGGATTGATGAAATACCCCCTGATGGATCTGGCGACCTTTATCGAGCGGGCCCGCGAGACGCACGTGCCCACTGCCGCGACAATGGGCTGAGCCGTTTTCTTGCCCGAGTGCTGCGGAACAGGTGAACTTGAGCCGCAGTACCCCACTGTCAGCGTGACCACGCAGGGTGGGGATGTATCATCTGCCTGTTTGTGCAGAAATGCCTGGTCGGAAGCGGTGCCAAAATAGCGATTGGTTATGTTACAATTGCGCGCCATTTTTGACTGAAGATTGACTGGGCATGTTGGATCAGATTCGTATCGTGTTGGTAAACACCTCTCACACCGGCAACATGGGATCCGCGGCGCGGGCCATTAAGACCATGGGGCTGACTCAACTGGTGCTGGTCGATCCCCAGGCCCAGCCGGATGAGGAGGCCGTCGCCCTGGCGGCGGGGGCGAGCGATATCCTGGCTCGCGCCCGAATCGTGCCGACCCTGGATGAAGCCATTGCCGACTGTGGTCTGGTCATCGGCACCAGTGCCCGTTCCCGGACCTTGAGCTGGCCCATGCTGGATCCCCGTGAAGCGGGCGAGAAGCTGGTTGCCGAGGGCATGGAGCACCCGGTCGCGCTGGTGTTTGGCCGTGAACGCACCGGCCTCACCAATGACGAACTGCAAAAATGCCACTTCCATGTGGCCATTCCCGCCAATCCAGAATACAGCTCCCTCAATCTGGCCATGGCAGTGCAGACCCTTTGTTACGAGGTGCGGATGCGCTGGCTGGAAGTACAGAACCAGGAGCCGGAGGATGAGCGGGTCGAGTACCCCAGCGCCCAGCAACTGGAAGGGTTTTATCAGCATCTGGAGCAGACGTTGCAAAAGACGGGATTCATTGCCGATGACCACCCAGGCCATGTGATGAGCAAACTGCGTCGTCTATTCAATCGGGCCAGACCCGAAGCGGTGGAGTTGAACATCTTGCGGGGCATTCTCACCTCTGTCCAGAAGTCCAGGGCACAAGATTAATCCCGACTGATTTACTCAAGCATATACTTGACTGATTTAGTCGGGTATGTGACCATATGCCACATATTGATTGGTTCGCAAGACGGTAAGGCATATGAGACTGACCTCAAAAGGACGTTACGCGGTGACAGCCATGCTCGACGTGGCGTTGCATGCAGAGCAGGGGCCCGTGCCCCTGGCTGATATTTCAGAGCGCCAGGGCATCTCCTTGTCCTATCTGGAACAACTGTTTGCTCGTCTGCGCAAACATGGTCTGGTGAGCAGCGTACGTGGCCCCGGTGGCGGTTATCGCCTCGGTCTGGCCCCTGGCGAGATCTCGGTCGGTCAGGTGATCACTGCGGTCGATGAATCGGTCGATGCGACCAAGTGCCTCGGCAAAGGGGGCTGCCACGGTGGTACCCAGTGCCTGACCCACTCCTTGTGGCGGGATCTGAGCGAACGCATCTCCAGTTTCCTGGGGGATATCACCCTGGCCGAGCTGGTTGGTCAGGCCGATGTGCGCCGTATCGCCGGCAAGCAAGATGAACAAATGAAGACCGTGTTGTCCCTGGTTGATCGGGCCGAACGCGGTGATGTGAGCTTGAAAGTCCAACTATAAACGTGCTTTCCACGACGAGTCGCTGTGTGACCCCGTCGTAACGGAGAAAAAGATGAAACTGCCTATTTACCTTGATTATTCGGCAACCTGTCCGGTGGACCCGCGTGTCGCAGAAAAAATGATGCAGTGCCTCACCATGGACGGCCTGTTCGGCAACCCAGCCTCCCGTTCCCACCGTTTCGGCTGGCAGGCCGAAGAGGCGGTGGATCTGGCCCGTAATCAAGTGGCAGAGCTGATCGGCGCGGATCCGCGCGAGATCGTCTTTACCTCCGGTGCGACCGAGTCCAACAACCTGGCCATCAAGGGCATTGCCCATTTCTACGCCGGCAAGGGCAAGCACATCGTCACCTCCAAGACCGAGCACAAAGCTGTGCTGGATACCTGCCGCCAACTGGAGCGTGAAGGCTATGAGGTGACCTACCTCGAGCCCATGCCCAACGGCCTGTTCACTCTTGAGCAGATCGAAGGCGCCCTGCGTGATGACACCATCCTGGTCAGCATCATGCACGCCAATAACGAGATCGGGGTGGTGCAAGACATCGCTGCCATCGGCGAGCTGTGCCGTTCCCGCAAGATCCTGCTGCACGTGGACGCCGTCCAGAGCGTGGGCAAGATCCCGGTCGACGTGGAAGCGCTCAAGGTTGATCTGCTCTCCATGTCCGCCCACAAGGTATACGGCCCGAAAGGCATTGGCGCCCTGTATGTGCGCCGCAAGCCCCGTGTTCGTCTGGAAGCCCAGATGCACGGCGGTGGCCACGAGCGCGGCATGCGCTCCGGTACCCTGGCAACCCACCAGATCGTCGGTATGGGGGAAGCCTTCCGCATCGCCAAGGAAGAGATGGCGAGCGAGAGCCAGCACATCATGGCCCTGCGCCAGCGTCTGTGGGATGGCATCAAGAACATCGAAGAAGTCTATATCAACGGGGATCTGGATCAGCGTGTACCGGGTAACCTGAACGTCAGCTTCGCCTATGTGGAAGGGGAATCCCTCATCATGGCACTGAAGGATCTGGCGGTCTCTTCCGGTTCTGCCTGTACCTCGGCCAGCCTGGAACCTTCCTACGTGCTGCGCGCCCTGGGTCTGAACGACGAGCTGGCACACAGCTCCATCCGTTTCAGCATCGGTCGCTTCACCACCGAAGAAGAGATCGACTACGCAATCAAGCTCATCTGCGACTCCATCGGTCGTCTGCGCGAGATGTCCCCCCTGTGGGAGATGTTCAAGGATGGCGTCGATCTGAACACGGTCGAATGGGCACATCACTGATCCTTGCCAGCATGGCAAGGGTCTGGTGAACAACGGAATTAGCAGGAGTTAGATATGGCTTACAGTGAAAAAGTAATCGACCACTACGAGAATCCCCGCAACGTCGGTGGTTTTGACAAGAACGATCCCAGCGTCGCCACCGGCATGGTCGGTGCACCGGCCTGTGGTGACGTCATGAAGCTGCAACTGAAGATCAGCGACGATGGCATCATTGAAGATGCCAAGTTCAAGACCTACGGCTGTGGTTCCGCCATCGCCTCCAGCTCCCTGGTGACCGAGTGGGTCAAGGGCAAGACCCTGGACGAAGCGGCCGGTATCAAGAACACCGACATCGCCGAAGAGCTGGCGCTGCCGCCGGTGAAGATCCACTGCTCCATTCTGGCGGAGGATGCCATCAAGGCGGCCATCGCCGATTACAAGCAGAAGAAAGGTCTTTAAGGTCCGGAGAGCAGTATGGCCATAACCATGACAGATGCCGCAGCGGCGCGGGTTTCCTCCTTCATGATCAACCGGGGCAAGGGCATCGGCCTGCGCCTCGGCGTCAAGACGACCGGCTGTTCTGGCCTTGCCTATGTGCTCGAGTTCGTGGATGAGCTGGCTGCCGAGGATCAGGTGTTCGAGCAGAAAGGCGTCAAGATCATCGTGGATGCCAAGAGCCTGATCCACCTGGATGGCACCGAGCTGGACTTCGTGAAGGAAGGCCTCAACGAGGGCTTCCAGTTCAACAACCCGAATGCCAAGGGCGAATGTGGTTGTGGCGAAAGCTTCAGCGTGTAAGTGGTTCGATTGACCGATCGCCCATGTTTGCAACGCCTCGCAGCCACAAGGGTGAGCCCTGTTGCGGCGAGTCTCTTGTGATCAACACCTTGCTCATCAACACAGTGGTGTGGACGCCAGTCCATGCCACTGCTCTCAAGTTCAAGACGAGTGTGGTTGCACTCCCAGCGCTATTGTCTGAGGACGAAGGATGAATCATTTCGAGCTGTTCGGGCTGGCTGAGGGCTTCGAGCTCGATACTCGCCAACTGGCTGACACCTATCGTCAGCTGCAGACCCAGTTCCATCCCGATCGTTTTGCGACTGCCCCCGAGCGGGAGCAGCTTGCTGCCGTGCAGCGTGCTGCCCAGATCAACGATGCGTTTACCACCCTCAAGACCCCCTTGCGCCGAGCCGAGTACCTGCTCTCCTTGCGGGGCACCGATATTCGCGGCGAGCAGCAGACACTGCAAGATCCTGCCTTTCTGATGCAACAGCTGGAGTGGCGAGAGCGGCTGGCTGATCTCAAGGGCGACGCCGACCCTGAGGAGGCCATCAAGGATTTTCGCCAGGAGATCAGGCATGATCACCAGGCGTTGATGCAACGGCTGACCGACTCTCTCACCAGGGGTGAGGATCTGCAGGCGGCGGATTGCGTTCGCAAGCTCAAATTTGTCGACAAGCTCCTCGAGGAGCTGGAACGATTCGAAGACTCGCTGTTCGAGTCTTGACCCTCTAACGCAGGAATTGTGATTACCCATGGCATTACTGCAAATTGCCGAGCCAGGCCAGAGCGCCGCGCCTCACCAGCATAAACGTGCCGTCGGCATCGATCTTGGCACTACCAACTCCCTGGTCGCCGCCGTGCGCAGCGGCCAGGCCGACACCCTCTGTGACGAGCAGGGGCGTGATCTGCTGCCTTCCGTGGTCCATTACCAGGCCGATACCATCCGGGTTGGCTTCGATGCCAAGCGTGAGGCGGCCCTCGATCCCCACAACACCATCGTCTCGGTCAAGCGGATGATGGGCAAGGCGCTGGCCGATATCGATACCCGTCAGCAGCCTTACGAGTTCGTGGCTACCGAGACGGGCATGCCCCAGTTGCAGACCCGCCAGGGGCTGGTCAACCCGGTGCAGGTCTCGGCCGAGATCCTGAAAAAACTGGCCGAGCGCGGTGCCGCGTCCCTCGGGGGAGACCTCGACGGCGTGGTCATCACGGTGCCCGCCTATTTTGACGATGCCCAGCGTCAGGGCACCAAGGACGCGGCCAGACTGGCCGGTCTGCATGTACTGCGGTTGCTCAACGAACCCACGGCGGCGGCCATCGCCTATGGCCTCGACTCCGGCCAGGAAGGGGTGATCGCCATCTATGACCTGGGTGGCGGAACCTTCGATATCTCCATCCTGCGCCTGCATCGCGGGGTGTTTGAGGTGATGGCCACCGGTGGCGACTCGGCACTCGGTGGTGACGATTTTGACCATCTGCTGGCGGACTGGCTCAAAGAGCAAGCCGGGTTGTCCGGTCAGCTCGATGCCCGTACCCAGCGCGAGTTGCTGGATGCGGCGGCCAGCATCAAGCACGGCCTCACCGATGCCGATGCCGTTGCCTGCACCTTTGCCGGCTGGCAGGGTACCGTCACCCGCAGCCAGTTTGACGAGCTGATCCAGCCCCTGGTCAAGCGCACCCTGCAGGCCTGTCGGCGCGCCCTGCGCGATGCGGGTCTCGAGCAGGAAGAGGTGCTGGAAGTGGTGATGGTCGGTGGCTCGACCCGGGTGCCGCTGGTGCGCGAGCGGGTGGGCGAGTTCTTCGGCCGCACCCCCTTGACCAGCATCGACCCTGACAAGGTGGTGGCCATTGGTGCCGCCATCCAGGCCGACATCCTGGTGGGCAACAAGCCCGACGCCGAGATGCTGCTGCTGGACGTCATCCCGCTTTCCCTGGGTCTGGAGACCATGGGCGGCCTCGCCGAGAAGGTGATCCCGCGCAATACCACCATTCCGGTGGCCCGCGCCCAGGAGTTCACCACCTTCAAGGATGGCCAGACTGCAATGGCCATCCACGTGGTGCAGGGGGAGCGCGAGCTGGTGGCGGATTGCCGCTCCCTGGCCCGCTTCACCCTGACCGGCATTCCGCCCATGGCGGCGGGGGCGGCCCACATTCGCGTTACCTTCCAGGTGGATGCGGACGGTCTGCTGTCGGTCAGCGCCATGGAGAAATCCTCCGGCGTGCAGGCCGAGATCCAGGTCAAGCCCTCCTACGGGCTGGGGGAAGATGACATCCTCAACATGCTGAGCGCTTCCATCGCCAATGCCCAGCAGGACATGGACGCCCGCATGCTGGCGGAGCAGCAGGTCGAGGCCGACCGGGTGGTCGAGAGCCTCAACGCCGCCCTGACCGCCGATGGCGAGGCTTTATTGAGCCCCGCCGAGCGGGCCGAGCTGGATGCCGCCATCGCCCATCTGCTGACCATGCGCAGCACGGGCACCACCAACCAGATCAAAGAGGCCATCGAGGCGGCGGACGCTGCCAGTGGCGAATTTGCAGCCCGCCGGATGGATGCCTCCATCCGCAAGGTGCTGACCGGACAAAACGTCAACAAGGTGTGATATGCCAAAACTGATTATTCTGCCCCATCCCGAGCTCTGTCCGGACGGCGCAGCCCTCGAAGGTGCGACCGGTGAAACCATTCTGGATATCGCGCTGCGCAATGGCATCGAGATCGAGCACGCTTGCGAGAAGTCCTGTGCTTGTACTACCTGCCATTGCGTGGTGCGGGAAGGGTTCGACTCCCTCGAGCCGAGCGACGAGCTGGAAGACGACATGCTGGACAAGGCGTGGGGGCTGGAGCCGGAATCCCGTCTCAGCTGCCAGGCCAGACTGGCGGACGAGGATCTGGTGGTGGAACTGCCCAAGTACACCCTGAATCTGGCGTCCGAGCGCCACTGATGACCCCTTAATTACACATGAGTGAATTGCGCGTGCAGCATCTCATGGTGCAGTAATGATATGGTGAAGGCCGTGACCCTTGAGGGAGCGGCCTTTTTTGTGCCCGTGATTTCCCTATTCGTTGATGAAAGTGCCAATAAAAAGGAAGCAAGAGAACATGGCTGACATGATGAACGTAAGGTTGTCGTCCCAGGCTGCCGCCGCCCAGTGGGGCGAGGGTGCCCTGCTCAGTTTCAACGGGGACGAGGCCCATCTCCATCTGGCCGCTGGCCAGGAGAAGGAGGCGCTGCGCGCCATCCAGCGCGGTGCCAGACGCCTCGAGTCGAGCGGCATCAAGCGCATCAAGCTGGTGGGCGAGGGGTGGAATGGGGAGCGTCGTTACGCCTTTGCCCAGGGCTTCTATGCCGCCAAGGGGGTTCGCGAGCTCGATTTTGGTGAACAGAGCGAGCAGGAAGCGGCCGAACTCGCCGCCTTGCTCAAAGCGACCCACTGGGTGCGCGAGGTGACCAACGGCTGCCCGGAAGCCATCTACCCCATGAGCCTGGCGGAGTCCGCTCTGCTGCTCATTCGCAGCCTCGGCGGTGACAAGGTGACCGCCCGCATCACCGCTGGCGAGGCCTTGCGTGAATCGGGTCATATCGGGATCTGGTCGGTGGGCCGTGGCAGTGAGCGCGAGCCCGTGCTGCTGGAGCTCGACTACAACCCTACCGGGGATGCCAACGCCCCCGTGGTCGCGGCGCTGGTGGGCAAGGGGATCACCTTCGATTCCGGCGGCTACTCCATGAAGTCCTCCGACAACATGCTGCCGATGAAGTCCGATATGGGCGGCGCCGCCATGGTGACCGGCGCCCTGGCGCTGGCCATCAGCCGTGGCCTGAACAAGCGGGTCAAGCTCATCCTCTGCTGCGCCGAGAACCTGGTCTCCGGCCACGCCTTCAAGCTCGGCGACATCCTCACTTATCGCAACGGCATCTCGGTCGAGATCCAGAATACCGACGCGGAAGGTCGCCTGGTGCTGGCAGACGGCCTGCTGGCCGCCAGCGAAAGCGGGGCTGCCTACATCCTCGACGCTGCCACCCTGACCGGCGCCGCCAAGACAGCGCTGGGCCGCGACTACAATGCCGTGTTTGCCCTCGATGAGGCGGAGCAGGTGCGCGCGCTGGCTGCCGCCAACGCCGAAAACGAGAAGGCCTGGCCGCTGCCGCTCGAACCCTGGCACGCAGGCCAGCTCACCTCGGCCTTTGCCGAGCTGGGCAATGTGGCGTCCGCAGAAGGTACTGCCGGCGCCACCACGGCAGCGGCGTTCCTGTCGCGCTTCGTCCGTGACGAAGGCAAGGGCTGGGTGCACTTGGACCTGGCCGCTTCCTATCAGAAGTCGGGCAATGAGCTCTGGGCGACCGGGGCCAAGGGCCATGGTCTTCGCACGATTGCCCGCTGGTTGCAGGAGGTGTGCGCATGAACGTCTGGTTGAGCCGAGAGTTTGCACCGGCCGAGTGGGGGGAGGGGGCACTGCTCTCCCACCGTGCCGACGGCATGGTGATCCATCTGGTGAGCGCCACTCCCTTGCTGGATATCCAGCAGGCGGCGCGGCGCCTGTGTAGCCAGGGGATCCAGCAGGTGGTCCTGGCTGGCCACTGGGAGCGGGAGCAGCAGTGGGCCTTTGCCCAGGGGCTGCAGACGCCCAAGGCGGAAGTGGGATTGCAGTGGGCCACTTCGTCCGAGGAGGACAGGGAGGAGCTGGAGGCGCGCTGGCTGTGCGGGCGCTGGGTGCGGGAGATGACCAACGCCACCCCGGAGCAGTTGGGGCCGCTGGAGCTGGCGGTCGAAGCCGCCGCCTTCCTCACCGAGCTGGCACCGGACCGGATCAGCCATCGCATCCTCAAGGGAGAGGCGCTGCAACAGGCGGGCTGGGTCGGTCTCTATCAGGTGGGTCGTGGCAGTGACCGCGAGCCCGTGATGCTGGAGCTGGATTTCAATCCGGGTAAGGATCCCAAGGCGCCGGTAGCGGCCGCCCTGGTGGGCAAGGGGATCACCTTCGATTCCGGCGGCTACTCCATGAAGACCTCCCAGGGCATGCTGACCATGAAACACGACATGGGCGGTGCCGCCATCGTCACCGGCGCGCTGGCGCTGGCCATTCTGCGTGGCCTCGACAAGCGGGTGAAGCTCATCCTCTGCTGCGCCGAGAACCTGGTATCCGGGCATGCCTACAAGCTGGGTGACATCCTCACCTACAAGAACGGCACCACGGTGGAGGTGGTCAATACCGACGCCGAAGGGCGTCTGATCCTGGCCGACGGCTTGCAACTGGCCGGCGAGTCTGGTGCGCCGCTCATCATCGACGCCGCCACCCTCACCGGGGCGGCCGTAATGGCGCTGGGAGGGCGTTACAACGCCCTGTTTGGACTGGACAAGGGGCTGGTGAGCCGCGCCATGGCCTATTCGGATGCGGAGCAGGAGCCTGCATGGCCGCTCCCGCTGGAGCCCTGGCATCGCCAGCAGTGCCCGTCCCACTATGCCGACACCGCCAACAGCCGCCCCGTGCCGGGCGGCGGACCGGGGGGCGCCTCCAACGCGGCGGGCTTCCTCTCCCGCTTTGTCCCTGATGAGGGAAGAGGCTGGCTGCATGTCGATCTCGCCGCCTGTTTCAGCGAGAACGGCGACAGTCTGTGGGCGCCCGGGGCCAATACCCTGGGGATGCGCACCATCGCCCATACCCTGATGGCGGAGACGCGCTGAGTCAGTGAACGGCATCACAAGGGCACCTCAGGGTGCCCTTTCCAGTGCTGCTTTGCTGAGCAATTGATACGGTTTTGAGGCATTAGCATGCCGATCGTGCGCAAGCGCACATTTTTTCTCTCTGCCCTGGCACAAGATGAGTCACCATGTTGTTTCAAGGATTCTTTTGTTTAACAAAAAGTTGATTTTTTGTGTGTTATTTCGTTTTTTGTTTACGTATAATCGCCGCCGAACATGGATTCCTACAATAAAACTCTGTAGTTAAGGAAAGAACTCAATGGCTATCGAACGTACCTTCTCCATCGTCAAGCCGGATGCGGTCAGCAAGAACCTGATTGGTGCCATTTACAGCCGCTTCGAAAGCGCCGGTCTGAAAGTGGTTGCTGCCAAGATGCTGCACCTGACCAGCGAACAGGCCGCCGGTTTCTACGCCGAGCACCAGGGCAAGCCGTTTTATGATGGTCTGGTCGGCTTCATGACCTCTGGCCCCGTCATGGTACAGGTGCTGGAAGGTGAAGACGCCATCCGCCGTCACCGTGAAATCATGGGCGCTACCAACCCGAAAGAGGCACTGGCCGGCACCCTGCGCGCCTGCTACGCCGAGAGCATCGATCGCAACGCCGTCCACGGCTCCGATGCCCCGGCCTCTGCCGCCCGTGAAATCGCCTACTTCTTCTCCGACGACGAGATCTGCCCGCGCGGCTGATGTTGTCTGCTGGTGACCAAGGGAGCTTCGGCTCCCTTTTGTTTTTTGGTCATCCGGCCAATATCCACTTATTCTCCAGGTGGAAAGCCAGACCCATTATTTGTACAATGCCGCCCCCTGACGTAGGTCAGCCGATAATTTATGAAGTGTGTGAGCTGAGGCCCCTGATGAGCGAAACAAAAACCAACCTGCTGGATCTCGACCGGGATGCCATGCGTGCCTTCTTCGTCGAGTTGGGCGAGAAGCCGTTCCGGGCAGACCAGATAATGAAGTGGATCTATCACTTCGGTTGTGATGATTTCGATCAGATGAGCAACGTCAACAAGGCGCTGCGCGAGCGGCTCAAGGCCATTGCCGAGATCCGTGCCCCCGAGATCAGCCGTGAACAGCGCTCCGCCGATGGCACCATCAAATGGGCGCTGCAGGTGGGCGATCAGGAGGTGGAGACCGTCTACATTCCGGAAGCGGACCGCGCTACCCTGTGCGTCTCCTCCCAGGTGGGCTGCGCCCTGGCCTGTACCTTCTGCTCCACCGCCCAGCAAGGGTTCAACCGCAACCTGAAAGTCTCCGAGATCATCGGCCAGGTGTGGCGTGCCGCCAAAGTGGTGGGCGGCAAGCGCCCCATCACCAACGTGGTGATGATGGGCATGGGTGAGCCGCTGCTCAACCTCGCCAACGTGGTACCGGCCATGAAACTGATGATGGATGACTTCGGCTTCAGCATCTCCAAGCGCCGCGTCACTCTCTCCACCTCCGGTGTGGTGCCGGCGCTGGATATGCTGGGGGACCAGATCGACGTTGCCCTGGCCATCTCCCTGCATGCGCCGAACGATGCGCTTCGCTCCGAGATCATGCCGATCAACGACAAGTACAACATCGAGTCCTTCCTTGCCGGGGTACGCCGCTATCTGGCCAAGTCCAACGCCAACGGCGGCCGGGTGACCGTGGAGTATGTGCTGCTCGATCACATCAACGACGACATGCAGCATGCCCATGAGCTGGCCAAGGTCCTCAAGGAAACCCCTTGCAAGATCAACCTGATCCCGTTCAACCCCTTCCCGGGCAACCCGTTTGGCAAGCCGAGCAACAGCCGTATCGACCGTTTCTCCAAGGTGTTGATGGAATACGGCCTGACCGTCATCGTACGCAAGACCCGTGGTGACGACATCGACGCCGCCTGTGGGCAGCTGGTGGGGGAGGTGATCGACCGCACCAAGCGCACCATGAAAAATCGGATGCAACAGGATGGGATTTCCGTCAAAATGGTTTAACTCCTAAGCCATTGTATAGACAGGAAATGGATATCCGTACATTGATCGTAGTGGCAGCGCTCTGTGCGCTGCCAGGCTGTGTCACAGAGACCACTTACGCTGGCCAGAATTCGACCCAGCGTGAAGTGGGTCCCGACCTCAAGGCCGCCGCCCAGACTCGTCTCGATCTGGGTATCCAGTATCTGCGCCAGGGCAATGCCGAGCAGGCCAAATTCAACCTCGACCGCGCCCTTCAGTACGATCCCAACAATCCTCAGGTCTACATCGGTTTTGCCTATTTCTACCAGCAGGTGTCGGATTTCAAGGCCGCCGAGGCGAGCTACAAGAAAGCGCTGGCCATGGATCCGTCCAATGCTGACGCGATGAACAACTATGGCGCCTTCCTCTGCAACCGTGGCCGCTTCGACGAAGCGGAAAAGGCGTTCTTGCAGGCCGTCAGCCAGCCCGATTACGTGAAGATCGCCGATACCTACGAGAATGCGGCGCTCTGCTCGATGCAAAATCACAGAAATGACAAGGCTGGCGAGTATTATCGTCTGGCCTTGGGGTATAATCCCCGCAATCCTAGGTTATTGCTGGACATGGCCGAGCTTTCCATGAAAGATGGCAAGCTTCCTGATGTCCAGTCTTACCTCGCGCGCTTTGCCGACGTGGCAGAGGAGAACGAGGAGAGCCTCTGGCTCCGGCTGCGGCTGGCCCAGGCCATGGACAAACCGGCATTACTTCACCAATTCGGGACTGAGCTGGTAAGGCAATATCCCACTTCGCAACAAGCCAAGCGTTACTTAGCCAATGACTACTGAACAGCCACACGATTTCCAAGACGACTCCCAGGCAGCGGGCCCAGGCCAGCTGCTGCGCAACGCCCGTGAACAGCTCGGCTGGACCCGGGAACAGGTTGCGTCCCGCATTCACCTTCGTCTGACCCTGATCGCCGCCATCGAAGCGGATACCTATGACAAGCACACGTCCCATACCTTCATTCGTGGCTATCTGCGGGCCTATGCCAAGCTCGTGGGCATTCCCGAGGAGACCATCCTCGCCGCCTACGAGAAGCTGGGACTGACTCCCCCCGACAACATCGACATGCAGAGCTTCTCCCGTCGCTCCCGCCAGCAGGCCAATGACAGCCGGCTCAAGGTGGTGACCTGGCTGGTGATCCTGGTGCTGATCGGGCTCTCCGTCGCCTGGTGGTGGCAGAGCACGGCGCGCCGCTCCGCCGGTGACGACGCCCTGGCGGCGACCGAGATGAGCGCGACCGTCAATACGCCGGAAGCGAATGTTGCCCCCGCCGTGGAGGTCGCCGAGCCCGTGCTGCCCGCAGCGTCCGATGCCGTGTCCACCCAGGTTGTGGTGAGCGGTGCCACCGCGACCCTGCCTGTGGTCGCTACGGATGCCAGCGCAGCCGTCCCGACGAACGTTTCCGGTGCGGTCTCGACTGCCGAGAGCACGACCACCGAGCCCGCCAAGGCGCCCCAGCTCAAGATGAGCTTCACCGCCGATTGCTGGCTGGACGTCAAGGATGCCAACGGCAAGACCCTGTTCAGCGGTCTGAAGAAGGCGAACGACGAACTGGTACTGGAAGGACCCGAGCCACTCAGATTCATCATTGGCGCGCCCATGGCGGTCAATCTCGAATATCAGGGCAAGTCCTTCGACATGAGCCGTTACAACAACGGCCGGACTGCCCGCTTCTCACTGCCGCAGGAGTAATCAGTCCGCCATGTCTGTTCACGAAAAGTCCGCACACGAATCTCCCATCGTTCGTCGCAAATCCAGGCAGATCATGGTCGGCAACGTGCCGGTTGGGGGCGATGCCCCCATCACGGTACAGACCATGACCAACACCAAGACCACGGACGTGGCCGCTACCGTCGAGCAGATCCAGCGGATCGAGCGGGTCGGCGCCGACATCGTCCGGGTCTCCGTCCCCACCATGGAGGCGGCGGAAGCGTTCAAGCTCATCAAGCAGCAGACCCGCATCCCCATCGTCGCCGATATCCACTTCGACTACCGCATCGCCCTCAAAGTGGCCGAGTACGGGGCCGACTGCCTGCGCATCAACCCGGGCAACATCGGCAACGAAGAGCGGGTGCGTGCGGTGGTGGATTGCGCCCGTCACTACAACATCCCCATCCGCATCGGCGTCAACGGCGGTTCCCTTGAGCGTGATCTCCAAGAGAAATACGGCGAGCCGACCCCGGAGGCGCTGCTGGAGTCCGCCATGCGCCACGTGGATTACCTGGATCGCCTCAACTTTGAGAACTTCAAGGTGAGCGTCAAGGCGTCCGATGTCTTCCTGGCGGTCGGTGCCTATCGCCTGCTGGCCAAGCAGATTGATCAGCCTCTGCATCTGGGCATCACGGAAGCGGGCGGTTTTCGCGCCGGCGCGGTCAAGTCCGCCATTGGCCTTGGCATGTTGCTGAGCGAAGGGATTGGCGACACCCTGCGTATCTCTCTGGCCGCCGATCCGGTGGAGGAGGTGAAGGTGGGCTTCGACATCCTCAAATCACTGCGTATCCGTTCCCGCGGCATCAACTTCATCGCCTGTCCCTCCTGCTCCCGTCAGGAGTTCGACGTCATCGGCACGGTCAACGCCCTGGAAGAGCGGCTCGAAGACATCATCACCCCGATGGATGTCTCCATCATCGGCTGTGTGGTGAACGGTCCGGGGGAGGCGCTGGTCTCCGATCTCGGCCTTGCGGGCGCCGCCAACAAGAGTGCCTTCTACGAGGGGGGCCAGCGGGTCGACCGGCTCGACAACAAGGATTTGATCCCGACCCTGGAGCGTCGCATCCGTGCCCGGGCTGCCATGCTGGATCCGGCCAACCAGATCCAGGTGGACAAAGGTTGAACGATGACGGGGCCACCTGGGGTGGCCCCGGCTTTAGGTTGTTGATTTTACATCCCGCATCCGGGCACCCGATTTTACCTCGGGGTCGAAAATCCCTATAATGCGGCCAAATTTTACCTCTTTTTCTCGAGTATCAACGTGGCAAAACAGATCCAAGCTATTCGCGGTATGAATGATTGCCTGCCGGAGCAGAGCCCGGTATGGCAGAAAGTAGAACAGATCCTGCGCCAGGTCGTGGCCAGCTATGGCTACAGCGAAGTGCGCATGCCCATCGTCGAGCAGACCCATCTGTTCAAGCGTGCCATCGGTGAAGTGACCGACGTGGTCGAAAAAGAGATGTACACCTTTGAAGACCGCAACGGCGACAGCCTGAGCCTGCGTCCGGAAGGGACCGCCAGTTGCGTGCGTGCCGGCATCGAACACGGTCTGCTTTACAACCAGGAACGCCGGATGTGGTACATGGGCCCCATGTTCCGCCACGAGCGTCCCCAGAAAGGCCGTTATCGCCAGTTCCACCAGTTCGGGGTCGAGCTGTTCGGTATCAACGGGCCGGACATCGATGCCGAGCTCATCATGCTGACTCACCGCCTGTGGCGTCTGTTCGGCATCAGCGATCACGTGACCCTGCAGCTCAATACCCTCGGCCAGAGCAGCGAACGTGCCGCCTATCGCGATGCCCTGGTCGCCTATCTGGAACAGTACAAGAGCGAGCTGGACGAAGAGAGCCAGCGCCGTATGTACAGCAACCCCCTGCGGGTGCTCGATTCCAAGGACGAAAAAGTGCAGGCCATCCTGGCGGGTGCCCCCCGTCTGTTCGACCACCTGGGCGAAGAGAGCCTGGCTCACTTCGAAGGGCTCAAGCGCCTGCTCACGGCGGCTGGCATCCAGTTCGAGGTGAACGAGCGTCTGGTGCGCGGCCTCGACTACTACAACCTGACCGTGTTTGAGTGGGTGACCAACAGCCTGGGGGCCCAGGGCACCGTCTGTGCCGGTGGTCGCTACGACGGCCTGGTGGAGCAGCTCGGTGGCCAGCCGACCCCGGCGGTGGGCTTTGCCATGGGCATGGAGCGTCTGGTGCTGATGCTTGAAACCCTCGAGCTCAATGCTGACATCCGCCCGGCGGTGGATGTCTATCTCTGCATGGTGGGTGAGGGGACCGAGCAGGCTGGCTTCGCCCTGGCAGAGCGCCTGCGCGATGCTCTGCCGGACTTGCGCCTCATGAGCCACTGCGGCGGCGGCAACTTCAAGAAACAACTCAAGCGTGCCGACAAGAGCGGCGCGGCCATTGCCCTGATCCTTGGGGAGACCGAGGTGCAAAGCGGGGAGATCACCATCAAATATCTGCGTGGCCAGGCCGAGCAACAGACCGTCTCGGTCGATGCCGCCATCGCCCTGCTGGCAGCGAAAGGAGAGTAAGCTGTGGAAGTGTATACCACTGAAGAACAACAGGTTGAGGTCATCAAGAACTGGTGGAAAGAGAACGGCACCTCGGTGATCGCCGGGACCGTGATCGGTCTGGTCGGCCTCTTTGGCTGGCGCTACTACAACGAGATGCAGCAGAACAACCAGGAAGCCGCCTCCCAGGCTTACAACGAGATGACCGCCCAGCTCGCCAAGGGGGACGACGCCGCCCTGGAGCAGGCAAAGAGCTTCATTACCGCTCACAAGGGGGACGCCTATGCCGAGCTGGCCGCTCTGCAACTGGCTGCGGCCGCCGTCAAGGCGGGCAAGCTGGATCTGGCTGCCGAGCAGCTGACCCTGGTGGCCGCCAGTGGCGATGACAGCATCAAGCCCATCGCGGCCCTGCGTCTGGCACGGGTCCTGAGCGATCAGGGCAAGGCTGACGAGGCCCTGGCCCAGCTTGGCAAGATCAACAACGACGCCTTCAAGGCCCAGGTGGCGGAAGTGCGCGGCGACATCCTGCAAAAGCAGGGCAAGGCCGAAGAAGCGCGTGATGCCTATCAGGCAGCGGCGGATGCAGGTGGCCTGCAGAGCAGCGCCGAACTCAAGCTGAAGATGGATGATCTGGCGCTGCCAGCCGTCACTGCGGGCGAGGCTCCGGATGCGTAATCTGTACAAGCGAATGGCGCTGGGGGTGGCTGTCTCCTTCGCCTTGCAGGGCTGCTCCCTGTTCAGTTCGGAAGAGGATCTCAACCCCATGGCGCCCCTGCCCAAGGTCGAGTCCGCGTTCACTGCCGATACCGCCTGGTCCTCCTCGGTCGGGGATGGCATCGGCAACTTCTACTCCCAGCTCAAGCCGGTGGTGGAAGAGGACCGCATCTATGCAGCGGCCCGTGATGGCGATGTGACCGCCTTCGAGCGCGAGAGCGGCAAGGAGCTGTGGAGCGTGGATCTGGCAGATCTGCCCATCAACGCCGACAAGCGCAGCGCCCGTCTCTCCGGTGGCCTGGTCTCCCGCTACGGCAAGCTGTTCCTCGGGTCCGAAAACGGGGTGGTCTACGCCCTGAACGAGGCCAACGGCGAAGTGCTGTGGCAGACCACGGTTCCTGGGGAAGTGGTGGCGAGCCCCGCCGTCGAGGATGGCCGCGTGGTGGTGCTGACCACCTCCGGCCGTCTGGTGGCGCTCGATACCGACGAGGGCAAGCTGCAGTGGACCCTGTCCGAAGAGCAGCCGCCCCTGACCCTGCGCAGTGCCGGCGCCCCCATCATCACCAACGGTGCCGTCATCTATGGCCGCGCCGATGGCAAGGTGGGCATCGCCCTGCTGAGCAACGGCCAGCCGGTGCGTCAATCCAAGGTGGCTGACCCGCGCGGCGCCACCGAACTGGATCGGATGGTGGACGTCGATGCCAGCCCGCTGATTGCCGGTGATGAGCTCTACGCCATCGCCTACAACGGCCAGTTGATGGCGCGCAAGCTGATGAGCGGCGACGAAGTGTGGAAACGCAAGTATTCCGGTTATCGCGACATGGTGGTGACCGGCAATGCCATCGTGCTGACCGACAGCCGCAGCCATCTGTTTGCGGTCGATCGTCGCAACGGTCTCGAGCTGTGGTCCAACACCCAGCTGGAAAACCGCACCGTGACCGCCCCCGTCATCCTGGGTGACTATGTGGTGGTCGGCGATGTGGAAGGTTACCTGTATTGGCTGGACCGTACCGACGGGACCATCAAGGCCATGCAGCAGCTCGACAGCAGTGGTCTCTATGCCGCTCCGCTGGTGGAGGGTGACACACTGTATGTGCAGAGCCGTGACGGCAAGTTGTACGCCCTCAAGCGTCCTTGATCGTCCGATAATGTGAATATCCGGCTCCTGGTCTTCGGACCCGGAGCCTTTGTCGTCTTGAGAATGAGGCTTTTATGACTCCTGTAGTTGCCCTGGTGGGCCGCCCCAACGTGGGGAAATCCACCCTGTTTAACCGCCTGACCCGTACCCGGGATGCCCTGGTTGCCGACTTCCCCGGCCTGACCCGGGACCGCAAATATGGCCAGGCGAAGCTGGGCGAGCTGGAATTTATCGTGGTCGATACCGGCGGTATCGATGGCACCGAGGAGGGGATCGAGCTGAAGATGGCCGAGCAGTCCCTGCTGGCCATCGAAGAGGCCGATGTGGTGCTCTTCATGGTGGATGCCCGTGCCGGTCTCACCGCGGCGGATCAGGCCATCGCCGAGCACCTGCGCAAGACCCACAAGAAGGTGTTTCTGGTGGCCAACAAGACCGACGGCATCGACGGTGACTCCGCGGTGTCCGAGTTCTACGGTCTGGCCCTGGGCGAGGTCTACCAGATGGCGGCCGTCCACGGCCGTGGTGTACTGAGCCTGCTGGAGCTGGCCCTGGCCCCCCACCTCGAGACCCTGGTCGGCTCTGCCACCGAGGCACAAGAGGAAGAGGAGCTGGAGGAGTTCGACGAAGAGGCCCTGCTGCGCATGGTGGCTGCCGGTGAGCTCGACACCCGGGAAGACACCAAGGAGACGCCGTTCGCCGACCTGCCCATCAAATTTGCTATCGTCGGTCGTCCCAACGTCGGCAAGTCGACCCTGACCAACCGCATGCTGGGTGAAGATCGGGTCATCGTCTACGACATGCCGGGTACCACCCGCGACTCCGTCTACATCCCCATGGAGCGCGACGATCAGAAATACGTGGTCATCGACACCGCCGGCGTGCGTCGCCGTGGCAAGGTGCACGAGACGGTGGAGAAGTTCTCCGTCATCAAGACGCTCAAGGCGATTGAAGATGCCAACGTCTGCCTGCTGGTCATTGACGCCCGGGAGACCATCACGGATCAGGACTTGAGCATCCTCGGCTTCGTGCTCAACAGCGGCCGCTCCGTGGTACTGGTGGTCAACAAGTGGGACGGCCTGGATCAGAAGGTGAAAGAGGACGTCAAGAGCGAGCTGGACAGACGCCTGGGCTTCATCGACTTCGCCCGGGTGCACTTCATCTCCGCCCTGCACGGCAGCGGCGTCGGTCACCTGTTCGAATCCATCAACGAGGCTTACGAGTCCGCGACTCGCCGCACCAGCACCGCCATGCTGACCCGCATCATGCAGATGGCCCAGGAAGATCACCAGCCGCCCATGGTGAATGGTCGCCGGGTCAAGCTGAAGTATGCCCACGCCGGTGGCTACAACCCGCCGCGCATCGTGATCCACGGCAACCAGTTGAACGACCTGCCTGACTCCTACAAGCGCTACCTCATCAACTACTTCCGCAAGTCGTTGAAGATCATGGGGACCCCGATCCGGGTGGAGTTCCAGGAGTCGGTCAACCCGTTCGAGGGCAAGAAGAACACCCTGACCCTGAGCCAGGAACGCCAGCGCAAGCGCCTGCTCAAGGCCAAAGCGAAGAAATAAAGCCCTGCGGCTGCCCTTCCCGGCAGCCGTTTTTCTTGGTGGCCCTCCTCAGGGCAGACAAACCGGGAGAGGGGCTGCGAGTGACGCCGGTGCACAGTGACGTAAAGAGGAGTCGAGAAGAGAATGAACACGCTGACCTGCCCTGCCTGTCAGGGCGAACTGGACAGCCGCAGCCGAGAGACGACGTGTGGCCAATGTCAGGCCCGTTATCGCATCCGGACCCTGTGTCCTGCCTGCGGGCAGGAGCTGGAGCGGCTTCGGGCTTGCGGCGCGGTGGATTATTTTTGCAACCACTGCAACACCCTGGTCTCCAAGCGCACCGTTCTGTTTGAAGCGCAGCCTGACAAGGCATAAAAAAACCCGGCTGATGCCGGGTTTATACTGTGTGCTCCGCTATCAGCAGCGTGAAGGAGCGGTTTCTGTGCCAGATCTTGCGTTTCATGTCGGCTAGCTTGAGCTTGCGTCTCGGGCTCCAGGCACATTTGGTTTTTCGGGCCAACATGGCTCTTCTGCGTGCTCGCATCCTGTTCTCCTCCCTGGTCTTGCGTGGGGCCGAAGGGCCCTTGGCAGGAACTGCAACGCAATGAATACATTGCAATAAGTTCGCTCCAGCGCCCCTCGTATACCCAAGGATGGTAACAGAGAACAGGGCAGGAAAACACACCCCCGGCGAGGCTAGGGGGTGATGATCTGTTTGACCACTTCGGCGATGATGGCCGGACGCTGTGCCGGCACGTCCGGCTCGCTGCTGTCGTCCTCGTCCAGCTCCTCGCGACGATGGGCCTTCTGCTGTTCGTTGTCGAGCCAGAGCAGGCTCTGGTAGTACTGGCGCACGTTGTTGACATAGTTGCGCGCCTCGCCGCCACGGGCATAGCCATAGCGCACCTTGCGATGCCAGCGTGACTGCTGCAACAGGGGCAGCACCTCTTTCACGTCGCTCCAGGCGTCCGGGTTCTTGCCCAGCTCCTTGGTCAGGCGGCGGGCATCCATCATGTGGCCGTAGCCGATGTTGTAGGCGGTGAGGGCAAACCACACTTTCTCGTCCGCCGGGACCGAGTCGGGCACCTTCGCCATCATCTCCTGCAGGTAGCGGGCGCCCCCCTTGATGCTCTCTTCCGGGTGGGTGCGATCGTTTACCCCCATCGCCTTGGCGGTCGGGCCGGTGAGCATCATCATGCCGCGCACCCCGGTGTAGGAGCGAGCCTGGGGATCCCAGTGGGATTCCTGATAGCTGATGGCGGCCAGCAGCCGCCAGTCGATATCCTTGGCGTGGGTCTGGAACAGCGCCTGGTACTTGGGCAGCAGGCTCTTGGCCCGTTGCAAGAAGGTTCGGGTGTCGACGAAGTCGAAGTTCTGTACGTGGCCGAAGTACTTCTCGTCGAGCTTGGCGATGGCGCCATCCATGAAGCGCTGACCGAAGAAGTCGATGATGCTGGCGTAGAGGCTGTCGTCGGGCAGCTTGGTCATGGCCCAGGCCACGGTCTGCTTGCTGGCGAGGGTCAAGCCTTCGGTGAGTTCGGGGTAGTAGCGCTGGGTACGGGCCAGTATGGTGTCCTGCACCACGGTGTAGTCCACCTTGCCGTCGGCGACCTGCTTGAGCAGCTCCTCCACGTCCGCATCCCGATTGGTGCTCCACTTCAGGTTGGGGTACTGCTTGGCCAGCTCCTTCATCAGGTCCTCGCCGGTAGAGCCCGCCGGCACCACTATGTTGCCCTTGATGTCACCGAGGTTCTTGGGCCTGGAGGAGCCGTTGCGATAGACCAGCTTGGGGGAGACCTGGTAGAAGCCAGGGCCGAAGCGGAACAGCTTGCGCCGCTCCGGGGTCACGACGATGGCGGCGGCGGCGAGATCCAGCTTGCCCTTTTGCAGTTGCTCGACCAGCTCGGCGGTGCTGTAGGCCGGTACTATGGTCAGCTTGACCCCCAGCCAGTCGGCGTAAAGCTGCGCCAGCTCGTAGTCGAACCCCAGTGCGGTGTCGTCACGCTGGTAATAGGAAGTGGGGCCATAGAGGGTGCCAACCCGGATCTCGCCTCGCTGGCGGATCTGCTCCAGTTGGCTGGAGGGGTGATAGAAGTCGCAACCGGCCAGGGCCAGCGTCAACATCATCCCGATGAACAGTCGAAAAATGCAGCGCAAGTAGGTGAGTACCCTTGTTGAAAAAATCGGCATTTGTCAAAAAAGAGGCACCTTTATACCAGAGAGTATGAAGGGAGTCACACCGCGCGAGATGAGAAAAACGTTTGTTCAGGATGGGCCTGATCCCTATAATACGCGCGTCTCAAATCCCCCCACACTCTAAAACTTGGTGAGAAAGGTATATGGAAATCTTGCGTGGTGCCCCAGCACTGTCTGAGTTTCGTGTCCACAAGCTGCTGCAGAGCTGCGCACAGAGAGGAGTAGAGATAGCAAGCGTCTATGCGGAATACGTGCATTTTGCCGAGCTGACGAGCCCGCTGTCGCCCCCCGAGCGAGCGACCTTGGGCCAGCTTCTGCGCTACGGCCCGACCATCCCGGAACACACCCCCAGCGGTCAGCTGTTCCTCGTTACCCCCCGCCCCGGCACTATCTCCCCCTGGTCTTCCAAAGCAACCGACATCGCCCACAACTGCGGCCTGAAACAGGTCAAGCGGCTGGAGCGCGGCATTGCCTATTACGTGCAGGCCAAGGGTGAGCTGAGCGTGGCCCAGCGTAGCGAGATCGTGGCCCTGCTGCACGATCGCATGATGGAAGTGGTCTTTGCCGAGATGAACGAGGCCGCCGCCCTGTTTGCTCACCACGAGCCGCGCCCCTTTACCCAGGTAGATGTGCTGGGTGGTGGTCGCGCCGCCCTGGAAGAGGCCAACGTGACCCTGGGTCTGGCCCTGGCCGATGACGAAATAGATTACCTGGTGACCAACTTCACCCGGCTGGGTCGCAATCCCAACGACATCGAGCTCTACATGTTTGCCCAGGCGAACTCCGAGCATTGCCGTCACAAGATCTTCAACGCCGACTGGACCATAGACGGCGAACAGCAGCCCAAGTCGCTGTTCAAGATGATCAAGAACACCTTCGAGCAGACGCCGGATCATGTCCTGTCTGCCTACAAAGACAACGCCGCGGTGATGGAAGGCAGCCAGGGTGGCCGCTTCTTCCCGAGCCCCGCCAACGGTGAGTACCAGTATCACCAGGAGCGTGTCGACATCCTGATGAAGGTGGAGACCCACAACCACCCTACCGCCATCTCTCCCTTCCCGGGGGCCGCCACCGGCTCCGGCGGCGAAATCCGCGACGAGGGTGCGACAGGCCGTGGCGCCAAGCCCAAGGCGGGCCTGGTGGGCTTCTCCGTCTCCAACCTGCGCATCCCCGGTTTCGAGCAGCCCTGGGAGCAGGACTTCGGCAAGCCGAGCCGCATCGTCAGCGCCTTTGACATCATGCAGGAAGGGCCCCTTGGCGGCGCCGCCTTCAACAACGAATTCGGTCGCCCTGCCATCCTGGGTTACTTCCGTACCTTCGAAGAGCAGGTGCCGAGCCACAACGGCGTCGAGGTGCGCGGCTACCACAAGCCCATCATGCTGGCAGGTGGTATCGGCAACATCCGCAGCGAGCACGTTCAGAAAGGGGAGATCCCGGTGGGGGCGGCCCTCATCGTGCTGGGTGGTCCGGCCATGAACATCGGCCTGGGTGGCGGCGCAGCCTCCTCCATGGCGTCCGGTCAGTCTGCCGAAGATCTCGACTTCGCCTCCGTGCAGCGTGACAACCCCGAGATGGAGCGTCGCTGCCAGGAAGTGATCGACCGCTGCTGGCAACTGGGGGACGACAACCCCATCGTCTTCATCCACGACGTGGGCGCCGGTGGTCTCTCCAACGCCATGCCGGAGCTGGTGAGCGACGGGGATCGCGGTGGTCGCTTCGACTTGCGTGCCATTCCGAACGACGAGCCGGGCATGAGCCCGCTGGAAGTCTGGTGCAACGAATCCCAGGAGCGTTATGTGCTGGCCGTGGCCCAGGACAAGCTGCCTCTGTTCAAGGCCTTGTGCGAGCGCGAACGTGCCCCCTATGCCGTCATCGGCACCGCCACCGAAGAGAAGCATCTCACTCTCTCTGATGATCACTTTGACAACCAGCCCATCGATCTGCCGCTGGACGTGCTGCTTGGCAAGGCGCCCAAGATGCACCGCGACGTGCAGAGCCTGCCTGCCCAGGGCAAGGCGCTGCAACTGGACGGCATCACCCTCAGCGACGCCGCCGAGCGCGTGCTGCGCCTGCCGACCGTGGCGGAGAAGTCCTTCCTCATCACCATCGGCGATCGCACCGTAACAGGCCTCGTCAACCGCGACCAGATGGTCGGCCCCTGGCAGATCCCGGTGGCTGACTGCGCCGTTACCGCCGCGACCTACGACAGCTACCACGGTGAAGCCATGTCCATGGGCGAGCGCACCCCGGTGGCGCTGCTCTCTCATGCCGCCTCCGCCCGCATGGCGGTGGCCGAGGCCTTGACCAACCTGGCACCGGCCAATATCGGCTCCCTCAAGCGGGTCAAGCTCTCCGCCAACTGGATGTCTGCCGCCGGGCACCCGGGGGAAGATGCGGGTCTCTACGAAGCCGTGAAAGCGGTGGGCGAAGAGCTCTGCCCGGCCCTTGGCATCACCATCCCGGTGGGCAAGGACTCCATGTCCATGAAGACCCGCTGGCAGCAGGACGGCGAAGAGCGCAGCGTCACCTCGCCGCTCTCCCTGCTCATCTCCGCCTTTGCCCGGGTCGAGGACGTGCGCAATACCGTGACCCCGCAACTGCGCACCGATCTCGGTGAGACCGACCTTATCCTGATCGACCTTGGCAACGGCAAGCAGCGCCTCGGCGCCTCGGCCCTGGCCCAGGTCTATCGCCAGCTTGGGCAAAGCGCCCCGGATCTGGACAACCCGGTCCAGCTCAAGGGCTTCTTCAACGCCATCCAGGCGCTGGTGGCGGATCGCAAGCTGATTGCCTACCACGACCGCTCCGACGGCGGCCTCTTCGTCACCCTGACCGAGATGGCGTTTGCCGGTCACTGCGGCCTCGACATCCAGCTCGATCGCGTGGGTGGCGACCTGCTGCCGGCCCTGTTCAACGAGGAGCTGGGTGCCGTCATCCAGGTACGTCGCGAAGACAAGGAAGCGGTGCTGACCCTGCTGGCCGGTCACGGTCTGGCAGCCTGCTCCCACGTGCTGGGCACGGTGCGCGAAGACGACCTCATCCTGTTCCAGCGTGCCGGCAGCGAGGTTTATCGCGCCAGCCGCACCGCCCTTCGCACCATCTGGGGCGAGACCAGCTGGCAGATGCAGCGCCTGCGGGACAACCCGGAGTGCGCCGATCAGGAGCATGCCGCCCGCCAGGACGCCACCGATCCGGGTCTGCAGGCCAGGCTCACCTACAACCCGTCCGACGACGTGGCCGCGCCCTATATCGCTCGCGGGGTTTCTCCCCGTCTGGCGGTGCTGCGCGAGCAGGGGGTCAACTCCCACGTGGAGATGGCGGCCGCCTTTGACCGCGCCGGCTTCACCGCTGTCGACGTGCACATGAGCGACATCCTCGAGGGGCGCATCAAGCTGGAAGATTTCCAGACCCTGGTGGCCTGTGGCGGCTTCTCCTACGGCGACGTGCTGGGGGCGGGGGAAGGCTGGGCCAAGTCCATCCTGTTCAACGACAACGCCCGTGAGCAGTTCCAGCGCTTCTTCGAGCGCGGCGATACCCTCTCCCTGGGGGTGTGCAACGGCTGCCAGATGATGTCCAACCTGCGCGACCTCATCCCGGGGGCGGATCTCTGGCCGCGCTTCGTGCGCAACCGCTCCGAGCGCTTCGAGGCGCGCTTCAGCCTGGTGGAAGTGCAGGACTCCCCGTCCGCCTTCTTCGCCGGGATGGCGGGCTCCGTGATGCCGATTGCCGTCTCCCACGGGGAAGGGCGCGTGGAAGTGCGCGATGCCGCTCACCTGGCTGCGCTGCAACAGAGCGGTCTGGTGGGGCTGCGTTTCGTGGACAACCGCGGCAACGTCACCGTGCAATACCCGGCCAACCCCAACGGCTCCCCTGACGGTATCACCGCGGTGACCAGTGCGGACGGCCGCGCCACCATCATGATGCCGCACCCGGAGCGGGTGTTCCGCACCGTGGCCAACTCCTGGCACCCGGACAACTGGGGTGAGGATGGCGCCTGGATGCGCATGTTCCGCAATGCTCGGGTTCGCCTGGGTTAAGCGCCAGCAAGAAACCAAAAACCGGCCCCAGTGGCCGGTTTTTTTTGGTTCTTCGCGGGATCCTGGGAAAGTGGAAGTTGACAGACAGGGTGCTGGTAAACTGGTTGTCGCCAAACACACCACCACCATCACCCTGCTGTCGCCGTGCATCATATTGATATTACCTCCTTCTGGCCAGGTTATACCGTCATCGCCCAAGCGCTTTCTGCCAACCATCACACCCTGTTTACCCTTGAGCCTCGCGCCGACTTCTTGCCCCGTTGTCGCCGATGCCTGCAACCCACGCCATTGATCCACGACCAACGTATCCGCCGGGTGCGTGAGCGAGACCTATTTGACCGACAAGTCTGGTTACAACTGCCTGTTCGCCGCGTCGACTGTCTGCGCTGTGGTCGCGTCAGTGAACATATCGACTGGCTCCCCTCTGGCTCCCGCCTCACCCGGCGCATGCAGTGCTGGATTGAAGCGCTCGTTCAGTACCTCCCCATCCGCCATGTCAGCCAGCTCACCGGGGTCGGTTGGCACACCATCAAGGAGATCGACAAGCGCCGTTTGCAGACTAGTGTGGGCACCATCGAACTTGGGGAGGTGCGGCGGCTGGTGATGGATGAGTTTGCCCTGCACAAGGGACACCGCTATGCCACCGTGATCATGGATGCCGAGCGAACCCGCGTCCTGTGGGTGGGGCACGGCAACAGTCGGGCCGCTATCCGTCCCTTCTTCGAGCAGCTCGGCGAGCGATGCCAGCAGATTGAGGCGGTGGCGATGGACATGAACACGGCGTTCGACCTGGAGGTGAAGCAACACTGCCCGCAGGCGGAGGTGGTCTACGACCTGTTCCACGTGGTGGCTCGCTATGGCCGAGAGGTGGTGGACCGGGTGCGAGTGGAGCAGGCGAATGCACTGAAAAGCGATAAACCGGCGCGAAAAGTGGTCAAAAGTGCGCGTTGGTTGCTGCTACGTAATCGGGCGAAGCTGAGTGAAAAACAGGATGTGAAGTTGCAGGAGCTGTTGGCGGCGAATCAACCGCTGGCGATGGTGTACGTGCTGAAAGAGGCGTTGAAGGGCATCTGGTATGCGCCGAGCGTGTGGGAAGGATGGCGACGATGGCGGAGCTGGATGCGGCAGGTGAAGGAAAGCGGGCTAGCGCCGCTGCAACGATTTGGTCGAAATTTATCGAAATATATGCGGGGGATCCTGGCGAGTGCAAACTACCCGATGCACACGAGTGTGCTGGAAGGGGTGAACAACAAGATCAAAGTGATAAAGCGCATGGCATATGGATTTAGGGACTCAGAATACTTTTTTCTGAAAATCAAGGCGGCCTTCCCCGGAAAGCCGCGATGAACCTTTTTTTATGGGCATGGGTCTGAGAATGGGGAGGGCAGGAGGAGACGATCACGATGGGGGCGAGGCCGTCTTCAGCCCACTGCTCCGCCAGCTGCTTGCTGGAGGATATGGCATGGATTGAGGGGAGGGATCTGGTATCGCCTGCCAGACGGGCAAGCCGGACCGAGCCTTGGCGGACATAAAAAAACCGGCCACGGAGGCCGGTTTTGCTGTGTGAGCTGAACCTGAGGCTAGCGCAGCACCACGTGTTGGAAGCCCTGCACCAGGCTGATGACGGGCTGGGGGTAGATGCCGAGCAATACCACCAGAATGGCGGAGAGCAGCACCACCAGGCCCCCGGAGGAGAAGGCCCAGTCGGCCCTGGCATCGCGCAGTTGCATGCCGGGTTCACGCAGGTAGAGGGTGACCATGACCCGCAGGTAGTAGTAGAGCCCCAGGGCACTGCCGAGCACGATGGCGCCACTGAGCCACCACAGCTTGGCATCGACGGTGACGCCGATGAGGTAGAACTTGCCGATGAACCCCAGCGTCATGGGGATACCCGCGAGGGAGAGCATCATCACCGTCATCACCGCCGTCAGATAGGGGCGCTTCCAGAACAGACCGCGATAACTGTGCAGGGAGTCCGCATCCTTGCCGCGATAGGGGCTGGACATCATGCTGATGACGCCGAAGGCCCCCAGGCTGGTGAACAGGTACATCAGCAGGTAGACACCCGCCGCTTCCACCGGCATCTCGCCGAGGCGGCTTGCCACCACCACTGCCAGCAGATAGCCGAAGTGAGAGATGGAGGAGTAACCCATCATCCGCTTGATGTTGGTCTGGATCAGCGCCAGGAGGTTGCCGACCACGATGGAGATGACTGCCATGGCCGCCAGCAGCCAGTGGATCATGGGATCCGAGGTGGCGGGTACAGCCAGGTAGAAGCGCAGCAGCACGCAGAACACGGCTATCTTGCTCACGGTGGCGAGGAAGGTGGCCACCGGTGCCGGCGCCCCTTCATAGACGTCCGGGGTCCAGAGGTGGAAGGGGGCGAGGGACAGCTTGAACGCAAAACCGACCAGCATCAGGCCAAAGCCCCCCATCAGCAGCGGATGGTGAGCCGGGCTCTGGGCCAGGGTCACACCGAGATCGCTGAAGCTCAGGCTTCCGGCCTGGGCGTAGAGCAGTGCCATGCCGAACAGCAGGAAGGCGGTGGCACTGGCGGAGAGCACCATGTACTTGATGCTGGCTTCCAGCGAGTGCCGCTCGCGATAGGCATACCCCACCAGACCGAACATGGGCAGGGTCAGCATCTCGATCCCGATGAAGAGCGAGGCGAGGTGACGGGAGGCCGCCAGCACCAGACCACCTGCGGTGGCGATGAGCAGCAGCAGGTAGAACTCTTCCCGGTTGTCCGGATAGCCCTTGAGCCAGGTGCGACCGAAGGTACAGGTGGCCAGGGCCCCGATGAGCACCAGCCCCATGTAGAAGACCGCGTAAGCGTCCACTTGCAGCAGGGGAGTGACCCCCTGATCCCCCTGGGCCATCACGATGGGCAGGGAGAAGAGCGCGAGGTTGAGGCCGATGATGGTGACCACGAAGGCGGTGTCGTCACAGCGCTTCCAGGCGATGGCCAGCATCAGGGCCACCATGGCCCCCGTGGTCAGCAACAGGGGCAGCAGGGCCAGCAGTTGAGAAACAGTAAACGTCATGACAGTGCTCCCGACATGGACAAGGAAGGCGAAAGAGAAAGCATCATTGCAGCGCCCCCGTGCCCGGCAGCGCGTACCAGTGCAGCACGCTCAGGAGGCTGCTGCTGGCGGTGTCGAGCACCGGCTGGGGATAGAGACCGAGCAGCACCAAGAGGCCGGCGATGGTCAGCATCATGGTCAGCTCCCGGGTATCCAGCCCCTTGAGCATGCTCTCCTCCCGGGGCGTCCCGAAGCAGGCCCGCTGCAGCATGATGAGGGAGTAGACCGAGGCCAGCACCAGCCCGAAGGTGGCGATGACGGTGATGACGGGGGCCACCTGGAAGCTGCCGATGAGGATCAGGAACTCGCCGACAAAATTGCCGGTCCCCGGCATCCCGAGGGATGCAACGGAGAAGAACAGCATCACGCCGGGCAGGTAGCGCAACCGTCCCCAGAGACCGCCCATCTGGCGCAGATCCCGGGTGTGCAGGCGCTCGTAGAGCTGGCCGCACAGGATGAAGAGGCCGGCGGCCGAGAGCCCGTGGGCAATCATCTGTACCACTGCCCCTTGCAGGGCGAGCTCGCTGCCGGAGTAAATGGCGATCATCACGAAGCCCATGTGGGAGATGCTGGTGTAGGCAACCAGCCGCTTGATATCGGTCTGGGCAAAGGCCAGCAGGGCGCCATAGACGATGCCGATGAGGCCGAGCACCATGGCGTAGGGGGCAAACTCGGCGGACGCCTCGGGGAAGAGCGGCAGAGTGAAGCGCAGCAGGCCGTAGGCCGCGGTTTTCAGCAAGATGCCCGCCAAGTCCACGGAGCCTGCGGTGGGCGCCTGGCTGTGGGCATCAGGGAGCCAGCCATGGAGCGGCACCAGGGGCATCTTGACCGCGAAGGCGATGAAGAAGCCCAGCATCAGCAGCCACTGTACCGTGCTGCTCATGGGGGTGTTGAGCAGTTCCTGATAGTTGAAGGTGAAAACACCGGTGGCGGCGTGGTGGGTCAGTACCAGGCCCAGGATGGCCACCAGCATGATGAGGCCGCTCGCCTGGGTGTAGATGAAGAACTTGGTGGCGGCGTTGATGCGCGACTTGCCATCGGTGACCGAGTGGCCCCAGAGCGCGATCAGGAAGTACATCGGCACCAGCATCATCTCCCAGAAGAAGAAGAAGAGGAACAGATCCACCGCCATGAAGACGCCGAGCACGCCCCCCAGGATCCACAACAGGTTGAGGTGGAAGAAGCCGATGCGCTGGACGATCTCCTTCCAGGAACAGAGGATGGCCAGCACGCCGATGAAGCTGGTGAGGATCACCATCAGGAGCGACAGCCCGTCCACGGCGAGGTGCAGGGAGATGCCGAAGCGGGGGATCCAGGGTTGTTGCCACTCGGCTGCCCAGACGGGGAGGCCGGGGTTGGCGAGGGTGAAGTCACCACCGAGCCAGATGGCGCTGGAGAGCACCAGACAGGCGCTCATGGAGGCGAGGGCCACCCAGCGAACGAATTGTCCGCCGAGCCGCTCCATCTGCCAGCAGAGCAAGCCGCCGATGAAGGGAATTAGCAAGATCCAGAGTAAGGTCACGATATCAGCTCTCATCTAGGTTCTAGTCGGGCAGGCGCTGAGCCTGCCACACAATATTGGGCTCATGGATCAGCCGAGCAGCAGCAGGGCCAGGATCAGGGCGGCGCCCATCCCCATGGAGGCTGCGTACCAGCGCAACTTGCCGGAGACGGTCCAGGCCAGCAGCTGATGCCCCCCCAGGGCCAGCACGGCGGGCAGGTTCATCATCCTGTCCAGCGGATCCTTGCCGAGCAGGCGAGTCGCCAGCAGGTAGGGCTTGA